>OZ254080.1:0-3937500 GCA_965267485.1 Pseudomonadales bacterium | reverse complement strand
TGGGAAGCTGGTTAATATTCCAGCACTTGTAATTACTGCGATGGAGGGACGGAGAAGGCTAGGCCGGCGCGGCGATGGTTGTCCGCGTTCAAGCTTGTAGGCTGGGATCTTTGGCAAATCCGGGATCCTAAGGCCGAGAAGCGATGCCGAAGCGAGCCAACGTGCTCGCGAAGTGGTTGATGCCATGCTTCCAGGAAAAGCTCCTAAGCTTCAGGTAATTACAAACCGTACCCCAAACCAACACAGGTGGTCAGGTAGAGAATACCAAGGCGCTTGAGAGAACTCGGGTGAAGGAACTAGGCAAAATGGCACCGTAACTTCGGGAGAAGGTGCGCCGCTGATGGTGAAGGGCTTGCCCCGTAAGCTATTGGCGGTCGAAGATACCAGGTGGCTGCGACTGTTTACTAAAAACACAGCACTCTGCAAACACGAAAGTGGACGTATAGGGTGTGACGCCTGCCCGGTGCCGGAAGGTTAATTGATCGGCTTAGCTTCGGCGAAGGTCGTGATCGAAGCCCCGGTAAACGGCGGCCGTAACTATAACGGTCCTAAGGTAGCGAAATTCCTTGTCGGGTAAGTTCCGACCTGCACGAATGGCGTAACGATGGCCACACTGTCTCCACCCGAGACTCAGTGAAATTGAATTTGCGGTTAAGATGCCGTATACCCGCGGCTAGACGGAAAGACCCCGTGAACCTTTACTACAGCTTTACACTGGACTCTGATTTTATTTGTGTAGGATAGGTGGGAGACTTTGAAGCATGTTCGCCAGGATGTGTGGAGTCGTCCTTGAAATACCACCCTGATAACGTTGGGGTTCTAACTCAGGCCCGTAATCCGGGTCGAGGACAGTGTATGGTGGGTAGTTTGACTGGGGCGGTCTCCTCCCAAAGAGTAACGGAGGAGCGCGAAGGTACCCTCAGCATGGTCGGAAATCATGCAATGAGTGCAATGGCATAAGGGTGCTTAACTGCGAGACAGACACGTCGAGCAGGTACGAAAGTAGGTCATAGTGATCCGGTGGTTCTGTATGGAAGGGCCATCGCTCAACGGATAAAAGGTACTCCGGGGATAACAGGCTGATACCGCCCAAGAGTTCACATCGACGGCGGTGTTTGGCACCTCGATGTCGGCTCATCACATCCTGGGGCTGAAGCCAGTCCCAAGGGTATGGCTGTTCGCCATTTAAAGTGGTACGCGAGCTGGGTTTAGAACGTCGTGAGACAGTTCGGTCCCTATCTGCCGTGGGCGTTTGAGAATTGAGAGGAGCTGCTCCTAGTACGAGAGGACCGGAGTGGACGAACCTCTGGTGTTCCGGTTGTGATGCCAATTGCATTGCCGGGTAGCTACGTTCGGACAGGATAACCGCTGAAAGCATCTAAGCGGGAAGCCCCCCTCAAGATAAGTTCTCACTGGGACCTTGAGTCCCCTGAAGGGCCGTAGAAGACTACTACGTTGATAGGCGGGATGTGTAAGCGTTGTGAGGCGTTGAGCTAACCCGTACTAATTGCCCGTGAGGCTTGATCATATAATTTGAGCATTCTCCCCCCTCGCTCTGAACAACATCCGAAGGATGCTGCGAAGGGTCAGGTTGGAAACAATGCCAAGTCGTATGAATCGGATATAAGCCTTGTAATATCTTTCAGATGAAAGACCAGATGGCTTTGCAGACTTATCACTTCTCCAGTTTTTTACCCTCGTCCCGAGGCACGCTGAGCGCGCCGAAGGATCTCAGTCTCTGACTGATACCGAGGGAACAGTTTGGTTTGAACCCACCTTCAGTGAATGAACGTCAGTGAAGGAACGTCCTCCTGAGCGAGGGTCGTATCGACCTCCTGGCCTGCGGCCCAAACCGCAAGGAGTGACGGGTTCAAACAACCGGTTTGCCTGACGGCAATAGCAAGTGGGAACCACCTGAATCCATTCCGAACTCAGAAGTGAAACCACTTAGCGCCGATGGTAGTGCGGGGCTTCCCCGTGTGAGAGTAGGTCACTGTCAGGCATCTAAACAAAAGCCCCGATCGCGCAAGCGGTCGGGGCTTTTTTGTTGCCCATACGGACGACCGGGTACAGGACCTAACTGCGCTGTCTGACGTGCTTCGACGGCTCCGGGTCCGATGCGTATGCCACCATCTTGTCCCGCGTGCCCGGTGTGAGACTGACCAGGAAACGGTTTTCCTCCAGCGCCGCCATCAGCGCAGCGACGACTGTGTTAACGCCGGAGTAAAAATGACCCCCCTCGTCGAAGTAAAACTGACCCCCCTGCATGGGTATGCTGGCGTCCATTTGGAACGACGCCATGCACAGTTTGGAGACGGTTGTGGAGATCAAGGTGCTGGCCCGACAGGGGAAGTCCATCAAGGAGATCCAGCGCGAGCTGGGCATTTCGCGGAACACGGTTCGCAAATACCTGCGGAGCGAAGCGGCGCCGGGATACGGGCCACGGGCACCTCGGCCCACCAAGCTTGATCCGTTTAAGGGGTACCTGCTCGAGCGCATTGCCGCCGCCTCGCCGGACTGGATCCCGGCGACGGTCCTGCTGCGGGAGATCCAGGTGCTGGGTTACCCCGGTGGCATCACCCAGCTGAAGGCGTTCCTGGCCGAGCAGAAGCCAAAGCCGGTGGTGGAACCGTTGGTCCGGTTTGAGACCAAGCCCGGCCAGCAGATGCAGGTCGACTTCATCGTGCTTCGGCGCGGTCGCGACCGGTTGTCCGCTTTCGTGGCAACGTTGGGCCGCAGTCGCTTGAGCTTCATCCAGTTCGTCACCGACGAGCAGATCGACACCGTCCTGCTGTGCCTGCGTCTGGCCTTCGAGGCCTTTGGCGGCGTCCCACAGCACGTGCTGTTCGACAACATGAAGACGGTCGTGCTGGAACGGGATGCCTACGGCCCCGGACAGCACCGGTTCCACCCGGCGTTGCTGGCCCTGGCCAACGACTACGGCTTCCGCATTCGGTTGTGCCGGCCGTACCGAGCGAAGACCAAAGGTAAGGTCGAGCGATTCAACCGTTACCTGCGCAACAGCTTCTGGGTGCCATTGCGCTCACAGTTCGCCTCATCCGGTCTGACCGTGGACGTCGACACGGCCAATCTCGAGGTGAAGCGATGGCTTCGTGAGATCGCGAACGTGCGCGAGCATGGCGAGCTCAAGGCACGGCCGTATGATCTCTGGCTCGAGGAGTGCGAACACCTGCAGCCTTTGTCACATCAGGTGGTGCAGTGGATGCCAAAGGTGAGTCGTAAGACGCCACCACCCATCGAGTCTCTCCAGCATCCACTGTCACGATACGATGACCTGGTGGTGTCGTCATGAGGTTGCAGGAAGAACGGCTCGCCGAGATGTGCGAGGAGCTGCAACTCGGTTACGTGGCCACCGCCTATCCGGCGATCGCCCAGGCGACAGCCAGCGAGGAAGCCAGCTTCACCGATTTCCTCGAGCGCGTGCTGAAGGCGGAGCTCGATGGCCGCCATGAACGTGCCCGCCAGACGCTGCTCAAGCTGGCAACTTTGCCGGCGATCAAAACGCTTGAAGACTACGACTTCGAGTTCGCCAGCGGCGTACCCAAAGCCCAGATCCAGGAGCTCGCGAGTCTCGCCTTTGTCGAGCGAGCCGAGAACGTCGTCCTGCTTGGCCCGAGCGGCACCGGCAAGACGCACCTGGCGCTGGCGCTCGCATACCGGGCGGTCATGGCGCGGATCAAGACGCGCTTCATCACCGCTGCCGACCTGATGCTGCAACTTGCGACTGCCCATCGTAAGGATCAGCTGGCGTCGTACTTCAATCGCGCCATTCTCGGCCCAAAGCTGCTGGTGATCGATGAGCTCGACTACCTGCCGTTCGGCCGCGATGAAGCCAACCTGCTGTTCCAGGTCATCGCCAAACGTTGCGAGCGGGGCTCGATCATCATCACGTCGAACCTGTCCTTCTCGGACTGGGCGACGACACTGGCTGACGATGCAACGCTGACGGCCGCACTGCTCGATCGACTACTCCATCACGGCCATATCGTGCCGCTGCGTGGTGACAGTTATCGGCTGAAGGACAAGAAGAAAGCGGGGCTACGCCCTGCCAACAAGATCGGCTGAGCCATCAGCCAAAGAGGAAGGGGGTCAATTTTACTCCGACGATATCGGATAAAAAGGGGTCAATTTTCAGCCGGCGTTGACAACTGTGTCGACCGTGTCTGCGCCGCTCACATCTCGATCTTCCGTTATGCGAAGTCCTCGTCTGCCCCAGTTGTAATCCCCCCATTTTTAACCGGGGCAGCGTGTAGAGTTTTACGCGGCTAGTTTCTGGATCGGGGTGATCCCTCCATTGGCCATATTTGGCCGTTCATTATTGTAAATCCATAACCACTCAGTCGCTGTTCGCTGAGCTTCTTCAATTGACTCGAACAGATGCTGATCGAGCCACTCATGGCGAACTGTTTGGTTGTACCGTTCGACATAAGCATTCTGTGTCGGCTTGCCCGGTTGGATGTAGATCAACCGGATGCGATGTCTCGCTGCCCAGGTCTGGAACCCCGCACTGCACATCTCGCTGCCGTTATCTGACCGGATCGCCATTGGCTTCCCTCGCCACTCGATGATCTGGTCAAGTACCCGCGTGATTCGTCCTGAAGGCAAACCAAAGTCGACCTCAATACCCAAACCTTCTCGGTTGTAATCATCCAGCACGTTGAACGTCCGGAACGCTCTGCCATTCGCCAGTGCATCGTGCATGAAGTCGATCGACCAGACCTCATTGATGCGCCTCGGCTCTGCGAGTTCTTCTGGTACGGCCCGCTTCAAACGCCGTCGGGGCTTGATACGCAGATTAAGCTCCAACTCCCGATATATCCGGTACACGCGCTTGTGATTGAACGGCAGTCCCTTCACGTTGCGCAGGTACAAAAAGCATAACCCGAAGCCCCAACGTCGATGTGTTGAGGTCAGACGCAGCAGCCAGTCCGCGATCAGGGCGTTCTCATTAGATAACTTCGCCTGGTAGCGAAAACAGGTCTCGCTAATACCGTAAGTCTCGCACGCCAGCCTGATGCTGATGCCGTGCTTGGCAACACCTTTCCTAGCCATCTCCCGACGTTGAGATGGCTTTACAACTTTCCCTCAAGGGCTTCCTGACGCAGTTCGGCCTTGATCCGTTCCTCCGCGTACATTTTCTTCAATCGGGCGTTCTCCGCCTCAAGCTCCTTCATCCGCTTGATCATCGATGCATCCATGCCGCCGAACTTCGACCGCCACTTGTAGAAGCTGGCACTGCTCATGCCGTGCTTACGGCAAAGCTCTGGCACCGGCACGCCAGCTTCAGCTTCCTTCAAAATCGCGATGATCTGGTTATCGGTATATCTGGGCTTCTTCATAGAATCTCCTTATGCGGAAAATTCTACTCGCAACCCCGATCAATTTCCGGGGGGATTACACCGTGACGAAATCCTGAACATGTACGTGTTCAAGACACTGAACGAAGTGCGCGAGTTGACCGAGAGCTGGATACGTGAATACAACGAAGAACGTCCGCATGACTCACTGGGCGACCTCACCCCGATTGAGTACCTGAGCAAACATCAACCCGCAGAAAACTCTAGATGGATGTGAGACTAAAAGCGGGAGGTTTACAAGACCTTCGAAGCTTACTAGGCTCTCGGAAGAGGAGGAACGCGAAGTGTTAGGTCGTGTGTCGTCTGTTGAAGACGATGTCCTGCTGGTTAACGAAATTCTCACTGACGCTCAGCTTCACGTGGCTGCGATGGAGAAGCTTCGAGGTTATTTCGAAGAGAATCCTTTGGACAATGAACTACGCCCCTTTCTTATTGACTCGTATTTCATCTTAAAGCTTGAAAATATGCTTGAGAATGAGGCAAGGCTTTACGCTGCATTGGGCGGCGTGGATGAAGTACCTATCAAACAATAGAAGGTGGCTAGACCGAGCCTGTCGGCCCACGAGTTGAACTCCAGAGTACTCGCTCCCGTCTCGGCTCATTTTGGTGCCAATGAAAAGTACCCGCGCTATTGGGTACTTGGTTATTTGCGTTCTCGAAATGAGGGAGCCCACTCGTGAAGTAGAACCGTCTTGCTTTCATCGAACAACTTAATGGTCGAAACATTAGTCGTGGTAAAAGTATTGGTATCAAGATGGCTGTTGAATTCGATGAGTACTTCCCTGCCCTTCGCTAGTTTTTCGAGTATCTTTTCTGCTCGCGTCGGTTCAATCCGTAGGCTTTTAGGCAACTCTATTCTCTTGGAGCCATCCCGCCATCCTTTCTGCCAAGGTTGATGGTTCATGCAAAGTGTATGAACGCGAACATTGGTGGAAATCGTGTCGTTTTGCTCTTTGTAGCGAATTTCGAAAGACTCAGTTTCAAAATTGTACTTTCCTAGTCGTGCGAAAAAGGGGCCATGCTGAATTCGAACAACGCCCTTGATCGAATCGGCAAATTCTCGGATCTGAGATTCGTACCGGTTTCTGAATTCTGAAAGGAGACGCGCTCGCTCGAACTCGGAGGCATCGCGCAGGGGGTAGCGCGAGGGGTCGAAGCCGCGATCGACACGTGGAACGATACACTGAAGGTACCGCACGACCTCAAAGCCCTCGCCAGCGAGACTTAAGCTGATTAGATCGAAGGGCGTGGAAAACCGTGCTGTAGCCTCACGAAACGCCTTTCTTTCACTCATGCTGCTCCCGGTGGGCCGGGGAGCGCGTAGGTAACCATCATTTGTAATTGGTAGGTCGAAATGGGCTGCAATCGCTTTTGTTAAAGAGCCGTATTGTTTCGCCAACTCGTGGAAGTCTTTCCCGTCAAGATCGTTTGGATCTGCTGACTTATTTTTATCGTTCTCGTTTACGGCTTTGGTTGACGTTCCATCCTGAGATGTTTGTCCAGTTGCGTTGAAAACGCCAGATTCTAGATCTAGTCGCCCCAGTAGTTGCTTTTCTTTGCCAACGGGATAGACCCGGGCGGATAAGACGGAGTCTGCGCGAAGCGTTTCGGTGTTAAACAACATTTCTGTCTCTAGTACAAATCGCCTTTCCTCGCCCAACTGGCTTACAAGTCCTTCTGCGACTGTAGGGTCGACGTGAATGTTTGCGGGGATCGTTAAGGTGTCCGTGACGTTCGAATATGTACCGCATTTCTGCGGGATCAACACGGAGTTGTCGAGCGACCCGTGTTTCTTCGCGCGAAAATAGCCCTCATCGAAATTGTAATCGCCTAAACTGGCCCACTGACGATGAAACACTTTTACCGTGCCACGAATCGCCTGACGCTCGAACGCTGGTCGATAGTTTTCAAGGAACGTTGCCGTCATCCGTTGTTTTTCGAATTCGTTGTCCGCCTTAATTCTGAGCACTCTGAAAAAGTGTTCTCCCGGTTCTCCTTCGTACTTGAACCACTGTTCGATCTCTTCAAGCGGAAAGTAGTGTGTTGCGAAACACTCAGCAAAATTCAAAAAAGATGAGTCTGATTCATGAAATCGAGATGTAGCAATGGTGAACGGTTCTGCACGTCGCGTGAATTCCTCCGAAAGCTTGTACTTGGCGAGACTCATGGGTGAGCTCTGGTTTGAGAGTGGAATGGAGAGGTCAATAAAGCCCTCTTCCGTTAACTCTAGGGCGTACTTTTGAGCCAGCGCTGTTGTCAGATCAGCTTCTTCAGTGATCTTTGCTGCCTCAAGGAAGGGCTTGCGCACGGATTGGATATTTGATGCAGTTCTCCCCGGGTTTTTAGTGCTTGGCTTTTCGGAGTTGGACTCGCTATTTGTGGGAGTCGAAGACGATGGCGGCTCGTTGACGGCAACCGTGCCTTGCTGCAATTCACCGGTCGCTAAAGCATAAGCTTGGTAACAACCTAGCCAATGTTTTTTCTTGACATTGGGAAGCGAGAAGCCCTTGAGTTTCTGTCGTGCGTTTGTGCAAGTCTCGATACAGTTATTGTCGGCGGGTTCTCCGCAAACATCCAGCATCGCATCAATGTCAGCCTCCACCGATTTCCGCTTCGAGAAGTTAATTGAAGCGGCTCTCTCCGGCATTGGCTCGGTGGGGCCTTGGAGAGCCTGTTTCAACAACCCTCCAACGACTTGCTTTGCGACATCCTCTAAGTTTTCGGCTGCGGTCGAAGTACTCAAAGCAAGTAACGGAAAGGACATGCACAGGGCGAACGACAGTTGCTTGAACATTTAATAGTCAGCCTTTTCTCTGCTCGCAAAAGTAAATGTAAGCTAGTGGGTTTTTGGATGTCAACGCGTGGGTGTGTCTATGGGCTCCGGTCGGTCGCTTTTCGCGTCGCCGATCGCCGCCTGTTAATGATGGTCGGGTTCAGCTACCATCAGAACGTGACGAGTTGGTCATTTGACAGTCCAACAAGAACAATCCGGGGCCGCTTCCATGGGCAACCGCTCTCGCCGATAGCGGTTAGTAAGAATAAACACCCTTTTTCAATATTCAGAAAAGTATCGTCATCCTTGGGAGTTGCCCGTAATCCCCTCTATCACCCGTTTCCTTCACGAGCTGGATTATTTGGGCTCAGAAATTCGGCGAATTGTCTCTAGAATCCAAGCTCTGGTCGATCGAAACCGTCATCGATGTGTAGTCGATGTGCCGGAAATCAGAATAGCGTCGTTTGTTGGTCAGTCAGTTCTGCTGGCGGTGAGCGATTCTGTGGATCGCTATCCTGATCCAGCCCCAGATGCTTCAGGATCTTCTGAATAACATCAGGATCCTCTAGCGGTTAGTAAGAATAAACACCCTTTTTCAACATCCAGAAAAGTATCGTCATCCCTGGGAGTTGCCCGTAATCCCCTCTATCACCTGTTTCCTTCACGAGCTGGATTATTTGGGCTCAGAAATTCGACGAATTGTCTCTAGAATCCAAGCTCTGGTCGATCGAAACCGTCATCGATGTGTAGTCGATGTGCCGGAAATCAGAATAGCGTCGTTTGTTGGTCAGTCAGTTCTGCTGGCGGTGAGCGATTCTGTGGATCGCTATCCTGATCCAGCCCCAGATGCTTCAGGATCTTCTGAATAACATCAGGATCCTCTATAGATGCAATGATCTGTACGGGCCCACCACACTTCTCGCACTTCTCAATTTCGATGGCGAACACCCGCTTTAGCCTCTGCGCCCAGGTCATCGAATAGGCCTTCGGTTTCGGGTTCTCTTGTTCTTCTACCGGTTTCTGCGGAACGACGTACTCGCGCAGTTTGCTGTTGTACGGAAGGCCGCCCCGAGAGAACACACCATGAAACCGCGTGAGGTTGGTGCGTGGTTTGGGGACCAGCGCCGCCAGACGCCCCATGAATTCCATTGGGCTGAGCACGACGTGAGTCGTGCCGTCATCGTAGGGCGTCTTCAGAGCGATGACGACATTGCCGTTGTTGGCCAAGGACAAGCGTCTTTCTGCAATGGCTGGTCTTGTAATGTAGCGGCACAAGCGCTCAAGCTTCTTACGCTGATGAGACTTGCAGGCGATTCCGGCATGAAGAGAAAAAACCGCCTGCTTGCTGACCAGATCGTCGCCTTTACGCGATTCAGTTCTGACAGGAACTGTCTGTAACGTCAGCGCTTTACGGCCTGCGTTTGGACCGAATGCCAGGCGATAGGTGATAGACGCACCCACGATCGCACCCATCGCATCTTCCTCGTCCTGCATCAGATCCAGGTACTCGGAATCTGCATCGCGGACCAAGTAGCCCGCTTTTTCCAGAAAGCGTGAAATGCGGATGGCAATCGTGTGGGCAATCACATCCAGGTCATCACAAGTCGGTGGTTTAACGGGACAGAAGTAACCCTTGGCATCGTAGACGCCGTTCAGGTAAAGCATATGGAAGTGAGGATTTAGATTTAGTGCGGAGCCAAACCGTTGAATCAGCGTAACTGCACCGCTCTGCGCACCTGACTTGACCGTCATGCGGGCACGCTTAATCAAGAACGTACTGATGACGCGATGTACGATTGTGAGCACCTGGCTCATGACCTTCGGGTTGGTCGCAAAAAGATAGCGTAGCGGATAGGGAACACTACGTACCCATTGCCGAATTGGCCGCTTCGGCAGGACCTCATCGACCTGGTGTGCAGCACTGTCTACCATCCGTCGTGCTCCGCACGATGGACAGAACCCACGACGTTTACAGCTGAAGGCCACAAGTTTCTCGTGATGGCAGTTATCACAGCGAACTCGTAGAAACCCATGTTCCAGGCGGCCACACTTCAGGTAGTCATCGAACTCGCGAGTGACATGGCCCGGTAGTTGTTTCCCCTGGGCGGATAGCATTGCTTTGAACTCCGGCCAGTGGCGTTCCGCCAGCTGGTACAACAGTGTTGTCTCTGGGGTAGGGCGTTCGTAGCGAAACGAACCTGTCGGCCAGAACATGTCCTGACTGTTGTGTAGTGACACCGCACGAGATCATTGAGATAGAGACTTGAGAGCGTCGACTGGTCAGCCGTTGGATTGCAGTCGCATTTACTGAAAGTGCTGTAGGGTTGAAGAATGACGGAATGTGCGGGTTATTAGTTCAGTGTGCGCTTCAGCAGTGATTCAGACGCTGAACCATCCTGGCGTGTCAGGTTGGGCAGGTAAAGCGGTACCTTGCTGTCAACGAGTTTGGAGTGCGGAATGTCACTGGGCGTTGTTGCCTTCTGCTGCTTTCTTTCGCGAAGCAACTTGCGGGAAAGAACCACTTAGCGCCGATGGTAGTGCGGGGCTTCCCCGTGTGAGAGTAGGTCACTGTCAGGCATCTAAACAAGAGCCCCGATCGCGCAAGCGGTCGGGGCTTTTTTGTTGCCCGTTCGAACGACCGGGTACAGGACCTAACTGCGCTGTCTGACGTGCTTCGACGGCTCCGGATCCGATGCGTATGCCACCATCTTGTCCCGCGTGCCCGGTGTGAGACTGACCAGGAAACGGTTTTCCTCCAGCGCCGCCATCAGCGCAGCGACGACTGTGTCGACCGTGTCTGCGCCGCTCACATCTCGATCTTCCGTTATGCGAAGTCCTCGTCTGCCCCAGGCTTTCGCGGACGTGGGAAACGGCGTGTCGGTGATCCGCGGCGCGAGGTAATGAACGTTGATGCCAAAAGACTGGCAGTAGTTTGCCAGGCCAAGCGCCATTCCGTGCAATGCGTACTTGGTGGCTGCGTACGGAATGTCGCCGCCATCGCTGACGAAAAGGCCTGCGGATGAGCCTGTGACAACAATTGTGCCGCCACCGCGCTCGATCATGCCGGGCAAGAAGGCCTTGATGGTGCGTGCGACGCCAGTCACGTTGATGTCCAGAATCTGTTCCCACTGTTCAATCGGCACGTACTCGAATCTGCCGCCGGCGGCAATGCCGGCGTTGGCCATGACGATATCTACGGATCCATGGGCGGTTGCGGCCTTGTGTAGCGCTTCGATATCCGACTCGCTTCGCACATCGCATTGAACGAAGCTCAGATCAGATCCGACGTTGCTCACCGCCAGATCGCCGACGAAAACGTCGGCACCTGCGCGCCGGAACGCGTTGGCCGCGCCCAATCCGATGCCGCTGGCCCCGCCGGTTACCACAGCCGTCTTTCCTGTGAGGTCAATCACGTGTCCGCTCCCGCCGCGCCGATCATCGTGCCGTTCGCTGACTTGGGCAGCACGAACGCAGGGCCGTTGGTCACCTCAAGGACCTCTGCGCCATTCGCTTTCCAGTTCTTGATCGCGGCAGCGGCGTCGTTGACACGAAATGAGACGAGATGAACACCCTCGCCCCTTTTCCTGAGCACGCCGTTGAGTGGACTCTCCTCGGAAAGCGGAGCGATCAGTTCGACAAAAGCGCCGTCCGGTAGGGGCAAGAACGCCTGTTTGATGTCAAGTTGGGGATTTTCGACGACCCGGTCTGCAACGAGGCCAAAAACATTCTCCCAATGCGCTGTCGCCGTGGCGAGATCCATGACACGCAGGACGATATGGTCGATACCATTGATCATTGAGCAGCAGGCTCCATTAAATGATAGGGTATCGAAAAATAAACGACGCTGAAGCCAATGGCAATGGGAAAACGTGGAAGACCCAGGAAAATTGATCGGGAAGCTGTGCTTGATGCTGCTCTGGCCGTAGGGCTGACCGATCTGTCCATCAAAAAAGTCGCCGCTCATCTGGATGTCTCCATGGGAACGATCTATCACCATGTTGACGGAATAGACCACCTCTACAGGTTGCTCGCAGACCGCCTGATCGGAAACCTTGGCGAGACGATCGCCGATGCACCCTCACTTGCGACGCGCGAACTTCTGACAGAGATCGGTGAACGATTGCGCAAGAAGTTCCTTGATGTACCTGGACATGCCGAGATTGCACAGCGCCAGGCCCATCTCTCGGGGAATATACTTGAGGTCCATGAACGCGCGCTCGTGCGGTTGAAGGCAGAGGGAGTCCGTCCGGAACTGGGGTTTCTCATGGTGCGGACTCTGGCCGAGTATGTCGAATCGGCCGTGGCCCGTGAGGAGCGATGGAGAGACCGAGTAGACTTCGATCTTGCAGAGACGCTGGTGGAGTGTGAGGAGCGAGGGTTCGATTGCGTCCGCGAAGCCATCGAAATGCTGGCCCCCCGCTACCTCGAGGATCAGTTCAATGCCGGACTGAGGGTGGTGGTGGCTGGCTTGTTGATCGAGTTGGGGCGTCAAAGGTAAGCGGGCCCCTCGGCTGCTGTTACCGGGCGTACATGCTGTTGGAGAGAAAGTAATGAAACGATCAACAGATGGCGCGATGGATCTTGAGTCACAGCCACAACTCGCCGCCGCGATCATCGAGCGGAACTTCGAAGGCGCTCAACTGCAGCGGGTTGCGCGGCTGACCGGTGGCGTGTCCGCCGACGTGTATCGGCTGTATCTGAGGCGAGCCTCGGGAGAGGCTGCCTCGGTTGTGCTGCGCGTTCACGGAGCGTCGCACTCCGGACATGCGGCCCCGCTCGAATTCGCCCTGTTGCGCGCATTGTCAGACGCCGGGGTGCCCGTGGCCGAACCGCTGGCGCTCGATACCAGTGGCGAGATCATCGGGTATCCCTACCTCATCATGGCGTTTGTGGACGGCTCGACATCCAGGCCGTCAGGGGATGAGTCGGGCTACTTCGCACGCATGGCGAGCGCGCTTGCCGGCGTTCACCGGACACCGATTGATGCATTGCCGGCGTTGCCGCGCCGTGTCGACCCGGTCCCCGAACTCCTTGATTTCCTGCCGGAAGATGATCGTTGGGACGAGCTTCGCCGTCGGCTGGCGGTGATGTCAGGTACGACCTGTGAGGACACACCAAGACTGCTTCACGGGGACTTCTGGCCCGAGAACCTGCTTTGGCACGGCGGCGAACTTGCTGCAATTCTCGACTGGGAGGACGCCGCCATTGGCGACCCGCTTTCGGATGTCGCGTGTTGCCGCCTCGAACTCCGGTATCTTTACGGCAGATCGGGAATGTCGGCGTTCACCAAGGCCTTTGAGGCGCACGCGAGGCTTGATGACAAACGCCTGGCGCTCTGGCAGATCTATGTGGCGGCCGCGGCGCACAAGTACATGGGCGATTGGGGGCTGCCGCCCGAGAAGGAAGCGCATATGCATCGCGTTGCGCTGGCCACGATGGAGGAGAGCGCCAGCATGCTGCTGGCGCCATAGTTTTCGGCGGCTATTGGCGGCTGGGCTCGACGCGAACGCGACACCATCCGCTGTATTCGATCTTCGCATCTCCGTCTGGCGTCAGGCCGGTGCCCACCGCTTTGAGAAAACATCGGGTCTCTGGCCCGGCAATGGTGCGTGTGAACGCGATCGTGCCCGTCGTCTCGCCCGTCTGCAGGTCGACGTCAAATCGGAATGTGTCGTCAAGCAGCAGCACCGGAGGATGTCCTGCTACTGAGCCCGAGAAAACCTGGCTGCCGGTGTTGACGAGCGCGCCCTCGCTGAAATCGTAGCGTGATACGGGGTGATAGAGTATGCGGCCGACGATGTCTCCCGTGAGTTCGACGGTATCCGTGGACCGGTCGATCTTGCCTGTGGGCGTCGGTGTCGTCTCGTGCAGGATAGCGCTGGAGAAGAAATGAATGCCGGCGCCCTGGACCATGAAGCAGTCGTAGACCTTCGCCGCACAGGCGCGATCCCAGTCGGCATCGGTCGGTTTCGCGTTGCCGCTGAGGGCAGCCGTCATTAGCATGATCGTCAGAAGTACTGGTGTTGTTCTCTGCATGTTGCCTGTTCCGTCGTTTGAGAGATGTCGATCGTCCTTGTGGGCGTGTTTCCGCACAACGCGCAAGGCGGGTCATCGTCGTGCCTGGCCGGCTTTGACCCACTTTGGCTTCTGCAAGGTCGTGTGCGGTGAATAGTGGCGGGGGATCCAGGCTCGACTCCTGGAAGGCGATAGCGAAGTATCTGGGCCGTAGCGTTCGGACAGTGCGGCGCTGGGAAGCCGACGAAGACCTGCCGGTGCATCGTCTGATGCACAAGTCACAGGGCTCGGTGTACGCGTACCCGGCGGAGCTCGATGGGTGGCGAACAAGGCGTCAGTCAACTTCCCCCGGCGAGCCCGATCGCCCGGCAAGCCCATCAATTGCGGTCCTGCCGTTCGCGTTTAACGGCCCTGCGGACGGCGCAAGCTATCTGGCTGATGGATTCACCGAGGAAATCATTGACAGCCTCTCTCGGCTGGATTCGCTTCGGGTGATTGCGCGGACGTCGGTCACGCCATTCCGCTCATCCGGGGAGGGCGTCGCGGCCATCGCTCGCAAACTGTCGGTCGGCATGCTCCTCGAAGGGACTGTTCGACAGGCGGGGGAGGCCATCCGTGTTTCGGTACGCCTCGTGGATGTGTCGACACAGGCGGCACGCTGGTCCAGTCAATTCGATGGCACGCTCGATGACATCTTTGGAATTCAGTCCGCAATCGCCAGAAACATTGTCGATGAGCTTCGCATCTCCCTGGACGAGAAGGCGGCAGACCGGATCGATGTGGCACCAGCGTCCACTCCGTTTATCTGGGAGTGTCTGGTCCATGCAAGGCAACTCGGGTATCGCTGGCAGAAGCCAATGATCGATGAAGCGCTCTTGATCCTCGCTCGCGGGCGATCGGTGGCAGGCGATGATCCGCGACTGTGCGCGGCCGAGGGGCGCGCGTGGCTCCAATACCGGGAAGCTGGCATCGATATGTCCGAAGTGCCCCTGGAGCGAGCTGGTGAATGTCTTCAGCGGGCCCGCCTCACGGGACCTTCCCTGCCCGCGACCCATGAGCTGCAGGGCTGGATCGCCTACGCTACGGGGGATATTGTCGGCGCCATCGGCGCGCTTCGGCAGGCGCTGGAGGGGGATGCCAACAATCCTGAAACGCTGGGCCTGCTGATCAATTGTCTGCTGATCTCGGGCCAGGTGTCGCGAGCTCGACCGCTGATTGCATCACTCGTCTCGATTGATCCCCTGACGCCGCTGACCCGGTGTTTGCCCGGTTGGGCAGATTTGCTTGCCGGCGATGCCGCGGCCGCGGTCGGGCCTTACCGGCAGATGTTCGAAATGGACGAGCAGAATCCCGTAGCGCGGTTGTTCTATGTATTCGTTCTTGCGTCCAACGGAGATTCCCGGGCGGCCGAAGTCGCGGCGGCGCAGCAGAATCCGCACACTGTTCCGGGGGAGATCACGCGTTTGTACGAGTGCGCGTTGACGGGCAAGGAAGTGGACGGCGTTATTTCCGTTGAAACTGAGGCGCTCGCGTGCCGCTCAGAGATGTTTGCGCGGTTCATCGCTCAGGGGTACGCGCTTGCAGGTGCGGAGGACGAGGCATTGCGCTGGCTCAGAACGTCAATTGACCGTGGCTTTGCCAACTATCCTTATCTTGCGGAGCATGATCCACTGCTCGCAGAGCTTCGTCGCTCCGGAGCCTGCATGCCAATCCTGGCAGAGGCGAGGCGCCGATTCGAACTGGTCACCGCCTCGTTGCAGGATTGATCTAGGCCAATTCGTGAAGCGACATCCATCGAACGACATCGCCGCGGCTGATCAGTCCGACCAGTTGTCCTTTCTCGAACACGGGGAGCGCCTCGATGTCCGCTTCGGCAATGCCCTGCAGTACCTCCCGTGCATCGCTGTTCGCAGACAGCGTGGGTACTGCCGATAGCGGCCGAGCAATGTGAGAGACTGACTGCTGATTGCGGCTCGCCGGATTCAAAGAGGTGACATCGTGCAAGGTCACAAAGCCGGTTACCGAATCACCCTCGATGACAGGCCAGACGTGCTGGCTGCTTCGGAGCAGGTAATCGTCGATAAACGAGGCAACTGAGGTGCGAGCACTCACGGTCTCGAAGTGCGTGCGCATCAGATCGCGAACGCGAATACCTTTCAGCACGCGATCGGATTGCAGGCTGCGGTAGCTTTGTGCAGCAAGGTTCGAGATGAACCATCCGATCAGTACGTACCAGAGCCCGCCCAGTCCTGCGCCGGTAAAGACTTCCAGAAAGCCGATCGCCATCAGCGTGTAGCCGAAGTAGCGGCCGATATTCGAGGCCCATCGCGTTGCCTTCAGCTGATCACCGGTCCAACCCCAGATGATGGCCCGGAAGACCCGGCCGCCGTCCATCGGGAAGCCCGGAATCATGTTGAAGATGGCGAGCACGAAGTTCACGGCAGAGAGCCAGATCAGCGTTGTCGTCAGCGGCCCCAGCGTCGAGAATGCGTCAGCAGAGCCGGACGCCAGCGCTTCGATGGCTTCGTCATCAATGAACAGGTAGGCCACGTTCGAGCACAGGAAACTGATCGCGAGGCTCATCAGCGGCCCGGCGATGGCGACGAGGAACTCGATGCCGGGCCGATCAGGTTCACGCTCGATTTCTGCCATGCCCCCGAAGATGAACAGCGTGATGCGGGGCACGGGGATGCCGTAGTGCTTCGCCACGACGGAGTGGGCAAGTTCATGCGCAAGCAGCGATGCAAAGAAGAGCACAGCGGCGAAGAGCGCTGTTCCCCAGATCAGCGCCCCGGGCCAGTCCGGATGCCAGAGCGGCAACAGTCCGTTACCGAGACTGATGGCGATGAGTCCGAAGATGAGCAGCACGCTGATATCGAGACGGATCTCGATGTCGAACAGCCTGAAGAGTGGAAGGCTGTGGCCGTTTGCACTCGCCATGATGCGGCTCCGGGTCTCTGCGATGGAGCGAGTTTGCCACAATCGCCGGGCGGCGTGAGCGTGATGTTAGGCTAGGGTCAAGGCGATGTTGAGGAGTTTGGTTGCATGGCGAGGTTGACGCTGGTCGAGGGGCCAGTCGGGGCCGGCAAGACGACGTTCGCCAGAAAGCTTGCCGAACAACAGGGCGCAACGTTCCTTTGCCTCGATGACTGGTTTGCGCGTCTCTTTCTCCCTGACCGGCCGCCGGGCGCCGATGTTGCGTGGTACCTCGAACGCAAGGCGCGCTGCACCGGGATGATTCGTGATATCGCCGCTTCGATTCTGAACAGCGGCGGTCCCGTGGTGCTTGAACTGGCGTTGCTGGAGCGGGAGCGCCGGCGATCGTTCTGCGCGGAGATGGCACCTCTCGCCAGTGAACTCGTCATCTACGTCGTCGATGCCGCGCGCGATGTTCGCAGGGAGCGCGTTCGGCTCCGCAATCTCGAGCGAGGTGATACATGGTCGGTCGATCTGACTGACGAGATGTTCGAGCGTGCCAGTGACTGGTGGGAACCGCCGGACGACGATGAGTACGCGCTTTTCACGATTATCGACCTCGACACTGCCTCGAGTGGATCGTCGTGAGGTTCTTCGCTGCGCTCAGAACGCGGGGGCGGGTGCGTTAGCGCTTTGCGCGCAGATCTTTCAGCTTGAAGTTGTCCCAGGTCACGAGCTTGTCGGGCTGGAAGACGATCCATCGGCTGCTTTCGCCGCTGGCGGTTGCGCCATTGGGCGGCGGGTCCGAAACGGCAGGCTGGCCGTGGCCACCGTTGTACTTCTTCCCCATCTGAACACGCGCCTCGGCGAGATGGGGCTCCGCCACTTCGTCATCTGCGGTTTCCAGCACGCGTGCTTCGCCCTGGAACATCGCGGCCTGCAACTCCGGAAACTTCTCGTTCCGATCGACGATGATCGTGCAGGTCGGGTTGCGGCGAACGTTGACGACCTTCTGTCCCCGCCCGAAGGTGTAGATCTTGCCGCCGGCCCAGCCGAACCACATGGGCGTCAGGTTGATGCGCGCTCCGGGGCCGATGGTCGCGATTCGCATGTTCCAGGTGGATTCCATCAACTCCTCGAGTTGCTCATCCGAGAGTGCGAGTTTCTTCGATATTGGCATCGTTGTGGCCCCAATTCAGGAGAGTGTGTGAGAGACTTCAGTCGACCAAGTCGCGATGCTGCGGTCAAGTCTCCAGAACGGGTGCCGCAGAGGGTCCAGAGCGTCGACTTTTTTTACACCGATTTCTGAGTGGTCTTGTAAGACGCTTATAAAACAGTGAGTTACAGAATGGTGCAAGAATTGCATAGAGATTTCGTCACAGCGATACCTGATCGGATCACGATGAAAAAACAGCTTGGAACAGCGATTGTTGCACTTGGCCTGTCCATCGGCCACGGCGCCGCGGCCAGTACGATTATCGATTTTGAAGGCTTTGCCAAAGGCACAATCATCGACAATGAGTATGCCGCTCAGGGCGTGACGATTACCGGCGTCAACGTCGATCAGATCAGCCACTCCCGCTCGGACAATATCGGCGTCATCTTCGACACCGACGCGAACTGGACGGCCGACCCTGATCTGGAAGCACCGTTCTACAACACGAACGGGCAGAATCTCGGTGTCGCAAACCCGGGCAACGTGCTGATCATTCACGAGCATCCGTGGGAGTGTAACGACTTTAATTGCGGCAACGACCCGGACGACGAGGGGTCCCGCCCGGCAGGCTACTTCGACATTGTGTTCGATCAGGCTGTCACGCTGAACAGTATCGACTTTTTTGATGTCGAGTACGGCGAGAACGGAAATTCCTACAAGAATCTGATCACCGTCAACGGCACAGGCACCTACGATCCGTTCCACACGCCGTATACAGGCGGTGACAACACCTGGGGCCGGCTGAACTTCAATCTTGTCGGTGTGACGTCGCTTCGCATCAAGCTGCACGGCTCCGGTGCCATCGACAACATCAACTTCGATTACGCCATGGTGCCGGAACCCCCGCTTGTTGCGGTGCTGCTTCTTGGCCTTGGCCTGATCGGGGTCAGCCGTCGTCAGCGAGCTCTCAGCGCCTCGTAGAGCGCTTCTGCCTCATCGCGCCCGGGAAAGTCTGCGACTTCCCGGAGCAGTGAAGCCAATTCCTCTTCGGCCGTCTTCTCCTGTCCGTTGCGGCTCAGGCCGACTGCATAGTGGTACTTGATCTCGGCTGCTCGCGGTGCCCGAACCAGCGCGTTGCGCAGAATGGTCAATCCGAGTGACAACTCGCCCTCATTGACCAGAATCCATCCCAGCGTATCCATGACCGCGTAGTTGTCCGGTGCCATCTCATAGGCGCGCTGAGCGGTTTCCAGCGCTCGCTCGTCGCCGATGGCCTGGTAGCCGAGGGCGAGATTGTTGAGGACGATCACGTCGTCCGGCCGAATTCGCAGCAATGTTTCGTTCAGCCCGATGGCCTTGTCGATCTGGTCGGCATCGGCGTAGGCGCCGGCGAGACCCCGCAGCACAAGGTAGCTGTCGGTTTCCCGTTCACGCACGAATCCCTCAAGATACGCCAGCGCCGGACCGGGGCCCTGCTGTGCCCTGAGCGCATTGTAGTAGCCCAGGACGAGCACGGGATTGCCGTCGGTGGCTTCGATGCCCGCTTGCCACGTTTCGAGTGCCTCATTGCGGCGGCCCAGTTCAACGAGCAGCCCCGCCATCTGGCGGTACACCTCCGGATTCTGCGGCGCTTGCTCGACAACTTCGCGCACGGTGGCCAGGGCGGATTCGTAGCTTTCGCGGCGACGATCAAAGTCGGCCTGCAGCAGCATGATGTCGACGCGATCGGGTGCAAGGGCCCGCGCTTCGGCCAGTGTGACTTCGGCTGCCTGCGTGTCACCAATGTCGAACTGCGCGCGGGCGATGCCGACGAGTTCTGCAACCTGACGGCGCTCGACGGCCTGCACTCGCATGGCGACGTAGATCTGGCGTGCCCGCTCGCGATTGTCCTGGGCCAGATTCATGCGCGCTTCGGCCGCGAGTACCTCAAGGGCGTTGGGATAGTCGAGCTTCAGTTCCGTGAGGGTTTCTCGTGCTTCCTGGGTCCGGTCGTTCTCGAGCAGCAACTCGACGAGCGTGAGTGAGTCAACAATGCCGGGTCGAAGCGCCACCGCTGACTTCAGGTAGTCGATCGCTGTCAGCCGATCCCCTCGTACCCGTGCGATTTCGGAGAGCTGCAACATCGAAGGACGATGCTCGCGGTGTTTGCGGAGAATCTCCTTGAATGCCGCCTCGGCAGCTTCGGTATTGCCCCGGCGCCGGTCGATTACCGCAAGATTGAAGCGCGCCGCGGCCGAATCCGGGTCTTTTTCGAGTGCTGCACGCAGTGCGGTGGCCGCACCGTCGAAATCACGCTTGCCAAGCAGTGCCTGACCGCGGATGACGTCGGCATCCGCACTACCGCGCAACGCGGGCGGCCACGTGGCAATTGACTGCAGCAATCGGTCGTACTCGCCGAGCGCCAGCAGCACGTTGGCCTGCGTTCGCCGGATGGCGGTGTCCTCCTTCTCGGCGAGCAGGGCGTCGAGTTCCTCAAGTGCAACATCGTAGCGGGCCAGACTCGCATTGGCGCGGGCGCGTTCGAGCCTTGCGCTTCGGTCATCGGGTCGGGCTTCGATGTAGCGGTCGAGATACGGGAGCGCCTCGTCGAACTGTTTGGCGGCGATATGGGCCCGGGCATACAGCAGCGTGAGGTCGGCATTGCCTTCGCCGTGACGCCGGGCGGCGCGCAGCGCACTGAGCGCATTTTCCGGCTGGCCCAGTGCGAGCCGGGCCGTTACCAGCAGCCGGACGGCATTCAGGTCACCGGGCGAGTACTCGAGATATTGTGAAAGGAGCGCGGCCGCTTCCGTCATTCTTCCGGAAATGTGATGGATGCTGCCGACCACGAACAGGCTCGCCGGGTCTTCCTGCAGCTTGCCGTAGTCCAGGTCTTCGATGAGATCTCGGGCGCCGGCGAGCGCGATTGCGAGCCGGTCGGAATCGCCGCCGTCGTCCGACAGCATCGCCAACTCCAGCAAAACACCACGCAAGTCATTGGGATGAGCTTGTCGCAACCGATCAACGAAGGCGGTGGCGGCTTCGGTCCGGCCAAGCTTGAGATTGATGTCTGCGGCGGCGCTGAGCGCCAGTCGGTGGTTTTCGTCGAGACCGAGGGCTTCATCAAATGCGGCCAGTGCTGCCTCATAGTCCTCTTGGAGGTGGGCGATCTCTCCGCGGATCAGCCAGAAGTCCGGGTGGTATCGCCCGGTCCGCTCCATTGATACCAGCTGCGCCCTGGCGTCGTCGAGCCGGCCTTCGAGCACCCGCAGCCTGGCCATCTCGATGTGCGCCTCAACGAGATCGGGATCGGCATTGATTGCCTGCGTCAGCTTCGCTTCGGCCTGAGGATACTGGCGCAGACCGACGTGGGCTCGCGCGTGCATGACGAGCAGCCTCGGGCGCAGTTCCCGGTCAGCGCTGGTCAGGGGGAGTGCATCAAGCAACTCGGCGTATGCTTCGCCGTCGAGCATGGCCTGCGCCAGCGGTTCGACGATGAGTGCAGGCCCTGCGCCCTGGCTGCGCGCCTCTTCGAGGTAGTGTCGCGCTGCCGCTGGCTGCGACTGGTCGCTGTAGATCTCGGCCAGCTTCAAATAGGCGGAAAGGTTCGACGCGTCAGCCTCGATGGCATTGCGAAGCTGTATTGTCGCGCCTGGCGTGTCGCCACGCTCGAGCCGGGACAGGGCGTCTTCGTAGAACTCGCCCGAGGTCTGAAGATCAGGATTGAAGTCGAGACCGCTGGTCTCCGGGTGTTCATGGAGGCCGACATAGCCCTTGAACAGCCACCACCAGCCCCTCGGTTGCATCGGGTTCTCCCGGATTTCGTCGACGATCTGCTCCCGCGTCATGTCATTCCAATCCGCTGACGCCGCCAGCAGCGTTTTCGGGATGAGCAGTGAGATCAGCAGGAGAGCGCGGAGCCTTTTCATCGGGTTCTCGGGGACGGCGTCAATCCATTATGGCACAGCCTTTCGTTGCATCGGCTCAAGTCGGCAGTTCAGAGGTCGATAACCTGAGTGTTGTGGATTGACCGGAGATTCCGCTTGAACACGAGAGTAATGGTTGTCGATGACGACGCAATGCTGCAGAACGTCGTCGTCAGAATCCTTGATCGAGCCGGGTTTTCGGTCGCGACCGCCAATGACGGTGACGAGTGTATCGATGCGCTTCGCCGCGGTTTTCGCGGCGTGCTGCTGCTCGACTACGCGATGCCCAGACTGGATGGCCCGTCGACCCTGCAGGTCATGGCGAGTGAAGGCCTGATCGACGGTGTGACAGTCTGCATGCTGACCGGGCTCGAGGAACCGAGCGCCCGACTCGAAACGCTTGGCTCCATGGTCGTCAACTATATCCGCAAACCCTTTGAGCCAGAGGATCTGGTTGCCGTCGTTCAGGACGCTGCAGAGCTTGCTGACGATCTGGACAACTGCCTGTGGCTACCGTAGTCGCGATTGCAGCCTCCACGGGCGGGCCGATGGTGCTCCGTGAAATTTTCACCGGCATGCCCAGGGTCGCGGCAGCCTTCCTGCTCGTCCAGCATATGCCGGCGTTCATCAACGAGCGGCTTCGCAACTCCCTCGACGCTGTCACGGATCTCGATGTCGTCATGGCGGAGACTGGTATGCCACTGGCACCAGGGCAACTGGTTATCGCGCCGAGCGGGCAGCATATGAAGGTCCGGAACAACAAGTCGCTCGAACTCGTGTCTGGCGAGCCGGTCTGCCACGTCTGCCCCGCGGCGGACGTGCTGATGAGTTCATTCAAGGCTGACCCGTCGCTGAGGTTGACGGGCGTCGTGCTGACCGGCATGGGGCGGGACGGCAGCGACGGCATCTCGCACATCAAGCGTATCGGTGGGCGAACGTTTGCGCAGAACGAAGAGACCGCCGCGGTCTTCGGTATGCCACGTCGCGCGATCGAAACCGGCGACGTGGATTTCGTGGGGACCCCCGAAGAGATCGCCGCGAAAATCGGCAAGACCGCGTCCGGGGGACGCCGGAGTGCTAGAGCTTCAGGACGTCGACTGACGTCAGCATGATTCTCGCGAGTTCCTGCTCGAAATAGCTGCGGCACTCATTGAATCGTTCCAGCGGGAATTTGGTTGGCGCGCCGTGAAGAGCCGCAAGCAACATTGTCAGGTGGGCTTCCCAGCCGGCACATGACCGCGCCACCACTTCATCGTTAGGGATGCTGACTGTCAGCTTGATCCGGCAGCCGCCGTCTTCCTCGCTCAGCTCAAAGCGGATCGGGCGGGCGGGATCGTCGGGTCCGCTCCAGGAAAATTCGAGCAGTCTCGGCGCCTCACAGGCGCTGACCGTGCTGTCGACGACAACGTAGCTGTCCTTGAAGTCGAGTCTGGCGCGACCGCCCGTAAACAGGTCAATCGTGCCGGGTGCGAGCCATGCGACCCGTCTCGATTCTTCAGCCAGGTGCTGCCAGACCTCCTCGATGGGAACATCAATCGTTCGCTCCATGACGGCTGTCATGTAGTCCCCAGACTGGTACATCTCTCCGAAATGTTCGCTCATGACCGATCTCCGTGATTGTCTGCCCCAAAGATAGGCAATCCGGGCCCCGGCCGTGTTGACCGAGATCAACCGTGGTGCCGTTGGCCGGGCCCTCGCCACATGAGATAAGCTGATCTGGCGAAAGGGGGAGTCGAGATATGGCAGAGGTAGAGGGGCGCCATCCGCAGGCGGATGACGGGATGCCGGCGGATGTGCCGGTCAGTGATTCGGGGGAGGTCAAAGAGCCCCCACTCGCTTGGTCAAAGCGCATCTCGTATGGGGCACCGAGTTTCGCCGGCGCTGCCATGGCGATTCCCATCGGGATTCACCTGACGATTTTCTACTCTGACACCATTCTCGTGCCCCTTGGTTTTATCGCGCTGGTAAAGGCACTCGCGCGTGCGCTCGATGCAATCACCGATCCGATGATGGGCTGGATCTCCGACCGGACCAAGAGTCCGTGGGGGCGGCGGCGTCCCTGGATCCTGATTGGTGCACCACTTTGCGCCGTTGCCTTCTACCTGATGTTCACGCCGCCCGCCGAAATCAGTGGCGTCGAGGCCGCGACCTGGTTCGCGTTGACCTATACGGCCTACTACCTGTTCCACACGGTCTACATCATCCCGCACTACGGGCTTGGCCCTGAGCTGACGCTCGACTACAACGAACGCAGCGTCCTGTTCGGGATTCGTGAGGGGTTTGTGGTCGCGGGCACACTGGTTGCGGCGGTCGCGCCGCCGATCCTGATCCAGCAGTTTGGCGGTGAACGGGACGGCTACATGATGTTCGCCGTGATCTTCGGCTCGCTGCTGACCATCCTGTATCTCAACCTGGTCGTCCAGGTGCAGGAGCGCCAGAGTTTCATGATGCGGGACTCGAACCCGCTGATTCCCGGCGTGCGTCGCGTGATGCGCAACGGCGTGTTCCGCCTTCTGCTCGTGGTTTATCTGGTGGGTTCAATCACCGGCGCTATTCCGGGGCTGATGATGCCGTATTTCACGAAGTATGTGCTGATGCCTGAGAACCCGGATATGTGGTTGGCGATTTTCCTCGCCACGTACTTTCTGGCCGGGTTCCTTTCTCTGCCGGTCTGGGTCTGGGCGGCACGGCGTTTCGAGAAGAAGCCGGTCTGGCTTGCAGGCTTCATTCCGGGTATCTGCGGCTCGCTTGGGCTCTTCATGCTCGGACCCGGCGACCTGATTCCCTGTATCTTCGTGCTTGCGTTCGCCGGTACCGGGTTCAGCGCCGGCATCTTCCTCGGCCCGGCGATGCAGGCAGACGTCATCGACTATGACGAGTTCCACACGGGCAAGCGCCGGGAGGCGCAGTACGGCGCGCTGTGGTCGATCATGACGAAATTCATGGTCATTCCGAGTATGTCGATTCCCCTCGCGATTCTGGCGAGTGTCGGGTACACGCCCAACGTCGAGCAGTCGGAAACCGTGCAGTTCACGATCCGCGCGATCTTCTGCCTGGGGCCCGCCTCGACAGCATTCATCGCTTTCTGCATCGGAATGTTCTACCCGCTGACCCGCGCGAAGCACGAGGCGATCTGGGCGGGCATCAAGGCGCACGGCCGCGGTGAAACTGTTGATGACCCGATCACGGGGCACCCGGTGATGCCACCGCATTCGCGAGGTGTCGACGAGGTGCTGGGCTGGGAACTCGATCACTTCAGCCTTGGCGAATTGCAGACGCTCAAGGACAAGGGGCGGGGTGCGCTAAGACTGCGCACGCTGATGATGTCAGCGGCCTGCCTGGTCGCCCTTATCATCTCGTCAGTCTGGCTTGCCGATGAAGTCAGCTTCGATCGCGAACCCGGTCTGCTGGCGGTCCTGCTGGTGGTGGTCGCGGGTCTGGCGCTTACCGGTGTGGTGTATCATCTGATCCGGTTCCGTACGGCAGGCCGCATCGAGGTTCCGCCGGTTGAGATTATTCAGCGCCACATCGACACCACAAGAAGCGCCAAAGAAGGCATGAAGGTCGCAGTGGTCTAGCAATGGAGGGCTTCGGCCGTGTTTATCGTTACTCTCATTCTTGCGGTTTTCCTGCCGCCGGTCGCGGCGTTTCTCAAGGTTGGCGCAACCAAGCATTTCTTCATCAATATTGTGTTGACGCTGTGCTTCGTCGCGCCAGGCGTCATTCATGCGTTGTGGCTTGTCCTGACTGACCAGAAGGGCTAGGGCGAAAGTCACTGATGTCTGGTCAGACATTGATTCAACCAAATATGTCGATTATTCTCGACATATGGACATATTGACAGCCACGAGGGCACTCGGCGCCCTTGCCCAGCCATCGCGGCTGCGTGCGTTTCGCCTCCTGATCGAGGCGGGCATCGATGGCATGCCGGCCGGCGCGATTGCCGCCAGAATCGGGATCCCGCACAACACCATGTCTACGCATCTCGGGACGCTCGAGAACGCCGGGTTGCTGACGTCGGAGCGCCAGGGCCGCTCGATCATCTATCGTGCCGACATCACGAGTCTGAAGTCGCTGCTCGCTTATCTCATCGAGGATTGCTGTCACGGCCGACCGGAGCAATGTGCTGTGATGCTGGACGAACTCTTGTCGCCGCATCGCGAGACTGCCTGATGACGAACGTGCTGTTCCTGTGTACCGGCAACTCAGCCCGGAGCATTCTTGCCGAGGCAATCCTGGGCCGGGTGGGTGAAGGGCGTTTCGCCGCGTTCAGCGCGGGCAGTCGGCCGGCCGGCCGTGTAAATCCCGCGGCGGTCACGCTTCTGGAAGCGAAGGGCTTCGATGTGTCGGGGTTTCGCTCGAAGTCCTGGGATGAGTTTGCCGGTGACGGTGCGCCCCGGATGGAGATCGTGATCACCGTCTGTGACAGCGCGGCGAGTGAAAGCTGCCCGGTCTGGGTCGGACACCCTGTCACCGTGCACTGGGGCATTCCTGACCCGGCTGCCGTAACCGGCGATGAGGCGACCGTGCGAGCCGCTTTCGAGGAGGCTTATGCCACGCTGGAAGCGCGACTGGAGAAGCTCGTCAGGCTCGACTGCCACTCGCTGTCGTCATCAGAGATCAAAGCGGCGCTCCGCGAGATTGCGGGCAGCTAACCAATGGAGAATGTTGGTCGATGAATGAATCCTCTTCCCCGATGGGGCTGTTCGAGCGTTACCTGTCGGTCTGGGTGGCGGCTTGTATCGTTGCTGGCGTTCTCGCTGGCGCAGCGTTCCCCGGCATTTTTGAAGCCGTGGCCCGTCTCGAGTATGCGAGTGTGAATCTGGTCGTGGCCGTGTTCATCTGGGTGATGATCTACCCGATGATGGTCAACGTGGACTTCGCGTCGATCAAGGATGTCGGGCGACGGCCCAAGGGCCTCTGTATCACACTCGTCGTCAACTGGCTGATCAAGCCGTTCACCATGGCGGCACTCGGCATTCTCTTTTTCGAGGTCATCTTCGCAGGGCTCGTCGATCCTGCGACCGCAAAGGAGTACATCGCCGGCATGATCCTGCTGGGCGTCGCGCCCTGCACCGCAATGGTGTTCGTCTGGAGCCAGCTCGTGCGTGGTGATGCGAACTACACGCTGGTCCAGGTCTCGGTCAACGACATCATCATGGTGTTCGCGTTCGCGCCGATTGCGGCGGTGCTGCTCGGTGTGACCGAGATTGTCGTGCCGTGGGAGACCCTGCTGCTGTCCGTCGTCCTCTACGTCGTCATTCCGCTTGCCGCCGGCTATGTCACGCGCCGCATGCTGGATCACGGTGGTGAAGCAGCGCGAATCGAGGCGTTCACGGCGCGTATCAAACCGCTGTCAGTGATGGGGCTGCTCGCGACCGTGGTGTTGCTGTTCGGATTTCAGGCGCAGACGATCCTTTCACAGCCTCTGGTCATCGTCCTGATTGCGATTCCGCTGCTGCTGCAGAGCTACGGCATTTTCGTGGTGGCATTCGGCTGGGCGTGGCTCTGGCGCGTACCGTTCTCAACCGCAGCGCCGGCGGCGCTCATCGGCACGTCCAATTTCTTCGAGCTCGCGGTCGCGGTGGCGATCAGCCTGTTCGGACTGAATTCGGGCGCGGCACTGGCGACCGTGGTGGGTGTTCTGGTCGAGGTGCCGGTCATGCTGTCGCTGTGTGCGATCGCAAATCGCCTACGCCCGCGGTTCGCGGAAGCCTGACGGCTACCAGGGTTCGGGGTCGGCCCGCTTGGCGGCCTTCATGCCCTCATCGTTGGTGCCGATCTTCCAGTAACAGCTCACGTACATCGAATCCTTCGGCACTGCTCGCTCGTGCCGGAAGTACTGGCGCAGGGCGCGTGACGCACTGAACTCGCCGGCAACCCAGACAGACGGTGCCCCCTCACGCCAGGGCAGCGACATGACTGTGTCCTCGAGAATGCTGTTCTCCTGCTCCGGCTCGGGGTTGACGACCCAGTCCAGCGTCATGCCGCGCGGCATGTCGAGTTCCAGTTTGTCATCCTCGTCGATCACTTCGACCACGACGTGCCCGATTGCGTCGTCGGGCAGGCGTTCCAGATTGACCCGTATGGCGGGCAGCGCGCTCATGTCGCCTGCAAGCAGATACCAGTCGGCGTCAGGGTTGATGAGCTGAACGGCACCGGGCCCGATGATCGTGACGGATTCGCCGTCGGCGACACGATTGGCCCAGCGCGCTGCGGGCCCGCCGTCTCCGTGGGAGACCATCTCGATGGTGAGCTTCGCTGCCTCGGGCTCGAAATCGCGAATCGTATACGAGCGAACAAACGGCTTATCGGTTTCTTTCGGTAGCACAAGCTTGACGTAGCCACCTTCGAACCCGGCTGGAAAGTCCTGCAGGCTGTCGCCGATCAGCACGACCCGCGTCAGGTTGGGTGAGATGGCTTCTCGTTGCAGGACGCGTACGTCACGGGGATCTTTTGCCATTGGTGCGACCGGGCTCGAAGTGGACGCGCATTCTCGCCCATTCGGACCTGCTTGTAAATAGGAATGATTCTCATCGAGAGTTGCTTCCGGACCACCGAACTGCAGAATCAGGGAACACTCTGACGCAATGGTTCACGATGCGTGCTGCAATTCTGACGCTCTTTCTCATGTTTCCCCTGGTCGGCCATGCAGCCGACGACCCACTCGTGATCGGTACCCGGATAGCGCCGCCGTTCGTGGTCGAATCATCCCCCGGCGAGTATGAGGGGATCAGCGTTGAGCTCTGGCGGCAGATTGCCGACGAACTCGATATCGAATACCGGTTCGAGATCACTAGCCTGCCCGGGCTCATCTCTGGTCTCGAAGACGGTTCCCTCGATGCGTCCGTCGCGGCATTGACGGTCACGCCGGAACGGGAATCCCGGATCGACTTCTCACATCCGTTCCACACCAGCGGACTCGCCATCGCTGTGCCCCGCGAGCCGCCATCGGCGTTTGCCGGGCTCGGCCGGGTGTTCTCGTGGCAGTTCCTTGCCGCACTGAGCGCGTTGGCAGCGCTGCTGTTCGGCGTTGGCTGTGCGCTCTGGGTGTTCGAACGCAAGCAGAACCCGGAGATGTTTGGTGGATCTGTCGCTGAGGGGCTGGGATCGAGTTTCTGGTGGGCGGCGGTCACGATGACGACCGTCGGGTATGGCGACAAGGCGCCAGTCACGCTCGGCGGCCGGGTCGTTGGCCTGGTCTGGATGTTTGCGGCGATTATCCTGATATCCGGCTTCACGGCTGCAATTGCGAGTTCACTCACGGTCGGGCAACTCGAGACGCGCGTCGGTGGCCCCGGTGATCTGCCCGATGTGCGTGTCGTGACGGTCGCAGGTTCGAGCAGTGCCGATTACCTGCGGTCTCGCGGCATCCGCTTCGACGACGCGCCTTCCGTGAAGGACGCGCTCGATGCCGTGGCGCGCGGTGATGCAGACGCCGTCGTGTACGATGCGCCGATTCTTCGATATCTGTCGGCCAGGAACGAGGGCACACGGGTGCTGCCGGGCACGTTCCGGCGCCAGGACTACGCCATTGCGCTTCCGTCGGGCAGTCTCCAGCGTGAATCGGTTAATCAGGAAATCCTGCGCATTATTGCCAGCCCGGAGTGGCAGGAAGTGCTCTCCGGGTACCTCGGTCGCGACTGATGGAACTCGTCGCCGAGATCCGACGATGTCGGGAGTGTCTCGACACGCTCACGCCCAATCCCATCGTCCAGCTCGATCGCGACGCTCGTATCCTGATCGCGGGGCAGGCGCCGGGTCGCGTGGCCCACGAAGCCGGTATCCCGTTCCTCGATGCCAGCGGTCGCCGGCTCCGCGACTGGATGGGGATCACCGAGACCGACTTCTATGACGCGCACAACGTCGCGATCCTGCCAATGGCCTTCTGCTATCCGGGCAAGGGTTCACAGGGCGACCTGCCGCCACCCGGGGTTTGCGCGGATCGCTGGCGAGACCGGGCGCTGGCCGCACTCGCGAGGGTCGAGCTGACGCTGCTGATTGGAGGATACGCGCAGGCGTGGCATCTCGGCGTTCAACATCAATCGGTGACCGATACCGTGTCCGGCTGGCGTGAACATCTGCCCGGCGTCGTGCCGCTGCCGCACCCCAGCCCCCGTAATACGGCCTGGCTGCGGCGCAATCCCTGGTTCGAAGCATCGCTGGTGCCCGCGCTACAGGCGCGGGTTCAGGAAATACTGTATAAATAACCAGTTTTTGGCGCTATAGTCCCGTTATGTGGGATCGAATCATCGTGCATGCGGATATGGACGCGTTCTACGCTGCGGTTGAGCAGCGGGACCATCCGCAACTGCGCGGCAAACCCGTCCTGATCGGGCCGAACAGCTGGCGTGGCGTCGTGCTGACAGCGAGTTACGAGGCGCGACCCTATCGGGTCGGCAGCGGAATGCCTGTCAGTGAAGCGCGCCGCCGGTGTCCGCACGCCATTATGGTGCCGCCACGATTCGAGCGCTATGAGGCGGTCTCGCGGGAAGTCATGAGCGTGCTCGAGGACTTTTCGCCAGCAGTCGAAGCGCTCTCGCTCGACGAGGCATTTCTCGACATGACCGGCGCGAGTCACCTCTTCGGTGAGCCCCGGGAAATGGGGCGCATGATCAAGGCGGCCGTGTTCAATGCGACAGGGCTGCATATCTCTGTTGGTATCTCGTCGACGAAATATGTGGCGAAAGTCGCCAGTGCCCATGAAAAGCCTGACGGACTCACCGTGGTGCCGGCTGACGCGGCCCGCGAGTGGCTTCGACCGCTACCCGTGACGCGACTCTGGGGCGTGGGGCCGAGGACGGCGCCCCGGATGGTCGATCTCGGGTTTGAGCGCATCGGCGACATTCAGTTGGCGGGTGAGTCAGCCATGCGGGCGCATTTCGGCGAAGCGGGCGCTCACTTCTTCGGGTTGTCCATGGCGCGTGACCCGAGGGCCGTGCGCCGCGGTGCGCGTTCTCGGAGTATCGGTTCAGATCGGACACTCAACCGCGACGTTTCGGCGCCGTCAGAGATCGAAACCCACTTGCGCCGATCGGCCGAGCGAATTGCACGGCGACTCCGCCAGAAGACGTATGTCGCCCGGGGCGTCAGGGTTCGGCTCAAGACGACCGGGTTCAGGATGCTGACGCGCCAGCGACGGTTGCCGTCGGCCGTTGATACTGCGGATGCACTCTTTGCTGCGGCTCGCCAGTTACTGCCGGCGTTTGGCGATGCCGGCCCCTTCCGTCTGGTCGGCATGGCGGCGTTCGATCTGGACTGGTGCAACCAGCCCGCCCAATTCGACCTGTTTGACAGGCCTGAGCGACGTGAACTCGAGGCGACGGTTGATCGGCTCATTGCGCGATTCGGGCGGGATGTCGTGGTGCGAGCGCGGGATCTTGGTACCGCTGACACGGTCCATCGTGACGGTGTGAACCTCGACTTTCTCGACTGGCGCGATGACGAGCGGGTCTCGGCACCGGCCGGGGCGCAGCGCCCTACGGTGCGCGGGGACTGAGCGCGCTGCCGACGATCGGAAGCTGCTGGCGGTGCAGCCAGATCAGACCCGCGCAGCAGACCCAAACGCCGCAGGCCATGGCGAACAGGGCGCCTCCATCGGTGTTGCCGGCGGCATCGACGACCCTGACCACACCGAGGGGTGTAAAGAGGTGGAAGAAAATCGCGCCCGAGATCACGCCGAGCCCCAGGATTGCGCCGTAGAGACGAGTCGGCACGTACAGCAGCAAGCCGCTGGCAATCAGTTCGACGATCCCGACGGTGACTCCGCCGTACTCGCCAAAAACACCGGCGAGGCCCGACAGCAGGGGTATGCCTGCCATCCAGTCGCTGATCGTACTGAAAATGATCACGGTTTCCTGTGACCCCGAGAACTTGAAAAAGAGGGACTGAACGAATACGAAAACGGCAAATCCAGCCATTCCCCAGGAGATCCATTGCGACTTCATCGTTGTGTTTCCTTGCGTCATTTTTCGTACAGAGTCCCTGACGCGCACGTTGTTACATCCCCTTGAAAAGTTTTGGTTAATTTGACGTTAAAAGCTTTTTGATGAATCGGGTATAATGCCCGGTTTTCCGGGGACGATTCCTGTCCCGACGACTCTCAAACACATAGCGGGGATCTATGTTTAAAAAAAGTAAGATGAATATCGCGGTCGCCTCAGCGATCGTTGCGTCGTTCGGCGCTTCCCATGCTGCTGCCGAAATCGAGGAAGTCACCGTCACCGCCACCAAGCGGTCTGCCAGCACGCAGGACATCGCCGTTGCTGTTCAGGCGCTCGGTGAGAACACCCTCGAACAACTCGGCGTCACCAACTTCAATGATTACCTGCTGCAACTGCCTGGCGTCACGGCAGGCGGCAGTGGCCCCGGCCAGAACACCATTTACATCCGTGGTGTGGCCTCTACCACCCCGAACCTGACGACTGCCGGTGTCGCGGGTCTTGCGCCGAACGTGGCGCTGTATCTCGACGAACAGCCGCTGTCACAGCCCGGCCGAAACCTCGATGTCTACACGGCGGACATGAACCGCGTCGAGGTTCTCTCCGGCCCGCAGGGTACGCTCTTCGGTGCAAGCTCACAGGCAGGCACGGTTCGACTCATCACCAACAAGCCTGATCCCACAGGCAGCTATGCGACGCTTGACCTTGGTACGTCCTGGACCAAGGGCGGCGAGATGAGCAACAACATCGAAGGTGTCGTCAACTTCCCGATCAGTGATCAGCTCACGGTTCGCGGCGTCGTCTACGTCGACAACAAGGGTGGCTGGGTCGACAACGTCCCCGGCTCGCGGACGCTCGAAGAGAGTGCCCGTTTTCGGCCTGAAGGCACGGTTCGCGCCAATGGCGTACCGGTCAGTGCCCAGCGTGCCGGCTTCCAGTCCACTGCCGACCTGAGTCAGGTGCAGTTCATTGCGGCAGACAACGCCAACATGACGGAAGAAGACTTTAACGAGACGGTTTACTCCGGTGCGCGTGTCAGCGCCCTGTACGACATCAATCTCGACTGGAGCCTGCTGGTTTCACACATGCAGCAGTCGATGGAATCGGACGGTGTGTTCTTCTCGGACCCGACGCTGGGTGAGCACGAGATCCAGCGCTACACGAACGACACGCTGGAAGACGAGTTCGATAACACGAACTGGACCCTGACGGGCCGCCTCGGTGAACTCGAAGTCGTCTACACCGGAGCCTACACGGATCGTGAGACGAACCAGATCGTCGACTACTCCGACTACATGTTCGTGGGTCAGTACCTGCCTTATTACATTTGCGATTCGACGGTGACCTATCCGGGCGGCGCCACGCCGACCGGCACCTGCCAGTCGCCCAACATGTTCGTGAAGTCGATCACCGAAACCGAGGTCACGACGCACGAAGTTCGCTTCAATACGCCGGCTGACAATGCCTTCCGCGTAACTGCGGGTGCGTTCTTCAGCGATCTCGAGCTGGCCGAGCGTAACGACTTCACGTATCCGGGCGCGACAGACTCGCTGATCTTCGGCTCGCCGGGCTTTTCTGCGAACTTCCCGTTCCCGACCGGTTACACGTCTGACCCGGGCCCGTTCCCGCCGGAAGTGATCTTCCGTAATGATGTACTCCGGACGGACGAGCAACTCGGTGTCTTTGGTGAGGCGACGTACGACTTCAATGAGACCCTGTCGCTGACGGTCGGTGCCCGCTGGTACGACATCGAGGTTGATTTCGAGGGCAGCGCGAACGCGTCGTTCTGTAACTCGTTCCAGCCTGATGCCAATGCGTTCGGTACGGACATCAGCGACCTCTACAACGGTGATGGCGCCATTACGTTCCGCGGTTCCTGCGACACATCGACGCACATCACGTACACGTCAGCGAACGCCGATCAGGCGCCCGCGCAGATCCAGAACGCGCTGGCCAATGCACCTGATTCTGCGCAGACTGACGGCGTGATCGGCAAGGTCACGCTGAACTTCCGACCGACCGACAACATGCTCTGGTACGCAACGTGGTCCGAGGGCTTCCGCCCCGGCCTGCTGAACCGTCCGGGTGGTGCCGCTGGTCCGAACAACTTCACCGTGCCGTTCGCCCTCGACACCGACGATGTGACCAATACGGAAATCGGCTGGAAGCTCGACCTGCTCGACTACACGCTGCGATTCAACGGTAACCTGTTCTTCGTGGATATCGAGCAGCTGCAGACGACCATTTTCGACCCGAGCATCACCAACCTGTTCTTCTCGGATAACGCGGCTGATGCCGAAGTCCGGGGTATCGAAGGTGACTTCATCTGGCAGCCGATTGGCGTGCAGGGCCTGACGGTCACAGGTGCGTTCTCGTTCCTCGATACAGAAATCACACAGGTCATCACGCCGACCAACGACGTGCGACTGGGTGACGAGCTGGCGTTCGCGCCTGAGTTCCAGGGAACCATCCGTGCTCGCTATGAGTGGCCGCTGGATTCCGGGCTGACGGCTCACATCATGCCGAGCATTACGTACTCTGCAGAGTCCTACAGCGACATCATCACGATCAACCGCAGCCTGATCGACAGCTGGGTGATGGTCGGTGTCACCGCCGGTGTCCGCTCTGATCGTTGGTCAGCGGAGCTGTATATCGATAACCTGACGGATGAGGCGGCTGAGCTGTCGCGCAACTTCGTCAACGACCGACAGCGTGTCACCTACGCTCGCCCGATGACGGCAGGTCTGAGAGTGTCTTACGACTTCTAGCAAGAAGCCGGCAGACAATCACTTAAAGCGCCCCGCCGGGGCGCTTTTTGTTTAGGAGGTCGAATATTGTGAGTGAAGTGCAGGACGATTCAGTCGACCTGGCCGCAATCCAGCAGCAGATGGTACGTGGCGATCTCGAAGGCGCGCGTGCCGCGCTCGAAACCGTGCTTGCCGAGTCGCCGGACCACGCCGATGCGCTTTACATGTATGCGGTGTGCCAGCGCTACAGCAAGGATCTGGCCGGTGCACTGAAGACGCTTGAGCGCCTTAAGCTGATCGCGCCGGATAACGGCCGCGCTCATCAGGAAGAAGGTCACACGTTGCGGGCGGCGGGCCGGTTCGATGATGCACTGGCCGCCTTTGCCCGCGCGACGCGGGCGAATCCGGCCCTCGAAGCAAGCTGGCGCGCACAGGTGGAACTCTTCAGCGGTCTCGGCGCAGCCCCGCAGGCGGCCCAGGCGAAAGCGCAGCTCGAATTCATCCAGAGTCTGCCGAAGCCGCTCGTGGGGGTGATTGACCTCATTTCACAGGGCAAGCTGGTCAAGGCCGAAGACCTGTGTCGCGAGTTTCTGAAGCGCGTGCCCCATCACATCGAAGGCATGCGACTGTTGGCGGATATCGGCAGCCGGCTCGGCGTACTCGACGATGCCGACTTCCTGCTGGAAAGTGCCGCCGAGTTCGCGCCGGACAACGTGCGTGTGCGGATGGATTACATCCAGGTGCTTCGCAAGCGCCAACAGTTCGAGAAGGCGCTGGCGGAGGCCAGGAAGCTGCTGGACATGCAGCCGGACAACCCCCAGTTCCAGTCGATCTACGCGATCGAGGCGATGCAATCCGGCGACTACGAGACGGCGCTCGAGATGTTCGACCGCGTGCTCGAACGCGTGCCTTCAGACCCGAGTACGCTGGTGTCGAGAGGACATGCACTCAAGACGATAGGCAAGTCGGATCAGGCAATCGATGCCTACCACAGCGCCATCGTCAGTACGCCGCAGTACGGTGAATCCTACTACTCGCTCGCAAACCTCAAGACCTATACGTTCACAGAGGATGAAATCGAGCGAATGCATGCCCAGGAGCAGAGCGGCAACCTGTCGCATATGGATCGCGTGTATCTTTGCTTTGCACTGGGCAAGGCTTATGAAGATCGTCAGGACTTCGAGACGGCCTTCAAGTACTACGAGCGTGGCAACAGTCTCAAGAAAGCGCAGAGCCGTTACCGTGCCGAACAGATGAGCGAGGAGTTTGAGCAGCAGCGCGAGGTCTGCACCCGTGAGCTGTTTGCAGACAAGGCGGGCATGGGCTTCGGTGCGCCTGATCCGATCTTTATCGTCGGGCTGCCACGCGCCGGATCGACGTTGCTGGAACAGATACTGTCTTCTCACAGCCAGGTCGATGGCACGCTCGAATTGCCCAACATCCTCGCGTTGTCGCACAAACTTCGCCGGGGTGAGCGCATGAGCGGCGACAGCAAGTATCCCGCCGTGCTCGCCGACCTCGGTGCCGATGAACTGCGGCAGTTCGGTGAACAGTTCATCGAGGAGACGCGAATCCATCGCCAGGGCGCGCCACTCTTCATCGACAAGATGCCGAACAACTTCCGGCATATCGGCCTCATCAAGCTGATCCTGCCCAACGCGAAGGTGATTGATGCCCGCCGGCATCCGCTTTCCTGCTGCTTCAGTGGATTCAAGCAACTGTTTGCCGAGGGCCAGGAGTTTTCCTACGATCTGCACGACATCGGCCGGTACTATCGTGACTATGTCGATCTGATGGATCACTGGGATGAAGTCCTGCCGGGCTTCGTCCTGCGCGTGCAGCATGAAGACGTCGTCGCTGACCTCGAGACTGAGGTGCGGCGAATGCTCGACTTCTGTGGCCTCGAGTTCGAGGAAGCCTGTCTCAACTACTACGAAACCGAGCGCAATGTCAGGACACCAAGTTCCGAGCAGGTGCGCCAGCCGATCTTTACGGATTCCCTGGAACAGTGGCGCAACTTCGAACCCTGGCTCGATCCGCTCTTCGATGCGCTGGGCACAGAGGTGCTCGAACGCTATCCTGTGGAGCGTCATTCAGGAGGTTAGTTCATGGTGCAGGGAATTCAGCAGGACAACGTGACGGCATGGCTCGAGGCGCATGTGCCGGAACTCACGCCGCCGGTCACCTTCGACCTGATCGCGGGCGGTCATTCAAACCTGACCTTCTCGTGCACGGATGCGCGTGGCATTCGCTATGTGCTGCGTCGGCCGCCGCTCGGGCATGTGCTCGAGAGCGCCCATGACATGGGCCGGGAGTTCAAGATTATCTCGGCGCTGCAGGATTCTGCCGTACCGGTGCCGAAGACGTATGGGCTGTGCAAGGATCCTGAGGTCAATGAGGCAGACTTCTACGTCATGTCCTTTGTCGACGGACTCGTGCTGCACGACTCGGTTGTCGGTGAGAAACTGCCGGCGTCTGACCGTGAAGCGCTTGGGCTCGATGTCATCAACATCCTTTGTGAACTGCACCAGTTGAACCCTGACGATGTCGGGCTCGGTGATCTCGGCAGAAAGGAGGCCTATCTCGAACGCCAGCTCAAGCGGTGGACGAAGCAGTGGGAGGCTGCCAAAACGCATGAGGTGCCCGAGATGGATGAGGCCTGCCGATTGCTGACGGAGCGCATGCCGGCGCAGGTCGGCTCGAGCATCGTTCACGGCGACTATCGACTCGGCAACATGCTGGTCGACGGGTCCAGCGTTCGCGCCATTCTGGACTGGGAGCTTTGCACCCTGGGCGATCCGTTGGCGGATGTCGGTTACCTGCTGAACAACTGGGTATCGCCCGGCGAGGTCGAGACGCGCGCCGGTGATCAGTCACCCACGGCGGTGGGCGGCTACCCGTCACGAGAGGCGCTCTGCGAAGTGTATGAGTCGAGAACCGGGCGTGACCTCACTCATATCAACTACTACCGTGCGTTTTCTCACTGGCGTTTGGCCTCGATCGGTCAGGGTGTCTACAAGCGATACCTCGTTGGTGCGATGGGAGACAACCACGGCGTCGATCTCGACAAGCAGAAGGAGGGCGTCGCCAAACGAGCCGGCGCTGCCCTGGCGTTGCTTTAATCCCATAGTCCGGGACGGTCTTTGCCGTGAAGTCCCTGTGTTAGGGTGAGGGAAAGCCAAAGGAGATCCGCCATGAACAAGCCCATGGTGCTGGCGATCGCTGGCATTGCCCTGATACTGCTCGCGGTTGTCGCCGCGACATTACTTTCCGGCCCCGAACGCGGACCCGACTTTTCGCAATATGAGGCCGGTCCGGAACGCAAACAGGCGTTCTTCAGCTACTTTCTGCCCATCGTCCAGAAACGAAACGCCGAGATCCTCGAGACCCGCAAGGCACTCAAGGACATGCGTGCCGATGGTGAGCTTTCATCCCCAGAGCTGCGAAAGGTTCGACGTATTGCCGATGACTTCGGCATGGACGAATTCACGCCCGCCCCCGAGGACTGGGCGAAGCTGATGCGCCGCGTCGATGTCGTACCCGCCTCGCTCGCCCTCGCACAAGCCGCCAACGAGAGCGCCTGGGGGACGTCGCGATTTGCGAGAGAGGGCAACAACTACTTCGGTCAGTGGTGTTTCGAGGTGGGTTGCGGAATCGTCCCGAATCGTCGCGATGAGGGCAAGACCCACGAGGTTGCCGCGTTTGACTCCCCGGCAGAGTCGGTTGCCACCTACATGGCGAATCTCAATCGCCACAATGCGTATCGAGAACTGCGCAGCATTCGGGCGTCGCTGCGGCAGGAAGATGATGACATCACCGGAATCCAGCTCGCCGCGGGGTTGCGCAAGTACAGCGAGCGTGGGGATGAATACATCTCGGAACTGCGTTCGATGATCCGCTACAACAAATTGTCGAAGTATGACGATGTCCGGTTTGCCGCGGTCGACGCTCCGCCAACCTCAGGCTAGTGCCGGATGACGACCTTGCCGAAGTGACCGCCCTGTTGCATGAGTTCGAAAGCTGCGCGCGAATCGTCGAAGTCGAAAGTCCTGTCGATGACCGGATGGGTTTCGTGCAGCGACATCGCTCTCAGCATGTTCTCGAACATGTGGCGGCTACCCACCGTAATCCCGTGAAGTTTGGCGTTTGACTGGAAGATCGACGCCACCATCACGTCTTTCACGTAGCCCGACAGCACGCCGATGATATGAATGTGCCCGGCAAGGGCCACAGCCTGAATCGATTGCTGCAGTGTATCGGCGCCGCCGACCTCGACAATGTGGTCGACACCGCGGCCGCCTGTGATCTCCCTGGCCCGCCGCGCCCATTCCGGCGTTTCCCGGTAGTTGATCGTGTGATCGGCGCCGAGCGCGACCGCCCGCTCGAGTTTTTCGTCCGACGATGACGTGACAATGACTTCGGCACCGAAGAGCTTGGCGAACTGCAGCGCGAAAATCGAAACGCCGCCGGTGCCCTGCACGAGCACGGTTTCACCCGCTCTGAGGTTGCCCTCCTCGACGATGCCGCGCCAGGCGGTCAGACCGGCACATGGCAGGGTCGCGGCCTCATCGTATGACAGGTAGTCCGGCATCTTGAGGATGCCTTCCTCGGAAAGCACCATCTCTTCACGGAGGCAACCGTCGATTGGGCCGCCGAGTGCTGATGCGAGCGCGGTGGCGGTTGGCGGGCCCGCAAGCCACCGCTGGAAGAAGAGCGGCGTCACGCGGTCGCCGACGGCAACGCGGCTGACTTCTGCGCCGGTTTCGATGACTTCGCCGGCGCCGCAGGAATTCGGCACGAGCCCGCTGTTACCTCTTGCACCGGTGACGACGGTCATGAGGTCTCGGTAGTTGAGGGAGGTTGCGTGCATCCGGATCCGGATGTCCTTTGTGCCGAGGCGCTCGGTTGCCTTTTCGCCGGCCTGCAGCTTGTCGATGCCTTCTCCGCCGATGATCATCGCGCGCATGGTGCTTGCTCCGTCTTGCCCGTTACCGTCGATTGTATCAGCGCTGCTGGTATCGGTTTTGCAGCGCTGTTTCAGGCTCCCTACAATTCAGGACAACTTTCCGAGGAGAATGGCTATCAAACGTTTGCTGACATTCGTTTTGTGTGGGGCTCTGCTGCCCTGTCTCGCGGTCGCTGACCAGCATGAAGATGCAATGGCGCGCGTCAAGAAGGTGCTCTCGAACACGCCGCTGATCGACGGCCACAACGATCTGCCCTGGCAGTACCGGGGTCGGGTCGACAACAAGATCTCGCAGATGGACATCGCCGACGACCTGACAACGCTCGAGCGCCCGACCCATACAGACCTCGCGCGGCTGCGCACCGGCATGGTCGGTGGCCAGTTCTGGTCGGTCTACATTCCGATCGACGAGTACGGCGGGCGTGCTGGCGACACGGCTGACGTCCTGAAGCAGATTGATGTCGTCTACCGACTGGCAGAAACGTACCCTGACGATCTCGAGATGGCGTTCACCGCTGACGACGTGCGCCGGATTCACAAGAAGGGCAAGATCGCCTCGATGATCGGAATGGAAGGGGGGCACGCGATCGAGAACTCCCTTGGCGTGCTGCGGATGTTGTACAAAGTTGGTGCGCGCTACATGACGCTTACCCATTCCGATGCACTGGCGTGGGCAGATTCAGCAACCGATGAGCACCGCCACGGTGGTCTCACCGAGTTCGGCAAGGAGGTGGTGCGCGAGATGAACCGGCTCGGCATGCTGGTTGACCTGTCACACGTGACCGAGGAAGTCATGCACGACGCGCTCGATGTTGCTGAGGCGCCCGTCATCTTCTCGCATTCGTCGGCAAGGACGCTGGTCGGCCACACCCGAAATGTCCCGGACTCCGTCCTCGATCGGATGCCGGAAAATGGCGGCGTGGTCATGGTCACATTCTTCCCGTCCTACATCTCTGAGGAGCTTCGCCAGTTCTGGCTCGCCCGGAGCGGTGAGCGCGCTCGCCTGAACGCAATCTATCCCTACGACAAGGCCACGGCCGATGAGATGTTCGACAAGTGGCTGGAGGCCAATCCGGCACCGAAGTCGACGCTGATGCAGGTGGCTGACCACATCGATTACATCAAGGAGAGAATCGGTGTCGAGTATATTGGCCTTGGCGGTGACTACGATGGCATGCCGCCGGGTCCCGAGGGTCTGGAAGACGTTGCCGGGTATCCGAACCTCTTCGTTGAACTGATCCACCGGGGCTACAGCGACAGGGAACTTGCGGCCATTGCCGGCGGCAATGCACTTCGCGCGATGGAGGGGGCCGAGAAAGCGGCGAAGCGGATCCAGAAGCAGCGCGGACCCTCTGAAGCGATCATCGAGGACTACGAGAACGAGGTCGCCGCCCGCGACTGAAAAAACTTCGCCTCCCTGTCAGTCTGGTTCGAACCCGAACGTCGTATAGTCGAACCCAACAAGGAGGGAGGCGAAAATGCCCAAGTTTGCATTGCTGCTCAATCACGACCCGACGCGCTATGACGGGCTGTCGCAGGACGACTACATGGACATCATCAAGGACTACGTGTCCTGGGTGGAGGCCATGGTGGAGCAAGGTGTCTATCACGGCGGCCACAAGCTCGAGAAGGTTGGCAAGGTGGTCGAGCGGGGCGAAGGCGAGATTCTCGTGCGCGATACCGCGCTCAGTGAGATCACGGAGATACTCGGTGGCCTCATGGTCATCGAAGCGGCAGACATTGATGCCGCGGTCGAGATTGCGCGTGGGCATCCCCACCTGAAGCACAATCTCCGCCTCGAAGTCCGGCCGCTCGACGAGCATGTCGAAGACTGACGGAACGCGGGCCGAAGTCGATCGCCAGATCGAACTGCTTGCCCGCCGCGAGCGTCCGCGTCTTGTTGCCGCGCTGGTATCGAGGCTGGGCTACGATGATCTGGCGCTGGCCGAGGATGTTGCCCAGGACGCGCTGCTCAGGGCGATGGGGCATTGGCCGTATGCTGGCATACCGGAGAATCCCGGAGCCTGGCTGCAACGGGTGTCCTGGAACCGGGCGATTGATGAGTTGCGAAGGCGGGCGCGCTGGGTCGAAGACAATGCGCCGGAGCCTGCCAGCGAGTTTGATCTCTTCATGTCCAGAATCCCGGATCCGGAGCTCAGGCTCATCTTTCTGTGTTGTCACGCTGAACTCGTTGAGCGCGACCAGCTGGCGCTGACGCTTCAGGTCACGGCAGGCTTTACGGCACGCGAGATCGCGTCACTGCTGCTGGTCTCCGAGGGGCAGGTCTCGCAGCGTCTGGCCCGACTGAAACGCCGGCTTCGAAGTCTGCAGCAGGATGCGGTCATCGCGCCTGGCCATGATGAGATCGAAGCGCGCGTTCGGGTCGTCGTGCAGGTCATCTACCTGATGTTTGCGTTGGGTTTTGGCCCGCGGAGCGGTGGGCACGTCATCCGCGCCGACGTGGCACGCGAGGCGATTCGTCTGGCAACCGATCTTGCCGCCTGCGAGACGACGTCGTCGCCTGAAGTTCATGCGCTGGCGGCGGTGCTTTGCCTGCAGGGATCTCGGCTGGAAGCGCGAACCTCAGCGGCTGGCGAACCGGTAATGCTTTCCGAGCAGGATCGGGGATTATGGGATCGTGAACTGATCAGCCGCGGCCTCTTCCATCTCATGGAGTCGCAGCGCGCGACGGCGCTATCGGCGCTCCATCTCGAGGCGGGTATTGCGGCCTGTCATGCGACGGCGCCGTCGTGGGAGGAGACCGACTGGCGACGCATCGGCTGGTACTACGAGAAGCTTCGACAGGCGGACACCTCGCCGGTCGTGACCATGAATCATGCGGTCGCCGTCGCGCTTGCCGGTGATCCCGCCGCCGCCGGGGCCATGGTGGAATCCCTGAGCGACGATGCGCGAACGCGGGGCTACGCGCCGTTCTACATCGCACGCGCGGAAATACGAAAGCTGCTGGGTCGGGATGTCGCGTCGGCAGAAGACTATCGGCGCGCTCTCACGCTTGACCTCTCGTCCCCGAGTGCCGAGCGCCTCCGTCAGCGCATGGCTGGCGCACAACTGCTTGGCTAACTCTCGATGCGGGCCACTTTCTCCATCACGCGGTTGCTGAGTGCCTTCGCATGTGCCTCGACCCTGCCGCGTATCGTGTCATCGGCGATGCCGAGCATGCGGGCAGCCAGCAGTCCTGCATTGGTTGCATTGTCGATCGCGACGGTTGCAACCGGAATACCTGCGGGCATCTGCACAATCGAAAGAAGTGCGTCTTCTCCTTCAAGCTTGGTCGCCGAAATTGGTACGCCAATCACCGGCAACGGCGTCAGCGATGCGACCATGCCGGGCAGGTGCGCGGCGCCACCGGCGCCGGCGATGATGATGCGTATGCCGCGATCGACGGCGCTGCGTGCGTAGTCGAACATCCGATCAGGCGTCCGGTGTGCCGAGACGATCGTCAGTTCGTAGCTGATCTGCAGTTCGTTCAGTGTGTCGGCTGCCGACTGCATCACTGGCAGATCCGAATCACTGCCCATGATGATGGCGACGCGAGGGCTCTCGTTAGTCAACGGGTTCTGCTCCCCTTATCCTGATCGTTGGTCGAATTCTGTCGACGATGGCCATGGCCTCGTCGATGGTTTCTGCCGTGACGGTAACATGCCCCATCTTGCGCAACGGAAAGCACTCGTGCTTGCCGTATATGTAGACGTGTACGCCGGTTTGTTCAATCTCTTCGAGCCCCTCGATGACGGTTGCTCCACGATAGCCCGGCTCGCCGAGCAGATTGATCATGACCGCGGCACGGTTCTGCTCCGTCGGTAGCGGGGCCTTGCCGTTCAGGATGCGGTACTGCTGCGCAAATTGCGAGACCGTGCATGCATCCATCGTGTAGTGGCCGCTGTTGTGAGTGCGTGGCGATATCTCGTTGACGAGCAGATCATTGTCCGGCGTCAGGAACAACTCGACGCCGAAGACCCCGTCGCCACCGACGGCATCGATCGCACGCGCTGCCAGCGCCTTCGCCTCATGACGAAGTTCATCGCTGATCCGCGCGGGTGCCACCAGTTCATCAAGCAGGTTGCCCGCAGGATTGAAGACCATCTCGACGGGCTCATAGGTGACCGTTGTGCCACAGCCACGGGCGACCATGACCGCGATCTCCATTCGGTGCTCCACCCAGGCCTCGACGAATCCCGGTACGCGAAGGACGTTGTCGAGTCCGGATTCGTTTTCGATGACGGCGACGCCGCGACCATCATAGCCGCCGACCGCCGCCTTGTTCACAGCGGGCCAGCCGAATGTGCCGACGACGGAGGTGTCCTCACCATCGAATTCGACAAAGGGGCTGGTTGGAATGCCGGCATCTCGCAGCGCCTGTTTCTGCGTCAGCTTGTTGGTAAGTACGCGCAGCACGTCGGGTGAGGGAACAACCGTCTTGCCGCCGGCGGCAATTGCGGCAAGCGCGTCGACGTTGACGGCTTCGAGGTCGACCGTCAGCAGATCGACTGCGGCGGCCAGCCTGAGGGTGTCTTCCTCGCTCTGCAATCCGCCGGTCATTGTCTCGGCGCCCTTGAGGGCAGCCGGGCAGCGGGGCTCGGGGTCGAGAACCGTAATGGCGGCTCCCTGTGCGTGTGCCTCCTGAACGAGAAAGGCGGCCAGTTGGCCGCCTCCAACGATACCAATACGCGTGGTCACGAAATCGGGCTTCTATTGAGAGAAGCGGCGCATTATAGCGAATCGTCGGTGTAAACTCTCTGTGTCAATCATCAGGGGGAGATCTCATGGCCGAAACACAGGTTGTGATCAAGGAAAAGGGCAGCGTCATTGGCGGAATGATCTGGATGGCGATCATCTCGGTGCTGCTGTTCTGGTTGCCCGTGTTCGGGCCGCTCATCGCCGGCGTCGTCGGCGGCAAGAAAGCAGGCGGTGTCATGAACGGGATTCTGGCGGTCTTTCTGCCGGCGATCATTCTGGGCGCGCTGCTGTTCTTCTTTGGCACCGCGCTGACGGGCCTGCCGGTCATCGGTTTCGTCTTTGCGGCGCTGGGGACCGTGTTGCTGCTGGTGCTGAGCATCGGGCCGTTGCTGATCGGCGCGATCATCGGGGGTGCGCTGGCCTGATCAGGGGTTGGCGCGTTCTTTACGCAGCCGGGCCCTGACATCCATCAGGACCTGCCCGTAGAGGTTCTCGCCGCGCAGGTCGCGACCGCAGCCCCACACGTAGTCGTACTGATCGTTCTCGATCAGGCGTTTCTCGCCGGTATCGAGCAGCCGCGCCGCGACATCCTCCCACGCCCTGCACTTCGTGTAGACGGCACGGGTCATGTAGACACGCTGCACTTTCTGCCAGTCTGCACGCTGCTTGCGGAAGAACGATGCAAACCATCCCGGCTCGCCAAGCTGATGCGCGGCTGAAGGGGTGGCCGCATCCCGCACGCGGTGGCGCATGGCAGGATCCTCGAATCGCATCGCCTGAAAATAGTGCTCCGCGGTTGGCCACGCATCGTCGTCCAGCAGGATCTGGTGTGCAGAGTACGTACCCAGGAGTTCATCAGGGTCCCGACGCGACAGATAGATCGCATCATCTGGCGGCGGGGCGAAGAGGCCGCTCACCGCGTTCCCCAGATTCGGGCGACCGCACGGTCATTGCCGAGCGCGCCAATCACGAGCCCCAGACAGCCGGCGCCGCCGAAGACGATGACGGGCAGCAGGTAGCCGTACTCTCCGGACGGCGTGAGCCATACCACGATGGCGGCAAGGCCGAGAAACATCAGGCTCATGACGATCAGGATCAGCCGGTGGGACGGCTTGTACTCAAAGGGTGAACTGCCTCGCTCCAGCGGAGCGAGGACCGGTGAGAACAGGCGTCGCAAGAGGTCTTTCATGGCTCGACACGATACCATGTCGTCTTCCTTCAATGGTGTTGGTCAGCAATCCGAATGAAACGAATTTGTGTCTATTGTGGTTCGAGCCCGGGTACTCGACCGGCTTTCCGCGGCGCTGCGAGGCTGTTGGGCGAAGAACTTGCCCGCCGGGGAATCGGTCTCGTGTATGGCGGCGCGAGCGTCGGTGTCATGGGCGCCGTGGCGGACGCCGTTGTTGATGCAGGGGGTGAAGCGATCGGAGTGATTCCGGAATCCCTCGTATCGCTCGAGGTTGCCCACAGTGGGCTGACCGAGCTTCGCGTCGTCGATTCGATGCACACGCGCAAGGCGACAATGGCAGACCTCTCCGATGCGTTCATTGCACTGCCCGGAGGGCTGGGCACACTCGAGGAACTCTTCGAGATGCTCACGTGGTCGCAGCTCAAGATTCACCAGAAGCCGGTTGGCCTGCTCAACGTCGATGGCTTTTACGACGCGCTGCTCGCGTTTCTGGATGAGACCGTCGAGGCCGGATTCGTTCGCCCGCCCCACCGCGCCAACCTGCTCGTGGGGAACTCGCCGGCGGACGTGATTTCGAGCCTCGAGCACTGGACGCCGCCGCAGATCGAAAAGTGGTGGGAAGAATCGCAGTAGCGCCCCGGTGGCGCACAACTTGCTTAAGGAACCTCTGAACAATGACGCAGACACGCGCATCATTGTTCAGAGGTTCCTTTAAGTTTAACTTGTCTTGAAATCAGGCTGAGGAAGATCCCGCTATGAGAATAACCGGCGTCCTGCTAGCGCTCGTCATGCTGTTTGGTTGTGCGGAGTCCGAACCGCCTGCACCAGAAACGAGCCCGATCGAACCCGATGCCGAGATGGCGGCGCCATCGCCCGCGATGTCCACGACCGCCAATCCGCATGCGACCGATGCAGGCGCAGAGATGCTGGCAAAGGGTGGCCACGCGGTCGATGCCGCGATTGCCGCGCACCTGGTGCTGGGGCTGGTCGAGCCGCAGAGCTCGGGGATCGGCGGTGGCGGCTTCCTCATGGTGTACGACAACGAGACGAATACGGTCGACTTCTTCGACGGGCGTGAGCAGGCGCCCTCCGGCGCGACGGTCGACATGTTCATGCGTGACGGCAAGGTCATGGGCTTTGTGGAAGCGTGGCAGAGTGGCAAGTCGGTCGGGGTCCCCGGCGCTGTTGCGCTCTACAAACTGGCACATGATGAGTACGGCAAACTGCCGTGGGCAACATTGTTCGAGCCCGCAATCCGCCTCGCAACTGAAGGATTCGAGGTGTCGCCCCGGCTCGCCGGTTTCTTGCCGCGCATGGCGGAGTTCACGCGTCTGGACGAAAACCCGGGTGCCAGGGAGTACTTCTACCCGGAGGGCAAGCCGCTGGAAGCGGGAACGCTGCTGAAGAATCCGGCTTATGCGAACACGCTGCAGCGAATTGCCGACGAGGGCATCGAGGCGTTCTACCAGGGCGAGATTCCCGAAGCCATCGTCGCTGCTGTCAATGCAGAACCGAATCCCGGCTCGCTGACCGTCGAGGATATTGCGGGCTACCGTGCCATCAAGCGCGAGGCCGTCTGCGGCCCGTTTCGCGACATGCAGATCTGCTCTGCATCACCGCCGTCGTCCGGCGCCATCCAGATCATGATGGCAAACCTGTACGACAGGCTGGCGGCCGATGCGGAAACGCTCGATGAGCGGATTGTCGCGTTCGTCGATGCGCAGCGCCTCGCCTATGCGGATCGCGACTACTACTTCGGCGACCCGGACCGCATCGACATCCCGGTCGGAGATCTGCTCAACCCTGAGTACCTGGAACATCGGGCACGCAACCCGATTCCGCCCGGCGAGTTGCCGACGCATGGATACCCCCGGAACGTGCTCGACGGCAAGGAGGTGGCGGATGTCTGGGCGCCGGACACCACCGAGGAGGCCGCAGGCACGACCCATCTGTCGTTCGTCGATTCGGCGGGCAATGCCGTGTCGTTCACGGCGACGATCGAGTCGGCGTTCGGTTCGAGCCGCTGGGCGAAGGGCTTTCTGCTGAACAACGAACTGACCGACTTTGCCCGTGAGGTTCCGGCGTCGGGCAAACTGCCCGCGAACGCGGTTGCCGCCGGTGCGCGGCCGCGGTCTTCAATGTCCCCCTCGTTCGTGCTTGACGGGGCCGGGGAACTGAAGATGGTGACCGGCAGTCCGGGCGGGAACTCGATTCCGGCATATACGCAGAAGACGATCCTTGGCGTCTTCGACTGGGGCATGTCCGTTCAGGAAGCCGTCAACTTTCCCAACATCATCGCGCGCGGCAAGCGCGTTCGCGTCGAGATCACCGAACCACCGGGGCCCGCGCTGGCAGAAACGCTGACATCGCTCGGCTACGACGTTCAGGAGCGTGAGGGTGAGAATTCCGGGCTGCACGTCATTGTCGTCGAGGACGGTGAACTCGTTGGTGCGGCCGACAAGCGACGTGAGGGCACGGTCAGAACCGTTCCCTGAAGTCGCAGGTTTGTGGCAGGCTCAGTCACGTGATGAGCCTGCCGATCGAACAAATCCTCCCGGACCTGCTTGCCGCCGCCCACGCGGGCGAGGACATCATTCTTGAAGCGCCTCCCGGTGCCGGCAAGACGACAATGGTGCCGCTCGCGCTTTTGCGGTCTGCGGTGCTCGCGCCGGGAAAAATCATTGTGCTCGAACCGCGTCGAATCGCGGCACGGACAGCCGCTCATCGAATGGCGTGGCTGCTCGATGAGCGGGTGGGCGAAACCGTCGGCTACCGTATGCGCCTTGAGTCAGTCGTTGGCCGGCAGACGCGCATTGAAGTCGTCACCGAAGGTGTACTTGCGCGGATGCTTCAGGACGATCCCTCGCTCGAGGGCGTCAGCGCCGTGCTCTTCGATGAGTTCCATGAGCGCAGCCTTGATGCCGATCTCGCGCTGGCGCTCACGCTGAAGGGGCGGGAACTCTTTCGCACCGATCAGCCCCTGCGCCTCATTGTCATGTCGGCAACGCTGGATACGGCCGGTGTATCGACCCTGCTGCCTGCGGCGCGACTGCTGCGTACCGAGGGTCGTTCTTTTCCGGTTGATGTGATTTACGGGCAGGCCGCGAACCCCCGGGAGCGGATTGCTGATCGCATGGTGCAAGCCATTACCCGAGTCTGTCGTGAGAACCCGCAGAGCAGCGTGCTCGCATTCCTGCCGGGGCAGGGCGAAATCCGGCGCGTCGCCGACGCGTTGCCGGCCATCGAAGGCGCTGATGTATTCGAACTCTACGGAAATCTCACGCTCGAGCAGCAGACGCGGGCCATCGCGCCGCCGGTCGCGGGCCGGCGAAAGGTGGTGCTCGCCACCAACCTTGCAGAGACGAGTCTGACGATCGAGGGCGTCGATGTGGTGGTCGATTCCGGCCTCGCCCGTGAGCCCGTGTTTGATCCGGGCACAGCAATGACAAGGCTTGAAACCCGTCGTATCTCGAAGGCCGCCAGCGTTCAGCGCATGGGACGGGCCGGCAGGCTTCGTCCCGGCAAATGCTACCGGCTCTGGTCGCAATCACAGCAGGACCAGCTTGCGACTCACGGTACGCCTGAAATCCTTGCGGCGGACCTGGCGCCCCTTGCGATGCAACTCTTTGCGTGGGGCATCAAGGAGCCGTCGGAACTCGACTGGATTGACACGCCACCGGCCGGCGCCTGGCGTCAGGCCCGTGAGTTGCTTCGCGGTCTCGAGGCGATCGATGATGCAGGCGGGCTGACGGCGACGGGTCTGGCCATGGCATCGATGCCCGTCCACCCGCGTCTGGCACACATGCTGATTCGGAGTGTCGCCGTGGGGCAGGCTGACGCTGCCTGCGAACTGGCCGCTTTTCTCTCGGATCGCGACCCGTTCCCGGATGATCCGGACGTGATGCACCGGCTCGATATCCTGCGCGGTAACAAGGCATGTCCGACCCGCCAACAGGGATGGCGCCGACGAACCCTGGAACTTGCCGGCCAGTTCCGCCGTCGTCTGGATGCGCTTCGGCAGGTCGAGCGGATGGCGGTGCGCCTCGGCCCGGAAGAGGCTGTGGGTTTCCTGCTCGCCTGCGCGTACCCCGATCGAATCGCTCGCCGGAGGCATTCCGGTGGCTACCAGCTGGCGAACGGTCGCAGCGCGAACTTCGCATCGAGCCACCGGTTGTCGAAACATCGCTGGCTGGCCGTCGCAGAAGTCGGCGGTGCTCGCGGCAAGCGTGGCGACATGATCCGCACCGCGGCACCGCTGGAAACGGCAATGTTCGATACGCTGCTGGCCGGCCTCAAGCAGTCGGCGATCATCTGCGACTGGGACAAACAATCCGGGCGGTTCATCGCCGAGCAGCGGGAAACCATCGGAGAACTCGTGCTCGCCACCTCGCGACTCGACAGCGTACCGATCGAAGCGCGCACATCGATGCTGGTCGACTACATCCGGTCAGCCGGGCTGGGCGTGCTGCCGATGAACGATGACGTGCGTAACTGGCAGGCGCGGGTGCAGCTTGCCCGGCAGCGGACAGATCTGCCGGACGTTTCAGATGAGGCGCTGCTGGCAGACCTGGCAACCTGGCTCGAGCCTTACCTGGTATCGGTGGAGCGTCTCGATGACCTCAAGCGGCTGGACGTTGCCAGAATGCTGGCTGACCGGCTTTCTTTCGAGCAGGCCCGGGCGCTTGATCGCCTGGCACCGGTGGCGATCGAGGTGCCCTCCGGTTCGCGCATCAAGATCGACTACTCGGTATCGCCGCCAAAGCTCGCCGTGAAGCTGCAGGAAATGTTCGGCTGTGACGACGCGCCTGCGGTGCTCGAGGGTACGCTGCCGCTGCAGGTCCACCTGCTGTCGCCGGCGGGTCGGCCGCTGCAGGTCACCCAGGATCTTGCCCACTTCTGGCGAAATGGATACGGCGCAGTGCAGAAGGAAATGAAGGGACGCTATCCCAAGCATCCCTGGCCGGACGATCCGACGACGGCAGTGCCCACGCGCCACACTCGCCACCGTGGGGGCTAACCCCGCCGTCGATGAATCCTCGATTCGAAACTGAACGCGTGCCGGTCATCGGTGCCGTGCCGATTGACGATTTCCGTCTGCCAGGTCGAAAAGTCGAATGGCTTGATGAAGACGTCGCCGTCAATCTCGGCGTGTACGACGCTTTCGAACACTTCATCGGCGCGGTCAAAGGCGCGCTCCATCAGTCCGGCGCCGCCGATGACGAACGCGCGGGAGGCGCTGGCCGCCGCAAGCGCTATGGCGGCATCCAGATCCTGAACATGCCGAACACCGGGGGCGAAATCGGACCGGGACCGCGAGATGACGATATTGAGTCTGTCTTCGAGGGCTGACTCGTGATCCTCATAGGTGCGCCGCCCCATGATGACCGGATGGCCCCGTGTCGTACGCTCGAAGAAAGCGAACTCTGCCGGCAATGACCATGGCAGATTGCCATCGCGCCCGATGCAGTAGTTCCGCGAACGCGCATAGACGAGCGCGAGCTTCATTCTGCGGCCGCCGTGAGCTCGAGATACAAGTCGTGGATATGTGAAGGTACGTCAAAGCCTGTCGCGTGGCTGCCGGCAATGATGCCTCCCGCCGCCTCCCGCAGCCTTGCCCGGTCGCAGCCGACCCAGCCTGCAATGCCGTTCAGGACCTCGCAGGGTGAGTCGACGAGCGCCTGGTAGGAGACGAACCTGACCTGCGGCTCGTCCCGGTAGTGATCAAGCAGATACCGGTACACTGAATGCCAGTAGTCGAGCCAGAACGTGGGTCGATCGTGGTCCTTCCGTTCCGCCATTGCCGGGTCGAACAGGAACGGCCTGAACTGGCTGCCGAACTCGAAGTGCCCGAGCCACGTCATGTAGCGCGCCGAGAACGAGTCTTCATCGTGAATCTGCAGGAACCGTTGATGCTGACGAAGCAACGATGCCGCATGATCCGCCGGTGTCCGGAAGGGAATCAGGATTTGTGCGCTGGGGAATGCCGTGAGCAGCGATCGCAACCGCAGCAGATTGTTGTTGCCCTTGGCAAGATAGCGCGGCCGATGATGAGGGTCGGCGCTCACCACGTTCGAGACGAAGCGACGATAGGCGTCGATCACTTGCTGGTCCACCTCGTGTGGCTCGAGGCCGAGTTGTTTGATGTAGGTGCTTCGGGTTGCCATACGCCAGAACACCTCTTCGAAAGCCTCCGGGCTGTCGGCATTCACGAGAATACCGTCACCGTGAGCACGTTCGCGGGCCGCGGTTTCCTTTCGGAACCACCGGCTTGTGGCGGTCCAGAGTCGTGGCGCTGTCACGAACGGCATATTGCGATAGCCGAGCGACACGAAGTCGTTTGTTCCGGCCAGTGACTCCAGCAACACCGTCGTCCCTGCACGCGCGAGCCCGGCCACGTACACGGGTGCCGGTTCGACCTCTGGTGCAGGCAAGAGGCAGTCGGCCTGGAACGCAATGCCCAGTGTTGCCGGGTTGCCGAGCGCGAGTTCGTGCAGTGCCTGTTCCGTGGCGCTATACGGTGACGCAGACTCCGGACGGGGTCTGAGAATGAGGTAGAGCACCGCAAATCCCAGGGCAAGCAGCTGTGGGCGCCAGTGCAGCCATTGCACGGTTGCTGCCTGCCAGTCACCGGTCACAAGACCCGCGGTCAGTGAGAACGCTGCGACGAACACCGCGAGCGTGACGACGATGTAAAGCGCGAGTTCGAGGCTGAGCCTGAAGAGACGGATGGAGTAGGCCGGAATGGCCCGTTCTTTCCAGTGATCGGAGATCTGATCGGCTGCAATCACCGACAGCGCCTTCTGGATGGTCGCAACCAGCGACGCCAGGTGCGAACCAAAGGGCAAGCGAATCAGCAGTGCGATGGCCGCCGCGACGCCCGCCGCTGCCGCGAGGGCATCGGTCAGCAGTTCATGCACTGTTGTCGCCGGCGTCGGCTTTGGCGCCCGTTTCACCCGCTGCCCGCTTCTTGCGAGCGAGACGGCGCTTCAGCGGATACCAGAGCAATCCGATGACCGCGAGGATAATCGATATGAGCAGCGCAATGATGACGCCGATCGCGCCGAGTCCCAGCCCGGGGCCGACATAGGCAAGTGCGGGCGCCGGCATCAGGCTCAGCGAGATTGTCAGTATGAGGCTCAGGGCTCGCATGTCGGGAGATCCTCGAAGTAGTCGGCCGGCAGAAAACGTGCCTCGGAGAGTACGAGTGCGCCGTGTTCCGGAGCATACAGGTTAAGAAAGTCGAACGTGAGGGAACCGTCGGGCGCTGCCTCGAAGACCCGCCCCTGGGCGGCCGACGTAACGAGCAGGTGACCGCTGTCCAGCTGCTGGTGTTTGCCGCGATGCCAGGTGTAGAAACTGTAGCGTTCGCCGTTCAGGATTCGCCTGCTCTCCATGGTGACAGGATCGATCTCGACGATATGCGAGAAGCCGCGATGCATATTGTTGTCGAAGATTGTGATCGTGCCGCGGTCGTTCCAGTCAGGATCATGCTGGCGGCGGGTCAACCCCTGTCGCCACCACTTGACCCTGACGGTTTCGGGGTCGACGACGTAAACGAGATTCGGCGAGCGCATGCTCACCAGCAGGTCGCCCGCCTCGAACTGCGGGTACTGGTCTGCGAGCGAAGCGGGCAGCGGATCAATGTCGTTCTGATGCCAGGCCCCGCCACCTGTGATGATGAAGCGGCTGCCAGCTTGTTCGTCTGCCTGACGAATGCCGAAGATGTCGATCTCCGGGTTGCTGTCGATCATGTCGGTAATCGAAATACTGCGCCGGATCGACCCGTCGGCGACCGCGACCTCATGCATGATGTTACCGAACTGTGATGGCTGCCCGTCATTGCCCCAGACCCAGAACGAGTCTTCGTCGACGAGGTCGATCGAGTGGTGAAAGCCGCCCATGACCTGCCAGAGCGCATTGCCGCAGTAGTCATAGCGAGTCATCGACGTGCCGTGATCATAGGCGACGATAATGGATCCGTCTTTCAGTATCTCGAACCCGTGCGGAAAGACGTTGGCATCGGCAGGGTGTGCCCAGTCGACATCTTCCTGGGAGAGTGGCCAGACCCGTTGCACCTGCCCCTCGGGGTCAATCAGGATCGCGGCATGAAGCGCGTCCGGCAGGTCGAAGACACCGTAGATGACCCGGTATCCGTAAGGCGCGTCGTCCGCCAGCATCATGACCGGTGGGGCGCGGCGATCACTGACGTCAAGCTCAATGAACTCGTAGCCGGCCCCGATACCCTCGAGGTTGGGTGGCGGGACGAGGTGTCTTGCCGGTAGCAGCCCGAGATCGTTCTGGACCTTCTCGGTGAGCGTCGTCGATTCCTCTTCGTTGCCGGCGAGAAATGCCTCGACCTCCTTCAGTGTCGGATAGGGCCACCAGCCTTGTTCGGCGGCTTTCATGCCGTAGAGGCCGGCGCCGACGACAACGAGCCAGACGATCGCGAGGACTTGAAGGGGTTTCATCGGGCAAGAGCATAAACAAGGCTCGCCGGGAGTTCGACTGTTTGTCGACCGCCCGTCGAAGTGTAAGAATCGTGCTCCATGGAAGACTGGCTCGACCCGAGGCACTGCGTTGCCAACAACCTGCATCAGACGGCGCGGGCGGTTTCACGTGTGTTCAGTGAGGAGATGCGTGAGTCCGGTCTCAAGCGTTCCCAGTTCGCGATTCTGATGCGTCTCGATTCCCGCGGCAGTCAGCGGCTGTCGACGCTGGCCGAGGATCTCTGGCTCGATCGAACCACGATGACGCGGAATCTGCAGCCGCTCGAACAGGAAGCACTTGTTGTGATCCGGCCCTCCGATGAGGATCGTCGCGTCCGTGAGGTCGAGATCACTGCGACAGGCAGAAAACGCTGCAAGGAAGCGCTGAAGATGTGGCGACGGGCCCAGAAACGGATGGTTTCTGCATACGGTGCCGAGCGCTGGTCAGCCCTCGAAACAGCGCTCAGGGAACTGCGTCACATCGAAGCGTGACGCGCCGGCATCACAGGCGGTTTGCTGTTCTCAGCCACTTGTGCAAGGCAAGCTGCATGCGCCAGATCTTAGCTTCCGGGTAGAGCGTCTCGGCGAGATGACTCGTTGGCTCCACAAGGTTCCGGAGTCTCAGGCTGCAGTCCAGGTTCTTGCAGACGACGTTGCCGATGAAGTGGCGACGGCCAGGTTCCTCACGGGTGATCGTGAACATGGCCGTGCCCTCCGGCTGGTGGACGTGATGGCATAGAGAACACATCTCGAACCCCGGTCGGCGGGGCGAGAATCGTCGGCGCCGCATGACAGTTCCCACGATTCTGCCATCGTCGGGCGAGATCACGACCACGTATCCCAGATGGCCCGATGGATGGACCCAGCCCAGATAGTCGAGTGCATCCCACTGAATTTCCGCGACCCGGGGCGTCGTGATGTCGTCCGTGTCTTCAGCACTGAATGCGTCGAGAATCTCGGCCTCTGAAAGCGGCTGCATACCCCCGGGTCGTGCGCTAGTAGGTGATCCGGAAGAGCGCGCGCTCGATCTCGCCGGGTACCAGCAGGCTGCCGTCGGGCGCTCGGGCGATGCCATTGAATACCTGCGACGGCGGTTGCAGCGGCCCACCGGACTGGGAGCCCGGCGTGAACTCCGCCAGCACGCGGCGCGAACCGGCGCTGTCGACTTCGACGACATGTCCGGTATCGTTTTCGAACACCACAAAGCCGGCAGTGGTCACGACAAAACCCTCTGGCGTCGTCAGCCCGTCTGCGACGACGAGTGGCTCCTCCCGGAATTCGCCGTCACTGGCGAGCAACAGGATCTGGCCCAGCGCCCGATCGGAAAGATAGAGATCGCCCTGCTCGACGACGAGCGCGGTCGGTGCGGGCATCTCATCGGCGACCGTCTGCTTGCCGGCCCCGGTGATCATGACGACGCTGCTGGTGCCGTGGTCGGCAATGACGATATTGCCGGCATAGCGCACCGCCGATACGGGCGCACTGACATCGGTGATGTGTTCTACCCTGACTTCGTTATCCGGGTCCCAGATTCGCACGTCGCCATCGAACCAGGATGTCAGGATCAGGTTGTTGCCATCGAGCGCAATGTTCATCGCACCGCCCATCGCGCCAACGCCAACGATGCTGCGCTGGACCCGCGTGATCGCACCGGTCGCGACGTCATAGCCACGAATCGCATGCAGATCTGCGGCGATGGCTTCGTCGCCCCGAATCACGATGCCGCCTGCGTGGCTCATGCCGCCCGCCTGCAGCGCCACCAGGGAACCGTCAGGTTCGACGCGCTTGACGAAACCATCCGCGAAACTCGATACGAAGATCCTGTCGTCGCTGTCGAACGCGAAGTTGTCGAGGCCCGGCTCGAGTGTTGCGACGGATTCGGTGCCGCTGCCCGTCACGCGGACGACCTCACCGGCGCCCGTGTCGAGCACGTGTAGCTCGCCGCGGGAGTTGAACTTGACGGCGGCAGGGACCGTGAGCCCGCTTGCCTCGACGCGCATCGTGCCCGCGTCGACATCAAAGCTGACGACTTCGCCCGTGAACCAGCGAGGGCCGTACAGACGGTTGTCCGGGCCCCAGTCCATGCCGTTCAAGCCGCAGCCCGGGCCGAGATCACGAGCGATCTCGCGGGGCGCCGATTCACCTGCCGGATCGAGTTCGAACAGGTCGTCCTCGAGAAAGCACTGGGAAACAAACAGACGGTCGTCATCGGAGAAGGTGATCGGGTTCACGCCGGGCGCAAGCTGCGCCGCGACAACGCGCTCGCCGCCTGCGGTAAAGCCGGCGACCTCGCCGGTGAGAATGGACGTCCAGTAAAAGGCGCCATCAGAGGCGAAGGCGACATCGTCGGGTCCGATAACGCCATCCTCAGCGGTGTAGCGCTTGATGACAGCGCCGGTGTCCGGATCGATGGCCCGGATCTCCGAGCCGACGACAGAGGCGATATAGAGATTGCCATCAGGCCCGAAGTGAATCCCGTTCGCGCCGGCGATATCGGCACCGTCAGCAAGCTGTTCGACGATGGGCGTGGTGTCCTCGGGCGCCTCCTGCTCCGTTGCAGAATCGCAGCCTGTAAGCAGAATCAGGATGACGGCGGCAGAGAGCGCGCTTCTCATGGTCAGTCTCGCTTGTAGGAGCCGATGAGTCGATTCATGCCGATGACCCTGGGCTCGATTTCGGCGAGCAGTTCCCACATCGAGAGACCTTCCGGCAGGTCGGTGGCCTCATCGAGGGCCAGAATCCAGAAGTAGTAGAGGTGAGTACCATGTCCATTGGGCGGCATGGGGCCGCCGTAGCCGGCGTTGCCGAAGTTGTTCTGGCCCTGGGTGTATCCGCCGTCTCCCTCGGTGAGCGAAGTGACGTCAGCCGGAATGTTGTAAAGCACCCAGTGTACAAATCCATAGGTGCCGTTCGGGCTGATGAGCGGCGCGTCCGGGTCATGGCAAATGACAGCATAGGAGGCCGTGCCGTCCGGTGCGCCGGACCAGGACAGTGCAGGCGATACGTCGTCGCCCTCGCCGGTGTGCTTCGCGGGAATGGCGCCCCCGTTGTCGAATGCGTCAGACGTGAGTTGGATGTCCGATAGTGCAAATCCCATAGTGGTCTCCTTAAAAAACCATATTCTGTTTCAGGTCATCGGGCAGCATCGCGAGGATGTTCTGCACCGTTTCTTCAGGCGCCTCGCCTGTCGTGTCGAGCGTGATAGACGGGCCAGGCAGCTTCGGCAGCTTGAATGTGCCGGTGCTCACCTGATCCTCCAGTGCCTGGAAGTTGTTGACCTTGTCCATCGCGCCGCGTTCCGGCGATTCGACACGTGTCTTGAGATCGCTCGTGTCGCAGGTCAGCCCGATGAAGAGGCCGATGCCGCCGGAATCCTGTGCTGCCTGAATGAATCCGCCGAAAGTTTCGGTCGGAATCGAAGGCTCAAAGGTGAATGAGGCAATGAGTCCGTCTTCGGGCAGTGCCATCGCATGCTCGATAATGCTCTGGTAAGTCTTGTCGCGCAGTGAGTGGAACGGGTCTGTGCCATAGCCGAACACCGGCCCCAGCAGTGCCGCCAGATGGTGGAAGTTGATGAATGGAAAGGACAGCTCTTTCGACAGTTCCATTGCCACGGTTCGTTTCCCGACGCCCGGCGCGCCATGCAAGAAGATGAGATGCACACCCATTGCCCCCTTCGCGTCCCTGTGGCGTCAACCATACTACAACCTCCGCGAATTGTTGATGAACTCATGGCATCATCGCGTCGTGAAGATTATCGAGTCAGTCGCTGCAGACGACGCAGCGCGCGTACAGCAAGCCTGCGTTGCGAGGTTTGGTGTGCCTGCGAGTGATGTGGGCGTTGTTTGCGCGCCCTACCGGCTTTGTCCGCTGGGCGCTCACATCGATCACCAGTTCGGCCCGGTCAGCGCATTCGCGACCGAACAGGGTGCGCTGCTGGCGTTCGCGCCGGTGCCGGAACCTGTCGTCCGGATTGTGAGCAGGGGCTTTGATGGCGAAGTGATGCTCGACCTTCGTGAGCCGCAGCAGCGCGCTGGCGACTGGGCCGACTATGCCCGCGGCGCCATTGCAGCCCTGTCCGGTCAGCACGATCTCGTCCGTGGTGCCGTGATATTCGTCGATGGCCCGATTGCAGAAGCTGGCCTCTCGTCGTCGGCTGCGATCGGTCTCGGTTACCTGCAGGTCCTTGCCGTGATCAACGATATCGAACTGGACGCCTGGTCCCTCGTCGAACTCGACCGACAGATCGAGAACGACTTCATGTCGCTGAAGAACGGCATTCTCGACCCGGCGGCGATCGCGCTGTCAGCGCGGGGTTCGCTGACCGTGATCGACTGCGCCAACCGCTCTGCCGAGCATGTGATTCAGTCGGCACCATTCACGTTTCTCGCCGTGTTCAGCGGGTTGCGCGAAGCGCTTGTGAACTCGGCGAAGTTCAACAATCGTGTGGAGGAATGCCTGCAGGCAGGCGGTGAGCTTCGCCGCCTTTGCGGCGACACGTCCGAGCCCCGGCCTCTCGGGCATTCGACGGCTGAAGAGTTCGAGGCGCATCGTGCAGCCCTCGACCCGATGCTTGCGCGCCGGGCCGCGCACTTCTTCACCGAGTCCCGACGAGTCAGGGAAGGCGCGGTCGCCTACGCTGCCGGCGATGCAGCGCGATTCGGTGCACTCATGATCGAATCCTGTCTGAGTTCGATCAACAGCTATGAGACCGGCTGCCCGGAGATCATCAATCTCTTCGAGACGCTGGCGGAAACGTCAGGCGTTTACGGCGCGCGCTTCTGCGGCGCAGGGTTCCGTGGTTGCTGCGTCGCGCTCGTTGATCCCGCGCGGCTTGACAATATTGTTGGTGCGGTTGAAGCGGGTTATCGCGCCAGGGAGCCCGAATTGGCTGACAGTGCATGGTTTGTGCGCACGGCGCCGGCACAAGGGCTGCGGATGCTATGAAGACGCTGATTCTGGCCGCCGGGTACGGGACGCGACTGCAGCCGGTGATCGGGGATTTTCCGAAACCGCTGGTGGAGGTCGGCGGGATCACCGTGCTCGACCGTCTGGTGTCGCGACTGGAGGCCCTGCAATCCCACGAGGACATCTGCATCGTGTCGAACGCGCGTTACATGAGGCACTTCGATTCCTGGTGCGAAGCTCGCGGGTTCTCGGGTACGCTGCTCAACGATGGCAGTACCGAGGCTGGCAACCGGCGAGGCGCGATCGGTGACATTGCCTTCGCACTCGATACGCTCGCGCTGGACGATGATCTGCTGATCGTCGCGTCTGACAATATTCTGGACTTTCCGCTGCACGGGCTCGCCTCGTCGTTCGAGGCGCATGAGTGTGCGCATGTGGGGGTGTATCACAACCCCGACCTGTCTGATCAGCGCAAACGCGGCGTCGTTGTGATCGGCCAGGATGGCAGTATCGAGTCGTTCGAGGAGAAGCCGGACGCACCCCGCACAGCGTGGGCAGCCTCTCCGATCTACCTGCTCCCGGCAGGGCTGCTCGACTTCGTGCCCGCCTATCTCGAGGCGGGCGGAAACCCGGATGCCCCCGGTCACCTGATGGTGTCCCTGTGCCAGGCGCATCCACTGCGTGGCTGGGAGTTGCCCGGCCGCATCGTCGATATCGGCACACCCGAGACGCTGGCGCGCGCTCGCGAACTGTTCAGGGAGTCGCCGCCCGCATAGCGACTTGCTAGCATAGGGTCTTTTGCCGGAGACCCCGTCTTGCGTTACCTCACACTTGTCTCGCTCCTGCTGTTGTCATCACTCGCCCGTGCCGAATTGTCAGACGTCGAGCGCCAGATCTCCGAGTTCGCGCGTGCGAGCAAGGAGGATGCGATTGCCCTGCTTGAGGAGGTCGTGAACATCAACAGCGGGACGATGAATCACGACGGGGTTCGAAAGGTAGGCGAGGTGTTCGAGCGTGAACTCGATGCGTTGGGATTCCAGACGGTCTGGCACGACATGAGTGAGGTCAACCGCGCGGGTCACCTCTTTGCCGAGAACAGCGGCGGTGGCGCCTGTCAGCTCCTGATCGGCCACCTTGATACCGTGTTTGAAGCCGACAGCGAGTTCCAGTCATTTGAACGCGATGGCGATCTGGCAACCGGGCCTGGCGTCAACGACATGAAGGGGGGTGATGTCGTCATCATCTATGCGCTCAAGGCGCTCCGGGACGCCGGTGTACTTGATGATGGCAAGTTCATCGTCGCTCTCATCGGCGACGAGGAGAAGTCGGGCAGCCCGAAATCGGTCAGCCGTGGGCATCTGATCGACGCGGCAAAGCGATGTGACATTGCGCTCGGTTTCGAAATTGCCACGAGTCTCAATGCCGCGACGGTCGCGCGACGGGGTTCCAGCGGCTGGCGGCTCGATGTGACGGGCCGACAGGCGCACTCTTCGAACATCTTTGCCGAGGACGTTGGCAGCGGTGCCGTATTCGAGGCGGCGCGCATTCTGAATGCGTTCCATGAGGAGGTTCGGGGCGAGGAGTACCTCACGTTCAATCCCGGTGTGATCCTGGGTGGCACCGATGTCGAATACGACCCGAACATGAATCGCGGCTCGGCCGCCGGCAAGACCAACGTCGTGGCGCGCAGCCTCGTCGTTCACGGTGGCCTGCGTACGATCTCTGCCGAACAGGAGGCCGATGCCCGCCGCCGTATGCGTGAGGTCGTCGAGAACGGGAACCTGCCGCACACCAGTGCCGAGATCACGTTCTTCGACGGATACCCGGCCATGTCGCCCACCGAGGGCAACTACGAGATTCTCTCGACGCTCAATGAGGTGAGTGTGGATCTGGGTTACGGCAGTGTCGAACCCTACGATCCGGGCAAGCGAGGTGCGGCCGATGTATCCTGGGTGGCCGACTACGTCGATGCCATCGACGGCATTGGCGCCGAGGGACGAGGTGCGCACTCTCCCGAAGAGAATATCGATCTTTCGACGCTGCCGATGCTGATCGAGCGTGCTGCGATCCTGATGTACCGCCTGATGTAGACAGACCCATGACCGAGTTTTACTACGAGGAGCGCGACGGACGCTTCCATCCGTCGCCTGTTGCCCGGGGTCCGTGGGACCCGAACTCCCTGAGCGGAAGCGTGATTGTGAGCCTGCTGGCCTTTGCGATCGAGCGTGAGGTCAATACGGCCGAATACATGCCCGCAAGACTCACGGTGGACATGTACCGTCTGCCGGACTTCTCGCCAATCGACATTCGCGTGAATATTGTGCGTGACGGGTATCGCATCAAAGTCATTGATGCCGAGTTCTTTGCCAACGATACGAGTATGGCGCGGGCATCGTGCCAGATGCTGAGGCGAACCGAGAACTCTGATGTGCGCGTCTGGCAACCTGAAACGTGGGCCGTGCCGGCGCCGGAGGATCTTCCTGAACCTGAAGACTCCTGGGGTCGCAGCCGCCGCATCATCAACGGCCAGATGAATGAGTATGGCCAGAAGCGCATGTGGATCGCCGAGCAACGCCAGCTCGTCAAGGGCGTCGACCTGTCGGCGTGGATGCGAGCCGTGCTGGTCGCCGACCTCACCAATCCGTGGGCGAATTCCGGCGACGGCGGGCTGGGTTACATCAACTCGGATGTCACGCTTTACCTTCATCGCGTGCCTGTCGACGAGTGGCTCGGTGTCGAGGTGGTCAATCACGGTGCCAGCGACGGTGTCGCGATCGGTGAGTGCTGGCTCTACGACCGCGCTGGCCGCATCGGGAGCAGTACCGTGACGGGACTGGCCCAATCGAAGCGACCGCAGGGTGGCAAATAGGGGTGATTGACGCACAGGCGGTGTTGCTGCCGATCGCAATCTTCGCGTCGATGATCGGGATCGGTGTCGAACTGGAGCTCCGACAGTTTCGTGTCGTCGTCGAGAAGCCGTTGATCCCCGTGCTCGGGACCCTGGTGCACACGCTGACGTTCCCGGTGCTCGCGATCATTCTGGTGACCGCGGTGACGACCTTCGATCTGCCGCTGTCGGAGCCGTTGCTGATCGGCATCCTGCTCGTGGCGGCCTGCCCGAGCGGAGGTTTCTCCAACATCCTTGTATTGGTCGCGCGCGCCGATCTCGTCCTGTCGGTGGTGCTGACGACAATATCGAGCCTCCTCTCGTTCTTCACCGTGCCTGCGCTTGTACTGTTGTTCGGCCTGTTGCTCCCTGCGGTGTCTGGCACAGTCGCAATTCCTGTTGGCGAGACGCTGCTGCAGCTGTTTTTTCTTGTCCTGCTGCCCGTGGTCGGTGGAATGCTGTGGCGTGGTCTGCAGCCGGCTTTCGTGATCCCCAACGTGGGCCGGATTCAGCGTTAGACTCAGGTATTCCTGTACGTTGTGATCGTCGTTGTGCTGGTTCAGCGGTCCGATGAGATCATGCCGGTGCTGCCGTCCGCCATGCCGTGGGCCGTCGGTCTTTGCTTTGCGGCACTCTTCACCGGCTTCTTCGTTTCGAAGCTGGTTGGGCTGACCGATACGGACGCGGCCACCGTCGCCATCGAGGGTTCGATACGTAACCTCGCGGTCGCCTTCCTGATAGCAGCCAATGTGCTTGGACGTGTCGACGTCGCCGTGTTGCCTTCCGTTTACTTCGGGGCGGTGCTGATTGTCGGTTTTGGTTTCGCGCATTTCTGGCGACGTCGGTCGGCACCGCCACAGGATGCCTGAGGTATGCTCGACTGAAACAAATCAGTCATTGAGGGAGATGAGCCATGTTTGAGTTGCCGCCGCGCGCCGCCGAGATCAGGGATCAGGTCGAGGCATTCTTCAACGAACGCGTGTTACCGAACAACCGGCGCTGGCAGGAAGAAGCAGCAGCGGGGCAGGCGAACCCGGAAGTCGAACGGGAGCTGGCCAGAGAGGCGCGCGCACTTGGCCTCTGGAACATGGCGCTGCCGCGCCTTGCCGACGACGAGCCGGGTACGCGGCTCACCAATCTCGAGTTCACCGGCGTCGCCGAGGTGTTGGGCCGGCTGGAATGGGCATCCCGCGTCTTCAATTGTCACGCGCCGGATGTGCCCAACATGGAGTTGCTGCAGCTGTTCGCCACCGACGCGCAGCGTGAGGCATGGCTGAATCCGCTGCTCGAGGGTGAGTTCGGCTCTTCCTTTGCGATGACCGAACCGGCGGTGGCCTCGAGCGACCCTGCCAACCTCGAGACCCGCATCGTTCGCGACGGCGATGAATACGTGATCACGGGGCGAAAATGGTTTGCCTCCAACGGGTCTCACGAATCCTGTCGCCTGTTGATCGTCGTTGGTGTGACTGATCCGGACGCCCCCAAGAACCGTCGTCAGTCGATGGTGCTGGTACCCCGCCAGGCAGACGGTGTTCGCGTGGTGCGAAACCTCCCGGTGTTCGAGCATATGTCGGTGACCAATCTGCACCCGGAGATCGAGTTGGATGAGGTTCGCGTGCCGGTGACGAACCTGCTGGGTGAGGAAGGTGCAGGTTTCGCAATGGGGCAGGCGCGGCTCGGACCTGCACGCCTGCATCATTGCATGCGCGCGATCGGTGAGTGTGAGGTGCTGATCAGTCTGATGGTCATGCGATCACAGGAGCGCAGCACGTTCGGGACGCGTATCGACGAGTACAGTTCGACGAAGGAGGCGATCAGCCTGTCACGCATTGAGCTCGATCAGGCCCGACTGCTGGTACAGCAGGCAGCACATCGACTGGACACCGTGGGTAACAAGGTTGCCCGCAAACAGATTTCGATGATCAAGGTGGCTGTATCGCGCGTTTACCAGTCGATTGCCGACCGGGCGATCCAGTTGTATGGCGCTCGCGGCGTGACCAGTGATACGCCCGCTGCCCGCGCGTTCACACGGGCGCGGGCATTTCGCATCTACGACGGGCCGGACGAAGTGCACCTGCAGACGATTGCGCGGCTCGAAGCGGGTGAGCAGGATGATCGTCTGCTGGCGCATTACCTCGGCGGTCAGAACGCGTAGGCCCTGACCTCGCGTTCCTTGTGGAAGTAGTAGACCCGCTCCCCGACGTTGTCGACGGTGAATACGGGCTCCTTCTCTTCGATGGGTACCGCGCCCACGGACTCGCCGGAAGCGAGGTCGATACCCATGAGTTGCAGCCGGGCGCCTTCCATCTCCCTCGATGCTTTCGTCAGGAAGAAGCTCATCGTTCCGGACTTGCCGGCTGAGGCGAAGCGTCGCGTCATGATCGAGCCCAGGCGATCGGCACTCGTCAGTGCGTTGTCGAGTTTCTGATTCCGTACCGACATGCTGCTGTGCATACCGGCATTGGCCGTTGCCGTAAACGCCATCGCCGCGCCGGAGAACGCAAGCATCATCGGGTTGACGCCGGGTGGGTCGAAGGCGATCGACCAGTTGTCCTCATCCTTCTCTGCGTTGTAGGAAAGGACGTGATAGTTGCCTGCCACGACGAGATCGTTGCCGAATGCCGTGATCGAGGAGGGTGGGTCGCCCCGATCCCTGCCGCCGCCCATGGCTGCGCCGATGCCGCCCTGAAGCCCGCCAACAAGGCCGCCCGAGAGCAGGCCCGAGGCAATCTTGCCGCCGGCGACCGCAGCATCCGCGCCTCCGAACTTGCGCTTGAACTCGAGATTGCGCTTCTCGATGACGTCGGGCCGGCCGCTGGCAGCGAGGTCCAGCCGGTAGAGGTTTCTGGTATCGGCAATCACGATCTGTCCGACGTCGGGCAGTACCGCCATGTTGGTGATGCTGTCTTTCGCCTTTGTCCACGACCAGCGTTCCTCGCCGGTGGCTCGGTCGAGGGCAAGTACGCCGAACGGCTTCGCCGGAATCATGTCCTTGCCGTTCGAGAACATGCCGCCGATGCGCACGATGACGTGCTCACCGTGTACCTGAAGTTCCGGCATCATCTCTTTTTTGCGCTGTTTGCTTTCCCAGCGAATCTTGCCGCTCTGGCGGTCGATCGCGACAACGAGGCCGCGACCGGTCTTGTAGATCGTGTCGCCGTCGATGACGATGGGTGAGTGGGTCTTCTTGAGACCCGGATCGACGGTGTCGAATTCCTGCTGCCAGAGGATCTCGCCGCTGTCGAGATTCAGTGCCGTGATGCCGGTATAGGGCAGGTAGATGACGTTGCCGTCGATGACCGGACGCGCGTGGCCGCTCAGGTCGGTGGCGACCGAGAACATACCCGACGTGTCGGTCAGGTGCATCGGCATCCTGTTGAACTTCGACAGCGTCGTCTGGAATCTCATCTCGCCGCTCGCCATGTCGTAGGCACGAAGCAGGTTGCCCGAGGTCTTGTCCCTGGCGTGGCCCGGAAAGCCGCCGATGAACAGTACCTGGCCGCGCTCGATGTCGGGAACGACGGCAAGGTTCGATGCGTAAAGCTCGTCACTCTCCCAGATCACCTCGCCGCTGATGAGGTCATACATCGTCAGACGGGTCTTGGGGGGGATGTTCTGGAACTGCTCTGCGACCATCAGAAATCCGCTGCCGTCGAGGTCGTGGAAATTGTAGGGTGTGAGTTTCTTGTCAGTGGCCTTCTGCCATAGCACTTCGCCGTTGTCCGGATCGACGTGAATCACCTGCTTGCCGGTGTTCACGAGCAGTGTGCCTGCCGTTGTGACCTGGCTCCATTCGACCTTCTCGCCGAGATCGACTGTCCACAGCGGATCAACGGCATGCGCCGTGCTGCACAGGGAGAGCGCCAGTACGGCAAGGAGTTTCGTTATTCTCAAGGATCTGTCCTCCGAAGGTAGCTGCTCCAGAGGATAGCGATGCGGTGAAATGCGGCGAGCCCCCGAACGGGGGGCTCGCGACGGACGGCGGGTCTATTCCTCTATTGTCTGCGCCTGGATGTAGTTCTGGACGCCGGTCTTCTCGATGAGTTGAAGCTGGGTCTCGAGCCAGTCGATGTGCTCTTCTTCCGATTTCAGGATCTGGTCGAAGAGCTGGCGGGAGACGTAGTCGCCAACCTCCTCGCAGTGAGCGATCGCGGCGCACAGATCGGGCACGGCCAGCATTTCCAGGTCCAGGTCGCACTGGAGCATCTCGGGCACGTTCTCACCGATGCGCAATTTGTCGAGATCCTGCAGGTTCGGCAGTCCCTCAAGGAAGAGGATACGCTCGATAACCCAGTCAGCGTGTTCCATCTCTTCAATGGATTCCTTCTTCTCCTTGGCTGCCAGTGCCTTCATGCCCCAGTCTTCATACATCTTGGCGTGCAGGAAGTACTGGTTGATGGCGGTCAGTTCGTTCTTCAGAACCTTGTTCAGGTGGTCGATAACTTCAGAGGACTGAGGCTTCATAGGGTGCTCCAAAACAGCTGGAAAGTTGCATGTTACGGGGTGCTTGCGGGGCACCTCAAACACTAAAATGCGCCAATGCGGGCGCTAATCAGGATACGGATGTTAGTGAGAACAATTCCTGTTTACAAATGAGAATTATCGGAGTATTGTACTTTTCATGATCGTTTGTGTGTGTAAACGCGTGAACTCGGCGCAGATCCGCGAGGCCGTGCAGAACGGTGCGACTGATGTGCTCGACGTTTCCGAGCAACTCGGGCTTGGCACTGGCTGTGGCCGCTGTGTCGAGTTCGCCGAGCGGATGATCGCCGAAGAAGCACGAACCCTCGCCTACGAGGTCAGCGTCGCCTAGCTGATTGCTCGGGGTATCTCTGCCCCTTCGTGTACACTGTGCCGCGCTTCTCGCCGCAGTACAGGACCCAAAAAAATGATCGACTATGCCTGGTACGACTTTGTCGGCAACCTGGGCGTGATGTGCGTCCTTGGCACCTACTTCGCTCTGCAGAGCGGCCGCATGCGCATCGAGGATCCCTCGTATTCCGCGATCAACGCGCTCGGTGCGTTGCTCATCATGGTGTCGCTCTACTACGACTTCAATCTGTCATCGTTCATCATCGAGTGCTTCTGGCTGATCGCCAGCGTCTACGGGCTCGCGCTTCGGACCCTGCGCGGATGAGTTCCTGGTTCGACGGCATGAACCGTGTGCTGCGTCCCCGCGGCCATATCTTCCACGGCTGGTACATCGTCGGCGCCGCCGGCGGCATTCAGATGTTGTCCGGCCTGCTGTGGATGCAGTGTTACGGGGCGTACGTCGTGCTGCTCGAGGCCGAATTCGGCTGGAGCAAGGCCATGCTCGCCGGCGCATTCGCGCTGGCGCGTGTCGAGAGCGGCATTCTCGGCCCGCTGCAGGGCTGGCTCGTGGACAAGTACGGGCCCCGAGCAATTCTGCGCATCGGCATCTTCATCTTCGGTATCGGCTTTTTGATGTTCAGCCAGATCGACTCGCTGCTGAGCTTCTACGTGACCTTCGCGCTGATTGCCGTCGGGTCGTCGCTGGGCGGATTTGCGACGGTGATGGTCTCGCTGGTCAACTGGTTCAATCGCCACCGATCCAAGGCCGTTGCGCTCTCGCAGCTCGGATTCTCGATCGGCGGCTTGTCAGTGCCCATCGTGATCCTGTTTCTCGAAGCCTTTGGCTGGCGGACGACGGCGTTCCTGTCGGGCATTGTCGTGCTCGTTGTCGGTTTGCCACTCGTTCAGATCGTGCGTCACCGTCCGGCGGAGATCGGGGAGGAGGCCGATGGCGGTATCCCTGCCTCGGCGCTCGGCGATGACAGCGGGCCGAAGTTCGACGCCCAGCAGGATTTCACTGCCCGTGAGGCCATGCGTACATGGGCGTTCTGGCTGATCTCGTTCGGCCACGCAAGTGCGCTGCTGATTGTTTCTGCCGTCATGGTGCACCTGGTGCCGCATCTTACCGAGGGCCTCGGATACTCTCTTGCTGCCGCTGGCCTCGTGGTTGCGCTCATGACCGGCTGCCAGATGGCCGGGCAGATCTTCGGCGGCTACCTTGGTGACAAGTTCAACAAACGCCTGATCTCGATCGCCTGCATGGTGGCTCACTGCGCCGGGCTGCTGCTCGTCGCCTATGCGACGAATATCCTGATGGTCATTGCGTTTGCCGTGCTGCACGGTCTGGCCTGGGGGACTCGCGGCCCGCTCATGGTCGCGATGCGCGCGGACTATTTCGGTGCGTCGTCGTTCGGGACGATCATGGGTTTCTCTTCGCTGATCGTCATGTTCGGCATGTCGGGCGGGCCAATTCTCGCCGGCTACCTGGCAGACCTGTACGGCAGCTACGAGTTCGGGTTTACCCTGCTCGCCGGCGCTGCGTTCCTCGGCTCGTTCTGCTTCATGGCCGCCACGCGGCCGCCGCCGCCCCGGCGGGAGGCTGGTGCCGCACCCCAACTTGCGACATAGGGAATCACCATGAAATTCGTCACGACAGTCATATGCCTGGCGCTGCTCGCCTTCGAGGCCAGCGCTACCGGGGTCAGCCGGATTGCGTTCGGCTCGTGTTCCGACGAGAAGCGGCCGCAGCCGGTGTGGGAGGCAATTCGCGCCCGGCAACCGGACCTTCTGGTGCTGCTTGGTGACAATGTCTATGCCGATACCACGTCGCCGGACGAGATGCGCTCGGTCTACGACGAGTTCGCGGCGATCGAGGGCTTTCAGCGGCTGCGCGCCGAGGTCCCCGTCGAGGCTATCTGGGACGATCACGACTATGGCCTGAACGATTCCGGGGCCGACAACCCGATCAGGCGGGAGGCGCAACAGATCTTTCTCGACTTCTTCGAAGAACCTGAAGACAGCGAGCGTCGCCGGCGCGAAGGGATCTACGCGGTCCGCGAGTACGGCCCGCCCACCGAGCGCGTCCAACTCATCCTCCTCGATACCCGCTACTTCAAGAGCCCATGGAAGAAGTCCTGGAACCCGCTGCGACGCTATGAGCCGACTGACGACCCCGATCGCACGATGCTCGGTGAGGCGCAGTGGGCCTGGTTCGAGGAGCAACTCAGGCGGCCCGCGAGGCTGCGCCTGATCGCGAGCGGCCTGCAAATCATCAACGACGAGCACGGCTACGAGCACTGGGGGCAGTTTCCCCGCGAGCGCCAGCGACTCTTTGACCTGATTGATGAAACCGGCGCGAGCGGTGTGGTGCTGCTGTCCGGTGACCGCCACTTCTCCGAGATCTCGCTGTACGACGAAGGGACGCCATATCCCATGGTCGAACTCACGGCCAGCGGTCTCACCCACGCCTGGGATGGCGGGCTCGAAGCGCCCGGCAGCAAGCATGTCGCGGGATTCAGCGGCACCAACTTCGCCATGATCGAGGTCGACTGGGCGCGGGAGGATCCGCTGCTCACGTTCACTATTCATGGCGAGACCGGCCGGGTTGAGACCACCTGGACGCGCGAGTTGAGCCGCCTGTCGCCTCAATAGGGGCAAAGGGGTGGTTCTGCTAAACTGGCAGCCATTGCACGGATGACAGGCAATGTTGGCGAGGCGTAAACACTACCTCAGCGAAATGGGGATCGACGTCTGGGTGCTCCGCGAGGGCCGACGTGCCACGTCCCGGCCTTCAGCGCAGCAGTCGCCGCAGGATGCTCCGGAGACGCCAGAAGCCATGGCGTCTGATGCGCCTCGCACCGGTTCGTCCGCGACGCGTCAGCCTGCGCCAGCGCCCGCCGGCCCGCCGCCGGAGTTTCATCTGTGCTTTGCCACCTACGACGGGGTTTCACTGATCTTCTCGGTACCGCAGGCATCGACCTCCCTGCCGGACAACTATCGCCGCTTTGCGGATGACATTGCGACCGCGCTTGGTGTGTCGGGCAAGCCCGCGATCAGCGCGTTGCGCTGGCCGCTCGTCAAGGCGGATATCGATCAGTCAGAAGATGCAGCCCGCACGGTGCTGGAGCAGCGTCTCGGCAGCTGCGCCAGACAGCGGCTGCTGTTCGGCGACGATGCTGCGGCCTGGTGTGGCAAAGGTGGCGAGACAAGGGTAGCGGATCTGCAGCGCTACCTCGATGAACCGCTCGCCAAGCGCGAGCTGTGGCAGGCCCTCAAACAGGTGAAGCGATGAGCGCCGTCGAGATCGACACGCGTATGGTGCGCATGACGCTCGGCGACGTACCGACGGTGCTCAAGAACGAGCGCAAGTCCTATACGCACCCGTGGACCGAGGGCATCTTCATCGACTGCATCAAGTCGGGCTACGAGTGCTGGCTCGTGGTCAAGGAAGGCCGCAATATCGGTCACGGCATCCTTTCGGTTGCCGCCGGTGAATCCCACCTGCTGAATGTCTGCGTGATTCCGGAACACCAGGGGCGTGGTCACGGGCGCACGCTGGTCATGCACATGCTCGGCCGCGCAGAAGTCGCGGGGGCCCGGTCGGTCTTTCTCGAGGTGCGTGCTTCCAACAGCGCTGCCTATGGCCTCTATGAGGATCTCGGATTCAATGAGATCGGCCTGCGCCGGGATTACTATCCGGCCTACGCAGGCCGCGAGGATGCGCTCGTTCTCGCCAAGGAATTCGTCTAGTCCCCGGTCTCTCCGGTATAATCCGCCGCCTTTCCTGAACCGCTCCGCCAGTCAGAGTCACGATGTCGTTATCCCAAGAAGTCGACAAGCGCCGGACATTCGCGATCATTTCGCACCCGGACGCCGGCAAGACCACCATTACCGAGAAGCTCCTGCTGCACGGCAAGGCCATCCAGCTCGCGGGCACCGTCAAGTCGAAGAAGTCCGATCGCTACGCGACTTCCGACTGGATGGAACTCGAAAAGCAGCGCGGCATTTCCGTGACCACGTCGGTCATGCAGTTCCCTTACCGGGACCGCATCGTCAACCTGCTCGACACGCCCGGGCACGAGGATTTCTCGGAGGATACCTACCGCACCCTGACCGCCGTCGACTCGGTACTCATGGTCATCGATGCCGCCAAGGGTGTCGAGGAGCGTACGATCAAGCTGATGGACGTCTGCCGCCTGCGGGATACACCGATTCTGACATTCATCAACAAGCTGGACCGCGAGGTTCGTGATCCCATCGAGGTGCTCGATGAGATTGAGGAAGTGCTCAAGATCAAGTGCGCACCCATCACCTGGCCGATCGGCATGGGCAATCACTTCAAGGGCGTCTACGATCTTTACAAGGACGAGATTCATCTCTTTCGGTCCGGTAGCAGCGAGACCGTCGCGCCGACGGAGATCATCAAGGGCATCATGAGTGACGAGGCGGCTGCAGCGATTGGCGAGACGACGCGCGATGAACTGTTCGAAGAGGTCGAACTGATTCGGGAGGCGAGCTACGAGTTCGATGTTGACGAGTACCGCGCCGGTCAGATGACGCCCGTGTTCTTCGGCACGGCGCTCAAGAACTTCGGCGTCTCGGAAATGCTCGACGGGTTTGTGGAATGGGCGCCGGCGCCGTTGCCGCGTGAGACCAACGAGCGAACAGTGGCGTCGAAAGATGACACGTTCACCGGCTTCGTCTTCAAGATCCAGGCAAACATGGATCCCAAGCATCGTGATCGCATTGCCTTCATGCGTGTGTGCTCCGGCACCTACAAGCAGGGCATGAAAATGAAGCACGTGCGCATCGGCAAGGATATTCGCATCAGCGATGCCGTGACCTTCCTCGCCGGCGAGCGCTCGCACGCAGACGAGGCGTTCCCCGGTGACATCATCGGGCTTCACAACCACGGCACGATCCAGATTGGCGACACGTTCACCGAGGGCGAGGATCTGCGTTACGTCGGCGTACCGCACTTTGCGCCCGAGCTCTTTCGCCGCGTTCAGCTCAAGGACCCGCTCAAGAGCAAGCAACTGCGTCAGGGGCTTACCCAACTCTCTGAGGAAGGTGCGACGCAGGTGTTCATGCCGCTGATCAACAATGATCTGATTCTCGGTGCTGTCGGGGTATTGCAGTTCGACGTTGTCGCTTTTCGGCTGCGGGACGAGTACAAGGTCGACTGCGCGTACGAGGCCGTCAATGTGAATACGGCGCGCTGGGTGGAGTGCGACGATCGCAAGATGCTCGAGGATTTCAAGCGCAAGGCTGAAGCCAATCTCGCGCTCGATGGCGCTGGACACCTCACGTATCTGGCACCGACACGGGTAAACCTGAATCTGATGGAAGAGCGCTGGCCCGACATCCGCTTCCGCGCCACGCGAGAGATTGAATAGCACCTGTCATCCTCGTCGCGTTGAGACCCGGCCTGGCCTCTGGACCCGCAACACGTTCTCCGTCAGAGTGTCGCGTCATGTGTTCCGGACCCACCCAGGGAGCAATCATGCCCAGCCTCGAGCATGAACAACTGGTTTCGATGATCAGCGAAGGTCTCGCCCTCGAGGCGCTGCCGCTCGACGAGCAGCGCGCGGCGATGGAGGCCTCGGCGGAGTTCTTTCCGCCAGATCCGGATGTCCTTGTGGATGCGATCGATGCGGGTGGTGTTCCCGCAGAATGGATCTCGGTATCCGGGAGCGAACCATCTCGCACCGTTCTCTATCTGCACGGCGGCGCCTATGTCATGGGCTCGCCGAAATCTCACCGCGGCCTCGCCGGTCGCATTGCGCGAGCGGCCGGCGCGCGGGTATTGGTTGTCGACTATCGGCTTGCGCCCGAGAATCCTTTTCCGGCGGCCCTCGATGATGCGCTGACCTGCTGGCGATGGTTGCTTGGTGACGGCACGTCGCCGGAACAGTCGATCATTGCGGGCGACTCCGCCGGCGGCGGTCTGGCGCTCGCGTCATTGTTGGCATTGAGGGATGCGGGCGAAGCGCTGCCCGCTGGTGCCGTGGCCCTGTCCCCGTGGACCGACCTCGAAGGCACAGGGCCGACGGCGGTGGAGGGGGCGGTCGATGATCCGATGCTGAAGCCGGCGGGGCTCCGAGCGAATGGTCGTGACTACGCCGCCCGTGACCTGCAACACCCTTACGCATCACCACTCCGGGGCGACCTCTCGGGACTGCCGCCGCTGCTGATCCAGGTGGGTACCCGCGAGATCCTGTTGTCAGACAGCACGCGCTTCGCCGAGAAGGCGCAAGCCGCTGGCGTCGACGTCACGCTCGAAATCGAGGACGGACTGATTCATGTGTGGCAGATGTTCCCTGATCTGCCCGAATCCCGTGACGCTATGGCTCGCATCGGCATGTTCATCATGCAGCAGTGTGATGCTTGACGAGGCGCTCATCGCCGGAATTGAGGGCAAGCCGATCTGCATTCACGCCTCAATGCGATCGTTAGGTGCCGACCGTCCACGGGCGAGTGAGCTCCTCGACAGGTTCCTCGGAATCGGTTGCACGGTGCTTGTGCCGACATTCACCTATGCGCTGGAGCAGCCGGCACCGGCAAATGACCGGCCAGATCAGAATGGGTGGGACTATGAGGCATTTCAGCCGACGCCCCATGGCCGTTGCTTCGACCCTGCCGGAAACGAACTCAGCCTTCGTGACATGGGCCAGTTTCCGAAGGCGGTGCTCGATCATCAGGGCAGGGTGCGGGGTGACCATCCTCTCAATTCTTTCTCGGCAGTCGGGCCGCTCGCCGCTGAACTCATCGGTGGGCAAAGTCCCGACGACGTGTATTCGCCGTTGCGGTCGCTTTGTGCGGGCGACGGCCAGGTGTTGATGATCGGCGTCGATTTCACCTCGCTGACGCTGCTCCATCTGGCTGAGCATCAGGCGGGCCGGCGACTCTTCGTTCGGTGGGCGAAGGGTGCCGATGGCGACGTGCGGGCGTGCAACGTCGGCAGTTGTTCGAATGCGTTCGAGCACTTTCGCGATGTCATCCCCTTTGACGGGACCCGCATCGGCCAGAGCCCGGTGCGCGTGCTCGACGCGGGTTCGGCATTGGACGCGGCAACGGCAGCGATTGTGGATCAGCCCGGGATCACGCGCTGCGGCAACGCCGGCTGTGAACGCTGCCGCGATGCCATTCTCGGCGGGCCGCGCGAGACATCAACTTATCGCTGAAGTCGGACTTCAGGCCTTCACGGCCTGGGTCGCCGACGCCAGCGCTTCCCTGTGTTGCGCTGGCGGCGGTCAGCGTCAGTCGTCGTACGGGGACGGGACGTCGAGACTGATGACCTGCTCGTGTCCTGGAATGCGGATCTCGTGATCGGAGAGTTCCAGTTGCTCTCCCTCGATGACGCCGACACCAAAGTTGTAGATCAACTGGTTCTTGCCCGCCGTCGTTTCGGCATCGTATGTCGCAGTCCGTTCGCTAACGGTCTCGTTACGCTTCTGCCAGGTCGTTATGGCATCGGCCCCGTGGCGTTTCGTCAGCAGGGTTTGCGTGACGCTCGGTGAGAGAATCGCTGCGCTGGCGTTGTTGCCGCCAAACCCCTTCGAGTTGATGAAGACGGCGTCCATTTGCGCCGGATCAATTTCCTTGTGACCGAGCAGGATGTCGAGGTGTGAGTGATGCACGTCGTCTGCAACGCGCTCGATGGTCTTGATCCCGGGAATGCGTCCGTACTGCCAGACGCCGAGCGACGCCGCGATCTGGTCGCCGGAAGCGGTGGCGAGCGAATGACCGAGGTATGCCTTGATGGCGGCCACGGGCCAGTCGGTCATGCCGAACGTTCTGGCGAGTTCGTTGAAGATGTGTGACTCCGTGACGCGATTCTGCGGCGTGCCGGTGCCATGTGCCTGCACGTAGGTGCGCTGCTTGAGGGCCTCCTCGCCAAGAATGGAACGAACCATGCCCATCGCTTTGCCCATCGTGATGTAGTTGCCGATGCCTGGCCCGGGGATCGACTTCTTGTAGCCGTCAGCGTTGATGAACACGTCGGCCACCGAACCGTAGATGTTCGCGCCAAGTTCCATGGCAAGTTCATCGTCAAACAGCACAATAAACTGCGCTGCCTCCGAGAGCGTGAAGCCGCAGTTGTCGGCAAACGGCCGGCAAGCGCGTCGATGATCGGTCGGGCCGTCGGTGATGCCGTCAATCTTGTTCAGCGCCTCGTCTTCTGCCAGCGCGCCCATGGTGCGATAGCCCTCGATGACCTCGGGTGTGATCGGGGCTTCTGAAGCGCCGACGACCACAGCCCGGAACTTGCCTGATCGAATGTCCTGAATGCCTTGCCGCAGATTGTAGAGGAAGGTCGCACACGCGCCGATGTTGGCGCCGGTGCTGCCGACACTGCCCAGGATGTAGGCATTGACGAAGTCGGCCGTCATTTCGGCGAGAGACAGCGCGCAGTTCTTGGAGCTCACGCGTTTGCCCATGAGCGATGCCTGAAGCATACCGCCCGCGCCATTGGCATCCAGTTGGCCCATGGCACTCGACGCGTACACGGCAATCTGGTCGCCCGGCACCTTTCGCCGCACTTCTTCCCAGTCGATGCCGAGCGCGTTGATCGCGTCAGATGCGCCGTAAACCGTCAGCTGGAGTCCGCGCGGATGATTGCGGGACTGGTAGAGCTTTTCGGGATCGAAGCCCGTTGGCAGCTGGCCGGCGGAGTTGACGCGCGATGTTCGTGCGTCGGGAAAGAGGATATCCACGTGGTCGGTTGCCGTCACCAGTACCCGGCCGCCATCAATCTCTTTCACCTGCCATGACGGCGGAATGACATCAGGCAGCTGTGCGCGCCGCAGCGAAAAGGTAATGGGCCCCTCGTCGGCAGAACCGAGCTGGGCGGTCTTGTGGGCAAGGATAGCGCCCGGATCGAAGAGATTGTTCTCGATCCTGCGAATCAGGGTGTGGTCGCGAATGTAGTCCCGATCTGCCGGGTCGGCCTGCATGAGTGCCGCCAGCGAAGCGTAGGTGTCGTTCGCATCGGCTTCGCCGAGATCATCAAGCACCAGCCGCTTGTATGCGTGGTGACCAGAGCTTCGGCCAGCGGGATTGATCCCCCCGAAGCTGACGATGACGGGAAGTCGTGACAACTGAGACTCCTGAATTCAAGGGTTGGGCAAGTAACCCCGCATTCTAAGGGCTTGTCGGCCGCAAAATCTACATGGTGCGGCGCACTCACCGCACCGAATGTGCATTTATGCGACGAGTTCCACAGCGACAGCCGTGGCTTCACCACCACCAATGCAGAGCGAGGCGATACCGCGACTCAGGCCTTGCGCCTTGAGCGCGTGGACCAGGGTCACGATGATGCGCGAACCCGTTGAGCCGATAGGATGACCCTGGGCGCAAGCGCCGCCGTGAACATTGACGCGGTCCGGATCGAGATTCAGGTCTTTGATCGCGGCCATCGTGACCATCGCAAATGCCTCGTTGATCTCGAACAGATCGACGTCAGCCACCGTCCAGCCGACCTTGCCCAGCAGCTTCTCGATGGCGCCGACCGGTGCGATGGTGAATTCCGAAGGATGGCGCGAGTTGGTCGAGTGGCCAACGATGCGAGCGATGGGTTCGAGATTGTGCTGATCGACCGCGTTGCCGTCGGCAAGCACCAGCGCGGACGCGCCGTCAGAGATTGAACTGGAGTTCGCGGCCGTCACTGTGCCATCCGGCTTGAAGGCGGGGCGAAGCGTGGGAATCTTTTCGAGGTTCGCCGTGAGTGGCTGCTCGTCGTCGACCACTGTCACGTCACCCTTGCGCGTCTTGAGGGTCACCGGCACGGTTTCGGCGCGCAGCGTACCGGCCTTGATGGCGTCCTGTGCGCGCGTCAGCGACCGGATCGCGAATTCGTCCATGGCCTCACGCGTGAACTGGTACTTGTCGGCCATGTCCTGGGCGAACGAACCCATGAGTCGCCCGGTTTTCGCATCCTCGAGACCGTCGGTGAACATCGAGTCCTTGACCTCTCCGTGTCCCATGCGCATGCCAGCACGTGCCTTCGGCAACATGAAGGGTGAATTCGTCATGCTTTCCATGCCGCCTGCGATCATCACGCCGTTGGTTCCTGCGGCGATGAGATCATGGGCGAGCATGGTCGCCTTCATGCCGGAACCGCAGAGCTTGTTGATGGTTGTGGCGCCGCGTTCGACGGGAATACCGGCATCGATGGCTGCCTGCCGGGCCGGCCCCTGTCCCAGCCCGTGCGGGAGCACGCAGCCCATGATGACCTCGTCGATGTGATCCGGGTCGAGCCTTGAGCGCGCAATGGCCTCGCCGATGGCAGTGCTGCCGAGTTCTACGGCGGTGGCATCAGCGAGGCTGCCCTGAAAGCCGCCCATGGGCGTGCGTGCGCCAGAGACGATATAGATGTCCTTCATAAAATGTTCCGGGTTGGGTTCAGGCGAACTGTTGGGTGAGCAGTCGCCACTGGCGGCGCTGGAATTCGAGCTCGGCTTCGAGCTCCTGAAGGCGGGCACGAATCTCGGTGCGTTCCCACTTTTCCTTCAGCGATGCTCGCTTGAGTTCGATCCATTCCTGCCGGCACTGCGACCAGGCGTTCAGGGTTTCGACCATCTTGTGATACTCGGCGTCGACGAGATCCAGCCACTGCTGGTAGTTGCGCGGTCGCGCGTTCTGGATACGTGCTGTCGTACGCTTGAGCTGCATTTCGAGCTGTTTGCGCTCGATCTTGTCCGGCGCGGTGCGCTTCAGCCCCCAGGTCAGGTTCACGGCGTTCAGCCCGCGAATCAGCCACTTGGTGGGGTCGAAATCGTACCAGCGGATGCCGTTGCGATAGTCCCACTGAAAGGTGTGGTGAAAGTTGTGGTACCCCTCGCCGTAGGTCAGGAAGGCGATGAGCGGATTGTCCTTTGCAGTATGTTCGTCCGAGTACGGCTGCGAGCCCCACGCGTGGGCCAGCGAGTTGATGAACCACGTGGTGTGGTGGCAGATGACCAGTCGCAGCAGGCCGATCAGCAGCAATCCGCCGATCGCGTCGCCGTAGAAGGCACCGAGGGCGAGCGGCGCGCCGATATTCAGCGTCAGTACGAGCGGCCAGTAATGATTGTCCTGCCATCGTACGACCCAGTCCCGGTCGAGATCCTTGATGTTGGTCTCGTCGATCTGGCAGGCAGGGTAGTCCTTCAGCATCCATCCCATGTGTGAGAATGCAAGGCCTCGCTTCGCGGAGTAGGGGTCTTTCTCGAGGTCGTCGACGTAGCGATGATGATGCCGGTGATTCGAGCACCAGAGCCGGATCGAGTTCTGCAGTGACAGGGCGCCGCCGAGGGCGAAGATCACGCGAATGATCCAGTGCGCCTCGTACGCCTTGTGCGACCAGAGCCGGTGGTAGCCCGCGGTGATCGAGAGGCCGTTCCAGGCCAGAAACAGCCCGAACCAGCCCCACAGGGCCGCCTCATAGCCGTGCCAGATTCCCCATGCGGGAACGAGGGTGATCGCGCCAATCAGGGTGCCGAACAGCACCGCGATCACGTCCCATCGCCAGGGCAGTTTTCGGGGCTCGTCGCTCATGGTGTCGATCCTATTTAAGGGGGTGGGTGAAATCAACAGACCCGGCGCTGTGGTATTCTCCCGCGGCCAAATTCAAGTCATCAGCGGAGTCAGGATATGTCCAGCAAGGCAGAAGCAGCCCTCGAGATCTTCAAGAGCTATGAGGGTGAAGAAGAAGGTGTCGGCGAATGGTTTGAGGTTGATCAGGACCGCATCAACACGTTCGCGGATGCGACGATGGATCACCAGTTCATTCATATCGACCCGGAGAAGTCCGCCGAACTCTCGCCCTACAAGGTGACGATCGCCCACGGCTTCCTGACGCTGTCCCTGATCGTTCATCTCGGCGGCTCGATTCCGCCAAAGAAGCCCGAGGCACTCGAGGGCGTCTTCATGGGCGTGAACTATGGTCTCGACAAGGTGCGCTTCCCGGCGCCGGTGCCGGTGAATTCGAAGATTCGTGCGCGCCAGCGGCTGATGTCTGCCGAGCTCAAGAACCCGAATACGATCCAGCTCAAGCGTGAAGTCACGGTCGAGATCGAGGGTGGCGACAAGCCGGTGTGTATCGCCGAGTCCCTGACGCGGTTGATGTACGGATAGTCCGATGACCACGATCAAGAAAGATGATCTGATCCAGAGCGTCCAGGACGCTCTGCAGTACATCTCCTACTATCATCCGCAGGACTTCATCCGGGCGATGACCGCTGCCTACGAGAAGGAAGAGTCGAAGGCCGCCAAAGACGCGATGGCCCAGATTCTGATCAACTCGCGCATGTGCGCCGAGGGCCACCGGCCGATTTGCCAGGATACGGGTATCGTCAACGTCTTTGTCGAGGTCGGCATGGATGTGCGCTGGGAAACCGACATGGCCCTCGAGGACATGATCAACGAGGGCGTGCGTCGCGCCTACCTGCTGCCGGACAACGTGCTGCGTGCCTCGGTGCTTGCCGATCCCGCCGGCAAGCGGCAGAACACGAAGGACAACACGCCTGCGGTCATTCATACGTCGATCGTGCCGGGTGACAAGGTGGACATCCACGTCGCTGCCAAGGGCGGCGGCTCCGAGGCGAAGTCGAAGCTCGCGATGCTGAACCCGGCGGACAGCATCGTCGACTGGGTGCTGAAAACGGTACCGACGATGGGTGCCGGCTGGTGTCCCCCGGGGATGCTGGGTATCGGGATTGGCGGTACCGCCGAGAAGGCCGCATTGCTGGCCAAGCGCTCGCTGATGGAACCGATCGATATCCACGAACTCATGGATCGTGGGCCGAGCAACCGAATCGAAGAGCTGCGTCTCGAAATCTTCGACAAGGTGAACTCGCTGGGGATCGGCGCGCAGGGTCTGGGAGGTCTGACCACCGTGCTCGACATCAAGATCATGGACTACCCGACGCACGCGGCAAATCTGCCGGTCGCGATGATTCCGAACTGCGCCGCCACTCGCCACGTGCACTTTGAGCTCGACGGCACGGGGGTCGCGGAACTCACGCCGCCGAAACTCGAGGACTGGCCGGAGATTACCTGGGACGCAGGTGGTGCATCCCGGCGCGTTAACCTCGATACGGTGACGCCGGATGAGGTAGCAACCTGGAAACCCGGTGAGACGCTACTGCTGTCCGGCAAGATGCTCACGGGCCGCGATGCCGCGCACAAGCGGATTCGGGATCTGTTCGAAAAGGGTGAAGATCTGCCTGAGGGCGTCGACCTCAAGGGGCGCTTCATCTACTACGTCGGTCCCGTGGATCCCGTTGGCGACGAGGTCGTCGGTCCGGCGGGCCCGACGACGGCAACGCGCATGGACGGATTCACCGGCATGATGCTCGAGAAGACTGGCCTGCTGGGCATGATCGGCAAGGCCGAGCGCGGCCCTTCGGCCGTCGATGCGATTCGCGACCACAGGTCGGTGTACCTGATGGCCGTCGGGGGCGCTGCGTTTCTGGTCTCGAAGGCGATTCGCAAGTCGCGGGTGGTCGCGTTCGAGGACCTCGGCATGGAGGCAATTCATGAGTTCGAGGTCGAGGATATGCCCGTCACCGTCGCAGTTGATTCTGCGGGAGACTCGGTGCATATCACGGGGCCGCAGGAGTGGCGTTCGAAGATCGGCAAGCTGCCGGTCGTCGAGGCATGACAACGACCCCGGACTGTCGCATCGGGCGGCAGTCCGGGGCTGAAAAAGCGCTTTCTAATCAATTGGTTAGATTCGCACTCCTCACCTGCTTTCATTGATCTGCCCTATCGATTGAGTTACATTCCGTCGTTTGATGGCGGCATTTCGCTGCCCGCACGAATTCTCTGGAGAACAAGAACTTAATGGCTGAAGAAACCGCATCGGTCCCTGAATCGGTCGACCAGCTCTACCTGCAGGCCGAGAACCTCGCACAGGACTTCTCGCTCTTCCCGAGCAAGCAGCCTGCGTCTGTCATCGACGGGCTCCTGACCGAGCGCGAAATCCGTCGGCAGGTCGAGAAGCTGAAGGCCATGGATGTCGATGCCTACATCGCTTCCACGGTCACGCCCTGCGAAGAAGCGTCCCGTCCGGGCGCCCGCGATGTCATCGAGGCACTGAATGTGCCGATACATCGCGAGGTGAGGAACGGCCCCCTGTATGCGGCCGAGGTCGAACTGGATTTTGGCGGCACGACACGACGCGTGGGTTTCATCACCCAGGACCGGGCACACGCCGCCGGCGTGTGGATGCCGGAGCATCATGAGCAGGCCGCACGGCTCGCGAGTGACTTCGCCATTCGGTCAATGCCGATCGTCTGCTTCATGGATACCCCGGGTGCCGACGCCGGCGAAGTCGCCAACGCCAACAACCAGGCCCACGCGATCTCGAGGCTCATTGCCGAACTCTGCAACGTCGATGTCCCGACCATCGGCGTCATTCTCGGCCAGGGTTATTCCGGCGGCGCGATTCCGCTGGCGGCGAGCAATCTGCTCGTCTCCTGCCGCACTGCCGTCTTCAATACGATCCAGCCCAAGGGCCTTGCCAGCCTGGTGCGTCGCTACAACCTGTCCTGGCAGGAGTGCGCGCAGTTTGTGGGCGTTTCGCCCTACGAGCTCTACCAGCTCGGACTCATCGACGGTGTTGTGGACTACGACCCCGGCGAGGAGAACAAGATCGGCAACCTGAAGAGCGTGATCGTTTCGGGGATTCTTTCGATCGAGCAGTCAGCGAAGGATTTCGTCGACGAGCATCCCGAGATTCTCGATCACTACAAGCGCAACATCACGCGCTACCTGCACCCCTCTGAAACACTGTCAGCAGTGCACGCGTCATCGACGCTGAAACTGCGTACCTCGCCAACCGAGTATCCGAATCTGTTCGGTGCGACGTTCCGGTACCTTCGGTATCTGAGCCTGCGCAAGCGCATCCGCAGTACGACAATCGGCCAGTACGGACGTCTTGCTGAATCAGATATTCCAGAAGGCGAACTTGCCAGCCGCATGCACCGTGAACGTCGTACGGCGTTCCTGAACTGGCTGCAGGATCCTGACAAGATTCTTTACGATGATGCGCTCAACAAGGCATGGAAGAACTTCACCGAGAAGAAGCAGCAGGCCGGCGACGAGCGCGGCCGTATCGCGCAGCTGCTGTTCGGTGAACCCGTCAAGAACTACGAGAACGCCAAACGTGATCTTTGCCTCGTGTGCGGCATGCATCTCTACAACCGCTGGAAGGCGGATGCGAGAGACAATCTGATCGCCCTGATCGAACACATGCAGAACGAGGAGGCCAACTCCTTCCTGCTGCGCCCATCCGATGTCAAGGACGTCAAGGTACTCCTCCGGTCGATATCCGATTCCGAAACGCCATTTCTCACCGACCTCAAGATGCGCTTCGGTTTCGAGGGGCAGAAGCTCTTCTCGACGAAGTTCATCGAGAAAAACAGCGAAGAATTCCTGACGCGGCAGCTTGTCTCCGAACTGAATCTGCTGCTCGAAGGCGAGTCGCTCTATGACGCGAAGACGCTCGACGGGCAGGCTCTCTCCGAGTACTCGACGCGGCTCATCGCGATGGGTGATGAAGCCCCAACGATCGAGCTGAACCGCAGGCTCATCGAGGACTCCCTCTGGTCGTATGTCGAGCGGCGAACGGAATCGAAGCGCCAGCCGACCGAGCAGGACCGAACGATTCTTGATGTCATCCTCAATGAGGATGTGCGCGACAGCTTCATCGAGGAGTGCAAGAACTTCATCACGTTCTCGGCAGTCTACGATGCGCTGATCGGCGACCTCGTCGAGGTGGCCCGCCACGCGAACGAATCGCGCAAGCTGCCAGCCGATGCCATGGAGTCGCTGCTTGACCGTGCGCTGGACCAGGCCCAGTCCATCTCCGTTTTCGAGGGCAGATCAAAGGACGACATTGCCGCGTCCTTTTCTGCGTGGATCGCCATGCTGTCGAATCACAGCCGCGGCCAGCACTTCCTGAAGTCGGTCGAAGAGTGGAATCGCAGCGTCCATATCGAGAAGTCCGACACCCTGTTCGTGGTGGTCAGCTTCATCTTCGAGAAGCTGGTGCCGGAATACTACGCGTCCAAAGAGGGCAGCAAGCGCTACGACGGCAAGGTTGATCCGGTGCGCATCGGGCGACGCAAGGATTTCTGGAACAGGCTGACGGTGGCCTACCGCGACCTGCTGTTCAATGAACTGCTCACTGGTGAGAAGCGCAAGCGCCATACCACCAAGGATTCCCTGGTCGAGCGATTCGTCAGGAACTTCGATGAGATGAACGGCGATTTGATGTCGGCGAATCCCGTGGCATTCCCGACGTTCCGCACGACCATCGAGGCGGCGCTCAAGAAAGACGTGACGCCATCGGGACTCGTGACCGGAATTGGTGATTTCTGTACCTCATCCGGCTCCTACCGTGCCGGAATCGTCGTCTCGAACGTGGACTTCCAGGTGGGCTGTATTGATAACGCGGACTGCGTGAAGTTCTGCAAGCTCCTTGTGGAGTGTGCGATTCAGCGATTGCCGGTGGTTTGTTTCATTTCGAGTGGCGGTATGCAGACCAAGGAGGGGGCAGCGGCGCTGTTCACCATGGCTGTCGTCAACGATCGCATTACCCGGTTCGTTCGTGACAATGATCTGCCGATCATCATGTTCGGATTCGGTGACTGCACGGGTGGCGCCCAGGCGAGCTTCGTGACTCATCCGCTCGTTCAGACCTACTATTTCTCCGGCACATCGATGCCCTTCGCCGGTCAGGCGGTCGTGCAATCGAACCTGCCGTTTACCTGCCTGCTGAGCAACTACCTCTCAGTCAAACCCGGCTCGATGCGCGGTCTTGTCACGCATCCCTTTGCCGACGGACTCGATGAAGAACTGCGCCGTATCGACCCAGACATCCCACTGCCGACAGAAACGGTGGAACAGGTCGTCGATCGAATCATGGCGGGTCGATATGCTGCTTCCGAACCGCTCGTGACCAAGGCAACCGTCTCGGAAGATGATCTCTTCCGCCCGATCAGGAAGGTGCTGGTCCATGCGCGCGGGTGCACGGCAGTGAAACTCGTCAGCAAGGCGAAAGAGTTTGGCTACGAGGTCGTGCTGGTGCAGTCCGACCCGGATATGGATTCGGTACCGGCAGACCTGGTGCGTGACGATGACAAACATGCGCTGGTCTGCATTGGCGGCAATACCTCAGACGAGAGCTACCTCAATGCACTGAGCGTCATCAGCGTAGCCCAGGCCGAACAGGTCGATGCATTGCACCCCGGCATCGGGTTCCTGTCCGAAGAGGCGAACTTCGCGCGGCTCGTGCGCGAGCGTGGCGTCAACTTCATCGGGCCGAAGGTTTCCAGCATGGAAACCATGAGCAACAAGTCGAACGCCATCAACACGACCATGAAGATCGGTGTGCCCGTCGTGCCGGGCAGCCACGGTATTGTGAATACCTGGGAGCGCGCCGCGGAAATCTCGGAGAACATCGGTTACCCCGTGCTGCTCAAGGCAGTACAGGGAGGTGGCGGCAAGGGCATCGTCGCAGTGCATCGGCCCGAGCAGCTCCACAGTCTCTTCCACCAGGTCTCGACCGAGGCGAAAGCGGCCTTCGGCAATGGTGACCTTTACATCGAGAAGTTCGTGACGTCCATGCGCCATATCGAGGCGCAGATCGTGCGTGACACGCACGGCAACACACACGTGCTGGGGATTCGCGACTGCTCGGTGCAGCGAAACAACCAGAAGCTGATGGAAGAATCGGGCTCGACCATGCTCTCGGACGCGATGAAGGCGCAGGTGCTCGACCATGCGCGCAAGATCGCCGATGCCGTCGACTATGTCGGTGCAGGAACCGTCGAGTTCATCTACGACGTGCCCAGCGACGCTGTCTACTTCATGGAAATGAACACGCGCCTGCAGGTCGAACATCCGGTAACGGAGATGACAACGAGCGTCGATATCGTCCGCCAGCAGTTCGAGATTGCGGCCGGTGGCAGCATCAAGGATCTGACCTATGATGAGCATGGCTATGCGCTCGAGGTGCGCGTCAACGCCGAGAAAGCGGTCCTCAACGCGGCAGGCAACGTCTCGTTCTCGCCCACGCCCGGTGAGATCACGAAGTGCGAGTTTCCTGAACAGGACAACGTCAGCCTCATCTCCATGGCGGCTGAGGGCAAGGTGGTACCGCCGTTTTATGACAGCCTGATCTGCCAGATCATCGTCTACGGCAATGACCGCAACGATGCAATCGAGAAGATGTACGACTACCTCGACCGCGTCGTGATCCATGGCATCAGCACCAACATCTCGCTGGTCAAGCGCATCCTGAAGGACCCGGAATTCATCGAGGGTCAGTACGATACGGGCTATTTGCCGAAGTTCCTGGCGCGGATTGATGCGCATGAACTGATTGCCGAGATCGAGGAGGCCTCGGGTACCAGCGGTGCGGGTATTGACCTCGAGATGCTGCGGATCGAAGGCAGCGACGAGTTGAAAGTGCTCTCGCCCTCGACCGGTGTTTTCTATCTCACGCCGTCGCCGAGCGAACCCGAGTACGTGCAGGTTGGCGACAAGGTCTCGACCGGCGACACGCTGTGTCAGCTGGAAGCCATGAAAGTCTTCACGCCGCTGAATCTTGATACGTTCGCGGGTGATGATGGCGAGGTTTACTCATCGAAGGCTTCCTACGAGGTGACGCGCATCAACGTTGCCAGCGGCCAACAGGTCAACGAAGGCGACCTGCTGTTCGTGATCCGCCCGCGTGCGGAGGAAGAGCAGGCCGCGTAGATCCTTCGCTGACGCTCAGGGCGAGGGATTGTTCTCGTCCTGAGGCTCGGCGAAGCCGCGCCGAAGGATCCGGGTTCCACTCACCCACCCATCAGTCCAAGTTCCATCATGCCCTTGCCGATGTAGACGACGCCGATTCCCATAATCGCGTAACGGCCGTACTGCCGGAACTGATCGTCGTGAAGCCGGTCGACGACCTGCTTGCCCAGCCAGTTGCCGGCGATGGCCGCGATGATGACGGCGGGGAAGACCCACAGCGCGAGCTTCGTCTCGGCGGCGATGAAGAATCCGTAGTAGCCCAGTTTGATGATGTGCCCGAGCGTCTGTGTGACCGCCTTGGTGGCAAGGACCTCGTAGCGCGTGAGTTTGCTGCCCACATAGAACACATCGAGCACAGGGCCACTGGCGCCGGCAAGCATCTGCGCGGCGGTGACGAGGATGCCGCAGACGAAGGCGACGGGGCGCCGCTCGATGTCGACGTGGAGTTGCTTCGGCATCACGAGTGCCGCGAACGGGAAGAGACCGATCAGGATGAACATCAGCCCCTTGTCCGGTACGAACGCGATCCAGATGAACGCCAACAGAACCACGATGGCGCCGGCGGTGTAGGGCACGAGCACCGGCAGCCGGATGTGCCTGCGGTGGAGCCAGACGCGACTGCCGTTCGAGACTGCCTGCGCAACGCCATGCAGTACCATCGCGGCCGGCACTGACAGAAAGAAGCCGAATACGCCCATCAGGATCAGCCCGCCCGCCATGCTGAGCACACCGCTGATCAGACTCGTCAGCAGCGTTGCCAGCACCAGTATTGCGTACGTCATGGGGTTCTCCTGATTGACGGGCGGAGTATGGGCGTCGAGTAATCATGCTTACAGCGAATCATTGGCATACAATAGTTTTCCTGGAGGAATACATCGATGATCGAGAACCTTGAGACGCTGCTGACGCTCTCCCGGACCGGGACAATGCTGGAAGCCAGCACCGAACTGCGAATCTCGCAGTCTGCGGTGAGCAAACGGATCGCCGTACTGGAGCGCTACTACAATCGCAAGCTGATCCAGAAAAAGGGGCGTCGTGTCGAACTCACGCAGCACGGCAAACAGCTTGTCGACAAGGTTTCACCGTTACTCTCGGAACTGCGGGACATCTTCGTGGCCGAGGCGAGCCTCGCGAAAGGGGAACTGGTCATCGGCGTGTCCGACGCGATTCTGTCGAGTTGGGGCCCCAGTGTCTTCGTGCAGGTTCAGGACGAGTTACCTGAGGTGAGTTTCTCGTTTCATACCCACCGCACGCCGGTCGTACTCGACCGGATTCGATCCGGCGAATTCATGGTCGGCGTCTGTACGGGGTCGGATTCGCTCGACACGGACCTGCAGTCGGAGGTGCTCATTCAGGAGCCGATGGTCATCATTCCCGCCGGCCAACAGCCGCTCAAGCGCCCAAAGAAGAAGGATCTGGGCGTCATCAGCATCGAGGATTACTCCGGTGCCTGGCGGTCCTTTCGCGACGAGGTCAAACGGCTGCGGATTCGCCGCGACGTGGCGCTCGAGTCTTTTTTCAGCGTCGCCCAGATGGCGATTGCCGGCTTCGGCCATGGCCTTGTGCCGATCGGCGTCGCGCGCACACTCAAGGTAGAGGAATCGTGCCTGATCAATCTCGGGCCCGAGGGCCTGAGCCGACCGGTCCGGTTCGTGGCCCGAAAGTCGACGTACGGTTTGCCGACGGTCTCGAATTTCTATGATTCGCTGCAGGCGAAGCTCGATGGCTTCGCCTTTGCCGACTGGGACTAGCCCGGACCGGGCAGTCCGGCTCGCCCTTACTGGTTGTCGCTGTCCTTCTGGGCCTCGTCCAGCGGTGCCAGTGACAGTTCGCCCAGACCCGAGTCCTGTTTCTCTTCCTGCTTTGGCGCGGGTGCCTCGGCCTTTGGCTTCGGCGGCGGGGCGGATGGCTTCTCGGCTTCGCCCCCGTCGGCACTCCTGTTCTTGGCGTCGAGAGTAATGCGCAGTCGCAGGTTGTTTTTGGAGTCGGCGTTCTTCAGCGCCTCTTCCAGCGTAATCTTGCCTTCCTTGTAGAGCTTGAACAGCGCCATGTCGAAGGTCTGCATGCCCTGCTCGGCAGACTTCTCCATCAGTTCCTTCAGTGAGCTCACGTCGCCCTTGGAGATGAGGTCCTGGGCCCGTGGCGTTCCCAGCAGAATCTCGATAGCCGCGGCGCGTTTGCCGTCGACCGTCGGGACGAGTCGCTGAGAGATGATGCCCCGCATGTTGAGTGACAGGTCCTGAAGCAACTGCGGGTGTCGTTCTTCGGGGAAGAAGTTGATGATGCGATCCATGGCCTGGTTTGCATTATTGGCGTGCAGTGTCGACAGACAGAGGTGCCCGGTTTCGGCGAAAGCGAGCGCGTGTTCCATCGTCTCCTGGTGCCGGATCTCTCCGATGAGGATGACGTCCGGTGCCTGCCGCAGCGTATTGGCGAGCGCATCTTCCCAGGAGTGTGTATCGGCCTTGACCTCACGCTGGTTCACAATACAGCCCTTGTGTGGGTGGGTGAACTCCACGGGGTCCTCGATCGTGATGATGTGACCTTTTGACTTCTGGTTTCGGTAGTCGATGAGCGCTGCCATCGACGTTGATTTGCCCGAGCCGGTACCACCAACGAACAGGATCAGGCCGAGCTTCGACATGATCAGTTTGGGCAGCACCGGTGGCAGGCCGAGTTTGCGGTAGTCGGGCAGGGTATCGCCCAGACGCCTGATGACCATCGACACTTCGTTGCGCTGCCAGAAGATGTTAACCCGGTAGCGGCCGAGGCCCGGCCGGGAGATGGCGAGGTTCATCTCGAGCGTCTCGCGAAATTCCTTTTGCTGCTCCGGTGTCATGATGCCGTCGGCCAGCTTTTCGATCTCGCCGGGCTTCATGGGCTCGTCGGAGAGCTGGTGCAGCGTACCGTAGAACTTCGCTGACGGCGGGGCACCCGTCGAGTAATAGAGGTCTGAACCCTCCTTGTCGACCAGGATCCGCAGGCAGTCTTCGAATTCCGTCTGGGCCACAGCGATACCTCTCTCGTGCGAATACGCGAAGATCAGAGAATAAAGGCAAACCGGCCAGTTCGGCCAGTTGTGTCTCTAATTGTCACCAGTTGACGACTCCGGTAGGTCACCCGCGCTTGAGAGATCTCCTAACCTTTTGATTTGTAACGAAAATGAAAACTGGCCTGTAAGTTGCTAATTCAATAATGGGAGCTTTAAGGGAGCCTGGGCCATGGAAGTCATTGAAAGAGCAATTGAATCAACAGCCGTCGCAGTCGAAGCAGGAAGCATGGATGCGCGCCGGCGTCACCCGAGAACCGTCACCCCCGGTTTCGTCTTTGGTCAGGTCGCACAGACCGACGATGACGACCTGATCGGCCGGGCGTTCAAGGGTGAGATCATCGAGATCTCCCCGTGCGGTCTCCGCGTCGAGACGTCACTCGACATTGCATACGGCACGCTGGATCTCTGGGTCGAGATTGAGGGTTTCCCGGAGCGTATGTTCCTGTCCACCGAGATTCGCTGGTCGGAGTGGCTCGACGAAGACAGATTCCACGTGGGTGTCGAAATCGTGCCGAACCCGCTGTCGGACCTGGATGCCTGGTGTGCCTTTCAGCGCGCGGAATGGTTCCGCTACAAGGCTGAGCACGCTTAGGCGCGTTACCCGCCGTAAACGTACTCGTTGCCGGCGCCGTCGATCACTGTAACGGCGCTGGTATCGGTCGCCTCGGTGTAGCCGATCCGGCGCGCCTCGATGCCGAATTCACGGGCGATGTCGATCACCTCGCCGGCACGCTCGTGGGGCACATAGACCTCCATTCGGTGGCCCATGTTGAACACCTTGTACATCTCCTCGGACGACGTGCCCGATGCTGCCTGAATCGCCCTCATCACAGGCGGCGTCTCAAAGAGATTGTTCTTGATGAAGTGCACACCCTGCCCGAAGCGCAGGCACTTGGTCTGCGCGCCGCCTGAGCAGTGCACGAGCCCCTTGATCTGGTCTCCGAGCACATCGATCATGCGGTAGACAGGCGGCGCGTAGGTTCGCGTCGGGCTGAGGATCGCCTGGCCCACTGTCATCTCGCTCTCCGGCAGCCCGTCCTCGAGCTTGTAGGGGCCGCAGTAGACAAGCTCGCTCGCCACGTTGGCGTCGAACGTTTCGGGGTAGGTTTCAGCGTAGTACTTCGACAGCATGTCGTGGCGCGCGCTCGTCAGTCCATTGCTGCCAATGCCGCTGTTGGCGGCGGCTTCATAGCTCGCCTGGCCAGTCGATGACAGGCCGATGATCGACAGGTCGGGCGTGATCCGGTTGGCGATCACGTCGGCCTTTTTCATGATGGCGACGGCGCAGGAGTCAACGACGATTGTGCCAGTCAGGTCCCCGACATCCGCTGTTTCGCCGCCACCGCTGTAGATCTCCACCCCGTGGTCACGAAGCTCTGCCAGAAAGCGCTCGGTGCCGCGGATGAGCGCTGAGACGACCTCGCCGGGGCAGTTCAGTGCATTGCGATTGATCGTGTTGGATAGCAGGATGCGGCCGCCAACCCCCACGCAGAGCAGATCGTCGAGGTTCATGACGATGGAATCCTGCGCGATGCCCTCGAACACGCCGGGGTCCCCCGACTCCTTGTAGGCGAGGTAGGCGATGATGGATTTGGTGCCGCTGCCATCGGCGTGAATCACGTTGCATTTCGCGGGATCGCCCGACAGAAAGTCTTCGGTCAGCTTGCAGAACGCGCCGGGCACGGCGCCCGCATCCATATCATCGACGACGCTGTGCACTTCCGTCTTGTCGGCGCTGACGCCTCTCGCCTGGTAGCGGCTGCTGCTGCCGCCCGAGACAACGTAACCGGAGCGATCACGCGCCTCGACGACGCCCCGGAACTCGAGTTGGCGAAGCGCCTTGGCAGCGGTGTTGACGGCAAGATCGTTTTCTTTCGCCAGTTTGCGAATGCTGGGCAGCTTGTCACCGGGCTTCAGCTGACCGGTGTTGATGGCGAAATGCAGCTGGTCGACGACCTGCTGGAAGATCGGTACGGCAGACGAGGCGTCGAGTGAGAGTTTCATAGTGCTGGCCCGTTTCTGTATCACGACAATGATACAGAAGTTTGTGCGCCCTGAACAGCGTCCGATCTCTTATAATGCGCCCCTTTTCGAGTGTCCGGAGCGGATTCAATTGGGACAGAATGCAGTCATCGTCGACTATGACGCCGGCAATCTCCGCAGCGTTCAGCGGGCTTGCCACGCGGTGGGTCTCGACGCCGATATCAGCGAGGACGCCGATCGTGTCGCGAACGCCGACCGGATTGTGTTTCCAGGTGTCGGCTCGGCACAGAGTGCGGTCGATACGCTGGCCAGCCGTGGCCTCGACGAAGCCCTCAAAGAGGCCTTCCGGAAGGGCACACCGATTCTCGGCATTTGTCTCGGCGCCCAGATCGTTCTCGAGTTCACCGAAGAAGGGCGGCGCGATTGCCTGGGGCTGATCGAAGGGGTCTGTGAACGATTCGACTTTCCTGACCGAACGCTCAAGGTGCCGCATATCGGCTGGAACGATGTCGATTTCGTGAAGCCGCACCCCCTGTTGCGGCAGGTCAGCACTGGCGACGAGTTCTACTTCGTGCACTCGTACTTCACGGTGCCGACGCATCAGGAGAATATCTACGGGATGACAGAGTACGGCCGGACGTTCTGCTCGGTACTCGGCCGCGACAATCTGTTCGCCACGCAGTTCCACCTCGAAAAAAGCGGGCGTATGGGGCTGTCGATTCTCGATGAATTCCAGCGATGGGACGGTACGCCATGCTGAGCAAACGTGTCATTGCCTGCCTCGATGTTCGCGACGGCAAGCTCGCAAAGAGCGTGAAGTTCGTCGATACAAAGGACATTGGGGACCCGGTCGAGAAGGCCAAGGAATACTACGCTGACGGGCTCGACGAGCTCGTCTTCTACGACATCACTGCGTCCAGCGACAAGCGAAACATCATGCTCGATGTCGTGAACGCCGTTGCGCAGGAGGTGTACATTCCGTTCTCTGTCGGTGGCGGTATCCGCACGGTTGAAGATGCCAACCGTCTGCTCATGGCGGGCGCCGAGAAGATCAACGTGAACTCCGCCGCGGTACAGCGGCCCGAACTGATTTCCGAGATCGCGTGGGCCATCGGCGATCAGAACACGGTACTGTCGATGGACATCAAGCGCGTGGAGACCTGCCGTGAGTTTCCGTCGGGCTATGAGGTCGTGATCAACGGCGGCCGAACGCCAACCGGTATTGACGGTCTCGAATGGGCCCTGCGCGGTGAGGAACTCGGCGCCGGCGAACTCGTCGTGAACTCGATCGACGCCGATGGCACCAAGGAGGGGTACGAGATCAATCTGACCCGAATGATCGCAGAAGCGGTTTCGATACCCGTGATTGCATCAGGGGGAGCGGGCAAGCCGGAACATCTTCTTGAAGTGCTGACCATCGGCCGCGCCGATGCCGCGCTGGTCGCCTCGATGGTGCACTACGGCGAGTATACGGTCAGCGGTCTCAAACAGTGGCTTCACGACAACGGCGTGAAGGTGCGGATGCGCTGGTAGACATGACTGACGAGCGATTCGAGGCGCTGGAAACGCGCCAGACATTTCAGGACGACGTTGTGCAGAAGCTCGACGATGCGCTCGGCTACCAGCAGCGCCAACTGCTTGAGCTCGAGAACAAGGTGCAGCGACTGCTCGCGCGCATCGAGGAACTCGAGAACGCCCTTGAAGACGTGCAGGGGCCGCCGCCGAACGAGAAGCCACCGCACTACTAGGATAGCGCCATGAAAGCAGTTGAGATCAACGACGACAAATCACTCGCGCTGAATGAGATCGAGACGCCCTCGCCCGCATCCGGCGAAGTGCTGATTCGGATTCACGCGACCGCCATCAATCGGGCTGATCTCGTTCAGAGAACCGGGGGCTATCCGCCGCCGCCGGGCGCGAGCGACGTCATGGGCCTGGAATGCGCGGGTGAAGTGGTCGAGACAGGCGCTGGCGTCACCCGGTGGAAGGCAGGCGATCGGGTTTGCGCATTGATGGCCGGCGGCGGCTACGCCGAGTACGCGGTCTGCCACGAAGGCAGCATTGTACCCATCCCTGCCGGGCTGAGCTACGCAGAGGCGGCGGCGCTGCCGGAGGTATTTGCGACCGCGTGGCTGAACCTTTTCATGGAGGCAGGACTGCAGCGAGGCGAGAAGGTCGTTCTGCACGCGGGTGCGAGCGGCGTCGGCACGGCGGCGATCCAGCTGTGCAAGGCCTTCGGAAATCCGTGTTTCGTGACCGCCGGTGACAACGAGAAGATCGACGCCTGCATCGAACTGGGTGCGAGCGCTGGAGCGAATCGGCATGAGGGATCATTCTTCGACAAGGCGCAGGCCTTTGCAGGGGATGGTGGTATCGATGTGATACTGGACCCTGTTGGTGGTGGCTATCTTGATGACAATCTCAGGTTGTTGGGCACAGGCGGTCGCCTCGTGCTGATCGGCCTCATGGGCGGCGCGAAAGCCGAAATCAATCTGGGGCTCATGATGATCAAGCGCGTGCGCATGATCGGCTCGACGCTGCGCGCCCGCCCGCTCGAGGAAAAAGCGATCGTCATGTCGCAACTGGAAGCGCAGGTTTGGCCAAAGATCGAGACGAGTGAAATCAGGCCGATCATTGACCGGCAGTTCGATCTCACTGACGTTGAGGCCGCACACGACCACGTCGCGTCTAACCAGACGCTGGGCAAAGTGATACTGAACGTGCCGCAAGGCTGAGAAACGAGCCCGCGAACGCGGGCCCCTTAATCGGGCTGTTGGCAGTTCAGCTCAGTGCTGGCTGCGTGCTAGACCTCAGCGACGTCTTCTGCCTGGTAGCCCTTTTCTGTTTCGGTAATATCGAACTCAACCCGCGCTCCTTGCTTCAGGGTGCGGTAGCCTTCTCCCCGAATGGAACGAAAGTGGACAAATACATCTTCTCCCTCTTCCCGTTCGATAAAGCCGAATCCTTTGGCGTCGTTAAACCATTTGACGGTTCCAGAGTTTCGATCTGACATCGCCAAGTACCTCTTATTATTATTTCCCTCTTCTCAGTGCGGTCAGGCACTGTCGCCCGATTAAGACAGAATTTGTAAAGGCTGCCAAGCGCTTTTTAACGCGGTATTTGTCGAGTCTTAACGTTGCGGTGCACCATGCAGCAGCGCGGTGTGCGCTGCTGCATGGTCAACTAGAGGGTAGCGACTCGCGCTTTCTGTGCTTCGAGCTTTTCGAGCGCCGAGGTAAGGTCGGTGAGTTTGTCGCGCTCTTTCTGGACGACGTCGTCGGGCGCCTTCTCCACGAAGCTGGGGTTGCCGAGTTTCTTCTCGGTTCGCTCACGGTCCTTCTGCTTGCGATCGATCTCCTTGTCGAGACGGGCAAGTTCGGCGTCCTTGTCGATGAGCCCGCTCATGGGAACGAGTACCTGCATCTCGCCGACGAGATGCGTGGCGGCGACCGGGACTTCATCGTCAGGCTCGAGCCATGTGAGGCTTTCCGGTTTGACGAGGAACCTGAGCAGCAACTCGTACTTGTCGAGCCGCTCACGATCGGAGGTGCCACCGTTGTAAAACATGACGGGTATGGCGCGGGAGAACGCAATGTCCATTTCGCCGCGAATGTTTCGTGAGCCGGTAACGACTTCTTTAAGCCATTTGACGTCTGCTACCGCGGCCTCGTCTTCACGATCGGGGTTCTGCTCCGGGAAGGGCCTCAGCATGATCGTTGGGTGATCGCCGCGAACGGCAACCGGCACCTGCTGCCAGATCTCTTCAGTCATGAACGGCAGGAACGGGTGCGCAAGTCGAAGGGTTCCCTCAAGAATCTCGAGCAGCGTTGCCTGTGCGCCGCGTCGCTGGTTGGCGGTTGCGTCTTCAGAGTAGATGAGGGGCTTGCAGAGTTCGAGGTACCAGTCACACAACTCGTCCCAGACGAACTCGTAGACTTCACGGGCGGCGAGGTCGAAGCGATGTGTCTCCATGGCAAGGTTGACGGCTGAGACGGTCTGCTCGAAGCGCGTGTGAATCCACCGGTCGATGACGCTGAACTCCCGTGAACCGCTGGCATCGAAATCTTCCGTGTTCATGAACACGAAGTTCGCGGCGTTCCAGAGCTTGTTGCAGAAGTTGCGGTAGCCCTCAACCCGGTTCATATCAAACCGGATGGTACGGCTGCGCGTGGCGATCGAGTAGAACGTAAAGCGCAGTGCATCGGTGCCGAATGCGGCAATGCCCTCGGGGAACTCCTTGCGGGTCGCTTTCGCGATTCTTTCGGCCATGCGCGGTTGCAGCAGGTCCCGGGTTCGCTTGTCGACGAGATCATCGGCCGAGATGCCGTCAATGATATCGAGCGGATCGAGGCCGTTGCCCTTCGACTTCGACATTTTCTGGCCCTCGGCATCGGTGACGAGACCTGTGATGTAGACCTTGCGAAAGGGAACCTCATCCATGAACTTGAGCGTCATCATGATCATGCGAGACACCCAGAACGTGATGATGTCATGACCGGTGACCATGACGTCCGTCGGGTGGTAGCGCTCGAGCGCGTCGGTCTGCTTCGGCCAGCCCAGAGTCGCGAAGGTCCAGAGTGCCGAAGAGAACCACGTGTCGAGAACGTCTTCATCCTGCGAGAGTGCGACCGCGTCGTCGATGCCGTACTTGGCCCTGGCTGCTGCCTCGTCATGGGCGACATAGATATTGCCTTCGTCGTCATACCATGCGGGAATGCGGTGACCCCACCACTGCTGTCGTGAGATGCACCAGTCCTGAATGTCACGCATCCAGGCGAAGTAGTTGTTCTCGTAGTTCTTCGGAATGAATTCAATGTCGCCGTTCTCGACGACCTCGATCGCGGGCTTCGCCAGCGGTTCGATCCTGACGAACCACTGGTCGGACAGGAACGGCTCGATCACCGCGCCGGTCTTTTCGCCGCGGGGGACTGCCATCTTGTGATCCTCGATCTCGGCCAGCAGGCCTGCTGCCTCGAGGTCGCTGACAATGCGCTTTCTTGCCTCGGCGCGATCCAGCCCCTGATAGGCAGCGGGTGCATTGTCATTGACCGATGCATCCTCGTTGAAGATGTTGATCAGCGGCAGGTCATGGCGGGAGCCGACTTCATAGTCGTTGAAGTCGTGGGCCGGCGTGATCTTCACGCAGCCGCTGCCGAATTCGCTGTCGACGTAGTGATCGGCGATGACGGGAATGGTTCGTCCCGTCAGCGGCAGCGTGACCGCCTTGCCCACCAGATGCTGGTAGCGCTCGTCGCTCGGGTGGACGGCAACCGCGGCATCACCGAGCATCGTCTCGGGGCGGGTGGTTGCGACGACGACCGATTCGTCCGGGTTGTCCGCGAGCGGGTAGCGGATGTGCCACAGGTGGCCCTGTTCTTCGATGCTCTCGACCTCGAGGTCGGAGATGGACGTCTTGAGGACCGGGTCCCAGTTGACGAGGCGCTTGCCACGATAGATCAGACCCTCGTCATAGAGCCGCGTGAAGACCTCGAGCACCGCCTCGCACATGCCCGCGTCCATGGTGAAACGCTCGGTATTCCAGTGCAGCGAGGCACCGAGTCTGCGCAGCTGCCTGGAAATTGTGCCGCCCGACTGTTCCTTCCATGCCCACGCGTGCTCCAGGAATTTCTCGCGGCCGATCTCTGTGGCGCTGATCTGCTGTCGCTCGAGCTGTTCCTGCACAATGATCTGTGTCGAGATGCCTGCATGGTCAGTGCCCATCTGCCAGAGCGTGTCGTGGCCGCGCATGCGGCGCCAGCGAATCAGCGAGTCAACGAGACTGTGCTGGAAGGCGTGGCCCATGTGCAGCGTGCCCGTGACGTTGGGCGGCGGGATGGCGATCGAGAACGGCTGACCGGAGCCGGACGGCGCGAAGTAGCCTTTCTCTTCCCAGATCTGGTACCACTTCTGCTCGATGTCCTGCGGCTGGTACTTCTTCATAAACAAGGCGCAACATTGACGGAAGCGCGATTATACACGCTCGATTTGAGCCTCTGCAGCCGTGAAACGAGAGGTTTTACAGGCGTCGCAGCCAGGGGTGTTCGGGATGAAAACGCTCCAGCGCATTGCGCAGCCAGGCGCGACGATCCGAGGTCAGGCGCGGCAGGCAACGCTCAAAGTCGAAGCTGTCCTTGTCCCGCGTCGCCTTTGCCTTGAAGAACAGCACGATCTCTGGCGACAGGAAGGGAATGTTGTTTCTGCGGAGTGTGATCTCTGCGCGAGGTACCTTGAGGGTTTCGTCGCGTCGGTAGATCCAGGTTTCTTCATCGCCCGGTACGAGCATGATATCCAGCCGGTATTTGCCGGTTGCTCGCTCGACCAGCCACAGCTGGTGGTTCGAGGTGGGCGGTTGCTCAGTACGCCTGATGCGTCGTACCTCGCCGTCTCCGACGGTAAACAGTTCGCAATCGGTGAAACAGGGCAGCACGGCAGTCAACTCGGTGCGCGGCAACTCGATCTCGATGTCCTCGTGCTCCCGTGAATGCTCCCCGAGGAACAGGTCGATCGCCCATCCACCGACGACGGCCCAGTTCGCCGTGACCCCGCCGAGCCGCTGCGCCACCTCCACCGGGAACCATGGGGCCCAGGCCGAGAGTTCAGGGCCATCCCAGGTGCGGGGTGCGGGCGTGGGCGTCGGGGCAGGCGCGGGGTCATCGCCCAATTCCTCAAGGAGTTGGGTCAGTTCGCTGCGCAGCCGCAGGACCATGTCCTCTGCGTATTCCCTGACCAGACGGTCGACGACTTCACTGGCCTGGGCGCGAATGTCCTCGCCAGCTGGCGGCGTTTTCGGCGCAGCGTCGGCGCTGCCTGACGGGCCGTCTTCTTCGGGTGTCTCGTCGTCGGTGAAGAAGTCCTCGAGATCGCCGAACAGGTCGAGGGTTTCCGGCGGGTCCGGGTCCAGGTTCAGGTCGAAATTCTTTTCCTGCCTCGGTCGTCGCCGGCGGCGGACGGGCTTGCCCTCGGAGACGACGTCATCGAGCAGGGGAATCTGCGAGGGCTTTGCCGGTTGCTCGTCGTCGTCCTTGGACATCTCTCATCAGCCCATCGCGTGGTACTGGAGCGGGTAGCCGCGATCCTTGTAGAACTTGTAGTTTGCGCGCGCCGCGTCGCGGCTGTTCCTGTCGAGCGGGACCACCTCGGCGACCCGTTCGAATCGGCTGAAGAAATCCGGGACTGCCCCGGAGAGGTTGACGAGCACCTCGTGGTGGTCGGCGGGCTCGTCATCGTGGCCGATCAGAATCGGTGCGTCTTCACCGGTCTGCTTGCAGGCGTGCGGAATGAAGCGGTCGGCCCGAAACGTCCAGAGCAGGTCATCGAGCGCCGCAGCCTCATCGGCGTCGCGGGTGTGCACGTAGATCTGGTGGCCGAGCCGATAGACCTTGTCGATGAGCCGGCAGGCGAACAGCTGCGGCGGCTCATCGTTTTCGATCTGGTAAAAGTCGATGCGCGTCATGTCGGGGACTTTGCGGCTCCCTTGATTGTCTCCGGGTGACGTGGCTCTGTCGCTACGCCTCGTCGTCCTCGTCCGCACGATCCATCAGATACTGGGTCAGCGCCGCAACGGGGCGACCGGTTGCGCTCTTGTTCATGCCGTTGGCGCGATAGGCCGGGCCGGCAATGTCGAGGTGTGCCCAGCGATATTTCTTCGTGAATCGGGCGAGGAAGCAGGCGGCAGTGACGCTGCCGGCCTCACGACCACCGATGTTCTGCATGTCGGCGAATGGTGTGTTGAGCTGCGCCTGGTAGTCTTCCCAGAGCGGCATTCGCCAGACGCGGTCCCACGTTTCCGTTGCCGCGGCATCGATGTCGGCCGCCAGGGCATCGTCGTTGGCGTACATCGCGGCTGCGGGCGAGCCGAGTGCAACGACCTGCGCGCCGGTCAGCGTGGCGATATCGATGACGGTCTTCGGCTTGTACTTGTCGATATAGGTGAGCGCATCGCACAGAACGAGGCGGCCCTCGGCGTCGGTATTCAGAATCTCGACGGTCTGGCCCGACATCGTCTTGACGATATCGCCCGGCCGGGTGGCGCGACCCGATGGCATGTTCTCTGCTGCCGCGACAACGCCGACGACGTTGATCGGCAGTTCCTGCTCGGCGATCGTGGTCATTGCGCCGAAAACGCTGGCCGCACCGCACATATCCCAGATCATCTCCTGCATGCCGGCGCCCGGCTTGAGCGAGATACCGCCGGTGTCGAACGTAATGCCCTTGCCCACCAGGACGTGCGGCGCTTCCTTCGGGTCACCACCCTTGTGTTCCATGATGATGAGTTTGCCGGGTTGCTCGCTGCCGACGCTCACGGCGAGGAATGCGCCCATGCCCAGCTTTTCCATGTCGGTCTCGTCGAGCACGGTCGCGCTGATTGACTTGTATTGCTTCGCGATTTGCTTCGCCTTCTCGGCGAGATAGGTCGGGTGGCAGACATTCCCCGGCGTGTTGCCGAGATCCTTGGCCGTCTTGATGCCGAGGGCGACGGCCATCCCGTCATCGAGGCCCGCCGCGACGGTGTCCTGTTCGTCTTTCGAGGGGATGAACACGTCAATGGTCTCGAGTGACGTCGTCGTTTCCGGGGGCTTGCCCTTCATGTCAACGAACCGATAGACGCCTTCCTCGAAGCGCTCGACGATGCGGCGTGCCTTCCAGTACAGATCCTTGCCGCCAGCTTCACCTTCCAGCAGGCAGCAAAGCGCGTTCTTCGCGGGTGTGCCCTTCAGTACGCCGATGGCGCTGTCGAGCGCCTTGATGTACTGGGGCGTATCGCTGGTTTCGGCGTTGCCGAGTCCAACGAGCAGGATACGCTGCGCGTTGATGCCGTCGACATCATGCAGCAGCACGGTCTCTCCGGTCTTTCCCTTCATGTCGCCACGAGACAGCACCTTGCGGATGGCGCCACTGCTGGCCTTGTCCAGAACCCTGGCGGAATCGGAAAGCTGGTTGTTTTCGAAGACGCCGACAATGACACACTGGGTCCGGGTCTTTTCGGGATGACCGAGGCGAGTGCCGAACTGCATAGAAACTCCTGAAGAGATCGACTGAATTCCTGCGATAATATAGTGTTTGGCGATGTCGGTCACATCGCGCAACCTGCGTCTGCGCTCGCGATGATTCTTTTTCGATACCTTGCCCGGGAAGTTTTCGGCACGATGCTGGTGGTCACGCTGGTCGTGCTGTTCATCTCGGTTTTCTGGCGATTCAGTGGCTACCTCCAGGATGCTGCCAACGGCATGCTGACGCCCGAGATTCTCCTGATTCTGATGGCCTACCGGCTACCGGGATTTCTCGAGTTGATCCTGCCGATCAGCTTCTTCCTTGCGATTCTGCTGGCCTACGGGCGTCTCTACGTCGACAGCGAGATGGTCGTACTCAAGGCCTGCGGGATGAGCCCGGCGCGCCTCATGATGCTGACGCTCGGCCTCTCGGCGATCGTCATGCTGCTCACGGGCGCGTTCTCGCTCTGGCTCAAACCCTACGGTGAAGCGCGACTCGAAAACCTCCTGACCAGCCAGCAAAACCTGACCGAGTTCGACACGCTGATACCCGGTCGATTTCAGAACATCAGCAGCGGCGAGCGCGTGACGTACACGGAGCGGCTTAACGATGAGGGTCGGCTCGAATCGCTGTTCATGCACGAGATCGATGGTCGCTTCGACTACGGGCTGAAAGCAGGTTCCGTGGTCAGGGCGGCGTCCGGCGAAACGCGCCAGGACGAGGACGGCAACCGCTTTCTGGTGTTGCGCAACGGTGCCCGCTATGACGGCAGGGTCGGCGATGAAAACTGGCGCATCATCGAGTACGAGGAGTACGGCCAGCTCATTCACCGAACCAATCGTACGCTGCAGCAGGGCAGCCGCTCGGCAACCCCGACACTCAGCCTGTTGGCTGAAGCGGGGCCCAAGGTGGTCGCCGAGTTGCAGTGGCGAATCTCGCTGCCGATCCTGGTGCCGGTGATCGCGCTGATGGCGTTGCCCCTGGCGCGTGTGAATCCACGACAGGGCCGATTCTCGCGCATCCTGCCGGGCATGGTGTGCTGCTTTCTCTACGTCATCCTGCTTTCAGCGATGCGCGCGGCGGTAGAGAAGGAGCAGGTCGCGCCTGAACCCGGATTGCTGATCGTGCACCTGTTCTTCATCGCCTTCGTCTTTTCGCTGTATCACCTCGACCGAATCAGTGAACTCTTCGCACGCCGGGGGGCTGCCCGTGCGACAGATTGACAGCTACATCGTTCGTACCGTCAGTCTGATGATGGCGCTGACGCTGGTCGCGCTCGTCGGCATCCTGACCCTGTTCACGTTCCTCGAACAGCTGCAGGACATCGAGAACAACTACAACGTCATGGGCGTGCTGGTTTACTGCATCCTGAGCGTGCCTCGCATGGCCTACGAGATTATTCCGTACGCGGCGATGATCGGCTGTCTGGCCGGTCTCGGCCTGCTGGCGAGTTCGAGTGAGCTTGTCGTCATGCGCGCGTCCGGTGTGTCCACCTGGTCCATATCGGTGAGTGCCCTGAAGCCGACGCTCGGTCTCGTGGTCTTTGGCCTGCTGCTCGGTGAGTTCGTCCTGCCGGATATCGAGCGGCAGGCCCGTAACAGTCGCATCGAGGCGCGCTCGAGCGACACCGATATCGCACCGTTCTTCGGGTTCTGGTATCGCGAAGGCGATGTCTTCATGCACTTCGATGAGGTCAGTCAGTCTGGCGTACTGGGCGGTGTCAGCCACTACTACTTCGACGAGTCGAACCGGCTGGAGCGCGCGCTGTTTGCCGAACGCGCCGTGTACCACGATGTTCGCCCGGACGAGCGTTACTGGTTGATGGAAGACGTGACGATGACTGACTTCACGGGGTCGGAGGTGACAAGTCGCAAGCAAACCAGCCTGCAGTGGAACACCGGCCTCGCACCTGACCTGCTGAGCACCGAGATCCTCGTTGAACCAGACCGGATGTCCATCGCCGAACTGCAGGCGAAAATCGCCTACCTTGAGGAGCAGGGCCTCAACACGCGCCGCTTCGAACTCGGCTTCTGGCAGAAGCTTCTTCAGCCGCTTGCCACGGTCGGACTCGTGCTGATCGCAATTTCGTTCATCTTCGGGCCGCTGCGCAGTGCGACGATGGGTATGCGAATCGTCGCCGGACTCATGCTCGGCATCTTCTTCAAATTCCTTCAGGATCTCCTGGGCCCGGCGAGTCTGGTCTACGGATTTCCGCCGGTGATCGCCATCGCGCTGCCGATTCTGGTGTGCTTTGCCGCGGGCTACATGCTGTTGCGGCGAGCGAGCTAGGGTTCACTAGCGCTCTGATTCGTAGGGTTTGTCGCCCAGATAGATGACGCGGGTATTCGTGGCGAGGTCGTGCAGTGCGAGGTTTTCCCGGTTGGTGAGGATCCACAGCAGCCCGAGCCCGAACGGCGCAACCGACAGCGTCGCAGCCAGAAAGCGCAAGACGCACTGCTCGCCATCCATGATTTCGCCCCGCTCATTGACGGCCTTGATCTTCCAGACCTGCATGCCGAGGGTCTGGCCACGAATTCGCCAGAAGACGTAGTAGAACGCGAACAACTCGAAGTACAGCAGCAGCTGAAACGGCCAGCCCCTCACCTCATCGCCATCGGCGACGAACGCCACCAGCAGTGTCGTGCTGAGCATCCAGATCGCAACGATGAGGAACAGGTCATAGACAAGTGCGGCGAGACGGCGGATGAGGCTCGCGTTCCTGTAGTCTGTGCTCACGGTGTCTTGCATCGCGCGCATTCTAGCCGAGTTGGGGCGGCGGTGCGTCGGTCTACTGTGCCTCCGCGATTCGCGCGATTCCAATGCCAGACTCGCCCGCCACGGAATAGAGCAGGTAGGTACCGGATTCGTCGACGAAGATCTCCGGGTCGCGAAGCTGGTTCACCGGCCGTTCAATGGCGCCCCTGACAGAGGGTTCAAGGGGCAGCGTGGCGCCTTCCCAGTCGAGTTCCGGCCGCAACACTTCGACGGCTTCGGATTCCTGCCAGTGCATCCAGTCTTCAGCCAGGTCGATGGTCGACCGCTTGATGTGTTCCGGTGTATCGCCGACCCGGGTCCAGAAGACCTGCAGCCTGTCGCCGTCCTGCAGGAGTGCGGCATGGCGCATGTTCGTATCGAAGAGCGTGGGGCCCTCCTGCCAGTCCGTGAGGCCATCGCGTGAGCGGTAGATCACGCCGGGCATCGCGAGCCCGTAGTACCAGCCATCGTGGTGGAAGACCCTGAGATACGATCGCGCAATGATGTCGGGGAGCGCCTCGAAATCGAGACCGTTGCGCGAAACAGCGACGCGCGACATCTGTGTGCCGTTCGGCAGCATGCCATGGTAGTAAAGCCTGATCTCCCCGGCGTCGGGTACAACGACGGCCTCGGGCGAAGCGATGTGTGCGTACAGAAAGTCGTCGACGGGTCGACCGGTTGCCTCCAGCCGTGCGCGCCAGGCCGGGTCCAGGTCCGCCTTGTCGATGGCCGTGGGAAAGCCGGAATCCGCGAGATCGAGCGCGCCGGGCTCGTGAATCTTCCAGGGGCCTGCGAGTTCGTCGGCATACGCCAATCTGATGAACGTGCCCTTGTGATGCGAGAAGTAGAGGTAATAGCGGCCGAGCGGCGATTCAACCCACTCCGGCACCCGAATGACCGAGGGCCCGTTGATATTCTCTCCGATTGAATCGGACAGCGCGGGTGAGATGATCGGATTGTCGGGCAATCGTTCTACTTGCATGGGCATCTCCGAGGCGAGGGCCTGCGCGGCGCCAACAGCGCAGAGCAGGCGCAGAAAGTTCGACGTGCTCACAGGCCGCGAAGCCGGTAGATGGCGCGAAGCTGGATCTGGCACACGGCTTCATGGTTGGCCTCGTCGAACAGGTTGACCTCGACGTCGGCGAACTCGTGGCCCTTCTTGTTGTAGAAGTCCGTCACCGACATCTCGGCAACGATGACGGTGTCTCTTGGCACCGGCCTGAAGTTCTGCGAGGTCGTCTCGAGGTGTACCCAGGGGTTCATCCTGGCATTGCTGGCGAAGATCCAGTTCGAAACGCCGAGGAGAAACGACATGTTGGCATAGCCGCCCTCATCGAGCCTGAGCAGCGCCGGCATTCGGGAATCGTCCTGAACATAGGCATTCATGCGATGGCTCGCGCCCCATCGATACCGATAGGCGAGACATCCGCCTTCCTTCAGCGCCGCAAAGCGTTCCGGACTGGCCTTGTCGCCGACGTGGTGCTTGTCGGCGATCTCGTCGCCGCGCATTGCCGGTGCTGTTGGGGCGTCGTTCGGAAGCGAGACCTCCGCGGTCGCGCTGACGGTACCGTCCGGGCGCACGAGTTTGGCCGCATAGGCCGCATCGCTGCTCTCCGTTATGTCGACAGTGAACTCCTCGCCGTCATAGAGGGGTGACCCGACGCGCACGTGCGCTTTGCCGCGTTGCAGCCAGTCCATGCCCCACGCCTCGATAGCCGGCTGGATCAGGTAGGCCGAGATGGTGACGCCGGGCACGAGCCCGCCCTTGAAGCCGTATTGCTGAGCGATCTCGTCACCATGGATCTGGTTTTGAGAATCCGGCGCCGTATTCAGCGCGGTTGCGGTCCAGCCCTTGATCATCGTCTTCCCCCTTCACTTGCGTGACGACAGGATAGGCGATTCGCGGGCAGTGCCCAAGCACTGCTCGCGATCGAAGGCAGGGGTTCTCCGGCTGCCTGGTCCGGAGACTCGCTACGTGCGACGCGTGGCGACGAGTCCGGCGAGCGCAATGAGCATGAGCGCGGGCAGGGCCGGGGCGGGTACGCTCTGGTTGACGCTTTCGAACCTGAAGTCGCCGTAGAAGGCGGTGTCCCCGAGGCTGTTCACCACCACTGCTGTGATGGGACCAGCACCGCCGAAGTCGAAGAGTCTCGTCGGACCCGTGGGATAGCTGGAGCCGTCGAAGGGGATGTCGTTCCAGGCGATTGTGCCGACGATGCTGGCGCCGTTGTACGCAGTTGCCTGAACGTTTGAAAGTGTACTCGTCTGTTCGACGACGAATGACAGATCGGCGATAGCCGTGCTGAAGTAGATCGCGCCGCTGAAGCCGCACCCGAATTGCTTCTGCAGGCAGAAGACGCGGGGTGGGTTTACGTAGTTCGAGTCGAAGAATGTGATATCCCGGTCCAGATAGTTGTCGATCTGGGCATGGCCGCTCACACTGCCGAGGAAAGGAATAATCAATCCGTCGCCATGGGATGAACCTGCGGCGAACTGTTCAAGGTCGAGCATCGTCGTCGCCGAAGCAAGCGGCGCGCCGGCGAGCGCTGCGACGAGTGTTGTTGCGCCGAGCACGCGTGCAATGAGTTGGCGGTATGTCATGGCTGATTCTCCGGGTCGAGAGACGTGATTGACCCGGATATGTTCTGCGAGGTCGCTTCAGGACAACACCCCCTGAATCAGGGGGTCAGGGAATGCGCGTTCCGGCGGCGTTGTAGTCCACGCGCTGTTGCGGAACGTCGGGGAAGATCTCGCGGAACAGGTTCAGCATGTTCATCGTTGAACGTCGGTCGGCCGGCTCGTACAGACGGCCGGGTGGCCCGATCCGTGCGGGCAGCGCGAAGCCGTGGGGCGTTGCCGCGTAGTGGTGGAAGTTCCAGTCCACACCGGCCTCGTTCATCTCCCGGAAGAATCGCTGTTTGCTCTCGTCCGGCACGAGCTGATCCTCGGCGCCGTTCTCGATATGTACGATTGTCTGCGTGTTGTACTGGTTCTCGCACGGCTTGAGCGGTGGGCGGATTGCGCCGTTTGCTGCCGGGTTCGGATCTTCGCCTGTCTGCAGCAGCCCGTGGAACGAGACCACGCCGCCAAGGTTCAGTCCGCCGCGAACGGCCTCGAGGACGGCCATGCCGCCGAAGCAGTATCCGATGGCAGCCGGAGGCAGCAGTACTGCAACGGTTTCGTGTTCGAGCCCGTGGTCAAGCCATGTCTTCATCAGCGCACGAAACTTCTCATGATCGTGATCAATCGCGACCATCCCAAGGAAGCACTGCTTCTGGAATGCCGGAATCTTCTCCGGGTCGCTCGGGAACTCGCGTTCGTCGGCCGGGACGGTGTTGCCATACATGTCGACCGCCAGACCCACGTATCCGAGGCGCGCCATGTATTCGGCAACGTCGATGTCGAACTGCTTGAGACCCTGATAGTTGTGTACGACAAGCACAAGGGGGCGCGGCCCTGCCTCGGCTGACGGCGCCACGAGATGACCGCGGTAGTCGTTGCCGCGGAACTCAAAGGCGATCTCATCCCGGCGCAGTTCGGGTGCCGGCGGCCAGAAGTCGAGCGTGTTCATATGGAGAGATCCTTCAGATTGTAGTCGCGAATCACCGATTCGAAGGTTTCCTCGTTGAATCGATAGTCATCTTCCAGTCCCGCGAAGGGACGATAAGTGAATCGGGTTTCGGTGGGGCAGTGCTGTGCTCGCGCATCGATGGCAACCGCGATCACCCGCGATCGTTCGAATATCCTCGCCTCGTCGTAGACCTCGTCGGCGCCCTGGCTCAGCGCGCCGCGTGCGCCCAGCACTGAACTACGCCGGTGAAATCCGAAGGTCAGCGAGACGCGCATGTCCGGTGAGGTGTTGGCGAACGAGCAGTGCAAGGCCTGCCGGTTTACGATCGTGACATCGCCGGCGGCGCAGTAGAGCGGTACGGCATCCGGCAGCCACTCTGAGCCTCCGTTGGCGGCGATGCGTGCCTTGATGTCGATGCGGCCCTCCTTGTGGCTGCCGGGAACAACCCAGAGGCAGCTCCTGGCCGAAGTGTCGTACAGCTGAACCTGGAAGTTGAAGCCGTGGATGCCCTCATCCCAGTCAGGCGAATCCCAGTGGGTCACACCATCCTGGTGCCAGGCAACACTGCCGCCGACGCCCGGCTGCTTCACGAACGTCGCGTCGTTGTACGGGACGAAATCGTCGCCGTTGATTGACGCTGCGATCGCGAGGAGTTCGGGATGCCCATAAAGCCGGAGACCTGACGCCATCGTCTGGCACATGCCGTTCATGAGAAACACGACCTTTTTGGGTGCATGGGCCACGGCGGCTGGTTCACTCATCTTCGCGGGGTGGCGTCCGCCCAGTTTGTCGGTACCGCCCCACGGGTCGGCAAGCGGGCGGATCAGTGCATATGGGCTGCGGGCGAATCCGGTACCGAAGGCCGGTCGCCCCTTTGCGTCGACGTTCGCACCATTGTCGACGGGCGCACGGTCGAGGAGGGACTCGATCTCGCCGCGAAGCTCGCTGAGTTCTTCCTCGTCAATGAGGCCCTCGAACACGTAGAAGCCGTGCTCGTGGTACGAGGCGAGAATGTCGTCAGCGAGCTTGCCGTCCGGGCCGAATCGCGCCGGCCCCCGATTGCCGAGCCCGCGCGCGCGCTCGACGCCGGCCCGGGCGTATTCACCCATCCTCGCAGCGTGTTCGGCCGAGCTCAGCTGAACGGATTTCGTCATGTTGCCCCCTCTATCGGCTACCCAGAACTTCATTGTCCGATATTGTTGGCGCCGGGTCTTGTAGGGTAAATGTTGTTGTCCGGTTGTATCAATTTGCCCGTGGCGCGCCCTTGCGAAAATTGGTTATCAGGATCAACATCAGTGGAACAAGTGCTTTGAAGGCTGTTATTCTGATTCTATAAGCGAGCTATCCGCTAACATAAAATAATTCCAGTGAGAGGGAATGGAATGAGTGGCTTGGTCAGGCAACGCTGGGTTGCACTGTTTTTCTTTGGGGTCGTTGCGGCCGGCGCGGTCGCAGAACCGGTTGTCGAGCCCGCCTCTGTTGGCATGTCAGCGGAGCGCCTGGCACGAATCGGGCCGGCGATCGACGCCTACATCGAGCGGGGCGAGATTGCGGGTGCCGTGACACTCATCGCGCGGCGGGGGCAGATTGTTCATCATGAAGCGCACGGCTTCATGGACATCGAGGCAAGGACGCCCATGCGCAAGGACGCGCTCTTTCGGCTGGCGTCTCAAACCAAGCCGGTTGCGGCGGTGGCCGCGCTGATTCTCAATGAACAGGCGCGCCTGCTGCTGGACGCACCTGCGGCGAGGTACATTCCCGAATTCGGCGCACTGGAGGTGGCTGTCCCACTGGATCCGGCGGCGCCGGGTGAGGGCAGGCAGCTTGTCGAGCCGGCCCGGGCGGTCACGCCCCGACACTTCCTGACACACACGTCGGGGATGGGTTCCGCGGGACCCTGGGGCCTCGTCACCGAGGCGGATTATCCCGGGCCGCGGCGCCCGGGAGAGACCGTGACGGATGTCGTGCGGCGCTATGCCGAGGCGCCACTGGCCTTCCATCCGGGAGAGTACTGGCAGTACTCGCCGGTGGCGGGGATCAACGTCGTGGCGGCGCTGGTCGAGGTGATTTCGGCACAGTCATTCGGTGAGTTCACGCAGTCGAACATCTTCGACCCGCTCGGCATGGTCGACACGCACTTCTATGTGCCGCAGGCCAAGCTGGACAGGCTGCCCACGGCTTATCGTCGTACGCGGGACGGTGGCCTGACGATCGGTGATCCCGCGTCGCCGGAAAGCCGGTTCGTCGCGCGTGGCGATGCAGACCGGGAGGTCTTTTTCAGTGGCGCCGGCAATCTCGTGTCGACGGCACGGGACTACTTTCGCTTCGCCCAGATGTTGCTCGATGGCGGCAAGCTTGGTGATACTCGAATCCTGTCGCGAAAGTCCGTGGATCTGATGCGCTCGAACAACATCGGCGACACGCCGGCGCTGAACATGCTCGGCCCCGGCACGCGCTTCGGCCTGACGGTCTCGGTGCTCGAGGATCCCGGGCGCGAAGGCACAGCGATGTCCCGCGGCGTCTATCGCTGGGGCGGTGCGACGGGGGTGACGTTCTGGATCGACCCGGCCGAGGAACTGGTGGGCATCTACATGATGCAGCTCTGGGGCCATCAGCCGTTGGCCGTCAGGCAGGAGTTTCAGTTGCTGACGTACGCAGCTATCGACGACTGAGGGAAGGACTCTGCACAGCAAGATGTTTTGGCGACATGTCGTCGCGGCGGTGCTGGCGTCGCTGGTGCTCTCGGGATGTGATGGCGAAGGTGAAACCGCTGAATCCGCCCGCTACATGCGGTACGGCACGGGCACGCCGCTGCAGACATTCGACCCTCACCGCGTCGACGCCGGGCCGACGTTCTCGACCTACATCACGCTCGTTTACGACGGGCTCACTCAGTCCGACCCTGACAATATCGGCCAGGCGCTGCCGGCGCTGGCGAAGGGCTGGGACTGGGTCGACGATACGACCCTGGACTTCCAGCTTCGTGAAGGTGTCCGATTCATCGACGGCGAGCGATTCGACGCGCATGCGGCAAAGGCAAACCTGCTGCGCATGCTGGCGGCGGAAGGCCCCCGAAGTCGCACCGTTGCCTCGATCAAATCCGTCGAGGTCGTCGATGACATGACGCTTCGCCTCTACCTGCATCATCCCGATCCGACGCTGACCTACAACCTCGGCCTTCCCCCGGGAATGATGATCAGCCCGGCGGCATTCGACAATCCGGACCTGGACATCAATCCCGTGGGCACGGGCCCATGGATCTATGAGTTCGAGAAGTCGACGATTGGCGATGTCCATCGTTATCGCCTCAATCCGGACTATTACGCTGGCCACCCCGAGGGGCGCGGTAACTACGAGGTTCGTGTGCTGCTCGATCCGCGCGCGCGCCTCAATGCGCTCGTGTCTGGCCAGATCGACTTTGCAGTGTTGTCTCCGTCAGCCTCGGAGTATGCGCAACGTCGAGGGTTTGGCATCGCGACCCGCAAGAGCCGCTGGATGGGCATGACGATCACCGACAGGAATGGAGAACTGGTTCCCGAACTCGCGGACGTTCGCGTACGACGAGCGCTCGGATATGCGGTTGACCGCGAGGCGCTGGCGGAGGTCGTCTTCTTCGGATTCGCAGATCCCGAGTCGCAGCCGATGGCGACGCTGGGACGGGTGCCGGAACTCGAGGATTACTATACCTACGACCCGGACAAGGCGCGGGCGCTACTCGATGAAGCAGGCGCGACCGGATTCTCTTTCGTCGTGCCGGTATCGCCGGTGAATTCCGGCGAGTATGAGGCGGTTCAGCACTATCTGAAGCAAGTGGGCGTCAACATGATCATCAACGTGATCGAACCGGGGTCGATTACAGCGCTTGCCCGCTCGCGCGAGTTTCCGGTGAACACAATCGGTTTTCCCAATTACGACCCTGACAGCCGCCATCTGGCGATCTGGGGTTCAGGTGCTGTGTTCAACGCCTTTCGTATCGAGACGCCCCGCCTTGACGAACTGGCTTCTGAGGCGAGTCGCACGCTGGATGAAGCACTTCGGTCGCGTCTCTTTGAGGAATACTTCCGCATTGTCGTGACCGACGTTTACTCGCTTGTCTATCTGCATGTGCAGGACACGGTTGCGTACAACACGGAGCGGGTGAGGGATGTCGAGGTGTCGAGCTACATCGATCCGAGACTGCGTGAGGTCAAGCTCGCAAGATGATCTCGCTTCTCGTTTCCCGTATCGCTGGGTTGGTGCCACTGCTGCTGATCGTGTCGCTGATGACATTCAGTTTGCTCCATCTCGTCCCCGGTGACGTACGCGACCGCATTCTCGGTAACGATGCGACTGCAGAGCAGTACGAGGCGCTCGGCGAAAAGCTTGGCCTGAACGATCCGCTACTGGTGCAGTACGGTCGCTGGCTGTTCGATGCGGTACAGGGTGATCTGGGCACGTCGGCGTATAACAGCCAGAAGGTGACCGATGCGGTGCTGGACACGCTGCCTGTTACGCTCTCACTGACGTTCGGCGGCATGTTCGTTGCGATCCTGATCGGCGTACCTGCCGGCGTTTATGCCGGTCTCCACCAGGGCAGCTACATCGACCGGCTTGCGGTGCTGATTGCCACGGTCGGACAGTCGCTGCCCAACTTCTGGATCGCAATGCTGCTGATCATCCCGCTCGGTCTCGTCTGGCAGGTGGTGCCGGCAACGGGCTTCGTATCGCCGGCCGACAGCTTCACGGGCTGGATACAGAGTATTGCGGTGGCTTCGATCGCGCTTGGCACGTCTGCCAGTGCGGCGCTGGCGCGCCAGACGCGGGGGGCCATCATCGACGTATTGAAGCAGGACTACATTCGCACGGCTCGCGCGAAGGGGCTTTCACGACGTGTGGTGACGTTCAAGCACGCGCTCAAAAATGCGGCGGTGCCGGTCATCACAACGATCGGCTTTCAGGTCAACGGCCTGCTGGGCGGTGCGCTGATCGTCGAGCAGGTCTTTGGTCTGCACGGGTTCGGCTCGCTCGCGATCGATGCCGTAAGAACCCAGAACATGCCAATGATGCAGGGTGTGGTCGTGATGGGAACACTCGTCATTGTTGTTGTGAACATCCTGGTCGATCTCGCTTACGGATTTGTGAATCCGAAGGTTCGGCCGTCATGAGTAACTCGACGCACGCGCCGCTGACAGGGACTGAGCGATTTCTTCGCACGTTTGCACGAAACCGCCTTGCGGTTGCGGCTGCAAGCTATCTTGTCTTCATCGTACTGGTAGCAATTGCCGGGCCCTCGATTCTGCTTCATCCACCTAACGAGGTGAATCTGGCGCGCGCGCTGGAGGGCCCGTCCCTTGAGTTCTGGCTGGGTACCGATCATCTGGGCCGGAGCACACTCAGCCGTGTCGTGGCGGCAAGCAGTGTCGCGCTGGAGGCAGCGGCGCTCGGCGTCGGCATCGCGATTGCCCTTGGTGCACCACTCGGACTCATGAGCGGCTACTTTGGTGGATGGTGGGACAGGATCGCGATGCGCGTGGTCGAGGCAATCATCGCGTTGCCGGCGCTGCTGGTGGCCATTGCCATCATTGCGATACTGGGGCCCAATCTCACCAATGCGATGGTCGCGCTCGGGATCGCAAACTCCACAGCGTTCTTCCGGCTCATGCGAGCATCGGCGCTGCAGGTGAAAGAAGAGCTTTACGTCGATGCGGCGAGAGTTTCCGGCGCCTCCGCGGGCCGGGTCATCTTCCGTCACGTGCTGCCAAACGTGACCGGGCCACTCACGGTGCAGACGACGCTCGCTTTCTCGTTTGTTCTGCTCGCAGAAGCGGGGCTCTCATTCATCGGGCTGGGCGTTCAGCCGCCGGATGCGAGCTGGGGCGCAATGCTCTCCGCCTCACAGCGATTCGTGAATCAGCATCCTTTCATGGCGGTACCGCCGGGGCTGATGATCATGTTCTCTGTGCTGGCGTTCAATCTGCTGGGTGACGGGCTCAGGGACGCGTGGTCCCGTGCAGAGGTGCCGGTTTCACCCGGTAACAAGCGCGGACCGACGGCATCGGAAGCCCCACGGGCCAACCCGGGCGACGCCGCGTCAGACGACGATGCGCTGCTTTCCGTTCGTGGACTCGATGTCAGGTTCCCGGCGCCCAGGGGCGGCGAACTCGAAGTCGTGACCGACGTCAGTTTCAGCGTCTGCGCGGGACGGACGGTCGGGCTCGTTGGTGAGTCGGGGTGCGGCAAATCGGTGTCGGCGATGGCCGTCATGGGACTGCTCACGCAGGGTGGCCGGATATCTGGTGGCTCGATTCGCTTCGACGGTCGTGAGCTTGTCGGGATGTCAGAGCCGGAGATGAACCGCATTCGCGGCGCTGATATCGGCATGGTCTTCCAGGAACCCGCGTCAAGCCTGAATCCGGCATTCACGGTGATGGACCAGCTGAGTGAACCGCTCCGATTGCATGACGGCCTCGGGCGTCGCGAAGCCGGGGCGCGTGTCGTCGAGTTGCTGGACTACGTCGGCATTCCCGGTGCTGCACAGCGCGCACATAACTACCCGCATCAGTTCTCCGGCGGCATGGCACAGCGCGTGATGATTGCGATGGCGCTTGCCTGCCGTCCGAAGTTGCTGATTGCAGACGAGCCGACGACGGCGCTCGACGTGACGATCCAGGAGCAAGTGCTGGATCTGTTGAGCCGGCTCCAGTCCGAGCAGGACATGTCGATTCTGCTCATCACCCACGACCTGGGCGTGGTTGCCGACATGTGCGATGAGGCTGTGGTGATGTATGCCGGGCAGGTCATCGGGCGTGGATCGGTCGAGGCGGTACTCAAACAGCCGAGGCATCCTTACACAGCGGGGCTGTTGGCATCGGTGCCGCAGAACCAGAAGCGCGAAGGCTCCCTGCGCCAGATTCCTGGCCGCGTTCCGCCGGCCTGGGCATGGCCCGGCGGCTGTCGTTTTCATCCGCGGTGTCCGGCGGCAACGGAGGCTTGCCGCAATCCTGTCCCGATCCGTTCGGCTGATGGTCATGACACGCGCTGTATTCGCGCTGATGAGATCGAGGTGTCAGCCCTATGGTAGAGCAGCCCCAGGCGTTGCTGGAGGTTCGTGACCTGTCAGTGCGCTTTCGGATGAAGCGTGGGCTGTTCGGCTCGCGCAGCTATACGGTACAGGCGGTCAATGGTGTCAGCTTCGACGTCAGTGCCGGTGAAACCTTTGGCCTGGTGGGCGAGTCAGGTTCCGGCAAGTCGACGATCGGTCGTGCGCTGCTGAGGCTGGTGGATGCCGATGAGGGAACGATCCGACTGGACGGCCGCCCCGTGGAAACCCTTCACGGCCGGATGCTCGATTTCCGGCGCGACCTGCAGGTCGTGTTCCAGGACCCGTACTCGTCGCTGAATCCATCAATGGTCGTCGGCGACATAGTCGGTGAACCGCTTACCATTCACTTCGGGTTACGGGGCGCGGCGCGTGACGAGCGCGTCATGCAACTCCTCGAGCAGGTCGGACTGCGCGGCGACCAGATCGAACGCTTTCCCTCAGAGTTTTCGGGCGGTCAGCGGCAGCGCATCGCGATTGCGCGAGCACTCGCGCTGGAACCTCGCGTGATTGTCTGTGACGAGGCCGTCAGTGCGCTGGACGTCTCTACCCAGAGCCAGGTCATCAGCCTGCTCGAAGAACTGCAGGCACGACTCGGGATATCGTATCTCTTTATCGCGCACGATCTTGCGGTGGTGCGACACATCAGTCATCGCATTGGCGTGCTCTACCTCGGCCAGCTGATGGAAGTTGGACCGTCGGAGCGGGTCTACGAAGTGCCGGCGCATCCCTATACGCGTATGCTGCTGGACGCGGTGCCGGTTGCAGATCCGCTGGAGCAGAAGCGGCGCAAGGCAGCACGCAAGGCGAGACCGGTTGCGGAACTGCCGAGCCCGACGAGCCTGCCCACGGGCTGCCCGTTCCACCCGCGCTGCCCGATGGCCAAAGACGTCTGCCGAACCCGGTTTCCGGAACGGCGCGAAGTGCCCGGCGGCGGGTGGGTCGCCTGCCATGTCTGGGAACCCGGAGAAACACCATGAACTGGAACGATGAAACGGAAGCAGCGGTCCTGAGTCTGGCGCGCGCAACGGCGACGGCGCAGCTTCGAATCGAATGTGACGGTGAGACACTACTGGACTACGTTGCGCACGCCGACCCGGTGGATGTCTACGCCGTTCAAAAGGGCCTGGTTTCGATCCTCTGCGGCATCGCCGAGGACAAGTTCCTTTTCGATGTCTCTGACAACGTCAATCATCACCTCGCGCCGGAGTGGACCAGACTGTCGCCCTGGGACGAGGCGAAGCTGACCATCGAGATCCTGCTGCAAATGACGACCGGCATGGACGATGAACTGGCGCCTCTCGGTGTGATTGGCGAGACCTGGCGTTACAACAACGTCGCGTACAACTACCTGAAACGACTGTTGGCCGAGCAATCCGGACTTTCGTTGCCGGAGTTGACCCGTGACTGGCTGACCGCACCGCTCGGCATGACGCAGACAACGTGGCAGGATCGCCCGCAGCAGTTGCCCGACGGCCGGCACCTGACGGGGTTGCTCTCAACCGCGGACGATCTCGCGAAGCTGGGGCGCGCCGTCCTGGGCAAGGGTGGCGGCCTGGTTTCCGAACACTATGTAGAGCGGATGCTGGCGCCCTCATCGTCGGAGAATCCGGCCTGGGGACTGTGCTGGTGGCGGAACGATCAATCGCACTTTCGGGTGCCGATGCGAGAACAGCGTGTTCGTGAAGGGCGGTTGATTCCTGCTGCACCGACCGATCTGGTCGCGGCCCGCGGCGCCGGCGAGAACGGACTCTACGTCGTGCCCGGCGAAAGACTTGTCGTGGCGAGAACCGCGATGCCCCGCTCGCCGAACGACGAGCGCCCGGAGCCTTTCGAGCGACCGTTCTGGGAAGCGATGTCAGTCGCTATCGGGTGAGGCGCCCGGCAGAGGGGCGTTCCACGAACGCACGTGCAGATCCCGTTGCGGGAACGGGATCTCGATATTGTGTTCATGCAGGCGTTTCCAGAGTGCCATCAGTACGTCGCTGCGGACGTTGGCGATCCCGTTTTGCGGGTCGCTGATCCAGAAGCGCAGATCGAACTCGACAGCACTGTCGCCGAAGCCCATCAGGTTGCAGACCGGGGCGGGCGTAGTCACAACACGGTCGACGGACTCTGCGGACTCAACCGCGAGACGCTGCACCAGTTCGAGATCGTCAGTGGCGTATGACACGCCGAACGGCGCGTGCTGTCTGACGACGCGATCGCTGCGGGACCAGTTGATGACGCCTTCGCTCATGAACCGGTCGTTTGGAATGAGCAACTCTGTACCGTCGCGGGTCCGAAGCGCCACGTAGCGCCCCTGCATCGCAGTGACCCATCCCATGGTGCCGTCGATTTCGATGACGTCGTCGGGCTTGATCGATTTGTCCGCGATCAGCGTGAAACCGGCGATGAAGTTCGCGACGACACGCTGAAGGCCAAGGCCAATACCGAGGCCGACTGCGCCAGAGAAGACGGCGAGCGTCGTAATGTTGAAACCGACGATCTGGAACGCAATCAGGAGCGCGACGATTGGCAGCAGGATGTTCAGGATCTTGCCGAGCAGTGCCTTGAACGCGGGTGAGAGTTCCTCGACCTGGTCGATCTGCTGCTGGATCAGCCTGCTGAGCAGGTTCGCGCCCCAGAACAGCACGGCGAAGTAGAACAGCGTGCGTACGACGTCGAGCAGCGTAATCCTGATCGGCTCGCCGTCGTTGTTGGTGCCGAGTGGAATGGCCAGTTCCTGCATCTGTTCGACGACCGGACCCAGCGCGCCGAAGGCATCGAGCGCGGCAATGGGCCAGGCCACGTAGAACGCAACGTTTGACCAGAATGGCGAGCCGATCACGAGCGTCACCATGCGCACGACAATCCATGCCGTGATCAGCGCCATGGCAGCACCGATCCAGCCTGTCGGCCGCGCTGCACTGCCCAGCGCGACGTTGATCAGCATCAGCGTGAGGTAGAGCAGGATCGGGACACTGAGAATGGCAACGGCATCAACGAGGCGATTGAAGAACCGGAAGTCGACGCGATTGGCGAAGGCGGCGCGGATCAACTGGCGAAAACGGTCGCCGAAGACGAGGGCGGGAACGAGTGCCGCGATCACCAGGCCGAGCTGAATCGCCACGTCGATGTTGAACAGCGTGTCTTGCGCCCAGACGACGGCCTGCTCAAGCCACTGACGTGCAAGATCAATCGGAACCAGTTCATCGATGACGGACGTGGTCTTCTCGTTTGCTGTCGTTGATTCGGGAGCGTCTGCCATACGTCACTATGCCATACGGTGCTTCGCGGCGCCCGGCGCGAAGCCGAAGGTCGCCACGAATGCATCGTGGAATGCGCTCCGGCTCCGGTATCCTGCCGTTATCGATGCCGCCTCGGTACTCGCGCCGCCGGCGATCTCGGCAAGGCTCCGGATGAGTCGTGCCCGCCGCCACCAGCGGGCCGGTGACAACCCGGTTTCGGCAAAGAAGAGGCGCTCGGCCGTGCGTCGACTCAAACCCGCCTCACGGCAGAGTGCCGGCACGCCTGAATCCGGTCTGATACTGCCCGTCGCCAACATCATGTCGGCGAGTTGTCTGGCGCGCGGGTCTGAGGGTAGCTGCAGCGCATAGGTTGTGCGCTGGGCCTGCAGCAGTTCCTGCCGGATCAGGGCGTCGAGTGCCTGCTCCGACGGCAACCGCTCGTCGAGAGAGCCCCATTCGCAGCTTCGAATCACAGCCTCGTGCAGCAGCGAATCGACGCGCAGCATTGCCACGTCGTCAAGGAGGTCACTGGAGCCGGGTCGAAAGTACAGCGTTCTCAGCGCGAGGTTCTGCGTCATGGCGAGGGAATGTGTGGTGCCGGCGGGAATCCAGAGTCCGTGGCGCGGGGGCACGATCCAGAGTCTGCCGCCGACACGGGCCGTGACGGCACCGGCAATGGCGTAGAGGAGTTGTGGCCAGCGGTGTCGATGGCTTTGCTCCCGACCACCCGCCACGTAGTCAACGGCCAGGGATCTTATCGTCAGGTAGGGTTCGTCTGCGGTGGTGCGATTCTGGCGCATAATCGGACAACATTGCCGTATTCCCGTATTCACGACAAATGGTTTCTGCGCCTATGCTGATCTCCGTCCGATACGGAGAGCAGCCAATGCCCAACAGACTCGCCCACTTCGCCATTGAGGCGGACGACGTCCCCCGCGCCAGAGCGTTTTATGAAGCCGTGTTCGGCTGGCGATTCCAGCCCTGGGGTCCGCCGGATTTCTATCTGATCGAGGGCGCGGGCGTACACGGGGCACTTCAGCAGCGGGCAGAGTCACTGCCGCGAGGGCGAAAGGGCTTCGAGTGCACCATTGCCGTCGATGACCTGGATCGATCAGGTGAGGCGGTGATCCGGGCAGGCGGCGAGATCATCGCGGAACCGGTGACGATACCCGGTGTCGGCAGACTGGTTCAGTTCTGCGACACCGAGGGCAACGAAGCCATCATCATGCAGTACGAGCCGGAACGCCTGGCGGAGATCGGGCTCGCGAGCGACTGATCGGCGATCGCGCTCTTCTGGCGATACCCTCTCGTATCTGGCTCGGCGGCGGGCTAGAATCCGCCCGCTGCCGCCTGCCCGATCGCCCCAATGCCTGATAACGACCAGATTATTGTCGAGGGTCTTCGCAAGACTTTTCAGGTCGCCGAACGGCAGCCGGGGCTCGCTGGCGCCTTCAAGGGGCTCTTCAGTCGACGCTATCGCGACGTGCATGCGCTTGCCGGAATCGATTTCTCCATCCAGCGGGGTGAACTCGTTGGCTACATCGGACCGAACGGCGCGGGGAAGTCGACCACGATCAAGATCCTGTCGGGCATCCTGACGCCGACGGCGGGACGCTGCGAGATCAACGGGCTCGTGCCCTGGCGCGCGCGCCGTGAGCACGTCAGCAACATCGGCGTCGTGTTCGGACAACGTACGCAGCTCTGGTGGGATCTGCCCGTCATCGAATCGTTCGAGCTCCTGCGTGACATTTATCGGCTCGAGGATCGCGCCTGGCGCGACGCGTGCGAGGAACTGGTTACGGCGATGGACATCGGCCGGCTGCTCGACACCCCTGTGCGCCAGCTGAGCCTTGGGCAGCGCATGCGCTGCGATCTGGTGGCGTCGCTGCTGCACCGGCCGTCAATCCTGTTTCTGGATGAGCCGACGATTGGCCTCGACGCGGTGTCCAAGATTGCGGTGCGGGATTTCGTGCGGGTACTCAATCGCGATCATGATGTCACGGTGATCCTGACGACCCATGACATGGACGACATCGAGGCGCTGTGCCGGCGCATTGTCGTCATCGGCAATGGCCAACTGCTCAGCGACGGTACGCTTGACGATCTGCGGGCGCGGGTTCGTTCGGAGCGTCGCATCAAGCTCGAACTGCAGGAGCGTGTGCCGTTCTCGATGGAGCACGTAACCGTCATCGGCGAGGAGGGTGCAACGCTGCATCTCTCCTACGATCCCGAGAAGCTGACCTCGGCCGCACTGATTCGTGAACTCGCGGCGTCGTACCCGGTCAAGGACATTTTCGTCGAAAACCCGCCGATCGAAGAACTGATCGCGCAGCTCTACGCCGCCAATCGCATCGAGGATCAGGGCTAGTGCTCCGCGCCGGACTCGCGGTCGTCAGTGCCCGCTACCGCACGCTCCTCCAATACCGGGCCGCGGCGATTGCCGGATTCGGCACGCAGGTGTTCTGGGGTGCGATCAAGATCATGATTCTCATGGCCTTCTATGCGGTGAGCGATGAGCCGCAGCCCATGAGCCTCGGCGAAGTCGTCGCCTATATCTGGCTGGGTCAGGCACTTCTCGGCATGTTGCCCTGGAACATCGACAAGGAAATCGAACAGCTGATCCGGGAGGGCGGCGTCTCCTACGAGCTCATGCGCCCGCTCGATTTGTACTACTTCTGGTTCTGTCGGACGATCGCCCTGCGAACGGCAACCACCACGCTGCGTTCAATTCCGATGATCGTTTTCGCGATGGCGATTCTGCCGATGATGGGGGCCGCCGACTGGGCGCTCGCACCGCCGCCTTCAGTGATTGCGTTCATCAGTTTTCTGGCCTCGCTGATCTGCGCGCTGATGCTGAGTTGCGCGATCACGATGCTGATGCACGTCTTTCTGGTCTGGACCATTTCCGGCGCCGGACTCAACCGGATGATGCCGTCTCTCGTCATCGTGTTCTCGGGCATGGTGTTGCCGCTACCGCTGTTTCCCGACTGGCTCCAGCCATTCCTGAACGCGCAGCCGTTCCGGGGGCTCGTTGATGTGCCGTTCAGGATCTATTCCGGGAACATCCCGTTTGCAGACGTTCCCTTCGAACTCATGCTGCAGATTTTCTGGACGACGGTCTTCGTGGCGTTCGGTCGGCTGCTGCTCACCCGGAGTCTCCGGCAGTTGGTGGTGCAGGGTGGCTGACGTATCGGCAAGCGCGCCGGGGCCGATTGCCCTGTACTGGCGAATGATCGCGATCTCGATTCGCGGGCAGATGCAGTACAAGGCATCCTTCATCATGATGGTGATCGGCGAGTTCTTCATCAACGCCGTAGAGGTTGCCGGTATCTGGGCACTGTTCACCCGGTTCGGCTCGCTGGAGCACTGGGATCTGGCGCATGTCTGCGTCTTCTATGGGCTCGTGCACATCTCGTTCGCGATTGCGGATTCGATCAGCACCGGGTTTGACCAGTTCGGCCCGCTCTACATCCGCACGGGCCAGCTCGATCGCATCCTGCTGCGGCCGCGGAGTATCTTTCTGCAGGTATTCGGTCACGAGCTTGCGCTCAGGCGCATTGGCCGACTTCTGCAGGGGCTGATCGTGCTCGGGTGGGGCCTGTATTCACTGGACGTCGAGCTCACCCTCTGGCGGATCGCGCTTATCCTGCTGACGATCACCGGCGCGCTCTGTTTCTTTCTGGCGCTCTTCGTGTTCCAGGCCACGATCTCGTTCTGGTCGGTGGAATCCCTGGAGTTGATGAATACGATGACCTATGGCGGTGTCGAGAGCGCGCAGTACCCGATGGCGATCTATGAACGGTGGTTCAGGAACTTTTTTACCTACGTGATACCGTTATCCTGCATTGCGTATTTTCCGGTGATCGCGATTCTGGGTATCGAGGACCCGCTCGGCTCCTCGCGCCCGTTCCAGATGGCTGCGCCGCTCGCTGGTGTCGCCTTCTTCGCCTTCGCCGTATGGATTTTTCACCGCGTGGGGCTTCGGCACTACGCGTCGACCGGGAGTTGATGTTGAAGTACCTTGCTATTCTCATGTTCATGGTCGCGCTGCATGCCAGTGCGGAATCTTCGCGGCCCGATTTCGAGACGTGGCTGGACGGCGTCCGGCAGGAGGCGCGTGATCGCGGTATCTCGCCTGCCACGATCGCATTGCTCGATGACATCGAGCCAGACGACCGGGTCATCGGGTTCGATCGCCGCCAGCCGGAGTTCGTGCAAACATTCGATGAGTATCTCGACGCGCGCGTGACTGACTACCGCATCCGGCTTGCACGCGAGAAGTTTGCAGAACACCGCGAAAAGCTGGAGGAAATCGGCGCGGCCTACGGCGTCGAGCCACAATACCTCGTTGCGTTCTGGGGGCTGGAGTCGAGCTTCGGGCGTTATCAGGGCAAGTACTCAATCTTGCGCTCGCTGGCGACGCTGGCGTGGGACCCGCGGCGTTCGACGTTCTTCCGCTCGGAGTTGTTCAGCGCGATGAAGATTCTCGATGAGGGCCATATTCCCCCGGATGAATTCGTTGGCGGCTGGGCCGGCGCCATGGGCCAGAACCAGTTTCTGCCGTCGAGTTTCCTGCGCTACGCGCAGGATTTCGACGGTGACGGCAAAAAGAACATCTGGAGCAACGAAGTCGACGTCTGGGCATCGATCGCGAACTACCTGAAGACAGAGGGCTGGCGTGCCGGCGCGGGCTGGGGCTCGGAGGTGACAACCGGCGGCAACATTGATCACGACGCGCTGCGCCCCGAGACGGTGCCGAAATCGTGTCGTGCGCTCCGGCACCACACGCGCAAGATGCCGCTCGGGGCGTGGCGGGAACTCGGCGTTGATCCCGTGAATGAGTTGCCCGCTGCAGGCGAATGGGCGCTCGTGATTCCCGGTGAGGGTGACAAATCAGAGTGGCTGGTGGGCGGCAACTTCCGCACGATTCTGCATTACAACTGCGCCAACAAGTACGCCGTGTCGGTCGGCCTGCTGGCCGACAAGATCATCGAGTCGCCGTGATGTATCCGGGGCGGCTCTGGAGGCGCGCGAAATAGGCCGAGACATGTTCCGGGAACGGGCGGTCGATCAGCCAGTCCGCGAGCATCAGCGAATAGCCCGTCATGATGTCTGCGGCCGAGAAGCTGTCAGCCACGAGCCATTCGCGGGATGCGAGTTCGCCATCCAGCGCTTCGACGCAGAGCCACGCGCGCCCGATCATCTCTTCGATGGCAGCCGGGCTCTGTTCAGCCTCGGCGAATGCGCGACGATGGTTAACGATCTCACCAAGGGGGCGGGCGAAAGTTGCTTCAGCAAACCACGACCACTGGAGGTACAGGGCATGTGATTCGGTGCCGGGCTCCGGCTGCAGGCGACCCTCACCGTAGCGGTCGAGCAGGTACTGGACCATGGCGCCGGATTCGAACAGCCTGAATGGCTCACCTCGTTCGCCGCGATCATCGAGCATCACCGGCACCTTGCCGACCGGATTCATCGCTCGCCATTCGGGCGTCGCACGATAGGCGATGCTGAAGTCGACCGGTTCGATGCGGTAAGGCACTTCCAGTTCTTCACAGGTCCAGATCACACGAATCGCGCGGGTGCGCGGCGCGTGGAAGATGGTGATCACGCGAGGCCCAGTCGCTCGAATTGTTCTGCGGGTGCTTCGACGTCCTTCAGGGCAACGCGAAGCAGTTCAATCATGTCCTGCTCCAGCGGATCACCGGTCCGGTTCGTCTCCTCGCCGGGGTCATCCGCGATGTCATACAGTTCATGGGCGTCGACCGGCGCTTCCATCGACCAGTATGGCAGCAGATCGCCGGGCTGGAAGGGCTGGCGGATGACGGGAATGTCCGAGCCGGGCATGAAGTCGAGCCAGGCACGCTTGTCGGGGTTTGGCAGACGCAGGCCGGGATACGCGGCAACCGGCATTGTCGACCATCGGTTTGACCACATCGACAGCGGATAGTTGTCCGTGACCGGCGAGCGGGCGTACTTGTGGCGCCCATCCTGGATCTGGACCCAGTTGCCGAAGATGCCGCCGATGGCGTAGTCGCGAATCTTGTCGGTTTCACCCTCGAGCAGCGGCATCAGCGATTTGCCGTGGGTAATGTGTTCGGGTTTCGCGCCGAAGATGTCGACCAGCGTCGCGTGGATATCAACGTTGGTGGTCAGCGCCTCAATCTGCCCCGCGGGTCTGCCGGGACAGGCGACCATGAGAGGCGTGTGCCCCAGTGTCTCGTACTGGATCGCCTTCGGCTTGCCGAAGATATCCTTCTCGCCGAGGTAGTGACCATGGTCGGTGCAGAGGATGAACAGCGTGTCGTCCCAGAGGCCTTCATCGTCCATGGCATCGAGGATCTTGCCGAACCAGTGGTCGATCATGGTCAGCTTGGCACCGTAGTTCGCGCGGATATGCCGGGCTTCACGTTCGGTGATCAGGCCCTTTTCGACGGCACCCACGGCATAGGGCGGCCAGATGATGAGTTCATCATCCCAGTCGGGATCGTAGCGGTTCGCCCATGGCGCAGGCGTATCAAACGGCTCATGCGGGTCGAACTCGTCGACGAACAGCAGAAAGTCGTCGAAGGCATTGCCGTTCTCCGTGAGCCAGTCGGCAGCGGCCTTCATGGTCTTCGGCCCCGGGTAGTCGAGTTCTTCCCGAAACCAGGAACGGGAGAGGTCGTAGCCGTGGGGTTCGCCGTGCCCTCGCTGACGAGCGGGCAGTGCAGGCGCACCGATGGCGCTCGGATCCTCCCGTGTCTTCCAGGGATCGCTCTCGTGTCCCCGCAGGTAGTCCCAGGCAAAGAAGTCCGTGTGGTAGTTCTCGCCACCGGTTTCGAACAGGTGAGGGTGGTCGGTAAAGAGCTGGGTCTTGACGCCCTGACGGCGCAGTTGGTACGTGATGGGCCGCTCCCAGAGTTCAATCGAACCCCAGGGTCGCCAGAGGAAGTCGAGTGCGCCAACGAGAATGTCGTGTCGCGCTGGCATGCACGGGAGCGAGCCGGTGTAGTGGTTCGTGAAGCGTGCGGCGCGCTTTGCGAAACGATCCAGGTTCGGTGTGTCGAATTCAGTGCCGCCGTAGGCGCCGATCATGTGACGGTTCAGGCTGTCGAGGAGCACGACGACGGCCTTTCGGGGTGAGGTCATGCGCAGTCATCCATCAGGGCATCGTGGACCATGTCATTGAGGTCCTGCTGCTTGAAAGGTTTGAGCAGCAGCTTGTCGCGGTCACCGAGCGAGAAGGAATCGTCCTGTGGGTAGCCGGTCACGAAGATCACCGGCAGCGCCTCATTCTCCTTGCGCAACTCCCTGACCATCTCGGTGCCCTTCATTCTCGGCATGACAATGTCCGAGATGACGAGGTCGTAGTCGTCGGCCCTCAGCTTCTCGAGCCCTTCCTGGCCATCGCTCGCCGTCTCGATGGCGTAGCCCGACCGGCGCAGGATCCGGTCGATCAATCCCCGAACTGAGGCCTCGTCTTCGACGACCAGAATCCTTTTTGACGATTGATTCACGGCGCAGGCCAGGCTCCCTCAGGTGAGATCAAGTTCGATCTGTGACGCGGGAAAATATCGTGCCTTGAACCGCAGCGCAATATTGCGCTTTGCCGACAACGGACAAACGGTTGCTAGACTCTGCCCACAGGTCAGGGATAATGGGCCTTTCAGCCGAACAGACGTGGCAATCACCCTGGATATCCAGACGTTCTTTGACATTTATGTGCGCCCCAAGGGGAGCCGACTCGACCGTAATGGCTTCGCGGCCCGCTACGCCGCGGCTGCGTTGCTGGTTGCGTGCAGCAAGGCCGATGACGATGAGGATATCGAAGAGAAAAAGGTCATTGCCGACATCCTCGCCAACACTTTCGAGTTGTCAGGGACGACCATCGAGCAGCTGCTGCGGCTCGCCAACCTGCAGGCGAGCAGCCTCTCGATGATCACTGACCTCGTCAACGAGTACTACAAACCGGCCGAGAAGCGAATGCTGTTGCAGCAGGTGTGGCGCGTTGCCTACGCAGACGGTCGAATTGATGTCTACGAAGAGAAGTTTGTCGACCGTGTGGCCGAGTTGCTCGGCATGAGCGAAGACGCGGTAAAAGAGGCTCGGGACGTCGTGTCGGGCGAGGCTGCGCCTATCCGTCCTTCATGAACGAAGCGTCGGCTTCAGCGACGATCTCACCGGTATCCTCCCGCGTCATAAGCCCCTTCATCTGCACGAGCCGGCCCCGGGCCTTGATGCAGTGCCCCTCGAGTTGTACCCGGGTTCCGGTGGGCAACGCATCCTTGTAGCGGATCTCGCACTTGGCCGTGTAGGCGCGATGTCCCTGCAGGAAGATCCAGTTTGCCATCACGTCATCGAGCGCGCTGAAGATCAGGCCGCCGTGGGTGACACCGTCATAGCCGCAGTGCTCGGGCTTCGGCGTCCACACAGACCGGCAGATATCGCCGTCGAGGCGGAACTCGAGATTGAGGCCGATCGGGTTCGACGGGCCGCAAACGAAACAGTGATTGGCGTCGTCGCGTAGCTGGCTCATGGCGCTTCCTTGAAATTGTCAGGATCAACCTTACATCAACGGGGTGTTCAACACCTGAACTGACAATGACTTCTCTCGACATCGTTTGTCCGTCCTGTTTCACCGTTAACCGGGTGCCCGAGGAACGGCTGGGCGATCACCCCAAGTGTGGCAACTGCCACGAGCAGGTATTCTGCGGTCGGCCCGTTTCGGTCGACAGCCAGCAATTCAGAAAGATGATCGAACGCAATGACATTCCCGTGGTCGTCGATTTCTGGGCAACCTGGTGCGGGCCCTGCAAGATGTTTGGTCCGGTCTTCGCTGAGGCTGCAGGCGAACTCGAGCCCCGCATGAGGCTCATCAAGGTCGAAACCGACCAGTGTCAGGACATCTCGGCAGCGCTTCGAATCCAGTCTATTCCGACGCTCGCTGTCTTTCAGGGCGGCCGTGAGATCGGCCGGCAGGCAGGCGCGATGCCCAAAGGGCGGTTCATGGAGTGGCTATCGACGGTCAGCGGAGCAACTGCAGCCCACACCTCAACAGACAAGGCCGCAACTGACTAGGCCGCAACTGACGCAGCGGACCGATCCAGTCGCTCGACCGTGACATCGCGCCACGTTTCCTCGGCCAGATCTTCAATGCGCTGCTTTTGGCCGCCGACGAGCCATGCGGCGATCTGCTCGTGGACCGAACCAAAATCGATCTTCACGAAGCCGCCGTCTCCCAGCCAGTCGCCGATGGCGTTTGCATCGAGCGCATAGAGCACGCGAGCGTACTGCAGCTCTTCGAGCGCGAGTGCGTTCGAGAGTTGCTCCAGCTGCTGGTCGACGGGGCGTGTGAGTACCCGAACACCCAGCGTGAGGCATTCGCTGATAAGTTCGAAGCCCGCATTGCAGATTGCGCTCTCGGCCGTGACGAGATCCTGTTTGAAGCCATCGCGTGAGAGCGCCCGTGTGTGGATGTGTCCGTCGTCGCGGTCGACGAGCCCCGGGCCATAGACATGGAAGTGGTGGGTCGATAGCGGCCGCAGCATGTTCACGACTTTCTGTTGATCCTCGAACGGCAGGTACACCACAACCTTGCCCGGTACGGCCTGTTCCCGCCGGTGGCCGGCGAGGTCGATGATGGGTGGCAGTACGGGATAGTTGAAGTGATGCCAGTGGAGCCCGAGCGAGCGCGTCACCGGCGCAAACGTGCGCAGGCCGAAGCGTGTGAACGCACTTTCGCCCTGCATGGGTACGGGATAGGCGAACGCATACTGATGGCCGATGCCGAGGCTCTGGCGGCCGGCGAGTCGTGCTGCCCAGGCGGATACCGGCTCGAAGTCGAGTACGATGTGATCGAAGGCATTCAGGTCCAGCGTGATGACGTCGCGAACGAACTGGATGTAGTTGTTGGCAAGAAAGGTTTGCAGAAACTGTACGCGGCCGTCCCTCGACCGGAATGTGAGTCCCTTGCGCCAGAGAAAATCCGGCATGGCGTCGAACAACTCGTCGATCGCGCGTCCCGAAACAAGCCAGGTCATCTCGACCTCGGGATAGTTTGCCAGCGCCGCGGCCATGGCGTGCGCACGGGACATGTGACCGTTGCCGGTCCCCTGGATCCCGTAGAGGATTTTCATAGAACGCCGAGGCTGAGCCAGTAAACCGTGCCTGCGATGCCGGTGCCCATGAGGCTGCCGACCAGGATGTCAGTCGGAAAGTGGACGCCGAGAATGACGCGTGATGCGCCGACCGCCAGCGCCCAGAGATAGAGCCCCGCGAACATCGGCCCAAAGAAGAGTACGAGCATTGACGTCATCAGGAACGCCGCGGATGTGTGGCCGGAAGGGAAGCTGAATTCATCGGATGCGACGATGACGCTCTCGAAGTTCGGTACGATGTTGGCAGGGCGGCGACGCTTGAAACTGCGCTTGGCGACGGGATAGATCGTGCGTTCGATGATGTAGGCGGCGCCGACCACGATAAAGAACTGCTTGGCGATCTCCGGGTAGCCGAGCAAATAGATCACCAGCGGAACGAGCGGGTAGAACCAGCCATCGCCGGTGAAGGAAATCAGGCGAGCGAATTTGATCAGCGTCTTGTGAAGCTGGGAAGATGTGATGCGCTGGAAGGTCGTGACGTCCCAGCGATGAATCGTTTCGAGCATGCCTACTCGCATCTGGTACTCGTAATGTCAGCGGAGTTTGAGCTTGCCGTGTTAATTTTCCATTAAGCCAATGTTGTTTTTCAAGCTAGACCTGACCCCTCCGGAGGCCACGTGTTACGTACGCTGAAGTCACATTGCCCCTACTGTGGTGAACCCATTCGACTCGTGGTCGATGCCTCGGTCGACAGCCAGGAATACACTGAGGACTGCGAAGTCTGTTGCCGGCCGATGATCATCGCCGCGTCCGTGTACGGCGACGAGATCGAACTGGACGTCCGGGCCGAGCACGAGTGACTCAGTAGAACGACCCGTCCCCGTCGCTACCTGCTCTCGCACCTTCACGGGCCGCCTTCAGTTCCTGTCGGGCAAGCCGCGCCATGAAACCGGTGTCGGCACCCAGCGTGACCATCTCGAAGCCTTGTGCGAGGTAGCGCTGCGTATACTCGAGGCTGCCGGTATGTATCCCGGCAGCGATGCCGTGACGACGGGTCGCTTCGAAAATGCGATCGACCATTTCGACGTGTTTCGGCTCGTTGTTGTCACCCGTCGGCGTCAGGTCGAGCGCAAGCGCGAGATCTGCGGGGCCGATGTAGATGGCATCGAGCCCGGGGGTCGACATGATCTCGTCGAGCTTGCCGATGGCCTCGCGGGTTTCGATCATCGCAATGCAGGCGATCTCGCGGTTTGATTCGGCGGCATATCCGGCACCGCCATACATCGCTGCCCGGGTCGGGCCGAACGATCGCATGCCATCGGGCGGATAGCGGCACGCCCTCACCGCGCGTTCGGCCTCTTCGCGGTTGTTCACCATCGGCACCACGACGCCGTACGCGCCGGCGTCCAGCGCCTTCATGATCTCGGCAGGATCGTTCCACGAGACGCGAACGAACGGAACCGTGTCGGTCTGGGAAATGACGGGCAGCAACGCCTTGATGTCGTGATAGTCCAGCAGGCCGTGCTGTGTGTCGATGCAGAGCCAGTCGAAGCCGGCCCTGGCCATCACCTCGGCCGACAGCGCCGAGTCGTTCATCAGCCACGCACCTATGGTCGGCTTGCGGTCGCGCCACGCGTGTAACACCTTGTTCTCTCTCAATTCGGGTTCCTCTGCAGGGCATCTTCGATCTGTTTTCTGGCGTCGTCGGACAACCTTCGCGCGTCATCCTGCGTGAGCCCCGTGGTGCTGATGGGCTCGCCAATCTCGAGTCTGACGTGTCCCGGCACGATCTCTGTCGTGTCCGACGGGAGTACGCGGCGGGTGTCGTGAATCGTCACAGGCAGTATCGGGCGATCGATATCGATGGCGAAGCGGAATGCGCCGCGCTTGAAATCCCGAAGGCTGCCATCCCGTGATCGCGTTCCTTCCGGGAAGAAGACGACCGAAACGCCGTTGGCAATACGTTCCCTGGCTGCGGCGATCGACGCGATCGCCGATTCAGTGTTCGAACGATCAATGTAGATGTGCCCCATGACCTCGCAGGCGTATCCAAGCAGCGGCACCGAGCGCAGTTCCTGTTTCATGACCCACTTGATGTCGGCGTCAAGAAATCCATAGAGCACGTAGATATCGACCAGACTCTGGTGGTTCGCCACGATCACGTACGATTGCGTGGGGTCGAGGCGCTCGCGGCCCACGGTTTCGACACTCATCAGGCTGACCGCCGCGTTCGTGCGTGCCCAGAGTCTCGCGAAGACCCGTGAAGCGGTGTCGGGGTAGCCGAGCAGACTCAGGATCGCGACGGGCACAAAGAAGAAGGCGGTCGACAGCGCAAGGAACGGTGCAATCACCAGCCACCGATACGCGAACAGTAACCAGTACTGAATCGATTGTGGCGTTGCGTTCTGCAGTGTGCTCATTCTTATAGGGGCTGTTCGCCGGCGACGGTCGTGCGCAGCATCTCGCGGCGATGGCCATGGTAGTCGGATGTCGCACAGTGCTGTGTGCACCGATTGTCCCACATCGTCAGTGTGCCGTTCTGCCAGCGTACCCGGCAGGTAAATGACGGATTGACCGCAAAGTCGTTGAGGTACTTGAGCAGTGGCGCGCTCTCTGCCTCGGACATATCCTTGAACCGGATTGTGTAGACCGGGTTGATCCACAGTGCCTTGCGGCCGGTGTCAGGGTGGGTGCGAATCACCGGGTGCTCCTGCGTCGTGGGCTCGTTCTCCTCGTTCACGATTCGCATGTTCTCGAAGTGATCCTTCATCTTCGCCTGCGGGCCGTAGGAGCGTGTCGACGAATGCACTGCGGTGAGTCCTTCGAGCAGATCCTTCATGCCGGGCGATAGTGCGTCATAGGCGCGATACAGATTGGTGTACAGGGTATCGCCCCCGGCCACGGGCACATCGACGGCATACAACAGCGTGCGGCTCGGAGGCAGCGACTGGAATGTGAAGTCGGTGTGCCAGCCGGCGCCAAACGTCAGCGGCGACTTCTCGTCCGCTTCCTTGACGATTGGCACGACGTCAGGGAATTCCTTCATCCCGGTCAGGTACGGCGTTTCGCCGACTCCCCCCATGCGTTCGGTCAGCGCATAAAGGCTCGCCGGGTCGAGCGACTGGCCGCGAAAGCAAAGGACGAGATGCTCGAGAAATGCCGTGTGAATCTGCTGTTCGATGTCGGCGTCGAGCGGGTGGGCAAGATCGACGCCATGCACCTCGGCGCCGAGCGCTCCGGCAAGTGGCGTAATGGTGAGTTCGGTCACGGGCGCGATACCTTTCGTGGATGCGGTGAGAATTCGCGATTATGTCAAAAGTCAGTGCGTGTCGGCGAGTCGCGGCGAGCATGGATCGCGCCGATTGACGTGATGGCCGGAGCATGGAATATATGTAAGTACTTACATAAATCTCGCGGTGACAGTCAGATGGATCTGTTGGCAGAATTGGGGGCGCTGGCACTGGCGAGCAGGTTCAAGCGGCTCGTCGACCGGCTCGTGCAGGACGGTATTCGCGTCTACCGTGACGCCGGGGTCGCGTTCGAGCCGCGATGGTTTCCGGTCTATTACTACCTCAGCCACATGGGCCCAAGTGGCGTGACGGACATCGCCCGCGGGCTGGGCGTCAGTCACCCGGCCGTCAACCAGGTGGCGAGAGAGATGGCCCGCGCCGGCCTGGTCGCGACCTACAAGGACGTCAGCGACAAGCGCAGACGTGTGTTAGCACTTACTCGCGCTGGCAAGGAGATGCTGCCAGCGCTTGAAGGTGTGTGGCGTGATATTCGGGCGGCTTTGCAGGAGATCGTCAGCGCTGGCGGCGATGACTTTCTGGATCGCGTTGCGGCGATTGAGCAGGCATTGGATTCGGAGGGATTTCACGCAAGATTTCTGGCGAGCCACGACCCGTCGCGACTCCAGGCGATCGAGATCGCCGATCTGTCGCCTGCTGACGTGCCGGCTTTCGCTGCCCTGAACGAAGCCTGGATTGTCGAACATTTCGAGATGGAGGATGCCGACAGGCGCATGCTCGAAGACCCGATTGGCTATGTCGTCGAACCGGGCGGGGTCGTCCTCGTGGCGAAGGACCGCAACTCGGATGCGGTGCTGGGCACCTGTGCGCTCGTCAATCACGGTGACGGCGTGGTGGAACTCGCGAAGATGACGGTTTCGCGCATCGCTCGCGGCCTCGGCATCGGCAAGCTGATCGGCCGGGCGGCGCTGGAGCGAGCGCGCCGCGAAGGCTACCGGCTGGTCTTTCTCGAAACCAACAGTTCGCTGGCGCCCGCGCTGCAGCTCTACCGGGAACTCGGCTTCGTGGAGAGGCCATCACCGTTCGTATCGGACTATGCGCGCGCAGACATCTATATGGAGCGTGCCGTGGAGGGTGCGGGACGGCGATAGTATATTGATCGAATAACCGGTGGCTTCAAGAGGGAATGAGATTGGCGGCAGATCAGATAAATCCGGACGCGCTTCGGGCGTTTACGGGAAAGGTGTCCGGCAGTGTGACAGGCGGACTCAATTGCGCACTGACGCTCATCGGCGACCAGCTCGGGCTGTATCGTGCGCTGGCGGAATCCGGGCCGCTGGACAGCGAGGGGCTTGCAGACAAGACGCGACTCTCTGAGCGCTGGGTTCGCGAGTGGCTGTATCAGCAGGCCTGCATCGGGCAGGTCGAGTACGACGAGGCTGATGACACTTTCTCGCTGACACCCGAGGCCATCGCGGTGCTCGCGACGCCGGACCACCCGGCCTATCTCGGCGGCATGTTCCACTCTGTCGTCGCCATGTTCGAGACCGTCGACGACCTGCCGGATTGCTTCCGCACCGGCGTCGGGCAATCCTATGACGACAAGGGTGAATCCTGCGCCTGCGGCATTGAGCGAATGAGCCGCAAGTTCCAGGCGAACCATCTGGTGCCGGACCTGCTGCCGAAGCTTGATGGTCTCGTCGACAAGCTGAACGCGGGCGCCCGCGTGGCCGACGTCGGCTGCGGCGCCGCCAACTCGACGATTGCGATGGCGAAGGCCTTCCCGGACAGCGAGTTCATCGGCTACGACATCTCCCTGCATGCGCTCAATCGTGCGCGTCGGAATATCGATGAGGCGCGGCTCAAGAACGTCCGGCTCCATAACCCCGTCGATGCGCCGCTGCCGGAGGATGGTTCACTCGATCTGGTGACAACGTTCGATGTCGTACACGACTCGACCCACCCGGACATGCTGATCGATGCCATTCACAAGTCATTGAAGCCTGACGGCACCTGGCTGTGCGCCGACATCCAGGGGCTGCCGACCTTTGCAGAGAACAAGGCGCAGAACCCGATTGCGACGCTGGCCTATTCGTTCTCGGTGATGGTCTGCATGTCTGCCGGGCTGTCAGTACCGGGTGGGGCAGGGCTCGGGACGCTCGGCTTCCACGAGCAGAAGGCGCGGGAAATGTCCGCAGCAGCTGGCTTTACCCGGTTCACCACGATTCCGTTCGAAGGTGACGTGTTCAACGCGTTCTACGAAATTCGCCCCTAGGAGGCACACCAATGCACTATCTGTTTGTGGGTACGCGAAAGGGCGCCTGGATCTATTCCAGCGAAGACCGATCAGCCTGGCAGGTTGATGGGCCGCATCATCTCGGCAGCATTATCAACCATCTGGTGCTTGATCCTCGCGACCGGCAAACGCTTGTGATGGCCATGTCTGCCGGCCACCTCGGTCCGACCATCATGTCGAGCCGCGACTTTGGTCGTACATGGAAGGAAGCCTCGCGTCCGCCTGCGTTCCCAAAATCCAACGAGAAAGGTGAGGGGAAGTCGGTCAGCCACACCTTCTGGCTTGCGCCGGGCCATGAAAGTGAACCCGACGTGTGGTGGGCAGGGACTTCGCCGATCGCGCTCTTTCGCAGCGAGGATGCGGGCGATACCTGGGCACCAGTTTCGGGCTGGAACGATCACCCCGATGTGCCGACCTGGCATCCCGGGACGGGAACCCCCGACGGGGACATCATGGCGCAGATCAGCATCTGTCCTGACGACAGGAATCATATGTATCTCTGCACGTCCAGCGGCGGCGTGTTCGAGTCGACGGACTACGGGAAGGACTGGGCGCCCCTCAACAAAGGCGTTCGCGTGGACTTTCTCCCCGACCCCTATCCGGAGTGGGGGCAGGATGCGCACCAGATCGCCGTGCATCCCAAAGACCCGACGCGGATCTATCAGCAGAACCACTGCGGCATATACCGTATTGACCGGCCCGGCACTGAATGGACGCGCATCGGCGACAACATGCCGGAGGAGGTGGGCGATATCGGATTCTCGGTCGTGGTCGATCCGCGTGATGTCGACACCGCCTGGGTCTGGCCTATGGACGGAACCGACGTCTGGCCGCGCACAAGCCCCGGCGGCAAGCCAGCAGCCTATCGCACGCGTGATGGCGGCGCGAGCTGGGAGCGGCAGGATTGCGGTTTTCCGACCGAACAGGCCTGGTACACGGTGAAACGTCAGGCTTTCGTGGGTGACGGGCTCGATCCGATGGGCCTCTACATTGGCACGACGGGCGGTGAAATCTGGTCGAGCGTCGATGCTGGGGAGCACTGGCAGAACGTCGTCAGTCACCTGCCGGAGATCTATTCGCTGCAGGCGATCGAGGCGTGACCTGAGTGGACGTCCTGATTCCGACCCAGCTGCGATCCTACACCGCTGGCGAATCGGTGGTCGACGGCGCCGGCGATACGCTGGCGGATGTGCTGGCGCATCTTGATGAGCGCTTTCCGGGCATCCGCTTTCGCATGATCGATGAGCAGGATCGCATTCGCGAGCACATTCGCATTTTCGTGGGTGGCATCGACGTGAAGTCGATCGACGTACCGGTGGGTGAGCGTGAGGTGCAGATCGTGGGTGCGCTCTCCGGCGGCTAGACCCAGCGGAGCTCCGGTACGCCGCTCATCGGGATCCAGACATAGGCATTTTGTTCGAACTTCCGGGCGAGCCGGTCTGCTTCCTCAGGCGAGATGCCGAGCACAAGATAACTGTCCTCGCGCCAGCCGTTTTCCGGATGTTCGCCTCTCCCAACGAAATAGTTGAGGCGCAGTTGCTCGATCTCTTCCAGCAGGTCGGCCTGGCGATCGAAGTTCTCGTCCAGCGTGAGTTCGCGGCTGCCGGGATTCCACGCCGTGATGAACGCCGCAGTTTCGACGTTGAACGATGCCATGAGAATCCTTGCGCCGTCGTTCTGCTCATCGATGTTGAGCCGCAGCGGCGGGTCGTCGTCGACGATGTAGTCCGTTTCGCGATAGCGCTTTTCGAGTTCGGCGTCAGGCATCACTCGGCTGCCGGCCCGGGGAACTGCTCGCGCAGCACGCGCTTCAGGATCTTGCCGGTCGGGTTGCGGGGAATCTCGTCGACGAAGGCGGCGCCCTTGGGCAGCTTGTAGGCCGCGAGTTTGCCCTTGCACCAGGCGAGCAGATCGCTCTCGCTGACCTCGCCCTTCTTCACGGCGACAATGAATGGAGACTCGCCCCACTTGTCGGAAGGCTGGCCAATGACGGCAACGTCCGCGACTGCCTCGTGAGACAACACGACATTTTCGATCTCGGCCGGATAGATGTTCTCACCGCCAGAGATGATCATGTCCTTGATGCGGTCCTGAATGTAGACGAAGCCCTCTTCGTCCATCGTGGCGACATCCCCGGTGCGCAGCCAGCCGTCCACCAGCGTTTCTGCCGTCGCATCGGGTCGGTTCCAGTACTCTTTCATGATGTGTTTGCCCCGAACGAGGACTTCGCCCGGTTCGCCCGGCGAGACGTCTTCCATGGCCTCGTTCACGACCCGCACGTCGGTATGGAAGAATGCCTTGCCGGTCGATCCGGCCTTGGCAATCGCATCCTCGGCGCCGATCAGGCATGCGGGGCCGCAGGTTTCGGTGAGGCCGTAGACCTGCAGGATATCGATGCCGAGTTTCGCGTACGTCTCGATCATCGTGACCGGCACTGGCGCCGCCCCGCTCATGCACCAGCGCACGGTCGAGTAATCGTACTTGCCCTGCTCCAGTGCCTGCAGCATGAAGTTGAGCATCGCCGGGACCGCGAGCAGCGTCGTGATCTTTTCTTCCTGAATCAGTTCCCAGGTACGTACCGGATCAAACGCGCGCATGACAACGCAGGTGGTCCCGTTGTACACAGCATTGGTCAGCGGGTTAAGGGCGCCGACGTGAAAGAGGGGCAGTGAGAGCAGGTAGCGGTCATTGTCGTGGAACGAAATCGTCGCGGAGCCGGTGATTGAGGCCCACATCGCCGTGTTGTGGGTATGAACGACACCCTTCGGCAGGCCGGTCGTGCCGGACGTGTACATGATGTAGAGCTCGTCGTCGTCACGGGCGCCGATCGCCGGTTCTTCGCCGGATGCCTCGCCGACCCAGTCATCGTATTGCCGGGCGAAATCCGGGCGGCTTGCGCCATCACCACTGTAAATCCAGGTGTCGATGTCGGTCTTGTCGCCCCGGCCGTTCAGCTCGGTCACCACGTCGTTGAATTCGGAGCCAAACAGCAGCAGCTTCGAGCCGGAGTCCTTGAGGATGAATTCGAGCTCATCGGCCACGAGACGCCAGTTCAGCGGCACCACGACGCCGCCAATCTTGGCGGTGGCGAAAAACGCCTCGACGAATTCGATGCTGTTCATCTGCAGGATCGCGACGCGATCACCCTTTTTGATGCCGGATGCCAGCAGCGCGTGGGCCATCCGGTTCACTCGCTCGTTCAGCGCCGTATAGGTCAATCGGAGTCCGGTCGCGGCGTCCACGTAGGCTTCACGCCCCGGATTGAGCAGCGCGCGTTTGGTGACAAGGAGGCCGATGTTCGTTTCCATTCAGGGTGTCTCCAGCAGGTGGTTCCAGTGGTGCAGGCAGGATAGCATGAGCGATATTCACGTTGCCCGCCGGGCGATCTGACCGGCATTTTCTCCCGTAAAACCTACCAAATCAGTCAGTTAAATACTTGACTAAAATAGTCAGGTTTGAGAGATTGCACGCCCCGCGAGGAAGTCGCGGTCGCTGCATTTCGAGGTACTATGTCCGAGCAAATCGACAATCTGATCCGGAAGGAATACGCCGCCGGATTCGTCACCAATATCGAGTCCGACACACTGCCGCCGGGGCTCGACGAGGATGTCGTCCGCTTCATTTCGGCCAAGAAGGGCGAGCCCGAGTGGATGACCGAATGGCGTATGGAGGCCTATCGCGCGTGGCGTGAGATGGTCGAGCCCAAGTGGGCGCACGTCAGCTATCCCGATATCGACTTCGACGCCATCTCCTATTACTCGGCGCCCAAGAGCGCGGCCGACCGTCCGAAGAGCCTCGACGAGATCGACCCGGAACTCAAGGAGACCTACGACAAGCTCGGCATTCCGCTTCACGAGCAGGAAATGCTTGCCGGCGTCGCCGTGGATGCGGTGTTCGACTCGGTTTCAGTCGCGACGACGTTCCGCGAGAAACTCAAGGAAGCCGGCGTGATCTTCTGTTCGATCAGCGAAGCGCTGCGGGAATATCCCGAACTCGTGCGCGCGCACCTTGGTACCGTGGTACCACGCAAGGATAATTACTACGCTGCGCTGAACAGTGCGGTCTTCAGTGACGGCTCGTTCGTCTACATTCCGAAGGGCGTCAAATGCCCGATGGAACTGTCCACGTACTTCCGGATCAATGAGGCCAAGACCGGGCAGTTCGAACGTACGCTGATCGTTGCGGATGAGGGCAGCCACGTCAGCTATCTCGAAGGCTGCACGGCACCGATGCGGGACGAGAACCAGCTTCACGCGGCCGTGGTCGAACTCGTCGCGCTCGATAACGCCACCATCAAGTATTCCACTGTCCAGAACTGGTACCCCGGTGATGCCGAGGGCAAGGGCGGCATCTACAACTTCGTGACGAAGCGCGGTACGGCGCATACGAACGCGCGTATCTCCTGGACGCAGGTCGAAACCGGTTCCGCCATTACGATGAAATACCCGAGCTGCATCCTGAAGGGTGACAACAGTGTCGGCGAGTTCTATTCGGTCGCGCTCTCGAACAACTATCAGCAGGCTGATACCGGCACGAAGATGGTCCATCTCGGCAAGAACACGCGGTCGACGATCATCTCCAAGGGGATCTCGGCGGGACACGGCTCCAACACCTATCGCGGCCTGGTGCGCATGAACCCGGGCGCCACCGGTGCACGCAACTATACCCAGTGTGACTCGCTGCTGATTGGCGACAAGTGCGGCGCACACACGTTCCCCTACATCGAAAGCAAGAATCCGACAGCGGTGGTCGAACATGAGGCCACCACCTCGAAAGTGAGCGATGAACAGCTCTTTCTTTGCCAGCAGCGCGGTATCGACGCCGAGAAGGCCGTATCGATGATCGTCAATGGCTTCTGCAAGGAAGTGTTCAAGGAACTGCCCATGGAATTCGCCGTGGAAGCAGGCAAGCTGCTCGAGGTGAGCCTTGAAGGCTCCGTCGGCTAATCCGTCGAAACGAGGACATCATGCTGAATATCAAGGGCCTGACGGCAAACGCAGGCGATACACCCATCCTGAAGGGAATCGATCTCGAGATTAATCCGGGCGAGGTTCACGCGATTATGGGCACGAACGGCTCGGGCAAGAGCACGCTTGGCCACGTGCTGGCCGGTCGTGAGGGCTATGAGGTCACCGGGGGCTCAGTGGAGTTTCTTGGCAAGGATCTCCTGTCGTTCGAGCCTGAAGATCGCGCCCGCGAAGGCCTCTTCCTGGCGTTTCAGTATCCGGTCGAGATCCCTGGCGTGAGCAACATGGAATTTCTGAAGGCAGCGGTCGACGCCCTTGCCGAGTATCGCGGCGAGGAAGGGCCCGACTCGGTATCGTTCATGAAGCGGGCGCGCGAACTCTGCCAGGTGGCGGACCTCGATCCAAACTTCCTGAAGCGCGGCGTCAACGAGGGCTTCTCCGGCGGAGAGAAAAAGCGCAACGAACTGCTGCAGATGATGCTGCTCGAGCCGAAGCTCGCAATCCTCGACGAGACCGACTCCGGGCTCGATATCGATGCCCTGAAAGTCGTCGCCCAGGGCGTCAACGAGATGCGCGCCGCCGATCGTTCCTTCATCGTGATCACGCATTACAAGCGTCTGCTCAACTACATCGAGCCGGACTACGTGCATGTGCTGTCGAAGGGGCGGATCGTGAAGTCTGGCGACAAGTCGCTTGCGCTGGAGCTCGAAGAAAAAGGTTACGCCTGGGTGGACCAGGAGGTTGCCTGAGGTGTCCGACTTTATCGAAGTGGCAGCCCGTCGCGACGCGCCCGATGTACCGGTGTGGGCGAAGGATATTCGAGCCGGTGGTCTGGCACGCTGGAAGACGCATGCGTTCCCGACCCGCAAGACTGAGCACTGGAAGTACACGAGCCTCGGCGCACTCGAACGTACTGATTACGCGCGCTCGCCCTCTGCGCCCTCGACGGACGGGCTCGAATCGCTGGTTGAGATTGACGGGCTCGACGCCTGCCGGCTTGTCTTCGTCAACGGCACGTACATCGAAGCACTGTCGTCGGTCCCGCAACAGGACGGCCTCTCTGTCATACGGTTCAGTGAGGCAGATGACGACGATACGAATCGGCTTGCAAACAGCGTCAGCAGCCTCGTCGATCCGGACAAACACCTGTTTGCCGCATTGAACGATTCGTGGCTCGGCGATGGCGTTTTCGTCGAGATCGCCGAATCTGCAAACGTCGAGCGACCGGTGCATATTGTCTGGCTGACGCGTCCTGACACCAAGCCGTTCAGCGTGTCGCAGCGCCTGTTCGTGGCGGCGGGCAAGCACTCGAAGGCGACCGTGATCGAGCATTTCGTCAGCACTGATGATGAACAGAATGCCTTCACCAATGGCATTACCGAACTCGATGTCGGTGATGGAGCGACGCTCAATCATTACCGAATTCATCTCGAAGAGACGCATGCACTCCATATCGGCGGTGTGCATGCCCGGCTCTCACGCGACAGCGTGCTGAACAGCTTTCATCTGGCGACCGGCAGTACGCTCAAGCGTATTGATGCAGTCGTGCATCACGCGGGTGAGGGTGCGCACTGCGAAATGAACGGTATCTACCTGCCTCGTGGCAGTGAACTTGTCGACTATCACACGACAATCGAGCATGCGGTGCCGCATTGCACGACCACCGAGACCTTCCGGGGCATTGTTGGCGACAAGGCAAAGGCCGTCTTCAACGGCCGGATTCATATCCATCCCGATGCCCAGAAGACGAATGCACAACTCAGCAACAAGAATCTGCTGACGAGTCCGAACGCCGAGGTCGATACCAAACCTGAACTCGAGATCTATGCGGACGACGTGCAGTGCGCGCACGGGGCGACGGTCGCGCAGCTGGAGTCCGACTCCCTGTTCTACTTCCTCAGCCGGGGTATTCGGCGAGAGGATGCCGAGGTGATGTTGAGCTTTGGCTTCATCAACGAACTCGTCGACCGGATCGCGCTCGATGCCCTGCAGGCGTTTGTTCGACCGAAGCTGGCTGCCCTGTTCGGTCGCGAGGAGCCTGCCCCATGAGCACGGTCGCTGCCCAATCCGTTGGCTTCGATGTCGACGCCATCCGGCAGGAGTTTCCGATCCTTCATCAGGAGATTGGCGGATACCCTCTTGTCTACCTCGACAGCGCCGCGACGTCGCAGAAGCCGAATGCCGTCATCGACGCGATCAGCGACTACTACCGTGGCTACAACGCCAACGTGCATCGTGCGGCCCATCACCTTGCAGATCGCGCGACACGCGCGTTCGAGGATTCGCGCGGGAAGGTTGCAGCCTTCATCAACAGCCCTTCGACGAAGCAGGTCATCTGGACGCGTGGTACCACAGAAGCGATCAACCTCGTGGCAAACAGCTGGGGCGGGGCAAACCTGAAGCCCGGCGATCGTATCCTGGCACCGGCCATGGAACATCACTCCAATCTCGTGCCGTGGCAGATGGTGGCCGGGCGAACCGGTGCCAGTGTCGAGGCGATTCCGGTGACCGACGCCGGCGAAATCGATCTCGATGGCCTCGACGCCCTGCTGGATGAAAGGGTCAGGCTGGTCGCGATCGGGCACATCTCGAATGCGCTGGGTACGGTCAACCCGGTCGAGGATATCGCCGCGAGGGTGCATGATGCAGGCGCGCTGCTGCTGGTCGATGGTGCGCAGGGTGTCGCCCACGCACCCGTGGACGTTCAGGGACTCGGCTGTGATTTCTATGCGTTCTCGGGTCACAAGATGTTCGGGCCAACCGGCATCGGCGTGCTCTGGGGGCGCGAGTCGCTTCTCGACGAGATGCCGCCGTGGCAGGGTGGCGGTGAGATGATCGAGACGGTGTCCTTTGATGGCTCGACCTATCAGACGCTGCCGTACAAATTCGAGGCGGGCACGCCGGACATCGCCGGCGCAATTGGTCTTGGCGCCGCCGTTGATTTTCTGAACGGCCTTGATCGCTCTGCGGTCATCGCGCACGAACAGGAACTGCTGGCTTACGCCATCGAACGGGGCGATGCGTTCGAAGGGCTGGTTCGCTATGGCAAGGCGCACGTGAATGCAGGCGTCTTCAGCTTCCTGCTCGAGGGTGCGCACGCGGCCGATATCGGCATGCTGCTCGACCAGCAGGGCATCGCGGTGCGTACCGGTCACCATTGTGCACAGCCGCTGATGGCCCAATATAATGTTTCCGGAACCGTCCGGGCCTCGTTCGCGCTATACAACACACAGGCCGAAATCGACCGGCTCTTCGAGGCGCTGGACAAAGTCAAGAGCATGTTGCTCTGAGGCAGGTATTCATGAGTGTCCAGACTTTCAATTTGACCGATACCATCAGCGTATCGGAGACCGCGGCGAAGCACTTTGCCGACCAGCTCGCGAAGAGCGGTGCCGCGGGTATCCGCATGTCCCTCAAGGAGAGCGGTTGCTCGGGCTACATGTACACGCTGGATGAGGTCCAGGCGCCGGGCGACGGCGATATCACGATGACGCTCGATAACGGGGTGACGCTCTGCTTTGACGCGGCCCATGCGGTAGCGCTTCGGGGCACCGAAATCGACTACACGAAGGAGGGCCTCAACTACCGGCTGCGCATCGAGAACCCGAATGCGGTGGATGCCTGCGGTTGCGGCGAGAGCTTCAACTTCGACCTCAAGCAGGCCTGATTGATGAACATGAAAGCTGAACGGACGATGGTGGTGACCCAGCGTGAAACGCCCGGGCGCCTCGTGCCTGTCGGTGACCGGGTGACGATCCCCAAAGATTCCTTCGTGACCATCACACAGTCTGCCGGCGGCAATTACACGGTCGTTCATCAGGGCAACATGATCCGGGTCGACGGCGCAGATGCCGACGCGCTTGGCTTCGAACCGTTGACGCTGGCATTCGATGATCCTGGCGATGGCAAGGTATCAGAGGAGCAGGTCTGGGAAGCCCTGGATACGGTGTTCGATCCCGAAATCCCCGTGAGTCTGCCGAGTCTCGGGCTGATCTATCGCCTTGAAATCGACGATGGCACCGTCAACATCGAGATGACGTTGACGGCGCCCGGCTGCGGCATGGGGCCGGTGCTGATCGGCGATGTCGAGAGCCGGGTCGGCCAGGTGCCGAACGTGCGTAACGTCAATGTCGAACTGGTGTTCGATCCGCCTTGGAGCCGCGAGATGATGAGCGAAGAAGCGCAGCTCGAAACCGGGATGTTCTTCTGAGCTAATTCCGTGAGCAATCCCTTCGGTACCACCATCACGTCGGCGGACATCCTCGACACCATCGGCTTCTTCGACAGCTGGGAAGACCGCTACAAGTACATCATCGACCTCGGCAAGGAACTCCCGCCCCTCGACGAATCGCTCAAGGACGACGAACACCTGGTGCGGGGTTGCCAGTCGCAGGTCTGGATTGATGCGCGCCGGGAGGGCGATACCTTCTGGTTCGATGCCGACAGCGATGCCTTTATCGTCAAGGGGTTGCTGGGCGTCATTCTCGCTGCCTACAACGGCAAGCGTGCGGAAGACATCCGGGGATTCGATGTCGAGGACTACTTCGAGCAGCTCGACCTGCTGAACCACCTGAGTATGGCGCGAGGCAATGGCCTGCGTGCCATGGTCGAGCGCATCCGCACCGAGGCCGCTGCCTAGCTGGCCAAAACATTTCGTATCAGGCAGAGTCATCCGGACGTCCACATGCGACGTAAGGACTCTCATGAATACAACAACTCAATCCCTTCTCGGTACCGCGGCAGCGCTGGTCGTCGCATCGTTGATCGTGGCGGCGGGCTCCTCGGGCTCGGTTTCTGTTGGCGGGCTCCCGCTCTTTCTCATCTGCGCAATGGTCGCTTTCGGTGTGCAATGGCTCGCGTTCGTTCACGCGTGGACGCAGAAGACAGAGATGTATTATGACCTGATGGGCAGCGTCACATACATTTCGGTCGTGCTCATCGCGCTTCTGTTGAACGAGGGCCTGAAGGCGCGGGATGTGTTGCTCGCGCTCATGATCAGCATCTGGGCCGCTCGGCTCGGATCTTTCCTGTTTGCACGCATTCGCAAGGATGGCTTTGATCGCCGCTTCAACAAGATCAAGGAGAATGCCGCGCAGTTCTTCATGACATGGACACTTCAGGGACTCTGGGTCACGGTGACGGCTTCTGCGGCGGTGGCTGCGATCACATCGACACAGAACGTGCCGCTCGGGATCTGGGCCGCCATCGGTGCGCTGCTGTGGCTTGCGGGATTCGTCATCGAGATGGTCGCTGACCAACAGAAGAAGGCGTTCCGCGAGGATCCTGCGAACCGGGACACTTTCATCACATCCGGCCTCTGGCGCTGGTCGCGACACCCGAACTATTTCGGCGAAATTCTGCTCTGGCTGGGCATCACCGTGATCGCCTTCCCGCACCTTCAGGGCTGGCAGTATGTGACGCTCATCTCGCCGGTGTTCGTCTTCGTGTTGCTCAACTACATCAGCGGTGTTCGCATGCTGGAAGTCAGGGCCAACCGGCGCTGGGGTGACGACCCCGAGTACCAGGCGTACAAGAAGCGCACCTCGGTGCTGGTGCCGCTGCCCCCCGGCTGATCTTGTTGCCGCAGGGGTATTCGGCTACCTTGCGTTGCCATGAACGCAGCAGATATCAACGCCATGGGCTGGGTCGGCGTCGACCCGGACGACACCCGGGTTCAGGAACTCAGGAGTTACCTCGCGGCGAATAACGGCATTCGCGGGCTCGAGGTCTGCGAGCCCGATGAGGTCGAGCGGGTGAAACGTCTCTTCTATCGAGATGGTTTCGTCGTCGTGCGCAATGCACTCGATGAGGATCAACTCGGCTTTCTGAGGCGCGGCGTCGAGCGGGAGGTGGCAGCGATTCTGGCGCAGGATCCGGAACGAGCTGGCAATCGCGGTTCCCATCGCTACTCGTTCGGTGGCTCCAACCTGACCGGACACCTGATGCATCGTCCGGAGTGGGCCATGCTGCTGGATCTGCCGCGGGTGACGCCACTGGTGACAGCGATCTTCGAGTCGCCCGACTACCATGCGCGCGGTGGCGGTGGCGACTTCTGTTTGCCGGGCGCCGTCGAGTATCAACCCCTGCATTCCGACATGGCTGACCGGCGGGAATTCACGACGAAATCGGGTCGCACGATACGGTTCGGCTCCTTTCACGATCCGCGCGGGCTCATGAACTACCGCGATCTGCCCCCGACCAATGTCGTCTGCAACTTTCTTACCGTTGACGCGACGTCCCTGAACGGCCCGATTCGCCAGATTGCAGGCACGCAAAACACCCAGGAGCCGATCCCGGCGCTGGATGAGGAACCGGAATGGATGAAGCTCGCGACGCTGTGTCCGGCACCGGCGGGGAGTGTGATATTGCGAGACATGCGAACGTGGCACGGGGGTACGCCGAACCTGTCGAATGAGGTGCGTGCGATACCGAACGTCGAGTTCTATGCGCCGTGGTACATCGAGCCGCAGCCCCGTTCCGTGCCCCGCGAGATCTACGACACCCTGTCGGATCACGCGCGTCATCTCTGCCGGTTTATCGTCGCGGAGCGGGGCGAAGTGCTGAAGACCGGCGTGCGTGAAGAGTACGGCCGGTCGCCTTTCGATAGCTAGTCTGACGATGCCTGCTCGCGGCGTCTGACCACGAGCCGCTGCTGAATGCCAGCGTGGATCTCCCGCGTAATGCCGTAGCGCGACACGAACCAGAATGGGACGAGATAAAAGAGTGGGATGATCACGCCGGCGAACAGTCCGAGCGAGAAGATGAGCTCCGGGTCAGCCTCTTCGGGTTTGATTCCCCGCGGGAATGCCAGACCGTAATCGAGGATCATGCCGCCAATCAGGATGCCAACGCCGGATGTCGCCTTGCCGGCAAACGTCATTGCGGACGAGAAAACGCCCTCCTGCCGGCGGCCGGTTTCGAGTTCCTGCTTGTCGAGCGTATCGGCGACCATGGACACGAACATGATCGCAACGATGGTTCCGGCGCCCGCCCTGACGATCTCGTTGCCAATGATGATCACCAGCAGCGAAAACTCACCGTTCCGGGGCAGCACGTCGGCAAAGCGAAGACAGATGAGGCCGATACCATTGATCAGCAGGAACACCATGCAGGTGATCAGCAGGTGCTTCTTGTCATACCGCGCCTGCAAGAACGGGATGATGATAAAGGCCGTGACCGAGCCGAAGATCGTCAGCGTGAACCAGCGCAGGTCTTCGGGCAGCAGGCCCCAGAAGTAGGTGTTCACGTACAGTTCGAGCGCACCGTTGGTGCCGCCGAGGATCGCCATCATGAAGAGGCCGAAGAACAGGATCAGAAAATCCTTGTTGGTAATGGCGACGCGAATGTCACCCAGGACTTTGCCAAGCGTGAACCTTTCGGTGAGTTGGGGCTGCAGCAGGAAGGGAATCTGGTTTCGTGTGAGGTGGGTCGTCAGCAGTATGGCGAGCGTAACGGCGATGCCCAGCACCAGCCCGAAGGTGACATAGCCATCGGGATTGAGGTGCCCCGGTGTGAACGCTTCGGAACTGGGAAAGATGAAAGTCCAGGTGCAGAACACGAATGTCGTGCCGCCAATCCAGCCGCACAGGTAGCGGAACGTCACGATCTGTGTGCGCTCCGCATAGTCGTCAGAGAACTCGGCGAACATGGCGTTCCATGGCACCTGAAAGAGCGTCATCGAGATACGGACGGCGACGGCGAAGAACAGCAGCCAGCCGAACAGACCGTAGTGGCTGAGCCCGGCCGGTGGCACGAAGATCAGAAAAAGCGTGATACCGAGCGGCAGCGCAGCGGCATACATGAGCGGGTGGCGCCGTCCAAGCTTCGTTTGAAGACTGTCGGAAAACGATCCCACCAGTGGATCGGTGACGGCATCGATGACGAGCGCGACCATGATCGCGACGGACGCAAAGACCGCCGGCATGCCCAGCACCTGGTTGTAGTAGAACAGGACGAACGTATTGAAGGCGAAGTTCTTGTAGGTGTCCGGCAGCGCGCCGATGCCCTGGAAGATTTTGGCCGACAGCGGAACCTTGCCATCCCGCTGTTGCGCACGCCGATACTGCCGGTCGGCGGCCGGTGTTCCCCCGATGTCGCTCACAGTGGTCGCTCTGATTCCCTCTGCCGAAGGTTATAGCAGCTTTTGGAATCGCGGCGCCACAGCGCGTTAGAATCCGGCAATGACCCTGCTCTTGATGCGTCACGGCAAATCGGACTGGTCGGGCGATGCGCCCGATCTGGATCGCCCGGTTTCGGATCGGGGCAAGCGTGACGCGCAGCGGGTCGGACACTATCTGGGACGCGAGGAACTCGTGCCCGAACTTGTCGTGACATCCCCGGCGAAACGCGCCCGCGAGACAGCGGAAAAGTGTATCAAGGCTGCGGGAGGGACGGTCGAGCGGATCGTGCAGGACAAGCGTCTCTATGAGGCCGCGCCCTATGCGCTCGATGCCGTGATTGAAGACTATCAGGACCGGGCGGAGCGCGTGATGTTTGTCGGCCACAATCCCGGATTCGACAGTCTGCTCGCATCGCTTGTCGATGATTCACTGCCTTACGACAAGCGTGGCAGGCTGATGACGACCGCTTCGCTCGCCGTGATCGAAGGGCGTCAGTTGGCGCGTTTCGTTCGACCGAAGTCGCTACCCGAGAAATTTGAATTCGAGCGCGACGGCCGTCCCGTGGCGTGGGATCGCCCGCCCTATTATTACAAACAGTCCGGCGTGCTGCCGTTTCGCATTCGCCACGGGCAACTGGAAGTCCTGCTGATCTCGAAATCAGGCAAGGGCAAGTGGGGTATCCCGAAGGGGATTGTCGAGCCTGGCATGACCGCGGCCGACTCGGCCGCCAAGGAATGTGAGGAGGAAGCCGGTGTGCTGGGTGTGGTCGGCACCTCGCCACTGGATGTCTTTGAGGCTCGAAAATGGGGCGGTGTGACCCGCGTGCAGGTGTTCCCCCTCGAGGTCACCGATGTCTTTGAAGACTGGGAAGAGGCGCACAAGCGCGACCGCCGCTGGTTCGCGGCGGCGGAAGCGCAGGCAGCGCTGAGGCAGAAGGCGGTGCGCCCGATGATCGACGGTCTGCTCGCGCGCTATATGAAGGTTCTCGAGTGACCGGGCTGTTCAGGCCGATGCGCCGGAGTAGAACTTCAGGCCGAAGCGCCAGAATCGGCGCGAGAGAATGGTGATCCCGACGGCGAGCGCGATCGCCGTCGCCAGCGTCTCGGCGGTGATTTTGCCGGAGATTGCCTCGGCCGGTACGGTCACGGCGAAGGCAATCGGCACCAGCATGGTCAGCATGAGTTTCAGCCAGCCGGGATAAATCGTCACCGGCCAGCGACCGGCGATGAACATCGCCCAGAAGATTTGCAGGATGTTCTCAATGCGAATGAACCAGAACGCGAGCGTGGCGAGCACCATCCAGAAGCTGTACACAATGGCGCCGGCGCACAGCATCGCGATGCCGAAGGCGATTGCGTCGAGCAGGCCGACGTCACGTGCCTGCTGCGACAGACCGTAGCCGAGCACGATGAAGCCGAGCGCCACGTCGAGCAGCTTCCAGAGGCGAAACTCCTGAACACTGACCAGCAGTTGGCTGTCTTTCGGCTTGGTCAGCGTGAAATCGAGTTTGCCCTCGACGATGTCTTCCATGAACTTGTTGAGGCTCGGTGAAATGACAAAGTTGATGCTGCCGAGCACGATGTAGTAGATGCCCAGCAGCGAAATCAGCTCCGGAAAGTGCCAGCCTGCCAGTTCGTCTGTCTGTGAAAAGACGATCATCGCCGCGCCCAGTGTGGTCAATAGTGCCAGCACCGATTCGAAGGCCTGAATCCAGAAATTGGCGCGGTACGCCATCTCGTTCAGCGCTGAAATCTTCAGGAATGTCCACGGTACCCTGAACATGGTCAGGCGCCTACGGCCGAGAAGTTTCGGACGGCGCGCCGCCACAGTATGTTCATCAGCAGCCACGCGAGCACGAGCCAGACCATCAGCATCGTGACGCCGCTGACGATCTCGTCGCGAGAGAGCGATCCATTGATGAGCTCCGCGGGGAAGGCGACGACGTAGTAGAACGGCAGCACCTCGGCAGTGCCCCTCAGCCAGGCCGGCAGCAGGGCGATTGGTGCGATGCGGCCCGAGACGAACATCATGACGGCGAAGTACATGTTGTTGATGGCGATCGTTCGCGTTGTCCAGAATGCCGCAAGCGCAAGCGACCATTCGAGGAGAAAGCGCGTCAGGAACGCAAGGGCGAGAACGGGCAGCGCGATCACAAGATCGGCCATGCTGAAATCGAAGGCGGGTTCGAAGAGCAGGATCAACACGATCATGGCGGGGATCATCAGCGTCATCTGGACGAGCTTGAACGCGATGTTATCCATGATGTCAGCGTGAATCGGATGAACCGGCCGCAGCAGTTCATATGACAGGCTGCCGAACTGAATGCGGAACTGGAACACCTGCATGATCCAGCTGAAGGTCAGGTGATTCACCATCATCAGCACGATGTAGTAGGCGGCGAACTCGGACGCCGTGTAGCCGCCGACGTCACCGCCACGTGATTCTGCAACCGTGGACCAGACAACGAGGTAGATCGTGGGCTCGAGAATCGATCCGATCATCCAGATGGCGCCTGAGGCGCGGTACTGGATATTCGACAGCAGCGCGGCGCGAAAGAAGCCGGCGTAGAGCGCGGCGTAGTACGCCAGCCGCTTCATTCAGTCGCCTCGGTCGAAAAGACATTGTCGATCACTTCTTCAATGGGCGGGTCCTCGACCGTGAGGTCTGTCACGGGCAACTCGGTCAAAAGGCGCGACGTAATTCGCGGTGCATCGGTCTTCTGCAGTCTGAACGAAACGCTGTCGTCGGTCCTCGCGATCTCCTCACCGAAGCCTTCGTAGCTGGGCCTCAGCTCCGCGAGCTTGACGGTGACAGTCTTGTAGGCGGTGAATCGTTCGATGAGCGACGAGAGATCGCCATCGAACAGGATGCGCCCATGGTGAATTACGATGACACGCTTGCAGAGCGCCTGCACGTCCGCCATGTAGTGGGAGGTCAGCAGGACTGTCGCGCCAGTGCGCTCGTTGTACTCGCGGATGAAGGCCCGCAGTTTGCGCTGCATGGTCACGTCGAGCCCGATGGTGGGCTCATCGAGGAACAGCACGCGGGGTTGGTGCAGCAGTGACACCGCAACCTCGCATTTCATGCGTTCACCCAGCGACAGGTTTCTGACGGGTTTGGTGAGGAGATCGCCGAGATCGAGCAATTCGGTGAGCTGCGCCAGTGTTTCCTCAAAGAAGCCACGGTCGAGGTCGTAGATGACGCGGTTTCTCTCGAACGAGTCGATGGCCGGAATGTCCCAGAGCAGTTGGTTGCGCTGGCCCATCACGAGCGTGATCTGGCGCAGGAATGCCTTGTCGCGATTCGCGGGCTGATAGCCGAGTACCGACAGATCACCGGACGTCGGGTGAAGGAGCCCCGACATCATCTTGATGGTCGTGGTCTTGCCGGCGCCGTTCGGGCCAAGGAACCCGACGATCTCTCCGGGTTCGATCGAGAACGAGATCGGCGTTACCGCAGGCACGCCTCGCGTTTCGCGCCTGACGAGACTCTTGAGTGCCGCCTTGATGCCGGCCTCTCGTACGGGCACGTAGTAGGTTTTTTCGAGATTCCGAACCTCAATAGCAGGAGCCATGGCGGCGCAGTCCCTGTCAGGATGAATCCAGCCTAATGCAAAAGCACTCGTCAGGCGATCCGTGATGTGGGTAGACTGCGGCATGGCTCTCACCCCTACCGCTGAAGGCGACCGCATCCAGTCGCTCGACGTGCTGCGCGGATTTGCGCTGCTGGGCATCCTGCTGCTCAACATACTCGGTTTCGGGCTCGTCTCTGCATCCTACTCCAATGCCGGCTACGATCTGCTTGGCGGTTCCTCGCTCGACTGGATTGTCTGGGCTGGTGTCGAACTGTCGGCCGAAGGGGCCATGCGGGCACTGTTCTCCATTCTTTTCGGTGCCGGCGTACTGCTGTTCACGACCGGTGATCGCGCCAAGGGTGGCTGGACGTACTACCGGCGAACGTTCTGGTTGCTGATGTTCGGGCTGATCGACGCGTACCTGTTGCTCTGGTCCGGCGACATTCTGGTCTGCTATGCCCTCGCGGGCGCGTTGCTGTACCTGCTGCGCAATCGCACGACGAAGACCATGCTGATCATCTTCGCGGTGCTCCTCACGCTGATCTCCGGTTTCTACGGCGTCATTCGTTTCGGGCTTGCAGCGTCGAAAGAGGCGGCTGTCGAGTTGGCGGCGATGGAAGACCCGTCGTCAGCCAGTGATGAACTCCGTTCCCTCGCCGAGGGCTGGGAAGGCTTCAGCGCAGACTTTCTGATGACGCCGGAGGCGGAAGCCGACGAGCTGGCGGCGCGTCGCGGCAGCTACGCCTCTGCATTCGAATGGAATCTGCCGCAGACGAACAAAATGATGTTCACGGTGCTGCCGATGTTCCTGTTCTGGGATGCGCTCGTCATGATGCTCCTCGGCATGGCACTTTACCGTTCCGGCGTGCTGCAGGGCGAACGTTCGACCCGCTTCTATGTGACGATGATGCTGGGGGGGTTCGCTGTCGGGCTGTCCGTCAATGGCTACGAGGTTTGGCAAGGTGTGTCGACGAACATGGACCTGTTTGCGATCTTTGCGCAGTTTCAGCCGACCTACCACATCGGGCGGCTGGGTATGGCGCTCGGATACATCGGTCTGCTCATACTGATTGTTCGCGCCGGACGCCTTGCCGCCATGCAACAGGCGCTCGCGAATGTCGGACGCATGGCGCTGACCAACTACCTGATGCAGTCGCTCATTTGCTTGCTGCTGTTCACCGGTGCGGGCCTGGGGCTGGTTGCGGTGTTCAGCCGCTCGACGATGTATCTGTTTGTTGTCGGCATCTGGATTTTCCAGATCCTGTTCAGTGGCTGGTGGCTGGCGCGGTATCGCTTCGGCCCCGTTGAGTGGTTGTGGCGGGCGCTGACCTATGGGTCGCGGCCGCCGATGGTCAGAACCTGATTTGAGGAAGCGATTGAATGAGTGTTACCGTCACGCGCAATGATGCGATCCGGGAACTGACCGCCCCGGGCGAACCTTTCGAACTGATCGACGGCACGGTGTTCGGTCGGCCGTGCCGTATCTTTCGTCACGCGCCCGCGACGCTGCGCGAACTCTTCGAGGAGAACGTCAGCGACGCACCTTTCATCGTCTACGATGACGAACACCTCTCGTTCCGTGAAGCGTGGGAGCAGAAGTGTCGCATTGCCCGCCTGCTGGTTGACGAGTACGGCGTGAAGCCGGGCGACCGCGTGGCGATATCGATGCGCAACTTTCCGGAATGGATACTGGCCTTCGGTGCGGTGACATCAATTGGCGCGATTGCGGTCGCGATGAACTCGTTGTGGACGCCCGCCGAGATGGCCTACGGTCTGAACGACAGTGGCGCGAAGGTGCTGTTTGCGGATCAGGAGCGGCTTGATCGGCTGGCCGAGGTCGAATCAGATGTGAACGTCGAGGTGATCGCGGTGCGTGCGACCGGTACTTCAAAGTACCCGCGGCTGGATGACCTGATTGCGGGGAGGTCGATTGAGGCGATGCCTGACATGAAGCCTGGCCCGGAAGATATCGCAACGCTGCTGTATACCTCGGGGTCAACCGGACATCCAAAGGGCGTTGCTTCCTGTCATCGCAACATCATCTCGGCGCTGCTGTCATGGGAACTCGATGGTGCTGCGCGCATGAAGGTGCTCGGCGTGACGCCGGAGCCACCGGCCAACCAGCCTGCCACGCTGCTCGCGGTGCCGCTGTTCCATGCCACGGGTTCCCACGCGGTCTATCTGTCGTCGTATCGTTCGCAGCGCAAGGTTGTCTGCATGTACAAGTGGGACGCGACGCTGGCAGCCGAACTCATCGAGCGCGAAAAAATCTCATCGGTCGTTGCACCGGCCGCCATGACGGCAGACCTGGTGAACGAGGCGGGAAGAACGAACCGTGATCTCAGTACGCTGATGACGGTCGGCGGAGGCGGTGCGCCGCGGGCGCCGGAGCAGGTCAAGCGCATTGGCGAATCGTTCCAGAAAGCGATGCCGAATACGGGCTGGGGGATGACCGAGACGAATGCCATCGGTACGGGCATCGGTGGTCAGGAGTATCTCGACCGTCCGGCGAGTTCGGGCCGCTGCGCCGCGGTGCTGGAATTGCGCATCGTCGCTGAAGACGGCTCAGTGCTTGGCGCCAACGAGCGCGGTGAGTTGCAGGTGCGTGGTACCAGCGTCTTTCAGGGCTACTGGAATCGACCTGATGCGAACGCCGAAACGTTTGTTGAAGGGGGGTGGATGCGCACGGGCGACGTGGCCTATCTCGATGATGAGGGCTATCTGTTCATCGTCGATCGCATCAAGGACCTGGTGATCCGGGGCGGTGAAAATATCGGATGCGGCGAGGTGGAGGCGGCACTTCTGACCCATCCGGACATTCTCGAGGCGTCGGTGTATGCCGTACCCGATGAGCGCCTTGGCGAAGAAGTTGGCGCGACGGTCTACGCCAGCGGCCCGCTCGACGAAGACGAGGTGCGGGGCTATCTGACCAGCCAGCTCGCGAAGTTCCAGATCCCGCGCTACCTGTTGATCCAGCACGAACCGTTGCCTCGTACCGCGTCAGGCAAGATTCTGAAACGCGAACTGCAGCAGTCCGCGATTCGGCATTGGGGAAACTAGCGCGCCGCGGCGACGGCGGCCTGCATCGTCGAATCGGCAACGGCGCGGCGGTCCTCACCCCAGGGCATGGGCATCAGCACCGGATGTTCGATCCCGGCCTCGATGTTCTGCCGCATGAAGTCTGTGACTTCCTGCTCGCTACCGATGAAATCGATGGCCTGGACCATGCGATCTGATATCGCATTGACGGCGCCGTCACGATCTTTGGCGGCGAAGCGCTCGCGCAGCTCGTTGACCTCGTCCTCGAAGCCGGCGCGGCGGAACATGTTGGCGTAGCCATCGGCCATCGCATAGTTGAAGAGATCGCGTCTTGCCGATCCAGCGCTCTGAGCCAGCTCGCCGACACAGGCATGAACGTAGGCATAGATTGTCGCATCGCCTCCGTTGCGAACCTGGGCAATGGACGGCCCGATCTCCGAGACCGGGATGTAGTTCAGTAGGACACCGTCGGCGATTTCGCCGGCCAGCTTCAGCATCTGCGGGTTCAGCGCGGCCATGATGATCTTCGGCCGCCGCTCCGGCAGCCGCAGGCCCAGCCGGAATCGCTTCACGTTGAAGTAGTCTCCCTCGAACGTGACCGACTCACCTGACAGGATCTCGCGAAGGAGTGTGACGTACTCCCGCATGTAGCCAATGGGTTTGTCGGTGATGTCGATGCTGTGCTGTTTGAGAATGCCGGGCGCCGAGACGCCAACGCCCAGCAGGACATCAGCGCCCGGGGAAAGTGATTGCAGCGTCACGGCGCTCATGGCGGTGAGCTGGGGCGTACGCAGCTGAACAGGAATGATGCCGGTGCCGAGCTCAAGGCCGGGCGCTGCCTGTGAGGCTGCACCGAGGAGCGTCATCGCGTCGGTGCCGGTGGCCTCGACCGTCCAGAACGAGGTGTAGCCCATGGACTGCGCCTGTTGCGCAATGTCGGGGACGGCGGCGGGTCCGAGCACACCCAGCGAGCCGAACGTTACGCCCATCGGCACGGTTGTCGTCATCTTCGTCACTCCAGCGATTCTCCAGCGATTCAGGAGCGCCGATGATGCCGCACTCAGGCGACGTCGTCGAATGAGCGAGTGTATCCCTTCTCGTCGAGGATCCTGTCGAGCAGCGTGAATACGCGTTCGCTGTTGTGCTCCATCTCTTTCAGCACCTGGTAGAGCTCGTCACCGGAAGCATCGTCATCCTCGATGAGCTCGAAAACGCGCAGCGTGCGTGAATGAACGCCGGCATGGGGTGATTCCAGTTCCGGGTATGACGGGGTTCGCGAGAAGTGCTGTTGGCCGTCGCCTTCTTCGTACCATTTGCCGAGGCGGCAGTGTTTGTGATCAACGAAGTCGAACGCCGGTTCGCCCTCGATCGCGGAGAGATAGGTATTCACTTTCCAGAGAATGTGGTCGAGCTTGGCGAGGCTCATGAAGATGCGATCGCTGGTGTACGTGACCTGCTCGACGGAACGCTGGTTCGACTGGCTGGTGGAAGAGAGCTTTCGCTGGAACTCGTTCACGACGGACTGGATCTCGTCGCACATCTCGGTGGACGCGCGCATGCTGTCACGCACGCGCAGGCTCTCGCTGGTGATTGTCGAGATCGCGATGTTGGTGTTCTCTGCAGCCTGCTTGGTGCGCTTGGAGAGTTCCTTGACCTCATCGGCAACAACAGAGAAGCCGCGGCCGGCTTCGCCAGCACGCGCGGCTTCGATTGAGGCATTGAGGGCAAGCAGGTTGGTCTTGTCGGAGATCTCCACGATGCTGCCGAGCAGACCCTGAATGTCATCAATGCAGCTTTGCATCGACTCGGTGGTCTCGCTGGAGCCGGTGACCTGTTTGTTCAGTTCGACGACTTCGGATGCGATCCATCGCGACTTCTCGACGAGGGAGGTGAAGTCTCCCTCGAGCCGGTGGAAGTTGCCGATGGCTTCGCTGTTGGATGCGACCGATTCGGCGAGGTTCTGCTGAACGGTAGCGAGCGCGGCCTTCAGTTTCTGGTTTTCGAGCTGGCAGATCTCAAGAAGCCGGGAGTCGGACTGGGTCACGGTAATGCCTTGTTCTTTTGATGGTTCGACGTCGGATGTATCGGCAGCCGCTGGCAATTGCTTGAGTTGCTCATCAAATCTTAACCGGGACGTGCTTGACGCCTTTGGCGGGCGTGGGCTGAAATCAGGTGTCTCTTTCATTCGGAATCCCGGGAATCCCCCATGAAAAAACTGTTGCCGCTGCTGCTTGCGCTCTCCATTGCGCCGACCCTGAACGCCGAAACCGCCCGGGGCGTCGTCTTCGAGGATTTGAATCGCAATGGCGAACGCGACGCCGGAGAGCCCGGTGTCGAAGGCGTTCGCGTGAGCAACGGCATTGACGTCGTCCAGACTGCCGCTGACGGCAGCTACCGCATCGATATCGACGATGAGGCTATCGTTTTCCTGACGAAGCCTCGCGGGTATGCGACCCCGGTCAATCGCCACATGCTGCCGCAGTTCTATTACATCCATCAGCCAAACGGCTCACCTGCGCCGCTGCGATATGCCGGCCTCGAACCCACTGGACCGCTGCCCGATGCCATCGACTTTCCGCTGGTCAAGCGGGAAGAGGCAGAGCAGTTCGAGGCGATCCTGCTGTCTGACACGCAACCCCAGACCGAGCGCGAGCTCGACTATATTCGGGACGATGTCATTGCTGAACTGATCGGCACCGATGCGGCGTTCGGCATGACCATGGGCGATATCTTCTATGACGATCTGTCGCTCGCTTCCCGATACAATGCGCTGATCGCGCAGATCGGCATTCCCTGGTACAACGTCCCCGGCAACCACGAACTGAACTTTCAGGCGCCAGGGGATGAATATTCGCTCGAGACCTTCAAGCGGTTCTACGGCCCTCCCTACTACGCGTTCGAGTACGGGGAAGCCCTCTTCGTCGTCCTCGACAACATTTACTACAAGGGCAACGGCGAATCAGACCCCGGCGACGTCCGCGGCAATGGTGGCTACGACAACCTGCTGACGCGCAGTCAGCTCGAGTGGCTCGAGAACGAGTTGTCATTCGTGGACAATGACCGTCTGGTTTTCATTGCGACACACGCCCCACTCGGCAGCGAGGATGGCGCCTATGCGATGGAGAACCGCGACCGCCTGTTCCGTCTGCTGAAGGGGCGCCCGAATCTGTATTCTGTGGCGGGGCATACCCACACGACCAACCACATCTACTTCGACAAGGACGACGGCTTTCCAGGGCCGGGCGAGTTTCACCACCACGTGCTGGCCACCGTCTCTGGCGGTTGGTGGAGCGGGCCGTTCGATGCGCGCGGCATACCGACGACCGATCAGCGCGACGGCACGCCGAACGGCTATCACATCCTCGAAATCGATGGCACGGAAGCGTCGGTTCGGTTCAAGGGAGCGGGGCATCCGGCTGACCATCAGATGCGCATTGTCTTCGATGTCGCGCACCATACGCTCAACAGGAACGGCATTCGTGACTTCAAGCACGGCGATCTGCTCGATGGGCGCATGACGAGGGATCACGTGCCGGCTGCGTCCATCATTGTGAACCTGTTTGACGGCGGGCCGAAGTCGATTGTCGAGTACAAGGTCGGCGACGGCGAGTATCTGCCAATGACGCGGACGATCCGCCCGGACCCGTTTATGGTGGAGCTGTACCACCGGTACGCGGATCAAAAGAAGTCGTTCGTCGAGGCGATTCCCTCGACTCACATCTTCGAGGCAGACCTTGTCGACGATCTTGCGGCCGGTACGCACACCGTGACTGTGCGCGCGGTCGACGAGTTCGGCCGCAGGCATCACGGACATGCGATACTGGAAATCAGCGATACTGCGACAAACGCAGGGGACGCGATAAGCTATCCCGACTAGACGAGAGGGGGAGAGAGATGTCCGAAGCCAGAAAGATGGATTACACGCCGGAGGAAATCCGGGCACGCCGAAAGCGTGACTGTGCGCTGGGGTATCGCCTGTTTGCGGCGCAGCGTTGGGGTGATGCCGGCGATGGCCACATCAGTGCGCGTGACCCGATCCGAACGGATCACTTCTGGATGCTGGGCTACGGTGTCAGCTACCACAAGGCGACCGTCGACGACCTCGTGCTGGTGGCCCCGGACGGCTCGCTGGCAGAGGGCGAGGGTAAAGTGAATCTGGCCGGGTACTACATCCATCAGCCGATTCTGGCGAGCCGACCCGATGCGATCAGCGCCTGCCATGTTCACACCGGGTGGGGCACGTCATTTTCGGCGGAAGCTCGCCTGCTCGAGCCGATCTCGCAGGAAGCGACGATATTCTTTGAGGATCATGCACTGTTCGACGACGAGGAAGTGCAGATCCAGAGCCTGGAAGCGGGCCAGCGAATCGCGGACGCGCTCGGCAACAACCGGGCGATTATCCTTCGAAACCATGGGTTGCTGACGGCGTGCGACAGCGTGGCCGAAGCGGTCGGCTCGTTCGTGTTGATGGAGCGAGTGTGTGAGGTTCACATGAAAGTCAGAGATCCCAAACCGATCAGCGCCGAGGCGGCGAGGTTTGCGCAGGAGGATCTGACGCGCTACGGAGTGGGCAGAAACGCCTTCCAGTGGCTGATCAAGCGCCACGTCGAAGACTTCAGCATCGTGGAGTCCTGACGGATCAGGACTCCACAGGGCTGCGGCATCAGGCGATCGCGTTGGCGATTGCAATCAGCCCGACGGTCAGTGCGCCAAAGAAGCCGCCCATCCAGGACATGTACTTGACGGTTTTCGCGTCGTCGTCGTGCTCGCTCATCGTGGTTTCTCCAGTCTGGTCAGAATTTTGAGCGGCGAAGCTTAGCCGAGCCTGCGTGGAAAGAAATGCTGATTAACCCGACGGGACGCTTCGGCTTTGCCGAGGTATCCATGACTCTCCTATACTCCGGCCTCCAGTTCGAAGAGGCGAGATCATGAAAGACGAAACCATTGCCATCCATTCCGGATACGAAACCGATCCGACGACCCATTCGGTGGCCACGCCGATCTACCAGACGGTGGCGTACGAGTTCGATAATGCCCAGCACGGTGCCGATCTATTCGACCTCGCCGTGCCTGGCAATATCTACACGCGCCTGATGAACCCGACGACGGACGTACTGGAAAAGCGGGTTGCCGAACTGGAGGGTGGCGTTGGCGCGTTGGGCCTGAGCGCGGGCAGTGCAGCGATCAATTACTCGATCCTTAATCTTGCCGAGGTGGGCCACAACATCGTGACGACACCTCAACTCTACGGCGGCACCTACACGCTGTTTGCGCACATGCTGCCGAAGCAGGGTATCAAGGTGAAGTTCGCGAAGTCGGACAAGCCGGAGGACATCGCGGCCGAGATCGATGACGACACCCGTGCAGTGTTCTGTGAATCAATCGGCAATCCGGCCGGCAACATCGTCGATATCGAAGCCGTTGCGAAAGTCGCGCACGAGCGGGGTGTCCCGCTGATCGTTGATAACACGGTCGCGACCCCGGTGATCATCAAGCCGTTCAGTTACGGTGCAGATATCGTCGTGCATTCACTGACGAAATATCTCGGCGGGCACGGCAACTCGCTGGGTGGCGCCATCGTCGATTCCGGCAACTTTCCGTGGGCTGACCATGCCGACAAGTATCCCGGGCTCACCCAACCCGAGCCGTCGTATCATGGTGTCGTCTACACCGAGGCGATGGGGCCCGCGGCCTACATTGCACGTGCACGCACAGTGCCGCTGCGAAACACCGGCTCGGCCGTCTCGCCGTTCAACGCGTTTCTGATCCTGCAGGGCATCGAGACGATTTCGCTTCGCATGGAGCGCCATTGCGACAACGCGCTCAAGGTGGCGGAGTACCTGGAATCGCACCGCAAGGTGACTCGCGTGAGCTTTGCCGGCCTGGCATCGGATCCGTTCCACGCACTGGCGAAGAAGTACTGCGGCGGCAAGCCGGCTTCGCTGCTGACCTTCGAGATCGATGGCGGCTTCGATTCAGCGGTGACGTTCTATGACAAGCTGGGTCTCTTCAAGCGCCTCGTGAACATTGGTGATGCGAAGTCGCTGGCATGTCATCCCGCTTCCACCACCCATCGTCAGCTGACGGAAGAAGAGCAGCTCAAGGCCGGAGTCACGCCCGGCATGATCCGGCTCTGCGTGGGTATCGAACACATCGATGACATCATCGCAGACCTGGAGCAGGCACTGGCCTGATATGACACCCGGCTGCCCTGATGGTAGGGTGAGCGCTTCGCGGCAGCCGGAGTTGTTTTGTCTTCCCAGATCGAAAGCGACGAGATCGTCGATGAATACCAGACCGACTATATCGTCGGGCAAGACAACATCCAGCCGCTCGGCCTGGATGTCCACAATCCGGTCTTTGCCATTGCCGGCACCACGGTTGTCCTTTTTGTCGTATTTACACTGATGTTTCCTGCCACAGCGGCCGACTGGTTCGGTACGCTGCGGCCCTGGCTGACTACCCGTCTCGACTGGTTCTTCATGGCAGCCGCAAACATCTTTCTGCTCTTCTGCGTATATCTCGTGCTCAGCCCCCTCGGCAACGTAAGGATCGGTGGGCCCGATGCCAAGCCGATGTATTCCTACCCGAGCTGGGTCTCGATGCTGTTCGCGGCCGGTATTGGCATCGGCATCATGTTCTACGGCGTGCTGGAGCCAATGAACCACGCGCTGACGCCACCGCTCGGCATGGACGGCGTGACGGGCGACGAGCGTCGCGAACTCGCGATGGCGGCGACGATCTACCACTGGGCGTTTCATCCCTGGGCGATCTATTCGATCGTGGGGCTGTCTCTTGCGTTCTTTTCCTACAACAAGGGTATGCCGCTCATCATCCGCTCGGCGATGTACCCGATATTCGGTGAACGGGTCTGGGGCTGGCCGGGACACATCATCGATATCCTTGCGATCTTCGCGACGTTGTTCGGCCTTGCCACCTCGCTGGGCTTTGGCGCCGAGCAGGCGGCGGGTGGCCTCAAATACCTGTTCGACATGCCGACAGGCGAGTACACCAAGATCGCCGTGATTGTCGTGATTACCCTGATGGCACTGGTTTCGGTTGTTCGGGGTCTCGATGGTGGCATCAAGGTACTGAGCGAACTCAACATGATAGCGGCAGCGGTGCTCGGACTGTTCATCCTCGCCCTCGGGCCGACACTCGATATTCTGTCTGGGTTCTTCGAGTACAGTGTGGCGTATATCGAGTATCTGCCGACGCTCAGTAACTGGGTGGGGCGTGAGGATATGTACTACATGCATGACTGGACGACGTTCTACTGGGCATGGTGGATCGCGTTCTCGCCCTTCGTCGGGATGTTCGTTGCGCGTATTTCGTCCGGTCGTACGGTGCGGGAGTTTGTCGTTGCCGCGCTGCTTGCGCCGTCGTTCATCTTCATCATGTGGATGACGATCTTTGGTTACACGGCGATGGACCAGTATTTCGTGCAGGGGCTCGATGATGTCGCCCGCACGGTGCGCAACTTTGAAGCGGAACTCACGCTGTTCGTATTCCTCACGCACTACCCCCTTGAACTGCTGACATCGATTCTCGGCATCGTACTGGTGCTCGTGTTCTTCGTGACGTCGATGGATTCCGGCTCGCTCATCGTGGATACGATGACGGCGGGCGGCAAGATCGAAACACCGATTTCGCAGCGCGTGTTCTGGTGCGTATTCCTTGGCCTGATCGGCGTTGCGCTGATGCTCGGTGGCGGGCTCTCGTCATTGCAGGCACTCGCCCTGGCGACGGGATTCCCGTTTGCGATTGTGATGCTGATGATGACGTACAGTCTCTACAAGGGCCTGAGCGCAGAGGTGAAGCTGATGGAAGCTGATGCCGAGACGGAGGCTGCGGAGTCCTGATGTACGAGAAAATCGGTATTCCGGTCGACCTCTCTCACGAGCAACAACTCGACAAGGCGCTCGAGACAGCGGCCGCGTTGGCTAGCGCAACCGGTGCGTCCCTGCATCTGGTGTCCGTGACCTCGCGGTCACCGGGCCCTGTCGCTCACAATCCCGAAGAGTTTGCGGAACGACTCGCCGCATTCGCCGAGAAGCGGAGCAAGCAGTTTGACACCGTGTTCACGCCGCACGTTGTGGTTTGCAACGATCCTTCGGCCGAACTCGATGAATCGCTGGATGCCTGGTTTCATGAGCACGGCGTTGATCTCGTCGTGATAGCGTCGCATGTGCCGGGCTATCGGGAGTACGTTTTCAGCTCCAATGCCGGGTGGCTCGCGTCCCATACTGATCTTTCGGTGCTCGTTGTACGGTAGTTAACCAATCTGGGATAAACTGATCGGATGATCGATTACCGTCTTTTGGAAGAGCTTCGGCTGATGATTGTATGTCAGTGGGGCGAGCCGTCGCACGAAGAGATCCAGACGATGCGCCGGAAGTTGGCGACTGATCTTGGCCCCACCATCAGCTATGACGTGCTTGTCGATGCGTCGCGCATCGACACGCTGCTGGCCATGAACGAATTCGGCCCCCTGCTGGCTGGCCGCATTATCGCCGTCGCAAGACCGATCAAGCTCGCGATCATCTCTGGCTTCGAAGACGTCGCGTTCGGCGTACAGCGTCAGTTCGCGACGCTTGCCGAACGCGACATGCCGGATGTTGATATTCGCGTGTTTCGAGACCTGCCACCGGCGCTGGACTGGCTTGGGCATGCAGCAGTGGATGTGGCGTCACTCATCGCCGACATGGTGCCCGACGGCCACAAGGCAACCGACGCCTGACCGTGGCCCGGATTTCTTCTGAACAGTGGGCGTGCTACGAGCGCGAGGGGTATCTTCGTCTCGGCCAGGTGGCAACGGATACGCTGCTGGCAGCGATGCAGCGCCGCATCGATGAAATCATGATGGGCGAGGCGAACGTCGACTATGACAGGATGCTGATGCAGCTCGATTCGGCGGACGGCGTTTATGAATCGGCGGGCCCGCAAACCCGCGGCTTCAAGGGCAAGACGCTCAACTACCGGAAGATCGAGCAACTGGAGACCGATCCCGTCTTCCGTGAGTACATGACCCTGCCGGTCTTCGAGGAGATCGCCCGACACATCTATGGCGATATTGCGATTGCTGCATTTCGCGCGATGTTTATGAACAAGCCGGCAGGCAAGGGCACGGTGTTGCCACTTCACCAGGATCGTTGGCGCGCGCTTGATCGCGACCCGCTGATTACCATCTACACCGCGCTCGATGCGGCGACGGAAGACAACGGCTGCGTGGAGATCATCCCCCGGACCCATCACACACTGCTGAACCCCAGACATGGCAGTGGATTTCTGACGCCGGAGATGGCGGCAGCCTATGACAATGATCCGCGCCGAATACCCCTGACCCTCGAGGCCGGTGAGGTTGTACTCATGCACAACTGGATGTTGCACTCGAGCGGTGTGAATCGCACGAGCGAGCCGCGCCGGGCGTTCAGCGTGTGTCTGATGGACGCCGCGACCGTCAGTGAGCGTTACAACCGTCCGGCGGCGCGCAGCGTGCTGTTCGAGGCGCGACAGACGGAGCCGCGATAGATGTCGATCGTCGATGAACTCAACACGATAATCGGCCTGCCTCGCATCGTGATCGTCATTGCGCTCGCGCTCGCAGCGCACCTGCTGGCCGAGGGTCTGCGGCGGTCCTTCCTGCTGCTCGGGCGGGCAGTCAGCGATGTGAAAGTCGCGAAGCTGCAGACGGTCGTGCAGCTTGTTTCTGGCGTGACCGTATTCTCGGTTTACTTTCTCGCGTTCGGGCTTGTGCTCGCCGAGATGGGCGTGTCGATCACAGCCTATCTTGCCACCGCGAGTGTCATTGGCCTGGCCGTCGGATTCGGCAGCCAGAACATCGTGCAGGATGTGATCACCGGGCTCACGGTCATTCTCTCTGATCTCATCGAGATCGGGGATATGGTCGAGATCTCTGGGCAGGTTGGTATCGTCCGCTCGATCGGCATGCGATTCACCGTCCTCGAGAACTCGATGGGTGCGCGGGTCTACATCCCGAACCGAACGCTTGCGAGCATGATCAACTACCCTCGCGGATACATACGCTGCCTCGTCGATATCGAACTGACCGGCAATGACAAATACGATCGCGAGATCGAAGCCGCTGTCGAGCAGATCGTGCAGAGTGCCCGCGAGCAGTTTCCCGGAATACTGCGTGCACCGGTTGAGCTCGAAGGGCGCCGCGAAACCGCCTCGGGCAAGATTTATCTGCGCGTCAAATTCCGCATCTGGCCTGGTCGAGGATCGATCATTGAAACCACGTTCCGTCAGGATCTGCTGGCCCGCATCAAGCAGATAGACGCTGACTATGCTGACTATCGCGTGGCGGTGAACTACGAGATCGACCGTAAGTGACAAGGTAGAGCGGCGGTCCTGGCTCACCGATCTCGTGAGACGACGCATCACGTGATGCGTTTGTACCGCTTGCCTCGTACAGTGGCGGCTCGGGAATCGTTCGGCCATTGGCGTGGCGAAAGAACCACACACCCTTGAAGTCCTTCTCGATTGTATAGCCGCCCTCATGGAGCAGGCGATGATGCCGTGAGCAGAGCAGCATGGTGTTCGCGAGACTCGTCTCACCGCCATCGACCCAGTGCATCACGTGATGCGCATCGAGCCATTTGTCGTGGGTGCAGCCGGGGTAGCGGCAAGTTCTGTCGCGGGCGAGCAACGCCCGCCTGAGCGGCGGCGAAACCACGCGGTGCTTTCTGCCGACGTTCAGTGGCTCACCCTGCTTGTTCTCGATGACCTCGACCAGGCTGCCGTCGCATGCGAGCCGCCGCACGGACTCGACAGGCAAGTCGCTCTTGCCGCCCTGGTCGCGCAGTGCGGATTCATCGACATGGACCAGAATCTGGTAGTTGTCGGCGCTGGAAGTCTGCCGATCGTTGCCGCCGGCGAGCCAGTCGCGGGCGACTGCAACGAGCGCGTCGGCCTGGCGGGCGAAATACGAGCCCTCGTCCGGTTCGTCGTCTGCCATCGCGATTTCGATGGCTTTCATCACAACGTCCCCGAGTTCCTGTGGCAATTCGACGTTGATCGTCATCGTGCCGTCTGCGTGACTCGTGCGGCTGAGGTACCGGTTGCGATGAGCCCGGTTGGCATCGACGGTCGATGCGCGCCGCTCGGCATTGCGGAGGTACCGGCAATAGTCCTCGACGCGTGACGCGGTTTGCGGAATGGCGAACGCGAGCAACTCCGCCTCGTTCTGAGGGGTCGCGACCCGCGTCAGTGCGCGTGCCTTGGAATAGGAGAGCTGGCCCTGACGGAACGCCTGCGCCGTCCTCGGCAGCGTATAGAGCGCATGCGCGACCCGGACTTTCTCACGCCCGGCCGCAACGGTGATGCCGCACTTCATGTTCAGCCACTCGGCGCAGTTGTTGAAGTGGTACTCCTTCCAGCCCTGGCGAATGTCGAACTCGAGGACGAGCATCAGAAACTCGAACTCCGAAGCGTTCATGCGCTGCGACAGAGAGACGATGTCGTCTTCCAACTGGTCGATGGTGCGTGTGGAAACGGGGCGTGCGGGCATTGTCATCTCGTCCTTGAAGTAGCTCGTTAACTGTATAAATATACAGTTATTGGATAAGAGCGTGAAATAACAAATCGGCATCACGCAGGCAGGCACTAGCACCTCGCGGCATGACCAACTCGACGGGGTCGCGATCCCGAGATAGGGTAGTTGCGAACGATCATGCCTTCGTCGAGGAAGCGCCCTTGAAAGCGGATGAACTTCGTCACGCACTGCGCGACGTGCGCGACGGGATGTCGAACGATCACGCGACGCGGTTGCACCGCGCCGTAAGCTGGCTCCAGTGCGCCGAGCAGTACGCGGAGACGGATGAGGACATGGCGTTGATCGCGCTCTGGATCTCGTTCAACTCCTGCTACGCCGTGAACGACGGCGCGACGGATCACACGTTTGGTCGAGACTTCCGCGAGTTTGCTGCCAAGCTCGTCCGGCTTGACGAGGACGAGCGCATCTACAATTGCCTCTGGTTCAACTTCTCGAACTTCATCCGGCTGTTGATCGACAACCAGTGGGTGTTCGAACCGTTCTGGCGGTCGCTGCGGGACGGCAATGACGAGTGGCAAGCGCTGTTCGAAGACGATAAGAAGAAGGCCCACCGGGCACTTGCCGACAACGACGTTCCGCGACTGCTCACGATCATCATGCATCGGCTGTACACGCTTCGGAACCAGGTCGTGCACGGCGGCGCCACATGGCAGAGTTCAGCCAACCGCGACCAGGTGCGTGACGGCAAGCGGCTCATGCTCGAACTCATGCCGATCATCATCGAGCTCATGTTCGACGAGCGGGAAGACTGGGGGCGGATTCACTATCCGTATGTGATCCGTATGTGAAGAGCGTTTGAACTGAGTCCCAGTCCCGCTGCGAAATCGCAGGACTGGGCCATCAGAGTGGTACCGAGGGCGAGAATCGAACGCGGGCGGCCAGCCTCGCACTCCCGACCCGTCGATTCGGCTCACAAGTGTTTGGTACCGAGGGCGAGAATCGAACTCGCACTCCCGTAAGGGAACCGGATTTTGAATCTCGCGATCTCAATATTCGTCAACACACTGCAGTAGCAAATGGGATGAAAATCAATGGGATATTGGTCATGCGAGCTGGCCGTTGTCGCGGGCTATTGCAGTTTGTTGGTTGTGAGTGCACCACCAGTGCACCAGAGCGAGTAAGGACTTTCGGATGCTAATTTTTCGCCTGCCGTTACCTCTACACCGCACAACCAGAATCAGGCATGCAGCGGTGAGAAACGTGAAGAAGGAGGAGGGTGTTGGTACTTCGACTGCAACTAGGGCGTCGACGTTCTCGTTCGCGAAGGTGAAATCATTGCCATTATCGTCGAACCGGAAGATTTGGCTGCCATTAGATCCGTAGAGGACACCATCGCCGAATGCGAGTGCGTCAACGTTCTTGTTCGCGAAGGTGAAATCATTGCCATTATCGTCGAACCGAAAGATTTGGCTGCCATTAGATCCGTAGAGGACACCATCCCCGAATGCGAGTGCGTCAACGTTCTTGTTCGCAAAGGTGAAGTCATTGCCATTATCGTCGAACCGAAAGATTTGGCTGCCATTAGATCCGTAGAGGACACCATCCCCGAATGCGAGTGCGTCAACGTTCTTGTTCGCAAAGGTGAAGTCATTGCCATTATCGTCGAATCGGAAGATTTGGCTGCCATTGGATCCGTAGAGGACACCATCGCCGAATACGAGTGCGTCGACATTCTTGTTGGCGAAGGTGAAATCATTGCCATTGTCATCAAACCGGAAGATCTGGTTGCCATTAGATCCGTAGAGAAGACCATTACCGAATGCGAGTGCATCGACGTTTTTGTCGGCAAAGGTGAAGTCATGGCCATTCTCGTCAAATCGGAAAACCAGATTACCGGTGGTTCCATAGAGAACTGTGGCCGCAGCTGTGCTGCTTGCGGTAAGTAACGCAAAAAGGGCGAATAAGCGCATTTTGCTGGTGATTTTGGATTCAATTATTGGCAAGCAAATGACACGCCACCTTCAAAAATTCATAAAGATCAGACGGTTGGGATCCAGATAGGCTGACGGTGTAAATTAAATCGACACGTAGAGTTTGCAATGGAGGGAACGGATGGGCGATACCCGCTCTGCAAGGGCCGCTGGTTCGCTTATCGAAGAAGAGTCCTAATACATGATGCTGCGAACGGAGCGTTCAAGTGTTGCTGCGGCCGTTCCCGAATGCGATCTATCGATCCTTGAGTCGATCGTGTCTGCCGGCGTAGTCTTCGGAGCACTGCCCTTGTTGCTACGAAGTGATTAAAGAGTAACCAAAATGGATAGTCTGGACCGACTCTTGAGGGCTGGTCTGACCAAGGTCGGAAAGTGGGAGCTTGACGGCGACGGAAGGCTGGCGTTGCTCCTCGACGATAAAGCTGCCGCGTCGCCCGTTCTGTATGCTTTCGTTCAGGATGCATCGGTACGCTATGTCGGCAAGTCCAGTCAGGCGCTCGCAAACCGGCTTTATGGGTACACGAGACCTGGCCCAAGCCAGAAGACCAACATTCGCTTGAATCGGCTCCTGATTGACGAGTTGACCAGAGGAGGCGCGGTAGATATCTACGCGCTCGAAGATACTGCCCCCACTGAGCACGCTGGCTTTTCGATCAACCTGCCTGCCGCCCTGGAGGACGACATCATTCGCCAGCTCCAGCCGGACTGGAATTCGAACGGCGTCGCAACACCTGCGTCCACGGCCAAATCCGCGGAGTTTGAAAAGCCGACGCCTGCGAAACCTGCGGCTGATGCAGAGTCACGACTCAAACCATCTTTCTCCGTTCAGATTGGGAAGACCTATCGGCGGCAGGGCTTCTTCAACGTTCCAGTGGACTATGCGCGCTATTTCGGCCGTCACGGCCAGGAGATCGAGATTCGCGTCTCGGGTGGCAGGAGTGCATGGGGCACGATTAATCGAAAAGTTAACAGTAATGACACGCCCCGAATCATGGGAGGCACGGCGCTGCGTGACTGGTTTGTGGACAACCTGAAGCTGGGTGATCGCGCTAAGGTTGTTGTCTTGTCGCCCCAATCCATAACGCTTGAGAGGGCGTAGCGCCGCTGAAGGAGTTAAACGGGTGAGCATGATTGATGAAGCGAGAGATTGGGCGCGTACGCTTCACCAGGGCCAGGTAGACAAGCTTGGCGTTGATTACTTCGCGCATGTCGTTGACGTGGCTGCCCGTGTCGCGCCACTTGGTGAAGAATTCGAGATTGTCGCCTTCTTACACGATGCGGTTGAGGACACGTCTGTGACGCTTGAAGATATCGAGGCGCGATTCGGTCGCCGAGTGGCAGCAGGCGTTGCGGCCATGACAAGAAGAGGGGGGGAGGACTATCTGTCCGGGTACTTGACCAGGCTTGCTGACAACGAAATCGCCCGTGCCGTCAAAGTCGCAGATTCGAGCCACAACTTGTCCAAGGTGCACCTGCTGCGCTCGGAGAGTGAGCAAGGCAAGTTTCGCGCGAAGTATCATTCAGTCCTGTCTAAGCTTGGTGAGGACCCAGTTGCGTGCGAGAAACCTCTGGTCTTCGATCCAGTGGCGAGACGGTGGATTGAGAAGCCGCAAGTCAGAGCCTACCAGATGACCTTTGACGGTCATGTTTTGGAGCGTGGCTTCTGGCTTTACCTCTGGGAAGTTCGCGATGCGGAGCGTGTCTGCTATTACGTCGGGCGTACTGGCGACAGTTCTTCGCCCAACGCCTCCTCGCCCTTCAGTCGAATCGGGCAGCATTTGGACTTTCGACCGAATGCCAAAGGAAACTCGCTGGCTAAGCGCCTCGCTGAGGCGGGTATCGAGCCTCGTACGAGCGAGTTTCGAATGATCGCGCTCGGACCGATTTTTCCTGAGCAGGACAGTTTTGAACAGCACAAGCCCTATAGGGATGTGATGGCGACGCTAGAGCATGAACTTGCCGAGTATCTTGGCGGCCGGGGATATGATGTCTTGGGTGTTCACCATCGTGGCTCGCCTGTGGCCAGCGCTGCCATTCAGGAGATCATTTTTAGGGTGGACACCTTCATCAAGGATGGGTGCGCCAAAGGACTGCCTGGGGTTGAAGGCGTGTCGTAGGCGGTATGGTGTATCGTCCCCTCGGAACCCTCAGTAGCATTGCGCAAGCTTTCGTGAGGGCCTTCCCTAAAGCCTTTCCATGAGTCTCTCTACAAGCCTTTCGGGATGGCTTCCGAAAGCCTAGGGCGAAGTCTTCCACGCTGAGGTTGTTCCTTTTTGTGCCCCAGTTGCTACCTGGGTTGGGCGATGCTTCGAAGATCGGGAAATCGTCGATATGCTTTACAGTCTTGCATCCCTTACGTGGTATGGCTCGCGCCGCTGAACTCTAACTCGCTTAAAATCAGTTGGTTACGATCTGCGGGGAATGCAAATTGCATTCGTTCAAGGCACCGTCGAAGGAATGGGCTGGGGTCTTGATAGACGTGTGTATCGCTGAAATTTTGGCCAAGGTTGGATTGCGGTGTCTGGTTCTCCTTTTCGCGCTCTCGAGTAGTTTCGCAGCGCAAGGGGGGGTGATTCTCAACATCGATTTTGGGAAGGGTAAGGGCACCCCTGATGCGCGTTACGGCGCGGCTGGACCAGCCGGCAACTGGAACACAATAGATGAACTCGGGCTAACCGAGAACCTAGTTGATGCCTCCGGCAACCTCACATCAGTTTCGATCTTCACTGACGGCACCGGCGCGAATGGTGGTACAGGGGCTAATGAGATCTGCCCTTGTAGCGACCAACAGGCGCTGTTGTCGGACAACTTCTGGAAGACGGGAGGGGGGTGGTCGCTGACAGTGCAGGGGCTTGCACAGGGTGTTTATGACGTTTACCTCTACGCTCCTTCGCACAAAATGCAGACAGGGTTTATTGATATCGAGGGGATGACGCTCAATAGCTTGCCAGGTGGCATCGGCAGCTTCGATGAGGGCGTAAACTGGCGTCTCGTTCAGGGGTTAGAACTCGATGGCACTTTGGCCGTTTCTAATGCGGTTGGTGGGGGCACTTGGACGGGGTTGGCCGGGCTGCAGATCGTGGGTGTACCGGCGCCTGCGACTGGCGTTGTTTTCGTCATTGGCCTCGTTTGCGTTTTATCTTCAAAGCTTCTAGTAGCGGATCTTTTGAGACGCCTCTCCCCAAGTTGCTACACTGGTATTGAATCATAGGCAGTCGGCTCACAGCACGACAATGACTGATTCCGATCTCAGGGGTGACGATAGTTCGCTTGCTCCATTCACGGACCGAAGGTTCCGGACCACTTTCACGATTCTCAGCAGGTAGATTGCTCTCATGCAAACGAATCCAAGATTGTTCTTGGCCGCTCTTGCGTTTTCGTCTTTTTCTTTTGCCGCGATGGAGTCGCGAGCTGGGCTAATCGGTCGCGATCTTGACGGTGATTCAAGCACTTTTGAAGCTATCTATGACAGTGACTTGGACATTACCTGGCTCGCGGACGCAAACGCGGCAGCTGGAAGTGGCTACGACGATGGATATGACAACACGGATGGCAGGCTAACGTGGATTAGTGCCATGGCGTGGGCAGCCGAACTCGATGTTTGGGGATATTCTGATTGGAGGTTGCCCGAGACTCGGTTGCCAGACACGAGCTGTCATTCAGCGTATGCCGGAGGATACGGAGATAATTGCGTCGGTAGTCCTATGGGACATTTGTTCTACGAGGAGCTCTCGGGTAGTGCTAACGAATCAATCTTCTCTGCCGGCGACAGTGACCTGTCGTTGTTCCAAAACCTTCACTCGAGTACCTACTGGAGTTCCACAACAATCTTCGAGTCTCAAGCCTGGCACTTCAGTTTCAATGATGGGGATCAAGGTTTCGGCAGCAAGACTAGTGACCTTCTGGCATGGGCAGTTCGAGACGGCGATACACTCGCGATACCGTCCCCGAATTCGCTCGGCGTACTTCTGCTCGGACTTTCGCTATTCCTGATCAGGCAAAGTTTGGGGTGTTTGTCGATATCGGTTCGAAAAAAAATATCCCAAGAGAAAGCTCAAGAACAGAATCGATGATTCAGGCTCGGGAACTGGTCGGACCAAGAAAGAACCGACGCTAGAGTAGAAGTCTGTCGTATAGTACGGACTGCGGATCACATTGACGTAATCTGGGGAATCTGAGTACGGGCTGCCTGAGCTTCGATAGACATATTCCCTATCGGATATCTCACCCATCCCAATCGGGGCAAGTGAGTTGAATGGCGTGTCAGCCAAGAACCCGAGAACACCACCGCGACCATCGGGGGCTACGTCAATGGGGTACGCGACCGAATCGTAGTACGCATCATGGGTGTCGCCGAGCAGCTCAATCATTCTCTCAACTGCGTCGCTGCTGCTAGCGTCCGCATTGTTGCAGTGGGTTACGCCAAAATCACAGTTGGTGTTGACTGATGTAATGCCGAAATTGCTGATGAGTTGATCGAGTTCGGCGGTGAGGGCATAGCGGAATCCTTCAAATTCGCCGCCTGAACCGAGTTTTGCGATGACCTGGTTGTAGCTTAGACCCCGGGTCAAAGTCACATCGAGCCACTCCAGACCAGAATCAGTATCCCGCGTGAGTGTGTCGCTGCCCCATACACTGTCTAGCGAAATGATGCTGGGACTGGCCTCCTGTATGCATAATCCAAGGAGAATCAGGAGCAAGAGGCTGCCTTTTCTCGGCTGTTTCACGGGCAATCTAAACATGGGCGTTTGTTCGCGCTTTTTGTTGGTACAGTTGAGGCAAGCAATTCTGATTCCAGCTCGCCTAGTGATATGTTTTTTAAGCGATTTGCGAAAGTGGGCAGGGTCGTCTGTAAAATCCTTCGACATTTTGGCTCATTGCGTGTTTAAAAAATCAGTACTACTCAGTTGCGGAAGAAGATGACTATGAAGCGCATATTTACACCAACGCAATCAGCCTCCGATTGGCAAAGGCTTCTGGGCAAGCCGAAGCTGCACTGGAAACGTGGGTTCTCTGCGATGGCTGCCGCAGCCTCTTGGGAGTCGAATGCTCCTGCCTTGCCGCCCGAGATTGTTTGTCTGCTTGAGGGTGTTTCCGACTCATTCGCGAATCTCGAACTCGTCGCGGCAATCCCGGAGTGGGAAGTTGACTTGCCTGGCGGGGACCGGCCCTCTCAGACAGACGTGCTCGCTGTGTGCCGAAACGAGGTAGGCCTTACGGTGCTTGGTGTCGAAGCCAAAGTGAATGAGCCGTTTGGCCCTACGTTGGGCGAGAAACGGACTGACGCTTCAGCCGGTCAGTTGGAGCGCATTGCTTACCTGGCAGATCTTTTGGGCGCCAGCGAACCGTTGGATGATGAAATTCGGTATCAACTGTTGCATCGAACCGGATCGGCGTTGCTGGCTGCGCGAGAATTTCATGCGCAGAACGCGGTCATGGTGGTCCAGTCGTTTAGTCCGACGCAAAAATGGCGCAAGGATTTCGAGCAGTTCGCGGCGGCGCTAGGTGCTGTTCAAATTGAGGCGGATCTCTTTGAGGTCCACTTGGAGTCGCACCTACGCCTTCTTCTGGGCTGGTGCACGGGTGATGCGCAGTATTTGGAGGTAGAACTGCCGAGCATTCTTTAGCCTGGATCCGGTTCAACCTTGTCATTTCCGGTCGAGGTCAACTTTTGTCAACATCGGAAGCGCGTTGGAGTCGTGCGTCACGTCGTTTGTCTGACCTTCGAGCGCTTCTGCAATGATCTGGTCAACCGCTTCAATTGCGCGATCGAATTTCATGCTGAAGGTGTTTTCTACGACCTTCTGTTCTTTGAAGGCTTGTACGTGAACATGCTTGCCGATGAGTTCAAGCGACCGAAGTGCGGCATGCGTTGAGCCGTCCTCTATACAACTCTCGTGAATGGATACCAGGGCGTTCAGGACCCAGTCCTGATCGATCTCAACCCGCTTTGAACGTGCCTCGATGGCGTCACAGATGGCATCAGAGACCGAGGGATGTGTAAGGAGGCGAGAACCTTGCGCCTTCGCGGTCCGCTTGCTGTAGCCGGCACGGATCGCGGCTTGGGTCGCGTTCAAGTCCAGGAGGTACTCCTCGACGAAACGATGCTGTTTGGCTGTAAGGGAGGGGGGGTGCGTTGACATTTGGGACCCCTATTTTCCGTAGAGACGAGGATGCTCGCCCTGTGCGCTCGTAAACTGGTTGGATGCGCGATCAAGCCAAAGCTGCGCGCGCCCTTCCCAGTCGCCATTTCGCTGCTTCTCGATCATCAAAAGCGCGTCAAGCTCCGCCTTTAGCTTCTCGGGCGATGAGGCTGGACCTTTCTCCGCAATCTTTCTCTCCTTGACCTTGTTCCTCCATACTCCGATGACTGTATCTGCCAGGTCCGTGATCGCGCCTGTACCGCGGACGTCCATCTTGCCGATGGGTTTGTCCTCCGATTGGCCCTTCCTCGAGTGCGTTACCAGAATGATGTGTGCGTCGTATTGGTTCTTGAAGTCGCACAACGATTCGACGAACAGCTTTTGACCATTGTAGTCGTCCTCCGCGATCCCGCACTTCAGCAAAGAGTCGATCACGAAGAGTCGACAGTCGTACCGCTTTCGAGCGTAAGTGAAGACTTCCAGGAGTCGCTCGGCCTTCGCGGTACCGACAAGATCGAAGAGCCAGAGTTTGTCCTGATACCACTTGCCGAGTCGTTCGACAGCGTCCGACGTGACGCTGCCTGCGTTTGCTTGCCGCGCCATTCGGTAGAGCAGGACGTCGGGCTTCATCTCCAGGGAGGCCTTGCAGGTTCGCCAGCCCTGCTCAAGTGCCGAAAGCACGATCTGGCCAGCGAGTTGCGACTTGCCGTGGCCGTTTACGCCATTAACGACGGTCAGTTCGGACTCACGAAACCGTAGTTTGCCCTTCAGCTTGCCCCAGGGCGGGTCGAATCCGGGCCCCGCATCAACACCTGTGCCGAGCATCCTGCGGACAGCATCCGTGTATTCGCCAGCGTGCTTGAGTTCCTCGGGGTCGAGCCAACGCGCGGAGGTGATGGCGGCCACAGCGGATCCGCCCTTGAGAAGCATTTCGTTAGCGTCTTTGAATGGGCTGGTGTCGACGAGCTGGCATCGGTCCGAACCCAGTCGGCTGAGTAGCGCCTTCGCCCCTTCTTGCCCCGGCTGATCGGCGTCGAAGGCGATGTAGATGCGATCAAATCGTTCGAGCCGATCGTATTCGACCTCGACCCAGGAGTGGCTCTGTGCGCCGTTGGGTACGCTCAGCGCGGGGTAGCCCATGTCATACCAGGCCATGGCGTCCAGTTCCCCCTCGCAGATAACAACTTCTCGGGCTCGCTCGTTGATGGCTTGCCAGCCAAACAGCACCGGTTTGCCCCCTTTGATGCAGTGCATCTTTGCCTTGTCTTCAATGTCCCGGCATTTCGCGAACCTCACCGTTTCGTCAACTTCGGACGGAAATACCACGCAGTTGCCGGCCGCTCGGACGTTGTAGGCGCCAATCGATTGGGACAAGCCGCGAGACTGCAGAAAGCTCAGGGCAGGCCCAGAAGGCTTCTCCTTGGGGATGTTGAGTCTAGGGAGGAGGGTATCACGCCCAATCTGGGGATCGTGAACGCCCAGGAAGCTTTTCGCCTCCTGCATTGCATCTGCGATCGAAACCTTGCGCACCTCCGCCCATAGGTTCAGCAGATCACCGCTCTGACCGGTCGAGAAATCCCTCCAGAATCCAGCCTTCTCACCACAAAGGCAGATTTTCAGCGACTTTCCCTGATTTCCTTCAATGTCGCCGCAGACCCACTCTCGACCAAGGCGTTTGCCTTCTGGGAGTAGATGTCGCGCGACACCTTCGGCATCCCGGGCTAGCCGTCCGGCGACCTCGTTGGCTCTCATATCGCGCCGACGCCAGGATCGCGTTCATTCGGCAACGCCTTATGCATCTTGCTCTGCAAGCGATCGAAGTTCTTTCGCAGGTTCGAGGGAGACAACACATTCGCAGACCAGAAGTCATCTTGGTTGGCCCAGAGAAAGACAGACCGGATCTCGTCAGACGTCCGATTGTCACGCTCCTCCATCAACCGAATATCGCGTGCCCAATGCTCCCAATTCGGTTCTTTGGCCTTTGGCAGGCAATTTCGAATCAAGGAGAACATTTCGCGAGCCATCTCGTGATGGTGAGCTTCCTCTTTTCTGTTTCTCGTCTTTTCTAGTCTTTTCTCTTCTAGCCCGGATGTTCCGGACGCGTCCGAGGCGCTGTAGGAAACTTTCGGAGTCTTCCCGGATGTTTCCGGAAACTCGTGGATGGTGCCTGCTTTGAGCCGCTTTTGAATCGCCGCCAGTTCGCTGTTTCGGACAACAGAGTTTTCAATGCGCTCCGCAATCTTGAGACAGGTGATCCTTTGGGTGGTTTCTTCAATCTCGAAGAGATCGAGGTCAACCATGTATCGCATCATCTCTTCGACTTTGGCGCTGTCGAGCTTGAGTCGATACGCCAGGATTTCCGAGTCATGTTCGAGCTCAAAGCTGAGCTTGCTGGCGCTGATCTGGCCCGCGATGAGTTCGAGACACAACCAGTAGAGCGCGTACCCCTCTGCGCCGTACCGCATCAGTACCTTTTCGAGCTTGCTGTCTCGGTTTGCGTCGGAATCGTGTTTGAACCACTTCATTTCGATCCCTTCTTTGGGTGCCAGACCTCGCCGGTTTTTCTGTCGTAGCCCTTGACCAGATTGAAGTGAAGTACTTTCCCGTCGTGTCTGACAACGCATTTGTGATCGTTGTCGTAGAGAACCGTGGAGAATGATTTATCGTTAGCGGAAGGGTGATGTACGAGCGTGTCTGGAGATGAGCCATCACTGGTTGTAGTGGCGACATTTACGCTATCTTCTAGCGTCCAAGTCCCGCCTCGCTGTCGATTGTGGTCCTCGAGACACTCAAAGAACGCCTTCTCATCGATGAGGACTGAACCGTTCAATCGTACAATCGCCCTGTCGAATCCATTGCCAGGGATCGAGCCCGTTGAAGAATTTCGTGGTTTGCTCTTGAAGATTATGTCCCGAAGTGTGCCGATCGGAACGCTCGGGTGTTTCTCGCTGAACTCTTTTGGTTTAAAGAGCTTCGGGGCTGCTGCGTCCATTTGACCTCCTTTTCCCTGTGTCGAAGTCGTTCGAGATGACTTGCAGGCTATGGAGTAGGACCGATGGATTCACGCTAGGCGACCAAAAATGGTTCTAGACGACCATTTGTGAAGTGTTTTTACGTGGTCCCGTTGGCTTGAATCGATTTTGCGGCATTTTCGAGCCGTCTTAGACATGTGTTGATATGTTTAGAAAAACGCACAATGGTAATCTTTTTATCGAGACCATCCTGCTTTCGATACACGAGTTGATCCTCCCGAATCTCGATGATGCTGCCATTTGCACGGTCCTTCAGTTGCCGAATGACTTGATTCACGGATTTCGGCACGATCCCCTGTCGCAACATCTCAAGCACCGCTTCTAGTACGTCGTTCGTCCATCCGGCACGGCCCGCGAAACAATCTGCGACGGTGTTTTCGCTGAGCTCAAGGATGAAGGCGTCGAGATTCTGCTGAAAAGCCGCAATGGCAATGGATTCCAATGAGATCGGGTTGCCAGGAATGTGACACCATCGGTAAAAGGCGAGTGGTGCAATTGGAAACTCGATGATCATCTCGTCTTGATGCTCGAGGATGACGCGCCTTGCGCGATCCTCACACAAACCTAAGGCGTGCTGGTCCAAATACTCCGGGACCCATCGATCGAAGTCTGTTTTGAACTCTCGGTCCCCTACTCGGACCAGAGAGAGAGCCTCACTGCTCGTTAGCTCAGGCTGGTTAACTAGTTGATTGGCCCTGGAAGGCTTTAGCGTCACCATTATTGGAACAGCTCCTCGTTCATTCGGGCAACAACCTTGCTGGTGTGGTCGTCGCTCAAGTGCGCATAACGCTTCACCATCGCAAGGGTCTTGTGTCCAAGTATGTGCGCGATCTCAGGGAGCGATGCTCCCGTCATCGTCAGGTAAGACGCTGCGGTGTGTCGAGTGTCGTGAAACGTAAAATTCTTGATATCAGCATCCTTTACTGCTTGCTTGAAGTAAGCGTCGATCTTGATCGGCTTCGACTTGTCCCTGACGCTAGGAAACAGAAGTTCTTCCGATTGGCGGCGTATCAGAAGTTCTTTGAGGCGCTTTTCAACGACCCCAGTAAGAGGCACTCGACGCCTATCTCCATTCTTGGTCTCGACCAGGTGGATACATTTGGATTCTAAGTCTACGTCCTGTCGCCTTAGTCCGAGGATCTCCCCCCTGCGCATTCCGGTTGACAGCGCAAGCAGCGTGATCGTTGCGAGATGTGAATAGTTGCTTTGTTCGCAGGCCTCAAGAAGGCGTCTGATTTCATCCTTGTCGAGAAATCTGTCACGACCTCTAGGTTCTCGCGGCCTGGACACGTTTCGGAGAGGGTTGCCCTCTATCCAGTGCCACTCTTTTGCAGCAACAGAAAATGCGTGAGAGAGCGCCGCTAGGTACCTGTTCACGGTTGCTGGGGAGCGTTCAGCCCCGGCTTTTGTTGCCGTTCGCGCTAGTTTGTCTTTAGCCTGGGTGAGCAGTGCTGGAGAGACGTCCGCCAAAACATATGCTCCGAGTTCCTTACGCCACCACTCAAGTTGATATCGCTGCTCATAGGCCGATCTCGGCTTATTAGGAAGCACCTCTTCCATGTAACGTCCAATTAGATCCGAGAGAGTTCGCTTCTTTGCTTCCGACGTCTTGAAGTATCTTCCTTCACGAATTGCAGACTCTGTTGCACTCGCCCATCTTTTGGCATCTGTGAGTCTAGAGAACGTGGCGGATTCGGCGGGATGTCCCTTTAATCGAACGAGGGCACGGTAAGAGATCCGACCGTTTTTGCCCTGTCTCCTCTCGATATTTGCCACTGGCTGCCATCACGTTCAATAACTGGCCTCAAGGTAGATGAAGACGGAACAAACGTCAATAACGGATATAAAATCCGGTTCTATGTAGGTTAAAATAACCTATATTTTAGTGTTATCGGGGTTTGTCCTTCTTTTTGGTGCACTTCTAGTGCGCTTCAAAGGCCGCTGGTCCAGATTCCTGATGCGATTGGGAATTTAATCCGCGAGCTGCGGTCTTTATACTCACGGCTAAAGGGAGAGTTTCTTTGGCATTTAAACCTTGTAGCGGCCATCACTCCATCTCGGAAGTGGTTTTTGTCGTTGTCTGCGGGCGAAATTTTAGTCAGTCCGAAATCGAAAATGTGAAGCAGGCCCATGGGGAGTGGGAACATCTTCTGCCTAAAGTTGATGTTCCTAGGGTTATCGCGCTGTCTTTGGGACCCGACGAGACAATGGAGCAAATGCCTGAGCCGCCTGGTCAGATTACTTTCTCTGCGCTCAAGCGGGACGGTTCGCTTGATTGGCGCCTAGCAATCGAGAATAACTGGATAGCTGTAAATTGTCTGACTTACACTCGATGGGACGTGATCAAAAGTCGCGCATTCAAGTTGCTACGCGCTCTTGCTTCTCATTTGCCACCGGAGCTTGATGCTAACGCCGCAACGTTGCAGTACGTTGATACTTTCGACTTCGTGGACGAGTTGGATGCCTATGATGTGCGTTTGTTACTAGATACTGAGTCAGGTTTTTTTCCCAGTAACGTTCTAAATCATGGCCCAGTCTGGCATGTTCACCAAGGCTGGTTTGAGGATTCTCAGCTTACTAAGGTTCGTTCCATACTTAATCGTGTAAATCTTGATAGTCGAGTAAATGATGGTCGAGCATTGGTTAAGATTGACCATATTCAGGAAGGGCGTCTGCAAGAAAGGTCAAAATTGTCTGAATTGCTCTCTGAAGGGGTCCTTGAACAAGAATTCGATGAAATGCACCAAAAGAACAAAGCGGTCTTGTTAGAGTTGTTAGTTGATAGCGTCGCAAGGGAGATCAGTCTTAATGAGTGAATTCGTGACGAATATTGGCGGAACCATGAAATTGCAGAATCAAGAAAATGATCCTTCACGGATAATGCGAAATATAACTGGTACCGCTCTCATGATTGTAGGTATTGCGGCAACTCAATCTGAGCCGGTTTATGCATCTTGGTCAATTTCTACTGGCTGTGAGGTGAGTCGAGGTGATCGAAATGCTGAACTGTGTGCCGAGCTTCAAGTGCTTCGCCACGATGAAAAAATAAATGACGCAGCGTTTGACGCTGCCTTAACCTTCATTGACTTCATTCCCTATGATATCGGGACGCCAGGGCTTATGAGCGAAGACGATGGCGAAGTCGTCTTTTATTGGCGCGACCCGGGTCAAAAACATATTGAGGTTGGTTTTCCAGGTGATGGGACGATTTCATACTATGCTTTTATCGAAGGGCGGCCTGAGGTTAGTGGTGATGTTGAGTTTGACGGTCAGTCTTTCCCGCGGGAGTTGCTAGACGCACTCGCCCTCTCATAGAGCCAAATGTCAAAGCAGCAAGTCGATAACTCGAAGAAGGCTCGTTGTGAGTGCGAGGAGACTGATTGTGGCGAAATGGGGCCAGTCGCTGACACTGAAAAGCTGCTTCGAGCGATATACGAAGATCAGGTCGAAAATGGTGCGCCGACAGTCGAGGCTTTTCGACGCGATGACTTGCAACATCGTGGGTTATCACTCCTTCGAGCAATTCAATATTCAGACACCTCGGAACTAACCTCACGGTGCGAAGCCAGCTTTAACTCTGGTGGAGAACGCCCGGTGATCGGCGCGTCTATGGCAGTCACTTCCGCGCTAAGACTGATAGTCGACCAAAGCGACGAACGTGCGCTGTGCGTGATTGGAGATGGAGCTGAAGGAATTCCAGAACACGCTACTGCAATTCAGTCGATCGAATTCACGCGGAGTGAGTTAAAGCGCCTTCGACGGCTTGTAATGGATGAGTTTAGCAAGGTTATCCCGCTTTCCAACATTGCATTGGATTGAAAGAGTGAAGTGCACTAAAAATGCACCAATACCAGTGCTTCAGTTCACAAGTTCATTAGGAATCACGTAGAGATGGTACCGGGGGCGGGACTTGAACCCGCACTCTATTGCTAGAACCGGATTTTGAATCCGGCGCGTCTACCAGTTCCGCCACCCCGGCAAGAGGCGGCGAGTATAGCAGAGGCCCGGAGGGCGGCAAATCTTGCCGCACTGAGGCGCCATCGCTGTCAGTCCGGCAGCAGCCGCACCCCGAATCCCCAGCCACCAAAGATTTCCCCAACGGCGAGCATGAGTTCGTTGTCGCCGCGCTGGAGTGGCAGATACACGACGTCGTTTTCGAAACCGAGGTTGCCCAGCGCAAAGGGGTAGCGGTGCGAGAACGCAGACCGGCCGTGGTAGATCGGCTGCCCGTTCAGGAAGACCGTGACTTCATCGCTGTAGCCGATGGAGACCGCGCGCGGTTCATCCGCGTCCGCTTGAATCGTCGTGCGCGCGAAGACGAGATCCGTGTCGCGGCTGACCTTGGCGTGATAGCGAGAGATGTTGACGATGCCCGGTGCCTCGAGCGCAACATCCTGCCACATGGCGTCTTCGGGAACGCGATCGTGGGGTCGTGAGCCGCCGGCGTACACCTGCGAGATCTGCCAGTGGTCGAGCGTGTCTGGATCAGGCTCGAAAGCAGGTAGCGGCGGCACCGCCCGGTCGTCAGATGCGGTATAGCGAACGTTCGATATGTGCGCGACATTGCCGCCCCACACGCCGATGCTGCCGGACGCATTCGGGCTCTTGAGATCGACGGTCAGCGCCGGCGTCGACGCGTTATCGACGTAGACTGACGCCTCGCGTCCGCTGAACTCGACCGTGACGTTCACCCAGCGATTGAGTGGAAACTCGACGGCCGCGGTGTAGTCGTCTGTGTACAGTTGCCAGCCCGTCATACCGTTGATGGCCGGTGTGTACTGCAGGGCGTCGGGCAGGCGGCTTTTGTGCGGTCGCAGATAGACGAGTTCGTAGTCGGCGTTCGACTGGTGACGGAAGACGATGCCGACGAAGCCGCGCTGGCCGTGCATGGCGACATCCATCGACACCGTTCCGTTAGCGATGTCGATGCCGTGTGCGGCATAGACGCCACCGTTGAGCATCATGGCATCCCGTCCCAGATAGCGTGAGAACCCGATTCTGTCGGCACGCTGCCAGGCGTCGGGTTCGATCGGCACTTCGGTCGCACCCGCAGTCAGTGTGAGCGCGGTCAGGCAGAGAAAGAAAAAGAAAAAGAGGGACGTTCGCATGTTCTGGTTTCCTTGTTCTGGAAACCGAACGGTGCGTCAGTTCAGGTAGAGCGTATTGTAAAAAGAGGACACGTTGCGATTGAACGACGCCATCAGGGGGGTAGGCTCCCGTTCGCGAAACAGCGAATCGGGTGTGGACGCGGCGAGGGCCGCGAACTCATGATTCATGTGTGCCTGGTCATAGTAGCCGGTCTCTGCGGCAACCTGGGCCGGGCGTATGCCGCGGTCGAGTGCGCCGAGGGCCTGCTGGAATCGCATGACGCGCCCGAACTGTTTGGGTGTCAGGCCAATCGCACTGTCGAATCGACGATCGAGCTGCCGCTTGCTGATGCCGAATTCGCGGGCCAGCCCGGTGATCTTCAGGTTCGGTGCTCTCAACAGGTGCAGGGCGGCAAATCGGGCGAGGCTGTCGTACTCGCGCGATGCGTACGCCAGCAGGAAATTCTCAACCCGTTCGAGTCGCGCGTCGGGCATCTGCGTGCGACACAGTTGATCCGTCAGTCTTGCGATCGAGTCGGGCGGCAGAAAGTGGCGAAGGTCGCAGGTGATTCCCTGTAGCACGGCGGCGTTGCAGCCCAGCATCGCGGGTGCCGCCCACGGGTAGAGACCAACGACGACAATGCCGGTTCTGCCGGTCGCTGCAACCTCGATCGGTGAGAGGCGTTGGCCCGTGACGTACGCGACGGGTTCATCGCGCTCGCCATCGGCCGAAAACTGCAGGAACCTGTCACCGTAGTGAAAGACGAGATCAATCGTGCCGGTGGGCAGAATGCGGGTATGCGGATCGTCGGGTGAGAATGACGCGCTCTCCTGCAGGCCGATGTGTTCGACGACGTGCCTGAGTGCCGGGCAGGGTGGGCGAGTGAGATAGGGCATGAGCCGGGAGGTCCTTCGGCGCGAGCTTCTGGCGCGAGCCGAAGGACGACGGGCGCTACTTCCTGCGCGTGATCTTTACCGGCATGTGCGTGTAGCCCTTCACGAAAGCGGAGTACGTGCGCTCCGGCTCGGCCAGCACCTCGATGTGCTCGATGCGTGGCAGCAACTCCTCCCACAGTACGCGGAGCTGCAGCTCCGCGAGCCGGTTACCCATGCAGCGATGGATGCCGAAGCCGAACGACAGGTGATGGCGCACGTTGGCGCGTTCGATGTCGACGACATTCGCATTTTCGAAGACGTCCTCGTCGCGGTTTCCTGACACGTACCACATCAGGATCTGGTCGCCCTTCTTGATCTGCTTGTCGCGGATCTCGCAGTCATGGTTGGCAGTACGGCGCATGTACGCAAGCGGTGTCTGCCAGCGGACGATCTCGGCGACCATGTTCGGGATCAGTTCCGGCTTCTCGCGCAGCTTGGCGAGCTGGTCTGGCCACTGATTGAACAGTGCGTAGACGCTGCCGCTCATCGTGTTCCGGGTGGTGTCATTGCCGCCGACGATCAGCAGCATGAGGTTGCCGAGGAACTCCATCGGGTGCATGTTCTTTGTGTCCTCGCCGTGCGCAAGCATCGAGACGAGGTCATCCCCGGGGTTGACCTTGCGTTCTTCCCAGAGCTTGGTGAACTCCTCCAGACAGCCGAGAATGGCGTCCCGCTTTTCTTCGCCGGTTTCGACGATAGCGCCGGGCTGCGGGATGGTGGTCGCGGCATCACTCCAGAAAGTCAGCTTGCGGCGTTCCTCGAAAGGAAAGTCGAACAGCGTTGCCAGCATCATCGTGGTGAGCTCGATCGACACCTTGTCGACCCAGTTGAATGCCTCGCCTTCGGGCAGCGAATCGAGCACGGAACGCGTGCGCTCGCGAATCAGTGGTTCGAGTTTGGCGAGGTTCGTGGGTGCGACGACGCCGGTGACTGTCTTGCGCTGCACGTCATGCGTCGGCGGGTCCATGGCGATGAACATCTTGAAGTTCGAGAAGGGGCCATCCCCAGCTTCCGCATCGACCGGGCGCCCGATCGTGATGCCGTTGGCTGACGAAAAATTCTGCCAGTCGGAGTCGACGCGTTTGATGTCCTCGTACTTCGTCAGATTCCAGTACCGGCCAGTGGTCGGCGTTTCATTGAAGTGCACGGGATCCTCGTGGCGCAGCCGCTCGAAGTATTCCTGCCAGCGGTTCTCGCTGAAGAGTCGGGCGTAGACCGGGTTGATGGCATCCAGGTCCATCTGCGATGCCGGCGGGATCTCGTCGGGCATGCCGCCCGGATTGCCGGGAATCGGGCCGGTGTTCGGTTCCTGGGTGGTGTTGGATGCTGTCTCGCTCATGTGAAAATCCCTCCTGTTGCTTCTTCAATCTACCGCTATCGGATGCCGTCGCCAAGTGCGGCTCTGGTAATATCAGCGCTCGCCAGCACCGCTATACCCCTATGAAAGTCAGTGATTTCGAGTTCGAACTGCCCGACGAACTCATTGCCAGATATCCGGCCGAAGAGCGCACGGCAAGCCGGCTGCTGCATCTCGATGCGGGCACCGGCGCAATCGCGCATCACAGGTTCCGTGATCTGCTGGCACTCACGCGTCCCGGCGATCTGCTCGTGTTCAATGACACGCGTGTCATCCCCGCCCGGTTCTTTGGGGCCAAGGCAACGGGCGGGCGGGTCGAACTGCTGCTCGAGCGCGTTATCGGCGATCACCTCGCAATCCTGCAGATTCGTGCGTCGAAGTCGTCGAAGCCGGGTACGTCGATCTCGCTCGAGGGAGGCGAGCATGTGGTTGAGGTCGTCGGCAGACAGGGCGCTTTCTTCGAGGTGAGATTTCCGGAGCCGGGTGTACTTGCGATTGCACATGCTTGCGGTCACATGCCGCTGCCGCCGTATATCGACCGCGAGGACGAGATTGCCGACCAGGAGCGCTACCAGACGGTCTACGCGCGGCATGAAGGGGCCGTCGCTGCGCCGACGGCGGGACTGCACTTCGACGAAGCGCTGATGAAGGCGCTCTCTGACAAAGGCGTCGAAGAAACGTTCGTTACGTTGCACGTGGGTGCGGGCACATTTCAGCCGGTGCGTGTCGAGGACGTCGAAGCCCATGAGATGCATTCGGAGGCTTTGGAAGTCGGCAGCGACGCCTGCGAGGCGGTTCGGCGCTGCAAGGAACGTGGCGGGCGGGTCATTGCCGTCGGGACGACGTCGGTTCGCTGTCTCGAGACGGCAGCGGCATCGGGCGCGATTGAACCCTACAGCGGTGAAACCGACATCTTCATATACCCGGGCTACGAGTTTCGTTGTGTCGACGCACTCATCACCAACTTTCACCTGCCGGGGTCGACGCTCATGATGCTGGTGAGCGCACTTGCCGGTCGGGACAACATCATGCAGGCATACAGCGCCGCCATCGAGGATCGGTACCGGTTTTTCAGCTATGGTGACGCGATGCTGATTACGCGCTAGAGAAGGCCGGGAAAATCATTGGAATTCGAAGTCATCCATACCTGCGGCGAAGCACGCCGCGGCACGCTTACCCTGAATCACGGCCAGGTACAGACGCCGATCTTCATGCCGTGTGGCACCTATGGCTCGGTCAAGGCGCTATCGCCAGCCCAGCTTGAGGACATTGGTGTCCAGATCCTGCTCGGCAATACCTTCCATCTGTTTCTGCGCCCGGGCACGGAGATTCTCGACAAACTCGGTGGTCTTCACGGCTTCATGAGCTGGGAGCGTCCGATCCTCACCGATTCCGGTGGCTTTCAGGTGTTTTCGCTGGGCGACCTGCGCAAGATCAGCGAGGAGGGCGTCCGGTTCAGATCGCCGATCAACGGGGACGAAATTTTCCTGTCGCCCGAAGAATCCATGCGCATCCAGATGTCGCTCAACTCCGACATCGCCATGCAGTTTGATGAATGCACGCCGTACCCCGCCGACAAGGCGGCGGTGAAGGCGTCGATGGAACTCTCGCTACGTTGGGGTCAGCGCTCGCGTGATGCCTTCGAGTCAGACAATGCGCTCTTCGGCATCATTCAGGGCGGTGTTTACAACGATCTGCGTGACGAATCCCTCGCCGGTCTGCTTGAGATCGGCTTTGAGGGCTACGCAATTGGCGGGCTGTCGGTAGGCGAGCCGAAGGACGAGATGATGGAGGTCATCACGCATACCGCGCCCCGGATGCCCGCCGATAAGCCGCGCTATCTCATGGGCGTCGGAACGCCGCAGGACCTGTGTGAGGGGGTTCGTCGCGGGGTCGACATGTTCGATTGCGTGATGCCGACCCGCAACGCGCGTAACGCCACGCTGTTCACGTCGGGTGGCATCGTCAAGCTGCGCAACGCAAAGCACCGGGACAGCGAACTGCCGCTCGATGCAAACTGCGAGTGCTATACCTGCCGAAATTTCTCGCGCGCCTACCTGCATCATCTCGACAAGTGCAACGAGATGCTCGGACCGCAGCTCAATTCGATCCACAATCTCTACTATTACCTGAACCTGATGGCCGGCTTGCGCACTGCGATCGAGGAGGGCAACCTCGATCCGTTTATCGCGGGTGTGTATGCCGGCTGGGAAGATGCCTGAGGAGTAACCCGTGACTAACGAGCCGGTTGATGTGCTGATCATCGGGGCGGGCGCATCCGGCGCCGCGTTCGCCTGGAGTCTTGTCGATACCCGCATGCGCATTCTGTGTCTCGAGCAGGGCGACTGGATGAATCCGTCGGGATATCCGAGCACCGGCATGGACTGGGAGACACGGCAATTCTCCGATTTCGCGGTCAGCCCGAATACCCGTTCGCTGGATGCCGATTATCCCGTCAACGAAGACGACTCACCGATCAAGGTGGCCAACTTCAACGGCGTCGGTGGGGGCACGGTTCTGTACGCCGCGCACTTCCCGCGCCTGCACCCCTCCGACTTCCGCGTTCGAACGCTTGACGGCGTCGCGGAGGACTGGCCGATCTGCTACGAAGACCTCGAGCCTTTCTATGCCGAGAACGACCGGGTGATGGGCGTGGCCGGTCTGGCGGGCGACCCGGCCTACCCGGCCAAGTCGCCGAACCTGCCGCCGGTACCCCTCGGCGAAGCCGGCGAAACGATTGCAAGAGGTTTCAATGAATTGGGCTGGCACTGGTGGCCTTCCGACTCGGCGATTGCGACTGAACCCTACGAGGGGCGTGACCGTTGCAAGAACCTCGGTCCCTGCATCACCGGATGTTCGCAGGGCGCGAAGGCGAGTACTGACATCACCTACTGGCCGGAGGCGATTTGCCGGGGCGTCGAGCTCAGAACCCGCTGCCGCGTCCGCGAGATTACGGTCAACGACGAGGGCTTTGCCAAGGGTGTGATCTACTACGACGAGAACGGCAACGAGCAGGAACAGCTTGCCGAAGTCGTCGTGCTTGCCTGCAACGGGATCGGAACGCCGCGCATCTTGCTGAACTCGAGGTCCGCGCAGTTCCCTGACGGCCTCGCAAACCGTAGCGGGCTCGTTGGGAAGAACCTGATGTTCCACCCTTACGCTTCGGTTCGGGGCATCTTCGATCGCCCGCTCGATGCATACAAGGGGCCGGTCGGGTGTGGTCTGTGGAGCCAGGAGTTCTACGAGACCGATCCGGCGCGGGGTTTCGTGCGCGGCTATACCATGGAGATCACCCGGGGCCGCGGTCCCGCGCTCACCGCGCTCGAGGGACTCGGCAATGGCCGGATTCGCTGGGGCCAGTCGTTCCACGACGACCATGCGGCATTGTTCGACCGCACGGCGGGTTTCGTGATGATCTGCGAGGACCTGCCTGAAGAAACGAACCGCGTCACCCTTGATCCGGTGCTGACCGACGCAAACGGCATCCCGGCACCGAAGATCGAGTACACGTTGAGCGACAACAGCCGCGCGATGCTGAAGCATGCCGTCGAGACCGGCAGCGAGGTGTTACGCGCCGCCGGTGCAAGGGATATTCTGTCGAGCGAACTCATGGCGGGTGCCGGCTGGCATCTCATGGGGACGGCGAGGATGGGCCATGACCCGGAACGTTCCGTGGTCAATGAGTGGGGGCGCTCCCATGATGTGAAGAACCTCTTCATCATTGATGGCAGCGTGTTTGTGACCGCGGGAGGTGTGAATCCCACCAGTACGATTCAGGCGATCGCGCTCTACGTTGCGGCCCAGATCAAACGTCGAATCACAAATCTGTTCGACTGAGCACCGGCGCGGGAGAAAACCAGACATGAGCGACCTTCTATCCAGCGATGCGATCTTCAGCGTCGATGAAAAGGCATTCGTCGGCCGGCTTGCGAATCTCATGATTCCCGCGACGGAAGACCGACCCGGCGCGGCGGATGCGGCGATCATGGCGCGCATTCTGGCGCGGCTCGAACCCCATGCCGCACTGATTCGCGACGCCATGGCCGAGATCGGTGAGAACTTCAGGCAAATCGATGACGAGACCCTGATGGCTCGCGTCGATGCATCGCTCCCCCGACCGACGCGTGCGGTCTTTCAGTCCCAGGTGGCGACCAGCTATTTTGAGGACCCGCGTGTGATGGAAGCCATTGGTCTGCCACCGAGGCCGGCGTTCCCGGAGGGTTACGAGATCGAGTCGCCTGACTGGGATCAACTGCTCGCGCCGGTGCGAGCGCGGGGCCGCGTCTTTCGCGACGTGGGTGACGGATAGCCTAGGCTGCCCCGATCCAGGCCTGCAGCAGCGCGCCCACGGCATAGGCAATCGTTGCCGCTGCGCTACCCGTCAGTAGTGTACGGATGCCGCCTCGAAGCCGCGGTTGCCCCAGGTTGCGGCTTTTCAGTGCGCCAACGGCCATGAACATTGTCGCGGCGAGCCCGGCACTTGTCGCGAACGTGGCGTCCGGACCGAGCCCCGGCACCAGAAACGGCGTGAGTGGCACGGCGCCAACCGTGATGAAGGCGGCCATCGTCGCGGCGGCCGATGCGAGCGGGCGGGGTTCGGCCGTGCCGATGCCGTGTTCCTCGGTCATCATCGTGTCGAGCCACACGCGCTCGTCCGAAGTGATCGTCTCGACGACGGTCTCCAGCATGTCACCGTCGAACCCCTTCGCCCGGAAAATCTGGCGAATCTCTTCCCGCTCGCCTTCCGGCACCTGGGCGATGTGCGCCGCTTCGGTATCACGCAGACTCTGCCGGCGTTCCTGTTCTGCCCGATTGGCTTCGTAGTTGCTGACCGCCATCGAGAATCCGTCCGCGAGCAGGTTTGCAATACCGAGCACAACGGCCACGACACCGCCGAAACCGGCGCCGATGGAGCCCGATACGATCGCAAATGTCGTCACGCAGCCGTCCATGCCGCCGAGAATTGCGTCGGCGATATAGGAAGGCTTTGGGCCGGCCTTCAGTCGCGCCTCGACGGCTTTGTGATCATGGTCCTGCTCGAGTTCGGTTCGGTTCATGACGTTCCGCGCATCAGAGGATGTCTTCGATGAACCAGGCTGAGAACGACGCCCTGCCGGAGACGCCGGCCTTTCGGTAGATGCTCGATGCCTGTTGGCGCACTGTCTTTTCCGTGGTTTCCCTGATGGCCGAGATTTCCTTGAAACTGAGGCCCTTGAGCAGCAACAGTGCGACCTCGCGCTCACTGGGTGTCAGCGCCCACTGCCCGAATTGCGCCTGAATGAACTCGCCCATATCGCGGCGCACTTTCTTCGCCGCTTCGTCTTCGAGGCTCAGTTCCTGGCGGCTGGCCTCGAGGTCGGCCCTGAGCAGCGCGAGCTGGCGCGCCTGTGCGTTGAGGTTCCTCAGCAGGAACACAATCGCGGCACTGGAAACCAGCACCACCAGCGCTTCCACATAAAGGTGCCAGTCGGTGGCACCGTGCCGGTAGTCGACCACCACGTCGTAGCAGTTGGCCAGGATGACAACGCCGAGAACGGCAATGAGAACGATTTCTTTGAGATTGGCCATAACGGTCTCTTTGAGTGGCCCATTATAGCCACTCGGTCGAGTGCTGCGGGACGGTACATATGTCCCACGTCTGGACAATCCGGGCATTTGCCCGATGTTCGCAGGGCATACAGCGCGGAAACTGCCTCCGTCATCAATCGAAAGGAGGCGCACATGAAGGCGCAATCGATAAGGGTCTGGGACCCACTGGTTCGAATCATTCACTGGTCGCTGGTCGCGCTGTTCGCGACATCATGGATCTCGTCCGAGATCGACACGGATGTCCATGTGATATCCGGTTACTGCCTCGTTACGCTGATCCTCGTGCGCTTGATCTGGGGCATTGTCGGCACTCGCCATGCCCGGTTTGGCAGCTTCGTACGTCCGCCGTCGGAGGTTCTCGCCTACGTTCGCAGTCTGGTACGCGGCGAACCTGACTATCATGAAGGCCATAATCCGCTGGGTGGCTGGATGATCGTGGCATTGCTTACGGCACTGTTGATGACGGGCTTCAGCGGTCTGATGCTGTACGGCTCTGAGGGTCACGGCCCGCTCGCCGGATTCTCGCTCGCTTCGATGAGCCCGGTGGCGATCGCTTACGCCGATGACGACGAGGATGAGGCTGACGAACGATACGGGCACCTGGGCGAGCATGAGGAGGGCGAAGAACTCTGGGAAGAGGTTCACGAGTTCTTTGCCAATCTGACGTTCGCGCTGGTCTTTCTTCACCTCTTTGGCGTCATGGTGGCGAGCCTGCTTCACGGTGAGAACCTGGTTGGCGCGATGATTTCCGGTCGCAAGCCCGGAAGGGAAGGCAGCCCGTCCTGACGGACGGGTTGTTTTTTTGCTCCGGGGCCCCAATTCGTAGACAATACGCGGCTTTCGCAATCCCTCAAGAGGTCCTCTCACATGCTTGATTTCCTGATTCCGAGCGCTCAGGCAGCTGATGCTGCGCCCGCCGGCGGTGGACCGATTCCGGGCCTGGACATCTTTATCATCATCGCGTTTGCGCTGGTCTTCTACTTCATTGTCTGGCGTCCGCAGAGCAAACGGGCCAAGGAGCATCGTGATCTCGTGACGTCGCTGTCGAAGGGCGACGAGGTGGTGACGAACGGCGGGCTCCTCGGCAAGGTCACCAAGGTCGACGAGCAGTACATTGTGCTGGAGGTCGCGCCGAACATGGAACTCAAGGTGCAGAAGCACGCCGTCGCTGCCGCGTTGCCGAAAGGCACGATCAAGCAAATCTGATCGATGCTGAACACTTATCCCCTCTGGAAGAATCTGCTGGTCGCGGGTGCACTCGTGCTCGGCGTTCTGTATGCCATGCCGAATGTCTATCCGCCGGATTTCGCGATCCAGATCTCGAGCGAGGAGTCCGGAGGCACAGTCAGCCAGCAGGTGCTGGACGTTGCGCTTTCCGCGCTTGAGGAAGAGGGGGTTCCCGTCAAGGGGTCGAGCCTCGAGAACGGCAATGCGCTGATTCGCGTGCCACACGATGACGCTCAGCTGCGCGGCAAAGAGGTCATCGAGTTCGCCCTGCATGAATTGAGCGGTGAGTATGTGGTGGCACTCAATTCTGCGCCAACAACGCCGGAATGGCTCGCCAATATGGGCGCCGAGCCGATGAAGTACGGTCTCGATCTGCGCGGGGGTGTGCACTTTCTGCTGGAGGTCGACACCGACGGCGCGATCGCGGATCGCATCCAGCAGCTCGAAGACGACGTCAAGCGCACGCTTCGGGAAGAGAATCTGCGATATCGCGAGGTCGTCGTGCAGGAAGGCAACGTGCTGCGCGTCGCCTTCGAGGAAGAAGCCAAGCGGAACGAGGCGAGAACGCTGCTGCAGGAATCTTACAGCGAGTTCACGTTCAACTCCGGCTCGGACGAGCTGTACTACGTAAACCTTGCCGTCACCGAACAGACGATTGACGAGATCGAAACGTTTGCCGTGCAGCAAAACGTCCAGACCATCCGGAACCGGGTCAACGAACTCGGTGTCGCGGAGCCGCTGGTTCAGCGGCTCGGCGGTTCGCGCATCGTGGTCGACCTGCCGGGCGTTCAGGATACAACGGAAGCCAAGCGCATTCTCGGCAAGGTCGCGACGCTGGAGTTCCGGATGGAAGCGCTGCCGGATGCGCCGCGCTCGACCACGGTGACCTACGACTACGAGGGTCGTACTGCGCAGCTCGAACGCAACATCATCATTCGCGGCGACCGGGTCATCGACGCGTCTGTCGGCTTCGACCCGGAGACTTCGCTGCCGCAGGTCAACATCACCCTCGATGGTGAAGGTGGCGAGAAGATCAATCGCGCGACGCGCAACAACATCGGCCGCCGCATGGCGGTGATCTTCATCGAGACGAAGACGCGCGATGTCCTGAAGAACATCGACGGCGAACGGCAACTTGTGCCGGAACCCTATACAGAGCGTCGCGTGATCAGTCTCGCGACGGTGCAGGCCGCGCTTGGCGTCCAGTTCCGAATTACCGGGCTCACGGCCGGCGAGGCGCGGGAACTCGCGCTGTTGCTGCGTGCCGGTGCGCTCGCCGCTGACATGTTCATCGTGGAGGAGCGTACGGTCGGTGCAAGCCTCGGCGAAGAGAACATCAGGCTGGGCGCGATCTCGGTGGTGGTCGGCCTGGGGCTCGTGTTGCTCTTTATGGTGAGCTACTACAAGGTGTTCGGCCTCGCTGCAAATATCGCGCTGATGGCGAACCTGGTGCTGCTCGTCGCGATCATGTCCAGTCTCTCGGCGACACTCACGTTGCCTGGCATTGCGGGTATCGTGCTGACGGTCGGTATGGCCGTCGACGCCAACGTGCTGATCTTCTCCCGGATCAAGGAGGAACTGGCAAACAAGGTATCACCCCAGGGGGCCATCAATGCGGGCTTCGAGCGCGCCTTCGTCACGATTCTGGATGCGAACCTGACGACGCTGCTGGTCGCCGTAATCCTGTACAGCATCGGCACCGGGCCTATCAAAGGCTTCGCCGTCACGCTGTCGATCGGTATTCTCACCTCCATGTTCACCGCCATCATGGGCACGCGTGCGATCATCAACCTGATCTACGGCGGCCGCAAAGTCACGAAGCTGGCGATCTGACGGAATAGCTATGGCGGAATTCAATCTACCATTCATGAAGTACCGCAAGGTTGCGGCCGGCGTGTCCGCGCTGCTCGTGGTGCTGTCGATCGGGTCACTCGCGTTCAATCAGCTGAACTGGGGGCTGGACTTCACTGGCGGAACGCTGGTTGAGGTGGTCTACGACGGCCCCGTCGACCCGCAGGAAGTCCGCGCCGAACTCGAAGCGGCCGGCTACAACGGTCACATTGTCCAGTACTTCGGCTCCGACCGGGACATCCTGGTGCGGATGCCGCCGCAGCAGAATCTCACCGTTCAGGAGAATGCGCAGCTCGGCGATCGGATACTCGACACGCTGAAGCAGACGGCGAATGCTGGTGTCGAGCTGCGACGCGCTGAGTTCGTGGGCCCGGCGGTCGGTGAGGAGCTTCGTGACCAGGGCGGCATCGGCTTGCTGACAGCACTTGCCGTGGTCATGATCTATATCGCCTTCCGCTTTCAGCTCAAGTTCGCTGTTGGTGCGGTTGTCGCGCTGTTTCACGACGTCACCATCATCCTGGGCATTTTCTCGATCGCGCGATGGGATTTCGACCTCACCGTGTTGGCATCGCTGCTGGCGGTGATCGGTTACTCGCTCAACGACACCATTGTGGTGTCAGACCGGATACGCGAGAACTTCCGAAAGATTCGCAAGAGCGACCCGGTGGCGATCATCGACACGTCGCTCAACCAGATGCTGGGCCGCACCCTCGTCACGTCGCTCACGACGCTGCTCGTGCTTCTGGCGCTCTACGCGCTCGGCGGTGAACTGATCCAGAACTTTGCGATCGGCCTCATCATCGGCATCGTCGTGGGTACGTATTCATCGATCTATATCGCGGCCAACATCCTGCTCATGCTGGGTATCAGCAAGGAAGATCTTGCGATTCCCGTCAAGGAAGGGGCCGAGGACCCGAATCTGCTCGACCCCTGATTGCGGCTGACAAGTCGCGATCCTGCGCTATACTCATTGCCAGAAGGGGGAAATGGCGATGAGTGAGGCTACCGTCTCGTCGCGCTCGGACGTTCCTGAAGTCCGGCTCAACACGAAGCTCGCATTCGGCATCGGTTCGACCGCAGAAACGCTGTCGCTGTACAGCTATGCGGCGCTGGTCACGCTCTACTACAACCAGATTCTCGGTATCGAGATCTGGATGGCGGGTCTCGCGCCAACGATCGCTATCTTCGTCGATGCGATTTCCGATCCGTTCATGGGTTCATTCTCTGACCGCTTCCGCTCGAAAAAGTGGGGACGTCGCCATCCCTTCATGTTTGTTTCGCCGCCGCTGATCGCGGTGGCGTTCTGGTGCATCTACAACCCGCCTGACGGATTCACCGAGCTGCAGCTCTTTGCATGGCTGACGTTCTGGGCGATTGCCCTGCGGACGTTCATGACCATCTACCATGTGCCGCATCTTGCCCTCGGCGGCGAGTTGGCCCCGGACTATATTGGCCGCTCGAAGATCATGAGCTACAACAACTTCTTCGGCTGGCTCGGTGGCGCCGCGATGTTCAAGCTGAACACGCTCATCTTCTTCGCCTCGAGTGCGCAGTTCGCCAACGGGCTTTTGAACCCGGAGGCATACTTCTACTTTTCGTCGAGTATCGCCGTGGTCATTCTGGTGGTGCTCTTCGCATCCGCATGGTTTACGCGCGACCGGATACCGTATCTGCCACAGTCCATCAGCGGCGATGGCTTTCGTGTCACCGACTTCGTTCGTGACCTGATCACCGCGTTTTCGAACCGCAACTATCTGTTCCTGATGATTGCCTACTTCTGCCTGAGCCTGATGCTGGGGATTCGGGGCGGGATCGGCACGTACATGGAAATCTACTACTGGGAACTGTCGTCTGAGCGCATCGGCGATTTCCGCTTCTATCCGAGCCTCTTTGGCTACGTGGTGGGCTTCGCCTTTGCAGCGAAGTTCCATTCGGTCTTCGACAAGCGTCACGTCATCTGGGTGACGGCGATCCTGTTGTCGGTCTTCCCGGCCTTGCCGGTCGTGCTCCGGCTCATGGGCATGTTTCCGGAAAATCATGCGCCGATGCTGTTCATGTCGCTCGTCGTCTGTGCCGCCATCGGCGCGCTGGCGGGCAGCATTCTGAACATCAGCGTGATGTCGGCGCTCGCCGACGTGGCCGATGAGATTGATCTCAAGCACGGCCTGCGTCAGGAGGGCATCCTGTATTCCGCGCGTACGTTCTTTGCAAAACTCGATAACTCGATTGGTCACGGGATTGCGACGTTCTCGATGTGGCTGATCGCCTTCCCCGAAAAAGCGATTCCCGGGCAGGTGGATGCGGAGATCATCTGGTGGCTGGGCGTAATTGATTCTCCGATGACCATTCTGCCGGGCCTGATCGCAGCGTTCTTCTACTCGAAGTACCGGATAGATCGCGCATCCTGGGAGAAGACGCGGGCATCTCTCGCCAGCCGCTCGGCCTCGTGATACAACGAGGCCATGGACGGTATACACGATCTGGGCGGCAAGCACGGTTTCGGCAGCGTCGAGCGTGAGATTGACGAGGCCGCCTTCCATGAACGATGGGAGGCTGCCGTTTTCACCATGGTCAACGCTGCAGCGGCGGCCGGGGCCTTCAATAATGCCGACCGGTTTCGGCACAGCATCGAGCGTATCGATCCGCTCGCCTATCTTGGTCACGGTTACTACGGGCGCTGGCTGGGCGGCATCGAAACGCTGCTCGTCGAATCCGGCCTGCTGACGCAGGCTGAGATCTCAGCGCGCGCACTGGCGCTGGGTGGTTCGGCGCATGATCTCATCGCGGCACGCCCACGGCGTACTCCGGACCCGATGGCCGAGGCGGGCCCGGGTACCCGGCGCACGCTTGATCGCGAGCCCCGCTTCAGGGTCGATGACGTGGTGCTGACCTCATCCGACGTCAAACCCGGCCATACCCGCCTGCCTGCATACGCGCGTGGCAAGGTCGGACGCATTCATGCCATCCACGATGGATGGGTGTATCCCGACACCAATGCCCACGGCCTCGGCGAGCAACCGCAATACCTCTACTCCGTGGAATTCGATGGCCGTGAACTCTGGGGCGACGGCGCTGACCCCGCTGTGACGCTGTATCTCGACCTGTTCGAGCCCTATCTTGGAGGCTTTGAGTCATGAGCGATGAACATCTGCCGCAGGCCATTCGGGCCGAGGCCCTCGAATCGATCCTGATCGAGAAGGGGCTGATGACAGCCGCCGCCGTTGACGACGTCATCGCGCGATACAACGATCGCGTGGGTCCGCTCAACGGCGCCCGGATTGTGGCGAAGGCCTGGAGCGATGATGCATTCCGGGAGCAACTGCTGGCTGACGGCAGCGCGGCCATCGCGCCGTTTGCGTTCGAGGGCGGGCAGGTCGATAAACTGGTCGTCGTCGAGAATACGCCGGAGACACATAACGTCGTCGTCTGCACGCTGTGCTCCTGCTATCCGTGGGCGGTGCTTGGCTTGCCGCCGCGCTGGTACAAGGACCCGGCCTATCGCTCCCGGATTGTTCGCGAGCCGCGTGTCGTGCTTGCCGAGATGGGACTCGAACTGCCAGCCAGCGTCGGGATTCGGGTATGGGATTCCAGCGCCGAGGTGCGCTACATGGTGCTCCCGCAAATGCCGGCCCGCGCGGCAGGCATGACGGAGTCAGAGCGTGCCGCGCTGGTCACACGAGACGCCATGATTGGCGTCGAGGTGCTTTGATGGAACTCGTCGGCAAGGCAGCGCCGCCGATGGCCAACGGTGAGGTCGTCTTCGACGCGCCCTGGCAGGGGCGTACCTTCGGCATGGCACGAACGTTGTGCGAGCAGGGAGTCTTCGATTGGGATGAGTTTCGGCAATGCCTGATCGCAGAGATCGACGCCTGGGAGCGTTCGCATCCCGGCAGTGAAGACCACGCCTACTACGACCGCTTTCTGGCCGCGCTGACGAAGCTTCTGGCGCGCAAGCGCATTCTCCAGACGCCTGAGCTCGACCAGCGGATCGCTGAATTCGGATCGCGACCCCACGGTCACGACCACTGAGGCTCAGGTCCCGGCGAGGTGGCGTTTGACGACCGGGGCGAGTGAGCGAAACACCTTGGGTGCGGCAGCGACGACGTTGCCGGATTTGAGATACTGGGAGCCGCCTTCAAAGTCACCGACGAGGCCGCCGGCTTCTGTCACCATCAGGATGCCTGCGGCCATGTCCCAGAGACTCAGCCGTCGCATCCACATCCCATCGAGGCGTCCTGCGGCAATGTAGGCGAGGTCCAGCGCGGCACTGCCGGCCTGGCGCATCTTGCCGCCGCTGTTCAGGAGATCGAGATAGACCTGGCTCTGTTTGTCCGCAATCTCGGCGTTCTCGCGTCCACCCGTCGACAGGCAGGCGCCGTCGAGTGATTCGAGTGCGCTGGTGCGGACGCGCTTGCCGTTGAGCTGGCAGCCATGGCCGCGGCTCGCGACGAATTCCTCATTTCTCATCGGGTCGACAATGACGCCGTGCTCCAGTCGGCCATCCTTCATGCAGCCGATCGAGATACAGAAATGAGGGATTCCCCGCACGAAGTTGTAGGTGCCGTCGATCGGATCAATGATCCACTCATATTCGGCATCGTCGTCGCCGGCGCTGGCGCCTTCCTCACCACGGAAGGCGTGCTTCGGGTACTTCTCGCGAAGCGTTTCGACGATCACGTACTCGGCTTCCCTGTCGATATTGGTGACGAAGTCGTGTCGTGCCTTCTCGGACACCTTGATGGTGTCCGGCCGGTCGAACGCACGGGCGACGCGCTGACCCGCATTGCGCGCGGCCCGCAGCGCCATGTTTGCCATTGGCTGCATTGAAGAATCCCGAAGTGTTGAAAAAGAGCGTGCCCGAACGCAGATCGGGCGGCGCGGATCATACCAGATATCGTATGATTCGCGGCATGAGTGAAACACAGGCCATCGCCTTTCCGACAGTGCGTGTCGTGCTGGTCGAGACGACCCATCCCGGCAACATCGGCGCGGCGGCGCGCGCCATGAAGAACATGGGACTTTCGCGGCTTGTCCTCGTGAACCCGAGGGAGTTTCCGCACGAGAAGGCGACATGGCGGGCCGCAAGCGCCAGCGACGTCGTGGAGTCAGCAACGGTCGTCGATACCGTGGCCGAGGCGATTGCGGACTGCCAGCTGGTCATTGGTACATCGGCCCGGGATCGGCGAATCCCCTGGCCGCTGCTCGAGCCGCGGGCCTGCGGCGAGAAAGTGGCAGCGGAGGCGAGTGCCGGTGGTGATGTTGCGATCCTGTTCGGGCGGGAGGCGAGGGGCCTCAAGAACGAGGAACTGCAGCTCTGCCACTATCACGTCAATATTCCCACGGCGGAGGCGTACTCTTCGCTGAACCTCGCCATGGCCGTTCAGGTCATCGCGTACGAGATCCTGCTGGCGGCCCGGGAAGGCGTACCTGATGCGCCCTGGGACATGGATCCTGCGACCGCGGGCGCGGTCGAGCACCTGTTCGATCACTTCGAGCGCACCCTCATCGACGTCGGGTTTCACGACCCCGAAAATCCGCGTCAGCTCATGACCCGCCTGCGCCGGATGCTCAACCGCATCCGGCTCGACAGCATGGAGGTCAACATTCTTCGGGGATTCCTGACGGCCGTCGATAAAAAAATCGAACGGAAATAACGCCTTCCCGGTATTTCCACAGTGAACCGCGGGGCACTGCGCGCGTAAACACTGTAAGCAATTGACAATTTTGGCCCCGTCAACACTGGGGTCATTTAGTTGACTGATTTAGTCAAGAATTTCATACTCGCCCTCCTCTCGGATACTTGCCTTGGTGGAGGGGTAACACTGAGGAAATGACCATGAAATTAACGGCAAAAGGACGGTATGCAGTCACGGCCATGCTCGATCTGGCTGTGCATGAGGGCAAGGGCCCGATCAGCCTCGCGGATATCTCCGAGCGGCAGGGAATTTCCCTTTCGTACCTGGAGCAACTCTTCGCGAAACTTCGTCGCAATGACCTGGTCAAGAGCGTTCGCGGACCGGGTGGCGGCTACGAGCTGTCCCGATCTTCTGACGCGATCTTCGTCGCGCAGATCATCGACAGCGTTGACGAGAATGTGGATGCAACGCGCTGCAAGGGGCGAGCGGACTGCCAGCACGGCGATACGTGTCTGACCCACGAGCTCTGGTCCGATCTCTCCAGCCAGATTCACCAGTTCCTCAGCAGCATCGATCTCGCAAGCATCGTCGCCAAGCGCGAGGTGCAGCAGCGGGCAGAACGCCAGCAGGGCGTGCAGGATGATGTCATCCGGCTGCCTGAGGAAGAGTTCGAATCTGCATGACGGAACCCGTTTACCTCGACTATGCGGCGACGACCCCCGTCGATCCGCGGGTGGCACAGAAGATGAGCCAGTGTCTCCTTGTCGACGGTAAGTTCGGAAACCCCGCCAGTCGCTCCCACAAGTACGGCTGGGAAGCAGAAGAGGCCGTTGAGGTGGCCCGGCGTCAGGTTGCCGATCTGATTGGCGCCGATCCGCGAGAGATCGTGTGGACTTCGGGTGCAACCGAGGCCGATAACCTTGCCATCAAGGGCGTTGTCGAGGCATCGAACCCGGATCGCCGCCATGTCGTGACATCGACCATTGAACACAAGGCGGTCATTGACACCTGTCGCCATCTCGAGAAGGGGGGCGTGGAAGTCACATGGCTGACGCCCGGCCCCGACGGCAGGATAACCCCCGAGCAGGTTCAGGCAGCGATTCGTGACGATACGATTCTCGTGTCGATCATGCAGGTGAACAACGAAACGGGTGTCGCCAACGATATCGCGGCGATCGGCGAAATCTGCCGGGGCCGTGGTGTCTATTTTCATGTCGATGCGGCCCAGAGCGCCGGCAAGATGCCGATCGACCTTTCGGTGCTGGCTGTTGATCTCATGTCGTTTTCGGCGCACAAGCTCTACGGGCCCAAGGGTATCGGCGCCCTGTACGTACGCCGCCAGCCGAGAGTGCGCCTCGAGGCCCAGATGCACGGCGGCGGTCACGAACGTGGCATGCGCTCAGGCACGCTCCCGACCCACCAGATCGTGGGCATGGGCGAGGCATTCCGCATTGCGGCCGAGGAGGCGAACAACGAACCGGCGCGCATCGCGACGCTGCGGGACCGCTTTTTGGCCGGTATTGGCACGCTCGAGGCCTGTGCCATCAATGGCACGCTCGATCACCACGTGCCGGGCATCGTCAACGTCAGCTTCGAGCACGTCGACGGAGAATCGCTGATGATGTCGATGTCGGATATTGCCGTTTCGAGCGGTTCCGCCTGTACCTCGGCCAGCATTGAGCCCTCTTATGTGCTGCGCGCCATGGGCATCCCGGACGAGCGCGCCCACAGCTCGATCCGTTTCTCGTTCGGGCGATTTACGACAGAAGAGGCCGTGGATCGGGCGATTGAAACCGTGTTGCATGCCGTCTCGAGGCTGCGGGAGCTTTCAGACAGCTGGAAAGCCTACAAAGGCGAAGGAAAGTCTGGCGCTGCGGCCCCACAATCCGGATAATTCGCGCGCGCGGTTTACCGCGAAATCTCACCGCCCGTCTCGTGAACCCGCGTATAATAGCGGGTTTATTTTTTGGGGCGGGTGCTCACATCCAACTTCAGGAGTAACAGATCAATGGCAGTCGAAAAAACCTTCTCGATCATCAAGCCGGACGCAGTCGCGAAGAACGTTATCGGAGAGATCGTCTCGCGCTTTGAGAAGGCGGGTCTGCGCGTCGTTGCCTCGCGCATGGCGAAGCTGACCGAAGATGAAGCCAAGGGGTTCTACGCAGAGCACGAAGGCAAGCCGTTCTATGCCGATCTCGTGAGCTACATGACGTCCGGGCCGGTTGTCGTGCAGGTGCTCGAAGGTGAAGCCGCGATCATGAAGAACCGCGAATTGATGGGCGCGACGAATCCGAAGGAAGCGGCTGCCGGCACGATCCGGGCAGATTTCGCCGAGTCGATCGACGCGAACGCCGTCCACGGTTCGGATTCTCCGGAATCCGCCGCCCGCGAGATCGCCTACTTCTTCACTGAAGACCAGATCTGCGAACGATAAGCGAACGATGCAGCAACCAGCCGACAAGCTGAATTTCCTCGGGGTGACGCGATCGCAGATGGCGTCGCTCCTGGAATCGCTTGGCGAAAAGCCCTATCGCGCCGGGCAGATCCTGAAGTGGATCCACCACCGTGGTCTCGACGACTTCGAGGAGATGACCGATATCTCGAAGGGGCTGCGCGCGAAACTGGCCGGGATCGGCGAGATTCGCGAGCCCGAGATCATCACCGAGCGTGTGTCCGAGGATGGCACCCGCAAATGGCTGGTGCGGTCGCTGTCGGGGAGCGCCGTCGAGACGGTATTCATTCCCGAGGCGGGGCGGGGGACGCTGTGCGTCTCATCGCAGGTCGGCTGTGCGCTGGACTGCAGTTTTTGTTCGACCGGCAAGCAGGGCTACAACAGCGACCTGACGGCCGGCGAGATCATCGGACAGCTCCGGATCGCGATGCGTTCGCTGGCAAGCGCCTATCCGGACCGTGAGCGCACGGTCACGAACGTCGTGATGATGGGCATGGGTGAGCCGCTGCTCAATTTCGACAACGTCACGGCCGCGGTGGATCTGATGATGGATGATCTGGGCTACGGCATCTCGAAGCGCAAGGTCACGATTTCGACCGCCGGCGTTGTGCCTGCCATCTATCGTCTCGCCGAGATCACGGACGCCTCGCTGGCGATTTCGCTGCATGCGCCAAACGATTCGCTGCGCAACGAACTCGTGCCAATCAATCGCAAGTACCCGATCGAGGAGCTGCTGACGGCCTGTCGACACTACGTTGCCGAGAAGTTCGGCGAGAAGCGAACGGTCACAGTGGAGTACACGGTGATCGATAAAGTGAACGATCAGCCCGAGCATGCTGTCGAACTGGCAGAGCTGCTCGCGGATTTTCCTTGCAAGATCAACCTGATTCCGTTCAATCCGTTCCCGGGAACGCCCTATCGGCGACCAAGCATGATCGCCGTTCGAATGTTCCAGGATCGGCTGGTGAGGGCAGGCCATTCGGTCACGGTTCGCACGACACGGGGGCAGGATATTCAGGCGGCATGTGGACAACTCGTGGGCGAGGTTGCCGACAAGACGCGGCGGTCAGCCAGATATCGTCGGCTGGCAGCGGAGATTGTTGGATGAAGCAAACCCTGATCCTCATACTGGCTGCGCTGCTGCTCGGCGGTTGCGCATCGTCACCTTCGACGCCGGGCAGCGGGCCCCAGACCCAGGAAGACGCCCGCGTCAAAACGCTCGTCGATCTCGGCACCGGATATCTGCGTCAGGGAGAATACGCTCGCGCGAAGGAACACCTGAACAGGGCACTGTCCATCGACTCACGTTCGGCCACTGCGCACAACGCACTTGCCCTCGTATTCCAGCTGGAGCAGGAATATGAGATCGCCGAAACCCACTTCAAGGCGGCACTTCGCGCCAATAGCGAGGCGTCGACCAAGGTGCGCAACAATTATGGTGCGTTCCTGTTTGAGCTTGGCCGGTATGACGATGCGATACGGCAGCTCGAGATTGCTTCGGAAGACCGCTATTACACCAGCCGGCCGACGGTGTTCGAGAATCTTGGTGTGAGCTATCTGCGCATCGGGGACGCCCGCCAGGCCGAAGCCGCCTTCGAGCGGGCCGTGGCACTGAACCCTGACCAGCCAAAGGCACTGATTGAGCTCGCTGCGATTCTGTTCGAGCGTCAGGACTACGTGCGTGCGCGGCAGTATTACCTGCGTTACCAGCGTGTCGCCCAGCAGACGTCGAAGTCGCTGTGGCTGTGTGTCCGCCTCGCCCGGGTCTTCGAGGATGCGAACCAGGAAGCAAGCTGTGCACTGGCGCTCCGCAACATCTTTCCGGCATCGCCCGAGTATGCGGAATACCAGGAGAGTCTCGGCTCATGAGCGAGAACGATGTCACCGACGTGCAGGACAGTGCGTCGCACGGGATGACGGTATCCGAACGTCTCGTGCAGGCACGGGAGTCTCTTGGCCTGAGCCAGAAGGCCGTCGCCGACGAGCTGTTCCTCACGACCACGTTTATTCGCTACATCGATGACGGCCAGTTCGAGAAGATTCCCAAGCCCGCGTTCATCAAGGGCTACCTCCGATCCTACGCCCGCGTCGTGCAGCTCGATGGCGATGAACTGGTCAAGGCCTTTGAACGGGAGCAGGACATCACGCCGCAGGCGCCCCGGATTGCTGACGTCACGGAGAGCGCAGAGCCGCCCTCGAGCTTTGGTGCGCCGCTGATTCAGACCGGAATTGCGGGCCTCATCGGCATCATTGTAGTCGGAGCGCTCGTGTTCTGGATCGCAGGTGACGACGAGGAGCCGCCTGTTGTCCGCTCGATACCCGAGGAGCGGGCGTCAATCGGCGGCGAGCCGCCCGCGGCGCCTGTTGCCTCGAGCGCGGCGCCTGCCCGCGCGGTGGAAGCGGAGGAGACCGCCGCCGTCGTTGCGGAACCCGGTGAAGGAGCCGACGCGCCGTCAACATTCGAGGCCGCTGCCGAGACAGAAGCCGTCGTGCCGCAGCCCGAGGCACCCATTGTCGAGGCCGTCCCGCAATCCTCCACGGAGTCCGCCGAACCTGCAGACGAGGCAGCGTCAGTTGACGCCGACACTGCTGAAGACGCGGCCGGCAGCGATGAGATTCAGATCGAACGGGTGCGCGAAGACGGGGTCAATTACATCAGCGTCTACGCCGGCGGCGAGGCCACACTCGGTTTCGAGTTCAGCGACGAGTGCTGGGTGGAAATCTCCGACGGTGATGGCGATCAGGTCTACGCCGACCTGAATCGGCCCGGCGACGTGATGACAGTTTATGGCAAGCGTCCCTTCGACGTGTTGTTGGGGCGTGCGCCTGGCGTACGGATGACGGTCGATGGCGAGGCGATTGATCTCGGACGATTTACGACCGCTGATGACACGGCAAGAGTGAGAACCGCTCGCCTGTAGCGAGCCCGGCAGCATCAAAGAGGATACGATGAGACAGGAATCGACGATTAAACGTCGCAAGTCACGTCAGATCATGGTTGGCAATGTACCGGTCGGTGGCGATGCCCCGATTTCAGTGCAGAGCATGACGAACACGAAGACGACGGATGTCGAGGCGACGGTTGAGCAGATCCGGCGCCTCGAGGCCGTCGGCGCGGACATCGTTCGCGTCTCGGTCCCGACGATGGAAGCGGCTGAGGCCTTCGGTGAGATCAAAAAGCAGGCTCGCGTACCGCTCGTCGCCGACATTCATTTCGATTACAGGATTGCGCTGCGCGTCGCTGAACTCGGCGTCGACTGCCTGCGCATCAACCCCGGCAATATTGGCTCTGCCGACCGGGTGAAGGCTGTCGTCAGTGCCGCCAGAGACAAGGGCATACCGATCCGCATTGGTGTGAATGCGGGTTCCCTCGGCAAGGATCTCCTTCGCAAGTACAAGGAGCCGAACGCGACCGCGATGGTCGAATCGGCGATGCGCAATATCGAGCTGCTCGACAAGGAAGACTTCCAGGACTTCAAGCTCAGCATGAAGTCGTCGGACATCTTCATGGCGGTCGATGCCTATCGTCGCATTGCAACGCAGATCGATCAGCCGCTGCATCTTGGTATCACCGAGGCTGGCGGACTCCGATCCGGCACCGTGAAATCGTCGATTGGCCTCGGGCTTCTGCTCATGGAAGGGATCGGCGACACGCTCAGGGTGTCGCTCGCTGCCGACCCGGTCGAGGAAATCAAGGTCGGCTTCGACATGCTCAAGAGCCTGCACCTTCGCAGCAAGGGCATCAACTTCGTGGCCTGCCCGAGTTGCTCACGCCAGAACTTCGACGTCATCGGCACCGTGAACGAACTCGAGCGTCGGGTCGAGGACATCACGACGCCCATTGATGTTGCGATCATCGGCTGCATCGTCAACGGACCGGGCGAAGCCAAGGAATCCGATATCGGCCTGACCGGCGCGTCACCGAACAACCTGATCTACGTCAACGGCAAGCCGGATCACAAGGTCCGGAACGAGGAGCTTCTCGACGAGCTCGAGGCCATGATACGGGCCCGGGCGGCCGAGAAAGAAGAAGCCGAAAAACGGCTGATCGCAAAAGAATCCTGACATCATGAAAATCCAGACTGTACGCGGCATGCAGGATCTGCTGCCGGAAAAACAGGAGATCTACAGCTTTGTGACTGACAAGGTCGCAGAGGTGCTCCATGCGTACGGTTATCGTCAGATCGGGCTGCCGCTGCTCGAATCGACGAATCTTTTCGAACGAACAGTCGGTGAAGCCACGGACATCGTCGAGAAGGAGATGTACACGTTCGAGGATCGTGGCGGCGACAGCATCACGCTGCGACCAGAAGGAACGGCGGGCTGCGTTCGACTCGCGAATCAGCACGGCTTGTTGTTCAACCAGGTACAGAGACTCTGGTACTGCGGTCCGATGTTCCGCTACGAGCGACCCCAGAAAGGCCGGTATCGCCAGTTCGAGCAGATCGGTGCCGAGTGTTTCGGCATGCCCGGCCCCGACATCGATGCTGAACTGATCCTGATGCTAGCGCGCATCTGGGAGCAGCTTGGCGTTTCCGACGAGGTCGAGCTGGAGCTGAATACGATGGGGACGGGCGAGAGTCGCGCGCGATACCGTGAGGCGCTCGTCGGCTACCTCATGCCGCACCGCGGCGAGCTGGATGAGGACAGTCAGCGCCGCCTCGAAACGAATCCGCTGCGTATTCTCGACAGCAAGGATGAGCGCACAAAGGCGGTACTCGAAGGCGCACCGCCTCTCAGTGACTATCTGGATGACGAGTCCCGCGAGCATTTCGACGGTGTTTTGCGCCTGCTCGACGTCAAGCAGCAGCGATATCGCGTGAATCCGCGTATCGTTCGTGGGCTGGACTATTACAACAAGACGGTTTTCGAATGGGTGACGGGCTCGCTCGGCTCCCAGGGTACGGTCTGCGGCGGAGGGCGCTATGACGGCCTGGTTGAGGAAGTCGGTGGCCGTGCGACACCCGCAGTGGGATTTGCTATGGGCCTCGACCGCCTTGCCCTGATGCTCGAGGCGCAGTTCGAGCATCGAGCGCTGGCCGATGTCTATGTGGCATCGGCGGGCGAATCAGCCCGGCAGGAAGCGTTGCTGCTCGCCGAACAGGTGCGCGACCGGTTTGCGGGCTTGCGGGTCATGACGCATTGTGGTGACGGCAAGTTCAAGGCGCAGATGAAGCGCGCCGATGCGTCCGGCGCGCGCGTTGCGCTTGTACTGGGCGAAGACGAGATTGCGCGCGGGGAGGTTGGCGTCAAGCACCTGCGCGACGAAGGACAGCAGGTCGATGTGAAGCTGTCTGCACTGAACGAATATTTGGACAAGGTTTTTGGTTAAGGAGTAGTCGTGGCCGATTCGGACGAAGAACAATTAGAATCCATCAAGCGATGGTGGGATGAGAACGGGACTTCCCTCGTTGTCACCCTGGTACTCGCTGTCGGAGGCGTTCTGGGCTACCAGGCCTGGGAGAATCATGTGCAGTCCACGGGCGAGGCTGCCGCCGCCATCTATACTGATCTGCTCGATGCGGTCGGTAATCAGGGGCCCTTTACGCCGCTGGATGACGAAGCGAGGCAGACTGGTACGTTCCTGGCCAATCAGCTCAAAGAAGAGCACGGCGGCTCCAGCTATGCCGACCTCGCGTCGCTGTTCCTGGCGAAACTCGCCGTTGAGGATGGTGATCTCGAGAAGGCCGAGGCCGAACTGAAGTCCACGCTCGAGGGCGGTGTCGAAGCGCCCCTCGAACCGATCGTTGCCATGCGCCTCGCGCGCGTCCAGAAGGCGATGGGCAACCACGAGGCAGCGCTCGAGACGCTGGTCGGCGTGGAGCCGGGCGAACATGAGCCGAGCTGGGAAGAGATTCGCGGCGACATTTTCCTTGCGATGGGTGACAGCGAGCAGGCGCGTGGTTCCTACGAGAAGGCACTGGCAGCGCTGGACGATCCCGCTTCGCGCCCGATGCTGCAAATGAAGCTGGACGATATCGAGGCGCCGTCGCTGACGGTGCCCGTGACCGAGGACGATCCGATTGCCGCAGCCGCGGCTGAAGCTGAATCCGGCGAGACCGGGTCGGCTCCGTGATGCGCCGCGCGGGATCCATATTGCTGCTGGCATTGCTCGGCGGATGTAGCTGGTTTGGTGGTGACAAGGCAGAGGTCGTCAAGCCTGCGGAACTCAAATCCATTTCAGCGGAAGTGGCGCTGGATTCCGTCTGGAGCCGCCGTGTGGGTGGCAAGGCCAATGATCGAGCCAGTGCACTCGTGCCTGCACTTTCCGGTGGCCGCATCTTTGCGGCATCGGCCGATGGCAACGTCATGGCGCTGGAGCCCGGTGGTCGCGTCATCTGGGAAGTCAACGTTCGTGACTTCTACTCCAGTGAAGAGCGCAGCAACGCGTTCGCCAAGAAGCTGGATGCCATCACGGGTGGGGTCGGTGCAGGTGGAGATCTTGTTGTTGTCGCAACGTCGGCGGGCGAGATCGTCGGTGTGAATCAGAGCGATGGCACCCTTGCGTGGCGTGCGAAGACGACGAGTGAAGTGCTCGCCCCGCCCGCCGTTGACCGCGATCTCGTGGTGGCGCAGTCGATAGACGGCAAAGTGGCTGCGTTTGATGCCCTCGACGGTGAACGCCGCTGGATCTATTCCACATCGGTCCCGGCGCTGACCCTGCGGGGCACAGCGACACCGATTCTGGGCGGTGAGATTGTCGTGGCCGGATTCGCCAACGGGCGCGTCATTGCCATGGATCGCAATCGCGGACTTGCGGGTATCGACCAGCGCATCGCGATCTCCCAGGGCAAGTCTGATCTGGAACGGCTGGTCGATGTCGATGGGCGGATGGAAATCGCTGCGCCCGTGCTCTACGCGGTGAGCTATCAGGGCACGATCACGGCGCTCGACCTCAACGCGGGCCGCCCGCGATGGCAGAAAGAGTGTTCCAGCACGGCCGGCCTGGCAAGCGGATTCGGCAACATCTACGTCGCGCAGTCCGATGGTCAGGTCGTTGCCTTCGACGAGGGCGACGGTGACGAGGTGTGGGTCAACGACGCCCTGATGCACCGCGAGCTGTCGACGCCTGCAACCATCAGTTCCTATATCGCCGTTGGTGACCTCGAGGGCTATATCCACCTCATTGCCCAATCCGATGGTCGTTTCGTCGGACGCGAAAAAGTCGATGGCGATGCCATTCGTTCGCGCCCGGTCGTGGACGGCGCGCGTCTGTATCTCATGACGACCGGTGGCGAACTGCTCGCTTTCGAGCTTCGGTGATCCATGGTCCCTGTCATCGCGATCGTCGGCCGTCCCAACGTGGGCAAGTCGACGCTGTTCAACCGGCTCACTCGCACACGTGACGCCATCGTCGCCGAGTACGCCGGACTGACACGAGACCGGCAGTACGGTCGCGGCGTGCTTGGCAGCTTCGACTATATCGTCGTCGATACCGGTGGCCTGACAGGGGATGAGGAAGGCATCGAGGGCCCGATGGCTGAGCAGGCTCGCCGCGCCATTGGCGATGCGGATCTGTGCCTGATGCTCGTTGATGCCCGTGCCGGACGATTGCCCGGTGACGAATCCATCGCAGAATCCCTGCGTCGTACCGGTACGCCGACAATTCTCGTCGCCAACAAGGTTGATGGCGAAAACCCCGACTACCTGAGTGGCGAGTTTGCAACGCTCGGTCTCGGTGAGCCTGCGCTGATATCGGCGAGCCATGGCAACGGCGTCTCGCAACTCGTCAATGACGTCATGGCAACGCATCCGGTCATCGTCGGATTCGAACCCGCGGCTGACGAGGAACCGGAGGAGCCGGGCATCAAGATTGCCGTTGTCGGGCGTCCCAACGTCGGCAAGTCCACGCTCGTCAATCGCATTCTCGGCGAAGATCGCGTCGTCGTCTTCGACCAGGCCGGCACGACCCGCGACAGCATCTTCGTGCCGTTTGAGCGGGACGATCAACATTACACGCTGATCGACACTGCCGGTGTGCGCAAACGCGGGCGAGTCAGTGAGGCGATCGAGAAATTTTCGATTGTGAAAACGCTGGATGCGATCAATACGGCCAACGTCGTGGTCCTGCTTATTGATGCCCACGAGGGGCTCGTCGAGCAGGATCTGCATCTGCTGGGTCACGTCGTCGATGCGGGTCGGGCGCTGGTCATTGCCGTCAACAAATGGGACGGTACCGACATCGACCAGAAGAACGATATCCGTCGCGAGATTGAGCGGCGGCTGCGGTTCGTCGACTATGCCCAGGTTCACTTCATTTCTGCACTGCACGGATCAGGTGTCGGCAATCTGTTCGAGTCGATCCATGTCGCCTACGACGCTGCCACCCGGGAACTGAAAACCAACCGGCTGAATGACATCCTGGCTGACTGCATTGCCGAGCACCAGCCGCCGATGGTGCGGGGCCATCGCATCAAGCTGCGATATGTGCATCTGGGTGGCCGCAATCCGCCCACCCTGATCATTCACGGCAACCAGACCGAGTCGGTACCGGATTCGTACAAGCGGTTTCTCGAGCATCGCTTCCGGGACGCACTGGGCCTTCGCGGTACGCCGATTCGCCTCGAATTCCGGACCTCAGACAACCCCTACAAGGGGCGCAAGAACCAGCTCACCCAGCGTCAGGTCGCCCGCAAGCGACGGCTGATGAATCACGTCAAGAAGAACAAGAAGAAATAAAGTCCTGCAACGCCGCGTTGAACGGAGCCGGCAGTTCGAAGTAGCTGCTGTGACCGGCATCGCCCAGGTTGATGAACCCGGCGCCGGGTACGGTCTTCGACAACGCCTCGATGTAGCCGGGCTGGAACAGGATGTCGTGATCGGCGGTGATGAAGAGCGTCGGCACGTCATAATCCCTTAGCGAACCCGTATCGATGCCGATGTCGGCGCGCGCGATGGCACGGGGAATTTCAGCAGGGTCGATACCGTTGAAACTGCTGATCTGCGCGTAGAGAACGGCAAGGGCACGATTTTTGTCGGGGAAGTCGTGGGCGAGCGCGGCGGACCCGAACGTCGAGAAGGGCCGGCTCACCATCTCGGCGACCTTCGTACGATCATTGACCGCAGAGGCGTGTTCGAAGATGCCCGGCGTGTGACTCATCACAAGACCCCTGACGCGGTCCGGATGGTGCACGGCGAGCGTACTGCCCGTCCAGCCACCCATCGACTGACACACGAATATCGCGGATGCGATGTGCTCGGCGTCGAGAATCGCAAGCGCGTCGTCGGCGAACCATTCGGGCCGGAACTGATCCAGCGGGCACGATGAGCGCGCGAAATAGCGATGGTCGAATACAATCACGCGGTGTGATCGGGAGAACTCGGCCACCTGGTGAAACCAGATGGCGGCATTGCCGCCCATCCCGTGAGCGAACACGAGCGTGGGTTCGCCCTCCCCATGAACCTCGTAGTAGATGTTGGTGCCGTGACTCGTGACAACGGGCATGGGCTACTCGCTCAGAAAGAGATTGGGGTCCACGCGTGCATTGTTCAGGCTCACACTCCAGTGGAGGTGGGGACCTGTGACGCGACCGGTCATGCCAACGGCGCCGAGGACATCGCCGGCGACAACCTCGTCACCGACCTGAACGTCGATACGGCTCATGTGGCAGTACATCGTGATGAGCCCCTGGCCGTGGTCGATGAGCACTGTATTGCCGTTGAAGAAGTAGTCGCCGGTGGCGGCCACGTGCCCGGCTGCCGGCGCGACGATGTCGGTGCCCTCGGGCGCAGCAATGTCGAGTCCGCTGTGCGGGCTGCGGGGCTGGTCGTTGAGAAATCGCTTGAGGCCGAAGGGGCTCGAGATGGGCCCGTCAGTGGGCAATGCGAAGCCGAACTGCGGTTCGCCGGCCGTGAAGCTGTCGAATACCGCGTCCATTTCCCGTCGTTCCCGAACAATGCGATCCATGTCCTCTGCGTACGGATTCACCTTGCGCCGGTTCTCGATGGTGAGACGCTGTTCGCGATACGACTTGGCCGCGACGGTGAAGGCCAATCGGCGGCCATCCGCGACAATCTCGTGCGTACCCGCGGCGGCGGACAAGGGAATGCCGACGACGGCCCATGACCTGCCGTCACCGCGAATCTGCAGCACAGGTCGATCGTTGTAGGTGATGCTCGCGGCTTCGCTGTCGAGTTCAATAACAGCGACGCCGCCGGGTACGGGTTCGGCTCGTGGCAGCGCCAGCGCCTGGCAGGTGAGGGCGGCCAGGGCCACTATCAGCAGGAGTCTAGTCTTCATTGCGTTCCCGGCTCTCGTTGACTGTCAGATCGAGTTCGCCATCCATGAGCAGCGCGTCGATGTGTTCCCCCTGCGCGACGTCATGATGGCTGCGAATCACTTTGCCATCTTTGCGCAGAATGGCGTAGCCCCGCTCGAGCGTTCGCTCGTGGCTGTAGGCGTGAAGCTTCGATTCACTCGCCTGGAGGCGCTGTCCTGTTGTCTGCAGCTGCGAGCGTGCTGCGATCTTCATGCGGCCGAGATCTGAGGCGAGCTGGCGCCCGGCGGCGCGCAATGCGCCAAGCGGGGAGGCGAGTTTTGCATTTGCCAGTCGGGCCTGACGCCGTTCCAGCGAGATCATCATGGCGCGCTTCAGTCTGGCTTCTGTCTCGTCAATCCGATGGCCCGAGAGATACCGGCGCAGCGCAGTTTGCAGCCGCATTTCGAGATCGTCCAGACGCTGGTGCAGATCGCCGAGCCGCTGGCCGGGGTGCCGCAGGCGACGGGACAGGTGCTGGACCGCCGTCCCCTCGGTGCGCAGCTTGTGGGCGATCGAGCGCGTCAGATGCTGTTCGAGCCGGATGAAGCCCGCTTGCCATTCGGCCTGATCAGGACTCAGCAGCTCGGCCGCGGCAGACGGCGTCGGTGCCCGCAGGTCGGCGACGAAATCGGCAATCGAGAAGTCGGTTTCGTGGCCTACCGCGCAGACGACAGGAATCCGTGACGCATGAACCGCCCGTGCGACCTCTTCGGTATTGAACGACCAGAGGTCTTCGAGTGAGCCGCCGCCCCGGGTCAGCAGCAGCACGTCGAAGGGGCGGGTGTCGTACCGGTTGGCGAAATCGAGCGCGGCGACGATCTGCCCGGGCGAAATCTCGCCCTGAACCTGAACCGGGATGATCGAGACAGGTATCGCCGGAAAGCGCCTGCCCAGCACGTGGAGCACGTCGCGAATTGCGGCGCCGGTAGGTGACGTGATGACGCCGATATGCCGTGGCATTGCTGGCAGAGGCTGTTTGATTGCGGGCTCGAAGAGCCCCTCGGCCTGCAGTTGCGCCTTCAGCTTGTCGAAAGCACGGCGGAGCGCGCCATCGCCGGCCTCTTCCATGGACTCCGCGATCAGTTGGAAGTCGCCGCGCTGTTCATACAGGCTGACACGCCCGCGGACGACGACCTGCGCCCCGCTTTTCGCATTGAAGCGAACAGCGCGATTGCGGTTGGCGAACATCGCGCACCGAAGCTGGGCCTTGTCATCCTTCAGCGTGAAGTACCAGTGGCCGGACGCGGGGCGGGTCATGTTCGAGATCTCGCCCTCGACGAAGACCATCGGGAACTCGCCTTCGAGGACACGACGGGCGGAGCGGGTCAGGTCGGAAACGGACAGGACTTCGCGATTGGATGGGCCGTTTTCAGGCACATTGCTCATCTTCGCGATATTACCTGAAGTAGCTCCTGTGTATAATGCGTCGCTTTGGAGCCGCCAGTATTTATGACTACTCCTGAAGCCCCGGCCGTCGGTTCGAATCCTCCCGAAGCTGACATCCACCGCGAACGCATCCTCATCCTCGACTTCGGTTCCCAGTACACGCAGCTGATCGCCCGGCGGGTTCGCGAGGTCGGTGTGTATTGCGAGATTCGTGCGTTCGACATCGATGAGGCCGCGGCGACGGCATTCGACCCGAACGGCATCATTCTCTCTGGCGGGCCGGAGTCGGTGACTGCCGACGATACCGTTCGTGCACCTGACTTCATCTTCGATATGGGACTCCCCGTGCTCGGCATCTGCTATGGCATGCAGACCATGGCGCTGCAGCTCGGAGGTCGGGTCGAAGGCTCCGACAAGCAGGAGTTCGGGTACGCCCGGGTGAAGGTGGATGGAGACGGCGAGCTCCTGCGCGACATCCGGGACGAGATCGAGCGCGGTGAGTCATTCCTCGATGTCTGGATGAGCCACGGTGACAAGGTGACCGCACTGCCGCCGGGTTTTGACGGACTCGCCAGCACCGAGACGACCGAGTACGCCGCGATGGCGGACGAGAAGCGCCGGTTCTATGGTGTCCAGTTCCACCCGGAGGTCAATCACACGCTGCAGGGCATGGCGATACTCGACCGGTTCGTCAAGGGAATCTGCCGGTGCGAGGGGCTCTGGACGCCTGCCAACATTGTCGAGGACATCATCGAAACAGTGCGGGAAAAGGTCGGCGCCGACCGCGTCATTCTCGGTCTCTCGGGCGGCGTTGATTCGAGCGTCGTGGCGGCGCTGCTGTCACGTGCCATCGGCGACCAGCTGGTCTGTGTCTTCGTGGACAACGGGCTGCTTCGCCTGAACGAGGCCGAGGAAGTCGTCAAATCGCTCGGCGAGGGTTCGGACAACGCGTTTCGCCTGAACATCGTCAAGGTCGACGCCGAGGCGCGCTTCCTCGAGAAGCTCGAAGATATCGAGGACCCCGAACAGAAGCGAAAGATCATCGGCAACACGTTCATCGAAGTCTTCGACGAGGAAGCGGCGAAATTCGATGACGTCAAATACCTCGCCCAGGGCACGATCTATCCCGATGTGATCGAGAGCGCCGGGAACAAGGGCGGCAAGGCACACGTCATCAAATCCCATCACAACGTGGGCGGCCTGCCGGACTTCATGAAGCTCGACCTCATCGAGCCATTGCGAGAACTGTTCAAGGACGAGGTCCGGAAGATCGGCCTCGAGCTCGGGCTCTCCCATCAGCTGGTATTCCGGCATCCGTTTCCGGGCCCCGGGCTTGGCGTCAGAATTCTGGGGCCGGTGACCAAGGAGTACGCTGACCTCCTGCGCCAGGCGGATCATATCTTTATCGAGGAGCTGAGAGCGGCCGATCTGTACGATACGGTCAGCCAGGCATTCACGGTGTTCCTGCCGGTGAAATCGGTCGGCGTTGTGGGTGACGCACGTCGCTACGAGTACGTGGTATCCCTTCGTGCCGTTGAGACAATCGATTTCATGACGGCGCGCTGGGCGCACCTGCCGTACCCGTTTCTCGAACGGGTCTCGGGCCGGATCATCAACGAGATTCGTGGCATCTCGCGCGTGACATACGATATCTCGAGCAAACCGCCCGCCACGATCGAATGGGAGTAGCGGCCGACGAGGCGATGATGCGCGAGGCGCTCGTGCTCGCGCAGCAGGCGGCGGAATTCGGCGAGGTGCCCGTGGGCGCGGTCGTCGTTGTCGACGGCGAGATTGTCGGCCGGGGTTTCAATCGAATGATCGAGTCAAAAGATCCCACGGCACACGCCGAGATCGTTGCCCTGCGCGATGCGGCGATGCGCCTGGGCAATTACCGTCTGCCGGGTGCGACGCTGTATGTCACGATCGAGCCCTGCACCATGTGCGCGGGCGCGATGATCCACGCACGCGTGGCGCGCCTGTGTTTCGCAACCCCCGAACCCCGGGCGGGCGCTGCAGGATCCTCGATCGACGTGTTCGCCAACCCGTCACTCAATCACCGGGTCGAGGTGGACGCCGGTGTCTGTCAGGAAGAGGCCGCGGCACTGATCACCAACTTTTTCAAGGCGCGAAGATGATGCAGTTACTCGATGGTTCCACGGCGCTTTCGGAATTCAGGGTTCAGCGACTGCTCGACGAACTGGCGACATCGGTGCCGAGCGTGCGCGGTGTCAGCACCCGCTACGTGCACCTCGTCGATAGCGAGGCCCTGGATGATGCCGGGATGGCGGTGCTGCGCAGCCTCCTGACTTACGGTCCGTCGGGCAGGGCTGCGCCCCGTGGGGGGCTGCTTCGGCTGGTGGTGCCGAGACCGGGCACGATTTCTCCCTGGAGTTCGAAGGCGACGGACATCGCACATATTTGCGGGCTGACCGGCGTCCAGCGCATCGAGCGCGGTATCGTCTACGAGTTCGATGTCACGGGTGAACTGGACGACGCGTCTCTCGCACTGCTCGACGCGGCAATTCACGACCGGATGACCGAGACGGTGCTGACCCGCCTCGAGGACGGCGATGTCCTCTTCGAGCATCACTCGCCACGCCCGCTTGGCACGGTGCCGGTCCTTGCTGCGGGGCGAGAGGCGCTGGTTGCCGCCAACGCGTCGCTCGGCATGGCGCTCGCCGATGACGAGATCGATTATCTCATCGATGCGTTTGAGGCACTCGGTCGCGATCCGACCGATGTCGAACTCATGATGTTCGCGCAGGCAAACTCGGAACACTGTCGCCACAAGACCTTTCGTGCAACATGGACCATCGACGGGGAACCGATGCCCCGTTCCCTGTTCGAGATGATCCAGCACACCTTTGAGAGCACCAACGGCGAAGGTGTGCTCAGTGCCTACGAGGACAACGCTTCGGTCATCGTCGGCTCGAACGGTGCCCGTTTCTTCCCGGACCCTGACTCTCGTGAGTACCGTCGCGTGGAAGAGGACATTCACATCCTGATGAAGGTCGAGACCCACAATCACCCGACCGCGATTGCCCCGTTCCCCGGTGCCGCGACCGGCTCCGGAGGTGAGATTCGGGATGAAGGTGCGGTGGGTCGTGGCTCAAAGCCCAAAGTCGGCCTCACGGGCTACAGCGTCTCGAACCTGAAGATTCCGGGCAGGCCGGAGGCGTGGGAAGTCGACTACGGGAAGCCGGATCGCATCGCGAGTGCGTTCGACATCATGCTCGAGGCGCCAATTGGCGGCGCCGCCTTCAACAACGAATTCGGGCGACCCAACATCTTCGGCTACTTCCGGACCTTCGAGATGGCTGTGGGTGACGAAGTGCGCGGGTATCACAAGCCGATCATGATTGCGGGCGGCATGGGCAACATCCGCGCGGGTGATGTCGAGCAACGCCCCATCGAACCGGGCGCTGCCCTGATTGTGCTGGGTGGGCCGGCCATGCTGATTGGCCTGGGTGGCGGTGCTGCCTCCTCGATGGCCGCGGGCCAGAGCGATGAGGATCTCGACTTTGCGAGTGTGCAGCGTGGCAACCCGGAGATGGAGCATCGCTGTCAGGAGGTGATCGACCAGTGCTGGCAGTTGGGTAATGATAACCCGATTGCCTTCATTCATGATGTCGGTGCCGGCGGTTTGTCCAACGCCCTGCCCGAACTCGTCAAGGACGGTGGTGTGGGAGGGCGCTTCGAACTCCGCGAAGTGCCAAATGACGAGCCCGGGATGTCGCCGCTCGAGATCTGGTGCAACGAGGCGCAGGAGCGTTATGTGATTGCGGTCGCGCCCGAAAATCTCGGGCGCTTTGAGGCCATCTGTCGTCGCGAGCGTGCGCCGTTCGCTGTCGTGGGGACTGCCGTGGACGAATCACACCTTCTGGTCAACGATACGTTGCTTGAATCGACGCCGGTCGACCTGCCGATGAGCGTCCTGTTCGGCAAGCCACCGCGCATGCATCGTGATGTGGTCTCGCGGGAACCCGTGACGATGCCCCTCAAGCTCGATATGCCGCTTGCGGAGGCGATTCATCGGGTGATGGGTCACCCCGCGGTCGCGAACAAGTCGTTTCTGATCACGATTGGCGATCGCACGGTGGGCGGACTCGTCGCCCGCGACCAGATGATCGGACCGTGGCAGGTGCCGGTCGCAGACGTTGCCGTGTCTTCAAGTGACTTCTTTGGCCACACAGGCGAGGCCATGGCGATGGGGGAGCGAACACCTGTCGCATTGCTCGATGCTCCAGCCTCCGGGCGAATGGCGGTGGCCGAGTCGCTTACGAATATTGCGGCAGCCTCCATCGAACGGATTGGAGACGTCAAGCTGTCGGCGAACTGGATGGCAGCGGTCGGCCACGACGGCGAAGATACGAACCTGTACCGGACGGTCGAGGCCGTTGGGATGTCGCTCTGCCCCGAACTCGGGATCGCGATCCCGGTGGGCAAGGATTCGATGTCCATGAAAACCCGCTGGCGCGACGGAGATGCAGACAAGGCGGTGACGGCACCGTTGTCACTGATCGTTTCCGCGTTCGCACCGGTGCGGGACGTACGTGACACGCTCACGCCGCTGCTTCGCACAGACATCGAGTCGAGATTGTTGCTGCTGGATCTGTCGGATGGTGCCGACCGCCTGGGCGGCTCGATTCTCGCGCAGTGTTACGGCAGCCTCGGCGAGATACCTGCTGATCTCGATGATCCCATGGTGCTTGCCGGTTTCTTTGCGGCCATGCAGTCCGCAGACATTCGCCCGAAGCTGCTCGCCTACCACGACCGGTCGGATGGCGGGCTTGTTGCGGCGCTGGCAGAAATGGCGTTCGCATCCCGGTGCGGACTGGAGATCGCGCTCGACCTGCCGTCGGATGCGTCGCTGTTGCCTGCACTGTTCTCTGAAGAGCCCGGGGCGGTCGTGCAGGTTGCAGCCGATGACGTCGCCGTGATTCGCGCCCGATTTGAGGATGCCGGCGTTCGCGTTGTCGATATCGGTGCACCCGCGGATCACCCGGATCTGGTTATCTGCGGCCGTGACGGTGAAATCTGGCGCGCCAGCCGCGCGGACCTCCAGCGTCGCTGGAGTGAAGTGAGCCATGAAATGCAGCGCTACCGCGACAATCCGCAGTGCGCCGCCGAGGAGTTCGAGACGATCGGTGATGACGACGACCCCGGTCTGACCGTCAATCTGAGCTTCGATCCAGCGGAAGACATTGCTGCGCCCTTCATTTCGACCGGGGAGCGACCGCGGGTAGCAATCCTTCGCGAACAGGGCGTCAACAGCCAGACTGAAATGGCGGCGGCATTTGACCGGGCCGGCTTTCGCGCCATTGATCTCCACATGAGCGAGATCCTCGCCGGGACTCGCGAACTGACTCAGTTTCAGGGGCTGGTCGCCTGCGGCGGATTCTCCTACGGCGACGTGCTCGGTGCCGGTGAAGGCTGGGCCAAGTCAATTCTGTTCAACGAGGTGGCGCGTGCGCAATTCGAGCAGTTCTTTGCCCGGGGCGACACGTTCGGGCTGGGCGTGTGCAACGGCTGCCAGATGATGGCTGCGCTGAAGGAACTCGTGCCGGGGGCCGATGACTGGCCGCGGTTCGTCCGCAACCGCTCGGAGCAGTTCGAGGCGCGTTTCTCGCTCGTGCGCGTTGAATCGAGCAACAGTCTGTTCCTCGCTGATATGGCTGGCTCCCGAATGCCGATTGCAGTCAGCCACGGTGAGGGGCGCGCAGAGCTGGATGCGGGCACGATCGGACGCCTCACCGAGCATCGGCAGATTGCGATGCGCTTCGTCGACAACTACGGTGACGTGGCCCGTCGCTATCCGCAGAACCCTAACGGGACACCTGAGGGGATTACGGGCCTCACAAACGCAGATGGCCGATTTACCATCATGATGCCGCACCCTGAGCGGGTGTTTCGTACGCAGCAGAACTCATGGCATCCGGCTTCATGGGGTGAGGACGGTGCATGGATGAGAATGTTCAGGGCGGCTCGCCGCGAGATTGGCTAGGTCAGCGGAGGTCTGCTTCGGTCAACGATGATCTCGGCCTCACGGATCGGAAAGTCGCCCGAAAGCCGGTCTTCGAAATAGTGCTGCAGGGTCCGCGTGATGACGGGGAACGCGAGTTCATCCCAGGGTATCTCGGACTGGGTGAACAGTCCGACGTCGAGTGATTCCTCGCCCGCAGAGAACGAAGGCTCGAGAAGCCTGCCCCGGTAGAAAAGATAGATCTGCGAGATGTGCGGCAGGCTGAAGACCGTATACAGGTCGTCGATCTCCCCGGTTGCGTTGGCTTCTTCCTGGCTTTCGCGCAGCGCCCCTGCCGCCGAGGTTTCGCCATTCTCGAGAAATCCTGCCGGCAAGGTCCAGTAGCCTTCGCGGGGAGCGATTGCACGCTTGCACAGCAGCACCCTGTCTTCCCAGGTCAACAGGCAGCCGGAGATAATTCGCGGGTTCTGGTAATGCACGGTGTCGCAGCTGTCGCAGACGTAGCGGAGCCGATTGTCGCCGGTCGGTATTTTCTGCGAGACTGATTGCCCGCATTGGCTACAGTAGTTCATCGGCGCCAGTATAATGATTGACCTCATCAAGGAAAGGCTCGCGCGCTACGCACCCGCGCCGCTGGGCGACCCCTATCGGGAGCCCCGAGGTCAGGCGGCAGTTCTGGTTCCGGTCATCGACAGCGATCATCCCGAACTGTTGCTCACGCTGAGGCCCGGCGCAATGAATGCACACGGCGGCGAGGTTGCCTGGCCCGGTGGGCGGCAGGACGAGGGTGATGAGTCGCTGCTGCACACGGCGCTTCGCGAGACTGAAGAGGAGCTTGGTATCGCGCCGCGGCAGATTGAGGTCGTTGGCGAGTTGCGTCCCTTTATCTCGAAGTTCGGGCTGCTGGTAACGCCCTATGTCGGTTTGCTGGACAGTCCCGTCGATCTCGTGCCAAATCCGGCCGAGGTCGAGTCGGTTTTTGCCGTGCCGATGCCCTGGCTGCTCGAAGACCCCCGGTCGTCCACCGATGTCATCGAGCGCCACGGCGAGCGCCACGAGGTGCCGGTTTATCACTACGATGGCTTCAAGATCTGGGGTCTGACCGCGATGATCCTTCGGGAGTTCATCAACAGCGCGACCGACGCCCGGATCGGATAGTGCCTCAGTAGCGGGCCGATCTCAGGAGTTCCATGAACGGAACGACCCTTCCGTGCTTCTCGAACCAGCGTTCCAGATTGGAGAGGTCCCGTGACATCATCGCATAGGCATCGGGTACGTCCCGCATATCCATGGCCTGGGGAACGTCGATGATGACGATGTCCTCACCGTCGAAAAGGATGTTGTAGGGCGACAGGTCACCATGCACGATTCCGTGCTCGAGCATGCGGCCGACATCCGCGTAGAGTTGCTCTCCCACGTGGTCGAGTTCAGCGGCGTCGAGCCGGCAGTCGACGAGACGACGTGCCGGCCCGTCCTGGTCTCCGATGTACTCCATGAGTACACCATCATCGTACCGCGCGATTGGCCTCGGTACCCGAATGCCGATCTCGTGCAGGCGTTGCAGCTGGTCCCACTCGCTCTGGACCCACTGGCGATGGAAGGCGATCTGTCCTGAGGCGCTCTTGCCTCTCATGTGTTTCGCCTTTCGGCGATCCCGCATCTTGCCGAAGTTCCGGTAGTTGCGATCGGTATTGAAGTGCCGAAAGTTCCGGGGTTTGAAGATCTTCGCCGCGGCGAGCTGGAAGTCTGCGGTACTTGCGCCTGCGCGACACAGGTAGACCGTTGCCTCCTTGCCGTCATTGATGCGCGCCAGTACTTCGAGCACGAAGCCGGCGAACGCGTTCTCGATGTTGTCTTTCTCGAAGCCTTCAAGTTGGTGGACCTTGAAGCCTGCGCGCGCAAGATCCACGGGTTCGTAGTCACGATAGCTCATGACGTCTCCTGATGTTGAACGGTTTTGGTTTGGCCCCGTCCGGGCCCTTGCGCAGGGTGCTTACGGCAGCGTCAGCGCTGCTGTTGAATGCCTGTGACTAGGTGCGGGCCGGGGCGTCCGAATGACGTGTGGATACGTGATCTGCCATGGATACCTCCGGTCGAAAGGAATGATTTCAGCGTTCAGCATACGCTGATCTTCGCCCGACCGCCAAACGGGCGTGTGCTAAGCTCGGGCTCCTGTTGAGTATCGAGGGAGCGTCGAGGTGATTTACAGTCTGGGAGACCGCAAGGTTGAGTTCAAAGGTGACTACTGGGTCGCCGACACGGCCAGCGTCATGGGTTCGGTTGTGTTCGAGAACAACGCGAGCGTGTGGTGGGGCGCCGTCATTCGCGGAGACAACGACGTCATCACAATCGGCGAGAACTCCAACATCCAGGATCTGTCCGTACTCCACACTGACCCCGGGATTCCACTCACGATCGGCAGCAATGTCACCGTCGGGCACAAGGTGATGCTTCACGGCTGCACCATCGGTGATGGTTCGCTGATCGGTATCAACGCCGTCATTCTCAACGGGGCGAAGATCGGCAAGGGTTGCCTGATTGGTGCCAATTCTCTGATCCCCGAAGGCAAGGAGATTCCCGACGGTTCGCTGGTGATGGGCTCCCCCGGCAAGGTGGTCAGGGAACTCTCGGAGGAGCAGCAGCAGGGGCTGCTGATGAGTGCGCAGAGCTACGTCAACAACTTCAAGCGTTTCAAGGCGGACCTCAAGCCCGCCTAACGCTCTGTCGGGTACTGGAAGACCTCTTCGAGGGGCACCTCAAAGACGCCCGCAATCTGGAATGCGGTCTCGAGCGAGGGTGAGTAACGGCCCTGTTCGATCGCAATGACCGTTTGCCGGGTGACCCCGATCCGCTCGGCGAGGTCGGCTTGCGTCATTTCACCGTGGCTGAATCTCAGCTGACGAATCGAATTGGTAATGCGTGTCTGCTTGCCCATTTCGCCGCTACCACTGGTGAATGCCGAAGCGGTACGCTGCGATGCGCGCACCGGATGTCACGATCTCCGAGAGTGCGAGACCCAGATAGGCGAGGTTGGCGATCCAGAAGTAGTGCATCTCCAGCATCGCCATCGCGAGGATGCCGAGCGTTGCGACACCGATGACGAACTGCCCGATGTAGTTGCCGAATCGCTCGATGTCACGATCCCGCTCGTCGCGTTGCCCGGCTTCCCGAGGCGCGAAGATCGAAACCACGATGTGGCTCGCGATGATAATGACGATGGCGATCACGACGCTGACGATGAGCGGGCCGCGGTAGCCAATCTCCACGAAAGCCTGAACAGGCAGGTTGATGGCCGCGACGATCGCGTACCACAGCCAGCAGATCCCGACGCCGAGTCCGGTGATCCACGCGCTCTTTTCTTCGAATGACATGACGCCTCTCCTCTGTCCGTGTCAAAAATAGTTAACATGGCGCACTGTAAAGCAGAGCAGACATTAAGTAAAACATTTTTTACAATTTCCTCGCCGGACGGGCGTCACCGCGGGTTGGAATAACCGGTTGATCGAGCTATATTCCTGCCCTTGAGCAATGTCGAGACAGAGATGAGCGCTCCCGCGCCCTGCTACAACGTACTCGCAACCGGCGCACAGTCGCTGGGACTTGCTGCTGCGCTACTGCTACGACTGCCGTTGTAGGCGGCCCTCCGAAATACCTACAGCGTCCTGACTGCGCCTGCGACCGACGCAAACCCGCGGGCATCTCACTCAGCAAGAACAGATTACGGACATAGTCACCATGAATGCAGAAGACAATGCAGTGAAACAAGCGCAATCGGCATCGCAATCCCGGCAGATGCCGTTTCAGAAGTACAAACCCTTTCGGCCCATCAAGCTGCCGGACCGCACCTGGCCTGATAACGAGATCACCGAGGCGCCGAGGTGGGTGAGCGTCGATCTTCGCGACGGTAATCAGGCGCTGATCGAGCCCATGACGCCGGCCGAGAAACTGAAAATGTGGGATCTGCTCCTCGAAATCGGTTTCAAGGAGATCGAGGTGGGCTTCCCCGCGGCATCGCAGACCGATTTTGACTTCGTCCGGATGATCATCGAGGAAGACCGGATTCCCGAAGATGTGACGATCCAGGTCCTGTGCCAGGCCCGCGAGGATCTGATCACGCGAACCTGTGAAGCCGTGGCGGGTGCGAAGAAGGTCATCTTCCACCTCTACAACTCGACGTCGACGCTGCAGCGCAAGGTCGTCTTCCGGATGGAGAAACCGGATATCGTCAAGCTTGCGACCGATGCCACCGCGCTCGTGAAGAAATACACGCGGGATCTCGTCGCCGGCGGTACACACCTGACGCTCGAATACTCACCGGAAAGCTACACCGGTACCGAGGTCGATTTCGCGGTGGAGATCTGCGACGCGGTCATGCAGGTCTGGGAGCCGACCGTCGACCACAAGATGATCCTGAATCTTCCGTCGACGGTCGAGATGGGCACGCCGAATCTCTACGCCGACCAGATCGAGTACTTCATTCGCAATCTGCCGCAGCGTGACAAGGCGGTGATCAGCCTCCATACGCATAACGACCGCGGCACGGGTATCGCCGCCACCGAGATGGCGTTGATGGCGGGCGCGGAGCGCGTTGAAGGGACGCTCTTCGGCAACGGAGAACGCACCGGCAACTGCGATGTCGTGACGATGGCGATGAACCTCTTCTCCCAGGGTGTCGACCCCAAACTCTACCTTTCTGACATGCCGAAGATCGTGTCGGTCTCAGAAGAATGCACGAAGATCCCGCTGCACGTGCGGCACCCTTACGCTGGTGAACTGGTCTTCACGGCGTTCTCCGGGTCTCACCAGGATGCGATTCGCAAGGGCATGGAAGTCGTCGACAAGGACGGGGGCGCCTGGGAAGTGCCTTACCTGCCGATCGATCCTGCGGACGTGGGCTCGCACTATCGCACGACGGTGCGGGTCAACAGTCAGTCCGGCAAGGGTGGTGTCGCCTTCATCCTGGAGAATTTTTTCGGGGTCCGGTTGCCACGACCGCTGCTGCTCGAGTTCAGTCCGATCGTACAGAAGAAGTCGGAGCAGACGAGCGGTGAACTGAAGCCCGATGACATCTGGGACGCGTTTGTCGCCGAGTTCGTTGAGGTCGAGGGTCCGTACAAGTTGCTGGACTACGACATCAAGTCGACCGGCGACGTGCAGTCGTGCAAGGCGAAGATCAATGTCGGTGACAACGAGATGGACGTGGCCGGCGAAGCCGCGGGCCCGATCGAAGCTTTTGTCGCCGGTCTGGTCGAAACACTGAACGAGCCGCTCAACGTCGTCGAGTATGAAGAGTACGCGCTCGGTGAAGGGCAGGATGCACAGGCAATCTGTGTCGTTGCCATCACCGACGAGGCCGGTGGCAAGTTCTACGGTGTTGGCCTCAGTCCGAGCACGGTCACTGCATCATTCAAGGCGATCATCGCCGCCATCAACCGGAAGTGGCGCTGAGCCGCTCTGTGAAGCGCCCGGCGGCTCAGCCGAAGGCTGGACCGCCGGGTCCTGCGACGATGGTGGTCTTGCTGTTCGCGTTCACGACGTTGGGCGCCTCGGCGGACCCTGAACCCGCCATCGCCGACAACGGGCGTGAAGTCCTGATCCATCCCGATGGCTCCTGGGAATACATCAGCGAAGACCGGTTCGCGACGACCGCTGACGGCACCCGCATTCGGCTCAAGCCCGATGGTTCGTGGGAGCCGGTCAATCAGGCAGAAGCGGAACGCTACGGATTCTCGCAGAAGGGGGGATTCTCGCGCGACGTGGCCGCTGCCGGGCCGGTTGACCTGCGCCTCGACGAGGTCGTTATCGAGACGCACCGGTCGAAGCGCGGAAAGAACGCGATCGAGTCTTCGCAGATGGTGTTCACGCTGACCGTCAAGGCGGAGCGCGGGCTGCATGTGCCGCGGTTCTCGCCGGCTGATTTTACGGTGACTGACAGCCGCGGTCGTCAGTACGAGACCATCGGTGTGTCGCCGCCTTCGCTGACGATTGCCCCGCTCGGGGAAGCGCCCATTGAAGTGACAGTGGCCGACTCGCCGGGATTCGGCTGGGGTCTCAAGTTCTTTCGCCTGACCATCGCCCCCGCGGCGTTCGGCACCGATGACGAGGTCGAACTGACCAAGGTCAAGGGTGAAGTGCTTGAGCGCGACGTGGATTCCCTAGAATAGATCCGGGGCGACGCTGACTTTTGCTGTCCTGATCATGTTGTCCTGAATCTGGACGATCTCGATCCTGTAGTTGTCGAGCCTGATACAGACGTTCGAGTCGGGGATGGTTTCCAGGTACTCGATGACCATGCCCGAAAGCGTCTTCGGGCCGTCCTGGGGCAGTGTCCAGCCGAGCTGGCGGTTGATCAGCCGCACGTGGGCGCCGCCGTCGATCAGGTAGCTGCCGTCGTCCTGCGGATGAATATCGACATTGGTGTCGGCGAGGTCGGTCGTGAACTCGCCGACGATCTCCTCGAGGATGTCCTCGATCGTCACGATACCCTGGATGTCACCGTATTCGTCGACGACAAGGCCAATGCGCTCCTTTGACTGCTGAAAATTGAAGAGCTGTTGTTGCAGCGGCGTGTTTTCCGGTACGAAGTAAGGCTCCTCGGTTGCCTGCAGCAGGGCGGCCTTTGTCGGTTCCTCCTTGGTCAGGAACTTGGCCGCGTTACGCAGGTGGAGCATGCCGATGACCTTGTCGATGTCCTCCTTGTAGACCGGCAGTCGCGTATGCTGGCTCGATCGGATCTGCGAGAGGATATCGTCAATTTCGTCGTTGATGTCGATGCCGAAGATTTCCGTCCGCGGCACCATGATGTCATCCACCGTCACGTTCTCGAGGTCCAGCACGCCGAGCAGCATGTTCTGGGGATGCGCCGCGATCTGGGATCCTTCGTAGACGACGGTGCGCAACTCCTCCGGCGTCAGGTGATCCTCACCGACTTCATCATGGCGCAGGCCGATCATCTTCAGCATCGCGTTGGCGAAACCGTTGACGGCCCAGACCACAGGGTAGAGGACGAAAAGCAGGAACTGCAGGATGTACGACGACGGCAGCGCGACCCGCTCCGGATAGGCGGCCGCGATTGTCTTCGGCGCCACCTCCGCAAAGATCAGGAATACGATCGTGCAGACCACGGGCGCGACGGCGACACCGGTGTCCCCGAGCAGTTCCAGCGCCAGCAGCGTCGCGACGGAAGCCGCCGAGAAGTTGACGAGGTTGTTGCCGATCAGGATGACGCCGAGCAGGCGGTCAGGTCGTTCTAGTAGTCTACTGGCGCGGCGGGCTCCGCCGTGACCCTCGTTTGCCAGATGCTTCAGTCGGTAGCGGTTGAGCGCCATCATGGCGGTCTCGGAACCGGAGAAGTAGGCTGACAGGAAGATCATCACAAGGATGACGCCCAATAAGGCGCCGGTTGAAAGATCGTCCAAAAATGGCAGACCTCGTCGTTACATGGGATAACCCTTGTAGCGAATTGCCGAGAGCAGTGTCAAGGCGGGCGTCAGGCCCTTCCCAACAGGACTTCAAGCACGAATTTGCTGCCGAAGTATCCGAGTACGAGCAGCGCGAAGCCGGCAAGGGTCCAGCGGGATGCAATCTGGCCTCGCCAGCCGAGCTGGTAGCGACCCCATAGCAGGACGGCAAAGACCGTCCAGGCCCCGAGTGTGATGACCGTGTGGTGTACGAGCCCGCGGGCGATGGAGTCACCGCTCGTGAGATAGACGAAGCCGGTCAGGATCGATGCGGACAGAAACGTCAGCCCGGCCCAGAGCAGCTCGAACAGCAGGCCTTCCATGGTCTGCAGTGGCGGCAGCCGCTTCATGACCGAAAGCCGACGGTGCCGGAGTTCGTAATCCCCGAACGACAGCAGGCAGGCCTGAAGCGCCGCGATGGTCAGCAGGCTGTAGGCGATCACCGACAGGATGATGTGCAGGACAAAGCCGTTGGACAGGTCTGCGCGGGGCGTTGAGGCGTCATGGGTGAAGATTGAAACCACCACCGCGATGCCCGAGAGCGGCAGGACGCCGATGAGCAGGTTCTCGACCTGACGGCGCAGGCTGCTGGCAATCAGGGTCGCCGCGACAGCCAGTGACATGAGCGACACCATCGGGACGAGGGCGAGATTGACGCCGAGGTCGGTGAAGATCACCTGGAAAACGGTCACGGCGTGCAGCACGATGCCGACCGCGCCCAGCCCGATCACCGCATTGCGGTTGTCTGCGGCATCAGCGCTGAGCGCACGCAGCTGCAGGGCGGCGCTTGCAAGGTAGAGAGCCGAGGCGATGAGGCCGGGCAGGACGATATTCATGAAGGAAGCGGGCGGCCTGTGAAAACGAATTCGCTCAAATGTTTATAATAGCAGGAACATCCCGTTCCAAGTCACAGTCACCGTGTTTGATTCTCTTACAGAACGTCTGGGCAAGACGCTCTCATCGCTGACCGGCAAGTCCAAACTTACCGAAGAAAATATCCAGGAAACGCTGCGCGAGGTCCGCAAGGCGCTGCTCGAAGCCGACGTGGCGCTGCCTGTCGTCAAACAGTTCATCGATCAGGTCCGGTTGCGGGCGGTCGGGCAGGAGGTCTCTGCCAGCCTGTCGCCCGGGCAGGCGTTCGTGAAGATCGTCAATGACGAACTGATTCGGGTCATGGGCGAAGAGTCGCAGGGCCTCGAGCTCAACGTGCGACCGCCGGCCGTCATCCTGATGGCCGGCCTGCAGGGCGTGGGCAAGACCACGACGGCCGCAAAGCTGGCACTCTGGCTGAAAAACCGCGAGAAGAAATCGGTCATGCTCGCGAGCGCCGACGTGTATCGGCCCGCGGCCATCGATCAGCTCCGGACGCTGGCTGGCGATGTCGGCGCCGAGTTCTTCGACAGTGACCCGTCGCAGAAGCCGCAGGACATCGCGACTGCCGCCGTCGCCGAAGCCACCAAGCGTTTTGCCGATGTGCTGATTCTTGATACCGCCGGTCGCCTCGCGATCGACAGCGACATGATGGCCGAGATCAAGATGCTGCACGAGAAGGTATCACCGACAGAGACGCTGTTCGTCGTCGATGCGCTGACGGGCCAGGATGCGGCCAACACGGCCAAGGCGTTCAGCGATGTGCTGCCGCTCACGGGCGTGGTGCTGACCAAGGCGGATGGTGATTCCCGCGGGGGCGCCGCGCTCTCGGTTCGCGTGATCACAGGCAAGCCGATCAAGTTCATGGCGGTCGGTGAGACGATCGACGCGCTGGAGGCGTTTTATCCTGACCGGATCGCGTCCCGCATCCTCGGCATGGGTGACATGCTCTCACTGATCGAGGAAGCCGAGCAGAAGATCGACAAGAAGAAGGCCGACCGTCTCGCCCGCAAGATGAAGAAGGGCAAGAAGTTCGACCTTGAGGACTTCCGCGACCAGATCCAGCAGATGAACTCGATGGGCGGCATTGGCAGCATGCTCGACAAGCTGCCCGGTATGGGCAACATGGCGAAGGCGGCCCAGGAACAGCTCGCGGCCAATCCGTTCGGGCAGATGGAGGCGATCATCAACTCCATGACACCGAACGAACGTCGCTTTCCCGACAGCATCAATGGTTCGCGCAAGAAGCGCATCGCCAATGGCTCGGGCACTGGCATTCAGGACGTCAATCGCCTGCTGAAGCAGCACAAGCAGATGCAGAAGATGATGAAGAAGCTGACGAAGAAGGGCGCGATGCAGAACATGATGCGCGGCATGAACGCGAACATGCAGCCGCCGCCCGGAGGTCGCTTCCGTTAACGTCTCTGCGGGTATCTGGCTCGTTGTGCTGCTGCTTGCGGCAACGAGCGCCCTCGCGGTACCGCTCGAACCCGGCAAGCTCTACAACGGCGAGACCAGAATCGAAGTCCCTGATCTTGGTCTTGCCATCACCCTGCCCGAAGGCTGGCAGGGTCTGCTGCCTCCCGATGCATCTGTCTTCGTCATGGAGTCGCGCGCGACGCAGGCGAATCTCTTTCTCATGGGCGACAGGCTGACGCTCGAAGAACTCAGGCAGGTCATGTCGAGCCGTATCCCGCTCGATGACGGCGTTCTACTCGTCCCGTCGGGCCAGGTTCGGGAGGAGAACGGCTGGCTCGAAGCAGACTACGATGTGCGGGGAGAACCGACACTGAAGTCGAGGATTCGGGCCCAGACGGGAACCAGCGGTGTCGCGTTCGCCATCATCGCCATCAGCGACGATGCCCGGTTCGACGATGCGCTTGCCGGTATCGATGCAGTTTCCTCCAGCGTGGTCTTCAGTGAACCCGTCCAGCCACCGTCACCGCCCGGTCTGGCCGGTGACTGGCAGGACTACCTGAAGGGCCGGTACGTGGTGCGGTTGTACACCGGGTCCGGCTATTACGAAGAGGAGCACATCTGGCTCTGCAGTGATGGGTCCTTCTTTCGGCGCAGCAGTTCGGGCGGGTCGAGCCTCGGCAGTGGTGCATCCGCCGCGTTCGGTGGTCGTGGTCAGGGCGTCTGGAGGGCCGAAGGGGCGCTGGCCGGGCCGGGTCAGCTGGTCCTGCGCTACGGCGCGACCTCGTTCGAGGGCAACGCGTCCTTCGGGCGCTGGGAAGAGCAGGGCGGGCCGACGGAACTGAACTACGATCTGCTGCTCTCCACCGACGACAAACTCTACCTGAACGACAGGCGCTGGTTCCGTGATGCCAATCAGCGTTGCCAGTAGCGGGGCATCGCGTGCGACTCGTCAACGGCCTGCGCTTCGATAACCTCAAGGGCGACATCTATGGCGGTCTGACGGCGGCGGTCGTCGCCCTGCCGCTGGCGCTCGCCTTTGGCGTCTCGTCGGGAGCCGGTCCGGTGGCAGGTCTCTACGGCGCGATCTGTGTCGGCTTTTTTGCCGCGCTGTTTGGTGGCACACCGTCGCAGGTATCGGGCCCGACAGGGCCGATGACTGTCGTGATGGCAACCGTGCTGATGCAGTACACCGCCATGTTTCCCGACGATCCGGCCCGGGGGTTCGCCATTGCCTTCACGGTCGTGATGATGGGGGGCGCATTCCAGATTGTTTTCGGCGTGCTGCGCCTCGGCAACTACATCAACATGATGCCGCATCCCGTGACGTCGGGATTCATGAGTGGCATTGGCGTCATCATCATCCTGCTGCAGATTGAACCGTTACTCGGCTACCCGGCCCTCAGCGGCCCGCTGGAATCGCTCAGGGCACTGCCTGAACTGATGGGGCAACCGCCGGGAGCCGCGGCAGCGGTCGGTGTCGGTACGCTCGCGATCGTGTATCTGATGCCGGCCCGCATCAACCGGATCGTACCGGCGCCGCTGGTGGCACTGGTTGCCGGTGCGCTGGTGCTGCGATTCTGGTCGCCGGATTCTGACGTTCCCGTACTGGGGGAGATTCCGGCGGGCCTGCCGGCACTCCAGATGCCGACTGTCACGCTGGCGCTCCTCCCTGACATGATCAAGTCGGCAGTTGTGCTGGCCGTGCTCGGCAGCATTGACTCACTGCTGACTTCGCTGGTGGCTGACAACGTGACCCGCACCTACCACCGTTCTGATCGCGAACTGGTCGGGCAGGGCATTGGCAATATGGTCGCTGGCCTGTTCGGCGGGTTGCCCGGCGCGGGCGCGACGATGCGTACCGTGGTCAATGTGAAGGCCGGTGGGCGTACGCCGATTTCCGGTGCCCTTCATGCCGCGGTGCTGCTCATCCTGGTGCTGGGTGCGGGCGGTCTCGCAAGCGGCATCCCGCATGCGGTGCTTGCCGGCATCCTCATCAAGGTCGGTACCGACATCATCGACTGGGACTACCTGCGCAGACTGCGAACGGCGCCGCCCGTGGGTGTCCTGGTGATGTTCACGGTGCTGCTGATCACGGTGTTCATCGATTTGATCACCGCCGTCGCGACCGGCGTCGTCATGGCGAGCTTCATCTTCCTGAAGCGGATGACGGATCTTCAACTCGAGCATGCAAAGCCGATGCGCGGTGCAGGTGACCATGCGTCGCTGTCGGCCGAGGAGGTGAAGATTCTGGACGACGCGGGCGGTCGCATCCTGCTCTACCACCTGAGTGGACCGCTCAGTTTCAGTTCGGCCAAGGGTGTTGCGCGCAAGCTGGCTGATTTTGACGAGTACGATGTCCTGTTGCTCGATCTGTCCGATGTCACCCAGATCGACTACACGTCATCCCGTGCGGTCGGCGACATGATTGCCGACGGCCAGGCGCGGGGCCGGGTCGTGCTGCTGGTGCTGCGGGCTGGCGACGTTGACAATTTGCTCGCCAAGTATGGCGTGCGTGGCAGCGTCGACGATGGTCAGATCTTCACGTCGCGTCTCGAGGCGTTGCGATCAGCGGCGTCGGTAGGCGATGCGGCTCCCGACGCCGTTAGGGCCGATAGGTAAACGCGGTGGTGCCGGGCGTCAGCGCCCGGCGAGCGATGCCGGCCCAGTGACAGAGGCGTTCGCGCGTTTCCCTCGGGTCGATGATGTTCTCAATCTCGAAGTACTCGGCAGACCGGAAGGGAGAGCGAACGCGATTGAGCCGCTCCCTGATGGCCTCGAGGTGGGCATCGTAGTCGTCCGCTTCGGCCAGTTCGGCTTTGTAGGCGACCTCGATGCCACCCTCGATCGGCAGTGAGCCCCAGTCGCCGGACGGCCATGAAAAGCGGAAGTGGTGGCTGCCGGGTTTCGTGTTCGCGGCACCGGCAACACCAAACGCCTTTCGAATCACCACGCTGCAGAACGGCACGGTGGACTGGCCGAGTGCGGCCAGCGCTGAGGAACCATGACGGATGGTCGCGGCTTCCTCGCTCTGCTTGCCGATCAGAAAGCCGGGGCAATCGACGAGGTGCACGAGTGGCAAATGAAAGGTGCTTGCCAGATCGCAGAACCGGACAAGCTTTTTGCAGGCGTCTGCGGTCCAGGCACCACCGTAGATCATGGGATCCTCCGCAAACACGGCGACGGGAATGCCGTTCAGCCGGGCAAGCCCGGTAATGATCGAGCGGCCCCATTGCCTGCCCATCTCAAAGAACGTGCCCTGATCGGCAACGGCGCTGATGACGGGGCGCATCTCGTAGGGGCGATGGGGATCCCGTGGCACGACATCGAGCAGGGACTCCTCGCGGCGGGTGACGGGGTCGCTGCATTCAGTGACCGGCGGCAACTCGTCGACGCTCGATGGCAGGTATGAGAGAAACCGCTTCGCCATGGCGAACGCTTCTTCCTCCGACGTCGCCTCATCATCAATCGCGCCGTTGCGCGTGTGAATCCGGCTCGAACCCAGTTCTTCCTTGCTGACCTTGCCGAGCGCGGCCCATTCGACCAGTGCCGGCCCCGCGATCATCATCTGCGCGGTGTCCTTCACGATCACCGAGTAGTGCGACGTCGAGACCCTTGCCGCGCCGATGCCCGCCACCGAGCCGAGGGCAAGGGAGACCGATGGTGCAATGCCGAGGTGACCGACGATCGTGTCCCAGCCGCGCACCTGCGGAATGTAGGTACGCCCGGCCATCTCGATGGTCTTGACGGAGCCGCCGCCACCCATACCATCGACGAGGCGGATATGCGGGAGTCGCAGCTCTGCGGCGAGCCCTTCTGCCTGGAGCCGCTTGCCGGCAATGGAGGCGTCTGCAGAACCGCCGCGAACCGTGAAGTCATCGCCGGAGAGCACGACGGGGCGCCCTTCGATCTCGGCCGTGCCAAAGACGAAGTTCGAGGGCGTAAACGCCTTCATTTCGCCGGTTTCCGAGTACTCCGCGACGCCGGCGAGTTTGCCGATCTCGTGGAACGAGCCGGCATCTGCTATCGCATCGATGCGCTCGCGAATGGTGAGCTTGCCGAACTCGTGCTGCCTTGCGACCTTGTCCTCGCCGCCCATCGCTTCGGCCAGCGCCGACCGGTAGCCGAGTTCATGAATCTCTTTCTTCCAGCTCATGGCATCCCTCCTTCTCTGCCTGATGATAGCACCGGCGTTTCCGGCAACACTTGCCTATACTGGACAGACGACAGACAGGATTGATCGACGTGGCGGGTATCTCTCTCTCGGGGCTCTTTGTGCGCTTCAAGTGGCGAATCTCGGCAACGTTCCTGCTTGTCGTGCTGGAGTCGGCGCTGGGTGTGCTCTACCCGCTGCTGATCGGACTCGCGATTGATGACCTTCTGGCTGACAGCCTGCAGGGGCTGCTTCATCTCGGTCTTCTGGGGATCGCTTCAGTGCTGGTCGGCAGCGCCCGCCGGCTTTACGACACGCGAATCTATGCCGGCATCTATGAGCGTGTCGCTGTGGAACTGGTCGAGCGAGAGGCACAAGCCGGTGCTTCGGTCTCGCGAACAACCGCGCGGGCAGATCTGCTGACCGAGTTCGTCGACTTTTTCGAGGACTCGATGCCCGAACTTCTCGGGGCGCTGATCTCGCTGTTTGGCATCCTGATCATCGTCGCCGGGCTCTCCTGGCCGGTCTTTATCGGCTGCCTGTGCCTCGTGGTGTTGCTGACCCTGATCTATGCGGTGACGGCGCGCCGGAATTACCGCCTGAATGCCGGCTACAACGATCAGTATGAAGAGACCGTCGACGTGATCACGTCGGCGGACCGGTCGAGGCAGGCGAACCACTTCAAGCGCCTGATGCAGTGGAATATTCGCCTGTCCGATCTTGAGACCTTCAATTACGCGATTTTCTGGATCGGTGCGGTGGGCCTGTTCCTCTTTGCGCCCTACAGCGCGGTGACGGGCGGGGCGCTGGAGGCGGGGCTGATCCTTTCCCTGCTGCTCTATGTGTTCGAGTTCATCGACTGGTTATCAATGCTGCCGCTGCACATCCAGCAGGTCATCCGGCTGCGGGAGATCGCCAGGCGTCTCGCGTCGGATCGGCCGGCAGGCTAATCCGTTCGGAATTCAATGACTTGCCTGACGGCGGCCGTCGCTAAAAAGGTTTAATTCCACGAAACGATCGCGTAGAATTGCGCCCCTTTCCGCAGGGGAAGCCCTGCGCGTGCAGAATTCTCAAGGAAATCAACTACATGCTGGTTATTAGACTTTCCAGGGCTGGTAGCAAAAAGCGGCCCTACTACCACATCACCGTCGCTGACAGCCGCGTGGCCCGCGATGGCCGTTTTGTCGAGCGCCTCGGCTTCTTCAATCCGGTCGCACGGGGTGCGACTGAAGGGCTGCGCCTTGACGTCGAGCGGTTCGATTACTGGGTTCGCCAGGGTGCGCAGCCGTCTGACCGCGTCAAGCAACTCGCCAAGGTGGCACGCAAGGACTCCGGTACGCCGGCCGCGGCACCGGCTGATTCCGGCGCCGAGGAAGCTGCAGCGTAAGAACGCTGTCTGGCAATTGTGACGCCAGATAGCGATCTGATTGTCGTCGGCCGGATTACAGGCGCGTATGGCATCAAGGGGTGGGTGAAGGTTTATTCGTACACCGACCCGATGGAAGGAATTCTGCAATATCAGCCGTGGTACCTCTCGAGAGGTGCACGGCAGCAGACGATCGAACTCGAGAACGGTCGTGTGCATGGCAAGGGGCTCATCGCCCTGCCGGCCGGCTTCACCAGCCGAAACGAGGCAGAGGCGCTTGCCGGCTGGCAAATTGAAGTAGAGAAGGTGCAGCTTCCGGAACTCGATGACGGAGAATTGTACTGGCATCAGCTCGAGGGCCTTGCGGTGATCAATACCGACGGGGTACGGCTTGGCAGGGTTGACCACCTGCTGGAGACCGGGGCGAGTGACGTCATGGTCGTGATCGCCGATGAGGCGAGCATTGACGGGCGGGAACGGATGATTCCGTTCGTCGAGGAAGACATCGTCACCGACATTGATCTCAAGGCGGGGTCAGTCACGGTGAACTGGGAGACAGACTACTAGGTACGTCCGTATGTGGATCGGCATCGTGTCACTGTTTCCCGCGATGTTCGACGCGGTGTCGCAGTACGGCATCAGCGGTCGTGCCGTACAGCGGGGTCTGCTCGAGATCGAGCGCTGGAATCCGCGGGATTTCGCGACGGACCGGCACAGAACGGTCGATGACAAGCCCTACGGCGGTGGCCCGGGCATGTTGATGAAGGTCGAGCCGCTGATGGCGGCGATTGCCGAGGCGCGGCAGCGGGGTGGGGCAGGATGCCGGGTGGTGCATCTGTCACCACAGGGTCGACGCCTGGATCAGAAAAAGCTGATCGAGTTGGCAGCGACCGAGCGCCTGGTACTGGTGGCGAGCCGCTACGAAGGCGTGGATGAACGCGTGATCGAGGCCGGCATCGACGAGGAGATATCGATCGGGGACTACGTGCTCTCCGGCGGCGAAGTCCCGGCGATGGTACTGATTGACGGGCTCGTGCGGCTGTTGCCGGACGTGCTTGGAGACGAGGGGTCTGCTGCGTCGGATTCCTTTTACAACGGGTTACTGGACTTTCCGCAATATACGCGGCCGGAACAGATCGACGGGCATGACGTGCCGCCGGTGCTGCTCAGCGGAAACCATGAAGAAATCAGACGCTGGCGTCTGAAGCAGAGTCTGGGACGAACGTTCGAGCGCCGTCCTGATCTGCTGGAAGGACGGGCGCTGACGGAAACAGAAAGCGAATTGCTGGAGGAGTATCGGGCCGAGCGTGCAGACGACGGTATCGAGCTTCGAGACAACGAGGAAAAATGACATGAGCAAGATCATTGAACAGCTGGATGCAGAACAGCTCCGAGAGGTGCCGGAATTCAGCCCGGGCGACACGGTCGTCGTGCAGGTGCGGGTCAAGGAAGGCAACCGGGAGCGTCTGCAGGCGTTCGAGGGTGTCGTTATCGGCATTCGCAATCGCGGCATCAACTCCGCCTTTACCGTTCGCAAGATCTCGCATGGTGTCGGTGTCGAGCGTACTTTCCAGACGCACAGCCCGCTGCTCGACAGCATCACGGTCAAGCGTCGTGGCGATGTTCGCAAGGCGAAGCTCTACTACCTGCGCGAGCGTAGTGGTCGTGCCGCGCGCATCAAGGAGAAGTTGAACTAAAAGCGGTCTTTTGGTTCATCCTGAGGCCCGGCAACGCCGGGCCGAAGGGTCTGCCTTCCCGCCTCCCTCCCTTTAATTTTCTCCTGCCGCCGACTAAGGTAGGGCCGAACTCCACGTCGGGTTTCTCAACGTGACCCTCGCCGCCGCAGATCAGGCCCTGATCGAATCCTTCATCGACAATCTCTGGCTCGAGAAAGGGCTCGCCCAGAATACGCTCGACGCCTATCGCCGCGACATCACTGCGTTCGCCGGCTGGCTCCGAGACCGCGGCAGTGAACTCACGCGGGCGCGGCGTGAAGACCTCATGGGCTATCTGGCGCATCGGATGGGTGCGGGGGCCAAGGCCCGTTCGACCGCGCGGGCGCTGTCCTGTCTTCGAAGCCTCTACCGGTATCTGCTGCGAGAGAATCGTGTCGCCGTCGATCCGACGCTTCGTATCGACAATCCAAAGCTCGGCCGGCCGCTGCCCGACTCGCTGACGGAGGCTGAGGTCGAGCGCTTGCTCGCGGCGCCGGACACGTCCACGCCGATCGGCCTGCGTGACCGCACGATGCTCGAATTGCTGTATGCCTGCGGGTTGCGCGTCAGCGAACTCGTCAATCTGGAGGTCACGGACGTGAACCTTCGCCAGGGCGTCGTGCGCGTCATCGGCAAGGGCAGCAAGGAACGTCTGGTGCCGATGGGGGAGGAAGCCATCCGGTGGCTCACACGATTCATGCGCGAGGCGCGCGCCGATCTGCTGAAGCGAAACCTCGCCGAAACGGCGGTGTTTCCCAGCGGTCAGGGCCGTCGCATGACGCGCCAGACGTTCTGGCATCGGATCAAGGCGCACGCCCGTACGGCGGACATCCGGCGAAAGCTCTCGCCGCATACGCTACGGCACGCGTTCGCGACCCATCTGCTCAACCACGGCGCCGATTTGCGGGTCGTTCAACTGCTGCTCGGCCACGCGGACCTGTCCACCACACAGATCTACACGCACATTGCCCGACAGCGCATGAAGACGCTCCACGCCGAGCATCATCCACGTGGATAACCGCTGGTCGGAAACTTCTTCCGCCCGTGCCGGTCAACAGGAGTACCCGCCCGATCGGTTTACAATAACCGGGTCTGCGGGCAAAGTACCCAAACCCTGATTCACCGAGTACCCATATGATGATTCGCCCCGTTTTCGTGGCTCTGGCGATGGTCGTCGCCACGCTGCAGCCGGCCGTCGCCGAGGAAGTGTCCGAGAAAGAGGCGAAGGCGCTGCTCGCCCAGAATTTCCGCGCGCTCGAGTTGCCGGTCACCGAAGTGCGTGACACCGAGCTACCGGGATTCTACGAGGTCGTGCTCGACGGCATGCAGTCGCTGTTCGTCTCCAGAAATGGCGAGCATTTCCTGACGGGCGATCTTTATCGCGTTGCCCAGGCGGGCGGTGGTATCTACATCGTCAACGTGAGCGAGGAATCGCGAAACGTGCGCCGCAAGGAATTGATCGATGCGGTCGATGAATCCGAGATGGTTGTGTTCGCGCCCGCGGATAACAACATCAAGGCCACGGTCAACGTGTTCACGGACATCGACTGCGGCTACTGCCGCAAGCTCCATCAGGAGGTTCCCGAACTCAATCGGCTGGGCATTGCGGTTCGTTATCTGGCGTATCCGCGGGCGGGGGTGCCGTCCCGCAGCTATGACAAGATCGTGTCGGCGTGGTGTGCCGACAATCCCCAGGAAGCACTGACCCTGGCGAAGGCCGGCAAGGATATCGAGTCTCATGAGTGTGAGAATCCGGTGGCGGCCCAGTACCGACTGGGCCAGGAACTCGGTGTAACCGGCACGCCAGCGCTCGTGACCGATGACGGTACGCTGATTCCTGGCTACATGCCGGCCGAGCGCCTTGCCCAGGAGCTCGGCGTGCTGTAACGGGGCTAACGCCTGCGTTAAGGCGCGCGGGCGGCTCGCTTTCCGGCGCTGATCTGATAGACTCCACCGCGCCGGCCGCCGGTGTCGCGGCCCCACGCTTTCCGGGAGACCCAAGTTGCCCAGCGAGTCACTCGCTGCACGTCACGCCGAACGACGCTATCAGATCCAGATCCAGCGCGACCTGACGCGCAATTTCCTCGCGCATCTCGCCCACGGTATGCTCGGGCAGACGGGATTCCGACTGCTCAATGCCCCGACGTTTCTCCCGGCCTATATCATGCTGCTTTCCGGCGGCTCCCAGTTCATGGTCGGGGTGGCGCTGTCGATTCAGGCGCTTGGCATGACCCTGACGCCGCTGGTGGGCGCGAATCTGATCGCGCACCGTACGCGCGTCCTCCCGGTCGGATTCCTGACCGGCGGCGCGATGCGCGCGAGCGTGCTTTGCATCGCGCTTGCCGGATTCTTCCTCGAAGGGCAATGGACACTGATCGCGATCCTCGTGTCACTCGCGTTCCTTGGCCTGTTTCAGGGAATGCAGGGCGTGATCTTCAACTTCCTGATGTCCAAGGTCATCCCGGTGTCCAAGCGAGGGCGACTGACCGGGTTCAGAAATTTCCTTGCGGGCATCACCTCGGCTGCCGTGGCCTGGCTCGGCGGTACGTATTTGCTGGGCGAGGACCCGACCCCGGTTGGCTATTCCTGGACCTTCCTCGTTGCATTCATCCTCACGTCGGTCGGGTTGGCGATGCTGATCATGGTGCGGGAGCCGGAGCCGCCGACCGTCGGACGCAAACAGTCCCTGATAGAGCGCTTCGGAGAGATTCCGGCGCTGATGCGGGACGACCCGGCGTTCACACGCTATTTTCTGGCGCGGGCGCTCGCCACGATGGGCCGGATGGCACTGCCGTTCTACATTCTCTACGCGGGTGAGTCGATTGGCCTGACCGGCCAGCTGCTCGGCACGGTGACATTCGCGTTCACGATGTCGGGGACTGTCTCGAACCTGATCTGGGGGTCGATAGCCGACCGCACCGGCTTCCGGGCCACGTTCCTGCTGTCGATCGGGCTCTGGGTCCTGTCGACGCTGCTGCTGATCTTCGCAACGAGCTTCGTTGCCACCGTGATCGTCTTCGCAGGTATCGGGGCCGCAGTGCAGGGCTTCCAGAACTCCTCGATGAACCTGACGCTCGAGTTCGGTGATCGTGAGGATCTGCCGATCCGGATTGCACTCGCGAACACGGCCTCCGAGGTCGCGGGTACGCTCGGCCCGCTTCTCGGCGGCATCCTTGCGGCGCTGCTCGGCTACATGTCGGTGTTTACCGCATCGATTGCCTTTCTTGTTATCGGCGGCGCCGTGGTCGTCATCTTCGTACCGGAACCCCGTCGCAAAAACACCGTGAATCGTTGACGCCGGACCTTACAATCCGGCGCCAAGTCCTTAGAATGCTCGGTTTCATTCTTTAGAGCCGAAACTGCCGCAATGGACGATTTTCCTCGCATCAAAAGATTGCCGCCTTACATCTTCAGTATCACTGATTCGCTGAAGCGTGAGGCGCGAGCGCGTGGCGAGGACATCATCGACTTCGGCATGGGCAATCCCGATCAACCGACGCCGAAACACATCGTCGACAAACTGGTCGAGACGGTTCAGCGCGGAGATACCCATCGCTACTCGCAGTCCAAGGGTATCCCGCGGCTGCGGCGCGCGATTTGCAACTGGTACAAGGATCGCTTTGACGTCGAGCTTGATCAGGAGACCGAGGCTATCGTGACGCTGGGTTCCAAAGAAGGCATCGCCCATCTGGCCATGGCGGCGCTCGGCCCGGGGGACGCGGTGCTGGTGCCGAATCCTTCCTATCCCGTTCACCCCTACGGATTTGTGATTGCCGACGCGGACGTTCGCCACGTGCCGCTGACGCCCGATGTCGATTTCTTCAGCGAACTTGAAAACGCGATCCTGAACACGTGGCCAAAGCCGAAGATGCTGATCGTCAATTTCCCGGGCAATCCGACGACGCAGTGTGTTGAGCTCGAGTTCTTCGAACGGCTGATCAAGGTTGCCAAGGAGCACGGCATCTGGGTCGTGCAGGATCTCGCCTATGCGGATCTCGTGTTCGATGGTTACGAGGTGCCGTCGATCCTGCAGGTACCGGGTGCGAAGGACATTGCTGTCGAATTCTTCACGCTCTCCAAGAGCTACAACATGCCGGGATGGCGAATCGGGTTCTGCGTGGGGAACCAGACCCTGGTCGGGGCGCTCGCCCGGATCAAGTCTTACCTCGATTACGGCATGTTCACGCCGATCCAGGTCGCGGCGATCGCGGCGCTGGAGGGTGATCAGGGTTGCGTCGAGGAGATCCGCGAGATGTATCGAAAGCGCCGTGATGTGCTTTGCGACGGACTCAATGCCCTCGGTTGGCAGGTGGAGAAGCCGAAAGCGACAATGTTCGTGTGGGCGAAGATTCCGCCGCAGTTCCAGAACATGGGCTCACTCGAGTTCTCCAAGCACCTCTTGGCGGAGGCGAAGGTCGCGGTCTCGCCGGGGGTCGGCTTCGGCCAGTACGGCGATGACCACGTCCGCTTCGCCCTGATCGAGAACGAGCATCGCACGCGGCAGGCACTGCGTGGCATTCGCAAGATGTTCCGTAACGCCGGGATCAGCGGGGAAGACGCATGAAACGGATCGGTATCGGCATCTGCGGGCTCGGTACAGTCGGCAGCGGCACCTTCAACCTGATCAGGAACAACGCGGTCGAAATGGCACGCAAGACGGGTGTCTCTTTCGAGATTGCCCAGGTCGGCTGTCGACGTGATCACCCGGATTGCGATCTGTCGGGTGTTGATGTCACCCGCGACATATTTGATGTGGTCCGGAATCCTGCGGTCGACGTCGTCGCCGAACTGATCGGCGGGACCGACGTTGCGTTCGATCTCGTCGTGGATGCGCTCGACCATGGAAAGCATGTCGTCACCGCCAACAAGGCGTTGATTGCGGAGCGCGGCAGCGAGATTTTCGAGCGGGCGGCGAGCGCCGGCGTCTCCGTGCGGTACGAGGCAGCCATCGCCGGTGGCATTCCCGTCGTGAAGGCGATCCGGGAGGGGCTGGCGGCCAATCGGGTGGAGTTCGTCGCCGGTATCATCAATGGCACGTCGAACTACATCCTCACCGAGATGGCGAAGGCGGGTAATCGCGGTTTTGCCGAAGTCCTCGAAGAAGCGCAGGCGCTCGGCTATGCGGAAGCCGACCCGACGTTCGACGTCGAGGGCATCGATGCGGCGCACAAGCTCACGATTCTCTCGAGCATCGCGTTTGGCGTTCCGCTTCGCTTCGATGCGATCTACACGGAGGGCGTTTCGAAAGTCACACCGGCTGACATTCGCTACGCCGACGAGTTGGGTTACTGCATCAAACACCTCGGGGTGACGCGGCGCCGCGCCAATGGTATCGAGCTTCGCGTGCACCCGACGCTGATCGACAAGGAATCGATGCTCGGGCAGGTCAAGGGTGTGATGAACGCGGTGCTCGTCGGCAGCGATCCCGTCGGCACCACAATGTATTACGGCGCCGGAGCCGGCGCCGGCCCGACTGCCTCGGCGGTCGTTGCCGATATCGTGGATATTGCGCGCGCACCCGCCGGTGTTGCCGATGCCGGGTTCGTACCCGGTCAGCTTGAATCACCGCCGGTCATGCCGATCTCGGAGACCGTCTGCTGCTTCTATCTCAAGCTTCGCGTACTGGACAAGCCGGGGGTGCTGGCGCGCATATCGACGATTCTCAGCCAGCACAACATCAGCATCGAATCCCTTATCCAGAAGGACGCCCGTGAAGGCCATGCGCCCATTGTCATCGTGACGGACGAGGTTGCCGAGTCCGCGTTCGACGCAGCAGCGCTCGAACTGCAGTCGTTGCCAGAAGTCGAGGGCGACATCACCCGCATTCGCGTCGAGACACTCTAGCGGGCAGTGTGGCCGCGCCGGAGGCCTTCGTTTACAATCCCGGCCTCTTTTTTTCAGGACAGGAAGCTCAAGTTGGAAACCGGCGCACTGATTTCGCAGATCAAGGACCTTCAGGATCGTACTGACGTCCTTAGGGGGTATCTTTGACTACGAAACACGGAAGGAAAGACTAGCCGAGGTCGAACTCGAGCTTGCCGATTCCGGGGTCTGGGATGACCCGGAGCGCGCCCAGGCACTGGGCAAGGAGCGCGCCGCGCTCGAAACCATCGTCGAAACCATCGATGGCCTCGCTTCCGGCCTGGGCGATGCGGCCGACATCATCGAACTCGCTCGTGAAGAAGACGACGAATCGCTGCTCGAGGATGCGGTTGCCGACCTTGATACTTTGACGCAGGAACTCGAACGTCTGGAGTTCCGGCGGATGTTCTCCGGCCCGATGGACGCCAACAATGCGTTCGTGGATATCCAGGCTGGCTCCGGTGGTACCGAGGCGCAGGACTGGGCCGAAATGCTGATGCGTATGTATCTCCGCTGGGCAGAGGCAAAGGGTTTTGCGACCGAGGTGATGGAAGTCTCGCCGGGCGATGTGGCCGGCATCAAGGGGGCGACAATCCTGTTCGAGGGGGAGTTTGCCTTCGGCTGGCTCCGCACTGAGACCGGCGTTCACCGCCTGGTCCGCAAATCGCCCTTCGACTCCGGCAACCGTCGGCATACGTCTTTTGCATCGGTGTTTGTATCGCCCGAACTCGACGATGATATCGAGATCGAGCTCGACATGAACGAGGTGCGCGTTGACACCTATCGGGCGAGTGGCGCGGGCGGGCAGCACGTCAACAAGACGGACTCCGCAATTCGCCTGACGCACATCCCGACGGGCATTGTCGTGCAGTGCCAGAACCAGCGAAGCCAGCACAAGAACCGCGATCAGGCGATCAAGCAGCTCAAGGCCAAGCTCTACGAGATGGAAGAGCAGAAGCGCAAGCAGGAGCAGCAGGCGGTCGAGGAGAACAAGTCCGACATCAGCTGGGGAAGCCAGATTCGTTCATACGTGCTGGATTCCGGGCGCATCAAGGACCTGCGTACCAACATTGAAACATCGAACACCCAGGGCGTGCTCGACGGTGATCTTGACGCCTTCATTGAAGCAAGCCTCAAACAGGGCCTCTAGGAAATGACCATGTCTGACGAGACACAGGACGAAAACCAGATCATTGCGGGTCGCCGCGCCAAGCTCGCCGAGATGCGTGAGCGGGGCAATCCGTTTCCCAACGACTTCAGGCGGGCGCACACTGCTCGCGAACTGCATGATGCGCACGACGAGAAGACGAAGGCGGAACTGGAAGAAACCCGAATCGACACGGCCGTATGCGGACGTGTCGTGCTGCGTCGGGGCCAGGGCAAAGCGAGCTTCCTGACGCTGCAGGATGTTTCGGGCCGCATCCAGGCGTACGTCCGGCAGAACGACGTGGGCGAGGAAACCTATGCTGATTTCAAGACCTGGGATATCGGCGACATCATCGGTGTGAAGGGGCACCTGATGAAGACCAATACCGGCGAGCTCACGGTGTGGGCGAGCGAGGTTCGCATGCTGACCAAGTCGCTGCGACCCCTGCCTGACAAGCATGCAGGGCTGGCCGATACCGAAACACGCTATCGCCAGCGTTATCTTGATCTCATGGTGAATGAGGAGTCACGTGACATCTTCATCAAGCGATCGAAGATCGTTGATGCGATCCGGCGCTTTCTGACCGAACGGGAATTCATGGAGGTCGAGACGCCGATGATGCAGTCCACGCCGGGTGGTGCAACGGCTGCGCCATTTGTGACGCACTACAACGCGCTCGATATCGACATGTACCTGCGGGTCGCACCGGAGCTCAATCTGAAGCGTCTGGTTGTCGGCGGCTTCGAACGGGTTTTCGAGATCAACCGCAACTTTCGAAACGAGGGCATGTCGACGAAGCACTCGCCTGAGTTCACGATGCTCGAGTTCTACTGGGCTTACGCTGACTATGACGATCTGATGGCGATGACCGAGGAGATGCTTCGCTTCGTCGCCGAGACGGTGACCGGCTCCACGAGCTTCACGTTCAAGAACGAGCAGATCGACTTCGGGCAGCCTTTCCGGCGAATGACGATGGCCGAGGCAATCGTTGATTTCAATCCTGATGTGAAGCCCGAACAACTCACCAGTGTCGATGAGGCGCGGAATCTCTGCAAGCGATTCGGTGTTGAGCCGAATGGCGACTGGGGCCTCGGCAAACTGGTGATGGAAATCTTCGAGGCAGCGGTCGAAGACCGGATTACGCAGCCACTGTTTATCACGCAGCATCCGACGGAGGTCTCACCGCTCGCACGCCGGAACGATGCCGATGGCGAAATTACAGACCGTTTCGAACTGTTCGTGATGGGGCAGGAAATTGCGAACGGTTTCTCCGAGCTGAATGACGCAGAAGACCAGGCCGGGCGATTCCGGGCGCAGGCAGCGGCGAAGGCAGCGGGTGACGAAGAGGCGATGCACTTCGACGAAGATTACATCACGGCACTCGAGTACGGCCTCCCGCCGACTGCCGGCGAGGGCCTCGGCATCGATCGCCTGGTGATGCTGCTGACGGAATCCAGCTCGATCCGTGACGTCGTCCTGTTCCCTCATATGAGGCCGAAGGCCTGATTCTGGTGCGCGCGGCGCTCGCCGCGCCATCCTGCGGCTGTTAGCAGCCAGCTGTTGTGCGCTGCGATACCGTGCCTCCTGCACGGGAACAGTGCGTGCGATTGTGTTTGCATGCCGCCTTTCCTTGTTCTATAAATTCCAAAGGCAGTTACCAAAAACGATAAAGAGAAAAGCGGTCAGTCAATTCCGCTGACACGCTGCCATGAAAAACGAAGTTCGCTGTCTCGTTCTTCTGTCCAGCAGGGTTGAGAGGCCGCCAAGAGGGAAGGGCGACATGACTCTAGTAACTAGAGCTGTCCCGTTTGCGGCTATCTCATGCCTCATCGTGACGTCGGCGCTTGCTGCTGACCGACAGATCGAAGAGGTTGTGGTGACCGCCGAGAAGCGGGAAGCAACTGTATCTGATACTTCAATTTCCATCACCGCGTTTGGCCAACAGGCCATTGAAGACTTCGGTCTTCAGGGCGCGGATGACATGGTCAACTACATCCCGGCGACCACGCGGGATGCCTACGATATCCGCATACGCGGTGTGGGACGAAACTTCCGGGCACTGGGCGGCGACCCCGGCGTCGCCACCTACTATAACGGTGTCTATTCTCCGGACTTCGGCATCGCCGCCAGCGAGAACGCGCTCTACGATGTGGCGCGGATTGAAGTGTTGCGCGGGCCGCAGGGTACGCTGTACGGCCGGAACTCGATTGGCGGTGCGCTCAACTACATCACCAACGATCCGACAATGGAGTGGCAGGGCAATCTTCGAACCCAGTTCGGACAGTACAGCAACCGCGAGTTCTACGGCACGCTGTCTGGCCCGATCATTGCCGACAAGCTGGCATTCCGCGCGGTCGGCGTGAAGCGTGACCGAGACGGGACGACGGAGGGGGGTGAAGGCTCCGATGATGCGAACTCGGTGGATGACCGCAACATCTCGTTCGGCGTCACCTGGAACGTCAGCGACAACGTTTACGTGAAGCTGCGGGCCAACGATCGTTACTCGAATCGGGTCATCGGTGCACCGGTCAATATCTCCGAAGGGGCGGGCCCGGTTCGCGGACTGATTTCGGACAGCCAGTATGCGTACGGGTTGCGCACGGTCGACGCGACGACGCCCGGCGCGATGGCGTTCAGCGATCCAAGGGGCGGCACGATCTATGGCGCGTTTGTCAGGCCGGGCGTCGATGCTGCCGCCACGCACCGTGCGAACGGGCGCTTTGGTCATCCCGGCTTCCAGAATCTGCTCGGGGGAACGAAGGACGATCCGCAGCGCCTGGTCAGCCTGAACAGCGAATCAGGCGACTGCTCGTTCCCCTACGAAGCGATCAATTGCCATCACGAGCTGTTCGATCATCGGGCGAGCCAGAATGAGATCAACTGGGATATCAGTGACAACCTGTCAGTGAAGTACATCTTCGGCACCAACGACTTCGAGTACACGTTTAACGTGGATACCGACCGGGTGAACAGTGAAGTTGCCCGGTATCGCCAGACTGTTCTCGAAGACGTGCAGAGCAAGTCGCACGAGATTCAGGTGTTCTGGAGCCCGAGCGCCAGTGTCGAGATCACGTCAGGCCTGTACTACTTCGATGAACTCCGGAAGCAGGACTACAGCCTGACCGACACGGTCGCACGCTATACCGAGGCCGTCGACTACGGCACGCTGGCACTGCCGACGCCGGCCGCATTCGGTCTGGGCGGGGCTTCGATCCTTCAGCTGCTCGGCTTCTCGTCCAACCACATCCGGCTCGGCGATGCGCCGGTCGGTACGCAGGTGCTCGGCCTGTGGGAAGGCGACCCTCGCGGTGACGCCTACCATCACACCAACACGACGACCACCGAAGCCGTCGCGGCGTACACCCAGGCAACGTGGGATATCAACGACAAGTTTTCTCTGGTCCTTGGTCTGCGCTGGGCTGAAGACAAGAAGTCGGCGGAAGAGATTCGCGGGTTCTACTTCGAACTCGATGACGAACTGGCGTTTGCGAACGGCATCCTGCCCTTCCTGCCGGGCACGGCGGGCCTCACGGTCGGTGATGCCACCGGGCTCACCACGCTGGCCCTGCAGAATATCGCCATGGGGAACGCAACGTACTCGGGCGATCCGAACAACCCGCTCGTGCCGGTCTGCAATCTGGGTGATGCCGAGTGCAATCGGCCACTCCGACTGTCCGGCGTGCCATTCAGCGGCTCGCAAACGACGGTCGGCAGCGACGAATGGGGTGATACCAACTTCCGCATCAATCTCGACTGGACGCCGAACGATGACATCCTGATGTACTTCTCGGTCACGACCGGCTATCGCTCCGGCGGTTACTCACTCGGTGTGACTGACGCGCGGCTGACCGACCCGACAACGGGCGGGCTCGTGCCGGCGACCTACGATCAGGAAGAAGTGATTGCTTACGAGATCGGCTACAAGGGTCTGCACCTGAACAACACGTTGCAGGTCAACGCGTCGCTGTACCGGTACAACTATGACAACTATCAGGATCGTGTGAATACTTTCTCCACGACGCAGCAGGCGCAGGTGGACATCGTCCAGAATGCCGATACTGCCCAGAACACCGGCTTCGAAGTCGAGACGACCTGGCTGCCGACCGATAACTGGACCGTGGGTGGCAACTACAGCTACACCAAGGCCGAGTATACGAGTGATTATTTCGTTGCCATCGAGGATGACTTCAACCTTCCTGCTTCCCTGTTTGGCACTTCTGCTACCTCGCCGGAGTTGTTCCTGGTCAACGCCCGTGGCAGTCAGCTCAAGCGCATTCCCAAGCACAAGGCGACCGTCTGGGGGCAGTACAACATTCCGCTTCCCGGTGGCAGCAACCTGACGCTTGGTGGCACCTACGCTTACACGGGTGAGTACTACGACGAGGGTTTCGAGAAGGAGATCGACCGCGTTCCGTCGCGTTTCCGTCTTGACCTCACGGCAACCTGGAAAGCTGCTTCGCAGCGCTGGGAAGTGCGTGCATTCGCCCGCAACGTGACGGATGAAAACAACATCCGTGGCGTGACTTCGGGTAACGAGGCGACCAACTGGTACCTGCTGGGTGACATCCTCGAGCCCCGCTTCATGGGCGTCGATGTCCGCTACAAGTTCGGGATGCTGTAGTTCCTGATTGTACCCCGAGGCCCGGCCGCCATCGGCCGGGCCAACGGGATCTCAGTCGATCTTCATTTTGCGGAGATTGGCCCTCGGTTTGATACCCTCGGCAAGCGCGCCATCATCAACGGGTTTTCCTGCCTTCCTCTCAATCGGAATAACGCCGGCCCAGACGGGCAGTGCATAGTCCGGGACATCATCCTTCGGGTCGCCGGCCCTGACCTTCGCAACAACTTCCTCGAGGCGCAGTGCCATAACGGTGGTCAGGCGCAGCTCGCGCGGGGTGGGTGGCCGGACTTCTTCCCAGCGGCCCGGTGCAATTCTTTCCATGAACAGTTCGAGCTGGCGATTCTTCTCGGCCGGGTCTTCGATAACCTCCGCATCGCCGTAGGCGGTAACAGATCGGAAGTTCACCGAGTGATGAAAGGCCGAACGGGCCATGACGAGTCCGTCGAGGTGCGCAACTGAGAAGCAGACCGGAATGCCGCTGGCCTGTGCCTTGAGCGAGGTTGCCGCCGCGGCTCCGTGCCAGTAGACCGTCTCGCCTTCGCGCCAGTACGCGGTCGGGGTAACGAGGGGTGCACCGTCGATGGTGTATGCGACATGGCACATGAAGCCTGCGTCAAGAATGTCGAACACCGTTTCCCGGTCGTAGACACCGCGGCCGGGATTGCGTTTCAGTCGGGTTCTCGGCGTCTTCGTGAACGAAGTGCTCACGACAACTCGCGGAGCAACGCCTCCGTGTACTCGGTCGTCGTCGCGCTGCCGCCGAGGTCGGGCGTCGTGACGTCGCCGGCGCCGATCACTCGGCGGATTGCGGTACGGAGTTTCTCGGCCGCATCGTTCATGCCGAGATAGTCGAGCATCATGGCGGAAGCCAGCATCAACGCCGTCGGGTTCGCGATGTTCTTGCCGGCGATGTCAGGTGCGCTGCCGTGAACCGCCTCGAAGATGCCGCGATCGTCGCCGATATTGGCGCCCGGTGTGAGGCCGAGTCCGCCGACGAGACCTGCACACAGGTCCGACAGGATGTCGCCGAACAGATTGGTGGTCACGATGATGTCGAAGCGATGAGGATTCATCACGAGCTGCATCGCGCAGTTGTCGACGATCATCTCTTCCTTCTCGATTTCGGGAAACTCCTCGGCAACCTCCCGCGCCACTTCAAGGAACAGGCCGGAGGTCGATTTCATGATGTTCGCCTTGTGAACGACCGTGACCTTGCGACGATTGAGTTGTCGGGCGAGCTTGAAGGCGTGGCGCAGGATGCGCTGGCAGCCAGACCGCGTGACGACGCTGCGTAGCTCCGCGCGTTCGCCGTCTTCACTTCGGACGTGACCGACGCCCGAGTACAGCCCCTCCATGTTCTCGCGCACGACCAGGATGTCGATGTCGCTGTAGCGTGTGGTCGCGCCCGGGATCGACAGCGCCGGCCTGACGTTGGCGAACAGGTCGAAGTGCTGACGTAGTGACACGTTCACCGAGGTGAATCCGCGTCCGATCGGCGTCGTGATCGGGCCCTTGAGGGTGGCCCGTGTAGACTGGATCTTGTCGAGCGTTTCCTGGGGAATCAGGTCGAGGCCCTGCTTGATTGCCTCGCCGCCCGCAATGGCGTAGTCGAACTCGAGACCACAGTCGAGCTTGTCGAGCACCCTGACGGTCGCATCGACGATATCGGGGCCAATGCCGTCGCCGGGCAATACAGTAATGTTGGTCATTCTTTTCGGTTTCCAGCCTTCGGATGTTCCGGGTGCCCATTGTAACGGGGCACTGGCAGGAAGCCTAACCGGACACCGCCCGATCGGGGTGTGGTATCTTGCCCGCCATGGCGAGCGCAGCGATCAAACTGGAACCGGGCTGGCTGGCGCAACTCGAACCGGAGTTCTCCAAACCGTACATGGTCGCGCTGCGGGAGTTCCTCATGGAGCAGCGGCGACAGGGCAAGACGATCTTTCCGCGGGGCGCGGAGTACTTCAACGCGTTCGATTCCACCCCCTTCGATGCCGTCAAGGTCGTCATTCTCGGACAGGACCCCTATCACGGGCCGGGTCAGGCTCACGGACTCTGCTTTTCGGTGCAGCACGGCGTACGACCACCGCCTTCCCTGGTGAACATCTACAAGGAAATTGAATCCGATCTCGGGCTCGAGCAGGGACACTTTCAGCACGGTTGCCTGAAGAGCTGGGCGGCGCAGGGCGTGCTCCTGCTCAATGCCGTACTCACGGTCGAGCAGCACAAGGCCGCCTCGCATCAGGGCCGCGGCTGGGAAACCTTCACCGACGCCGCGATTGGTGCGCTGTCGGCTCACCGGGAGCACCTCGTTTTCCTGCTCTGGGGCAGCTATGCGCAGAAAAAAGGCGCGATTATCGATACGACCCGGCACCTGGTACTGAAAGCGCCGCATCCGTCACCGCTGTCGGCCAGCCGCGGGTTCTTCGGCTGCCGGCACTTTTCACGCTGCAACGAATATCTGCAGTCGAACGGGATTGAACCGATCAACTGGGGCCGGCTCGACCCGTGAAGGAAGTCGTGGTGTGCATCAATTTCCGGCCGTTTTCCGGCCAACCGTCCTGTGCGTATCGCGGCAGCAGGGAACTCGCTGACTGGCTCGAGACAGAGGTTGCGCGGCGAGAACTGAACGTCCGGGTCGAACGTATCGTGTGCATGGGCTATTGCGCGAAGGGACCGAACGTCAAGGTGACGGGCGGCGATTTCATTCATGGGGCAGACCAGCAGAAGCTCGAGGCTCTCCTTGAGCAACTCGAAGAAGACGCACCCTGACCACGTGCAGGGTCGCACACGAGGACGGCGCGCTGGCCAGTGCCCGTGCTGTCGTCGTGAGACCACGCTCACGTTTCACCACCTGATTCCCCGCAAGCTGCACCGGCGGGTCCGGTTCAAGCGCCACTATTCCCGTCAACAGCTTGCGCTCGGTATCTATGTTTGCCGCGCTTGCCACGACGGCATCCATGCGACGTACGATGAGATGACCCTGGCGAGGGAGTTCGATTCATTGTCAGCCCTGCAAGGGGATGAAGCGCTTCGCCGGCACTTCGAGTGGGTCGGGCGCCAGCGGGTGCGGACGATCGACTAGCGTTCCTGCGCCGACTTGCACGCGAGGCACAGACTGGCTTCGGGGTAGGCTTTGAGTCGCGCATAGGCGATCGCCTCGTCGCACGCCGTGCAATACCCGTAGCTGCCCTCTTCGAGCCTCGAAATTGCCGCGCGGACCTGCTGAAGGCGATTTCGGGTCACGTTGCGGTTCGCCTTCAGGATGCTCTGGTTATGCATCTCGTCCATGCGCGTCAGACGTCCCTTGTTGTCCTTGAGCTGAACCGGCTTCTCACCGTCCGCCGTCGCGGAAAGCAGATCATTCAGGCGCCCGGAAAGTACGACGAGGTCGGCCTTCAGTTCTGCGCGCTGCTCGGTGGTGAGTTCGTCTGACGTCATTGGAGCATCGTAACCGGCGCCCGAACACCGGGTCCAGCGAGTGCGGTGGCGCGCTTTGGATCGCTTCAGTATTCTTGCGGCCAAAGCCACAGACGGAACGCGCCATGACAGACAAGCTCGAGGTTGCGATCGACGATCACATCGCGACGTTGATCATCAACAATCCGCCCGCGAATACCTGGGATGCGGACAATCTCACCGCGCTCAAGGAGACTGTCGCGAGACTCAACGACGACAGCGATGTCTATTCGCTCGTGGTGACCGGTGCCGGCGAAAAGTTCTTTTCGGCAGGTGCGGATCTCAAGATGTTTGCGAGTGGTGACAAGGCGGTTGCACGGGACATCGCCAACAGGTTCGGTGAGGCGTTCGAGGCGCTCAGCCAGTTTCGCGGCGTGTCGATTGCTGCAATCAATGGCTTCGCCATGGGCGGTGGACTCGAATGCGCCATGGCCTGCGATATCCGTATCGCCGAGGAGCAGGCGGTCATGGCGTTGCCCGAGGCGACTGTCGGCCTGCTGCCGTCCGGACTTGGCACCCAGCACCTGCCGTGGATTGTGGGTGAAGGCTGGGCCAAACGCATGATCCTGTGCGGTGAGCGGGTCGATGCGGCGACAGCGCTCAGGATCGGGCTGGTTGAGGAAGTCGTACCGACAGGCGAAGCGTTCACCCGGGCAGAGGCGCTCGCGAAGCTCGTGGAGAACCAGAGCCCGAAGAGCGTTGCCGCTTCCAAGAAACTGATCCAGGCAGCACGGTCGATGGATATGACCAACGCGTATCGCGTGGAGCGCGATGCGTTCGTCGACCTCTTTGATACCGAAGACCAGACCGAAGGCGTGAACGCCTTCCTCGAGAAGCGCAAGCCAAACTGGAAAAACGCCTGATGTCTGATCCTGTCCTGTTCGAGGTCCTGCATACCTCGGGCGGCGCGAACTTCGGCCTTGCCACGCTGAACGCCGAGAAGACGCTGAACAGTCTCAGCCTGCCCATGGTTAGGGCACTGACGGCGCAGCTGACGGAATGGGAGCGTGACAATTCGATCGCGCTCGTGGTGATTCAGGGTGCGGGCGATCGCGCGTTCTCAGCGGGCGGCGATATCCAGGAGCTCTATCGATCCATGGTCGAGGCGGATGGCGGCGAGAACCCCTATGCCAGGGCGTTCTTCGAAGAGGAGTATCGGCTCGACTATCTGATTCATCAGTTCGACAAGCCGATCATCGCCTGGGCAAACGGATTCGTGATGGGAGGCGGGCTGGGTGTCATGGCGGCCTGCAGCCACCGCATCGGCACCGAGACGAGCCGGATCGCGATGCCGGAGATATCGATCGGTTTGTTCCCGGACGCAGGAGCGACCTGGTTCCTCGCACAGATGCCGGTCCACCTCGCGCACTTCATCGCCTGGACGGGCTGCCAGCTGGGTGCAACCGACGCCCAGAAGGTGGGCCTGATTGATCGCGTCGTGCGTTCGGCGGACAAGGACAAGGTGATGAAGGCGCTACGCACGCATCACTGGGACGTGCGGGACAATAACCATGCGAAGCTCGATCAGCTGCTGCCAAAGCTGACGGCAAGGGCAGCGCGATTGCCCGACAGTGAAATTGATCGCGTCGAAATCGACATCGCGAGCGTCGTTGGCTCCTGCGTATCTGCACCCCGCCCAGCACTCGCCTTTGCAGAACTGTTGGGATCCCTCGACCTTGATGACAAATGGCTCGGGAGGGCGGCCGAGACTTTCCGTGCCGGATCGACGACAACCGCGCACCTGATTCCGGAGCAGATCCGCCGCGCGCGCGGGCTCGATCTCAAGCAGACGTTCATGCTCGAGCTGAACATCGCGCTGCAGTGCGCGAGCCGGCCCGAGTTCGTCGAGGGTATCCGGGCCCGTCTGATCGACCGGGACAACAATCCGAAGTGGTGCTACGAGACGCTGGATGCCGTGCCCGAGGATTGGGTGATGTCGCACTTCGATCCACCGCCCGGAGGTCATCCTCTGTCGAACCTGCCGGCGCCGAAGTAGCACCGTGGAGGTTCCGCCGCTGGACCCGGATCAGTGCGAGTTTCTGCACCGCGTGTATCCGGACACCGCGGCGGACTGGATTGCAGGCTATCCGGATCTGGTCAACGGTTGCCTTCAGCGTTGGGGCCTCGAGGTGACCGGCCGTGCAAGCGGCGGCTACCCGACCAACGTCGTGCTCTTCGTGCGCGATGCCAGCGGTGCAGAGCGGGTCCTGAAGGTCGGGCATCCGCATCCTGAACAGATCACCGAGATGATTGCACTTGAAGCCTATGCCGGCGACCTGACGCCCGCGGTGATCGAGGCGGATCGTTCGCGTGGTGCGCTGCTTCTCGAACGGGTGAGGCCGGGCAACACCTACCGGGAGTCTCCGCGCCGCAACAGCGATGATGCACTGGAGATCTTCGCGCGGTTGCCCCGGCAGGCGCCGATGGCGGACGGGTTGCCCACATTCGCTGACTGGATGGCCACGGCGTTCGATGAGTTCCGGCGGCGTTTTGACGCGGGCGACGATTTTCATGCCCATCTTGATCGTGCCGGCATGTGCTTCGACGCGCTCGGCGGTGAAACGTGGGTGCTGCATGGGGATCTGCATCACGAAAATCTGCTGGAAGACGCGACGCGAGGCTGGGTTGCGATTGACCCCAAAGGTGTCCTCGGCCCCCGTGTGATGGAGTGTGGGCGATTCGTTCACAATTTTCTGTCTGACGAAGCAGATGCCAGGGACGTCGATGCGTTCTCGGCGATTGCGTGGCGGCGTTGCCTTGCGCTCTCCGGGGTCATGGGGGTCGAGCCGGGTACGATCGCAAAAGCGGGATACGCCGATGCCACGCTGAGTACCTGCTGGACACTGAACGCCGGACTCGGGCATGAACGCCTGGAAGTGGCCGCGATGGCGGCGCTGGTATGAGCGTCAGTCCGTCGCGATGGAAACGGCTTCGAGGCGAACGGCTTCACCACCGGCCGTCGTGACGTCCGGCACGCCGTCATCCTTGCTCTGAACCACAGCGAGGCAGGCATTCGGCGCTGCAGCGACGATGGTGCCTGCGACTTTCCCGCCAGCCATGAGGGTGTCGCCAACGTGTGCGCCCGCGAGGGCAGCGCGGAACAGTCTTCGGTTCAGGTTGCCCCGGTATTGCATGCGGGCGACGATTTCCTGGCCCAGATAGCAGCCCTTGTCGAAGTCGATGGCGCCGATCTGGTGATAGCCGAACATCTGGGGGATGAACGATTCGGCCGTTGCCGCACCGACCCAGGCGATGCCCGCATCGACCTCCGCCGTGGCCCACGCATCGAGGTCTGCCTCGCCGTCGATATGCCCGGCCGTTGACCAGAGTTCGAATCGCGCCGGCCCCACGGTGACGAGCAGCCCATCTTCCCGCCGGGTCACACCGCCGGCCTCGACGGCCGCGTCATCGACTTCGCCGATGATGCCGTAACAGTGATACTGCCCTGAGACATCCGCCATTTCTGCCTTGGAGAAAACGATGTATTTCTGCAGGAAATCCATGGTTGGCTGCACCAGATCCCGGTGCATCCGAAGCAGGATAACGCCGTCTTTGAGTGCGAGGCGCGCGCTGCTGACCATGCGTCCCTGCAGATTGCAGACAGCGCCGATACGGCTTTTCCCGGGATGCAGCGAGTCGAGATTGCAGGTTATATACCCCTGCAGGAATTTTGCCGCATCTCGTCCGGAGACGGCGAGAAAGCCAAATTCGTGGAGTGGTGTGATCGAAGCCATGGGCGGTAGTTTACTCGAAGGGCGGGCGCCTCGTTATACTCTTGCGGGAATGATACTCATGCGTGCACACAATGACTGATGGAGCCCTCGAATCTCAACTCCGCTGGCGGAGCAGACGGCGCGGTATGCTCGAGCTGGATATTCTGCTTGGCGACTTCTTCGATGCCGAGTGGCGCAATCTGAGCGAGGAGGATCAGCGCACCTTCGTTCTGCTGTTGGAAGAAACAGACGGTGACCTCTGGGGCTGGTTCAGTGGCAACGGTGAGCCGGCCGACCCGGCGCTCGCCACGTTGATTCGCCGCATTCTGGCGCGCGTCCAGCCGGGCACCGAAGACGACTGACCGCCACCTTCCGGGCGATATCCGGGGCCGCCGATGCTCTCAGCCGAATACGTCGATGCGACCTTCAGTCAGTCACCGGGCTATTGCCTGGTCTGCGTCACACTTGGCCTCACCTGTGGTATCGCGCTGTGGCACACCGATCTCTCACCGATGCTCAAGGGATCGCTCTGGCTGGCGGTGATCGCGACACTTGCTGATTCGGCCCGGCGCGAGGGACTTCGGCTCTCGGCAGATTCGATCCTGTACCTTCGGGGCTCGCCTGATGCAATGCGCGTCGGTTTCAGGGACGGACGTGTCGCGACGGGTCGGATCGAGCCGCCGCTCGTGGTCGCGCCCGGATACGTTGCGCTGAGGCTCGCGTTGCCGGGCGGCTCGCGGCGTCGTTTGCTGGTCTGTGCCGATTCGATGGACGAAAACGCCTACCGGCGACTGCGGGTTTATCTGAAGCTCGCTAGCCATACCGTGGCGGAATGAGCACGGTGTCCACCGCCTCCGGCAGCCGCTCCGGGTAGTCGATCGTGAAATGCAGCCCGCGGCTCTCCTTGCGGCGAATGGCAGACTGGACGATCAGGTCGGCGACCTGGATGAGGTTTCGGAGTTCCAGTGAGTCCCGCGTGACCGGGTGGTTGTTGTAGTAGTCACTCACTTCCTGCTGCAGGAGCTGGACGCGGCGACGTGCGCGTTGCAGTCGCTTGTTGGAGCGCACGATCCCGACGTAGTCCCACATGGATCGGCGCAGTTCTTCCCAGTTGTGCGAGATGATGACGTCCTCATCAGAATCCGTCACCTGACTTGAATCCCACGGCGGTACCGGAACATCGAGCGAGCCGGGTTCGTTGTCCGATGCGATGCTCATCGCCGCGGAGCGACCGAAGACCATGCATTCGAGCAGCGAGTTGCTGGCCATGCGATTGGCACCGTGCAACCCGGTAAAGCTCGACTCGCCGATGGCATACAGGTTCGGGACGTCGGTCCGACCGCTGAGGTCCGTGACGATGCCACCGCAGGTGTAGTGGGCGGCAGGAACGATGGGCATGGGCTGCCTCGTAATGTCGATACCAAGGTCGAGGCAGCGCTCGACAATCGTCGGAAAGTGACTCCTGATGAATGCCGGGTCCTTGTGACTGATATCCAGGTAGACGCAGTCACAGCCGAGCCGCTTCATCTCGTGATCGATTGCCCGGGCAACGACGTCCCTCGGGGCGAGTTCCCCGCGTTCGTGAAAGCGGTGCATGAAGCGTTCGCCGTTGGGGAGGATGAGTCTTGCTCCCTCGCCGCGAAGCGCTTCAGAGATCAGAAAGGACTTGGCCTCGGGATGGAACAGGCAAGTGGGGTGGAACTGGTTGAACTCCATGTTGCCGACACGGCAGCCGGCGCGCCAGGCCATCGCAATGCCGTCGCCTGAAGCCGTGTCCGGATTGCTCGTGTAGAGATAGACCTTGCTGGCGCCGCCGGTCGCGAGGACGACGTTGCTGGCGCGGAACAGTTCAACCTCGTTTGTTTCGAGGTTGAGTACGTACGCGCCCAGGCAGCGATTGCCCTCCTGGCCGATGCGGTCGGCGGTGATCAGGTCGACGCCAACGTAGCGTTCGAACACCTCGACGTTGTCATATCCCTTGAGCGCACGCTGGAGGGTCTGTGATATCTCGCGGCCCGTCGCGTCGGCAGCATGAATGACACGCCGATGGCTGTGTCCGCCCTCCTGGGTCAGATGGAGTTCTTCCCGCTGGTCGGAGTTCGACCAGCGCATATCGAACTGGACGCCGAGTTCGACGAGCCAGGAGATCACCGCGGAACTGCGTTCCACGGTAAAGCGCACGACATCCTCGTGGCAAAGCCCGGCGCCCGCTTCCAGCGTGTCGGCAATGTGAGACTCGACACTGTCGTGCTCATCAATGACGGCTGCGACACCGCCCTGCGCATAGTAGGTCGACCCCTCGCTGCTGGCGTCCTTGCAGACCATGGCGACGGACAGGTTTCGGGGCAGGTTGAGGGCGAGGGTAAGTCCGGCGGCGCCGCTGCCGATGATCAGTACGTCATGGTGGTGGGTCGGACTGCTCATGGCGTCGGGTTCCCGCAAAAAGCGAGAGAGTACGTAAGTCGGTCCCGGAAGCCAATGGAATTGCGCGGGATGCCGCACCATGGCGGTGCGCAGCAGCGACCGGGACGGTTCGACTTGTTATGATGGTCGCTTGCGCCAATTCGGGCCAATCCCGGTCGAACTTCTGGCGTCGGGACGTGTCTGTAGAAACGACCGGCGCCTGACGCGGCCCCTTTGGTCCATCCATGCAGTAGGAGCGCCGTTGAAGTCGCAACAGGAAACAGACCAGCAGCTTGTCGAGCGCGTCAAGCGCGGGGACAAACGTGCCTTTGATCTGCTGGTCGTGAAGTACCAGCACAAGATCGTCGGGCTGGTCAGCCGCTATGTCCGGGACCAGGACGAGGTCGTGGATGTGACGCAGGAGGCATTTATCAAGGCCTACCGGGCGCTTCCCCGCTTTCGGGGGGATTCGGCGTTCTACACGTGGCTGTACCGTATTGCGATCAACACGGCGAAGAATTATCTGGTCTCGCGGTCGCGGCGGCCACCGGTGACGGATATCGATATCGAAGAAGGTGAATTTCACGACAATTCTGCTGTCTTAAGGGATATCGAGAATCCCGAGAACAGTCTGGCGACAGACCAGCTTGAGGCGGTGGTGTACAAGGCGATCGAGGATTTGCCGGAAGAATTGAAAGTTGCGGTAACTTTGCGCGAATTCGAAGGTCTGAGTTACGAAGAAATCGCCGAAGTCATGGAATGTCCGGTAGGAACGGTCAGATCAAGGATTTTTCGGGCGCGTGAAGCGATCGAGAAGAAGATCGAGGCGATTGGATAGGCAATGACAACAAACAAAGACAATAACAAGCAGCGTGCTAGAGGGCATCTTTTACAGTGACAGATAACCTGAAAGAAACACTGTCGGCTTTTATCGACGGTGAGGCGAGCGAGATCGAGGTTCATCGCCTGCTCCGTGATCACGACGCCTCGGCGCGGAGCTGGATCCACTTTCACCAGATTCGAACGATTGTGCGGGGCGAGCCCGCGCTGTCGAGCGATATGCACGAGACGCTGCGTGAACGAATTCGCATAGCCGTCGACGACGAAGCAGTATTCGACGAGGCGCCAGCGCTGCCCAGGCGTGGTGCCGTGATGACGTATGCCCGGCCTGCGGCCGCATTCGGACTCGCAGCTTCGCTCTTTGCCGCAGTGATCGTGGGCTACAACCTGAATCAGGAAATCGACGGTTCCGCCGATCCGGCGGCCATTGCCGACCGTTCGGCACCCATCGCGGCCCAGCCGGCCGGTTCGGGCACGCCGATTAACGTGCAGACGGTGGGTAACGGGCTCGCTGGCCCGACGCTGGCTTCGCAGGACGAGGAACTTGAGTTGCGCGAGCTCGATGAGGATACCCTCCGCGCCGTTCGCGCCTACCTCAACCAGCATGACCGCACGGCGCGCATGCAGCCTGTGCTCTATCCGCAAGACGAGAAGTAACATCCGCTCGATGAGATTCATGGTTCGCAAGTTTTCGCTGTTGCTGGCACTGACGCTCGGCGGCCTGTCGGCCGGCGCTGAAGCGTCAGCCGGGCCCGACGACGTTGACACCTGGATTGCGCGTATGGGCGAGGCCCTTCGCACTGAAAACTATGCCGGCATCTACACCTATATGCGCGGCCAGCAGTTCGATACGGTCAAAGTCGTTCACCGCTATGAGGATGGGCAGGAGTTCGAGCGTCTCGTTCACCTGAACGGCGAGTTGCGGGAGATCATCCGGCACGGCGATGAAATCGTTTGTCATCACGGCGCGGGCGCCACCGACGATCTGGACCACGGCGTTCCGCCGGGGCCGTTCACGCACGCTTTCAACGAGAATCTCGCAAACTTCCAGTCCTTCTACGACCTCGAACTGCTCGGTAAGGACCGGATTGCCGGCCGCGCCGCCGTCAAGGTCGCCATCACGCCTCGCCAGGGCGACCGGTGGGGCTATCGCCTGTGGATCGATGAGGAAAGCGGTCTGCTGCTGCAGTCCCATCTGCTCGGCCGTGGCAAGGTGCTGGAAGTGTTCCAGTTTACCCAGGTTGAGATCGGCACACCGATTGATCCCGGGATGGTCGCAAGCACCCTGCCGGCGGATGCGCCGAGCCACGAGATGTCGATGCCTCGGGCCAATACGGTTGCGCAGGCGCAGGTCCGTCCGCAGTGGCGCGCTTCCTGGGTGCCGAATGGTTTCCGGCAGGTGGCCTCGCCGCGGCCCAACCGGATCGTCTTTTCCGACGGCATCGCAACGTTCTCGGTGTTCATCGAGCGCAAGCCCGCGAACAGCCGCGGTGAGTTCGGCGCCCTGATGGGAGGCACGGCGGTGATCAGTCGTCGGCTCAAAGACTCGTCGGAGCAAATCACCGTTGTCGGCGAGGTGCCGATCGATACGGCCAAGAAAGTGGCCGAATCCATCGAGCCCGTCATCTACTAGGGTTTCACCCGCGATGTTCCAGCGTGAAGGCAAGGTGGTTGAACGCCGTGCCGACCGGGCTGTGATCCGGTTCTCACCGGAACATTGCGGCCAATGCCGGGGTTGTGCGGGCCGATCGGCGACGAGCCTGATCGTCGACCCGGTCGTGAACGATGAAGTCCGCGTTTCACTGTCGGCACCGGCCCTTCGGTCGATTCTCCTGAACTCGCTCGGATGGCCGCTCGTCGGCTTCGTGCTGGCCGGTGTGCTGGCGGCGATACTCGGGCTATCCGATGCAACGGCCGCAGCGCTCTGCCTCGCAGGGCTGATGGCAGGTATTTTCAGTTGTCGCGCGCTGGATCGCGACACGTTGTCCATAGAAGAGGTTTCCCATGAATAGATTGATGTCTTCAGTGTTCGTTCTGGCGGTTGGCTGCGCCATGCTGATCGCCCCCGTGCACGCAGACTCGAAACTGCCGGAGTTCACGGAACTTGTAGAGAAGGCCTCGCCGGCTGTCGTCAACATCCGGGCGACCCGGGAAGCGAGTTCGATGTCCGAGCGCTTCGATTCTGACGAAGTACCGGAGTTCTTCCGTCGCTTTTTCGAGCAAATGCCGAATCAGCCGCGCCAGCGTCCGTCAGCGGGTTCCGGCTTCATCATTTCGAGCGATGGTTACATTCTGACGAACTATCATGTCGTGGCCGAAGCCGACGAAATCATCGTTGCGTTGAGCGATCGCCGCGAGCGCACCGCAGAAGTCATCGGGTCCGACGAGCTATCAGACCTCGCATTGCTGAAGGTCGACGCTGAAGACTTGCCCACGGTCTCTCTCGGCTCTTCGGAGCGCCTCAAGGTCGGTGAGTGGGTACTCGCCATCGGCTCGCCGTTCGGTTTCGAGTATTCCGTGACCTCCGGCATCGTGAGTGCGAAGGGGCGCAGCCTGCCTGGCCCGGACGGGAGCAGCACGTATGTGCCATTCATCCAGACGGATGTGGCGATCAATCCCGGCAACTCGGGTGGACCGCTGTTCAATCTGGACGGTGAGGTCATTGGCATCAATTCGCAGATATTCACGCGATCCGGTGGTTTCATGGGGCTTTCGTTCGCCATCCCGATCGATGTCGCCATGGAAGTCGTGGCGCAGCTCAAGGAGGACGGTTCGGTGTCACGAGGCTGGCTTGGCGTCCTGATTCGTCGGGTCGACCGTGACCTTGCGGAAGCCTTCCAGATGGAGCGAGCCGCCGGTGCACTGGTCACCCAGGTCTACGCGGACAGCCCGGCCGAGGCCGCCGGTATTCGGGAGGGCGACATCATCGTGCGCTTCGGCGAGCACCCCATCGACCTGTCCAGCGAACTGCCGCACGTGGTCGGCCGTACGCCGCCGAATACGACCGTCGAAGCGCTCATCGTGCGCAATGGTGATCGCATGACAATCGATGTGACAGTTGGTGAGCTCGATCAGGAGGGCCTTTCGAATCCGGGGTCCGGGCAGCGCGACGCGGCGCCCGAGAACCGGACCGGGCTCGAATTGAGGGATCTGCGTCCTGAAGAGCGGGAACGCCTTGGCGTCGACCACGGCGTTCTGGTGACCGGCGTCACCGGTAACCCGGCGCGAGACGCGGGAATACGCCAGGGCGATGTCATCACGTCGTTCAACAACGAGCCGGTCGAGTCCGTCGACGATTTTGAGGCGCTGGTCGAACAGCAGCAGCCCGAGGTGGCGATCCCGGTACGCGTGGTTCGGCGCGGAACGCCCGACTACACGGTCATCAAGCTGCCGGAGTAATCTGCTTTGATGGCGCCAAGTACCTGAATTGGGTAGACTTCACCGCTTTTTCGGGGCGGTGAAGTCCCTTCTCATCTGGCGGAATACCCCTTGGTCGATCCGGCTTACATTCGCAATTTTTCCATCATCGCTCACATCGATCACGGCAAGTCCACGCTCTCCGACCGCCTGATTCAGATGTGCGGCGGGCTGACCGAGCGTGAGATGGCAGAGCAGGTGCTCGACTCGATGGACATCGAGCGCGAGCGTGGCATTACCATCAAGGCCCAGAGCGTGACGCTCTACTACGATGCCGACGATGGCCATCGCTACCAGCTCAACTTCATCGACACGCCTGGGCATGTTGACTTCAGCTACGAGGTCTCGCGCTCGCTGGCGGGCTGCGAGGGTGCGCTCCTGGTGGTGGACGCGGCGCAGGGTGTCGAGGCGCAGTCCGTTGCCAATTGCTACACCGCGATTGAGGAGGGGCTCGAGGTGCTACCTGTGCTGAACAAGATCGATCTGCCGCAGGCAGACCCGGATCGCGTGTGCCAGGAGATCGAGGAGATCATCGGCCTCGACACCAGCGACGCCGTCGCCGTGAGCGCCAAGACCGGTGAAGGCGTCAAGGACCTGCTCGAGAAGCTCATCGAGTTCATTCCTGCGCCGAAGGATGCACGAAACAAGGACGCGCAGGCGCTGATCATCGATTCGTGGTTCGACAACTATCTGGGCGTCGTCTCGCTCATCCGCGTCATGCAGGGTGCCATTCGCAAGAAAGACAAGATCCTCCTGAAGTCGAACGGCAACATTCACCAGGTCGATCAGGTCGGCATCTTCACGCCGCGTCGCAAGGAGACCGATGTGCTCATGGCGGGTGAGGCAGGCTTTCTCGTGGCGGGCATCAAGGATGTTCGCGGTGCGCCGGTGGGCGACACGATCACGCTTGCGAGCACGCCCGATGTGCCGGCGCTGTCGGGCTTCGAGAAGGTCAAGCCGCAGGTTTTTGCGGGCATGTTCACGGTCAGCGCTGACGACTTCGAGGACTTTCGCGATGCGCTGGAAAAACTGACGTTGAATGATGCCTCGCTCGTCTACGAGCCCGAGAGTTCTGATGCGCTCGGCAACGGCTTCCGGCTTGGATTCCTCGGCATGCTGCACATGGAGATCATTCAGGAACGGCTCGAGCGCGAGTATGACCTGGATCTCATCACGTCGGCGCCTACCGTCGTCTATGAGGTGGTTACAAAGCGCGGTGAAGTGCTGAAAGTCGACAATCCGTCACAGTTGCCTGATCCATCGCAAATCGACGAGATGCGCGAGCCCATCGCGCGCGCCAACATTCTGGTGCCGTCAGAGCATCTCGGCGCAGTGATCTCGCTCTGCGTCGAGCGACGGGGTGTTCAGAAGGACATGCAGTTCGTCGGCAAGCAGGTGTCGCTCACCTACGATCTGCCGATGGCCGAAGTGGTTCTCGATTTCTTTGATCGCCTGAAGTCCGCGAGCCGCGGCTTTGCCTCGCTGGACTACTCGTTCGATCGCTTTCAGGCAGCGAATCTCGTGCGCCTTGACGTACTCGTTAACGGCGATGCCGTCGATGCGCTTGCCCTCATCGTGCACCGTGAGAATGCTCGCTCCAAAGGCGACGGGCTGACGCGGCGCATGAAGGAACTCATTCCCCGCCAGATGTTCGATGTGGCAATCCAGGCTGCCGTCGGCGGGCAGATCGTCGCCAGACAGACGGTCAAGGCATTGCGCAAGAACGTTACGGCAAAGTGCTATGGTGGCGACGTCACCCGAAAGAAAAAGCTGCTTGAGAAACAAAAGGCGGGCAAGAAGCGCATGAAGCAGCTTGGCAGCGTTGAAATCCCGCAGGAAGCGTTTCTTGCCGTCCTGAAAGTCGAGAACTGACCGTGAGTTTCAATTTTCCGCTGATCCTGGTGCTGGCCACCACCGCCACAGGCCTTGTCTGGCTCCTCGACATCTTCGTGCTTCGGCCAAGGCGGGACGCGGCGGTAGCCGCCGCGAGAGCGCGGCTTGGCAAGCGTGGCGGCGAAGCGGCGCTCGAGGATCTTCGCCGGGAACCGCTCTGGGTCGAGTACTCGATTTCGTTCTTCCCGGTACTGGCAATCGTGCTCGTTCTCCGGTCGTTCCTCGCAGAACCCTTCCAGATTCCGTCGGGCTCGATGATTCCGACGCTTGAGATCGGAGACTTCATTGTCGTCAACAAATTTGCGTACGGCATTCGCCTGCCGGTGATTGGCACCAAGGTCATTGATATCGACGAGCCGGCCAACGGCGACGTCATGGTGTTCTTCCCGCCCCACAAGGACGAGTACTTCATCAAGCGCGTTATCGGAATTCCGGGCGACAGGGTAAGATACGCGGGCAAGACACTGTTCATTAACGGTGTCGAGCAGCCTCAGACGTTCGTTGCGCGCATTCCGCCCAACGCGCCGAGGTATGTGTTGTTCGACGAGACGATCGGCGGTGCTGATCACCGTATCCGCAACAGCGTCGGCTCGAGTGAACAGGTTGGCGAGTGGGTCGTTCCCGAGGGGCACTATTTCGTTATGGGTGACAACCGTGACGAGAGCAGCGACAGCCGTTACTGGGGATTCGTGCCAGACGAGAACATCGTCGGCAAAGCGTTCGCCATCTGGATGCACAAGGATCCGGGGCTGAGCATGCCGGAGTTTTCGCGCAATGGCTGGATCGAGTGATCGGCCTGCGATCGATCAGCAAGGAGAAGCGAGATGAGGTTCCGTAGTCGACAGAAGGGCATGGGCGTTGGCGGTTGGCTGCTCATGATCCTGATCATCGGTGGGGGTGTCAGCATCGGGCTGAAGCTGGTTCCGGTGTACATGGACCACAACACCATGAACAACGTCCTGACCAAAATGGCGTCCGAGGATGGGCACGGCAGCAAGCTCAAGGATCACATTCGGGACGAGATCCGCAAACGTTTTCGTGTGAACAATATCCGTGACTTCAACCTTCGCGACAATCTCAGGATTGAGCGGGACGCTGAGGGTACCACCGTCGTGCTCGACTACCAGACCCGAGTGCCGCTGGTTGCCAACGTCGAACTCGTTGCAACCTTCAATGAGCAGTACCGGCTGCAGGATTAGCGCGCTGTGACTTCGGTCGCACGCCTGCAGGAAACGCTCGGATATCTCTTTGCTGACGAAGCCCTGCTGGTGCGTGCCCTGACGCATCGCAGTTTCAGCCGTGACAACAACGAGCGCCTCGAGTTTCTCGGCGACTCGATTCTCAACTTCCTGATTGCCGAAGATCTCTTCCTTCGTTTCGATGGTGCCCGTGAGGGTCAGCTGAGCCGATTGCGTGCACGGCTCGTCAAACGACAGACTCTGGCCGCCATTGCCCGTGATTTCAGCCTGGGAGATTACCTGTCGATGGGATCCGGCGAGCTCAAGAGTGGCGGGTACGATCGTGACTCGATTCTGTCGGATGCGCTGGAAGCCATCATCGGCGCGATGTATCTGGATGCAGACCTGCCCACCGTGCGCGATCGCCTGCTCGACTGGTTCGAGGGCAGGCTGGATTCTCTGAGTCTCGACCAGAGCCAGAAGGACGCGAAGTCCCGACTGCAGGAACTCCTGCAGTCGAGGGGCGCTGACCTGCCGGAGTATGTCGTTGTCGAGACGCGAGGCCAGTCCCATGACCAGGTTTTCTTTGTCGAGTGTCTTACCGGATTGCTGGATGAGCCAGCGCGCGGCAAGGGGTCCAGCCGCCGCGGTGCGGAACAGGCTGCTGCCACGGTTGCGCTGCACATGTTGGGCGTTGATCACGAAGGTGTCGACGAGTGACGACGCGGTGTGGCTACGTGGCGATCGTCGGTCGACCCAACGTCGGCAAGTCGACCCTGCTGAATCATCTCCTGAGCGAAAAGCTCAGCATCACCTCGAGCAAGCCGCAGACGACCCGTCACCAGTTGCTGGGCATCAAGACCGAGGGCGACGTCCAGGCGCTCTATGTGGACACGCCCGGCATGCACGAGAAGACGCACCGGGCGATCAACCGGTACATGAATCGCGCGGCGGCAACGGTCATTACGGATGTCGACGCGATTGTCATGGTGGTCGACCGCACCGAATGGCAGCGCGACGACGAGCTGGTGGCGGCAGCGGTCGACAAGGCACGGTGTCCGGTGTTTGTCGCCATCAACAAGGTTGACCTCCTGAAAGACAAATCCGCACTGCTGCCCTTTCTGGCCCGGGTACAGGAACGCATGCCCCGTGCCGAACTCGTGCCGGTGTCGGCAACAAGCGGTGACAACGTTGATACGCTCGAGCGGCTGGTGAACGAGGTCCTGCCTGAAGGCCCGTTTCTCTTTCCTGACGATCAGCTGACCGACCGGAGCGAGCGCTTCCTGGTGGCTGAGGTCGTGCGGGAGAAGATGATGCGCCAGCTCGGCGACGAGTTGCCCTATGCGCTCACGATCCAGCTCGATCGTTTCGACGACAACGGCAAGACGATCCACATCGATGCCACCGCGTTCGTCGAGCGCGACGGCCAGAAGGCGATCCTGATTGGCAAGGGAGGCGAGAAGATCAAGCGGATTGGTGCAGACGCGCGTGCTGACATCGAACGACGGCTCGGGCGCAGCGTGATGCTGCGCCTCTGGGTCAAAGTGAAGAGCGGTTGGTCGGATGACGAGCGAGCGCTCAGGAGCCTGGGTTACGACGATGTCTGATGACGGGTCGCTGAGCCGGGCGTTCATCCTTCATGTTCGCAAGTTTCGTGATACGAGCGTCATCATTGAGCTCATGACCGAAACCGAGGGTCGCCTGTCGGCCGTGATGCGTGGTGTGCGTACCCGCAAGAGCAAGACGGCCTCGCATGTCCGCCCTTTCACCCAGGTCCTGGTTTCCTGGTTTGGCCGCGGCGAACTCAAGACCATCAGGACGATGGACTTTCCGGTGCGTGCGGCTGTGCTCACGGGTGAAGCGCTGGTCACCGGCCTCTATGTCAATGAACTGCTGGTTCGCCTCACGGGCAAATTCGAACCGCTGCCCGCGGTGTTCGACGCCTACGGCACAATGCTGTCGGATCTCGAGTCCGGAAATGACATCCAGCCGCTGTTGCGTCGCTTCGAGCTGACCTTGCTCGGCGAACTTGGTTACGGCGTAACGTTCGACGTCGATGCCGATACGGGAGATCCGGTCGAGCCCGGAGTCCGCTACGGATATACCGCCGGCACCGGTTTCTATCGACTGCCTGGCGGTGTCGCCGAGCCGGGGGTGAGCCCCCCGGGCTACTCAGGCGATGTCCTGCTCGCACTCGCCAGGGGCGCGTTCGATGAACCCGATGCCCTGCGCGCGGCCAAGCGTATCGTTCGCGTATCGATCAACGAACTGTTGGGTGGTCGTGAGCTCAAGAGTCGCGAGTTGCTGTCGCGTCGGGAGGAACGTGCGTGATCGTCGGTGTTGGCGTCGATCTCGTGGCGACCGCGCGTATTGAACGCGCCTGGAATCGATTTGGCGATCGGTTCGCCGGCAAGATCCTTGCGGCAGCGGAGCATGAACTGTTGAAGGCGGCGTCGAATCCGGTCGCCTTCCTCGCCAAGCAGTTTGCTGCCAAGGAGGCCGTTTCGAAAGCGCTGGGTACCGGCATGGGCGCCGGCGTTCACTTCCGCCAGATCATCGTCACGCGACTGAAGAGCGGCGCGCCCGCGGTCGAGATGACGGGCCCGGCAAGCGCGCGGGCGCAGTCGTTGGGGGCCGCGCGATGCTGGATCAGTATCTCCGACGAGCCGGCACAGGCGATTGCCTTTGCCGTGCTGGAAACCGCCTAGTCTGCTCGCCGAACGACGCTCGTGGTGAAGTAGTCCTCGTTCGGATCGTAGAACGCGATGAGGGCCTGCGCCTCCTGCTCGACGATCAGCCCGGCCAGTCGTATCTCGTCGGGGTTCCCTTCGCGTGCAATCGCTTCCAGCTGACGCAGGGATTCCCGCAGGCGAGGCACGCCGCAATACTGCAGTCCGCCGTTCAGACGGTGGGCGAGCGCTCTTACTCGCTCGCTGTCGAGCGCTGCCACAGCCGTGCTCAATGCCTCGATGTCTGCCGGGAGCGACTCGATCAGTGCTTCGAGCAATTCGGTTGCGACCTCGGGTCGCCAGTGCGCCAGTCGAAGTGACAACTCCGGATCGAAACGGGCCAGTTTCGATTTGCGTGGCGCTGCCGTCGGCGTTGCGGCTGCTTCGGCCATGAGGCCGGCGGGGCGCAACCGTTCAACGAGCGCGGGGATATCCAGTGGCTTCTCGAAGATGTATTCGATGCCAAGCTCGTGGGCGCGAGACCTGTCGGCATCGCTGATCGCAGCCGTGAGCAGGAAAAGCTGATCGATGTTCCCGTCGAGTCGTGCGGCAAGCGCCAACCCGTCCGTACCGTCCAGCTGCAGATCGAGCAGGATCGCGTCCCAGGCCCGGCTCGCTGCCAGCGAGATGGCCTTTGTCTCGCTGGAGGCGCAGGTCAGTTCGATGCCGAAGTGACGGCACTGCGCCGCAAGCAGTTCGAGCGAGCGCGCATCGTCATCAATCGCGAGGACATGCAGCCGGGCCGTGTCGATGAGCGCGGCTTCAAGATCGGCCTGAAGTATCGGCGTGTGAATGCGGGTGATTCCCGGCGCCACCAGGAAATCACCCGCTGCGATCACCGGCCGGCCGCTCGATCGCGCGAGATCGAAATCAGACGCGGTTGTCAGCAGGCAGACATCGGCCTCTTCCGGACGCTCTGCCCGGCCATAGCCGAGTGCGGCCAGGCGTGACGCGATCGAACGAAGTTCACCTTCGCTGCGCGCATGGATGAACGCCTTTCCGGTTTCGGCTTGATGATTGGCAGACGAGTTCAGGATGTCCGGCAGCTGCAGCAGCCCGCTCTCGAGTTTGCCGCCGAAACGTGCGAGCAGATCGTCGAGACGGGGTGACGGCTGCGTTTCCTGCCATGCAGTTGCGAATACGGCAATGCCGCGCTCGCCGGAGAGTCTGACATGCAGATAACCCCTGATGTCGGTCAGTGACAACAGGTAGTTGATGATGAGGGCGCACAGTGCAGCCGGATTCGTGGTGACCTCCACCTTCGTCGGCTCGCTGACGATCGGCATGACGACGCCACGACCGGTTGCCGCTACGGCGTCAATCGCCTCGTCGATGATCTGCCGCAGGTCCCTTGTTGCCACGAAGCGCTTGTCGAAGGCGGTATCGCCGAGTTCGTCGACCAGGCGCTCGAGTCTGCCGGCAAGCAGTCGTGTATGCCCTGGGTCCGAAGATCCGGATTCGATTGCGGCGCTGAGTTCGGTCGATGTGTCGATGATCGCGCTGACGATGCCATCATGGGAAAGCAGGGTTCTGTTGGCCGTTCCGCTAACAGTATCATCAGGGTGCGAGCGCTCGCTGATTGCGTGTTCGGAGGCCCGGAGCAGACGCCGATAGTGATCACGCTCCTGTGCAAGGCTGCGGCGATCAGCCTCGATGCGATCGCGGATGTGGTGGGCGAGTGCTGGCAACGCCTCGGATTCGATGGGCTCGAAACGGGTGATGCGCCGGTCAATATCGACAATCGGCTCGATCAGTGAGTCACGGACGGTGCGCCAGATCGACACGGCGAGCGCGATGCTGGCAATCGTTGCGGCACCGGCGATCAGCAGCGAAGCCGGCGAGGGCGATTGCATCAGCAATACCGTCGCCAGCCCGATCGCCGGGATCGGGAGCGCGATACACATCAATCGACAGATCCGTTGCCTTGCCGTCATCGCCTCGGCCGCATATTCGCGTGGTTAATGATAATAGAGCGATCTGGTATTATGCCGCCACCCAGTGGTCCCCTAAACTTTCGTTCCTTTCTTGTCCTGCGCAAAGCCTATGACAGATACACGGTATCCCACGATCGAAGCCTGCATCGGTGAAACGCCGCTCGTGAGGTTGCAGCGCCTGCCCGGTGAAACGAGCAATACGGTGCTGGTCAAACTCGAGGGCAACAATCCGGCGGGATCGGTCAAGGATCGACCAGCGATGAGCATGATTTCCCGCGCCGAGGCCCGCGGTGACATCAAGCCCGGTGACACCATTATCGAGGCGACCAGTGGCAACACCGGGATCGCGCTGGCAATGGCAGCCGCCATCAAGGGCTACCGGATGGTTCTGATCATGCCGTCTCATATGAGCGAGGAGCGAAAGGCAGCGATGGCCGCCTACGGCGCCGAACTCGTCATGGTGACGCAGGAAGAAGGCATGGAGGGCGCCCGGGATCTGGCCGAGCAAATGCAGGCTGAAGGCAAGGGCATCGTGCTCGACCAGTTCGCCAATCCCGACAATCCGCAGGCGCACTATGAAGGCACCGGCCCTGAGATCATGCGCCAGACCAACGGTGAGATCACGCATTTCGTAGCGTCGATGGGTACCACCGGAACGATCATGGGGACGTCACGATATCTCAAGGAAGTGAAACCATCGATCCAGATCAACGGACTGCAGCCAAAAGATGGCGCGACCATTCCCGGGATCAGGAAATGGCCCGAGGCCTATCTGCCGAAGATTTTTGACCGAACCAATGTCGACCGGATCATCGACATGGATCAGCCGACGGCAGAGTCGACCATGCGCCGATTGGCCCGTGAGGAAGGCATCTTCTGTGGCCCTTCCTCCGGCGGCACCGTGGCTGGTGCGCTGCGACTGAACGAAGAACTCGAGAATGCCGTGATCGTCGCCATTATCTGCGATCGCGGTGACCGGTACCTGTCGACCGGCGTCTATTCCCAGGACTGACCGGGGCGTGGCAAAGCGCAAACAGCGGGAACCGCTGGCACTCACGATCGAGTCACTTGCCGATGAAGGCTACGGGCTCGCCGATGGCGGTCGCGTTGGCGTCACGGGTGCATTGCCGGGTGAACGCGTGGTGGCGATGCCGTTCACCAAAAAGAAACGACGCTTGTTCGCCCGTGCGGAATCGATCGATGCGCCGCATCAGGCACGGGTCGATCCGCCCTGTGCAGCCGCAGCCTGGTGCGGCGGGTGCAGCCTGCAGCACGCTGATCCCGACTGGCAGATTGCGCACAAGTTCGACAGGTTGAAGTCCGCCTTCGGTGGCATCGATCCCGATGTCTGGCTTCCTCCCCTCAGAGGACCTGTTAGCAAGTATCGTTCCAAGGCGAGGCTCGCCGTCAAGTACGTCAGGGCAAAGGAACGTGTCCTCGTCGGATTCCGCGAGAAGATGCAACCCTTCGTCGCAGATATCTCGCGCTGCGAGATCCTGGTGTCGCCGCTTGATTCAATGATCGAGCCGCTGGCGGTGCTCGTCTCACGGCTTTCGGTCGCGGCCGCGCTGCCGCAGATCGAGGTCGCCTGCGGAGAGGAAAGGAGCGCGCTGGTGTTCCGCCATCTCGAGCCGCTGACAGAGGCGGACGTGGCAATGCTGTGTGATTTCGGCGCTGGCCACGGAATTGATATCTATGCCCAGCCGGGCGGGCTGGACACCGTACACAAGCTGTTCCCGGACAACGAGCCGAGGCTGCACTACACCTTGCCGTCGCACGACATCGACATGGCGTTTCATCCGATGGACTTCACGCAGGTCAATCAGGAGATCAACCGGAATCTCGTCGATATCGCGCTCGACCTGCTTGACGTTGATGCGTCGACGACGGTGCTCGATCTCTTCTGCGGCATCGGCAATTTCACGTTGCCGCTGGCCCGCAGGGCGCAGCGCGTGCACGGTGTGGAGCTGTCGGAGACAAGCGTCGAACGTGCGCGCGAGAATGCGAATCGAAACCGGATTCGCAATGCGACGTTCGAAGCGAAAGATCTTTTTCGGGAGAACGCACTGCCAGATGTGCTTCCCGATCGTGTGTTGCTCGACCCGCCCCGAAGTGGGGCGGCCGCAGTCTGTCAAGGACTTGCAAGCCGGAAGGTGCAAAGGGTAGTGTACGTTTCCTGCAATCCAGCGACACTCGCCGAAGACATCAGAGTGCTTACCGAGAGCGGATACCGACTCGAACGTGCAGGCGTCATCGATATGTTCCCACATACGACGCACGTCGAATCCATCGCCTGCCTTTCAACCGACTGACACCGAATGGTACAAGTTAGAGCGCAACAGCCCACCTGGCTTTATGGCAGCGTCAATCTGGAGCTCTGGCTCAGGCAACTGAACGAGCGCGCCCCGAATCTGAACCTGTCCCGCATTCGCGAAGTCTGCGATCTTTCCCAGCAGGCGGAGGCGAAGGCGATCGAGAGCAACGCATCGCCTTCTGTCCACAGCAGCTTCGTCATGGGGCTTGAAATGGCGGACATTCTCACCGAACTGCACATGGATGAAGACGGCATTGTCGCCGCGATCATCTACCGTGCGGTAAGGGAGAACCAGATCACCGTCAAACACGTTCGAAAACAGTTCGGCAAGGAGGTTGCCGAGCTTGTCGAGGGTGTGTTGCGCATGGCCGCCATCAGCAACATCAAGTTCGGTGGCGTCGAGCCGGTACTCGGCCAGAACAAGGATCGCCTCGAACAGGCACGCCGGCTGCTGGTCTCGCTCGTCGATGATGTGAGGGTTGCGCTGATCAAGATCGCAGAGCGAACCTGTGCGATCCGGAACTCGGCGAAGATGACGCCCGACCGACAGCAGCGACTGTCGCGCGAGGTTTTCGATATTTACGCGCCGCTGGCCCACCGTCTCGGCATCGGTCATCTGAAATGGGAACTCGAGGATATTGCGTTCCGCTACCTCGAGCCTTCTGCGTACAAGCAGATAGCCGCGCTGCTCGACGAGAAGCGGGCAGCGCGCGATCTCTACATCAACAGCGTGATCGAAACGCTGCAGCGTGAGATGCGCCAGGTCGATATCAACGCCTCGATTGTGGGTCGCGCAAAACACATCTACAGCATCTGGCGAAAGATGCGCGCCAAGGGTATCTCGTTTTCTGAAGTCTACGACGTGCGCGCGGTCCGGATACTCGTGCCCGATGTCAATGACTGCTACTCGGTACTCGGTATCGTTCACCGGCTCTGGCGCAACATTCCGCAGGAATTCGATGATTACATTGCCGCACCCAAGGACAATGGATACCGCTCGCTTCATACGGCGGTCATCGGGCCTGAGGGAAAGATTCTGGAGATTCAGATCCGGACGCATGAAATGCACGAAGAGGCGGAACTCGGCGTCTGTTCACATTGGCGCTACAAGGGTTCAGAAGAAGCAGACGAGCCAGTCGCCTACCAGCAGCGCATCGAATGGCTGCGCCAGTTGCTGGAGTGGCAGGAGGAGTTCAGCGATGTCTCCGGACTCACCAAGGAACTGTTCAGCGAGGTCCGGCTCGACCGCATCTACGTCTTCACCCCGAGTGGTGATGTCATCGACATGAGTCCGGGCTCGACACCCGTTGACTTCGCGTATTGCATTCACACCGAGGTGGGTCACAAGTGTCGTGGTGCCAAGATCAACGGGCGAGTCTGCCCGCTGAACACGGCGCTGCAGACCGGTGACCAGATCGAGGTCATTCTTGGTGACGAGGCAGAGCCGAGGCGTGAGTGGCTGCATCGCCATCTGGGCTACATCACCACGTCACGCGCTCGCGCCAAGGTGCGCAGCTGGTTTGGTCAGCGCGCAAGAATGAAGAACATCGAGGATGGTCGCAGATTGTTGCTCGACGAGTTCTCACACCTGAACATTGATCATCTCGATGAAGCGGGGCTCGTCGCCGTGACGCAGCTGGAACGTATCGACGATGTCTTCGAGGCTGTCGGCTCCGGTGAACTCGATGCCCTCGATCTCGTCGAGCAGGTGGCTGAACGCGTCTCCCTCGACGATGGTGAGCACCAACTGAATCTCGTGTTGAGCGATGCTGAAATTTCCTCGGACAGGCTGATCCAGGGCATTGGTGATCTGGGGTATGAACTTGCCGAGTGCTGTTCACCGACGCCGGGTGCGGCCATCGTTGGCGTGATCAGGGACGACGACATTGTCGTCATCCACCAGCAGGATTGTCTGCAGGCGCTGCGCGCAGACATTTACGGACATCTGGTCAGGCTCGACTGGTCCGCGGATGATGCGAGAAGCTTCCCGGTCAACATCGCGGTCGAGGCCTATGATCGTCGCGGACTCCTGTATGACATTACTGGTATCTTTATGAACCAGAACGTCAACGTGATCAGCATGAATTCGACGACTGACAAACACAACAATCGCGTCGATCTCAAGATGGTGATTGAGGTCAACAGCATCAATGTCCTGCTCAAGTCGCTGGAAAAGATCGAGGCGCTGTCGAACGTGATTTCTGCCCGCCGCTCATCTGGCTGAGCGGGCGAGGACACTGCATTTACTTTTTGTTTCAGGGGAGTACACCGTGAGAATCATTCTGCTTGGACCACCCGGTGCCGGTAAGGGCACACAGGCGCAATTCATCGTCCAGTCCTACGGCATTCCGCAGATATCGACCGGGGACATGTTGCGCGAGGCAGTTGCTGAGGGCTCGGAGCTCGGACAGCGCGTGAAGTCGGTCATGGACAGCGGCGCGCTGGTGACAGATGACATCATCATTGATCTGGTGAAGGAACGTATTGCGAAGCCGGACTGTGCCAATGGATTCCTGTTCGACGGCTTTCCGAGAACGATTCCGCAGGCGCAGGCGCTGCTCGACGAGGGCATCGACATCGACTATGTCATCGAGGTTCAGGTGCCGAACGAAGAGATCGTCTCGCGACTTTCCGGGCGCCGAATCCATCCTGACTCCGGTCGCGTATACCACGTCGAATTCAGTCCGCCGCGTGAAGAAGGCAAGGACGATGAGACCGGGGAGCCGCTGATTCAGCGTGACGATGACAAGGAAGAAACGGTGCGCGAGCGTCTTAACGTCTACACGCAGCAGACTGAACCGCTTGTCGACTTTTACAAGTCTCTTGCTAACAAGTCGACTGGCTCGCTTAGCTACCACTCCATTTCTGGTGTCGGTGATGCAGAAGACATCAAGAAAGCGATCTCTGCGATTGTTGGTTCCTGAAGTATGCTGACTCGGTCGCATCGTTAGCACGATGCGACTTTGTCGCAATTGTTTCTCTCCGAATAGTTTTCTTCGTGTGCAAAAAAAGGTGTGCAAAGTCAATTTTTTTTTCTAAACTTTGCCCGTCACTGCAACTGTATGCGTTAGCCAACTGTGTTTCGACACGACTGCCGAGGAGAACGTGATATAGCTGCTTAAATAAACGCAATACCTGATACGAGTGTTAAACAAACAGGAGTGATGCAAGTGGTTGCGAAAAAGAAAACAGCTACAAAACGAAAGACTGTCGCCAAGAAAAAAACGGCGGCCAAAAAGAAGCCCGCTGCAAAGCGTAAGACAGCAGCTAAAAAGACACCCGCCAAGAAGAAGACCACCGCGAAGAAAAAAGTAGCGGCGAAGAAGAAGAAGGCGGCAACCAAAAAGAAAGCTACCGCGAAGAAAGCAACGGCCAAAAAGACCGCTGCCAAGAAGAAGGTAGCGAAGAAGAAAGCAGCCAAGAAGACGGCAACGAAGAAGAAAGTTGCCAAGAAGAAGGTTGCGAAGAAAAAGACCGCGACCAAAAAGAAGGTAGCGAAGAAGAAAGCGGCCAAGAAGCCTGCAGCCAAGAAGAAGACGGCTGCAAAGAAAAAGCCGGCAGCCAGGAAGAAAACGGCTGCGAAGCGAAAGGCAGCTCCGAAGAAGAGCTAGACCGCAGCTTCCAGAAGCGTCAAGAGAAAGCCCTCGATCCGAGGGCTTTTTCGATTTCGGGGGTCACGTTTTGTACTCTGCAAGACCTGACCCTCGTCGCTGGCGCGCCGGTGCCCTGATCCCGGCTTCTGCGGTAGACTGACTGCGCATGCGCGACCCACGACCCCGGACATCATCCTTGCTTCAGGATATCGACGCCTGTTTTGGGCACGAGGGTTTCCTCGCTCGTTCGATTGACGGATTCAGTGCGCGGCCAGCGCAGGCCACGATGGCGGCCGCCGTGGGGAGGGCCATCGAATCAGTTAGCGACTTGTTGATCGAGGCGGGGACTGGCACCGGCAAGACGCTTGCGTATCTTCTGCCCCTGCTGCTTTCCGGCAAGCGGGCGATCATTTCGACGGGAACGCGCACCCTGCAGGATCAGCTCTGGTCAGTTGACCTGCCGCGGCTCAAAGGGATTGCACCGGTCGGTGTGCGTCTGGCGTTACTCAAGGGTCGTTCCAACTATGTCTGCCCGCGTCGGCTCGACGTTTGTCTGGGGGAATACTCTGCTGATGACGAAACCCGATCCCGCCTGATCGACATTCGCCAGTGGGCGTCCAGAACGCGAACAGGCGACCTGGGGGAGGTCACGGACGGCGAGGCCGACAGCCGCCTGATTCCGCTAGTGACCAGTACCGCTGACAACTGCCAGGGACGTGCTTGCGAAAACTTCGATGCGTGTCCACTTTACAGGGCTCGTGCTCGTGCGCTCGAGGCCGACCTGGTTGTCGTCAATCATCACCTGCTGTTCTCGGACCTGTCCGGCGAGGAAGAAGCGATGCCGTCGCTGCTGCCGCGGGCGGATGTCATCGTCATGGATGAGGCGCACCAGGCGCCGCATGTCGCGAGACAGTTCTTCGGTCGACGCCTGGGCAGTGCGGAGCTGATTGACCTGCTTCGTGATATCGGGAGCGAGTTCCAGGCACTGGGCAGTGAAGATGTCGGCCTCGCTGCCGCAGCGCGTGATTTTGAGTCCGTGTTCCGGCGGCTTTCGCGTGCGTGGTCGACGTCGGCAGACTGTGCCGGCAGCGACGATCTGATCGAACAGGTCGATCTCGCTTTTGCAGCGCTGGCGACGGCGCTTTCGCTGGTGCGGGAGCGCAGCAGGATTTACGAGCATTGCTACCAGCGTGTCGTGCGCTTTGCTGACCTGTTTGCACTCCTGACGGAATCCGACGCGCCAGCGGGATATGCGAAGTGGCTCGAGAGACAGTCGAGCGGATTCTCTCTGCATCTTGCACCCGTCTCGATCGCGGACGAGTTCGGTGAACGCGTTCGCGCCGCGGCGCAAAGCTGGATACTGACGTCTGCCACGCTGACGGTGGACGGTTCCTTTGAACACGTCGCCGCCGAGCTTGGTCTTGGTGACGTGCAGACCATGTTGCTGGAGAGCCCCTTCGACTACCGGGGTCAGGTGAAGGGATGGCTGCCCCCGCTTGAGGCGTTGCCGGGCAGCCGCGAGCACACCTCGGAACTCGTTGAGTGCACGTTGCCGTTGTTGCATGCCTGCGCCGGTCGAACGTTCATGCTGTTCACCAGCTATCGCGCAATGTTTGACGCCGAAGCGCTGCTTGCTTCCCGCGGTGTTGCCTGCCTCGTTCAGACCCGTGCGCCGCGGTCCCGTCTCTTGACGCAGTTCCGGCAAACAGAACGTGCCGTTTTGCTGGCGACGCAGAGTTTCTGGGAGGGGGTGGACGTTCGCGGAACGGACCTCAGGCTTCTGGTCATCGACAAGCTGCCGTTTCCGTCTCCTGAATCACCCATTATTCGTGCCAGAATGGATCACGCCGTGGTGGCCGGCAGTGACGGCTTTGATGCCATCATGTTGCCACAGGCGATTACGGGGCTGCGGCAGGGGTTTGGACGACTGGTTCGCTCCGAAACCGACCGCGGCTTGTTTGTATTGGGCGATACGCGGGTGAAGACGCGCGCCTATGGACGTCGCGTCAGGGCGAGCCTGCCGGATATGGACTGGCTGGACAGTGCCGATGAGGCAGTGCGGGCCGTGGGCAGCCTGTCACGCGCTGACACGGAGATTTCAGCATGACGACGTTGCTGTTGCTGGATACGTCGAGCGAAGCACAGGTCGTAGGTCTCTACCGCGACAATGAAGACCTCATCGAGCGGTTCGAGATTGTCGGCCGCGGTCACAGCCGGCAGATCCTGCCCACCATCAGTTCGCTGCTCGAGGACAGTGACGTCGACAAGCATTCGCTCGACGCGATCGTCTACGGACGTGGCCCGGGTTCCTTTACCGGCGTCAGGATCGCTGTCGGTGTGGTTCAGGGGCTCGGATTCGGTCTCGGCATACCCACGGTCGGTGTATCGACGCTCGCCGCAATGGCGCAGGATGCGCTGCGTGATGACGGTAAACACGCCGTCGTCGCGCTCGCCGCGCGTGCTGATGAAGTGTATTTCGGCAGCTACACCAGCGTGGCGGGCATCGCGACACTGAACGGCAGCGAAGGCGTCTTCCGGGCGTCGGCCGTGCCGGCCCAGACGTTCGGCGAGTTCGTCGGTGTTGGCAGCGGCTGGGTCCTGCGTGACGATATGGAGTCTGCGCTCGAAGCCAGGGCGACTCGCATCGAACTCGAAGCCTGGCCGCGCGCTCGCGGTCTGCTTGATCTCGGGCTCGACGTGATACGACGCGGTGACGCCGAGCCCGCGAGCGCGGCCAAACCCGAGTACCTGCGAGAGCGCGTGGCGCGGCCCGGCGGCGCGTGACCTTCCGGCTCGAGCGGGGCGCCGGTGGATATCTGCTGGCCGACTCATCAGGTACGCACGGTGCGCTCTCCATTGACTTCGAGTCGCTTCACCCGCGTGTTCAAAGGGGTGGGCGTGAACTGGTCGCTCGCGCCGTTCAGGCCCGACCGGGCCTGAAGGTCGTCGATGCCACCGCGGGATTGGGGACTGACAGTTTCATTCTTGCCTCTCGCGGCTGTGAGGTCACGATGATTGAACGTTCCCATACGCTCTACCTGATGCTGGAAGAGGCGCTTGCACGCGGTGAGCGATCCGCCAGCGTGGCGGGCATTGTCGCGCGCATGCGATTGCTGCGGGGTGATGCCACGTGGCAGCTGGCGCGGCTCGACGAGCCGCCGGATGTCGTGCTTATTGATCCGATGTTCCCGTCACGATCCAAGTCCGCCCGCGTCAAGGGTTCCCTGACGACGTTGCAGTCACTGGTGGGCAAGGATCAGTCGGTGCTCGCCTTGCTGTCGGGAGCGCGAGCCGTTGCACGGCAGCGGGTGGTGCTGAAGCGCCCGCTGCGGGGCGGTGAAGTGGCGGGCCACCAGCCGTCGGGTTCGATCAGGGGCAAAGCAAGCCGGTTTGATATTTATGCGCCGACGGGTGCGGGCTAGGCGAGTTTGCCGGCGACATGCAGCGCGTTGTATCGCACTGAAGGATCGAGCGTTGCAGCGGCAGCGTCCCGAACCGTACTGAAACTCGGCCCGATTTCGATGGCCTCGGCGCCTGTCCGGATTGTGCCCTGCTGGCGAAGCGTGGCGATGAACGTCGAGAACAGCGAACGCTCGAAGAAGTCCGGTGAGTTGATGCCGTAAATGGCTGAGAGCTGGCGACTGGTCGTCGCGGCGGAGGCCTCGATCTCCTTGATGCTCGCGCCGGACTTCGCCGCGAGCAGTTCTGTGACAATAAAGAATCGCTCGAGTGTCGGCTGGATGATCTCGGCGAGTTCAGACAGGCCGGCGAACGTCTCGTCTTCAACAGCGGGAATCGACACCTCGCTGCCCTCGGTATGCACCAGCGACAGCGATGCCATGTGATCGACAATGGCGTCGACGACACTGCCTGTCTCCTCTGTCGGCCAGCGCAGGAAGTATTCGGCCTGAAGATATGGATACAGGGCCTGGCAGATTGATGCCAGATGCGCGCGCTGTACTGTCTCGAACGTTTTGACGATCCTCGCGATCAATGAGGGCAGCGCGAAGACATGGGCCGTGTTGTTGCGATAATAGGTCAGAAGGATGGTCACATCCTTCTCGGCGGTCACGAGCGTAAGGCCGCCTTCGTCTTCGCAGGTAATGCCAGCGATCTCCTCGGCCTGACCAATGATCTCATCGGTATCGAGTTCGGTGACCGTGACGCCGCTGGCGTTTCGCGCAATGTCCCTGAGCACGTCGATCTGGGTACGCAGCCGGCTGAGTTCCATGGTCTGTCGCGGCGTTGCCAGCAGCGCCGTGGCCACCAGATTGATCGGGTTCAGCACAGCGGCGCCGTTGATGCGGGTGGCCAGCGTCTTCGACAGCGTGACGCACGCGTTCGAGAATGCCGCCGGCTCCGATTCACCGCGCCGCCAGTCGGGGAGGTGCTCATCGAGAAATTCGGCCATGAGCACGGGCTGCCCGAAGCTGACGGCGACCTTGCCAAACGCGTGCTTGAAGGCACCGAATATCTTGAAGATATCGAAGAACGATTCTGTCTTCTTCTCCTTGCCCGCGAGTTCGGTCATGTACGTCGGCGCCTCGAGAATCCTCTCGTAGCTGAAGTACACCGGCATGAGCGCCATTGGCCGACTCTCGTCCCGCTGGAAGCTGCGCATGGTCATGCTCAGCATGCCGGTGCGCGGCGTGAGCGTGCGGCCGGTGCGAGACCGGCCGCCCTCGATGAAATACTCGACCGAGTATCCGCGAACGAACATGAGGTGCAGGTATTCGTCGAAGATCGACTTGTAGAGGGTGTCGCCCTGAAACGATCGTCGCATGAAGAAGGCGCCGGCCCGTCTCAGCAGGGGGCCGATCACGGGCAGATTGAGGTTGCGGCCCGCGGCAATGTGAGGCGGCGTCAGCCCGTTGTGGTATAGCACGAATGAGAGCAGCAGGTAATCGATGTGGCTGCGATGGCAGGGCGTGTACACGATCTCATGGGTCTTCGCGAGTTCCTTGACGGTCTCGACCTGGTGGACGTCGATGCCGTCGTAGAGTCTGTTCCAGAGCCACGACAGCAGGATGTGAAAGAAGCGAATGACGCGATACGACTGGTCGGAGACGATTTCGTTGGCATAGCCGAGGGCCTTGCGCTCGACCTTGTCCCGTGGAATGCGGCCGGTGGCTGCTTCCTTCCGGATGGCATCAAGCACCGGCGGACTCTCCATGATTGAGTTGATCAGCGTACGCCGGTGGGAGAGGTCCGGTCCGAGAATCGCCTGTTTCTCGTTGTTGAAGTGAACGCGGAGGATTCGCATGAATCGGCGGATCTGGAGTTCGCGTTCCGGCTTCTCGACCACGAACTCCTGCAGCGACAGCGACGGGCTGAACTGTACGAGAATGTGGTTGGGATAGAACATGAGCGCGAGAAATTTCTTCAGCCGTGTCGTGGTCGACCAGGTATCCGAGAACAGGAACTTGAACCAGGACTTCTCCTTGTCCGGCTGGTGCCCCCAGAACAGCGACACCGGAACGGCCCGGATGTCCCGGCCCGCCGCTGCCTGCTCGAAGAGCCGTTGCATGCGCGCCGACTGCTGTCGGGAGGAACGCCGTCCGAGACGCCCCTCGGGGCGCGCGAGGAAGAAGAACGCGCGCTGCTCCTCATCGTTCATCGGCAGGTAGGGGCGTGGCAATCCCGCGTCTTCGCACGCCCGGTCGACGACCATCAGGTCGGCGGTCGATTTCATCGGCATCACGTAGACGACGTCGGCGTCGTCAGCGATCGACAGTGCCTGCGTGTCGGCGCCGAGAATGGTCGGTCTGATCCAGTAGAAAATCAGGCGCCGAATGGCATGGAACTGCACTGAGCGGAGCCGCTGGTACCATCCAAACCGGCGTGGCTGTGCACGCCGGGATGAGGCGGGCGTTTCGCTATCGTTTCCCATCGAAGAGATCGGACAGCGCCTGCTGTTTGTCCTTGCCGACGATTTCGACTTCCCAGACGCCGCTGTATTTGCGTTCGGCCTGCTCGCGCACGTCGGCAACATCGACGAGCACGGTGGGACGCAGGAACACGAGAAGGTTCAGCTTCTCCTGGGTGCGGGACGTACTCTTGAACAGGTGCCCCAGTATGGGAATGTTCCCGAGCAGCGGCACGCGCGAATTCTGGTCCTGCTGGCGGTCGCGGATCAGCCCACCGATGATGATGACCTCCTCGTTGTCGGCGAGGACAGTGGTCTCGAAGGTGCGCTTGTTGGTGATGAGGTCAGCCGAGCCGTCGGCGCCAATCGAATTCAGGCTGGCCTGATCAACCTCGGAGACTTCCTGGAAAATCTGCAGCCTGACCAGACTGCCGTCGTGAACATGGGGCGTAACCTCAAGTGTCAGGCCGACATCCTCGCGCTGGATCGTCGTAAACGGGTTGGTGGTGCCGCTCCCCGTGGTCGTCGTGGAACCGGTTCGGAACGGTACGTTCTGGCCGACGACAATCTTCGCCTCCTTGTTGTCCATCGTTGTAATGCTCGGCGTCGACAGCAGGTTGACGTCATTGTTGCGGGACAGCGCGCGGATGATTGCCGCAAAGCTGGTGCCGTTCTCGTTGATGTCGCCGCCGGCGATGAGCGGGGATGAACCGAGATCGAGATTGGTCGGTGTCGTATCGAGGGCCAGCGACTGGAGAATACTCGAGAGGGTTCCGGAGGGTGCCGTGAGGCCAAGGGGGAACGCGGATGATCCGGTATCGGCGATCGCAAGTTCACTGCCGAGTTCCCGTGTGAAGTTGGTTGTGACCTCGACGATGGCAGCCTCGATCATGACCTGCAGGCGCCTCACGTCGAGGCTCTGGATGATTTCCTTGAGTTCGACCATGGTCGTCGGATTGGCGCGGATGACCAGGGCGTTCAACCCCTCGTCGGCCTGAATGCTGACCGGCACTTCCTGATTGCCGCCCTGGCCACCGGACGGGTTGCCCCCCTCCGAGACGATGTTCTTCAGGATCTCGGCGAGATCGGCGGCGTCGGAGTGGGCGAGACGGACGACCTGGATGGTGCCAGAGCGATTGGCCGGAACGTCCAGTTCGCCGATGAGTTCGATGAGCCCGTCGATCGTGCCGGGCTCGCCCTTGATCACGAGACTGTTGGTCCGTTCGCTCGCGACGATATTGACGCGATTGGGTCCGTTGGCACCCTGACCGATCTGCTCTGGCGCCAGGCGCTCCAGCATGGCAATCATGTCCTCGACCCAGGCCTCCTGCAGCTTGACGATCTTCACGGTGGACGTATCGGAAACGTCGATGCGCTGAACGATCTCGGACAGGCGTTCGATGTTGCTCGCGTGGTCGCTGATGATGAGCGCGTTCGGCTTCAGGATGCCGGCAATGTGGCCATACTGCGGAATCAGTGGGCGCAGGATCTTGACCAGTTCGTTGGGATCGGTGTTCACGACCGGCAGGACCCGGGTCACCAGTTCCTCGGTTTCGATGCCGGGCACAAAGTCGAGATCGCTGCCGCTCTGCTTGGCGAGCACCTGCTGTACGATCCGCTCGGCGCCACCGCCACCGTCCACCGAGGCATAGCCGTGGACGCGAAGCACACTCTGGAAGAGTTCGTAGACATCGCCGGCATCCATATTGGAGTTGGAGATGATCGTGACATTTCCCTTTACGCGGGGATCGACGATGAAACTCTTGCCGGTAATGGCGGACACCTGGGTGATGAACTCACGGATGTCAGCATTCTTGAGATTGATTCGCCACGTCTCTTCATCTTCAGCGAAGAGCGGCGTGGCTGGCAGCATCAGCATGCCCAGCAGCAGCGAGGTGCAAACGAAACGCATAGAAAACGAAAGGCTGGCCGCAAAGGAGGCGATGGTACTCGAATTGGTCATGGGTTGCTAAACAGTGCCGACAGGCGTCAAAGGCCCCTAGTTGGGGATGGGTACGGTCAGGAAAAAGCGTCGGTCGGCGCGCTGGACCTCGACGCGAACCCGCCCGCTGCTCATGGCCTGATCGATCATTGACTGATCGTTGGCGACATTGCCGACGGGCCGGCCGTTCACCGACAGAATGACGTCGCCCTGTCGGAGGCCCGCCTGCTGCAGGGCAGCCTCTGGCACGTTGCCGCCGATCCGGTAGCCCTGCGCCTCTCCGGCGGATACCGGCGCGACGCCCAATTCGTTCAGGACAGCGTCGGGATTCTCCCGGATTCGCTCACGGTATCTGGAAACCTGCTCCCGGATTGAGGGGCCGGAGGACGCGCTGCCACCATCGCGGGTGGCCTCATAGCGTGATGCGGCTTCCTGGCGTCGCTGGGCGATACGCTCGCGGATGTTTTCCAGCCGTGAGGCATCTGTTGCACTTGCGGAGGGCGTGGCCAGCCTTGCCGATGCATTGTTGTTGCCCGAGACGCGCTGGCTCGCGAAGCGGGATCGGATTGCGGCATCCTCGAACGTGAGCTTTTCGACGCGACCGCCGCGCCTGATCAGGATGTGGTCCTCATGGACGGCCTCGAGGATCGCGTTGCCCGGCAGCCGGTCGCCGATGCCGAACAGTTCGCCCGCCTTGCCCTTCTGCGCCACGATCGCCGTTGACAGATCTGCGTCGTCCGAGGTGAAGATGCCCTGCAGTTCGAGGTTGAGCCGGGTCTCCGGGGCATCGACGACAACGGGCGCCGCAGCCGGCTTCTCGGCAACGACGCCAAAGAGGTTCAGGCCGGCAATATCAATCCGCGGTTTCGGTTCGGGTGTGCGGGACACATCGACAGGGTCGGGTGCGATGGACTCATCCTCGATGTGCTCGACGAAAAAGAGCACGGTGTTTGCGACGGTCACCGAAATCAGGATGACGAGCACAATGCTGGCGAGTGTCGCGAGCGTACGGCTGTGAGCGTTGAAGATGTTGGCGACGGCGTCCATGGGGCTAAACCTTAGCGCATATGCGGTGATCGGCACGACCTCAAAAGAGCTTCTCCTCGATCACAATGGCGGAAACGTCGGGATTGACGTCGGCACGGACGGGCAAGCCTGCGATGTCCAGTAGCCGCGCCTTCATATCGACCACGGCCCAGCCGTTTGGTTTCAGGGTGACGTCGATGAGGGTCGCGCCCTCGCTGGTTACATTCAGCTTCAGGTTGCGCTCATCGAGGCTGAGATCGCCAACCAGCGGTGGCAGTTCAAGTACCTGACGACCCTGGAAATTCTCGATCACCACGGTGCCGCCGTTCCAGCTGAGGGTGCCGTCTGCCGCAGTGAACCAGGCGTTGTCGAAGGCGAGGGAAAGCGCCTCGATGTCCAGCCGCCCCGGGAATGCCAGTCCGTAACGGGTCGAAACCGGATTGATGTAGCTGCTGTCGATGTGGCCGGTGGCGTCGATGCTGGCCAGACCACTGCCGCGTTCACCGGATCCCGTCGCGAGCAGACCGTCGCCACGGAGCGTTGCGTCCAGCGCGACCGTGAGGCCGGCCAGCGAGGCCGGATGGATCGACCAGAGGAGCTCTGCCGGTGGGAACTCGCGGTAGCGAAGCTGCGCCTTGCCCGCCCAGATCGAACCGTCGACGGTCAGGAGTTCGAGGTCCGGCACCGCACGGTCGACGTCCTCCTTGATCAGGTTCCAGGCGAGCGAGGCTGGTGCATAGGCCACCAGAATGCCGATGAACGTGAGCAGGGCGATCGTGCCGTACAGGAGCCAGGTTCGCATGCTGAACTCAGGCGCGCCAGTTGACGCGGGATTCACCCTTGTCGGTCATCCTGATCCAGCCGCCTTCCTCGGCATCGCCATCGGCCCAGGGAGAGGCACTGCAGCGTACCTCGATACCGAACTCGCTGAACGCCTCGACGGCGCACGCGTGATCATCCTCCCAGGGCGTCTGGTTCGAACGGAACCAGACGGACGTGTAGCCGCCCTTGACGGCGTTGTCGACGACCACGCACTCCATGCCGCCGTCACCGAGCCGGTAAATCAGGGCGCTACCACGTTTCGATTCGCCAGTAATGCCGAACCGTCGATCGAGCCAGGCCCTTATCGCGCCCTCGTCAGGTCGTTTCACATAGATTTCGATGTCCGGGTAGGCGTTACTCATCGGCTGCCAGCAGGTTGGCCATGATGTGCTGGTAGATATTGGCAAGCGATTCCAGGTCGTTGACGCTGACGGTTTCGTTCAGCTTGTGAATCGTCCGGTTGATCGGACCGAGTTCGACGACCTCGGCGCCTGCCGGCGAGATGAACCGGCCATCTGACGTACCGCCCGAGGTCGACAGTTCCGCGGGCCCGAATCCCTCCCGGGTGATCGCCGACTGCACGGCGTCGATCAGGGTGTCGCCGGTGGTCAGGAAAGGCTCGCCGGACAGTGACCAGTCGATATGGTAGTCGAGTTCGTGCTCGGCGAGGATGGCCTCAGTGCGCGACTTGAGCTCGTCCGCGGTTGATTCGGTGGAGTAGCGAAAGTTGAACAGCACTTCACATGTACCTGGCACGACGTTTGTTGCGCCGGTGCCGCTCGTGATGTTCGAGACCTGCATCGAGGTGGCCGGAAAGTGTTCGTTGCCGTCGTCCCACCGCTCCCTGACGAGCGCGGCAAGCGCCGGAGCCAGTCGATGGATTGGATTGACGGCCTCGGCAGGATACGCGACGTGTCCCTGTACGCCCCTGACCTCGAGCCGTGCATTCAGGGATCCGCGGCGGCCAATCCGCACAACGTCGCCGAGGCGCTCGCTGCTGGAGGGTTCGCCCACCACGCACCAGTTGATATAGGTTTCGCGCTCGGTGAGTGCCTGCATGACGCTGCGGGTACCATTGATGGCATCGGCTTCCTCATCACTCGTGATCAGAAAGCCGAGGGTACCGCGGTGATCGGGGTGTGCCGCCACAAAGCGTTCTGCCGCCACGATCATCGCCGCCAGTGACCCTTTCATGTCGGCGGCACCGCGTCCATAGAGCATCTCACCTTCGAGCGTGGGTTCGAACGGCGGCGTGTTCCAGGAGGACTCGGGGCCGGGGGGCACGACGTCGGTATGGCCCGCGAAGACGAGGATCGGGTCGCCGGCACCGTGCGTCGCCCACAGATTCGAGACGTCATCGAACGGCATGTCTTCGCAGTCGAAGCCCAGCGGCGACAGACGCCCGGCGATCAGCGCCTGGCAGCCCGCGTCGTCAGGAGAAACCGAGGGCCGGCGGATCAGGTCGCGGGCGAGGTCCAGCGTCGGTCGATCAGTTGTGGGCATGCAGGGCTTCGTTCAGCGAGATGGCCTTCTTGTTCGTACGGCACTCAACCACGCCGGATTGCGAGTTCCGGATAAAGAGCATGTCCGACTGGCCGGCGAGCTCGCGCGCCTTGACGACTTTGACGAAGTTCTTGTGCTCGTCGAGTACCTGAACAACAGTGCTGGCCGTAATGTACAGGCCGGCCTCGATCGTGCAGCGGTCGCCCAGCGGGATGCCGGTGCCGCCATTGGCCCCGATCAGGCAGTCCTTGCCGATGGAGAGTACGATTTCGCCACCCCCTGACAGCGTACCCATGGTGCTCGCGCCGCCACCGAGATCACTGCCGCTGTCCATGATGACACCCTGCGACAGACGGCCCTCGATCATGTTCGGGCCAATGGAGCCGGCGTTGAAGTTGACGGCGCCCTCGGGCATGACTGTCGTACCTTCACCGAGAAAGGCGCCGAGCCGGACGCGGGAGCAATCGGCAACACGTACGCCCGGAGGCATGACGTAGTTGGCCATGGTCGGGAACTTGTCGACGCCGGTGACGTGCATCACCATTCCGTTCAATCGCGCCTCGAGCTGCTTCTCTGTCAGCTCGGCAGGATCGACGGCACCGAGCGTCGTCCAGCACACGTTGGGCAGGGCCGCAAACAGATTGTCGAGATTCTGCTCATTGGGCCTGACGCACCGGTGCGAGAGCAAGTGCAGCTTGAGGTACGCTTCCGGCGTCGAAGTGATCGCCGCATCGGTCTCGAGGAAGGTGATGACCCGTGGACGCTCAGCCCGTGCCAACCGCTCGAGGAAGGCGACCTCGGTCTCGTTGTCGCTGGCTTCCGCGAGGCGGGCGATCTGCGCATCGCTGAGTTCGATGGCGACGTTGCCGCCTTCGTACGAGACGGCTTCGGCCATGGCTGTCACGAGTGCCGCATCGGGCCTGACGCGCGGCATCGGGTAGAAAACCTCGAGCCAGTTGCCTGTCGAATTCTGAGTGCCGATGCCGACGGCAACCGCGTAAAAATTGCTCGCGTCCATGTCCAGTTTCCGGAGATTTCGTGGGCCGCGTATTATGACGTTACAGGCGCACTATCGCTACTGACGGTACTGGGCCGATTCGATAAACGTCTTGAGCCGTCCCGCTGCCTCGACGCATTCGTCGAGCGTCGCGACCAACGCCATTCGCACACGGTTTGCACCCGGGTTGGCGCCATCACGGTCCCGCGCGAGATAGGAACCCGGGACGACCTTGATGTTCTGCGCCGCCATGAGGCGCTGCGTGAAAGTCTCGTCGTCGACGGGTGTCTCCGGCCACAGGTAGAAGCCAGCCTCGGGGATTTCCATCGGCCACGTGTTGACCAGGATGTCGGCGACGGCGTCGTACTTCTGTCGGTAGAGCCGGCGATTGGCGACGACATGCGCCTCATCCTGCCACGCCATCGTGCTGAGCAGCTGATTATGAACCGACATCGCCGAGCCGTGATAGGTGCGGTAGAGCAGAAACTGCTCGATGACTGCTGCGTCGCCGCAGGCATAGCCCGAGCGTAGTCCCGGCAGGTTCGAACGCTTTGAGAGGCTGTTGAAGGCGACGCACCGGCGGTAGTCATGCCTGCCCATTGCGCACGCGGTCTCGAGCAGGCCGGGTGGTGGTTCGCCGGCATAGAGCTCGGAATAGCATTCGTCGGAAATGACAACGAAGTCGTGCTCGTCGGCCTTGTCGATCACGTAGCGAAACTCTTCGGTGGTCATGACGGCGCCGGTGGGGTTCCCCGGTGAACACAGGTACAGTGCCGCGCAGCGTTGCCATTCGTCTTCGGTGATCACGCTGAAGTCGGGCTTGAACGCATTCTCCGCGGGGCAGGGCACGAACACCGGCGTTGATCCGGCGAGTAACGCCGCCCCTTCGTAGATCTGGTAGAAAGGATTCGGCATGAGCGTCGTCGTATCCCTGGCCGGATCGATCACTGCCTGGGCGATCGCGAACAGTGCCTCGCGGGTGCCGTTTACAGGGAGCACCTGGGTTTCCGGATCAATCGGCGCTGCGTCGAGCCGGAACCGGCGATTGACGAACGCGGCGATGGCATCGCGCAGTTCCGGCAGTCCTTTCGTTGGCGGATAGGCTGCGAGTCCACGCCGGAGCGATTCCCTGTCTGCGTAGCTGTCGAGCAGGAATGGCGCCGCCTCGTGTTTCGGCTCGCCCAGCGACAGCAGAATGGGTTCGAGTTCCCGGTTTGCAGTCACGCTGCCAAGCAGCGCGTTCAGTTTTTCGAAGGGGTAGGGGTTTAGGAGCGATAGCCTCGGGTTCAATCCACGACTTCCTGTACATGATGATCCAGTCGCTCGCACAATTCCTTGCGCAGCTTCTCGCAGAGCGCCGGGTCGCTGATCGGCTCGTTGTTCAGGTCTGCGATATAGAAGAGGTCTTCGACGCGCTCACCCAGCGTCGTGATCTTGGCGCTTTGCACGACGATGTCCATGTTCTGGAAGATGTCGGCGATGATGGCGAGGAGTCCGGGCCTGTCCGGCGTGACGACTTCGAGCACCGTATGCTCGTTGTTAACGTCGTTACTGATTGTGACCTCGGTCTTGAAATCGAACTGTTTGAGCACGCGCGGCGTGCGCCGGGAAGCGGGTGCCTTGAAACTGCCGCGATCGCGGATGTGGCGTGTGATCGTATTGCGGATCTCGTCGATTCGGGCCTTGTTGTCACCGACCACCGAGCCGTCCTGCTCGAGCACGATAAAGGTGTCGTAGACGTTATCTGTCGAGCCGGCGATGCGCGCGTCGACAATATCGATATTCAGCATGTCGAGTGCCGTGATGATGGCCACGAACAGCGACTCGGCGCGGGTCGTGTACACGAAGATGTGTGTGGCGCCCTCGTCGCCGCGTGACGAGACCTCGTCGCGAATCAGGATCAGTGGCCCCTGGGCGAGGTCATGGTCACGTATTGCGAGCGTGTGCCAGACGATGTCCGAGACCGGTTCCCGTACGAAGTAATCCTCGTCGACGCCGTCCCAGATCTTCCTGACCTCGGCCTCGTCCATGTCGTACTCGGCGAGGCGGGCGAGGGCATGGTTCTGGTTCTCGATCACATACTCGGCGCGATCGACACTGTGCTCGAAACCGTGCCTCAGCAGCTTCTTGGTCTCGACGTAGAGCGTGCGCATCAGCGAGGCGCGCCAGCCGTTCCAGAGCGTCGGGTTCGTCGCGTTGATGTCGGCCACCGTGAGCGCGTAGAGGTAGTCGAGACGGACCTGATCCTGCACGAACAGTGCGAACTCGCGGATGACGTCGGGGTCGTTGATGTCCTTGCGTTGCGCCACCGACGACATTTCGAGATGGTGCCTGACGAGCCAGCAGACGAGATTGGTATCCCAGGTGCCGAGTCCGTGCCGCTTGCAGAAGTCCTCGGCGACGCCCTCACCAAGCTGGCTGTGATCGCCACCCTGGCCCTTGGCGATATCGTGGTAGAGCCCTGCGATGAACAGCAGTTCGATTTTTGGCAGCCGGCTGTAGATGTGTGCCGCAATCGGGAATTTCTGCTCGGAGTTCTTGTACCGGAACCGGCGCATGTTCCGTACGACCTGCAGGGTATGCGCATCCACGGTGTAGATGTGGAAGAGATCGAACTGCATCTGTCCGATGACGCGGCCGAACTCCGGCAGATAGGTGCCGAGGATGCCGTAGCGCTCCATGCGGCGAAGCGTCGAGAACAGGCGCTCGCTGTCTTTCAGCAGATCGAGGAACATGCCGGTGACCACCGGATCCGACCTGAACGCATCGTCAATGAGGTGCTGATGCTGGCGAATGAGGCGAATGGTCGAGGCGCGGGTTCCTTCGATGCGCGTGTCCTTGCCCAGCAGCACGAAGATTTCCATGAGCGCCGGCGGATGCCGCGTGAAGACATCGTCGCTGGTGACCTCGATGTAATCGTTCCTGAGCTGGAAGCGTTCGTTGATCGGCGTCACGCGAGCCCGGCGATGGCCGCCGATGATGACTTCCTCGAAGTTCTGCAGCAGCAGCTCGCAGACCGCGTTCACCTCGAGGGCCGTGCGGTAGTACTGCTGCATGAACTGTTCGACAGCGAGCTGGTCGCCGTCCTCGTAGCCGAACATGCTGGCGAGCCGGGGCTGGTGCTCAAACAGGAGCCGGTCGTCATCGCGACCGCTGATCAGGTGCAGACCGAACCGGATGCGCCACAGCAGAGCCTGGCCATTGCGCAACACATCGCGCTCGTCCTCGGTGATGAACTGCTGGGTCACCAGATCGTCGAACCTCGATGTGCCGAACTGGCGCCGGGCAATCCACATGACGGTCTGTTCGTCACGAAGGCCACCGGGTGAACTCTTCACGTTCGGTTCGAGCCGGTACTCGGTGTGATCCGACTTGCGGTGGCGTTCCTGCTGCTCGTTCCGTTTGGCAATGAAAAACTTGTCTGCCGGCCAGATCCGGTCGCTGGCAATCGATTTCTCCATGCGCGTGCGGAGTTCGTCGTCGCCAATGATGGTGCGGGATTCGATCAGCGCGGTGAGCACGGTCACGTCCTGCTTCGCCTGGGTCTTGCACTCCTTGACGGAACGCACGCTGTGACCGACCTCGAGACCGATGTCCCACAGCAGTGTCAGGAAGCTCTGGATATTCGAGGCATGGGTCTGATATCGATCGCGTTCCAGGAGGATCAGGAGGTCGATATCCGAGTGCGGATGCAGCTCGCCGCGCCCGTACCCACCGACCGCGACGAGTGAAATGCGGTTCTTGCGCCAGCTGCGCAGGTTTTCGTCCCAGGTGAATCGCTGCCAGGCGAGGGTCAGTACTTCATCGATGAAAGCGGCATTGCGCTTTATCAGCGTCTCGACATCTTCGCCGTCGTAGAACCGGGCTTCCAGGTCGGCGCGAAACTCGCCGATCGCTTCCTTGAAGACGGGAATCGGAATGGGCGCGTTCGCCAGTCGCTCAGCGAGGGGCGTGCCGGCAAGCATGCTGCCGGTGGAGGCGGCGGCAGAGGTCATGCGCTGGTCGCGAGCGATTCGTCGAACGAGCCGGTGCGTTCGATCGTGTCGTCCTCGCGAAGGGTCAGTACCTCGAAGCCGGTCTCGGTCACCAGGATCGTGTGTTCCCATTGCGCGGTGAGCTTGTGGTCCTTGGTGACCACCGTCCAGCCGTCCGGCAGGAGCTTTACCGCCGCCTTGCCGGCATTGATCATCGGCTCGATGGTAAATGTCATGCCGGGCTTGAGTTCGATCCCTGTCCCTTTTCGGCCGTAGTGGAGGACCTGAGGCTCATCGTGGAAGACGCGGCCAATACCGTGGCCGCAGTATTCGCGCACGACCGAGAAGCGGTTTTTGGTCGCATGCTTCTGGATGACGGCACCGATGTCACCAAGATGTCCACCGGGCCTGACCTGGCGAATGCCCGCATACAGGCACTCCTGGGTGACCTGGACGAGCCGCCTGGCCAGCACGCCCGGCTTGCCGACGAAGAACGTCTTGCTGGTATCACCGTGAAAGCCATCCTTGATGAGTGTGACGTCGATATTGACGATGTCACCGTCCTTCAACACCTTGTCGTCGCTGGGAATCCCGTGGCAAACGACGTGATTGACCGATGTGCAGACCGATTTCGGGAATCCGCGATAGTTCAGCGGCGCCGGAACCGCACCCTGTTTGTTGACGGTGTAGTCGTGACAGATGCGGTCGATTTCACCGGTGGTGATGCCGGGCTTGACGTACTCTCCGATCATCTCGAGCTGTTCGGCGGCGAGGCGCCCGACGGCACGCATTTTCTCGATGTCGTCTGCGGATTTGATTTCTACTGCCATAAAATTCAGGGGCTTGGGCCGGATCGGTCGGGCCCGCAACTATACCAGATCCGGGCGCCGGATGGCGCAAGACACTAGAGTCCGTCGCTGGCATGTGGTATAAAGCGCGCCCACTGCCCCGGGGCCTGTCCACGGGTTCGGTGAAATCGAAACTTTAACGACGCACACAGACCGACACATGGTTCGGGTGCCCTGGTCCCTGGCGGATTCGGGGTTGGATCATGGGGTTTGTGGAGGCCTAACCCAAACATAAGGAACATTTATGTCTAGCGTATCCATGCGAGACCTGCTGGAAGCGGGTGCTCACTTCGGGCATCAGACCCGATACTGGAACCCCAAGATGAACGAGTTCATCTTCGGTGCCCGGAACAATATCCACATCATCAACCTGGAGCAGACCGTACCTGCGCTGAACGAGGCGCTGGAGTACATCCGGGACGTTGCCGCCAAGCGCAACAAGATCCTGTTCGTCGGCACCAAGCGAAACGCCAGCAAGGTCATCAAGGAGCAGGCCGAACGATGCGGCATGCCCTACGTCGACAAGCGCTGGCTTGGTGGCATGCTGACCAACTACAAGACGATTCGCCAGTCGATCCGTCGGCTCCGTGATCTCGAGCAGCAGATGGCAGACGGTACCCTCGGCAAGCTCACCAAGAAAGAAGCCCTGTCCCGCCAGCGTACGCTCGAGAAACTCGAGAAGAGCCTGGGCGGTATCAAGGACATGGGCGGCCTGCCCGATGTGATCTTCGTCGTGGATGTCGATCACGAGCGTATCGCGATCACCGAAGCGAACAAGCTTGGCGTACCGGTTGTCGGTATCGTCGACACCAACAGCAATCCGGAAGGGGTCGACTACGTGATTCCCGGCAACGATGACGCGATTCGCAGCGTTCGCCTGTTTGTGACGTCTGTCGCCGACGCCGTGATCGAAGGCAGATCGGCTGCAGAAGGTGCTGTTGGCGCCGACGAGTTTGTCGAGGTTGTCGACGAAGCCGGGTCCGCTGACGACTCGGAAGACGCTGCCGCGGAATAACCGCAGCAGAAATCAGATCACACGATTAGCGATCGCGCCTGCCCGGAACCGGGCCAGCGCGATCGATTATTGAGGTACGAAATGGCTGAGATTACTTCACAAATGGTCAAGGAGCTGAGGGAGCGTACTGGCCTCGGCATGATGGACTGCAAGAAAGCGCTGGTCGAAGCAGACGGCGATGCCGAACTCGCGATCGAAAACCTGCGCAAGTCGAGCGGCATGAAGGCGGCAAAGAAAGCCGGCCGGACAGCGGCTGAAGGCGTGATCCGGGAGCGGATGTCTGATGATGGCTCGATCGGCGCGATCATCGAAATCAACTGTGAAACCGACTTCGCCGCCCGTGACGAGAACTTCCTCAAGTTCGCCGATGCGGTCGCGGATGCGATCTTCGAGTCGAAGCAGACCGATATCGAAGCGCTAATGGCCGGCGACATGGGCAAGGTTCGTGAGGAACTCGTGCAGAAGATCGGCGAGAACGTCTCTGTACGTCGCGCCCACTTCATCGAGGGTGGTGTGGCGAGCTATGTTCACACCAACGGCAAGATTGGCGTTCTGGTCGGCATCGAGGGCGGCGACGCCGAACTCGGGCGTGATGTCGCGATGCACATTGCCGCCACAAGTCCGCAGGTTGTCTCCGGCGACGACACCCCGGAAGAGGTGATCGCCAAGGAGCGTGAGATTTACTCGGCCCAGGCCGCCGAGAGCGGCAAACCGCCGGAAATCGTCGAGAAGATGGTCGAGGGTCGAATCCGCAAGTTCCTGCAGGAGATCAGCCTCGTCGAGCAGCCGTTCGTCAAGGACCCCGACAGCAAGGTCGGTGACCTCCTGAAGAAAGCCGGCGCGACCGTGACTTCCTTTGTTCGCTTCGAGGTCGGTGAAGGCATCGAACGGGAAGAGGAAGACTTCGCCGCCGAGGTCCAGAAGCAGCTCGGCTGAGGTCGGGCGCTTATCGTCATGCCATCGCGAGCCAAGCCGAAACACCAGCGCATCCTGCTCAAACTGAGCGGCGAGGCGCTGGGTGCCGGCGGCGTCGGTATCGATCCCAAGGTGCTCGACCGCATGGCCCTCGAAATCGGCCAGCTGCGGGGTATCGGCATCGAGGTTGGCGTCGTCGTTGGCGGTGGCAACCTGTTTCGCGGATCGGCGCTGCACGCTGCCGGTCTCGATCGTGTCACCGGGGACCACATGGGCATGCTGGCGACCGTGATGAACGCGCTCGCCATGCGCGATGCACTCGAGCGGGCCAACATTCACACAGTCGTCATGTCGGCCATTCCGATGAGCGGCGTTGTCGAGCACTACGACCGTCGCCTCGCGATCCGGCACCTGGAGCAGGGCGACGTTGTCATCTTCTCTGCCGGTACCGGCAATCCCTTCTTTACGACCGATTCGGCCGCCTGCCTCCGGGGCATCGAGATTCAGGCCGACATCATGCTCAAGGCAACCAAGGTCGACGCGGTCTATTCAGCAGATCCCGTCACCCATCCGGATGCCGAACGGTTCTCCCAACTCACCTTTGACGAGGTGCTCGAGAAGCAGCTCGGGGTCATGGATCTCACGGCGATTCTGCTGGCGCGGGATCACGACATGCCGATCCGGGTCTTTGGCATGGAAGGGAACGGCGCACTGCGCAATGCCGTCGTCGGTGACGACGAGGGAACGTTAATCACGAATCAGGGTTCGAGGGAGTTGTCATGATTGATGACATCAAGGCGGATGCCAAAGATCGTATGGAAAAGAGCCTCACGGCGCTGGAAGCGGCGTTCGCCCGAATCCGGACCGGTCGCGCGCACCCCAACATCCTCGACGAGATCATCGTCGAGTATTACGGAGCGGATACACGGTCGCACAGGTCGCCAATATCAAGGTCGAGGATGCACGTTCGCTGTCCATCACACCGTTCGAAAAGAACATGCTCCCGGTGATCGAGAAGGCGATACTGAAATCCGACCTCGGGCTGACGCCAACCACCAGCTCTGACAAGGTTCGGCTGGCGATGCCCCCCCTCACCGAGGAGAATCGCCGCGATCTGACCAAGCATGCGAAGCAGGAAGCAGAAGGCGCTCGCATCGCAATCCGCAACATCCGTCGGGATGCCAACCAGATGCTCAAGGATCTGCTGAAGGAAAAGGAAATCACCGAGGACGAGTCGCGTGGCGGTGAAGATGACGTCCAGAAGCTGACCGACGAGATGGTCGCCAGGGTCGACCAGATGCTGGAGAAGAAAGAACACGACCTCATGGAGATTTAGTTCCCCTGGCTGATCCCATGCTGCGGCAGCGAATTCTCACGGCCCTGGTCATCGGGCCCATCTCGATTGCCTGCGTCTTTCTGCTGCCTCCCCTGGCCTTTACCGTCTTCGTGGGTGCCGTTCTGGCAGTCGCCGCCTGGGAATGGGCCAATCTTGCGGGCTATGCCGGCCCGATCCGGTTCGTTTACGCCGGCGCGACAATCGCGCTCATGGCGGGCGCACTCACGCTTCCGCCCGTGATCGTGCTGGGCGCCGGAGCCGTCTGGTGGCTGGCAGCGCTTTTCCTCGTTGTGCGCTATCCGCTCTCGTCAGAACTCTGGTCTTCGCAGACCGCCCGCACGGTCATTGGCATGCTGATCCTGGTGCCCGGCATCGTCGCGCTGCGACAGCTCAAGCTGATGGACGACAGTACCTTTCTCATCATGATGCTGTTCCTGCTGATCTGGGGCGCAGACGCCGGCGCCTACTTTGCCGGACGCGCGTTCGGCAAGGCGAAACTTGCGCCTGACGTCAGCCCGGGCAAGTCCTGGGCCGGCGTCTACGGCGGCCTCGCCACCGGTGTTGTGATCGCTGTTCTGATGTCGCTCCTCTACGGCTGGCCCGACTTGCTGTCCGCGCGGGGCGTCCTGCTGCTCAGCGCCTGCGTCCTGGTGGTGCTGGTGTCCGTGCTCGGCGATCTGGCCATCAGCATGTTCAAGCGGCATCGGGGCGTAAAGGACTCGAGCAACCTGCTGCCGGGCCACGGCGGTTTCCTCGACCGGATCGACAGCCTGCTGTCGGCGGGTCCGGTGTTCAGCCTTTTCATTCTCGCGTTCGGGTGGGCGGAATGACCGCCGCCGTAACGATTCTGGGCTCGACCGGCAGTATCGGCACGAGCACGCTCGATGTGATTCGTCGCCATCCCGACCGGCTGTCCGTGTATGCGCTGACCGCGAACCGGTCGGTCTCGGCCATGAAGGCGCAGTGCCTGGAGTTCCAACCGGCGGTTGCCGTCATGCGGGATGAGGACGCCGCCATCGCGCTCAATCTCGAGCTGCGAGCCGCCGGCTCGTCGACGAAGGTGCTGGCGGGCCCGCAGGCGCTCGAAGATGTGGCAGCCGGCGACGGAGATATCGTGATGGCGGCCATCGTCGGTGGTGCGGGGCTCGGTGCCAGCCTTGCCGCGGCGAAGGCAGGAAAGCGACTGCTGCTGGCCAACAAGGAAGCCCTCGTGATGGCCGGCAAGGTTTTCATGGAGACCGTCGCGGCCCACCGTGCGGAACTTTTGCCGATCGACAGCGAGCACAATGCGATCTTCCAGTGTCTCGCCAATGGTACGGCGGACCGCGCAGGCGGCGTACGGCGACTGTTCCTGACCGCGTCCGGCGGCCCGCTGCTGCGATGCGACCTTGGCCAGCTGCCATCCATCACGCCCGATGAAGCGTGCGCTCACCCGAACTGGGACATGGGCCGGAAGATCTCTGTCGACTCGGCCACGATGATGAACAAGGGACTGGAGCTGATCGAGGCATGCTGGCTGTTCGACGTAACGCCCGCAGAGATCGATATCCTGATTCATCCCCAGAGCATCATCCACTCGATGGTCGAGTACGAGGACGGCTCAGTGGTGGCCCAACTCGGCAACCCCGACATGCGAACGCCCATCGCCCATGCCCTCGGCTGGCCGGACCGCATCGATTCCGGCGTCTCGTCACTCGATCTGGTGGCCCGCGGAACCCTCGACTTCGAGGAACTGGATCCCAGGCGGTTTCCCTGTCTCGAACTCGCGCGTGACGTCGCGGCCCGCAAGCAATCGATGGCGATCGCGCTGAATGCGGCCAACGAGGTGGCTGTCGAGGCCTTTCTGGATGAACTTATCCGCTTTACGGAAATCCCAAGAGTGATAGAGCATGTGCTCGGACAGACATGCGAAGAAGAAGCCAATACAATAGAGGCCGTGATGGCGATCGACGAAATCGCACGCAGTCACGCCGCCGAAGCTGTTAGAGCATCATGATCGAGTTTTTCCAAAGCGTTGCAGCCCTGATCGTCACGCTATCCATTCTGGTGACGATCCACGAGTACGGACACTACTGGGTGGCCCGCCGGTGTGGTGTGCACGTGCTTCGCTTCTCGGTCGGCTTTGGCAAGCCGTTTTTCATCCGTCGCGGGCCCGCGCCTGTTGTCGAACCGCCGCCCGGCGCCGAAATCCGCACCCGCTCGAATGAACCACTGCCGCCGACCGAGTTTGCCATTGCGGCGATTCCACTGGGTGGCTACGTCAAGATGCTCGATGAGCGTGAGGGCTATGTTCCGGACGATCACCGGCACCTGGCGTTCAACAACAAGCCCGTGCTGCAGCGCATTGCCATTGCTGCCGCAGGCCCGGCCGCGAATTTCCTGCTCGCCATCGTTGCCTACTGGTTCCTCTTCTCAGTTGGCGTGACGGGCATCGTGCCGAAACTCGGTGACATCGATCCGGCGTCGAAAGCCGGTGACGCCGGCCTCGTTGCAGGCCAGGAGATCGTCGCGGTCGACGGCACGCCGACAGAAACCTGGGCGGACGTCAACATGGCCCTGTTTGATCGCCTCGGCGATACCGGGGAACTCAGACTGACCGCAATGACCGAAGGTGGCGTGCGCTCGGTTCACGTCATTCCCGTCAGCCGCTGGATGTCGGATAACGACGAGCCGAATCCGGCCGCCGATCTGGGTCTTGCGCTCGCCTATCCTCACATTCCCGCGGTTATCGGCAATGTGCTCGAAGGCGAGGCGGCCGAGGCCGCGGGACTCCAGCCCGGCGATGAAATTACCGCAGTCGACGGCCGCGCTGTCGACGACTGGGGTCATCTGGTCACGATCATTCAGGACTCGCCCGGACAGACGCTTTCGCTGTCGGTGCTGCGCGACAACATGGTGATGAGCATCGCCGTGACGCCGGGCACGACAGAACGCGATGGCAAGACGGTCGGCTATGTGGGGGCAGGGCGACAGCCTGTCGAGATGCCCGTCGAGATGCAGCGCACCACCCGGCACCCGATTTACTCGGCGTGGCTGCCGGCGCTTGAGCGAACCTGGTCGATGACCGTATTCACCCTCGAGTCCATCAAGAAGATGATCGTTGGTGCCATCTCTCACAAAAACCTCTCCGGCCCCATTACGATCGCGCAGGTGGCGAATGCCACGGCAGAGAGCGGGCTCGAGAGTTTCATCGGTTTCATCGCGCTCCTGTCGATCAGTCTCGGCGTCTTGAACCTCTTGCCGATTCCGGTCCTTGACGGTGGCCATCTTCTCTACTATTTCATTGAGCTGCTGACGGGCAAACCCGTCCCTGAACGCGTCCAGATCTGGGGGCTGCAGATGGGCGTTTTCGTCATTGTCAGTATCATGTTGCTCGCCTTCTATAACGATCTGACGAGGCTTTAGTGTTGCCAATTTCGAAGCTCCGGGCGGCGGTTCTGCTGTCTGCCATGACCGCCTTTTTCTCGCTGGGTGCAAACGCGTTTCCTGTGTCTGACATCCGCGTCGAGGGGCTTCAGCGCGTCTCTGCGGGCAGCGTGTTTGGCGCCATGTCGGTCAATGTCGGCGAAGACGTGAACGAGCTCGATCTTCGTGATGTCGTACGCGACGTGTTTGCTACCGGTTACTTCGACGATGTTCAGGTGGCCCGCGACGGCAACGTGCTCGTGGTGATCGTCGATGAGCGTCCCTCCATCGATGGCATCGAGATCGATGGCAACAAGGCCATCAAGACCGATGCCCTGCTTGACGGGCTTGCGCAGTCCGGCCTGTCAGAGGGTGAGATCTTCAAGAAGGTGACGCTGGAGCATATTGCAGCAGATCTCGAGCGCCAGTACGTCTCGCAGGGTCGTTACGGCGCAGAAATCGAGACCCAGGTCGATGAGCTTCCTCGGAATCGTGTGCGCATCAACATCGACGTCACCGAGGGCAAGGTTGCCGGCATTCGCCATATCAACATCGTTGGCAACGAGGTGTTCGACAACAAGACGCTGCTCGACATGCTCGAACTGCAGTTGCCTTCGCTGTTTTCGTTCTACACGAAGGATGACAAGTACGCGCGCGAGAAGCTGTCCGGCGACCTCGAGAAACTGGAGTCGTTCTATCTCGACCGTGGCTACCTGAATTTCGCGATCGACTCGACGCAGGTATCCATTTCACCCAACAAACAGGACGTCTACATCACGATCAACGTGATCGAGGGAGAACGCTTCGAGGTCTCCGGCGTCGACATTGCGGGTGAACTGCATGACATTGCCGAGAGCTCGATTCGCAATCTGATCCTCGTTCGCGAGGGCCAGACGTTTTCCCGCGAGCTGATGACCACGTCCGAGGAGCGCATCGAGCGAGCCCTCGGCAATGCCGGCTATACGTTCGCCAGTGCAACCGGCCAGCCGGTCGCGCAGGAAGGCAGCAACGAGGTCGAGGTCAAGTTCTTTGTCGATGCGGGCAAGCGGGCCTACGTCCGCCGCATCAACTTCCGCGGCAACACGGCGACCAAGGACGAAGTACTTCGCCGCGAAATGCGCCAGATGGAAGGCGGGTGGGCCTCCACCGCGTTCATCGAGCGATCGAAGGTGCGTCTCGAACGGCTCGGATTCTTCAAGGAAGTGAATGTCGAAACGCCAGAGGTGCCGGGCACCGATGACCAGATCGACGTCGAGTACTCGGTCGAGGAATCACCCTCGGGCTCGGTATCAGCGACCTTCGGCTACGCCGAGGACACCGGGCTGATTCTCGGTGCCAACTATCAGGAGTCGAACGTCTTCGGCACGGGCAACTCGGTCAACCTCGGCATCAACCACTCGGCGTTTCAGACCGCGTACAGCTTCTCGTTCTTCGATCCCTACTTCACCGTTGACGGCGTATCGCGGGGTTACTCGGTCTTCTATCGATCGAGCGACTTCGACGAACGCAACATCGCGCGGTTCTCAACCGATGCCTACGGCGCGTCGGTCAACTTCGGCTATCCGATCAGCGAGATCTCGCGTATCGGCTTCAGCGTCGGCTACGAGCACACGCGGATCAAGGAAGGTGTGTTCCCGGCGCAGGAAATTTCACAGTTCCTGGCCCGCGAGGGTTCGGAATTCGACCTGGTCAGCCTGACCGGGACCTGGAGCATGAGTGCGCTCAACCGGGGCCTGCTGCCGACCCGCGGTCGCTCCCAGCAGGTGTCGCTGGAAGTCATGGTGCCGGGCAGCGAACTCGAGTTCTTCCGGCTGCAGTACAACGGACAGATCTTCTTCCCGCTGACGCGCGCGCTGACCCTTCGTCTGCGTGCTGATCTCGGCTACGGCGACGCATTCGGCGGGAGCGAAACCTATCCGTTCTACAAGCACTTCTTTGCCGGCGGCTTTGGTTCGGTGCGTGGTTACGAGAACAACCAGCTCGGGCCGAGAGCGACGCCGTCCCCGCGGAGCCCGTTCGTCGACCGGCTCGACCCGATTGGCGGCAACGTGCTGATCGAAACCAGTGCGGAGATACTGTTCCCGCTGCCGTTCATCGAGGACCAGCGCCAGATCAAATCGGCGTTCTTCGTCGACGCGGGTAACGTGTTCAACACCAACTGTCCTGAGGTCAGCATCGTCTGCTACGACCTCAGCGACGGTGAGCTGCGCTATACCGCCGGTGTCTCGGTCACGTGGATCACGGGCTTCGCGCCGATCAGTCTCAGTCTGTCGACGCCGCTCAACGAAAAGCCGGGTGATGAGACCAAGACGTTCCAGTTCGAGCTGGGGGGCGTCTTCTAGCCGAGAGGTCAGGGCGAGAACTTTTCGGCGTTTGCAGGCTCAAATCCCCGGTAGCGGCAATTGCCGGATTGAATCAGGTCGGGGTCTGTGCGACTATCGCGGCCCCAATAAAGTAATAACAACGATAAGCTATTGAATTTACAGCTTTTGAGGAGATTATAGTGCGAATCCATCGAATCACCCTGACCGTTCTGGCTGCAGTTGTTGCCTTCATGGCACCGGCAGTGTCTGCCGAGGTCAAGGTCGCTGTCGTCGACGTTCAGGCCGCGATCCTGAACTCCGAGGAAGCCAAGCGTCTGCTCGGGCAGATCCAGCAGGAGTTCTCGGCGGAAGAGGAAGAGATTCGCAAGATCCAGTCTGAAGCAGCGGCGATCCTCGAACGCATGCAGAAAGACTCCGAGGTCATGAGCGACGGCGAAAAGCGCCGGATGCAGGAACAGATCGAGTCGCTCAATAACGACTTCGTCTACGAGCGCCAGAAGCTCCAGCGCGCAATCGAGTCGCGCCAGCAGGAACTGTTCGCAGGCATCGACCAGCGCGTCCAGAAGGCGATCGAGGAACTCGTGCTCTCCGAGGACTATGATCTCATCATTCCGCGGCAGGCGGCCCTGTATGTGGGAGACCTGTACAACATCACGCGCAAGGTGACGGAAAAGCTCAACGAGCTCGACCCGCAGCGCTAAGTCGACCTTGGCCTTTCGCCTCGGCGAAATCGCGGAGCAGCTGGGGTTCGAACTCCAGGGCGACCCGGACGTCGATATCACCGGCATCGCATCGCTCAGGGATGCCGGACAGGGCCAGCTCACCTTTCTCTTCAGTTCGGCATGGCGGGGTTATCTGGCTGAAACCGGGGCCGCCGCGGTTGTGCTTCGCGCAGAGGACGCCGCGGCCTGCCCGGTACCGGCGCTGATCTCCGACAACCCCCGACTTGCCTGGGCGCGCGTCGCGACGCTGTTCGATCCGACGCCGGCGCCTGATCATCGCCTCCACGACAGCGCGACGATCGATCCCACCGCTGTCATCGGCGAGCGTGTTTCCATTGGACCGCATGCGGTCATCGAGGCGAATGTCCGGGTCGCCGATGGTGTCACCATCGGCGCCGGTTGCGTGATTGGTCAGGGCGCCGTGCTCGGCGCGGATACGCGGCTTTTCTCGAACGTCACGCTCTATCACGGGGTCACGCTGGGTGAACGCGTGATCGTTCACAGCGGTGCGGTGCTCGGAGCCGACGGATTCGGGTTCGAGCCCGACTGGGCGCAAATGAAGATGGTCAAGATCCCGCAGGTCTACGGCGTTGTCGTCGGTAACGACGTCGAAATCGGCGCCGGAACGACCATCGACCGGGGCGCCCTGAACGACACGGTCGTGGGTGACGGCGTCAAGCTCGATAACCAGGTTCAGATCGGGCACGGCACGCGCATCGGCTCGAACACCGTCATATCGGGTTGCACGGCGATCGCCGGCAGTACCCGAATCGGTTCCTACTGCCTCATTGGTGGCGCGGTCGGAATCATAGATAATATAGAGATTGCCGATCAGGTTGAGATCACGGCGATGACGCTGGTCAGCCAGTCGATTCCCACCCGCGGTCGGTACTCCTCCGGCACCGGATTGCTCCCGTCGAGGTTGTGGAAGCGGAGCGTTGTCGGGTTCGGCAAGCTCGATGAGCTGATCAAACGCGTCCGCCGGCTGGAATCATCCCGAGAGGGCGGGAAATAACAAAGGGCTTCCTCCCGGGGGCCGACAGTTGGAAAAATTCATGGAAGTAACTGAGATCTGGCAGTACCTGCCTCACAGGTATCCCTTTTTGCTCGTCGATCGTGTCGTCGAGTTCGAGGCCGACAAGCGGATCGTCGCCATCAAGAACGTGACGATCAACGAGCCCCAGTTCACCGGCCACTTCCCGGTGACGCCGGTCTTTCCCGGCGTACTGATTGTCGAGGCGCTGGCCCAGGCGTCAGGTATCCTCGCTTTCAAGAGCCGTAACCGTACGCTCGATGATGGCTACATTTACTATCTCGCCGGTACCGACAAGACGAAATTCAAGAAGTCGGTCGTGCCCGGTGACCAGCTGCGGCTCGAGGTGGAAATCGTGAACCTGCGTTCGCACTGGATGAAGGCCTCGGGCAAGGCCTATGTCGGCGACTCGCTGGTCTGCTCGTCGCTGTTGACCTGCGCCGAACAGAAGGTCTCCTGACGGCGGCCATGCCGGGCGAACCCGCCGCACCCACGTTCGCTTTCGTTGCCGGTGAGGCTTCCGGCGACAACCTCGGCGGCCCGCTCATCGAGGCGCTGCGTCGCCGTTACCCTGATGCGCGATTTGTCGGCATTGGCGGCGACCGGATGATCGCTGCAGGCCTCGAAAGCTGGTTCGATATCGAGGAACTGTCGGTCAACGGGTTCATCGATCCGCTGAAGCGTCTGCCGCGACTCTTCCACATCCTGACGGCCACGCGCCGCCGCGTCATGGACGCCGGTGTCGATTGTTTCATCGGCGTTGACTTCAACTTCTTCAACCTGTTGCTCGAGCGGCTCCTGAAGCGTCGCGGTGTGCGGACGGTGCATTACGTTTCGCCGACCGTATGGGCGTGGCGCAAGGGGCGAATTCGCGGCATTGCTAAGAGTGTCGACCTCATGCTGACGCTCTATCCCTTCGAAACCGCCGTGTACGAGGACAACGGGATCGAAGCGGCCTTCGTCGGCCATCCCAAGGCGGACGAGATTTCACCGGACACGGATCGAAGATCCGGGGCGCGCCGCGCGCTTGGCTATGCGGCCGATGATGTCATTCTGGCCGTGCTGCCCGGGAGCCGTGCCAGTGAGGTACGCCTGTCGGGTCCGGATTTCGTTCAGGCCGCCCTCAGGCTGAGGGCCGGCAACCCCTCGCTTCAGATCGCAATTCCCGCCGCGAACGAGAGGCGCGCATCCCAGATCGAAGAGATCTGCCGTGGCGTTCTGCCTCCCGGCGCGTGGCGCGTAACAATCGGCAATGCGCTCGAGGTCATGGCGGCGGCTGATCTCGTGCTCGTGAATTCCGGGACGGCGACGCTGGAGGCCATGTTGCTCAGGCGGCCCATGGTGATGTCCTATCGGCTCGGCACAGGGACCTACGCCATCGTCTCACGGCTGGTGACCACGCCCTGGTTCGCCCTGCCCAACATCCTTGCCCAGGCGCCCCTGGTGCCCGAACTGATCCAGGATGACGCGACCCCGGAAAATCTCGCGAACGCGCTGTCGACGCTGCTTGATGCCGGCGAAGATCATGAACTGCTGAAACGGTTTGATGACATTCATCGCGAGCTGCGCCGGGATGCGGCGGAGCGCGCTGCAGAGGCGGTCCTGCGGCTGGCGGGACGCGACTGATGTTCTTTCGCGAGTACTGTGCCGGTGTTGACGAGGTTGGCCGTGGACCGCTGGCCGGTGCCGTCGTCGCGGCGGCGGTGATTCTCGACCCGTTCCGGCCGATCGAGGGATTGAGAGATTCGAAGGCCATGACCCCGGCGCAGCGCGAGCGGCTGGATGTGGAGATTCGCGAGCAGGCGGTGGCATGGTCGATTGCGCGGGCGGATGTCGGTGAAATCGACCGGATCAACATCCTGCAGGCGAGTATGCTCGCGATGCAGCGTGCCGTGCATGGGCTTTCGAGACGTCCGGACCATGCGCTGGTCGATGGCAACCGGGTCCCGGATCTTGACTGTCCGGCAGACTGGCTGGTGAAGGGTGATGCCAGGTTCGATGCGATCAAGGCAGCGTCCATCATCGCCAAGGTGGCGCGTGACCGGGAGATGGAAGCGCTCCATGAAACCTGGCCCGAGTACGGTTTTGCCACCCACAAGGGCTATCCGACGCCCCATCATCTCGAGGCGCTGCGACGCCACGGCCCCTGCCCGGTGCACCGGATGTCGTTCGCGCCCTGCCGACAGCACGAACGTCACGGCGATTGAGCAAAAAAAAGCCGCGGGAGTATCCGCGGCAAGGGTAGGCTCATCAATCAAGAGGATGGAAGAAGTCTCTCGCGTCGGGTCGTCGCAAGCTAGCGGGCACGTGGAATAAGGTCTATTCCGGTTGCTATAGTCGGATGTCCGATCGCCTGGAATAAAAGCCCCATGTCAGACAATGATTCCCGCAATTTTGACGTCGTCGTACTCGGTGCAACCGGCTTCACCGGCAAGCTGGTTGTCGAGTATCTGTTCAATACGTACGGGACCGGTGACAGCCTGTCGTGGGCTATCGCGGGTCGAAACGCGCAAAAGCTCGAGTCGGTCAAACGGGAGATTCTGGGCAGCGCAGGTGTTGACGTGCCCATCATCATTGCCGATGCCTCCGATCAGGCAAGCATTGATGCGCTGGTCGCAAGAACCGCCGTTGTCGCCACAACCGTCGGGCCCTATGCGCGTTACGGCAGCGGGCTCGTCAAGGCGTGTGCCGAAGCCGGGACGCATTACTGCGACCTCACCGGCGAAGTCCAATGGATGCGGAAGATGATTGACGAGCATCATGTGGCAGCCGAAGCCTCCGGGGCGCGGATCGTTCATACCTGCGGTTTCGACAGTATCCCCTCGGATATGGGGACCTGGTTCATGCAGCGGGCGATGTTCGAGCGCACCAACGTCTATGCGTCAAAGGTCAAGGCACGTATCGGCAAGTCACGCGGCGGGATGAGCGGTGGTACCGTCGACAGCCTGGTGAATCTCGTGGAAGAGGCGAAGCGTGATCCGTCGATTCGTCAGCTGCTGCAGGATGCGTATTCGCTCAATCCGGTGAATACGCCGCGCGGGCCCGATGGACCCGACCAGTCCGGTGCGGTTTATGACATGGACTTTGGCAAGTGGACGGCGCCGTTTGTCATGGCGGGAATCAATACCCGGGTCGTGCGACGATCCAATGCCCTGTTGGGCTTTCGCTATGGTCAGGACTTCAGCTATGACGAATCCATGCTGACCGCGGATGGTCCCGGGGGCTACCTCGCCGCGGCGACGGTATCGGCCGTCAGCCTCGTGGTGATGGCCTCGGCCTATTTCGACCCCACCCGGGGCCTGCTGCGCCGCATGGCGCCGGCGGCCGGTGAGGGGCCGTCGAGGTCGCTGATCGAGACCGGCTTCTTCGAGATCGAGATGCTGGCTGTACACCCGGACGATCCGTCCAGAAATCTTCTCGGCAAGGTGACCGGTGACCGTGATCCGGGCTACGGTGCGACGTCGAAGATGCTGGCGGAAAGTGCCGTGTGTCTGGCGCTGGACCCGCTCGACTCGAAGGGTGGCATCCTGACGCCGTCCGCGGCCATGGGAGACCACCTGCTTGACCGCCTGACATCGAAGGCCGGCATGACCTTCGACGTCGTCGACGGAGACTGAGCCGGCGAATTCAGGAAAGCGCGTCCCTGAGTGCGCGCAGCATGCTCTCGTTCATTCGCTGGCTGACCTTCGCCATCGGCGCAAAGGATTCTCCCGCATGAAACACGCCGGGAAAGAGGGCGACTTCGCAGGGAACATCCGCCGCCATGAGTCGCTGGGCGTAGGCGAGGTCCTCGTCGCGGAACAGGTCCTCGGTGCCGACGCAGACGTAGGCAGGCGGCAGGCCTGAGAGATCCTTCGCCCGCGCGGCCGCTGCGTAGGGTGAAGCATCTTCCCCGGGGGTTCCATCCAGATACATCTCCCAGGCGTTGAAGGACGTCTGCTGCTTCCACACGGGATGGTTTTCGATCTGTCCGGACCCGGTCGCGTGCAGATTGTCGATCATCGGATAGACCAGCAACTGAAAGCGCAGCGGAATGTTGTCGTGGTCGCGATTCATGAGGACGACGCCCGCGGCCATGCCGCCGCCGGCAGACGCGCCGCCGACGGCCATGCGCGAGGTATCGATGCCGAGATCGCCTGCGCCGTCGCGCATCCAGCGCAAGGTCGCAAGGCAATCGTTCGGTCCGGCCGGGAACGGGTTTTCCGGTGCGAGCCGGTAATCCACTGAAAACACCGTACAGTCGCAGAAGTCGGCGATGACGCGGGCACGTTCATCCTCGGCACTGCCGAAAATGTAGCCGCCACCGTGAATCCAGAGCAGCGCGGGCTGATGCTCGCGGTCGGTCTTTCGGTAGACGTAGACATCGACCTCGCCGTCATCAGTGGGCACGACCACCTTGTCGTCGATGACGTCGACGGCCGATGGCGGTTTTGGCTGTGACGCGAGCATCTCGCGCACCTGAACGACATTGCTGCGGTCGATGTTCAGCTCCGGGAAGTTCTCCAGTGCCGGCGCGAGTTCCGGGTCCAGTTTCCTGTAGTCGAGTTGCATCTTCTTCTCCCTCTCTGGAGCCTGAAATGTATCACGTTCCCTCACGTTTCCTGACAGTGAGGGTCGGGATAGACTCGGGTGATTCGACACACAGAAGAGGGCAGGTCATGGGGACACTCGACGGCAAGGTGGCATTCATCACGGGCGCGGGGTCGGGCATCGGACGCGGCATCGCCGAACGTTTTGCCCGTGAGGGCGCGAGCGTCTGTATCGCGGATATGGATGAGGAAGGTGCCGAGCGCACCGCAGACCTGCTTGGGCAGGTGGGCGCCAGGTCGCTGGTCGTGAAGTGCAATGTGGCGAGTGAACAGCAGCTCACCGAGGCGGTCGATCGCTGCGCTTCGGAATTCGGGCGCCTGGATATCGCCGTTGCCAACGCGGGAATCGCCCGGGGCGATCACGTGCTGCAGATGAGCCTCAAGGACTGGCAGGACCAGCTCGACGTCAACCTGACTGGCGTATTCCTGACGGTGCAGGCGACGGGTCGGAAGATGGTCGAATTCGGCCACGGCGGGCGAATGATCTGCATTGCCTCGCTGGCCGCCGAAACGACAGGCGCTGGCATCTGGTCGTACTCGGTCACGAAGGCCGGCGTGCGGATGATGGTCCGGGGGCTGGCGCAGGAACTGGGACCCGCCGGCATTACCATCAATGCCATCGGCCCGGGTGTGATCGATACGCCGCTTGCAGCCGGGCTCGCCGGAGAAGAGGGTGGCGCCATTCGTCGGAATCTGGAACAGCGAACGCCACTCGGTCGTGCCGGTGCGCCGTCGGATATCGCGGGCCTGGCCGCGTTCATGGCAGGCCCTGATGGTGCCTTCATGACCGGCTCCTACGTCATCATGGACGGTGGATTGCGGGACGCGCGGCTCTCGGGGGAGCCGGATGAGGACGTGATGCAGGAAGGCATGCGCATCCTGGAGAAATCGCAGCAGCGGCGCGAGAAACATCAGAAACTCATCGATGAACGCTGACCATCATCGACGTTGAGACGTGGTTTCGATATATTGATCGCACTCCCCGTCGACCAGGAATCGTAGCACTCACTCGATGAGTTCGGACTTCGTTCACCTCCGCCTCCACACCGAATACTCGCTGAGTGACGGGATGGTTCGGATCAATCCGCTGATCGAAGCCGCGGTCGAAAAGCAGATGCCGGCGATTGCGGTCACTGACAACACCAACCTGTTCGCGCAGGTCAAATTGCAGAATGCCGCCCTTGAGGCCGGCATCAAGCCGATCGTCGGCAGCGACGTGTGGGTTGCGGCCGGACCAATGCGGGACAAGCCGACGCCGCTCGTGTTGCTGGCCCGAAATGATGAAGGCTATCGCAATCTGACGGAGTTGCTCTCGGCCGCCTACGTCGAGGGTCGCAACGCCGGTCGCGCCTATGTGACGCGCGAGATGATCGAGCGTCATGCCGCCGGCTTGCTGGCGCTCTCCGGTGGCCGCGTTGGTGATATCGGCCAGGCGCTGGTCGCAGGCAACACCGCAAACGCGCGTGCGCTGCTCGCCGACTGGATGTCGCTGTTTCCGGATGCCTTCTATCTGGAGGTTCACAGAACGGGGCGGCCCGATGAAGAGACTTACCTGCACGCGGCCGTCGAACTCGCGGCAGACATGCAGTGCCCGGTTGTGGCCACCAACGAGGTCTGTTTTCTTCACCAGGAAGACTTCGAAGCCCACGAAGTGAGGGTCTGCATTCACGATGGCCATACCCTGGATGACCCGCGTCGCGTTGCGCGCTACAGCGATCAGCAATACCTGAAGTCTGCTGAAGAGATGAAGGCGCTGTTCTCGGATCTGCCTGAGGCGATCGAGAACACCGTGGAGATTGCCCGGCGCTGCAACGTCGACGTCGATCTCGGCAATTCGTACCTGCCCCAGTTCCCGATTCCCGAGGGGTTCACGACCGAGGAGTATCTCGAGGAACTCGCGAGAGAAGGGCTTGAGGAACGCCTGGCTGCGATCTATGACACGGCTGCCCCGGAGTTCGCCGAGCAGCGCAAGCCCTATGATGAGCGGCTGGCGTTTGAGCTTGGCGTCATCAACTCAATGGGTTTCCCTGGCTACTTCCTCATCGTGATGGAGTTCATCCAGTGGGCGAAGGACAACGGCATCCCGGTCGGACCCGGTCGTGGCTCAGGCGCCGCGTCCCTGGTCGCATGGTCGCTGAAGATCACGAACCTCGATCCGCTCGAATACGACCTGCTGTTCGAGCGTTTTCTGAATCCGGAGCGGGTATCGCTGCCGGACTTTGACATCGACTTCTGCATGGATGGCCGTGATCGCGTCATTCAGCACGTGATGGAGCGCTATGGTCGTGATGCGGTCTCGCAGATCGTCACGTTCGGCACGCTGGCCGCGAAGGCGGTGGTTCGGGACGTCGCCCGTGTTCAGGGCAAACCCTATGGCCTCGCCGACAAGCTGTCGAAACTGATTCCGTTCGACCCGGGCATGACGCTCAACAAGGCGCTCGAGATCGAGCCGATGCTGGTCGAGTTCATCAACGGCAGCGAAGACGCCCAGGAAATCATGGAGATGGCGCTTCGGCTCGAAGGGCTGACGCGAAACGTGGGCAAGCATGCCGGTGGCGTTGTCATTGCGCCGACGAAGATTACCGACTTCTGCCCGATCTACTGCGATGAGAACGGTTCGTTCATGACGCAGTTCAACATGATCGACGTCGAACAGGCCGGCCTTGTGAAGTTCGACTTCCTCGGCCTGCGAACGCTGACAATCATCGACAACGCGGTCGCCACGATCAACGAGCGTCGAGCCGCGGCTGGCGAGGCACTGCTCGATATCGACGCGATCGAGCTCGAGGATCCGGCGATCTACCAGGACCTGCAGCAGGCGAAGACCACGGCAGTATTCCAGCTCGAATCCCGGGGGATGAAGGAGCTGATGAAGCAGGTGAAACCGGTTCGGTTCGGTGACGTCGTGGCGCTGGTTGCGCTGTTCCGTCCCGGCCCGCTGGAACTCGCGCCGGAATTCATCAAACGCAAGAATGATCCGTCGGTCGAAGTCGACTATCTGCACCCTTCGCTGAAGCCGATTCTCGAAGGCACCTACGGCGTGATGGTGTATCAGGAACAGGTGATGCAGATCGCCCAGGTACTCGCCGGCTACACGCTGGCCGACGCCGACGTACTGCGCAAGGCGATGGGCAAGAAAAAGCCCGAGGAGATGGCCAAGCAGCGCGAGATCTTCGTCTCCGGGGCAACCGCGAAAGGCGTCGACAGTGAGCAGGCTGATCACATTTTCAGCCTGATGGAGAAATTCGCCGGGTACGGGTTCAACAAGGCGCACTCGGTCTGTTACGCGCTGGTTGCCTATCAGACCGCCTGGCTCAAGCACTACTACCCTGCCGATTTCATGGCAGCGGTGCTGTCGGCGGACATGCAGTCGACAGACAAGGTCGTCATCAACATCGAGGAGGCGCGCGAGATTGGCGTCGAGGTCTCGCCGCCGGACGTCAACGTCGGCGAATACCGGTTCGTGCCCGATTCGCCCAGAAGCATCGTGTACGGCCTCGGTGCCATCAAGGGGCTGGGCGAGGGCCCGATCGATGCCATCGTCGAGGCGAGACAGTCCGGTGGCCCGTTTACGGATCTCTTCGATCTCTGTGAGCGCGTCGATGCGCGCCGGGTGAACCGTCGTGCCATCGAAGCACTGATCGGCAGTGGCGCACTCGACGAACTCGTTGCGGTGCAGGGCGAAATCACCGTCGATCCGATTGACTACAGGCGCGCGGTGCTCGATGCGAACTGCGCCGATGCCATCAAGGCGGCCGAACAGATCGCCCAGAATACCGAGAGTGGCCACGGCGACCTCTTTGGCGACGAATTGCTGGCGACGACCGATGAGGGCGGGCGGTACAGCCATCTCGATTCGCTGAAGCCTCTGCCGTTCAGGGATCGTCTCGCGCGGGAAAAAGACACGCTCGGGCTCTATCTGACCGGCCATCCGCTCGAGGCCTATGCCGACGATCTCCGGCACATGGTCAACACCCGTATCGTCGATCTGCGTGAGGGCAATGACCAGACCATCGCCGGGCTCGTCGTCAGCGTGCGAACCATGAAGAACCGGAAGAACCAGACGATCGCCTTCGTGACGCTCGATGACCGCTCGGACCGAACGGAAGTCTCGGTCTTCGCCGAGCTGTTCGAACAGCACTACGAGTTGCTCAAGACGGACGCGGTGCTGATTGTGAAAGGGAGTGTTTCAAGCGACGACTTCACGGGCGGCGTGCGCATGCGCGCAACCGAGATCTTCGATCTCGCAGAAGCACGGGGCCGGTCGGTGAAGCGCCTCAAGGTCAATCTGAAGGGTTGCCATCTGGGCAAGGCTTTCGAGGTTGAACTCGCAGAAATGCTCTCGCCGTTTCGCGGTGACGAGGGGCAGGGGTGTCCGGTTGCGGTCGGCTACGAGCGCGACGACGCACAGGGAGAAATCGAACTCGGCGAGGCGTGGCGCGTCGAACCCAGTGACGATCTGTTGCAGAACCTGCGTGACCGCTACGGTGCCGAACAGATCTCGCTCGATTACTGACGTGATCCCACGCTCCCATGCTGGGTGAATCGGGCTTTCAGCGGATTGATGAGCTCGCACCCGACCGGATTCTGGTTGCCGTTTCAGGCGGTGTGGATTCGATCGTACTACTCCATCTTGCTGCCGGCCGCTACGGGTCGGACGCCGTTCATGCGATTCACGTTCATCATGGCCTCAGCGAGTCTGCGGACGGCTGGCAGCGACTCTGTGAGCAGCGCTGTGAACGCCTTGGCGTGAGACTGGCCGTTGAGCGCGTTTCGGTGGCTGCGACGGGCAATCTCGAAGCCAATGCGCGGGCGGCGCGCTACGAGGTGTTTGAGCGAGTGCTCGACCACGGCGAGGTTTTGCTGCTGGCACATCATCGCGACGATCTCATTGAAACGGCCCTGCAGAATCTGTTTCGCGGCGACGCGAGGTTCGGCGTGCAGGGCATGCCCGCTGAGCGGCCGCTCGGCGAGGGCTTGCTCATTCGACCGCTGATCGACGTATCACGACGCGAGATCGTTGACTGGGCCAGGCAGCAGGACCTTGCGTGGGTGGAGGATCCGTCGAACGAGGACCAAACGCTGACCCGCAATCTCCTGCGGCACACACTGATCCCGGCCATTGAATCGGCCTGGCCCCACGCGCGGGATGCCATCGCCGGTGCCACCCGGCGGGATGCGGCGTATCGGGAACTGATCGACGCGGTCGGTCGCGATGACCTGGAGGCTGCGCGCTCTGGCGCTGGCGTGCTGCTGGCGTCGCTCGAGGCGCTGCCACCGGCACGGCGATTGCTCATGGTGCGATCGTGGATCGAGCGATTCGGATTGCCCCAGCCTTCGGTGGCCGCGCTCGGTCAGGGGCTCCCGGCGCTGATGTCTGCGCGGGGCGATGCGGCGCCGGCGCTTGCCTGGCAGGGCGTGTGCTTAAGGCGCTATCGCAATCATGTTTATCTGTGCAGGCAATCCGATGGTAACGATATTGATGAGGTGCATCTTGCTGCAGGAGGGCGTGCACCATTCGGTGATGGAACGATTGCGGTAACGTACGGCGGCGATCTTGCCCAACGAGACGGCTATGTCGCAAGGATGCGCCACGACGGGCTCGATATGCTGCTTCGTCATCGCCGGCGCCTCAAGAAGGTGCTGCAGGAGTCAGGCGTGCCGCCGTGGATTCGCGACCGTCTGCCGATCATCTTTCTCGGCGATGAGGTCGTCGCGGTGCCGGGTTTGCCGGACTGGAGCGTGCCGATGCTGGTGGCGGATGGCCATCACGCCGGGGACGCGCCGGGAGATGCCCCGAATGGGGGCGGCCGGGGCATCGAAGTGACCTTTCGAATGCCCGGACAGCCATATTCAGATTGAAGCGTACAGTGGGCAGGTGGTATTCTTAAATCCCATCTTGGTCGAGCCCCGAACTTCTTCAGAGGGCAGCCACGCGTCTAGATGGGAGTTCAATGTCTCGCTTTATATTTGTTACCGGTGGCGTCGTTTCCTCGTTGGGAAAGGGCATCACCGCCGCCTCGCTGGGTGCCATTCTTGAAGCCCGGAACCTGAAAGTCACGATGCTCAAGCTGGATCCCTATATCAACGTGGATCCCGGCACCATGAGCCCGATCCAGCATGGCGAGGTCTTCGTCACCGAAGACGGCACCGAAACGGATCTCGACCTCGGACATTACGAGCGTTTCATCAGGACGACGATGACGCGCAAGAACAACTTCACCACCGGCCAGGTCTATGCCGATGTAATTGCCCGGGAGCGTCGGGGTGATTATCTGGGTGCGACCATTCAGGTCATTCCGCACATCACCGATGAGATCAAGCACCGCATCCTCGAAGGTGCCGAGGGCAGCGACGTCGCGATTGTCGAAATCGGCGGTACGGTCGGCGACATCGAATCCCAGCCGTTCCTCGAAGCCGCGCGCCAGCTTCGTTTTGAGGTCGGCTCGCGGAACGCGATCTTCATGCATCTGACGCTCGTGCCATACATCGCGACTGCCGGCGAAACGAAGACGAAGCCGACCCAGCACTCGGTAAAGGAACTGAGGAGTATCGGCCTGCAGCCGGATATCCTGGTGGTGCGCTCCGATCACGAGATTGCGCAGTCGGCACTCGAGAAGATCGCGCTTTTCACCAACGTTGACCGCAATGCCGTCGTGCCGCTGATCGACGCGCCGTCGATCTACAAGATTCCGCTGATGCTGCATGAGCGTCAGCTCGACGAGATTGTCGTCGACAAGCTCGGGATCGAGGCGCCGGCGGCCGACCTCTCCGAGTGGCAGCGGGTCGTCGATGCAGAAATGAACCCTGCTCGAACGATCAAGCTGATCATGGTGGGCAAGTACATGGATCTGCTGGATGCCTACAAGTCCCTGACCGAGGCGCTGGGCCACGCAGGCATTCACACCGGCACCCATGTCGATATCGATTTCATCGACAGCGAACGTGTGATCCGCGAGGGCACCGGCGTGCTCGAATCCGCAGACGCGATTCTCGTGCCAGGCGGTTTTGGCGAGCGCGGCTTCGAGGGCAAGATCATGGCCGCGGGCTATGCCCGTGAGAACAACATCCCGTATCTCGGCATTTGCTACGGTCTGCATGCGGCGATCATCGACTTCGCGCGAAACGTCGCGGGTCTGGAAGGCGCTGACACCACCGAAAATCGCCCCGATACGCCGTATCCCGTCATCGCGCTCGTCACGGAGTGGACCGATGAGACCGGTCAGCTTGAGCAGCGCAACGAGTTTTCAGACCTTGGCGGCACCATGCGCATGGGCGCGCAGGAGTGTCTGCTCGCCTGTGATTCGCTCACGCGAAAGATCTATGGCGCGGCGTCGATTCGCGAGCGCCACCGTCACCGCTACGAGGTGAACAACACATACGTCGAGCAACTCGAGTCGGCGGGTCTGCGAATGGCGGGCAAGTCGAAAGATGGCGCGCTGGTGGAGGTCATCGAGTTGCCGGACCACCCCTGGTTTGTGGCTTGCCAGTTTCACCCGGAGTTCACCTCGACCCCGCGTGACGGGCACCCGCTGTTCACGAGCTTTATCGAGGCAGCCGCAGCGGCGGCTGAGCGGCCGTCCGCCGGTCTGCGCCGCGAGAGTTTATAAAACAGCAACTTACGGATAAAATTGCACAAACCCGGTGCGGCGTGGCCGCAACCGACTTGCCCACCCTCGCATAGCGATTGCCATGAAACTCAGCGACTTCGAAGTTGGAGACAACAACCCGTTCTTCCTCATTGCGGGGACGTGCGTCATCGAGTCGGAGCAGATGGCGATGGATACCGCCGGCCAGCTCAGGGAGATCTGCGTCGAGCTGGGGATTCCCTTCGTCTACAAGAGCTCGTTCGACAAGGCGAACCGCTCGTCCCATGAGAGCTTCCGCGGCCCTGGCATCGACGAGGGCCTCAAGGTACTCGAGAAGGTCAGAAGCGAACTCGGCGTCCCGGTGCTGACCGATGTACACGAGGATACGCCGCTGGACGAGGTTGCTTCGGTCGTCTCGGTGTTGCAGACGCCGGCCTTTCTGTGCCGGCAAACGAATTTCATTCAGGCCGTCGCCGCGACCGGCTTGCCGGTCAACATCAAGAAGGGCCAGTTCCTGGCGCCCTGGGACATGAAGCACGTCATCGAGAAGGCGCGCTCCACCGGCAACGACAGGATCATGGCGTGTGAGCGCGGCGTGAGCTTTGGCTACAACAATCTGGTGTCCGACATGCGATCGCTGGCGGTCATGAAAGAGATCGGGTGTCCCGTCGTCTTCGATGCGACCCACAGCGTGCAGTTGCCCGGGGGCCAGGGCAGCAGTTCGGGCGGCCAGCGGGAAATGGTGCCGGTGCTCGCGCGCGCGGCAGCGGCCGTTGGCATCGACGGGCTGTTTATGGAAACGCATCCGGATCCGGACAACGCGATGAGCGACGGGCCGAATTCATGGCCGCTGGGGCAGATGAAATCGCTGCTGGCGGTGCTGCAGCAGCTCGACCGTATTGCAAAGGCCGAGGCTGAGCTGGAACGTGCCGCTGCGGCGGGCTGACAGAACACGACAATCGTTGGAGTAGTGGTTTGACCGAGATTACTGACATTCAGGCACGTGAGGTGCTCGACTCCCGTGGCAACCCGACCGTCGAGGCCGAGGTTGAGCTGGAGAACGGATTCACGGGGTCGGCCTGCGCGCCGTCCGGTGCATCGACGGGATCGCGTGAGGCACTGGAGCTGCGAGACAAGGATCCCCTTCGCTACAAGGGCAAGGGCGTCCTGCAGGCGGTCGAGAATGCCAACACGCTGATTCGCGAGCGACTGCTCGGTCGCGATGTCGAAGACCAGCGGGAACTCGATGGAATCATGATCGAACTCGATGGCACCGAGAACAAGGGCAAGCTCGGTGCCAATGCGATTCTCGCGGTATCGCTGGCGGCCTCCAAGGCGGCGGCCAGGGCGAAGGGCATGGCCTACTACGAGTATCTTGCCGAACTCGACGGAAGTCCCGGACGGTACAGCATGCCGGTACCGATGATGAACATCCTGAACGGCGGTGAGCACGCGGACAACAGCGTCGATATCCAGGAGTTCATGATTCTTCCCGTGGGTGCGCCCAACTTTTCGGAATCGCTTCGCATGGGCGCCGAGGTCTTCCATACGCTGAAGGCTGTGTTGAGCGATCGTGGCCTGTCGACGGCGGTCGGGGATGAAGGCGGGTTCGCGCCGGATCTGCCGAGCAACGAGTCTGCACTCGAGGTCATCATGGAGGCGATTGAGAAAGCGGGCTACGTCGCTGGCAAGGATATCTATCTCGGTCTCGACTGCGCGTCCTCGGAGTTTTTTGACAACGGCCAATACGTCCTCGCGAGCGAGAATCGCAGCTTCGATGCCGAAGGCTTCACGGCGTATCTGGGGGATCTGGTCGCTCGCTATCCGATTATCTCGATCGAGGACGGGCTCGATGAAAGCGACTGGGACGGCTGGGCACACCTGACGCGCGAACTGGGCAGCAAGGTACAACTCGTCGGTGACGATCTGTTCGTCACAAATCCGAAGATCCTGCGCGAAGGCATCGAGAAGGGTGTTGCCAACTCGATTCTCGTCAAGCTGAACCAGATCGGTACACTGACCGAGACGCTCGAAGCGATCCAGACCGCGAAGGCAGCGGGCTATACCGCCGTCATCTCACATCGCAGCGGCGAAACTGAAGATACGACAATTGCCGATCTTGCGGTTGCCACCGCTGCCGGGCAGATCAAGACGGGCTCGCTTTGCCGCTCTGACCGTGTCGCGAAGTACAATCGTCTCCTGCGCATCGAGGATCAGTCTGATGCGCTCTTCAAGGGGCTGGCGGAGTTTCAGCGCGGATGAACCTTCGACGTGCGGCCATGCTCGTGCTCGGCATCGCAATCGCGACGCTGCAGTATCGGCTGTGGGTCGGCGAGAATTCCCTTGCGCACGTCAATGCACTCGAGGATCGCAGCACTCGGCTTGAGGTCGAAAACCTCGCGCGAACCGAACGAAACAAGATTCTTCGTGCCGAGATTCAGGACCTGAAGAGCGGTATGGCGTCGATCGAAGAGAAGGCGCGAACCGAGTTCGGGCTGATCAAGGAAGGCGAAACCTTCTTCCTGCTGGTTGACGAAACACCCGGCGCGAGGTCGGCAACCGGCGCACCATGAACGAAAACCTGTTGGCTGCAGTCACCGTTGTCGTTGCCGCAGCGGGCAAGGGCGTTCGTTTCGGCGGTGACGTCGCCAAGCAATACCTCGACATCGACGGCAAGTGTGTGCTCGAGCACGCGCTGGAACGCCTCGAACGTTTGTCACCCCGTGAGATCGTACTGGTTGTTGCGGCCGATGATGAGCGCCACCGCGCGCTTCCCATCACGTCCCGCTGCCGCATTGTTACCGGGGGTGATACCCGCGCGCGCTCTGTACTGAATGCGCTGGATACGATGACACTCGATGCTGACGACTGGGTCATGGTGCATGATGCCGCGCGTCCCTGCTTCGACGTTCGGGATATTGCACGGCTCGTCGACCTGGCCGGCAAGAACGAGGCGGGTGGCCTGCTTGCGACACGGGTCGTCGAGACCGTGAAGTCGGCTGACGAGTATGAACAGGTCGTATCGACCGAAGATCGCGATACGCTGTGGCTTGCCCAGACGCCACAGCTGTTCAGGTTCGGCCTGCTCTCCCGTGCGATGAAGGATGCGCTCGCCTCCGGTGTTCACGTGACCGATGAGTCCTCCGCCCTCGAGTTTGCCGGCTATCGACCCGTGCTCGTCGAAGGCGCAAGGAGCAACATCAAGGTCACGAGGCCCCAGGATCTCGAACTGGCGCGATGGCTGCTGAGCCGGGAGGCGCAGTCCGCGTGAGGATCGGCTTTGGATACGACGCCCATCGATTTGGCGAGGCGCAGGATGACGGCTCGATCCGCCTGGGCGGTGTCGATGTGCCGTTTGAACGAAGCTTGCTCGCGCACTCGGACGGTGACGTCCTGCTGCATGCGCTTTGTGACGCGCTGCTTGGCGCGGTCGCGCTTGGCGACATCGGCAGCCACTTCCCGGATACCGATGAGCGCTGGCGGGGAGTCGACAGCATCGAGCTGGTTCGTGCCTGTCGTGAGAAGGTGGCGGCGCTCGGCTTCGGAATCGGCAACGTGGATGTGACGCTGATTGCAGAGCGACCGAAGGTCCGTGCGTACATCGATGCGATGCGGGAAGCGATTGCCGGTGCGCTTGCCTGTGAGACATCGCAGGTCAGCGTCAAGGCGACGACGACGGAAAAGATGGGGTTCGAGGGCCGTGGTGAGGGCATTGCCGCGCAGGCGGCGGTGTTGTTGACCCGATGAGGAACGACCCGTTGCCCCGTGCCTTCGGCGAGCCGGTCATGGCAGGCGTGATCCGCAGTGAACCCGAAGATTTTTTCGTCGCCGAAGAACCGGGTTTCGATCTCGACGGCCAGGGTGAGCACCATTACCTTCATATCGAGAAGCGTGGCCAGAATACGGCGTGGGTCGCCGAGAGGCTTGCCTCGTTTGCGCGCGTTCGGGCAATGGACGTCAGCTATTCGGGGCGCAAGGATCGCCATGCCGTGACGCACCAGTGGTTTTCGGTCTGGCTGCCTGGCCGTCCCGCGCCTGCCTGGGAGACGCTGTCGATTCCGGGCGTCCGAATCATGGAGACTTCAAGACACTCGCGCAAACTGCGTCGCGGATCGCACGCCGCAAACCGGTTTAGCGTAAGATTGCGTGACATGACGAGCGCAGCCGACATCGACACCAGACTCTCGATGATTCGTGATGCCGGGTTTCCGAACTACTTCGGCGAACAGCGGTTCGGCCGTGACGGCGGCAATCTGGCGCGCGCTGATGCCCTGCTGCGCGGTGACGTGCGACCGGACCGAAAGAAGGACATCTACCTCTCAGCTGCAAGGAGTCACCTCTTCAATCTGGAACTCGCCGGCCGGGTTGCTGACGGTTCCTGGTGCGAAGACGGCGCGTGGGGATGGCTACCCGGTTCCCATCGGCGCCCGACCGAGACGTTCCGGGCGACAGGTTTTGATGCCTGGTATGAGGGCCTCGAGCGGCTCGGCGTCAAAGCCATGCGTCGACCGCTGGCAGCCCATGCGCCGGACCTCGCCTGGCGTATTGAGGATGATGCCTTCATCGTCGACTTCCGACTGGAAAGCGGCGCCTTCGCGACGTCCCTGCTGCGCGAGTTCGCTGACTATCGCCAGGCGGCTGATGGCGACGTGGGGACAGGAGCCGCCGCCTTTGGATAGGGAACTCGATCTTCGCGGCGTCGGCATGACTTCCCAGCGTACGCGCAATCGCCTGCTGTCGAGGCTGCGGGAGCGGGGCATTACAAACGAGACGCTGCTTGACGTCATGGGCGAAATGCCGCGGCACCTGTTTGTCGACGAGGCGCTGTCGCATCGCGCGTACGAGGACACGTCGCTGCCGATCGGTTATCACCAGACGATTTCACGTCCGTACACCGTCGCGCGAATGTCAGAACTGCTTCTTGAAGCCGGCCCGCTCAAGTCTGTACTCGAGATCGGTACGGGCTCCGGATACCAGACGGCGATCCTGTCGCGCCTGGTCGAGAAGGTTTATACCGTCGAGCGCATTCAGGGACTCGCGGATCGTGCCCGTGATCACCTGAGGCAGCTCGGTATTCGCAATGTCCAGTTCAAATACGATGATGGCAATCTCGGATGGGCCGAGCGCGGCCCGTTCGATGGCATCATTGTCACGGCATCGCCCCGGCAGATTCCGGTGGAACTCGTGCAGCAACTCTCCGACGGCGGGCGAATGGTCATTCCGGTTGGCACCGAGCGCTCCCAGCAACTCACGCTGGTGACCGTCGAGGGTGAGGTGGCGGAGTCGACGGTTATCGAAGAAGCGAACTTCGTGCCGCTGCTCGGAGGACGCGCGTGAAGGTAAGTATCAGGACGGTGCTGATCGGGATGCTGATGGGGGCCGCAGAAGTTGTTCCTGGCGTGTCCGGCGGCACGATTGCCTTCATCTCTGGCATCTACGAACGGCTGCTCAACGCGTTGCGTCAGTTTACGCCTGCGCTGTTCAGGGTGCTGACGCGCGAGGGGATCGGTGCCGTCTGGCGTCAGGTGGACGCCGGCTTTCTGATGACCCTCGCGGCCGGAATGGGCGCCTCGATCGTTCTGTTCGCCAGCGCAATCGGTTATTTGCTCGAGCACGAACAGATTGCGCTGTGGTCATTCTTCATGGGCCTCGTTGCCGCATCGGTGTTCGTTGTGACGCGGCAGATGTCCCGCTACGGGTTCGACCTGTTGCTGGCGGCCGCAACCGGTGCGGTGTTCGGCGTCATCATCACGACGGTCGCCCCGGTAGAACTGTCACCGACGCCATGGCTGGTCTTCGCCGGTGGCGCTGTCGCGGTGTGTGCGTGGATCCTGCCTGGCCTGTCCGGCAGCTTCATTCTGCTGATTCTCGGGCTCTATGCTGCGGTCATCGATGCAATTCGCTCGTTCGATGTGATGACGCTGGCAGCGCTCGGTGCAGGCTGCGCTCTTGGCCTGGTGTGTTTTGCCCAGGTGCTGACGAGACTGCTGGCGCGCTACCGCGACGAGACGCTGGCCGTGCTGACCGGATTCATGGTCGGCTCCATGGTGAAGCTGTGGCCCTGGAAACACACGCTGAGCTATCAGCTGAAGGACGATGGCGCGCGCATACCCGTCGTCGAGGAGCCCGTGCTGCCTGGCACGTACTTCAATCTCACCGGCGATGATCCACAGGTGATGCTTGCCGCCGCGATGGTCGTTTGCGGTGTGTTGCTGGTGCTTGCCGTGAGCTGGGCGTCGAACCGGACCTGGCACCTGGAGTCAGGCGAGGGATAGGACGTTCATGACTCGTCGTTCCGCCCGGTTCAGCATCATTGCCCTTCTGCTACTGGCCATCACCGGATGTACGAGCCATGAGTTGGGTATCCCGGTATACGGCGCCGGCGAGTCCAAGGGCAATCGCGGCGTCTATGTCGTCAAGCGGGGTGACACCCTCTACTCCATTGCTTTCCGCTACGGCGTTGACTTCAGGGCGTTGGCCCGGGCGAACGGCATTGCGCCGCCTTATACGATTTTTGTCGACCAGAGGCTGAGGCTGGTTGCCGCATCCGACCCGGTCACGGACGGTGCGCCGGATCAGCCGGTGGCTTCGAACCGATCGGACCCTCGCCCCGAAACGCGGCCGAAGCCGGCGCCCCGCCCGGCGCCAGTGCCTCGCCAGATCGAGGCGCCCTCGGCCTGCGATGACTGTATCGACTGGCAGTGGCCCTTCGAGGGCGAACTCGTCGGTCGCTTTTCGCTGACTGGCAACATCAACAAGGGCATCGATATTCGTGGCGAGGCAGGCGATCCGGTTCGGTCCAGTGCAGACGGTGTCGTGGTGTACGCCGGCGGCGGATTGCGCGGCTACGGCAAGCTGGTCATCGTCAAACACAATGATCGTTATCTGTCTGCCTACGCGCACAACGAGACGATTGTTGTCAGTGAGGGCGATCGCGTCGAGCGTGGTCAGGTCGTTGCCCGTATCGGCGGCTCGACGGGTGACAATGACGTCATGCACTTCGAGATTCGCCGTGACGGCAAGCCGCGAGACCCCCTGGGTTATCTGCCGCCGCGTTCCTGATCGTCACCGCCGCCAATATCCCAGCCGGGTGCGAATGCCATCATGGCCCGCACGCGGCTGTCTGCACGGAACTCGGGATGGGTCAGCATCCAGAGCCCGACTTCGACACGCGAACGGTCGCTGACTACCGTAAGCGGCGGCGCGATTCTGGATGTCGCAATCATCGCCGCGCCCATGCCCTCCCGAACCGCCCCCAGTGCATCGGCATGGCTGCGCACGATCGTGTCGGCTCGCGATCCTGCCTGCGAGCCCCGAACCCGCGTGACTGTGTGTGGATCGAAGTAGCGCTCTGATCCGAGCCACGTGATCCATGCGTCATTGTCCTTCGAGGCGAGGAGCGCTGCAGGCGCGAACGATATGGTGTCGAGGCGCCGTCCGACGAGATCGTCGGGCGGATCACTGGTCAGCAGGAAGGCGATGCGAATGTCCTGGTCCAGCATCGTGCCCGGCGTCTCGGGTGTGCCGGGCTTGAGGTTGATCGTGACATCCGGGAACTCGCTTCTGAACGCGGCCAGCATTGGCATCAGGTCGACGATGGTTGTGTCGGGTAGCGAGATGCCGAGTTCGCCGCGCGGTACCTCGCCCTGGCCCTGGGCCCTGCGCTCGATGGCGCTGGCCTCGGCTGCCATGCGGGTGGCGTGGGAGAGCAGGTCGGTGCCCTCCGGTGTCAGCCGGTATCCCGTTTTCAGATGATCGAAGAGGCGAAGATCCAGTGTCGCTTCGAGTCGCTTGATGGCGCGAAGGATCGTGGCATGGCTGACGCCGATGGCGCGCGCCGCGGCGGCCACAGATCCTTTCTCGGCCACGAGCGTGAAATAGTGCAGGTGGTCCCAGCTCAGCATTGTTCGGTGTTCGATGGGATGTTCAATTGCGAACAACACTAGTGCGATTGTGTGTGTATATCAACAACCGGGCTTTTGGCAGAATGCCGGGCCAAACGACTGGCGGAACAGCACATGGCATTGTCAGACATCCGGAAAGCGGTCGCGCACTTCGCGCAGGGAGGACTCGTTGTCGTCGTCGATGACGAGGAGCGCGAGAACGAAGGCGATTTGATCATGGCCGCCGAGATGGCGACGCCCGAGAGCATCGCCTTCATGATCCGGCACACCAGCGGCATTCTGTGTGCCCCGGCTGAATCCGCGCGGCTCGACGCGCTGGGCTTGCCGCTCATGGTGGAGCAGAACTCGGACCCGCTGCGAACGGCCTTCACTGTCTCGACCGACTACGTGCGCGGCATGACCACCGGCGTCTCGGCGGAGGAACGCGCCCGAACGCTCAACGCACTCGCCGACGACGATGTCGAGGCGGGCGATTTTGTGAGACCCGGCCATATCTTCCCGCTTCGTTACCGGCCGGGTGGTGTGCTGGTCCGGTCTGGACACACGGAGGCGGCGGTCGATCTCTGCAAGCTTGCCGCGGTCAAGCCGGTCGGTGTTCTGGCGGAACTCAATCACGACGACGGCACGATGATGCGGCTGCCGTCTCTCACGAAGTTCGCGCGTGAACACGGGCTGCCCATCATTTCCATCGAGTCGCTCATTCGCTACCGGGCCGAGAATGAGGAACTCGTGCGGGAGACCCATGCCGAGATGCTGACCATCGGTTGCCAGCAGTTTCGTGCGCATGCATTTGAGTCGACGTTCGATGGCAAGGAGATCGTCGCACTGGTCAAGGGCGAGATCGATGCCAACGAGCCAACACTGGTGCGGGTGGTCAAGGGCGCGCCGGGACGGGACTTCATTGCCAGCGCGATCGCTGGCGATAATGTAATCTCGAGGTCGCTCGAACTGATTGGCGAAGCACCCCAGGGGGTCTTCATCTATCTGCCACCAGAAGAGGGCGCGCCGGAAGAGGAAGTCAAAGGCGCAGTCTGGCGGGAGGTTGGCGTTGGCAGCCACATCCTCGCCAGTCTGGGCGTACAGCGAATCCATCTGCTGGCGAGCAAGGAGCTGTCGTATCCCGGTATTGGCAGCTTCGGGCTGACGATCGAGACCATCATCAAGGAGCCGTAATGAGTGAACTTGCGCAGCACGTGCCGTTTCCGACGAGGTACGGGGATTTCGACCTGCACTGGTTCGACTCGGGCCGGGCGGAGATGCCGCACCTTGCACTGGTCGTCGGGCTGGAGACGCCTGTGGTTCCGCTGGTGCGTATTCATTCGGAATGCATGACGGGAGATGTGTTCGGCTCGTCGCGCTGCGATTGCGGCGATCAGCTCGATCTTGCGATGACCCTGATCGCTGAGCGTGGCGCAGGCGTCATCGTCTATCTGCGCCAGGAGGGCCGGGGGATCGGTCTTGTGAACAAGCTGCGTGCCTACCAGCTTCAGGATGCGGGGCTCGATACGGTGGAGGCGAATCTGGCGCTCGGGCTGCCGGCCGAGGGTCGCGATTATTCGGATGCGATCGACATCCTCGTTTCACTCGGTGTCGACCGATGCGAACTGCTGACGAACAACCCGGACAAGATTCAGGCGCTGGAAGATTCCGTGATTGGTGTCGCGGGTGTCGAGCCGCTCGAGATCGAGCCGACAAGCCCGTACTGTGAAGATTATCTCGAGACGAAGCGCCGCCGGATGGGGCACTTCTTCTCGCAGAGCTGGGCGGGAGACTGAACTCCCGCGGGGGCTAGCGCTCGAGGTGCTCGAGCTTGCCTTTCACTTCAGCCCATTCCTCAGCGTCCGGGAGCGGGTCCTTCTTTTCAGTGATATTCGGCCACACTTCGGCGAGTTCAGCGTTGAGTGCCAGGAACTCCTGCTCGTCATCGGGCAACTCGTCCTCCGAGAAGATCGCGTCTACCGGACATTCGGGCTCACACAGGGCACAGTCGATGCATTCGTCGGGATGGATGACCAGAAAGTTGGGGCCCTCGTAAAAGCAATCGACGGGGCAGACTTCAACACAGTCGGTGTGCTTGCACTTGATGCAGGCGTCGCTCACAACAAACGTCATCGAGTATTCCTTAATCCGTAAATGATGCAGTGGGCAAGTCTAGCACAGCGGCCCGGCGCTGAGACTACCCGGAGGCGTCGTTCTTCAGTTCATACAGCAATTCGAGCGCCTGCCTTGGAGACAGCGAATCGACGTCGAGTTCCGCCAGCCGTGCCACCAGCGGATCGGGTGTTGGTGCGGCCGGCTGAGGTGTGGCCGGCTGAGGTGTGGCCGGCTGAGGTGTGGCCGGCTGAGGTGCGGCAAACAGGTCTGCCTGCATCGGCACACTCGCACGTCCCGAGCGCTCCAGCTCGTCCAGCTTGGCCCGGGCATCGGCAATGACCTGCGCCGGGACGCCGGCGAGGCGGGCAACCTGCAGACCGTAACTCTGGCTCGCCGGCCCTTCGTTGACCGAGTACATGAAGATGATGTCGTCGCCATGCTCTCGGGCAGCGAGGTGAACGTTGGCCGTGGCTGGCAGCATGTCGGCGAGCGCGGTCAGTTCGAAGTAGTGGGTCGCGAAAAGCGTCAGTGCGCGCGCCGTGTTGACGATATGGACGGCGGCCGCCCAGGCCAGTGACAGGCCATCGAAGGTCGATGTGCCGCGGCCGATCTCATCGAGCAGCACGAGGCTCTGCGGCGTCGCGTTGTTGAGAATCATGGCCGTTTCTGTCATCTCCACCATGAATGTGGAGCGACCGCTCGCAAGGTCGTCGCTGGATCCGATGCGCGTGAATATCCGGTCGACGGGGCCGATGCGGGCAGACGTTGCCGGGACAAAACTGCCGGTGTGGGCGAGCAATGCAATGAGTGCCACCTGACGCATATACGTGGACTTGCCCCCCATGTTGGGGCCGGTGATCACGAGCAGGCGCCGGTCATCGTGGAGGCTCAGGTCGTTGGCAACGAACGGCGAATCCAGCATGGCCTCGACGACGGGATGACGGCCGGCCTCGATGTCGATACCGACCTCGTCGGTCAGCGCCGGCCGACAGAGCGACAGCGTCACCGCGCGTTCGGCGAAGTTCGCCAGCACGTCGAGCTCGGCAACGGCGGCCGCCGTTGCCTGCAGCGCGACCAGCGAATCGGCGAGGGTATCGATAAGCCCGTCGTAGAGCACCTTCTCGCGCGCTAGCGCCCGCGACTTGCTGCTGAGCGCCTTGTCCTCGAACGCCTTGAGTTCGGGCGTAATGAACCGCTCGGCGTTCTTGAGGGTCTGCCGGCGAACGTAGGCCTCCGGTGCCTGCGCGGACTGCGAGCGGCTGATTTCGATGTAGTAGCCGTGCACGCGGTTGTAGCCCACCTTGAGCGAAGAGAGTCCGGTCTTCTCGCGCTCTTCCGCCTCGAGACGGACCAGGAATTCGGCGGCGTTCTCGCTGATGCCGCGCAGCTCGTCGAGCTCGTTGTCGTAGCCTTCCTGATGACGCCTCCGTCGCGGATCACGACCGGCGGATTGTCGATGATCGCGCGCCCCAGTTCATCTGTCAGGTCCGGATATTCGCTGATCTGCTCGCTGAGCGCGGCGAGCCTCGGGGAATCGAAATCGCCGAGGGCCAGCCGAAGCGCAGGGAGAATGGCGAGGGAATCCTTGAGCCGCGAAAGGTCTCGCGGGCGCGCCGACCGGAGGGCAACGCGAGAGAGGATGCGTTCGCAGTCGCCGATCTCGCCGAGCAGTTCGCGCACCCCCTCGAAGCCATAGTCCGAGGCGAGGGACTCGACCGCGTGCTGGCGGATGGCGAGCACTTCATGGTCGCGAACCGGACGGTTGATCCAGCGGCCGAGCAGTCTTCCGCCCATGGCAGTCGCGGTGCGGTCGAATACCGACATGAGGGTGTTCTCGGTACCACCTGCGATATTGACCGTCAGTTCGAGATTGCGCCGGGAAGCCGCATCAATGAGAACCGCATCGTCCCGTCGGAGCGGCGTCAGGCCCTTGATGTGCGGCAGCTCGCTGCGCTGGGTCTCGGCGACGTAGTTGAGCAGGCAGCCGGCAGCGCCGATCGCGGCGTCCATGCCGTCGCAGCCGAAGCCCTTGAGATCCCGGGTACCGAACTGTGCCGTGAGCGATTGCGTTGCATGCCCGGGGTCGAATTCCCAGGGGGCTCTGCGGCGAACACCGACGCGCCCGGTCGCAGCAGGCGGGTACCCCTCTTCTTCAGGGAGGATAAGCTCGGCAGGATCAAGTCTGTGGAGTTCACTGATGACAGATTCCTCGTCGGGCAGCTCGACGACCTCGAAGCGGCCACTGGCCAGTTCGAGGGCGGCCAGTCCGAAGCGCTCGCCGTGATGGCAGATCGCAGCGATTGTGTTGTCGCGACTGGCGTCGAGGAGCGCGTCATCGGTGAGCGTCCCGGGCGTGACGATGCGTACGACCTTGCGTTCGACAGGGCCCTTCGATTCATTCGGGTCGCCCATCTGCTCGCAGATGGCGACCGACTCTCCGCGACGGACGAGTCTCGCGAGGTACGACTCGACAGAGTGGTAGGGCACGCCCGCCATCGGAATGGGCTCTCCGGCAGAGACACCGCGACGCGTCAGCGTGATATCGAGCAGCTCGGCCGCCCGGCGTGCGTCGTCGTAGAAGAGTTCGTAGAAGTCGCCCATGCGATAGAAGAGCAACTCGCCCGGATGCTCTGCCTTGATCGCGAGGTACTGCCGCATCATGGGCGTGTGGGCGTTGTTCGCGGTCAATCTTTCGGCTCGGGACGATTCACGGTGGGCAAGCGGCAGATTCTACGTGATCGAATGCAGTGTCGGCACCCTCGAGCGTGCCGGCGGGCACGGATGACGAAAGTCTGAAGAAAGTTTTGAAATTTTTTTTATCTACTGTTTAAATGTACAGTAATTCGACCAGCAATTGGCAAAGGAGAAAACATGGCTGATTCCGAGACGCAAAACAGCAAGGATCCGAACAAGGAAAAGGCGCTGACCGCCGCGCTGTCACAGATCGAACGCCAGTTTGGCAAGGGATCCATGATGCGTCTCGGCGACGCGCCGCGAGAGCGCATACCGTCGATCTCGACGGGCTCGCTCGGCCTCGACGTCGCACTCGGCATCGGTGGTTTGCCGCGCGGCCGGATCGTCGAGATCTATGGTCCGGAATCGTCGGGCAAGACGACCCTCACGCTGCAGGTGATTGCCGAATGCCAGCGTGGTGGTGGTACCTGCGCATTCATCGATGCGGAACACGCGCTCGATCCTGAGTACGCGGCGAATCTCGGCGTCGACATCGAAAACCTCCTCGTCTCGCAGCCGGATACCGGTGAACAGGCCCTCGAAATCTGCGACATGATCGTCCGATCCGGTGCCGTTGATGTCGTGATCGTCGACTCGGTGGCGGCACTGACACCGAAGGCCGAGATCGAGGGTGAGATGGGCGATACCCATGTCGGCCTGCAGGCACGTCTCATGAGTCAGGCACTGCGCAAGATGGCAGGCAACATCAAGCACTCCAATACGCTGGTGGTCTTCATCAACCAGATCCGGATGAAGATTGGTGTCATGTTCGGCAGCCCTGAGACGACGACCGGGGGTAACGCGCTCAAGTTCTACTCGTCTGTCCGGCTGGACATCCGTCGCATCGGTTCGATCAAGGATGGCGACGAGATCGTCGGCAATGAGACGCGGGTCAAGGTCATCAAGAACAAGGTCGCACCACCGTTCAAGCAGGCAGAGTTTCAGATCATGTACGGCAAGGGCATTTACCGGCTCGGCGAGGTCATCGACCTTGGCGTTGATCTCGGACTCGTCGACAAGGCCGGGGCCTGGTACAGCTACAACGGCGAGCGGATCGGTCAGGGCAAGAAGAACGCTGCAGAGTACCTCGGCGAGAATCCGGAGCTGGCCGCCGAGATCGAGAAGAAGATTCGCGTTCAGTTGCTGAACGAGGTCGATGATTCAGCGAGCGAGAGTGGTGAGGAGTCCAATGTGACGCCGCTGCAGGGCAACAGCTAACCCTGTCACATGCCCGAGGCGTCCGACACCGCCAGCACCTCTCCGTCAGATATCCGCCGCGCCGCAATGGACTTGCTGGCGCGGCGTGAGCATGCGCGCGCTGAGCTGGTCCAGAAGCTGAGACGACGATTCCCTTCCTGCCCGGAGTGGATCGACGAGGCCGTCGGACGGCTCGCTGAAGAAAATCTCCAGAGCGATGCGCGAATGGCAGAAGCGTTTGTGCGCAGCCGGGTCAATCGCGGTCAGGGGCCGCTCAAGATCCGGGCCGAGCTTCGGGGCAAGGGCATTGCGGATGATATGATTGACCTTTCCTTCGACGAGTGTGGTGTCAACTGGCATTCCGTTGCCGAGCGGGTGTACCACAAGCGATTCGGTCATGAGGCTCCTTCGGATGCAAAAGAACGAGCAAAACGCCTGCGTTTCCTGCAGGGTCGCGGTTTTACTTTCGACCAGCTTGACCACCTCGACCACCTCTTCTAGCGGTCGGAATCCCCGGTGAAGTCAGCCTATCGCGGCCTGCTGCGGTATCCACGCGCCGTGTTGTTCGGTGTCGTGCTCGCCGTACTGCCCTTCGCCTGGTTCGCCCAGGATTTCCGGTTCGATGCCTCGGCCGACACCCTCGTCGTCGAGGGCGACCCCAAACTCGAGACCTACCGGCGGATGACCGAAACGTTCGGTGGCGACGAGTTCCTGGTGATTGCCTACATGCCCCGCGAAGGCGATCTCTTTTCCCGTCCGGTCCTGGAGCACATCGGCGCGTTGCAGGCCGAACTCGATGCCATCGAAGGTGTTGCGGGCACGTACTCGATGCTCGATGCGCCACTCATCAAGAGTCCGCCGGTACCCCTCGAGCGAATGTCGGAAGAATACCGGACGCTGAGGGATGCCGATGTCGATCTCGAACTTGCGCGACAAGAGCTGACCGGCAGTCCCCTGTTCCGGGATTTCCTGATCTCGTCCGACGGTACCGCATCCGTCATACGCGTCGACCTTCAGCAGAATACTGAGCTGGCCAGCGCGCAGTCCGCGCGAGACGCGGCCCGCGACGGCACCGGCAGCGACCGCGGCGACGCGGAAGCTCGCTATGACGAGTTGCGGGCCCGCTATGTGGCGGATCGGCAGCGACTCATGGATGAAATCCGCAGCACGCGCGATCGGTTCACCGACACGGCCATTGTGCATGTGTCCGGCGTGCCGATGATTGCCGCAGACATGATCGAGTACGTGAAGTCGGACATCGAAACGTTCGGATCCCTCGTATTTGCGGTGATCGTTGCGGCACTGCTGTTCTTTTTCCGGCGCCTTCGATGGGTGGTCCTGCCGGTCGTCATTTCAGGGACGTCGATATTGATCACGATGGGCATCCTGGGGTTCTTCGGCAAACCGGTAACGGTGATCTCGTCGAACTTCATTTCGCTGCTTGCGATTATCTGTATTTCGTTTTCTATCCACCTCATCGTCCGCTATCGGGAACTTCGTGCAGACGACGAGGAAACGCCGCAGCGTGATCTGGTCATCGAGACCATGGAGAGCAAATTCGCTCCCTGTTTGTACACCGGGTTGACCACCATGCTGGCCTTCGGCTCGATGCTCGGCAGCAGTATCGTGCCGGTCGAGGACTTCGGCTGGATGATGTGCCTCGGTATTTTCGTTTCCTTTATCGTGACCTACCTGGTCTTTCCGGCGGTACTGCTGGCGATTGGCAAGGGCGCGCCGAGCCCGACGATTGGCGACGAGGTGACGCTTACCGTCTGGTTGAGCCGCCTCAGCGTTGAGCGTTCCGCCGCGGTGCTGATTGCAGGTATCGTCGTCGCCGCTGTCGCGGGCTACGGTCTGACCCGAATCTCGTTCGACAACCGGTTCATCAACTACTTTGATGAAGACACCGAAATCCATCGCGGCATGGCGTTTATCGACCGAAACCTGGGCGGCACGATCCCGTTCGATGTCTATCTTCAGCTGGGTCCGTATGAGGAAGCCGGTGAGGATGACTTTTTTGCCAGCCCGGACGCCGAGGCGTGGCCCGAGCGCTACTGGTTTACGCGCAATCGCATCGATACTGTCGCCGAGATGCACCGCTTTGTGGACGAGCGGCGCTCGACGGGCAAAGTGCTGTCGGTGTCGACGCTGGATCGTCTCGCTCGTGACTTCAATGACGGAGAGGCACTCAGCAACGTCGAGATGGCCTATGCGCTTGATGCGCTGCCGGAGGCGGTTCGATCGCAACTCGTGACGCCCTATGCGGATCCGCCAAGTGGTTTTGCGCGCATCGCATCACGCATTTCAGAAACGGGGCCGCGTTTCTCGAAGGACAAGCTCATTGCCGATATTCGCCAGTTCGCCGGAGAGGAACTCGGGCTGAGCGAAGACGAGATCGTGATCACGGGGATGATGGTGCTGTTCAATGACATGCTGCAGCGACTCGCCGAATCCCAGTCGAGGACGCTGCTTTACGTGATCGGCGCCACCTTCCTCATGTTCGTGCTGCTGCTGCGCGCGCCGTTGCTGGCGATTCTGGCGCTGATCCCGAACGTGGTCGCCGCGGCCACTGTGGTCTCGGTCATGGGCTATCTGTCGATTCCCATGGATATGATGACCATTACCATCGCGGCCATTTGCATCGGTATCGGGGTCGATGACGCGATTCATTACCTGCACCGGTTCCGCGAGGAACTGAGCGAGCGGGGGAATGTCGTGGAAGCAGTCTCGGCCGCCCACCGTACCATCGGCCGGGCGATGTATTTCACGTCGGTCATCATCATTGCCGGCTTCTCCATCCTGGCGTTCTCCAACTTTCTCCCGACCGTGTATTTCGGGCTGTTGACCGCGCTCGCGATGGCGCTGGCGCTGCTGGCCAACCTGACCGTCTTGCCAGCGCTGCTGGTTCGGGTGTACCACCCGCGAAACCTTCGACCACAGGGCACGTAAGGTTTAGAAATTCCTCACTTTTCTGTACATTAGCGTCCCCTTGTTCATTGAACCCATCGGTGGAAAGCCGTAGTGATGAAAAGCGCTGAATTGCGTCAGGCCTTTCTCGACTTTTTTGCGTCGAAAGGGCACCAGACCGTCGAGAGTTCCAGTCTCGTTCCCGACAACGATCCGACCCTGCTGTTCACCAATGCGGGCATGGTGCAGTTCAAGGACGCGCTGGCCCTCAAGGAGAACCGTGGCTACACGCGCGCGGCGAGCTGCCAGCGCTGCGTTCGGGCGGGCGGCAAGCACAACGATCTGGACAACGTCGGTTACACCGCGCGTCACCATACGTTCTTCGAAATGCTCGGCAACTTCAGTTTTGGCGACTATTTCAAGGAAGAGGCCATCGCCTACGCCTGGGAGTTTCTGACCGGGGTTCTCGAGTTGCCGGCTGATCGGCTGTGGGTCACGATTCACGAGAGTGACGATGAGGCCGAGGATATCTGGGTCAATCAGATCGGCTTTCCGAAGGAGCGAATCACCCGACTCGGAGACAAGGACAACTTCTGGGCCATGGGCGATACCGGCCCCTGCGGACCCTGTTCCGAGATCTTCTATGATCACGGCCCGGATGTGCCTGGTGGCCCGCCCGGCTCTCCGGACGACGACCTCGATCGCTACGTCGAGATCTGGAATCTCGTCTTCCCGCAGTTTGAACGGTCGGCTGATGGCACGATGACGCCACTTCAGAAGCCCGGCGTGGATACTGGCATGGGCCTCGAGCGAATCGCTGCCGTATTGCAGGGTGTTCATAACAACTACGATATTGACCTGTTCAGGGCGCTGATCGGCCGGGCTGCAGAATTGCTGGGCCGCTCGGACCTCGACAACCCGTCGCTTCGCGTGATTGCCGACCACATTCGCTCGACGGCTTTCCTGATCGCCGACGGTGTACTGCCCTCGAATGAGGGCCGTGGCTACGTCATGCGTCGCATTATCCGGCGTGCTCTCCGCCACGGTCATCAGCTACAGGCCGGCGGGCCGTTCTTCCACAAGATGGTCGGTACGCTCGTCGACGAGATGGGTGACGCCTATCCGATCCTGCGAAAGACCCGGGACCAGATCGAGAAGATTCTCCTCAAAGAAGAAGAACAGTTCGATGTCACGCTGGATCAGGGCATGAAGATCCTGGCTGAGGCGATCGAGACGCTCGACGGTACCGAGATCCCCGGCGACATCGTCTTCCGTCTCTACGACACCTATGGCTTCCCGACCGACCTGACGGCGGATATCGCCCGCGAACGTGATCTCACGATCGATATGGCGGGCTTCGAGAAGGCGATGAGCGAGCAGCGCGAGCGGGCGCGTGCCGCCTCCAATTTTGCCGCCACGAATGTCGGTGAGATCACGCTGGATGTCTCGACAGAGTTCATCGGCTATGAATCCCTGAGCGGCAAGAGCGCTGTCGTCGCGCTGTTTGTGGGCGAAAAGCCGGTAGACCGCGCCGAGACCGGAGACGACGTGCTGGTGGTACTTGATCGGACGCCGTTTTATGCGGAATCCGGCGGTCAGGTGGGCGATACCGGCAAACTCTTCGCGAACGGCAAGACCGTCGATGTCCTCGATACGCGCAAGGCGGGTGAAGCCTACCTGCACAAGGGCAAGGTGACCGAAGGCATCATCGCCGTCGGTGACGAACTCGACGCTGAGGTCGACCGGCAACTGCGGGCCGCCACGCGGCTGAATCACTCCGCGACCCATTTGCTCCACGCGGCCCTGCGCAAGGTGCTCGGGGAACACGTCAACCAGCGCGGTTCGCTGGTAGATCCGGAGCGCCTTCGTTTCGATTTCTCCCACTTCGAGGCCGTATCCCGCGACGAGATGCGCATCATCGAGCAACTGGTCAACGAGCAGATACGCGGCAATACCGAGGTTGTCACCGAGGTCATGGGCATCGAGCAGGCGAAGGCAAAGGGGGCGATGGCGTTATTCGGGGAGAAATACTCCGAACAGGTGCGGGTACTGTCGATGGGTACCGACGCTTTCTCGATCGAGCTCTGTGGTGGTACGCACGCTTCCCGAACCGGCGATATTGGTGCGTTCGTGATTACAGCCGAGCAGGGTATCGCGTCCGGCGTGCGGCGCATCGAGGCCGTCACCGGGGCCCGTGCCATCGAGGCGATCCTTGCCATGGAGGATGATCTGGCGGAGGCGGCGGCCGTTCTGCGCACGGATCGCGGCAATTTGACGGCCAGACTTGCCGCCGTACTCGAGCAGAACAAGAAACTCGAGAAGGAAGTTTCCCGCCTCAACACGCGTCTCGCCAGCGGTGGCGGTGCCGACATTGCCGACAACGCGATCGATGTCGCGGGTGTGAGGGTGCTGGTCCACCATCTGGAGGGCGCGGATCCGAAAACGCTCCCCGACGCCATGGATCGCGTCAAGAACAAATTGGGTACCGGCGTTGTCGTGCTCGCGTCGGTCAATGACGGCAAGGTGGCGCTGATTGCCGGTGTGACGAAAGACCTGACAGACCGGGTGAATGCGGGAGACCTCGTCAATTTCGTCGCCCAGCAGGTGGGCGGCAAGGGCGGTGGACGCCCGGACATGGCCCGTGCCGGCGGTACTGACGCCTCGGGGCTGCCCGCGGCGCTGGAATCGGTCGCCGGCTACCTCTCAGAGCGTTTGTAAGGGAATTGCAAGGTGCGATTCCCATCGACAAGCCATTGCTGTTTAATACGCCGCTTGCGTAATTCGTAGCCACCCTTTACCCATGTCTCTGATAGTTCAGAAGTTCGGCGGAACCTCTGTTGCGTCGATTTCGCACATAGAAAATGTCGCTTCCCGCGTGCTCGAAACGCAGGCGGCGGGCCATGATGTCGTGGTCGTCGTGTCGGCGATGGGCGACGAGACGGATCGGCTTGACGCGCTCGCCCGCGAGATCGGTATCGGCGATCCGCGTATGCATCGCGAGGTTGACGTACTGCTGTCTACCGGTGAGCAGGTCACGATCGCGCTGCTCTCCATGATGATCATGAAGCTGGGCGGCAAGGCGCAGTCGTTCACGGGCGCACAGGTCCGCATCTCGACGGATCGCGCCCACACCAGGGCCCGTATCCTCGATATTGACCGCGAACGTCTGCTCGCTGCGACCGGCGAGGGCATTATTCCCGTGGTCGCCGGCTTTCAGGGTATGGACGAGGCCGGCGATATCACGACGCTTGGCCGGGGTGGCTCGGATACCACTGCGGTCGCGCTGGCCGCTGTACTGGGCGCCGCCGAATGCCAGATCTACACCGATGTCGAAGGTGTTTTCACCACTGACCCGCGTGTGGTTGCCGACGCCCGCTGCCTCAAGCGGATCACGTTCGAGGAAATGCTCGAACTGGCGAGCCTCGGGTCACGGGTGCTGCATACCCGCTCGGTTGAGTTTGCGAGCAAATACAAGGTTCCGCTGCGGGTGCTGTCGAGCTTCACGAGGGCCCCGGGCACGTTGATTACGGATGAGGAGGACGGGATGGAACAGCCGATCATTTCCGGAATTGCCTTCACGCAGAACGAGGCGAAGCTGACAGTACGCGGGGTCAAGGACGTTCCAGGCATCGCATCCCGGATTCTCGGGCCGGTGAGCGAAGCCAACATCGAGGTCGACATGATCGTGCAGAACGTCTCTGCTGACGGTTCGACCGACTTCACGTTCACCGTTCGTCGTGACGACTACGAGCAGGCGCTGGCGCTGCTCAAAAGTGTGGCGCAGGACATAGAAGCTGCAGAGGTGTCTGGCGACAATAAGATTGCGAAATTGTCGATGGTGGGGGTCGGAATGCGATCTCACGCTGGCGTTGCGAGCAAGATGTTCCGTATCCTGTCGGAGGAATCGATTAATATTCAGATGATATCAACATCCGAGATAAAGATTTCGGTGGTAATTGACGAAAAGTATCTGGAGCTCGCTGCACGGGCGCTGCACTCGGCGTTCGAACTGGCACCGGAAGCCGTGAAGGAAGATGAGCTGTAACAGAACCAGCGGTAACATGAAGAACAAGGAGAATCGTACATGCTGATACTCACGCGTCGCGTCGGCGAAACGCTGATGATCGGCGATGACATCTCGGTCACGGTGCTCGGCGTCAAGGGCAATCAGGTCCGGATCGGTGTCAGTGCACCGAAGGATGTCGCCGTCCACCGGGAGGAGATCTATGATCGAATCCAGACCGAAGGAGACGAGGGCAGCAAGGACTCCGGGGAGAGCTAGTCAACCCGCCGCATCCACGTAATATTGCCGATCGGGATCGCACTGCAACGCCGGTTCTCCCGATTCTCCATCCAGGTCCAGATCGGGCCACTTCCTCGCACCGTCCGGTGCATACTGCAAGATATAGGCGCGTCGCGTCTGGTCCGTCAGGTTCGGGCCGGTGCGGTGTGGGGTCAGCGACGAGAACACCACCACGCTGCCTGCGCGCGCCGGTACCGCGACCGCGTTCTCCGGGTTGCTGATGCATTCGTAGCCGAGTCGGCCCAGTTCGTGCTTCAGGGTGCCCTCTTTATGCAGGCCGGGTACCACCCAGGGGCAGCCGTTGGCGATGGTGGCGTCCGTCAGCGCGACCCAGCAGGTCAGGTACTGCTGCGGTTCCACAAAACCGTATCCGTTGTCCTGATGCCAGGGAAATTCCTCCGGCGTGCCGGGCTTCTTGTAGACCGCCTGGTCCCAGTACAGCCGGGCGCCGGGTCCGATGATGTCCCGGCAGATGCCCTGAAAGACCGGATGCCTGCTGAACGCCTTCAGGGTCTCAGACAGTTTGACGAGGTGGATGGAGAACGTGATGCTGTCAGCGCGGGCGATCCTGTACTCGCCCCCCTGATCGCGCAGGGCCTTCTCGACCCTGGCTTCGATCGGATCAATCGCCTGAATCACCTCGTCGACTTCTGCAGGTGTGAAGGCGTCCTCGAGCAGAAAGTACCCGTCGCGATCGTAGCTCGCTGCCGTGTCGTCGTTCAGGAAAGTGCAGGGCCCGGTTCGGCGCTGCCACTCGAAGTGCTGGTTTCTCGGATGTTTCTGCATGTGGTGTTTCCATCCTGTGCGGCCAACGGTCTTGCCGGGGTGCGCACCTTTGCGCAGGTGGCGCTGATTATATTGTGAGTCCGGCTGTCAGCTAGCAACGGACCGGTCGGGTGTCAATCCTCAAAAAGGGGTGATCACTTTGTCGGGGCGGGTGGTTAACCCCTGCCAGAGTGGTTTATCCTGTGCGAAGCACCTTACCCTGGTTGAGGCTACTTTATGTACAGCCCTTCGATAAGAACAATAATTGCGGCCATCCTGCTGACGATCCCCACCATCGTGCTCGCCGAAGAAATGGTTGATGCCGATGAAGCACACAAGGCGGTCTTCGATGGCAGTCGCTTTCCCTCTGCGACTGAATGCGGTGACTGCCACCCGACGCAATATCGCCAATGGTCTGTTTCACAGCATGCCTATGCGCAGATGAGCCCGGTGTTCAACGCCATGCACGGCACCATCCTGAAATTCACACAATCAACAAATGGTGATTTCTGTATCCGCTGCCACACGCCGGTGGGCATGAACCTGAAAGAAAAGATTTTCATGAGCAATATCGATCGCCACCCGACGTCCCGGGAAGGCGTCACGTGTATTGCCTGCCACCGGCTCAGCCAGCCTTACGGTAAGCTGAGCGGCCGCCTGCACATAGCCGAGGGTCCGGTAACTGCGCCGATCTACGGTCCGGATGGCGATCCGCAGGAGTTGAACCGAGCGATCGAGAAGAGCGGTCTCGTCACCGACGAAGACAGCGTCGGTCGGGTCGTCCACGGTGAGGTACGCCAGACTGCGCAGATGACGACCTCCGGCTTCTGCGGCACCTGTCATGACGTCAATCTCGTGAACGGATTCCGGCTCGAGGAGGCGTTCAGCGAATTCAAGAACAGCCCGGCGAACGAACGCGGGCTGACCTGCCAGGACTGCCATATGGGCAAGGAGCCGGGGCGTGCGCTGGCAGAGCGGACAGATCCTGACTTCTTCCGCAAGAACTACGACTGGGGTCCGGCGGCGAAAGTCGGCAGTCTCGAAACAGAACCTCGCAAGCTCACCAACCACATGTTCGTTGGCCCCGACTATTCGGTTCTGCCGCCGGCACTGTTCCCGCTCGACCTCCGGGCAATCAAGGAAGAACACGAGAAAGGCAATATCCGTGCTCGCGGCATGGCGACGATTCGCCAGTGGCTCGAATTCGACTGGAAAGCGGGCTGGGGTACGGACGACTTCGAGGACAACGTCGACTGGGGCCATGAGTTCCCCGAGCGCTGGGAGTCGATCGACGATCGCTACGATGCCCGCCAGATCATCACTGACAACCTGATGCTGCTGAAGGAAATCCGGGACGAGCGGCTGAAACTGCTGCGTAACGGCTATGTCCTCGGTGACATCGACATCAAACCGCGCCGGGGTTCGAGCTACGACATCAGCGTCGAGGTTCGCAACGGGACCGACGGCCACAACGTGCCGACCGGGTTCGATGCCGAGCGTCTGGTCTGGATCTACCTGCGCGTCGTCGATGCGAATGGCAAGGTCGTCAAGGTCTCTGGTGATCTCGACCCGAACGGCGACGTCCGTGACCTTCATTCCGCCTATGTACATAACCATGAGTTGCCCCTCGACAAGGAACTGTTCAGCCTGCAGTCGAAGTTCCTGACGCGTAACATCGTCGGCGGTGAACGGGAGCAGGTACTCGCCGTGAACTATTCGCAGAGCCCTCTGATTTTCCTGCGGCCCTCGCGCAATCCGACGATTCTGCAGGGGCGCCCGAATGGCGCGCGCAAGCACAAGCAGAGCATCGAGCCGAATGGGTCGCGTTGGGCGGATTACCGGGTGACTGCCAGCGACCTCGCCGCCGGGGAACCGCCGTTCAAGGCCATCGTGCAGCTCAAGGCCGCGATGGTCCCCGTCAACCTGATCAATGCGATCAAGGACGTCGGGTTCGATTACAATCTGAGCGCGAGAGACGTCGCAGACGTCGTCGTTCACGGGCACGTGGACGAAGAGGGAGAACCTGTTATCTGGAACCCGCGCTCAGACGATCCGGAAGACAACCAGGTGGTCGGACACCAGGTGATCTGGGAGAAAGTCGTTCCACTGAGCAGTCTGGAACAGGTCGCCAGGGAGTAAGGCTGCGCAGCCGCCGGCAAGAGCGGCCGCGCCAATTCAAAACAACACGCCACCGAAAGAGTGGCGGGATAAAGAAGAATGACAACGATGCCAAGTCCTGCTCGTCGGAGTGCAGGCATGCTGGCCGCACTGGCGCTGATGCTGGGTGCCGGTCAGGCAATTGCTGCCGGTGGCAGCGTGGGGCCCGATGGTGAGCGCACCTCCCGGATTTCGGATGAGTCGGTCTATCACATCGACCCGTTCGATTTCCCCGAGCGGCCGAAACCGATCCTCGAGTTGGGTAACGACTTTCTTGGGCCGGGCAATATCGAGCGCGGTATCGAGCTCCCGACCGGCGCTGTATGGCAGCCGTCGCTCGTGGTGTTTGGCACCTACCGCACGGCGGTCCAGTCATTCGATGCGGGCCCTGAAACCTTCAGCGAATGGGCGAACCGCCTCGATCTGTTTGCGAACCTGCAGCTGTCCGGTTCCGAGCGCTTCCTGATCGGCATTCGCCCTCTCGACGAGGAAGGCCAGTTCACGTCCTATCGCTTCGAGCCCGATATTGGCATCGGGGCCAACGACAAGGGATGGAATGATGAACTCAACGCACAGATCACCACGGCATTCTTCGAGGGTGATATCGGCGAGATCTTCCCGAACCTCGACCCCAACGACCGCAAGGCACTCGACATCGGCTTTGCCATCGGTCGCCAGCCGCTCAATTATCAGGAAGGTCTGCTGATCAACGACTCCGTTGATGCGATTGGCCTGACACGAAACACGCTGCTCCCGGCCGGTGGGTCGGATCTTCAGTTCACGTTCCTGTACGCGTGGAACGATGTGCATCGTCACGACAATCGTGAACGCGAAAACACGAAGCTGTATGCAGTGGCGATGGCCGCCGACTTCCCGGCCTCGACCATCAACGCCGAAATCGTCTACGTCGAAGACCGGAACGGGAACACTGACGGTATCTTCTGGGGCATCAGTGATGTACGGCGTATCGGGCACTACAACCTGTCGACGCGGGTGCTCGGGTCTCATGCGACAAACCGTGAATCGACCGTCGTCAGCGACGGCAACGTTGTGTTCGCTGAACTCTCCTGGACGCCGCCATGGACTCACGACCACGTCTATGCCAACGTCTTCGTCGGTATCGACAACTTCACGTCCGCAGCACGCGGACCCGCCGCGGGCGGCCCGCTGGGACGTACCGGCATCCTGTTCCAGGCGATTGGCCTCGGCCGCTACGGCGCGCCGCTCGGCAACCAGGCCCAACGCTCTGTCGGCGGCGCCTTCGGCTATCAATGGTTCATCGACCCGATCAAGAACCAGTTCATCTTCGAAGTGGGCGCACGACAGTCTACCGACTCGGCCATCGATTCCGGATCAATCGCCGGTGGCGTTCGCTACCGCCATGTGCTCGGCCAGCACATGGTCGCGCAGTTCGATGTCTTTGCCGCCATCAACGAATCGCGGCCCGACAGCGCCGGCGGAAGAATGGAACTCAGGGTGGAGTTCTAGCGCATGTCCTTCCTGCTTGCGAACCTGTGGGTGGGTGGCGTATTGATCGTCGCCGTGGTTGCTGCCTACGTGGTCGCGGTGCTCTATGGCATGCTCGGCCGGCTGCAGTTCGAAAGCAGCATGCGCCAGCGTCAGATCGAAGAGATGGATATTGCGATCGATCGGGCGCGGCGCCGGATGCAGGCCAACGTCGAGAAGTCACTCTCCTGGGCGGGAACCCGCAAGTTCGTCGTCGCAAGGCGTCAGGTGGAGTGTGATGACGGCAATGTCTGCTCGTTTTATCTTGAACCCCATGACAAGAAACCGATCCCTGCGTTCGAACCGGGCCAGTACCTGACGTTTGATCTTGCCATTCCCGGCGAGAAGAAAAAGGTCACGCGCTGCTACTCGCTCTCGGATGCGCCTAACGGTGAGCGATACCGGGTTTCGATCAAGCGGGTGCCGCCGCCCCGGGATGCGCCCGAGGCGCCGCCCGGGCTCTCCTCGAATTACTTCCATGACCACGTCAACGAGGGCGATGTCCTCGATGTACGAGCGCCCGGGGGCAAATTCTTCCTCGATATGAACAGCGATCGGCCGATCGTGCTGATCGGCGGTGGTGTCGGGCTGACCCCCGTGCTGAGCATGCTGAACACGGTCGTGGCTTCCAATGCCGATCGTGAGGTCTGGTTCTTCTACGGCATCCGCAACGGCACGGAACACTGCATGAAGGAGCACCTGCGCGAGATCGCAGCCGCCCATTCCAACGTTCACATCGTGAACTGCTACAGCGATCCACGCGACATCGACGAGCAGGGGGTCGACTACGACGAGGCATCCCGGGTCAGCGTCGATCTGATGAAGCGGCTGCTGCCTTCCAACAATTACCAGTTCCTGATGTGCGGTCCGCCGCCGATGATGGAGTCGCTGATCAGCGACCTCGAGGAGTGGGGCGTTCCTGCAGAGGATATTCTTCGCGAGAGCTTTGGCCCGGCCTCTGGCCGCAAGGCGCCGCCGAAGGAGGTCAACCCGGATGCTGCCGGCCCGGAGATTACGTTCAAGCGGAGTGGCAAGGTGGTTCACTGGGATCCGGCCTTCGACAATCTGGTGAAGTTCGCCGAGGCGAATGACTGCGACATTCCCTATGCCTGCCTGGCAGGCAATTGCGGCACCTGCCTGACGACCGTGCTCGAGGGCGAGGTCGACTATCCGGGCGGTGCCACCGATTTCGAGGCGGAGGAGGGTACGTGCCTGACCTGCTCCTGCGTCCCCAAAGGTCCGGTCGTACTCGACGCGTGACAACACATAACCAATCAATGGCATATAACGATTCGAGAGAGGTGGTCTAAATGAAATTCCGAGCAATGGGCATTCTGCTGGTCGTGTCGCTGGCAGGCGCTTCCGGCGTCTGGGCAGACATGCCGATGACCGAAGAAGAGGAAATTGCGATCGCCGAGAAGATCGTGGGTCCGACGACCAACGACGACAACTGCGAGTCCTGTCATACCCTCGAATCCGAGGCGTGGCAGTTCACCCATCACTTCGCCACGTTCCAGACCCGTCACCGCAGTGACGAGGCTCGTGACATCCTGATGGCAATGGAGGAGCGCAGCATGAAGCGTGCGCCCCAGTGTCGCCAGTGCCACTACACCAATGAGGTCGTGAACGGCCGGTTGCGTGCGACCTTCGGTGTCTCCTGTGAGTCCTGCCACAATCCGGGCAAGGACTGGATTGCCATTCACTCGAAGGTGGGCGGTGATCCGAATGCTTCCGACCTGAAATGGGGAACCAGCAGCGAAGAAGATCCGGCGAGCCGCATGGCGCGCCTGGGCAAGGCGAAGGAAATGGGCATGATCCATTCGGAAATGACCTATCAGATCGCCAAGAACTGTTTCGGCTGTCACACCGTGCCCAACGAGTCCATCGTCAACAAGGGCGGTCACAAGGCCGGCAGTGACTTCGAACTCGTTGCCTGGTCGCAGGGTGAAGTACGACACAACTTCTCGTCGTCTGCTGGTGCGCCGGACTCGCCGACGAACGATCTGGCGCCGATCGAACAGCGACGCAGGCTTTACGTCACCGGCCTGATGGTCGATCTCGAAACCACCATTCGTAACCTCGCGGCCGTCGAAGAGACGGGCGGCGACTTCCATACTGCGATGGTCGAACGGGCGAATGACGTGCGCGGCAAGCTCGACAAGCTGCTCGGTGCCGTGTCGATTCCGGAACTTTCAGGTGCGCTGTCCAGCGTTCCGGGCAGCTTCGATGCGTCGACTTCAGTTGGCAGCGATCTCGCCGACCAACTCGGTGAGGCGACGAAATCGTTCCTGTCATCCCACGATGGCTCCGGTCTGGCTGGCGTCGATTCGATGCTGCCTTCCGAGTACAAGGGCGACGTCTACGAAGGGTAGTGACGAGACGAACTTCGACCGAAGGGAGGATTTGTGGCTGTAGATTCCCACGTTATGGACATCCCGAAGCGATGGGACGTTCCGTTCAGTCGGGATCTGCCCAACGAGCGAGAGCGACGCGACCTGACGGAATCCGAACTGGATGACCTGCTGGCGACGCCACCCTTCTGTGACATGGACGCGGATCGCTTTCCCGCGTCCCTGCCACTCCGCGAAATCCTGCGTAACGACACCCGCATCCGTTCCTACCGCGACGGTGATGTCGTCGTTCGCGTCGGCGACTATGGCAACTCTGCGTTCCTGATTCTCGGCGGCACCTGCCGTGCCATCATCGACGGGCTCCCGCGGGACGTCTTCGAGGGCGACAGCGAAAAGCGCAAGACGCTCTGGGGCTCGCTGAAGGGGGTGCTGTTCTCACCGAAACTGCCGGAAGTGCGCGACGTCAGCCAGTACCCGCAGCGCGACCGAGACGCATCGGCAGTTGACCAGACAGGCAACGTTCTCGTGCAGGACGTCCCCAACGTGCTGTCGCTGGTCGATGATCCCTACGGCACGACAACCAACAACCTGATGCCCGAAGGCACGCTGTTCGGTGAATTGAGTGCGCTTGGGCGTGTGCAGCGGTCGGTCTCCGTGGTGGCGTCCGATCCCCATGAAACCCGATTGCTCGAGATCCGCTGGCAGGGGCTGCGCGAGTTGATGCGCTTCGATGTCGCCCTGCGTGATCACGTCAACCAACTGTTCAGAACCAACGGTCTGCAGGGCGCGCTGCGCAATTCGCCGCTACTCATGAAGGCGAATCTCACGCAGGCCCAGTGGGACCGGATTACCGCGGAAGCCGAGTTCGAGACCTTTGGCTCCTACGACTGGTTTGGCAGCTACAAGGAGCTTCGCCAGAAGCATGCCGACCCGTTGTCTCAGGAACCGATTATTGTCGAGGAAGGCCAGTACGCGAACGGATTGATTCTGATTCGTGCGGGGTTTGCGCGGCTCAGCCAGCGTCACGGCAAGGGTGAATCGACCTTCGGCTATCTTGGCAAGGGCGACGTGTATGGTCTGCCCGAACTGATGCAGAACACCGGCAGCCACGAGCAGACCGCGCTGCAGTCGACGCTTCGGGCTGCAGGCTATGCCGATGTGGTGAGAATTCCGACGCGCACATTCGAAGAAACGCTGTATCCGGCGCTGAAAGATGACTGGGCGTCAGGGCGCCTGCCACGCAAGGTACTCGGTGAGCGACTCGACCGCCGACGTGCGCGGGCCGAGGAATCACGCCGCGACGATTCGCGGATCATTGCCCGGGACCGACGCCGAAAGGTCAATAACTCCGGCCCGGACATGATGGAGTTTCTGGTCGAGAACCGCTTCATCAACGGTACGGCCACGATGCTGATCGATCTCGATCGCTGCACGCGCTGTGATGACTGCGTTCGGGCCTGCGCCGCCGGCCATGACAACAATCCGCGCTTCGTGCGTCACGGGCAGATTCATGGCCACTTCATGGTGGCAAATGCGTGCATGCACTGTGAAGATCCGGTGTGCATGCTCGGCTGCCCGACCGGCGCCATTCACCGGCGTGAGGGCGATGGTGAGGTCGTGATCAACGACATCACCTGCATCGGTTGCGGCACCTGCGCCAACAGTTGCCCCTACGACAACATTCGGATGGTCAACGTTCGGGATCAGGCATCCACGGATGCCGTCATGGTGGATCCGGCCAAGGGACGTCCGATCTCGAAGGCCACCAAGTGCGACCTGTGCGCAGATCACCACGGAGGGCCGGCCTGTGAGCGGGCGTGCCCGCATGATGCGTTGAAGCGCGTCAACATGGACGAACTGGAACTGCTGTCGAAATGGCTGAATCGGTAGTCCCGTTCCGGTCCCGTCGTCACCGCGCGATTGCGATCACGCTGGCCGCGGCACTTGTCGTTGCCGTCGCGCTGCTCGCTGAGGCAATTTCGCTCGCCGACATGGCGTTCGTTTCCGGCTGGCTGCTGTTCACGCTGTTTGTGGTGCTTGCGCTGTTCAACGTGCGCAAGAAGCTGCCCTATCCGCCGCTCCTGAAGTCTGCGACCTGGCTGCAGTTTCATATTTACCTCGGTTTTCTCGCCATTCTGGTGTTCGCCTTCCACACCGCGCTGCGCATTCCATCGGGCGTGTTCGAGACAACGCTCTACTGTCTGTTCGTCGGGCTTGCCGGCAGCGGCATCGTTGGCATCTACCTCAGCCGTTCAGTGCCGAACAGTCTGGCTGATCGCGGCAACGAAGTGATTTTCGAACGCATCCCGCAGTTCCGTCGTCAGTTGGGCGAGCAGGCACGAGCACTCGTTCTGCGCTCTATTGAGGAACACGATTCCTTTGTGTTGTCGGATTTCTATCGCGATCGTCTGGCGCATTTCATGGAAGGGCCCCAGCACTACTGGTTTCATCTCATTCGCTCCTCGCGGCCCAGAAACCTGCTGTTGCATGACCTTGCCGAACTGCACCGGTACCTGAACGCCGCCGAGATCGAGATCGCGGACGAACTCGCAGAGATCATCGGCATGAAGGACGATCTGGACTTTCACTATGTCCGGCAGGGCCTGCTCAAGCTCTGGCTGTTCGTCCACATCCCGCTGACCTGGGTGCTCATGCTGTTCCTGGCTGTGCACGTCGTGCTGGTTTACGCCTTCTCGGGGACGTCGCTGTGAGAATCCCGCTTCAGAACCTCGACCAACGCAGCAGCAAATACGAACGACCCAACCAGGACTGGGTCTGCGGCTGGGCGAAGGACGGTCGACCCTGTCCGCTGGGGCCGAATGCGAAAGGGCAGTGTACCGCCCACGGCCAGGCTTCCTGCTCCCCGGTTCGCGATGGTGACCGCTATGTCTGCACCCGCCCGGATGTCTTCGGCGGGCCATGCACCGATGGCCCCCGTCCTGATGGAAGCTGTGCCTGCCCGGAACCCGAGCATCAGGTATGTCAGCCGGTGCGCAGCCTGCGAGCGAAGCGGGGGCTCTTTGTTCGACTGAGCATGATCTTCGCGCTGGGCGTGCTGATCATCGGCATCGCCGGGCCCTGGTCGATGGACTTCGTTTCACCGGGTCCGCTGGGTGCCAGCCACATGGCGATTCAGGGCCCCGGGGACGAGAACTGCGGGGCGTGCCATGTGGCCGAGGGGGCGAGCTTCGGCAGCTGGCTGGGTGCGGCACTGATGACGACGATGGCCGACGGGCATGGCGGCATCCAGAGTGAGCAGTGTCTTGACTGCCACTTCCGGACGCCGGAGAGCCGCGAGGTCGCCATGAATGTCCACAGCCGTTCGCTGATCGATGTCGACTCGATCGAGGCTGCAGCGTCGGCGACGCCGGTGATGACGGCGGGCTTTACCAGCGCGCAGGTCGGACTCACTCGCGCGCTGCATGGCAAGGAACAGTTTGGCGCTGCGGGCATCGCCTGTGCTTCCTGCCACGAGGAGCATCTGGGGCGCTCTCATGACATGACGGCGATGAGTGATGCCCAGTGCCAGGTCTGCCACAGCGAGCCGTTCGAGAGTTTCAACCAGGGGCACCCGGAGTTTGGTGCGATCGAGCGGCCGATGGTCGGGATCAGTTTCAATCACCACGAGCACGAGACGCACTTCCCCAACGAGGAACTGGTCTGTGAGAGCTGCCATATGCCGGACCCGCTCGGGCGGACCATGGCGGTCGCGAGCTTCGAGCAGGCCTGCAAGGGCTGCCATGCGCAGGGATCAGAGGACCACCATGGCGACGGCATCAAACGAAACTCGATGCTGTTTGCCCAGCTGCCGGCATTCGAGTTCGAGGAGGAGGTCTACTGGCCGTCAGAAGGTGCGTGGGGTGAGTTCCTCTCGCCAATGATGTTGTTGCTGCTGGCCGGTGATGATGAGGCGGTGCCACTGCTCTATTCGATCTACAACGATGCCTTCGGTGATCTCTACGAATGGTCATTCGTGCTCGAGGACAATGACGAACTCTATCTCAAGGCCGAGCTGGCGACGTCGATCAAGGCGATGGTTGCCGAACTTGCGGACTATTCGGATGAGGGCGTCGAGGCCCGAAACGCGCGTCTCGCACGAGCGCTCGGCGTGCCGGGCGATGACCCGGCGGTACAAAACCTCAATGCCGAGCTCGCGTCAGCCAGCTTCGTGATGCAGATGTTCAAGCAGCGCTACCTGCCGCAACTCGACGATGATCTCGCCGGGGAGCCGGTCGATGCTTCTGCTGACGAGTCGATGGCGGCTGACTGGATGACATCGAAGAACATGAGCGGCTGGCACATCGACTCGGGCGCAGGCACGATCAGTTACCGTCCGGTGGTGCACGCAGACCCGCTACTGAAGCACTGGATCGAGGCGGTATTCACACACGCTGACGACAAGGGTGAGGCGGATTCCGAACTGGAATCACAGCGCCAGTTCCTGCGAGGCAAGGTCTACGAGCGAATCGAGGCAGACTTCAAGGCCTGTACGCGTTGTCATGCCCAGGGCGGCGACGGTATCCAGTGGGCCGCCGCCGGGCGGCAGTATGGGGCCTCCGGCTTTGTGAAGTTCAATCACGCGCCGCACATGGCGATGCTGAACCAGGGTGATACCTGCAGCACCTGCCACGTTCCGTCAGACGTCGAGGCGACCGATGAACACGCCATGGTGCGCGGTTTCGCCCCCCACGAGAAAGCCGTCTGTGAGTCGTGCCATACGGAAACCGGCGCCGACAACACCTGCCTCAACTGCCACCAGTATCACGAGCTGCGGCCCTAGGCCGGGCCCGTAAGGCTCAGGCGGCTTGCAGCATCCTGAGCAGTTCATCCTTCAGGAACAGGCGGCGCTTCTTCCGCTCTTCGAGATAGTCATCGGACGTGTTCTCGGCACCGGTCTCGATCCGGTGAACCTCGTGATCCACCTCGTGGTATTCCTCGAACAGCCGTGAAAAATGCTGGTTGTTCATCTTGAGTTCGTGGATCTGCTCGCGGTACTCCGGCAGTTCATGAACCAGATCGTGCTTCTCGAGCATGCGTCTCTCCCAATAGCCTGTCATTCCCGACATCGTCGCATCCCCACCCCCGCGCCCCCATGACCTGCGTCAAGGAGACATGGGGTCAGAGTGATCTTCCCCCAGTTTTTCGGACACGTTAGTTAACACCAGCGCGAGCCTCGTAGTCAGGATCGCAGGGGTCAGAGTGATCTTCCCCCAGTTTTTCGGACACGTTAGTTAACACCAGCGCGAGCCTCGTAGTCAGCGGGGCTCGTCTGACCCAGCGTCGAGTGACGACGCTTCGGGTTGTAGAACAGTTCGATGTAGCTGAAGACGCTGGCTCGCGCTTCGTCGAAGGTATGGTAGTCCTCGAAGGTGGTCCATTCGGTCTTCAGCGAGTGATAGAAGCTCTCCATGGGTGCGTTATCCCAGCAGTCTCCCTTCCGACTCATGCTGCAGATCGCCCCATGCTTCCGTATGAGGTCTTGGTATTCCCTTGAGGCGTAGGGTCGACCTCGATCCGAGTGAAGTATGACGCCGCGCACGTCGCCGCGTGCTGCAATTGCCATGTTGAAGGCACCGGCGACGAGTTCGGTCGAGTTGCTCCGACCCATCGACCAGCCAATGAGACGACGAGAGAACAGATCCATCACGGTCGCCAGGTAGAGCCAACCACGTCGCGTCTCAATGCCAGTCACATCGGCAACCCACTTCTGGTTCGGTTTGTTTGCGCTGAAGTCGCGAGCCAGCAGGTTCGGCGCAACCGGCTCGTTATGCCGCGAGTCTGTAGTGACTTTGAAGCGCTTGCGGACCCGGGATTGTACGCCGCTGCGGCGCATCAGCATGGCCACCGTATTCTTGCCAACAACCTCGTCCAACTCACGGAGCTCACCATGGATACGGGGCGATCCATAGATCTCTCGCACCGACTCATGAATCTCAAGGATCTTCCGGGTCAGCGTTTCATGGCGGATGGCGCGTGCACTGGCCGGGCGTCCACGCCAGTCGTAGTAGCCAGATCTTGACACCTCCAGGACCTGACACAACCGTTCAACACTGAACTGCGTTCGATGCGCATCGATAAACTCAAACTTCACTTGAGCTCGCGCGCAAAGAACGCTGCGGCCTTTTTTAATATGTCGACCTCTTCACGAGCCGCTTCAAGTTCCTGCTTCAGACGCGCGTTTTCACTCGCCATGCCGTCAGCGGCTTCGGAACGACTGAACGCCTCAACACCTTTCTGGTTGATCTCGCCTTGCCAGCGGTACAGCTTGTTGCGCGGCACTCCCAGCCTTCGTGCCAGTTCAGTCGGTGATTCTTCGCCGAGATCAAGCTGGCGAACAGCTTCTCGTTTGAACTCAGCCGTAAACGTTCTGCGTTTTCTCATTGGACACTCCTTTCGGGACCATTGTCCCGTCTATTGAATGTCCGTCAAACCGGGGGAAGATCAGAGTAAAGTGCCAGAGTAGGGTCAGACCCCGGTGTCGGTTTGTGCGTAAGTGGTGCGCCGCAAGTCTTCGCGCGGAGCAGGAGAATGGGCATTGGGGGTTTGGAGCGGTCGCTCAGGAAGCAATCTGGCGGAGACGGGGGGAGAAACTTCGAACCTCGAACTCCTTGAAACCCTTGAGCAATGGAACGATCTCCTTGAATCTTCTGGTGTCTCTTTTGACGAGCCACAGCCATGAATGCTCAAAAGGACACTTCTAGCACGATTCTGGACCTTATCAAAGAATTTGAGAGTTCCGCTTCCGCCACCCAAAAAAACGCCCTGTCGGCGTATTCAATCCGCTTTACGGAGACAGAACGGCAGTTTCTTGATGAGCACTCTGGGAGCAAGTCCTGGGCAGAATTCATCCGAGCTAGAGTATTTGGGGATGCCGCAAGCTCGCAGCGACCTGCCAGAAGGCCATCGGTCGATGATCAAACAGCGAGCGAACTACTCAAAGAACTGGGTAAGTCGCGCCTGTCATCCAACGTCAACCAGCTAGCCAAAGCTGCCAACATGGGCACGCTAGATATCTCTCCAGAAACCGATAGGCAGCTACAGGAGGCCAGCGCGGCTATTCTGGCTATGCGCGATGCATTATTCATAGCACTTGGCCTGAAAGTCTCCTGATCCATGAATCTGCACGGTAATCAGCGCGGCGGGTGGCGCGATCTTGGCATGCACCTGCTCAAAGATGAGAATGATCACGTGGATGTCCATGAAGTCAGCGGATTTGTCTCTCAGGACGTTCTGGGGGCGCGGAAGGAGTCCTATGCTGTGAGCAGAGGCACAAGAGCTCGCCAGCATATGTTTTCTTTAAGCATGAACCCGCCACCTTCCGAAAACGTGGCTATATCTGTGTTTCTGGAAGCAATTCCGAAAATAGAAGAACGACTGGGTCTTGTTGGTCAGCCCAGGGTCATCGTTTTTCATGAGAAAAAAGGCCGTAGACACGCTCATGTCGTCTGGTCTCGGATCGATGCTGAGGCGATGAAGGCCATTCAGCTTTCCCACTACAAGCTAAGACTCACCGATTTATCCAGGGAACTCTATTTAGAGAACAATTGGCAGATGCCCCAGGGCTACACGCGCTCAGAGCTGCGAGACCCAAGGAATTTCACCCTGGCTCAATGGCAACAAGTCAAGCGCCACGGAAAGAACGCCAAAGAGATCAAAGCTGCGTTTCAGGATAGTTGGGCCATTTCTGACTCCCAGGGTGCATTTAAGGCAGCCCTTGAGGAACGGGGTTACATGCTGGCCATGGGCCGCAAGAAGCTGGTTGCGCTTGATGTGAGAGGCGAGGTTTATGCCATCGCCAAATGGGTCGGTCTCAGGGAAAAAGAGGCCAGGAGCAAGATTGCTGATCCAGAAAAGCTATTGAGTGTTGATGAGGCAAAGAAAAGCCTCTTTGAGATGGTGAACAAAAGACTTTCCACTCTCGGCCAGGTAGCAGGCGCGTATCGAACAGCGCATTGACGAGATAGCAATAAGGCGCAGGCAGACCGTCGAACAGCAACAGAACGCCAGGAAAGTGCTTCAGGTCAGGCAGCAGATGCGCCGCTTGCGAGAAACCGCAGAGCGGCAAACCGAGCTCAAGACAGGGATTCAGGGGCTGCTTCAAAGAATAAGCGGCAAGAGACGTAAACTGTTACTCAGGAATGAACGAGAGGCGTACCAATCTCATGAACGTGATCGAGAGGAGATGGACAATCAGATTTTCAGACATCTTGAAGAATTAAGAGCCATGGATGCCCGCAGTAGTCGACTACAGACATATGGTCAATCGAGGGATCAATCGTTGAGCGAAGACCGCAGGGAACTTCGAAGAAACTTTGAGTCCAGAGCAACTACCTCCGGGAAAGCCCCAAACAGGGGACGCAAACGCGCTCCTACCAGGGAATTATAAAAAATCCGCCAATACAATAGGCGGATTCGCCCCTTCGGCGAGAAGTGGGGGTAGCAAAGGCAAGCCCGAGGGGTATCGCCTGGCCTGCACAAATGAGGGATAGCGAATGCGGAAGGTCGGGGAAACGGCTTGCCTACGCGAGGGGTGGACGCCCCTTAGATGTACTGTAAGAGTTTGCAATAGGTAATCGCTAACGAGTAGGTCCGAGTAAATATGACTTTAGATTATGAATGGCATGATGAATACCTAGAGGAAACCTTTCCGTCAATTGTGGAAAGCCTTGGTGAAAGAGGCGCTCAGGTGATCGACATCAAGAAGACCGATAAAGGTTATATTCGTTGAGTGTTGCGATAGTTACTTCGGCGTGACGTTAAGCCAGGAACAACTTGATCGACTTATTCTTGAACTTCAAGCAATGGCCAAACCACAGTGATTGTCTCAAGGAAGGAATGTAAATGAACTACAGTGAAGCAGTGCAAGCCATCTCAAATGGTAGATTCAAGCAGCTTTTTCATGTCAGCTTTCTAAAAGATGACGAGCTAAGGTGCTGCGTGATGAGACTTAACGACGACCCAGATGCTCCTGCTGGGGAGATTATGATCTTGGAGGAGATTGCGCCGCTTTTTGACGATTTCGGGCATGAGGATTTCGCACTGGTAGGCAATAATGACGAGCGTTTCCACAATACGCACTTCTATGACATTCCAGGCGCAGAGCAAGTAATCGGAGTTGGTACATTCGGCGAGGTTGTTCTAGAGACTCTATTCGATGAACTCCCGATGGCTGATGACATCGGAAGCCAAGCTGAACTAAAGGGGTACATCACTAAAGCCAAAGCAGCTATCAAGAGAGCAAAAGAAACTGGCTGGTCATGAATAGCTCGCGGATGTAACAAGGACACCCCCACAGAGGTCTCTTCTCGGCGAGGAGTGAGGGCGTCAATAACCTATCAATTCGTTGGAAAAGACAAGAAAGTATGACGGATATGAATATTACTACCGCTTGTTGCACGTTGGTGATCTGTCGTGAATCTTTGTGCTTCCAATAGCGGGGCTTTACCTTCAGGGCCTTTCAGTAGGCCTATGGCTTTCTTATTGTGGTCGATTGCCTGATAAACGCGGGAGGTTGCGAAACTAACGTCTCCATCCAGCACATACCCAAGCATGCAGCCCACTGGTAGGCCTTCGGCGTACTGCTCGTCCACAAATCGCTTGATTCCTTCAGTCACGTACGGAGTTGCGGTAATACCCCCGTTTCTAACCGAGCTCTTTAGTAGAGAATTTAAGCAGCCGCTTCGGTAATACCCCCGTTTCTAACCGAGCTCTTTAGTAGAGAATTTAAGCAGCCGCTTCCAGTTTTTGGATCGGCGTAATTCCTCCGATGGCCATGTTTGGCCGTTCATTGTTGTATCGCCACAGCCACTCGGTGGCTGTCTCTTGGGCATGGCGGATCGATTCGAACAGATGCTGATCCAACCACTCGTGTCTCACAGTTCGGTTGTAGCGCTCGACGTACGCGTTCTGCTGCGGCTTACCGGGCTGGATGTATTGAAGCGTGATCCGTCGTTGCTTAGCCCAGGCCATCAGCTGACCCGAGATGTATTCTGGACCGTTGTCACAACGAATCGCATCCGGTTTGCCGCGCCATTCGATGATGCGTTCCAGCGTTCTGATCACTCGAAGCGCGGGCAGTGATCGATCAACTTCGATACCGAGTCCTTCACGATTGTAGTCATCCAACACGTTGAAGGTGCGGAATGATGTGCCGTCAGCCAGCGCGTCGTGCATAAAGTCCATCGACCAGGTCGCATTGATCTGGCGTGGAACGGCCAGATCCTCCGGCGCGTCACGCTTCAAGCGGCGCTTCGGCTTGATCCGCAGGTTCAGCTCCAGCTCCCTGTAAATGCGGTATACGCGCTTGTGGTTGTAGCCGAAGCCCTTCACATTGCGTAAATACAGAAAACACAGGCCGAAACCCCACGTCCGGTTGGTGGTAGTCAGCCTGAGCAGCCAGTTGGCAATGAGTTGGTTATCGCCGTTCAGTTGCGGTTGATACCGATAACAAGTCTCGCTGATCTTGAAAGCCTGGCACGCCAAGCGAATGCTGAACCCTCGGTCAGCCACAGCACGTTTCGCCATCTCTTTGCGGTGAGATGGCTTCACCACTTTTTTTGGAGTGCCTCCTGAACGATCTCAGCCTTCATCCGTTCTTCGGCATACATCTTCTTCAGCCGGCGGTTCTCGTCCTCAAGCTCCTTCATCCGCTTCATCATCGACGCATCCATGCCGCCAAATTTGGCGCGCCATGTGTAAAACGTCGCATCGCTCATGCCGTGCTTACGGCACAGGTCAGCGACTTTTACGCCGCTCTCGGCTTCTTTCAGGATCGCCATGATCTGGCTATCGGTAAATCGGGACTTCTTCATGCAGGTTCTCCTTCAAATCACTATATGGGAAAACTCTACTTTTGAGCACCGCTAATATCCGGGGGGATTACCAAGTTGCCACACCGTTGGTTTGGGCCCCGGTCGGAGCCCAACAAATCCACATCAATGTTCCATCTGGCGGAGATGTGCGGCTTGGAGAACTTGGTGCTACGGACCACAACTATGTGACAGTCGGGGGGTCGACTGTGGCCGAGACATTCTCAGGCACTACGCTTGAATTCTCCCTAAGCGATGGGCGTCATGACCTTACATACTATCGCTGTGATGATAGCGGTTACGCCAATTGTACTTCTAAGACCTTGACGGTAAACGCAGGCGACCTAACAGCAGCAGTCAGAATTGATAGGGTATTTGAAAAGCTCTATAGCGTCTGTATCGGCGACCTTGTTGAGGTTACCGATGGCTCGTTGTCGGTCTGTGCCGAAGTTTCATTCCCGGACATGCTGAGCGACATAAATGATTCACTCTTGGACGCAAAGAGGAATACTGTTGTATATATGTCTGCGTCAGCAAGCGCAGCGTGGCATGCTGCTGTGCAGTTCGGGACATCTTTCTTCAACACATCTGCTGCCGAGGAGGCTCGGTGTGAATCGTATTTTAGCGAATGTGCTACAGTGGTCTACGCAGCCTTGGAAGCCGTTATGTGGGCGCAGCATTGCAACGGTACTATTGTTGCGACGCCATCCACTTTTGACGACAAGGTCGCCAACGCCGTGATGCACGGTGTATGGAGCGCGATTCTGGCCAGAGAATTAGGGCAGGCCAAGGCAGAGATTTGGACTGACCTCCATGAGGGAAGCTCAACTGCATGCAATTCGCCTACGCCGGGATCGAATACAGAGATGGATTGTGCAAACAATGCCGCAGGGCGTTCAGTCGCTGCTTCTGATCCAACAGGAACTGCTTTAGATTATTACCGTGAGGTTCGTGACGCAGTGGAGAACGGCAATTTAGGAACAATCATAAAGGACACGCCGCCATCGACTTGTCCAGGACCATCAATCTGAATATGTCTGATATCTTGGCAAAAGGCGGAGGGTTTGGGAATCTCACCGCCTGCCTCGCCTATTTGTGCGCTGGCGCGGTGCTTTCCTTATGGGCGTTCAACGCTTTGGGTGCTTCTGATCCCTTCATTCTGGAGAGGCCCCTCGGAGTCTTGTTCGCCCTTCTTGGTCCTATTTCGATCTTGTTGGGAGTGGAGCGGGCGGTGTTGGGCAGCAGGCCGCCGTTCGAGGTCTCATCCAACTCTACGGCGACCATTTTGAAGGTGGCGAAGGGTCTGGCGACGTTCTTGATCACCTTATCTATGTTGTTCCTCTTGGCGCCTATTATTGTATATCTACGCGTATGGCTCGCGTAGACGCAAACTGCAGCAACATCCTCAAGGGGGTGTTGCTTTTTTTTCTCTCTTTGTTAACCGGTTGTGATCCCGAGTCTAGAGTCAACGAGAATATCCACGACGCGAAGATGGTAAGGTGCCAAGAGTTGGGGATATGCCCGATGGATTGTTCGATCCTGATAAGCGGACATAGTGCCAACCGTGACTTGGCGCGCCGTCATCCGGGCAAATGCAGACTCACGAATGCTGATGGATCGTTAAAGTCCGTCTTTCCGTTCGAAAGGAACCTTGATGTCTGCAACTCCTCTCATGCCGTCGCATGCGCAGGTGTCACGACCGTGCGAGAACCTGTCTACGAAAACGAACAGCGAGAATCGTCTGCCCCTGCGGACGAGTAAGCGAGTTGGAGACATTGCTCCAAGCTAACGCGGATACGACGACCTTTCTCTTGACTAGGGGCGTCCCGATTTTGCAGCAGTAGTCTAGCTTCGACCCACGCGGCCACTACCAAGCTGCGAATCCACTTGAAAACTGGTCAGATCTCAGTCTGAGGCCGCCATATCTCGTTCAATTGAACGCGTTAGAACATATAGCTCTCAGACGGCATGCGACTGCTGCGCTCCTACTGTTTCTCGCAGAACAAAGGCCGGAAATTTCTAGTTTTGCTTGGTCCGGATCAGGGGAGGACCTCAATTACCTTGGTATGCGTCACGCGCCTTTGGCACGCTGTCTGCAACCGCAATTCTGCTGGGATGGCCTCAACGAGCCGCCCGGATTCTGTGTTGCTCTCGCGTAGTCTCGCTAACCCCAAAACAAAAGAAAGGTAACTGCAGATGATATGTCTTAGCGAATCAGGGCGTCCTGTGGTGTATGTTGCCACGGATGCCGAACTGCGTAACGAACACTATTACCGCCGGTTGTGGATGGCATTTAGGAGCCAGGAGATCCCGCGTCGCGAGTGGCTGGATGAGCTGGCTGATGTGTTTCGCGATGCCGATGCCGATTATCGCTATCGCTCCGGGAAACCCTATGAGCTCCCGGAAATCGACGATCTCTTCGATGATCCCGAGATGCGCTGGCTGTCCGCCTTCCTTCGTGCGGGCGCAAGAGGAGACATTCCAGCTTCTCGCAGCAGAAAACTCGACCGGCTTCGTGTGCTGGATCTGTACTTTCGCATCAAACACCCGTGCATTGCCCGCCACTTCGCGGTCTGATGTCTGAATGAGGTGATGAGCAAACGCGCACGGCAGGCCGGGCCAATGTCCTACAGAGTGTCAACGCCGGTTGAAAATTGACCCCTTTTTGTCCGATATCGTCGGAGTAAAATTGACCCCCTTCCTCTTTGGCTGATGACTCAGCCGATCTTGTTGGCAGGGCGTAGCCCCGCTTTCTTCTTGTCCTTCAGCCGATAACTGCCACCACGCAGCGGCACGATATGGCCGTGATGGAGTAGTCGATCGAGCAGTGCGGCCGTCAGCGTTGCATCGTCAGCCAGTGTCGTCGCCCAGTCCGAGAAGGACAGGTTCGACGTGATGATGATCGAGCCACGCTCGTAGCGTTTGGCGATGACCTGGAAGAGCAGGTTGGCTTCATCGCGGCCGAACGGCAGGTAGCCGAGCTCATCGATCACCAGCAGCTTTGGGCCGAGAATGGCGCGATTGAAGTACGACGCCAGCTGATCCTTACGATGGGCAGTCGCAAGTTGCAGCATCAGGTCGGCAGCGGTGATGAAGCGCGTCTTGATCCGCGCCATGACCGCTCGGTATGCGAGCGCCAGCGCCAGGTGCGTCTTGCCGGTGCCGCTCGGGCCAAGCAGGACGACGTTCTCGGCTCGCTCGACAAAGGCGAGACTCGCGAGCTCCTGGATCTGGGCTTTGGGTACGCCGCTGGCGAACTCGAAGTCGTAGTCTTCAAGCGTTTTGATCGCCGGCAAAGTTGCCAGCTTGAGCAGCGTCTGGCGGGCACGTTCATGGTGGCCATCGAGCTCCGCCTTCAGCACGCGCTCGAGGAAATCGGTGAAGCTGGCTTCCTCGCTGGCTGTCGCCTGGGCGATCGCCGGATAGGCGGTGGCCACGTAACCGAGTTGCAGCTCCTCGCACATCTCGGCGAGCCGTTCTTCCTGCAACCTCATGACGACACCACCAGGTCATCGTATCGTGACAGTGGATGCTGGAGAGACTCGATGGGTGGTGGCGTCTTACGACTTACCTTCGGCATCCACTGCACCACCTGATGTGACAAAGGCTGCAGGTGTTCGCGCTCCTCGAGCCAGAGATCATACGGCCGTGCCTTGAGCTCGCCATGCTCGCGCACGTTCGCGATCTCCCGAAGCCATCGCTTCACCTCGAGATTGGCCGTGTCGACGTCCACGGTCAGACCGGATGAGGCGAACTGTGAGCGCAATGGCACCCAGAAGCTGTTGCGCAGGTAACGGTTGAATCGCTCGACCTTACCTTTGGTCTTCGCTCGGTACGGCCGGCACAGCCGAATGCGGAAGCCGTAGTCGTTGGCCAGGGCCAGCAACGCCGGGTGGAACCGGTGCTGTCCGGCACCGTAGGCATCCCGTTCCAGCACGACCGTCTTCATGTTGTCGAACAGCACGTGCTGTGGGACGCCGCCAAAGGCCTCGAAGGCCAGACGCAGGCACAGCAGGACGGTGTCGATCTGCTCGTCGGTGACGAACTGGACGAAGCTCAAGCGACTGCGGCCCAACGTTGCCACGAAAGCGGACAACCGGTCGCGACCGCGCCGAAGCACGATGAAGTCGACCTGCATCTGCTGGCCGGGCTTGGTCTCAAACCGGACCAGCGGTTCCACCACCGGCTTTGGCTTCTGCTCGGCCAGGAACGCCTTCAGCTGGGTGATGCCACCGGGGTAACCCAGCACCTGGATCTCCCGCAGCAGGACCGTCGCCGGGATCCAGTCCGGCGAGGCGGCGGCAATGCGCTCGAGCAGGTACCCCTTAAACGGATCAAGCTTGGTGGGCCGAGGTGCCCGTGGCCCGTATCCCGGCGCCGCTTCGCTCCGCAGGTATTTGCGAACCGTGTTCCGCGAAATGCCCAGCTCGCGCTGGATCTCCTTGATGGACTTCCCCTGTCGGGCCAGCACCTTGATCTCCACAACCGTCTCCAAACTGTGCATGGCGTCGTTCCAAATGGACGCCAGCATACCCATGCAGGGGGGTCAATTTTACTCCGGCGTTAACAATGTAGCTGAAGACGCTGGCTCGCGCTTCGTCGAAGGTATGGTAGTCCTCGAAGGTGGTCCATTCGGTCTTCAGCGAGTGATAGAAGCTCTCCATGGGTGCGTTATCCCAGCAGTCTCCCTTCCGACTCATGCTGCAGATCGCCCCATGCTTCCGTACGAGGTCTTGGTATTCCCTTGAGGCGTAGGGTCGACCTCGATCCGAGTGAAGTATGACGCCGCGCACGTCGCCGCGTGCTGCAATTGCCATAGTTCAGTCGGTGATGCCTCGCTATGTTGCTCAATCCTCTCAGCGGGTTGAACATATTTTGCACTAGATCAACATGGTCTTAAGAGAAGCTTTTTATGCGCATCTTTTCTAGCTAACTTTTTTGAGAATTAGTGGTTCTTCTCTAGACTGTCGTCCGGGTCGCTCATGAGGCGTAGTACAGCTAGTCAAGCTTGCGAGAGGTGACCCAACAAGAGCGGATCCAGTTGTAGTGTGATCTCTGATTCAAGGAATGAATCTAGCTTGTTGCTAGATTCGAAGAGCTAAGAGGTACGGATATCGTGAGAATATTGACTCTGTCTGTTTCTGTTTGTTTAGTTTTCTGTTCACCTATTGGACAGGCGCAAGAGCCTGTCGCTCCCCCAGAAGAAGCAGTGTCACAAGAGCAGCCCCGCTGGGTATATGGTGCTGATGGTGCTCCACCACTGCCAGATGGCTTTAAGTTCAGAGCCATGGTGATGAAATTGGCAAGATCCAACTTTCAGAGCCAAGTTGAGTATGTCGTAAGACTTACGGACGCAAGCACGGAGCTCGTTCGTAGCATGTTGCGCAAGACAAGGAATCTAGGCATCCGTGCCGATAATGAGTTGTTCAATACTCATAAGAGACTGGCCTGTCAGGGGCCAAGTCTTTCAGACGACGAAGTGCTTACGGCATTGCACATGCTGGATGATTACGTCGAACCCATCTACAAAAAGTTTTTGATCGAAGCGAAGCTTGAGATGACGTCTGAAGAGTACGACTTGATGCTTGAGTACATGGAGTCAAGGGCAAGTAAGACAGCTGTGTTCGCGGTCGACAAGACTGCTCAGTACGCCGGTAAGTTAATCGAAGCCCGATCGGCGCTTGAGGAAGTCTGCTTTGCAGAACAAGGAGCGCAATCATGAAGATGATCATTCGAACTTTGGCTTTGTCAGTTCTTGTGATTGGTTGCTTTAACGCAAGTGCCACGCCGACCGTTGACGCAGAGGTAATTACAGGCAATCCCTGGCAGCAGATTGTCGCAAGTAGTCACAATCACACAAGATCTAGCGGGGACCCCAACATTACTTCCAACGGTACATTAACCTCAACCGACCAGGGCCAGTTGTTTAGCGGCAATGATACGCTCACTAGCCCCGAAACTGGTGATAACTGGGGAAGCGGCGATAAGGCGGCTATCTGCGGCGATTTCTACTTCGCTAGAACAAAAATCACGAGTCCGTCATACGATCCACCTATCCAAAAGACGGACGCAACACAATTTGGCTGCACACCTTTGATTGTTGATCTCGGGAGAGACGGGATACTGTTGGGTGAAGAGGGCGTGTATATCGAATTCGATCTGGACGCCGATGGTGCTTCGGAGTCCACGCAATGGGTTATGCAAGGCGGGAACGAAGCCTTTATAGCGCTGGATCTAAACTCGAACGGTGTTATTGATGATAGTTCTGAACTATTCGGTGACAGCACAGTGATAATCGGTCGTGGCTATACGGCCAAGCATGGGTTCATGGCTTTGGCACAGTATGACAAGCCAAAAAATGGCGGCAATAAAGACGGAAAGATTACCGAGGCAGATGCTATCTGGAGTAGTCTCATTTTTTGGCTCGATTCCAATGCTGACGGTATCTCCACGCCAGATGAAATCTCACATGTAAGCGACCATGGGTTTGAGTCTTTCAGAACTAAGGCAAAAAGATCCAAGAGAGTAGATCACGCCGGCAATCAGTTGATCCTTTGGTCGTGGGCCAAATCTAGGCTTGGAATGCATGCGGTCGTCGACGTTGTCTTTGTGCTGGAATAGCTAAATCACTGTGAGTTCAGAGCGTGAAACCCGCCTCGGCGGGTTTCACAGTTGTAGCGATCGAGAGTAAGAGGCGGACTGCGGATCCCTCAAATGAGCCCGCCGTTGGCAGTTTTAGCGGAATTGAGCGAGGACCTTATCTCAAAGAGCAATCTGGCGGAGAGAGAGGGATTCGAACCCTCGATGAGCTGTTAACCCATACTCCCTTAGCAGGGGAGCGCCTTCGACCACTCGGCCACCTCTCCGGAGATTGTCTCGCTTATCTTCTCACGCCTGTTGACCAGAGTTCGATCAGGATGGCGACGAGACACTGACCAACAGGTCCTGAGAGAGATGGCGCGCCCGGAGAGATTCGAACTCCCGACCCCCTAGTTCGTAGCCAGGTGCTCTATCCAGCTGAGCTACGGGCGCAAGCGAGCGCGTATTATCAATGCGCGACCCCGAGGGGTCAAGGCAAGCGCGAAATTGGTGTAATATCGCGCTTATGTCTGATCTCGTACTCCGTGGTTTCGAATTGGCCGCCTTCGGCATGGGCACAGTCTTCGTGTTCCTTACACTCCTCGTTTACGCCACCATGGCGATGTCTGCCCTTGTCGCGCGATATGAGCCGGTTACCGTTGAGCCGGAGCAAGCCCGATCTCATCCTGCACCCGGCGATGGGCCTGATGCCGGCACGCTTGCGGCCATTTCTGCCGCCGTTCGACGCTATCGCGAGACGCCTCGCCGCTGACGGCCAGTTCGGCCGGTTTGGCTTTCGCCGAGACGCTGTGAGATATTCCCCGAGTCGCTACCCGCGGCACCCTGTCAAGCGCATCACCAATGCGCGAAAGAAACTAAATAAGGGCTCAATAACAAAATGAGCAATCAGCAGCCTCTCGGTCTCACCGAGCTCGTATTCCGCGACGCCCATCAGTCGCTCCTCGCCACCCGCTTCCGTCTCGATGACATGCTCCCGATGGCCGAAAAGCTCGACAAGGTCGGGTATTGGTCGATGGAAAGCTGGGGCGGCGCCACGTTCGATGCATGTATCCGCTATCTCGGGGAAGACCCCTGGGAGCGAATTCGCGAGATCAAGAAGGTCATGCCGAATACGCCCCAACAGATGCTTTTTCGCGGCCAGAACATTCTGGGCTATCGTCACTATGCGGATGACATCGTCGACAAGTTCGTTGAGCGCGCGGCCGAAAACGGTGTCGACGTGTTCCGAATCTTTGATGCGATGAACGACCCGCGCAATCTCGAGTGTGCGATTGCTGCGGTCAACAAGCAGGGCAAGCACGCGCAGGGTACGCTCTCGTACACCGTGAGCCCCGTTCACGATATTCCGATGTGGGTCGACATGGCGAAGCGCCTCGAGTCAATGGGTGCCGACTCGATCGCCATCAAGGATATGGCCGGCCTGCTGGCCCCGTATGTTGCGTTCGAACTCGTGACGGAACTCAAAAAGGCCGTCAGCGTCCCGATTCACATGCAGTGTCATGCGACGACCGGCATGTCGACTGCGACATACCTTAAGGCGATCGAGGCGGGCATCGACAATGTCGACACCGCGATTTCGTCAATGAGCATGACCTACGGCCACTCACCCACCGAGACGCTGATCGCGATCCTGAAGGGTCACGAGCGCGACACCGGCCTCGAGATCGAGCCGCTTGAGGAGATCGCCGCCTATTTTCGAGATGTCAGAAAGCGCTATGCCAGGTTCGAAGGTTCCCTGCGCGGTATCGATTCGCGAATCCTCGTCGCACAGGTGCCAGGCGGTATGCTGACGAACCTTGAGAACCAACTGCGGGAACAGAATGCGCTCGACCGGATGGATGAGGTCCTGAGCGAGATCCCGCGGGTCCGGGAAGAGCTGGGCTTCATCCCGCTGGTGACGCCGACGTCGCAGATTGTTGGTACCCAGGCCGTCTTCAACGTACTGGCTGGCGAACGCTACAAACAGATCACCCGTGAGACTTCCGGCGTCCTTCGGGGCGAGTACGGTGCGACACCGGCGCCGGTCGACGAGGCGCTGCAGGCGCGCGTACTTGATGAAGGCGAGTCGCCCATCACGTGCCGGCCGGCGGATCGTCTTGAACCGGAGTTTGAGAAACTCAAGCAGGAACTGCAGTCGCAGGAAAAGGAGAAAGGACTGAAGTTCGGCGAGTGCATCGATGACGATGTGCTGACCTATGCGCTGTTCCCGCAGCCCGGCATCAAGTTCCTGCAGAATCGTGACAACCCGGACGCCTTCGAGCCGCGTCCTGGCGACGAGCCGGAACCTGCACCGGCAGCGGCAACCGGCCAATCGCTACCGCCTGAAACCTACACCGTTGAAGTCGATGGCAAGGCGTACGTGGTTCGCGTGTCGCCGGGCGGTGAGATCGACAGCGCGACGCCGGCACCGGCATCACCGCAATCCTCTCCCACCGCGAGCCCGGCTGCCTCCGGCGCCAGTGTGGGCATCAAGGCGCCGTTGTCGGGGAATGTCTTCAAGGTCAACGTCAAGGTTGGCGATGTCGTGGAATCCGGTGATGTCGTCCTGGTGCTGGAAGCGATGAAGATGGAAACGGAGATTCGTGCAAGCACCGGCGGTACCGTTGCAAGTGTCCCGGTTGGCGAGGGCGATTCCGTCAATGCCGGCGACACACTGATCACGCTGGGCTAGACGGCAATGTCCGACATTCTGCTCGAGCTCTGGCATACCACCGGGGTCTATCAACTGCACTGGGACCAGGCCGTCATGATCGGTGTCGGTCTGGGTCTGCTCTACCTTGCCATCGCTAAGGGATTTGAGCCGCTGCTGCTGGTCCCGATCGGCTTCGGCGGCATTCTCAGCAACATACCCGGGGTCGACATTGCCGTTGGCGAGGGTATCCTGCACCAGTTCTATGCCGTTGGCGTCGAAACCGGCATGTTCCCGCTGCTCATCTTCATGGGTGTGGGTGCACTCACGGACTTCGGACCCATGCTAGCGAATCCGCGGACGCTGTTCCTCGGCGCTGCCGCGCAGTTCGGCATATTTGCGACGCTGCTGGGTGCGGTATCGATGACCAGCATCGGCGTCTTCGATTTCTCGATCAAGGAGGCCGCTGCCATCGGCATCATTGGCGGGGCCGACGGCCCGACAGCCATCTATGTCTCCGGCCAGCTGGCGCCGCACCTGCTCGGCGCGATTGCGGTCGCGGCCTACTCCTACATGGCACTGGTGCCGCTGATACAGCCGCCGATCATGCGGGCCCTGACGAGCAAGCAGGAGCGCGAGATCGAAATGGTACAGCTGCGGGTCGTGTCACGGCGCGAGAAGATTTTCTTTCCGATCGTGCTGCTGATTCTGGTGGCGCTCGCCGTGCCGAGTGCGGCACCGCTGCTCGGCATGTTCTGCTTCGGCAATCTGATGCGCGAATGTGGCGTTGTCGACCGGTTGAGTGACACGACACAGAACGCCCTCATCAATATCGTGACGATTCTCCTCGGTCTCTCCGTCGGCTCGAAGCTCCGTGCCGAACAGTTCCTGGTGCTGGATACGCTGGGCATCCTGCTGCTCGGCATGGTGGCCTTCTGCATTGGTACGGCAACGGGTGTGCTGATGGCCAAGCTCATGAACATGTTCGGCCGCGAGAAGATCAATCCGCTCATCGGAGCAGCGGGCGTGTCGGCCGTTCCGATGGCGGCGCGGGTTGCCAGCAAGGTAGGACTTGAGTCCAACCCGAACAACTTCCTGCTCATGCACGCGATGGGGCCGAACGTGGCCGGGGTCATTGGGTCCGCGGTGGCGGCCGGTGTACTGATCGAGTTTGCCCGTTAGGCAACGCCCCTTCACGGCAGGTGCGGGCGTTGACTGGCCGGCAACTCATACCGAAAACGGCCGCCTGATGGCGCATCGAAAGCCAGTTCGCACGCAGTCAGCCTGAGGGGGCTGTCGGTCGTGTTTCCGTACAGCCGGTCGCCGATCACCGGATGGCCGATCGAAGCGAGGTGTCTGCGGATCTGGTGCTTTCTGCCCGTCTCGATTCGCACATCCACCAGCGTGACAGTCGTTCCCGTCTCACGTGGCGTGACATGCGTGATGGCCGTGCGGTCATCGAGCGGCGTATCGATAGTAAGTGGTTCATGCAGGCAGCCCTCGACGATCGCCTGATACCGCTTTTCAACGCTGCGGTTGCGAAACTGTGTGGCAAGGTCCGCAGCCGCTGACTTGCTGTGCGCCAGCACGATAAGGCCGGTTGCGTACTGATCCAGCCGGTGCACAAGAAACGTGGCGCGGTCGAGTTCGCGTTCGACCATCCTGTCGATTGCGGTGTGGTCGCCGAAGCGCGAGCCGGACGACATCACGCCGGCGGGCTTGAACCAGACAGAGAAGGATTCCTCGTCAGCGATGAGTGAAGGTGAGGGGGCCTCTGCAGCCAGCACACCTTCATCGTAGTTGACGATCAGCGTGTCGCCGGGCTGGAGGGTCCGCGTCGTCCGCCTCAGCCGTCGAACCTGCTTGCCGCGACCCAGCCAGATGGCGCCTCGCGTCATGGCCAGCTTGATACGGGTTTTCGACAGGCCGGTTGACGCCGCGATGGCCTCGACCGCATCAGTCTGCCCGGTGACCTCGATGGTCTTTTCGATTCGATCAGGCATCGCTAGCGGTAGATGATGTCTCCCCGCAGGGGTGCGAGTTTCGCCAGCAGCCGGTTCTGAACGGGATACGGAATGTCTTCGGCGCGCATCGCGTCAATCAAGAGTTCGACGACGCGATTGAATTGCGCTTCATTGATCTCCATGCCGATGTGCGTCTCGACCATCTTGTCGCCGTCGTAGTCGCATGGGCCGCCGGAGACGTCGCAGAGGTGATCGCCGATCATGCGGTGGAATCTCTCGAGGTTCGAGTGCAGGAAGAACGGGCGAATCTCCGGGTCTTCGCCGATCCCCGCGATGAAGCGACCCGTGATGCGATCGATTCCTTCCCTTCCGCCGAGATCGCGATACAGGTCATCACTGTCGAGAGGCGCGTTGGCGCAGCTGGTCGCCAGCAGCGCGAGCAGCACGAGCGCCGCCGCTTTCACTGGATTGTTCATCGAAGGTACCCCGTTAGTGATACGTACACGCCGCGCTGGTCGGGCAGGCCGGCGATGTTGCCGAGATCGGCCCAGGCGGCCGTGACGTTGATGTGCTTGTTCGGGAACCAGGCGACGAAGATATCGGCCCAGCGATCTTCCGGTACCGACGACAGGTTGTCCGGTTTGCCCCTCAGGTCGAATCCGACAGCGAGATGTCGGTTCAGCAACACTGCAGCCGAGCCTTCGAGCATGATCTCGTAGTCGTCGTTCAGGTCGCCGCCATGGCCGAGCAGTCCGTTCTGGTTTGCGCGCGTGGCTCTCGCGGTGACATTCCAGAGCAGGTTGTAGCCGAAGACGGCGCCAAGGTTGAGGCGACTGGCGGCGACGTAATAGTCGATACCGGCATCGTCGCGCGCGCCGAGCAGGAACGGTACAGAAGGATCATCGAGGCGCTTGTACTGCAGTCCCGCGCTGATCTGGGGCAGGGAGGTGTAGAGCAGATCGCCAGCAAGTTTGAGTTTGGCACCGATGACGGATTGTTCGATGTCGACGCCGAGCGGCACGACCTCGATGTCCTGATGCGCGACGCTCAGTTCCAGTCGGTCGCTGACGCTGAGAGCGGCGCCGTAGACGCGAAGGCGAAAGTCGTCGACGTTGACGGCGGTCGCAAACGAAGACACGGCGACCTGCTCATCGGTGTCGTAGCCGGCGAGAATGGCCCAGGGCACGACCCCGGTACCGCCTGTCCCCTCCACCTGGGTAACAGCGGGGGTTCCGAGGAGCTTGCCATCGGCGGCCATTGCACCACTGACCGGCAGCATGGCGCAGACCGCGGCTGCGAGGAATCTACTCATCATTGGCTGGCGACCCTCCTTGCATCTTTGTATTCCTGAAGCCATGTGTTCAGTTCGTCGGGCGGCAACGGCTTGCTGAGGTGATAGCCCTGAACGTAGTCGCAACCGTACTCCGCGAGAATCTCGATAGCGCCAGCGGATTCAACGCCCTCGGCGATGACCGTGAGCCCGAACTTGTGCCCGAGTTCGATCGTCGATTCTGCGATCGCCCGGTCACCTTCCGATTCCTCGAGCGTCATGATGAACAGCTTGTCGATCTTGATCTCATCCACCGGCAACTGCTTGAGCTTCGACAGCGAAGACTGGCCGATACCGTAGTCATCGACGGAGATCTCGAAACCGAGGGCGCGGAGCTCCCGCATCGTCTTGGCGGTGCGGTCGGCGTTGTTCATCACGTCGCGTTCGGTCATCTCGAAACAGAGTGACGACGGCTCGAGCTCGTGCTCATTCAGGCGCGTCATGACACTGTCGACGAGGCTCTCCTGTTCGAGGTCCTGCGCCGAGACGTTGATCGCAATCTGAAGGTCAGGGTACGACGATTGCCACGCGGCGCGCTGCCGGATGACGGTTTCGGTCACCCACTGCGTCAATTCGAGGATGAGGCTCGACTGCTCGGCCAGTGCGATGAAGAGTTCGGGTGAGATGAAGCCGAGTTCGGGGTGGATCCAGCGGATCAGTGCCTCGAGCTTGTCGACGCGGCCGGTGCGCAGGTTCAGCTTTGGCTGATAGACCATGAACAACTGGCCATCGTCGGCAATGAGCGCGGCCTTGAGTTCGTTGATGATCCTGAGCCGTCGAACCTGCTCTTCCTCTTCGCCTTCCTGGTACGACCGGATCAGTACCTGCTCCTGACGAGCCCGCTCGACCGCGATAGACGCGCGCTTCAGCAGCACCTCTGGACTCTCGCCGTCATCCGGGGCAACCGCATAGCCTGCACGAATCGTTCTGCGGAGTGCCATGTCCTGAATCTGGATCGGTCGCTGCAATGATTCGAGTGCGTACTGGCAAACCGACTCCGGCGACTCCTCATGACGGCGCAGCATCACGACCTGTGCAAATTCGTTGGTGGCGAGGCGAGAGCCGATGATGGCCGACGGCGATCGTTTGAGCCTGTCGCCGAAAATGCGCAGGAACTCGTCTGCGACATCCGGGCCAAGCGCGTCACTGATGTCGCGCAAGCCGTCGATCGCGAAGGCAATCACCACCGCCGCCTGATCCGAGTCGAGGATCTCGCTCGCCATTCGCTCGACGGTCTTCTGTCGTGTGAGCAAGCCGGTCAGTTCATCGTGTTCCGCCTGCCAACGGATCAGTTCCTCCCGCTCCCTGATGTCGTGGCCCATAACGCTGAACGCCTGGAACAGGGCGCCGACCTCGCGGGATCGGCCGGTATCGACCGGCTCGACGTCGTAATTCCCGCGAGCCATTCGCATAGAGGTGGTAACGAGTCTGTTGAGGGGGCGGGTGATATTGTTCGCGAACAGCGATGCCCCGATGATCGCCGCAAGCAGTACAACGAGACAGGCCAGAAAGACCTCATCCCTGAGTTTGATGAACGCGTTGAATTGATCGCTGATTCTCGCCGAGAGAATCAGGGTTCCGGCACCGGCCTGCTCGTCGGTCAGCGGTTGCCGAAGACTCACGAACTGCGAGATATCGACGAACGGCAGCCCGAACATCGGGTCCACCTGTTTCGGCGCGCTGAGCGCCTGCTGCAGATCGTCCTGTTCCAGCGTGCTGATGATGCGCGTCGGATTCGATCCTGTGGTGATCGTGACCTCGAGCCCGGTGAGGCGCCTGAGTTCCATGGCCACCGTTTCGTCAAACTGAAACCCGACCGCGGCGAACGCGATGGGGCGTGGTGCGCGAATTGGCAGTACAACCAGCTGGTAGAGCACATTCCCGAAATCGACCAGCGAGATCGAGTTCCCTTCGGCGGCCGCGGCCGCGAGAACCTCGGGAAATGGCAGCGGGCTGCCGGGCGGCAGATCGTTGTGCGTCGACGCGATCAGCTGGCCCCGCAGATCGGTCACGAACATGAGATTGGCATCGACCCGGCTGCCGTGATTGAGCAGTGCGGACTGAATTGTCGGGCCATCCCGGGTGGCGACGGCCTGCTTGAAGCCGAAGTCCGCCGTGAGCAACTCCGCTGAATTGACGAGCTGTCGTTCCCTCGAAGCCAGCAACTGCTGGAAGGATCCTGTCGCGCTCGTGAATTCGCGTGCCACAGTCGTTCGCGTGAACTCGCTCGTATCGAACCAGAAGAGGGACAGTGTCGTCGCCGACGTCAGCACGACGAGCCCGACGACGAGCCCGAGTACCTGATTGCGAAGAGAGCCCATGTCGGATCAGTCGGGCAGGAACTGCTGGAATCGACCCGTGTCCGCGGGGTCGATTGCCTGTGGATCGGGATCGGGCGTCGCGATGCCCAGATTGATGACGTACACATCGCCATCGCGAGCAATCTCGGCCAGTGACAGCGACAGGACCTTGCTGGAATCGAAGGAGAGATCAGGGTGCCAGACGTTGATGCGGCGAACCTCGTCGGGAAGGTCCAGCGTGACTTCGCCGGTGCCATCTGACTTGCCGAAATGGGCCTGGTCGGTGACGTAGATGAATCCGACCATGTTGTCGTGGATATTGCAGCCAAGCGCCGCAACACCGGGTTCGTCGAACACCACCGCCTCGCCGGGCTCGCCGTGGTACAGGCGGATTTCGAATCGCTTCGCGGCCGAGAACGAGTACACGTGGTGGCGAATCTGGTCGCTGTTGGGGAACGAGACCTCGGTGCCAACGCGAACCGGTAGCACGTACGGGCGAAATGCCTTGTCCTGCTGATCCATGATGGCCATGGTGGCCGCTGACGTGGGCGCTGGCCCTCCGGCCGTCAACACCACATCGCTGACGGGCGCTCCGCCGCTGGACTCGAACCGGAAGGTCAGCGGGCTGGCGCCGAGCGCCCAGGACGTCGAGAGCAGGGTCAGGGCGAGCGTGAGGCGTGCGGTGCGTTGCAGCATGGCGGTAGACATGGTTCGAGAACGTCAGGGTGAGTACGGTTCAGTATAGCGGTGATGCGAGGGGTTCGCTTTTTCCGCCCTCCCATCGTATACGCGGACGGATAGACAGTCGTTCAACGGCCCCGTTGAGGTGTGCTGACCTCCTTCGCAAGATATTGATTTTTAAGCTGATTTGGCTTCTTGACACCCCCGGGGCATCTTTGTAGCGTTACGTCTCCCGCGGCAACGCGACGCTATTTCCAACACAAGCAGAGACCAAACGATGCAGGAATACCTCAAGTTTTACATCAACGGCGAATGGGTCGACCCGGTTCAGCCCGCCACGCTCGACGTGATCAACCCGACGACCGAAGAGCCGTTTGCGAAGATCAGCATGGGCTCCGCTGCCGACGTCGACAAGGCCGTCGCAGCCGCCAAGACGGCGTTCGAATCGTTCTCGAAGACCACGGTCGCCGAGCGTGTGGAACTGCTCGGTGCGATCCTCGGTGAGTACCAGAAGCGCTACGACGACATCGCCCAGGTCATCTCGACCGAGATGGGCGCGCCGATCTGGCTGTCCAAGGCCGCACAGGCGGCAACGGGGCAGGGCCACTTCGCCACGGTCATGGAGATCCTCAAGAACTATGCGTTCGAGGAACGCAAGGGCAACTATGTACTGCGTCGGGAACCGGTGGGTGTCTGCGGACTGATCACACCGTGGAACTGGCCGATCAACCAGATTTCCTGCAAGGTCGGGCCGGCCATCGCAGCAGGCTGCTCGGTTGTGCTGAAGCCGAGTGAGGTCGCGCCAATCAACGCGATGATTCTTGCCGAGGTGCTCGATGCGGCAGGCGTGCCCAAGGGCGTCTTCAATCTTGTCAACGGTGACGGCCCGAGTGTGGGTGCGGCGCTGTCCTCGCATCCGGATGTCGACATGATGTCGTTTACGGGCTCAACCCGGGCAGGTGTCGAGGTCGCCAAGGCCGCAGCACCGACGGTCAAGCGTGTTGCGCAGGAACTCGGCGGCAAGTCGGCAAACATCATCCTCGAGGATGCAGATCTGAAAGCCGCGGTGGCATCCGGTGTGACACAGTGTTTCACCAACTCTGGCCAGTCCTGCAATGCGCCGACCCGCATGCTGGTGCCGGCGAAGTCTCACGACGAAGCCCTTGAGATCGCCAAGGCCGCCGCAGAAGGCGTGAAGCCCGGCGATCCGTTCGCAGAGGGTACAACCATCGGTCCCGTCGTCAATGAAACGCAGTTCGACAAGATCCAGGCGCTGATCCAGAAGGGCATTGACGAAGGCGCGACGCTGGTTGCCGGCGGTACGGGCCGCCCGGATGGCATGAACCGCGGCTACTTCGTGAAGCCCACGGTGTTTGGCAACGTGTCCAACGACATGACCATCGCCCGCGAGGAGATCTTCGGGCCGGTACTCTCGATTCTGCCTTACGAATCCGAGGAAGAAGCGATCCGCATCGCCAACGACACGCCTTATGGCCTCTCGGGCTATGTGCAGTCCGGTGATGTGGATCACGCGATGGAAGTCGCCGCACAGATTCGCAGCGGTAACGTCCACGTGAATGGCTCCGGCCCTGATTTCGGCGCCCCCTTCGGTGGCTACAAGCAGTCTGGCAACGGCCGCGAATGGGGTGAGTATGGCTTCGAGGAGTTCCTCGAGGTGAAATCGGTCTTCGTACCCAAAGTCGCCTGACGCGACCCATCCAAAAAAGGCGCCCACCGGGCGCCTTTTTTTGCCCCACCCCGGGGTCAGACCCCAGTGCCACCCCGGGGTCAGACCCCAGGGTCAGACCCCAGTGCCACCCCAGGGTCAGACCCCAGGGTCAGACCCCAGTGCCACCCCAGGGTCAGACCCCCGACTCTGACCCCCGACTCTGACCCCAATGCTCCCGACTCTGACCCCAATGCTCCTGACCCCAATGCTCCCGCGATTGGCGGCGGGGCGGGCGCAGAGGCTGCGGTGGCGGCGGGGTGAGGTTAGCGCTGACTCGCTTTGCGGCTCGGATTCGCGTACCATCCGTCCGTGATGTTGTTCATCTCTCGCCGCGACACCGCTTCTCACAGCACAATTTCGGAATTGAATCCCCGCGAATTCGCTCGCCTGCGGTGTCTTGTCCTAAACGGAATAAGGAGTTCATCGTGAAAGACAAGTCCATCAGCAAAGCTGGTCCCCGCGCCCGTCTCGAAGAAGACGTCGAAGCGTTCCTGAAGAATGGCGGCAAGATCGAACAGATCGAAAACGGCGTTTCCGGCGTCAAGCCCAAGGAATCGCGCATGAAGAAAACCGCGAAGAAGTAGCCCGCCAATGCCCGCCGTCGCCTGTCTCAACGGGGTCTGGCAGGCCCCGAACGACGCACGGGTTTCGGTCCTCGACCGGGGCTTCATGTTCGGCGACGGGGTCTACGAGGTTATCCCGGCCTATCAGGGCAAGCCGTTCACGCTCGAGCGGCACCTGAAGCGTCTCGGTGCCAGCCTGGACGAAATCCGCATCCGAAACCCGATGGACGATGCCGCATGGACCAAGCTGATCCACGATGCCGTGGAACGTTGTGCCGAGTCCCCGGCGTATGTCTATGTTCAGGTCACGCGTGGCGTGGCTGAGATTCGCAGTCATGAATACCCGGCAAACGCTGAGCCGACCGTCCTGGTCATGGCCTGGCATGCGCCGATTCTGTCGCGCGAGTCGATCCGGCCGTATCGCGCAACGGTGATGGACGACTTCCGCTGGTCTCGGGGCCACATCAAGTCGGTCAGTCTGATCGCCGCCGGCATGCTCAAGAACGAGGCCATCGCCAATGGCTACGATGACGCCATTCTCGTGCGAGACGGTCTCGTCACCGAGTCCACCGCGGCGAACGTCTTCATCGCGCTCGACGGCAAGCTCGTCACGCCCCCCAAGAGCAACCTGTTGCTGCACGGCATCACGCGCGACCTGATTGTCGAACTTTGCCAGGACAACGGCGTTGAACTCGAAGAACGTGAAATCACCGTCGCGGAACTCGAGGCCGCGGACGAGGTCATGATTTCATCCTCAGGCCACGAGATCTGGCCGGTCGGCGAACTCGACGGCAAACCCGTCGGCAACGGTGCTGCCGGTGCACTCTGGCAACAGGTCGATGATCTCTTTCAGGCCTACAAGGCAGAGGTCTGCGGCTAGCATTTCTTGATCGATTCAGACGATCATCGTGAGCGAAAAGATTCATTTGATCCCTTGAAGGCACCCTCTTACAGTGCTCTCTCCCTTAATAGGGGTATTCAAGGATTAAGGAGAGATAGCTATGTCATTGAAAGGTACCAAAACCGAGCAGAACCTGAAGGACGCTTTCGCCGGCGAATCCCAGGCCAACCGTCGTTACCTGTACTTCGCCGCCAAGGCCGACGTTGAGGGTTACAACGACGTTTCTGCCGTATTCCGCTCCACCGCCGAAGGCGAAACCGGCCACGCGCACGGCCACCTCGAATACCTCGAGGAATCCGGCGACCCGGCGACCGGTCTCCCGATGGGCGACACCAGCAACAACCTGAAGGCAGCGATTGCTGGCGAAACGCACGAGTACACCGACATGTACCCGGGGATGGCCGCGACCGCGCGCGACGAAGGCTTCGACGAAATCGCCGACTGGTTCGAAACGCTCGCGAAGGCTGAGCGCAGCCACGCCAACCGCTTCCAGAAGGCACTCGACACGCTCGACGGCTAACAGGCGGTACAAGGAGGACTTTTCGGCATGAGCGAACATCGCGAAGGGAGCCTCGAGGCACCCACACGGCATCCCCTCAAGTGGAAAGAGCCCGATTTCTGGGACGAAGACAAGCTCAACGCAGAACTCGAGCGTGTCTACGATATATGCCATGGCTGCCGCCGGTGCGTCAGCTTGTGCCAGTCCTTCCCGACCTTGTTCGATCTCGTCGACGAATCGGAAACGATGGAAGTCGATGGGGTCGACAAGGCCGATTACATCAAGGTCGTCGACGAGTGTTATCTCTGCGACCTGTGTTATATGACCAAGTGCCCGTACGTCCCGCCGCACGAGTGGAATGTCGACTTTCCGCACCTCATGCTGCAGGCGAAGGCACAGAAATTCAAAAAGCAGGGCGCGTCCTTCCGCGACAAGGCGCTCACCAGCACCGATTCCACACTCGCGATGGCATCGATTCCGGTGGTCGACGTCACCGTCAATGCGCTCAATCGCAACGGGATGTTCCGCAATGCGCTCGAATCGACGATGGGCGTGCATCACGAGGCGCCAGTGCCGACGTTTCACTCGAATACGCTGCGCAAGCGCTGGCAAAGTGGTGGCGTCAGCGAACCGAAGGCCGCCGGCCGCACGACCGGCAAGGTTGCGTTCTTCTCCACCTGTTATTGCAATTACACGTCACCGGAGATCGGCGACGACTTCATCAGGGTTTTCGAGCACAACGGCATCCAGATTGATCTCGCGACGAAAGAGGTCTGCTGTGGCATGCCCAAGCTCGAACTGGGCGACCTCGACACCGTCAACGAACTGAAAGAGAAGAACATCCCTCAGCTCGCAAGGATGGTCGATGAGGGTTACGACATCATCGCGCCAATTCCGAGTTGTGTACTCATGTTCAAGCAGGAGATCCCGCTGATGTATCCGGATGATCCTGATGTGAAAAAGGTGCAGGCAGCGTTCTTCGACCCCTTCGAGTATTTGTTCCTGCGCCACAGGGAAGGGCTGCTCAACACGGAGTTCAAGAACAGCCTCGGTGACGTTTCATATCAGGTTGCCTGTCACACGCGGGTACAGAACGTCGGGATCAAGACCCGTGATGTGCTGAACCTGGTGCCGGATACGCAGGTCCACGCCATCGAGCGCTGCTCGGGGCACGACGGCACGTACGCGGTGAAAGCGGAGACCCGGGCCAATTCGGTGAAGATCGCCCGCCCGGTGGTACGGCAGGTCGACCAGAAGAGTCCCGACCACTTTTCGTCGGACTGCCCGATGGCGGCAACCCAGATTGCCCATCTTTCAGACTCGGTGGACCTGGCAGAACATCCGATCACCCTGCTGCGCAACGCATACGGAATCTGAACAGGAGAGATCATGATGACACTGACCCGTGACGATCTCTGGTCACTGGAAGAATATGCGCGGGAGCGCGAAAGCTTCCGGGCGAAAGTGATGGCACACAAGAAGGATCGTCAGGTCCTCGTCGGCAAGCACATGCTGATGATCTTCGAGGACGAGACGACGATTCGATATCAGATCCAGGAAATGCTGCGGGTCGAGCGCGTGTTCGAACCCGAGGGCATTCAGGACGAACTCGATGCCTACAATCCGCTGATCCCTGATGGCAAGAACCTGAAAGTTTCGATGCTGATCCAGTACGAGGATGTGGAGGAGCGCAAGCGGCAACTCGCGAAGTTGATTGGCATCGAGGATCAGGTGTGGCTGCAGTTCGGTTCGACGGGCAAGGTGTTCGCGATTGCCGACGAAGACATGGAGCGCGACAACGAGGAGAAGACCTCGAGCGTTCACTTTCTGCGCTATGAGTTCAACGATGAGCAGATCGCCGCCGCGAAGGCCGGCGAGCCACTCGTGATCGGCGTTGATCATGAGCATTATCCGGTGGATGAACTCGTCGTCGCAGAGAACATCCGCGCGTCGCTCGCCGCCAACTTCGACTGAGCGTTCCTGCTCGCTGACCACAGGAATTGAATCCAGTCGCCGGGGCACGCAGGGGCTTCCCGGCACCGCTGCAAGGCTTCGCGCCCCGGTACATCCATGTACGCTGGCTTTCGGACATCCATGTCCTCCAGCCTGCCGGGAAGCCCCTGCGTGCCCCGGCGACCCAGCTTCGAAGGTCTGGCGCGCATAGCCCACAACCCCGACATTTGAGCTATATTCCCCCGAGTATTTAAGGGGGAATCGCACTTGTCTACCGTCGCACTCGAACGACGGCCGATCTTCTGGTTCTACGGATCGGCCTCGCTGGCCTATGGCATCAAGAACAACGCCTTCAGCTATCTGCTGCTGATCTATGCCAATCAGGTGCTGGGCGTTCCCGGTTACCTCGCCTCGCTCGCGCTTGCCATTGCCATGCTCTGGGATGCCGCGTCGGACCTGCTGCTCGGACACTGGTCGGACAAGACCAGTAGCCGCCTCGGTCGCCGGCACCCGTTCATGTATGCCGCGTTCTTCCTGCTCCCTTTCACGTTCTATGGCCTCTTCAATCCGCTGATTGAACTCAACGAGGAGAATACGTTTCTGTACATCCTCGTGATGGCGCTGCTCATACGTACCGGTACGACGCTCTTCGAGGTGCCATCCACCGCACTGCTGCCTGATCTGGAGACGGACTACGACCGGCGCAACAAGTGGCTCGCACTGCGCTACGCGTTCGGCTGGTATGGCGGCAATGGCATTCACACGATCAACTTCATGTGGTGGGTCGGTGGTTACGGGGTCGCGGTCCAGACCGGCTATTCGATCTATGGTGCGGTCGGGGCATTGCTGATTGCCGCCGCGATCGTCGTCTCATCGCTGGGCACACAGCGGGAGGCAGCGGCGATGCCGAAGCCGCTTGAGCCATTCCGGTTCCGGGAGATCGGCCGGGAGATCGGGCAGATCTTCCAGTCAGTGAAAAACCGCAACTTCGCGGCACTGTTTTTCTATGGTTTGCTGACGGGCATCGCGGCGGGGCTTGGTACCGCGCTGTATCTCTACAACACGACGTACTTCTTCGCGTTCACCGGCCCGATGATCGCCTTTACCGGGCTCTGCGTGATGGTGTCGCCGGCCATTGCGTACTGGCTCGCACCGTACTTCGGCAGCCTGATGGGCAAGAAGGGCGCCGCCATCTTCGCCATTCTCATGAACGTCGCGCTCTACCCGATTCCCTACATCCTGTTGCTGACCGGCTTCTGGCCAGAGCTCGGCAGCTGGGTCTCGCTCTACCTTTACAGCCTGTTCATCGTCTCGGAGGTGATCTTCAGCATCATTGGCAACGTGCTGCTCGATTCGATGATGGCCGATGTCGTCGAAGACAGCGAGGTGGCCACAAGCCGCCGGTCAGAAGGGCTGTTCTATGCAGCCCGGGGCTTTGCGGGCAAGGCGATCAGCGCTGGCGGCATCATTGGTGCCGGCACGATTGTAACGCTCGTCGGCCTCGACGGAATCACCGACGTCAGTGACGTGACGCGCGAGGTGCGCGTTGATCTCGCGACGTTCTTCCTGCCGCTCTACTGCGGCATGTATCTGCTCGCGCTGGCTATTGTCGCGACCTACCGCATCAACCGGGAGGGGCATCAGGCCAACCTGGCGAGACTGGCCGAACGGCGGGCGGCGGTCGCGGACTGATCAGGCGGCGCCTCGCTGGCATGGTGGTGGTCGCGACGATAAACTAGCCCGCTATGCGAAGCATTCAGTGCCTGTTGGGAATAACCGTACTTTTTGCATCGCTGCCTTCCTGGGCAGCGGTCAGCGAAATGGTGACGCGCGAAAACTTTCGGGCATCGCTCTGCAATATTTCCGAAATGTCTGTCCGGGCACGCCTCGATGAGGCCTTTGGCGAGCCGCTGCTGACGTCCAGTGTGCGCTGGGACGCCGGGCCCAACACCGCTTCGGACTGCCTGTCTGGTCTCACCAGCGTGTGGCTGCAGGTCCGGCTACAGGACGATTCGCTGCGCTACATCAAGCTCACGCCGCTCATTGGTCGCGCAGGCAGTGATTTCGGCGAGACGGCCACCGAGTCGCCAATGTGGGCCCTGCTGTTTTGCGAGCGCCCTGAGGATGGCTCGTTCTGTGAGCCACCGGATGCGGCAAGGCGCATTTTTGGCGAGTCGCTGCAGATCGAGGGTTTTGAGGTCACGGCCGATGTCGGTGCGCTGGCGACCATTGCGCCGACACCGTCCTCCGATTCGTCCCGTCCCGCGAGTGGCGATCTGTCTCTCGACTCGCTCTTGGCCGAAGCCATCGACCAGGCCGCCAGCGGCGGTGAGGCATCGTCGGAACCCGAGCCGGAGGCGCCGCAGGCGCTGACGCCCGAGCAGATTGCCGACCTCGAACAGGAACAACAGGATGAACGTGCGCGCATGGCCGTCAACAACGTCGTCACGCTCATTGCCGCATCGCTTGCCGAATACCAGGCACCGTCCCACGAATGCGAGCAGAACCGGGTCGTCGCCAACTGGGTGCAGTCCCGGGGAACCTGCCAGCTCAACTTTCGCAGCGAGTCGTCCCACGAGTTCGTGTGCGGTGGTGACGCACGCCCGGTCAAGGCGACCCGCCGCGCCAATCTCGACCTCACGCAGGACGTGAGGAGCATCAGCCAGGTGCGTGTTTCCGGCGAAGGCTGGGCATCCGTGGTACTCGAACTGAACGACAAGCTGCATACAACGTCGGATGGCGAATTCAATACAGACCGCTGGCGGTTCACAACGGACGCCAATCGCGCCGAAGACCTGCGTCAGCTTGCCAGCAGTATCCTGACTCTCAAAGACTATTGTGAGGGGCCCGACCCCTTCTAAGCCGCCGGGGAAATCCTATGAATATCCGAACCAAGACACTTCTCGGACTGGTTGTCCTTTCGCTGTCGATGGGCAGCCAGGCGGCCGAGATCGCATCGGAAGGACTTCCGCTCGAAGTGCGAATCGACCTGTTGAGGGAGCAGCTGGCCGACCATATCCGCAACGAGAACCATCAGGGCATTGTCGATCTCGTGCCGCAGTTCCGCGCGCTCGAGCTCACGATTCCCGACAGTCTCTATTTCCTCGAGGGCCGTGCCCTGTATCGCCTCGGTCGTGCGCTCGAAGCGCGTGATCGCCTGGTGTACTACCTTCGGAACACGGGCCGGGAGGGCACCTACTACGAAGAAGCGACGGAGCTGCTGCTGGCGGTACGTGAGCAGGCCGAGATTCAGGCGCGAGAGCGCGAGGAACAGGAGCGCCTGCGACGTGAAGAGATGGCGCGCCGTGCCGAGAAGGCGAGAATGCTGAGAATCCGGGAGGCACAGCGCAATCTGTACCAGGTGGGCTTTCGGCTGGAAGACGAGAACGGCGAGCTGACGATTCCGACGCGCGAGGCGCTTGCCGTTTACCAGATTCGGCGCGGCCTCGAGGTCAACGGGGATGTGACTGACGAGACGCTGGAGGCGCTCGAGGCTGAAGTGCCGGAGTCCCACACCTGTGATGAGCTCGCGGCCTATCACCGCAAGCCGCGCGACATCGGTATCCCGATCGACCAGATTGCAGCCCAGGTCGCGATACCCACCTGCAATGATGCGCTGCGAAGCCACCCGGAGGTGGTGCGGTTCCAGGTGCAGTATGCCCGCGCGCTGATTGCCGCGAACCGGATTCAGGATGCACGCAACGAGATCGCCGATGCGGTGGACAAGGGTTACCCCGAAGCGGAGATGCTGGTCGGCCTCATGTACCAGCGCGGCAACATGGACGACCGCGGCCGTGAGGATCATGTTGAGGCGCTCAACTGGTTCCGCATGGCGGCCGAGAAGAACTACCCACCGGCGCAGGTGGCCATCGGCAACCTCTATTACAACGGTCTTGCCGATCTGCGGCGTGACTACGAATCCTCCGTCGACTGGTATTCAAAGGCGGCCGAGCAGGGATACCCGCCGGCCCAGACAGCGCTGGCCCGCGCCTATATCGATTCGCGTGGTGTCGACCGGGATTACGCGACCGCGCTGGAGTGGCTGACGCTCGCCGCGGAGTCTGGTTACGCAGACGCGGAATACCTGATCGGCAATCTCTACGAGCGGGGTCGGGGTGTGAAGCGGGACCGTGATACCGCGCTGTCGTGGTATCGGCGCGCGAGCGATCGCGGCCATGGAGAGGCCACCGAGCGCGTCATGCGCCTGGGCGGCTAACGAGCGTTATTCACCTTCGAGGTTGGCGAGGTTCCGGTTGGCGATATCGTTGCCCTGGGCGGCTGACTTTTCATACCAGTAGCGCGCCCGGTCGAGATCCTTGTCGACGCCGATACCAAGCTGGTAGAGGCGTGCCAGATTGTTCTGCGCCGTCTGCCGACCGGCAAGGGCAGCCTTCTCGTACCAGCGTGCTGCTTCGAGCGGATCTTCCGCAACGCCCACGCCCTTCTCGTACATAAAGCCGAGTTTCTGCTGGGCGTCTGGCGATCCCGCAACAGCCGCCTTGCGATACCAGAACACCGCCTCCGTTGGATCGGACATCACGCCCTGGCCCTGCTCATACATGTAGGCGAGCTTCTGCTGCGCGTCGAGATCGCCGGAGTCGGCCGCCCGGCGGAACCAGAATGCGGCTTCTGTGAGATCCTGCCCGCCGATGCCCTCACCGTGCTCGTAGAGCAGTGCAAGGTTGAACATCGCGCCGGGCTCACCATTGTTGGCGGCCATGGTGTACCAGCGAACGGCCTCTTCGAGATCAACGCTCACGCCATTGCTGCCGGTTTCGTACATGTAGCCCAGTGAGGCCTGAATCTTGGAGTCGCCGGACAGCGCGGCGACGATGAATCGTTTGAGGCCGGGCGGTACATCATCGCTGGCGGTCGCCGATGGTTCGGTGGCCACGGTTTCGACGACTGCCGGCTCGCTTGTGTCATCCGCTGCGCCAGCGGCGTCGGCAGTTGCTGCATTCGATGGCGGTGCCGAAGGCGTTGTGATGGCCTCGGTGACCATGGCGATGACCTGTTCCGCGTCTCCCGACGGCTCGGTCGCGGTGACGGCGGGCGTGGTCTCGACCGGTGCATCGGTCTCGGCGCTTGTGTTCTCCGACGGGGCGGGGGCCGCCGCTTCAGGTTCAGTGGTGGCAATCTGCTCAACTGCGGCATTGTCAGCAGCGGCGTGCTCGCCATCGCCGGCGGATTCGGTCGTGGCGACGGCGGCTGCGAGCGAGGGCTCGGCGGCGCCTGCCGTATCGGACTCGTTGGCGGCCGACGCTATGGTCTCAGTCTCAGTCTCGATCGCAGATCCAGTCGTTGCTGTGTCGAGCGGCTCCGCGGGTGTCGTCGTCGCGGAAGATTCAGCGGCGGCGATTGCCTGATCCATGTCGCTGGCAGGCATCAGTTCGGCATCGGGGGCCGCGAGGCGTGCAGGCGCGATCTCGGCCTCCGGCTCGGCTGCGGGCGCGTCTGATTGCACCAGCGCGGATTCGTTGGTAACCGGGGGCTCCGCCAGTGCCGGATCGGGTTCGAGGCCCTGCACGGGTGTCGCCATCTCGATCGCCCTCGACGCCACGGCGGGCGCCGCGGAGGCCTCCTGTTCGACGGCAACCTGCTCGAGCAGGTCATCGACCAGTACCGAAAATTCGTCGTCGATTGATTGTTCGGCAGGCGTCTTTGCCGTTTCGGCTTCCACGGCCTCACGCTCGGCCTGTGCAACGAGTACATCGGATTCGGGCAAGGGCAGCATTTCGATCGGCAGATATTCGGCGACGGTCGTCACGGATCGGAGCAGCGGCGAGTACACGAATCCGAGCACGACGCCGTCCCTTGCAACCTGGTACCAGAGGCCGCCGGGCGTGCGGGCCTCTCCTGTCACCCAGACGTCTGCGCCTTCCTGGAGTTGTCCCACACGCGGTGCATTGGGGAACGGCAGCGAGCGGACGTTGGCGGTGGATGTCGCCTCCATGTCGAGGTCGACGGAGGTGACCTCGACATTCTTGCGTGCTTCCTCGGCGGCGCGTTCCTGCGCGGCCTTTCTGAGCAGGGCGCGTTTGCGGGCCTGGGCGAGCTCTGCAAACTTTCCTTCCGGGTACTGCGCAATGTAGGCATCGAACTCGCCGACATCCTCACTGCCCTGAATCGAATTCCAGAAGATGATCTCCGGGTCTGGCGTGCTGCGGGCCAGTGTCGGCGCACCTTCTCCTGAAGGTGTCGTGCCGGGCAGCACGAACACGAAGTCGCCCAGGTCGAAATTCTTGTCGCGCAGCTTGCCGTATCGGGGCGTCTGCGCCTGTTCGGTGAGGTTGGTGACGCGATCATTCAGGTACATGCCGAGTTCGCTGGCCGTCACGTAGCCGTCGTTGTTGGCATCGGCACGCTCGTCACCGCGGATCGCGCGAACGAAGAGCTCGCGGAAGGTGCCGTCGTCAGAGACTTCCTGGTTCGCATCGCCGCTCGTCAGGAACTGGCGAACGGGCTTGGTGGTTGCGCGGGTAATGGCGGGTGGGGGCAGGGCACGTGCGGACGAGAATACCGTGCCTGCGAAACAGGCATCGAAGACCGCGTAGGCGTGCTTTGAGCGGGCGGCCCGCATCAGGCCGCCAAAGTCCCGCAGGAAGTACGCCATGAACTTGAAGTTGCCGATACTCTGGTCGTCAGACGGCACCGGCGCGTCTGCCGGCACGAGATAACCCTCGCCCTCGATCGTCATGCCGTGGCCGGCAAACCAGACGAACAGGCGCGCGCTCGGATTCTGGCCGCGGATGGTGAAGAAGCGCTTGAACGTTGTGGCCATTTCCTCGGAGTCGAGATTCCGGTGCAACTCGACCTCGAAGCCCTTGGCTTCCAGTTCCTGCGCGACGATCTCCGCGTCCTTGACGGCATTGCTCAGTCGCGGCCATCCGTTCGTGTACTCGTCGATGCCGATGACCAGTGCGTAGCTTTCGTCGTAGAGTTGGACCGTTTCGACGATGGGCGCGTCGGCGCTCGGGGATTCGCGAAGGTCGATCGAAATGCCGCGGCTCTGTGCGCTGGCGAAGCAAGCGCAGAGGGACAAGAAGATGACGCCTGCGATGCTGTGTCGGAAGTCGATCATGGTGGCCCGGAGTGTGGTTGTTCGCAGTGCTTGCTGCAGACTGCGTGCGCTCTAAACCGAAGTTGTTAGAATGCCTTGAGCAATTGTAGCGAAAACAATGTCTGGACGCTCTATCCTACTGATTCTGCTGGCAATCGCCATGGTGACCTTCGCGTCGCCGGTGCGGTCTGCGGCGATCGATGCCGAGGTGCTCGCTTCGCCCCAGCGGGTGGTCGAATATTCATCAGAATTGGTGGAGCGAGGCGACTACCGAAGTGCGCTGAATGTCCTCGAGGCGGGGCGGGACAAGTTCCGGAAGAACCGCACAATTCTCAGGGACTATGCCGACCTCCTGTACGATCGCGAGCGTTTCGGAGCCGCACGACGGGCATATCTGGAACTGTCGGCAGATGCTGCCGATGATCATGCCCGCTCGCGCATCGAGGAGATCGACCGGCGCTTCGAGCGGCTCACCTCGAGCCTGAACCTCGCGGCGATTGCCATCCAGAAGGCCACCGACGCCGGCAACTTCGACACCGCGATTGCCCTCGGTGACCTCGCCATCGCGAAGTTCCCGGGCAACGCCGTGCTGCTCACGGCGAAGGGGGAGGCGCAGTATCGCAAGGGCGACCTTGATGCCGCAGAAGTGACATTTCGCCGGGCCCTGCAGATCGACCCCTTCGATCGCCAGGCCCGCAGCTATGTCGAGGAAATCCGGACCACCGAGGAAGCGCAGACGAGTACCGAATTCGCGGAGTGGATGAGCATCGCGAAAGACAAGGTCGGTGACTTCATCGTGACGTTCCTGGCGCTGTTCGCTGCGTTCCTCTCGAATTCACTCATGTCGCCGCTGATACTCCGGTACAAGCTCGGTCGGGCGAGACGCCTGTTCGAACAGGGGCAATACGACGAGTTCACCGACCTCATCGAGGGGCTGCTCGACAAGGAAGACTTCTCGCCGCTGCGTGCCAACTTCCGGTTCCTGCTTCGTGAAAAGAGTCTCGAGGAAGCGCGCGATATTCTCGACAAATACGTCAACACGCCTGATCGGCTGCCGGCTTTGCTCCGGATTCTGGAACGCGAACATGAAAAGATGGCCCAGACGGCTTCTGCCTAGCCTGGCGCTGCTCCTGCTGCTCGGCTGTGCCAGCAGCCCCGAGGAGGAGGCGCCCACAATCGATCCACTCGAGCAGAACCTGCTCGATGCCTTTGAGACCCGAGCCTATTGGCTGATTCCGCAGGCGATGAGCGCCGCACGAAGCCGGTATGAGTCCCTTGATGAGTTGGGCGGGCAGTGGCGCGTTACCAAACTAGCGGCCCAGTATGCGCTCGCCCGGGGTGAGGTGGACGCGGCAAAGGTCGAAGCCCGCCGGCTCGACAGGCTCCGGCAGCAGATGGACGCACCCACCCGGCGCGAGCTGGATGCTGACTTCGAGACCGACATCATCGTGGGCCGTGCGCTGGGTGACGAAGCCGCGTTCCGGCGGGTCGTATCGCGTGCTGATGATCCCATTGACCGCGCCGTTGCCCTGACCTACCTGAACGAGACCGAGCGAGCCGCAGCGCTGCTGGACGATGGCCGGCAGCGCGCCGCAGACCGTGCCTTCGTGCTGTATCGCGCCGGCCTCGCCGCGGCGCGCAGCGATCTGTTGCAGAACGCGCTCGACATGTATCGACTTGCCGGAGATTCCCGCGGCGTCGCGGATACGCTCTTTGCACTTGCGCGGCTCGCTGCCGGGGCAGGCGACCGTGAGCGTGCGGGTGCATTCGCCGATCGTGCCCGGCGCGCGCTGCTGGCAATCGGCGATGACGAGCGCGCAGGTGCGGTTGCGGCATGGCTGGATCGTCAGTGATGGACTGGGTCGGTGCCGTCGGCAGGTGGCACCGGAACACCCTCGCGTATGTCTTCGATATCGTCGGCCTCATTTCGGTTGCGCTGACCGCCGCCGCGGATCTCCGTTATCCGAACCGGCGCCAGATTTTTTACCGGTTGTTCGTGCGCCAGCTGTACAAGACCGGTGTGCGTGCGCTCTATGTCAACGGGATGATTGCGATCTTCATCGGCGCCTTGCTGATGTCCCGCCTCTTTGACTACATCCCGCGCGCGGTCATCGCCGAACAGTACGGGTACCTGTTCGTGGTCATCGTGTTCAGGGAACTCGGCCCGCTGATTTCCGGCATCATCCTGATTTCGCGCTCTGCGACGGCCGTGACGTCCGAAATCGGATATCTGCGCATCAATCGCGAGTTTCAGGTGCTCAAGGGCATGGGGATCAACCCGGTGTTCCTGTTTTTGTTGCCTGTCTTCTTTGCGTTTCCCATTTCGCTCCTGCTGATGTTCATCTACTTCGACTTCATGTGCATCCTGTCGGCGTATGTCTTCATCTGGCTGTCGGATCCGACGATCAGCTTCGGCGCATTCCTGTCGAACATTCTCGGCCAGATCACGATGAACGAAGTGGCCATCAACATCGTCAAGGCGTTGCTCGGCGGTATGGTCATCGGCGTCATCTCGATTCACTTCGGCGGCAAGGCCGACGAAAGCTTCGATGAGGTTTCAGAAGCCATCTCGAACTCGACCACCTCGCAGCTCATGGCGTTCTTCTTGATCAATGTCGTGCTGTCCCTTTTGGCGTACACGCAATGAGTCTGCTGCAGGTACGGGACCTTCGGGTCGAGTATCCGGGGCTGCTGCTGCTCGATGGCATCGACATGAGGGTGGACGACGGCGAACTCGTGGCCATCGAGACGGGTGTGCTCGACGGTGGCACCAGCCTCTTGAAGGCGATTGCCGGTCTGCTCCGGGGGTGCGGCGGCGAGGTCGTCTACCGGGGCGAGAACCTCCTGCAAGGCGCCTCGGAAGCCGTCGCTGCATCGATCGGATTTGTCTACGAAGAACGCGGGCTCATCAGTCTCTATACCGTTTACCAGAACATCAGCCTGCCGCTCCGTTTTCACACCAACCTGACTGAGGCGCAGATCGAAGACCGGATCACGACCGTCTGCGCACGGCTTGGCCTCGATGCCTCGCTGCTGACGCTGAGCCCACACCAGCTCAACGATGTGCAGACCCGGCTGGTGAACCTGGCGCGCGCGCTCGTCGTCGAGCCCGGACTGCTGCTGGTGGACGAACTGGAGGGAGGGATGTCAGAGGAGGTGGTTGTCGCTACAATGCAGACGATCAGAAGCTATCAGGCAGAGCATCCGATGAGCGTCATCATGACGACGTCGAGTGACCTTGTGATCGAGCGATCGGATCGGGTCTACGACATCAAGAATCGATCGCTGGTAGCGCAGGGCGTCTCATGACGGCGACCGGTCACACGCCCTTCGAGGTCGGTGCGCGAGATCGCGTCGTCGGGCTGTTCGTGATTGGTGCATTGCTCCTCTTTCTTATCGGTTTTCTGATTCCCTTCGTGCATCGCCTGAATGCCGAAGAGGGCATTCCTTTCTACACGGTACTCGACCAGACCTACGGCATTGGCGTTGAGGCATCCGTTTCGATGCGCGGCGTCCCGATCGGCAATGTCACCGCCGTCAGCATGACGACCGAGGGCATGGTGCGCGTCGACTTCAAACTGTCTCCGGCCTATCAGCCGTTCTACGCCGAAGGCAGCCGGCTCGCCGTCGACACGGAGCTCGGCGTCTCGACGCTGCTGACCGGCAGCGGCCTGATCTTCCAGCCGGCGAACCAGGACAACGGCGTGATGGACCCGGGTACATTCATCCCTGCCGATACGCCGAAGGGCATCAGTTCGATCCTCGAGGAGATCGACATCATCATGCTCACCGACCAGGTGACCGAGATCGTTGCCAACGTCGAGGAGATCACCCGCGGCATGAACCAGAATCAGGACAAGATCTACAGAAGCATCGACAATCTCGAGACCGTCACGGCGAGCCTTGCCGAAGTCAGCCGGACGCTGCCCGGCATGGTGGCGTCAGTGGAGACGAGTCTGACGAGCCTGCAGGGGAGCATGGCCGGCATCAACGAGTTGATTGCCAACACCGATGACGACCTGCAGGCGACGCTCGAGAATACCGTCACGCTGACTCACCAGGCCTCCCTGACGCTTGCCGAGGCCGAAACGCTGATGCGCGAGTCGGCGCCGGCCATTCGCCAGCTGCCGATTACGCTGATTTCGGTGGACCTTGCGCTTCAGAGCATGACCCAGCTGACCGACCAGATGAACCGCTCGTGGCTGTTCGGGGGCGAGACCATCGCGCCAACGGTCACCGTGGGCCCGCCGCGGCATGCCTACGACGACGAGGTTTACCGCCAGAATCCTGAACCGACAGAGGTCACCAATGAACAACAATAAGATCGTCATCTGCCTGCTGCTCTGGCTGCTCAGCGGCTGCGCTGTCTCCACCGATTCGACGGTGACTGCTGCGCCGGCGGTGCAGTCCGGGGAGCAGATCGAGCAGGTTCGGGCAGCGCAGAATCTGCCGTCCACCGTTGCGATCATGCCGTTCGCCAACGAGACGGACAGCGAGTTCGCCTTCGAGGCGGTACGTCGCACGTTGTCGAACCACTTCTCGACCACCAATTACCGCTGGCTGCACTGGCGAGACGTTGACAACCGGCTGGCGCTCGCGGGCATTGATGATCCATCCTCGCTCTCGCCTGCGCAGGCGATGGAACTGCTCGGCGTCGATGGCGTCGTCGTTGGCAACATCACGCACTTCAACAAGACGTTCGCCGGGATCTACGCGCAGATTGCGGTTGGCGTCGAGCTGACTTTCTACAATGCGAGCGGCGACGTGATCTGGTCAGTGGAAGATGTGCGGCGCAGTCACGCCGGTGGTGTTTCGACCAATCCGGTTGGCATCATCATGAATGCGCTGGCCTCGGCGCGGCATCTCTACGGCGACGTCAACCTGTATCGGGCGGCGGACGATCTCGGCCGCGATCTCGTCAAGGAGTTTCCACAGCCGGCGGTGCTCGGGCAGCGAGAAAAACCCGCGATCATCGACGTCGTGCACTCTGGCGCGGGCCAGTACCTGAAATACGGGGATACACTTGAGATCGCCATAGAGGGCGATGCCAACATGACGGCAGCCGCTCTCGTGGGTGACGAGGTTGTTGATCTCGAGGAAGTCGCGCCGGGGCAGTATACCGGCAGCACCGTCATCCCCCGCGATCTGAATCTCGAGGATGCCGTCGTGACCGGCCGGCTCCAGGACAGCTTCGGACAGGTGACGAGCTGGATCTCACCCTACGGACTACTCAATGTCGATAACGTTGCTCCTGCAGCGGTCACCCATGTGACGACGTTGTCGAAGGACGGCGCGATCGAGGTCGAATGGCAGGGCCCGGCGGATTCCGACGTTGAAGCCTATGAAGTATCGCGCCTCGAGTCGCGGCTGGGGCAGGCGCTCAGCTCGATGTCCGTGATGGACGAGACGGCGCTCGTGACCGGGCTCACGAACTTCCGCCCGCAAACGCTGGCGATACGTGCCGTCGACCGGGCCGGCAACGAGAGTGAAGCTGTTGTCGTACAGTCGATTGCCGCGCCCGACCCCCGATTTGGCCGCGCCGCCGTCGTGAAGGGAGCCATGCCGGAAGTGATCTCGGGCGTACGGCGCCTGACAGAGGCAGACAGCCCGTACGCGGTGTCGGTGCCGACACGCATCGCAACGGACGGGGTATTGTTGATCGACCCTGGCGTCGAGCTTCGAGTTGGATCCAGCGGCACGTTGACCGTTCTCGGTGAATTGCATGTGTTCGGTGATCGGAGCCTGCCGGTTCGCGTGAATGATGCTGCCGGCCAGACCTACAGTGAATTTCTCGTGTTGCAGACGGAGCGACCGGTGACGCTTCGCGGCATCGATTTCACCGGCGGCGGTCTGCCGCTGCAGATTCTCGCCGGCCGCCCGCTGGTCGAGTCATGTACGTTCGAGAACAACCGCTTCAGTGCCGTGACCATCAGCGGATCAGCCCGGCCCACGATCCGGGACAGCCGGATTGCCGCCGCGGGTTCTTCCGGCGTTGTCATTGAGGGGCAGGCGCAGCCCGTCTTCGTTGGCAACGAGTTCGTCGCCAATCAACCCTTTCACCTGCAGAACGGATCCAGCTACCAGGTCAACCTGACCAACAACACGTTCGAGCCGCCGGCTTCGAACATGACCGTGCTCGGTGATGCGCTGCTCGGAGATTCGCCATGATTCGATCGTTAGTTCTGACAATCTGCCTGCTCGGCGCGGGATTCGCCTCAGCCGAGGAGTTCGTTGAATGGGTTGGTGCCAACAGTGGCGTCAACTGGACGGCCGCCCAGGCGCGGGCGGAGGGGGCAGGCATTCCGCCCGAGGGTACGCCAGCGGCGGTGGCGTCCTTGCTCGCGTGCCGCGCCGCGGTCGTCGATGCGCAGCGAAACCTGCTCGAGTCGATGCAGGGCGTTCGCGTACAGGGTACGACGCTGGTCAAGAACATGATGGTCGACAGCGACGTCATCAAGACAACCGTTGAAGGCGTGCTTCGCGGTGCACAGATCGTCGAGCGCACGCCGGCGGATGACGGCACGTGCCGTGTCACGGTAACCGCACCCTTGTCCGGACAGTTCGCATCGACGGTTTATGACGAGGTATTCCCGGAAGAGGAGCAGGCACTGTCGGCGGTCGAACTGCCGGCGGCATGGATCGCCTACGCGCTCGAACTGCTGGTGCCAAAGGCCAGCGCCGCCGACGCGCCCGCCTGGCAGACGGCTTTCGACCGACTTTCGAGCCGCATCTCGACGATCGAGTCGCTGATCGCCGCAAACCCGGGCCGGGCCGCGGTTGCCGATACGACGCCTACCGGTCTTGTGCTCGATGCCCGGGGGAGCAACTTCATTCCGTCCATGTCGCCTCGCATTCGAGAGTTGCGCGCCGGTATCCTGTATCCGTCTCGATCCCACGAGATTGCCAGGCGCGATCGTGGGCAGCTGGTGTCCCTGTTCACGCGCGATCTCGAAACGGCGCGAACCCACCCGATCGTCGGTGAGCGGCCGCTGGTGCTGAAAGGCCTGCGTACCTTTGGCGATACGCGAACCGAGATCGTGCTGAATACCGAATCTTCCGAGCGTCTCGCAAAGCTGGTCGGGGAGGGTTTTCTCGACGATGCGGGCGTGATCATCGTTCTCTAGGAGGTTGACATGAGATTTCTGCTGCTGCTGGCGCTACTTGCAAGTGGTCATGCATTCGCCGCCCAGTCTTCGATCACCGAGGCTGACGGCGAATCCTGCATGGGTGAAGACAAATCCAGAAAGCAAACCGAGCAGGTTGCGCTGGAATCTGCCAAGCGCATGGCAGTGGAGTACACGTCATCACACATCAGCAGCACGACGATTGTCGAGAACTTCGAGCTGAAGAACGATCTCGTTGAGGCGTTCACACAGGCGGAGGTCAGGCTGCTCGATATCCTCGAGAAGAACTGGGCGCAGAACGGGCCCGTCGATCTCTGCGTCAAGCTGCGAATCAAGGCCGAAGTGATTCCGGCGGCTGCACCGATGCAGCGGGTGGAGACCGGTGAGATGAAGATGGACCCGCGCCTGCCGCTCAATGTCGAGCTCTGGGTGAACTCGGGTGAGGGCGCGTTCGTCGAAGGGGACAAGATGAAGGTCTTCTTGCGTGGCAACAAGCCTTTCTACGCGCGGCTCGTGTATGTCGACGCAAAGGGGAACAACATTCAGCTGCTGCCGAACCAGCACCGGCGCGACAACTACTTCCAGGGTGGCACGATGTTCGAGGTGCCCACCGGTGAGGATCGCTTCGAGCTGACGGTCACGGAACCCTTCGGCGAGGAGAAGCTGATTCTGTATGCGAGCACCGAACAGCTCGGCAACATTGATATGACACCGGTCGGAAGGGATGTTTATCTGGTCAACGATGGCATCGAGCAGGTCGCCGCGAAAACGCGCGGCATCGAGATTGGTATCAAGGACTCGAATATGAGCCGGCCGGGCGTCGCCGAGTTTGCCGAGGCCGATCTGACGATTACCACGGGCCCGCGCGCAGACGCGCTCTAGCCCGCATATCTCACCGATTGCCTGAAATATCGCGCAGGATTGGTGGCTTGTGAGCGTGCTCGCGAGCGGAGGCGTCGCTCGGGCGCGCCCGTCGAGAACACGCCACAGCGAGCATGTGCGCTCACGAGCCGCCAAGACAAGCGAGATTCAGGCAAGCGATTCGAGTTTACAGACTGAGCCGTCCGACTCCTCGACAAACATACCGGATGGCGCGGTGTTCATTGAGAACGCAGCGAATCGGTGAGATATGCGGGCTAGATCCCGATCACAATCAGCACACCGGCCCGCTGCATGGCATCGAGCGTGCTGGCGCTCTCGGCAATCCGCTGGGCGTCCGCCTTGCTGATGACGAGATCAGAGAACTGGTTTTTGTAGGTGCCGACGGCATTGACGACGAAGGGTGACGTGGCGACGCGGTCGTTGCGGATGGCGTCGTCGAGATCGAGATCGTAGGTGACCCCCCGTTTCTCGACGATATCGCCAAACGACGTGCTGTCGTTGGGGTAGACGATATTGCCTTCTTCGTCGCGGATCGTTGGTACCGCGGCGATTTCGAAGCTGTTGACCTGTGAGGCGTCGACCAGCAGTCCCGAGAAGCGCGCGCCCTGTTCGAAGCGGTTGACCGAATCCCTGAGCGCGCCCTCGACATCATCCGCCCCGGACGATTGGAGCCAGCCCAGAATCCTGCGAACCGTGTCGGCTTCCTGCTGGTTCTGGAGCGTGAGGTTGGTGGCCGCCTGAACCGGCGCGATCACCGCGGCGAGCAGGCTGTCGACGGCAGCAGCGACGTCCCAGGCATCAATGCCAAACAGTGACGGGCGTTCGATATCGGCGGTCATCTGATCCTTGTCGAGCACGGCCTGCATCAGTTTGCCGCCCACCGGCATCATCATCGTGACGCTGTAGATGTCGTTCTGGTAGTTCTCCTTGACCACGACAGCGCCTTTCACAACGCCGCGCACGCGCGTTGCCGTCGTATCGTTCGCCACCATCATGTCGCTGACCTTCGTCATCGAGGTCAGGCGCACGCCTTTGGTGATCTCGAGCAGGTTGCGCTGGGCATCAACCACAGCGGCCCGACGGCTCAGCAGGCGGCGCTGGGCCGCGAGCGTAATGTCCGGTGACGCAGTACCGTAGCCGTCGGCGTAAACGACCCCTTCGGTCCAGTTGATCTCTCCGCCCGGCAGCGACTGGATGACGTCCTCGGCCTGCACCGTGGCTGCCGCACAGCCCGCGATCAGCATCAGTATCAGTCGTTGAAACTTGATCATGGTTATCTCCTCGCCCGGGCATCCAGGGGTGCGTATTTGTCCTGTGCCCGTGTGACCTTCTGAATATAATTGCGCGTTTCCTCGTAGGGAAGATGCGCCTTGAGGTGCTCGTAGACCGCCTCCGGCGTCATGCCGTTGATGATCCGCGCCGCCTCTGCGACGTTGGTCTTGCCGGTGAAGGCGCGGGCCACGTTACCGGCGCCGGTATTGTAGGCCGCGATCGTGCACAGCAGTCGGCTCGTCTCATTGGTGATGAGCCGCAGGTAGCGGGAGTTGAGCACGTCGAGGTAGGCCGCGCCGAGTTCGACATTCTGGTGTGGCTGGTAGAGGTACTCGGGGTCGAGCAGGAGCTTCTCGCCGTAGACATGCTGATACGCATCCATGCCGCCAGACTTCGGCACGAGTTGCATGAGTCCGAACGCCGGCACGGGTGATCTGGCGCGTGGATTGAAGCTGCTCTCGGTCTCGATGATTGCGTAGAGCAGGCTGGGGTCGAGATCGTACCGCGCCGACTCTTTCAATACGCTGCCACGATAGCGGGAAGCCAGCGTACTCTCGAAGCCCAGCCTCAGTGGTATTGTCAGCGAGACCTTTTGCTTGCCGTTCGCGAGCGGGGCAATATCAAGCCCGGCGACGCTGCCGCCGCCTGCGACTGCCGTCAGGCCAGCTTCGATGTCGGTTCTGTCGGGGACGGCGCCCATGACCTGCCCGACGATCGGGTTCTGGCGTTCCGGGGCGTAGGTATCGAGCGGGATGGCCTGCTCGGCCAAGGTCTGCTTCGCATAGCCCAGGACGAGATCGCGTTCCGAAAGATCGGCCTGGGTGGCGCTCTGCAGCGAGATCGCCGATTCGCTCAGCAGCGATGCGAGACTGGCGGGCTCGATGTCGTCGGCAAGGATGTCGATGCGAATCTCGCCGGCCTCGAAGTCGATGATTCGCCGTGCCTGCAGATCCTCGGAGTAATCGGCCCAGCGCTTCTTGCTGGGCAGTTCGGCTTCCTGCTGCCCCCACTTGCCGGCGACTTCACCCTCGGCGCGTTCGAATGCTTCCTTGAGGGCCTTGTCCAGCGCCTGGAACTGCCGTTCCAGTTCGGCGTCGGTTGCCTGGAACTCGGCTTCGAGTTCACGGTCGAGCGCCTCGAACAGGTCGTCGGGCGATTGTGCGTGCGTGAGGCCGCAGAGGGACGTTGCGATGAGCGCCGGCAGCAGGCGTTTCATCGCGCCATCACGAAAACGACTTTACCCTGCGCCAGATACGCGTCGCCGGCCTGGTTGCTGCCGTGTATTCGCGATGCATCATCATCGGAGACGACGACGATGTAGCCGTCCTCGACCCGTTCGGCGGACACCAGCAGCGGCGACTCGCCTACGAGCGCGGTCATGCCTCTGGCCTGATCAACTGATGGTGCAAAGTTGAGCCAATCCGTGCCGTCGCCGATCGAAACGAGCGAAGGGCCATAGAGCTCCTGGCCGCCCTGATTTCGAATGCGAACGTCCAGGAAAGGCGAGAAGCCGACCCCGCTGACGTCGACGATCAGCCCGGAAGCCGGCTCCGCACCTGGGGTTGCCGCCTCAAACGGCGTGACTTCCTCGGCTTCGGCAATCGATGCGGCGATGGCCTGCTGCAGCGTCGGTTTCTGCCGGCATTCCGGTGCCTTGCGGTTCATGCACATGCCGAGCGTGATCTCGGTCACCCAGCTGCCCTGATCTTCCATCGTGCTCTCGTCGATCACCCAGGCGCCCTGCACAGCGCCCCTGACGCGGGTCCCGACCTTGTCCGAGGTCACCATCATGTTCTCGACCGTGGTGCCGGAGGTCACCTGCACACCGTTGATGATCTCTAGCAGGTTGCGCTGGGCATCTGCCATGGCGGCGCGGCGGGACAGCATCTTTGCTTGCATGGCGGAGGGAAAGCGCGTCCCGTCGGCGATACCGGCGCCGGTCGCGGTCACGATGTCGTCGGCAGCCAGGGCCGGGTTGGTGAGCGCGAGCAGGCCGATCATTAGGGTGAGCGCTGTTTTCATGGAGTGCCTCGGTTCTGTGGGTTCAGTGCCGTTTGCGGGCGTACTGCAGTTCGATGCCAGAGACGTTCACGCGCTGGTCTGTGAACCCTGCGGTGAGAGACGGGCTGGCGGCGCGATGTGCATCGAGGGTAATCAGCGTCTCTGCACCCTCGGCGATGTCCTCGCCAAGCTTTGAAGCCAGATTCATCTCATGGCCGAAATAGCCCTCGTGGCCGGCGTGAAGCAACGTGCCATAGCCGATGCCGATACAGACGCGGTACGGTTCGTCTTCACTCAGCATGATGCCGGCATCGGCAATTTGCTGGTGCACGGCGTGGGCAGCTTCGATGGCGGCATCGACGTGATCGAATGCGGCATAGGCATTGTCGGCCTCGAACCGGACCATCGAGGCGCCGTGTGCATGGAGGGCCGGCTCGATGGAGTCACGTACGCGAATCATGCGCGAGAGGAAGTACAGGATACCGCTGCGCTCGGCAACGCGGGAAAACCCCACTGAATCGATGACCATGACGGCAACGGTCTGGCCGTACCGCTCGAAGATGTCGGCATCATGATCGTCAGGATCCTTGCCCTGCTGGAGCAGGGACTGAAGATGGCCGAACAGATCGCTCTGGTCGCTCATTGGCCGATTGTCACCGGTAGCATGGGCAGCCATTCCCCGATGACCTCGGCCACCACACCGTCTTCCTTCATTTCGCGCAGGGCATAGTTGACGAGCGAGTGGAGTTCCCGGTCTGTCTTGCGCGTTGCCCACCCGATCGATTCCCGCGTGAGGAACCGGTTCAGGCTGATCAGGTTGTCGTTGACGAAGGAACGGTGGAGCTGAAAGCTGGTCGTGGAGTCGTGAATCACGAGATTGATTTCGCCATTGCGGAGGGCGGCCAGCGCCGACTCCACCGACTCGTAGGCGATGAGATTCGCCCGTGGCATGTTGTCGATGACGTACTGTTCGCCTGTCGAACCGAGATGTACACCGACCTTGAGCCCGGAAGCCTGCATCGACGCAGGCCCCGCGAAGCGCGATGCGTCCTCGGCGCGCACAATACCCATTTGCCCGACGACCATGTAGGGCTCTGAAAACAGGACCCGCTCCTGACGTTCCTCGGTAATCGACATGCCGGCCATGACGATGTCGACCTTGCCGGCCTCGAGGGCGTCGAGGAGTTCGGCGAACGGAAAGATCGAGAATTCGATGGTGCGCTCGAGTTTCTCGCCCAACAGATGAGCGAAGTCGACTTCGATGCCCTGGGGTTCGCCGGCGACCTCGAAGGCAACCGGCTCGAACTCGACGGTGATGCCGACGCGTAGCGGCAGCCGCTGGTCGTCATCGATCTCGGCGCTCGCGAACGGTGCCAGCAAACAGGCCATGCAGAGCAGTGCTCGCGTCGTCAGACGCCGGATTGTCGTGGCCGGGCGTTGCATCAGATGATTCTGTCTCAACGCGATGCCGCGTTCAAACGCTTATCAGAAGTGGGCGGTGAGATTGACGAAGACACCGTCCAGATCGACGTCGACGCCGACATCGAATTCATCCGGATCGAGTTCGAGGGTCATCTTGCGATATCCGCCCTCGATGCCGAATTCCGGCAGGATGAAGTTCTCGATCTCCCAGCCTACCGTGAACGACAGGTCGGTCAGCTCGCTGTCCCGGTAGGACAGCGTGTTGATGTCGGCGCCCAGATAGAAGCCTGAGAACGGCAGGCCGAACTTGGCGCGCGCGTAGAGCATCGGCAACCCGCCGGTCACGCTACGGGATGCATTGTCGATGATGACATCGCCCTGGAATACACGTGCCGTGAGGCCGACGTCGAGATCCATGCCGGTGTCGAGCAGTTCGTAGTACAGCGTCAGGTCGGTGCTGGTCAGGTCGATATCCGCCTCGACCATCTCGCCGACGGTGAAATCCTCGCCCGCGAACTCGAACGAGCCTGTCAGGGTGCCGGTGCCCGTGTCTGAGACGTTGGTGCGCTCGACCCGGATGTTCGGCAAGAGCGGCACCGGGTGCTCGAAGGCGAAGTAGGCGTAGTTGCTCAGGTCGTCGGCGATGCCAAGCTCGTTCTCGACATTGACGTTCGAAACCACGTCGCCGGAGAAGTCGGCGCGCCAGCCGCCGATGCCGGCGAAGACGCCGATGAAGTCTGCGTGAGCGCTTGTTGCGGAGGCCAGCAGGACGAGCCCTGCGATAATTCTTGTTGTCATGGGTCGTCATCCCGGTTGCCGAACCCGAATGTTACCTGATGCGCCGCCGAAGGCCACGCCGCGCGACAAACGGCAGCGCGGGGTCAGACCCCAGTGCCACCCCCGGGTCAGACCCCAGTGCCACCCCCGGGTCAGACCCCAGTGCCACCCCCGGGTCAGACCCTAGTGCCACCCCCGGGTCAGACCCCCGGGTGGCTGCGCTCAGTCGGCGGCGGCGTTCATGACGGTGAAGCCGTGCTGCTGGACGGTCTGGCATGCCTGTTTTGTGAGCAGCGCGTTCCAGCCATTCAGGCTGTCGACGAGTTCAACGCCGTCATCTGGTGAGAAGGTCTGCCGGAACGAGAGCTTCGCGGCCGAGCGTTCGCCGTCCTCTGTCGTCTGCGGCCGGTAGCGCGTTTGTTGCAAAACGGCACGCACGTACCGATTCAGGCTGACTGGCGCGTTGCCATCGGTTTCGATATTGCGCGGTCGGCCGTTCGCGTCGATCTCGACGTCGACATCGATGAAGTATTCGCCCAGGCGTTCGATGCTGGCTGACCGCAGGACTTCCTCGACGGTCGCCGAGCAGACGGGAACCGGATTGCCGATTGATGCCGGCAGTCTTGTGGTTCGCGCGAACAGCTGCGTCCCTTCAGACGGAAGGTCGATCACCTTTCTGCGTCCGCTGAACGCCATGGTCGCATCGACAATGGCGTTCGAGATCGCGCGCGGATGTCGTACGCCGAGCATGGCGGCGCCAAGCGCTTCGTTCGAGAGTTGGCGTACCAGCGCGTAGGCAGGCGGGGCCGCTTCATAGGCTTTCTCGACCATCAGCATGTCTGCGAGATCGAGTGCCGCCTGACGTTTCTCCTGAAAATCAAACGCGCTCGAAGCCTGGGCAATCGCAGATGCTTCGGCGAGCTTGTCCGAGGCGCAGCATCGGCCCGACAGGTACAGCGTCAAGGCTTCGCCGCGCAGCATCGCGACACGAAACTTGACCCTGGAGTCATCCAGTATCCCGAGCGCCTGGTGATAGAGGTCGAGGGCCTGGTCGAAGCGGGCGGTGTTGCGATACCACCGTGCCAGCTTCGCGCTGGCCTGCGCCATTCTGATGTCGCCGGGCTCGAACGCGCGTTCGGCAATCGCAAAGCTGAAGTGCTGTTGTGTATCGACCTCTTCGAACTCGCCCATCCGGGCATAGGTTGTCGTGATCAGGTCGACGGTCTCGAGCTGTTCCGGCGCGTAGACGCCGTAGCTGCGATGAATGATGTGCTGCATACGTCGAAACGTGTCCAGCGCCAGTTCGTGCTCGCCGTTGTCGAGCAGCGTCATGCCGAGTTCCTGGAGTGGCTGGTAAAGCTCGGTCGAATGCGCTCCCTCTTCGCGTTCGATCTCGAATATCGCTTCAATCAGGCCACCCTTGGCTCCGGCCTGAGCCGGAACTGTCAGGAATGCGGCAACAACGATCAATATCAGTTTGAGGTCATTGCGTCGCATAAGGGAGTCCTTGTTACTTCTGACGACGCGATATATGCAACCGGCGTACCAGAACGGTTCTGCGGGAGGTTGCGCGCGAACGTGGTCGCAAAGTGGCACTGTTCCGGGGCGCCATTCGTCGGTGTGAGCGCGGCAGGAAGTGAGGGCGGAATTCAGTTCTTGGGTGGTACGGCAGCACCTTGCCGCCGGTTCATCGTCATTCCACTTTTAGAGCCGAATGTGGCCGATGGTCGGGGTCTGACCCCGGGGTCTGGCACCAGGGTCTGACCCCGGCATTGGGTTGCACCATGGGAGGGCGCGAATCGGTGCGGTGCCCTACAGCTCGTCGGCGTGCTGCCGGTACTGGCGCGCCGTCGTGCGGATCTCGTCGAGTTCGACGGCGTCGATGCGTTCGAGGTTGCGCATCATCATGCCCATGCGGTGGTTGTCAGCCAGGCGTGCCCGGTGTCGATCCAGAAATTCCCAGAAGAAGACGTTGAATGGGCAGGCGCCTTCGCCGGTGCGTCTTTTCACGTCGTAGGCACACTGGCTGCAGTGATCGCTCATCCGCTGGATGTATTTGCCCGACGAGATATAGGGCTTGGTCGCCACAATGCCATCATCGGCGAACTGGCTCATGCCGCGCGTATTGGTGATCTCTACCCACTGCAGGGCATCGGCGTAGATGCCGAGGTACCAGTCGTCGACGGCGTCAGGATGTACGCCGAGCAGGAGCGCAAAGTTGCCGGTGACCATCAGGCGCTGGATGTGATGCGAGTAGGCGTGGTCGAGCGAGTGTTCAATCGCCGTCTTCATGCAGTGCATCTTCGTGTCGCCATCCCAATAGAACGCGGGGAGGGCACCCTGATGCCGGAACGTGTTCCGCGTCGCATACCCCGGCATGTACGTCCAGTAGATGCCGCGCATAAACTCGCGCCAGCCCAGAATCTGGCGCACGAAGCCCTCGATGGCCGCCAGTGAGATGTCGTCCGGGCGCGACTCGAATGCATTGATCGCTCGCTCGATGACTTCATGGGGGCGGATGAGCTTGGCATTCAGGCTGAACGACAGGCGGGAGTGAAACAGCGCCCAGCCGCGGTCGGTCATCGCATCCTGATAGCGGCCGAAATCGGGCAGCAATTCGTCGCAGAAATGATTGATCAGCCCCAGCGACTCGCGTCGCGTCACCGGCCATGACAGTCGCGTGCCAGGTGTGCGTCCGATCGTCTCGACGCCGTGTCGTTCGAGTCTCTCCAGCACGGCCGAAGCGTCGTGCTCGAACAGGCGCGGGGAGGGCACCTGCTCAGTCTTTGGCAGCTTCTTGCGATTTTCGGCGTCGAAGTTCCAGCGGCCGCCGAGCGGCTTCGCCCCGTCCATCAGAATGCCGGATTCACGCCGCATCGACCGGTAGAACGTCTCCATCAGATGATTGCGATCCCGACTGAAGTAGCGAGGCAGCGCCTCGCGGCTCAGATAAAAGTGCTCGCTCTCGACGGCAGAGACCGCGATGCCGGCGTTCGATGCCCAGTCGGCAAGCTGTTGCTCCACCCGATACTCGTCCGGCAACTGGTACTCGAACCGTTCGATGTCGTGGTCCCGAAGGGTGGCGTCGAGCAGCGCCGTCAGATCCTCATGGTCTGCGGTGTCATCGAGGGTCAGGTAGCAGACGTCGTGACCCTTCTCGATCAGCGCCTCGGCGAAACGCGCCATGGCCAGAAAAAAGCAGCACACTTTTTGTACATGGTGCCGGGCATAGCCGGTCTCCTGGCGAAGCTCGGCGATCAGGTAAAGCACGCTGTCATCGACCGAGGCAAACCACGAGTGTTGAATGTCGAGCTGGTCGCCGAGAATCAGGCGGAGTGTCTGGTAGCGTTTTTTTGCCATGCACAGTGTACGACGGCATGCGGGGTTGCGATCAGGCGAGCCCCTGCCCATCTGCCAGCCTCTGATTCTCGTAGGCATGTTCGAATGTGAATGGAATCGGGAACATGAAAAGAGCACTGATTGTCGGTGCCGGTGGCGATATTGCCCGGGCGCTCGCCGGCGCGCTGGATGACGACTACGAAATCACGTCGATCAGCCGGCAGCCCGGCGAGGGTGAGCGCTGGCATCAGACTGACTACTCGGAGGAGAGCGTCGAATCGCTGGCGCGCAAGATCGAGCGCGGGTTCGACCTCATGTTCATCTGTAACGGGTTTCTGCACGACGACGAGCACAGGCCCGAGAAATCCCTGCGGGACATATCGCGCGATCAGTTGCTCACGTCATTTGATCGCAACGTCGTCGTCCCGGCCCTGATACTCAAATACTTCGGCAAACACCTTATGCGTCGTCAGCGCACGGTGCTGGCGATCCTCAGTGCCCGCGTTGGCAGCATCGACGACAACCGGGCCGGCGGCTGGTATGGTTATCGCGCCAGCAAGGCGGCGCTCAACATGATTACAAAAAACGCCTCGATCGAATTGGGGCGAACAAACAGGGAGTTGATCGTCATTGCGCTGCATCCTGGTACGACTCACACACACCTTTCTGCGCCATTCGTCGCCGAGGGCCGTGGTCCTGAAGCTGTAACGCCGGAAGAGACAGCAACCCGGCTGTTGGACGTATTGCGCGGCCTTGACTCCCGGGATACCGGGGGCTTCTTCGACTGGCGCGGGAATCGACTACCCTGGTAGGAACCCGCGATGCCCGATGCAGTTCAGACAGAGATCAACAAATTCATGCGGGGGGTGCGCAAGCGCAACCCGTACCAGACCGAATTCCAGCAAGCCGTCGAAGAGGTCGTCGATTCGATCATGCCCTGGTATATGGAGCGCGAGGACTATCGCCGGGCCCAGATTCTCGAGCGCCTGACCGAACCCGACCGGATCATATCGTTCCGGGTCACCTGGGAAACCGACAGCGGTGAGGTGCGGGCAAACCGGGCCTGGCGTGTCCAGTTCTGTAACGCACTCGGCCCGTACAAGGGCGGGCTGCGCTTCCATCCATCAGTGACCGAAAGCGTGCTCAAGTTCCTCGGCTTCGAGCAGATCTTCAAGAACAGCCTCACGGGGCTGCCGATGGGCGGGGCGAAGGGCGGGGCGAACTTCAACCCCAAGGGCAAGAGCTCGGCCGAGATCATGCGCTTCTGCCACGGCATGATGGTGGAGTTGCAACGACACATCGGCGAAGACGTGGATGTTCCCGCCGGTGACATTGGCGTCGGCGCCCGTGAGATCAGCTACCTGTTCGGCAAATACGTGGCGCTGCAGAACCGCTGGAGCGGTGTGATTACGGGCAAGGGCCAGTCGTTCGGTGGCAGCGCCGTCCGCAAGGAGGCGACGGGCTACGGCGCCATCTATTTCTGCGAGGAAATGCTGAACCAGACCGATCGCAGCCTGCAGGGCAAGCGCGTCGCCATCAGCGGGTCGGGGAACGTCGCCATGTACGCGGCCGAGAAGGCGCTCGACATGGGCGCGAGTGTCGTCAGCATGAGTGACAGTGGCGGTACCGTTCACTTCAAAAATGGCATTACCGAGGAGCAACTCGAGTTCGTCCGCCACCTGAAAGAAGAGCAGCGGGGCCGCATCGAGGAAGTTGCCGAGAAATACAGCGATGTCGAGTACGGTGCCGGCAAGAATCCCTGGGGGATCGAGTGTGACGTCGCCGTGCCGTGTGCGACCCAGAACGAACTCGGCCTCGATGACGCCCGGGGTCTCGTTGACCGCGGCGTCATTGCCGTGGTCGAAGGCGCGAACATGCCGACGACCCCTGAAGCGCTCAAGTTCCTGGCGTCAAAGCAGATACCTCACGCGCCGGGCAAGGCCTCGAATGCCGGTGGCGTCGCGGTCTCGGGTCTCGAACTCAGTCAGAACGCGCTTCGCATCAGCTGGTCGCGCGACGAGGTGGACGAGCGCCTGCAGGGCATCATGCGCGACATTCACGGCCGCTGTGTCGAGTTCGGTCAGTCCGGCGACCACGTGGACTACGTGAAGGGCGCCAACATCGCCGGCTTCGCGAAAGTCGCCGAAGCCGTTTATGCCTATGGAGTGGTATAGATGGGCGATAACTTCGAAGGCAAGGCGGCGCTGATCACCGGCGCGAGCCGCGGCATTGGTGAGGCGGCCGCGAGGGCGCTGGCACGTGCCGGTGCCGCGGTCACACTCGCGGCCCGCAGTGCGGGTGATATCGAGCGAATTGCTGACGAGATCACAAAGGCGGGTGGCCGGGCCCAGGCGATCACCTGCGATGTCACGCGCTACGCGGACGTGGAGGCCGCCGTTCTGCGCACCGTCGATGCGTTCGGCGCCATCGACATCCTCGTGAACAATGCCGGCGTCATTGAGCCGATCGCACGGATTGCCGACAGCGACCCGGATGGCTGGGACGAGGTCGTCGACATTAATCTCAAGGGTGCGTACCACGCTATCCGGGCGTCACTGCCGCCAATGCTGGCGGCAGGCGAAGGCGTCATCGTCAATATCAGTTCCGGCGCGGCCACCAACGCCATCGAGGCGTGGAGTCACTACTGCGCGACCAAGGCCGGCCTGCTGTCGCTGACGCAGTGCACCGACCACGAGTACCGCAGCGAAGGGATCACGGTGCTTGGGCTCAGCCCGGGCACAGTGGCAACCGAGATGCAGGTGCAGATTCGCGCCTCGGGCATCAATCCTGTGAGCCAGCTCGACCCCGCGGTTCATATCTCGACAGACAAGGTTGCCGACGCCATTGTCTGGCTGTGCACGGAAGACGCCCGGGAGTTCGCCGGCAAGGACGTCTCGCTGCGTGACGAAGCGATCAGGGCACGCGCCGGCATCTCGCAGTAGACTCTCGCTGGGCAATTGGTGAGAGACAGCGAGATGATCGAGATTCGTGAGGCAGTACCCACAGACGTCGATGTCATTCTGGCGTTCATTCGGGGGCTGGCACGCTACGAGAAGGCAGAAGACGAAGTCGTCGCAACGACCGACGACCTTGCGGATGCGCTGTTCGGCCAGACGGCAAAGACACGCTGTCTGATCGCGGAGTCGGACGGTACCGCCGTCGGCTTCGCGCTGTTCTTCTACAACTTCTCGACCTGGACTGGTCGTTACGGCATCTATCTTGAAGACCTCTTCGTCGATGAGGAACATCGCGGCACCGGTGCAGGCTTCGCGCTCATGGAGCGGCTTGCGCAAATTGCGGTGAGTGAGGGCTGTACACGCTTCGAATGGAGCGTGCTGGACTGGAACAAGCCGTCGATCGACTTCTATGAGTCGCTGGGTGCGGAGGCGCAATCCGAATGGATCGGCTACCGCATGAGTGGCAATGCGCTTCGACAGCTGGCGGGGCCCGCCCACGAGGATTGAACGTTGCGCGCGGTCGGGCGGACTCATGATCAGATCAGGGGAGAGATATCATGAGACCACTCATCGTTTGCCTGCTAGCCGTCGTTGTGACCGGCTGTGCCAGCCAGTCACTGCAGCCGCAACCCACCTCCATTCAGTCAGTACTGGCAGGCCCTGACCGGCTTTCCCGTGACCTTGAGCGTGATGCCACCAGCCGGCCGGATGTCATCGTGCCGCTCCTCGGGCTGCGCGCCGGCGACCGCGTCGCTGATATCTTCGGTGGCGGCGGCTATTACAGCGAGATCCTGGCCGGTGTCGTCGGCGAGAATGGCGAGGTGCTGCTTCACAACAATGGCGCCTACAACCAGTTCGCCGCGAAAGCGCTGAACGAGCGATTCGAGGGGCGGTCACTGCCGAACGTGACGAGGCACAATGCCGAGGTCGATGACCTTCAGCTTGGTTCGGCGACGCTGGATGCGGCGATGATCATCATGTCGTATCACGACCTCTACTATGTCGACGAAGAGGGCGGCTGGCCGGCGATTGACGCCGATGCGTTCCTTGCCCAGATTCATGACGCCCTGGTGCCCGGCGGGCGCTTTTTGATCGTCGATCACGTGGCCGCCGCGGGCACGGGCACCACCGCCGCGCAGACGCTGCACCGTATCGACCCCGCCTTTGCCCGGAAGGACATCGAGGGACACGGTTTCCGGCTCATGCAGGCTTCTGATGCGCTGCACAACCCTGCCGATGACCACACGCTGAACGTGTTCGATCCGGCCATCCGGTTCAGCACCGACCGCTTCGTACATGTCTACGTAAAGCCCTAACCCGCGATTGCGCCGATTACCACTCAACGATGGCTGATTGACGATGGTACAGACGAGGTCTACGGTGGATCGCGTTGTAGAAGAAATCGGCACCTGGGTCGATGAAGTTGAATGCCTATCTCATTCTCGTCATTGCGATAGTGATCTATTCACTTGTCGGGCTGGCATTCGTCACAAATTCCCGCGCCCGGGTACTCGATGACCTGGTCGCGCTCGCCAACCTCTCGGTCGAGATGGATCAGCTTGCCGGCTATGGCGGGATAATCCACGACTTCAAGAACTTCGTGCTGCGGGGCGATCCTGCCTATCGCGAGCGCGTGCTGAAAAACCATGAACGGGTGCTGGCCGACCTGGACGAGGTCGAGGCAATCGCACGGCGGTACGAGTTCAATGTCAGCTATGAGGTCTATCGCGAGACCCTCGACGAATATCGATCCCACCTGCCGACCATCGCCCGCCTCCATGCGGAGGGAAGACCGGTCATGCAGATCGATCGCCGGGTTGTCGTCAATGACGGCCCGGCACTGGCGGAATACCGGCAGTCAACTCAGGCGCTGGTGTCGGGTATCTCCAGACTGGGTCAGCAAGCAGCGCAATGGCAGGCGTTCCTCTCTGTGGCGATTCTCGTTTCGAGCGCGATGGCAATCTGGCTCGTCGTGCTGATCTTCGCCAAACGGCGCCGGCGTCTCGAGCGTGAAGCAGTGATGTCTCGCGAGAACGCGCTGCTCTCGGAGCAGGTGCAGACGCTCGAACTCTTTTCGTCAGCGTCGGCCCATGACCTCCGTGGCCCGCTGCAGCAGATCGTCGGCATTGCCGAGGATCTCGAGAGCCGTCTGAAGGTGCAGCGGGACCTCGATCCGTCGCCGGCGCTCCAGCGCATCGTCGATCAGGTCATGCAGGCGAGCAATCTGATTGACTCGCTCGTGCAGTATGCACGCTCGCAGGTCGCCGAAGACCCGGCCGCGATTGCTGATACCCGACATGCCGTGAACTCGGTCAAGCGCCTGTACGAGAACCTGCCCCGCTACCGGGTGTCGGTGAGCGGTCATTTTGACCGGGTCATGGCGGATGGCACGGAGGTGGAACTCGTGATTCGTAACCTCGTCGACAACGCGATCAAGCATCACGATGCCGAGTCAGGCGAGATCAAGATCCTCGGCGTGCGGGAAGGCGATACGCTGGAGATATCGGTCTGTGATGACGGCCCCGGCATTACCGATTCGGCGCGGCGGCGCATCTTCCTGCCATTCGTGACGGCAGGGCGGCGCAATGCCGGCAGCGGGCTTGGACTGGCGCTGGTGAATCGCATCGTTCGCAAGCGGGGCGGCAACGTCGAAGTCACGCCGAACTCACCCCGCGGCACGGTATTCAAGACCGTCTGGCACCTGGCATCGGCGGATCCACAGGCGACGGGAACCACGGCCTTCGTCTGACAGGGTCACGTCTTGATGATGATGGCACTTTGGCACCGTGCAAAGCGTGATTTTCTGGCTTAGACTACTTCGCGTGGGCATTTCCGCCTGCCCGCGGGAGAACCGACGCCAACATGTATCTCGATCATTTCGGTCTGTCCAGGCCCCCGTTCCGGATCACGCCAGACACGCAGTCATTTTTTGAAGGTTCCGAGCGCGGTGCGACGCTCCACGCCATCTGCTACGCGATTTCCACCGGCGAAGGCATCACCAAGGTCGTTGGTGAAGTCGGTACGGGCAAGACGATGCTGTGCCGTATGCTGCCGCACAAGCTGACCCGCGGCATCACCTGGGTCTATCTTGCCCATCCGCGCCTGTCGCCGCCGCAGATGCTGCAGGAGATTGCTCGCGAGATGGGGCTTAAGCTGCCCGTTCGGCGAGACAAGTTGACGGTCATGCGCCAGATCCAGGCCGATCTTCTGCGGCGGCATGCACGCAACGAGCGCGTGGTTGTGCTGGTCGAAGAGGCGCAGGAAATGCCGCTCGAAACCCTCGAGGAGCTGCGCCTGCTATCGAACCTCGAAACCGACGAATACAAATTGCTGCAAATCGTACTGTTCGGCCAACCGGAACTGGACGAAAAGCTTGCCAGCCGGAAGATCCGACAGCTGCGCGAGCGGGTCACGCACAGTCTTTATCTCTCGCCGCTGAAGCTCGACGACGTTCACGCCTATCTGAATTTTCGCGTCCGGGCCTCGGGCTACAAGGGCCCGGACCTGTTCTCCCGGGCCACTGCTCGCAGCGTGCTCAAGTATTCTCACGGCCTGATTCGCCGCATCAACATCCTTGCGGACAAGGCGCTGATGTCGGGGTATGCGCGCGGCATTCACGATATCCGTCCCGACGATATCTATCGCGCGGCGGTTGACAGCGAATACACGTCAAAGCCGAGATGGTGGCCGTTCCGGTCAGGCTTCAACGCCCAGACGGGTGGAGTACTGTCGCGATGAGACGAGTGATGCTGGTTGTTCTCTTGACGTTGGTGGTCGCTGGCTGCGAGACCACTCCCACGCCGGTCGAGCGTGAGCCGCTCACCGGCGGCCATCTTCGTGCGCCGGAGCCGGCGCCAGCGGCCGAAGACATTCCGCCGCCAGTCGCGGCCGCAATCTCACTGCCGCGACCGGAGGTCCAGCGTGAGGAGACAACCCATACCGTGGTTGTCTATGACGTACCGGTCCGCGAGCTGCTGTTTTCGATTGCGCGCGATGCCGGCCTGAATCTCGATATCGATACGGGAATCGACCAGCGGGTCACCGTCAACGCCGTCGACCAGCCGCTGTCGTCTCTGCTGGCACGCATCGCACGCAGCGCAGGACTCCGGTACGAAATCGACGGCAAGCGGCTGACCGTGGAGCGGGACCTGCCGTTTCTGCGGAACTACCAGGTCGACTACCTGAACATTGCAAGAACCAGCATCGGCAGCGTTGCGGTCTCAACCCAGATCAGCGCCACGGGGCAGGGTGAGTCCGGCGGCGACAGCGCGACCGGCAACAGCTCGGACACCCGCGTGCAGAACGTGAGCGAAAACGCATTCTGGGAAACGCTCAGAGACAATATCCTCGCCATCCTCAACCGTTCTGCCGGCGCCGAGGGGGAAGCCAGCGAGGCGATCAGCCCTGACGTTATCGTCAACCGCGAATCGGGTATCGTCGCCGTGCGCGCGACCGAGGGTGAGCATCGCCAGGTTCGCGAATTTCTCGACTCCGTTCAGCTGAGTACGCAGCGGCAGGTGCTCATCGAGGCGACGATTGCCGAGGTGAACCTCAGCGAGCGATTCCAGGCTGGCATCGACTGGACGCTGCTGAACCTCGATTCCACCAGTGGTGTCACCGTCAATCAGGCGCTGACCGATACGTCGCTCGCGACACCACCGACATTCACGCTGACCGTTGACGATCAGTCGTTCAACGGCAATCCCCTGCAGGCGACCCTGCGGGCGCTTGAAACCTTCGGTGACGTCAGCGTCATGTCGAGCCCGAAAGTCATGGCGATGAATAACCAGACTGCGCTGCTGAAGGTGGTCGATAACCTCGTGTACTTCACGGTCGAGGTGAACATCGATACGTCCACCACTGTTGCCGGTGCGGGCACGCTGACGACCTTCGAGACCGAGGTGAATACGGTGCCCGTCGGCTTCGTGATGAGTGTGACGCCGTTCGTGAACGAGCGCGGCGGCGTCATTCTGAATGTGAGACCGACGATTTCGCGCGTCATCAATTTCGTGCGTGATCCGAACCCGGCGCTGGCCGATGCCGATGTGGTAAGCGAGATTCCGGTGATTCAGGTTCGTGAGGTCGAGTCGATATTGAAGGTATCCAGTGGAGACATCGCGATCATCGGCGGACTGATGCAGGACGAAACCCAACAGAACGACCGCGGTGTGCCGTTCCTCAGCCGCGTGCCCGGGCTTGGCAAGGCGTTTTCGTACCGCGACGCGCAAACCAGCAAGTCAGAGCTTGTCATCTTTCTCAAGCCGACCGTGATCGAGCGTGCCAGCGTCGCCGGCGAACTGCGGGACTTTCGCCGCTATATCGAGCCAACCGGTCAGTGAGGCACGGCGGTGAGTCTTCTTCTTGAAGCACTGAAACAGGCGGCGCTCGAAAAGCGGCAGCGCCGGGAAGCGCAGGACGCCGACCAGGCGCCGCCGGCAGATGATGCTCCCGCGAGCGAACCGGTGGGGTCGACTTCGGCGCCGGCCAGGCCGGAATCCACCAGTGAGATCATGAAGGGCGTGAACGAGTTCCTGCTCGATCGTGCGGAAAAACTTCATGACGAGCCCGCTCGTGAGACGTCGGCACCGGAAGTCGATCGCCACAACGACATCGAAGATGCTGACGACACTGTCGAGACCGACGTGCCGGCCGTCGATGACGAGCCCTTCGAGGCGCAAGCTGACGACGAGCCCGATGATGAATTGATTGAGGATCTCGTCGATGCAGATGATGCCGTGGAGCTCGACGAGAGTGAGTTCGACTGGGATGCGTTTGAGGCGGCCGCCGAAGGCGAACTCGAAGACGCCGGGGACATCGACGAGCCCGTGTCCCATGGGCCGGTACCGGAACCGATTCGGGTTGAGGATCTGACGTGGGAGCAGGACGAGGAGCCGGCGCCACCGCCACGCGCCAAGGCCGATCCTGGCCGCGTCGAACAGCTGCTTGTCATGGGGCGAGAGATCGGCAAGCGTCAGCGCCGGCGCCAGAACTTTCTGTATTTCATGCTCGTGCTGACGGCGATTGGTGGCGTCGTGGCCTATTACTTCTTCCTGCTTGGCAGTCGTGCGCCCAGACCTTCGGTGGCGCAAGTGGAGGCCATCGCCGATCATGAGGAACTCAGCATTCCCGATCGCCTGATCGCTCCGCAGCCAGCGCCTGCCGAACGGCCTATCGCAACGACTCATGAGGCAGCGGCCAGCAGTGTTGCCGCACCGGATACACCCGTGGCCGTCCCCGCTGCCCAGGAAGAACCGGCGCCTGTCGCGGTGGAACCGGCAGCGCCGCGCATCCTGAATCGCGGCGACGAGCCACCCTCCCGAACGGAAATCCTGAACCTTCTGGCATCGACCGCGGCAACCGGTGAGCCCACCGCGGTCTTCACGCGCACATCGACGCGCCCCATCCCCGAGACGCAGATGATCATCGAGGGCTACGAGGCGTATCAGCGTGGAGATTTCGACGCGGCGGCAACGCAGTACGCGGCGGCGCTCGAACGCTCGCCATCGAATCGGGACGCGCTGCTGGGCGCCGCGGCAACCGCTGTTGCCCGATCCCGGTGGAGCGAGGCATTCAGTCACTATCAACGTGTGCTGATTGCGTCGCCCACCGACGCGGATGCGAGAATCGGCATGCTGGCACTCATGCAGCACCGGGGTGCGTTGGGTGAGGTGGGTGACGAACTTGAAGACCTGCTCGCGCGTTATCCCGACAACGCCCAGCTGCACTTCATGAGGGGCATGGGGTTTGCCGCAGACGGGCGCTGGTCGCCCGCTCAACAGGCGTTCTTCGAGGCGTATTCGAGAAATCGCGACAGCGCCGACTACGCGTTCAATCTGGCTGTCGCGCTGGATCATCTTGGGCAGCGCCGGGAGGCGCGGAACTTCTACGATGAGGCCGTGCGCCTCGCAGAGCGAAGCGGCGGCCGGTTCGATATCGCGACCGCCCGCAATCGCATGAACCAGCTGGGTGGCGCGCAATGAGCGAGAAGAAGGCGTCCAAGCCGCTTCGCATTGGTGAGCGCCTGCTGGAGCAGTGCATCGTCACCGAAGACCAGATCACCATCGCGCTGATTGAACAGAAGAAGACCGGCAAGATGATCGGCCAGGCGCTGGTCGACCTCGGCTTCGTGTCCGAGGACATCATGCGCGACATGCTGGGCGAGACCCTCGGCCGCGGCAGTATCGATCTCACCAGCATCGTGCCCGATTCGGACGCCATCCAGATCGTCTCGAAGCAGCTGGCGCAACGGCATCGCGTGTTCCCGGTGTCCTACAACGCCGAGGACCGGACACTCGTGCTGGCGATGGTCGATATCTATGACGTCATGGTGCTCGACCGTATCAATGCCAATATCAAGAGCGACGTCATTCTCCGCCCGGTGCTCGCGACCGAGAGTGACATCATCAAGGCCATCGACCAGTTCTATGGCTACGAGATGTCAGTCGACGGCATCCTGAAGGAGGTCGAAACCGGCATCGTCGACTACGACAGCCTCGAGCAATCCGGCGAGGAGTACAGCCAGCCAATCGTTCGGCTCGTCGACGCACTGCTTTCCGACGCGGTGAAGCGAAACGCGTCTGACATTCACTTTGAGCCGCAGGCGATGTTCCTGCGCGTTCGCTATCGCATCGACGGTGTCATGCTGCAGATCCGCAGCCTCCACAAGGATTTCTGGCCGGCGATTTCGGTGCGGCTGAAGGTTATCGCCGGTCTCAACATCGCCGAGAACCGGGTTGCCCAGGACGGGCGGATATCACTCAAGGTGGGCGGCAAGACGGTCGACTTCCGTGTCTCCGTATTGCCGACGGTCTACGGCGAGAACATCGTGCTACGCGTGCTGGACCGCGAGAAAGGGCTGCTCGAACTCGAAGAGCTCAATCTCGCTCGCGACAATATCGACAAGCTCAAGCTGCTGATGAGCCGGCCCGAGGGCATCATCCTCGTCACGGGGCCTACAGGGAGCGGCAAGACGACGACCCTGTATTCGATGCTGAACTTCCTGAACTCGATCCGCGTGAACATCATGACGCTGGAAGACCCGGTCGAATACCACATCGACATGATTCGTCAGACGGCGGTTTCGGAAGGCGCCAAGCTCGACTTCGCCGATGGCATCCGCGCGATCATGCGGCAGGACCCGGACATCATTCTGGTGGGCGAGATTCGCGACAAGGACACCGCCGAGATGGCCTTCCGCGCAGCGATGACCGGCCACCAGGTCTTTACGACCCTGCATACGAACTCGGCGCTTGGCGCGTTTCCGCGTCTTCGCGACATCGGCGTCCAGTCCGGCATCATGGCGGGCAACATCATCGGCATTGTCGGCCAGCGCCTGGTGCGCGTGCTTTGCAGCCACTGCAAGACGACGCGGGCGGCAGAGGAATACGAGCAGATCATCCTGGGCGTCGAGGAGCCGATCGAGCTTTACCAGCCCACGGGTTGTGCGCACTGTTCCGGTTTGGGCTTCCGCGGCCGTTCGCTTGTCATGGAAGTGCTCATGATGAACGAGGATCTCGATGATTTGCTGGCCAGGGAAGTGACCACCAACGAGTTCCGTCGCCACGCCCGCGCCGGCAACTTCCAGTCGATGTCGGAGGACGGCCTGCGGCTCGTTCGCCAGGGTGACACGACGATTGAAGAACTGAGCCGGGTCGTGGACCTGACGACGGGGCTCCGCTAGTGGCCGAGTATCGCTACAAGGCCATTGATGCCTACGGCAAGATTCACCGGGGACTGATTCAGGCGAAGTCTGACGTCGATGTCGAGTTCCGTCTCGAGAACCAGGGCTTCGACCTGATTTCCTGCCGCCCGCACGTTCGGCGACGGCTGATCCGCACCGGCTCGATCCAGCGCCGCGACCTGATCAACATGGTCTTCCATCTCGAACAGCTCACTGCCTCCGGGGTGCCGCTGATCGACGGGCTGATTGACCTGCGCGACAGCGTGGGCGACAACTACTTTCGCGACGTGCTGTCAGGCATCGTCGAATCGATCGAGGGTGGCTCCAACTTTTCGACGGCGCTCGCCAGATATCCGCATGATTTCGACAACGTGTTCGTTGCCCTCGTGGGCGTCGGCGAGGAATCCGGTGAGCTGCCGCGCGTACTTCACGAGATGGGCCTGACAATGCGCCGTACGGACGAACTCATTGCACAGGCGAAGCGCGTGATGATGTACCCGGCAATCGTCGGCTCCATCATCATTGCTGTCTCGGCGTTTCTGCTGCTGTACCTCGTGCCCCGCATCATCCCGTTTGTCGAGGAACTGGGCAGCGAACTCCCCTTCCACACGGTGGCGCTGCTGGCGACGGCCGACTTTGTCGGTGAGTTCTGGTGGCTCTTTCTCGTGGTGCCGCTGGCCGTTGATATCGTACTGAGGCTCGCGGCCCGCTCGCGACCGGAGTTCCGCATTGCGATTGATCGCATGAAGCTGCGGATTCCCCTCATCGGCCCGATGTCGCTCAAGATCAGGCTGGCCCGCTTCGCAACCTACATGGCACTGCTTTACAGCGCGGGCGTCACCGTACTCCGATCCATCGAGATCACCGAACAGCTTGTCGACAATGCACACCTTGAAAAGGCGATGGACCGGGTGCGTCAGGCGATCTCCGAGGGTACGCCAATCTCCCAGAGCTTTGCGCGTGTGCAGGTGTTTCCGCCACTGGTGCTGCGGATGATCAATGTGGGCGAAACCACAGGTAATCTCGATGAGGCGCTGCGCAACGTCAGCTACTTTTATGAGCGTGAAGTGCAGGAGACCATCGAGACCATCGAGCCCGCGATCAGCCCGGTGCTGACGGTGACCATGGGCGCGCTGCTGGGCTGGATCATGTTCAGCGTGCTCGGCCCGGTCTGGAGCGCGGCGACGGGGATCAGCTAGATGCAGCGCGTTTACTACTTCTCAGGCTATCGGATGACGGTCTTCGACTTCGACGGGCCGCGCCTGCTGAGCTCGCAGGACTTTCAGCCGGATGACTCGGGCTTTGCTGACTTCGAATACCTGCTGGAACACTCGGGCGAGATGACGTCCCGCCTGCTCGTCGACATGATCGAGGAAGACTTCCGCCGGGAGACGATTCCGCACGTCAACTTCTGGGATCGTAGTGCGCTCATTGAACGCATGCTGGAGCGGCACTACCGTGACGAGGTGTATTCCCACGCGCGAATTGCCGGGCGCAGCGACCTCGGTCGACGGGATGACACCGTGCTGCTGTCTGCGCTGACCAATACGGAACTCCTGTCCCCCTGGCTTGACCGGTTGAAGGCTCATGAAGTGCAGCTTGCCGGCATCTGGTCGTTGCCGCTGCTGAGCCACCGCCTGCTGAAGCCGATCATCCAGAAGGGTGATGAGCATGTGCTGATTGTCTCTCGGGAGGTGCGCAGCGCCCTTCGGAACAGCTACTTCCGGCGCGGCAGCCTGATGCTGTCGCGGCAGGCGAAGTTCGATCGCGACATGTGGGACCGCGATGACTTTGAGGGCGTCATCACAAACCTCGAGCGGGCGACGATCGAGATCTACAACTTTCTGATGAACCAGAAGCTGATGGAGCCGAGCGACCAGCTTCGCGTGTACTGCATCATGCATGACGAGCAGCTCGAGGATGCCCGCGATCTCGCGAACGATCGCGAGCGGATACATTACGAGTTCGTGAGTCTGGAACGACTGTTCAAGCAATTCGGCCTGCAGAACTGCGAAGACGAAGGTGCGGATACGCTGTTCTCGTATCTGTGCACGCGCGAGAATCCGCTGCAGGATCACTATGCGACGCGTGACCAGAAGTCCACGTACTACAGCTATCTGACCAATCGGGTCGTCTCGCAGGTAACGGAATTCGGCATGCTGGTCTGCCTGACGGCAGGCGTGTTGCTGGCGATGAGCAGTCTGGAGATGAACCAGCGCGAAGAGGATCTCATCCTTGCTCGTCAGGATCGCATGATCGAGTTCAACCAGCGATTCAGTAATGTCGCATCCATTCTCGACGATGCGCCGCTGGTCGAAAGCACACTGGACGTCGTGCGCCGTATCGAACAGGACGCCGCGAATACGCCGCAAGCGTTCTTCGAGCCCCTCGGCCGCGTGTTGGGGCAGCCGCGCTTCTCGAGTGTCAGCCTCTCGAGAATCGAGTGGAACAAGTATGAGGCGTCGGATCTCGAACAGCGGATTCGCGTACTCGAACGTGATCTGCTGCTGGTGTCACAACAGGCATCGGAAGACGAATACGACTCGGGGTATGTCGAGGAAAGTGACATCCAGACCCGCCGTGCCGTGATGCAGCTCTATGGCGAGATCGATGTGGCCGGCAGCAGCTACAGCAGTGCGACGCTGGAGATGCGCGATTTCGTTGGCGAGCTTGAGGCGCTGCCGGAGGTCGATCGGGTATTACTGATCGAAACAACGATCGATATGCGGGAGAACGCCCGGTTTACGGATCAGGTGGGTACGATCGATCAGGCGCAGGCACGGGAACTCCGCTCCAACGAGTTCGTGCTCATGGTGGTGCTGGCGGGTGATCTCAATGCGTGAACTCCTCGGGCAGGTCACCTGGCGGCAACACCTGTTTGCGCTGACGCGCTTCGGGATTGCGATCGTGTTCATGGTCATGGCCGGGCTCTATTTCTTCGAAAGCCGGCAGGCGCTGAACGATGCCATCGTGCGCCATGACTCCCAGATCTACCTCAACGATTCCGCCGAGGCGAGTGTCGACACGCTCAGAACGACGATCGATGACTATGTCGAGTACATGGATCGCGGGTACGTGGGTGAACCACAGCGTTTGCAGTGGGCAGAGTCGTTCCGTGAAGTCGCGGGCGAACTTGATCTGCCGGGCGTGGAGTTTACGCTCGAAAGCAGCAGGGTAACGGAGCAGTACATCGACCCCTTCTGGCATCCGGAGCTGAAGATCCGTGCGACGGGCATGAAGGTGACGATGCAGCTGCGGCACGAGGGCAGCCTCTACGAGTTTCTCGAGGAGGTCGCGGCGCGGGCAAATGGCATCTACAGCATCGACAGCTGCGGGTTTCGATGGCTCGACGCGTCGGTGGAAGAATTCCGGACGACGCGACTGCGCGGGGAGTGCCAGCTGACCTGGTATACGGTTGCCGCGGTGTCTGACAGCTGGGCTGAGGGGTAGGCGCGTGCGTATCGTCTTTGCCGTTGTCGTCAGCCTCCTTTCGAGCGCAGCGCTCGCCGAAAGCTACCCCTTCGATCGCGTATTCACGAATGAGCGCGAACGGCGGCTGATCAACCGGCTTGCCGAATCGACACCGATCGAAGAGCAGGTGGAAGAGGTCGCACGCGATCTTCCCGACGATGACATCGTCGCCCCCGAGACGCTGACGTTCTCCGGCGTGCTGAAGAAGAACGACGGTTTCGCGCACTACTGGATCGACGGCAAGAGCTACCTGACCAACGATCGAGATCTGCCGTTTCTGCCCCATCGCGAAAGTGATCAGGGTGCGAGATTCCTCGTTGATGGCCTGGAATCGACGCTCAAACCGGGGCAGATCTGGTACATCGGGCGCGGGCTGGTGCTGGAGGCCTGGGAGCCGCGTCCTGCGCCGGAATCGCTGTCGGCGGCGGACGCGCCAGCCGGGTCACAATCCGAGCTACCGCCCGAGTCCCGCTAATGCGGATGGCGCGGGCGCGACAGCGCGGCATCGCGATTCTCGTGCTGCTGGGTCTGTTCATGGCGGCGGCAACCACCACGCTCGTGGCCGTGGTGTCGATCAACGATCGCGATACGGCGCGACAGCTGCGCGATGCCGGGCGGCTCGAGCGGGCGCAGCAGGCGCTGGTGGGTTTTGCGCTTGCGCATGCCGTGCCGGGCACACTCCCGTGTCCGGACGTCGATGGCGACGGGATTGAAGACCCGGCTGGATCTGACTGCGGCAGTCAGCTTGGATTGCTGCCCTGGCGCACGCTCAATCTGGATCGTTCGCTGGATACCAGCGGCGCATTCATCTTCTACGCCGTTGAGACAAACCTGGTGGACACCGCGGTGCTTCGGAATCCGTCGACCGTTACCAGTCTGACGCTGGACGGGCGCGCAATGGCAGCGGTCATCCTTGCGCCAGGTGCGCCATTCGATGGTCAGAGCCGAACGTCACTTGCGCCGGGCGGCTTTCTCGAAGGGATCAATGCCGACGCGAATCTCGCGGACTATCAGTCGTTTACCGATGCAAGCGGGAACGATCAGGCACTGGGGCTCTCGACGTCGACGCTCTGGACGCTCGTTCAGCGCCGGGCAACGGGCGAATCAGAGCGATTGCTCGCTGCCTACCGGACGGCGTGCGGTGAGTACCCGTTTGCAGCAGCGTTCGGCGGGCCTTACGACAGCATTGCCAGCCAGCAGTCCGGTGCCATCGCTTTCGACAGCGCACTGCCTTTTGACTGGGGCGCGGCCTGCCCGTTCGGCACGGCGCCGGTACCGCCGGCCTGGCTGTCGCTGAACTGGCGCGGGGAGCTTTTGTATCGTATGTGCCTCGTTGCCGAGGGCAACTGCCTGACGGTCACGGGGCCCGCGACATCACCTGCGTCTGCGGTGGTGGTGGCGCCCGGCGTATCGCTTGCCGGACAGGCGCGGCCCAGTGCCGATGTCGCCCAGTACTTCGAACTGGATAACGCGAGTGCGCCGGATACGCTGTTTACCAGTATGATGCCCGCAGACTTTTCATCGACGTTCAATGACGATTGCCATGCGTTCTGACTCCAGTCATCAGGCCAGTCATCAGGCGGGCTTCACGCTCGTGGAGATTGCCGTTGTGCTGGTGGTCATTGGCGTGTTGCTCGGCGGGTTGCTGGTGCCACTCACGACCCAGTTCGAGACCAATCAGCGTCGGGAAGCCGATACACGGCTCGATGAAATCCATAATGCGCTGCTGGGCTTTGCCGCACGCAACGGCCGGCTGCCATGCCCTTCGACCGCCGCCTCGGGCGGACTCGCGCTGCCGAACGCGGCAACCACCGCATGTAATGTGCAGCACGGGTTTGTGCCGGTGCGAACGCTCGGGCTTTCGATGAAGGTTAACGGCAACGGCCTTGCGGTAGACCCGTGGCTGAATGCCTATCGCTACTCCGTCACCGGTGCAGCGGGCGGCGAGTTCACCAATGCGATTTCGCTCGGCCTCGTCCCGGATTTTCAGGCTTGCGAGGATTCGGCGTGCGCCTCGGTGCTGGCTGACAATGTGGTCGCGGTTGTGTTCTCGACCGGCGAGGATGGGGCGGCAGCAACGTCCGCTGATCAGCTTGAAAACCTTGATGGCGATACGGTCTTCGTCAGCCGTGACGCGTCGGAGGCGGCGGGCAGTGAGTTCGATGACCGGGTGCTCTGGATCTCGCCCAACGTCCTGGCTTATCAACTGGTGAGAGCCGGGCGCGCCAACTAGCCGTTTACGTTCGTTTACATTTGTGAGTACTTGCTTACCAACCGGAGGCTTTCGGGGTGGCGTGTGTGAACGATTCGTTCTAAATTATGCGGGCGGAAAACACCCATAAGGATTGTGATATGGCGCGTCAGTCAGGTTTTACCTTGGTCGAAATTGCGGTGGTGCTGGTCATCATCGGATTGTTGTTGGGGGCCATTCTTCAGGGCACAGAACTCATCGACAACTCTCGCATCAAGAAGGCCAGCGCTGATATCAGTGCCGTGTCGGCCGCCTACCTCTCTTATCAGGATCGCTATCAGGCATTGCCGGGCGACGACGGTAACCTCGCTGCACTGACAGGCCGCGGTGGCGACTGGGCCGCTGTGACGCAGGCAGGCAACGCCAACGGTGCGCTGGTGGCAAACCTGAATAACACCTGGAACGGTGGCGGCGAGCACGACAACTTCTGGCAGCACCTTCGTGCGGCGGGCTACATCTCGGGCAACCCGGCTGATCAGGGCGCAGCGTCCTTGCCGCGAAATCCCTGGGGTGGCCTGATGGGCATCACGGTGCAGCCCATGGGCGGCGGCCTCAACGGTCTCAAGCTGTGTATGAGCCAGGTGCCCGGCAAAGCGGCTTCTGCTCTCGACCTTCAGAATGATGATGGCCTCGGTAACTCGGGCAGCATCCGTGCAACCCTCGGCACGCCCGGCACCAACACAAACCCGACCAACGTCGCGCTTGCCGCGCCGTACAACGAATCCAACGAATACACGATCTGCGCCGCACTCTAGCGGTCGTGTGCTTTGCGCTGTTGCTGCGCTGCCCGGTCGGGCAGCGTGGTGAGTGGCGCCCCGATCAGGAATCGAACCTGAGACCTACCGCTTAGGAGGCGGTCGCTCTATCCTACTGAGCTACCGGGGCATGGTCGTAGTTTACCAGACCCTTTGTGCTATCTTCCCGGGATGGACATTCCAACGATACTCAAAGCGTCGCGAACCATCGCCGTGGTCGGCATGTCAGACAAGCCGGATCGCGCGAGCCATGAAGTCGCGCTCTACCTCGCACCGTTCTACAAGGTCATTCCCGTCAACCCCAATCACGCTGAGATTGCGGGCATGACGTGTTATCCCGACCTCGAATCGATTCCTGAACCCGTCGATATTGTCGATGTCTTCCAGCGATCCGAGAATGTGCTTCCGTTTGTTGAGCCGGCCATCCGTATCGGGGCGAAGTGTTTCTGGATGCAGCTTGGCATCGAGAACGCCGAAGCGGCGCGGCGGCTCGAAGCAGCCGGCATCTTCGTGGTCCAGGATCGCTGTACAAAGATCGAGCACGCCCGACTGTAGTGTCCGGCATTCTCGACGACATTTCGATCGTCATCCCGGTGCTGAATGATGCGCCTGCGCTCGAGACGACGCTTGCGACCGTTCCGGAAGGCCCGGAGGTCGTGGTCGTTGACGGCGGCAGTCATGATGATTCCGTCGCTGTTGCCCGTCGCTATCGGGCCCACGTTGTCTCAAGCGAGCGTGGGCGTGGCCGACAGATGAACGAAGGCGCACGATGCTCGACCCGCCCCCTTATCGTCTTTCTTCACGCGGATACCCGTCTGCCGCCGGACTTTGCAGATGCGATGGCAGGGTTTGCAGCATCCGGGCGGGAATGGGGTCGCTTCGATGTCAGACTTTCGGGGGTTCACCGTATGTTTCGCGTGATCGAGTTCATGATGAACTGGCGCTCCCGGTTGACCGGTATCTGCACCGGCGATCAGGCCATTTTCGTCACGCGTGCTGCGTTCGAGCGCACCGGTGGGCTCTCGATCCAGCCCCTGATGGAGGATATCGAGTTCAGTCGCCGCATGCGTCGTCGCATGATGCCGTACTGCACAGCGGTGCGCGTCGCGACGTCTTCACGTCGTTGGGAAGATCGCGGCGTCTGGCCAACGATCCTGCTGATGTGGCAGCTGCGCCTGATGTATTTTGTTGGCGTAGACCCTGAGCGTCTGGTCGAGCGATATCGCTAGTGTCCTGTCTCACAAATAAGTGCTACTTCAGCGCGTTCTACAAGGCTTCTGGCAAGGCGCGGCCCGCCGGGAATGTCGAGAACATTGCCAAGGGACGCAACGCTGTCCAGAAGCCTTGTAGAATGCGCCCTTCGGGAGGCCACAGGATGCACCATAACCGCGTTGCGCTCCTTGCAAATATTCTCGATATTCGCGGCGGAGCACGCCTTGTTATGACGCATCCTGCGGTCTCTGAAGTAACACTTATTTGTGAGACAGGACACTAGTGCGCTATCCATCGTTCCGAATCGTTGTTTTTTGCAAGGCGCCCGAGCCGGGGCAGGTAAAGACGCGGCTGGCGAGCAGTGTCGGCGAGGCGGAGGCCTGTCGAGTTCATGAGGCGCTGGCGACCCGAATGATCAGTGAAGCTGTTGCATCGAATCTCGCGCCGGTCGAATTGTGGTGCTCGCCTTCGACTGATCACCCCTTTTTTGAGCGCTTTGATGTGCCGCGGTACCTGCAGCAAGGCGCTGATCTGGGCGAGCGAATGCATTGCGCAATCGACGGGGCGTCCGGCCGGGCGGATGCCGTCGTGCTGGTGGGTACGGATTGCCCGCCCATTGATCGTGACTATCTCGATCTTGCGCTGTCATCGCTGGAGTCTGCCGATGCGGTATTGGGCCCGGCGGAGGACGGGGGCTACGGTCTGATTGGATTGCGCCGGCCGCGGTTGTCTCTTTTCAGTGACATGGCCTGGAGTACTGCAAGTGTTGCTGCGATAACGGTCGAGCGCTTCGAGCAGGCATCGTTACGCTATTGCTGTCTGCCGACGATCTGGGATGTCGATCGACCGGAGGACTTGCGGCGCTGGCGCGAACTCAGTCGGCCAGCGAGAGACTGCTGACGTCCGGCGCCCGTGGCGGTGGCGGGGTGCGCGCACTTTCGTCGGTCAGATCACTGCCCGGTTCGGCGAGCGACAGGCTGCTGATGTCAGGATTGACCAGCGGCTTGTCCTCACGAAGTGTCTCCAGCACCGCGCCCGGCTCATCGAGGCCGAAATCCGGTGCGTTCACCTCGGGCACCGGCGCGCTCGAGGGTTCGACAAGCGGTGAACCGTCGTTTTCCGAGAGGCCGAAATCGCTGACCTCGATCGGTGGTGCCGGGGTCGGCTCGCGCGGCGCGAGGGGTTCATCGCCCATGTCGGCGAGGGAAAACTGCGACAGATCGACCTCCGGCGCCGGGGGAGCCGGTTTCGGGGGCACGATGAAACCTTCGTTCGGCGCCAGTGACAGCCCTGAGGAATCTGCCGCCGTCTCGGCGGGCTGGGGTGCTGGCGCTTCGCTCTTGATGGCCTTGATCTTGACGTCTGCGCCGATCTTCTTCAGCGCCGAGCCAATCTTGAGCGCCTGCTCCTTGTCGGGCGTACGCTTCAGGACGACCTGCTTGCCAGAAAACAGCGTCTGCATCTTGTCCGCATCGGCCTTCAGCATCTTCGACATGTGGGCCTTGACGGAGAACACCTGGTGCCCGTCGAGAATGTCGCCGCTGAACACGATTGCGTAGGTCACTGAAGCCATGGGCTGAAGCCTGCTCTGTTCCTGTGGAAATATAATCCAAGCATTATCCAAAAAACAGGCGACCCGTCAGTGACCCCCGTCACACCCCGACACCAGAGCGGGGTCAGACCCCAGTGCCAGAGGGGGGTCAGACCCCAGCCTGGCACTGGGGTCTGACCCAGGGGTGGCACAGGGGTGGCACTGGGGTCTGACCCAGGGGTGGCACTGGGGTCTGACCCTGCGGTTGAGCAAAAAAAAGGCCAGCGCGGGGCTGGCCTTGAGCAATTACTCTCTTCTTGGTCGGAGATAAGAGAGTAGAGGGAGCTTGTGTCAGGACAGCTGCACAGAGGGGAAACAGGCTGCCGCACAATTCACATCCTCTAGTACGGGGCGAGAACGCGATTGGTTCAGTCCAGGGGCGGAATCGACTCGACGAAGCCGGCGAACTGTTCGACCACCCAGTCTGTGCGGTGTGGGGCCGTAATATCCCCGACAAATACGTGGGAAGGCTCGGTCGGGTCGATCTCGATTGGAATCAGTGACTTCGGCGTCCCGCCCCACTTCTCGTGGGCACGCACCGCGGCTCGTGGACTGATGGTCGGGTCGTTTTCCATGACCATGGTCGCGAGCGGTATGCGGAACTGGCCGAGATCCTGTTTGCGCGTCCAGTCGACGACTTTCTGCATCTCGGTCAGCGCGAGATTCGAGTAGCGGTTGGTCCAGTATCGGGCCTGCGCGTCATTCACGGGCTCCCAATAGCGCTCGGCGCCGAGCAGCGCCCTGATCCAGAACCGGTAGCCCGGCGCCGTGAGCAGAAAGTCGAACGGTGAACGGATGCCGAAGTTTGGCGACATGAACAGCAATGCGTGGATGCGGGATTGCAGTGCAGGCTGCGAGGCAAGCCACACGGCAAGCGGTGCGCCCGTCGACGTGGCGACGATCACAACACGCTCACCGAGTTGAGACGCGACCTCCCAGCTCAGCTGCACCGAATCGAGCCAGGCTTCTGCCGGTGTGAGCATGCCCTCGCTGCCGACGCCGTGGCCAGCGAGGCGGGCTTGCAGCACGTTTGCGCCGAACCGGGCCGCCAGGCGTTCGGTGACCGGTGCCGTTTCGGGCCAGGTGGCAGAAAAACCGTGCAGGTAGACGAACGCCAGCGGCGTTCGGGCCGGTGCATCGGGATTGGCGAATCGGATGTGCGCGGCAGCGCCGTCGACGAGGTCTGGCACGGCCCGCTCCCGCGCATCAAGCCATGCCGACAGGTCCCGCAGGTCATCTAATGCCGGCACGCCGGCCTGCCGGGGTGACGCGTCGAGCTTCGGGCGCAGGAATATCCACAGCGCGATCAGCACGACGATCGCGATCAGGGCTTCGGTCATGTGTTTTCCGGGTCAGAACGAACCCGAACACTGTAGCACGCTAGCTGGCGGTTGCCGGGTGTCCGGACGAGTGCCGGAGCACATCGATCAGCGATGCGACAGCAAGCCGGATGTCGCCGTCATTGCTGATTTCGACCAGTTGGTTTGCCCGGAGCGCGGGTGCCGGCCGCGCGAGGCGGGCGTCGATCTGCTCGGGCGTCTCCCGGCTGCGCGCCAACAGCCGCTCGCGCAGATTCTCAGGCGTTGCGGTGACATGAATGGTGATCACGCGCTCGAAGGCGCGCTCGAAATCGGCGATCGATCCACGAGATGTGTTGATGACCACGTCGGTTTCGGCCCTCACCTGATCGCGTACGGATCTGTGTATGCCATAGCCAAGCTCATGAGCGCGCCACCAGACGCAGAACTCGCCGCTCTCGGCCATGCGTTCGAACTCGAGTGGTGTCACTTCGATATGATCTTCGCCGACGCTGTCAGCCGCGCGCGTGATGTATCGCCGCACGAACTCGATCTCGGGCAGGGCAGCGCGTGCCGCATCCAGCAGCGAATCCTTGCCGACACCGCTCGCCCCGACTACCAGAAATACAGTTCCGACCATGATGGGCATTCTAGGTGGCTCTGTGTAAAAAAGACGAAGCGCGGCATTAAGCTTTGGTTAAGCGACTCCGAATCGCGCCTGAATCTGCCTAGAATGCGGCACATCAAGACGCACCACGGAGTGAATCGGCTTCATGTTCATTGTCACGATCAACACGTGGAAGTGCGAGGGCGACTACGATCGCCGCATCAGCAATCTGTCGCGCCACCTCTCTGTGCTCGAGCCGGACCTGTTGTTTCTGCAGGAAGTCTTCGTCGCTCCCGAGATCGATGTCGACACTGGCAGGCGTCTTTCCTACGCGCTGCCCGGGCATCACTACTTTCCCGTGGCGGCGCGTTACAAGACCCGTCAGTATCAGGGCCGTGACGTCGCCAGCGTCTCCGGGCTGAGCCTCTTTGCCCGCGGTGAGATGCTTCATTCGTCGGTGATTCAGCTGCCGGGTTTGCCAGAAGATCCCGACCGCGTGGCGCAACTCGTGAGAATGAAGATCGGTGACAGCGTGCTGCAGGTCGTGAACCTGCACCTGACGCACATCCGCAACCAGAACGCCCACAAGGTCAAACAGCTGGAGTCCATCCTTGCCCATCTGGAGCCGGGGCTACCCACGATTATTGGCGGAGACTTCAACGCACGACCTGAAAGCGAAGTCATGGACTTCGTTCGATCGTCGTTCGACGAACTCGTGGTGTGTCCGGAGCCAACGGGCCCGGGCGGCAATGTCATTGACTACATTGCGTGGCGTGATCTCGACCATCGCGGCTTTCAGTGTGAGCCGCTCTTCGATGGCAAAAGCACGCCGCGGGTCTCTGACCATCTGGGTGTCGGGGTTCATCTCGACCTGATCGATGAGCAATCCCGCGGGCGAAGTGGCCGCGCTTCCGGCACTGACGATGCGGGCAGCACGTACCGGTTTGCTTAAGAGATTTTACAGATCCTTTACGTTCTGCCGGTTGGGTTAACAGGCGCGTCGAAAGATCCTTAAAAAACTCCCGCTGATCTTCAATCAAACATCACCGGCGTTTTAACTGCGTTTAAAGCTTGCGCCCGAGAATGGCGTGGTCCGACTCGTGTACTCGAGCGGCTTTCATTTTCATTCGATGGGAGGACGCATGAAAAGCGCTAAAGAGACTGTCTTTAAGCTGCGACCCGTGTCGCGCGCTTTGCGTAACACTTTTAAAAACAAGGTAGCCGGCACTCTGCTGGCAGCAGCGACGGTCTTCACGACGTCTGCAGCACTTGCCGACGGGACGGTCACTGGCCGTATCTCGAATTCACGCACCGGTCAGTCGCTCGAGGGCGCGATCGTCGAGATTGTCGAACTCGGCCGCCGCGACTCCACGTCAGAGACGGGCGAATACGTGCTGCGCGGTGTGCCGAACGGCAACTACACACTGTCGGTCGATTACTTCGGTCTCGAGCCGAAGAAGGTGCAGGTTCGTGTCACCGACGGTGTCGTTCAGCTTCCTGTGGAACTCATTCCGCTCGTCCAGGAAGAAATCACCGTGCAGGCGACGCGTCTCGAAGGCCAGCTTCGTGCGATCAACCAGCAGCGCACGGCGCAGGGCGTCAAGACCATCATTTCGGAAGAGCTGTTCGGTCAGGTCAACGACGGCAACATCGGTAACGCGCTGCAGAAGCTGCCCGGTCTTTCGGTAGACACGGACGGTTTCTCGGAAATCCCTCGCTACGTGAACATTCGTGGTGTGTCGACGGCCTACAACTCGGTTCAGGTCGACGGCCAGCGTCTGGCATCGTCGGGCAACGGTCGTGGTGAAGCCTACGGCGATACCGGCCGCGGCTTTGCGCTGGACGATCTGCCATCGGCGGCCATCAACCAGGTTGAGATCGTCAAGTCTCCTACGCCCGACATGGAGCACGACGGATTGGGCGGCGCTGTTAACCTGCGTACCCGTACAGCCCTCGACTATGGTGGTCAGCGTTTCGACTTCAAAGTGGGCATGAACCACAACGCGCTGCGCGACGAAGCGTTCCCCGACCTCTCTGGTACGTACTCCAACATCTTTGATCTGAGCGGTGGCCAGCGACTCGGCGTCTCGATCACGCTGCAGTACAACGAGACCAACGAAGGCTTCGACAATCGCGATGAAGATTACTTCCCGTTGCGTCCCGAGGATGCGGTCAATCAGGGGCTCGCAATCGCACCGATCGGCGGGGGTGGCGATCAGCCGCAGGCAACGGCGACTTCAATTACCGGTTCGCCTGGCCCTGGCCTCGCTGCGGCCCTTGACGGTGTTGTTGGGGAACGTGGGTTTGTTTCCAACCCGACGCGGCCCAAGGAAGCGCTCTACTATCACGAAGACACCGAATACAACACGTACGTGATCGAGCGCGAGCGCTGGGGTCTCTCGGCATCTTTTGACCTTGAGCTGGACGACTCGACGACGATGTACTTCCGTCCGATCTACAGCAAGGAAGATCGTTTCGAAGACGACATTCGTTACCACAAGATCATGGACAACGATCACAATGACCTGTGCCCGGAAGCGTTCGACGAAGCGGCTGTGAACGCTGCACTCGTCGCAGGCAATCTTGACAGCATTTCGAGCGGTCAGAAGTGTTATCTCTCACGCCGTATCCTGCCTGATGGCTCCCTGTCTGATCCGGTCAAGCTGGGTGCGAGCACAACGCGTCGCAGTACGATCGACTTCGTCAATGAGAACTTCGGTCGTGCAACCTACGACTATGACGGCAATCCGCGTGGCTGGATTGAACTGCAGGGCCATAACACCTGGCAGGACATCGAACTGTATTCGTTCAGCTTCGGCGGCGAGCGCCAGTTGGAGAACGCGGTCTTTGATGCGAACTTCAACTTCTCTCGTGCAGAAAAGTCGTACTACCAGCTCGACGCTGAGCTGCAGCGTCAGGGTTTCGCCTTCGAATACGACCGTTCGGATCGATTCGGCTCGTATGATTCTCAGTACCCGATCATCAACGGCCTTGATCCCAACGAAGTAGTGACGGACCCGAGCCGTATCGACGCGCTCTACATTTCGTCCGATACGGTTGAGTTCCGGGACAACGAAGAAGATCGATTCCAGTTCGATGTCAACTACGAACGTGATATCACTCGTCTCGAGCAGTACAGCTTCATTTCCGGCACCTGGAAAGTGGGTGGCAAGTGGCGCTCGATGGAGCGTAGCTTCGATTACACCGAGTTTGATGGTGACCTGCCGACGCCGGGCGAAGCCGGATATGAGCAGGTTCCGTGGGCATCTTTTGTCCGGGAGAATCCTTACGGCGAGGTTCAGGCGCAGGTCATGCCGGTTACACTGGACCCGGTTGCGTTCTACGACTGGATGTACGCTAACGATGGCGGACTCTCCTCGATCCGACTCGACACGGACGTCTCGCAGGAACAGGACTACACAGCGAAGGAAACGGTCTTTGCGCTCTACGCAATGGTTTCTCTTCAGGCGGGTCCCGTCGAAGTCGTTGGTGGTGTTCGTGGTGAGTTGACGAACTTTGAAGCCATTCGTCAGCTGGAAAACCCGGCCGACGTTTTCACCACCGTCTCGAACGAGAATGAGTACGAGAACATCCTGCCGAGCATCCACGTCAAGTATGAAGTCTTCGACGACTTTCTGCTGCGACTCTCTGCTGGCAAGACGTTCTCTCGCCCGCAGATTGCCAACCTTGTCGATATCCGTCGGGTGAACGAGGATGACGATCCGGTTGAAATCGATCAGGGCAACCCGGAACTGGCGACGCTGACATCGACCAACTTTGATGTCGCTGCCGAGTGGTATCTGGCAGATGGCTTCTACTCTGTCGGTTGGTTCGACAAGGATATGTATGGCTTCGACTTCGATGCGCAAACCATCATCCCGGGTACGCTCGACAATGAATTCGGGGGGCGTGACATTGCGATCAACCAGCCGCAGTCGACCGCTCGTGCGCGAAACCGTGGTTTCGAGGTTGCTGCATTTCAGCGCTTCAGCTTCCTGCCCGGCGCGTTGGCGGGCTTGTACACCAACGCAAGCTTCACTTACACGCTGACGCAGGCTGAATACCCGAACCGCATCGAGAACGAACTGCCAACGCGGGGTGCATCGAAGTTTCTCGGCTACTTCCAGGTTGGCTACGACTACGGTCGCTTCAACATTGCGATGTCGTACCGATACCGCTCGCCCTACATCGAAGGGTTGGCGTTTGTGGATGCCCAGGGCGAGAACACGTTCGTCGAGGATGACATGTTTGGCGAGCAGGAAATCTTTGATCTGGTTTCCACGTTCCGCGTGACCGATTCGATCGATGTGTTCGCGAACATCACCAATATGTTCGATGAGATCCATGCATCGCGACAGGGTTATCTGGATACGCCAGAAGACGTTTACTACAACGAACGTCGAATCGCGATCGGCATCAAGGGCTCGTTCTAGGCGGGTCTGAATGTAAGAGACCGCTGCCTCCGAGGCAGCGGTCTTTTTCTTTTCTTAATCCTTTTTTTATTGCGATTAACTCGTGGAGAAACGGGCCCTCTCGTATTCTCTTTTCCCTGACAAAACCAGCCAAATTACTGATTTATGAGCGATCTTTCTGCAACTCAACAAGCTCGTCAGCGGTGGATGGGCGTGCTCTCTAAGGCCACCACCGAAGACCTCGATACACACTTCAGCAAGCTTGACGCCCTGCCTGACTACTCGCCACTGCGTGAGCCTGAAACAGGCCTCGTCATGGTACGTGGCCGAACGGGCGGCGTCGGCAACCGGTTCAACCTCGGTGAAATGACCGTGACCCGCGCCGCCATACGGCTCGAGAGTGGCGAGACCGGCGTCAGCTATGTCGCAGGGCGCGACAAGCGTCATGCCGAGATCGCGGCCGTCGTTGATGCGCTGATGCAAAGCGACGCGCATCGGGGCCGCGTCGCCGAAACCGTCATTGAACCGCTGAGCGAGATCGCGGCGCAGAAGAAGACCCAGACGCTCCGACAGCGGGCAGCCACGCGCGTCGACTTCTTCACGATGACGCGTACGAGGGAGGACAAGAAATGAGTGAGTCGACGAACCAGCCGATTGATCTCGGCGCCGTCAAGCGCGGTTTCAGCAACCCCTCGCTCGATTCCCAGGTCACCTTTCGCCTGCTGATGGATGCGTTGTCCCGGCCCGGTACCGTGAAGGATCTGATGGAGGCGCCGGAGCCACCTCGCGGTATCAACCAGGCCACCGGTGGCATCGCGCTGACGCTCTTCGATTTTGAAACCGTCGTGTGGATTGATCCCGCGCTGCGTGGTGGTGAGACGGAAGCATGGCTCCGGTTTCATTGCGGTTGTCCACTGACGACCGACCCGCTCGAAGCCGCTTTCGCTGTCGTCACGGATATCTCGTCGGCACCGGCGTTGACTGATTTCAACCAGGGCGATGCGAAGTATCCGGACCTGTCGACGACCGTGATCATGGAGATCACATCGATGGCGGGCGGGCTCGAAACCCCGCTGCGCGGCCCGGGTATCAACGGATCAATTGCAGTATCACCTGAAGGCCTGCCTGCGGAATTCTGGACGCAGATGGCCGAAAACGGTTCACAGTTCCAGTTCGGCGTAGACCTGTTCCTGACCTCGGGTTCCTCGGTCATGGGTCTGCCCAGAACAGTCAGAGTGGGAGGTAACGACTAATGGCTTATGTAGCGGTTAAGGGTGGCGAGAAGGCCATCAGGAACGCACACCAGTGGCTGGCATCCGAGCGTCGCGGCGATCGCGACGTGCCGGAAGTCCAGACTGATCAGATTCGTGAACAGCTCACGCTTGCCGTCGATCGCGTGATGGCCGAGGGCAGTTGTTACGACCGCGACCTGGCCGCGCTTGCGATCAAGCAGGCACGTGGCGATATCGCCGAGGCAGTCTTCATGGTGCGCGCCTATCGTACGACGCTGCAGCGCTTTGGCTTCAGCGAGGCGATCGATACGGTGAAGATGACGGCCAAGCGCCGTATCTCTGCCGCATTCAAGGACATCCCGGGCGGTCAGGTACTTGGCCCGACGTTCGACTACACTCACCGTCTGCTCGATTTCACATTGATGGCCAACGGCGAGAAGCCGGTGGAAGCGCCCCCGGAAGCGGAGGAGTCGTTTGATGAGGCGCTGTCGACCATCGAGAGTGTGTTCGCCCACGAAGACCTGCTCGAAACCGAAGCGCGTGATCGTGAAGACGAAGTGCCCTTCGACCTGACCCGCGAGCCTTTCCAGTTTCCGGCAGAGCACGATCAGCGATTGCAGGCACTCGCACGGGGCGACGAGGGCTTCCTGCTCGGGCTCGCCTACTCTTCCATGCGCGGCTGGGGCAACACGCACCCGCTCTGCGGTGAGATTCGCATGGGCGAAGTCACGGTCGAATTTGCACCGGAGGAACTCGGATTCGCGATCGAAATTGGTGAGATCGAGGTGACGGAATGCCAGATGATCGGTGGGTCGCGCGCTGTCGGCGACAAGCCTCCACAGTATGCCCGCGGCTACGGACTGGTGTTTGGCCACTCGGAACGCAAGAGCATGAGCATGGCGATCTGCGACCGCTCACTGCGGGACCGCCCGGTGGGCGAGAAGCCGGAGTTCGCCGCACAGGATGAAGAGTTCGTGCTGTATCACAGCGACAACGTCGAAGCCTCGGGTTTCGTGCAGCACCTCAAGCTGCCGCACTACGTGGACTTTCAGGCGAGCCTGCAGCTCACGCGCAAGCTGCGAGAAGAGTGGTTCGAGAAACAGGCGGCCGGAGGCGATCAGTGAGCGAAGCAACGGACAATACCGGCAGCAATCTCGGACAGGGGCTCGCTGACTACAACTTCGCGTACCTGGACGAACAGACGAAGCGGATGATTCGTCGCACGATCCTGAAGGCGATCGCCATTCCGGGCTATCAGGTGCCGTTCGGCTCCCGCGAGATGCCGGTGCCCTATGGCTGGGGCACCGGGGGCATTCAGCTTTCGGCCTCCCTCATGGGCCCGGACGATGTCTTCAAGTGCATCGACCAGGGTGCCGACGACACCACCAATGCGGTGTCGATTCGCCAGTTCTTCGCCAAGGTGGCGAGTGTCGCGACGACCGAGAACACGGGCGAAGCGACGATCATCCAGTCGCGCCACCGCATTCCGGAGAAGCCGCTGCAGGAAGGGCAGATCATGGTCTTCCAGGTGCCTCAGCCGGAGCCGCTCCGCGGACTCGAGGCGCGGGAGCCTGAAACGCGCGCGATGCACGCCTACGAGGAATACGGTCTGCAGTACGTGAGCCTCTACGAGAACGTCTCGAAATTCGGTCGCATTGCGGCAACTGCGGGCTACCCGGTCATGATCGATGAGCGTTATCTGATGTCGCCGTCACCGATCCCGAAGTTCGACAACCCGAAGATGCACATGAATCCGGGCCTGCTGCTGTTCGGCGCCGGGCGTGAAAAGCGCATCTACGCGGTGCCCCCCTACACGCGCGTCAGGAGCCTCGACTTTGAGGACTATCCGTTCGAGGTGCAGAGCTGGGAAGAAGTGTGTGGCCTGTGTGGCGCCGAAGACAGCTACATGGACGAGGTCGTGCTCGACGATACCGGCCGCAAGATGTATGTCTGCTCCGACAGCTACTACTGCCAGGAAAGGCGGGAAGCCGGACACACCGGGCCGATGGCAGAAGATGACGCGGCCCAGCGACTGGCAGACCAGGAGGAGGGCGCATGAGCTCGAATGCACTGAAACTCGTGAGTTCCGCGGCGCCGCTGTTGCGCGTCAGGAATCTCACCAAGGAATATGGCCGAGTTACGGCCTGCAACAACGTGTCGTTCGAGATGTATCCCGGCGAAGTGCTGGGCGTCGTCGGTGAATCCGGGTCCGGCAAGACGACGCTGCTGAACTGCGTGTCGGGACGGCTCGCGCCCACGTCCGGTGTCGTTGAGTTCGATACGAAGAAGCACGGGCTGACGAATATTCTCGAGCTCCCGGAGCCTGACCAGCGCAGGCTGCAGCGGGAAGAGTGGGGCTTCGTACACCAGAACCCGCGGGACGGACTGAGGATGCGTGTCTCGGCCGGCGCGAATATCGCCGAGCCGCTGATGAATCTTGGCAACCGGCACTACGGCAAGATGCGCGAGGCAACGCTGAAGTGGCTGGCGCAGGTCGAGATGGATCTCTCCCGCGTCGATGACAACCCGAGGGTGTTCTCCGGCGGTATGCAGCAACGCATCCAGATTGCCCGGAACCTGATTCACGAGCCCCGGCTCGTGTTCATGGATGAGCCAACGGGCGGTCTCGATGTCTCGGTACAGGCACGGCTGCTGGACCTCCTTCGTGATCTCGTCAGGCGGCTCGGTTTGTCTGCTGTGATCGTGACGCACGACCTGGCGGTTGCCCGATTGCTGGCAGACCGGCTGATCGTGATGAAGAACGGCGAGATTGTCGAAACCGGTCTGACCGATCAGGTGCTGGATGATCCGCAGCATCCCTATACACAGCTGCTCGTATCAGCCGTCCTTCAGATCTAGGAGTCATCATGAGCGAATACGCGATTACCGTCGAAGGTCTCGGCAAGACCTTCGAGCTTTACAATCCGGAACAGGCGACCATTCCGGTCTTCGAGGGGCTCGATCTCATGGTGAAGCCGGGTGAGTGTGTCTGCCTTGCCGGCGAGTCCGGCGTTGGCAAGTCGACACTCATGCGGTCGATTTACGGCAACTATATGCCGAGCGTGGGCAAGGTCTCGGTAAACCACGACGGTGAGATGGTCGAGATCACGGGGGCGCCGCCGCGGGTCCTGCTCGATATCCGCCGGCGAACCCTTGGTTATGTCAGCCAGTTCCTGCGCGTCATTCCCAGAATCACCACGCTCGACCTCGTGAGACAGCCGCTGCTCGAGAACGGCGTAGACGAGGATGAGGCGGATGAGCGTGCTCGCCGGCTGCTGACCAAGCTGCGTCTGCCGGAGCGCCACTGGGGCATCCCGCCGGCCACGTTTTCTGGCGGGGAACAGCAGCGCGTGAATATCGCCCGCAGCTTTGTCAGGGAGTATCCCATCATGCTGCTCGATGAGCCGACGGCGTCGCTCGATGCCGGCAATCGCGAAACGGTGATTGCGCTCATCAAGGAAAGCCTCGATAGTGGTGCAGCGATGATTGGCATCTTCCACGACATCGACGTTCGGGATGAGGTGGCCACGCGGCTCTTCAACGTCGAGGAATTCGCGGCAGCAGCCTGAGGCAATTCAATGCACCGACCGCGCTATGCGATCTACTATGCGCCCGCACAGCGCTCCAAGCTCTGGGAGCTTGCGAGTCAATGGCTTGGCCGTGATGCCTACACGGGTGAGAACCTTGCTCGCATGCTGGTGCCGGCGATCTCTGACGTCGATATTGACCGGCTGACGAGTTCGCCCCGGCACTACGGGTTCCACGCAACGCTGAAGGCGCCGTTTGAGCTTGCGCCCGATGCGACCGAGGCGTCGCTGGTCGAATTTGCGCGCGCGTTTGCGGCGCGGCAGCAGCCTTTCGACGTTGCGCTGGCGCCGGCCTCGCTGGGATGGTTTCTGGCCCTGCGCCTGGTGCAATCGTCACCGGAGATGACGGATCTGCACACGGCCTGCGTCAGGGAATTCGACCCGTTCCGGGCACCGCTGACGGAGGGTGACATCAATCGCCGAAAGAAGGCGAATCTCACTGATACCCAGGAAGCGCGATTGCTCGAATGGGGTTATCCGTACATCTTTGACGAGTTTCGTTTTCACATGACGCTGACCGGTGGCATCCAGGATGAGGCGTTGCGGGAGCGTATGCTCGGCGTTCTTCAGCAGATTTTTCCGGAGACGCGTGAACGCGTCGATGGTGTCGCGCTCTATCAGCAACCGGACCGCGAAAGTGCGTTCACGATTGTGGAACGCTTCGAGTTCGGCGCCCCAACCTCGTCCTGAGGGCAGCGAAGGACCTCAAGCAGCGCTCATCGCCTGCGCCGGCACGGCAAGCCCGGGTATGTGGGCAGCGTAGACCTGAACGCCATCGACGTACACGCGCTGCACCCGTGCGAAGTCTGCCGCGGGTTCGAAGGAGACAAGATCCGCGACCTTGCCCGCTTCGATGCTGCCAAGCCGCTCACCCTCGCCAATCAGGCGCGCGGGATTCAGAGAAACGTAATCAAATGCTCGCGACGGTGTGATGTCGTTGGCCATCATCCTGATCACGCAGCCGAGAATGCTCGGGAAGTGGTAGTCGCTGCAGATCATGTCCACGCAGTCTTCGGCCATCGCCTCATGACACGCGAGGTTGCCGCAATGTGAGCCACCGCGAACGTAGTTCGGTGCGCCCATGCATACCAGCATGTCGAGTTCCTTCGCGCGCTTTGCGGCTTCCATCGTGGTGGGCATTTCAGCCAGCGTGGCGCCGAAGTGCTTTGCCTCGTCAACGTGCTCGACGGTGGTGTCATCATGGCTGCCAAGCACCGCATGACCGCTGAACTTCTCCATGATGGGCCCGCGGTGATTGACCTTCGAGCGCTCCTCGATCTTCTCTTCCAGCAATGCACGAGCGGCTTCCCGAGAGATGCCGAGGCTTTCAGCGCGCTTCTCGACAAGGTCGTCGAGCCGGAACTGGCGCTGGCCGGGAATGCTGTCGTTGTAGACAACCATGGTCAGGCTCTCGATCTCGTTCATTGCGTCGAGGTGTTCGAGCACCGCGTCAACGTTCGGGTCGAGCCGCGCATGCACATAGTGCCTTGCCAGCGACTGGCCGCGAATGTCGTCGATATGTCGCGCACGTTCGATCGCATTGCTGAACTTGCGGCCGTGCTCCTCAGCCTGCGAGAAACTGATCGCGCTGAAGACGCTCGTCAGCCCGCAGGCGATCGCGCGCTGGTCCATATAGTGGAAGGCGAGCGGTAGCGAAAACTCGGCACTCGGGCGCGGCCGGATCTCTTTTTCGAGGTAGTCGGAGTGGATATCGATGCACCCCGGCGCCAGAAACACGCCGCCGAGGTCCTCGCCTTCGGCGTAGTGTTTGCCGCGGGCAACTTCGGTAATCAGGCCGTCTTCGATGATCACGGCGCCGGTGTCGTCCCAGTCGGGCGTGACGACGCGCGCGTTTGTCAGAATCGTTCGCATGGCAGAATCGCAGTGTTGATCACACCGCGATTCTGCGTTGGCACTGTTGGAGGGTGATAAAGAGCTTGTGAACGCCCTTTATCCCGAATGTCACGCAGCGGTCGGTGCGGCGTCGGCCACGGTCACGCGTCGGATCATGTCGAAGTAACCGCGCGGAAAATCGACGTCGTCATAGAAGCCCTTCGCTCTCAGGATGTCGTGCAGGGTCTTGAGCCGGTAGGCGGGGACCGAAGCCAGCATGTGATGCTCGAGATGGTAGTTCACACGATGCGGAATGAAGAGACGCATCAGGGGGCTCACGTAAGTCGTTCGCGTGTTCTTGCGTGGGTCGAGATCGTAGAGATCGGGCACACCGCCGTGCTCCGCGACCTGACGCAGCCGGGAGATGAGGGGCTGAATGAAAATGAAGGCGGCCACCCACATCAGGAAGAGCCAGCCGTTGCCAGTCGCAACGAGGATGGCGAGCAGCAGCGCGTTGAAACCGAGGCCCCGCAACATGCAGGCACGTGTCTCCGGATTCAGTTTGCCAATGTGCATGAATCGCTGGGCGATGCCCTTCAGCGTGCGCCAGCCGGTCTGGCCGGTGAGGTCTCGCTTGATCTTGCGGCGCAGCCGCTCGGGCGTGATCGGGTAATCCTGGTAGTTCGGGAGGTCCGGGTCTTCTGCCGTGCCCGCCAGTCGGTGATGCTGCAGGTGACCGCGCATGTACGCATAGTTGTTGGAGAACGCGGCCGGCGCGGTCAGCCAGTCGGCGACGAACTGGTTCAGCCAGCGGGTTCTGAACAGCGTCTTGTGACCGCATTCGTGAGACAGCACGCCGAAGCCCAGGAACCTGCCCCCCAGCAGCAGTGTACCAACGAGCAGGGTAAGGGGATTCGTCCAGAGGGCGACGATTGCGAAAATACCGGCGAGCACGGCGTACTGGCAGAAGACCATCCATGCGCCCCAAAGGTCGCTCTTGGCGGTGACGCGCTTCAGCTCGTCTTTCGTCAGGATTTCATTGATGTTCATTGCGGGTTTCTCTCTTCATGCTTCGTTGGCCAGCCGCGGAATCGGCAGGCTGCTTGATTGATCTTTCTTGCTGGTGGCCCAGATGCGCTGGCCGGCCACATCGTAGTCCCTGAGCGTGCGCCACAGCGCTTCGCGCGCTTCGGTGTCGACAAACTCGGACGGCAGCAGCGGGTCCTTGGCGAGCAGGTGGATGGCTTCGCCGCCGAGCTGGAAGGTCTCGATGCGGGCTGCTTCCTGGTCCATCGCATCGAGCTGCGCGGCACTCTCCTTCAGGCGCCGCGTCATCGAGCGATACTCGTCGCTGATCTCGTCACAGGCCCAGAGCGCTCGCCATGCGCCGTCTTCGCTGTCGGTTTCGCCCTCGATCAGCAGCGCGCTGGCGGACAGGCCGATCGAGCACATCAGGCGTTTGAGCTGCTCGCGGTCGAGGTTCAGATTGGCGGGTCGAACACTCAATCCGGGCTGGAACAGACGAAATCCGAGTGCATCGAGGGCCCAGCGGCTTCTGTTAGAGGGTTCGGCCAGGTGGACGAACAGCCACCGACCATCCCATGGTTTGACGCGTGATTCGCCGAGGCGCCAGCGGTCGACGAACTCGTTGATCGGGTCGGCGGTTGTCGTCAGCCGGTAGCGGCCTCGTTCCGGGCTCTCGATCGTGCCTCTCGCCTGCAATCGCGAGAGGGTGACCCGCAGCGTGTTCTCATTGATGCCGAAGAGCGCGCCGGTCTCGATCAGATAGGCCGCGGTGCGCCCCTGTGCGCGAGCGCCTCGCAGCAGGTCGAGCAGGACATCAGCAGGTTTGACACGCTGTCGCGACATCGAATATTACATAATTTTCACTGTTTAGATGGTAGAGTGTAATATTACGAAATCGCGCGTGTCAAACCTGGTTCTGAAAGATTGGCTCAGGGGTAGGGCGTAAAGTCACGCAGGTCGACCCGCAGCAGCGCCCCGAGTTCTTCGTCAGCAAGAAGCAGGGAGTCGTCATCCCTGAAAGCGACAGCCTCAACCTGCGGTGACTCGTACCGCAGAAAGCTGATACGGCCGCTGAAGAACGGCTGGTCGAGCGACGTCCGCTCAAACAGCCAGATCAGGTCATACGTCGTGATCACGAGCTTCAGTCCGTCCGGCGTCGTGTCGGCGCCGGTTGCCTTGCCGCGCACGTTGAACCGGCCGATGTAGACAAGTTCATTGGTGATGTTCGGTTGCGGCTCCCTCAGGTGATACAGCTTCGTGAATGGATCGCTGCGATTCTTGGAGAGGATGTAGATCTCGTTTTCGACAGTGAACAACGCCTCGCTGTCGAAGTTGAAGTCCTCGGCCGGTGCCGGGTATGCGGTCTGATCCGGATACTCGAAGAACCACCGATTGCGCCACGCCGTTCGTCCGGCCTCGCGCCGTGGCTCGGGCACCTCGTAGATCACGAGGTCGCGGCGATCATTGCTGTTGTTGCCGAAGTCGGCAACGAGTATGTTGCCGGCCGAATCGATTGCGATGTCTTCCCAGTCGACGTTGATGGCGCCGGCAATCAGTACGCCGCTGGTCTCGTCGTAGCGATCGGCGCCGTAGACCTCGCCGCCCTCGTTGACCGGATAGATTCGGGGCTCATCGCCGGAATCATTCTGTATCCAGTAGGTATCGTCGAAGCGGCGGCTCCTTACAATGCCGGAGTTCTCGATGTTGGGGCCGTTGCCCAGCTCGGCAATCGGCTTCAGTTCGAACACCTTCGATCGGGGCAAGGCGGGCGTCCGGTATGCCTCTCCGATCTGGCCGCGTTCGGTGATGCCGAAATCCGACGCGTTGGCGACAAGTGGTGCGAGCAGTACGGCAGCGATGGTCAGCGCGCGCATCAGAGGTGCGCCTTCAGGAACTGCTCGGCATCGAGATTCCGGAAGTCGTCCATGGCCGCCGTCAGTTTTTCGTGCGTCCAGTCCCACCAGCCGAGTTCGAGCAAACCCTGCTGGATCTCCTCCGGAAAGCGCTGCCTGATCGGTCGTGCCGGCACGCCGCCGACGATGGTGAAATCCGGCACATCCTTCGAGACGACAGCGCCGGCACCGACGACGGCACCGGTACCGACATTGACGCCGGCAAGAATCGTTGCGCCGTGGCCGACCCAGACATCGTGGCCGAGCGTGACATGATCCGACCGCCGCCACTCGAAAAAGTCGTGGTCGTCTTCATTACCCATGTCGTAGGAGACGGCGCGGTACGTGAAGTGGTGCTGCGCCGCCCGCCAGGTTGGATGGTTGCCGGGGTTGATGCGTGTGTCCCGGGCGATGGAGCAGAAGTTGCCAATGGTGGCGTAGGTGATCGATGCGTCGTTGACGATGTAGCTGTAGCGGCCGAACCAGACTTCGTTCAGCCCCGTTCGCGCACCGACGCGCGTCCATGGACCCATGACGCAATCGCGGACATTGCCCTCGGGGCTGATCTTCGGAAAGTGCCTTGGCTCATCCTTGTGGGCTTCGTGGTCGTAATCCTCAAAATAGAAGTAATCAGACGGAATGGGTTCGACGGCAAGGCGTCCGGTCATCGTGGGGTTCTCCTCGAGTGGGTTTTTGAAGGCTAGGTTTAGTCCGAGAAAAACCGATAAAGCCGGCATGAATTTGGGTAAAGCCGCCTCGCGGGCGCGTCGAACGTTCCTCTACAATGGTCAGCTTGATATCTGAACGAGAGGACTGAGGTGCGATTTCTGGTAGTCGGCACGATGGCCTGGGACAGGCCGGTTTTTCTCAAGGGGCCGCTCGTGGCAGGAACGCGCGTGCGAGGCACGACACTCGGTGAACGCTTCGATGGCAGGCTGGGCGGCGGCGGTGCCAACGCCGCCTGCGCGTTGCTGGGCGCTGGCCACGAAGTGCGCCTGGTCTCGCTGGTCTCGACCGATGAGCAGCGACGCCGCGTGATGTCGACAGCCAAGCACTATGGCATCTCGATGGAGTTCGTCACGGCGCACGACTTTCCGTCTGCCACCACGCTTGTCTTCATCGACAAGCACGGCGAGCGCACGATCGTCGGTCTCGATGCGGCTGACTGGAAGTCGCGGCAGGATGTCCTGCAGCGGGCGGTGCCCGGGCAGGGTCGCATCGATGCTTTCGCACCGCAGGGTGTCTATCTGCGGCAACTCTATCCGGGCGTCGAGCGCCTCGACTTTCGCGATGCCGTTGTGGTGGCGCACTGGCCGACGTTGATCGACCGTTGTGCCAGCATTGATGTGCTGGTCGCATCTGCAGACGATGTGGGTGAGACATCAGTCGAAGCGCTTCACCGTGAAGCGGTCACGCAGTTTGGCAGCCGATTGAAATGGGTCGTGCTGACACAGGGTGGCGGGCGCGTTGTTGCCTTCGATGGCGAACACGGGATTGAGCATGAAGTGACTCGAGTACGACAGCTGGACACGACCGGCGCCGGCGACATCTTTGCTGCGGGCCTGACAGAGGCGCTGGCGCATGGTGCAGACATGCGCTCCGCGATTGTGCATGCGGCCCACTGGGGTGCGACTGCCGTCTCGATGCCGGGCTCTGCGGCGAATCCGGAACAGCAGCAGGAATACCGCTCGTTCGCCGGTTAATTTTGTTCACGCGGCCTTTACCTGCCTTTATTCGGCGATAACCCGAAATTCATCTGTCGTTAACCGGATATTTCCCGCTCAGGGGCGACACTTGCCTCAGTTCATCGATGAGGTATCTATCGCCATGTTCAAGACCCTTTGGTCGACGGCGCTCCTGACGGCATTTCTGTTGCTCGGTGGATGCGGCGGCAGTGACGATGGCTCCGTGTCAGCAGCGACCGGAGAGGCGGCTTGGCCGAAGGAACTCAAGATGGCGTTCCAGCCATCCGAGGACGACGTCGAGCGGCGGCTGCAGGAAGATGTGTTCGGGCAGTTCTCTGACTACCTCTCGCGGGAGATCGGCATCCCTGTCGAGTTGATTCGCACCAGCGGCTACGGCCCGACGATCGAAGCCATGCGGGCGAAGAAAATCGACTTTGGCCGTTCCGGCGGGTCTTTCACCTACCTCATCGCCCATGAAAAGGCCGGGGCCGAGGCGATCATCGCGCGCGGAACCTCCGAGGGGCCCGGTATCTACTCGTCGATCATTGCGACCAGCCCCCAAACGGGCATCAAGACGCTCGAGGATCTGAAGGCGCGCCAGCGTGATCTCGTTTTCGCGTTCGTTGATCCGGCATCGACTTCAGGGCACCTGATTCCCCGCTCCGGTCTCGAGTCGAACGGCATTGATCCTGACGACTTCAAGCAGACGATCTTCACCATGAGCCATACCAACAGTGCGATGACATTGACGTCTGCGAAGGTCGATGTCGGCGGCATGTCACGATCGACCTACGAGCGAATGATCGAAGCGGGGCGCATTAAACCGGAAGATCTCGTCATCCTGTGGGAATCAAAGCCGATCCCGACCGGGCCGATCATCGTCCGTGCGGACCTGCCGCAGGAACTCAAGGAGCGCATCGCCGCTGCGTACCTGAAGCTTAACGAGGGCGGCCCGCTGATGGAGGCGTTGAGGCAGCAGGCCGGGACCGAAGACCTGCGTTACTTTCCGGCCAGCGATGCCATGTTCGACGGACTCCGTGAAATTGCCTACGGCGTCGACTCCATGAAGTTGTTGGGCCGCGGCTGATGCTCAGAGTCGATGGCCTGAACAAGACGCTGCCGGATGGCAAGCAACTCCTGAACGACGTGTCTTTTACGGTCTCCCCCGGCGAGTTTGTGGCCATTCTCGGCGCGAGCGGGGCGGGCAAGTCATTGACGCTCCGCTGCATTCTGGGGCTGACGGGTATCACGGCGGGTAGTGTCGAGTTCACTGACAGAGACGGACACGTGCATCCGATCTCTCGCCTTCGTGGTGCTGCGCTGCGCGCGAGTCGTACCCACATGGGTGTCATCTTCCAGGGCCTGAACCTCGTCAAGCGGCTTCGAGTGATCGAAAACGTCATGGTCGGCCGGCTCGGTCATATCAATCCTGTCAGAAGCTGGCTCTATGGATTCACCGACGATGAGGCATATCTTGCGCTTGAAGCGCTGGAGAAGACCAGAATGGCAGAGCACGCCCATCGCTTCACCGGCTCGCTCTCGGGCGGCGAGATGCAGCGTGTGGCCATCGCGCGGGCCATTTACCAGCAGCCCGATATCTACTTCGCCGACGAGCCGATCTCCAGTCTGGATCCGGGGAATGCCAAGGCGGTAATGGAACTGCTGGCGCCGCTGGCGAAGGATCGCCCGGTGCTCGGCGTGTTCCATCAGCCTGAGATGGTGGCGCGCTACTGTACGCGTGCCATTGCGATCAAGCGTGGCGAAATCGTCTATGACGGCTCGCCGCAGATTGATCAGCGCATGCTGCGCGACATCTACGGGTCGGAACTGCACGAAATCCAGCACGAGAGCCACGCCGAGGTCACGCTGCAAACGGCATGATCACGCCGGCCCTCGAAGAAGAGCTCGAAACCCGGTACGGCGCCAACAAGATCATCAGGGCGCTGCGCTGGATCGTATTCGTGCTGTTGCTCATCCTGGTGTGCGGCTTCGTGGCGGAGGTCGACATCGTGATGCTCATCCGCGACCTCCCGACTGCCGCGACCAAACTCGCCGAGTTCGTCCCGCCCGATTTCTCGGCATTGCCGGATCTGATGGGGCCGGCCGTCGTGACCCTGTTGCTCGCACTGGTGCCGCTGCCTCTGGGCGTCGCGCTTGCGATACCGGTTGCGTTTGCCGCAGCGCGTAATGTTGCGCCGCCCTGGCTCCGGCTGATCGCCCGGACCTACATCACCGCGCAACGCAACCTGCCAGAGATCGTTCTCGTGCTCTTGCTTGTGCGGGCGTTCGGTCTCGGCCCCTTTCCCGGCATCGTCGCCATCGTTCTGGGCAGCGTCGGCATGCTGGCGAAGCTCATCGCTGACGCGATCGAAGAGATCGACGAGCGAACCCTCGAGAGCATCGAGGTGACCGGTGCAAGCAAGTGGCAGGTGATTCGTTTTGGCATCGTGCCGGAGGTAACACCGAACATCATCGCCAATAGCCTCTTCCGCCTCGAGGTCAACATGCGGCAGGCAGGATTGCTCGGTGCCGTGGGTGCGGGTGGTCTCGGGTGGGAACTGCAGTACTCGCTGAACCTGCTGGAGTACGAGCGCGTGACGATGACGTTCCTCGTCATGCTCGCGCTCGTTGCGGCAGTCGAGTTTCTCTCGGATCAACTCCGACGCGTCATCATCGGTCGGGGAGTGCAGGGCTCATGAGCGAACTTGATCCCGTGAGGCTCGATCCCGAGCGGCTCGATCCCGGGCGGCTCGACCCGTCGGCCCTGCCGTCGCGGCAGTTCCGGAATGCCATCATCTTTCTGGTCGCCAATGTCGTGTTTCTCGCGGGCTCGTTTGCGTATCTGAAGATCAACCCGATTCTGCTGTTCACCGAGTTCCACTACGTGATCGACCTGATGTTCGAGATGATGCCGCCGGCGTTCGAGCTTTACGTCGAGAAGTGGGACCTCTGGGTCTCCGTGGGTGAGACGTTCGCAATGGCGTTCCTCGGTACGTTCTTTGGCGCGCTGATTGCCTTCTTCCTGTCGCTGATTGCCGCTCGCAACATTTCACCCTGGCCGGCACTCTCCCGTGTTTTCAGGGTCGTGCTCGGCGCCCAGCGCGCCGCGCCTGACTTCGCCATCATGATGGTAATCGTCGTCGCGGTGGGTTTTGGTCCTTTCGCCGGCACGATGGCGCTTGTCATCGGCTCCACCGGGATGTTCGGGAAACTGTTTGCTGATGCCCTTGAGTCCATTGATGAGAGTCAGCTCGAGGCGCTGCGTGCCCTGGGCGCTGGCCACCTGCACGTGATCCGGTACGGTGCCTTGCCGCAGGTGATCCCCTCATTCATCGCCAACACCCTGTACCTCTTCGAGATCAACGTCGGTGGTGCCGTCGCCCTCGGCGTGTTCGGTGGCGGCGGGCTCGGCTTTGACCTGCACATCGCCAACTCGACGCTGGCCTATCGCGATATGCTGGCGTATATCCTGCTCATCGTCGCGATGATGGTGCTGACCGAAAAGGTCTCTGATTTCGCGCGTCGAATGATCTTCCGCAACAGCGGGACACTGAAATAGCACGGAGCGCTTAAGGAACCTCTGAACCATGATGCGCGTGTCTGCGTGACCTTGCGTGTGCGGCTGCAAGGCGTTTCGTGCAGCCAATATCGGGAATATTGGCAAGCGGAACAACGCAGCCAGCCGTGCACGCAAGGCCACGCCCTTCGGGGCTTTCAGCGAGTACGAATCTCGGCGTCGAGCCTCCTCCAAATGTTCTCGACATTCCTTCGGAGGCTCTCCTTGATCTTCGTACTCGCTGAAAGCCAGACTCGTGCATCATGGTTCAGAGTTTCCTTAATTTTTAAAGAACCGATGGAGAAGTGATGAAAACTTTGACAAAGATTCGGGGTGTCGTATTAACTCCCGTTAAAGAATCTTTAAAAAAGTGGCATCACGTTGGTTCGATCCGGGGTTCTGTTTCTGCTGTGTGTGCTGGCCGTGAGTGCGGCGGCCGACGGCGTTTTTACGCCATCCCCGGATGACCCCGCGGCCCAGCTCGCACGCATTCATGAGCAACAGGGAATCTGGTCGCTTGACGGCGTCGATCCACTGGTCAGGCTCGGACTGCGGGCGGCGCGCCAACAATCTCACGCGGCCGCGATCGATTACTTCAAGCAGGCGCAGCACATACTCCACCGCCACGATGGCGTGTACACGATGGCACAGGTCGATCTCGTACAGGAGATGGCGCGCAGCTATCTGGCGCTTGCCGATCTGGAAACCGCCGACAGCCTGATGCGTTTCAGGCACGAGATCGTCACCCACAACTATGGCGAGGATGACGTGCGGGCCGTGCCCTCCATGGTCGAACTGGGCAACTGGTTTCAGGCGAGGGCCGAGTTTCGTGAGGCGATTACCATCTATCGCGATGCGCTCGCGCTGCTCCGTGCACAGGACGTTACCGGGCGTCCCGTTCAGCGCACGCTGAACCTCCTCTCTTTCACAGAATACCTGCAGGGCCGATGTTGCAGTCGGGAACTGGTGGAAGCCGCGGTCGAGGAAATCATGACCGATGACGGCAGTGACTTCGCCGAGCGCGCAAGCGCGATGCGTGCTGCGGCAGACATGATGATTCTCGCGGGATTCGAGCAGCGGGCAGGTGAGATGTATGCAGCGGCCGGCGGCATTGTCGAGGCAGACGAAGAACCGGTGTGGCTTGGCGTTTCCCGGGGTGATCGGATGATGCGGGCGTACGAGCCTTTCATGGCGAGAATGGATCCGAGATCTTCGTTGAACCAGGAGAGCCGATTGCCGCCGGGACAACTCGTCGGATCGCCTCTCGCCTTTTGCGAATCGCAGCTTGATCAGATCGTTGGCCGCCGGGACTACCGCAACTTCGAGATTCAGCTCGAATTCGTCGTTGATGACGATGGGCGTGCGCGGAAGGTCAGGGTCGTCGACAGCAACGCGCCTGCGGCCGTCGAACTGCTGACGACCAGGGTCTTGCGTACCAGCCGTTTCCGGCCGGTCGTTCGCGATGGTGAAGTCATCGAACAGACCGTGCGGCTGACGCAACGATTCGATGCGCCCGTGACACTCTCCGCGCCGAAGAGTCCATTCCCGCCGGCGAACTTCGCCGTCTTCCACGCCTGCCACGGACTCGCCCAGCTGCGTTAGCCTCTGGGGCGACGGTGTCGTATTCAGGCTTTCGGCCGCTTCCGACGATATAATCGTCCCTTTTCCGGCGGCGAACATGCTCGAAGTCAGCGAACTCAGATGTGAAAGAAACGGACGCGTTCTTTTCGACGCGCTGTCGTTTCGTGTCTCTCCGGGAGAACTGCTGCGGGTCGAGGGCGGCAATGGCACGGGCAAGACCACGCTGCTGCGGTCGCTCGCCGGGCTGTACATCGATGTCGAGGGCAGCATCGCCTGGGATCTGCCGGATTATCCGCTCTACGTCAGCCATCGCCCGGGCGTGAAGGATGCGCTCACCGCGCTCGAGAATCTGGCGTGGCTCTGTGAACTCTACGGGCAGCCCCAGCCGACGGCCGAATTACGTCGCGCACTGGGTGAGGTCGGGCTTGCGCGCCACGAGAAGCGGCTGGCCGGCAATCTGAGCGAAGGGCAGCGCAAGCGGGTCAACCTGGCGCGACTTGCGCTGATCGACAGTCCGGCATGGATTCTCGATGAGCCCTACAGCGCCATCGACAGGCAGGGCGTCGCCTGGCTGAATGAGCGCGTCGAAGCTCAACTCGAGCGCGGTGGCCTCGCTATCCTGACCAGCCATCAGCCTGTGGAGACCCGGGCGCAAACCACGACGTTGAGTCTCGGCCAATGATCCTGATCACGAGTCTCTGGCGGGAACTGCTGCTGGCGATCCGACGGCCGGCCGATCTGCTCAACCCACTCTTCTTCTTTCTCATGGTGACGGCGCTCTTTCCGCTCGGGGTCTCACCGGCGAGCCAGACACTGCGCATGATCGCGCCCGGCGTCATCTGGGTGGCGGCGCTGCTCGCCACGCTCATGGCCATGGAGGTTCTGTTCCGCAGCGATTTCGATGACGGTTCCCTCGAGCAGGTCGCGGTCAGCCGCCAACCCCTCGCGCTCGTGGCACTGGGCAAGACGCTGGGGCAGTGGTGTCTGTCGGGCTTTCTGCTGGCGTGTATCAGCCCGCTGATCGGGCTGACCTACGCGCTGGACGCTCGTGCGGTGCTGGTGCTTTTCCTTTCGCTGCTGCTTGGCACGCCGACCATGGCGCTGATCGGCGCAATTGGCGCTGCGCTGACCGTCGGCCTGCGCAAGGGCGGCGTGCTACTCGCCGTGCTGATCCTGCCGCTTTACATTCCGGTGCTGATCGTTGGCACGGAAATGGTGAAGGCCGGCATTGGTGGGGCACCCGTCACGGGCCATATGTTCTGGCTGGCGTCGATGCTATTCGGTGCAGTTGCCCTGGCGCCGGCTGCGACTGCGGCGAGCCTTCGGGTGTCTCTTGCGCAGTGAGGGGCGAAAGTTCAGCCCAGATCAGGGGGTGATCTGACGCGCCGGGCGGGACCATGCCCGCTGCATCGAGATCGAATCCGCGGATGAACAACCAGTCGATCTGGGCCGGGTCGTCGTCGATGGCGCTCGTGACGTTCGGATTGTCGAGCAGCGAGGCGATGGTGGGGTGGCTGGCGTCGGCATTGAAATCACCCATCAGGACCCCGTAATCGAACCGGCGAAACGCGTCGACAGCAATTCTGATCTGCTTGTCCCGAACCGGGCCGCGTTCTGCGTGCAGGATGATCATGCCGAACAGCAGATCGTTCCACCGGTAGTGCACGATCTGCAGATGCCGATGGCCGGTGTCCTTGTCCTGGTCGTACACAAGCGGCTGGCTCTGCCAGCTCACCGGCGCCAGCCTCGACAGGAATGCATTGCCGAAGTAGTCCCGGTACCAGCGCCGCTGGCTCGGCGTGTACTGCCAGCCCATGCCGAGTTGCTCACCCAGCGCTCTTGCCTGGCCACTGCCCACCTCGTTCAGGCCAATGATGTCGAAACCCGCCAGGCTCTCTGCGATGCGGCCCAGGTCGCGCTTGCCGTCGAGACCCTTGCCACGCCGGATGTTCCAGACCGCCACACGCAGCGAATCGCCCTCGATGCCGGTCGTCTCACCGTGAATGGATGAGCCGAATCGTGGTCCAACAGGGTGGCGGATGGACGCCACCAGCGCGTGAAGCGCGAGCGACGCGCCCAGCAGCACGGCCAGCGCCAGGCTGAGCCGCGAATAGCCTCGGTACGGGTGCGGATTAGTCGTCATTCTTGCCGATTTTGGGGGCCGGTTCGATCAAGTTGGTCGCTCTGGTCTGGTAGAATATGCGCCGGCGCTCGACGCCGGTCACCCTTTGGATAGTCATCATCGTGTGGGAATTCTTTCACAAGCTGGGCTCGCCGCGCTCCTTTTATGAGATTAGCGGAAAACTGCTGCCCTGGTTCAGTGTCGCCGCAGCGCTGCTGCTCGCGTCTGGCGCGGTGTGGGCACTCCTCTACGCGCCACCGGATTACCAGCAGGGCAACAGTGTGCGCATCATGTATATCCACGTGCCGTCGGCGATCCTGGCGCAGTCCTGCTACATGATGATGGCGGCAGCCGGTGCGGTTTATCTCATCTGGCGCATCAAGCTGGCGGAGGTCGCCCTGCAGTGTGCGGCGCCGATCGGCGCATCGGTCACATTCCTCGCGCTCGTGACCGGTTCGATCTGGGGCAAGCCAACCTGGGGCACCTGGTGGGAATGGGATGCCCGAATGACGTCCACGCTGGTCCTTCTGTTCCTCTTCATTGGCGTGATCGCGCTGCGTTCGGCTATCGAGTCCCGCGAAAGCGCGGGCAGGGCAACCTCCATCCTCGCGCTGGTCGGCGTGGTCAACCTCCCGATCATCAAGTTCTCGGTCGAATGGTGGAACACGCTTCATCAGCCGGCAACTTTCCGGTTGACCGAAAAGCCTGCGATGCCGGCAGAGATGTGGATGCCGCTGCTCGTCATGGTGCTGGGGTACTACGCATTCTTCTTTACGGTCTGGATGCTGCAGATCCGGGCCGAGATTATCAGCCGCGAGTCGCGAACCGACTGGGTCAGGAGACTGGCCGGCCTATGAGGTTCGACTCGCTCGCGGAACTGCTCTCGATGTCGGGCCATGGCCCGTATGTCTGGAGTGCCTACGCGATCGCCACGTTGGTGCTCGCTGCCAACGTCGTCTGGCCGCTCATGGCCGCACGCCGGAACATCGCTGCCCTGCGTGAGGCAGTGCAGGAAAACGAGGAAGTGACGGAATGAAATTCGGCAAGATGAAAAGCCATCGCCGCAACCGGCTCATGCTGGTAACGCTCATTGTCTTCGCGTCGGCCGGCGCGGTCGGGCTTGCGATGATGGCGCTGAACGAAAATCTGAACCTGTTTTATGCACCTATCGACATCGTCGAGGGACGGGCGCCGCAGGATACGATGATTCGTGCTGGTGGCATGGTCGTCGAGGGCAGTGTCCGGCGCAGCCAGACCGATCTCTCGGTCGAGTTCCTCATCAGCGACATGCAGACGGCGCAGGTGCCGGTGCGCTACACGGGCATCCTGCCCGATCTGTTCCGTGAGGGGCAGGGGATTGTTGCCCGCGGCACGCTCGACAGCAACGGTGTGCTCCTGGCCGAGGAAGTGCTGGCGAAGCATGACGAAAACTACATGCCGCCTGAAGTGGCTGACGCCATTGCCGAGGCGCACGAGAATGCCGGGGTGAACCCGGGAGGTGGTGCCCAGTGATCCCCGAACTCGGCCATTTTGCGCTGATCCTCGTCCTGATCCTGTCGATCGCGCTGGCAACAATTCCGGCCATCGGGGTCTGGCGGGGCAATGCCCTGCTGATGGACAGCGCAGGCTCGCTTGCCACCGGTGTGTTTGTTCTCTGCAGCCTGAGCTACGTGTGCCTGACGTGGGCTTTTCTGGCTGATGACTTCTCGGTGACCTACGTCGCCAACAACTCCAACTCCCTGCTGCCCGTTCACTACAAGTTCTCTGCCGTCTGGGGCGCGCACGAGGGCTCGTTCCTGCTGTGGACGCTGATCATGACGATGTGGACGCTGGCCGTCGCGATCTTTTCGCACGACCTGACGCGCGACATGCGTGCTCGCGTGCTCTCGATCATGGGCGGGCTGACGGTCGGGTTTGCGCTCTTTATGCTCATGACGTCGAATCCGTTTGATCGCTCGCTGCCGGTTCCGCCACAGGATGGCGCCGACCTGAACCCCCTGCTGCAGGACTTCGGCCTGATTGTGCACCCGCCCATGCTCTATATGGGCTATGTCGGGATGTCGGTGCCGTTCGCGTTCGCTATCGCAACCCTGATGAGTGGTCATCTCGACAGCGCGTGGGCGAGGTGGTCACGCCCCTGGACGAACGTCGCATGGGCATTTCTCACGATCGGAATCACGCTCGGCTCCTGGTGGGCCTACTACGAACTCGGCTGGGGCGGTTGGTGGTTCTGGGATGCAGTCGAAAATGCATCCTTCATGCCCTGGCTCATCGGTACAGCGCTGATTCACTCGCTCGCGGCGACAGAGAAGCGTGGTGTATTCAAGAGCTGGACAGTGCTGCTTGCCATTTTCGCGTTCTCGTTCAGCCTGCTCGGCGCTTTCCTCGTGCGCTCCGGCGTGCTGACCTCGGTTCACACGTTCGCCGTCGATCCCGAGCGCGGCTCGTTCATTCTCGCGTTCCTGACGCTCGTTGTCGGATCTTCACTGCTGCTGTACGCCATTCGGGCCTCAAACATTCGCAGTGCGGTTGGCTTCGATTTCACGTCGCGCGAAACGATGTTGCTCGTCAACAACCTGTTGCTGGTGGTCGCTACCGCGGCGATTCTGCTGGGTACGCTGTACCCCCTGATTTACGAGGCCATGACTGGCGGTGACAAGCTGTCGGTCGGCCCGCCCTATTTCAATGCGGTGTTCGTGCCGATCGCCATGGCACTCTTTGTTGCCATGGCCGTCAGTCCGGGCTCAAGGTGGCGTTCGACACCGCTGCCCGTGCTGTTTGGACGCCAGCTCGCATTCATCGCCTTCTCGCTTGTCGCGATGGTGGCGTCGGTCTACCTGCTCACGGGCACCTTCGAGTGGGTGCCGATCGGGGCCGGCGCGGTTGCATGCTGGATTGCCTGTAATCTGGTCGCCGATGCCTGGCGCAAGGTCGCGAACAAACGAGACCGCGTTTCGGCACTGCTGCGTCAGCAGCCTTCCTGGTATGGCATGTGGCTCGCGCATCTCGGTATCGCGGTAACCGTGATCGGGGTCGCGATGACGGTGTACTTCAGCGAAGAACGTGATGTTCGCATGGCGCCGGGCGATGTGGTCACGCTGTCCGGATACTCGTTCCGCTTCGATGGCGTTCGAAGCGTCGATGGACCGAACTACCACGCGGACCGCGGCGAGATCGTTGTGACTCGCAATGGCAAGCCGGTGACGGTGATGCACCCCGAGAAGCGCCTCTATCGGGCGCGTGGCAACGTGATGACCGAAGCCGCGCTGGATGCGGGCTTCCTGAGTGATCTCTATGTCGCCCTTGGAGAGCCGATCGATGGCACTGCGTGGGCCGTCCGGGTTCACTACAAGCCGTTCGTGCGCTGGATCTGGTTCGGTGGCGTGCTGATTGCCGCGGGCGGGTTCGTGACTGTGCTCGATCGCCGTTATCGCCGGCGTCGCGCGGCCGAGCATCTCGCCGGTGACGTTGCCGGAGCCGCGCCCTGATGAAAAAGGCACTGCTGATTCCCCTGGCTGTCTTTCTGGCGCTCGTCGTCATTCTGGGCATCGGTTTCACGCTCGAGGACCCGCACTACCTGCCGTCAGAGATGATCGACCGCCCGTTCCCGGCGTTTGCCCTGCCGGAGTTGCATGACGCGGAGCGAACGATCACGCCGGACGATCTGGACGGACAGGTCGCGCTGGTAAACGTCTGGGCGACCTGGTGCGCCAACTGCCTGATCGAACATCCTGAGCTGATGCGCATCAAGGCCGAAGAGGGGATCCCGATCTACGGCATCAACTACAACGACGAGGTCGACAAGGCCAAACGCTGGCTTGAGCGGCACGACAATCCCTATGCGCTGAACATTGTCGACAGCGAGGGCAGGCTCGGCATCGACCTGGGTGTCTACGGCGCACCCGAGACGTACATTCTCGATGAGAATGCTGTCATCCAGTACCGGCATGTCGGCGTGGTGACCGAAGACATTTTCAATGAGACCTTCCGCCCCATCATCGAGGCGCTGCAACGCGAGGATGCATCATGAGATGGCTGGCCCTGCTGCTGGTCGCACTGCCGGTGATTGCAGGCGCCGCTATCGATGCCTATCCCTTTCCCAACGAGGAGCTTGAGGCGCGCTACAACAGCCTCATCGATGAGCTGAGATGCCCGCAGTGTCTCAACACCAACCTTGCGGGCTCGGATGCGATGATTGCGCAGGATCTGCGCCGCGAGGTGCACCGGCTGCTGCTCGACGGCAAGTCCGATCAGGAGATCCTGGATTTCATGCACGCGCGTTACGGTGATTTCATCCTCTACGAACCCCGGGTCAACCGGGCGACGTTCCTTTTGTGGTTCGGCCCGCTGATCCTGCTCATCGTCGGCGCCGCGATCGCAATCATGATTGTCCGGCAGCGCCGGGCTGAAGATGCTCCCGGGCTCAGTGACGACGAAGCGTCGCGGCTCAATCGACTGCTGGAGAAGTAATGCTCCTGTTCTGGCTTGCAGCCCTGCTGCTGTGTGCGCTTGCGATCCTGTTCATTCTCCTGCCGCTGCGACGTGGCGCCGGCGAGGATGATCGCGCCCGAATCAACGTCGAGCTCTTTGAGGACCGGCTGGCGGAACTCGAAGCGGCCCTCCAGAATGGAGAGGTTGCCAGTGATGAGTTCGAGACGCTGAAAGCGGAGCTCCAGAAGAACCTCCTGATCGAAACCTCGGCCCAACAGGCCGACTCGGCGGTGGCGAACACCCCATCACGGCTGCCTCTGGCGGTTGCTGTCAGTACGCCGATACTGGCGATCCTGCTGTACGTCTATTGGGGTTCGATTGCAGACGTCGAACTGGCAGAGACGTTCAGGGAGCTCGATCCCTCGGATGCCGTTGCCGTCGAATCGGCCGTCGAGACGCTGGCGTCCCGGATGGCACGTCAGCCTGATAACGATCAGGGCTGGTTTCTGCTGGCCAATGCGCTGCTGGGGCTCGAAAAATACGGGCGTGCGGCTGACGCGTTTGCCCGCCTCCTCGAGCGTTATCCTGAAGACGCGAGGCTGGCGTCGAATCATGCCGAGGCCATGTATCTGGCCGCGGGCGGCACGCTGACGCCGGCCGTTCAGCAGGCGGTTGAACGTGCACTTGCCCTGAATCCCCACAGCCTCTCGATGCTCGAGATTCTCGGCATGGATGCGTTCCAGCGCGGAGACTTCCAACAAGCGCTCGATCACTTTCAGCAGGCATTGAATGGCGGCGCACAGGGCGAGCGGGCGCAGGCGATCTCTCGCGCGATGGCGGCGGTCAGGATGATGATGGCGGATCAGGGCGTCGAGGAGGAGAGCGAGCCTGCAGCGGATCAGCCGGACCGACGCACCATTCGTGTCAGCCTCTCGGCGAGCGAGGGCGTCAACGTCGCGCCGGATGCCACGGTGTTTGTCTTCGCCAGAGCGGTTGGTGGCCCGCCAATGCCGCTGGCGGTTCAGCGCTTTGCGTTTTCGCAACTGCCGCTGGAGGTGGTGCTCGACGAATCGATGGCGATGATGCAGGGCTTTGGCCTTGCCAATTTCGACACCGTTGAGGTTGTGGCACGGGTGACTGAAGACGGCACTCCCGGCGGCACCGCTCAGGCCGAGGTGCAGTCTGAGGCACTGGATCTCACCGAAGGTGGGCCGAGTATCGTGCTCGAACTCGAAAGGTCTCCCGAGCAGGGTTAGCCGCCCCGTCACCCGCGTCAGGCGCGCGGGGCAAATTCTTAAGATCCCGTTAAGCCGCCTCGATTTTGCGCGCCACACCAGTAGAATTGTCTGTATGGCTCTGGATCCGCTCAAGATTTCTGACGACAAATGGTTCGACTTCGTCATCGACACGCTCGAGGTCGCAGAAACCAGCGCGCCGCTGGATAACGTCCAGCCGGTTGAACCCGGCAGCAAGATCGACAAGGAACTCATCCGGTACTACTTCGGAAGCCACACTTACCCGTACGAAGAACGGATGACGATCAAGGAGTACTACCAGCAGAAGCTCCTGCTTCAGATCGAACTCGTCAAGCTCCACAACTGGGTACAGGAGACCGGTCAGCGAATCGTTCTCGTGTTCGAAGGGCGTGATGCCGCGGGCAAGGGCAGTACCATCAAGCGTTTCATGGAGCATCTGAACCCGCGCTGGGCACGTGTCGTCGCGCTCGAGAAGCCGACAGAGGAGGAGCGCGGGCAGTGGTACTTCCAGCGTTACGCCAAGGAGTTGCCGTCACGGGGCGAGATCGTCTTCTTCGACCGATCCTGGTACAACCGCGCCGGCGTCGAGCAGGTCATGGGCTTTTGCACCCAGGACGAATACGAGGTCTTTATCGAACAGGCGCCGCAGTTCGAGGAGATGCTCGTGCAAAGCGGTATCTCCATCGTGAAGTTCTACCTTTCCGTCAGCCGGGCGGAGCAGGCACGCCGGTTCGAGGAACGCCAGATCAATCCGCTCAAGCAGTGGAAGCTGTCCCCGATCGACCTTGAGGCCCAGCAGAAATGGGATGACTACACCGAGGCCAAGAACGCGATCTTCGAAAAAACCGATTCGAAGGCAGCGCCGTGGATCATCGTCAAGAGCGAGGACAAGATGCGCGGGCGTGTCGAGACCATGCGGTTCGTGCTGAACCGGTTCGACTACCCTGACAAGGACCTCTCGGTCTCCCACAAACCTGATCCGCTGATCGTGACCTCTGCGCGCAACCTGCTGGATGCGCAGGGCAAGTCGAGCATGGTGGACTAGGGCGACGGCCGTGGGGATGGCTTCGATGTACCAGGTCGCCAAAGCCATCATCGCCGTCGACGGCGGCCCTTCACCGCACACGCAGTACCTGCTGTCAGTCAAGCGGGACGCCGGCAGCCGCTGCGAAGGGCGGCTCGAGTTCATTGGCGGACGATTCGACCCGGGCGAACTGCCCAGACAGGCACTGGTTCGGGAACTTGCCGAAGAAGAGGAGACCGGTCGGCTGGCAGATTTGGCCGTCACCCGAGCAAACCTGTTTTTCACGCTGAATGCGGGTGGTGCGCATCACTTTCTGTTCCCTTTCAGGATTTCGATGGGTGAGTATGAAATGCTTCGCCACCATCCGGACGAAAGCTTCGGCTACTGCCTTGTCCGCGAGCCGCACCTGAAGCCCTGTCCCGTCAGTCTGACTGACAAGACCAACCGGATTCTCGAGCGCTGGCTGCCACTTCACGAGGACGCGATTTAAACGCTTTCCGCGCCAGACGTGTCCAACAGGCAGAACCCGTTTACAATTCAGGCGATGCCGATGACCCGTTTTCTGCCGCTGCTTCTGATGTTTCTGCCGTCGCTTCTCCATGCAGGCGACAGGGTCGACGAATCCCGTGCCGTGCCGAATGATCCCGTCGTTACCATTGAAAACGTCCGTGGCGACGTTGAAATCCTCGGCTGGGACGAGGCGGAGATCAGCGTCTCGGGCGAACTCGATGATCTGGCCGAGGCCTTCGTCTTCGAGGTCGACGGACGCAATGTGCTCATCGAGGTCAGGATGCCAAGCCGTGACGTGAACTGGGGCGACGGTTCTGATCTCGTCGTTCGCCTGCCCGCTGCCAGCCGTGTGAGTTTCAACGGCGTGTCGACGGATGTCAGCCTCGAAGGCATCACAGGTGGTGCACGCCTTCAGACCGTCAGTGGCGATATTGATGCCCGGGACATCGAGGGCCAGTTCATCGCCAATTCGGTCAGCGGTGACGTGACCGTCGAGGGTGCGACCGATCGCGCTTCGCTGACCACGATCTCGGGAGAAATCGAGTTTGAGTCCAACGCGCGCCGCGTGAGGGTCGACTCGGTTTCCGGTGACATTGATATCGAACTCTCCGACTTCGACGAGTTCTCGGGCCGAACCGTCAGCGGTGACTTCAATCTCAGCGGGCGACTGCTGCGGGACGGCCGGCTGGAGGTCAACAGCGTCAGCGGTGACATTCGTCTCGATCTGGACGAACCGGTCGACGCGGAGCTTCGAATCGAGGCAGGCGTTGGCGGCGAGATTCACAATGACATCACGCGTGACAAGCCGCGAGAGATCTTCCCCGCGCGTCAGGAACTCGTTGTAACCGCAGGAGACGGGTCGGGGATGATCCGCGTCGAGACGGTCTCTGCAGATATCCGATTGAACTGATATGAGTGAACCCGGGTCTACTGCACCCCACCATCGCTGGCAGGAACTCTTCGAAGAGCTCAAGCGTCGCCGCGTGATTCGCGTCGGCACGCTGTATTTTCTGGTGTTCTGGCCGATTATCCAGATCGTCGACATTGCCTCGGCAGCCATCGGCCTGCCTGACTCGGCCATGCGTTACCTCGTGCTCGCATTCTTCGCCGGCCTGCCGGTTGTACTCACGCTCGCCTGGCTGTTCGATCTCAACCGCGGCGGGCTGGTGCGTGACACGGGGAATGACGATCGTGGTGAGGCGCTGATCGGTTCGCGGTTTGAACTCGGACTGATTGGTGTTCTGGTGCTGGTCGTTGCCGGACTCTTCTACGTGCAGTTCACGATGCAGCAGGAACCTGCCGCACTGGCAGAGGCTGACACGACTGAAGCCGGAGCGCCCTCGATAACGGCTGACGAGCGGTCAATTGCGGTGCTGCCGTTTGAGACATTCTCGGCCGACGCGCGTGATCGATTTTTCGCCGACGGGCTGTCGGAGGAGTTGCTGAACGTGCTGTCCGGCCTGTCGCAACTTGAAGTTGCCGCGCGCACATCCTCTTTCGCCTATCGCGGTACGCGCAAGACCGTGCCGGTGATCGGTCAGGAACTCGGCGTGAACTACGTGCTCGAAGGCAGCGTGCGCCGGAATGATGTCGACGATCTGATTCGGGTGACGGCGCAGCTGATCGATGCGCGTTCCGGTGCCCATGTCTGGTCGAACACGTTTGATCGACCCTTCAGCGATGTGTTCGCCATTCAGGATGAAATCGCCGGGGCCGTTGTCAGTGCGCTCAAGCTGACGCTGCTGGGCAATGAGGCACGAGAAATTCGCACGCGCGATTCAGCAAGTCCGGAGGCGATGATCGCTTACAGCATGGGCCAGACCGAGCTTGCCAAACGAACGAAGACCGGCATGGCCGATAGCGAGCGTTTCTTTCGTCGGGCACTCGAGTACGATGCGAATTATGCGGAGGCCTGGCTGGGCCTCGCGGATGCCAACACCCTGCAGGTGGCATACGGGTTTGAGGATCGGGATGGCGGTCTTGCGGAGGCACAGGACGCGGTTGATCGTGCGCTCGCGCTCGAACCGGAACTCGGGATGGCCTGGGCGAGCCAGGGACTGATCCATACGGAACGGCGTGAGAAGGAACAGGCAAAGGAGGCCCTGTCGCGTGCCATTGAACTCGCACCGAGCTACGCGATGGCGCATATGTGGTACGCGGGCCTGCTCGATGACCCTGATGAAAGCTTCCGCCACTACGAGAAGGCGTATCGCCTCGATCCGCGTTCGCCCGTGGCGGGGTTCAATGTGGCAAGCCAGTACATCCAGCGTGGGCGTGAAGCCGAGGCCATGCAGGTCTTCGGCAAGATCATCGAGGCTGACCCCAACTACGCGCGCGCGTATCACCTCGCCGCGACGGTCAGTGAGAACCGGGGTCGCTACGCTGACGCGATTCGACAGCTCGAAACCGCCTATGAGCTGAATCCTGATGCCGACACGGCCTACCGGCTCGCGAAGATCAATAACCTGCTCGGCAATTTCGGTTCATCGGACGAATGGATCGCCCGCGCGAAGCCGCTGGAGCCCAGGGAACGACTCTTTCTGTATGACCTCATCGAACTCGAGCGATATGCGATCAAGGGTGATCTGGACGGCGCGAAGGCGGTTGCGGTTCGGCTCTCGGAACCGCGTGACGATCTGTTCTCGTCGCAGGTGGCGGCAACAATGGCGTCGTACTTTATCGGTGACTACGAGCGCTCGGTTTCGTACTGGGAATCGCTGCGCACCGGCAAGCAGGCATCGATCATGATCGACATGGGCGACGGCACCGACGTCATGGTGTCGGTCGCCTTTGCCTACCAGCAGTTGGGTAACGAGACGGAAGCCTCGAAGCTGCTGGACGAAGCTCGCTCCCGGGTGACCGAACAACTGGACAACGGTCGCAAGGACGCGGGACTCTGGTACCTGCTGGCACAGATCGACGCGATGGAAGGCAACGACCAGATGGCGCTCATCAACCTGCAGCGCGCGGCCAACGAGGGTTGGCGTGACTACTGGTTGCCGTCTCTCGATCCGGCTTTCGAGCGTATCCGCGAGACGCGTGAGCTTCAGACGATGATGGCGGGCATCGAGACCCAGATGGATCTCATGCGCGACCAGTTCGCTTTTGAACGCTCGTTTGCGAACGTTGCGAGTCAGGAAGACCCGTCCTGACCTGAATCAGCACATGCCGGGCCGCGGCAGCACCGACGTCCTGCGCCTCCGGTGTCCCGTCAGGCTTCAGTCTGACGCCGCTGTGGCTCGCGTCGCGCGGCACTGCTCGCAGGAACGCGTCGAGGTGGCTGGCGATCACCGTTTGCGGCGCGGTTACCGACTCGGCGTCGGCAGACACCCACGCGCCGCGCAGCCTCACCCGAACCGGCACGCCGCCGCTGAGGTTTTTCCACCACACCCCGTCACGCGCAGTAAAGCAGTGGAGCGTTCCCGGTGCCGGTTCGTGGTAGCTGACAGGCAGCGTCATCCGCCGCCCCGATCGCCGTCCCGTGAATTCAAGGAGCAGCGTGTTGCGGCTCAGCAGCGCGTGCAGCGGCGAGACGAGGATGAGCCGGACGATCGGGTTGATGATCCGGAATACAAGGCTCACGACAGTTCCCTGATCATGCGGTAGTGAGGCGGCAGACCCGTCTTCCCGGGAAATCGCGTCTCGACGACAATGCCGTAGCCGGCAGCGCGATAGATCTCGATGGCGGGGTTGCCGACGTAGACATCGAGATGCAGTGCGCGCGCCCCTGCCTTTCGGCCAACGTCTTCGAAGTGAGCGAGAAGCCGCCGCCCCAGTCCGGAACCGCGGTGGGATGGCGCGACCGAGAGAAAGTGAAGATAGAGATCGCGAGCGGGAATCGCCGGCGTCAGATAGTCGATGTACTCGGCCCTGGCCTGCAGCGCTGCCAGCGACGATTCGGACAACACCTCACTGGCGATTGGGCCGACGCGTCGGGTCAGTTCCCGCTCGATGCCGCCCGTGTAGGCGACCTCGAGGCCGATTCGCTGGCCGTGCTCATCCAGAATCTCGAAGGCGTGCTCGTGAGAATAGCTGTTGCCCGGCGCTCGCCAGAGCGCGGCAGCGAACGTGTCGAAGTCTTCCGGCGCGTGGGCGAAGAGATAGTCCCAGACGCCGGGGTCGGTAGCCCGGATCAGCGACGCAGCGCTACCGGGGTCTCCGGGGGTTGCAGGTTGGATCGTACTCATCGCTACTGTCCCGTCCTGATCGTTTCGGGGGTCAGGACAACGCGGCACAGTGCGTCGCGATGTGCTTGCCAGGTCTCCAGCATCTTCAGGTGTCCGGGCTGCGTCAGGTCCCAGTACCGGGCTGCGAGCCGCTCCGCGAGTTCAAAAGCGCCGTCATCCCGAATCTCGGGCCGCCCCTCGAAGCTGAACCAGCGTTCAGGCTCGTCCGGGAGGTTGTGGGCGAGCAGGGTCATGGCACGACCCGCCTGCAGGCAGTGGATCTTGTACGCGTCCCGCGCCGAAAAGAGCTGAATCTGTGACCCGTTCCAGTCGAACCAGACCGGTACGCCAAAAGGAGCCTGACTGTCCCTTGATGAGATGAACGTGCCGATTCGCGGGCGCGCCATGAAGGATTCATCGACGGCCGTCGCCTTGATCAATGCCATGTCGTTTTGGTCCTCGCCTGTGCCGGTGTGTGGGAAGTCGCTATAATAGGTTTATGACCTAAATAGGTCAATAACCTAAAAAAAGATCAGAAAACAGGAGTGTAGGCGTCCCCATGCCCAAAGCCGCAAGTAACAAGGGTGCAAATCGCCGGGCTGCGATCCTCGCGGAGGCTCGTACGGTGCTTATCCGGGATGGCTACGACGCGCTCGTCCTGCGCAGTATCGCGGATGCATTGGACATCAAGCTCGGCAATCTGCAGTACTACTTCCGGACGCGCGAGGAACTTGTCGAGGCGGTCGTCCGGGCTGAAGCGCTGAGCGATCTCGAAGACATACGGCGCTACTGCGAAGCCGGGAGTGATGATCGCGTTACGTTCGAGCGTCTGGTCGATCATATCGTCGGCAAATGGCGAGGTGAGAGTGGCCGGATTCTCGGCATCATGGGATTCCTTGCCCTGCACTCGGCGACATTCAGGTCGATGTACAGCGAGATCTACGAAGCGTTCTATGCGGCGCTTGCGGGCCAGATCCACTGCCTGACGCCGTCGCTTTCCGAGCACGAGGCGGACAAGCGGGCGCGGCTGATCACTGCACTGCTCGATGGTGCTTCGATGCAGCTGCAGCGTGGTGACCGAGCAGGATTCACTCGAGACGTTGTCGACATTGCGTGGTCGATTGCGACGAGCGACTGACCGTGGGAGTTCGCTATGCGACGGCGTCCTCTCGATTCGGCAACCGGATCAGCATGGTCACCACGCCCGCAAGAAAGAATCCGACCATCCACACCTGGAACGCGTAGGTGTAGCTGCCGAACGTATCGGTGATATAGCCGGTGGCGAGCACCCAGAACGTGGCCGGCGCGAGAAAGAAAGCGAACAGGCCGTTCGCGCGGGAGAACTTCTTCACCCCGAAGATGCGGCTGAGCAGCACGGATCGCACGGGAACCATACCGCCGAAGCCCAGGCCGAACAGCGCTGCCGCAATCATGATGACGAAGTAGTTTTCGGCGACGACGAAGGTCGATGCCGAGGTGAAGTAGCAGACCACCGCGAACATGACGGTGCCCTTCGCCGACAGGTGATCCATCATCCAGCCAAACACGATCTTGCCGGCGATGGCGAACCCGCCAGCGACGCCGAGCACGTAGCTTGCATCGTACAGGTCGTAGGGCAACTCCTCGGTCAGATAGCTCGGCAGGTGCGTGATCATGGCACTGTAGACCCCGTTCATGAGCGTGAATGTGATCACGACACTCCAGAACGACTTCGACGTCAGAAATTCCCTGTAGACCGCCAGGCCCGACTCGGGCGCGGCGATGGAGGCGGCTGCTGCCGGCGGGTCGGTCGGTGCCGGATCGCCGTCGGGATACTGGCCGACATCGGCGGGCTCCTGCCTGACCAGCAGCCATGTGGCCGGCACGAAGACCAGCAGCAGAATGCCGGCGTAGAGCGTATAGGTGCCTCGCCAGCCCAGGGTCTCCGAGAGAAAGGTCGCCACCGTCGGCATGACGATGCCGGCGACGGAAATACCCATGATCGCAATGCCGAGCGCCATGCCGCGATTTCGGGTGAACCAGTTGACCATGAGTTTGGTGTGAATCAGCGGCCCGATGCACACCCAGCCAAGGCTCTGGAAGACGAGCAGCGTGGCGAAGAAGGCAAGGTAGCTGTCGACGAATCGCAATATGACGTAGCCGGCAGCAAGCCAGCACGCGCCCAGACAGGAAATGACGCGCAGCGGATACTTGTCGATCAGGTAGCCCATGACCGGCGAGAAGCAACTGCCCGTGAACAGCGTGAAGCTGATGGCTGTCGATATCTCGGTGCGGGAGACACCGAACTCTTCCATCCAGAAAGGGAAGAAGATGCCGCGAGAGTGAAGAAAGAAACTCGACGCAAGAAACAGGATGGTGAAGCTGTAGCCGGCAAGCACGTAGCCGTAGAAGAGTTGGCTGCCGCGGCCAACGGTGGCAGTGTCAGTCATCGTTCTCGCTTATCCCCCTGTACGCTGATACCTTAACCCAAAACGACAACGAGAGGATGGTGACGATGGCTAGCGTTCTGATCACGGGAACCAGCACGGGCATTGGACGAGAGACGGCGCTGCATCTGGCAAGGGCCGGTTACACGGTTTTTGCGACGATGCGATCTCCCGAGAAAAACGATCTTGCTGAAGTGGCCGCTGGCGAGAATCTGCCGCTCACCGTCCTCAAGCAGGACGTCACTGATGGCTCATCGAATCAGGATACGGTCGACGCCGTTGTCGAAGCGGCAGGCCAGGTCGATGTGCTGATCAACAATGCCGGCATCGGGGGCGCTTACGTCACTGAGGAGATGTCGATGGGACATCTGCGCGACGTCTTCGACACCAACGTGTTCGGGGCGGTCGACCTCGCCAAGCGCGTGATCCCGCAGATGCGTGAGCGCCGCAGCGGAACGATCGTCAATGTCACCTCGGTGGCGGGCCGCATGTCGGTATCGCCGCAGATCGCGTATTCATCGTCCAAGGTCGCCCTCGATGCGATCTCCGAGATGTGGGCCCAGGAGCTGACGCCCTACAACGTGCGTATCGCCGCGATCGAACCTGGCATTATCATCACGCCGATTCTCGAAAAATTCGAGCTGCCCAGCCCGGATACGCATTACGCGCGCAACTACGAGCGCATGATGGTTTTCTTCGAGGCGGGCATCAAGGTCGGCACCGGCCCGGATCTCGTGGCCTCGACGATCCAGAACGCGATCGAAACGGATAGCCCGCGGCTGAGGTATCTCGTTGGTGCCGATGCCGAAGGCATCATGAAGATGCGCCATGCGATGACTGACGAGGAGTGGGTGGCACTCTTTGCCGAAGACATGACGCTCGATGAGTACAAGCGCCGCGCGTCCGAGTTGACGGGCCTGCCGCTCTAGGGAACCTCTGAACAAATATGCGCGTGTCTGCGTGACCTTGCGTGTGCGGCTGCAAGGCGTTTCGCGCAGCCAATATCGGGAATATTGGCAAGCGGAACAACGCAGCCAGCCGTGCACGCAAGGTCACGCCCTTCGGGGTTTTCAGCGAGTACGAATCTCGGCGTCGAGCCTCCTCGAAATGTTCTCGACATTCCTTCGGAGGCTCTCCTTGATCTTCGTACTCGCTGAAAGCCAGACTCGTGCATATTTGTTCAGAGGTTCCCTAGCGGCTCAGCGGAACCCTCGCTGGAGGAACGCTGAGCCCGCGAGCGTCAACGTTCGTACGGAACACCGCTCCCGCGGCGTCTGAGTCGACGCCGTCCGAACCGGAGACGATGTACAGGTCCTCGAGGCCATCGCCGCCAAAACAGACGCTCGTGCACATTGGCAGGGGAATCTCGATCTTGTCGAGGTCGCTGCCGTCAGCACCCAGGACGGCGACGCCGTGGCCACCGCCCGCAAGCGCAACCCAGACGCGACCGTCTTCAGAGACGACAAGGCCGTCAGGCACGCCATCGTCAAAGTGTGCGAACTCCCGTTTCGGGCCGAGGTCACCGCCATCGCGCACGTCGTAGCACATGACTTTGCGCCGGCGGGAATCCGAGTGGTAGAGCGTTGATCCGTCAGGAGAGAAGCCGAGGCCGTTGGTCAACTGGATGTCTTCGGCGACGATCCGGGCGGTGCCGTCCGTGTCGATGACGTACAGATTGCCTGATGCCGGCTCGCGCCCATCGGCGAAGACCGGAGAGGCACCGAGCGAGCCGGCGTAGATTCGCCCCGCGGCGTCTGTCGTGATGTCGTTGTAGCCGACGTTGCCGGCGGCCTCGTCGCGATCGAGCAAGACGATCGTCTCACCGCCGCCGAATGGCTTGAAAGAAATGTTGCGGCCGCTGACGACGAGCCCGCCGTCGACATGCATGCACATCCCGCCGATGCCGCGGCGATGCTCAAACACTGTCGTCACGACGCCCGCCGCATCGAGGCAGAACACGCCGCCGTTCAGGACGTCACTGAAGAGCAATCCACGATCCGGATCCCAGACGGGCCCCTCGATGAGGCCGTAACCCTCTGCCAGCTTTTTCATCGTTCCGTTTTAGCGCCTTCACGGGAGTCAGGCAAGCCGGGCATACCGGACCGGATTGAGGGGCCGGCTCAGTAAATGCTCGAGATCGCGTCGACGAGGTCGTCCACCTGCCGCTCGACGACACGCCGCAGCCGCTTGCGGGCCCGGCTGATGACGCGGTCGAAGTGAATGCTGGAAAGTTCAAGGGCCTCGCAGATGAGGTCCTTCGATTCCTCGCGGAGGTAAGAGCGTGTCAGCAGCTGGCGATCACGCTCGACGTCGAGAAAGCCGATCATTCTCGTCACGAGATCCCGATGCTCGTCGGTTTCGATGTGCGTCTCAACAGAGTCGATCGCCGCGTGATCGTCCATGCTCTCGAAGAACTGGATGCGAGATGCCTGCCGCAGTTGCCCGATCATGGTGAATCGTGCTGTCTGGAAGATATAGCTGCCGAGACGGTCCGGGTTGTCGATGCCGTCACCGCGCAGCTTGACGAGTACGGTGACAAGCGCTTCGTGCGTGATGTCGTCGGCACGGCTCTCGTCGCGGCAGAGCCTCAGGATGAGGCGGCGAACCGACTCGCGGTATCGCTGGCACAGCGATGCTTCTGCTTCGCGGTCTCCGTCGCGAATGCGGGTGACGAGTTCAGCGGGTGTTGCGTCTGTTGCGTCCTTGCTCATGACAGGTGCGCCTGTGTTTTTTTTGTACACGCTTCCAAAACTGTAGGTTTCGTGCACTTTGTGGACAATTGGACGATCGTTTATTTACCCTCGAACGATGGGCCATGAACGTCCCGGAACACACGCGGGCGCAGGGACGCTGCGATGAATGCACCAGCGCCGGCGGTACAGCCGGTCAGAAGCTATGACGAAGAGCTGCTCGATCTGATCGCGCGTCAGAGTCGGAGCGTGCCCGCATTCGTTTTCGCCGTACTGCTTCTGATCGGCTGGTTGACCTGGTCGGCATCTGCGGTTGGGACCGCGCTCTGGGTCGGTGCCGTTTTTGCCGTACTGACCGTCAGGTATCTGGTGCTGCCGCGACTGCCCGACATGTCAGGCATGACGTTGACGGGCCGTATCCGGTTGGCAGCCTTCCTCAGCGGTCTGAACGGCATCACGCACGCACTCTGCCTGCTGTTCTTCGCGGCCTTGAGTGACGTCGACCGGGCGGTGCAGGCACTCGTGCTCGCCGGTCTCTGTACCGGCGCGGTTGGTACGACGGCAGGTGACCGGAGAATCTTCCTGCCATATCACCTGTCGATCTATGTTCCCCTGGTGCTGCTCTGGGCGACGAATGGCGGTACGTCCGTACCCACTGCGTCGAATCTCGGTGTTGCTGTGGCGGTGGCGATCCTGGGTATCGTCCTGGTGATGCTCGCGCGCGACACGAATCGTCAGTTCAGCGAGACGATACGCATCCGCAAGGAACAGGAGGAGATCAACCTTCAGCTTCAGCAGGCGCTTCGGGATGCGGGCGTGGCTGATCGGGCGAAGACGCGCTTTCTGGCATCGGCGAGTCATGATCTCAGGCAGCCGATTCACGCGTTGTCGCTGTTCGGCGCGGCGCTTCGCATGAAGTCCCTGCCTGATGATGCAGCGCAGCTGGCCCACAACATCGATGAGTCGATCGCTGTGCTCGCGAGCCAACTCGATGCACTGCTCGATGTCAGCAAACTTGATGCCGGCGTCATCACGCCGGAGTTCTCGGTGATCGACCTGACGGCGATGCTGGGCCGCATCGGTCGGGAGTATGAAGCCGAGGCGGCAGAGAAGGGGCTGGGGTTGCGCCTTGAGATTGATGACACATGCCGCGTCTACAGCGACCGCCTGTTGCTCGAGCGCATTATTCGCAACCTCCTGAACAACGCAGTGCGCTACACGAATGAAGGGTACGTCGGGATCGAGTGCCGCTGTCGCGACGACCGTTGCTCGCTGGCCATTGTCGATTCCGGCATTGGCATTCCGGAGTCGGAGCGCGACAAGATCTTCAGTGAGTTCTATCAGGTCGAAGCGAAGACGCCCCAGGCGCGCCAGGGCCTGGGGCTCGGCCTTTCGATCGTCGCCCGTCTGGCCGTCCTGCTGGGCATTCCCGTTGACCTTGTTTCGACGCCGGGTGAGGGGACTCGCTTTGAACTGACACTTAGTCTGGTAGACGGGCCGGGTCTGCCTGAGGCGCCCCGGCGAGAACAGCAGCTTGAGGGCATTCGGGTGTTGATCATCGACGATGACCGATCGGTTCGGCTGGCGATGGAAGCACTGCTGAAGAGCTATGGCGCGGTACCGCTTTGTGCCGCCGACGCCGACGAGGCGCTGGCGCTGACGGCCGACGCGCCGCCCGGGGTCATCCTCTCGGATCTTCGGCTTGCCGCTGAGTCCGGTCTCGATGCGATTGATCGGCTGCGCCAGCAACACGGGGAGATTCCGGCGATGTTGATCACAGGAGATACTGGTGCGGAGCAAATCCGCGAGGCCCACGCGTCCGGATTTGAGGTACTCCACAAGCCGGTGCTTCCCGAAGACCTGCAGAGAGCACTCTCTGACGCAATCCGTACTGCCTGATCCGGGCGCATCATGACCCCAACGCCAAGACCGAAGGGTCGTCACTGGCTGTCTGTCAGTCTGCTCGACCTTGCCGCGCGTCTGCAGGACACGACGTCCGACGAACCTGATTTCGATGTCATCGTGATTGGCAGCGGCTACGGCGGCAGCATTGCGGTGCATCATCTGGCCGGGCTCGAGCGCGACGGCGGTCCCCTGTCGGTTGCCGTGCTCGAACGCGGTCGCGAGTACGTCGAGGGTGAGTTTCCCGCCGAAACCGGTGATCTGCCATTGCACACCCGATTCACCAGCCCGGACGCGACCCGTGCGAGTGGCATGCTGGACGGACTCTTCGACTTCCGTTTCTCGGGTGACGTATCGGCCCTCGTGGGCAGCGGACTGGGCGGCGGCTCGCTCATCAACGCCGGCGTGATGTTGCGTCCACGACCCGAGGTGTTTGATGCGCGGTGGCCTGAGGCGCTCCGCAACGGTGAACTGCAGCCGATGTTCGACGAATGCGAACAGCTTCTGGGTGCCGCCCCGCTCGATCCACTGCCGCAGAAGTTCCGGGCGCTGAACGCGCTGGGTAGCGGTGATGCCAGGGCGGCGCCGGTCACGATCGCAACGAGCAGTGACGACGTTTTCTCGGCCTGCAACTACTGCGGCAACTGTGCCACCGGATGTAACTTCGGGGCCAAGCGGTCGCTGGACGCACAGCTGCTTGCCGAGGCGCGCCGCTCGAACCCGGGGCTGGAGATCTTCACCGGCGCGACGGTTCAGCGCATTGCCCCGGGCGAGGGGCGAAGGCGCTGGCGCGTCGAGGTGGCCCATACCGCGTCGAACCTGCGAAAGCGATATCCGGAGCCGCTGACCGTCTCGGCAAGATGGGTGATCGTGGCGGCGGGTACCTTCGGTTCGACCGAATTGCTGATGAGATCGCGCAGCGATGCATTCGAACTGTCCCCGATGCTGGGTACGCGCTTCTCGAGCAACGGCGACATGCTGGCCGTGAGCTACGACCATCGCACCCGAAGTGATGCACTCGCGACGGGTGCGGGCCGAAGGACGCCCTCGACAGGCGCCGGGCCGACGATTACGGGGTACCTCGACTACCGTGAAGCGAAGGGCATTCTCATCGAGGAAATGAATGTGCCGTGGCCGATCCACGGATTCTTCGAGGAAGTGTTCACCACATCGAGCGTGCTGGCATCACTGGGGCAGGCTGATCTCTCCACCCATGTGACGGGTCCGCTCGAAAGCGATCCCTATGCGGTCGACCCGCGGGCGATGGCGCACACGAGTGTCTTCGCGCTCATGGGCCGGGACGATTGTGAAGGCAGCGGAACGCTGGTGATGCCGGACGCTTCGCCAGATACCGATGGCACGCTGTCGGTTCGCTGGGAAGGCATCGGCACGCAAGGACTCTTCGAGCGGCAAATGGCGTTGCTCGACACGCTGGCCGACAGTTCGAAGGAAGGCGGGCATGTGATTCGCAATCCGGTGTGGCGACCTTTACCCGAGTCAATGTCGTGGTTCGCGGGCAACGTCGAGAGTGGCCCGCTCTTCACGGTGCACCCGCTGGGCGGCTGTCCGATGGGGGAGAGTGGCGAGGCGGGCGTGGTCGATGATTGCGGACGGGTGTACCGGGGTGCAACGAAAGAGGTCTGGGACGGGCTCGTGGTACTCGACGGTGCCATCGTGCCGACGTCGCTGGGCACGAATCCCGCACTGACGATCAGCGCACTCGCGCTCCGCGCGATTCGCTCGCTATCGATCATCTGGGGGCTGAATTCCGGCAACGGCTGGCAACCCGTACCACTTGGCGGCCGCCCGCGCTATCGAGAGGTCGTCGACCTGCCGTGGCAGCCGACGGAAGTGGATCTGCATGAGCGCCTCTCCGGATTTGTGACCGGCGCGGATGGACGGCGCTATGTGGTCGAAATCACGCTGGCGACACAGCCGTTTGCCGTCGACCTGCTCACGCGCGGTGTCGACAAGCGGCTCGAGGTCAAACCTGAGAGTCGGTTGCGAATCTTCGACGCCGAGGCCTGGCAGCAGTTCCATGATGGGGACCCTGTCGCGTCTATTGAACGCTCACTGGACGAGCTTGCCCTCGCGTCCGCGCGTGTCGAGGGCTCGCTCGAAGTCTTCCCGCGGGCATTCTCGATCGGCGTCCTGCGAACGCTTCGGGCGCTCGGTGCATGGTCCCTCAATCGCGGCCTGCGCGATTTGTGGCAGGCCGTGTTCGAGGAAGAGGGCGAAACGAAGTTCTTGCGCCGAATCCGGGAGGGCATCCGGCTTGCCTCCCACGCCGGCGAGCGCCGAATGATCAACTATCGGCTCAGGGTCACGCACGTGGAGCGCGAAGGCGTCGGGCTGGCTGCGAACGCGATCATCGAGGGCGAGAAACTCGTGACCTATGGGCGCGCCGCAAGTCCGCTCCGTCAGCTGATGGAGATGAAGCTGACGCGGTTCCCGGGCATGGCCGTGCAAGGCGCTGTTCTCGCGCTGGATACGGCCTATCTGGCGCGAATCGGGATTCCCCTGATCCGGATCGTCAGACAGCGCGACACGCCGGCCGCGATTGAGGATCTGCTCAGGCTGCTTGCCTACCTCTTGCGAATGATGTTCGGCATTCACAGCTGGGTTCTGCGTGCGCCTGACAGTCTCACGAAGGCGCCGCAGCGTCGGCTTCCGGGCCGGCTGCCGGGCGTGCCCGTCTTCGAGCAGTACCACGTTCCCCATCCGGCCGGATGCGATCACCACCATCCGGCGTTGGTCACCCGATACCGGAAGGTCGGTGGCGCGCCCGTGCTGCTGATTCATGGCTATAGCGCGAGCGGGACGACGTTTGCGCACGAGTGCCTGCAGCCCTCGGCAGCCGCTTATCTCTGGGAGCAGGGGCGTGATGTCTGGGTTGTGGACCTGCGGACGAGTCCCGGCCTGCCGACGTCAACGCAGCCGTGGACATTCGAAACCGTTGCCGATGAGGATCTGCCGGTCGTCATCGAGCACATCTTCGGGCAGACCGGCATGCCGGTGGATATCGTTGCGCACTGCATGGGCGCCGCGATGTTTTCGATGAGCCTGCTCTGTGAAGACGAAGACCGCTTCGGGCTCCGTCCCTCGATGCGGCAACACATTCGGCGGGTCGTGCTGACACAGGTTGGCCCGGGGGTCGTGTTCTCGCCGGCCAACATCTTTCGTGCCTACGCGATGAGCTTTCTCAAGCACTTTCTGACGCTGTCGCGATTCGACTTCCGGATTGACAGCCAGAACCGTCTCGGCGAGCAGCTGATTGATCGCTTGCTTCACCTGGTGCCGTATCCGGACCGGGAGTTTTTCATCGAAAACCCCTGGCAGCCCTGGCGTCGCGCCGAGTTTGTCTCGATTCGTCATCGAATGGACCTGCTGTACGGCCGGGATTTCTCGCTCGACAACGTGACGCCTGCATTCCTCGACAACATCGACGCCATGTTCGGCCCGCTCAATCTCGACACGGTGTCGCAGGCCATGCTGTTCACCCGCTGGAAGAACGTCACCGACAAGTCGGGCAGGAACCGGTATTACCTGCGCGACCGGATTCAGGCGCACTGGCCCTATCCGACGCTCTCACTGCATGGCCGACAAAACGGGCTGTCATCGGTGGAAACGGTCGCTCGCAACAACCAGGTCTTGAGCGATGCCGGGGTCGAGTACGAATACCGTGTGCTGGATGACTACGGCCATCAGGACCTCTGGGTCAGTGCGAACAGCGCCCGGGATGTTTTCCCCGAAATCATCGAATTCCTCGAGCGCGACGATGACGCCTTCGACGTCCGTGCGGGCGAGCGGGAGCTGCGCCCACTTGTTGCCGCACCGCCCCATCTGGGGCCGATGCTGATGTCTTTCCCTGACGATCAGCACGAAGTGGTGGTTCGCCTCGGCACTGGCCCGAACGTTGGTCGCCCCCACGCGGTTGCGCTTGTTCGTGCGACGTCCCTCGAGGGAAGGGTGGTCGCCGCCGGCAACGATGCGTTCGATCTCATTGATGATTTCGAGTACGACGACGAAGGGCTGGTGCGGCTCGAACTTGTGCTGAGGGAGCCATTGTTGATCCTCGTTCTCTATGACGAGCATCCGGCGCTGCTGGACATGACGTTCGGTGACGCGCCCGTCGAGTTCGAAGTGAGCACGCGCACCTACCGGGAAGGCGACCCGGCCAGAGTGTCCGACGCGATTGACGGTGCGCTGGCGTTACCGGGCGCACTGCTTGAGACCGCGCTGCTGTCCCTGCCGGTGCCGCGCGCTGAAGGAGTTCGCATCGGGTTCGCGAGTTGCCAGTTTCCGGCAGGGCTGCTCGATCGTACACCGGCGCTTCAGGCCTGGAACGAACTGGATCGGCAGATCGACCGCGGCGACGGGCCGGACATGCTGCTGCTGCTCGGTGATCAGGTATACACGGACCCGACCGGCGGGTTGTTCGATCCGCTTCGACTCGCCGACCGCTACCGCATCCCCTATCAGCGCCTGCTGTCGGCAGACCCGGTGCAGCGGGTGCTGGGTCGCGTGCCCGTATTCATGATGCTCGACGATCACGAACTCGAGAACGATTGGGAGCCTCTGGCCTCGGGCGAGCACCGCCGATAGGGCGACCCCGGTACGGCGGCCTTCAGGCGATACCAGTTCGAGGCCGGCAGTCATCGTGACGCCACGGGTTTCTGGGGCGAACTTGATCGCACGCCGCTGCCGGTATTCATGCTGAATTCCCGCAGCGATCGTGATGTTCGCGGCGTCGATGGCAGCGCAAGCATGTTTTCAGATCGGCAACTCGACACGCTGGAGGCGTGGATGCGGCGGGTGCCGGCGGATCAGCCCAAGATCGTGACCGCCGCGTCCTTGCCCCTGCCGCGCCATGTTCCGCTCGTTGGGGGAGAGCGCGGCGCGCTGGTGCTGGATGGCTGGGACGGTTATCCGGCATCGCTATGTCGGATACTCGAATTCATTGCACGTGAGCGCATCCGGCACGTCGTCTTTCTGTCCGGCGACGAGCATCTGCCGATCGTCGCGAGCGCGTCGCTGGCGGTAGACGGGCAGGCACCGATTCGTCTCGTATCGATCCACACTGCGGCACTGTATGCGCCGATCCCATTCGCGAACGCGACGCCGGACGACTTTTTGCTCGACGACCGGTTTGAGGTTGCCGCAGACGTGAGCTGCGAGGTGAACGCCCGGACGTTCGATCCCGGGTTCGGGTTCAGCACGGTGGCGTTCCACAAGGTCGCGGCCGGATGGCAGATTCATGTGCGATTCGAGGGGAGTGGCCAGGCCTGTGACGTCGCCCTACAGTGATTCCCTCAGTGAGACCTCGTGGCGGGTAACCAGATAGACGGCTTCCGCCCGATTGCCGACGCCCAGCGTGCGGTAGGCAGCGGACAGGTGCGCCTTGACCGTGCCCTCGGCAATGTCCAGTTCGTCGGCGATGACCTTGTTGATCTTGCCCTGGATCGCCTTGGCGAGGACGGCGCGCTGCCGCGGCGACAGCGAAGAGATCGCTGAGGTCACGGCATCAGGGCCGTCTGTGCCCACAGGATCTTCCTCCAGCGCGGCGGGCGGCAGATAGGAACCGCCGGCCGTGATCAGTTCGAGCGCCGCGAGAAGCACCTCTGGCGAAGAAGATTTCGGAATGTAACCGGCGGCGCCCGACGCGATCAGATGCCTGATCGTTCCCGGATGTTCGTCGCCCGATACAATCACGACCACCGCCCGATAGAAGTGCTCACGAATCCGGTTGAATGCGTCGAACTCGCTGGCGCCGGGCAAGTGGTAGTCCAGCAGGACAAGGTCAGTGTCGTCGGGCGGTGTCTCGACGGCCGCCTCACAGCTCTCGACGAGCGCGATGTCGGCCTCCGGCAGCACCTGCGCCAGAATGAGCCTGACCCCCTCTCTGAAGAGGTGGTGATCGTCGACGATGAGAATGCGCAAGAGTCATCAACTGCGGCCAGAGTGCATGCACGATAACTGATCGGTGGACACTCGAACAACTCATCACGTCCGGAGCTTCCGGCCTGACTGGACCCTTGCTGACCAGAAAATGATCAGCGGTGTGATGATGACTGCCGGAGCAAGCCAGACGACGTAGCCCGGCTCGAAGTCGATATTGGTGACGGCGAAGGCGGTGACGATGGCGATTGTGCCGCCGAGCATCTTGCCGAGATGCTGTGCCAGTCGCCGCGCGCCCGTGGCACCTCCGCCACGCTGAAGACGATAGTCTCCGACAGCGTTGGTGAGCCCGATTGCCCCGAAGACCAGAATCACGATGCCTGCGGAACTGGACAGGGCAACGAGCATATAGAGCCCGTAGGTGGCCATGGCGGTGAACACAGCGAGCGCGCCGGCAACGACGAGCCGGTCGGCTGGCGTGACCTCGCCGTGGCGATTCAGCGCGTAACGCCGGCCCATCCAGGCCAGATAGAAGCTGAACAGCGAGATGAACAGCAGGGGAATGTTCGTGTTCAGCAGGGACATGGGCAGGCCGGTGACGAATATCCCTGCCATTGACCAGAAGAACAGGCGGCCGCCGGTCTGGTGCCAGTGATGTGGCAGCGTGGCGGCACGACTGGCAATGGCAGTGGCCGCGCCCGCAAAGCTCAGGACGCCAAAGGTGATATGGGCAAAGACGAGCAGGTTCAGGATATCGTTCATCGTGCAGGTGCTCCCGCAGTGACCTCTGGAAAACCCGTATTTTCAGGGGATTCTCTGTCCGGGAAGAATATCCGTTCGACGAATCGGGGATAGATGCGATGAAACCGCTATTCGTCTGCAAGTCTTGGACGAAACTGCTCAACTTGTGTTTCACTCGGCCGATAGATATCACTCTGAGATTAATACTGGCAGTTGGTAGGGGCTTGGATGAAGCAAGTACCGTCAGGCACCCACATGTGTCTCATCTATTCGAATCGGGATTCCGCCAAGGCGGATGTTTTCGACTTTCTTCGGCAAGCGATCGCTGACGACGGTCAGGCGCACTATTTCGCCAACGGGTCAGGTCCGGATGAGGTGATTGCCGGCGTCGCTCGCGGGGACATTGCGCGTGACAGGGCGCTGTCGCAGATGCAGATATCAAACATCACTGATGTCTATCTGGCGGGAGGCCGGTTCGAGAAGGATCGGATGCTGGCGCTGCTGGCAGAAACCTATCGCGACAGCAAGACCGCCTTTCCCGGACCCTGCCACTTCACCGGCGAAATGGATTGGGCCACGAACCAGGACGATGAATGTCTTGAAGATCTGGTGGCTTACGAGCGCGAGGTCAATCATGTCTGCGCCGAACATCCGTTCTCGGCAATCTGTCAGTACGATGCAACCCGATTCGAGCCCGAGTTCCTTTATCAGATCGTGCAGGCGCACCCGTTCCTTTTGATCGACGGAATGATCATTCCCAATCCCGATGCGCGTGGCTTCTGAGCGGGGGTTGCCGTGTATGCAGAGAGACTGCTGCTGAACCTGACAGTGACGTCGGCGCTGCCGGACGAATCGGCCGTGCTGCGTTACATGGGTGCGGCGATCGAGGGGCTGCCGGAGATCTCGCACGCGCGTTTTGTCTCCGGCATCGACGAGGCCAGCGACGTGGCCGGGCGTGTGACCCGAATCCCCGTGAGTCGAGGGGGTGCCGAGATGACGACGCTGCAGATCCTCAGCGACAATGACCTGCCATCGACACTCGTCGACGAACTGACCAACACGGCAAATCTCGTCGCCCTCGAAATCTCCCGCCGTCGGCTCCAGCGTGATATGGAAGCCCAGATCGCCGAGCGCACGTCCCAGGTGGCGACACTGCTCGAACGGTTCGAGATCGCGAGCAGTGCGACCGGTATCGGGCTCTGGGAATGGAATCCGCAGACCGACAAGCTCGAGTGGGATGACCGGATGCATGAGATCTTTGATACTTCGCCCGCGTCATTCAGCGGCAAGTATGAGGACTGGCGCAAGCTCGTCGTCGAGGATGATCTCGATGGTGCAGAGCGATCACTCCAGAAGGCTCTGGAAACGGGCGAGAATTTCGAATCAATGTTCCGGATACGGACGCGCGAAGGTATCAAACACCTCAAAGGCGCAGCCAAGGCGATCTATGACAATGACGGCCAGCCAGTACGCGTCATTGGCACCAACTTCGACGTCTCTGAAATCTATGAGCTGAACGATCAACTGAGGCAGGCGCAGCGACTCGAAAGTATCGGCCAGCTGACCGGCGGTATCGCCCACGACATGAACAATATTCTCGGCGCCATTGTCGGCAACGCCGACCTGTTGCTGACGTTGCCTGCGGTCGCTGCCGATGCGGAAGCCCGAAAACTGACCGAAACGGTGATCTCGGTAGCGGACCGGGGTCAGTCGCTGACCTCGCGGCTTTTGGCCTTCGCGAGACGGGATCATCTGAACCCCGATGACATCGAAGTCGGCCAGGTGCTGACCGGCCTCAGCTCGATTCTGAAGCCGACGCTGGCGGGCAATATCTACCTCTCCATGACGTTCGAACCGAAGTTGCCACCTATTCGCGTCGATCAGCACCAGTTCGAGAACTCGGTCCTGAACCTGGTCATCAACTCGCGGGATGCAATGCCTGAGGGCGGCGACATTCGCATCAGTTCGACCTTCCGATCACTCGACGACGAAGCGCAAGCGGATCGGCTGGGCGTCGCGCCGGGTCAGTATGTCGAAGTGACCGTCGCTGATTCCGGCGAGGGAATGCCGCCGGCATTCCTCGATCACGTGATTGAGCCGTTCTTCACGACCAAAGCGCCGGGAGAGGGGACTGGTCTCGGCCTCAGTATGGTCCATGGGTTTGTTCTCCAGTCCGGGGGACAACTGTCGATCGACAGCACGGAGGGCGAGGGAACGACGGTGTCCATGCTGTTCCCGGTTTCCCGCCGGGATGAGGCGCGCGCGGTCGAGAGTCAGCAGAAGGCAACGGTGCCTTCAGAAGATTCACTGAGCGGCTGCGTGCTGCTGATCGAAGACGACGAGGCCATCTCGAAAATTGCCGGGAAGTTCCTCGAGAGCTTCGGACTTTCCGTGATCAAGGCAGCCGATGGTGAGACCGCGCTGTCGCTGTTCGAGGATGATCAGGACCGCATCGATATCGTTCTGACCGATATCGCGCTCGCTGGCCCGCTGAATGGCTTCCAGGTCGCAGACCAGATTCAGGGCAGAAGACCTGATATACCGGTCATGTTTTCGAGCGGGTATCCGGAAGCCTTCGAGCGAAGCGGGCGTGAACTCGACCGCGACGCGAACTTTCTGCAGAAGCCGTACCGGCGAGCAGCGCTCTATAAACTGGTTGCGAACCGGCTGGGCGCGGCCGCTCGAAGTCAGGACTAAAAGCGACTAGTCTTTCCTTCGACGTGCGTTGCATCGAAGAGGAGGGAATCGCATGGTGGGCTCTGACTTTCTGGTCGAGCGTAACGACCTGACGGCCACCACAATGGCCGATGCCGAACCGCTGTCGGCGAACGATGGCGAGGCCGTATTGCGGGTTGATCGCTTCGCGCTGACCGCAAACAACATCACCTATGGGGTCGCCGGTGACCTGATCGGCTACTGGCAGTTCTTTCCCGCGCCGGAGGGCAAGGGGCGAATTCCCGTCTGGGGTATCGGCACGGTGGTGTCGTCGAAGGTAACGGGCGTCGAAGAGGGCGCGCGGTACTACGGCTACTTTCCGATGTCGACCGAACTGCGAGTCCGACCCGAGCGGGTCAGCCCTCACGGCTTTGTCGATGGTGTCACTCACCGTGCGGAATTGCCGCCGGTCTACAACCAGTACTCGCTGATGACGGAAGAGAACGGCTTCGATCCCGCGCTCGACAACCATCAAATGATCTATCGCCCCCTGTTCACGACTTCGTTCGTGCTCGATGATTACCTCGCCGACAACGATGACTTCGGCGCAGATGTCGTTGTGATCGGCAGCGCGTCGAGCAAGACGGGTTTCGGTCTCGCGTATCAGCTGAAGCAATCCGGCCGTGTACGGGTGGCGGGGTTGACGTCTTCAGGCAACCGCGATTTCGTTGCCGGTCTGGGCCTTTACGACGACGTGCTGGCCTATGACGACCTTGAAGCACTCGATCCGGGGTTGAAGGCGGTCTACGTTGATATGTCCGGCAACCGCGGCGTGCTTTCGCGCGTTCATCATCACTTTGGCGATAACCTGGTTTGCAGCTGTGGTGTGGGCATCACCCATCACGATCAGCGCGATGGCGACGCGCCGGAGCGTCTGCCCGGTGCGACGCCGAGCATGTTCTTCGCGCCGACCCAGATTCAGAAGCGCATCGGCGAGTGGGGCGCAGGCGTCTATCAGCAGAAACTGGCGGAAGCGACCGCGGGCTTTCTCGCGCGGGTCGATGACTGGGTGAAGATCGAAGAGCACGGGTTCGATGAGCTGCCGGCTGTCTACCAGACAGTCCTGGACGGCGCTAACCCTGATCGTGCATACATTGTCGTGGCAGGTGAAAATTGAACATCGAAAAAGAACGACTCGTCGGCTTTGCGAGGCAGGTATTCGAACGTGTCGGTACCAACACCGACAAGGCAACAGAGGTCGCGGAACATCTCGTTGCCGCGAATCTCAAGGGTCACGACTCCCATGGCGTCGGCATGATCCCGAACTACATCGGCAGCGCACTCGACGGCAAGATGTCGGTGAATGCCGATGCGAAGATTGCATTGGACAAGGGCGCCGTACTGCTCGTTGACGGGCAGCGAGGATATGGCCAGGTCGTCGGCCGTCAGGCAACCGAGATGGGGATCGAGCGGGCTCGCGCGCAGGGAATCGCCTGCGTCGGCGCGCGTGACTGCCACCATCTGGGCCGCATCGGTACCTACGGTGAGATCGCCGCCGCTGCCGGACTCGTATCAATCCACTTCGTCAACGTGGTTGGGCACCAGCCGTTCGTCGCGCCCTGGGGCGGCCGGGAGAAGCGCATGCAAACGAATCCGTTCTGCTGCGCCGTACCGACGTCGGGCGAGCCGATCGTGCTGGATATGGCGACGAGCGCGATTGCGCTCGGCAAGGTCCGCGTTGCCGCTCACAAAGGCGTACCCGTGCCGGAGGGATCACTGTTCGACGCCGAGGGTGTGCCGACAAATGACCCCGGTGCCATTGCCAAAGGCGGGGCGCTTGGCCCGTTTGGCCAGCACAAGGGCTATGGCCTTGCATTGATTTGCGAACTGCTCGGCGGCGGTCTCGCCGGGGAATGGACCATGTCCGACACCGGCAAGCAGGAAGAGGTCGTCACGATCAATCACATGCTGATGTTCATCGTCGACCCGGACCTCTTTGGCGGTGCCGAGCACTTTCGCCGCGAAGTCACGGCAATGGAAAGCTGGTTGCGGGACTCCGAGCCGGCGGTCGGATTCGACAAGGTACGCCTACCCGGCGAACCCGAGCGTGAAACGATGGCCGAGCGGCTGGCGAACGGCATCCCGATCGACGATGGTTCCTGGGGTGCGATTACGGCAGCCGCCCGTAAGGCCGGTATGACCGACGAGGAAATCAGCGCGCTCGTCGACTGAGGCGGCGCGATCGGGCATCCGCGAGAGGACCTCCCGAGACGGGAGGCTATGTTCCAATTCTGGCAGATATCTCTCTGGCGAAGCGATCGAAATCGCCTCGACGATCACGTGCGATCGAGTGAACAATCTGCCAATTGATCTCTTCATAGTTGTGCACGGCAATGTTCCGAAAGCCGACAGCCTTCTTGAGCTGACTTGCCAGATCACTTTCGATCACGTGAGCATCAGCCAACACGTCGAAAGTCTCACCCATGGTGTTTGGAGGAGCGACTTCCAACCCGGAAACCAGATTCGTGCCGATATCGACGCACAACTGCACTGCGCGGGTCAGGTTTATCGTCAGAATATCCTGGAGGTCGGGATCACTTGCCAGTGACTCCCAATCTGACGGACATTTCGCTTCGATGCGAATCAGGCATCGGCGCAGCGACTCGAGCTTCTGCTCGACTACGCGCCGGTCCATGCCCGCCTCCGTTCTTCAAGAATGCGGTCCCTGTAAGGCAGAAAGTCTGCCGCATCAAACAGATGTTGACGCAGCAAGCTCGCGTAGCGTTCGTCCGATCCCAGGATACGCTTTCCCCCGGCAAGTATCTGGCCCAGTAGTGGCTCGCCGACAGTTTGCAGATCAATGAGATCGACTGGCCGGCCGATGCGGCTGGCCAGTCGATCGATCAGTACGGTCTTTTCCTCGGCCGTCATTGGATTCCCGGCATCGATCGCAATGTCCAGATCGCTATCAGGGCGCGCCGAGCTCGCTGCGAGTGAACCAAAGACGATGGCCAGCTCAATGCCCGCCGTCTCACCCATGGCGTCGAGGATCAGTTGAGAAAGCGCGGAGAAGTCGTCCATGGATGGATTATCGCATAGCCCCTTCAGCAGCGGACATGGCGAGGAAGCTATCCCTGCGTCGAGGGCTACGTCCAGAGGCACAGCACCCGCATTTCGACGCTTTCCCGCGGCGGTGCGTCTGTGACGGTTGGGTCAACGAAGGCAGAATGGAGCGTCCAGTAGGGCCGCCCTTGCGCCTCGCATTCGCTGTCATAGGTGCGAAAGACGATAACTTCGTCTGCGGTCAGCGACGGGAACGTGTACCACTGGTGGTGGGCAGCATGGCGTGGGTCGTTGGGATAGAACGTCTGGAACTCGAGCCGCTGTCCGCCGTATTCCTCGACCGTGATGAAATCCAGTTCTTCTCTGGAGGATGTTGATGCATCGCACAGCGCGAAGGGATGCACGGGATCAACCGGCCCGATATTGCGCCAGAACTGGAGCATGGCGACACGGCGAGCGGCGCGGACATCGGCCTGCGTAAGCCCGGCTTCGTCCAGCAGCGGCTTGATGAAATCGCGGTAGGGTCGTGCCTCGTTGCCCACCATGTCACGATAGTCTGCCGTGAAGTCGGAATGGACGAAGTTGATCGGCGCGTAGTCCTCGTGCGTTTCAGCGGTTTTCGGGCTGCGGATGAGCGGCGGATACGCGACGGTGACGTCGCAGCCGAGCTGGCGGCGGGCGATCTCTGCGACCTCCGGCCTGTGAACACGCGCCACTTCTTCCTCGTCGGTCCAGCACGAGACGGCTGAGCGGTGCGGCATCAGCGTGAAGCCACACCGATCGAAGTCGAGCGTCTCCTGGCGACCGTCGAGGATCGTGACCGGTGTTGCGACCTGCTCCTCGCCCCGCGCATAGTTGAGGGTGGTCTCGCAGTAGACTTCACTCATTGCAGTATCTCCGGCAGTTCCGCCTGTCGTTCAGCGTAGTCTGTGTACCAGCGACGGATATTCGGGTACGACGCCTCCAGTTCCAGCTCGCCGAACTTGCTGAAGTTGAGGGCAGCCAGCAGCGTGCAGTCGGCGATTGAGGGCCGGTCTCCCATCACGAAGCGATTGCCTCCGATAATCGAATCGACCCGCGAGAGCGCAATCGGGAGCTTCTCACGTTCGATCCTGGCGACGTCCGGATTCGGTGGGAGCCCGAGCGGACTCCGCGTGGCATGAACCAGGCTGACGGTGCGGGTCAGCACATTCAGTTCGATGTCCCGCTCCGTCGATCGCGTGAGCGCCCGTTCTTCCGGTGATGAGCCGATCATGACAGGGTCCGGATAGCGTTCCTCCAGATATTCGATGATGGGCACGGTTTCGGCGAGGATGCGCCCGTCCTCGAATTCGAGCAGGGGCGCGATGCCCCGCGGATTGCGATTGCGATGTTCCGGGCTGTTCTGCTCCCCTTTTGTGAAGTCCACATAGACGTATTCGACGCCGTCGACCTGCTTTTCCTTGAGGTAGGCGAGCACGCGGCCCGGGTTGGGTGCGAATGGAAAATGGTAGAGCTTGAGCATATGGGGAAGCCTAATGCCGGGCCAACGCCCGGGCAAGATGGTAATCTCGACGCGTTCCATCGACGTATCAGGGCTATGGGTTCGACACAGACCAGGCCGGGAGACCCCCGGCGAGAAGATGAACGGTTGTCGCTGGAGGAGATCTGGCGACTCGGCTGCCTTGGCGACCCGCTGTCGAGCAACGACCGGGCACACTTCGTCAAGATGGCCCGGAATCGGTTCTATACGTTCCAGCTCGGGATACAGCACGAGGTCTTCGGCGAGAAATCCGAGCAGAAGATTGACCTCCTGATTCGCGGCCTCGTCACGGAACTGTTCGAAGGGCCCGGGCTCGCCCGTGAGTTTGCAGACTCGGAGTTCTGCGAGGGTCACTACGGTCGCCGGGTGGCGAAAGTGTTGCGCCAGCGGCATCGCAAGGCGGCCATCATGCGGTGGCTGCCCATTCACTAGGGCAGCCCGCAGCTGCTATCCCCTGGGCGCCTCGTCACCCGCACTGACCGGCACCGTTTCCGGTGGCGCCGGTGTGATGAAATCGCTCTTCTTGCGGCGCGGCACCTTGAGCCCGAGCACGATCAGTGCCGCGAGCGTATAGGTACCGAGGAACGTCAGGTACGCCGGCGTATAGTCGCCGGTGACGTCGTACATCCAGCCCGCGAACGGCACGCCGATCACTTGCAGAAACGACATCGGCGGCCGCATTGCACCCAGCACGCGACCGAATGAGGCGCGGCCAAAGACGACACCCACGATTGCGCTCTGCATCGGCACGATGCCGCCCATGCCGAAGCCGAAGAGGCACGCGCCGATGAGAAAGCCCGTGTAACCCGGGAGGTAGAGCATGCCCAACTGACCGCTGACCTGGAAGGCGATCCCCATCCAGAGCGCGTGGCGGACGTCCCAGCGATCGACCAGTGCGCCATAGATCAGCTTGCCGAGCACGCCGGTTGCCGCGGTGGCAGACGCGATGAACGAGGCTGCGACGAGCGTATACCCCTGGTCAGTCACCCGCGGCACCATGTGGACGAGCGTTGCGCTCATATTGCAGAACAGGAGTCCGAGAATGCTCACCAGAAACCAGAAGTTTCCGGTGGTAATGAACTCGCGCGTCTTGAGCGGTGGCTTGACCGGCGGCAGCCGCGTTCGCTCGGTTTCGCCATCGGGCAGCAGTCCGACCTCCTCGGGGCTCGAAATCACAAAGCGCAGCACGATAGGCACAACGATGACGAGCGTGATGATGCCGTAGGTCAGAAAGCCCTCGCGCCAGCCCAGCGAGGCGATGATCCAGGCGCTGATGGCCGGCATGATGACGCCGGAAGCCGAGATGCCGGTGGCGGCGACACCGAGCGCGGTGCCGCGTTTGAGGACGAACCAGTTGGACACCAGCTTGGCGGTGGCGAGCTGGCCCATGGCGCCGGCACCGAAGCCGATGAAGATGCCGAGCACGAGATAGAACTGCAGCGGGTTCTGCACGAAGCCGAGCAGGCAGAACCCGACGCCCATCGAACAGGCGCCCACGGTAATCACGTGCTTGAGCGGATAGCGGTCGAGCGCGCGGCCGATGAACGGCGCAAGAATGGCGCCGACCACCTGCGTTGCGGTGATGCCGATGGAGACGCCGAGGCGACTGTCGCCGAACTCCGCCGCAATCGCCTTGAAGAAGACCCCGTAGGAGTAGAAGAAGAAACCGACCGCAATGAAGTCGACGAAGAAGGCGACGGCAACCATTCGCCAGCCGACAAAGGAAAAGCGGCCGGGGACGGTCTGCGTCGTGTCATTCATCGGGTAATGCGGGGCGTGGTTCGAAGCGGGCGGCTATTGTAGTCGTTTAGCGACGGCGCGTGGACTTTTTTCTTGTGCCCGGCAAAGGGGTGCCCGGCGAAGGGGTGCCCGGCGAGGGGTTATGGGGCAAGCCAGTGTGCTGTGTTCGGAACGTGCGCTGTCCGGTGCGTGCGCGACGCACATTGTCATCTCTCGGCACGAGATGCATTTTCCCGTTGCCGATCAGGTCTGCGCGTCCCATCTTCTTCAGTGCAGCACGGAGCATTTCCCAGTTGTCGGGGTCGTGGTATCGCAGGAAGGCCTTGTGCAGCCGACGCTGTCTTGCGCCCTTCGGAATGTTCACGTTCTCACCCCGGCGCCGCACGGCCCGCAGCGGATTCCGGCCCGAGTGATACATGGCGGTCGCCGTGGCCATGGGCGACGGGTAGAAATTCTGCACCTGGTCGGCGCGAAAGCCATTGCGCTTGAGCCAGATGGCAAGGTTCATCATGTCTTCATCTGTTGTGCCCGGATGGCCGGCGATGAAGTACGGAATCAGGTACTGCTCTTTGCCAGCTTCCTTCGAGTACTGCTCGAACATTTCCTTGAACCGGTCGTAGGTGCCGATGCCGGGCTTCATCATTTTCGACAGGGGGCCACCTTCGGTGTGTTCGGGCGCAATCTTCAGATAGCCGCCGACGTGCTCCGTGACGAGTTCGCGTACGTACTCCGGCGTTTCGACTGCGAGGTCATAGCGGAGACCTGACGCGATCAGCACTTTCTTGACGCCCTCGACGTCGCGCGCCTTGCGGTAGAGCTGCACGAGCGGCGTCTGATCCGTGTTCAGGTTCTTGCAGATGTTCGGGTACACGCACGACGGGCGCCGGCAATTCGACTCGATCTCCTTGCTCTTGCAGGCCAGACGCCACATGTTGGCCGTCGGCCCGCCCAGGTCAGAAATGACGCCGGTAAAGCCGGGCGTTTTCTCGCGGATGGCCTCGATCTCGTTCAGGATCGACTGTTCCGAGCGGCTCTGGATGATGCGGCCCTCGTGTTCGGTGATCGAGCAGAAGGTACAGCCCCCGAAACAGCCGCGCATGATATTGACCGAGAACCGGATCATTTCGTAGGCCGGTATCTTCGCATCACCATATGAGGGATGGGGCACGCGCTGGTACGGGCGCTCGAAGACCCAGTCCATCTCTTCGGTCGTCAGCGGAATCGGTGGCGGGTTCAGCCACACATAGCGATCACCATGCCGCTGCGCGAGCGGGCGGGCATTGCCGGGATTCGTCTCGCGATGGAGGATGCGCGATGCGTGCGCATACAGGGACGAATCGGCGATGACCTGTTCGAAAGCCGGCATCAGGATGAACGCGTCGTCTGCTCCTGCCTTCGCGTGCGGGTCGATCAGGCGGATTACCTGTTCTTCGCCTGTCGCCTGAACCTGCTCGTCTGGCAACCGCGTCTCGTCGATGCACGCGACGTCAGCTGGCAGATCGCGGGTCGCATACGCCGTGCCGCGGATATCCCTGATCTGATCAATGGTCTCGCCAGCGGCGATCCGGTGTGACAACTCGACAATGGCGCGCTCGGCATTGCCGTAAAGCAGCATATCGGCCTTGGCGTCCAGCAGGATCGAGCGCCGGATTTTTTCGCTCCAGTAGTCGAAGTGGGCGATACGGCGAAGGCTTGCCTCGATGCTGCCAATGACGACGGGTACATCGCTGTAGGCTTCGCGGCATCGTTGGGAGTAGACAATCACTGCGCGGTCCGGGCGTTTGCCGCCGACGTTGCCTGGCGTGTACGCATCGTCGTGACGGATCTTCTTGTCCGCGGTGTAGCGGTTGATCATCGAGTCCATGTTGCCGGCGGCGACGCCGAAGTAGAGGTTCGGCCGGCCCAGCTTCATGAAGTCGTCCGGCGACTGCCAGTCTGGCTGGGCAATGATGCCGACGCGAAACCCTTGCGCTTCGAGCACGCGCCCGACAACCGCCATGCCGAAGCTGACATGATCGACGTAGGCGTCGCCCGTGACGATGATGATGTCGCAACTGTCCCAGCCGAGCTCATCCATCTCTGCCCGGCTCATGGGCAGGAATGGCGCGGTGCCAAAGCACTCGGCCCAGTACGGGCGATAGTCAAACAGTTTTCGGGGTTCAGCGGCGGACATGGTGTCTGGTTCAGAATGCGGGCAGGACTGCCTCATCGAGAGTGGATTATATCACGCTGCCAATCACGGGGCCGACTGCTATGCTCGCGCCGATGTGGGTGCCCGTCGATCGAATTCGCCGTCTTCTTGAAATCGGATTGCCGATCATGGCGGGCATGGTTTCGGGGGTGCTGCTCGGGCTGATCGACACGGCGATGGTTGGCACGCTCGGCAATGCCGCTCTCGGCGCGGTCGGGCTAGCCTCGTTCGCCTCGTTCATTTTCCTCGGCTTCTTTCATGGCTTTGCGATTGCCGTTCAGGCAACGGTTTCGCGTCGCTACGGCGAGGAGCGCTTCGAGGAGTGTGCAACCTCGCTGCATGCGGCGCTCGTCGTGGTCGGCCTGACGGCGCCGGTGCTCTCCGCGATTCTCTGGTTTGCCGTGCCTTACCTGTTCCCGCTCATCAATCCCGACCCGGCCGTCGTTTCGATTGGCGTTGACTACATTCGCTGGCTGATTCTTCAGGCGGCGTTCGTCGGCTTCATCGCGGCCAATTCCGGCTTCTGGAACGGAGTCGGCCTCTCCCGCATCTACCTGCCGGCAATGATTGCCATGCACGTGCTCAACGTGTTCTTCAATTACGTCTTCATCTTCGGCAACCTGGGTGCGCCAGAGATGGGTGCCGAGGGCGCGGGTTTTGCCACGTTCCTGTCAAACGTGGTCGGCACGGTGCTGTTCCTCGCGCTCGGGCTCAGGCGCGGCGGCGATTATCGCTACCTGCGTCGACGAACGTCGGTCAGCGAGATCACGACCGTGCTTCGGCTCGCTGTCCCGGCGGGACTGCAGCAGGTGCTCGACGTGGCAGCGCTGACGGCGACCTACAGCATCGTGGGCATGGTCGGCACGATGGAACTCGCCTGTTACAGCGTCATGATCAATTTTGTGAACGTCGTCGGACTCCCCGCCTGGGGGCTTGGTACGGCCGGTGCGACGTTGGTCGGGCAGGCGCTCGGGCGACACGACAAGGACGATGCGAAACAGTGGGCCTGGGATTCCATCAAGGTCGGCATGGCGGTGATGTTCGTGCTTGGCATGCCGTTCTGGATCATGCCCGACACGCTGCTATCCATCTGGATTCATGACGCTGAGACAAGAGCGCTTGCAGTGTGGCCGGTCCGTATTCTCGGCTTCATGATTACGTTCAACGGCGTCGGCTACATGATGGCAATGATGCTGAACGGTGCCGGTGACGTGAAGAAGGTCACCTGGATCAACCTGCTGACGCAGTGGGGCATTCTGGTTCCCGGTGCCTGGCTGATGGGGCCCACGCTGGGGTTCGGGCTGCTCGGCATCTGGCTGCTGCACCAGTTCGTGTTCCGCCTGGGGCATGTGTTCATCTTCAGCTACTTCTGGCGCCGCGGCGACTGGGCGCGTATCGCGATCTGAGGTGACGCTCAGGGCTGCAGCAGAATCTTGCCGAAATGCTGATTTGCTGCCATGTGTGCCTGCGCGGCAACGACTTCATCGAGCGGGAACACACGATCAATGGGAATGGAGAACGCACGTTCCTCCATTGCTGACCAGAGGTCACGGCGCATCGCTTCATTGATTGCCTGGACTTCCGCGTTGTTGCGGGTACGGAACGTGACGCCGATGTAGTCGATGCGCTTCAGTGCATGCAGGTCGAGGTTGAATTCCCCGCGGGTTCCGCCGAGGCGGCCGACGTTGACGATGCGGCCGAGGACTCGCGCCGCCTTCATGTTGTCGTTGGCGACGGATGCCGACACCTGATCGACGATCAGGTCGACGCCCTTGCCGTCGGTTTCCGACTTCACGAAGTCGGGCCAGCCCGGATCGGTCGTGTCGATCGCGATGTCAGCGCCGTATTCGACGAGTTTCTCCCGTCGTACGGGATCGGTTGAACTGCCGAAGACCCGGGCCGCACCCAGATACTTTGCGATCTGCATGCCCAGGATGCCGACGCCGGAACTCGCGCCCTGTATCAGGACGCTCTCGCCGCGGCTGAGCCGGCCGTTGGTGACAATCGCATCGTGCATCGTCTGGAGCCCGACCGGAAAGCAGGCGGCTTCCTCGAGGCTGTAGCCGTTGTCCCCGCCGCGGGTTTGCGGCACGGGATTCAGTCGCGAGATGTCGCACAGCGCGTACTCTGCGTAACCGCCGCTGCCCGAGCACATGACCCGGTCACCGGCTTGGAATCCATCAACTTCGGCGCCCACTTCAACGATCTCACCGGACCATTCCAGCCCGCCGACAGCGCCGGCGCCGCCTGCCGCGCCGTGCTTGTGGCCCTGTGCCATGGCGAGATCGGCGCGATTGAGCGCGGCGAAGGCGACGCGGACCAGTACCTGGCGCGGGCCCGGTTTCGGCTCAGTCACCTCCCGAATGGCGAGGCCTTGCTCGCCGACGACGGCGGCGCGCATCTAGCGGCGTTCCAGGCGGATGTTCAGGGCTTTCGGGCCGCCCAGAGACCCGCTTTCCTCACCGGGTTGCGGCAGGATCTCCATCGAGCGGTATCGCTCTGCCATCGCAACCGCAGCGATCTGGCCTTCGAGCCGGGCGAGGTGCGCGCCGAGGCAGAAGTGGATGCCGAAGCCGAATGCGAGGTGCGGGTTCGGGCTGCGGTCGATCCGGAATGCCTCGGGATGGTCAAACACGGTCTCGTCCCGATTGGCGGAGGCGAGCAGGGGGATCACAAGATCACCTTTTGGAATCGTTGTGCCGGCAATCTCGACATCGCACGTCGTGCGGCGAATCGTCGCCGAGAAGGGCGAGTAATAGCGCAGCGCCTCCTCCACGAATGTCGGCGCGAGCTCGGGCCGGTTGCGAAGCTGGTCGAACGTCTCGGGAAACTCGTTGAACACGCGTACAGAGGCCGTAATGAGGCCCGTTGTGGTCTCGTTGCCCGCGATCAGGAGCAGCCGGCAGAACATCAGCAGCTCTGCGTCCGTCAGCATTCCCTCATCGGTTTCTGTCTCGACGAGGCGACCCAGCAGATGCGGCATCGGCTCGCGGCGAAGCTGCTCGATCCGCTCCAGGAAATACTCGTCCATCTCGCCCGAGGCCTTCTCTGCCTCCGGGCTCGGTGAGGCCAGCAGGATCTCGCCGATATTGCTGAAGATGGTGTCGGACCAGATCTTGAACTGACGCATGTCGCCGTCCTCGACACCCAGCATCTTCGCGATGACGGCAACCGGCAGCGGCGCGGCAAATGCATCGACGAGTTCGACTTCGCCACGCTCGTCCATCTCGTCGAGCAACTCGTGACATCGGGCGAGAATCATCTCGCGCTGGCTTTCGATATGGGACGGTTTGAAGGCGCGGCTGACGAGCTTGCGCAGGCGATTGTGGATCGGCGGGTCGCTGAAGAGCATGGACGGTGGCCGGTCTTCCTGACGGTTGACGGCGACGTCCGATGAGAACGTGTCGAAGTCGCGGAGCACGCGATGGGCGTCGGCATGTCGGGCGACCTGCCAGGGCCCCTCGAAGACGCCTTCGCCGCCCATTCGTGAGACGGGCTGATGCTCGCGCAACTGGCGCCAGGTCTGGTAATTGTCGATCGGTGCTTCGACTTCGCTCATCTCGTTTCTCTCCTGCCGGGATTTCGAGTGTACAAATCTCCGGGTTGCCCGTACAACGGCAACCGTCTTTAATAGGCCCCTTTTCCCCAGCGGCAGACCATGGTCGACACCCAACATTCCCGCCTCGCGGAGCTGGTCCGGCTGCTCGACCTTGAGCAGATCGAGGAGAACCTCTTTCGCGCGTCACACCCGGCGGGGCGCACCCACCGCCTGTTTGGGGGCCAGATTATTGCGCAGGCGCTGATGGCCGCGTGCCGCACCGTGCCGGCGGAGCGACCGGTGCACAGCCTGCATGCCTACTTTCTTCGCCCTGGTGATCCGTCGACGCCGGCGCTCATTGATGTCGAACGAATCCGGGACGGCCGCTCGTTTACCACCCGCCGCATTGTGGTGATTCAGCGCGGCGAGGCTATCTTCAACATGGATGCCTCTTTTCAGGTGCAGGAGGCCGGCCTTGAGCACGCGTTCGAGATGCCGGACCTGACGCCGCCCGATGAGGATGCCCTGCCGGAAGTCACCCGTAGCGGCCCGTTCATCAGCTTTCAGGAAGATTTCAAGGCGATGCGGGAAGAGCGTCCTCAACCACCGAGAAAGTCCATCTGGTTCAAGGCGAACGGGCCCGTGCCCGACGACCCTCGCCTGCACACAGCCCTGATGGCCTACGAATCGGATTCTGCGTTGCTGGGCACTTCACGTCTGCCGCATCGCGGTGGCTTCGAGCGTCGCAAGATGCAGATGGCCAGCCTTGATCACGCCATGTGGTTCCACGCGGACGTCAATATCGGTGAGTGGCTGCTTTATGTCATGGAGAGCCCGGCGTCGGCGCATGGCCGCGGTTACAACCGTGGCATGATCTTCTCGCACGACGGCACGCTCGTCGCGTCATGTATTCAGGAAGGGTTGATGAGGCTATGGGACTGAGAATCGCTTTGGTATTGGCAGGTGCATTCGCATTGTGCCTGCCGGCGCAGGCGACGGACTACGAGCGTGAGATCGAAGTACTGAAGGCGCGGGATGACGTGCGAGAGGCCCTTGAGTATATCGCCGAGGCAGACGATGAAGCCGAGGCGCGACTGATCGAGCTGACCGAGATTCCGGCGCCACCGTTCAAGGAAGCCAATCGTGCTGAGTACTATGCGTACCTGCTCGAGGAAGCCGGCATTGATGACGTTTCCCTCGACGAGGAAGGCAACGTCATCGCACGACGCGCCGGGAGCACAGGTGAGCGAACGCTCGCGCTCGTCGCCCACGTCGACACCGTCTTCCCGGAGGGAACGGACGTCAAGGTCACTAAGGAAGGGGACCGTTACTGCGCTCCCGGTATCGGCGACAACAGCCGCGGCCTCGTCGCCATGCTGTTGATTGCTCAGGCGATTGATGCCGCGGACATAGAAACCGAACACGACATCCTGTTCGTCGGGTCAGTCGGCGAAGAAGGGATCGGCGATCTTCGCGGTGTGCGCCATCTGCTTCGGGACGGTGGCCCCGGAATCGATGAGTTCATTGCGATCGACGGGGGTGGCTCGTCGCGCATTACCGCCACGGCCGTCGGGTCGATTCGTTACCGGCTTCGCATCGCAGGGCCGGGCGGCCACAGCTATGGTGCATTCGGGCTAGCGAATCCGGCACACGCGCTGGCGAGGGCGATTGCGGCCTTCGACGATGCGGCGCACGAGTTTGTGAATACGGACGGAACCAAGACCACCTACAATATTGGTCGAATCGGAGGCGGTACCTCAGTGAACTCGATTCCGTTCGAGAACTGGGCGGAGGTCGACATGCGATCGGCTGATCCCTCCCGCCTCCTGCAGATCGATGCGATTTTTCGTGACTCGGTCACGGCTGCCGTCGATGCGCAGAATGAGAAGCGTGCCCGCGGCGAGATGCTGACAGCGACCTTTGATCGCATTGGCTACCGTCCGGCCGGCGAAACGCCGCTCGATGCGCCCCTCGTCCAGCGCGTGATGGCGGCGATGCGACACGGTGGTGTGGAGCCCGCGCTGCGCGAAGGCTCCACGGACGCCAACGTACCGATGTCGCTGGGAATTCCGGCGGTCACCATCGGCGGTGGCGGCAGCACGACCGGGGCGCACTCACTGGCGGAATGCTGGCTCGACAGGAACAGCAGTGAGGCGGTGCAAAACGCGCTCATCATGACGCTCTTGACGGTCGGCGTGGTCGACTCGTCGTTGTTATAGGAGAAAAGGCAATGTCATCCCTTGAAAGCAAACGAATCATCATCACCGGTGCGGCCAGCGGTATCGGGCGGGCGAGCAGCGTGCTCGCGGCGGAGCAGGGCGCCTCGGTACTCTGCGTCGACTACTCTGACAAGGTGTCCGCCACCGCCGATGAGATCACTGCCGCAGGTGGTACTGCCTCATCGCTCGTGGCGGATATCAGCGACGAGAGCGCGGTTGAGAGCATGGTCGCCGCGGCGGTTGAGCGCCTGGGCGGCATTGATGGCATCTATGCAAACGCGGGCATCTCTGGCGCCGGCAAGTCACTGCTCGATTTCAGCGTCGAGGACTGGCAGCGAACGCTTGGCATCAACACCATTGGCACGTATCTCTGCATCAAGCACACGGTGCCTCACTTCACGGCCCAGGGCGCGGGTTCAATCGTCTGCACGGCCAGTGTGGCGGGACTGCGGGCGAATGCCGGCGGCGTCGACTACAGCGCAAGCAAGGCCGCCGTGATCTCCATGGCACAGACCGTGGCGTACCAGCTCTACGGCACCGGCGTTCGGGTGAATGCGATCTGCCCGGGCCTGATCGAAACCGGCATGACCGCGCCCATCTTCTCGCGCGCACGTGACAAGGGTACAGTCGACCGCATCGGGCAGATCAATCCGATGGCGCGCTACGGTAACCCGCCAGAGATCGCGGCAATGGCGTGCTTCCTGCTGAGTGATGCGGCGTCCTACGTCAACGGCCAGGCTATTCCCGTCGACGGCGGGCTGTCAGCTTCCCATCCGTGGGTCTACCCGAGGGGATAGGGGGCCTAATCGCGCGGTGGCGCTTTCTTTCTGGCGACGTTTTCCAGACGTTCCATGAAGGCGTCGAGCTGCCGGCCACTGCCGTAGTCCAGTTCGAACTTGTTGTGAAAGAAGATGGTCAGCGTCACGCTGCTGTCGGCGATGCGCACGGTGTACCCATCCAGATCGGATGACGCGGTGAGGCCGCCGAGATGAAACTGACCGTCGCGCTCCACACCCTGCTCGCGAATGATATTGAAGGCACGAAGTGCGCGTTCGACATCGAGTTTGTCCATGGACGCGAGATTGACTGAAAAGGGATTCCGAATGCAAACGCTCGCTGAACTCATGGAGATCCTGCCGCAAACCGGCCGCGTGACATGGATTGGTGTTCGCCCGTCGCGGAATGAGCCAATGCAGACACCAGAGGCCGTCGAGGCAGTGGCCGGCCGGGGCCTGACCGGTGACCGCTTTCGCGGCCGGCGCAACAAGCGCGAGGTGACGTTGATACAGGCTGAGCATATCGATGCCGTCGCGTCCGTCATGGGATACGACATCGACCCCTCGATCCTTCGACGAAACATCGTCGTCCGCGGCCTCAATCTGCTGGCGCTGAAGGGCAAACGCTTTGCTATCGGCGACGTCGTCTTCGAATACACGGGGCTCGCGCATCCCTGCTCAAAGATGGAAGCGGCCCTGGGGCCGGGTGGCTACAACGCGATGCGCGGCCACGGCGGCATTACCTGCTGCCTGGTCGAATCGGGCGTGGTTCGTGTCGGCGATGCCGTTCGCGTCGTCGAGTAACGACGCTACCGAACCAGCAATTCCAGTACGCTGATGGCGGGCTTGCCGTTACACCGAATGAGTATCCTGCGTCCGTAGTAAGCGGGCGAGCAGTCGTTCACGATTCGGTGAAACTCCCGCGACACTGACGCCTCCAGCAACGAGAGCACCTCGAGGTCACGCGCGACATGATGATCGGCCAGCACCTGCCCGAACGGTATTCTCGCATCTCTCAACCCCTTGGCGACGGGTGCTGGCAACGCCGCCTTGTCCACAGAAAGGATTGCGTACTGAAGTACTTCACCGTCGCTGCTGCGACGCAGCAGTACTTCGCGCAGATAGTCATCGCCCTGCTCGTCGAGCGCCAGTATTTCGAGCGCGACGCCGCCCGGATTTCTGCGCTGGTGCTCTTGCGTCATATGCCGGGTGTGATCGAGTCGCGCGCGCAGATCATTCGGCATCGACGTGCCCTGGACATCTTGCGCCATGACAAAATCGTTGGCACGCCCGAGTCTGCGGAGCGCTGAGGAGAAGTCGATCATGTTAGAGTGATGCTGAACCCGATTGTGGATCAACCGGACGAGATGACAGATGGTAACACGGCGAGGGTCCCGAGGGAGCTTGCCGAGCAGATTTACGGGTACCTTGCAGACGACGAAGACGCCAGAGTCTGCAAGGATATCCCCGATTCCGCCTGCGACGAGCAGCCGGTGTCCTTCACCTGTCAGCTTGTCGCGCAGACGCTGACGAAAGTGGGCGACGCGCTGATGAGCGCGCGCCTCATGCTGGCCTGGATGCTGTCATCGCTGGGCGCGCCGGCGATCTTCATCTCAGCCCTCGTCCCGTTGCGCGAGTCCCTGTCGCTGATCCCCCAACTCTTTATTGCGCAGGCGATTCGGGAGCGCCCGCTCCGAAAGATGTTCTGGGTCTACGGCAGCTTTGGGCAGGCAGCGGCGCTGGCGGCGATGGTACCGGTCGTCTGGCTCATGGAAGGTTTCGCCGCCGGCCTTGCCATCATCCTGCTGCTGATTGTCTTCAGCCTGTCGCGTGGCGTGTGCTCGGTTGCGGCGAAGGACGTGCTGGGCAAGACGGTGTCGAAGACCCGGCGCGGGCGTCTGAACGGCAGCGCGGCGTCGGCGGCGGGGTTTGTCACGCTCTGTGTCGCGCTCGCCATCATCGGTGGCTACTGGTTTGACGACGATGTGATACCCGAGCGATGGCTGTTCGTCGTCGTGCTCGCCTCGGCCGCCGTGCTGTGGGTGGCCGCCGCGCTCGTGTTTGCCGCAGTGCCGGAAGTGCCGGGCGCGACTGAAGGCGGTGGCAATGCCTTCGAGGAAGCCCTGCGCAGTCTGTCGCTGCTGGGCACTGATGCGGATTTCCGGAACTTTGTCATTGCACGTGCGCTGCTCGTGTCGACGGCATTCTCGATTCCCTACATTGTCGTCATCATCCAGCGCAGTGGTGAAGGCAGTCTGACGAGCCTCGGTGCTTTGCTGCTGGCGGATGGCGCGGCGGGGCTTGTGTCCAGCCCGATCTGGGGGCGCTGGTCCGATTCCGCTTCCCACAAGGTAATGGCGGCCGCGGCGAGTCTGGGTGTCGTCGTCATGCTCTCTGTCATCGGCTTGAGCAGCTTTGCAGGTGAGTGGTTGTCGGTGATGCCGGTCGCCGGCTTGCTGCTGTTTGCTGCGGCAGTCGCTCATCAGGGTGCGAGGGTCGCGCGAAAGACGTATCTGGTTGATATGGCCAGCAGCGAGAATCGCGCGCAGTACACCGCCGTCAGCAACACAGTGATTGGCCTGTTTCTGCTCGCGGGTGCCGGTCTTGGTGTGATCGATGCCGTCTTCGGCACAACTGCGGTGCTCTGGTTCCTGGTGTTTGTCGGAAGTGTTGGCGTCGTTCGCAGCCTCACACTGAAGTCGGTTTCGGGATAGTTCGCGTATTACGCTCAAACACGCCGGAGCGTTCCCGATGAGCACCATTTCCCTCAAGACCCTGCTGAAAGACAAGCCCGCGATCGAGACGCTGACGCTGCTCAGCTTCGACATGGACATTTATCTGGTTGAGCTCGACATCGGGGGTCAGTCGGTTCGGGTCGTCGACGACGATGGCAAGCCGATGTCATGGCGCAGCCAACTGCTCGCCAAGAAGCCGTTCAAGGGGCTGGGTATCAAGCGTTCACGACTTCGGCACGAAAGTACCTATGACGAGATGATCGGCATGCCGCCGAAAGGGGGTGAGATGGAAGTGAGTATCCAGAACCCCGACGATGACCCGTCCTAACGCGCGGCGAGATGGTTTTGTCTTAGCGTCTCGGGGAGCCAGCTGAGGAGCGGCTGATCGAGTGGGGAGTCTGTCTTGTGATGTTCGAAGGCAATGGTGACCGCGCGGTCGCCGCTCTTCGCGTTTAGGTTGGAGGGGCCGACATACTTCATCAGCTTGCGATCAGAGTCCCGATAGTGGAGTTCGAGCGCGGGCAGGAAGAGCTTGACGAGAAAGTTCTTCGGCTGCACGCGAAAACCGGTGTGGCCGTCGTCGGCGTCGACGATCTCGATGGTCATGTCGATCTTGCCCTCACGGCCGGCGATGGCGAACTCGAGATCTGACTTGCCCGCTTCGATCAGGCGTTCCCATTCATTCTTGATGTAGGTATCGAAGCCGGCGTCGCAGATGACGTCCGGGCCACGGTCGACGAAGATCTCTTTGCTTTCGCCGTTCTCGGTCACGACCATTCGGAAATCGCCGTCGACGGGCTCGACGAGGATTTGCCGGCCTGTGGTGAGGTCGATCTGCTCGATGCGAGGGTGTTGCGGCAGAGCGGGGTAGCTCATGTTCTTGATGACGAGTGTCTCGAGCGAGGGGGTGTAGTAATCGACGCGGTGGCGCCCGTCCTCGAAGTACTGGTGATGCTCGATGTAGTGAATCTCGCTGGTCTTGTCGCTGCGCGCAACGCCAATCGAGTGTTCTACCGCCGCGCTTGCGGGCAGTGCCAGTGAAACCAGCAGTGACAGGATCGTGATTCGCATGGTCAGCCATCAACAGGGATTATTGATGGCTGTTACGCGCTTTGATGGCTGCCGGTTTACTGCGGTCGCATTTGTTGCGCCAGACCCTTCTTGAAGATCAGGTAGCCCTGGCGACGTTCCTCGGTGACGATGTCTGAGAGGCGCTCGTCCAAATCCTCGAAGAGGAACTCGACGCGACGACGAATACGGCGCTGGCGATTGGGCGCGTTCTTTCTTGCCTCGCTGGCGATCGCGCTGCGCACGTCCTGCCCGAACGTTCTGATGATCTTGCCGAACGCCTGCTTCTCTGGCTCGGACAGCTGCATCAGACCGAAGCCGACGCCCATGAGTTGCTGGGGTTCAGCATCCTGCAGTGCCTCGGGCAACTGCTGCTCGGCGTTGGCGAACCCTGCGATCAGCAGGAGCGAACACAGTAACGCTTTGATTTTCATGGCGATTCCCGTGGTGAGAGTCTCGTCATCGTAACAGCACGCGCGGCCGGGTTGAAATCTTGAAGCTGTCTTTACAGTTCTGACGGCGCCGTTTGTTCGATCTTTAAGGTGGCATCCTACGATGCGCATTCAGTGACCCCCCCACTGAAAGGACGAAAGTCCTTGCCCCTCTCCCCCGGCGGCCCCCGCGGTCGCCGGGGGCCCTCCCTAAGGTGATTTCGATCGGTACCGAACCAGCAACTGCTCAATGTCCTGCTGCCCGGGCCACTGCGCGCTGGCGCGCTCGAGAACCTCGATCGCGCGGCCGGTCTTGCCCTGGCCATCCAGCGCGACGGCATAGACGAAGGCAAACCTTGGCGTTGCATCCGCAGCCGTAGCCGCCCGTTCCAGGAAGCCCAGGGCAGTGTCGTACTGGCGTCGGCGTACGAGCGCGAGTCCGAAGCTGTGATTGGCTGCTGCATTCTCTGGCGCGACGTCGACAGCACGCTTGAGCAGATCGAACGCGCGGGCCTCGTTACCGGATGCTCGAGCAAAGTCACCTGCGTTGAGCAGTGCGGGGACGTGATCCGGATCGATGCGCAGCGCCTGCTCGAACGCGGTTGATGCAAGGGCCGGGTCACCCTGCGCGGCCGCCAGCATCGCGAGGGCGGTCTGGCTTGCCGGCGAATCTGACGTCGTCTCAAGCATTGCTCGGTAGTCAGCGAGGAGTTGGTCGAGTCGTGGCTCGGCCTGTCGCAGGCTGGCAGGTAACTCGCTCAGTGCGCGGCCGAGTTCAAACCGAACGGCACGCACGTTCTCGTCGAGCAGCGGGGCGAGCAGGGGCCACCGCGTTTCAAGCGGGTAGCGTCCCGCCGCGACGACGGCACCGCGCCGGACAAGCGGTTCTGTGGATGCGAGTCCCGCTCGAATCTTCCCGATGTTTGCATTACTCAGTGCATCGAGGCGCGCCAGCAGGCTGCCGCGCCAGATGGCCGGCAGATCGTCGCCATCGAGGTCGGGTTTGCGGCGGCCCGGTACGACAAAGCTGTGGTCGCGTCGATCATCCACCTGCATATAGGTTCGTGCCGGCATATGGCAGTCCACGCATTGCGCGCTGCTTGCCGGTGAAAAGCCATGATGGCTCGTTTGATCGAACACGGATGGCTGATGGCATTGCGCACATAGTGCATTGCCCTCGGCGCGGAGGGCGCCGCTGTGGGGTTCGTGGCAGTCACCGCAGGTCACGCCGGCCTGATGCATACGGCTCTGCAGGAAAGAGCCCGCGACGAAGACTTCGTCGTGAATCTGGCCATCCTCGAAGTAGAGCGGTGGCTCGATGAGTTGCAGCAGGTAGCGGTCGTGGAAGGTGCCCTCTGTTCCGGTTGCAAGCTGCAATCGGCGCGAGTGGCAGGCGCCGCAGGTGTCTGGCCAGGCAGCGCCATCCGCTCCGGCTGCGGGTTCGGTGACATCAGATTTCGCAATGGCAGAGCCCTCATCGAAAGACCATGACAACCGACGTTCGAGCTCGTGGTCGAAGCCGGTTTCATCGGCGGAGTAGCGACCGCTCCCAACAAGTTCAATGTGGCGCGTGCCCGGCCCGTGGCAAGCCTCACAGCCGACGTTGATGTCGGTGTACGTCGTGTCGAAGCGATTGCTTGTGGGCGAATAATTGCGTTTCACGCCGGTGGAGTGGCAATCCGCGCAGCGGCTGTTCCAGTTCTGGTAGTGGCGAGTCCAGAAGAACGGGTTCGCGGGTGACATGTCCTCGTCGGGTTGGAGGTGAAACCATCGTTGCCCGCCTTCCGATGGCGGACGCGCATCCCAGGCGACGTTGAGAGCCTGCAGGTGACCGTCACCGATGTCGACGAGGTACTGCTGCAGCGGCTTGAAGCCGAATGTGTATTCGATCGCGTAATCCTGCTGTTCGCCGTCTGGTCCCATCGTCTCGACGCGATGTTCGCCCGCCTCTCGATAGAACCGTGTCGTGATGCCGCCGAAGTCGAGCGAGACTCCCAAGAAGTCGCCCAGAACGGTTTCGGGGCCCGGTCGCTGCATCGCGCGAGCGTGATGGGACTGCGCCCACTGCGCGTACTCCTCTGCATGACACTGCCGGCACTGCGCAGCGCCAATGAACCCGTCAGCGTTGGCGAGGGCAGCGACGAGGAGAAGGCCTGCCAAGACAACGAAACGCATGATTGAGATGCCGGGCACGTTGCGATCAGACAGAGAGAAATGGGGTCAGAGTAAAGTGCCAGAGTAAAATGACGTGGAATCTCAGCCCGACCCAGCGTGTCGATGAAGGCGGCGGCAGCAACAAGGTCTGGCGGAGAGAGAGGGATTCGAACCCTCGGAACACGTGAATGTTCACCTGATTTCGAATCAGGCCCGTTCGACCACTCCGGCACCTCTCCGCGGCGGATAATGCGGGTTTCAGGGGGTCGAGGTCAAGAATTTCCCCAAACGGTTCCCCAAAAACTGCTCAAAGGTTGAACGTGATGCCTGTTTCCGATTGCAGCGCGTAGGGGTCTATACAACGTAGGTCAAAATGGTTGCAGACTTCTGGAATAGGGACCTTCCTCCGGCCAGGATTGATCACCTCATATGTGACCACACTCACCTCGCCGTCTAGGGTCAAAGCCTTGGCGATGAGCCAAGGGTCGGCCTTGCTCAGGAACGCGTCCTTCGCGACGCGTTTTTTGTCGAGTCCGTTGACGTGGTTTACAACCTCGACATAGGCGGCCTGCGTATCTTCATCGTCGTCAGGAAGAAAGAGATCTGCGACAGTATCAACCCAGCCGACCAACCAATCGTCGCCCTCTTTGATCTCACGTCTGACGCGATCAATGCTCCTGAAGTCGCCGGACTCTACCTCGCGTTCAATCCATTTCCAGAAGCCGTTGTGTACCTCGGGGCGGTAGTAAAGGCGAGAAGACTGCGTGAATACGTTTGTGTCGAGGATGTAACGAGGCACGTGCGTGCTCCCCTACAAGTGTTCGAGGAACTTGTCGAAGGTGGACGCCTTTTTGATGCCCAACAAATCAAGGGCGTCTCGAAACATCGTGCTGCCGTTCAATGCACTCTCGACGAGAGCACGAGTCAGCTGATCGCCGGTGCGGGCTTTCAACGAGGCAAAAAAATCCCCGCCTCCCTGCCGACCTTCTTCCTCAAGCCGTCGCGCGTTTGCTTGGACCCGTTCCTGCCACCCTCGATACTGGGCGGCCTTAAACACCTCAAACTCTTCCTGTGTAATGAAGTTGAGTTCTCGCGCTCGGATTCCTGCTACGAGGCTGCTCACGGAGAAAGTTCGACGTAGCTGCGAGATGTTGTCATCAAGCGAGCTGTTGATGGACCAAACGCGGTTGAGTTCGTCGGCGGGTACCAGATATTCCGCAGCAACTGCATTGCAGAACCGCTCGATCGCTTGGTCTTGGTAGCTGGCGCCCAGCGCGGTTTCGACAATCGCGCTTTCACCGATCCAGATGTGGGCCAACTCATGCGCTAGGGTGAACAACATGGCGGCGTCCCAGTCCCTCGAGTTGAGAAATACTAGCGGGGCGACGTCGTCACTTATCGCAAAACCCTGAAGCTCTTGGACATCGATTGCGCGACGGGTGTTCGAGCCTACAATTCCGCTTCGCATCACGGTCACACCAGCTAGTTCAGCCGCCGTTATGAGCGCGGTAAGCCGTGCCCGATATCCTTGTGGTGCCGGTTCATTCATCGCCAACACGCGCCGCATGTCTGCTGCAACACGCGCTGGAGGATCTTCGGTTGTGAATCTACCAACAAAGGCGAGTGGTTCAGCACCCTGCTGATCCAGGAGATAGTCCCGATACCACGCTTGCTTGGCGACTACGTCAGTGATCAGGGAAAGCGTGTTCGCAGACAACCCATTCTCGACCCGAGCGCGGGATCTGAGATCGGGTAGTCGAACGGGGTCTTCAGGTGGCTCATGCAAATATAAGTAGCCAAGCGGAACATACAGCAGGTCCGCAAGGGAGTCGGCCTGACGCATGGTCGGGCGATCCTCGCCTTGCTCCCAGGCGTCATAACGCTCAACCTTTACCTTGAGCTTCTGGGAAATCTCGGCGCTGGTCAGCCCAACCCTCTCTCGCGCCCAGCGGAGCATACCTGCGTTGATTTGGGCACTGGCCACTTTTAACTCCCCTCCAGAGGCAGCAATGCTTTAGTAAACGCTGTTCGTTGTTGTACCGACTCACCGATAAGGATACCCAGAGCAACAAAAAGGATACGCTCATGCCACAACTTGTATCTGCGCCTCCTTCGTAAGTCGTTGATTCATGGTAGGCAGCCGCCATCGGGCGGCAATAGGTCGGCAAAAGGTAACAATTCCGGATCCCAACCACTGACTGTTAGCATAGAGCATTTTCCTGTTTTTGGCTGAAAACGGGAGAGTGCTACGGTGGTAGCCCAGCAATAATCAGGGCTAGCCGCCCATGCCAGACACCACACCAACCATCAAAAACGGGAAAGTTCGTCAACCTTGCGCCGCGCTCCGGCCGAGAGAGTACCTGCAGCCCGATGAAGTTGACCGACTGATCTAGGCTGCCCGCACCGGGCGCATCCACATCGCGAAGTCACCCTGATCGCGTACCGCCATCCACTCCGCGTCTCTGAACTGGTGTCGCTTTACTGGGACATGGTCGACCTAAAGCAAGGCGTGATCCACATCCTAAGACTGAAGAACGGCCTCGACCTAGTGCATCCCCTACGCGGGCTGGAGTTGCCGGCGTTGCGGCGGCTCCGGCGCGACTAACCTGACACGTCGTACCTCTTCGTCAGCGAGCGTGGTGGTGCCCTATGACGGATACAAACGTGCGCTAGTTGGTGAAACGTGCCGGAGATAACGCAGTGCTGGGTTTCCCTGTGCATCCACACATGCTGCGCCACGCTATCGCTTTCTGACGTCGCCTGCCGACTCGATCCAATCCAATCGTCCATGGCTGACGCGTACCTAAAGTCTGAAAGGTTCGCAGGTCTTGCTAACCAAACGCGAAATGACTATCGCGCCCGGCCGAATTGACCTCCAAAGATTCGCGATGTCTACGAACGGTAGATGCGTCGCTAAAAGCCGACCCGCCAACACTATTGTTTGCGGTCATCTAGCAACTCCTTCCCTGAGCAGGGCCGGACGATACCAAACTATTACTTTGGCGATTTTTTGAGCGAAATGTCAGTTTTTTACGTGCAAAATTGAAATGATTACCTCGATATTGGCAGTATGTGGTGTAGTCATTTACGAGGGAACGTGATGAAAAAAATCTTCTTTGTGCTGTTAGCGGTGATGTTCATTCATGGCTGCGTCGCGCCGACAAATGTCTACCACTCCTCGGTGGCGCAACCTGCGCCCTTAAACCCGAAGGTATTGATACTGCCACCCGATGTTGTGATCTCGAAACTGAATGCGGGCGGCACAACCGAGCCGGTCGCAGAGTGGTCGCAGGACGTCACAGAGACGCTTGAGTCGGTTCTTGCTGAGAAGTTCTACGAGCAAGGGGTCCAGTTCATTCCTTACGGATATACGGAGATCCAGGACGAGCATGTCGATGTTATTCGCCAAGCAAATGTAATGATGGATGCTGTTGAGCTAGCCCAAGTCCGCGAGGGTATTGGTGCTTCGCGTAATTATGCGCTGGGGAAAGGGTCGCTAGAATCACTTGATGGTTACCCTGCAGATTATCTGATGATCACCGTAGTGCGGGGGAATGTCGCTACAGGGGGACGAGTGGGTGTAGCACTTCTGGGTGCAATAGCAGGCGTTACCGTCGAGATGAACTCAACGCAATTTCGGGTTGGAGTTTTCGACCTCAGAGACGGCCAGCTGAAATGGGCTAATTTTGACAATGATGCTCTTGCAGAGGTCGGTAACTTGGTGAACGCCAACGAAGATCGCTGGAGCAATGCGGTAGACCACCTCCTCACTGAATTCCCTCTCTGAGATGCGTTCGATTATCGGATTAGCGTTGGTAATCATCATGGCATCCTCCGCGGTTGCCACCGATCTTGAGGAGGATGAAGCCGGCATCTGGATGCTAGTCGAGGAACAAGAACGCCTGTTACGTACGTCCCCGGTTCGGCTCGAGGATGTGGCGCTTGAAGCTCATCTAAATGAGATATCTTGCACCGTGTCACCGGACACCTGCGACGCGTCCAGTGTCTACGTACTGCGGTTGCCTGGATTCAACGCCTTTATGATGGCTAACGGAGCAATGTTCATTCAAAGCGGGTTGCTGCTACGCGTCCAGAGCGAATCCGAGCTAGCATCAGTCATCGGACACGAGATTGCGCACTTCACCGAGCGCCACTCGATCGAGAACATCCGGCGATGGCGCAACACAAGAAACACTTATGCTGTTCTCGGTGCGATTATCGGGGCCGCCGGGTCGGTCGGCGCTGCCAGTGCATCAACATATGAAGGTGCGGCATCGGCGCTCGATTTGTCCAATACAGCATTAACCATGCTCCAAACTGCCGCTGTTTTTAGCAGCTTGCAACTGATCGCATACGGCCGAGACGATGAGCGTGAAGCCGACGACTTGGGTCTTCGATCAGTCGTCGCTGCTGGGTACGATGCCAACAGTTTCTCGCAAGTGTGGGAAAGGTATCTGGCTGAACATCGCGCAGCAGGCAATGAAGGGGCATTTAGTCTTCTAGCAACTCACCCCACGCCTGAAGAGAGAGTTCGAAATATGAAGGCGCTGGCAGGTGAACTGGGTAATGATAGTTCCCCGGCAGTTGACCAATCCAATCGCCTGTTTGAACTGATTGAACCACACAGAAATCGCTGGCTTGAGCTTGAAGCGCAGTCGATCCATCCAGCGCAATTTGAGGAGCTGATAAAGAATCAACCGCCTTCAATCGCCGACGGCCATCTGCACTATCTCGCCGCAGAGGCATGGAAGAGATGGTCTGAACGGCAGCTTACCGGGAAACGAAAACGGAAAGAGTTCTTGGAGAACGCCGTCAAGAACTTTGAGTTGGGTGACCAGTCTGAATCCGGGTTGCCAAATGAAGCCTATCGGGACTGGGCGAGGGTAAGCTTGGAACTCGGCGATACTAACGCTGCGATATCTGGATTCAGAGAGTACCTAAAACGTTCACCAGGCGCTTGGGATGCTCGCTTCGTCGCTAAAGACCTCCAGCGGTTGCAAGACTAGCCCAACTCTCCCGCTGCGGAGGTTCGCCCGGTTCCCCAAAACATCTCGCATCCTGCTGGGGCGATTTAGGGCCACTTTCCCCAAACGACTGCTCGTAAGTCGTTTAATTCAGGTGAAAGTCAGCAGGATTTCGAATCAGGCCCGTTCGACCACTCCGGCACCTCTCCGCGGCGAATAATGCGGGTTTCGGCCGGTTGGGGTCAAGTTTTACCGGCTTCGGCCTCCTCGCCGGTCAGCTTGACGGGGAGCGGAGCGGCATCGCCTTCTTTGGGCTCGCCCATATAGAGCGTCGTGTGAGGGAAGGGGATCTCGATGCCGCGCTCGTCAAAGCGTCGTTTGATTCGCTGGTTGAAGGTCCAGCCAACATTCCATCGGTCGTGCGGCCGGGTCTTGAAGCGCGCGCGGATGTTCACGGCGCTGTCCTTGAACTGATCCACGCCGAGGATTTCTAGCGGTTCGAGGATTGATGACTCAAAGTCTGATTCTTCCCGGAACTCTTCACCGAGCTCGGTCAGGATTTCGATGACTTCGCCCACGTCTTCCTTGTAGGCAACGCCAATGTCGAAGACATAGTGGGCGTAGTCCTTGGTGTAGTTCTTGATTGTGGTGACTTCGCTGTAGGGCAACACGTGCACGACGCTGCCCAGGTCGCGAAGCTGCATGAAGCGCAGCCGCATCATCTCGATGCGACCGAAGTGACCGCCTGTCTCAATGACATCCCCGACCGAGCACGCGTCCTCAAACAGGAGCGTGACACCGGTAATGAGATCCTTGACGAGCGTCTGGGCCCCGAAGCCGATGGCGATGCCGACGACGCCGGCGCCGGCCAGCAGCGGTCCGACATTGATGCCGAGTTCCGAGAGGACGAGCAGCAGCGCGAACAATGCAATGGTGACGTTCAGGACGTTGAGCATTAGTGGTTCGAGTGTCTCGAGTCGCTGTTGCTGACGGGGCGACGAGTCACCGGGATGCCGGCGCCTGACGGTCTGGCGAACGACGCCTCGCAGCAGGCTGGAAGCCGCCAGTGCGAGCATCAGAATCAGCAGCAGGCTGAACAGAGTGTCCGCGGTAGCAGCGCCGGCGTCCGTCTGCAGCAGCGACTTTGGGTCGGCGCCCCAGATCTCGGCGAGCCCGAGCAGCAGGGCGATCGCCAGCGCGGCGTCGAACACGTGCTGTAACAGCGTGCTGGAAACCGGCGGCCGTTTGGCCCCGGCATCCTCACCGACCTTGCGAATCAGCCGTCGGGCGCCGCGAGTGAGTCCAAAGCGAACTGCGAGTACGAGGATGATGAACCCCAGCGAAAAGCTGATCAGCGTAGTGAGACGAACCGGGTCGATCGTCCGCAGGTTGGCGATGATGCCTTCGGTGGCGTCAGTGGTTTGCGCCCAGAGTTCATCGATCGCCGGCAGGGTGCTGGCAGTTCCTTCGCTGTCGCTTGAGACTTGCTTGAGTGCCTGAAGATCATCGACGAGCTGTTCGCGTTTGGCTGGGTCCTCGATTCGCGTGACAAGTGCATCGATTTCGTTGGCAGAGATTGATTCGTTGGCACTGCCCGCGGCGGATGCCGACGCGAAGGCCGGCATCATCAGCAGCAGCAGGCAGCACAGCCAACCGAGGCTAGTCTTCATCACCTTCTTCTTTCTGAATGGGCGAGGTGATCTCGTAGCCTTTCTCGTCCATGACCTCGGCGGTTGCCGCGCCGGTTGCAGCACCGGCGGCAAACCAGCAGCCCTGAAGCAGGGAGAGGAGGGCGAAACAGGAAATGAGAGTGATCATGGCTTTCAGCTTTTTCATGGCTTCCAGCTCCTGGATCAGAATGAACGCGGCACCCTAACATCTCGATTGAGTGGCTTCGAACGTGCAGAGGCAGGACTATGAACGGCCTGCAAGTGGGTATCGGCGAACGCTTCGTCTCCAGCATCTGCACTCGTTGAGCTCTGTGCGAATGCCTGCGGAGCCGAGCGATTGAGCTGGCCATGAGTGATTTTCAACTGGCCTGACGAGTTTTCGTGCGAGTGACAAGGGCCCTGCCCACATCGGATGAGCGCTGGCTGCGAGATGCCGAGCAGTTCTGCTGCGATCTGATCGCCCCATAGTTGCAGCGTATGGCTGCGGCAGAAAACGGTATTGGACGCCATGTGGAGCAATGCAGAACATGAGAGACTGATGCGCGAGTTCCATTGTGTTGAATGGGCACGTAATCGAGAGGGAAGCAATGACATATCGAAGACTGGGTCGAACAGCACTTCAAGTGGGGCCCCTTGCGGTCGGTACCGTGAACTTTGGCTGGACGACGAGTGATGCCGACAGTTTCGCCATCATGAACCGCGCGATCGATGAGGGACTCAACTTCATCGACACCTCCGACAATTACAATGCGGGCAAATCCGAGGAACTCATCGGCCGCTACTTCGCCCGTGAAGGCAAGCGGCAGGATGTGGTGCTGGCCACCAAGTGCTACTCGGCCCCGTCGGATTTCAGTTCCCCCGATCCGGCGCAGCGATTCGGTACCTGGGTTGGCCCCAATCACCGGGGCCTTTCGGCGAAGCACATCATCGAAGCCTGCAACGGCAGCCTGAAGCGCATGAACGTCGACTACATCGACCTCTACCAGATGCATCACGTAGACCGGGCCGCGCCGTTCGAAGAGATCTGGCAGGCGATGGAAACCCTCGTGGCACAGGGCAAGATCATCTACGTCGGCACCAGCAACTTTGCCGGCTGGCACATCGCCAAAGCCTGCGAGAGCGCGTCGCGACGTGACTTTCTCGGGCCTGTGTCCGAGCAGAGTATCTACAGCCTCGTGCAGCGAACGGTCGAACTCGAAGTGATTCCCGCCTGTCGTGACTATGGACTCGGGTTCATTCCCTACAGTCCCGTTGGCGGCGGGCTGCTCGCCGCCGCCGCGGGTGACGGAGACGGCGTACGGAGCACGTCGTCGTTCAGCAACGTCGGTGACGGCATGAAACAGAAGCTGAAGGCGTATGCAGACGTTTGCAGCGAATTGGGCGAGAGTCCTGCCGATGTCGCGATTGCGTGGGTTGCGCGCAATCCGGACGTGACCTGCCCGATTATCGGCCCGCGGACGATGGCGCATCTCGACGGCGCTCTTCGTGCACTTCAGATTAACCTGACGGAGGATGTACTGGCGCGACTGGACGGGATTTTCCCGGGACCGGGCGGCGAGGCACCGGAGGCCTATGCCTGGTGACCGATTGCCCCTTTGACGGGTTGTTCGCACGAATCAGGGAGATATCGATGGAACCGCTTTCGAACCAAGCCGCAGCTGAACTGGCGCGGCAGATAGAGACCGATGGATACGCGATTATGGAAGGTGCGATTCCATCTGGCCTGCAGCAAGAGATTGTGGATGAACTCGCTCGCCTCGAACGTGTTCGACCCGGTGGTGACATTCCGCCCGGCCCGTTTACCGGCGAGGTCACCAAACGCTGGTTCGATTTGCTGAACGACGGTGAGGTCTGGCAGCGCGTCGCGACGCATCCCTGGTTGATGAGCGTGTTGCCGCAGGTTCTCGGCGACGGCTTTCTGTTGTCGACGATGGGAAGCGCGGTCGTGGGTGACGGTGAGCCGGCCCAGCCAATCCATGTCGACGACGGTGTCTACTCGTTTCCGAGGCCCCATCCGAATCTCGTTTGCAACACGATGTGGGCATTGACTGATTTCACGGATGAAACCGGCGCGACCCGGGTTGTGCCCGGTAGCCACCGTTGGGACAGCGATCCGGACATGACCTCGGCCTACGAGACAGTGCCGCTCGAGATGCCGGCCGGCAGTATCGCTTTCGTTGTCGGCAGTTGTTACCACGGTGCGGGTCATAACCGGTCCGGCAAGGATCGGGTTGCGCTCACGATCAACTACTGCAATGGGTCGATGCGGCAACAGGAGAACCTGATGATGTCCATTCATCCGGCAAGGATGATGACGTTCCCCCGCGAACTTCAGGATCTGCTCGGGTTCAGGCAATGCAAGGGGGCGGGACATATGTTCGCGCAGGATCCGAGGCTTGAGATGCAACGCCACTATGGTGACCTCGACGCGACGGATCCGTATCTCGATACCCGCAACGCGCTTCATCGGGATCGTCTTGAGGCGAGCCTCAGGTCGCGGCGGTAGACGCCCTCGTAAGAACTTCCCCGAGGCGATGCTGGAACCAATCGGCCATTCGGCTTGAGGGTCGATAGGATGCGGTTGCGAGGCTCACGTGGTGAGGCTCGATCTTCAGCACATCACGAATCACGTGGTATTGCTGCGCCAGCGACCTGATATGTTCAGGTGTCGTCATTATCGGGAGGAATGCGTTCGAACGCTCGATGAACAACCGCTGTGCCTCGAAGTCATCAACCACATAGCGAGGCTGGAATGGTGGCAATCCGCGCGCCGCATAGCGTTGTGACAGATCAGAATGCAGTACGTCGACGCTCGCAGGAAGCACGGCAGGCCAGGCCAGGATGTCGATTTCCGAGATCGTCTTCTGCCCGGCGAGCGGATGGTCGCGGCGCACGATGCACGCGAGCGTCATCTTCTTGAGTCGGACGATATTCACATCGCGCCACTTCTGTAGATAGCTGTTTGCGCCCACGATGACATGCAACTCGCCATGCAGGAGTCGCGGGCAGATCTCCTGGGCGCTGCCGCTGACGATCTCTACGGAGCCTTCAGGGAACTCGTTCGCCAACTCACCGAGCAATGGCCGAATGTGGCCGATGTAGCCCGACGGCACGATGCCAATGCGCAAACGCCCGGCCGTCGGCGACGCGTCCCTGATTTCCGCCGCCATGTTTTCGACATCGCCGAGAATCTGTTTGGCGCGAGCGACGAATAGCTTGCCCTCATCAGTCAGCCGCACACCTCTGGGCAGGCGATGGAAGAGTTGGACACCAAGATCCTTCTCGACATCCGCGATGTTTCTGGTGAGCGCCGGCTGCGAGATGTTGAGCAGATCGGCTGCGAGGCTGATCGATTCGGCGCGGGCGACCTCCACGATAAACCGCATTCGCTTGAGATCGAGCACGCGTTGTTTCTCCATAGGCTCAGCGTATGGCAGCAGTAAAAATTGGTATTGGACTGCATGTCAAGCAACACAGAACATGAGAGACTGATCCTTGGACAGAAGAGAGGGAACTTCATGGAACACGATCTGATAATTTCTGGTGGTACCGTTGTCGACGGTACCGGCGCCGCGCCTTTCAAGGCGGATGTCGCCGTCAAGGGTGGGCGCATCGCCCGCATCGGCGATCTCTCGGGCGACACGGCTTCGGAGACGATTGATGCCACAGGCCGGATCGTGACACCGGGTTTCGTTGATCTTCATACCCACCTCGATGCGCAGATCGGCTGGGATCCCATGATGACGTCGACCTCCTACCACGGCGTCACCACCGCAATGATCGGGAACTGCGGCGTGACCTTTGCGCCGTGCGGTCCCAAGAACCGGCGATATCTGGCCGAACTGATGGAATCGGTCGAGGACATCGCCGCCGACGCCATCATGGACGGCCTGCCCTGGGACTGGACCAGCTACGGCGAGTACCTTGATTCAGTGCAGGCGCTGAACCCGGCACTGAATATCGTTGGCCTCGTCGGCCATTCCTCGGTGCGCTATGAAGCCATGGGCGACAAATCCATGGACGAAGGCGTGCAGCCGGACGACGCGGAACTCGAGTACATGACGCGTATGGTGCGCGAGTCGCTTGAGGCCGGTGCGGCCGGTTTCTCGACGTCGCGATTCCTGCAGCACAAGGTGCCTGACGGCCGCTGTACCCCGGGAACCTGGGCGGATCTGCGAGAAACCAAAGCCATCCAGGAAGCCATCGTTGCCGGCGGTGGTACCGGCGCCATGTTCCAGTCGGCCAACGACATGGCGACGCGCTACGAGACCGAGCTGCAGATGTTCCGGGATGCGATGGATCTGGGTTGCCAGGTGTTGTTCTCCGGCGGTACCGGCGGCCAGGGTGACGGTGGTGTCGGTCGCTGGGCCGAGTTCCTGGATGCGGGAAATCAGAACGGCAAGCGCATTGCGAGCATCTGCCATACGCGGCCGAGCGGGGCGTTCTTCGGGCTTGCGCAGCTGTCGCCGTTTACCCGGAAGTCACCGGCGTGGCGGGAGCTCATGGCCCTGCCGACGATTGCGGATCGTCTCGCGCACATGAAAAAGCAGGACGTTCGCGCCACCCTTATCGCGGAAGGCATCGAAGCGGGCGATCTGAAACAGCTTGCGCACATGCTGCATCCTTTCGGTACTGACGAGGTCCCGGATCTCGACTTCGATCGCAAGCACAGCCTTGCGCAGCTGGCCGAAGCGGAAGGCAAAGATCCGGTCGAAATCTATGTTGATCGGCTGATCGCCTCCGAGGGTCGTGAGTACTTCAACATGTGGATGTTCGGCGGCCACCTCGAGAACCAGTGGAAGTACATGCGCCTGCCGCACGTTGTCCCGATGCTGGGTGACGCCGGCGCGCACGTCGGCTTCTTCACCGATACCGATTCACCCACTGTGCTGCTCAGCGAGCTGACCCGCAAGCGCGGCGTCTACACGCTTGAAGAGGCGATTCACCGGATTACCGGCAAGTCGGCAGAGATCATCGGCCTGAAAGAACGCGGCACGCTGAAGGAAGGCTGGCATGCAGATCTCAACGTGATCGACTACGACAACCTCTCAACTCACCACGCTGAGTACGTTAACGACTTTCCCCATGGCGGCGGTCGCTTCACCGTCAAGAGCACTGGCTACGAGGCGACGATCGTCGCCGGGCAGGTGGTGGTCCGCAACTGTGAGCATACCGGCAATCGACCGGGTAAAGTCATTCGCGAGTTCCATCGCGGTTAGGTCATTGTGTGCGGGCCGGGCTCAATCAGCCCGGCCTGCAACCACAGGAATTGCATGAAACCCAAGGACTTTGTTCTCGAAATCTTCCGTGAGACTGACTTCATCAATGAGTCCGTCGACTGGGATGCGATGGCAGGCGATCCCTCAGCGGACCGGCTCAGGCAGTCACTCATGGCCATCAACAAGGCCTGCAGTGCCTTCCTGAATGGTCAGGACACGCAGCCTCACGTGGACAGGTTTCTGCGGAACCAGCTCGAAGTCGATGTCTACGAAGAACTCGAGATCTGGGGCAAATTCTCACCCCCGCCCCAGTTCATCGATGAGGGTGACAAGGACCAGGACGCGCCCCACGAGGACACGCCGTAGGAGGCCCTGGTCTGGTCGTTGGGGCAGTCCTGCGCCTACTTGAAGCATCGGCCGCAAATCTTCAGGCGACCTCTCTCGCAGCAATCGCCTTGTCGAGATCCCAGGTCGCCTGCAGGTTCATCCACAGCTTGGGAGATGTGCCGAGCGCTTCCGCCAGATCGAGCGCAGATTCAGCGGTGATGCCGCGTTTACCGCGAATCAGTTCGTTGAGCCGCGCTTTGGTCCAACCAATCTCGCGAGCAAACGCTGCCTGGCTCTTGCCAGCAGGCTCGAGAAACTCTTCCAGCAGTATCTCGCCGGGATGAAACGGATTGCCGGGTTGTCTGTTCATTCGTAGCTCCTAACGATGGTAATCGATGATCTGAACATCCTTCGGTGCACCTGCATTCCAGATGAAAATCAGCCGCCATTGGTCGTTGATCCTGATCGAGTGGTAGCGCTGCAGATTTCCCTTGAGCCTTTCCAGTTGATTGCCGGGAGGGACTCGCAGGTCGTTCAGGTCCACAGCATCGTGGAGATAAAGCAGCTTTCTTCTGGCCGCCCGCCTCAGATCCGCTGGAAAAGCACGTGTGGCTCGTGAGTCTCGATCAGCGAACAGGTGTTCGGCCAGACGATTTCCGAACGACTCGATCATGTTCCGATGTTATCGGAATCCGATAACATCAGCAAATGCAGGAAATCTGGACCGGGCGCGCCGCCGTCAATACACTCGGGCGAAAGCGATGTCAGGCGACTGATTCCGTTCGCAGCTGCCAGACTGGTGGACTTAATTGTGAGAGTACGGGCACTGTTACTGGTGGCGAGCATGGTCTGGTGCGCGATGGCGATAGCGATCGTGCTCGTGACGGAACTCCAGGTTCGAGGTATTGCAGCCAGAACGTCGGCGACGCTTCACGCAGAGCTGACAGGCCTTGTCGCCATGGCCGGCGAGCCCGCCTGGACCATCTCACTCAAATTCGAAGATCTTGGCGGGCTCAACGTGGGCGCGTTCTTTCGCGTGCGCCAGCCGCTGCGCGAGCGCCTTGCCGCCGAGGAGGACAGGCGTGATCAGATCGATGCCCAGCGCTGGCTGCTCGGCGAAACCGTGGCCAGGATTCCGACGCAGCAACAGGCCGAATCCATCGTGAATGAATTGCAGGGCGCATTGCAGCCCGAGGACTTTGCCGCGCTCGCACCGGTGCTCGACGCCAAGCTCGCCGTCCTCGAGGCGCGAAGCGAATGGCCCCGCGCATCGGATACCGGTCGCCTCGGCATGCTGCTCAATGCGTTCGCACGCGCCGAAACCTGGGAACGCTGCTTCGAACTCGTGGAAGGGGAGCGCGTCGTTGCCACCAATCTGACCCGGGCGCACAGTTTCGCTTCGATGCCGGGCGGGCTCCAGCGTGCGACCGGCGAGGTGTCCTGTCTGCTTGTGACCGAACGCCTGGGAAGCGATGTGACGCTGCGGTACGGCACGCTCGACGATTCATTGACGCCGCTGATGCTTGAGACGCGACGTGCGCGATACACGACGTTGCTTGTCGCGCTCGCATTGGCGCTGGCGGTTGCCGTGCCGGTCAGTCGCATCGTCGCGGGGCGCTCACGCCATATATAATGCGCGGTCCAGACAGGAGAGGTACCTATGGCAGAGAGCGCAGATATCCAGGAAATCCGCACCAGCGTACGCCAGCTTTGCGCGAGGTATGGCGAGGATTACTGGCTGCAGCTCGATCGTGACCGCGGCTATCCCACCGAATTCGTCGACGAACTCACGGCCTCCGGCTTCCTGACCGTCCTGATCCCCGAGGAATATGGCGGCGCCGGACTCGGCGTCTACGAGGCGGCAGTGATCATGGAGGAAGTCTGTCGCAGCGGTGCGCATGCCGGCGCCTGCCACGCGCAGATGTATGTGATGGGCAGTGTGTTGCGCCATGGCAACGAGACGCAGAAAAAGACTTACCTGCCGAAGATCGCCGCCGGTGAATTGCGGCTGCAGAGCTTCGGTGTGACGGAGCCCACAACAGGCACCGATACCACGAACCTCAAGACGGTGGCGCGGCGTGACGGTGATGACTACGTGATCAACGGCCAGAAGGTGTGGATCAGCCGCATCGAACACTCCGATCTCATGGTGCTGCTGGCGCGGACCACGCCTCGCGATGAGGTCAGCAAGAAGACCGAGGGGCTGTCGGCCTTTATCGTCGATGTGCAGCGTGCGGTCGGCAACGGGCTCGAGATCCGCCCCATCGAATCAATGATCAATCACCACTCCTGTGAGCTGTTCTTCGACGACCTGCGGATATCCAGGGACAACCTGCTCGGTGAAGAGGGCAAAGGGTTCAAGGTAATCCTCGATGGCATGAACGCAGAGCGCATCCTGATCGCAGCGGAGTGTGTGGGCGACGGTCGCTACTTCATCGACAAGGCCTCCGCCTACGCGCGGGAGCGGGAAGTGTTCGGGCGGCCCATCGGGCAAAACCAGGGCGTGCAGTTCCCGATTGCCCGCTGCTACACCGAGGTCGAAGCGGCGTGGCTGATGGTCGAGAAGGCCGCGCGCATGTTCGATGCGGGTGAGCCCTGTGGCGCCGAGGCCAATATGTCGAAGATGCTCGCCTCGGAGGCGTCCTGGCATGCCGGCGATGTCTGCATGCAGACCCACGGCGGGTTTGCTTTCGCGAAGGAGTACCACATTGAGCGCAAGTTCCGGGAAACCCGGCTCTATCAGATCGCGCCAATCTCGACGAACCTCATCCTGAGCTTCATCGGCGAACACGTGCTCGACATGCCGAGGTCTTTCTAGATGATTCCTTCGCCGGATCTCTATGCGCTGATGGTGCGCATCATCAGCGAGACCAACGGCCTTTCCCTCAGCGATACGCTGGAACTGGCGCACCAGTCAATGATGGCGAAGGAACGCCCGCAGGCGAGGGCGGCCGTTGAGGACTTTCGGACCAAGCTCTTCGACTATCATCGTGATGACGAGAACATCGAGCCGCTGCTGTCGCATCCCGTGGCAGAAACACTGGCCGCCTTTCTGTTGCGGTTTCCACGCACATTTCGCGAAGAACACATTCACCTGACCGGCTCGCTGTCGGCCGACTTCATCTATCCGCGATTGATGTCGCTGCTAGACGGGCCCGACGCTGCGGCGTACGAGAACAAGATTCGCCAGGTCTATGGCGATGAGGCGCTGCCGATACGGAGCGTTGATGACGTCGACCGACTGATCCGCATGCGCGAGAACGTCTCGTTTGCGCACTACCTGCAGGTCCTGACGCTGGGCAAGCTGGTGCTGGTGGATCGTGAGAGTCATCGGGACGCGGCCTACCACATGGCGAAGACGCTTCACGACGACTTCAACGTGGGGCGCATTCACCTGAAGTTCTCGTTCTCCCGCGAGACGGCAAACCCGGTTGATGCATTGCCCGGTGACGGTGTGAGCCCCGAGGATGTCGTACTCGGCCTGTACGAGGGATTCGAATCATTCCGTGCCGAGGTGCCCGGGTTCGATTACGTGCTCGCGCCGTCTTTCAGGAAAGAGGCCGACTTTTACGATGCCGAGCGATTCCCGTCGAAGAAGGCGGACTTCGAACATCAGGTGAAGCTCATCCTGAAGCTGATTGACGATCACCCGGAACTGGAGTCTCGCCTGCTCGACGTCGACACCGTCGGCGATGAACGTGACCACTACCGCAAGGCGCACTTTGAGCCGATGCGCGTCGGCATGCGCAAGCTGCAGTTCCGCGGGCTGCGCGTTCGAAGCCACCACGGCGAAACGTGGCACACGCTGAATCGTGGCGTTCAGGCCGTCGACAACGCGATGAACCTCTGGCACGTCAGCACGATCGAGCACGGCATCAGTCTCGGCATCAATCCGAACTATTACTTTCACAGCGTGTTCGAGCAGGCCATGGCGCAGAACATGGCGGGTGAGGGGTTGGCGCCGGCCTCGCGGGAGTTTCGCGAGATCAACGCGATGGACTTCCAGAAGTACCCGCACGTGCTCGCGAGGCTGAACAGCGGTGAGACGCTGAACGATGACGACATCCAGCGCTTCATCAAGATCAAATTCCACACCGCGCGCGAACTCGAGCACTACCAGCACGATGTGCTGAACCGCATGATCGACAAGGGCGTCTCGCTCGTCGCTTTGCCATCGTCGAACCTGAAGCTCACTGAATCGTTCCGGACCTACCGCGAGCACCCGTTCTCGTGGTGGGAGAAGAAGAATGTGGAGCTGGCGATCGGCACCGACAACTACGTGACCCTGAACACGAACTTCGTGCGTGAACTCATGATCCTGCTCTGTACCGACGCCGAGGAGCTGAAGATATCGAAACTGCTGATGACGGCAACTGGCGAGACGCGCCGGCCGGTCATCTCGAGCCTGCTGTGGGAGATGCGCAAGGGTATCGAGTAGCCCTGGACGTGCTCACGCGTCGTGCCTTGCGACCGCGATCAGCGCATCCAGCAATCCCTGAACATCACCGGCGTCCTCTTCTCTCGACACGTATACCTGAACCGTGGGGTCCTTCGTGCCGATGTTGGGCGAACCTTCGCGGAGTGCGACCCACTGCTCGCGAATGACCTTGTAGATGGCCTCCCTGTCGCTGTTCTCGTCACAGAGAAAGAGGATGCTGTCGAGCGGGAAGACATCGAACAGAAAGTTGATCTCGTAGGTGCTGCCGGCCTTTTCTTCATCGAACTCGCGCAGGTCGAAAAGTACGACATCGGCATGGTCGATGAACTGTTCGACCACGAGGCGCCAGGTGTTCATGTAGCACACCATGCGCGTGTCCTTGAACAGGCCCTGCAGGTTTCGTGGCCGCGCGATGGTGCGCTCGATGCGCTCCCTTGCCTCCTCGCCGGTATGCACGGGCCGCCGTTGGTACAGGCCCCACCAGTCCCACAGGATGACGACGCCGAGCGCGATGGCGCCGCCCCAGGGGTTGATGCCGCCAGCAGCGACGATGAGCACGAGTATCGCCAGCGACCGTCGCTGGAAGACGCGATAGCGATAGCTGGCGAACTTCGGGTCGTCGACCGTGAAGTGCACACCAATGAAGCGCCAGGGTGCGATGAGGCGCTCGAAGGTGTATCGGGCTCCCCGCGCCTCACCGAATACGCGCAGCACGAGCAGCTTGATGTTCGGAGTCTCCACCGGCTTCCACAGCTCGTACAGAAACAGCGCCGCGAGTGCCGCCAGCACGAGATAGAGCGTGTATCGGAAGATCGGGCCGGTACCGTTTGCATCGGCATCCGGCGCGGTGCCGGCCGTCAGCAGCCAGGCAAGGATCAGCCAGCCGAGCAGATTGAATCCGGGCTTCATCCACAGCTTCAGGAACCAGTCGAGCAGCACATCCCATGCGCTTGGGAGGGCGGGGCCAATGTGGCCATGCGCATAGAGTTCGGCCCGGTTGACGCCCCGGCTCAACGTCGCCAGCACCAGATAGATCAGCGAGAACGCCCCGACCATCCAGGGGCCGTCGTCGGTGGTTTCACCCAGCAGAGAAGCAGCGGCCCAGGGCAACAGCGCGCAGGCGACGGCGCCACCTGCTGCGATTCGCCAGCGCAGGCTGAGTGAGGCCGCCGCGCGCTCAACGACCGCCTCGCGATAGGCGACCACATCGCCGAGTTCGGTCGCTGCATCAATCTCGGCGAACTCGAGTTCACGCCCTGCGGCCTGCTCCGGCTGGTCCATGCGCGCGGGCAATTCCCGCTGTTCGACCGCTGAGCTGCCGTACATGCCGCGCTTGACCCAGAAGGTTGCAATCAGCTTGTTCATCATCAGCAGCAGGGGGAGTACGACGAGCCCGAGGACCAGGGTCTCGGTCGGTATGTCGGTACCGGTTTCGGCCTGGGCAAGCGCGGGGTCAACCAGCGCCAGACTCAGGCCGATGATCAAGGTGATTATCCCGAAGGGGTGGCGGGTCATTCCGTGGCCTTATTGTTGTTCTGGGTCTCTTGGAGTCTAGACCATTGCGAGGTCGTCAGCCCCGGGAATCGAACACGGGCGCGACTCCGGCTACACTGGGGTTTCATTCAACTACGACAGGAGTGTCGTTCTGATGAAAACCCTGATCAAAGCAGGCTTTCTGCTCACGATGATTGCCGCCATGCCGTTGGCCCAGGCCATGGGACACAAAGGTAGCGACCACCTCGGCAAGATCATCGAGGCGCGCAGCGATGAAGAGAAGGCGCGTGACGCTTACCGCCATCCGGAGGAGACCCTCCGGCTTTTTGGTATCAAGGAAGGGATGACCGTGATCGATTCGCTGCCCGGCAGCTGGTACGGGAACATCCTCGCGCCGCTGATCGGTCCGGAGGGCAAGTACATTGGCGTGCGCTATGGCGAGTGGTTCTTCCGCAACCGCTTTGGTGATGACTATCAGACGCGCTGGGAAGGCAGCCAGTCTTTCCTGACCGATTGGCCGGAGAGTGCGAAGGCCTATGGCAGTGGCAAGAACAATCCGCCGGCCGAGGCGTACTTCTTCCCCGGGCTGCCTTCGAGCCTGAATGGCACCGTGGACGCGTGGCTCTTCTTCCGGGCCCTGCACCACACCAATCGCTATGACCCGAAGTATCTCGACTTCACGGCGGCCGATGCGTTTCGGGTGCTGAAGCCGGGTGGCATTGTGGGCATCGTCCAGCACCGTGCGCCTGAAGACGCGGACGATGAGTGGGCCGATGGCGACAATGGTTATCTCAAGCAGAGCCGAGTGATTGAAGCGTTCAAGGCGGCGGGATTCGAGCTGGACAATGCGTCAGAGATCAATGCCAACCGCAAGGATCAGCCGGTCACCGGAGATATGGTCTGGCGACTGCCCCCTTCGACCACTGACAACCCCGAAACGATGGCAATCGGCGAGTCAGACCGAATGACCCTGGTGTTTAGGAAGCCCTGAACGACAAAACCAGGTTTTCTGGCTAGGGCGCGAGGAGTTGCTGCGCAAGCGCTTCGACTCGCGCCTTGTCGAAGACGCCATGCAGGCCGATCAGCACGAGCTCCGTTTTGTCTGGCATTGATTGGCCTGCTTCTGCCTCGAAGCACGTGATCTCCCTTCGCTGGCCGACGACATGGACGACGGCGCCGCTTCCACCATTCAGAGAGACCACGCCCTTGGCGCGGATCACATCGTCGCCCAGAGCCCCAACGAACGCCTCGAGTTGCGCCAGTGTCACTGGAGACTCGCGAACGATTGCGCATGTGGCGTAGTGCTCATGCGCGATCTGGCCTTCAACGGTGTGCTGTGCCGGACTGATTTCATCGAACAGCAGGGCAACGTCAGCGTCGGTTGATTCAACGAATGGCGTGTGCGGCATGTTTCTGGTGAGCCATGCCTTCACGTTCTCCAGGCGTTCGTCCGTGACGAGATCGCACCGGGTCAGCACGATCAGATCGGCAGCAGCCAACTGGCGCCGTACCGTACGCGACACATAGCGGTCGTCGGCGCGCTCGATGATCGTTTCGGCATCGGCCAGCACCACCGCGCCCTGCAGGTTCAGCGCTTTGCCATGGCCGTACTGGGCGAGCAGGCCGACGTCAGCAACGCCACTCGCTTCAACGACGATCAGATCAAGTGGAGGTTCGACGGCCGTGAGTTGGTCGAGCGCCTCCGTGAAACCGTCGGCGAGCGAGCAGCAGATACAGCCGTTGGTGAGATTGATCTGCTGGTCGGTGGCCGACTCGATCAGCGCAGCGTCGATGTTGATCTCGCCGAAGTCGTTGATCAGCAGGCCGATTCGCCGGTCGGTTGCGCGGGTGAGGAGCCGGTTCAGCAGCGTTGTCTTGCCGGCGCCAAGATAGCCGCCAATCACCACATACGGGATCATTCCGCGGGTCGGGTCGCCTGGTGCTTCACGCCGCCAAGCACGGTTCCCCAGACGCCGATATCCCGGATGGCCATCGGGTCGACCGTTAGCGGGTCGTCGTCCAGAATGGCAAAGTCAGCACGCTTGCCGGCTTCCAGCGAACCGATTTCGTGATCGAGGTGAAGCTGGTAGGCGGCATCAATCGTCACTGCCCTCAGCGCCTCATGCGGGGTGATTTTCTCTTCCTGCCCGAGTGTGCGTCCCGAGGGTGTCACCCGATTGACTGCGCACCACATGGTGTGGAGCGAGCCCAGCGGCGTCACCGGTGCGTCGGAGTGCACCGAGAAGGAGACGCCCTCGCGGATGGCGGATGCGCAGGGTTCGAGCCCATGCGCACGTTCTGGCCCAACGGTAATGTCATGGTGCTGATCGCCCCAGTACCAGAGGTGATTGCTGAAGAAGTTGGCGCACAGTCCCAGATTCGCCATCTTTCTGAGTTGTGCCTGCGTGCTGAGCTGCGCGTGCGTGATCGTATGCCGATGGTCCAGCCATGCCACCTCGCGCAGCATGCGATCGACGGTATCAATCGCGAGATCCTGCGTCATGTTGCCGTTGCAGTGCATGTGAATGTTGATCCCCGCACGATGGAACGGCATCAGCCAGTCGAAGAGTTGCTCGGGCACCGTCAGCAGCTGCCCGTGGTCTTCGCCGCGATAGTAGCCCGGTGGGTTGATCATGGCGCTGAAGCCCTGGATTGATCCGTCGAGGATGAACTTCACACCCGGAAAGCGGTACTTGTCATTCTCCGTCCGCCGCAGTTCCAGCAACTGGCTGGCGGCATCGTCAAAATCCGCGTTGGCGCCGGGAATGGCGGCAATGTTGTACTGCGCGACGCGCAGCGGAAACGTTGGCTCTGCGGTGATTGAACGCCACATATCATGCTGGCGGGGCGAAAGAAGGGTGGCACCCGCGAGATCCGTGCTCGTGGTGATGCCGGCATTGCGCGCCAGCGCGCCGAAGTTCCGCAATGCGGCCTCGGTCGCGTTGTTCCGCATCACCGTGCGGTAGGCTGTCTGGCACAGGCCCATGGCGGCGGGTTCACGGAGCTCGCCGTCGAGCTCGCCGTTGGCATCGCGGCCGAGCCCCTCCATTTTCATGCCGGATGTCACACCGTTCGATTCCAGCATCGGCGTATTGGCCGTCGCCAGGTGCCCGCTCGCGTGGTGCAGGAAGATGCCGCGCGTTCTCGACACACGATCGAGATCGTGTCGGGTCAGCCGGGGTTGGTCGGGGAAATAGATCGGATCGAATCCCAGTGCAATGAGCGGCGCGTCCGGGTCCTCGAGCTTCGCTTCTTCCTCAGTCAGCTTCTGCAGCAACGCGTCGTACGACTGAATCCCCGGTGTAATCGAGCCGTCTTCCTGCGGCCGATCGAAGAATCCGACGTAGGGCAGCAATGTCATTGCGCCGGCGCCAACATGCGCGTGAGCCTCGACAAAACCCGGCACGATGGTCTTCCTGGCGAAGCGCTCGTCGAGTTCGTACTCGCCCCATCCCGCAAGTTGTTCGAGTGAGCCGACGCCGAGAATCAGGCCGTCCCTCACGGCGATGTGAGTGCCGACCGGATTCGTCGGGTTCATCGTGATGACCTTGCGGGCCGCGTAGATCGTGATCATGGGCGGCGCCTCACTGGTTGTCGTCAAACCATTTCTGGATGCTGGAGAAGTCCTTGCGGCCGTACCCGGCCTTGCCGTGGTTCACGTAGAGGCTGCGGGCGAGGGCGCCCATCGGGGTCGTCGAACCGGTCTCGAGCGCTGATTCCATCGCGAGCCTGAGATCCTTGATCATCAGATCGACGAGGAAGCCGCCCTCGTAGTCGTTGCTCGCGGGTACGCCTTCCATGACGCCGGGCCAGGGGTTGTAGACGTTGAGTGCCCAGTTGCCGCCCGAACTGGCCTTCATGATGTCCGACAGCACCTTCGGGTCGAGCCCGTTGGCAACGCCGAGCTGAAGCGCTTCTGCCGTGCCGGACATCTGGATAGCAAGCAGCATGTTGTTGCAGATCTTGGCGACCTGTCCGGCACCGGCGTCGCCCGCGTGGTAGACGTTCTTGCCCATCGCTTCCAGCACGGGCCTGGCCGCCTCGAAGGCCTCACTGGTCCCGCCGACGATAAACGTCAGCGTTCCGGCAACAGCGCCGCCGACGCCGCCCGAGACCGGCGCGTCAATCATGGCAATTCGCTTTTTTGCAGCACTGGCGGCGACGCTTCGCGCGCTCGAAGGCGCAATGGTGCTGCAGTCGATGACGAGGGTGTCTGAACTGATCGATGCCAGCAGCCCGTCGTCGCCGAGATACAGGGACTCGACGTGCTCGGAAGCAGGCAGCATCGAGATGAGTACATCGCAGCCAGATGCTGCGTCTGCGGCGGTGGCCGCCTCAGCGGCACCGTCAGCGACTACTCGGGCGAGGGCCTCGGGGACGAGATCGAAGGCCGTCACCGCGTAGCCCGCTTTCAGGAGGTTGCTTGCCATGGGGCCACCCATATTGCCGAGGCCGATGAATCCGATCTTCTTCATGTCTACCCCCTTACTGGAAGATTTCAGTGTTCGCCGCCGTGAGCAGGCTGCGTGAGACGATGAGTCTCATGATCTCGTTGGTGCCTTCGAGGATCTGGTGCACCCGGGTATCCCGAATGTATCGCTCGAGCGGATACTCCTGCATGTAGCCATATCCGCCGTGGAGTTGCAGTGCCTCATTGCAGATGTCGAACCCGGCGTCCGTCGCGAACCGCTTTGCCATGGCGGCATACGTCGTGGCCTCGGGGTGGCCGGTGTCTACCTTGAATGCGGCGAGGCGCACCATCTGCCGCGCCGCAACGAGGTTGGTGAGCATGTCGGCGAGTTTGAACTGCAGCGCCTGGAACTGGGCCAGCGGCTGGCCGAACTGCTCGCGCTCGGCGAGATAGTCGCGCGTCCGGTTCAGGGCAGCCTGCGCCGTGCCGATCGAGCACGTTGCGATATTGATGCGCCCGCCGTCCAGGCCCTTCATCGCAATCCTGAAGCCCTCTCCCTCGCGACCCAGCCGGTTGTCGACCGGAACCCGCACGTTGTCGAAAACAATCTCTCGCGTCGGCTGACTGTTCCAGCCCATTTTTCTGAGGTTGTCACCGTAGCTGATGCCTTCGCTGTCTGCGGGAATCGCGATGGCGGTGATGCCGCGCGCGCCCTGGTCGGCCGTGCGGACCATCGCGACGAGAATGTCGGTGCCACCGGCGCCGGAGATGAACATTTTGGCACCGCTGATCACATACTCTTCGCCGCGGCGTACGGCGCGCGTCCTGAGCGACGCCGCGTCCGAGCCGGCGCCGGGTTCGGTGAGGCAATAGCTCGCAAGCTGCTCGCCGGCGATCAGGGCGGGGCAGAGACGTTCGATGAGCGTCTCGCTGCCATTCTCGGCGATCATCGACGTCGCCATGTTGTGAATCGAGATGTAGGCCGTGGTCGAGGTGCAGCCCATGGCCAGCTGTTCGAGCACGATACTGGAGTCGAGCCGCGACAGCCCCAGACCGCCGATCGACTCAGGGCAGTAGAGGCCGCAAAAGCCGAGTTCGCCGGCGCGTCGAATGACGTCCTTCGGGAAGATCTTGCCGGCATCCCATTCCGCGGCGTTCGGCAGAAACTCGTTGTCGGCAAACTGCCGGGCTGCCGCCTGGTACGCGAGCTGATCGTCGTTGAGGTCGAAGTCCACAGCGCCGGGCTACTTGAGCGCGATGGTCATGTTTGCTGAGGCAACCGCGTCAGTTTCGAACCAGCGCGCCGTAATCGTCTTGGTTTCAGTATAGAAGCGGACTGCCTGTTTGCCGTAGGCGTGCTGGTCGCCGTAGAACGATGCGCGCCAACCGGTGAACGAGAAAAACGGCAGCGGTACCGGGATCGGCACGTTGATGCCGACCTGGCCGACCTGCACTTCGCTCTGGAATTTGCGGGCAGCGCCGCCGCTTGCGGTAAAGATCGATGTGCCGTTGCCGTACGGGCAGTTGTTGATGATCTCGAGCGCGTCGTCGAGATCCTTTGCGTGAACCGCGACCAGCACCGGGCCGAATATCTCGTCAGTGTAGATCGTCATGTCGGTTGTGACGTCGCGGAACAGGGTCGGGCCGACCCAGTTGCCATCGGGCAGCCCGTCGACCGTGCAATCGCTGCCGTCGAGCAGGCAGGTTGCGCCCTGATCCTTGCCCTGCTGGATGTAGTCGAGGATGCGCTGCCGTGCGGCGGCGCTGATCTGCGGGCCGTATCCCGCGCCGTTGTCATTCCATGCGCCAGGGCGAACCTTGGACATGGCCTCGGCGACATCGGGAATCCACTGCTCCGACTCGCCGACGAACACCGCGACCGAGATCGCCATGCAGCGCTGCCCGGCAGCACCGACCGACGAGCCGACGAGGGCGTTCACCACCTGATCCTTGTTGGCGTCGGGCATGACGACCATATGATTCTTGGCACCCGCCATGCACTGCACGCGCTTCAGGTGCTCGGTGCCGAGGCGATATACGTGCTGGCCCACGGGCACTGAACCGACGAATGAAATCGCTTTGGTGTCGGGGTGGGTGATCAGCGCATCAACCTGCTCGCGGCCGCCGTGTACAACCTGCACGAGGTCCTCGGGAAAACCGCACTCGTAGAACAGCTCAACGAGCTTGTTGGGCGTCATCGGATCCTGCTCTGAAGGCTTCAGTAAGAACGTGTTGCCGCAGGCAACGGCCATCGGGAACATCCACAGCGGAATCATGGCGGGGAAGTTGAACGGCGTGATCCCGACGCAGACGCCGAGCGGCTGGATGAGGCTGTAGGTGTCGATGCCCCGCGCGACGTTCTCTGACGTCTCGCCCATCATCAGCGAAGGGATGTTGCAGGCCTGCTCGACGACCTCGATACCGCGCCATACGTCACCCTGGGCATCGGCAAAGGTCTTGCCGGTCTCCTGGGCCAGGATCTCCGCGATCTCATCCTGCTTCTCTTTCAGCAGCATCTGGTACTTCATGAGGAGGCGAACGCGCTCCGGCGCCGGGACTCTGCGCCAGGATTCGAAGGCAACACGGGCCGCCTCGACGGCCTCGTTCAGTTCTTCCTGCGTGGTAAAGGGGGCATGGGCGAGCACTTCCTGTGTCGCCGGATTGGTCACGGGGATGGTTTCACTGGCGCGGCTGGCTTTGAAGCCGCCTGCGACGTAGTGGGGGAGCGTGTGAGTCATTGCGGTCGATCTCCTGATGCCAGACGCTGATGGTAAGTGCGGGCGTCAGTCAGGTAAACCGCGGGCTCGGCTACCCGAATGGCGCGACGCCGATCAGCATGGTGTGGAGCCACATCGCAAACACGACATAGGTCACCAGTCCGAGGATCACCAGGATGACGTCATTGATGCCGGAAGCCGGGACCTCGACCGGCAGGGCACGTGGCGTTCGGCGCTTCAGCGAGATGCGATCGGCCACTGCCCAGGCGAGAAATGCGCCGAACAGGATGACGTCGGCAAGCATGCCATTGACCAGCAGGTGCGAGACGGCCCAGAGCTTAACGGCGACCAGCTGCGGGTGTTTCGCCGCGGCCTTGATTCGCCCGGGCAGGTACGGCGCAAAGAACAGGATGAACACCGGCAACAGCAGCAAGGCGGCGAGATGGCGCATCCAGACCGGTGTCGTATAGAGCAGCGTCGGGTCGAGCCTCGCATCTGCGTAGCCACGTACGATCAGCACGATGCCGACCAGCGACAGCACGCTGTAGCCGATCTTCCAGCCTGCCTCCGACTTCTGCGCCATGCGATTCCGGAAGTCTTCTGCAAAGATCGAGATGGAGTGAATGCCGAGGAAAAGTACAAGGCCGATAAGCAGTAGGGTCATGGATGTCGCTCGCCGGAATCAGATACCCGCAGTCTACCCAATTTGCCATTCGAGGTCAGAGTTCAATCGTGTCGGCCGTTGCCGCCGTTGGACCATTGTGGTCTATTGGCAGCGCGTACCCCGGGCTTGTGATTCGCGAGTTCGCCCGCGCTTTACAGGGAGTAATAAACGATGCCACATGCCGTCATCAACAATGCACGACTCTGGTATGACGTGATGGGCGAGGGCGAGCCCTTGCTGCTGCATCATGGCTACACGGCCTCGCGCGACAACTGGATGCCGGTCGCCGAGCGCCTGCGCGACCGGTATCAGGTGATTCTCATGGAGTGCCGGGGTGCGGGCGAGAGCCAGGACACCGAGGACGGCTATTCGCTCGAACAGTATGCGCTGGATGTGCTTGGGCTGGCAGATCACCTCGGTCTCGATCGCTTCACGTATGCCGGACACAGCATGGGCGGCGGCGTTGGCTTCGTGCTGGCGACGCAGCATGCAGATCGCCTTGAACGACTGATTCTCATGGCGCCGATTCCGAGCGGTGGCACCCAGCAGTTCGATCCCGCCCTGATGGACGAGCGCATGAAGGCGCGAGCCCGCGGCGATCGTGAGTACTTCAAGGCGCCGATGATCGCGAGCCGGTTCCGGCCCGAGGTGCAGACTGACGAGTGGTTCGAGTTGCGTGTCGATCACCTGCTGCGTGTGTCGGAAGGTCACGTTCGCGGGGGCGCCGAGACGATGCACACCCTGAACGTGACTGATCAACTCTCCGGCGTGACCCTCCCGGTACTCATGCTCGCCGGTGCCGTCGACGGGCTGCTACAGGCAAATCTCAATGACTATATGCGGCTGCCGAATGCCAGCCTGCACGTGTTCTCCCGTGCCGGGCACGACGTCGCCGTCCACGAACCGGACGGCGTCGGTGAGGCGATTGACGCCTTCATGCAGCACGGGCCGCTGAATGCCGCCATGCTGATGTCGAGGTCCTGAGCGGCTTTCGGCTGTGGCGATTGCTGCGGATTATCCGCGGGAATCCTGCGCTTTCGGGAAGTAGCGGGCACCATCGGGATTGAAGAAACCGTAGTCCGTCGCCGGATACGGATTATGTTTGCCGATCAGGTGCGCGAACCGGGGCGGGTTCCGCTGGATGACCTCGTCGCTGATGACGGCCGCCAGATCCTCCTGGGGCCGGGCGTACATCCGGTTGAAGTAGACCGTCATGCCGACGCGTTCGCCGGGCAGCGTTCTCGCACCAGCGCTGTGCCACAGGTTACCGCTGAACACGATCACCGACCCTTTCGGGGCCTCGACGGGGATTGCCATCTTGCGGGCGCCCGGCAGCGGGTGCGTGCGGCGTTTGTGGGAACCCGGCACGACCATTGTCGCGCCCGACTCGAGTGTGAAGTCATCAAGGCACCACATCATGTTGCTGGCGACGGGCGCATCAGGTAGCGGGTCGGGCATCATCGGTGCGTCGGTATGCATTCCCTGCGGCGGGTCGCCCTGCACGCGCACGTGCCCGTGATTGGAGCTGATCTGGCAACTCTCGCCCATGAGATAGGTAATGAGAGCGAGTGGTCGTTCCGCAAGCGCTGCCTGCTCGAACACCCTGCCACGTGCCAGCAGCCACGTAACGAGATGACTCTTGCCGTCCTTGCCTGATAGCGGAATGCGCTTGCCCGCCTTTCGGTCTTCCTCGCCGAGTTCCAGGATGCGTTCCCGGAGCTCGTCGAAGAATGAAAGTGGTGCGACGTCATCAAGGATTGTCTCTGAGTGATGTCATCTTCGTCAGGGCCGCGATCAGGAAGCTCGATCTGAAGATCGTAAATCCTCTTAGCCATGGGTGAGATACCCCTCAAGGCACATAACACCAAGCCAAGTGACAGGTTGCTACGTCCACTTCAGCTTCATGTTATGAACCCGCTCGCTCGAATGGCCCACGCTTAAGGTAGCAATACAAGACATAGAATACCGTCGCAAGATATGTTGAAACAAAACAAGCGAACATCGTAATGCCACGCATGGAGGCATCAGTCTCAAGCAGATACCTGCCAATGGGACCAAGTTCGCTTCCGAGCCGTTCAAACGCCGCCATCACTCTGTACCAGGGAACGGATGATTCTTGATCAATCCCCACTTGCCATCTCCCTTTTCCGAGCCACGAGCACCAGCCTCAATAAGTAGGCGCTTGGTCTCATCATCGTCAGTGCCGATGATCGCGGACATCGTAGAAAGTTTGCGCCACTTTTCGTTGAAACGATCATCATCGAGCATGCTCTTTGAGCATCGAGATTCGCTTCTTATCTATCTCGGATTGCTTCCTAGTCTGCAACCAATGAAGAATTACGTTTCCAGCAACGGTGATAAGGGCTCCAACGACTACGCCCAGAAAGCCGATCACAGCAATCCAGAAGGCAGTGTCGGCCACGACCATTTCGGCAATCTTCGACGCTAGCGTGGACTCATCCATAGGCGTCTAACACCAAGTTAAGCTGCCAAGCGGTTCTGGCGCGCGGGTTGCGCACGCAAGCCGCGTGACAGGTTCCTTGGTCAGCTTCAACGATAAGATGGACTCCCCCTGCCAATGCAGGACGGCATCGCAATGTGCCAAGCATCTCGTTAACGGCATGAAGGAGTCCATGTCATGAATACTACGACCATCGGTATTGATCTCGCAAAATCTGTGTTTCAGGTATCTGTCGCCAATCAGGCGGGGCGCATTGTTGCCAGGAAGCGTTTCTCGCGAACACAGTTTGATCGCTTTCTAGCCAACCATGAGCCCGCTGCACTGGTGATGGAGACTTGTTCTTCAGCGCACTACTGGGCGCGCAAAGCACGATCACTCGGTCACGAACCGCGCTTGCTGCACGCGCCGTACGTGCGCCCCTATGTGCGCCGAAACAAGACTGATGCCGCTGATGCGGATGCTCTCGTTCGTGCCAGCTTTGATCCGGATCTAAAACCAGTACCGATCAAGCACGAGGATCAGCAGGCGTTGCAGGGGCTACATCGTATTCGCAGCCAGTGGGACAAGACCCGCAAGCAACGTATCAATCTGGTTCGCGGCCTGCTGGCAGAATTTGGATTGACGTCACGCGTCGGTACCACCCAGCTGGCATCTCGCCTTCGTCAGCAGACCGAACAGATACCAGAAACACTGCGGCATGCATTGTTGCCCGTCATCGAAGAAATCACCGACCTCGAACAGCGCATCAAGCAACTCGAGGTTCAACTGAAAGAGATCACGAGCACTGAGCCTACGGTGCAGCGATTGATGACGATTCCGGGCGTGGGTTTGATGACGGCAACTGCGATGGTTGCCTCCGTGCCTGATATCCACGGCTTTGATCGTGGACGGCAATTCAGTGCCTGGCTGGGTATCACGCCGCGAGAGTTCAGCTCTGGCAGCACACGACGCCTCGGCAAGATCACCAAGAAAGGAGATCCATACCTCAGAACGCTGCTGATTCACGGCGCGCGTGCAGCCTTGCTCGCTGCCGCGAGAACAAAACAGCCAACCCAGCTGCAGCAGTGGGCGCTTGAACTCAAGCAACGAAGCGGCCACAACATTGCCGCCGTCGCACTCGCCAATAAGATGGCGCGCATCATCTGGTGCGTGTGGACGAGAGAAGAGAACTACGAACGCCGATAACGCATACCCAACCCACCACCAACACCGGTGCACTGTGGCAATTAGTCAACCGAACTCCGGGCTCAACCCAAAGCCGATAACATGGATGAGCAGTCTGCTCGCTTCAACGATAGGCTGGTTGAGCGCGGAACCTAGTTTGGCCCGAAGCCAAGGCGCTTCAACTCAGAGGCCGTATAGACGTTTGCAACCGGGGCTCTTTTTCCACCGTACCGTGTGTTTGCTGTGGCAGCGTGCGCCACCAGAAATCTGTCAGGAAGAAAACAAAGGGTTGAATAGGGAGTCCATAGACTTCATGTTATGTGCCTAGACTTCGATCTATGGATTTTAGATCACGCGCAAATTCCTGGAGGTAAGTTTGATCTGCTTCGAACTCAAACTCCAGCTTCTGCGTAAGATGACTATGTTCGAAGAGCTCGCCCTCGACTCTGATGTGGCCCAATTTACCAAAGCGGAACCGAATCTCGTCGCGTTCGTAGCGATCCGCGAATGTCACAACGCCTTGCGATGCCTCAAGCACTTGCTGCAATGAGTCGCAAACGCTACTGAGGTCAACAAAGTGGAAGCGCTCTTTGACGCAGCGAAAACCGTGAGACGAGACTACTACACTAGCCGTATAGCCGTTCGCTAGATCGCGTTCGAAACCTGACATTTCCAGGAAGCATTCGTCATCAATCTTGATGGACGCACAGTCAGTCATTGGGCACATAACACCAAGTTAAGCTGCGAAGCGGTTCTGGCGCGGCAATTGCGCCAGCAATTGACGTGACAGGTTCCTTCGTCTGCTTCAACTTCATGTTATGTGCTCAATTCCGTGTGTAGGTCGAGCAGAGGTCCGTACAGATCTCCTGCACTGCGCTTGAGTTCATGGAGCTTCCAAAGTTCGACTTCTGCGGCTGGTCGTTGAGTAATGATGGAACTCATGTATGCGGCACCTGCACTATGTGCCACCTCATTTCTATCGAGAGCGAACGCTTTGAGCGCGTCATAGAGCTTCGACTCGATACATGGCTTGAGAGTGTCGGCAATCGAAGAAAGTCCCCATCTCTTCTTCACATTCTCGATAGTCTTGTCGCTTACAACGAGGCGGCGATTTGCAATCGCCTTAAGTGTGCAATCCCTAGCCAGGTTCTCCACACCCTGCCCCCACATTAGCGCCTCAAATACCGCTTCTCGATAGGGGCTCACAACGCCCCTCTGAGCACATAACACCTAGTTAAGCTGCGAAGCGGTTCTGGCGCGACCGTTGCGCAAGCAACGGGCGTGACAGGTTCCTTCGTCAGCTTCAACTTCATGTTATATCGCGCCTGCAAAGCTGACAGCTAAAGTTACCGCGGCCACGAGGAAGGACGCAAAGGCTAACCAATAGGCACGGTTGGACGACGTAACCGCCTGCTCATACTGCTTGTAAGAGAGGTAGCCAAATAGCGCTTCGGGCTTCAGCTTCCATTCGAGGTCTTGATTACGAAGTGAGTAACTGTCAGGAAGCTGTTCGGTGTAAAAGAATGCGTCGAGAACCAAGTTGATCTCTGACTCGGTAATGTTTGCAGCGTCCATGGCTGGCCCCAGAGCAAACGAGCCTGACTTCTCCACCACGTTGTCCAAGAGCACTATGTACTTGTGGTCGATCACGAACGTCCCCTAAGCGATATAACACCAAGTTAAGCTGCGAAGCGGTTCTGGCGCTTGTTTTGCGTATGCAAAACAAGTGACAGGTTCCTTCGTCTGCTTCAACTTCATGTTATGTGCTCTCCGTCTTTTCTTCCAGATATCCGTAGAAATGCGGCCAAAAAGAACGTGCCAGCAACAAACAGCAAGGCGAACAAGGACGTGGCGTAGACTGCGGAACCCGCTGCGATCACGCTGGAAGCTGCGAGGACGTTTGCCAAAGCCACTAACAAATATACGGCCGCGGCCGAAACTCCAAGTATACGCATGGCAATCCGCACAGGTGCGCCGGGAGCGCGCGCTCGAACACCTCGTTGGGTTCTCAAGAATGCGTAGGAAAAATACAAAATCATCGCCAGGGCCAAGAGCCCGTTGTGAATACGCCAGCTGGATAGATTCTCGGGCCCATACAACGAAACGACCGAAGGAAATAGCGAAGACGCCGCGACGATCAGCGAAAGAAAGATCATGCTGACCAATAGGTTCCTAACATCCCAAGTCTGGGATCTCTTGTCCGAGACTGCTACAACTATTCCAGAGAATCCCGCAAGAGCAATGGACAATTCGGCAATAGTGAATAGCACGTCGTCAATCACGGCACATAACACCAAGTTAAGCTGCCAGGCGGTTCTGGCGCGGAGCTTGCGCAAGCAAGCGGAGTGACAGGTTCCCTGGTCAGCTTCAACTTCATGTTATGCGTCACGTCGGATACACCCAAGTGATTATCTTCAGACGGTAGGATTCAAGCTCCCTCGCTGCCTCTCTCAAGGTCTCGAAGTCCGAAGAGAAGCTATCGGGCAGCAACGACTCTTCCTCCTCACTCAAGCCCTTCTTCGCCTGCAGTCGACTATTTTGGCGGAGAAGCCCTGCTTGCCCATCGACATCGGACCATTCGTAATAAGTTGAATGTACAAGCGCATTTCTGCGTGAACCAAGTTTCGACAATCGCTTTAAAAGGGCTTGGTAACCCTCAAACTCATCCTCAGCCCGCTCTACGTCGTGACAGTCCAAGAAACGCTTCAATAGAGCGCTGCTAACGTCAAGCTTGTTCCGGTAACCGTATGGGACAAGAGCAATGTTCACCATCTCCTCATCCTTTGCTCTCATCAGAAGCCGGATTACATCGTTTAGGTTCTCCTCAACGCCCTGAAACAGGACAACGAACCTTCCCAGTTCGGAGTAGCCGCGGGGCTCGTTCATGACGCATAACACCAAGTTAAGCTGCCAAGCGGTTCTGGCGCGCGGGTTGCGCATGCAAGCCGCGTGACAGGTTCCTTGGTCAGCTTCAACTTCATGTTATGCGCTGACCCCGCTTGACTGCATCACTTCTCGAATCTTGTCTACGAGCTGCTCAAGTATCGAGAACAGCTCATCCTCAAGAAAACGCTGACGCTCAACCTCAGTGAACTCGGGAATGAGATCAGGGTCAGTCATGCAAATGTATTCACTTTCTAGGCGATCGAGAATCGAGACAATATCCTTCCGAAAGTAGACAGAGTCTTTGTCGACGGCACCGACATACTCATGCTGCATAAATCGCCGAAAGGCGTCCTCCTTATCGGTGGCGAGTGGGAAGACGCGATTGCGAAGCCCGCGAGCAAAGACAAGCAAGCGCTTGTAAGCCTCGGTTCGATCAGAGTCATGTAGTCTGAGCTTCTCAATGTCGTACTGGGCTCGCGTCGAGCGATAGGCGATGTAGCCGGTAATCGCGGCCGGTCCAATGATTTTAATCGCATCGGAAACCAATGATTCGATTAGTGATGCGGCTAGTGGATCCATACGCTCACCTTAAGGCGCATAACACCAAGTTAAGTTGCCAGGCGGTTCTGGCGCGGAGCTTGCGCAAGCAAGCGGAGTGACAGGTTCCCTGGTCAACTTCAACTTCATGTTATGTGCCGCCATCTGCCGCTACCTTTGCCCGTCCGCTCAAAAGGCTCATGGAGAGAATCGACCAAAACGTTGAGACAAGTAACGCGTGGGTAGGGTACTGAAAGTTTAGCTGTCCGACGGCTTCTGCAAACCAGATCGGACCATTCACCAATAGGGTCAAGATAATCAAGAAACAGCCGGCAACGAACTGAAATGCTCCTGCCTCAAACGATCCGATGAAGACCGAGGAAGTCAAAGCCAGCAACGGGACTTGTATGTGAAACAAGCAAGCGCCGATTGCGATTGAGATCAGAAGATTACGAAGCATCACTAAGGCACATAACACCAAGTTAAGTTGCCAGGCGGTTCTGGCGCGGAGGTTGCGCAAGCAACCGGAGTGACAGGTTCCCTGGTCAACTTCAACTTCATGTTATGCGTCGCCTCGCAGCTCGCCGAAATTGCTGTCCATATACTTTTCCACGCTCTTGATGACTCGCTGAAACCCCTTGTTTCGCTTCGAGAGTTCATGGATGGATTGAAGGTAGAAATCGTGTTCCGGTGAAGGGTGCGCTCTCAGATAGTTGTAGAGGTTCAACCAGTCCACCGCAAATGAGTGAAATCTAGCGAACTCCACGGGTGTTAGATCGTCAGGGTCGGACGCTCCGCGGATCCAAATCTCTGCAAGTTCAGAATCAGAAGACATTCTGGAATTCAAGTCTGCTAGTGCTTGCGTGACTGCCCAAGACGTGGAGTTATGAAGTGCATTCGCCCCTTGCCGGACTTGTGACGCCAAGTAGATCAGCGTAGCTAAAACTGCCAAGGCGCCTAGTATCTCGGCAACTGCACCGACTGCCTCCCAATTCATCCTCGCTGCCTCCAAGACGCATAACACCAAGTTAAGCGGCAAAGCGGTTCTGGCGCGGAGGTTGCGTAAGCAACCGGAGTGACAGGTTCCTTTGTCCGCTTCAACTTCATGTTATGTGGCTGCATACACGACATATTCATAGCCTAGAACGTCCTTGTACTCACTGACCAGAGCAAATCCGAACCGCTCCAAGAGTCGACGAGCTGGATGATTCTCTACTTGTGTCGAGATGGTCAACTTTTGGTCGGGGAACAGGGTGGTCCAACGGTTTACCATTTGTTCAAGGACGAGCCGACCGTATCCCATGCGATGGTAGGCCGGATCGAGCACGATGAGGATGTCCATTCCCCCGGCAGATTCGTTCTCAATGTATCCGGTGTAGCCAATACCCTGACCATTCGATTCGATAACGAACAGCGATAGCGGATTGTATTGCAACGCAATTCGGGCGCGTTCTACGGTATTGCGAAGAGGTCCGCCAAGGTATCTGCGAATCGTGGGTTCATTGTCAAGAGAGTGCATTAGTTCAGCGTCGCTTACATTCGACATGCGAACGCTCAACTCTCCCATCGACCATGGGAGCGTCGCAGCGACCGTCTCACGCCACATAACACCTAGTTAAGCTGCGAAGCGGTTCTGGCGCTTGGGTTGCGAATGCAAGCCAAGTGACAGGTTCCTTCGTCCGCTTCAACTTCATGTTATGCCGCGCTGAACCTTTCCCTTGACGATATGTCATATCCGACATATCCTATTCCCCATGAGTCCAAAAGACAAGCCTTTGGTTTGGCTCCACGGCGAGATAAAGACACCACCCTTTTCGGCCGAAGCCAGGTTAGAGGCAGGACTGCTGCTTCGGCGATTGCAGCGGGGCGAGAACATCGGGTTGCCGGAATCTCGGCCCATGAGCGGGATCGCAGCAAGATGCCATGAGCTAAGGCTTGACGATAGCAAGCGAGCATGGCGAATCATGTATCGGATTGACGAGGACGCAATCGTCATTCTCGAGGTGTTCGAGAAGAAGACGCAGAAAACACCAAAGCGAATTCTGGATATTTGCAAAGACCGACTTAAGAGGTACGACAGTGAAGGCAAATAAGCGAAAGAAACTCGAAGATGCTGGCTGGCGTGTAAGTACGACCGAAGAGTTCCTCGGGCTATCTGATGAGGAAACAGCCTATATTGAGATAAAGCTGGCACTAAGCGAAGCATTGAAGGAAGCGCGTGCAAAGAGAAAGCTGAGCCAAACACAGCTGGCAGCACTGATAGAGTCGAGCCAGTCGCGCGTTGCAAAGATGGAAGCAGCGGATGCTTCTGTTTCGATCGATCTACTGGTCAAGTCACTGCTTGCTTTAGGCGTACCGCGCAAGCAGGTGGCGCGTACACTAGCGGCATAACACCAAGTTAAGCCGCGAAGACGTTCTGGCGCGCAAATTGCGATCGCAATTTGCGTGACAGGTTGCTTCGTCGGCTTCAACTTCATGTTATGCACCGGATTTGCTATCGATGTTGAGAGCGCTGCACGCAGAGCAAAGTGACACTTGTCGATGATTCGGTGGCAGTTGTTCTCGACAGTTTATGCAGCATCCATCTTCTCCCACGCTGTGGAGGAGTAATTTCTTAGCTTCCATCATTGATGTCCCAACAAGCTCCCTGACCTTCTTTACCTCTGACGCCTTCAACCCATCATGTACGTTCGAGAAGGAATCGAGCAACTCTCGGCTCATCGGAAACGAGAGTTCCCATTCCGAGTTACAGTGCGAGCAATGAATCTTCATCAGAAGCGCGACTGTCGTGTGCATAACACCAAGTTAAGCGGCAAAGCGGTTCTGGCGCTTGGGTTGCGTCAGCAAGCCGAGTGACAGGTTCCTTTGTCCGCTTCAACTTCATGTTATACGCCCCTGGTATACTGCTTGCGCCAAGAAATATGACGTTCAAGCTCTTCGCCGTGAGGAAGCCCTGGTAGAGCCGCAATCTGGCTCCAACTCATGTCTCTCAGTTTCACTTCCACATCGTTTTCAGATAAATCACCCGGTTCGACGATGGGTGCTCCAAGGCTGGCCCCGAGAACAACAAAGCTCCGATTCGGTCCGAAGTAGCCAGAACCATACTTGGTAAAAAACTCATGTCGTAGTTGGATTTGATCCTTGTCTCTGTTTTTGCCTTGCGCAATACCTACGCTTGAACGCCACTTGGCTTCGCCCAAGATAACCAAGTCGTCAGTAATGATGGTGAAGTCTATCTCCGGCCCACCAGACACCAAGGTGTCCGGATGAGGCACACGTCGCCAAAGCGATATGCCCACTTCCTTGGAGTTAGACGGCACGCCAATAGATTCCGCTAGGCTGTTGACGAATAGACATCGGTCTTGATTTGAAGCCGATTTAAGAGGTCCAAAGGCATTCCAAGTCACTGCATCTTCACTGTGCATCGACTGAAGGTCACTGTAATAACCTAGTTTTGATGTAACCGCATCCAAGTCGTTGCCGGAGAAGGCTCGTTCTTGCCGACTGCGATACAACTTCTGAAGAACTTCCGGCGGCGGCCAAACAGGTATGCTTTTCGAGATTAGTCCATCGTAGGGATCAACAAACGCAAGAACTCCTCCTCGGCTCTCGGCCAAGATGACATCTTTACCATTCCAATCGTTTAGGGTGCGCATAGCTCGGAAGGCGTATAACACCAAGTTAAGCTGCCAAGCGGTTCTGGCGCAGCGGTTGCGCAAGCAACCGATGTGACAGGTTCCTTGGTCAGCTTCAACTTCATGTTATGCGCAACTACCTTACTCATTCTGATCAAACCACTCCTCGGAATGTACATCTTCCTTCGCTGCTTTGAGCATCTTTTCAATCGCGTCAATCGGTATTGCGATTTCATGCCCGTTACAGTTGAACTCCAGGAAGATTTGATCACCGGTCTCTCTCGCTGTCGCAGTAAAGAGCGGGTAGTCGACAGTCTGATCAATGTCGCCGTTCGCTCGCTTTACGAACATCTCGATCTCCATACCCCGACCCACACGTGAGGATCTTTGGAGCCCCTGATCCTCTGGCTTTATGTCCCGACGCTGATTCATGGCGCATAACACCAAGTTAAGCTGCGAGGTGGTTCTGGCGCTTGGGTTGCGCAAGCAAGCCAAGTGACAGGTTCCCTCGTCAGCTTCAACTTCATGTTATGCACCGCCTCGACACATCAGGATTATTCTTCATTGCGCACTAACTTAGTGGTAAATACCTGGGACGCCAAGACTCCAACTGCTACGACAATGATGCCCGGGACATTGCCGAGCGCGGGTGCCACCAGCCAATAGACACCAACAACTACCGCAACAATGAAGACGCATTCGAGCAACGGTGGAACCTCAATCTTCACCTTTCGCAAACAGATAGGACAGTGACGATCCTCAACTCGCAAACCCAAGGATGGGTGATAAAGGAAGATCCTTTTCTCGCAGAACGGGCATTTGGCGACCATTAGCGAACCACCGAAGGTGCATAACACCAAGTTAAGTTGCCAGGCGGTTCTGGCGCGGAGCTTGCGCAAGCAAGCGGAGTGACAGGTTCCCTGGTCAACTTCAACTTCATGTTATGTGCCGCCATCTGCCGCTACCTTTGCCCGTCCGCTCAAAAGGCTCATGGAGAGAATCGACCAAAACGTTGAGACAAGTAACGCGTGGGTAGGGTACTGAAAGTTTAGCTGTCCGACGGCTTCTGCAAACCAGATCGGACCATTCACCAATAGGGTCAAGATAATCAAGAAACAGCCGGCAACGAACTGAAATGCTCCTGCCTCAAACGATCCGATGAAGACCGAGGAAGTCAAAGCCAGCAACGGGACTTGTATGTGAAACAAGCAAGCGCCGATTGCGATTGAGATCAGAAGATTACGAAGCATCACTAAGGCACATAACACCAAGTTAAGTGGCGTGGTCGTTCTGGCGCGGCCGTTGCGCAAGCAACGGACGTGACAGGTTGCCACGTCCACTTCAACTTTATGTTAGACGCCGCCACTACACCGCGTGGCGAACAGCCAACATATCGTGATCGCTGATTGGTCGGATCGCGTCGTTGTCGAGAGTAAGTATGGCAACCGTGCGGCCAGATGCTGCTACAAACTCGACCTCGACAGCATCAGAACCGTAGGTTTCGACAATCGCACCCACGTCGCCAGCGCGAAGATGGTGCTCAGGGATGTCCTTCGACAGGACGACCGTGGAGAGTAGTTCGTACATCTCAGCCTCCAGGATATGCTGTGATGAAACGCGGCAATGATTCCGAATTTAGCACAATCCAAACCGTGACAAGGAATCCCGACCCAGCCGGCCCGTTGATCTCGCCAGAAACTGTGTATTTCTGGCCAAATTCTGTTCGATCCGAGCCTTCAGCCTCTTCGTTTGCAATCAGTCCACGGAACGCTTGTTCTAGCTCGCGCCAGTTCCCGGCTTCAAATCCGAGCGATTCGAAGTAGCTTGCCTTGAAGCGTCCGACTGGGTGCGAACGGGAGAGAAGGTACTCTCGAAGCTTCACCTCTTCGATGATTGCATCACTGAAGTTCGGCAGCTTCATAAGTCGCGAAAGGCGTCTAACACCAAGTTAAGTGGCGTGGTCGTTCTGGCGCGCCGATTGCGCCAGCAATTGGCGTGACAGGTTGCCACGTCCACTTCAACTTCATGTTATACGTCGCCGTCCTTTAGAACTGCTAGTGAATAGCCTTTAAACCTCTTCTCCAAGAGGACCTTAAAAGCCCAGATCGATATAGGAACCCCCACGGCGTATCCAGCAATGCCACTGTAGAGCGGTACTAGCTCAGCTCTACCAACAACACCTAGACAAAAACCAACTATTCCGCCTGCTACCGCCCCACCAAGAAAGCCAAAGACCAACATCCTCCAGAAGAAACTCCACCAGACCTTAATGGTCAGCGTCCATGTGACTTCCATCTTCTCCATAGTGCGCCCTCTTAGCTCTGCGTACCCTAAGACGTATAACACCTAGTTAAGCTGCCAGGCGGTTCTGGCGCGGAGCTTGCGCAAGCAAGCGGAGTGACAGGTTCCCTGGTCTGCTTCAACTTCATGTTAGACGCCGCCTAGCCAAAACACTTTGACTCTTCGACAGTTAGCTCAGGATTCGCAGCTTTCAACCGCTCAATAGCCGAGTTTGCCATTTTAGCCAACTGCCTTCTCTGCTGATCGTAGTAGGCATACTTTTGGTCTACAAGATTCAACAGCCATGGCCTAATAGGAGGACTAGATTCTAGTTCTGGGAGGATTATGTGCTGGAGAGTGCAAAGGGCTTCGTAATTAAAAGAACGGTCTTCTATGTGGTGATCAACCAGATCCACCGCCAACACAGTTTTACCCTGAAGCTCCTTGAACCATAAGCGTAATCCCTCATCAGCAATCTGAAGTGTCAGAATGAACAATCCCACGAACGCTCCTATTGCGAAGGATGCTGCAGGGATCGCGATACGCTTAAGCATGATCAGGCGTCTAACACCAAGTTAAGTAGCCAGATCGTTCTGGCGCGGAGGTTGCGATAGCAACCGGAGTGACAGGTTGTCTGGTCTGCTTCAACTTCATGTTGGACTGCCGTCTGCTGCCTGTGGAAGCTTAGTCCCGATACATGCTCGACGACAAGGCATGACTCAAGGTAAGAGCATGCGCGGTGGCTTTGATAGAGGGCTTGATCATGTCGTGTTCAGTTAGTCGCACGCACAGCAGCTTCTCCCGGTTCCGGGATACAGCTCCCATATACTGGCTCTCAGGCCGGGACGAGCTCGCGCAAGTGCGCGCCACACTCGTCACAGACCGGAACTCGATCGAGTCGCTGCAAGTAGGCCTGCCAGGTGATCGCCGGCACCTCGCGGACAGGGCTCTGGCGATGATGTTCCCGCGCTGTGTTTAACGCCCTTCTGCGACAGGCATGGTATAGCCCGTAGTATCGAATCGTCGGCTTGCTGCGCTGGGGAATGTGATCGCACAGTCGAAGAATGAACTGGGCCGGTCTCAGCGTCTGTTTCGAATCGCGAGACGTTCGATGATTGCGAAAACGGAAGACGACACGATCGTTATCGACTCGACGAAGCTGACGATTGTTGATGGGCCCGCTTCTTACGTAACGCGACAGATAGCTCGCCACGCCCTTGCCGTGCGGGTACGGTTTGCAGCAGTGCACAACCCAGGGCTTTCGGCCAAGACGATTGATCAGCGCACGTAGTCTAGCCTCACGGATGTCTTTCGGCAGCACCAAATCAGGCTCATTGCGCAATGCACTCAGAAACTTGAACACCAAGTTAAGTAGCCAGATCGTTCTGGCGCGGAGGTTGCGATAGCAACCGGAGTGACAGGTTGTCTGGTCTGCTTCAACTTCATGTTGGACTGCCGTCTGCTGCCTGTGGAAGCTTAGTCCCGATACATGCTCGACGACAAGGCATGACTCAAGGTAAGAGCATGCGCGGTGGCTTTGATAGAGGGCTTGATCATGTCGTGTTCAGTTAGTCGCACGCACAGCAGCTTCTCCCGGTTCCGGGATACAGCTCCCATATACTGGCTCTCAGGCCGGGACGAGCTCGCGCAAGTGCGCGCCACACTCGTCACAGACCGGAACTCGATCGAGTCGCTGCAAGTAGGCCTGCCAGGTGATCGCCGGCACCTCGCGGACAGGGCTCTGGCGATGATGTTCCCGCGCTGTGTTTAACGCCCTTCTGCGACAGGCATGGTATAGCCCGTAGTATCGAATCGTCGGCTTGCTGCGCTGGGGAATGTGATCGCACAGTCGAAGAATGAACTGGGCCGGTCTCAGCGTCTGTTTCGAATCGCGAGACGTTCGATGATTGCGAAAACGGAAGACGACACGATCGTTATCGACTCGACGAAGCTGACGATTGTTGATGGGCCCGCTTCTTACGTAACGCGACAGATAGCTCGCCACGCCCTTGCCGTGCGGGTACGGTTTGCAGCAGTGCACAACCCAGGGCTTTCGGCCAAGACGATTGATCAGCGCACGTAGTCTAGCCTCACGGATGTCTTTCGGCAGCACCAAATCAGGCTCATTGCGCAATGCACTCAGAAACTTGCCACGAAATAGTTGCATCATGACGCGCGCAGGAAAAAGACTCTTCCTTCGCGGTTCGACCCATTGGTCTCCCTTGCCGAGTCCGCCATGGGAGATCAAGCAATGAATGTGTGGATGCAGGCTCAGATTGCGGCCCCATGTGTGAAGTGTCAGCAAGTAGCCAGGCTGGGCGTTCAGGTACTTCCGATCACGACTCAACACTGACAGCGTCTCCGCTACTGCCCTGAACAGGAGGTCTTGCATCGCTGCCCGGTTATGGCGCCATAGCGGCAATAACTCGTGCGGCAGCGTGAAGATCCAGTGATGATGTGTCACCGCAAGGAGGCGCTCCTTCTGCGCCGCCAGCCAACGAGCATTTGACAACCCCTGGCATTGCGCACAGCCACGACGCTTGCAGCTGCTGTACCAGACTCCCATCAGATGGCCGTTCTCGCAGTACTGACTATGACTGCCGAGCATCGACGTCCGACAAGCGCGAAACGACTTCAACGCCTTGAGTTGGTACAAAGGGAGTTTATGAGTCTCGAGGAAACCTTCGAGATGCTGATCAAGAACGCTGGATATGGTTGGCCTCATCCGACGGGACTCTAGCCAACGAGCTTGCTGAGGCTACCCTCGATTTGCGCACATTAGCTTGAGAAGTTGTCTCGCCGCCTATCAGCCTTCTCCGTGCGTAGCACGGCTAGTTCAACACTTAGTATATGGAAGAGTTCCACATAACCCGGAATCGGGCCAAATTCCTTTCGAGAAACAATAGGTTGGGTCACTCATGGCGTCATTCCTGGCGCTTCGGGCGCCTGCTGAAACGGACATCTTCCACATAATTCCCGCGCGGGACGGACAAGTTCCAGATAACTCGGGGCGCTGTCCTGCCTTGGGATACTGACGCTCCGTCTCGTTGAGTGCAAGACGGGGTCGTCCGCGAAACGCGGTGGGGCCAGTTACTCCCACGTGTACCCAACAAAAGGCTCCTCCTCGGCCGGAGACAATGACCGGTATAGCGCCCTCGCGGGTTCGTTGTCAGGTTCGGTTCCGAGCCAGACTTCATCACAGCCCTCGCGCTTTGCGATGTCGAGAAACGACATCATCATGGCGCGGCCTGCGCCCCGCTGGCGCTGGTCAACGGCAGTATCGACTTCATCCACATAGAGCCAGCGACTCTTCTCATAAGGCTTGTACAGGATTCGGCCGGACGCAATCCCCATGAGCGCACCGCCGTCGCCGGCGTGACAGGCAAGAAAGACCGTGTCTGCCTGCTGCAGGTAGTACGCGAGGGAATCGGCATCGTAGTCGCAGAGGTCGTTGGCTTCATCCCACTGGGCATTATTGATCTCACGGCATAGCGCCTCGAGGTCATGCTGCGGGGTCAGAACGGTGACGATAGGCGCGTCTGCCATTTACGTGTTCTCCTGAGTGTTCAGAATCAGGACGCATCGCGGGACGTGATCGTTACATGTGATCTTGTGGCGCTAGCGAACGATCAGCGCCGCTTGCCGGGCGGCGTGTGCGTTGACCTGCTCGTCGATTCGCTTGAACGCGGGCGTTTCGCGCACCGGATCGAAAATCGCAGACTGTCGGATCAACCACCAGTCGCGGATCCAGCCGTCGTTCAGCGTGTGCTCCAGCGATGTCACGGCGGCCTCTTTGTCGCCGCGCACCAGATGCCATCTCGCATCGAGCCCGAGGTTCGCGAACAGCTCGGGAAATGCGTCGGCGCTCACCCGCACAGCGTCTGTCAGCTGCTGGCTGGTGGCGGGGTCACTTGACTGTTTGATCGCGGCAAGCGCCAGCGCAATGTCGGCGTGGCGTGGCCGAACGTTGGGCGTCGCTGCAGCGAGCGCCGGTGCCTCGCGCAGTAACGCCCCCTCGAAGCTGCCTGCTGCGCCTTTCTCCTTGGCGGCATCGGCAATGACGGGAATCAGTGAATACCGCTCGTTGTGTAATCCCGCCAGCGCATCACCGGTCAGCGCCAGCAGAATATCGTCATCTTCGCGGTCGACCACGAGGGAGATGAAGCGAGCCCAGAACCGGGCCGCGTTGCTGTCGCCGTGCAGCGATGCCGCCTGTTCGAACCGTTGGCGGGCGCTGTCTTCATCCATCAGTTCCAGGTAGAGCATGCCGAGGTAGGCAGCATTCGTCTCCGATGCCGGGTCAAGCTCAAGGCAGCGCTTCATGCTGCCAACGGCATCGGCAAGACGACCCTGGGAATGGCGGATGACCGCCTGCCAGAGGAATGCCCACGTGTACTCGGGGTCGATCCGGATGGCGTCGTCGATGACACCCGCGGCCCGATCGAGATCACCGCGGTGGTAGAGCACGATTGCCTTGTTGACATTGACCCAGGGTGACAGCGGGTCGATTGCCAGTGCGCGTTCGGCGGCCGCGAGGGCAAGGTCAGGCTCGTTCCGGGCCAGATGGAGTTCGGAGTACAGATAGTGCGCCACGGCGCTTCGGGGCTCGATCGCAAGCGCCCGCTCCAGTGCGCCTTCTGCGGCCGCGTAATCGCCGCGCGACGTCGCGAGGATGGCGCGTGCGTGGTACGCGTCGGTCACCCGATCGTCGAGTGCGAGGGCGCGCTCGATCGCCTGTTCGGCGCGCGCGTTGGCCTCGTCGCTCGGCATGTACTGGTCGTGAAAATCATGCCGGGCATAGATGTAGGCAAGGCTGCCGTGTGCCTCAGCGAACTTCGGGTCGAGTGCGATGGCCTCTTCGAATGCGTCGCGGGCCTGATAGAACCAGTTGCTGGTCGTTCCGTTCATCCACCAGTAATTGCCCTGCAGGTAGAGGCTGTAGGCATCGACATTCTCGGAGCGCGTAAACCGGGAAGGCGGGGCCGCGGCCAGGCTTGGCAACGTGCCTTCCAGCGCGTCGAGTACGCTATTGGCGATTTCCTCTTCCACCTCGAAGATGCGCCCGATTTCCCCGTCGAACTGGCGCGACCAGAGCGTGGTGTCCGTCTCGACATCAACGAGCCTGGCGCTGATTCGCAAGTCGTCGCCGGAGCGCCGGACGCTGCCTTCGAGTATGTGGCGCACGTCGAGCGCCTCGGAGATTTCGTCGAGGGAGCTTCCCTGATCGCGGAACGCGAACGAAGAGTGCCGCGACGGTACGCGCAACCCGGGCACGCTGGCGAGCGCATTGAGGAGTTCCTCGGCGACGCCGTCGGCCAGGTAGGCGCCCTCGGGTTCCGAGCCAAGATGCTCAAACGGCAGCACGGCGACGGATGGGGTTGCATTGCCGGCGCTGTCTTCCCGCGCGTCGTCGGGAACGGACGGCAGCATCAGCCACGTGAGGCCGACAAGTGCGAGGATCACGATTGCCGCGACATAGCGTCGCCAGCGGGTTGGGGGCGCTGCGCGAGTTGCATCGCCTGAAGATTCGGGCATTGGGGGCTTCGGCGGCGCTTCCTCCGGGGTGGCGGCGTCCTCCGGCCGGGGTTCGGTGGCGGGGGGCGGGCTCGCTGCCGGGTCGGTCGCCGCGATCAGCCGGTAGCCGCGTTTCGGGATCGTCTGGATGTATCGGGGCTCACGCTTGCCGTCCCCGAACGCCTGTCTGAGCTGGGAGATGGTGCGGGTCAGCGTTTCTTCAACGACGATGCGGCCCGCCCAGACCTCTTGCAGCAGGTCTTCCCGGCTGACGGTTTCGCCCGCGCGCCGGTACAGCACACACAGCACCTGCATCGCCTTCGGCTCGATCTGCCGGACGCCCTCGGGGCCATGCACTGTGTTCAGCCCGGGGTCGACCTCGAAATCCCCGACGCGAAATGGCTTTTCATCCGGCATGTGAGATCAAAATCCTGCGAAAGCCTCGGAAATCACCCAAACCTCAGCATTTCATTAGCGTTTTTCTGGCGTTTTATCAGGCACTTGGCCGACCGCGGCGCGATGATGAGGTCAGCTCTCAAGGGGAGAGTGCTGGAAAACTACAGACGTTCTACCAAACGAAGAGGATTATACAATGTTCAAGAAATTCCCCGCTGTTGCGCTCGCAACGATCATTTCGCTTGGACTGGGCAGCCAGGCTGCCACTGCCAGCACTGCAATGGAGCTGAAGACGGCCAACCAGGAAGTCCCCGGCACCCGTGACATCGAATCCGGCAACTTCGAAGCCGGTATCGTCAAACTCGAGCGCGCCCTGAACCGTGCCGGCCATGCGCTGGATCGCGCGCCCGTACTCGTGAATCTCTGTGTGGCCTATGCTGCCACAAGCGAATTCGAGCGCGCCGGCGAGTACTGCGATGCCGCAGTCGCCAATGGTGTTGATCTGGTGCTCGCCTACAACAACCGCGCAGTGTTGAATTTCATGCGTGGTGACAAGCAGGCAGCCGTAGCTGACCTCGAGAAGGCGTCCCTGCTGAAGCCGGGTACGAGGGTCGTCCAGCGCAACCTCGACCGTGCACGCGCGCGCGTTCAGGCGCAGGTTGTCTCCTCATAAGGATGTAGCGCTCCGGCGCAGCACCAACCACTGAAAACGGGCGGCTCCAGGGTCGCCCGTTTTTTTTTTGGCTCCCTCTGGCTGTCACCAGATCGTTTCAACGTAGGGGTAGTTGTGAATCTTTTCGTCCGCAGTTACCACTTGTGCCCTCAGTTGTTGGGCAGTGGCGACGATCATTCGATCTGCCGGGTCTTTGTGGAACGGCTCTGGTAAGGAGGCAGATCGAAGTGCAATGCGATTGTCTGCGGGCACAAATCGGATGTAGTCGAGCGCTTCCACATGCGCGATCCAATCGTCTGTGCCAATGCTGAGTCTGAGTCGCGATCGCATCGTCAGCAGAGCAATCTCCCAGGTTGAGATAGACGAGACCAGTACCTGATCCCTGTCTGCATGCGCCGAGACCGATTTCCTCGCGCTGGATGACAGCCTGGATGGGTCGCTTACCCACCAGATTAGCGCGTGTGTATCAAGCACGATCACGAAGTGGCTTCCCAGTCGTCATCTCCGACGGGTTCGGTTGGGTCGACGTAGTCAACCACAGTGCCTCGCAAATATTCGGCGGGATCATCCTTAAGGGACTCTGCTTTGAAGGGTTTCAACTCCAGGACAGGCTTGCCGTGGTCTGTAATCACGATCGATTGGCCCGTCTGCTCGACGCGTCGCATGATCTCGAGCGCGTGGGGCTTGAACTGTGACTTGCTGATTTGCTCCATCTGAACTGCCCATGGTCATAATACCGTGGTCAGAATAGAGGCGAGCAGGCGTAAACTCAATACGTCGTGGAATTGTCGGTCTCCGGGTTTTCGCTCCCGGCGCAGGGTTGCCCAAGACTTGTGTCAGATGATCGCCTACAGTAACGACCGTCTATCGGAGACAACCCGGAATACCCGGTATGGAATGCAGATGCCTGAGAAGATCATCAAGCTGAGTACGGTCGACGTACGGTTCCCGACATCTGACGAACTCGACGGGTCGGATGCCATGAACCCCGACCCTGACTATTCAGCCGCCTACGTCACCATCGAGACAGATTCGGGCCAGACGGGCTACGCGCACATCTTTACCATCGGGCGGGGCAATGATCTCTGTTGCGCGGCCATCGAGGCGATGCAGCATCTGGTGCTTGGGGTTGATCTCGCGGCGATCAAGGCAGACCCGGCCGGGTTCTACAACCAGCTTCGTTCCGATAGCCAACTACGTTGGCTGGGGCCCGAGAAGGGCGTCGTTCACATGGCGATGGGCGCCGTCATGAACGCGGTGTGGGATCTGTGGGGCCGCTCGGAGGGCAAACCGGTGTGGCGCCTCCTTGCGGACATGTCGCCGGAGCAGTTTGTTGAATGCGTTGATTTCCGATACCTGGGGGATGTGTTGACGAAGGCTGAGGCCCTCGAGATGGTGAGCGCCAACGAGCCAACGAAGGCGGCACGAATCACCGAGATGGAAACGAAGGGCTATCCTTGCTACACGACTTCGGCCGGCTGGCTGGGATATCCGGACGACAAGATGCGAGCGCTGTGTCAGGCGGCTGTCGACAACGGCTTCAGACACCTGAAGTTCAAGGTCGGTCGAAGCCTCGAAGACGACAAGCGAAGGCTCCGGATTGCCCGTGAGGTTGTCGGCGACAACGTCAAACTCATGATCGATGCCAATCAGGTCTGGGAAGTGCCGGAAGCGATTGAATGGGTCAATGAGCTCGCGGAGTACAAGCCCTGGTTTATCGAGGAGCCAACGAGCCCGGATGATGTATTGGGCCACAAAGCGATCCGGGATGCGGTGTATCCGATTGCCGTGGCAACCGGCGAACACTGCCAGAACCGCGTTCTGTTCAAGCAGTTCATCACCAGCGACGCGCTCGATGTTGTCCAGATTGATGCGTGCCGTCTGGCAGGGCTCAACGAGGTGCTTGCGGTGTATCTGGTGGCCGCCAAGTACGGCAAGATCGTGTGTCCGCACGCGGGCGGCGTGGGTCTTTGTGAGTATGTGCAACACCTCTCGATCATTGATTACACGCGGATATCCGCTGACATCGGCGAGCGTGTGCTCGAGTATGCCGACCACCTGCACGAACACTTTGAAGATCCTTGCACGATTCGTGATGGCCACTACGTTGCGCCGACGCGCCCCGGTTTCAGCGTCAGGATGAAGACATCCTCGGTGGAAACGTGGCGGTTTCCCGACGGCTCGGGCTGGAGGCAGAAGACGTGAGCGAATCCGAGCGAGTTGATGCACACCAACATTTCTGGCGGGTTGATCGGGGTGATTACGGCTGGCTCGACGATGCGCCCGACCTGCTGAACAGGGACTACATGCCGGACGATCTGGTGCCGCAGCTCCGAACGGCGGGCGTATCGTCAACGATTGTTGTTCAGGCAGCGCCCACCGTTGCAGAAACCGGATTTCTGCTCTCGCTTGCCGAGCAGTCTGATGCGGTCAAAGGCGTGGTGGGCTGGGTCGATCTCGCTGACCCCGAATGCCCGGCGGAACTGGAAAGACTCGCGGCGTCGCCTGCCTTCAAAGGCGTGCGCCCCATGCTGCAGGACCTCGACAACCCTGCGTGGCTGCTCGAAGCCGGTCGGCCGGAAGCTTTCCGCACGCTCGGCGACCTTGGTCTTACGTTCGACGCCCTCGTGACCGCGCGCCAGTTGCCAACGCTGCTTGAGTTCATCGGTCGGTATCCCGACCTTCCCGTGATGCTGAACCACGCGGCAAAACCTCACATTGCAGGCGAGCCTTCCGCCACGTGGCTGGCGGCGATGCGCGAACTCGCTCAATCACCCAACGTCTACTGCAAGTTCTCCGGGCTGGTGACCGAAGTAGACGGCGAGATATCACGCGAGGCGCTGCAGCCCTATGTTGATGCACTGATTGACGCGTTCGCGCCCGGGCGTATGGTCTGGGGCAGTGACTGGCCCGTGTTGACGACGCGGCTCTCGTACCTTGAGTGGTTGTCGCTGTCAGAAGCGCTGGTCGATACGTTGTCTGCCGAAGATCGACGCGCGATCTATGGTGGCAACGCAAGGGACTTCTACCATCTGGACGAACATCAATGAGCAACGAGCTGGCAGGAAAGGTCGCGATCGTCACCGCGGCGGGGCAGGGCATCGGACGTGCGACGGCTGAGCGATTTGCACAGGCCGGCGCTCGGGTGCACGCACTCGATATCAACGAGTCGACAGTGACGCAGGTGGAGGGCGTGAAGGCCACCGTGATAGATGTGACCGACAATGCCGCGGTCAGGGATTTCGTCGATTCGCTCGATAGCGTCGATGTGCTCTTCAACTGCGCGGGCTTCGTGCACAACGGCAGCATTCTCGAGTGCGATGAGGCCGCCTGGGATTTCTCGTTCGAGCTCAACGTGAAGTCCATGTACCGGCTGACCCGTTTGGTGCTTCCGCTCATGACGGCGCAGCGTCGGGGTTCGATCATCAACATGGCATCGGTCGCAAGCTCGGTCAAAGGGGTACCGGACCGTTTCGTCTATGGCGCAACCAAAGCCGCGGTCATTGGCATGACCAAGTCGATCGCTGCGGATTTCGTCAAGGACGGTGTTCGCTGCAATGCGATCTGCCCGGGCACTGTGCACTCGCCGTCGCTGGAGGACCGGCTGAAAGCGACCGGCGACTTCGATGCCGCCTACAAGGCGTTTGTCGCCCGCCAGCCGATGGGCAGAATCGGCGAGCCTGACGAGATTGCGAAGCTGGCGCTCTATCTGGCGTCTGATGATTCGGCATTTACGACCGGGCAGTGCCACATCATTGATGGCGGATGGTCGGTCTAGAAGAACCAAAGCGAGGGATTCGCCATGAAAAGCATCGACAATGACCCTGAAGGCACGCGACTGCCGATCAAGATCGATTCAACATCCAACGGGGAGTTCGTGCCTCAGCCGCTCGGCGAGCGCGCTGCGCTTGGGAACGAACTCGCCATGCAGCGGGCATCTGCGTTTGCCAAACGCAAGGGACTGTCGCGCCGCGGTTTTCTCGTCTCTGCGATGGGCGCCGCGGCAACACTGATGGCTCACAACGATGCCCACGCCAGATCGCGACCGGGGGGTTACTTCGAACTTCCTGACGTCGCGGCGCTGGATGAAGCTGCCGCCGGGGAAACCCTCGACAAGAAAGAGTTCATCTTTGATGTTCAGGGGCACTTCGTGAACCCGACGGGGCAGTGGCTCGAAAAGATTCCCGACGGGGCCCGGCCCCTGGCAGGGCTGCCCAAGAGTGCCTGTGAACTCTCCGATGAGCCTGGTGATCGTTCCTATCTCGAGTGCCTCTCGGGCGATCAGTTCATCAAGGATGTGTTTCTGGATTCGGATACTGACCTGATGGTGCTCTCGTTTGTGCCGTCGGCGCGGGATGCCGAACCACTGACAATTGAAGAAGCGGCGGCGGTCAGGGATATCGTCGATACCATGGATAACCACCGCATGTTCCTGCACGGCCGGGTCAATCCCAACCAGCCCGGCGATCTTGAATCGATGGATGATCTCGCCGAGAACTGGGATATCGTTGCCTGGAAGTGTTACACCCAGTTTGGCCCGGGAGGCAAAGGATTCTGGCTCGACGACGATGTTGGCATTGCCTTCATTGAGAAAGCGCGCAAGCTCGGTATCCGCAATATTTGCATCCACAAGGGGCTTTCGTTTGGCCCGCAATCGTTCGAGCACAGTCGCTGTGACGATGTCGGGCGTGTGGCGAAGCGCTTTCCGGACGTCAACTTTCTCATCTACCACGCCGGCTTCGATGTCATTCAGGAAGAGCGCGAGTTCCAGGAAGGCAAGCGCGTCAATGGCATCGACTCGCTGGTGCAATCGCTGATCGACAACGATATCGGCAAGGGCAGTAACGTTTATGCCGAGCTTGGCAGCACCTGGCGCTTTCTCATGCGCGAGCCGACGCAGGCGGCCCATGCGCTGGGTAAGTTGTTCAGATATGTCGGCGAAGACAACGTCCTCTGGGGCACCGACAGCATCTGGTACGGCTCACCGCAGGATCAGATCCAGGCGTTCCGGACTTTCCAGATCAGCGACGAGTTCCAGGACAGGTTTGGCTATCCGAAGATAACAAGTGAGCTGCGGCAGAAGGTGTTCGGGCTGAACGCGCTGAAGCCGTACGGGCTTGATCGCTCTGACGTCGAGGAAATGATCGGTGCTGATCGCGTCAGGCTGGCGCAGGCCGAGTATCGCGAGACACCCAACCCGACATTCCGCACCTTTGGCCCGAAGAACCGGCGAGAGTTTCTCAATCTGCAGAGCTGGGGTGGCTAGCGCACGCGGACTGTCGTCCCGGACAACCGTCCTGCCGCAGCCGTCGAGTCTGCGGGTTACCGCGATCAGGTACTTTCTGTACAATCGCGCACTTTTTGCTCGCTGGAGCAGGGAAGCGCCTTTATGCAAGTCTCGATCCGGAAGGAGATCGATCTCACGCTGGTCCTCATGGAAGGGGAGGTGTCCCCGGCAAAGTTCGAAAGCCTGATCACCCAATACGGGCCACGCCCGACCCGCGACGTGGTGTACCTCTATCGCAATATCACCTCGAACCTGTCGAGTGATGAAGCCAAACTGCTGGCCGCGGGCACGCAGGTCGGCAAGCAGAATCCAGACGCTCGTACCTGTTTCGTGATTGACTCGAACGTCGACTACGGCATTACTCGCGCCTATGTGAACTACGCGTCACGCGACGACGCGCCGGAGCGCTTTGTCTGTCGCACGATGGACGAGGCAGCGGAATTTCTGGATCGTCCTGCGGAAGTCCTGATCGACGGCTTCGCCGCGCTGACCAGCCAACCCTAGCCCCGGGCCCGCTTGCGAATCATCGGTAATCGGTGAGCTTCATTTGTTTGACATGCAACCAAAAGGTTGCATAATGAGTCGCACGTTCTATTGAGATCTCCCGATGTCTGATGTGTTCAAGGCCCTGGCCGATCCCAGCCGGCGTCGCTTGCTGGACCGCCTGCGGGAACAGGATGGCCAGACGCTCGGCGAGTTGTGCGCCGGTCTTGTCATGACGCGTCAGGCGGTCACCAAACACCTGAAGATCCTCGAGGACGCAAATCTGGTGGCATCGGTTCAGCGTGGGCGTCAGAAGCACCACTACCTGAACCCGGTACCGCTGCAGGAAATCGTCGACCGTTGGCTCGCGCCTTTCCGCCGCGACCAGGCGGCGGCACTCACGAATCTGAAGAGGGCATTGGAGAATGAACATGACAGCAACGGAAGCGCGCGCGAATAGCCACGTTTGTGTGATCTACATCAACGCGACTCGCGAGGCGGTGTGGGACGGGCTCACGAATCCCGAGTTTACGCGGCAGTATTTTCACCAGACCCGGTTTGAATCGGATTGGCAACCGGGGTCCGCGATGAACTGCTACCTGCCGGATGGCAGCTACGCCGTGCGGGGCGAGGTCCTCGAGTCCGAACATCCGGCGAAGCTCAGCTTCACGTGGCATGTGCATTACAACCCCGAGGCGAAGCAGGAAGCACCGAGTCGCGTGACGTATTTGCTGGAATCCGTCGAGGGGGCAACGAAGCTGACGGTCATCCATGACGAGTTCCCCGAGGGCAGTGTCGTGCTGCCATCAATCAGCGAAGGCTGGATTGCGATTCTCTGCAATCTCAAAACCCTGCTCGAAACCGGTCAGGCCATGGCGGTGTCCTGAATGACGCCGCGTGCGAACTGCATCATGAAGTCCTGGTGAGGGTGTTCCTCCGGAGATTGCGGAGGCGGTGTCATCGGGTGCGGCACGACGACCGAGATCTCCGGATGGCGGCTCGACAGGCTGGTGATCTGTGACAGGATGTCGCCGGCACTGCCATGGAGACTGAAGTCTGCCACCGCCTGGTCAGGGAGAAATTCGAGCAGGCTGCCGGCTTTGATGAGATCCGGGGTGTGGTGGAAGTCCTGCCAGATCTGCTCGCGCAGGGATTCGACCTCCGGCCCGTTCCAGTCGAGGCCGGCGCGCTCGAAGAGGTACGGCGCATACTCGAAGTAGCCGGCGGCGATGGAACGGCCGATGTGGCCGACAACCGCCTCATCGTCTGACATCACGGTGTGAAAGACGGCGGCGATCTGAATGTCCGCCATTGATCGTCCGGCCTCCCTTGCGCCCTCGCTCACCTGTTGGAGCGCGAAGGCAATGTTGTCGGGATGCGTGCCGACGCGCACGATTACGCCATCGGCGAGACGGCCTGCCATTTTCAGGTTCTTCGGGCCACCGGCCGCCACCCAGACGGGCGCGGGCCGCGCGTGGCGCAGGCGTGGAGTCTTCTCGCCATAGGCATAGCGCTCACCGCGCAGCAGCGTCGTGATCTGGTCGACGGCAGACTCGAGTGCGCGGACTCTGGCCGGCGCGAGATCCAGCAGGCGTACGGCGGTGTCACCAACGCCGAGCGCGACATCCGCGCGATCGCCAGAGACTTCCGCGAGGGTCGCAATCGAGCCGGCAATCACAGCCGGATGGCGCGTGACGGGATTCTCGATCATGGGTGCAAGGCGAATCCTGCTCGTACGACGCGCTGCTTCAGCGAGCATGATGTACGGGTCCCTGGCCAGCAGGGGCGAGGAGGGGATCAGCGCATAGTCGTACCCGAGTTCCTCGCCCATCGCGACGCTCTCGGCGAAGGCGGTCACCGAGGTCATGTCGAACCGGTTGAAACCGAACTTCATGCGTCACTATCGCCGTAGGCGGCGCGCCGGTACCGCAGCATCTTGCCGCTGCCGGCGCCGGTATGCCGGCCATGGTCGAACGCGACCCGACCGTTGACGATGACCATGTTGATGCCGGTGGCCTCGAGCTTGGGTTCATCGTAGGTCGCGGTGTCGATCACGGTATCGGGGTCGAACAGGCAGAGGTCGGCAAAGTAGCCTTCCTTCACTTGCCCGCGCTCGTTCATGCCGAACGTTCGTGCCGAGAGTGATGTCATGCGCCGCACGGCTTCCGGTAACGACAGGATGCCCCGCTCGCGGACGTAGTGGCCGAGCACCCGCGGGAAGGTGCCAAAGAGACGCGGGTGCGGGCGGCCATTCAGATCCGGAATGCCGTCGCTGCCGACCATCATGTCGTGCCAGGCGAGGTTGGTCTCGACATCCGCCTCGTCGATGATGAACTGGATGCAGATCGTGCGGTCACCCTTCGGCGCCGTGAGCACCTTTTTGACCATTTCGGTGACATCGATACCTTCCTCGGCCGCAATGTCGATAAGCATCCGGCCCTCGTATTCCCGGAAGGCGGGGCAGCTGGCGATGCGAATGACCTCGGCGAGATCCCGGGAGACGTTATCGAGGTTGAAGTACTCGATCATCCGGCCGCTGCCGGCGGTGTACGGGTAGACGTCCAGCGAAACCCGTTGGCCAGCCGCAAGTGCCTGCTCGACCTTGACGAGCGACTCGCGCACCTTGCCCCAGTTCTGTTTGCCAGCAGATTTGTGGTGGGAGATATGGGCATGGACGTCGGCTTCGGATCCGATGCGAAGCGTCTCGTCGACGGCCTCGAGCAGCAGGTCTCCCTCGTTTCGCATATGGGTTGTGTAGAGGGCATCGAAGGGTCTGGCGGCGGCCGCGAGTTCGATGACTTCTTCGGTGTCGCTCCAGCGGCCTGGCCGGTAGATCAGCCCTGTCGAGAATCCACAGGCGCCTTGCTCCATGGCCTCGGCCACGAAGGTCTTCATCCTGGCCAGTTCCTCGTTCGTTGGCCCGCGCTTTTCGTGTCCCATCACCAGCGAGCGCACGGTGTTGTGGCCGACCAGCATCATGTTGTTGATCGCGGGGCCGCGAGCCAGCGCCGCGTCAAAGTAGCCGTTCAGATCGGTAAAGTCGCTTTCGAGCCCGGCAAGAATGCCGCCGCTGGCACGCGCGGGGTCAATGCTCGGGTCGGCGGGGATAGCGCTGAAGCCGCAGTTGCCGGCGACCACGCTGGTGACGCCCTGCGAGAGCTTGAATTCCATACCGGGGTGACGAAAGAAGGCGCCATCGTCATGAGAGTGCGTGTCGATGAAGCCCGGCGACAGATGCGCGCCGTTGCCATCGATCTCGGTGGCGGCGGGCCCGACGTCGCCGATCGCGGAGATCCTGTCGCCGTCGATGCCGATGTCGCCCTCGACCGGCGGGCTGCCCGTTCCGTCGAGAATCTTCACGTTTCTGATGGCAATGTCTGGCATGGCTGGCTCCCTCACGTTCACTTCACCGGAATGTATCACGAGCGACTTCGGTGTGACGGCCCGTGGGCCCCGGTAACAATTGGTTACAATCCATTTGTCGGGCGCTGGCTGACATCAGGGTAGAATCACGCGGTTTATCTTTCCGCCTCTATCCATGTTCAATCTTTCCGGCGAGCCGGGTCTCGAGCGTGAGGCTGCTGCACTCCTGCGCGAAGACCTGTTGAAAATTTTCCGTGCCGGCGCCTTCAGCGCTGCGATCTTCGCGTTCGTCATCGGAATTGTTGAGTTCGCCTGGTATGGGCTCGAGTACTGGGGCTCCCTGCTGACTTCACTCGGCACTGGCTCGATGGCCGGTCTCTTCTTTTTCCTCTCTTATCGTGGCCATGACCTCGCCGCCAGCTGGGTGCTGATCGTCGGTGTCTGGTGCATGGTGATGATCGACACCGCCATCCAGGCCGGCACGATGACACAGAGCGTTGCGGCCCTGCCGCTGATGGTGCTGGTCGGCGTCTGGCTGACGGGGAATGCGTTCGCGGTCTATCTGCTCGCAGCGGCCAGCGTGGCCGTACTCTTTGGCATTGAAGTGATGCACATGCAGGGGATCATCGAGCCCCATGGCGTCTCTCATCCCTACGTCGGCGTTATGGTCATCGCGCTGATCCTGTTCGTCGGGGCGTATGTGTCGCTATCGATCTATGCGACACACATGAAGCGGCTGCTTGAGCAGCAGCGACTCGCACGGGATCTGGCTGACAGCGAATACGAGTACCGCCGCATTCTGGACAGCAGCGTCGACCCCTATTATCGGGCTGACCTCGAGGGGAACATCATCACGATGTCGCCGACGATCAGCCGGATCACCGGTTACACATCTGATGAATTGATCGGCCAGCGACTCACGGAATTCTACGCAGACCCATCGCAGCGCGAGCAGTTCGTCCGTTTGCTTCGCGAGAATGAAGGAGAGGTGCGTCATTTCGAGGCCGAACTCGTGGACAAGGACGGTGGCACGGTCTGGGTGTCGACCAACGCGAGTTATTGGCGTGACCCCGATGGCAACATCATGGGCGTCGAAGGGACCGTGCGGGACATCACGGATTGGCGACAACTTCGAGAGAAGATGGAGAAGGCCGGCCGAATCGAGGTGCTCGACCAGCTATCGGGCGGGCTGGCGCACAACTTCAACAACCTGCTTGCGATCATTCAGGGCAATGCCGAGATGATCCGGGGCTCGAACGATCCGGAGGAGATTCAGCGCCTTGTGTCGGTCATCGATCAGGCGGCAGATCGCGGAGTCGATCTGACGCGGCGCATGATGTCCTTTTCAAGCAGGGCGATTGCCGAGGATGCGGAGGCACTGAACCCCAATGAGCTGATCCGGGAGATCCAGCCGATTCTTGAGACCTCGCTGAATCAGGACATCGAGCTGATGCTTGAACTGGCTGAAGACCTCTGGATGACCGAGGCGTTTGTTGGCGAATTCGAGGACGCTGTCATCAATCTTGTACTCAATTCTCGGGATGCGATCGTCAGCGCCGGCAAGGTCACGGTATCGACACGGAACGAAACACTCGGTGCCGATTACTCGCCCACAAATCCCGAGTGGAAGCGAGGTGACTATGTCGCGGTGGAAGTCGAGGACAACGGTGAGGGGGTGCCCGCTCGCATTCTGGACAAGCTGATCGAGCCGTTCTTCACGACAAAGCCCAGGAATGCGGGTACGGGACTCGGTCTCAGCATGGTCTATGGCTTTTTGCGACGTATCGGTGGCGATATCCAGATTCGCTCTGCGCCCGGACTCGGCACGCGAGTCACGCTGTATCTGCCGAGGGCTGAGGACGGCGCGCCGGAGGTAGCGTCCGATCGCGAAACTCAGGCTGCGGGCGGGCCGGAGCGTGTGCTTGTGGTTGAAGACGAACCATCACTTCGTGATCTGAACGAAAAGCGGCTGCAGAAGATGGGCTACGCCACGCTCGCGGTCGATACCGGTGTCGCAGCGCGGGATGTGCTGGCGAGTGACGAGCCCGTCGACATCGTGTTCTCGGATGTCGTGATGCCGGGCGGTATCAGCGGTTTTGATCTCGTCGATATCGTGCGTGATCTGCGCCCCGGCACGCCCATCGTGCTGTGCACGGGATACGTGGACGAGGCATCGCCCACCATCGCCCGGGAGCCCTTCAAGATCCTGCGCAAGCCATTCAGCAATCAGGATCTCGCGGCTGCAATTCGCGAAGAGCTGGATGCAGCCCGCAAGCGCTCAACGGTCGGTTGAGGCACTTCTCACCGCTGCGGCAATGCGTTCGCCCTGATCCTGATCGGTCTTCCAGACGGCCGCTGCCACCAACGGCTTGATCAGCCGTGCGAATCCCGTTGCTCCGAAGCTGATGGTCATGACGAGTCGTGTGGCGTCGCCTGTCGATTCGAGTTCGTATCGGTAGCGGGCGGTGAACGGACCCTGATTCGACTCGAGTTCGAGTTCAACCGGCGCCCGGAACCTGGTGATGGCGGTCTCGTAGGTCTTGCCGCGAGCATCGAACATGACGGGGTTTGTGGCGGACAGCGAGCCGCCGTCCTTCGTTCGAAGATTGGTTGCTGACGTCATCCATCCTGCCATCAGTTCCGGTGTTGTGAGATGTCGCCAAACCGTGTCGATATCGGCCTGAATGTCGGTTGTTGTCTGCTTGTTCATGTCAGCGCTCCCTGGCTGCGTTGTTGATGACGGCCAGTGTTGCGCGTGCGTCGCCGGGACGATTGTAAAAAAGCGAACGGTCAGTCCTGGGGAGCGAAAACCACGTGTTCTCCTTTGGCGAGTTCTGCGTACTCCCGGCGTCGCTGGTCGAGGTACTCGCTGGGGTAGAGTCCACTCAGCTTCCGGAACTCGCGGTTGAAATGGGGCTGGTCATAGAAGCCGAAGTCGTGGGCGAGCGCCGTCCAGTTCACATCGGTGCTGGGGTCGACGGCTTCGAGCAGCGCAAGCAGGCGATGTATTCGACAAAGCACCTTCGGCGTCACGCCGACCGCGCGCTTGAACACCTTGCTGACGTGCCGATCACTGTGGCCGGTGCTTGCGTACCAGGCGTCGAGATCAATATCGCCCCGGTGCTCGCAGACTTGCTGATACATCGGGAAGAGCCAATCGGGCAGTGGTTCCAGCGGCCTGCCGGCGAGGTGCTCGCCAATGCGCGCATGGGTTGCCGGATCATCGGCCCGCGTGAGCTGACGCTTGATGAACGCAATGAAATCGTCGGGGAGCAGTGTGCGGGCGTCGTGCGTCCGGTCTGCAGTGGCCGCCATGTCAGTGCCGAACAGCGCGTGAAAACCGGGTGGTTCGAACAGCAGGCCGAGCACGTGAGTGCCGTCTTCCGGCGTGTGCCACGTTGGCGTTGTCTGGAAGCCGTCGACCCAGCCTTCGGCGAAGGCGGGATTCGATGCCGGTGTTGACGATTTGCCAAGCCGGTGCGGATGACCGAGCGTAAAGAGCAGCGCGATCTGTCCCGTCGGCAGAATCTTCTCGGTTCGATAGCCGATATGGCCGCGGGCGAAAAACGATTGCCTCAGCAGATGCCTGACGTCCGGCGCCGGCTCGAAAGGCAGAAACTGAAACGCTGTCACAACCCGTAACGCCCGCCTGTGGTTCTGATCCACTCACCGATCTTCTCGCCGATCATGATGGCCGTCAGATTGGTATTGGCGCGGGGAACGAAGGGCATGATCGACGCGTCGGCGACGACGAGGTTGTCGACGGCGTGACAGCAACCGTACTGGTCGACGACGGCCGCCCCGTCTTCGCGCGGACCCATTTTTGCCGTGCCACAGGGATGATAGCCGCTGCCGGCGAGCTTGCGGCAGAGTTGCGCCAGTGCTTCGTCGTCGGTGCCCCTGCCGGGGTCCGGAAAGACGACCTCGGCGATCATGTCGGCAAGCGGCCCCTGCTGGGTGAAGGCCAGTGCGTCTTTCAGGCATGACACGAGGCGGGATGTATCGCGATCATCCTCGCAGAAGCGATTGTCGACAATCGGCGCCTCGCGAGGGTCCGCCGATCGCAGTCTCAACTCACCGCGCCCGTACTGGTATTCGAGGACAGCCGCGATGGCAAAGACATCGGCATCGGCCCGCCGGCCGGCGAAGCTGATCTGTTCAATCTGCAGATCGTTGCGCTTGTCTGACCCCTCAGCCGTGTAACGCAGGATCGTCTGGATGATCGGCTGGTCGAAGTCGATGATCGAGGGGTCTTTCACGCGGGCCGCGACCGACAGTGCCGGGTGATCGCACAGGTTCTGCCCGACGCCGGGAATGTCGATGACGGTGCCAACACCGATAGAATCGAGATGGGCGGCCGGCCCGAGACCGGACCTCAGCATGATCGTTGGTGACATCAGTGCGCCAGCGGCAAGTACGACAGTCTTGCCGTTGATCGTCTCCGTTGTGCCGTCGGGACTTTCGACCTCGACGCCCGTGCATCGGCCCCCTTCGACGACGAGACGTCGAACGAAGGTGTCCGGGCGAATGCTCAGGTTAGGACGTATGCGCGCCGGGGCCAGATACCCGACCGCGCACGAGACGCGAAGGCGGCCGAGCTTGTTCATGGGTTGTGGGCCGCTGCCCCAGCCGGCCGGGTCGTTCTGGTCAGGGCAATCCGGATACCCCAGCGCCCGGGCAGATTCGAGGAAAGCCTGATGCTGCGGCAGCATTTCATCGGTTGGGTAGCGACGAATCGTGATCGGGCCGGCGTCGCCGTGGTAGTCCTTTTCGCCGTAGTCGAGATCGCGCTCGAGACGATTGAACGCAGGCAGCACTTTCTCCCACGCCCATTCGCTGTTACCGAGGTCAGCCCACTCGTCATAGTCCTCGGGAACGCCGCGCAGGGCGATCGAGGTATTGACCGCGCTCGAACCGCCGATGACCCGGCCACGTGGGAAGGCAACCTCGCGGCCACGCACCGGCTCGTAGCGAAAGCCCCAGTCATGATCGTTGTAGGAGTTGTTGTGACTGTTGACGAGGTCGAACGGTGTCGAGGCGATATCCGGATAGTCGGGCCCGGCCTCGATCAGGAGTACATCGAGGTTCGGGTTTTCTGTTGCCCGGGCGGCGATCGCCGAGCCGGCGCTTCCGGCGCCAACGATGATGAGGTCATGCATTGCCCGATTGTGCCGCCTTTCCCTGTTTTCGTCATCTGGCGTTACACTGGCTTCAGATGAATTGAGAGGAACCGGGGATGAAAGTCGACAGGTTTGCCGCGCCGCTGGGCGCAACCGTGACGGAGGTCGACGTCAGGCGACTGAATGATGCCGTGTGGCAGGACATCAACTCGCTGTTTCTGGAGCATCACGTCCTGCACTTCCCCGGCCAGGATCTGACGCCGGAAGACCAGATGGCTTTTGCGCAGCGATGGGGTGAACTCGTTGCGCACCCCTACGCGGGCATGAAGGCGTATCCCGATATCATCGAGCTCAGGAACAAGGGCAAGTCGCGGGACGTCAACCAGCACTGGCATTCGGACATGACATACAACGAGACACCGCCAAAGTTCACGATGCTCTATGCCCTCGAGGCACCGGCGGTCGGTGGCGACACGGCCTTTGCAAACCAGTATCTGGCGTATGAGGAGCTTTCGGAGGGGCTGAAGTCGGTGCTGGCGGGCCTCGAGGCGGAACACACCGCCGCGAATCTCGCAGCGACTGTCTACAAGGAGGATGCTGCCGAGGCCCCCCGTGCCGTTCATCCCGTCGTGCGCACGCACGATGAAGCCGGCCGCAAGGCGCTCTACGTCTGCCGTGCGTTCACCGACAAATTCGTCGGCTGGAGCCGTCGCGAAAGCCGTGCGCTGCTGGAGTTCCTTTTCGAGCACAGCGTTCGACCCGAATACCAGGCGCGGCACCGCTGGCGGGCCGGCGATCTTGTCATGTGGGATAACCGCTGCCTGCTGCACTACGCCGTTCACGACCACGGCGACGACCCCCGCGTCATCCACCGCCTCCAGGTCCAGGGCCCCCGCCCCGCCTGACCAGTGCCACCCCGGGGTCAGACCCCAGTGCCACCCCGGGGTCAGACCCCAGTGCCAGGTTGGGGTCAGACCCCAGTGCCAGACCGGGGTCAGACCTCAGTGCCAGGTTGGGGTCTGACCCCGGGGTCCCAGGTTGGGGTCTGACCCCGGGGTCCCTGCGTTGTGGCTATGCGCCTGGTGGGTGGAAGATCGGGACGATCGCGCGACTGACAATGGGGATCATGATGCCCCCGACCAGCAGGCCGAATGTGCCGGCATAAAGGGCGCTGACGAACCAGGCAGCGAACGCAGATGCCACAGGTGACACTATTCGCACCGATTCCTCGAGGTCATGTGCGACACCCGCTGGCCAGCCCAACCCGAACACTTCCAGGCCGTGCAGGATGATCCCGCCGCCGACCCAGATCATGGCTGCTGTCCCGATGACGGTGAGCAGCGTCAGCAGTCTTGGCATGATCCTGACGATCCACCGGCCGACAGATCCTGAGAAGGCGTCTTTTCTTTTCGCGAGCGCCACGCCGAGGTCGTCAGCCTTGACGATGATCGCGACCGTGCCATATACCCCGGCTGTGATCGCGACGGCCACGACGGCCAGGGTAACGAAGCTTGCTAGAAGTCCCGCATCGGGAATCGTCGACAGCGCTATCGCCATGATTTCGGCAGACAGAATGAAGTCGGTACGAATGGCCCCGGTAACCTTCTGTTGTTCCAGTTCGTTCGCATCCACGACGACAGCCACGACCCTGACCTCATGTTCGTGTGCGCGCGCGGGAAAACAGACCTCATAGACCTTCTCGGCACCCTCGTAGCAGAGATAGACGCCTCCGATCATCAGCAGCGGCGTGATGGCCCAAGGAGCAAACTCGCCGAGGATCAGGGCAATCGGCAACAGGATGAGCAGTTTGTTGCGGATCGAGCCGAGCGCAATCTTGCCAACGATCGGCAATTCCCGCTCGGCGCTGAAGCCGACGACATACCGTGGCGTGACCGCCGTATCGTCAATGACGACGCCAGCGGATTTGGCACTGGCCTTGGCAGCATGTCCGGCAATATCGTCGATTGACGCCGCCGCAACCTTTGCGATCCCGGCGACGTCATCGAGCAATGCCGTTAATCCGATACTCATGACATCGACCTTGGGCGCAGACGCGTGACTGCGCCCGCGTGAATCAGAAGCTGGCGTTGTCCGGCGTGCGCGGGAACGGGATCGCGTCGCGGATGTTTTCCATGCCGGTGATGTAGTTGAGCAGGCGCTCGAAGCCGAGCCCGAATCCGGCGTGGGGCACCGTGCCGTAGCGGCGCAGGTCCCGGTACCACCAGAGTTCCTCTTTGGTCTCTTCGTTCGGCATCCGGCTGTCGAGCACGTCGAGTCGCTCCTCGCGCTGGCTGCCACCGATGATCTCGCCAATGCCTGGCGCGAGAACGTCCATGGCGGCGACAGTTTTGCCATCATCGTTCAACCGCATATAGAACGCCTTGATCTCTCTGGGATAGTTCATGACGACGACCGGACGGCCCACGTGCTGCTCGGTCAGGTAGCGCTCGTGTTCCGACTGCAGATCGAGCCCCCACTGAACCGGAAACTCGAACTTCTGTTTTGCCTTCGAAAGGATGTCGATCGCTTCCGCGTAGTCCATCCGCTCGAACTTCGAATCGATCACCGTTGTGAGTCTCTCCCTGACGGTCTTGTCTATCCGCTGCTCGAAGAAGTCCATGTCCTCTTCACAGTTGTCCAGCACGGCCTTCAGGACGTGGGTCAGCAGATCCTCTGCCAGGTCCGCGTTTGCCGACAGGTCAGCGAAGGCGATTTCGGGCTCGACCATCCAGAACTCGGCGAGGTGGCGGGAAGTATTCGAGTTCTCTGCCCGGAAGGTCGGGCCGAAGGTGTAGACCTTCGACATGGCGAGGCAGTACGCCTCGACATTCAACTGCCCTGAGACCGTCAGGAACGCTTCCTTCGCAAAGAAATCGTCGCGAAAGTCGACTGCGCCCTTGTCGTCGCGGGGCAGGTTCGCAAGATCCAGCGTGCTTACCCGAAACAGTTCTCCGGCGCCCTCGCAGTCACTTGCGGTGATGATCGGCGTATTGATCCAGTGGAACCCGTGCTCATAAAAGTAGTTGTGAATCGCATTGGCGAGCGTCGTGCGAACCCGGGTAATGGCACCGAAGGTATTGGTGCGCGGCCGCAGGTGCGCGACCGTGCGCAGGTACTCGAACGTGTGTCGCTTCTTGGCGATCGGGTAGCTCTCTGCATCGTCGACGTTGCCGACGATCGTGACGTCCGTCGCCTGGATTTCGACGCTCTGGCCCTTGCCCTGGGATTCGACGAGTTCACCCGAGATGATCACGGCGCAGCCGGTGGTAATGTGCAGCACGTCCGCCTCGTAGTTTGGCAACGCCTTTGGTGCGACGGCCTGGATCGATGAAAAACATGAGCCGTCATTCACTTCGATAAACGAAATCCCGGCTTTCGAATCGCGCTTGCTGCGAACCCAGCCGTTGACGGTGACGTTGGTGCCGGTGGCGACATCGCCGCCGAGCAGTTGCTTGATGGGCGTGGAACTCATAGTGGGCCGTAGTCCGGAAAGGTTGCCGAAAAGGGGCGAATGATAGCGCTTCAGCGGTTCACCGGCGAGTTTGCAAGGCTCACGGCGAGCGGTATTGTTGGCGCCATGAGCAAGCTTGTGTACACGGTACTTGGCATTGTCAGCGCGCTCGTCGTGTTCGGCGCGTTGATGTTCCCCTGGATGTGGTGGGTTTTTCTCGCCCTGATCGTTCCTGCGTGGGTGCTGGCCCTGCAGGACAGCCTGCAGGCCGAGCACTCGCTGCGGCGCAATTTCCCGCTGCTCGGACGTGCGCGCTGGGCGGCAGAGTTCCTTCGTCCGTTTGTTCGCCAGTACTTCATTGAATCGGACACAGACGGCGCACCGATCAGCCGGATGTTTCGCTCGATCGTGTACCAGCGCGCCAAAGGTGATATCGAAACGGTACCGTACGGTACCCGCGTCGACGTCGGCGAAGAAGGCTACGAGTGGCTCGGCCACAGCCTCGCCGCCCGGGATGTCGAGCACGTCAATCACGACCCGCGAGTGACCGTCGGTTGTGGCGACTGCAGCGAACCTTACTCCGCCAGCATCCTGAATATTTCTGCCATGAGCTTCGGCTCACTGTCGTCGGCGGCGCTGATTGCACTCAACAAGGGTGCGAAGGCGGGCGGTTTCTATCACAACACGGGCGAAGGCGGCATCTCGCCCTATCATCTGGAATCCGGTGGCGATCTCGTCTGGCAGGTGGGTACCGGCTACTTCGGATGTCGACGAAAGGACGGGCGATTCGACCCGGTCGCGTTCGAGGAGCGGGCGACGCTGCCGAACGTGAAAATGATCGAGGTGAAACTCAGTCAGGGGGCCAAGCCCGGCCACGGCGGCATCCTGCCAGCGTCGAAAAACACGCCCGAGATTGCGCGCATTCGCACGGTCGAGGTGGGCACGGAAGTCGTTTCACCCCCGACACATCCGGAGTTTTCATCGCCGGAGGGCCTGCTGGACTTCATTTACCGGCTGCGGGAACTGAGCGGTGGAAAACCGGTGGGATTCAAGCTCTGCGTCGGCCGGCGCAGTGAACTCCTGTCGATCTGTCGCGCGATGGTTGAGACCGGGATCAAGCCGGACTTCATTACGGTCGACGGCGGCGAAGGCGGTACTGGCGCGGCACCGCTCGAGTACACGAATTCCGTGGGCACACCGCTGCGGGAAGGGCTGGCAACGGTGGACGATTGCCTGCGCGGCTACGGCGTGCGTGACGATATCAGGATCATTGCTTCAGGCAAGATACTCACCAGCTTTCACATTGCCAAGAACATGGCGCTGGGTGCAGACATCGTGAACAGCGCGCGCGGCATGATGCTCGCGTTGGGATGCGTGCAGTCTCTGGTCTGCCATACGAACAAGTGCCCGACGGGCGTCGCCACTCAGGATCCTGAACTCGTCCGCGGCCTCGTGATCGAAGACAAGTGGCAACGTGTGCGTCGCTTCCATGACGGCACCGTTCACGCCTTCGTTGATCTGATCACGTCGGCCGGCCTGCGTGTGCCACGGGATCTGAACCGTACGCATATCTTCCGTCGCTGTGGACAGGACCAGATCAAGCGCTACGACCAGATCTACCCGGTTGTGCCAGACGGTGCCTTCCTGGGCGAGGACTGGCCAGAGCCCTACGCGGAACTGCGTCCGCTGATGAAGCGTGGCCGATTCAACTGATATAGTTTGCGCAAACGCTGACGGGAACGAGACATGTCGATCGAAGAAGAGTTGCTCATCGAGCAGATCCAGATCGGGCCGATGGAGAATTTCACCTACATCGTCGGCTCCAGGGCAACGCGAGAGGTCGTGATCGTCGATCCCGCATGGGATATCGACGCGTTGCTGGAACGGCTTGAGGCGCAGGACTACAAGCTGACCGGCGCATTGATCACGCACTACCACCCGGACCACTGCGGCGGCTCATTCGGTCACAACAACGTCGAGGGGATTGCCGAACTGCTGGCGAAGAACCCGGTGCCCATCTACGCACACAAGCTCGAGGCCGAGGGCCTGCAAAAGGTCACCGGCGTCTCCGGGACGGACATCAAGAAGGTGGAATCCGGCGACAAACTCGAGGTGGGTGACGTCGAGGTCGAGTTCCTGCACACGCCGGGACACACGCCGGGGTCACAGTGCTTCCGCATCAGGAAGACGCTGGTGTCGGGCGATACGTTGTTCATTCAGGGCTGCGGCCGCGTCGATTTGCCGGGTTCGAACTCCGAGGATATGTATCACTCGCTCCGGAAGCTCGCTGATTTGCCGGACGACACGTTGCTGCTGCCCGGCCACAACTATGCGGAAGTGCCGAATGCGCTGATGGAAGACGTGCGTCGCACCAACGTGTACATGCGGATTCCTGATCTGGACTCTTGGAAGAACCTGATGCCCTGAGGGCGAACGCGTGAAAGTACTCGTCGACGGACTCCGCTTTCCCGAAGGGCCACGCTGGCACGAAGGCAGGCTGTTCTTCTCTGATTTCTATACGCACACCGTCCATTCACTGACCGACGATGGCGAACTCTCAATGGTCGCCACGGTACCCGGTCAACCGTCGGGCCTGGGCTGGCTGCCGGACGGGCGCCTGCTCATCGTGTCGATGACCGATCGCAAACTGCTTCGACAGGAAGCGGACGGCGTGCTCGCAGAGCATGCAGATCTCGGTGCGATCGCGACCTTCCACTGCAATGACATGGTCGTCGACGCGGCCGGCAATGCTTACGTCGGGAACTTCGGTTTTGATACCCATGGCGATCCCGTCGAGCCGATGCAGGCGAACCTTGCGGTCGTACGTCCTGACGGCACCGCGAGCATCGCGGCCCCTGATCTCGACTTCCCGAATGGCACCGTGATCACGCCGGAGGGTTCCACGCTCATCATTGCCGAATCCCGCGCACGAAGACTGACGGCTTTTGATCGGGCTGAAGATGGCACGCTTTCCAACCGCCGGGTCTGGGCAGATCTCGGCGAGCACGTTCCCGATGGCATCTGTCTTGATGCCGAAGGCGCGATCTGGGTGGCGGACCCGCGCGGCAATTGCGTCATTCGCGTTCAGCAGGGCGGAACGATTCTTCGAACCGAGACGCTGGATCGCGGCGCGTTTGCCTGCATGCTGGGTGGTGAGCACGGCAATCGTCTCTACGTCTGTTCCGCAACGGGCAGTGGGCCTCATGCCGAGGCGAGGCGGGATGGCCGCATCGAGTTCATCGATGTCGATGTGCCGCGAGCCGGATTACCCTGAAGCAACGGTATTTACGAATTTCGCGCTCGAATTAATCGGATTTATCGACGCTTTATCCTGCCCTAAAGTGCATCTCCCATATCACGGAGGTGAACCGATCGTGGACTTCAACAAACTGATCAGTGGCCTTGGCCAGAGCGGATTGCTGGGCGGCGTCGCCGGTGGCGTTGCCAGCGGCGCGGTCATCAGCGGGCTGTCGTCGAAGAAGGGCCGCAAGGCCGCGTCAACGATGCTCAAGGTGGGTGGTGTTGCAGCTGCCGGCGCGCTCGCCTGGAAGGCCTACCAGCACTATCGCCAGGATCGCCCCCAGGCAGCAGATATTCAGATGTCGTCACCGCAGCTTGCGGCAGCGGAGCGATCAAGCGAGAAAAACGGGATGCTGATCATGCGCTCGATGATTGCGGCCGCGATGGCAGACGGGCACCTTTCACCCCATGAACACAGTCTGATCTTCGAACGTGTGGCCGAACTGGATTTCGATGAATCCGAGAAGAGCCTGCTGATCGACGAGATGCGCCTGCCGAAGTCGCCGGAGACCCTTGCAGAGAGCGTTGACGATCTCGAGACGGCGCTGCAGGTCTATGCCGCGGCCCGACTCGTGATCGACGTCGAGTGCCGTGCCGGAGAGGTTCACCTGAACCGGCTTGCCAGGGCGCTACGGCTGCCCGCCGAACTCATTGAGGCGATCGAGAACGAAGAGGAACGGGCGGAGCTGGCAACGGCAACGGCCTGATTGACGTCTGGTTGAGAAAGAAAAAGGCGCCCGAAGGCGCCTTTTTTTGTTCAGTTCGCTGCGGGCAGGGCGCAGGCCGGGTCGAGTCTTCGCTGACGGGAACGCTGACGGCCGATCTCCTTTCGAACAAGAAAGCGGGCGCGCCGCAGCGTCTGTCCGATGGCACGTGCCATCCTCGTCCCGCGACCTGTCACGACGATGTGCCCACCGCCGTTCAGGCTTACGTCCATCTGACAGATCTTTTCGGGGACGCCCGGTTTCGACGACGCTGACTTAAGGCTGATACGCACGCGTTCGACGGCTTTGCCGAGTCTGCCGAAAGCGCGCCGGAACCGGCGGGCGAGGCGGTCGCCGTGACCGCCGGGGAGTTCGACCTGATGCGTCTTGATCATCACATTCATCGTGATACCTCTGGTACGTCGTTGGTGTCCGACCATCCTGAGGTCTCTCAATGATTCGGTCAATTCGAATCGAGAAAGCAAATAGATCGCAATAATCGATCTATTGCTCGCCGCGTGTCTCGCCGCCCAGTGCTTCGAACAGTGCGGGCAACAACCGTGAAAACTCGAGCGACATATTGGCGAATGCGGCATCGAGTGAGGCCACAGGATCCTCGTCGTACTCGGTATCGTCGTCGCTGGATTCCACCTTGATCTGCTTCAGTGCGAGGTCGCGGTCGATCGAAAAGCTCATGTCGCCGTACCAGCGCAGCCCGATGCGTGTGCAGATCTTGCCTGCTTCAACGTGGCCGCGCACCTCACTGCTGGTCAGGTCCTGCCGCCTGCAGGTGACCGTGGAGGTGTCCTCCGGGTCCAGCAGGTCGCACTGGTCGCCGAGCCCGAATGCGTCGGGAAGTTTTCGGTGCATCAGCCAATGGGTGAAGACATCGGTGGGCTTGGACTTCACCTGTGGAATTGACACGGGGAAGGAGCCGAGGCTGTCACGAAGGCAGTCGATGAAGAGTTCTGCCTCTGACGCAGTGGATGTGCCAATGACCAGCAACTCGTCCTTGGGCGAGATGTACCCGAGGATCTGTTTCGAGCGCGACAGCGCACGCGGCAGCAGATCGGCCAGCGTATTCTCCTTCAGGCCGCGACGCTCTTTTGCTCGAAGTTTGCGACCCTCCAGCGTTTCGAGTTTCTCGACACGCTCGGCCAACGCCTCGTTCAGCGCGCTCGGCGGTACGACCTTGTCTTCCCGCTTTGCCTTCAGCAGGAAGCAGCCCGCGACCTCGTGCACGAGTGGCGCGTCCTCGATGTCCAGCACCGGCGTCCAGCCGAAGCTCGACGGGCGTGTGCCGCTGCAGGGCACGAAGGCGTTTTCGGCCAGTTGCTCGGCCAGCGCGTCGGCGCCGGCTTCGAAAGGTTGTGAGAGTCGGTAGACAAAGGCGTTCTTGAACAGCATCGGGTGACTTCGGCGTCGGTGTGAAAAAGCGAGCCGCCGATTATACATGCGTGCGCCCGTAGCGATGATTACAATCGACGGTCAATCTGGAGTCTGTATGCGAAATTGTCTGTGCCTTTGCTCGATGGCGCTGCTCTGTCTCATGCCGGTGGCGGCGTTCGCAGCACCGGAGCCACGCACGGCAGAGCAACAATGCCTGCTGGATTCGCTGCAGGGTGCCGCTGACGATGTGACCGTTGGCGAGTTGCGCGAACTCTGCGCCGCGAAGGCGGCGCCGGCGAACGGTGTTGTCACCGAACGAATCGTCGACGAGCGGCTCATCGAGCGCCAGCGCTTCACCATCACGCCCCACCGTCTCAACTACGTGCTGCCGGTCGCCCATACCAGTGCGATCAATCGACAGCCGCTCGCGCCGGTGGACGACGTCGCGGCCAGCTTCGATGACACCGAAATCAAGTACCAGATCAGCCTCAAGTTTCCGGTTGCTCCGAACAATCTCCTGATCCGGGGTGATGCGCTCTACGGCGCGTTTACGCTGAATTCCTTCTGGCAGGCCTATGCATCGGATATCTCGGAGCCGTTCCGCGAGACCAACTATCGCCCGGAGGTCTTCTATCTCGCGCCGTTGCCGTGGCAGCCGTTCGGTGGCGGCACAGGCTTCATGGTCGGCATCGAACACCAGTCCAACGGCCAGGTGAGCGAAGTATCACGCAGCTGGAATCGGGGGTTCGGCGAGATCATGTTTGAGCGTGGCGGGTTTACGACATCGCTCCGGGCCTGGCAGCGCATCAGCGTTTCGGATGAAGACGACAATCCTGACATCACTGACTTCATGGGACACATGGAGTGGAACGCCGGCTTCCAGTTCGGTGACGGCCTGGAAGTCGAACTGATGGCACGAAAAAACGTATCGACCAACAAGGGCGCGGCCGAGATTGGCGTCATCTTTCCGCTTTACGGCAAGCTTCGCGGCTATGTGCACTATTTCGACGGCTATGGCGAGAGCCTGATTGACTACGACCACCGCCAGCGCCGTATCGGTATCGGCTTCGCCCTGGGCGACCTGCTCTAGTGACACTAGCCCCGCGCCGTGCCTGCTACAATCGAACGAAAGCAATAACAGAGGGAGACGCGCATGGCTGATGCAGCGGCGCCGGTGCCGGCGGCGACGATACTGATGTTGAGAGACGGACCCGATGGCCTCGAGGTCTTCATGGTCGTTCGCCACCACCAGATCGACTTCGCCTCGGGCGCGCTCGTGTTTCCCGGTGGCAAGGTCGATGAGGGTGACTTCGCCGTGCGGGACCTGTGCCAGGGTACGGGGTCGGCCGATGACACCGAGGTTGCAATGATGGCGGGCGCCATTCGCGAAGCCTTCGAGGAATGCGGCATTCTGCTTGCCCGGCCGGCAGGCAGTGATGCGCTCGTCGATGCTGCGCGGCTTGAAGCGCTCGAGTCCTATCGGGAACGGCTGAACGACGGCGAGGTCTCGCTGCGCACGTTCCTCGAACAGGAGTCGCTCGAACTCGCCTGCGACGAACTCGTGCCGTTTGCGCACTGGATCACGCCCGACATGATGCCAAAACGCTTTGACACGAAATTCTATCTTGCGGCGGCGCCGGCGGATCACCTCGCGGTGCATGATGGCCGTGAGTCCGTGGACTCGGTGTGGATTCGCCCGGAGGACGCCCTGGCGGGCATCGAAACCGGCAAGTACACGATCATCTTTCCGACCCGCCTCAACGTCGAGATGCTCGATGAGAGTCAGTCGGTCGAGGCCGCCGTCGCGGATGCCGGCGCACGGGATATCGTGACGGTGTTGCCCTGGACGGAAAAGCGCGCCGACGGGATGTATCTCTGTATCCCGGCGGATGCCGGTTATCGCGTCTCGGAAGAGAAAATGGAGCGTCCGGGCTGACGGGGTGACAGTCAGCCGGATGCCTGACACACTGTCAGTTAGTAATCAGGCAACAAATAAGAGGGAAGCAACGTGAGGGAACTTGATGCGGTGGTCGTCGGAGCCGGGTTTGCGGGCATGTATATGCTCTATCGGCTTCGCGGGCTTGGCCTGTCGGTACAGGTGCTCGAGGCGGGCGATGACGTCGGCGGTACCTGGTACTGGAACCGGTATCCGGGGGCACGTTGTGATGTGCCGAGCATCGAGTACTCGTACAGCTTCGACAAGGAACTCGAACAGGAGTGGGACTGGACCGAGGTCATGGCCGCACAGCCCGAGATCCTCGAGTACGCGAAACATGTGGCTGACCGGCATGATCTGAGAAAGGACATCGCGTTCAACACGCGGGTCGAGTCTGCCCACTACGACGAGCAGTCGAAGCGCTGGAAGGTCACGACCGATAAGGGCGACAGCTTCGAATCGCGGTTCTGCATCATGGCCACGGGCTGCCTGTCGAAACCGAACACGCCGACGATCGAAGGCGCTGATGATTTTGCCGGGCCGGTCTACCACACCGGCGCGTGGCCCCATGAGGGTGTCGACTTCTCTGGCGTCACCGTCGGGATCATCGGTACCGGATCATCCGGGATTCAGGCGATTCCCGAGATTGCGAAGGACGCAAAGCACCTGACCGTTTTTCAGCGCACGCCGAATTACACGATGCCGGCCAACAACAAGCCCCTGACAGAAGATTTCCGTCAGAAGGCGAAGTCGAACTACGACGACATTCGTGAGACGGAGCGGCAGTCACAGGCCGGCATCATCGGGTATGGCTTCGGCTTTGGCGGCGCTGACCTGAAGGAGCCGACCGAGTCGATCAAGGAGACCACGCCCGAAGAGCGTGAGCAGCGGCTTGACGAGGAAGGCTTTGCCGCAATCCGCCGCTATGTTGACGTCGGTCTCGATATGGAAGCCAACGAGATGGCGTGCGAGATGTATCGCGAGATGGTGTCGCGCATCGTCAGGAATCCTGACGTGGCTGAAGGGCTCATGCCGAAGGGCTACCCGATCGGTTGCAAGCGGCCGGTGATCGACACGCACTACTACGAGACGTTCAATCGCGACAACGTGACGCTGGTCGATCTGCGCAAGGGCGGCATCGAGCGCATTACCGAGACCGGCATCCAGACGGCGCAGGGCCACTTCGAATTCGACGCCCTGGTGTACGCCACGGGATTCGATGCCATGACCGGCGCGTTGCTGTCGATCGACATTCGGGGCAAGAACCAGCTCGCGCTGAAGGACAAGTGGGAGGCAGGGCCGAGAACCTACCTCGGTCTTCAGGTCGCAGGCTTTCCGAACCTCTTCACGATCACCGGGCCCGGCAGCCCGTCGGTGCTCAGCAACATGATCGTATCGATCGAGCAGCACGTCGACTGGATTGCCGACTGCATCTCGCACATGGATGCCCGCCAGCTTCGCACCATCGAGGCGACGGAATCAGCGGAGCAATCGTGGATCGAGCACGTCAATACGGTGGCGAACGGCACGATGCTCACTGCGCCGTCATGCAACTCCTGGTATCTCGGCGCCAATATTCCGGGCAAGCCGAGAATCTTCATGCCCTACGTGGGTGGCGTCGGGACCTATCGCCAGAAGTGCGATGAAGTCGCCGCCAACGACTACGAGGGCTTCGAGCTCTCGGCCTGAGGGGGCTTGGGCGTTGCGCCAGGCGCGGTCAGCGCGCCTGGATTGTTTCCACGTGGGCTTCCACGACGCCGATCACGCGGCGGTTCTGCGCACGTCCTGCCTCGGTGGTATTGCTGGCCACGGGGCGTGATTCGCCATAGCCGATGGCGCTGACGCGTTCCGGATCGAGGCCGAACTCCTGGACCAGCATGTTGGCAATGGCCTGGGCGCGGCGCTGCGACAGGTCCTGGTTGTAGTCCGCGGCGCCGGTATCGTCGGTATGGCCCTCGATGGTTACCTTCGTTTCCGGATATTCGTTCATGAACTCATAGACCGTTTCGACCTCGGCCCGATGCTCGGGCCGGACTTCTGCCGAGTCCAGCGCAAACTTCACATCCAGCTCGATTCTGACGGTCTCCTCCAGTCGCACGTAGCAGCCGCGCTCATCAATGCGGGCCGCACGGTTCGTGGTGTTGGGGCATGCGTCCATGTAGTCGGCAACCCCGTCGCGGTCGGCGTCGCGCGGGCAGCCCTGCGAGTTGACGGCGACGTTCTCTGGCGTGTCCGGGCAGATGTCGTTGGCGTCGGTGACGCCGTCGTTGTCGCTGTCGACGGGCCGAGCGGCTGCCGGCGCCGGGGTGGCAGCAGCGGTCTTCGTGCCGATGTTGCCGACGGCGTAGTGGAGGCTGAAGATCAGGGCGACGTCGTTGTCGTCGGTGTCGCTGCCGCGAAAGAGCTTGAGATCCGAGCGGAACGCCATGGTGTCGGTCAGCGCGTACTTGGCACCCACGCCGAAGTTGATGATCGTCTCATCGTCCTCACGCACGGAGTAATCGAATGTGCCGTTGCCGATACCTGCCGACAGGAAGGGTGTGAGATAACCCGAATCGGCGCCGAGGTGGAACAGGCCGTCGACCCGCCACTGGTCGTGATCGGCGTCGGGTGATGTATCGGTACCGTTGGCGTTTGCCGACAGGTAGGCGACCTCGATCGCGAACGGATTGTCGAACCGATAGCCTGCGCCGATGGTCCACAGGTAGTCATTGTCGAGTGCGCGGCCGTCATCGAATTCCATGAAGCCAACACCGCCGTTGATCGTGATGCCGGGTTCCTCGGCGGCAACGTGGACGGTGAGGGCGCTGATCGCGATCGCGGCCAGCAGTTGTCGAACTTTCTTCACTTTTCGCTCCGGTGGAGTGCTGAGATGGGCGCGAGTATACCAATGGCACCCGTGCGGAACACGCCGGTCGTCGGGCGACGGGTCAGTCCGCTGCGACAACCCGGGCGTGCGGCGAGGGTATGAAACAGCCACCCTCGATGCGGCCCCCGATGTTGCGGCGAACGACCTGGGGCAGGGCGAAGTGGTTGGGCGTCACGCCGTAGGGCCTGAGTCGTGTGTCGGCGAATTCCTCGTTCAGCGCGGCAACGATATCGGCGGGCATCGAATCCATGATGGTGACCATGCTGGTGCCGCTGTTGTCGAGGCGAGGCTGGTGAACCGCGCTATCGATGCTCATGCCGTAGTCCACGAGAAACGAGGTAAGCTGGAAGACGGCGGGGAAAATCTTTCGGCCGCCGCAGGCGCCGAGCGCGGTCAGGCTGCCGTCGGCCGCTTCGATGATGGCGGGACACATGTTGCAGAGCGGATGCCGACCGCCCTCGACGGAGTTGGCGCCACCGGGCCGCGGGTCGAACCACATCATGCCGTTGTTCATGAGCAGGCCGGAGCCGGGCAGCAGGATGCGTGAACCGAATCCGGACATGATTGTCTGGGTCAGCGAAACCACGTTGCCGTCCCGGTCGACCGCGCACAGATGGCTCGTGTTCGAGGGCGTGGTGGTGCCGTCACCCTCGCCGAGATGCGAGAGTCGCCATTCGTACGTTTCCATCAGCGATTCGGCGTACGCGCGATACGCGTCGACGCCGGGATCTTCCTGAGCCGGTGCCAGCTTTTGTTCGAGAATGGAAAGCGCCTGGGCCAGCGAAGGGCCTGCCGTCAGATGGCCGGCCACGTGAATGCGTGCATCCCGATACGCTGTCGTGAGCGGTTCGCTGATTCTCGCCTCGACGCTGCGCAGGTCGTCCAGCGTGATCTTCGATCCGGCTGCGGCGAGGTCCTTTGCGATGGATTCGGCGAGCCTGCCCTCGAAGAAGCTCTCTGCCCCCTCTCGCTGAATCTCCCGGTACGTGTCGCCAAGCCTGCCGATCGGCAGATAGCGCAGCGCACCCTCGAAGTCGACGGCCGGCGGCAGGCCATCCGGCAGGAACACCGATCGTGCATGTTCGAATCGCCTGAGGTTTCGGGCGAAGTGGTTGATCTTCGATGACGTGTACCAGTCGACAGGAAGCCCCTGCTCGGCCAGTTGGCAGGCCGGCTCAATCAGATCGGCGAACGATTTCGTACCCCATTGCGACAGCGCCAGTGAAATGCCTCGCAGGTAAGCGGGGACGGCAATCGACAGCGGGCCCTCGACGTTTGCATCACCGACGACTGCCGGCCAGTTGAACGCGTCGGGTGCGTTTTCGCCTTCGCCCGCCAGCGGGTAGTCAGATGCCTTCGCCCCGAAAGGTGCCCGCATGCCGAATTCAACGACGCGAAACGCTTTCTCTCTGGCGAGATAAACGGTCATGTAACCGCCACCGCCGAGTCCGCTCATCCAGGGTTCGACCGTGCCGAGCGCGAGACCGGCGGCGACGGCCGCATCGATCGCGTTGCCGCCGCGCCGAAGCACCTCTGCCCCCACGTTGGACGCCATATAGTGCTGGCTGGCGACCATACCGTGTTCGCTGGTGACTGACGGTTTCGTTATGCGCCAGTGCTCGACGACATGATTCTGCATTTCGGTGCTTCCAAGTGTGCTAACCTTCCGCCCCATGAAGCCAAGACGTGTCCCTCGCCCCATTGCGAACCTGCGCGCTGTGTTTGCTGCGGCCAGCATGCTGCTGGCCTCGCAGGCCGGGGCGCTCGGAGATGGTAGCGAATTTGTCGCGAAACTTGAAAACGAGATCCTCGCGCCCGTCGTCAGCGAGACGCCGGGTGCTGCTGTCGTCGTCGTCATCGACGGCAAGATAGCGCTGCAGAAAACGTGGGGCGTTCGTGCTGTTGGCGACCGGGCGCCGGTAACGCCGCATACGCTGTTCCGGCTCGCATCCGTCTCCAAGACCTTTGCCTCTGCCGCCGGGGCGCTGCTGGTTCGCGACCGCCTTGTCGACTGGGAAACGCCCGTGCTGAACAAGGTCGACGGCGTCCGTTTCAAACGCCCGGACTATGGGGAAAGAATCAACCTGCGCCACGTGTTGTCTCAGTCAACGGGACTGATGCCTCACGCATACACGAACCTCATCGAAGACGACATGCCGTATGAGCGCATCAAGCAGCGCCTCGAGCGGGTTGACTTCATCTGTGAGCCGGGCGACTGCTACGGCTACCAGAACGTCGTCTTCAGCCTCGTCGGGGATATCGTCGAATCCACTGCCGAGGTCGATTATCCGACGTTCGTCTCCGAGAAGATTTTTCGTCCACTCGACATGCATCGCGCGTCCTTCGGGCTCGATGCATTCGTCAACGACATGAATGCCGCGAGCCCGCATGTCTGGACGGGTACCCGCTGGTCAGCGACGCGCACGACACCGCATTACTACCGCGTACCGCCAGCGGCAGGGGTCAACGCATCGATCGACGACATGAAATCGTGGTTGCTGGCGCAACTCGGCCAGAAGCCCGACGTACTGCCGCCTGAACTGCTCGATGAAATGCACAGCGGCGTGATCCCGACCAGTCGTCAGCAGGCCCACTATCGCTTCCGACGCGGCCTCGGCAACGTCTACTACGGTCTCGGGTGGCGAGTGTTCGACTATGGCCGTGACAGTGGATTCGTCCACCACGGCGGTTATGTGCGCGGCATGCGCAGTGAAATGGTCTTCAACCGGGATCTGCAGATGGGGCTCGTCTTCCTGACGAACTCGGAACCCGGACGTCTGGGCGATATCGTGTTCGATTTTCTCGATTTCTACTACGAGAACACGGCGGCTCCGCTGCATCAGGTGGCCGGGGTCGATTCCGCCGGTCCCGCGCGCGGCGATTGAGTTTTTCGTTCACCTTCGCTCCCTGATTCCGATACACTAGACCGCTTATGTGTTCGCTTCTGCCGCGGTGATTTACCGTCTGGCGGCGCCAGCGGACTTGGCGGGACCGCCCCCGAGGTTCCGTAGAGCAGTATTTTGGGAGTAACATCTTTTTATGCGCTTGCAGGCAATTAAGCTCGCTGGTTTCAAATCCTTTGTAGACGCTACAACAGTCCCCTTCCCCTCAAATCTTTGTGCAGTTGTCGGCCCGAACGGGTGTGGCAAGTCGAACATCATTGATGCGGTACGCTGGGTGATGGGGGAATCCTCGGCAAAGACACTCCGTGGTGAGTCGATGGCAGATGTCATCTTCAATGGCTCGACCGGTCGCAAGCCCGTGGGGCAGGCCAGCATCGAGCTCGTCTTCGACAACACCGAGGGCCGCCTGACAGGCGAATACGCGGCCTACAGCGAGATCTCCATCAAGCGCCAGGTGACGCGCGACGGCCAGTCCAACTACTTCCTGAATGGCCAGAAGTGCCGGCGCAAGGACATCACCGACATCTTCCTGGGTACGGGCCTCGGACCGCGTAGCTACTCGATCATCGAGCAGGGCATGATTTCCCAGCTTATCGAGGCCAAGCCGGAGGATCTCCGGATGTACATCGAGGAAGCGGCGGGCATCTCCAAGTACAAGGAACGCCGCAAGGAGACCGAGCGACGCATCAATCATACCCGGGACAACCTCGATCGCCTGCACGATCTGCGTGAGGAACTCGAGCGCCAGCTTCACCATCTGGAACGACAGGCAAAAGCCGCCGAACGCTACACCGAACTCAAGGCCGAGGAGCGGGAACTGCAGGGCCAGCTTCAGGCGCTGCGCTGGCGCTCCATTGACGAGGAATCGAAGGGCAAGGCCGACAACGTCGCCCGGCTCGAAAACCAGCGGGAGTCAAAGGTCGCTGATCAGCGCCGTTTCGACGCCGAGATCGAACAGAAGCGATCGGAACTCGTGGACCTGACCGACCGGATCAACGAGGTCCAGAAGAAGTACTACGACCATGGGACTGAAATCGCGCGCATCGAGGATTCGATCCAGTATCAGAATGAGCGGCGCCAGCAACTCGCCAAGGACCTCGAAACTGTCAATGAGAACGCCTACAAGGTCCGCGCCGACATAGACGGCGATCAGCGAAAACTCGGCGAACTGCAGGCCGAACTTGCCAATACGGAGCCGCAGCAGAGCCAGGTCCAGGAAACCGAGGATGCGTCCAGCCAGCGGCTGCAGGCGGCAGAGCAGGCCATGCAGACCTGGCAGCAGACCTGGGACGAATTCAACACGAACGCGGCGGACGCCCGGAATCGTGGCGAGGTACAGCAATCCCGCATCGCATCGCTGGAACAGTCGATCGAGCGACTGAACGCGCGTATCCGGTCGCTGCGTGACGACGTCGAACGAATGGAAGGCGATACCGTCGAAGACGAGATCGGGCCGCTGGAATCCATGCTGTCGACACAGGAGTCGCAGGTCGAGCGGATCAACGCCGAGATCAGGGATCTGGTTGAGAAGATCGACGAGCAGCGCAGCGAAAACGAGAACATGACCGCGCTGCTCGATGAGAAGCGCAGTGAGCTTCAGCGCGTTCGGGGCCGCCATGCCTCTCTGGAGGCGCTCCAGCAGGCTGCGCTGGGTCAGGATGATGCCGAGGTGAGCTGGCTCGAGAAGCACGGTTTGCGGGAACGCGATCGCCTGGGCGAGCGCCTGAAGGTGCAGGACGGCTGGGAACTTGCGGTCGAGACCGCACTTGGCGACCACCTGCAGGCAATCTGCGTCGATGGCGTCGACGCGGTCTCTGCCCTGCTCGGTGATTTCGAGAAAGGGGCGCTGCGCTTCGTTTCCGCAGGAGAAGCCAGTGCTGGCGGCGGTGGTGACCGCCTGGCGGACAAAGTCTCTGGCGACATCGATCTCTCTTCACTGCTGGCGGGTGTACTCACGGCAGGCTCGCTTGATGAGGCGCTACAGCGCCGCTCGCAGCTCGCCGCAGGCGAATCGATCATGACGCCGGAGGGGATCTGGATTGGCCCGAACTGGCTGCGTATTTCCCGCGATCACGATGCGACGGCAGGTGTCATTTCCCGTCAGGCAGAGCTCGAAAGCCTGGGTGCCGAGCAGACCCGGCTCACGAGTGAAGTCGAATCGCTCACCGCGTCCCTCGAAGGAGGACAGAGTGCCCTCAAGGTTGCCGAGCAGGATCGTGACCAGGCGCAGCAGCGGCTCGCAGAACAGCAGCGCGCGTTCAGCGAGACGCGTGCGCAGCTGGGTGCCAAGAAGCTCCAGGTCGAACAGCGACGTACCGATCTCTCGCGGGCAAACCGCGAGATTGAAGAAGGCGTAACGCAGCTCGAGGAAGACGAGGCGAATCTCAGACAGGCGCGCAGCGCACTGCAGAGTGCCATGGACCAGATGGAAAACGACACGCAGCGGCGTGAGGCGCTGGTGCGTGAACGTGAAGAGAAACAGCAGGAACTCGAAACCGCACGGGCCGAGGCCCGTGAGCACCGGGACGCAGCCCACCAACTGGCGCTCCGTGTTCAGTCACTTCGTTCGGAGCTGTCCTCGACCGAGCAGGCCATGAATCGCCTCAAGGAGCAGCAGCAGCAACTCGAAGAGCGCAAGCGCGCGATCGAGACCAGCATTGCCGAGAGCACCGAACCCGAGAGTGATCTCAAGCGGGAACTCGAAACCCAGCTCGAACAGCGCCTCGAAGTCGAGAACGAACTCACCACGCTGCGCCAGCGTGCCGACAGTATCGAGCACGATATTCGCAGCAACGAGCAGGCTCGCGCCCGCGTCGAGGAAGAGATCGAGCAGATTCGAAGCTCGCTCGAGAAGGTGCGCATGGACTGGCAGGGCCTGCAGGTGCGGGCGACGACCATCAAGGAACAACTCGAGGCGGACAAACAGAACCTCGAAGCGATCATTGAGGCGCTGCCGGAAGAGGCGAACGAGACCGAATGGGACGAGCGCCTCACGAAGATCGCAAACCGGATCCAGCGCCTGGGGGCCATCAACCTCGCGGCCATCGACGAGTTCAAGGTTCAATCGGAGCGCAAGGTGTACCTCGACGCGCAGAATGAGGATCTCGAGAAGGCCCTGCGAACGCTGGAGAATGCGATCCGCAAGATTGATATCGAAACGCGGACGCGGTTCAAGGAGACCTTCGACAAGGTCAACGCGAAGCTTCAGCAGCTGTTCCCGAAGCTGTTCGGCGGCGGCCATGCCTATCTTGAGATGACGGGCGAGGATCTGCTCGATACCGGCGTTGGGCTCATGGCACGCCCGCCCGGCAAGCGAAACTCCAGTATTCACCTGTTGTCCGGTGGCGAGAAAGCGCTGACGGCCATCGCGCTGGTGTTCTCGATCTTCAGCCTGAACCCGGCACCGTTCTGTCTGCTGGATGAGGTCGATGCACCGCTCGACGATGCGAACGTTGGCCGTTACTCCGATATGGTGAAGGAGATGTCGCGCTCGGTGCAGTTCATCTACATCACGCACAACAAGATCGCGATGGAGATGGCCGATCAGCTCATGGGTGTGACAATGCACGAACCCGGCGTGTCGCGACTGGTCTCGGTCGATGTCGAGGAAGCCGTCGCGATGGCGGCCGTCTAGACGCGACGAACCCGAAGAAAGGCGAGGTCTGAAGATGGATTTCGATTTGCGCGATTCGCTGCTGATTATCGGTCCTCTTTTTATCGCTGCGATTCTGCTGCACGGCTACTGGCGTATGCGCAGGAACAGCAACCAGATCAAGATGTCACTCGATCGGAACTTCATGAGCGAGCCCGGCGAACGGCTGTCGGAAGACGAGGACATCGACATGCTGCGAGCCGAACTGCCGAACGGTGGTGCGCGCGTGCGCAAGATTCCCGAGCAGACGGCGTTCGATCTCGACGAAGACGTGCCGGTGCTGATGGAACCCGTCGACGAGCCGATCAGGGCAGAGCCCGCGAGCCGCGCGCCTGAGGAAGAGAGCGCGCAGGCATCGCCGTCTGAAGTGTCTGCCGCGGAGGATTCGGATGTAGATTCACCCGCCGGCGAGGCGCCACCGATCGGTGAGCGGCCCGAGTACTTCATCGTTGTCTACGTCACGGCACTCGACGAACCGTTTGACGGGCAGCAGTTGCTCGAGTGTCTGGTCGAACACGACATGCAGTTTGGTGAGATGAGCATCTTCCATCGCCTCGATGCCGACGGCGAGCCGGAATTCAGCCTCGTCAACGCGGTCGAGCCCGGTACGTTCGACATGAACACGATCGCGGCGCTGAAGACGCCGGCGATCAGTCTGTTCATGCGCGCCCACGAGCAGGCAGACCCGGTAGCCGTCTACGACCGGATGACCGATGTGGCGAAGGCGCTGGCCGATGATCTCGGCGGTGAGGTGAAGGACGAATCCCGTAGCGTCCTGACGCCCCAGACCATGGAGCACTGCCGTGAGAGGATTCGTGACTACCTGATGAAGCTGGGCTGACCTTCATGGCGGCACCTTCCGAGGTCGTCTCCGAAGTCACAGCGCTTCGCGAGCAGATCGATCATCACAACTATCTCTATCATTCCCTCGATGCACCCGAAATCAGCGATGCGGAATTCGATCGTCTGTTTCAGCGGCTGAAGGCGCTCGAGTCCGAGTGGCCCGACCTCGTCACTGACGACTCGCCGACCCAGCGGGTCGGTGCGACGCCGCTCGCAGAATTCTCGCAGGTGCAGCACGCATTGCCCATGCTGTCGCTCGACAACGCGTTCAGCATGGACGACATGCGCGACTTCGATCGCCGTATCCGTGCGAGACTCGAGACGGACGATGAGATCGACTATGCCTGCGAGCCCAAGATCGATGGGGTCGCGGTCAGTCTGATCTATGAGAACGGCAAGCTCGTGCAGGGCGCGACGCGGGGTGATGGAACAACCGGTGAGGACATCACGCAGAACGTGAGAACCGTCGAGTCGGTGCCGCTCAAGCTCCGCGGCGGAGATTACCCCTCGCGGCTGGAAGTTCGCGGTGAGGTCTACATTGCGAAATCGACATTTCTCAAGATCAACGAAGAGGCCGAAGCCGCAGGAGACAAGGTGTTTGCCAACCCGCGCAATGCGGCTGCCGGCAGCCTGCGACAGCTCGACTCGCGGCTGACGGCGAAGCGGCGTCTGACCATGTTCTGCTACAGCGTTGGCGTTGTCGAAGGCGGCGAGTTACCGGAACGGCACAGCGAGATTCTGGCGGCGCTGCGCCACTGGGGATTCCGGACCAACCCGCTCGTTGCCGTCGTCACCGGCGTCGACGAGTGCATCAGCTTCTACGAGAAGATTCTCGCGGAGCGACCGGATCTCGACTATGAGATTGATGGCGTTGTCTTCAAGGTCGACCGTACGGACCTGCAGCGCGAGCTCGGCATGCTGACACGAACACCCCGCTGGGCAATTGCTCACAAGTTTCCGGCTGAGGAGGGCATCACCGTTTTGCAGGATGTGCAGTTCCAGGTCGGTCGAACCGGGGCGATTACGCCAGTCGCGAGGCTGGCGCCGATCAAGGTTGCGGGCGTGACCATCAGCAATGCAACACTGCACAACATGGACGAGATCGAACGGTTGGGTCTGATGATCGGAGACACGGTCGTCATCCAGAGAGCGGGTGATGTCATCCCCAAAGTGGTTTCGGTCGACCACGAGAAGCGCCCGGGCGATGCCCGGCGCATTGCGCTGCCGGCGGTCTGCCCGGCGTGCGGCTCGGATATTGTGCAGCCCGAAGGCGAGGTCATCGCGCGGTGCAGCGGCGGGCTCGTCTGCTCGGCGCAGCGCAAAGAGAGCATTCGCCATTTCGCTTCCCGTCTCGCCCTCGATATCGAAGGCCTCGGCGACAAGCTCGTCGAGCAATTGGTCGATGCCGAACTCGTCCACTCGGCTGCAGATGTGTTCGATCTGTCGAAGGATTCGCTCGTCGCGCTGGAGCGCGTCGGCGAGAAATCCGCCGAGAACCTGCTCGCAGCCATCGACAAGGCAAAAGAGACGACATTGCCCCGTTTTATCTATGCGCTCGGCATCCAAGAGGTAGGCGAATCCACAGCACGAAATCTGGCCATGCACTTTCGCGACCTCGAGCCGCTTCGAACCGCGACCGAGGAAGCATTGCAGGAAGTCCCCGATGTCGGGCCGATTGTGGCTGAGAAGATTCACGCGTTCTTCGCCCAGCCCGAGAACGAGACCGTCATCGACAAACTGCTGGCCGCCGGCATTCACTGGGAGGTCGAAGCGGCGCCCGATAATGCCGACGCGCTGGCAGGCGAGACCTGGGTGCTGACGGGCACGCTGACGTCGCTGACGCGCGACGAAGCAAAAGAAAAACTGCAGGCGCTGGGCGCCAAAGTCGCCGGTTCGGTCTCGAAGAAAACAAGTTGCGTCGTGGCCGGTGATGCGGCGGGCTCAAAACTCGCGAAGGCCCAGTCGCTGGGTGTGCGTGTGATCGATGAGTCAGCGTTTCTCGAGTTGATGTCAGACTATGGCCAATAGCCGTCGATTGCTTCCCGTGCTGGCGCTGATGCTGATTGCCGGCTGCACATCCGCGCCCCCTGAGGATCGCGAGGATATCTGCGAGATCTTCACCGACAAGGAAGGGTGGTACAAGGACGCGCGCCGGGCATCTACGCGTTGGGGGGCGCCGATTCCGGTGATGATGTCGATCATGTATCAGGAGTCGAGCTTCAGACAGCGGGCGAAGCCGCCGCGCAAGAAGATCCTCTGGGTCATTCCCGGGCCGAGACCGGCCAGCGCGAAGGGTTATGCGCAGGCGCTCAACGAGACCTGGCGTGCCTACCAGCGCGCCACCGGGCGCTTCGGCGCCGATCGAAATCACTTTGACGATGCCATCGACTTTATCGGCTGGTACATCGATCAGACGCATGAAGTGAACGGCATCGCCAAGACCGATGCGTACAGCCACTATCTCGCCTACCACGAGGGGCAGGGCGGATTTGCCAAACGGACGTTTGCGAACAAGAGCTGGCTGAAAGACAGGGCACGTGATGTCGCAGCCCGGTCTGACCGCTATGCCTCACAGCTCAGCCGCTGCGAGAAATCCCTGCGGCGCGGCTGGCTCCGCTTTCTGCCGTTTTTCTAGCCCGCGGCGCTGCGGGGCGATGGTGTCGGCGGGTAGATCAGGTTTCGCGCGAGGTGGTACAGCACTTCCGGCTCATCAGCGCTCTCAGGCAGCGAGATCCGCTTCAGCGTGAACAGGTCATCGCCCGGCCGGTTCGTGCCGGATTGACCGGTGAAGGCCGCGCGATAGTGGCAGGCTTCCACTTCCCGTGCAGATGCTGCATCGAATGCCCCGGTGGGGTAGCAGAAGTAGTGGCAGTGTCCGCGGTGCTCCTCGATCGCCCGTTTCGATGACACGAGTTCCTGTCTCAGCCGTTCGGCGGAAACGCGATCCACCCGGATGTGTGTTTCAGTGTGGCTGCCGACGTGAACATGCTGTGGCAGTGCGGACAGTTCCTCGGGTCGAATCAGGGAACTGTAGGGATCGTCCTCGAATACCTCGTGGAGCGATGAGCCCGCGGCGGCTTCCAGTTCTGCCGTCATCTGTTCAACATCGGTGAGCAGCGCGACATCGTCGTCGTAGGCAGCCATCAGTTCCTGCCGGAACGCCTTGTAGGCTGCGGCGAGTTCATCGCGGTTGGCCCAGGCAAGATCGTGGCTGAAACAGGCGCTGCGAAACTGCCAGCGGTTCCCGTCGAGTCGCTGCAACGCATAGTCGATGCGATCGATCCAGTAAGGAACGCCGCCGAGTACGTTGCGCGTGGTCACGAAGATATTCAGGGGCGCGTCATGGGCTTCGAGGATCTCGCGCGCCGTCGTGATGTTGTTCCTGTAGCCATCATCAAAGGTCAGTGCCATGCAGCCGGGTTCGAACGGAATTTCGCCAGCCAGCATGTCGGTCGCCTCGTCAAGGCCGATGAAGCGATAATATCGGGAGAGTATGCCGAGGATCTGATCGAGTCGTTCGGGTTCACAACGTCCCCAGGTGGGTTGCCAGACCTGGCTCTCGTGATCGGCCGCGACGCCATGGAGTGTCAGTATCGGCAGGGAGTCGCGGAACAGGCGAGGCACGAGTGATAACGCGCGAGAGTGGTTCAGCGCACTCACCAGGGCGTTTCTGACGTAGCGATTCCTGGGTTCGGTCATTCCGGTCGATAGTGAGAACGTGAATCGTATCCGTCAAGACTGTATACCACTGACATTCGGGTTGGCTAGCCAATCGTTGTCTGTGTTGCCGAATCCCGGCAAACTCACAGTGCCCGTGGTCGGCAATAACAACACCATCAAGATGACCCTACTCGTCCAGCATTACTTCGAGCAATCAGCAAAGCAACATCCGGACAAGATGGCGATAGCCTGCAACGGCAACTCGTTGACGTACGCGGAAGCCGATGCCTTGTCGAACGCGGCAGCGAATCGTTTGCTCGAACTCGGCGTCTCAAGGTCGAGCTTCATTCCGTTCTTCATGCCGAAGTCGGTCGACGCCGTTGTCTCGATTCTTTCGATACTGAAAGCGGACTGCGCCTATGTGCCGATCGACCCCGGCTTTCCACCGCCGCGAATTCTTTCGATCCTGGACGCCACGCGCCCGCCCATGATCATCGTCACCGCCGAGAGTGGCGAGCAACTCCAGGCGATCATCCCATCGGAGAAGCTGCCACCATTGTTCGTGATCGACGAGGTCGAGGGTGGGAACACGGAGGCGCCGGATTATCAGAATCTCTCCATCGATATTGCCTACGTGCTCTTTACGTCCGGTTCTACCGGGACGCCGAAGGGCGTGATGATTCCGCACAGGGCCATCGTCGACTACATCGACTGGTGCGTTGATGAGTACGGAATTACGGATGCGGACGTCGTGGCGAATCATGCGCCGCTCAACTTCGACAATTCGACCTTCGATTTGTACACCGCGTTTGCGGCCGGCGCCGAACTGCATCTGGTGCACGATCGAATCAACGCCGTCATCACGAGTCTGATCCGCTGGATCGCCGATCACCGGATCACGATCTTCTTCTGCGTACCGTCGGTACTCGGGCTACTGGCAAGAACGCGGCGGCTGAAGGACGACAGCTTTCCCGATCTTCGCCGGATCATCTGTGCAGGTGAAGCACTGCCGCCGGGCGTGCTGCGGACCTGGATGATGAAATATCCGACGATCCGGTTCACCAACATGTACGGACCGACCGAGATCACCGTCGATTGCTGCTACCACCATGTCGCGTCGCCACCGGCTGAGGACGACACCCGCGTTCCCATCGGGCGTGCGAGGCCGAACATGGAAATGTTTGTACGCCAGGAAGATGGCTCGCTGTCGCAGGCGCCGGGTGCCGCCGGAGAACTGCTCGTGCGTGGAACCTCGGTGGCCTATGGTTATCTGGGTGACGCAGCCAAAACGCAGGCGGCGTTCATACAACACCCCGGGCATTCGCTCTACCATGATCTGCTCTACTGCACCGGCGACCTCGTCGAGATTGACGACGACGGGGATTACTACTTCCGGGGGCGCGCCGACCAGCAGATCAAGTTTCTGGGTTATCGTATAGAACTCGGGGAGATCGAAGCGGCACTCGCAAACCTTGCCGGAGTCGATGAGGCAGTCGTCGTCTTCAGGGATGGTGAGACCGCCGCAGACATGGCGATCGGCGCGCTCTACCGGCTGTCTGACGGAGCGGCGCTGAACCCGGGTGAGATGCTGAAATCGAAGCTGCCCTCTTACATGTTGCCCGCACGTTTTGTGCAGAGTGTCGAGCCGCTGCCGAAGACACCCAATGGCAAGTTCGATCGGCAGCAGGCGTTGGCGCTGGTGTTTGGCACCGGCGAGTCCTGAAGGAACCTTGGTATGTTGAATGTACAGATTCGCGATATTGTCCGGGAACATGGTGGCCTCGAAATCGACTTTGATGCACTTGAAGACAGTGCTGACCTGTTCGATGCCGGGCTGACGTCGCTGACGACAGTGAACCTGATGCTTGCGATCGAGGATCAGTTCGATGTCGAGTTTGAGGATGACATGCTGGTGCGGGAGACGTTCGAGAGCATCGATGCGCTGGTCGCTGTGGTTCAGGAACTCACCGGAGGGAACGCATGAGCTATGCCGAGTTGAGGGACGCAACCGAGGCGGCCTGCGAACAGGTGATCGGGCCGTGTGCGGGCGATGTGGATCGCGATGCAAGATTTCCGAAGGAGTCTTTTGATGCGCTGAAAGAACTCGGGCTGCTGGGTGCGTACGTGCCACGCGAACGGGGAGGGCTGGGCCTCACGATCACCGAGGTCTGTTCGCTCTGTGAACTGATGGGGCACTACTGCGCCTCGACGGCAATGATTTTCGCGATGCACCAGATTCAGGTCGCCTGCATCGTGCATCACAGCACGGGTCATCCATACTGGGAGCAATACCTCGAAGAGATTGCGCGCGAGCAGCGGCTGCTGGCATCTGCCACCACGGAGCTCGGTGTCGGTGGTGACGTGCGCAACAGCCTGTGCGCGGTCGAGCGGGACGGTGATGCGTTCACCCTCAGCAAGCAGGCGCCGGTTATCTCCTACGCGCTCGATGCGGATGCCATCATGGTGACGTGCCGTTCCGGGCCGGAAGCACCGGGCAACGATCAGGTGGTCGTGCTCGTGAAGCGAGAAGACTGTGAGCTCGAACAGATTGCCGGCTGGGATACGCTCGGCTTTCGCGGCACCTGCAGCAGCGGGTATTCGCTGACGTCCAGAGGCAGTGCGGACCAGATCTTTCCGGTGCCCTATGACGAGGTGCTCGCGCAAAGCATGCACCCGGTCTCCCATCTGGTGTGGGGGTCACTCTGGACAGGGCTTGCGGCGTCGGCTGTCGAGAAAGCGCGGCAGACGGTTCGCGCGGCGGCCCGTAAGAATCCCCAGGTACCGCCGGTGACTGCGCTTCGACTTTCCGAGGTGAACGAGCTGCTGTTCAGCATGCGGAGCGGGCTGCACCAGTCCATCGCTGAGTACCAGGCGATGCTCGATGCGGGTGATGCAGCTGCATTCCGCGGATTCGGCTTCTCGATCCGTACGAACAACGTCAAGATCCGATGCTCCGAGATGGTCGTCGACATCGTCGGGCAGTCGCTGCAGATCGTCGGGATCTCGGGCTACAAGAACGACAGCGAACAGAGCCTCTCCCGTCAGCTCCGGGATGCCTATGGCGCGAGCCTGATGGTCAACAACGACCGGATTCGGGGTCACAACGCCACGATGCAACTGGCATACCGGGGCGCGTGAACGGTGGCTGGCCCGATTCTGTCTCTCGATGCGTCGAGCTATCGCCGCCATGCGATTCACGGCTCCGATCGGGCATGGGCTGAGACCAATTGCTATGCGGACGTCCTCATTGAACTGATCCACAGTATCGGGTTCGAGCCGATCGCCGCACTGCCGTTTACGCTGACCGCTGACTTCGAGGTCGATCAGTGGACCTTCTTCAAGTTCCGACACATTGATCTGTGGAATCTCTATGGCCTGGAGATCCAGGAGCTGAACCCCTGGCGTGATCTCGCCGGGCATGTGGAGGCGCAGGTCGCCGGCGGACGCCATGTTCTCGTCGAGGTCGATTCCTTCTTTCTGCCCGATACGCAGGGCACCGCGTACCGCAAGGCTCACGTCAAATCGACGATTGCGGTCAACAGTATCGATGTAGCCGCTGCACGCATGGGCTACTTCCACGGTCAGGGCTACTTCGAGGTGGGTGGCGATGACTTTCGCAATCTGTTTCAGCTGGACGGGCTCGTGCATGAGCGCATGCTTCCGCCCTACATCGAGATCGTGAAACATCATCGGACCCCCGCTTCCTCAGACCTGCCGACACTCGTCGCGAAATCCGTCGAGGCGTTGCGTTCACAGCTGGAAATGATGCCGGTTGAGAATCCGTTTCCGAGATTCCGGCACCGCTTCGAGGAAGACCTGCCCTGGTTGTCCGGGCAGCCGATCGATACTTTCCATGAGTACGCGTTCGCGACGCTGCGTCAATACGGAGCGTGCTTTGAACTCGCTCATACCTACCTGACGTGGCTGGGTCAGCACGGCGAAGCGGCGGGCGAAGCGGCGAGGGCAGAGTACCGGCTCATTTCTGACGAGGCGAAGATGCTGCAGTTCAAGCTGGCGCGTTCGATTGCGCGCGGCAAACCGCTGGATCTCTCGCCGGTTGACAACATGGCTGACGCGTGGGCGCGCGCGAGGGAAGTGCTGCATGCCGCGTGGGGTTAGCGTCGAGCGCGGGTGGCAGATCTATCGCACACCGCCCGGTGAGGCTCGAGATCCGTCAGACCTCGGTAATCAGCCGGCGATCGTTGACGCGCCCGTTCCGGGCACCGTTGCCCAGGCTTCTGTCGACACCTTGCCTGACGGGCGCGATGCGCGTGAGTGGGACTGGTGGTACATCAATGAATTCAGCCTGCCCGGGCGGAAGCCGCTGAGTGGGATCCGCTTCGAGGGGCTGGCTACACTGTGTGAGGTGTTCATTGACGGTGAGCGCCTGATCAATTCGGCGAACATGTTTCGCCGATGGCAGGTCGCGCTGAACGGCAACCGCGATTCGGTATCAATCGCACTCGTGTTTCGTGCCGAGGCATCCTTTCTGTCCGCAAAGCGGCCGAGGCCGACCTGGAAAACCAATCTCGTCGAACATCAACAGCTCCGCTGGTTGCGAACGACACTGCTGGGGCGCATGCCGTCCTGGGCGCCCTGTCTGCCGGTCATTGGCCCCTGGCGCCCGGTTCTGCTCGATCAGGCCGATCACCTGTTGCCGGAAACCGTGCGGATTCTCGCAACCTGTGACGGGTCCCGTGGTCGAGTGAGCGTACACGTGGCGGGTCGATTCGCGGGCGAGTTGCCCGCGGTCACGTTCGAGGTGATGGGGCAGTGCTTTGAGTGTGACGTCTCGGGAGAACGCGATGCATTGAAGATCGAATGCGCTGCAGCTGTCGACCTCGACCCCGACGATCGCTGGTTTCCGCATACCCACGGGAAGGCGCGGCTCCATGACTACCGCATTGTCGCCGGTGATCACGTACTGGCGACGGGGAAACTCGGATTTCGGGAAGTGCGGCTCGATCGGTCGGACAACGCGGTACGGATTCTCGTCAACGATCAGCCGGTGTTTTGTCGAGGCGCCTGCTGGACGCCTGATGTCGCGCGGGGCCGCGATGCGGGTGCCGGAACACGGGAGACGCTCGCAACGCTGAAAGCGGCCGGTGCCAACATGATCCGGATTGGCGGCACGATGGTCTATGAGGACGACGAGTTCTTCGAGGTCTGCGATGAACTCGGCCTTATGGTCTGGCAGGACTTCATGTTTGCCAACATGGATTATCCCGGTGACGATGAGGCCTTTGCCGTCGAAGTTCGCCAGGAAGTGCAGGCCGAGGTTGAGCGACTGCTCGCGCATCCCTCGATGGCCGTGTTCTGTGGCAACAGCGAAGTCGAGCAACAGGCTGCGATGTTCGGCGTTCCGGCAGGCGGGCGCGAGAACCCGGTCTTCTATGATCTGATTCCTGAAGTCCTCGCAGGCGCAGGATCGTCGCTGCCGTACTTTCCGGCGTCTCCCTGTGAGGGTGACCTGCCGTTCCATGTGGGGCAGGGCATCAGTCACTACTTCGGTGTCGGGGCCTACCGCCGGCCGCTGTCGGATCTCGAACTCGCACGCGTCAGGTTTGCTTCCGAGTGTCTTGGTTTTTCAAACGTGCCCGATGATGCCGGACTCGTCGATGCGTTCGGTTCGGCATTGCCGGTCACGCATTCGCCCGAATGGAAGGCCGGCGTTCCCCGGGACAATGCCGCGGGCTGGGATTTCGAGGATGTGCGCGATCACTACATCGAGGAACTCTTCGACGTCGATGTCCGGCGTCTGCGCTACAGCGACCGTGAACGCTATCTCGCGTTGTCGCGGGCGGTCACCGCAGAACTGATGAAGCGGGCGTTTCTTTATTGGCGGTCGCCGGAGAGTGGCTGCGGCGGTGCGCTCATCTGGTATGCAAGAGATCTCGTCCCAGGGGCGGGCTGGGGTGTGCTCGACTCGCGGGGACGTCCCAAACCCGCATGCCACGTGCTGCAACACGCCTGGGCGCCGCGCGTGGTCGCACTGAAGGATGAGGGCCTGGATGGCATGACGGCGACCGTGCTGAACGAGACGGGCGAGACGTTCTCCGGCGAGCTTCGTGTGCAGCTGATCAGCGCTGGGCGAACGATCATTGCCGCCGCAACCTCGCCGATTGAGGTCGAAGCCTTCGGCTCGGTCCGTCTCCCGGTCGATGCGATGCTGGGACGATTCTTCGATACAGGTTATGTCTATCAGTTCGGGCCGGAAAAGCATCACGTGAATGCTGCGACGCTGTTCGATGCATCGGGAACCGCCATTTCAACCGATTGCCTGTTTCCTTCGGGATACTCGCTGGTCGCGCTGGCGAGTGCCGATGTGGATGCAGAGGTGACAGAACAGACTGACGACACGGTTGTGGTGACGGTCACAAGTGCCGACTTCCTCCAGTTCGCCACCGTTCGTGCGCGCGGCTGGGCCTTCAGCGACAGCAATTTCCATCTTCTCCCGGGTGTTCCCCATCGTGTGGTTGCCACAAGAGCGGTGGCAAGCGCGCCGGCATTGCGTGCGAGCCTGACCGCCCTGAATCTGTCAGGCACGGTGACGCTCAAATGAGCGCCGCGTTCGCTCCCCTTCCTGTCGACGAACTCAGCAAGGTTCGTCGCAGCGCCTGTTACTTCAAGTCGGGCGACACACAGCTGTTCGGCTGTTGGCATACCGGGCCTGACGACCCGGCACTCGACGTCGTCGCGGTGCTCTGCAATCCCCTCGGTATGGAGTACATGTCCGGCCATCGGTCGATTCGAAATCTCGCGGATGCGCTTTCCCTCGCTGGTGTTGCGACCCTGCGATTCGACTACGGGTTCTGCGGCGATTCCAGCGGTGGAGATTTCGAGGGTGCACGCGTTGACGCGTTCGTTGCGGATGTTCATGCGGCGGTTGCCCACGTGAAGTCGACCATGCCGGGGCATCGCGTGGTGCTGGTCGGCGTGGGGCTTGGTGCCACGTTTGCCGCGCTCGCGGCGCGAACGGAGACCGATCTTCGGGGGCTGGTCCTCTGGAATCCGACAATCAGCGGTCGACGATTTGTCAGGGAACAGAAGCTCATGTCCGAGTTGCTCAACAAGGAGCTTGGCGCGGCCGGTGCTGACATTGATGCGGCGGGCGTCTTTCTGACCCCCGAGCTCCAGCAAGACTTTCGGGCAATCGACCTGGCAGGCGATCCGCCTTGCGTTCAGGATGTGCTGATCGTCGGCCGTGACGACATGGATCAGGACGGCAAGGTGCTGGGCCAACTGGCTGACCAGCTCGCTGCGACCGGCTCGAACGTTGCCCGGGCCACGCTGCCGGGGTATCGCGAGATGATGAACAATCCGACCGATACGCGCGTGCCGCTGCCCGCCATCGATCACCTGCGAGACTGGATCTGTTCGCTGGGGAGCGCAACTGACGCGCGTCCCGAGGCGATGCCCGACACACGCGAACTCGTGCTGCCAGATGGCATCCGTGAACAGGTGGTCACGTTCGGAGAAGCACATCACCTGGCCGGTATTGTTACGTTCCCGCCGGCGCAGTCGCGCAAGGATGTCGCGCTCGTGCTGCTGAACTGCGGCTCCGAGCATCACACCGGCCCGCATCGCATGTATACGATGCTGGCGCGGAACATGGCCTCGCATGGCTACCTGTGCTTCAGATTTGATATTGAAGGAATTGGTGACAGTGTTACGCGGGGCCGAAACCCCGAGAACAATGCCTATTCTCCCGTCGCCTTCGATGACATCGATACCGCGCTGACATACCTTTCGGCGTCGAGCGGCATCCAGCGCTTCATTCTTGCCGGTATCTGCGCCGGGGCGTATCACGCCTTTCAGGCAAGCTCACGGCTGCAGCATCACGATATCGTGCGTGCAATCCTGATCAACCCGCTGGTGTTCGAATGGGACTACGATCAGCCGGAGAACCACTTCGAATACAAACTGCATACGTACAAAGGGGCGTGGAAGGATCCGGGCCGCTGGCGAAAGCTGTTGCGCGGGCGCATTGATCGAAAGCGGCTCGTCTCGGCGCTGTCCGCGCACGCCAGCGCCAGGTTGCAGGGCCTCTTCAGGACGGTGGGTTCGCTGCTGACGCGACGTCCCGCCGCCGGTGTCCCGCTCGACCTCGATCGCATTCAGCGTGCGGGTCGCCGGCTCGACCTCGTACTTTCGGCAGGTGATCCGGGGCTGGATCTGCTCGAACTGCAGGGCGGCGGCGTTGCGCGCCAGGCCATCCGCGACGGTTTGATCTCTGTCCATGACGTGCCGGGCGCGAATCACGGATTCTCGAAGAAGGTGATGCAGGACAGGCTGCTGGTGACGCTGCAGGCACTGCTTCCGCCCTGACCGCAGGGTCAACGGCCCGTTGCCGGTCGAAAACCGCTTTCTAAGTGCCCCTGCGATTTGCTAAGTTGCGCGCCACGACGCCGCCGGTCTCCATCACGTGACTACCCTTTTCGCTTCTGTTTCCACGCTGCTGCTGTCGGCAGCGATTCTGCTCACCGGGCACGGCCTCCAGCTGACGCTCGCACCACTCTTTGCGAGCGAGATGGGCTGGAGCGCGCAGGAGATCGGCTATACGGGTTCTGCCTATTTTTCCGGGTTCATGATCGGTTGCCTCACCATCCCCAGATTGGTTGAGCGGGTTGGCCACATCCGTGTGTTCGCGGTACTGGCGTCACTGGCTTCAATTGCCGTACTGCTGCTGGGGTTGCTGCCGTCGATGGGCGCCTGGCTGTTTGCGCGCCTGTTGACGGGCATTGCCTTCTCGGGCCTGTACATGGTGATCGAAAGTTGGTTGAACGAACGCGTGACCGGTGAGCATCGAGGGGCCGTACTTTCGGTCTATACGATCATCACCCTCGCCGCGATCGCACTGGGTCAGGTATCGGTCGGCTTCGGGCTCGACTATGCGACGCTGACCGTGCTGGCGGCGATCATCTTCTGCATCGGTCTGATTCCGGTAGGATTGACCCGCTCGCCGTCGCCGCCGCTCGAAACAGTCAGCTTTCGGCTCAGGGAAGTGTTCCAGACGTCCCAGGTGGCTGTCGTCGGCGCGTTTGTCGGTGGTGCGGTCACGTCTGGTATCTGGGCACTTGGGCCGATTGTCGGCGAGTCAATGGGGCTCGCGCTCGACCAGATCGGCTTCTTCATGGCTATCACCATTATTGGCGGCGCCGTGTTCCAGTTTCCGGTCGGGCGACTGTCGGACAGCATGGATCGTCGCATCGTGATTCTGAATCTGGCCGCGGCAGGCTCGGTGCTCTGCATCATCGCGATCATCCTGGGCGGCTTCAATTCTGCGCTGGCGATCTATCTCGTGATGTTCGTCTTCGGTGGGGTGACATTCCCGCTGTATTCGCTCTGTGTTGCGCACGCCAATGACAACACGAAGCTGGCGTTGATGGAAATTGCCAGCGTCGTGCTGCTGATGCACAGCGCGGGATCGATTTTCGGCCCGCTGATGGTCGCGCCGCTGCTCGACACCCATGACAGCGGACTGTTCATGTTCGCCGGCGTCGTGCTTGCCGTCTTCGCAGTCTGGACGGCCTGGCGCCTGCAGGTCCACGACGTGGCTCGTCGCTACTTTGCACCGTTCATTGGTGTGCCGCGCACGACGCACGAGATTGCAACGGTCGTCGAAGCCGAGGTCGAGGCGGCAGACTTCGATCCGCCGCCGCCCGACGACGACGCCCGCGACGCCGCCTGATCTAGGTTCCCTGGTAGGCACTCTCCTCGAGGGCGCGAATGCGATCCTCGAGGGGCGGGTGGCTCATGAAGAGCGACCGGAAATCCCGGACGCGACCGCCGAGGATGCCGAACGCGGCGAACTCGCCGGGCAGATCCTCCGGCTCGTTGACGCGCTGAAGTGCACGCAGGGCAGCGATCATCTTCTCTTTGCCGGCGAGCGCGGCGCCGCCCTTGTCCGCGTGAAACTCCCGGTATCGCGAGAACCACATGACGATCGCGCTGGCGAGGATCGACAGGAAGATCTGGGCCACGATCGACGACACAAAGTAGCCGATGCCGAGACCGCGTTCGTTCTTCAGGATCACCCGGTCGACGAAGAAACCGACGAGTCTCGACAGGAACACGACAAATGTGTTCACCACGCCCTGCATGAGCGCCATTGTCACCATGTCGCCGTTCGCAACGTGCGCGACCTCATGGCCCAGCACAGCCTCGACTTCATCGCCGGACATATGCTGGAGCAAGCCGGTGCTCACAGCGACAAGGGATGAGTTCTTTGTCATACCGGTGGCAAAGGCGTTGGGCTGGTTCGACTGGAAGATGCCGACCTCGGGCATACCGATGCCGGCTTCCTTCGCCTGCCGCTCGACGGTGGCGATGAGCCACTGCTCGGTCTGGTTCGAAGGCTGCTCGATGATACGCACGCCCATCATGCGCTTGGCAGACCACTTGGAGATCGCGAGCGAGATGAACGAACCCGCAAAGCCGATCACCGCCGACATGACGAGCAGCGCCGTCAGGTTCAGGTCAGCGCCGTTCTGCTCGAGGATGCCTTCGAGGCCAAGCACGGAGAATACGACGCTGATGACGACCAGAATGGCCGCATTGGTCGCAAGGAATAGCAGGATTCGCATCATGTCGTTCAGTTCCAAAGAGTCAGGGTAGGCTTATAGTGGGAATCCCGGAACCGAATTCAAGCCTTTTCGATGCACCTCACCGCTGGCCGATGAGCATTCGGCGGAGGTCACCGGACTCCCGGTAGCTGAGTACGATGAGGTAGACGCACAGGAAGGGCGCCCCGAGAAAGAAGGCGAGTATGCCGAGTCCGATCCCTGCCGGTGTAAACCGGTTGCGCCAGGCCGTCCACAGTGCGGACAACGCCAGCATGAACATGAAGTCGAGATTGAACTGGCCCTGCCAGCCGAACTCGGCCATGGGCAGCAAGAAGTGCGGAAAGAGGTTGATACCGTCGTTCGCGATCACGATCGACGTGTACGCAGCGATCACGAGCAGTACCGCGCCGAGAAAAATCCTGAGTGACAACATGTGCTGGAGGCTCCCTGAAATGCGGGAGTATAGGTTGTCTGGTGGCGCGGTCCGATTACCTGTCAGGTCATTTCGTGTAGGTAATCCGGTAGATCACGTCACCCACGTCATCGGAAACGAGAAGACTGCCGTCGTCGAGTTGCAGCAGATCGACCGGGCGCCCCCAACTCGAGCCATCCTCATTCAGCCAGCCCTCGACGAAGACGTCGTAGTGGAGGCCACCCTCGTCATCTGACCTTGCGTGCACGAGACGATAACCGATGTGGCCAGCCTCTTCTGACCGGTTCCAGCTTCCGTGTTCGGCGAGCAGTACGTCACCATGGTAGGGGGTTGGGAGCATGTTGCCGGTATAGAAGATCATGCCGAGCGGGGCGGTGTGTGGGCCGAGTGCCAGTGCAGGCTCACGGTACGCCGATGCTGGTTTGCCCCGGCCACCGAACTCCGGGTCGGCAATGCTGTTGCCGTGAAAGTACGGGTAGCCGAAATGCTGGCCGGCTTCGCTCACGTGATTGAGTTCGCAGGGTGGCTCATAGTCGCCCATGTGGTCGCGACCATTGTCGGTGAACCAGAGATCGCCTGTTGCCGGATCCCAGTCGAAGCCGACGCTGTTGCGAACGCCGCGCGCAACAATCTCCCGCGCTCCTGGATTGTCGACGTCCATGCGGACGATGGTGGCGTAGGGTTCTTCCGGCGCACAGATGTTGCAGGGTGCGCCGACCGGGACGTAAAGCTTGCCGTCAGGGCCAAACTCGATGAACTTCCAACCGTGATGACGATCAGTGGGAAAGTCGTCAGTGACGATCTCGGGTGTGGGTGGATCGTCGAGATGCTGATCGATGTCGCGGTAGCGGTAGATCGTGGATACGGCTGCGACGTACAGGTCGCCGTCGTGCCAGGTCAGACCCGATGGCAGGTTCAGGTTGTCGTCGATGAGGATGACCCGGTCGGCCACATGATCGCCGTTGCTGTCGATCACCGCATGGACCTTGCCGGCGCGGCGGCTCCCGACGTAGAGCACGCCGCCATCGCTTCGTGACATCTGCCGTGCGTTGTCGACCTCCGCATAGACCGAAATCGCGAAGCCCTCGGGCAGGCTCAGGCGGTCCAGTGGCAGGTCTGCCGCCGCCGTGAGGGGCGCCAGTGAGAGCAGTGCGTATGCTAAGATTTTGGCGTTCATGAAATCCTCCCTGCCCCAGTCTACGCCCTTTCGCTTCGCGCGGTTTTCCCGCCGATGCTGAGTGACGAGCACAAACAGAGCATTCAGTCTGCCTACTCGAGCCTGCTGGAGAGTAAAGGCTACACGGCGCGCTATTGCCAGCGAAAGATGATCGCGGACATCGCGAATGCGCTGGGCGGCATTGAGTACGATGAGGAGGGGGAGCGCGTTTCCGGCGAGGGGCATATCTGTGTCGTCGAGGCCGGGACTGGTACGGGCAAGACGGTTGCCTACACGATGGCGGCGCTGCCGTTGGCCCGGGCGCTCGGAAAGCGGCTGGTGATCGCGACAGCCACTGTCGCCCTGCAGGAGCAGATCGTGCTGAAAGATCTGCCGGACATCGCCCACCACTCCGGGCTCGAGTTTTCCTTTGCGCTGGCGAAAGGGCGGCGGCGTTATCTCTGTCTGGCCAGACTCGACCAGGCGCTTCAGGCCGGTACGCAGATGAACCATTCGCTCGCGCTCTACGACGACGAACTCTTCGGCGACACCGATGAGTCACAGATCCGGCTCTTCGAGACCATGGTGAATCGCCTTGGCCGGGGGGAATGGGATGGCGACCGCGACAGCTGGCCGGAGGCCATGGAAGACCGCGCGTGGGCACGGGTCAGCACCGATCACGTGCAGTGCACGGGGCGCAAGTGTTCGCATTTCCAGAACTGCTTTTTCTACAAGGCGCGCGAGCGCATCGGCAAGGTGGACTGTGTGGTCACCAATCACGATCTGGTGCTGGCTGACCTGATGATGGGCGGTGGTGCCGTGCTGCCAAGGCCCGAGGACACGATCTACATCTTCGACGAGGGCCACCATCTCGTCGACAAGGCCATCTCCCACTTCTCGAATTTTCTGGTGCTGGGCTCGACTCAGGCGTGGCTGGAACAATTGCCGTCGACCTTCTCGCAACTGGCCGCCGAAGTGGGCGAGGTCGGCGGATTGCCACGCGCCCAATCCGCGCTCGAGGAGGACGTATCTGCGCTGGTACAACACATCCAGCAGGCATCCGCGTTGTTCGAACCGCTCCGGGAGGTGACCGAGGCGAGTGGCTCGGACCGTCGCTATCGCTTTCCGCTGGGTCGGGTGGATGAGCCCATCAGGGCAATGGCCGCGGCGACGCTGTCGGCGTGCCAGTCGCTGGTGAGGCGAATCGACCCCGTGATTGACGCGATCGAGCGGCGGTTGGCCGAGCAGGATGCGGACGCCGAAACGCTCGAGCAGTGGCTGCCGGTCATTGCCGCGGCCGGGGCGCGGCTGGAGGCGGGTGCTTCACTCTGGCAGGACTACGCGACCGCCGACGACGCCCAATCGGCACCGCTTGCACGCTGGATCACGTTTCAGCGCGAAACGGATCTGGTGGTCAGCGCCAGCCCGATCGAGGTACACGATACGCTGGCGGAGTTGCTGTGGTCCCGCTGTTTCGGCGCGGTACTCACGTCAGCGACGCTGGCCGTTGCGGGAAATTTCGAGCGGCTGCGAGCCCGGGCCGGCATCGGCCCCGGCAATACCTTTGATGCGCTCGCCAGCCCGTTCGACTTTGCCCGGCAGGCGACGCTGAACATCCCGCGCATGTCCTCGGATCCAAGGGAGGCGGATGCGCACACCGAAGAGATCACACGGCTCATCCCCGCAATCCTCCAGGACGTGACGGGCGGCCTCGTGCTGTTCTCATCGTGGCGCCAGATGGAGCGTGTCATCGAAGACATCGATCCCGACTTCCGGGAACGTGTCCTGGCGCAGGGTGAGCTCTCGAAGGCAGAGATTGTCAGTCGTCATCGCGCTCGCATCGACGAGGGTCAAGGTAGCGTGATTTTCGGGCTCGCCAGCTTTGCGGAGGGCATCGACCTGCCAGGAACATATTGCGATCACGTGGTGATTACGAAGATTCCGTTCGCCGTGCCCGACGACCCGGTGGGGGCCACGCTGAGCGAGTGGATCGAAGCCAACGGCGGCAATTCGTTCCAGGAGGTCATGGTGCCGGATGCCGCGATTCGCATGGTTCAGGCGGCTGGCCGACTGTTGCGTACGGAAACCGATTGCGGCGAAGTGACGATCCTCGACCGGCGACTTGTCACCCAGCGCTACGGGAAGATCCTGCTCAGCGCGCTGCCGCCTTACCGGAGGAACATCGAATGACCGACGAAAAGGCGTTGTTTCGTGAAGAGTTCTGCGAGATCGCGGTCTCGGAGGGCGTCGATGGCGGCTATGCCGATCGGTATTACAACCTGATGTTCGAACTCGGCACGGCGCTCGCGAGCACCGCTGTCGATGGTTTGCTCACTGTCGCCATCTCTGGCGCCCAGGGTACGGGCAAGTCGACGTTCTCCAAGCTGTTGGCGATCTTGCTCGAACGCGTGTTCGAGAAAGCGACGCTTGTTACCTCGCTCGACGACTATTATCTGACACGCTCTGAGCGGGCTGACCTTGCGCGCGAAATTCATCCACTGCTGGCCGTACGCGGCGTGCCGGGGACTCACGACGTCGCGTTGATGCGCTCGGTGATTGCTGCACTCAAGCGGGGTGAGAATGTTGAGGTCCCCGAATTCAGCAAGGGAGAGGATGACCGGATCGGGATGATTCCGGTGATGGGCGCGTCGCTCGATGTGCTGATCGTCGAGGGATGGTGCTGGGGTGCCACGCCCGCTGACGAGATGACCCTTGCCGAGCCTGCGAATGCGCTCGAGGCTGAGCGGGACGCGGATGGAGACTGGCGCTGGTACGTCAACGATCAACTCGCGACCGGCGGCTATCAGGAACTGTTCGCGATGGCGGATACGACCTACTTTCTCGCCGCCCCGGACTTTGACGTCGTGTTCGACTGGCGCTGGCAGCAGGAGCAGCGCCTTCTTCGCAGCGGCGGTGGCTCACGGGCAATGGACGAAGATCAGGTGCGAACGTTTGTCATGCACTATGAGCGAATCACGCGGCGGATGCTGGAAGACATGCCGCCACGCGCTGATCTCACGATCTTCCTCGACCGGGATCATCGTGTTCGCCCGCCCGACCGTGACCGGTTTCAGTCAGGATCGTAAACGGCAGCGCCGTCATCACGACGCCATCCGCGTAACTGCCCAGCAGGAACTCATCCTCCCGCAGGGTCATCCAGCGTGGAATCCGGCTCTGCGGGTCCCGCGGGTTCCACCCCGGCTCCAGCGTGTAGGCCTCGACCCGCAGCTTCACCGGATGCTTCACACTGAGTGTAAAGCCGCGCCAGGGCAGGTACCGGAGTCGTCCATTCCTCAGTCGAACGCCGACCATGGCGGCATCTTCCGGGCCGAACTCGTCGACGCGCTTGTTGGTGCGGATGCGGATTCTGTACATGGCGAAACTGTACATTTATACAGTATCTGTGGGCAAGCCTGTTGATTCAGGGTTCATTCAGCGTTGGCCGTCTACGCTTCATTCCAACACTGAAGGGAGGACCCGCCATGAAACTGAACACGCTTCGCTACGCCGTGCTTGCCACTGCACTCACCACGGCACCGGCGCTCGCCGATCGCGGCAATATCAGCTATGACTATGCGACCGTCATCGAGTCGCAGCCCATCATTCGCATCGTGAAGGTATCGACGCCGCGGGAGGAATGCTGGGAAGAGACCGTTGCCTATCGTGACCGCGACCGCGGGTATCATGACGATTACCGACGCCGTGACCACGGTCTCGGCACGGTGCTGGGTGGTGTCGTTGGCGGCGCGATCGGCAACGCGGTCGGGCACAGCAAGAAGAACAAGCAGGTGGGGGCCGTTGTCGGCGCCGTTGTCGGCGCAACGATCGGCAATGCGATGACCCAGACGGCGAGGGCCGAGAATCGCCGCCGCCATGATGATTACCAGGTCACGAGCTACGGCACCGAAGAGGTCTGCGAGATCGTTCACGATTATCATGAGGAAGAGCGCATCATCGGCTACGATGTTCGCTACCGCTACAATGACGAGACCTACGCGACTCGCATGGATGAGGATCCCGGTGATACCATCAAGGTGCGACTGGCGCTCAGCCCGGTCGTCAACTGAAACCGTGCCGATCTGCTGCCCTGATGCGCCTGACCGTTTTGCTTTCCCTGATGTGCCTGATGTCGTCCGCTGCGACCGCAGCGCCGTTCGACCGTATGGAAGGCCTGCTCGCGGCGGCGCCGGAGTACTCGAAGCCCGGCCCCAACCGAATGGTTCCGGAGCAACGCCAGGGCCCGCGTATTGGCGATCGTCAGGCCGCGAGCCGGGTCAAGCAGATCTACGCCGATCGCAAGATCCTCGGCATCCAGCTGATCGAAACCCGCGGACCACCGGTCTACCGGGTGAAGACCCTGTCCGATGAAGGTGTCGTCAAGTACGTGTTCGTCGACGGCACCAGCGGCGATGTGTTCGAGTGAGCGGGGCGGACGATGAAACGGCTGCTGCTGGTTGAGGATGAAGACAAGCTGCGAGAGCAGCTTGTCGAAATCCTGGAACGCCATGACTACGATCTCGAGATCTGCCGTGACGGCATGGAGGGGCTGTACTTTGCACAGCGTGAAGCCTTCGACGTTGCCATCATCGATCTGGGGCTGCCGCGCGTTCCGGGTATCGAGATCGTCGAGAAGATTCGTGAGGAAGGCCGTGACTACCCCGTGCTGATTCTCACGGCGAGGGCGGACTGGAAAGACAAGGTCGACGGTCTGGCCGCCGGTGCCGACGACTATCTGGTCAAGCCGTTTCATGTTCAGGAATTGCTCGCGCGGCTCGATGCACTCACACGCCGGGCATCGGGCAAGTTCAAGCCCGCCGTTGAACTCGGGCCGGTACGCATGGACATGCGCGGCAAGCGGGTGGAGGTTGCCGGCTCGCATATCGATCTGACGGCTTACGAGTTCAATCTGCTCGAGTACCTGATGCTGCGACCGGGTGAGGTCGTTTCCAAGACGGAGCTGACGGATCATCTTTACGATCAGGATTACGATCGGGACAGCAACGTGATCGAGGTATTTGTCGGCCGACTGCGCAAGAAGCTCGATCCCGACAATTCGCTGAAACCCATCGAGACCGTTCGCGGTCAGGGCTATCGCTTCACCCTGGGCGCCTGACGTGACCCCGCTTTCGCTCCGCGCAAGGCTGCTGCTGGTCGCGACGCTGGTCCTGTTTATCTTTCTTGGCCTCATGGGCATCGTGCTCGATCAGGCATTCCGGCGCAGCGCCGAGGAGGGGGTATCCGAGCGGCTGCTGCTGCACATCTACGGCCTGCTGGCGGCCACCGAAGAGATTGGCGGTGAGCTCTTTCTGCCGGAGGCGCTACAGGAACCCGACTTCAACCGTATGGGAACGGGGCTTTACGCACTCGTGCTGGACGGCCGGAGTGATGAACTCTGGCGCAGCGCCTCGGCGCTCGATGTATCGCTGACGCCGGCGTCGCTTCGGGTGATGGACGTTCGTCTCGACGCCGGTGAGCCGAGATTTGGCCGTGTTCAGACGGCAGATGGCCGCGAGCTTTTCTACCTTGCCTACCGCGTGCTGTGGCAGGGCGATTCCGAGACCGCGACGCCCTACACGTTCGTGGCCCTGCAGACACTCGATACCTATCTGGGAGAAGTCTCGGGATTCAGGAACAATCTCTGGGGCTGGCTGGTGGGCGTGGTCGTGGTGCTGCTGGGTGTCCAGGCCGCCGTGATGAGTTGGGGGCTGGCCCCGCTCAGGCGTCTGGCCAACGACCTCAAGCAGATCGAGGACGGGCGGCAGGACTATCTCGAGGGTCGCTACCCCGAGGAGATTGACGGGGTCACCCGAAACCTGAACCTGCTGCTGGCGAGCGAGCGCCAGCAGCGCGAAAAGTATCGTACGACGATGGCTGATCTGGCCCACAGCCTGAAGACGCCGCTTGCGATTCTCAAGAGTGCCGCGGCGACCGACAGCGATGCGGATGTTCATGCCACCGTCGATGAGCAGGTGGCGCGCATGGACGAGATCGTGAGCTACCAGTTGGGACGGGCGATGGCCTCGTCGCCGGCAATCACTCGCAGGGCACTGCCGGTCGCGCCGGTTGTCGACCGGCTGATTGCAGCCATGGAGAAAGTCTACGCGAGCCGGAAGATCGTCATCAGCCGGCAGGGTGACGAGGGCAGATTCTATGGCGATGAACGCGACCTCATGGAACTGTTGGGAAACCTGGTCGACAATGCCTGCAAGCATGGTGAAACGAGGGTGGAAGTGACGGTGCAACAGTCAGGGGAGCGGGGCGAACTCACCCTCACCGTCGATGACGACGGGCCAGGAATCGCGCCTGCGGACCGGGCGCGAGTGATGCAGCGGGGTGAGCGCCTGGACAGCCGATCACCCGGACAGGGCATCGGGCTTGCCGTCGTGGCCGATATCATCGAGCGATATGGCGGGCGCTGGGAGATGCTCGAATCCGGTCTGGGTGGCCTGCGATTCGTTGCGATCCTGCCGTGAAGCGCCTCTAGCCGCCGAGTTTTTCTTCCGCGGTTCGGAAGCGCTGCCTGAGGCCTTCGCTGCCGGACGGCAATCCGCCCAGGCAATACCAGTCGATCTGCAACTCGCGCATCTGCTCTGCCGGCGAGCGGTGATCCTTCTGCCCCTGTGAGAGTTCCCGGTTGAGTCGCTCGACCTGGTACTGCATCCGCAGGGACTGTGCTTCTTCTGGAGAATCTATGCCTGCGAGAATCTCGGCGCGAACGCACAGCAGCGCGGCACGCTCGAGGTTCTTCTCCCGTTGCTCGTCGGTCAGGTCTGCGGCGGCCTGACGACGTGCGTCGAGTCGCTCGGCAAGCTCACCGCCGATCTCGGTTTCGCCTTCCCACTCGGCATCGACGGCATCTGCTGTGGTCTCACCATCTTCGACAGACCGGCAGAGTTCCGCCCGTCGCCGGGCTTCCTGCAGCTCCTGACGCTGGTTCTGTACCGCACGTTGTTCGATCGAGCGCTCTGCCTGTTTGATGGCAGCCTGAAAGGCCTTTCTGGGTGCGCCCTTGCCAGCCTGCTTCGATGCGGCATCGAATTCATCCCTGAACTGGCGGAGTTCACCGCGCTCAATGTCGCCGGCGGCGATTCGTTGCTTCAGACGATCAATGACCTGACCGCATTCACCGCGGGCAGAGTTTGCTTCCTTTCTGGCCTCGTCTCGCGCTTCATCACGGCGTGCGAACAGGCGGTCGCATTCCTTGCGGAACGCCTTCCAGAGTTTTTGCTCCTTGCGCCGTTCGGCCGGGCCGATCTGTTGCCAGTCACGCTGCGCCTGCTTGGTGCTGTCGATGAGTGACTGCAGCGGCGTATCCGCGTCGTCCGCAAAGGCGGCAACCCGTTCGATCAATGCAGCCTTCTGCTGACGGTTGCGTTCGTGCTCTGCCGACAGCCGTTCCTGCAGCGGCTCGAGCGCGGCGGTGAATCGCTCCGAGACCTTCTTGAACCTGGCGCGGGGTACCTCGCCCGCCTCACGCCACGCCTTGAGCGAGCGCGAGATCAGGCTGCCAACCGCCTTGTAGTCCGGATTCGTCCAGTCGTGTGCCTCGTTGAACGCTTCGAGTTCCTCACAGATGGCTTCCCGTCCCTTGAGGTTTTCGGCGCGGAGTTGCTTCTGATCATCGAAAAACTGGGCACATGGCTCGTAGGCCTTGTCCGAGGCTGCCTTGAACCGTGACCACAGTTCCTGCGCTTCACGATTGTCCGAGGGGCCAAGCGCTTTCCAGGCGTCCTGTAGCGATTTGATCTGTTTCGCCTTTTTCGGCGGATGCATGTCGGTGTCGTTCGCCAGCGATTCCATCTGCTCTGCCAGTTCGGCACGTTTCGGATTGGTGACGAAACGGTGCCAGTCGCGGAGTTCGGTGAGGCGCTTGGTCAGACGGCCGAACTCCTCGATCAGATCGGCGGGCAGGATATCCCGATGGGTGTCGACTGACTTCGCGATCGTCGAGTGGGCGCGATTCGAGCCTTTGAGATTGCCGTCTTCGATCTTTTTCTCGAACTCGCTCAGCTGGTTCCTGGTAGTGGTGATGCGCTGGTCGCGCTGCGCCTTTTCCGCCTCGTCTGCATCAATCAGGGCGTTGAGGCGTTCCCGCAGCACACCGGCTTTTGGCGGCTCCTGCAGGTCTGTGGGCCACCTGAACTCCGCCAGCGCCGCCCGCAGCGTGCCAAGGTCGCCGGTTTCCGGGTCGATGCCTTCGATCTGCTGGTGCATGAGGACGAGCCGCTCAGCGGACTCCATGAACTCGTGGTAGTCATGCAGCCGCCTGTCATCGGTGGCCAATCCGGAGGGCCATTCGGCACGCAGCGATTGCAGGGTTTCCGGCAGGGAGGCGAGCGGCTCGACGCTGTTTTCAAGCGCGCTCTTGATCTCTTGCTGGCGAGCAAGCACGCGATCCGCGGCGTCGCTGATCGCTTGCACCCGGGCCGCCTCTGCCGCCAGCCGCTCCCGGATAGCCAACAATGACTCGCTGGCGCGGGCTTCGAATTCACCCGCGACTTCCGGGTGTGCGCTGCTCGCTTCCTGCCAGCGCATTTCGACGACATCGAGGCGACGTTCCAGATTCGGCTCATGCTGACTCTTCGCCAGTGACGCCAGTGACTGGCAGATATCCTCGCACTCTTCACGTATGGACTCGGCGGTCTCGATTTCAGACTTCAGTGCGGACAGCTTGTTGCGCGCGATCTGGTAGACCCCCTTGTCACGATCCTGGAATCTTTTCCTGATCCACTCGAGGTGCGGAACCGCATCGATTCGCTCCGCGCAGGCCTGGTGGACGCGCGAGTGGTTGTCGTCCGCGAGTACCGACATCAATGCCTCGGCGTCGTCGATACGATCGATCGCATGCAGGCGGAGTTCCGGAGTCGGCGCCGAACGCGCTGTCTCGGCAAGAATCGCGGGTGCCGAAACGGCATCGATGGCGGCCTCTGGCGATTTGCCCCCGGCGATGATTTGCGTCCACCTGACCGCAGCGCGGCGGCGCTGCTCGCCGTCGGATGCGTGCGCGAGACTGAGAATGAATTCCGGGTTGGTCAGCGCGTCGATAGCGGCGAGCCTGACCGCCGGATCGGCGTCTGTCGCGGCCATGGATTCGAGATCAGCGGGTGGCACTTTGTCCGCGGCGATGGCCGCGCGCCTTTCATCGGCATCATCGCTGCGCCAGGCGGGTGTCGAGTCGAGAAAACGACCGATTTTCATTTCCTGTCTCCTCCGGTCCACACGCGTGTGGCCGTTGTCGAATGTTCCCCGGTCAGGGGTCAGAGTGCGTTGTGTGTGCCGTCACACAGGGGCTTGTCGGCGGACTGTTTGCAGCCGCAGAAGAACACCTTTCGTGATTCTGTCGCCTCGTATTTTAGCGGGAGGAACGGTGTCCCCTCATGAGAACCGTCGCAGAACGGCTGGTTCTGACTCTTGCCGCAGGCACACCAGAAGTACTTCCTGCCGGCCTCGACCTCGACGCCAAACGGCGCCTTCTGTGCGATCTCGGGTTCCGTCACGCGCTTCTCCTCCCCAAATGGTGATCGCAGGATAGGTTTCGCATACCGAAGCGTCAAGAAACCGTGTTGAAAACCGCGGTGCTTTGCTCCTATGATCGAGCGCTTTCCGGTTACTCTCTGCATCGCTATGGACTTTACATTCTCAGAAGAACAATCCCTGCTCCAGGACAGCGTTCAGCGCTTCATCCAGAACAGCTACACATTCGAGAACCGGCGCAAGCTGCTGGCGTCGGAGCAGGGCTACAGCGAAGACAACTGGAAAGAATTCGCCGAACTCGGCTGGCTCGCACTGCCCTTTGCCGAAGAAGTGGGCGGCTTTGGTGGCACCGCCGTCGATACGATGATCCTGCTCGAAGAGTTCGGCAAGGGCCTTGTTGTCGAACCCTATATTCCGTCCGTGTTGCTGGCGGGCCACTGCCTTGAGCAGGGCGGAACGTCATCCCACAAGGAGGGTCTGCTTGCGGACATCATGGCCGGTACCGCCAAGGCAGCGCTCGCATTCGTGGAGTCCCAGGCGCGTTTCGATCTGACCAATGTCCGGACCACGGCCAGCGGTTCCGGCCCCTGGAAGCTCGAAGGGGCGAAGGGAGTTGTGCTCGGCGGGCCGACAGCTGACTGGTTCATCGTCCCGGCGAGAACGTCCGGACAGCAGACTGACCGCGAGGGAATCACCCTGTTTCTGGTTGAGGCAGCGGCGGCGGGAGTCTCCCGGCGCGACTATCGAACGGTCGACGGCCACCAGGCGTCGGAACTCGCGCTCGACGGCGTCGAGGTCGGCACCGAGGCGGTCATCGGAGACGTTGATGCTGGTCTCGCCATTCTGGAGAGTGCCATCAACCAGGGCATCCTGGCAGTGAGCGCCGAGGCTGTGGGTGCGATGGAAGTCATGTACAAGACGACGGTCGACTACTGCCAGACCAGGGAGCAGTTCGGGCAGCCGATCGGCAAGTTCCAGGTACTCCAGCACCGGATGGTCGACATGTTCATGGAACACGAGCAGACCAAATCGCTGCTTTACATGGCTGCGATGAAGCTCGACCAGGGTGACGCAGCAGAGGCCGCGCGCGCACTGTCAGCGCTCAAGGTTCGCGTCGGCCGGGGCGGCCGGTTCGTCGGCCAGAATGCCATTCAGCTTCACGGTGGCATGGGCATGACCGAGGAAATGGCGGTCGGCCACTACTTCAAGCGAGTGACCGCCATCGATACGCTGTTCGGCAATCACGATTTTCATCTGAAGAAGTACGCGCACGCCGCGTAGGGGAGGTTCCACATGTCCGAGGCGCCGGAGTGGTTCTGGGAAGCCGTCGAAACGCCGTCGGAGTCGGGCTTCGTCGAAGTCGATGATATCGACATTCATTACCTTGCCTGGAGTGGTGCCGGCAAACCCGGACTGCTCTTTGTTCACGGGCACAATGCCCACGCGCACTGGTGGGACTTCATTGCGCCGTCCTTTCGGGATAACTATCAGGTCGCAGCGCTTGATCTGTCCGGCATGGGTGACAGTGATCATCGTGAGCGCTACGACCCGGATACCTATGCCCGTGAAATCATTGCCGTCGCTGACGAGCTGGCAATGCCGCAGGACACAATCGTCGTCGCCCACAGTTTTGGTGGCATGATGGCACTGCGAGCCTGTGCGACGGCAGGTGACCGCTTCCGTGGGCTGGTGCTGGTCGACTCGGGCGTTCGGGATCCCGAGGAGCAGAAAGCGCGGGAGCGGGATCAGGGGCCGGAGCGGTGGTCGAAGGCGAAAGTCTACCCGGATCGCCAGATTGCGGTTTCACGATTTCGCCTGCAACCGCCTCAGCAGTGTGAGAACCAGTACCTGGTCGATCACATCGCAAGGCACTCGGTGGAGTTTCTCGATGACGAGGACGGCTGGGGCTGGAAGTTCGATGAGGAGCAGTCGCTGCGCATGGAACGTACTGGCGACCTCGGGGCCGACCTGAAATCGATCACGGCGAAGATTGCGCTCATCTACGGTGAGCAGAGCGAGTCGTTCAGTGCCCGCTCCGCGGAATACATGAAGTCGCTTCAGCCTGCGCTGGAGGTACATGCGCTGGCGGATGCCCAGCATCACCTGTTCCTCGATCAGCCGCTGGCCTTTATCGACCTCCTCGGTTCAGTACTCGGTGAATGGCGCTGAAGCTCCTCGAGCACTCAGACATCGCGGCGGCGCGGGCGCCGCTGTCGTCGGCCTTCACGCTCCCGCCCCAGGCCTATACCGACGCCTCCATCTTTGAGGCCGAGCGCCGCCACATCTTTCATCGGGACTGGGTCTGTGTCGCGCGTGTTGATCAGGTGCCGGCGCCCGGGGATTACATTTGCGTTGAGGTGACGGGCCAGCCGCTCGTGATTGCTCGCCTGCGGGACGGCACGCTCCATGCCATGTCGTCGGTTTGCCTGCACCGTGCGATGCCGGTGGTCGAAGGGCAGGGCAACGCTTCCAGCTTCAGTTGCCCCTATCACCTCTGGAAGTACGACCTCGACGGGCGCCTGATCAGTGCGCCGATGATGGAGGGCGCCGAGCATTTTCCGCCGCCTGATTGCCGTTTGCCGGCGGTCGCCCTCGAATGCTGGCAGGGCTTTATCTTCGTCAACCTCGATCCCGACGCTTCGCCGCTGTCACCGTCGCTGGCCGGGCTTGATGACATTGTCGCCAACTATCGTCTGGACGAACTCGTCGTGGCCGCAACGACGACCTACGAGAGCCCGTGGAACTGGAAGCTGCTGATTGAAAACTTCATGGAGGCCTACCACCACATCGGCCCTCACCGGGACACGTTCCAGCCGGTATATCCGGCGAAGGATGCCCGCGTGGTTGCCGCTGAGGCCGGCCATCGCTGGTCAGCGCTCGAGATGCCGAGCCCGCATCCGGCCGACGATGACGGAATGCCCGCGTTTCCGGACCTTGAACCTCATCAGGCGCACCTGCTGACTGCGTGTGTGGTGTCGCCCAACCTGATCTTTGCGACCAGCAACAATCTCGTTGCCTGGTATGAGGTCATTCCCCGCGCTGTCGATGATATGCACCTGCGCATCCATGTCCTGCTGCGGCCCGAGGTCGCGGCGCTCGATGAGATAAAGGCGTCAATACCGGCACTGATTGACGGTGTCCGCTTCATCCACGACGAGGACATCCCCGTGAACGAGGGGCCGTGGCGTGGCGTGAACGCGCCGCTGACACGGGCCGGTCGGCTGAGCCTTCACGAAGCCGCGATCTGGCACCTGAATCAGTACTGGATGGATCGCCTCGGCCTCTGATGGCGGGCACAAAAAAGGGGAGCCTGGGCTCCCCTTCGATTGCTCATTGGCGAAGCGGTAACTAGCAGGCTTCGAACAGGCCGGCTGCACCCATACCGCCACCGATACACATGCTGACGATGCCGTACTTCTTCTCGCGACGCTTGAGCTCGCGAACGATGTGGCCCGTGAGGCGAGAACCGGTCATGCCGAACGGATGGCCGATCGAGATCGAGCCGCCATTGACGTTGTAGATCTCGGGATCGATTTCCAGCGTGTCGCGGCAGTACAGGCACTGCGAGGCGAAAGCTTCGTTCAGCTCGACCAGATCGATATCGTTCATCGTCTTGCCCGTGCGCTTCAGCAGTTCCGGAACGGCGAAGACAGGGCCGATACCCATCTCATCGGGTTCGCAACCAGCAACGGTCCAGCCGCGGAAGTAGGCCATCGGCTCAAGGCCGAGCTGCGCTGCGCGTTCTGCACTCATGACCAGCGTCATTGAGGCACCGTCAGAAAGCTGTGACGCGTTGCCCGCGGTGACGGTGCCGTCTTCCTCGAACGCCGGCGGAAGCTTGGCAAGACCTTCGAGCGTGGTTTCGGGACGGTTACACTCGTCGCTGTCGCACACGCCGTCGACGATCTCGGTTTCTTTCGTTTCCTTGTTGATGACCTTCTGCCACTTGGTCTTCATCGCCACGATCTCGTCATCGAACAGGCCCTTTTGCTGGGCTGCTGCCGTGCGCTTCTGCGATTCCAGAGAGAACTCGTCCTGGTATTCACGCGTGATGTTGTAGCGGCGGGCGACCACCTCGGCGGTGTTACCCATGGCCATGAAGATGTCAGGCGACTTTTCGAGGATCGTCGGGTGACGCTGCGACTTGCCGGGCGTCTGGCGCTGGCCGGCCGAGATGGACTCGACGCCGCCGGCGATCATGACATCGGAACAGCCACTGGCAATCTGGTTGGCGGCGAAAGCGATCGAGTTCAGGCCTGAAGAACAGGCGCGGCTGATCGTGGAACCTGCTGTCGTGACCGGCAGCTTTGACAGAATGACGGCGAGTCGTGCGAGGTTGCCGCCCTGCTCGCCTGTCTGGCTGGCACAGCCGACGATAACGTCTTCGACTTCTGCCGGATCGAGCTTCCCGTTCCGCTCGAGCAACGCATCGATACAATGCGCAACCATGTCGTCAGGTCGGGTGAGGTTGAATGTTCCCCGGAACGATTTCGCAAGTCCGGTCCTTACACTGTCTACTACGACTACGTCGCGCATTGGTTGGTCTCCCCTCTGTCTATGCGTGAATTAGTGCGGAGGGCTATTGTGCCCTGATCGAAGCGAGCCGCACAAGCAAGTCAATCTGGTGAATGTGGGCCGATTGCCGCCCGGTGCACTATTTCAAGGCATCCTCAACGCATCGAGGCTCGTTCGCAGCCTGCCGCTGGATTCGTGGAGCCCGCCAGGCCGGTTTCGCGCCAGCCACAGCCGTTCGTGCTCCCCGATGCCGATCGCGAGTTCCGTTCGGAGCGCCGCCAGGTCCTGCCGGCTGCCGCGATGCCACTGCAGGCGGTGCAGACCGTGGCGGGCAAGGCGAATTGCATTGTCGAGTTCGTCACGCACCGGGCCGTGGTGCTCTGCCGGGTGAATGGCCACGAGGGAACCCGCGATGTCAGCGAGTTCGCTGTCTGCATCTGCAATCGCATCGTCATCGAGATGCGATGTTGCACCCGGTTCGTGCTGCATTCGCCAGAACAGCAGACGGTTGAAGATGGTCGCATTCCGGATTGGCGAGGGCGCGACTTCGAGCGCGCGGCCGAGGCGGTTCAGGATCTCTCCGATGCCGGCATCTGCCGCGTCGAAGAACATGCGATTGATGCCGTCCGCCAGATCCAGCTTGCGGGAGCCCTTGTGGTTCCAGCTGTGGCAGGCGCCCAGCAGGAAGCCGGGATAGCTGATCGGCAGATACTGGTGATGGCCATGGTCGCCCCAGTCTGTCACCAGATAGCCGATGGCATTGTTGTGGAGACCGGCCCGTGCGGCACGGTCGAGATTGCGGGTCGCATTGTCGACGCGCCCGGTCAGCGAGTTCCATGCCGACGTGCCCGGGCAGACGTAGTAGGGAATGCGGGCCTCTGCCATCTGTCCGCATTCCTTGCGAAAGGGATGGTTCCCCTCGTAGCCCCAGTTCATGGCAATGGCGTTGCGGGAAAGCTGCTTCAGGCAGCCCGGATCCTTCAGTACGATGTCGCTCCAGAACATCATCGTGCGGTCGCGGGCATCGACAAGGTGGCGAATCTCGTCCAGGAAGTCGATATAGACGCGAGTCGCGGAATGCGCCTCGCATCGTTCACGGCTCCAGCCCTGACCCAGTTCCCAGGGCTCATCGCCGCCGATATTGAAGTGTCCGGAGTCGAACAGCGGCAGGTACTCGTCGTACAGGCCCTTCAGCAGGTTCAGACTGTTCCGGTTCGGTTTGAGTGTCGAACCGAATTCGACGTGGTCGCCCGTCAGCGGGTGCGTGAATCCCTGGGGACACTCGGCAAAACGGTGGTATTCGGGGTGCCGGAGCCAGCGTTCGAAGTGCCCGAACGAGTTCAGGTTCGGTACCAGCTCGATGAAGCGCAGCTGGCAATGCCCCTGGATTGTCGCGATGTCGGTCGCCGTGAGCGGTGAGGCATCGGCCCAGACCAGAGGGTGCTTCTGGAATGCATAGGTGTGCTCGGTGTAGAGCTGCAACTGGTTGTACTTGAGCGATGCCAGCCGATCGATGAGCGCGAGCAGGGTATCGAGCGTGGGGACCTTGCAGCGGCTGATGTCGAGCATGACACCCCGGTGCGCGAAATCCGGGCGATCTTCGATGTAGAAGTGCGGCACCCACTGCTCGCACTGGCCGAGAATCTGTGCCGCGGTCGAAAGCCCGTAAAAGAGCCCTGCGCCCCGGCCGCGAAGCGATATCCCCTCGGCATTGCACTGCAGCCGGTAACTTTCGGGCGAGCCCGTGCGCCCCTGGTCGATCGTCAGCAGCGTGCGCTCGCTGTCGCCCCCGCCGTGTGAGATGGCAAGGCCGAACCAGTCGGCGAACTCGGTCGCGGCGTGCATCACGCGCGGGTCGAGTGTTCCACGGATGCGCAGGAGCGGGCGGGTGCTGCGATCGAATGAGCGTGAGCCGCTTCGGATCTTGGTCGGTGGCGGATAGATCTGCATGCCGGCATTCAATCATCTGGCTGTGCTTCTGCCAACATGCCAGCATCGCCGCGTGAGGGCATAATTGGGCAGACACGAACGGAGAGAGAAGACCATGGCTAATCTGTTGGCGATCGACCAGGGCACGACGAGTTCGCGGGCCATCATTTTTACGGAGACAGCAGACGTGCTTGCCGTGGCGCAGCAGGAGTTCCGTCAGTACTTTCCGCAATCCGGCTGGGTCGAGCACGATCCCGAAGAAATCTGGTCGACGACGCTGGCCGTGATCCGGGAGGCCCTCGACAAGGCAGGGCTCAAGGCATCGGAGATTGCCGGGATCGGGATCACGAACCAGCGCGAGACGACGCTGATCTGGGATCGATCGAGTGGCGAGGTCATCCATCCGGCGATCGTCTGGCAGGACCGGAGGACGGCCGGAGAATGCGAGAAGCTCAAGGCGGCCGGGCTCGAGGCTGCGGTGAGGAAGAAAACGGGGCTGTTGCTGGACCCGTACTTCTCCAGCACGAAGGTCAAATGGCTGCTGGACAATGTCGATGGTGCACGGGCGCGGGCCGAGCAGGGCGATCTGGCCTTCGGCACCGTCGATACGTTCCTGCTGTGGCGCCTGACCGGTGGGCGCGTACACAAGACCGATGCGACCAATGCGTCGCGCACCGGGCTCTTCAACATCCATGATCAGCGATGGGATGACGAATTGCTCTCGAGACTGGATATCCCGGCTGCGCTGCTGCCGGAAGTCGAGGACTGCGCCGCGGATTTCGGCAGGACCGACGAGAATCTGCTGGGTGCCGCGATTCCGGTGGCCGGTATTGCCGGCGACCAGCAGGCGGCGCTCTTTGGCCAGTGCTGCTTCGAGTCCGGCATGACGAAGAGCACGTATGGCACGGGCTGCTTCGTCATCATGAACACGGGGGACTGGCCGGTCACCTCAAACAACAAGATGCTGACCACGGTGGGCTATCGACTCGGCGGCGACGTCACCTATGGGCTTGAGGGATCGATCTTCGTTGCCGGTGCTGCGGTGCAGTGGATCCGTGATCGCATGAAATTCGTCACCCATGCGTCAGAGACAGAGGCGATTGCGAGACGCTGCGGTGATACCAACGGCGTATACGTGGTGCCTTCGTTTACCGGTCTCGGCGCACCCTACTGGGATTCCGGTGCCCGCGGCGCGATCATCGGCCTGAACCTCGACAGCGGCGTTGACGAGATCGTGACGGCAACGCTGCAGTCAGTTTGCTATCAGACGCGCGATCTCATGCGGGCGATGGCCGACGATGGCGCGGACCCCAGCGTGCTTCGCGTTGATGGCGGCATGGTCGTGAATGACTGGGTCTGCCAGAATCTGGCGGATATCGTGCGCTTGCCGGTCGATCGGCCCCGGATCACAGAGACCACGGCCCTTGGGGCCGCGTACCTCGCGGGCCTGCAGGTCGGTGTGTTCGACTCCCTCGACGCGCTCAGCCGCCAGTGGCAGCTTGAGCGCAAGTTTGACCCTGCGTTGCCCGAGGCGGAAAGCGAACGGCTGTATCAGGGCTGGCTGGCGGCTGTCGACCGCGTCAGGAGTGCCTGACGCCGGAAGACCCCGACAAACCTGTTACATTTCCCTTACATCTATGTACACTGGAGACTCCTAAAATCCCCGGTCCTACTGTCGGAACGGCTCGGGGTTACCGTGCGTCTGATAAACAACTACAAAATGGATACAGCGTCGGAGCAGAGGTCCCGGTTATATCGAATTGCCACTACGGGTGCCGGCATCTTTGTGCATCTGGTGGTGTGCTGGGCAGTACTCTCCGTAGGCTACATGAATATCGAGCCGGTGCACTTCGCTGCGCTGGCTTCCCTCGCCCTGGCCGGGTTCGCTTTCTTCCTGCTGGCGGTCTTCATGGAATGGAACCTCTCGCTCGAGGATCCGGACATGTCGCTGCCGCACATGATCTGGGCGGTGTCTGTCGTCGTGATGACGACCTACTTCGTCGAGGAGATGAAGCCCGTCGTCGCGCTGTCCGGCCTGGCGATGATTGTTGTGGGTGCCAACCGGCTCTCGCCCCGTGAACTGGTTATCTTCGCGGTCTTCAGTCTGGTCGCGTACATCCTGTCGGTGGTCTACAAATCGCAGTTCGAGTCGTTGTCGTGGCTGACCGAGGCGGTCGTGCTGGTGGCATTCGGGCTCGTGCTGGTGTTCGGGCCGATGCTGTACCGCTTCGAGATGAACATGGTGGAGACACTGCTCATCTCCAAAAACCGGGAACTGACCCAGGCACTCGACCGAATCCAGGAACTGGCGATCCGGGATGAGTTGACCGGTGCGTTCAACCGGCGCCACCTGCTCGAAGTGCTTGCCAACCAGAAGGCCATCGCGGATCGCCGGGCTGACTACACCTTTACACTCTGCTACGTGGATCTCGACTTCTTCAAGCGGGTCAATGACCGGTTCGGGCACAGCACCGGTGACCATGTGCTGATCAGTTTCAGCAAGATCGCCGCGGATGCGCTGCGTGAAGTCGACTGCGTTGCGCGCATCGGCGGCGAAGAGTTCGTGCTGGTGCTCGGTGGTACCACCGAGGGCGGTGCCGTTGTCGTTGCCGAGCGGATCCGCACCGCGCTTCATGACCTTGAAGTCAGCGCGATCGAGCCCCATTACCGCATTACCGCATCAATGGGGATCACGCAGTACCGCCCTTCCGAAGAAGTTTCGGCGACGATGGAACGAGCCGACCGGGCCCTGTACGATGCTAAGCATACGGGGCGAAACAAGGTGCTGATTGCCGAAGCGGACCCCGTCGTCAACACCTAAGGAATCCGGCTGCCGCTAGATGGAAAAGCGCAAGAGCCCTCGCTACGCAATAAGCCTAAACGCGCTCGTACACCCGAATGTCGGGCGCTCGTGGCTGTGCACAATCAAGGACTTCTGTGACGGCGGCATGCTGCTGGTCGAACAGGAGGGCAATCGTCGGTCATCGCTGCCCGGTATCGCGCAGGGCGAGACTGTCGGTATCCACTTCGGCGTACCGTCCACGACCGGGCCCGATCATCATTTCAGGCTTGAGGGCAAGATCGTCCGCGTCATGGATGGTGGCGTGGGGATCAACTTCAACGGCGGCATCGACGATGACGCGATGACGGCGCTGCTGAACCACTCGAACAGCCGACCGCTGGACGCGAGACCGCCGCGGCCCGGCCAGCGCCAGGATGGCGGTGGTGCGGGTGGCCAGGCGGGCGGTGGACGCCAGAATCTCGCGCTGAACAATGAACCGGGCGCCGATGCCGGTATCAGTCGCCCCGACGCCCGTCGGGTCATTGCGGGCATTCGCAAGGAAGTCGCCCGCATCATGCCGGAGATGACTTCGGCATTCTTCTCTCACATGGACGAGGAGTTGCTGAAGCTGGCGCGTGACGCCAAGACCAACGCCGAGCAGAGCGACTATTTCGCGGCGATGTCGACGATCGAGAAGGCCAAGAAGCAGGTCAGCGAAAACTTCATGCGAGAGGTGCTCGATCAGATTGACAGCCCGAGAAACCTGCAATCCCTGCTGGACGAACGGGCGGCAGCCGAGAAAGAAAGGAAAGAGAAGCAGGCAAGTCGCGTCAAGCTGTCGCTCATCAATACCGATGAATTCGAAGACTGGCTGGCGGTGGCGAATATCGTGTCCCGCAGCGAGCGAAGCTATGAGAGCTACCTGAACAAGCTTCAGCGAGCGATGGGCATGCTGGTCGATTCCTGGGGGCACGCCGAGGCGAACCCGATCGGCACGGCCGTATTCACTCACGCCTTCGACAACGCCATCCGGCACGTCGAACTCACGAAAGAAATTCGCCAGCGCGTCTACAGCGGGTTTGAGGCGTGTGCCATTCCGCTGTTCCGCAAGCTCTACATCTCGGTCCTGAAACTGATCGAGGAAAGCGGCGTGTTCCCGGACCTCGATGACGATGACTATATTGCGGCAGGTCCCGTCGTCAGGGATCGACCCGGTGACGCCGAACAAGAAGCGCCGGAGCCGGCACCTGAACCGGAGCCGGAGCCTGAACCCGAGGTCGAAGAAGATGACGCCGGGGACGAAGACGACGATGACGCTGACCTGCGCAGCCAGATCGAGGAACTGAGGGAACAACTCAAGGATCGCACCGCCAATCGGGGCAGGAATCGACGTCTGCCGGAGCGCACTGCCGAACGGCGCCCGCCGGCGCGCCGTGAGAAGCGAACCGACATCGGCGAGACCATCAGCACCATCTACAGCACGGTGCGTGATCTCATGGGACAGCGCGACGACGACTACGATGATTTTGACGACGACAGTGATGCCGAACTCGTCGAACTCGAGGAAGTCGGCGCCATGTTGTCCAGTCTCCAGAGCGAACTGAGAGGCTCCAGCGGCCGGGCACCGATCCGGCAGCGATTGCGGGAAGCCTCGAGAGCGGACGGTCGCGTGCGACGACTGCCGCCGAAGGCGATGGAAAGCATCGGCGTGGTCGAGAACCTCGTTGACAGCATCGAGAACGACGCGGTGCTCTCGCCCAGCGCCAAGGACTGGATTCGCCAGCTCGAGCTGACGCTGGACAAGGTCGCCACCACGAACAACGACTTCCTGGATACGGAGAATCCGCACAGATCCCTCGAGGTCGTCAACCAGCTGGCCCGGCTGGGCGGTACCGAGTCCGGCGGCATCAAGCGCAACGTCGACGAGATCGTCGAGTTCATCAACGATAATTTCGATTCCAATCCCGACGTTTTCGACGAGGCACTCGGCCAGCTGAAGCCGCTGGTTGAGCGGCAGACGAGAGCGTTCTCAGGCAACGTGCAGCGTACGGTCAAGGCGAGCGAAGGGCAGCAAACGCTGGTCAACGCTCAGCGTGCAGTCGTCGAAGAAATGGACCAGATGCTCGCCGGCCGTCAGGTGCCAGAAGTGCTCATGAAACTGCTCATGCCTGGCTGGCGCAACCTGATGGTGAATACGCATCTGCGACAGGGGCGCGAAAGTAACGACTGGCAGAAGCAGATCCAGGTGCTCGAACAGGTGATGAAGCATCTCGACGGCACGCTCGACCCGGGCGACGGTGACGCGATGCCGCCGGAAGCACTGCTCGCCGAGGTCGAGAGCGGCCTCGATACGATCGCGTTCGAACCGGGGCAGCGGGCGCCACTGCTGAACTCGCTGCGCCGATTCATTGTCGAGGGAGAGGATCCGGCGTCCATTCCCCGGATTGCGGTCGAGGAAGAGACCGTTGCGACGACGCTCGGCTTCGCCGATGTCAGCGAGAAGGAAGCGCGGCGACAGGAGCTTCGGATCACCAATGAGGAAAACGAGACCTGGCAGGACTGGCTGGAGCGTGCCGGCAAGATTCATGTCGGCGAGTGGCTCGAGATTGCCGACAACAAGGGTGAGGCCGACATCGCCATCGTTGCCTGGGCGAATCAGGACCAATCCAATTTCGTGTTCGTCAACCGTCGCGGCGTCAAGACGCACGAGTTGCTGGTTGAGGAACTGGCGACGCGGCTCAGCGAAGGCACCGCAAGGATTCTCGAGGAAGCGGATATCCCGCTGACGGACCGCGCTTCCCATCGCATGCTGCAGAACATGCACAATCAGTTGACGCACCAGGCCACGCACGATGAGCTGACCGGGCTCGTCAATCGCAAGGAATTCGAGCGTGAACTGTCCAGGGTGCTCGGGCTGGCGAAGCGCAACGAGACCCAGCATCTGGTTGCGTATATGGATCTCGACCCAGTTCAAGGTCGTCAACAATTCGGCCGGGTCCGAGGGTGGTGACAAGCTGCTGCAGGAAATCGCAAAGCTCATGCAGGAGCGTCTTGCTGATGTGAACGTGGTGCTGTCGCGCCTTGGCGGCAATGAGTTCGGCATGATGATCGAGAACTGCGAGCGCGAAGCCGGCGTGTCCGTGACCAGACAGTTGTGCGACCAGATCAAGAAATACCGGTTCGAATGGGAAGGTCAGCAGTACTCACTGACCGCCAGCTGTGGTGTCGTCATGGTCGACCGCGAGATCGAGAGCGTCTCGTCGATCATGACCGCGGCCGATGCGGCTTGTGCGGCCGCCAAGGATGCCGGCCGCGACCGGATTCACCTGTACGAACCCGGCGATTCGGAGATGGCGAGCCGTCGCAACATCATGGAATTTGTGTCGCAGATCGACAATGCGATCGAGAACGACCGGTTCATTCTCAACTGCCAGAAGATCGCGCCCGTCGACGAGGCATCGGGTGAGCACGCCCACTATGAGATTCTGCTGACCGTACTCGACGAGAACGACGAGCCCTTGCCGCCGCAGGACTTCATCGTCGCGGCCGAGACCTACAATCGCATGGGCGCCATCGACCGCTGGGTCATCAGGAACGCGTTCAGGTTCATCGCCTCGAACATACTTCGGCTTGATGATCTCGGTGCATTCTCCATCAACATCTCGGGCAACTCGCTGACCGAAGAAGACTTCATGGAATTCGTGCTCGAACAGTTCAATGAGACGCGGTTGCCGACGTCGAAGATCTGTTTCGAGATCACCGAGACTTCGGCAATCGGGAAGCTCGACGACGCCATCGACTTCATGGAAAGGCTGCGAATCATCGGCGTCCAGTTCTCTCTCGACGACTTCGGGACCGGGCTTTCAAGCTACTCCTATCTGCGCAGTCTGCCGGTGGACTATCTCAAGATCGACGGCATCTTCGTCAAGGACATCAAGACCAATCCGAACGACTACGCGGTTGTGAAGTCGATCAATGAGATCGGTCACTTCATGGGCAAGAAAACGATCGCAGAGTATGTCGAAGACGATGAGATTCTCGAGATCCTGCGCGAAATCGGCGTCGACTTCGCGCAGGGCTACGGCATCGAGCACAAGCGCCCGATTGCCGATTTGCTCAAGCAGACCGAGTAATAGGGGTTCCTAGAGCGCCTCGACTAACGAGCAGACGATGTCGCAGATCTGGTCTGCCTCGTCATCGGAGATGATCAGTGGCGGCAGCAGCCGGATAACGCTGCCTGCAGTCACGTTGATCAAGAGCCCCTTGTCCATGGCCTGTTGAACCAGTTCGCCACAGGGCGAGTCGAGCTCGATTCCGATCATCAGTCCCTTGCCGCGAATGTCGCGCACATTGTTGCGCGAGCCGAGTCGGTCACGGAAGTTCGCCAGCATGCGCTCGCCGAGCTCACCGGCGCGCCTGGCGAGGTCCTTTTCCTCGATTTCATCGATGACCGCAGCACCGACCGAGCAGGACAGCGGATTGCCGCCGAACGTCGAGCCATGATTGCCGGGCTGAAAGACGTCTGCAGCTTTGCCGCGAGCCATGCAGACACCAATGGGCAGGCCGTTGCCGAGGCCCTTTGCCGTCGTCAGCAGATCCGGAAGGATGCCGGCGTGCTGGTAGGCGAAGTAGGCGCCTGTGCGCGCGTTGCCGCTCTGGACCTCGTCGAGAATCATCAGCCAGCCTGATTCGTCGCACAGCCCGCGGAGGTTCTCGAGATAGTCGTCGTCGGGCACCTGGATACCGCCTTCACCCTGGATCGGCTCAAGCATGACCGCGACGATGGACTGGTTGTTCTTGGCGATCTGCCGGATGGCCTCAATGTCGTTGAACGGTGCGCGAACGAACCCGCCAACCAGCGGTTCAAAGCCCGCCTGAACCTTGCGATTGCCAGTCGCCGTGAGCGTCGCCAGCGTTCGGCCGTGGAAGGCGGCATCCACCACGATGATCGTCGGCGTTTCGATGCCCTGGTTGTGGCCGTAGAGGCGCGCGATCTTGATGGCACATTCATTGGCCTCCGCGCCGGAATTGGCGAAGAACATGTTGTCCATGCCGGAGACGCGGGCGAGCCGGTCCGCGAGCGCTTCCTGTGCCGGGATGCGATACAGGTTCGAGGTGTGAAGCAGTTGGGCGGCCTGTGATGAAACGGCATCGGTCACACGGGGATGGGCGTGACCGAGCGCCACGACGCCGAGTCCGGAGAGCGCGTCGAGATAGCGCTTGCCGTTGGTATCGGTAAGCCACGCACCTTCACCCTTTTCGAACGCGACATCGATTCGACCATAGGTCGGCATCACGTGTTCTGACATGTCCCTCTCCCTCTGCTGACGCGCGGTCGCGGCGCCTCCGTGGCCCGCGATCCGGAAAAAGCCAGCGATAATAACCCCTTTTCGTTACACTCGAAAACCCATGTCCCCTATCGAACTTGCCATTCTGATCAATCGCCACGCTGCCATCTGTGAAGAGATGGGTGCGGTGCTACAGCAGGCGGCGTTTTCACCCAACATCAAGGATCGCCTCGACTTCTCGTGCGCGCTCTTCGATGCCGATGGCGATCTGTTTGCCCAGGCCGCGCACATTCCGGTCCATCTCGGCAGCATGGCCTACGCGATGGGCAATATCGTCGAGGGCTTCGATTGGCAGCCGGGAGACGTGATGGTCGTGAATGACCCGTATCTCGGCGGCACTCACCTGCCGGACGTGACGATCATCATTCCCTGCTTCGTCGATGGTGAACTGCTGGGTTTCGTCGCGAACCGTGCCCATCATGCCAACATCGGGTCCGACAGTCCGGGTTCGATGCCGCTATCGCGTCGGCTCGAAGACGAGGGCCTCGTGATTCCGCCCGCGCTGCTGTATCAGGCGGGCGAACCCGTCGAGGAGACGATGGCGATGGTTCGCGAACTCGAGGGTTCGGACACGTTTGGCGATTTTGCGGCCCAGATCAGCGCAAGTCGCATCGGGCTGGCGCGGCTCGAGCAGTTGATTGAGGCAACCGGCGTGGCCGCCTGGCGAGCGGGTATCGACGAGATCAATGCCTACGGTCGCAGGCTCGCGCTGGCGCGGCTGCGGGAGATTCCGGCGGGCACCTGGCGCTTTCGCGATGTACTCGACGATGACGGATTCGGTGCCGAACGCATCGCGATCGAGGTTGCCGTCACCGTTGGAGAAGCGGGGGTTGCCGTTGACTTCACGGGGACGAGTGCCCAGGTCGAGGGCAATATCAACTGCCCGCTGTCGGTTGCGGCGGCGGCTGTGTTCTATTGTTTTCGATGTCTCCTGCCTGACGAGACACCTCCCTGCGCCGGTACATTCAGTGTCATCGGGATCAGCGCGCCAGACGGGAGCCTCGTCAACGCCAACCGGCCAGCGGCGACAGCAGCGGGGAATGTGGAGACATCAATGCGAATCGTGGATGCCGTTCTGGGCGCGTTGCATCCGGCGCTGCCAGACCAGATCCCTGCCGCAGCCCAGGGCACGATGAACAATGTGGCGATGGGTAATCATGCGCGCCAGCAGCCCTGGGACTACTACGAGACGATCTGTGGTGGGACGGGAGCACACGCGGCGGGGCCGGGGCTTTCGGCTGTCCATGCCCATATGACGAATACGCTGAACACGCCAGTCGAGTCGCTCGAGATGCACTATCCGCTGAGAGTTCGCGAATACTCGATACGTCGGGGCTCGGGGGGCCAGGGCCGCCACGCGGGCGGCGACGGCGTGGTCCGCGAGGTCGAACTCCTCGACGACGCAGAGGTCACGCTGCTGACGGAACGCCGTGTGACACCGCCCTGGGGCCTGGAAGGCGGGGAGTCGGGCGCACCGGGGCAGAATCTGCTCGATGGTGAAACCCTGCCCGCGAAGTGCTGTATCGCCGTCCGCGCCGGCCAGATATTGCGTATCGAGACGCCAGGCGGTGGCGGCTACGGTGCCGGGTGACGCCGACGGGTTGAAAACAGCCAGCGAGCGCCGCATATTCAGCACGAAATCCAATTGGAGTGGTCATGGATATCCTCGAACAAATCAAGGATCAGGTCGAATCCCACAAGATCCTGCTTTACATGAAGGGCTCGCCCGATCAGCCGCAGTGCGGTTTCTCTGCGCAGGCATCACAGGTGCTGATGGCATGCGGCGAGCGTTTTGCCTACATCGACATCCTGTCGAACCCCGACATTCGTGCAAATCTGCCGAAATTCTCGGACTGGCCGACGTTCCCCCAGCTCTTTATCGACGGTGAACTGGTTGGCGGTTGTGACATCATTACCGAGATGTACCAGAGCGGTGAACTCCAGCCCATGATCAAGGCTGCGTCCGGCGAGGCCGCAGAGTGATGTGGCTGCGCTACTCCTCGCGGGGTGGCGCGGTCGGGGGCGGCTCATCGAGGCCGCCCAACTCCTTCCAGCGATTGACGATGTAGCAGAAGATCTCCGCGGTCTTCTCGCAGTCGTATAGTGCCGAATGTGCCTCTTCGGCGCTGAATGATATCCCCGCGGCCTGACAGGCGCGCGCGAGTACCGTCTGACCGAAGGCGAGGCCGCACAGCGTTGCCGTATCGAACGACGAGAACGGGTGAAACGGGTTCCGTTTGATATTGCAGCGAGCGGCGGCCTCATTGAGAAAGCCGAGGTCGAACGAGGCGTTGTGCGCGACGATGATGGCGCGGTGACACCCTGTCTCCCTGACCGCCTTGCGGACAGCCTTGAACGTTTCTCCCATGGCCTGCTGCTCGGCAACGGCCCCCCTTAACGGATTCGTCGGATCGATGCCGGTGAAGTCCAGTGACGCCTGTTCGATGTTCGCGCCGGGGAATGGATCGACGTTGTAGAAATGGGTTTCACCGGGATAGATGATGCCACTTTCATTCATCTCGGGAATGATGGCCGCAATTTCGAGCAGCGCATCCGTCTTGGCGTTGAAGCCACCTGTCTCCAGGTCCACGATGACCGGCAGGAACCCTCTGAAGCGGTAGGCGATCGGTTGTTTTGCCTCGCTCAAACCGCCTCCTCAACCTGCCAGGAGACGGATTCGCCCGCGCGCAGCGGGACAAGCGTGTCCTCTCCAAACGGCAGGGTCGCCGGCACATCCCAGGCTTGCTCGACCAGTGTGATGGTGTCTTCGTTCACGGGCAGCCGGTAGAACGCAGGGCCATGGCGGCTCGCGAACCCCTCGAGGTGATCGAGTGCCCCGGCACGGTCGAATGCCTCGGCATAGAGTTCAACGGCCGCGTGTGCGGTGTAGCAGCCGGCCGCACATCCACAGGCGTCTTCCTTGCGATGGCGGGGATGCGGGGCTGAGTCGGTGCCGAGAAAGAACCTGTCGCTGCCCGATGTCGCTGCCTCGATCACCGCCTGTTGGTGTACGTCGCGCTTCAGCACCGGCAGGCAGTAGTAAACCGGCTTGACGCCACCGACCAGCAGATCGTTTCTGTTGAAGAGCAGGTGATGTGCGGTAATCGTCGCGGCGACGCCGGGTCGTGCCTCCTTGACGAAGTCGCAGGCCTCGCGGGTCGTGATGTGTTCGAACACGACCCGGAGCGAAGGGAATGTCTCGCAAATGTCGCGCAGGTGCCGGTCGATGAAGACGGCTTCGCGATCAAAAATATCGATCTCTGCGTCGGTGACTTCCCCGTGGATGGTCAGGACGAGATCGTGTTCCTGCATGGCCTCGAACACCGGGTACATCTTTTCGATACCGCCGACGCCCGCGGCAGAATTCGTGGTTGCCCCGGCGGGATAGAGCTTGAACGCGTGAACGAAGCCGGACTGGCGGGCCTGGACGACCGTCTCTGGCGTCATATCCTCGGTGACGTAGAGCGTCATCAGCGGAGTGAATGCTGAACCGTCTGGCACTGACGACAGGATCTGGTCGCGGTAGGTGCGTGCGCTCGCAACGTCGGTCACCGGGGGTACGAGGTTCGGCATGATGATGGCACGCCCGAAGTATCTGGCGGCATCGCGCACGGTGTCACGGAGGTAATCTCCATCTCGAAGGTGAAGGTGCCAATCGTCGGGACGGATCATCGTGATACTGCGCATGCGTCGGATTGTCGCATTCTGCGCGAGGGTTAGCGAGCGTTTGGGGTCAAGCCCGGCGGCAGTTCTGGTACCATAGCCACCTTTTTCCTGCGGGTAAGCAAGCGGAGCAAACATGGCGAAGTTCGACAGAATCGTTCTGTCCTATTCAGGCGGACTGGATACCACGGCAATCCTGAAATGGCTTCAGGAGACGTACGACTGTGAGGTCGTGACGTTCACGGCGGACCTCGGTGACGGCGACGACTATTCCCTGGTTGCGGAAAAGGCGAAGCGCACCGGCGCTGTCGCGGCCTACGTCGAAGATCTGCGCGAGGAATTCGCCCGTGACTACGTATTCCCGATGTTTCGGGCCAATACGATCTATGAGGGGGAGTATCTGCTGGGGACGTCGATTGCGAGACCGCTGATTGCGAAACGACTGGTGGAGATCGCTGATGAAACCGACGCGGGTGCCATCGCTCACGGCGCGACGGGCAAGGGCAACGATCAGGTTCGATTCGAGTTGGGTGCCTACGCGCTCAAGCCGGATGTCGAGGTCGTCGCACCGTGGCGCGAGTGGGACCTGAACTCACGGGAAGCCCTGATGACGTTCTGCGAACAGCACCAGATCGAAGTCGACAAGAAGCACGAAGGCGAGAAGTCCCCCTATTCGATGGATGCGAACCTGCTCCACATCTCCTACGAGGGCGGCATTCTCGAAGATCCGTGGGCGGAGCCGGAAGAGTCGATGTGGCTCTGGACGACATCACCGGAAGAGGCACCGGACACGCCGACCTACATGGAGATCGAATTCGAGAACGGAGACGTGACGAAGATCGACGGGCAGGCGATGACTCCGGGCGAGGTTATCGCTCACCTCAACAAGATCGGCGGCGCCAACGGTATCGGTCGCGTGGATATCGTCGAGAACCGGTATGTGGGCATGAAGGCCCGGGGTTGTTACGAGACGCCCGGTGGCACGATTCTGCTGAAGGCTCACCGCGCAATCGAGTCAGTCACGCTCGACCGCGAACTCGCGCACATGAAGGACGAACTGATGCCGCGCTACGCCAGCCTGATCTACAACGGCTACTGGTGGTCACCGGAACGCCGCGCGCTTCAGGCGCTCATCGATGACTCCCAACAGCATGTGAATGGCAAGGTGCGTCTCAAGCTCTACAAGGGCGCGGTCATGGTCGTTGGTCGGGAATCGGCCAGCGATTCGCTGTACGACGGCAATATCGTTACGTTCGAGGACGATGCCGGTGCCTATGACCAGAAGGACGCGGCGGGCTTCATCCGGCTGAATTCGCTGCGGCTGCGGGTGGCCAGCAACAAGGGACGCAAGCTCTCCTAGGGAACCTCTGAACTATTCTGCGCGTGTCTGCGTGGCCTTGCGCGCGCGGCTGCAAGGCGTTTCGCGCCGCCAATATCGTGAATATTGGCAAGCGGAACAACGCAGTCAGCCGTGTGCGCAAGGCCGCGCCCGGCGGGGCTTTCAGCGAACACGAATCTCAGCGTCGATACCCCTTGAAATGTTCTCGACATTCCTGCGGGGTACCTCCTTGATCTTCGCGCTCGCTGAAAGCCAGACTCGTGCAGAATAGTTCAGAGGTTCCCTAGGACGGCCGCGGTGAGTCAAAGGCGTCGGGTGGCGTTCGAAGCGACCTGACGCCGGGCACGGTCAGCACAAGCAGCGTTGGTATGATGATGGCGGCGGTGGCGATCAGCAGCGTCGTCTCGCCGCCGATGATCTCATAGAGAAAACCGCCAACGACCACACCGAGTGGCGCGAGTGCGATCGATCCCAGATGATCGTAGGCGGATACCCGTGACAGCATGCGAGACGGTATCTCGCGGTGCAAGGTAGTCATCCACAGCACGACGAAGATCTGTCCCGCAACGCCGCCGGCGAATGCCGCGGCGATTATCCACGGCAACGGGACGACGAACGCGAGCGCCGCAGGCGTACCCGCGAAGCCGAAGCAGACCAGCGCAGCGAACAGCATCGGCCGCTGCGGTCTCAGTTTCATCGCAATGAAGCCCCCGGTAATTGTGCCGATGCCCATGCTCGCCATCACGAGACCCCAATCTTTCGCACCGTTCATCTCCTGCATCATGATCGCCGGCCCGAGCAGGCCGAAGACGGCTTCGAAAGCTGCAACCATGATTGTGAACTGCAGGACCATCGCCCAGAGCCATTGATGGGAGATGAACTCGCGCCATCCAAGGATCAGGTCGTCGATCATCGAACTGGTTTCCCAGACCTCCTGGGGCCTGGCGATGATGCCGAAAACGAGAAAGGCAGAGATGGCGAAGCTGACGGCGTCGATGGCCAGTGTCACGCCTGCCCCGAACTGCGAGACGAGAATGCCGGCGAGCGCGGCACCGACTGTTGCTGCTGAACTGCGGGCCGTACCGAGGAGTGCGTTCGCCGACTGGAGTTGTCCGTGCTCGACAACCTGCGGAATGAACCCGTTGGCGGCGGGTGCGTAGAAGGCCACCGCCGCGCCATTGGTGAACATGAACAGCGTCAGCAGCGGAACGGTTGCGTGGCCCGTGAGAAAGAGCATCGCGATCGTCATCTGGCTTGCCGCAGCGACGCATTCCGCACGGACCATGATCTGTTGCCGCGATGTCCTGTCGGCGGCGGCGCCACCGACGACAATGATCAGTATCTGGGCGACGATCGGTGCAGCGATCACAATTGCGGAGTCCCGGGTCGAACCGGTGAGATTCAGCACGCCGAAGGCGATGGCGATCGGCGCCATCGCGGTACCTGTGTACGTGATCAGATACGAGACGAACAGGCGGGCGAAATTCGGATTGCGAAGGAGCGTGAGTCCCTCGCGAATCGAGTTCTGCGACACGGGCAGGCCGGGGTGGTGGTAGCGAAGGCCACACTATAGCCCGCTCGTACCCCCCGTGCGAGATGTTCAGCGAACCTCGTCGAGATCGACCTTGCCCTTGAATTCGCAGAGGTCTGATATCACACAGGCGCCGCACTTCGGTCGTCGGGCCTGGCAAATGTAGCGGCCGTGCAGGATCAGCCAGTGGTGCGCATCCTGTTTGAACTCAGCGGGAATCAGTCGCTCGAGCCGGTCCTCGACCTCGCGAACGGTCTTGCCGGTCGCGATCCGGGTGCGGTTCGAGACCCGGAAGATATGCGTGTCCACGGCGATCGTTGGCTCACCGAACGCGGTATTCAGAACGACATTTGCCGTCTTCCTTCCGACGCCGGGCAATGCCTCGAGTTCCTTTCGCGTTTGTGGAACCTCTGACCCGTGCTGTTCGATGAGCGCCTGGCAGGTCTTGATCACGTTTTTTGCCTTGCTGTTGAAGAGGCCGATGGTCTTGATGTACTCCTTGAGGCCCTCCTCTCCGAGCGCGAGAATCTGCTCGGGCGTGTTGGCAACCGGGAACAGGCGGGCCGTCGCCTTGTTGACACCAACGTCGGTGGCCTGCGCCGACAGAATGACCGCGACGAGCAACTCGAAAGGCGAACTGTAGTTCAGTTCAGTGGTCGGCGTCGGGTTCTCATCGCGAAGTCGCGACAATATCTGGATCCGCTTGTCCTTGTTCATGTTTCCCTGTCTGTCTGAGTTCAATCCAGTTCCTGGCCGCGATCAGCAGGCCAAGCGTGAAGAAGGCGCCGGGCGGCAATAGCGCCAGCAGGAAGCCGCCGTCCATGATCTCGATCTCCCAGCGCTCGGCACCGGGCCCGAACAGAAGCTGCATGTTGGCGAGCAGCGTACCGTGGCCGACGAGTTCACGGGCGGCTCCCATGATGATCAGCACGATGAGAAAGCCGAGTCCCATCATGAATCCGTCGATCGCGGCCATGCGCACCGGGAACCGGCTGGCGAAGGATTCTGCGCGTCCCAGCAGCGTGCAGTTCGTCACGATGAGTGCGACGAAGAGTCCGATCCGCTGGTGAATGTCGAAGACCAGTGCCTGGAGGACAAGATCGGCGAGGGTGACGAATGTCGCGATCACGAGAATCTGGGTCGGGATTCGCGTGCTGTCGGCAAGCAGCCCGCGAAGCAGCGAGACGGTTATGTTGGAGGCGGTCAGCACGGCCAGGGTCGTCAGGCCCAGCCCCAGCGAGGTCACCGTGCTGGTCGAGACAGCGAGCAGCGGGCACAGTCCGAGCAGCTGGACCAGCGCTGCATTGTTCGTCCAGAGGCCGTCCCGGGCCAGTGAGCTAGCGTCCATCCCCTGCCTCCTGTTCGTCCGACTGCTGTGACTCGAACGTCACCAACCCGTCACGCACGGCGTGAATAACCGCGCGGGGCGTGATGGTGGCACCGGTGAACTGATCAAAGTCGCCGCCGAATCTTTTGACGTCCCACGAAGACTCGTCTACCCGCAGCGAGTAGCCTTCGAAGCCCAGAATCCAGTCCGAAACGTCCAGCTCAATCCGGTCTCCAAGCCCTGGCGTTTCCTGGTGCGATTTGACGCGAACGCCCTCGATGATGCCGGCCTCGTCGACGCCGACCCAGAGTTCGATGCGACCGTTGTAGCCATCGTTCGTCGACACCCGGAATATCGTGATGCCGGTGCCATCGACGGCGAACACGCCGGGCTCGATCTCGGTCACCGTCGCGTTCGGCGCATCGACGATGTCCAGCAACTGTCTCGCCTCGAACTGAATGCGGTTGTCATTGATGACGGGCTGCAGCGTTACCCAGGTTGCGCTGAGCACGAGTCCGCAGATGATCGCGAGAGCAGGCAGTCTGAACGTTTCCGGCATCATGCGAGTCGCCACCGGTATTGATCGAGAAAGGGTGTCGCCACGTTCATGAGCAGCACGGCAAAGGCGATCCCGTCGGGATAGGCACCGATGCCACGGATCAGGAAGATGATGCCGCCAATGCCGACTGCGTAGACGATCCGCGCGTGCAGTCCGTTCGGTGAACTGACCGGGTCGGTGATGATGAAGAAGGCTGCCAGCATCGTGCTGCCGGCCAGCAGGTGAAAGAGCGGGGAGCCCAGGCTGCCGGAACTGCCGCTGTCGTAGAAGATCGCGGCCAGCACGGTAATGGTTGCCAGCATGACAGCGGGCATCACTCGATCGCACAGACCGCGATACATGAGCCACCCGCCGCCGGCCAGGAAACCGAGGTTGATCCAGAGCCAGCCGTGACCTCCCCAGTCACCCATCACCGGCGACGCCTGCCAGAACTCGCCGACGGTCTGACTGCCACGAAACTTGAATGCATCCAGCGGTGTCGCCATCGCGATGCCGTCAGCCGTCTGCATGCCGAGCTTGAAGATCAGGGTTTCCACCATATCGGTCGCATGCCCGGGTGCCGGCCATAGTGACATGGCGAGCGGGAACGACACGATCAGGATCGCGTAGCCGACCATTGCCGGGTTGAACGGGTTGTGACCGAGTCCACCGTACAGGTGCTTGCCAAGGGTGATCGCGAAGACCGCCCCCAGGGCCGGGATCCAGAGTTCGATCATCGGGGGCAGGCACAGGCCGATCAGCAGTCCAGTGAGCAGGGCGCTGCCGTCGCTGATACGGGCGGCCGGGACATGTCGAACGCGAAGAATGATGGCCTCCGCCGCGATCGCTGCGGCCGCGGCAACAATCATGTTGAGCGCAATACCAGCGCCAAAGTACCAGATCATCGCGGCGGCACCCGGTGCGAGCGCGGCCGACACCTCGAGCATGATGTTTGACGTTGACCGGCTCACTGCACCTGCTGCTTGATCGCATCCAGCAGCGCGCTCTTTTCTGCCCGCGACGGTCGCGCCTTGATGCGTGATCTGGTGGCCTCGCGGCGTCGCTCACGGGCGTCGTATCTGGCTTCGGCATGGGCCGCCTGTGACTGCGCTGCCTCCCGTTGCGCGACTCGCTGCTTTGATTCCCTGAAATGTGCGGTCAACGGAATCCCCGACGGGCAGACGCGGTCGCACCGGCGACACTCAATACAGCGTGACAGTCCCAGCTCCGCCATGGCGTCGTCATCTTCCCGAAACCAGAACAGGTCCTGTGGTTCGAGATCCCGCGGACAGGCAGATTCGCACAGGCCGCAGCGGATGCACTCGAGCGCTGCTGATGAGGCAGCGTCGGGCTGCGATGTGACCGGCTGTTCGACCAGTTCAATGCAGTCGACCGGGCAGGGCGGCAGACAGAGTTCGCAGCCCGTGCATTCGGCCTCGATGACGGTATGCATCATCTGCGGTGCGCCGACGATTGCATCGACCGGACACGCCTGGATACACAGCGTGCAACCGATGCAGTCGGACTCGCGTACCACCGCCTTGACCGGGCCCTTCGTTTCGCCGCACGTCGGGTCGAGGGGCAAGGGTTCGCGTCCGAGCAGATCCGCGAGCACGGTAATGGTGTGGTCTCCGCCGGGCGGGCAGCGATTGATTGATTCGTTCTGGTTCGCGATTGCCTCGGCATAGGGGCGACAGCCGGGATATCCGCACTGGGCGCATTGCGTCTGTGGCAGCTTGCTGTTGATTGCGTCCACCAGCGTTGCCTCGTCTGCTTCCAGCCGCGCCTTCGCCTGATTCAGCAGCGCTGACACAATGAGGCCAGTGCCGCCGATCGCCAGGGTGCCGGTGACAATCTCGATCAACATCAGTTTGCCATCCCGGTGAAGCCGAGAAACGCGAGCGAGACGATGCCGGCGGTCATCATGTTGACGGAGGCGCCCCGGAATGGCTGCGGGATGTCAGCGTGTTCGAGCCGCTCTCGCATCGCCGAGAAAAGAATCAGCAGCAGTGAGAATCCGAGCGCAGCGCCGAGACCGAAGAAGATCGAATCGACAAAGCTGTGTGCCTGGCGAACGTTCAGGAGTGCGACGCCGAGTACCGCGCAGTTCGTCGTGATGAGCGGAATGAAGATGCCGAGCGCCTGGTGCAGCAGCGGTTGCGTCGCCCGCATGACGATCTCCGAGAACTGGACAAGCCCGGCGATGATTACGATGAAGCTGACGATCCGCAGGTATTCGAGACCAAAGGGCAGTAGCAGGTAGCGCTCGACGAGAAAACTCAGCGCGGACGCCAGCGTCAGCACGAAGGTGGTCGCCGCCGCCATGCCGATGGCGGTGTCGAGGCGTTGCGATGCGCCCATGAACGGGCAGAGTCCCAGGAACTGCACCATGACGAAGTTGTTGACGAAGATCGCCGTGAGCAGGATGACGAGGGCGTCCGTCATGTCTCAGGTGACTTTCATTCCCGGTTTGGCGCCGGCATCGGGTGACATCAGGTAGATGTCCTTGCCGCCGGGCCCGGCAGCCAGCACCATGCCTTCGGAGACGCCGAACTTCATCTTCCTCGGTGCGAGGTTGGCAACCATGACCGTCAGTTTGCCGATGAGGTCTTCCGGTGAATACGCTGCCTTGATACCGGCAAACACGTTTCGTTTCTCGCCGCCCAGGTCGAGCGTCAGGCGCAGCAGCTTGTCGGCACCCTCGACGTGCTCCGCGTTTTCGATCAGCGCAATACGCAGATCGACTTTGGCGAAATCGTCGAACTGGATCTCGTTCGACTCATCGGCTTCTGGCACATCGGCCTTTGCCGCCGGCTCGGGTTCCTGTCCTGATTCCACCATCTGCTCGACCTTCTCTGCTTCGACCCGCTTCAGCAGCGGCTTGAACTTGTTGATGCGGTGATTTGTCAGCGGTGTCCCGACGCTTTCCCAGACGAGCGGATCGACCCCGAGGAACGCCTCGGCGTTCTCCGCGAGTTGCGGCAGGATCGGCTTCAGATAGGTCATCAGGATGCGGAACAGGTTGATACCGTCGGAACAGACGTTCTGCACCTCGGTTTCCCGGCCGGCCTCCTTTGCGAGTACCCAGGGCTTGTTGGCGTCAATGTATTCGTTTGTCCGGTCGGCGAGCGCCATGATTTCGCGGGCAGCACGGCCGAATTCGTCCGCCTCATAGAGCTCGGCGATCCGGTCGGCCGCGCTCGCCGCTTCGGCCACGAGATCCGTGGCGGGCGCGCTCGACAGCATGCCGTCGAACTTGCCGTTGATGAATCCTGCGCATCGGCTGGCGATGTTGACCAGTTTGCCGACGAGGTCGGAATTCACCCGCTGGACGAAGTCCTCGAGATTGATCTCCATGTCGTCGATCGTTCCGGTGAGCTTCGTTGCAAGGTAGTACCGCATGTACTCCGGTTCGAGATGATCGAGGTACTGGCGGGCATTGATGAACAGCCCGCGCGACTTCGACATCTTCTGATCCTTGACCGTGGCAAAGCCGTGAACGTGAATGCGCGTCGGTGTGCGGAAGCCGGCGACATTCAGCATGGCCGGCCAGAACAGGGCGTGGAAGTTGATGATGTCCTTGCCGATGAAGTGGTGCACTTCATACTCGGAGCCGCTCTGCCAGTACGAATCAAAGTCGACGCCGTTGGTGTTGCCCGTCCGGGTGCACCAGTTCTTGAAGCTCGCCATGTAGCCGATTGGAGCATCGAGCCAGACATAGAAGAACTTGCCGGGTTCGCCGGGAATCTCGAAGCCGAAGTATGGCGCGTCCCGCGAGATGTCCCAGTCCTGAAGTCCGGCATCGAGCCACTCGGAGAGTTTGTTGGCGACCTGTTCATGCAGCGCGCCGCTGCGGGTCCATTCCTTCAGGAAGTCGGTGTGGTTCGAGAGCGCGAAGAAGATGTGCTCGGACTCCTTCAGCACGGGTGTTGCGCCTGACAGTTTCGATTTGGGGTCGATGAGATCGGTCGCGTCGTAGGTCGCGCCGCACGCCTCGCAGTTGTCGCCGTACTGCCCTTCGGTCTTGCAGTTGGGGCAGCCGCCAATGATGAAACGATCGGCGAGAAAGAGCTCTTTCTCCGGATCGTACAGCTGGTTCACCGACTTCTTGACGATCTGGCCCGCGTCGCGAAGGCGCTCGTAGATCAGCGTCGAGAATGCCTCGTTCTCCGGCGAATGGGTCGAGTAGTAGTTGTCGTGGCTGATCAGGAAGTCTTCGAAATCCTTCGCGTGCTCATCGCGGATTCGCTCGATCAGCTTCTCCGGCGGCATCCCCGCTTCTTCCGCCTTGAGCATCGTCGCGGTGCCGTGCGTATCGTCCGCGCAGACATAGATGCACTCGTGGCCGCGCATGCGCTGGAACCGTACCCAGATATCGGTCTGGATATGCTCGAGCAGATGCCCCAGGTGAATCGACCCGTTGGCATTCGGCAGCGCGCTGGTAACGAGGATGTGGCGTTTTTCCATTGGATTTCGGGGAGTTAGCGTCATTTTTGAAGGGTGCTAAGGATACTGGTCCCGTTGCCCGATGTCACCGCGAGATAAACGTGTCGGCAGCTTCTGGCCGCGAGAACGTACTCGGTAGCCCCTTCCCAGCACCGCTGCAAGTACATCCGTGTACGCTGGCTTTCGGACATCCATGTCCTCCAGCCTGCTGGGAAGGGGCTACCGAGTCCGCTCTCGCTCCGCAGTGCCTCGACCCTAACGCCCGTGGCATTGGGAACGGCCATCGGGGAAAATGGGCGCCGCACACGAATCAGGAGAAGGACCATCGCGCAGGCAGGAATGAAGAAATTCGAGATGCCCGAGGTCAGGCACATCATCGCGGTCGCGTCCGGCAAGGGCGGGGTTGGCAAATCCACGGTGTCAGCGAACCTCGCGCTCGCGCTCGCCGCCGAGGGCTATCGCACGGCACTCCTGGATGCCGACATCTACGGCCCCAGCCAGGCGCTCATGCTTGGTGTCCCCGAAGGCACCCGGCCAGACGTCGCCGATGACCTGCTTCAGCCCATTGTCGCGCATGGCCTGCAGGTCATGTCGATGGGGTTCATCACCAGCGACCGCACGCCCGCCATCTGGCGCGGGCCCATGGCCAGCGGCGCGCTGCAACAGATGCTCACGCAGGTTGCCTGGCAGAACGTCGACTACATGATCGTCGACTACCCGCCGGGAACGGGCGACATCCAGCTCACGCTCGCACAGCACGTGCCGATGAGCGGCGCTGTGGTCGTCACCACGCCACAGGACATTGCGCTGCTCGACGCGCGCAAGGCCATCGAGATGTTCCGCAAGGTGCATGTGCCCGTGCTCGGCATTGTCGAGAACATGAGTACTCACGTCTGCTCCAACTGCGGACACGTCGAACCGGTCTTCGGTGCGGGCGGCGGTGAGCAGATCGCCGCGGATTACGAAACCGAGGTGCTCGGCCGGCTGCCGTTGGCCATGTCCATCCGAGAACAGTCCGATGGTGGTACGCCGCCGCTGGTTGCCGACCCGGAAGGAGAGGTCAGCCAGACTTTCCGCAGCATGGCGACCCGCATCGTAGCCGCCGTCGAGACGTCGGCATCGGATGCGCCGACGATCTCGATTCTCGACGATTGACGGTACGCCACGTAAGATTCCCGATTTCTTTGCAGGAGAGCACGCCGGATGTCGATCAAGGCCGACAAGTGGATTCGCAGGATGTCTGAGGCACACGGCATGATCGAACCGTACGAACCCGGCCAGGTGCGACAGCATGCTGATGGCGGCGGCATGATCTCTTACGGAACCTCGTCCTACGGCTACGATGTGCGGTGTGCGGACGAGTTCAAGGTCTTTACGAACATTCACTCGGCGACCGTCGACCCGAAGGCGTTCGACGAGAAGAGCTTCGTCGATGTGAAGGGTGACGTGTGCGTGATTCCGCCGAATTCCTTCGCCCTTGCGCGCACCGTCGAGTACTTCCGGATTCCACGCAACGTCCTCACGATCTGCCTCGGTAAATCGACCTATGCACGCTGCGGCATCATTGTTAACGTGACGCCGCTCGAACCGGAGTGGGAAGGTCACGTGACGCTCGAGTTCTCGAACACGACCACGCTGCCGGCGAAGATCTACGCGAACGAAGGCGTCGCGCAGATGCTGTTCTTCGAGTCGGATGAAGCCTGCGAAACTTCCTACAAGGATCGCGGCGGCAAGTATCAGGGCCAGCGCGGCGTCACGCTGCCCAAGGCGTGAGATTGCGCAAATCATGACGCAGGTCAGGGCCGTGCATCCGCCACGAGCCTAAACTCGTAAGCAAGAGCAAAGAAAGCAACGGAGTAACCATGACTACACGACGGAATTTTCTCAAGGCGACTGCATCGGTTGCACTGATTCCGCTGGTCAACATCGATCTTCATTCGGCGGCAGCGGCTGACAAGGTGCCGCTCGACGATCCGGCGGCAAAGAACCTCAAGTACGTCGAGGATGCCACCACGGCAGAACGCCCGGACAAGATGGGCGTTGCGGGCGCGGATCAGATCTGTGACAACTGCCAGTTCTACGCGGCGGACGCCGATGGTGATGGCTGGTCGGGTTGTGCCCTGTTCCAGAATCGACTGGTGCCGGCCGAAGGCTGGTGCATGGCGTGGGTGCCCAAGGCGGGCTGACGCATTAGCGGTGGTCGGTGATCCCGGCCACCGTCTCTCCATTCAGGGTGGCTTCGCGCAATAACAGCTTGAAGCCATCCCCGTCATCTTCCTGATGCTCGAATCTGACGAGCATGAATTCATGCTCCGGAGCGAGCCAGAAGTGGGTGGATCGCTTGCTGTGATCGCGGACGCGCTCTGCCTTGATGGTGTGAAACGTTCCTGCCGGAACTGATACGGTTTCCTCGCCTACGACGCGAAAGCGGTATTCCCGGATTCGTCCGTCGTCTTCCGCGACCTGATAGGTCATCTCGGGCCAGGGCAGGCTCGCTTCCTTCGCCTTGATCAGTTCCTCGCGCATCTCCTGCTGGTATGACAGCTTGTCCTGGATGCCCCGGGAGATGTCACGTTCCCAGGCGTTGTCGTCGGCGATGCGTGAAACCTGCATGCTTTCCCAGTCGAATCTCAGCAGATCGGATTCCTTGCGACCGATGCCGCGACGATCGTAGCGATACTCGACCGGCCGTACCTGTTCGTCGATCGCCCGGAACTTGGTCGACTCTTCGACCGTCGCGACAATCGCCTTTGCGACCGACGTGAGCAGATAGTGGCCGTCATCGGTCTTCGTCAGTTCACGGATGCCGGTGGCGCTGATGGGAACGCCCTTGTAGGTCGCCTTGTACACGGCCCGATAGGGTGTCGGATCCGCGGCAAGCGGTACAGACAGCGTGATCAGGAGCAATGTGATGAGTGTGCTACTCGTGCGCAACTTGTAAATCCCCGGCCTCTCCCTGACAATCCCGTCGTGCCGAAAACGGTTGTATTCTAGGAGTCCTCGCATCAAGAGAAGTTCCCTTATCCTGCTGCTGGCGGTCTCGAGCTGGCTCCCGTCTGCGTGGGCAGTCCAGGTCGAGAACCTCTACGTTGCAGAGGTACTCGTGCCCGCTGCACCAGAGGATACAGGAGGAATTGCCGCCGGTGCTCGCGCCGGGCTGCAGCAGGTGCTGGTGAGAGTCTCCGGGTCGACCGATGCCCCGCAGCATCCCGCGATTCGCGACGCGCTCAGGAATCCTGAAAGTTACTACTACCAATACGGATACGACTCCACAGATCGTGTGCTGATGATTGACGGCGAAGAGCGGCCTGCGCGCCTGCTTCGCGTCGCGTTCGAACCCTCTGCGGTTGCGCGGCTCCTGAGGAGCGCCGGTTTTCCGGTCTGGGGCAGCAACCGGCCGGGCGTTCTCGTCTGGATCGCCATCAACGATGTCGATGGTCGGCGATTGCTGACCGAGGGTGATGATCATCCGCTCGCCGAGGCGCTTGAGCGCGAGTCACGTGCCCGTGGACTGCCGCTGCTCTACCCGATACTGGATCTCGAAGACACGTCGAGGCTGTCTGCAGCGGAGGTCTGGGGTTTCTTTTCCGATCGCATCGACGTCGCGTCGATGCGCTACAACCCGGATGTGATCCTTGCGGGGCGTGTCCAGCTTGGCGCGGCGGAGTCGAGAACGGGGCGCTGGATCTATCGCATTGAAGATCGCTGGGAGAATTTCGAGAACGTTGCCGAAACGCCGGCCATGATTGTCGCCGGTATCGTCGACCGGCTGACGGGTGAACTCGCGTCGCGCTATGCGGTCGACTCGACGCGATCGGAACTGCTGCTTCGGGTCGAAGCGATCGAACAACTCGAAGACTATGCGGCAGTCTCGTCCTATCTTGAATCGCTGACACCTGTGGTAGACAGCGCGGTCGTCGAGGTCGTCGCCGACGAGGTGCTCTTCCGGCTCCGGACGGAGGGGCAGGTCGAACAACTCAGGGAAATCATCGATCTGGACGAGAAGCTCATATTCATCAGCGGTGACGAAACGCTTCGTTACCGCTGGCTGCGGAACTGAGATGACGACCCTTCAGCGGACATTCGTCCTGCTGGTACTGGCAGCGTTCTTTCTGCTGGTCTACCTGCTGCAGCCGATTCTGATGCCGTTCCTCGTTGGATTCATCATCGCCTATCTGGGTGATCCGCTGGTCGACCGGCTCGAGGATCTCGGGCTCGGGCGCACATTGGGCGTCTCACTGGTCTTTGCGCTGTTTCTGGCGTTGCTTGCCGGGGCTTTGCTTGTGCTGGTGCCGTTGCTTGTCGGCGAAGTGAATTCGTTCATCAAGCAGATTCCGGCAATGATTCTCTGGCTGCAGCAACGCGTGAGCCCGTTGCTCGTCGAGTACTTCAATGTCGATCCGTTCGCTTTCAGCATCGAGGAGTTGCGCGAGCAACTCGCCGGGAGCTGGCAGCAGGCCGGCGGCGTGGTTTCCCGAATTCTCTCCGAGGTCACGCGGTCCGGTTTCGCCCTGCTGGCGTGGACGGCCAATCTCGCGCTGATTCCCGTCGTTGCGTTTTATCTGATGCGTGACTGGGACCTGCTGATGGGGCGTCTTCGGGAACTCGTGCCGCGAGAGACCGAGGTCACGGTCGTTCAGCTGTCGACAGAATGCGACGAGGTGCTCAGCGCCTTTCTGCGAGGACAGCTGCTCGTCATGGTTCTGCTGGGTGTGATCTATGCCGTCGGTCTCTATGTGACCGGCCTCGAGATGGCGCTGCTGATCGGCATGCTTGCAGGGCTCGCGAGTATCGTGCCGTACCTCGGGTTTGTCGTGGGCATTCTGGCGGCGAGTCTGGCCGCCGTGTTCCAGTTCCAGGATCTCATTCATCTGGTGCTGGTATGGGTCGTCTTCGGCATCGGCCAGATGGTCGAGAGCATGGTGCTGACGCCGTTGCTGGTGGGTGATCGTATTGGCCTGCACCCGGTCGCGGTGATTTTTGCCATCCTCGCGGGCGGCCAACTCTTCGGCTTTGTCGGCATTCTGCTGGCGCTGCCCGTTGCCGCGGTGATCATGGTGTTCCTGCGACACGCGCACCGCCGCTACATCGAGAGCGAATACTACGGCTCCGGGAGCGAGTAACTTGCCCCAGGTTCAGCTGCCGCTCGAAATCCGCCTGCGAGAAGATGCAACGTTCGCCAACTACCTCGGTGAGGCGCCGCGGCGGCTGGACGGTGCCGACCCCCTTGTTGTCGTTCACGGTGAAGAAGGCAGCGGCAAGAGCCACCTGTTGCAGGCGGTCTGCCATGATGCCCGTGGCCGTGCACTTCATGCGTTCTACCTCGATTCGCCCGCCCAGCATGATCCCGGTATCGCAGAGGGCCTCGAAGGGTTCGATATCGTGTGCATTGATGATGCCGGCGAACTGTTCGGGCGGGACGATTGGGAGGTCGCGCTCTTTCATCTCATCAACGGCGCTCGGGATGCCCATCGGCGCCTCGTGATCGCGGTGGACCGACCGCCCCGTGATCTCGACGTCAGGCTGCCTGACCTGAGATCCCGTTTGCTTGCCGCATTGCCCGTCGAAACAGATACCCTCGGAGATGATGAGAAGCTGCAACTGCTGAAGGACAAGGCAAATCGGCAGGGGTTTGGGCTGCCCGACGAGGTAGGCCGGTTCATCCTGTCACGTGCTGACCGGAGTCCGCGCGCACTCGTCGATCTGCTGGAACGGATTGAACTCGCGACCCTTGCCGAGCAGCGTCGTGTCACCATCCCACTGGTGAAATCGGTGCTGGCGGGGTGAGACGAATACTGTTCACCGGCGGCGGGACGGCGGGACACGTCACGCCCAATGTCGCGCTGATTGAACGCTTTCGGGACGAAGGCTGGGACGCGATATACATCGGGTCAGCGGATGGCATAGAGCGCAGCATCGTCGCCGATACCGGCATTCCCTTTTATGCGGTCGCAACCGGCAAGCTGCGGCGCTACTTCTCCTGGCGTAATTTCACAGACCCGTTTCGTATTGCCTTTGGCCTGCTGCAGGCCGTGTGGCTGTGCCTGCGCTTGTCGCCGGACGTCGTATTCAGCAAGGGAGGTTTCGTCGCCGTACCGGTTGTCGTCGCGGCGTGGCTGTGCCGCATCCCGGTCATCGCGCATGAATCCGATACGACGCCGGGTCTCGCCACCCGGCTGAGCGTCCCGTTTGCGCGGCAGATCTGTGTCAACTTCGAGTCGACACTCGCATGTCTGCCGGCAGGCAAGGGAATTGTCACAGGGTCCCCGGTTCGCCGGGCGCTGCTCGAGGGGAACGCCGAACGGGGGCGGGCAGCGCTTGGGCTTTCTGATGACAAGCCCGTGTTGCTCGTGGTTGGCGGCAGTCTGGGGGCGCGCGCCATCAATGACGCCGTTCGCGGTGCGCTCGAAGACCTCTGCAAGACGTTCGAGGTCGTTCATATCGTGGGCAGCGGCAACATGGACGATGATGCCGATCGACCGGGCTACTACCAGCACGAGTTTATCCGGGATGCCTTCGGCGACGTTCTGGCGGCCGCTGATCTGGCGATCTCGCGCGCCGGCGCCAACGCAATCTACGAATTGCTGGTGACACGAACCCCGCACGTGCTCGTACCGTTACCTCGCGCTGCTTCCCGCGGCGACCAGATCGAGAACGCCGAGGCGTTCCGCGCGCTCGGCATGAGCAGGCTGGTCTATCAGGAAGACCTTTCGCCCGAAACGCTGCTGGTTGCGGTGCAGGAAGCCTGGGCCGGCCGGGAGGCGCTGCATGACGCGCTCGGCGGCTTCGACGTGCCGGATACCGTCGACATGATCTATGCCCTCGTTGAGCGCCACCTGAAACACTGATCTCCGCTTTTTGTTCCCGCAGGGGTTGTGTCTTGTTGTTTTGGTGTTATAGTTTGGTATAACACTAGTTCACAAACACACTCTTCACCGTGCAAATCAGCTGGAATGACAAGGATCCGATCTACCGTCAGCTTCGAGACAGACTCGTCGAGCTGATGCTGGAAGGGATCTATCGCGATGGTGATGCGCTTCCCTCGGTACGTCAGGTTGCAACCGAGCAGCGCATCAATCCACTGACCGTTTCGAAGGCCTACCAGTTGCTGGTCGAGGAGGACCTCGTCGAAAAGCGGCGGGGGCTCGGCATGTACGTGAGGGAAGGCGCTGCAGACCAACTCCGCCGCCAGGAACGGGAACGATTCCTGCGTGAGGAGTGGCCGCTGGTGGTTGAACGAATCGAACGGCTCGGCCTGTCGGTCGATGCCTTGTTACAGGGAAGGGGAAACTGAGATGGCGATCGTTCATGCGGAGAATCTGGTCAAGCATTTCGGCAGCTTCAAGGCGCTGGACGGGGTGAGTTTCACCATCGAACCCGGTTCGATTGTGGGCCTGATCGGGCCCAACGGAGCCGGCAAGACGACGACGCTCAAAGCCCTGCTCGGGCTCACGGATTTCGCGGGCGATATGACCGTGGTGGGTGAGGACCCGCGCACCAATCGCCATGCCATCATGGAGCGCGTCTGCTTTATCTCCGACGTTGGCGTCCTGCCGCGCTGGATGCGCGTCAGCGAACTGATCGACTACGTGGAAGGAGTCCACCCGGCATTCGACCGGCAGCGTGCCGAAGACGCACTGGCCCGCACGGATGTGCATCCGCGTAGCCGGGTTCGGGAGCTCTCCAAGGGCATGGTGACGCAGCTTCACCTGGCGGTGGTGATGGGTATTGATGTTGACCTGCTCGTGCTCGACGAACCCACAATCGGGCTCGACATCCTGTACCGCAAGCAGTTCTACGACCGGCTTCTGAATGACTACTTTGACAACGAGACGAGCATCATCATCAGCACTCATCAGGTCGAGGAAATCGAGAGCCTGCTGACGCATCTCCTGTTCATCGATCGCGGTCGGATCGTACTGGACAGCCCCATGGACGAGATTGCCGACAACTGGTGCGACCTGCTGGTTGCGCCGGATCAGGTCGATGAGGCATTGGCGCTCTCGCCGCTCTACGTAAGGGATGCGCTGGGCAAGAAAATCATGACCTTCGAGGGTGTCGAACGTGAGCGCTTGCTGGCGTTGGGCGAGCCGCACGTGCCGAGCGTCTCTGACCTGTTTGTCGCCAAGATGCAAAAGGAGGTGGTATGAACCAGATGCCGGCATTGCTGAAGCGTGAGTTCCAGGAGCACCGGAACATGCTGTTCCACGTCCCGCTGGCGGTCACGGCGATTATCCTGCTGCTCCAGATCGCTGCCCTGATGGCAGTCAGCATGGGCTCCGATGGGTGGGTTTCTATTACGGTCCATGACGACGCCGGTGAGGCGCGCGAACTCGTCATCGGGCTCTGGTATCAGCAGCTCCTGCAGAATCTCGCGGTCATGCCGCCGGTAGAACAGGCGACAACGATGGAAGTCGCCTATTTCGGGACGAGCTGGCCGCTGTTCGGCATTCTCTGGTTCCTAGTCTTCTTCTACCTGCTCGGTACACTCCACGAGGACCGTCGTGATCGCAGCATTCTGTTCTGGAAGTCGATGCCGGTATCCGATGCCGTGACGATTGCCTCGAAATTGCTGACGGCCCTCGTCATTATTCCGGTGATCTACTTCGCGTGCGTCTTCGTCGTTCAGCTCGGATTCCTGATTACATCGACGCTCAGTCTTGGTGACGCACCTCCATCGGTAGCCGACGTGGTATTCGACCCGATGGCGCTGCTGATGCGCTGGGGGACCTACACCGGCTATCACCTCGTTACGGTGTTCTGGTGTGCGCCGTTCTATGCCTGGGTGCTGCTGGTCTCCGCGTGGGCGAGATCAGTGCCATTCATGTGGGCGCTCGGCGTGCCGCTGGTCATCGCTGCGGTTGATGCCATTCTGGTGTCGGGTGAGGTTGGCCCGTTCATGCTCCGTCATGCGCTGCCGGTCGGGTATGAAGATGAGCACGACATGACGCTGGGGCAGACGGTCGTTGCCTACGGCCTGAGCTGGGAGTTACCGGTGGCGCTCGGCCTTGCTGCAGCATTCACTTATCTGGCGATTCGTCTGCGGGGGCGAGCCGATGAAATCTAGGATGCTTGTCCTGTTGTTCGCGTGCCTCGCGGTAAGTGGCTGTGTGCGAATCGATATCGGCGACTCGCTGCCGACGATCGGTGAGGAACTGATCCAGCTGGATCAGGCGAAGGAACTCGGCGCCATCACCGATGAAGAATTCAGGCGAATGAGGGTGGCACTGCTCTCGCGTCTCTGAGGTTTCTTTCAGGTGGCGTAGATGCGTGCGGCTGTCTCAGAAGCGGGTGCGGCCCAGAAAATAATTCGACATTTCTAAGATATTAGAAATATAATCCTCGAACATTGTCTCGGAATTCGCCATGTCTTCTTCGCCTGCCCACTCGGCCATTGCCAACGCCGCAGACGCGCTGACGCTGGGCACTGCGGCGGCGGCGCTCGAAAGTCTGGGTAACCCCCGGCGTCTTGCGGTATTCCGGCTGTTGGTGAGAGCGGGCACTGAGGGTGCGCCGGTTGGCCATATTCAGCAGGAACTGGACTTCGCGGCATCAACGCTGACCCATCACATCAGCCATCTGGTCAGAGCCGGGCTTGTTCGCCAGCAGCGGGAAGGGCGCGTCCTGCGTTGCTTTGCAGAATTCAGGACCATGTCGGGATTGCTGGATTACCTGATGGCAGAATGCTGTCAGGGTGCGGGCTCTGATGATGGTGGCAGATGCCGATAATGGAACCTCGATATCGTATCGGGTTTCTGATGGACCCTTATGAGACGCTGAATCTTGCGACTGAAACATCCCTGCTGTGCATGGATGAACTGATGGCACGGGGCCATGAAGCCTGCTGGCTGGAGCAAGAGGACCTCTCACTGGTCAATGGAAAGCTCATGGCGATGGCGCAGCGGGTCGGCTCGACGATGCCCTTTCGATTGGAGGCCGGCGAGCAGATTGAGATCAACCGGCTTGATGCACTGGTGATCAGGAAGGACCCGCCCTTTGATACGGCTTACCTGCATCTGACTTATCTGCTCGAGTTTCTCGACCCGGGCGTCTTGCAGATCAACTCACCGGCGGCGCTTCGAAACCTGAACGAGAAAATCGTCACGCAGCAGTGGGCAGGTTACTGTCCGGACTCGATGGTTTCTTCTGATGTGGACGCACTGGTGGCGTTTACGGAAAGGCATGAAAAGACAGTGCTGAAACCGCTGGACGATTGCTCGGGTCGCGGTATCTCCATCCTCGATCGTGATGATGCCAATCGGGCAGGCGCGATCCGCGGTGCGGTCGCACGCCATGGGTATGTTCTTGCCCAGCAGTTCCTTCCTGCCGTGGCAAACGGGGACAAGCGTGTCTACCTCGTGAATGGCTCACCGGTTGGCTGGGTGAACCGTATCCCGGCGACGGAATCCCACCTTGCGAATATTCATCAGGGGGCCACTTGCCGGCAGACGATCCTCACGGAACGTGAAAGACAGGTCAGCGAAGAGATAGGCCGCTACCTGACAGACAAGGGTGTGCTGCTGGCCGGCCTGGATTTCATTGGCGAGCAACTGACGGAGATCAACATCACCAGCCCCTCCGCAGTTCGCCAGATCAATGAGGTTGAGGGTATTCATCTCGAGCGAACCATCGTTGATGGCGTACTTGCCGCGATTGCGGGTGAGATGCTGAATCAACCTGACGCAACTGGTGAACGACCCTGCAATCCTTACAAATGACTGTAAGTCTTACCTGAAGCGTTCCGCGGCATTGCCGATCGCTGTCTTGAGTGAATCCCAGGCGTCGCGTGTACCGGACATGAGGTCGTCCGCGGCGTCAGCGCCTGCCGAGCGAAGGTCCGCGAGTTTCTCTCTGGCCTTGCCCCGCTGTTCCTCGAGGCGGGCGATCTCCTGATCAAGCTCTGCCTTCTCCTCGCCGTCTTTCGCCTTGGCGCGCGCTTTCAACTGCTTCAGCTGGGCTTCTGTCTGCTCGACACGCGCGTCGAGTTTGTCGATGGTCGCTTCATGATCTGTCATGACTCTCGATCCTTGTGATGGCTGTGGCAGTTAAGGTGCATCTTGTGTGCCAGAGGTCGGTGAATTCACCGACGACGGCAGCGAAGTTGTGGCCGAACTGCAAGAATTGCGTTCGCGTCATCGCAACCAGCGCCGGCGATTCGCCCACCTCGCAAACACAGCGAACAGAACGAGCTGGAGACCGATCACCGCACTGAAGACGTGCATGCCTGCCGGCAGGGTCAAGATGACATCGTTCAGGACGTAGTGGTAGATGAGCGAAATCGCATAGAGCAGGGCTGCCGCAGCGAAGGCGTGAAATGCCACCCGGAAACGAAGCAAGAGCAGAATGCCGCCGGCCAGCGCCAGGTGGGTCGCCAGCGCGTAGACGGCCGTGTACCAGGCCGGAAAGCTCAGAAAGTAGGTCGCTTGCTCCGCCGTCATCCCGGCGGTTGCGCTCTCCGGGTCCACCTTGCTCAAGATGTAGTTGGCGACCCCGCCGACGTTGAACAAGGCCGCCACCCCGGCGACGATCCAGTACCAGCCTGGCACACGCGTTGTTTCCATCCTATTGCCCCTCTTGCTGCACGAATCATTTCCGTCAACGTACGGGAGGGGGCTGATGACGGCAAGCCCCGCCGCTTCATGAAGAAGGCTAATAGTTTGGGTGAGAAAAAGGCGTCGGATGATGCGCTTCACAGCGTGCTTCTTTGTGTAGAATCTCGGCCTTCCAAATCTCCAACTCACACACAGGAAGCAAGGGCATGTTCAAGATTCGAACGTTCAACAATATTTCCGAGAAAGGGCTGTCGAAGTTCTCTCCCGAATATTTCGAGCTTGGGTCAGATGTGTCCTCACCGGATGCGATCCTGCTCCGCTCTCACCAGCTGGGCGCCGATGATGCCAATCCCGAACTGATCGCGGTCGGTCGCGCTGGCGCCGGCACCAACAACGTTCCTGTGGCCGAGTACACCGAGAAAGGCATTGTGGTCTTCAACACACCCGGCGCCAACGCAAACGCGGTCAAGGAACTCGTCATGGCAGGTCTGGTGCTCTCCCGCCGCGGCATCATTCCGGGTATCGAGTACGTCAACTCGCTGGCTGCCGAGCAGGACAAGGCAGAAATGAACAAGCAGGTCGAGGCGGCCAAGAAGCAGTTCAAGGGCAGTGAACTCAAGGGCAAGACGCTCGGCGTTCTCGGGCTGGGTGCCATCGGCTCGATGGTTGCCGAGATGGGACTCGACATGGGTATGACCGTCATCGGCTATGACCCCGCGCTGTCCGTCGAGGCTGCCTGGCGGCTGTCGGCCAACGTGGGCCGCATGGAGAGCATGAACGCGCTGTTCGCCAACTCGGACATCGTTTCACTGCACGTGCCGGCACTCGATGCGACACGCGGCATGATCAACGAAGAAGCCCTCTCAAACTTCAAGCGTGGTGCGGTCCTTCTCAACTTCGCCCGCGGAGAGATCGTCGAGACCGAGGCGCTGGCCAGGGCGCTCGATGACGGGACCCTCTCCCAGTACATCAGCGACTTCCCGACCCCCGGTCTTGTGGGCAAGCCCGGTGTTCTGGCAACGCCGCACCTCGGCGCGAGCACCGAAGAGGCCGAAGAGAACTGCGCCATGATGGTCGCCGATCAGATGATCGACTTCCTGCAGAACGGCAACATCAAGAACTCGGTGAACTTCCCGTCAGTGTTCATGGAGCGGACGGAGGGCTACCGCATTGCCCTCGCCAACCGTAACGTCCCCCGGATTCTCGGCAGCGTGCTGTCCATTCTGGCGAATCGCAACGTCAACGTGATCGACATGATCAACAAGAGTCGTGAGGACGTCGCCTACAACCTGATCGACATCGCGTCGCCTGCCGAGGACGATCTGGTGCGGGAGATCTCCGGCATTGAGGGCGTCATCAACGTTCGCGTGGTGGACGCGGGCTGAGTGAACTGACATCGCGACGCCGCCCGGCGTCGCGGAGTCGAAATCGTGCCGGGTTCAGTCGTCCGGCCGCGGCACTGCCGGCACAGCCTGCCTCGCCGGTCATCTGCCGGCAAACCATTTCGCCGAGTAATGGTGCCGTGGTCGCGCCGTGGGAGCCGAGTCCGGTCACCGTGTAGAGCCCCGGCAGCCAGTCCTGAAACGGTGTTCCGTCGCCCCGGGCGCACCAGGCATCCAGCAATTCGAAGTGTGGCACCGGTCCCGCGATCGGCTGGCGGTCCCGGGTTGTGCTTCGAACGCCGGTCCAGGCCGAGACGACCTGGCTCTCGGTATCCAGCGCGCTGCCCAGCCGTCTCAGCAGTTCTTGTGAATCCTCATCGCTTGTCCGGCTGCTCGTGTCCCGGGCATGATAAGTGCCGCCCACGATCGCGGTTGAGTCGCGGAGTGGAATGACGGATACCGGGCCGCCGACGACAACATCGGGGTTGACAGGCAGCGAGACCTTGATGTTCTGGCCGCGCACCGGTCTGCGATCGAGCGGTGTGAGTAATGGAAAGCCGTCGTGCCCGGCGGCCAGCAGTACGGCATCGAACGGCATGTCGCCGCCGGCGATGGCGAGACGACCTTCCGGCGTGAGCGAGACTTCCTCGCCAAGCCGGATATCAAACTCGTCGGAGAATTCAGTCCGGGCAACAACGTAGCCGCCCTCCGGCAGGTACAGTCCGCCATGGCGACAGCCGAGCCCGATCCTCATCGATGCGGCATCACGATCCAGCCATTGCGCGAAGGTCTCCGGCAGCTGTGCCGCGACATCGATGAACCGGTGCGTGGTTGCCTCATTTTCAGCGAGCTGGATCCGGCCGCAGGCACGGTACGTGCGATACCAGGCGGTAGCGAACAGGAACGCGGTGAGCGAGAACCGGCTGGCGAGTTCCGCCGTCGCTGAAAGCTGCGGATAGACGGCGAGGGCCGGTGCGCCCGATGCGCCCGCAGGCCAATGGTCGTCGCGCTCGAACAACGTGACTTCGATGCCGCGTCGCGACAGCGCGCGGGCGGCGCAGAGTCCGGCAAGGCCCGCGCCGACGATGGCGACGCGGGCGGCGTTGAAGTGGGCAGGAATCCATTGCCCGGCGGCACGAGCAACGATCATTTCGGCCTTGTTGCCGTGGCCGGGCGCGCGGGTGACGTCAAAACCGTTTTCTGCGAGGCCTCGGCGGACGACGCCGGCGACCGAGTAGGTTGAACAGGTGGCCCCCGGGCGCGAGTGCGCCGCGACCGCGGCCAGGATCATCGGCGTCCAGGCATCCTCGTTCAGTCTCGGGCTGAATCCATCGAGAAACCAGGCGTCTGCTTGTGCATCCAGATCCTCCAGCAGGTGAGCTGCGTCACCCAGTCCCAGAATCAGATTGATATCAGTGTCGATCTCGAGCAGATGCCAGCCGGGAACCGGCAACGAAGGCAGGCGCTTGATGAGTGTGGACGCTCGCTTGCGGAGCCCGGCATCGAGATCGAGTCTTTCGAAACAGGTGACAAGATCGCCGGGGGAGACGGGCGATCGCTCGAGGGCGATATAGTTGAGCATCGCGCCGGGCGGCGCGGCCTTGCGCCATGCCTGTGTCGTCAGCAAAAAGTTGAGTCCGAAACCGAATCCGATCTCGCCAACCGTGAAGTGTCCGTGTCCCACCGATGCGAACCGGTCGGGCAGTGCGTTGCCCTCGATGAAGACATGCTGCTTTTCGGCGAGGCCCTGATCAAGAGACCAGAAAATGTCCCCGATGATCTTCGAGCGTGGTGTTGCGGGCGTTGCCCAGTCGACTTCTGCCCAGGGCAGGCAGTAGCCGCTCATCCAGTCTCGACGGGACGGTTCGGGTCTGTGATCCACTCGCTCCAGGAGCCGGGATAGAGTGCGGGTTCCGGCAGTCCGGCATGCACGATGGCCAACACATTGTGAGCGGCCGTGACGCCGGAGCCGCAATAGCAGACCACGTCAGCGTCTGCAGCGACGCCGAGGGCGCTGAACCGCTCACTCAATTCATCGACGCTCCGCATGCAGCCGTCGGCGCTGACGTTCTGAGAGAACGGCGCACAGACTGCACCTGGAATATGCCCTGCCACGGGGTCGATCGGCTCCTGCTCGCCGCGGTAGCGCGCTTCGTCCCGCGCGTCGAGCAGCAGTCCTGCGCTCTGTACGCTGTTGACGGAGACCATTCTGGCGAGGCTCTTGTTCACTTCGAAGTCAGTGATGTCGGGGGTGAAGGATTCATCGGTGGTCGGCAGGCCGAGCGATTGCCAGCGTGCGAATCCACCGTCCATGACGTAGACCTCGTCATGCCCCAGCCATCTCACCATCCACCAGAGCCGCGCCGCGAAGGCACCTGCGCCGTCATCATAGGCGACGATGACCGAATCATTCGCGACGCCGAGGTGAGACAGGCAATCGGCGAACGCCTCGCGTTCGGGCAGCGGGTGGCGGCCTGTCTGCCCAGGGATGACCTCGGCGCTCATATCGAGCCCCAGGTCGACGTACTGCGCGCCGGGCAGATGGCCTTCCCGGAAAGCACGCAGGCCGGCTTCCTCGTCGGCCAGGGAATAGCGACAGTCGAGTACGCGAAGCCGCGGATCGCCCTGCATGTCCCTGACCGATTCTGCTGATATCATTGTGCCCATCTAGCCCCCACTCAGTTTGACTGTGTATCCGGCGCCCTCAAGCGCCTGTTTGATCGTATCGCGCTTGTCCCCCTGAATGACAATCGAGCCGTCTTCTACCGTACCGCCGACGCCACACTTCTGCTTCAGCTGTTTGGCGATGGCCTTGATCTCCTCCGCCGTTCCGGGAAGTCCGGTGACAACCACGACGGGCTTGCCGGCGCGGCCTTTTGTCTGGCGCTGCAGGCGGACGACCCCGTCACCGGCGTAGGTATTGTCTTTGCTGCAGGTGCAGTCTGCCACCGGGTTGCCGCAGGCCGGACACGTGCGGCCCTTGTCCGTGCTGTAGACGACGTTGCGCTGCTTCATGCTCAGCTGTCCGAATAGATGAAGAGGCCGAGATCCTCGCCCTGGGTGGCGACGTGGCAGAGGTGTGCAAACTGATACAGAAAGTCATAGAGATCATTGACGTCGCGGTCGAGCATTTCGATCTCCTCGGTCTCGGCCCAACGCTCCGCAAACTCGCCGAGCGTGTCCTCGTCGAGCCTCGAAAAGCTGCGCTGGGTGCTCGCCTCGAGCTGGTAGATGTACGGGCCGTCGTCGGTCAGCGAGCGCCGCAGGATCTCGAGCTCTGATGCTTCGTCAAAGAAGGTGCCGGTCACCAGCGCGTAGAGCTGCGCCCTCGCATCGCGGTGAAACTCCTGCGATGACATGACGGGATAGTGATCGGCCGGGTTCTCATCCAGCTCCAGATCGTCGATCTGCTCCGGTTCCGCGACAAAGATGATCTGGTGCACTGCCGGAAACCGCTGCTAGATCGCCTCGACCTCGTCGGCCTGGGGACCCTTGTCGCTGTCGACCACAACGAATCGTACGCGCTGACCCTCAGCGATGGCGCGTCGTCCTTCGCCGCTGATGTTGCGGTAGTGAACGAACACATCGTCACCGCTGTCGCGAGTGATGAAGCCGTAGCCTTTCTTGACGTTGAACCACTTGACCGTACCGGTCTCCTCGTCGGATTCGAATGCATCGCGTGAGCCTGAGGGCAGCAGGCTGCCTGCCACCACGGCGGCGATGAGTACGGCGAGCTCGGCAAAATCGCCGGCTGACTGCGGGATTCTGAACCTGCCCTGCTGGATGAAACCGATGATCAGAAAGGCAGCGATACCGATCACGGGGCTGATGGCGAGACTTTTCGTTTTTGTATTCATGTGAGATAGGGGTGTTGGTTTCGGTTGAATGACGGAGGTGTAGAGAGCCGTCAATGATAACGAGTGGCTGCTTTGAGGCCAAGGCAGGGGGTCAGGTCAAGCGCCACCGGCAAGGTCGAGAATCTCCCGATAGCGGCGAACCGTGGGGTCCAGACCGTACCAAAGCGCATCTGCGATGATCGCATGGCCGATCGACACTTCGGCAACGTTGGGCACCGTGCGGCAGAATTCGCCGAGATTGTCGGTATTGAGGTCATGGCCGGCATTGACCCCGAGGCCAAGCTCGCCGGCAACGCGTGCCGCTTCAGCAAAACGGCCGAGGATCTCATCGTGGTGGCCGAAGGCTTCTGCATAAGGGCCTGTGTACAGCTCAATCCGGTCGACGCCAAGACGGGCGGCTCGCTCGATCTGCTCAGGTACAGGGTCCATGAAGACTGATACGCGGATACCATCGTCCTTGAGCCGGTCGACAATCGGTTTCAATTCGTTGCCGTGGGCGAGGAGATCCCAGCCGTGGTCAGACGTGAGCTGCGCCGGGTCGTCCGGCACCAGCGTACACTGGTGCGGGCCATTGGCATCGACGAGTGCCATGAAACCGGGAAACCCGTTTGCCTCGGGCCCGGCATAGGGATTGCCCTCGATATTGAACTCGATCCCCGCGAAGGCCGGGTCCGAGAGAAGGCGCGCAAGATCCTCGACATCGCCGGGCCGTATGTGGCGCTGATCGGGCCGCGGATGGACCGTGATGCCCTGGGCGCCGGCAGAGATCGCCGTCTTGGCGGCCTCGACAACGCTCGGGATCGTCGTTTCCCGTGAGTTGCGCAACAGTGCGACCTTGTTGAGATTGACGCTGAGTTTCGTCGGCATCGTTTGCGCTAGCTCCAGGTTGAATTGGTTCGCTGGTAGATGCGGCGAGCGAACCAGAAGCCGAGAATCAGTGCGACGATGACGACCGCACCGCCGCGCAGAAACCATTCCTGGGCAGAGTCGTTCTGAAGTTCGTCGTTGGCCATGAGGAGGGCATCAATCTGCTGGTCCAGTGACTCCCGCTCATCCTTCAGCGACTCGTTCTGCGCCTGGATCTGCAGCGTCTCGTCCGACAGGGCGCGAAGCTCCTCGTACTCGGCCGTCCTTGTCTCGAGCTGGCTGCCCAGTTCCTCGACCTGTGCCTCCAGCGCCGCGTTGGCTTCCTGCAGTTGCTGCACGCGGAGCAGGGACTTCTGGTGTTCGGCCTCAAGTGACAGCAGCTGCGCCTGCGTGTCGTCGAGTATGTCGGCGGCAATTGGCTCGTCGACCAGGTACTGGGTCTGGAGCCAGCCTTCCCTGCCATCTTCCATGCGCACGAGGCTGTAGCCGGTTTCCTCGTTGGTCTCGAGGAGTTCCAGCGCGGTGCCGCTGCGAATTCCCCGGTGCAGGATACGATGCTCCGTCGACTGACCGCCGCGCAGCGGCACGTACAGGGTATCGCGAATGTAAACGGTCTCTGCATACAGCGGCTGGGCGGTGAGCGGCGCCAGCACCAGCAGAATCAGGGCAAAGCGGTTCAGGGCAACACCTTTCGGAATGGTTTGACGACGACGTGCGCGTAGACGCCGGCGGCGACATAGGGGTCGGCATCTGCCCATGCGCGTGCTGCTTCCAGCGATTCGAACTCGGCCACGACCAGGCTGCCGGTGAACCCGGCATCGCCCGGGTCTTCATTGTCGACCGCGGGGTGCGGGCCGGCGATCAGCAGGCGTCCCGCATCCTGAAGCAGTTTCAGGCGCTCCAGATGGGCCGGCCGTGCACTCTGGCGTCGACTGAGGCTGTCTTCAACGTCCTCAGAAATGATTGCGTACCACATCAGGAGTTTGAGTCGGCCGATTCGGGCTGGTTGGCGTTCAGCGACTCTTCGGTCAGGTAGCCGCCAGTGACGAGGTAGACCATCGTCGTAATCATGTAGACCATGGTGATGGCGATGCCGCCGACCAGCTTGTAGCTTACCCAGAACTCGAGACTGAACTGGAATGCCACGACCAGATTCAGTGCCCCGGCCAGGAAAAAGCCAAAGGCCCACCCGAGCGTGAGATTCCGCCAGACATGGTTGGGCAGCGGGAGCTGGCTGCCGAGCATTTTCTTCAGCAGGCTCTCGGTCGTGAACACCTGACTGCCAAGGAGGATCAGCGAGAACATCCAGTTGACCACGGTCGGCTTCCACAGCAGGAAGGCCTCGTTACGGAAGAGCAATGTCGCCGCGCCCAGCACGATGGCGACCCAGAAGATGACCTGGGTTCGCTTGTCGACCTTGCGCGTTGTGCCGTATTCGAAGGCAACCTGCACGCAGATACCGGCCATGAGGACGATGGTCGCGAAATAGATATCCCGGGTGTAGAAGAACGCGCCTGCGAACAGGGCGACGGGCAGGAATTCGATCAATTGTTTCATAGGCAGATGATAGTGGGTTTGGGGGCTCCGGGCCAATTCGGGATCGATCAGTCAGCGGGTCCGCCGCGGGTCGGCAGCGACCAGCGAAACACGATCGCGCTTGCCCTGACGGCAAAGCAGACGGCGGCGCCGACCCAGAGCGCGGCCGCCCCGGTGAGTGCGCCGCTCCAGACGAGACCCGCCCAGGTTGCCGCGCCCGCGAAAGCGGCGGTTGCATAGATATCCTGTCGGAGTACGAGCGGAATCTCGTTGCAGACGACATCGCGGACGATCCCGCCGAAAACGGCGCTCACCACCCCCATGGCGATGGCGATCGGCGCGGAGCCCGTCACCGCCCAGGCCTTTGCCGCACCGGCAACACAGAACACAGACAGTCCGAGTGCATCGGCCCACACAAGCCATCGCTCGGCGCGGTCGATGATGGCGTCGGCGAACCAGGTGACGATCGCGGCCATCAGGATGACGCCGAGGTAGGTTGCGTCGGTCACCCAGAACACCGGCACGTCCAGTACGATGTCGCGCAGCGTGCCGCCGCCGATCGCGGTAAAGAGTGCGATCACGGTGAAGCCAAAGAGGTCCATGCCGCGCCGATCCGCGGCAAGCGCGCCGGAGAGCGCAAATACGAAGACGCCGAACAGGTCGAGCCAGTAGAGCATCCGGCGAGCGTACGCCGTTTGCCTTGTGCCGGCCACTTCGCTCACAATCGCGCAATGAGCCAGTTCTTCAGCATTCACCCCGAAAATCCGCAGGCACGGCTGATCCATCAGGCGGTGGATATCATCCGGCAGGGTGGCGTGATCGTGTATCCGACCGATTCCGCCTACGCGCTTGGCTGCCATCTGGGCGACAAGCAGGCCGTCACGCGTATGCGGCAGATCCGGCGCCTGGATGACGATCACGATTTCAGCCTCGTGTGCCGGGATCTTTCGGACCTCGGGATGTATGCCCGGGTCAGCAATACCGCCTATCGGCTGCTGAAGGCGGCGACGCCGGGGCCTTATACGTTCATCCTCCAGGCGACCCGCGAAGTGCCACGACGCCTCGTGCATCCGAAAAAGAAGACGATCGGCGTCCGGGTGCCCGACAACAATATCTGTGCCGCGCTGCTGGATGTGCTGGGTGAGCCACTGATGAGTTCCACGCTGATCCTGCCCGGCGATGAATACCCGCTGACCGATCCCCATGAGATCCGTGAGTTGCTCGAGCATCAGGTCGATCTGGTCATTGACGGCGGCTTCTGTGGCCTCGAGCCGACGACGGTGGTTGATCTCGAGAACGACGTGCCGGTCATCCTCCGCGAGGGCTGCGGGGATCTGGAGTTGTTCGTCGCCTGATCGGAAAGCGCCTTCCACTGGCAGACGCCGCGAGCGGCATCGTCTATAATCCGGAAAAACGCGAATTACTCCTCATTGAACGTTTCCGTTTCCTTACTTTTTCTTTCTGATCGAGCCTTGTCATGAGTCTGCTTGAGGCACAAAAGCGCGTCCTTTCAGGGATGCGCCCGACCGGCCGCTTACACCTCGGCCACTACCACGGCGTCCTCAAGAACTGGGTACGCCTCCAGCATGAATACGACTGCATGTTCTTCGTGGCGGACTGGCACGCGCTCACGACACACTACGAGGATGTGTCGGTCATCGAGCAGAACGTCTGGACGATGGTCATCGACTGGCTCGCCGCCGGCGTCAACCCGGGCTCGGCTTCACTGTTCATCCAGAGCCGGGTCCCGGAACACGCTGAACTGCACCTGCTGCTCTCGATGATTACGCCGCTGTCGTGGCTGGAGCGTGTGCCGACCTACAAGGACCAGATCACCAAGCTCAATGATCGAGATCTCGCGACCTACGGTTTTCTCGGGTATCCGGTACTCCAGAGTTCGGACATCCTGATCTACAAGGCCGGGCATGTGCCGGTCGGGGCGGATCAGGTGCCTCACGTCGAAATGACCCGTGAGATCGCTCGCCGCTTCAATCACATCTTCGGCCGCGAGCCGGGATACGAAGAGATGGCCGAGGAGGCGATCAGGAAGCTCGGGCGCAAGAACGCGAAGATCTATCGGGAACTGCGCAAGGAGTTCCTCGAACAGGGTAACCAGGAGTCGCTCGCCAAGGCGCAGGCGATCATCCAGGATTCGGGCAACGTGTCGCTCGGCGACCGTGACCGGTTGTTCGGTTATCTTGAGGGTGGCGGCAAGGTCATTCTGCCAGAGCCCCAGGTGTTGCTGACCGAGCAGTCGACGCTGCCTGGTGTCGACGGCCAGAAGATGTCGAAGTCCTACGGCAACGAGATATCGTTGCGCGAGGATGAGGACACGGTCGCGAAGAAGATCAAGACGATGACAACGGACCCGGCCCGTGTGCGCCGCAATGACCCGGGCGATCCCGACAAGTGTCCGGTGTTCAAACTGCATGAGGTCTATTCCGATGACGATACGCGGGCCTGGGCGCGCAAGGGCTGCACGACCGCCGGTATTGGCTGCATCGAATGCAAGAAGCCGCTCGTCGATGCGGTGCTCGAGGAGCAGCAGCCGATGCGGGAGCGCGCGAAGCAGTATGAAGACAATCCTGACCTCGTGAAGACCATTGTCGCCGAGGGCTGCGAAAAGGCCCGCGCCATTGCACGCGACACGATCGAGGATGTCCGGACCGCCATGGGTCTCGACTATCGATGACCGATACTCCGACCCCAGAGAACGGCGACACGACGACGAAGGAGTCGACGGTTTCGCAGGCAGAGATGCCGTTTGCGATTGTCGAGGGTCGGCCGATGACCCAGCTTCCGCTGGATCTCTATATTCCGCCGGATGCGCTGGAAGTCATCCTCGAGGCATTCGAGGGCCCGCTGGACCTGCTGCTGTACCTGATCAAGCGCCAGAATCTGGACATCCTGGATATCCAGGTGGCAGAAATCACGCGGCAGTACATGGAGTACATCGAGCTCATGCACGACATGCAGCTCGAACTTGCGGCCGAGTACCTGGTGATGGCAGCGGTACTCGCCGAGATCAAGTCACGCATGTTGCTCCCGCGGCAAGCCAGCGAGGAAGAGGACGAGGAAGATCCGCGCGCCGAACTGATCCGGCGTCTGCAGGAGTACGAGCGCTTCAAGCAGGCGGCGATGGACATCGACGAGCTCGTTCGGCTCGACCGGGACATCTGGGTGGCGGCGGCAGACCTGCCGAAGATCGACAAGCCCAAGCCCCTGCCTGACGTCAAGATGCAGGAAATGCTGATCGTGCTGGCGAAGGTGCTCAAGCGCGCCGAAAGCTACGCGAGTCACCACGTTGCGCTTGAGCCGCTATCGACCCGTGAACGTATGTCGCGGATTCTCGATCGCGTTCACAACGCCAACGACCAGTTCGTTCCTTTTCTCTCGCTGTTCACCATTGAAGAGGGGCGGGCGGGTGTCATTGTGACGTTCCTCGCGACGATGGAACTGATCAAGGAATCGCTGCTCGAGATCATCCAAACCGAGCCGTTCGCACCGATCCACGTCAAGGCGCGGTCCGGCGCGGTCGAACCGACGACTGAGAACCTCTAAGACAAGCAATGCACGAAGAGCACGACAAGAAAGAAGACAAGCCGGACGACAGCGGTAGCCCTGATGGTTCAGAGGAAGCCGCACCTGCTGCCGAGACGACAGAAACCGATGCCGGGTCTGACGAGATGAAGCCCGAGACCATCGACGGGGAAGCACCGACCGACGAGGGCACGGCAGACGCGCCCGTCGCGGAGGGCGACGAAGCGGCCGGCCATGCTGAAGAAGAACCTGGCGATGCCGAAGCGGGTGAAGAAGCATCGGGCGAAGAGATCGTTATCCCGGAGCTCAAGCAGATTGTAGAAGCGGCCGTCCTCGCCGCAGACAAGCCCCTTTCCATCGACAACATGATCTCGCTCTTTCCGGAAAGCGAGTCGCCGTCCCGCAAGCAGGTGCGTGCCGCCCTTGAGGAGATCGAGGCGGATTTCGTCGATCGCGGATTCGAACTCAAGGAAGTCGCGAGCGGCTTTCGCTTCCAGGTTCGTGAGCGCTATGGCGAATGGGTCGGTCGGCTGTGGGAAGAGAAGCCGCCACGATATACGCGGGCGCTGCTGGAGACACTGGCGCTGATTGCCTACAAACAACCGATTACGCGCGGCGACGTCGAGGATATTCGTGGCGTCGCGGTGAGCACCAACATCATCCGGACGCTCCTCGAGCGCGAGTGGATTCGCGTGGTCGGCCATCGGGATGTCCCCGGCAAGCCGGCAATCTATGCGACCACGAAGAACTTTCTCGACTACTTCAACCTGTCGAGTCTGGACGAGTTGCCCACGCTCTCCGAGATCAAGGATCTCGAGGGTGCCAACGAAGAACTCGCGCTTGATGAGGAAATCATTGAGCCGCGGTCGCTCGACGTCGACGCTGGCGAAGGCGCGGTCGATGCCGAAGCCGCCGGGGAAGATGATGAGGATGATGCGGATCTCGACGCCGTGACTGATCAGGTGAACACCATTTCGGAGAACATCAAGAACCTCTTTGCAGAGCCGGAAGAAGACGAGCCGGATTTTGATGACGTCGATGACGAGGATGGCGACGCGGCCGCGAGTGATTCGCCTGCCGATGCGGAATCCGGCGAAGCCACCGATAGCGGAGCCGACGAATCCGATGATGACGCGGATTCGCGTCCGACCTGACGCCCCGTGTCCGAGAAGCTACAGAAGGTGCTTGCAAACCTCGGCCATGGCAGCCGGCGCGAGGTGGAGCGGTGGATTGCCGACGGTCGCGTGAGCGTCAATGGCGAGGTTGCGACCACAGGGGACCGGGTCGAGCCGGAGGACAGGATCTTCGTCGACGGCAAGCCCATCAGCCAGAAAAAGCAGCGGCACCGCACGATCCTCTACAACAAGCCGACCGGTCAGATCTGTACCCGCAAGGACCCGGAGGGCCGCCCGACAGTGTTCGACCGGCTGCCGAAGCTGAAAAAGCAGCGGTGGATATCTGTCGGCCGGCTCGACTTCAACACCAGTGGACTCCTGCTCCTGACGACCGATGGGGAACTTGCCAACCGGCTGATGCATCCTTCCTATCAGGTCGAGCGTGAGTACGTGTGCCGGATTCTCGGCGATGTCGAAGAGCACCACCTGCAGGCAATGATTGACGGTGTGCTGCTTGAAGACGGTGTCGCCCGATTCTCGGACATCGTGAAGGCGCCGGGTGAAGAGGACGAGGGTGCCAACCAGTGGTATTACGTCTGCCTCATGGAAGGCAAGAATCGTGAGGTGCGCCGACTCTGGGAGTCACAGGGCCTGACCGTCAGTCGATTGAAGCGGGTTCGCTATGCCCACCTGCTGATTCCTTCGGCGGTCAAATCAGGCAGGTTCACCGACGTCCCGCGCAAGGAACTCGCCGAACTCTATCGCATGGTGGAACTCGATCCACCGGAGTGACGGTCATCAGATCGAGTCTGGCGTAAACGTCTTGCCGTTCTCCCCGCGGGAATCGGGCCCCATCAGGTAGAGATACAGTGGCGTCAGCGATTCCGGGGGCGCCAGTGTCGATGGGTCCTCGCTCGGGAAGGCGCTGGCGCGCATTCGGGTGCGAACGACGCCGGGGCTGATGATGTTCGTGCGTATGCTGGACGTGTTTTCCAGTTCCTCTGCGAGCAGCATCGCAAATCCCTCAACGGCGTGTTTCGAGACGGCATAGGCGCCGTAATAGGCGGTCGGTCTTGTGCCAACGCCGGACGTCGTGAAGACCAGCGATGCGTCATCTGCACGTTGCAGCAGCGGCAGCATAATGCGGGTCAGGATCGTCTCGGCGGTGAAGTTGACGTGCATGACCCGCATCCACTCGTTCATATCCCAGGATTCAAACGGCATGATCTTGCCAAGCATTGCCGCGTTGTGCAGCAGTCCGTCGAGCTTTCCATATTCGCGATCGATGACGCTGGCGAGTTCCATCATGTCGTCGGCAGACGCGCTGGCGAGGTCGAGCGGGGCGATCCCGGGTTGGGGGCCGCCCTCACGCTCGATGTCGTCGTAGACATCCTCCAGTTTGCTGGTCGTTCGGCCGGAGAGTATGACGGTGGCCCCGTATCGTGCGAATGCGATCGATGCGGCGCGCCCGATGCCGGCACCGGCACCGGTCACCAGAATGACCCGCCCCTTGAGTAAATCGTTTGCAGGTTCGTAGGTCATCGTCCGGTACCGAATACGACGACCTTGACGGTCTTGAGCAGAATGGAGATGTCGAGCATGAGTGAGTAGTTCTTGATGTAGAAGAGATCGTACTGCAGCTTCTCGGCCGCATCGTCTGGCGAGTCGCCGTAACCGTACATGACCTGCGCCCAGCCCGTGATGCCCGGTTTCACGATATGGCGCAGGCTGTAGTGGGGTATCTCGCGCTGAAGGTCCTTGACGAACTCCGGGCGTTCCGGGCGCGGCCCGATAAAGCTCATGTCGCCGACGAGCACGTTCCAGATCTGTGGCAACTCGTCGACACGAAACTTGCGCATGAGACCACCCAGCGGCGTCAGCCTCGGGTCATTTTCAGCGGCGAACCGGGCGCCCCCGGCCTCGGCGTCCCGTTTCATCGTGCGAAACTTGAAGGCAGTGAATTTGCGACCGTTTTCACCGACCCGCTCCTGCCGGTAGAGCACCGGCAGGCCGGACGTCACAAGAACGAGCAGCGCCGTCAGCACCCAGACCGGGAGCAGAATCACCGCCAGTACGACCGAGACCATGATGTCGATATAGCGTTTGAACCGCAGTCCGATCGGATTGTGAATGAGCTCGAACCCGTGGGCGGTCGCAATCCACTGCTGGTCGAGATGAAAGATCGGCAGGCGCGCGAGGTATTTTTCGTAGAAATCGTTCAGCGTGACGATGCGCATGCCGCTGATCCGGATGCCCATCAGTCGGTTCAGCAGGGTTTCCGGCATCTGCGATGGCGAGGTCACGATGATGCCCGCGACGTTGCGCTCCCAGATCTGCCGTTCGAGATCATGCCAGTCGCCACAGACTTCGATGCCCTCCGTGGGTGCGAGCGCCAGGTGCTCGCCGGGAGGCCCCAGAATGGCGAGTCGCTCGACACCGTACTGCGAGCGGAAGTGGCCCAGAAACTCGGTCGGCAGGTCGGTCGCGATGACCAGCCACTCGGTCAGCCTGCGGCGCTCCTTGATCCAGTGATTCAACAGATAGCGAAGCCCGAGCGACCAGAGCCAGACCATGGCGAGACTGCTGGCCAGAACGCCCCGGCCGACGAAGCCGCCGATGAAACCGGGGCCGACGATGTAGACCAGCAGCGCGACGGTCATGCCGGTCAGCAGGATCGCGATGAATGATCGCTCCAGCATGCCGAGCTGGCTCAGCATCGATTCGAACGTGTACAGGTCCATCAGGTAGTAGAACAGGAATGTCGTCGACGCCACGAGCACGAGCTTCCACGTCAGGAGCAGGTTCGGCGCGAAGTCGCCGGCGAACATCCAGTGATTGAGATTGAAGATGATCAGCACGCCGAGGACATCGAGCGCCATCAGAATCGACGTGATCAGGTTACCGGACGGCGCCAGTACGGTACCGGAGGTGGTCGAACTCATTGTCCGCGGGTCGCGTGAACCAGATAGTTGACGTCGGTGTCACGGCCCAGCCGGTAGACGTCCGTCAGGGGGTTGTACGTCATCCCGGTGACATCCTCGATCTTTAGTCGCGCGGCTCGGAGCATGGCCGCCAGTTCCGAGGGTCTGATGAACTTCCGGTAGTCGTGTGTGCCTCGCGGCAGCAGGCCCAGCACGTACTCGGCGCCGATGATCGCGAGGACGTAGGATTTCGGATTGCGGTTGATCGTTGACAGGAACAGGTGGCCGCCCGGCTTGAGCAGCGTGTGGCAGGTCCCGATGACCGATGCGGGTTCGGGCACATGCTCCAGCATCTCAAGGCACGTCACGATATCGAATTCGCCGGCATGGCGTTCGGCAAATGCCTCAATGGTGGACCGCTCATACTCAATCCGGTCTACGAGTCCCGACTCGATCGCGTGCAATCGCGCAACGCCGAGCGGTTTCTCGGCCATGTCGATGCCGGTGACGCGGGCGCCTGCACGAGCCAGTGATTCTGTCAGGATGCCGCCGCCGCAGCCGACATCGAGTACTCGCAGTCCATCCAGTCCGCCGGCCTTCGACTCGATATATCCCATGCGGAGCGGGTTGATCTGGTGCAGCGGCTTGAAATCGCCATGGGCGTCCCACCATGACCTCGCGAGGCCGTCGAATTTCTCGAGTTCGGCGATATCGACATTCTCAGTCACGGGCCATCCTCCGTTCCCATTCGTGAATTCTCGCTCGCAGGTCACCTTCGTTGAGGCGCGTCAGCTTTCCGCTGTCGAGCAACTGCCGGCCGTTGATCCAGACATCGCTCACCTCGACCCCGGCTGCGGTGTAGACGAGCTGCGACAGCGGGTTGTGTATTGGCTGCAGCGCAATATCGGACATGTTGACTGCTGTGATGTCCGCGCACTTGCCGACCTCGAGACTGCCGATGTCGGCCTCCAGGCCCAGCATCCTGGCGGCGTTGATTGTGGCCATTGCCAGTGCGGTGTCGGCGTCGACGGTGGTCGGATCCCTCGAGACGCCCTTGGCCAGCAACGCGGCGGTCCGCATTTCCTCGAGCATGTCGAGATTGTTGTTTGACGCGGCGCTGTCGGTACCGATACAGACGTTGACGCCGGCATCAAGCAGTTGTTTGACCGGGCAGAAACCGCTGGCGAGCTTCAGGTTCGACTCCGGGCAATGAACGACATGGGTGCCGGTTGCTGCCAGGCGCTCGATCTCGTCGTCGTTGAGCTGTGTCATATGCACGGTCTGCATTGACGAACCCAGCAGGCCAAGCCCGTCGATTCGCTCGAAGGGTCGCTGGCCGTGATCGCGAATCGCGTCCTCGCATTCGGTCGCTGTCTCGTGAAGATGGAGATGAACTGGCATCCCAAGGTCGTCGGACAGCGACTTCGCCAGACGAAAACCGTCGTCGGTGACCGTGTATGGGGCATGGGGTGCAATCGCGGTCCTGAGCAGGGGTTCATCTTCGAGCGCGTGATGCAGCGCGCGAGCCTTGTCGACATGTTCCTGTTCCGTTTTCGCCCACGCGTTCGGGAACTGGATGAGCGGCATGCACACCTGTGCCCGAAAGCCGTTTTCGGCGTAGGTTCGCGACGTCACGTTCGGAAACCAGTAGCTGTCAGCGTGGAATGTCGTACCCGAACGGATCATTTCGGCGATGGCGAGTTCGGTGCCGTCGCGGACGAATTCCTCGCTGACGAATCGCGCCTCGGCAGGCCACATATGGTTCTCGAGCCAGTCCATCAGCTCCTTGTCGTCGGCGTAACCGCGCAGCAGCGCCATGGCCGCGTGCCCGTGGGCATTGATCAGGCCGGGAATGACGATGTGATCGGCAAGGTCAACCGACGGCAGACCGCCGTATTTTCGTGCCGCATCGGCCGTCGGCAGCAGATCGCGAATGCGACCGTCAGCCACCATGATCGAGTGGTGCTGGAGGCAGGTTCGCGCCGGCACCACCGGAATCATCCAGCGGGCATTGATCACGAATTGGGAGGCGTCGACGGACATTTCGGGGTCTGTTCTGGCTGGCCGGGAAGTATAACCGAGCGCGTCTTCTTTATCGCCTTCTGCGGCCTTCTCGTGGTAGAATTGAGCCCTTGTGCAGTAGTCATTTCCCACCCTGATTCATGTCCGAATTCGATAGCGACATCACGTCGATCAACATCGAGGACGAGCTGCGGCAGTCGTACCTCGAATATGCGATGAGCGTTATCGTCGGTCGCGCATTGCCCGATGTACGAGATGGCCTCAAGCCGGTTCACCGGCGTGTGCTGTACGCGATGTCGGAGCTGAACAATGCGTGGAACCGGCCCTACATGAAATCGGCCCGCATCGTCGGTGACGTCATCGGTAAGTACCACCCGCACGGTGACAATGCGGCCTACGACACGATCGTCCGGATGGCGCAGAACTTCAACATGCGGTATCCGCTGGTCGATGGTCAGGGCAACTTCGGCTCCCTCGACGGCGACGGCGCCGCTGCCATGCGCTACACCGAAGTCCGCATGGAAAAGATCGCTCACGAACTGCTGGCGGACCTCGACAAGGAGACCGTCGACTTCGGCGAGAACTATGACGGCACGCTGCAAATGCCGGACGTCCTGCCGACCCGGGTGCCGAACCTGCTGGTCAACGGCTCTGCGGGTATTGCGGTTGGCATGGCGACGAATATCCCTCCACACAACCTCACCGAGGTGATCGATGGCTGCCTCGCGCTCATCGACGATCCGTCGATCGATATCGACGCCCTGATGGAATACATCAAGGGGCCCGACTTCCCGACAGGCGCAATCATCAATGGTCGTGCGGGCATCGTGTCGGCCTATCGCACGGGGCGGGGTCGCATTCTGGTGCGCGCGCGCTGCGATATCGAATCCAACGAGAAGACCAACCGCGACACCATTATCGTCAAGGAGATTCCGTACCAGCTGAACCGGGCGCGGCTGATCGAGAAGATCGCCGAACTCGTGAAGGACAAGAAGATCGAAGGCATTTCCGAGCTTCGTGACGAGTCGGCCGCAGACACGCGCATTGTCATCGAGCTTCGTCGCGGCGAGGTCGGTGAAGTCGTGCTGAACAACCTCTATGCGCAGACGCAGCTTCAGTCGGTGTTCGGCATCAACATCGTCGCCCTGGTGGACGGCGAACCGCGCGTGCTGAATCTCAAGGAAGTCCTCGAGTACTTCGTGCTGCACCGTCGCGAGGTCGTTACTCGCAGGACCGTATTCCTGCTGCGCCGCGCCCGCGCACGTGGTCACGTGCTCGAGGGTCTGGCTGTCGCCCTGCAGAACATCGATCCGGTGATCGAGCTCATCAAGAACTCCGAGAACGCGAATGTGGCGCGTGAACAGCTCGTTGCCCAGGTCTGGCGTTCAGACAACGTCGAGAAAATGCTCGAACGTGCGGGGCCCGATGCAGCGAAGCCGGATGATCTGGACCCGCAGTACGGGCTTCAGGAGAACGGGGACTATCGGCTGTCTCCCGAGCAGGCGCAGGCCATCCTCGAGATGCGGCTGAACCGTCTTACCGGTCTGGAACAGGATCGGCTGCTTCAGGAATACGAGGAAATCATCGACACGATTGCCGAATTGATGGAAATCCTCAGCAGTCACGACAAACTGATGGAAACAATTCGCGAAGAACTGGTCGCGATTCGTGAGGAGTACGGTGACGAGCGCCTGACCGAGATTGTCGGCACCCAGGAAGACCTGACGGCCGAGGATCTGATCACCGAGCAGGACATGGTCGTGACGCTGTCGCGTCAGGGCTACGCAAAGACGCAGCCGCTCACGGACTATCAGGCCCAGCGCCGCGGTGGTCGTGGCAGAAGCGCATCGGCACTGAAGGATGAGGATTTCATCGAGCGCCTCATGGTCGCGAATACGCATGACACGATCCTCTGCTTCACGAACCGCGGCAAGGTCTACTGGCTTCGTGTGTTCCAGATCCCGATCGCCTCGCGGGCGTCACGGGGTCGACCGGTCATCAATATCCTGCCGCTGGAAGAGAACGAATACATCACCGCGATGCTGCCCGTTGACGAGTATCGCGAGAACGAATTCATCTTCATGGCGACCGAGAACGGGACCGTCAAGAAGACGCCGCTGATGGACTTCTCGCGGCAGCGGTCATCCGGTCTCATCGCGATCGAACTCGAGGAAGGCAACCGCCTGATTGGTGCCGCGATCACCGATGGTGCCCGCGACGTCATGCTGTTTGGCAGCGGCGGCAAGGCCATCCGGTTCAAGGAATCTGACGTTCGTGCCATGGGCCGCACCGCCCGGGGCGTCCGTGGTATCAAGCTCAGACCTGAGGAGAAAGTGATCTCACTGATCGTGCCCGATGGCGAGAGCGAGATTCTCGTCGCCAGCGAAAAGGGCTACGGCAAGCGCAGTGTCGTTGACGATTTTTCGGTGATTGGCCGCGGCGGTCAGGGGGTCATCGCGATGAAGCTGTCGGGCCGCAATGGGGCGCTGGTTGGCGCAATCCAGGTCGGTGATGGCGACGAGGTCATGCTCATCAGCGACAAGGGTACGCTCGTTCGAACGCGCAGTGATGAAGTCTCCCAGCAGGGCCGGAACACGCAGGGCGTACGGCTGATCAACGTTCAGGAAGGCGAAAAGCTCGTGGGTCTCGCCCGCGTCCAGGATCCTGATGATGCTGCGGATGCCGATGGCGAGGCAGCAGGGGATGACGACGGCACGGCCAGCGACGACGCCTGATCTGATTCGGCGTGCCCCACGGCGCGACGCCTGATGGTAAACTGCGCCCCCGGATTCAATGCCCAGTCCCCATGAGCGAAGAAGAACAACACAGCGAGGATCGCCTGGGCGAGCTTCGTGACAAGATCGATGCGCTCGATCTCGAGATTCTCGAGCGACTCAATGAACGCGCCCGGTGCGCGCTCGAGGTGGCCGAGGTCAAGCAGCAGACGTCCGGCGACGTCGCGCCTATCTATTACCGGCCCGAACGCGAGGCGCAGGTGCTTCGCAACATCATGGAACGAAATCCCGGCCCGCTCAGCAGCGAGAAGGTCGCGCAGGTCTATCGCCAGATCATGTCCGCCTGCCTGGCGCTGGAACAACCGCTGCAGGTCGCCTATCTCGGCCCGGAAGGCACGTTCACGCAACTCGCGACGCTCAAGCAGTTCGGTCATTCCGTCATCGGCAGGTCGATGGTGACCGTGGATGACGTGTTCCGCGAGGTGGCATCGGAAACCTGCAACTACGGCGTCGTGCCGGTCGAGAACTCCACCGAGGGGGTCATTTCGCACACGCTGGACAATTTCCTGTCGTCGTCGCTGCGCATCTGCGGTGAAGTCGTGATGCGCATTCATCATCACCTGATGATTGCACCGGATGCGGACGAGAACGCGATCACCAGGATCTATTCCCATCAGCAGACACTGGCGCAGTGCCGGCGCTGGCTTGATGGGCATTACCCGCGCATCCCGCGCCTGACGGCGACCAGCAATGCCGAGGCGGCGCGTCGGGTGATGGAGGAAAAGGATGCCGCGGCCATAGCGGGCGATATCGCGGCCGATATCTACGGCCTGCGCATACTGTCCAAGAAGATCGAGGATCTCGAGGACAACACGACGCGGTTTCTCGTGGTCGGGCGGGAAGACGTCGGCCCCAGCGGCAATGACAAGACATCGATCATGGTGTCGACCCACAATCAGCCCGGGGCGCTCTACAAACTGCTGGAGCCGTTCCATCGCTTCGGCATATCGCTGACGTCGATTGAGACCCGTCCGTCGCGTACCGGCATGTGGTCGTATGTATTCTTCATCGATTTCGAGGGCCACCGCGAAGACGAGGCCGTCAAACGTGTCATGGACGAGATCGACAGCGATGCGCTCGAAGTGAAGTGGCTGGGTTCTTATCCGAGGGCGCTTGCGCTCTGATCGATTCAACAGGAGACGCCATGTCTTGTGATTTCATCGCGCTCGCGTCAAGCGGGATCAGCGAACTGCAGCCGTACCAGCCGGGCAAGCCCATCGAAGAACTGAGTCGGGAACTCGGGCTGACCGACATCGTCAAACTCGCATCGAACGAAAACCCGCTCGGGCCCAGCCCGCGAGTGCTCGAAGCACTCCCTGCGGTGTTGCCCGACCTGGCCCGCTACCCGGATGGCAGTGCCTGGCGGCTGAAGCAGAAGCTCTCGGGCAGGCTCGGCGTTGATCCGGCGCGAATCACTGTCGGCAACGGCTCCAATGACGTACTGGAGCTGCTGGCGCGCGTCTTTTTGAACGAAACTAACGAATCTGTAGTGTCGCAGCACTCGTTCGTCGTCTATCCGCTGGTGACGAAGGCGATCGGCGCGGGGCTTCGCGTTGTGCCGGCGCGCAACTACGGCCAGGATCTCGAAGCGACCCTCAACACAATCTCAGCGAAGACCCGGATGGTATTCATCGCCAATCCAAACAACCCGACCGGCACCTGGGTCGATGAGAAGAGCCTCGTCTCGTTTCTCGATCAGGTGCGCGAGGATGTGATCGTGGTGCTGGACGAGGCGTACTTCGACTACGTTCAGGTGCCCGACTATCCTGATGGCATGAAGCTGATCGACCGCTACCCGAATCTCGTCGTCACGCGCACATTCTCCAAGGCCTACGGTCTCGCGGCGCTGCGTATGGGATACGCGGTGAGCCACCCGGATATCGCTGACCTGATGAACCGGGTCCGGCAGCCTTTCAACGTGAATTCGATGTCGCTGGCGGCCGCCGAGGCGGCGCTGGACGACGGGGAATACCTGGCGGAGTCGATCCGGGTGAACAGTGAAGGCCTCGCGTTTCTGGCGTCCGCCTGCGAAGACATGGGGCTCGGCTATATTCCGAGCGTTGGCAACTTCCTGACGATTGACGTTGTCGGGGACGCCGAAGGGGATGCGATGCCGATCTACGAGGCGCTGCTCCGCGAGGGCGTCATCGTGCGGCCCATCGGCGTCTACGAGATGCCGAATCACCTCCGCGTCAGTGTGGGCACGCCGGCCGAGAATGCCCGCTTCGTCGACGCGCTGAAGAAGGTACTGGCACGCCGGAATGCCTGAGACGTTCGACACGCTGGCAATCATCGGGCTCGGTCTGATCGGCGGGTCCGTTGCCGCGGGCGTTCGCGAGGCGGGTATTGCGCGCCGGATCGTTGCCTTCGACCAGAACGCGGTCAGTCTCAAGCATGCGATGGACGTCGGGTTGATCGACAACATGGCGATCTCGGCCGAAGCGGTTGCGGAGTCAGCTGACCTCATCTTCGTATCGGTGCCGGTGATGGCGATGGAAGACGCCTTCAAGGGATTGCGATCGGTGTTCGGTCGGGATGATGTTGTCGTCACCGATGCCGGGAGCGTCAAGGCCCAGGTCTGCCGGTTCGCTCGCGCGGCTCACGGGCGAATGCCCGCGAATTTTGTGCCCGGACATCCGATTGCCGGTTCTGAACAGCAAGGCGTCGAGGCGGCAGACCCGTCACTGTTCTCCCGCCACCGGGTCATTCTGACGCCAACCGGGCAGACTGATCCTGCGGCTGTTGCACGTGTGTCCGGCCTGTGGGAAGGGCTTGGTGCGAATGTCGTCGAGATGGATCCCGCACATCACGACAGCGTTCTTGCACAGACCAGCCACCTGCCGCATCTGCTTGCCTATGCGCTGGTGGACACGCTGTCCCACGGTGGCGATTCGCTTGAGGTTTTCGAGTATGCGGCGGGCGGTTTCAGGGACTTCTCGCGTATTGCAGCCTCGGACCCGATTATGTGGCGCGACGTGTTCCAGGCCAACCGGGAGCCCGTACTCGAGGTGCTCGACCGGTTCCGTGACCGGCTCGACGAGATGCGTGACCTGATCCGGGACGGCAAGAGCGCGGAACTCTCGAACATCTTCGCGAGAAGCAAGGCGGCCCGGGACCACTTCTCTCAATTGATCAGGCAGCGGGAGCAGGAAGATGAGTGACGTACCGGTGATTGCCGTGGATGGACCCAGTGGTTCCGGCAAGGGCGTCATCTGCCACCGGCTCGCGAAGGAACTCGGATTTCACATTCTGGACAGCGGTGCACTGTACCGGCTGATCGGGCTTGCCGCGCGTAAACATGGCGTACCTTTTGAGGACGAAGACCGGCTCGGCCAGCTTGCGCGGGAGCTCGACGTCGAGTTCGTGCCGACGGATTATGAAGAGGAACCGATCCGCATTTTGCTCGAGGGCGAGGATGTGACGCATGCGATCCGAACTGATGCGGCAGGCAGCGATGCCTCCCGCGTGGCGCCTGTCCGGCAAGTTCGCGACGGCATTCAGAAACTGCAGCAGGACTTCCGCAGGCAGCCGGGCCTGGTTGCCGATGGACGGGATATGGGGACCGTCGTTTTCACCGATGCGGACGTCAAGATTTACCTGACGGCCAGCGCCGAAGCCAGAGCGGAGAGGCGCTATAAGCAGTTGATTGGTAAGGAAAATGGTGTTAGCCTGCACGACCTTTTTCTGAGCATTCAGGCACGTGACGAGCGGGACATGAATCGCTCGGTCGCGCCGCTGAAGCCAGCCGAGGACGCGGTCATCATTGATTCCACCGATATGGATATCAATGAGGTCTTTCGACTCGTCCGGCAGCTCGTGGCAGAAAAGATTGGCTAACCTGTTGAAAACCAACAATATTTCTCTGGTTTGCTAGACGATAATTGACCCGTTCCTGTTGGTGGGGCGGATATGGAAATCATTAATGACTGAAACTCAAACCCAGGAAAGCTTTGCCGAGCTTTTCGAAGAAAGCCTCAAAACCATTGATATGCAGTCCGGTGCCATTGTCACCGGCGTTGTTGTTGATATCGATAGCGAATGGGTCACCGTACACGCTGGCCTGAAATCCGAAGGCGTCATTCCCCGCGAGCAGTTCCGTGGCGACAACGGCGAGCTCGAAGTTGCCATTGGCGATACCGTGAAGGTTGCCATGGACGCCGTCGACGACGGTTTCGGCGAAACCCGCCTGTCACGCGAAAAGGCGAAGCGCGCCGAGAGCTGGCAGATTCTCGAAGATGTCTACGACAAGGGTGACGTGATCAAGGGCGTCATCAGCGGCCGCGTCAAGGGCGGCTTTACCGTCGAGATCCGCGATATTCGCGCGTTCCTTCCCGGTTCGCTTGTCGATGTGCGACCGCTGCGTGAGACAGAGCATCTCGAAGGTCGCGAACTCGAATTCAAGGTCATCAAGCTCGACCAGAAGCGCAACAACGTCGTCGTATCGCGTCGAAGCGTGCTTGAAGAAGAGAACAGTGCAGAGCGCGAAGCGTTGCTGGAATCGCTGCAGGAAGGCCAGGAAGTCAAGGGTATCGTCAAGAACCTCACCGATTACGGCGCATTCGTCGACCTCGGTGGCGTCGATGGCCTGCTGCACATCACGGACATGGCCTGGAAGCGCATCAAGCATCCCAGCGAGATTGTTGCCGTCGGCGACGAGATTGCCGTCAAGGTGCTGAAGTTCGATCGCGAGCGCAATCGCGTTTCGCTCGGCCTGAAGCAGCTCGGCGAAGATCCGTGGGTTGCGATCACGCAGCGTTACCCGGAAGGCACGCGCACGATGGCGCGCGTCACGAACCTCACCGATTACGGTTGTTTTGCCGAACTCGAAGAGGGTGTCGAAGGTCTGGTGCACGTCTCCGAGATGGACTGGACCAACCGCAACATCCATCCGAGCAAGGTGGTCCAGGTTGGCGACGAGGTCGAGGTCATGGTGCTGGATATCGACGAGGAACGTCGTCGTATCTCACTTGGCATCAAGCAGTGTCAGGGTAACCCGTGGGAAGAGTTCGCTGTTCTCCACAACAAGGGCGACCGCATCCGTGGCTACATCAAGTCGATTACCGACTTTGGTATCTTCATCGGTCTCGAAGGCAATATCGACGGTCTCGTTCACCTGTCGGACATCTCGTGGGATGAGCCGGGCGAGCAGGCGGTCCGTCGCTTCACCAAGGGTGACGAAATCGAGACGGTCATCCTGTCGATCGACGCAGAGCGTGAGCGAATCTCGCTCGGCCTCAAGCAACTCGAGGAAGATCCGTTCTCCAACTTTGTCGCTGTCAACGATCGCGGTTCGATCGTCACCGGCAAGGTCAGGGAAGTAGAGCCGAAGCAGGCGATTCTTGAGTTCGGCGAAGGTGTCGATGGCATCCTGAAGGCGTCCGAGATCAGCTTTGATCGTGTCGAGGATGCCCGCAACGCGGTCAGCGCTGGCGACGAGATCGAGGTGAAAATTGTCTCGGTGGATCGCAAGAACCGACAGCTCGGCGTTTCGATCAAGGCGAAAGAAATGGCTGACGAAGAGGAAGCCGTACGCGAACATCGTGAGCGTGAATCGGAAGTCAGCCCGACGACGATCGGCGACCTCATCAAGGAGAAGATGGGCGATTCCTGATTGGAGTCTGCGCCGGAGCCATGACGAAGTCCGAACTCATCGAGAAGATTGCCGCCGTGCAGAGCCAGCTCTCATCCAAGGATGTTGAGCTGGCGGTCAAGATGATACTTGACCATATGGCGGAGGCGTTGTCGGCGGGTGAGCGGATTGAGATTCGTGGCTTCGGCAGTTTCTCGCTGCATTATCGCGAGGCCCGGCTCGGGAGGAATCCCAAGACGGGTGAAAAAGTGCAGCTTGCGGGCAAATTCGTACCCCATTTCAAACCGGGCAAGGAACTCCGCGACCGGGTGAACAAGGGTATGGAGGCCGAGATGGAGTCGCGAACTTCGCCTGAGGCACCGCCCCAGCGGGTTGCACCTGAGTAACACGAGAGCCGGCATCACGCCGGCTCTTTTCTTTCCGGCATCCGCTATACTCAAGGGAACCTCTGAACTATTCTGCGCGTGTCTGGCTTTCAGCGAGCGCGAAGATCAAGGAGGTACCCCGCAGGAATGTCGAGAACATTTCAAGGGGGATCGACGCTGAGATTCGTGTTCGCTGAAAGCCCCTGCGGGCGCGGCCTTGCGCACACGGCTGACTGCGTTGTTCCGCTTGCCAATATTCACGATATTGGCGGCGCGAAACGCCTTGCAGCCGCGCGCGCAAGGTCACGCAGACACGTGCAGAATAGTTCAGAGGTTCCCTGGATATGATCTTCGTGAAGAAATGGTTGCTGAGGGCGGTGCTGCTCATCGTCTTTGTCGTGGCACTGCTGGCGGCGTCGGATAACAGCGAGGCAGTCGCGCTCCGCTTCATGTCGTGGGAAACCCCGTCGGTGCCTGTCTCCTGGTGGGTGCTGATGGCGTTTCTGTTGGGTACGGGCTTTGGCCTCATGCTGGGCTTCTTCACCAACACGCGGCTGCGAATGAACGTGCGGAGTGCCAATCGCGAGATATCAAAGCGTGAGCGGGAACTCGACGAAGCCCGGTCGACCTGACCCGGACCTTCGGTCTGGCCTGCGGCCAGCCCTCGATCGAAGGAATGAGTGAGAAAATTTTCACTCATTCCCGGATCTTCGGTCTGGCCTGCGGCCAGCCCTCGATCGAAGGAATGAGTGAAGAAAATTTTCACTCATTCCCGGATCTTCGGTCTGGCCTGCGGCCAGCCCTCGATCGAAGGAATGAGTGAAGAAAATTTTCACTCATTCCTTCACATTCCGTTAAACTTTGCCGCCCTACAATGGGTACTAACAGATACCCCCAACGCTTCGAACATCCATCATGGATAACTGGCTTCTCTACATCATGATCGTCGGCGCCATCGCGATTGGCTGGTGGCTCGGCAGACGCGACCGGTCCGGCTCTGCCGAAGCGATGGGTCCGAACTATTACGAGGGGCTCAACTACCTGCTCAAAGAAGAGCCCGACCGCGCGGTTGCAACGTTCGTCCAGGATCTCGAGGTCAACGACGACACGCTTGAAACTCATCTCGCGCTGGGTGGCCTGCTGCGGCGACGGGGCGAACTCGAGAAAGCGGTCGTTGTTCACGAGAACATCCTGTCCAAGGCACGACTCGATCGTGAGACCTTCCTCAAGGTCCGGCTCGAACTGGCGCGTGACTATCTTCTCGCGGGTCTTCTGGACCGTGCCGAGGAACTCCTGCTGAAGCTCGTGACCGAGGAAGGCCATATCAGGCGGGAAAGTTCGCGCCTTCTGCTCGAGATCTTCGAACAGGAACGGGAGTGGGAGAAGGCGATCGAGATCGCCGAGCGGCTCGCCGTCGGTAACGATTCCGAGAAGTACGAGCGCGCTGTCTCGCACTACTATTGCGAACTCGCGCTGGAAGCCATGGAACAGCAGCGACTGGATGATGCCCGCGACGCGATTCGCGAGGCAATTGGCCACGACGCGACCAATGCGAGAACCAGTCTTGTTCAGGGTGAACTCGACCTGCGGGAGCACAAGTTCGACGACGCCGTTCGGGCACTCCAGCGGATCAGCGAGCAGAACCCGATCTATGTGCCTGAGTCACTCGAATTGCTTGCCCGCGCCTATGAGCAGGGCGGGCTTTCCCAGGATGCCATGCGAGACTACCTGCTGGAGGCACTGCGCCTCACGCCGTCGATCTCGATCGTGCTCACCCTCGCGCGCAGTGTCCGTGAAGAGCAGGGTGATGAAGCCGTCTCGCGATTCATTGCCGATCACCTCAAGAAGAACCCGACGATTCGTGGGCTGACCCAGCTCATTGATCTGCACATCGACAATACGCAGGGTGTCGCGCGCGAGAATCTGTCGATTCTTCGCAGCTTTGCCGAAGCGCTGGTTGCGGACAAACCTGCGTACCGATGCAATGGCTGCGGTTTCGAGGGGCGCAAGATGCGCTGGCATTGCCCAAGCTGCAAGGGCTGGGCGACCATCGAGCCGATCTTCGGTCTCGAGGGCGAATAGCCGCCTACTTCCAGGCCGAACGTTTTCCTACAGGACTGCTGGCGATCGGCCGGCTTTGTGCGGCCTTCCTCCAGCGTAGTCTCACGCTTGCTTGTGAAAGCAAATCCAACCAACAGTGACTGACACAGTCATCAACACAATGGAGCGTGAGATGAAGAGACACATTCGAATGATTTTTTGCATGCTGGTAACGGCCCTGGGACTTTCGTTCGCCACGGTCAGCCTCGCGGACGATGTGCCTGACCCGATGGTCGAGGTTACCGTCAATATCAACGATGCGGACGCCGAGACGCTCGCCGAGGTACTTGACGGTATCGGTATGAGTCGTGCCGAGGCGATTGTGGCCTACCGCACAGCCCATGGCCCGTTCTATTCGGCCGAGGAACTGACCGCAGTTCGTGGTATCGGCGACAGTACCGTCGCGAAAAACGAAAAGAAGATTCGCGTCGAGTAGGCCACCAGGACGGGCAGCTCCGCTGCCCGTCTGCCTGCGAGCGGCCGTGCCCTGCTAATATGCGTTCATGCCGACCGCTGTTATCGTGGGTGCGACCGCGCCCCTTGCCCCGTTTCTAGCCGAGCGTTTCGCCGCGGGTGGATTCGATCTCGTGCTCGCGGCTCGCCGCCCCTCGGTACTCGACAAGCTGGTTGCGCGACTCGGGAAGACGTGGCCGGTGAAGGTGACCAGACTCTCGCTCGACGCGGCGGATGCCGAATCGGTACAGGCGTTCATCACGTTGCTCGGGCAGCATCCGCCGGATGTCGTGGTGACGCTGCTGGGCAGGCAGCAGCATGCCGCTGGGCCGGACCCGGACGAATTGACGCAACTGATTGACAGCAACCTGACGCAGCCGGCTGCGCTGATTGAACGCGTTGCGACGGTGCTCGCTGCTGCGGGCCGGGGTACGATCATCGGCGTCTCCTCGATCGTCGGCGATCGTGGACGCAGCAAGAACTACGCGTATGGCGCGGGCAAGGCGGGCTTGACAGCCTATCTTTCGGGCCTGCGTCAGCGGCTCAATGCCGCGGGGGTCAGGGTCATGACGGTCAAGCCCGGACCCATTTTCGTCGAGGGTCGTGCGCAGTCACATCCTGGCTGGCTGATGGCAACACCGGAACGCGTTGCGGGCGATATCTACCGGGGTTGGGCGCGCGGCAGTCAGGTCGTGTACACGCCTGGCTACTGGCGCTGGCTCATGCTCGGCGTCCGGCTGATTCCGGAATCAATGTTCAGGCGGATGCGCTTCTGACGCGGGCGTTGAGCAGCGAATCCAGCGTCGGTGTCCTCGGCCGGGACGCGATGGCGAAGTCCTCGGTATCCAGCGTGAGGTTCGGATTGTAGGCGGGGTCGGCAGTCAGTGCGTCACCCCAGCGTTCGGCCATGACCTGACGTTCCTCCTCGAAACGTTTGCGCTTTTCCGGCGTGTCCTCCGCGCCGCGCGTTTTCGATTCGTAGTGATAGAGCTCGGCCTCGGAGGCCCAGACGATCTTGTACCCGGCCTGTCTGACCCGCAGGCAGAAATCGATGTCGTTGAAGGCGACCGCGAGCCCCTCGTCGAACCCTTTGACCGCTTCCCAGGCGTTTCGTCGATACAGCATGCAGGCGGCGGTGACCGCCGACAGTTCATGGTCAACGACGAGACGGTCGGCGTAGCCCGCTGTCCTGCCGGCGAGATACTTGTGCGCGTGACCGGCGACGCTGCCGATACCAAGAATGGCGCCCCCGTGCTGAATGGTATCGTCCGGATAGTAGAGCTTGGCGCCGACGATACCGACCTCACTTCGAGCGAACTGACGCACCATTGATTCGAGCCACCCTGGGTTGATGACTTCGACGTCGTTGTTCAACAGACAAACCAGTTCTGTTGTGCAGGCGCGGGTCGCGACGTTCACGAGCCTCGAGAAGTTGAATGCGCCGTCGTCCCTGATGACCTCGCCCTCGAGATCCTCGAGGTAGCTGAGTGTTTCCGGCTCGGTGGAGCCGTTATCGACCACAAGAATCCTGAAATCACGATACGTCGAATGGTCCATCACGCTTTCGATGCAGTTCCGCAGCAACTCTCCCCGGTCGCGGGTTGGAATCACGATCGTCACGCCGGGTGCCGGCGACGGCAATTCGAAGCGCACGCGATAACGAACGCGCTCGATCTCGACGGTCGCATTGCGGCCAACCCGCTCCAGATGTGATTGGACCGCGCGCCTGCCGGTCTCCAGCGTGTAAGGCTTGGCGGCGAGGTTCATGGCGGTACTTCCCGCATGCTTGCGCCAGTGATAGAGCACGCGGGGGATATGCGCGATCTCCGCTTCGTCGATCCGTTCGATGACCCGGAGCGTCAGATCATGATCCTGGGATCCCTCGTAACCGAGGCGGAGGCCGCCGACGTCCCGTAGGAGGCTGGCCTCGTAAACGGCGAGATGGCACAGATAGTTGTTGGCCAGCTGGAAGGTGTAGTTCCAGTCCGGCTTGAAGTTGGGGTCGCACCGCGCTCCGGTTGACGAGATCTTGTCTTCGTCAGAGTAGATGAGTTTGAGCGCGGGTTGCCTGTCGAGCAATTCCGCGACCCAGAACAACGCAAACTTCGACAGGCAGTCATCCTGGTCGAGGAACGTGATGAAGTCGCCGGTTGAAGCATCGATGCCCGTATTCGAGGCAGCGGATATGTTACCGTTCTTCTCGCGCCGTGTGAGGGTGATCCGTTCGTCGTCAAAAGACTCGACGACGCTCGCGAAATCGACGGTTGAGGCATCGTCAACCAGGCACAGTTCCCAGTCCGGATAGATCTGGTCGACGACCGAGGCGATCGCAGCGCGCAGGTGATCGGGATCCGGATTGTAGACGGGGCAGACGATGGATATCCGTGGCCGTCGCTGAAAGTGTTCGATCAGCTTCGCGGCTCGTTCCGCGTCTCCGGATTCGTACTCCTGGTCGACCCAGGTCTGGTAGTCGATGCCTGAATCGATCACGATGGGTTCGGGCGCGCCGCGCTGTATCTTCAGGTGATTGACCCTGAGTCCGATACCGCTGGGGCCTTCGCGCAGCAGCACACCGGCGAGTTTGCGCACAAGTTTGAAGAGCCCCTGTTCGTGACGAACGGCGTCCCGAAGCAGGGTGAACAACGACTGAGGTGATGCCATAGAATCCTTGCGGAAACGAGCGATGAGGCGGTTGCGCCTTCTTGGGTTCGTGCTGCGCTCGGTGCCCGCTATTGTACGTGAATCCGGTGGTCTGATGGAGGCGATTCACCGGGTATCGCGGGACATGTCGGCGTCGGGTCTCCGCTTTGCCTTTGGCGAATTGATCAGCGCGGCAGCGTGCGCGCGTCGCCGGGATACTGCGTTGTATGGGTCTTGTGAGACGACAGACGCAGCGATGACACCAGCCGAAGTGAATGCCTGGTTTGCATCCCGGGGGCTGGCGGTTCAGGTGCTTGCCCGCGCGCCGATTGTCTTTGCCGAGGGCTGGACGTCGCTGGTCGAATCGCGGTTCAACGCAGGTGCTGACGCCGTGTATGCGGACTACCTGGCGCCCGACGGAATCCCTGCGTTTCTCCCGGACCTGGGCGCAGACCTGGTGCCCGGACACTGTCCCTTTATCGCGATTCGCAACGATCTCGTCGCGGGAATCGAGGAAGGGGCGAGCGCAATGCGAACGGCCTGTGAGAAGGTGAGCCGCGTTGATCATATTCCCATGGTGCTCGCGAGCCTCGATGCGGAAGCGCCTCCTGACGCCGGGTGGGAATCGGCGGCACGACCCTCGGTTTCCGTTGTGATTCCATCACGGGACAACCTGGCTTTGCTGAAAGCCTGCGTCAATTCGATTCGGCGGGCCGAGGCGGTGGAACTCGAGATCATCGTTGTCGATCACTGCTCGACCGATCCCGACACGCTGGGCTGGCTGGATGAGCAGCGTGATGCTCAGCAGGTGCGGGTCGTGAGGGACGACAGCCCGTTCAACTGGTCGAGACTCAGCAACATTGGCGCTTCGCACGCGCGGGAAGACGTCCTCTGTTTTCTCAACAACGATGTCGAGGTGATTTCTCCGGACTGGGCGCGGCAACTCGCGGGTATTGCCCTGCGTCCGGATGTGGGTGCGACCGGGCCGCTGCTGCTGTATCCGGACGATCGAATTCAGCATGCGGGAGTGGTCGTCGGTTTTGGCGGTTTCGCAGACCACGTGTACGCGGGTGCGACCATCGCACAGTCGCTGGAATCCTGCTTCGTTTCGCCGTTGGTTGACCGGGACGTGGCCGCGGTGACCGGTGCTTGCCTTGTCACCAGCCGGGCGCGGTTTGCAGAACTCGGCGGCTTCGACGAGCGGTTCGAGGTGGCGGGTGACGTCGATTACTGCCTGCGCGCCCGATCTGCAGGCTACCGGAATATCTACTGCGGGCGAACTCGCCTCTATCATCATGAGTCGCGCACGCGCACGAAAGGGCTGCCTGCCCGTGATCGCGAACTGCTCGGTGCGCTCATCGAGCAAGCGCTGCCGGAAGGTGATCCGCACTTCAACCCTAACCTCTCGCTGTCGAGCCGGTTCCCGCTCATTGAAGCGCCGGGCATCGGGACGTCCAGCATCGGGTTGAGGGCAGGTTAGTGCTATCATTGGCCCCTTCCTGAATGGCCCTTTTGATTTTCTCGTGACGCGTCCGGACATCGTCGTCTTCCAACTGGTCGGCGTGCGCTCTCATGTTGCTGGAGCGGGCGCGTGAGCTGGTGGCGTCGTGGCAAGGCGGTCGCCGAGCCGGAGCCTCCCGCGCCGGAGCCCGTCGATCCGGATTTCCGCCCTACCCGAATCCTCGTGCTGGGCAAGGCGAAAACGGGCACGACGTACCTGTCGAAGATGCTGCAGCAGGCGCTGGCGCCGTGTGATTTCGTGCTGGAACCGAAGTCTGCCGAATTCGTGCGCACGCTGTTCGATGAGGGGGGCGACAGGAACGTCGTCATCAAGATCATCTACGAGCACTGGGATCATCGACCCAACCTGCGGCGGGCCCTCCTTGCGAATGAAATGCCGATCCGCTTCAACAAGAAGCTGCTGATCGTGCGTGATCCCAGGGATGAACTGTTATCGAGGTTGCTTTATATCGTCAAGCCACTGAAGGATCAGGATCGGCTGACCGCTGAGTCTCTTGAGCGCTGGCTGCGCGTGCTCAAGGCGAAGGAGGCTGACCCGGAAAGCCTCAGCGTGACGTCTCTCATCACGCAACTCGACGAGATCTTCGGAACCCGTTTTCTCAAGTCCTTCCAGCGTCACCTGAACGACTTTTCGACGTTCTTTGCCGGATTGCCGAAGGGCATTCATGTCGTGCGCTATGAGGACCTCATTGACGGCCAGGTCGGCAAGCTTCAGCACTACCTTGGCTTTGATGTGAACCTGGCGGTCGAGCGGGATGATCACATTGAAAGAACACTGCGCAGCGGCGCAGCCGGGAACTGGCGCGCCGCGTTTACCGAAGACGACGTACGAACGCTGTGTCCGATGATGGAGGACTTCCTCCGGGCTGCTTCCTATGACACCCGTCATGACATCGTCTCTGAATCGCTTCCAACGTCCGATTGGAGCGAATATGTCGAACAACTGGCGGAGCGATAGCGATGACGACCCCGGTACATCATCGACCCGTTGTCGTCTACGGTGCCAACGGCTTCATCGGCAGAAACCTCTGCCTGCGGCTCGGCGAGTCCGGTGCCGAGGTGATTGCGGTCTCCCGGCATTTTGATGAAGGGTTTCGTCGGCGGTTGCCGGCAAACGTGCGCTGCGAGACCGCTGATTTCGCCGATACCCGCGCGTTGCGTGCGTTACCCGGCTCCCGAGGTGCCGTGCATGTCATGCTGGTCAGTGACTCGGTGCCATCGACCTATATGGATGAACCCTCGAGCGAGGTGACTGGCAATCTGCTCTCGCACGTCCGCTTCTTTGAAGGGCTCGAACCGGATAACCGGGTGGTGTACCTGTCATCGGGGGGAACGGTTTACGGCGTGCCCAAAGCGCAGACGCCGATCACTGAGGATCAGGTGGCGACCAATCCGATTTCTGCCTACGGTGTTACCAAGCTCGCGATCGAGAAGTATCTGTCCTACACGGCGAGAATTCGGGGCTTCGACTACTGTGTGTTGCGACCTTCCAATCCCGTGGGGCCATGGACGCGGCCGGATTCCGCGCAGGGAATCGTGAGTGTCCTGCTGGAATCTTTCCTGGCCGGGCGGCAGATTCACATCTGGGGCGACGGCAGTGCGACGCGCGACTATGTCGATGTGCGTGATCTCGCCGACGCGATCGTCACGGTTGCCCGCGCCGCGGCGCTACCGAACACGGTCTATAACGTCGGCAGTGGCATCGGGCGATCCATCAACGATGTCATTGCCAGCGTGAGCGCGGCGCTGGAGATTGCGCCTGATGTGCTGTTCGAGCCGGGCAGACTGGTCGATGTCCCCTATAATGTGCTGGATGCGTCCCGGCTCCGACGGGATACGGGCTGGGCGCCCGCAATCGAATTCGACAATACCATTCGGGACACCTGGCACTTCATCTCGAACCGTCACAACGTCAAGGACATGCTTTAACCCATGGGCAACTCCGGGAAATCAACGATTGTCGTACTGGGCATGCATCGGAGCGGAACCTCCGCACTGACCCGCGTGCTGAGTCTGGGCGGCGCTGAGTTGCCCCAGGATCTGACGGAGGCGGTGCCTGGCAACAACGAGAAGGGGTTCTTCGAGAGCCGCCAGCTGTTGCTGATCAACATCCGGATCATGAATGCCCTCAACTTCGAATGGTGGTCAACGGCACCGCTCGAAGCAGAGCGGCTGAATGCGGCCGGGCTTGAGGAATATCGGCGACAGATCAGAAAGTATGCCTCGGAGCAGATGTACACGAAGGAGACTCTGCTCCTGAAGGATCCGCGCATGTGCAGGCTGTTCCCGATGTGGCGCCGCGAGCTCAGGAAGCAGGGCGGTGTTGCTGCGATTCTTGCGCTTCGCGATCCACGTGCCGTCGCCGCGTCGCTGTTCGAGCGGGACGGTATCCCGAATCAGCACGGCCAGTTTCTCTGGCTCCGACACATGCTCGAAGCGGAGCGCCACTCCCGCAGCATTCCCCGGCAGATCGTCGCCTATGAGGATCTGATGGAGGATTGGGTCCCGGTGACCGAGCGGATCGCGGCCGGCATGGCACCGGTCTGGACGCCTGACTGGTCCCAAACGGCCATGGAGGTCGACGACTTTCTCGAGGGGCGGTTGACTCACCATCAGGCTGGCGAAGACAGTCCGCCTTCGCTGCCGCTGGTCAAGGAAGCCTACGAACTGCTCTCGGCGATGGCGCGGGGCGACGTGAACGATCAGGCCGCCCAATCACGTCTCGATGACATTGGTCGCCGCCTCGATGATATCGATTCGCTGGTTGGGCCGAGCCTTGGATACACCACGCAGCAGTATCTGCGCGTGAAGCTCGAGAACATGCAGCACGAAGAAACCGCGTCGATGCTGGATGATCTCAAGCAGGACCTCGCCGCGCGCATGGACGATGCGCACCGGGTCGGCGAGCTTGAATCCGAGCTGCGGCGCCTGCAGGAGCAGGCCGACCAGCTGCGGGCGCGAGAGGAAGAACTGGGTCGAAAGCTCGAGGATGCCGACGGTCGTCGTCGGGACGTCGAGACGTCTTTCAAACAGCTTCAGGGCAAGCAGGATTCGGTGCTCAAGGCGCTGGACCTCGCGTCGACGGAGCGCGACGAGGCGAACAGGCAACTGGAGGCCGCCCGCAAGGAACTCGAGACCCGAACGAACGAGTATGAGGCCACAGCCCGGGCGCTGGCGAACGCAAGAGAGCAGCGCGATGAGCGGGCCGATGCGTTGCGGCGTCTCGAAGGTGAACACGCGGCTGTTGAGAAGGCGCTCGAGAATGCCCGTGCGCAGCGGGACGAGCACCTTGCGAGCCTGCGCAAACTCGAAGGCGAACATGAGTCGATCGCGAAGGCGCTGGCGAACGCGAGAGATCAGCGGGATCGCGAGATTCGCCTGCGTGTCGAGGACTCGAAAAAGCTCGGCAACACCGAGGCTGAACTCCGCAAGATCAAGGAATACGCGCAGGGCCTGCAGGAAGATCGCGATCGGGTGCGGGACGCGCTGGCAGAAGCGACCCGGGCCAGGACGACGCTCGAGCAGCAACATGAGTCGCTGAACAAGGCGCTCGATAACGCGCGCCGCCAACGTGACGAGAAAGATGCCGCTGCGCGGCAGCTTCAGGGGGAACGGGATCAACTTTCCCGGGCGCTTGACGCTGCCCGTGCACAGCGGAATGAGCGGGAAAGTGCGCTGCGGGAACTGCAGAACGAGTATGGCGTGGTCGCCAGATCGCTCGAGCGCGCCCGGCAACAGCGCGACGCGTCCAGTCAGGAGCTGGCCGAGACGCGCGGCCAGCTTGACCGTCAGGTCGCCGGCTATCGCAAGCTGGCCGATGAACATGTCGCAACGACCGAAGCACTGGCGCTCTCCCAACGACAGCGCGAAGCGGCGATGGATCAGGTCGCCAGATCAACCGCTGCGGTCACTGAACTGCAGTCGACGTCGTCGGCGCTGCTCCGGTCGAGAGCGAGCGCAGCCGAACGCGCGATGCGGTACGAGCTCTTCGAAGGTGCGGCGGTTGAAGGGGGTGCCTTCAACATCTGGGCGCGTCCACAGTCGCTCCTGCGGGACGATCGACGGCATCTCTGGGATCCTGCTCCTGCCTTTGGCGATGCGGAGAACTGGACGCGCCTGGGCTCGATTGACCTCTGGAAGTGCGCTCGCGCCGCCGTTCGGCGACGACTCTTCGACGTCGAAGACTATAAACGGCGAACCGGCGTCAGTGCGTCGACGCCGGGGAGGGTCGTCAGGAAGTATCTCTCGGGTGGCTGGCGTGACGGCGCCGATCCGTCGGCCGTTTTTGACAGCGATTACTATTGCCGGCAGGCGTTTGGCGTTGATACGAGCGAAGCGCCGGGTTGCCCACTCGTCCACTATCTTCTGATCGGCGCCCGAGAGGGTCTCTCGCCCCATCCGCTGTTTGATGCGGACTACTACCGTGCGCAGTTGCCTCATGAGCTTCGCAGGGACATTGATCTCTTCAGTCACTATCTGAACAGCGGCTGGCAGCAGAATCTCGATCCGCACTGGGCGTTTTGTGTGCACTGGTACCTGTCCGGCAATGCGGACGTGCGTGAGGCGGGCATCGAGCCGCTGACGCATTATCTCAGCCACGGTGATGCCGAGGGGCGATCACCCCATCCCTTCGTCAATCTCGCCTGGTATCGACGCACGCCCGGCGTTGAAGGCAACGCGATGGTTCACTTCGTACGGGAAGGTCTCGAGGCGGGACGGTCGACACATCCGCTGATCGATGTGAAGTACCTCACCCGTTCGCTGACCGAGGGTGCCAACTGGTTTCGCGCGCTGATGGATGCGCACGGTGATCTGCGCCCGAACTATCTGTTCAGCTACGCGCAGTACCGCGTGCTGAACCGCGATGTCTCGACGAACCCGCTCGTTCATTACCTCGAATTTGGCTGGAAGGAGCGTCGCCGCCCTCACATCCTTTTTGATCCGTCACATTACGATAAACAGGCGCCAGTGCCGCTGGACGCTGATCCGCTTGCACACTACCTCGGGCTGCCGGCCCCCGATCGACCTTCGGCGCATCCGATGATCGACCTCGGTTTCTATGGTTCGCAGAACCCCGATCTTGCGGGTACGGCCTACGGGCTGTATCAGCACTTCGTCCGGTTCGGTGGTATTGAGGGCCGGAATCCCTGCGCCGGGTTCGACTGTCGTCACTACATGTCACAGCTCGAAATGCCTGAGGGATGGAACGCACTCGAACATTACCTCCTGATTGGTCGCAAGCTCGGACTTGATGCCAAACCGAAGCAGCGCGGCGTTGCGGTTGCGGACTGGTCGGTCTTCCCGGGCGGTGTCGCGGCGACGGACAAGCCGGCGGTGCTCCTGGTTGCGCATGTCGCGACCGGCAACCTGTTTGGCAGCGAGCGCAGCTTTCTGGACATGGTTGAGGGCCTGCATGCGACCGGCCTGGTCGATGTCGTGGTTGCGCTGCCCCAGGATGAGCCGGCATACATTTCCAGGATTGCACCGTTTGTCTCGAATATCTATGTGCGACCCTATCCGTGGTGGGACGCGGCGAAGAAGCCGGATGAAGGCGTCATCGCTTCGTTCGATCGGCTGCTGGAAGCTGAAAAGCGGATCGCAGTCGTTCACGTCAACACGATGATGCTCCGCGAGCCGCTCATCGCTGCTCGCCGCCGCGGCCTCAAGGCGGTCGTGCACGTTCGGGAGATTCTCGATAAGGACCAGCATTTGCAGGACCGGCTTGGTCTTGGCTGGAAAGATGCGATCGCCGCCCAGCACGAGATGGCAGATCACTTCATCTGCAACTCGCTGGCAACACAGCGCCTGTACCCCGATCGCTCGTTCGTCGTGCCCAATACGATCGATGTCCGCCGATTCGCCGCGGAGGTCGATGCGGCGGGTGCACTCGGCGAAGCGCGGTATCCGGGAAAGATTGTTGTCGGCATGATCTCCTCCAATCTGGAGAAGAAGGGCATCGGGGATTTCATCGGGCTGGCCCGGGCAGCGGCATCCGAGGCGCGCCTGCACTTTCTGCTGATCGGGCCGGATACGCCTGACCTGCAGCAGTACAGGGCTGCAGGTCTGCCCGACAATCTGACGTGTACCGGCTATATCGAGCGATCTGCCGAGGCGATCGCGATGCTGGATGTGGTCGTCAACTTTTCGCACTTCGCCGAGTCTTTTGGCCGAACCGTGCTCGAAGCGATGGCGGCCGCAAGACCGGTGGTTGTCTACGACCATGGCGCGTTGCCTTACCTCGTCGAGGAGGGCCAGAGCGGCTTCGTGATCCCGTATCGTGACTTCAATGCGGCACTGCCCCTGATCACCCGATTGGTGGATTCGGAGGACCTCCGGGCAGCACTCGGCGCGCGCGGACATCAGCTTGCGCTCGGCAACTACGACACACACTGCTATGTCAGCCTCATGCGTGACGCCTATGAGGCGATGCTGGGCATCGAGCCGGACCCGCCGCTGCTCACGACGAAGACCGCGATCGATTCGACGTTGTTGGCACGCGTTGTTCCGGAGACGGAGCCGGTGCCGGTCGTACTCCCTGCCAGCAACTCGAAGCTGCTGGAGCATGAGATCGCCGCACGGGAGGTGCTGCCTGCGTCGTTCGAGGCAGAAACATCAACGGAAGCGCTGAAGATCGCCTACTTCCAGTGGCATTTTCCCGTGCCCTCCGAGACGTTCGTGCTCAATGAACTGCGCGGGCTGGTAGCCGATGGCTATGACGTTACCGTGTTCTGCCGCCAGAGTCCCTATCCTGATTTCGAACCGGATTTTCGGATTGAATGGGAGCGGGTCGATACCGCAGACGATCTCGCCGAGGCGCTGAAGCGAACCGGACGAACGATTGTGCATTCGCACTTCACGTATCCGACCGTCACGGACATGGTCTGGCCTGCCTGCGAGTCGGCCGGGCTGCACTTCACGTTCTGCGCCCACGCGCAGGACATCTTCAAGTACGACAACGACCGCAAGAACCGTATCGCAGAGGTGGTGGCCTCACGTGCCTGTCGGGCTGTCTTCGTTCCCGGCAGGTTTCACAGGCAATATCTGCTGGAGCGCGGTGTGCCGGCGTCGAAAATCGTCATCAATCCGCAAGGGGTCGACACCACGCTCTATCCTCAGGCGGGCACGGCGCATCGGGCGCGGGGTCACCGGCGAATCGCGGCGGTGCATCGCTTTACACAGAAGAAGGGATTCGAGTCGATCATCAGGGCGGCGCCGCGAATCTCCCGGCTCGGCGTTCAGATCGACCTCTGGGGTTATGGCGAAGACGCCGATGCCTATCGTGCGCTGGTCAGTGAAGTGGGTGCAGACAACGTCGAGATTCACGAAGGCGTCATTGACCGTGAGCAGATGATTCGCATCTTCGAGACCAGCGACGCCTTCCTTGCCCCCTGTATTCGGGCAGAGAACGGTGACATGGACGGCATTCCGACCGTCGTCATGGAAGCAATGCTGTGCGGTGTGCCGGTGATCACGACAAACGTTGCGAGCCTGCCCGAACTCGTGATGGATGGGCACACGGGCCTGGTTTGCGAGCCGGACGATCCGGACAGTTTCGCTGCCCAGGTGGAGCGCCTTTACGGGATGCCGGACGTCGCGGTGGAGCGAATGATCGAAGAGGCCGAATCACACGTTCGGGATCGTTTCGATGTCGCCCGACTCATGCGAATGGTAAGGCGGGTCTGGCAGCAGCAGCGTCTCGACATCGTGCTCGTGACGTGGAACAACCTGCCCGAACTGCGCGAAGTCATCACGCGACTCTTCGAGCACACGCATCTGCCGTTCCACCTGCTGATTTGCGACAACGACAGTGAATCGGACGTGACCGATTTCCTCGGCGAAGTCCACGCGACGCACGACAACGTCACGCTGATTCACAAGGGCCGCAACAGCCTCGTCGGGCCGGGAACAAATACCGCGGCGGCGCGAGGCAGCGGGGAGTTCGTGGTTTACGTTTGCGGCAAGGAAGGCTTCGTGAGTCAGCCGGGGTGGGACAGTGCCGTGCTCAACTACATGATCGAGCATCCTGCGGTGGGTGTCGCGGGTACCCTTTGCTACTCGCCGACGTATCTGCACGGCCGGGATTATCCGACCGGCGTCAAGGAATGGCCCAACTTTCGCAACCAGCAGTTCGCGCTCGACAATCCGGACCGCATCTTCTGCCATGTGCAGGGTGGCCTGTTTGCGATGCGCCGGGCAATGCTGGACGAGATCGGCGGTTTCAGCGATGACGTACCGCACAGCTACACCGACGTCGAGTTCAGTTACTTCGTCGAGAGCTCCGGCTGGCAGCTCGGCGAAATTCCGCACGTGCTGGCACTGTTCAACAAGACGCGACCGGACATCGTGTCCCGGATGGACGAATCGATCTTCGCGACTCACCCGCCGATGATGGAGCAACGATCCTGGCTTGACAGTATCGCCAATCGCACGGCGGCTGCCTGTAATCTCTGCGGCTGGCAAGGTGAGGCGTCGGCTGCGTGTCCCAACTGCGGGGCACAACCTGTCGATCGAACGCTTTACCGCATGCTGGCCGAAAGTCTGTTCACCTACCGCCGACTGCCGGCGATCGCGGTGGGCCTGGGTGGCCCTCTCGAAGCATTCTGGAAACACAGCTTCCAGGGGGCATTCTGGGATCGCGATGGTGCCGCCGCGGCGCTCGCGCGCGGCGCGCTCGACTTCGGCGATGGCCGGATCATGCTGAATGTCATCCGGGATCTGGGCGAGTTTGATGCGCTGGATCGACGGCAACTGCTGCTGGAGAGTCACCGCACCCTGGACCCGCTGGACGGTGAGCTCTGGATACAGACGCCGTACTGGCTGGACCAGGAGCGCGACGGCTTGCCCTCGCTGGACGATGTCAGGCGCTGGGTCAGTGCCGCAGGTTTTGACTGCACCGAGATGCGAAGATACAGCTCCTCGGTCATCGATTTCGACCCCTGCGTGGTATTGAGATGCAAGGCGCTGAAACCATAGACGACATCCCGACACTCGATGCCGCGGCGGATCTTGAAGCGCTGGTGCAGGGCTCGCCGGATCTGTTCCGGGTCGCGGTGAACCTGCCCAATGCCCGAATCTCGGAGGCCGACGGCATGTTCGGTTCGAGAAATGCGGGCTATTACTTCTCTTGCGGGATGGATGCTGCGCGTCGCTGCGTGGACGCGCTTGATCGCAACGGATTTCCGCAGTCGGAGGTGGGCCGGATTCTCGACTATGCCTGTGGCTTCGGTCGCGTCGGGCGCGCGCTGCAGGCGTGCTTTCCGGATGCGGAACTCATGGGTGTCGACGTTGATCCGAAGGCGATCGCCCACTACGGCGCGATTCTCGGCGTCGAGACGGCCGCACTGGCGAAGGACGAGCACGCCGCCAAAGCCATCGAGGGGCCCTTCGACCTGATCTGGGTCGGTTCGTTGTTTACGCATCTGCCGCAGTATTTCGTCAGTATCCTGTTGCGCGATCTCGGCGCGCTGCTGTCAGCGCGGGGCGTGCTCGCATTCACACTGCATGGTGACTATGTCATCGGAAGGCTCGAGTCCGGTCTGGAGTATGGCGGGGATGTCATGCGAGTCGTACAGCGGGATTATGGTCTCGGGCCGGGCGAGGTTCGCGAGGTCGTCGCGGGCTTCCGGGCGGCCGGATTCGGTTTCGCGCCGTATCCCGGCATGAGTGGCTACGGGATATCAGCCACCGCCGTTGATACGATCAGGGAAATGATTGCGAAGTCGGACCTCAGGCTGATCGTCCATCTCGAACGGGGATGGGTCCGCCACCAGGATTTCTGTGCCGTCGGCGGCGCGACTGCCTAAAACGCCGGGAGCGCTCGCCAGTTCGACAGGTCGAGGCCGGTCAACGCTTCTGTCGCGCTGATGTCCGGGAGGCATCGCTCGTGCAGCTCCGCAATCGAATCGCGGGTGAACCGGGCGGGCCCGTTGGCCGCCTCGGGTTGTCGGGTCGCGATCAGTTCATCACCTTCCCAGGCGAGGGGAATGCCCTCGTTGATCGTCGAATCCGGGATGCGGATTGCGCTTGTATCAATGCCCAGCAGGTCCGCGGCGGTCTCGACGAATGCAGCCGGGTCGCGCTGCAACGTCGCGAAATCGATGAAGCAGAAATTTTCCGGAGGATAGGCGTCGAACCAGCGCTCGATCGACGGCGCATACAGGCTCGAAAAAAGTACCGACAGCGTATCGCGCATGGCCAGCGTTTCCTGCAGCGTCGTCCCTTCGGGATAGCGGCCGCGTCGCCAGTTGTGGATATAGAAAGAGACCGCTTTCTCGGTGGGCTGGCGCAGGCAGACAATGAACTTCGGGGTACCGGGTACGAATGAGCGAATGTGATCCAGTGCCCTCGGCCACTGCAGGTACACCGTCGAGCCTTCGCCGGCCCAGGTCTCGTCCCGCGCGTCACTGAAGTGATCGATCAGGTACTCGTCGTAGTCCGCCCGCGTCAGACCCTGCTTCTGGAAGAACAATGGCTCCTTCGGGTTCGTGAAGTAGACATCCGGGTGTCTTGCGAGGGCTGCGGCCAGATAGGAGGTGCCGGACTTCTGGGCGCCCAGGATAAAAAAGTTGGGTTCGCGAATGGCCGTCATTCTGAAGTCGCGTTTTCACGTTGTTTGGTGATCGCCTGATGGTAGCTGTTGGCGACGCTCTCACCGGTGCCGAGCTCCTGCATTTTGCCCTTGTCCAGCCATAACGCGCGATTGCACAGTCGTTTGACCTGTTGCGGCATCTGGGTGACGAAGACAACCGTCTGATCGCCTTCCAGCCGTTCGGTCATCGTGGCTTCGGCCTTTGCGCGAAACTCCATGTCACCAACGCTGAGCACTTCGTCGATCAGCAGCAGATCCACGTTTGAGCAAACACCGGTGGCGAATCCCAGGCGGGCCCTCATGCCGGCAGAGTAGGTCCGAACCGGCTCGTAGAAGAACTCTTCGATCTCCGAGAATTCCTTGATCTTTGGCACCAGCGCTCTTGCTGCCTTGCGGGAGTACCCTTGCAGCGCCAGACTGAGCAACACATTGTGTTCGCCCGACAGATCGACCCTGAACCCGAGCCCCAGTGTGAGCAGCGCGCGCGTGATGTTGCCGGACGGCATGTCAATTGTGCCGGTGGATGGCAGGATCAGTCCGGTCAGGATCTGCAGCAGCGTACTTTTGCCGCTGCCGTTCCGTCCGAGCACACCCAGCGTTTCACCGCGTTCGATTGAAAACGTGATTCCCGAGAGTGCCGTATGTTTGAACTGGCGCAGAAACCCGTGCCTGACGGTGTAGTCGAGGCCAACATTATGGAGTTCGAGCAAGGTCGCCACCTACATCTCCATCAGCTTCTGTGTAATGCGATAGCGCATGCCGTCGTAGACCAGATGGGTCAGCACGGTGACGCCAATACAGATCGCTGCCAGTATGGCGAGATGGGTGGCGTCGATACCGGCGTCATACATGAGAATCTGCCGATAGCAATCGATCAGGAAGGCCATCGGATTGGCGAGCAGCAACAGCTCCCGCCACCGGTCACTCAGAATGTCGTTGACGTCCCAGAAGATGCCGGACGCGAACATGACGAACAACATGCCCATGCTGATGAGCATGCGAAAGTCCTGTGCCCACGTGACGAGCAGCGCGGCAATGAGCGACAGCGGCACCAGCAGCAGATAGTTTGTCAGGATGATCGGAATGAGCCAGAGCCAGTTCGGTGAGGGCGTGCTGCCGAAGTACATCGCAGTGCCGAGCAGGACCACGAAGACCACCCACTGCTTGTAGAGTACTTCCTGCATGTCGATGTAGGGAAAGATGATCTTCGGAATGTCGATCCGGCCGATCAGGCCGCGATTACCGATCAGGCTGTTGCAACTCGCCATGATCGATTTGTTGACCCAGAGGTAGGGAATCTTGCCGCACATGAGAAAGAACACGAAGTCCTCGCCCCCGCGGTTCAGCAACACCTTGAACACGATGTAGAACACCGTGACGAAGAGCATCGGTTCCAGAATCCACCAGAAGTAGCTGAGGTACAAACGTGATGCCTCGGCCTTGAGACTGGCTCTGGCCTGAAGGTCGACCAGATCGACCAGCTGGATGAGATTCAAATCAGTTGCTCCAGTGTCGGCAGGTTCTGATCCTTCTCGGAGACTCTCGGGGCGCTGTCGGCCAATGGCCAATCGATGCCGATATCCGGGTCGTCCCAGCGGATGCCGCCTTCGTCGTTCGGCGCATAGAAGGTCGTGCACTTGTACTGGAAATCAGCGAAATCGGAGAGCACGTAGAAGCCGTGCGCGTAGCCCGGCGGGATGTAGAGCTGGCGGTGATTGACGGCGGACAGCTCGACGCCGTACCACTGCCGGAACGTCTCCGATTCAGGATCGATGTCCACGGCGACATCGAAGACGCTGCCCGTTGTCACGAAGACGAGCTTGCCCTGGGGCTGGCTGATCTGAAAGTGCAGCCCTCTAAGCACGCCCTGCGCGGAGCGTGAGCAATTGTCCTGCACGAAGGTCGCTTCGATCCCGGCCTCCTCTCGATAGCGGCGCTCGTGGAACGTTTCCATGAAGAATCCCCGCGAATCACCATGGACATCGGGTTCGATCAACAGTACGCCGGGCAGATTGGTTTCGATAACGTTCATCGCGGATCGCCTACTGAAGGTCAGGGAATCTCAGGATGTCGAGCAGATACTCGCCGTACCCGCTCTTCGCCAACGGCTCCGCAAGGGCGCGGAGCTGGTCGTCCGAGATCCAGCCGTTTCGCCACGCGATTTCTTCAGGGCAGGCGACCTTGAGACTCTGACGGTGTTCGAGCGTCTGTACGAAATGCCCGGCTTCCATCAGGGAGTCGTGGGTCCCCGTGTCCAGCCACGCCATCCCGCGACTGAGTATCTCGACATCGAGGTTGCCTTCATCCAGGTAAAGTCGATTGAGGTCGGTGATTTCCAGTTCACCACGCCCCGACGGCTGAATCTGTCGTGCCTTTTCAGTGACGGTCCGGTCGTAGAAGTAGAGTCCGGTGACGGCATAGCGTGACTTGGGTTTTGCCGGTTTCTCCTCGAGGCTGATCGCCCGTTTGTTGCTGTCGAACTCGACGACGCCGAAACGCTCCGGGTCCTTCACGGGATAGGCGAAGACGGTTGCGCCCACGTCCTGCGACGCCGCTCGTCGCAGTGTCTCGGTGAAGTTGTGGCCCGAGAAGATGTTGTCCCCAAGGATCAGTGCACAGGCCTCGTTGCCGACAAACTGCTCGCCGACAATGAACGCGTGTGCCAGCCCAAGCGGCTCCTCCTGTATGGCGTAGGAGAAACTGACACCCCAGTCCGATCCGTCGCCCAGCAACTGCTCAAATCGCCCGATGTCAGTCGGGGTCGAGATGATCAGGATGTCCTTGATGCCCGACTGCATCAGGGTCGACAGCGGGTAGTACACCATCGGCTTGTCGTAGACCGGCAGCAGTTGTTTCGACAGGACGAGCGTGGAGGGGTGCAGGCGTGTCCCGGACCCGCCGGCAAGAATTATTCCTTTCATTGCTTGATTGTACCGAGTCTTTCGCGGCGATAGTTGCCGGATTGAACGTGTTCACACCACGCCTTGTTATCGAGGTACCAGTCGACGGTGCGTGCAAGGCCGGATTCGAAGGTTTCCTTCGGTCGCCAGCCCAGCTCCCGCTCGATCTTGCCCGCATCAATGGCGTACCGGACATCGTGGCCGGGCCGGTCCTCGACGAACGTGATGAGGTCCTCGAACCGGTTGATGTTTGCCGGCTTCTGGTCCACCCGTTCCTCGAGCAACGCACAGATTGTCTTGACGACGTCGAGGTTCCGGACCTCGTTGTGGCCGCCGATATTGTAGGTCTCACCGGGCACACCCTCGGTGGCGACGAGGTAAAGCGCGCGCGCGTGGTCTTCGACATGGAGCCAGTCGCGCACCTGCATGCCGTCGCCGTAGACCGGCAGGGGCTTTCCCTCGACCGCGTTCAGGATCATCAGTGGGATCATCTTCTCGGGGAAGTGGTAGGGACCGTAGTTGTTGGAACAGTTGGTCACGATCGTCGGCAATCCGAAGGTTGTCTGCCAGGCGCGTACGAAGTGGTCCGACGACGCCTTTGACGCGGAGTAGGGCGAGTTGGGGCTGTAGGAAGTTTCTTCCGTGAAGAGGCCGTCCGGGCCGAGGGAGCCGTACACTTCATCGGTCGAGATGTGATGAAAGCGAAAGCGTTCGCGGACGGCGGCCGGTGCGCGGCTGTAGTAGTCCTGTGCAATCGTCAGCAGGTTGTATGTGCCGATGACGTTGGTCTGCACGAACACGCCGGGATCATCGATCGACCGGTCGACATGCGACTCGGCGGCGAGGTGCATGATGATGTCGGGTTGATAGTCATTGATGCATGTGGCCAGGGCATCCCGATCGCAGATGTCAATCTGCGCGAACCGGTAGCGCTCGTCCTGATCGATCGATGAAAGATTCTCGGGGTTGCCGGCGTAGGTCAGCTTGTCGATGTTGAGCACTTCGTCGTCGCGCTCGCCGATGATCAGCCGAATGACGGCAGAGCCGATGAAACCGGCACCACCGGTCACGAGAAACTTCATGGGTTGATTCCTTGCTCTGATTGATGGGTCGATTGGCGGCTCGCGTCGAGGACGTGCTGGACGCCGTTGATCCATTCGCCGACCGGAATGTCAGGGTACGATGCCTCGAACTCGCTCGTATCCAGCACGGAGTAGGCAGGTCGCGCCGCAGGCGTCGGAAAGTCGTGGGTCAGAATGGGGGTTACGGCAGGGGCGCTCTGGATCAGCCCGATGCGGGCCGCCTGGTCCACGACATGCGAGGCAAGCGTATGCCAGGTGGTCGGCCCGGTACCGCAAAAGTGGAACGTGCCGAACCTCGGTGACGGATCGGTCGCGATTGCCAGTGCAGCGTGCGCGATGCTGCCTGCAAAGGTCGGACAGCCGATCTGGTCGGCAACGACCCTGAGCTCATCCCGCTCGGCCGCGAGCCGGAGCATCGTCTTGACGAAATTGTTGCCATGAACGCCGAATACCCAGCTCGTCCGGAGTATCACGTGCTGGTCGGTCGCCGCTCGCACTGCCTCCTCTCCTTCGAGCTTGGTGTGTCCGTAGACGCCCATCGGGGCTGTCGCATCCGATTCGCGATAGGGGCGCGTGGCGGTACCGTCGAAAACATAGTCTGTGGAGAGGTGGATGAGCGGAATGCCCAATTCCCGGCATCGCGCTGCCAGTGCCGCCGGTCCGCTGGCGTTGGCGGCCCGGGCCGCGTCGGGTTCGGATTCGGCCCGGTCCACGGCCGTGTAGGCGGCGGCATTGATAACGCAGTCGATGTCGTCGGCAATGACGATTGCCGCAGCATCAGGTGAGGCTATGTCGAAGGATTGCCGGTCTGTGGCTATGAGGGTGACACCGTGAGTTGATGCTTGTCGGCTCACTTCCCAGCCGACCTGGCCGTTGGAGCCGGTGAGCAATACCTTCATACGGTGGTGTTTGACTAGAGAGAATTGGCTCCCCGAGCTGGGCTCGAACCAGCGACCCAATGATTAACAGTCATTTGCTCTACCAACTGAGCTATCGGGGAACATCAGAAGCAGGCGCGGATAATACCGATGGACCGATAACGGGTCAATACGCTGAGTGGGCTTCGGTCAGGGTGCCAGCCGAGGCTGGTCTGTACCGGTCGCCGGTCGTACCATTACCGGTTCACTTCGCGATATGGCCAGACCCATGAAATCCGGCGAATTCAAGGTTCACTCCCAGTACAAGCCTGCAGGCGACCAGCCGAATGCCATCCGGCAACTGGTCTCCGGCATCAATGATGGTCTCGCCGCCCAGACGCTGCTCGGCGTGACCGGCTCCGGCAAGACCTTCACGATAGCCAACGTGATCGAGGCCGTGCAGCGGCCGACGCTGGTCATGGCGCCGAACAAGACGCTGGCGGCGCAGCTCTATGGCGAATTCAAGGATTTCTTCCCGAAGAACGCCGTCGAGTACTTCGTTTCCTACTATGACTACTATCAGCCGGAAGCGTACGTCCCTTCGTCAGATACCTATATCGAGAAGGACGCGGCGATCAACGAGCACATTGAACAGATGAGGCTATCCGCCACGAAGGCGCTGCTCGAGCGGCAGGATGCCATCGTGGTCGCTTCGGTGTCCTCGATCTATGGCCTCGGCGATCCGGGTTCCTACCTGAAGATGGTGATGCATCTGGATCGCGGGGATCGCGTCGATCAGCGCTGGATTCTTCGGCGGCTGGCTGAACTCCAGTACACCCGCAACGAGATGGAACTGCGTCGAGCCTCCTACCGGGTTCGCGGTGATGTGATCGATATCTTCCCTGCAGAGTCCGACAAGGATGCGATTCGTGTGGAACTGTTTGATGACGAAATCGAGGATCTTTCGTTCTTTGATCCGCTGACCGGTGAGGTCATTCGGCGGGTACCAAGGGTGACGGTCTTTCCCAAGAGTCATTACGTGACGCCCCGGGAGACCATCGAGGCCGCCATCGACAAGATTCGTGACGAACTGGTCGATCGGCTGAAGCTGCTCAAAGACCAGAACCGGCTCGTTGAAGCCCAGCGACTCGAGCAACGGACTCGCTTCGATCTGGAAATGATCAAGGAACTGGGCTACTGCAACGGCATCGAGAACTATTCACGGTACCTGTCCGGGCGGGAGCCGGGTGAGGCGCCGCCGACGCTTTTCGATTACCTGCCGGAAGATGCATTGCTCGTGATCGATGAGTCCCACGTCGGCATTCCGCAGATCGGCGCCATGTTCAAGGGCGACCGGTCACGAAAGGAAACACTGGTGGAGTACGGCTTCAGGCTGCCGTCGGCACTGGACAATCGCCCGCTGCGATTCGATGAATGGGAACAGATGGCGCCGCAGAAGATCTTCGTGTCTGCAACGCCGGGGCCCTACGAGAAAGAACATGCGGGCCAGACCGTTGATCAGGTCGTCAGGCCGACGGGTCTGCTCGATCCGGAACTCGAGGTCCGGCCGGCGCAGACGCAGGTCGACGATGTGCTGTCCGAAATTCGCCTGCGGGTCGAGAAGGATGAACGTGTCCTCATCACGACGCTGACCAAGCGAATGGCCGAGGATCTGACCGACTATCTCGATGACAACGGGATTCGGGTGCGCTACCTGCATTCCGATATCGACACGGTCGAGCGCGTGGAGATCATTCGCGACCTTCGACTTGGTGAGTTCGACGTGCTGGTGGGAATCAACCTGTTGCGTGAGGGGCTCGATATGCCTGAGGTCTCTCTGGTTGCCATTCTCGACGCCGACAAGGAAGGGTACTTGCGGTCAGATCGCTCCCTGATCCAGACGATCGGTCGAGCGGCACGAAATCTCCACGGTAAAGCAATCATGTACGCCGACAGGATTACGGACTCCATGCAGCGTGCGATCGACGAAACCGATCGCCGGCGCGAGAAGCAGATGGAGTTCAACCGGACCAACAACATCGTACCGATCGGCGTGAAGCGCGAGATCGCCGACATCATGGAAGGCGCGCGCGATGCGCCGGCGCGGGCTGGCAAAAAAGGCCAGAAAGTCGCCGAGAAGAAGGGCGGCTACCGAGGTGCCCCGATGTCGCAGGAGGAGGTCGAGAAGCAGATCGTGACCCTCGAGAAGGAGATGTTCGAGCATGCGAAAGCACTCGAGTTCGAGGAGGCCGCCCGGGTCAGGGACCAGATCGAGGAACTGCGGGAACAGTTCGTTCGTTCCTGACGGCGATTGTCAGTCCATGCCGCGGCGTCGTTCACGGTCGCTTTCCAGCAGCGCTGCAAACGCGTCCGCCAGCAGCGCATCAGCCACCGGGTCTGCTGCCGGTACCGGCAGCGGCGACTCGATCGGCCGTTCAGGATCGTAGGGCTCCCACCATCTGATATCCGCTCTCATTTGATCCTGCTGTTCAGCATCGAGGAGTTCAAGGAGTCTCTCGTTGTCTTCGCGGTAGTAGTCGATCATCTGCTGCATCTGACCAGGATCGATGATCCAGGGTGTTCGGCCCGGATGCGCCTCAAACGCGCGTTCCAGCACGAAGTCGATCTCCGAGGCGTGTGGATGGTTTCGCAGGCGCGGCGCATGCCGCTGAAGCACGCGCAGGACATCACCCGGCAGGCTCCGGTTGGAGCGGCCTGAATCGACAGCTTCGCGACCTGATCGGCCTTCCCAGCCGAGAACGCCGAGCATGTCCTCGACGATTGATTCCGGCAACAGCCGAACGTTTATCGAGTCCACGCCGGGTACGTCTCGCCAGCCGGAGATGAGTTCGAACCAGCGTGCGGTCGGCAATCGCTCCTGAAGGAACTTTCCAGGTGTAGGGCGCCTGGCCCACGCGCCCCACTGCCACCAGGCAGAATTGAGGAACTGGGTCTGTGGGCGCACGTAGACCAGCACGGAGAGCGTTCCCTCAAGATGGGCCAGCGTTGAATGTGCTCTGCAATACGCCGCTTCCTGAAGCCAACCTTCGTTGGATAGCAGAATGTGTCCTTCGGGGCAGGCATCCGACACAAGGGCGATGAGATTTTCCGAAGTCACGTATTCGAAAGATGCGCTGCTGGCGTATCCCGCTGCTGATCGCGCCGCTCGCTGGCGTATGGCGTCTGCTGTCAGCAGCGTGCCGTGTTGATCGATCACCACGTAGTGGAGGGGCTGCGATCCGAGGTCGAACGTCGGACTGTGCGACAGAAAGCGCTGCAGGGCGCTGCTTCCGCACTTGGAAGCGCCGATGTGCAGCGTGATGTGACGGTCTGTTCGCGGTTCCATTCGGGCCTTGCTCAGTTGACATCGATTGGTTAATCTACGCGCCCTTCGCGGACGCTACGCCAACAGATTCATTGTATGAACACAGCGTGGCAGCCTCGAGGGTTGTGGGAGTGTAGCTCAGTTGGTTAGAGCATCGTCTCGACAAGGCGAGGGTCCTCAGTTCGAATCTGAGCACTCCCACCATCAATTTGCTTCGCAAATTGATGGTGCGCCACGACAGCCGGTTTCGCTTGCGAAACCAGCGAGAGTGGCCCGGTCGGCCAATCTTTCGCTCGCGAAAGATTGCGCAGAAGCGCAAAGACAGCCGGTTTCACGTGCGAAACCAGCGAGAGTGCCCCGGTCGGCCAATCTTTCGCTCGCGAAAGATTGCGCAGAAGCGCCACACATCATATTCAAACCGTCAGGGCCAGGCCCCGACAACGCTGAAACAAGTGGCCCTTGGTAGGGGTCACCACTGAGAGCGAGGTACAACATGCCGGTAATTACCCTCCCTGACGGCAGTCAGAAGCAGTTCGATCGTCCCGTTTCCGTTCACGAAGTCGCAGAGTCCATTGGCCCGGGTCTGGCCAAAGCCGCCGTTGCTGGCAAGGTGGGCGACAAGGTTGTCGATACGTCACACACCCTCGACGCTGATGCAGCATTGTCCATTATCACCTCGAAGGATGATGAAGGGCTCGAAGTGCTGCGCCATTCCTGCGCGCACCTGATGGCCCAGGCGGTTCAGGATCTGTTCCCGTCGGCGCAGGTCACGATCGGCCCTGTGATCGAGGATGGCTTCTACTACGACTTTGCCTATGAGCGCCCATTCACGCCGGAAGATCTCGAGAAGATCGAGAAACGCATGAACGAGCTTGCGAAGGAGGATCTTGCAGTCGAGCGCTCCATCATGAGCCGCAATGACGCCGTGGATCTCTTCAGGCAAATGGGCGAAGACTACAAGGTCCAGATTCTGGAGAGCATTCCGTCCGACGAGGACCTTTCGTTCTACCGGCAGGGCGATTTCATCGACCTTTGTCGCGGGCCCCACGTACCCAGCACGGGCAAGCTCAAGGCCTTCAAGCTGACCAAGGTCGCCGGTGCCTACTGGCGCGGTGATTCCAGCAACGAGATGCTGCAGCGAATCTACGGAACCTGCTGGGCAGACAAGAAGGATCTCAAGGACTACCTGCACCGGCTCGAGGAAGCGGAGAAACGCGATCACCGCAAGATCGGCAAGAAGCAGGACCTCTTCCACACACAGGAAGAGGCGCCGGGGATGGTCTTCTGGCATCCGAAGGGCTGGCAGATTTATCAGGTGATCGAGCAGTACATTCGCCGCCGCCAGATCGAATTCGGCTATCAGGAAGTCCGGACGCCGCAGGTTGTCGACTTCTCGCTGTGGGAAAAGTCGGGCCACGCAGACAAGTATTCGGACAACATGTTCGTGGTGCACGAAGACAATCGCGTTTACGCGATCAAGCCCATGAACTGTCCCTGCCATGTGCAGATCTACAATCAGGGCCTGAAGAGTTACCGCGATCTGCCGGTGCGCATGGCGGAGTTCGGCTCGTGCCATCGCAATGAGGCGTCCGGTACCTTGCAGGGAACGATGCGCGTACGCCAGTTCGTGCAGGACGACGCGCATATCTTCTGTACCGAAGAGCAGATCGAGGAAGAGGTCATCAAGTTCTGCCGCGAACTTGCCGATGTCTATCGCGACTTCGGATTCGACGAAATCATTACCAAGCTTTCGCTGCGCCCGGAACAGCGTATCGGGGCAGATGAGGTCTGGGACAAGGCAGAGAAGGCACTCGCCGATGCACTGGACGCACAGGGCCTCGAGTATGAAGAGCAGCCGGGTGAGGGCGCGTTCTACGGTCCGAAGATCGAGTTCTCGCTGAAGGATTGCCTGGGCCGCGTCTGGCAGTGCGGGACCATGCAGGTCGACTTCATGACGGCGGATCGCCTCGATGGGGTGTACGTCGACGAGAATGGTGACCGCAAGCCGCCAGTCATGCTGCATCGCGCAATGCTTGGCTCGTTCGAGCGCTTCATCGGCATCCTGATCGAGGAATACGCCGGTGACATGCCCCCCTGGCTTGCACCGGTTCAGGCGGTGGTCATGAACATCACCGATCACCAGTCAGCGTACTCCGCAGATGTTGCCAACGCATTGAAAGCAAAGGGTTTTCGCGTTGATGTGGATACCCGTAACGAGAAGGTCGGCTTCAAGATCAGGGAACACACGATCCAGCGGGTGCCTTACCTGCTCGTCACCGGTGACCGTGAAGTCGAGAGCGGGGAGGTGGCGGTTCGCTCGAGAACGGGCGAAGACCTGGGCAGCATGAGCGTCGATGCCTTCGCGGAACTCCTTGAAAAGGAAGTGAAAAAGCTGGGTAGAACCGATTGATATCTGTTATGATGCGCAGCCCCGAACCTGAGGAGATGCGCTGATTAAGAAAAGCGATTCGAAAAAGAACCGAGTCAACGACGAAATTGATGCCAAGGAATGTCGTTTGATCGGTGCTGACGGTAACCAAGTTGGAATCGTTTCTATTCAGGAAGCGTTGAAATCGGCCCGGGAGGCCGACCTCGATTTGGTCGAAATTGCGGCTGATTCCAATCCTGTGGTTTGCAAGATCATGGATTGGGGCAAGCACGTTTTTGAGGCCAAGAAGGGCAAGGCTGCTGCGAAGAAAAAGCAGAAGCGAACCCAGGTCAAGGAAATGAAATTCCGGCCGGGGACAGATGAAGGAGATTATCAGGTCAAACTACGCAACCTGACACGTTTCCTTAACGATGGGGACAAGGCCAAAGTCACGCTGCGATTCCGCGGTCGTGAAATGGCTCACCAGGAACTGGGCATGGAGTTGCTCAAGCGGATCGAGGTCGATCTGTCAGAAATTTCGACAGTAGAGCTTTATCCGAAGATGGAAGGCAGGCAGCTGACCATGGTTCTGGCCCCGCGGAGCAAGAAGACCGGCGGACAGCCGCAGCAGGCATCAGGCTCTTGATGCAGGCCGCTGTCGCGGCCGTACTGCTTAGCTCAAAACAATAACCGGATGGCCCTCATCCCGCCGCTGAGGTGGCAGAGGCGCGCTATCCCTCATGACAAATGAATGCGGAGTATGAAAATGCCCAAAATGAAAACCAGCAGCGGTGCGGCAAAGCGGTTCAAAAAGACCGCCAAAGGCTACAAGCATCGCCAGTCGTTCCGGAATCACATCCTGACGAAGAAGAGCACGAAGCGTAAGCGTCACCTGCGCGACTACAAGGACATTGCGCCTGCAGACGTCCCGCGCATTGACCGGATGCTCGGTAACTGATCGGGGTCGCCATGCGATCTGGATCATTCTGAGGCACGCAGGGCGCGCCGAAGGTTCTCAACTTCGAAATCACATGTTGTCCGCTGGCACATCTTACGGATGGGTAGCGGGGCAAAAACCAGGGAGAAGATTCCATGCCACGAGTAAAGCGCGGCGTCACCGCACATCGACGCCACAAGAAAGTCCTGAAGCAGGCGAAAGGGTATTACGGTGCCCGTTCGCGCACCTTCCGTACCGCCAAGCAGGCGGTCACCAAAGCCGGCCAATACGCCTATCGCGATCGCAAGGCGAAGAAACGCGTGTTTCGCGGTCTGTGGATCCAGCGGATCAACGCAGGTGCGCGCGAGCACGGTCTGTCGTATTCACGCCTGATCGACGGTCTTCGAAAGCAGAACATCGAGATTGATCGACGAGTGCTTGCCGATCTGGCAGTCAACGAGAAAGAAGCCTTTGCGGCACTGGTAGAGAAAGCGAAGTCGGCCGCAGCATAGCGTCCCGACCTTGTCCTGAGGCCCGATTCTGCGCCTCAGGACGTCATGTCCGATCCAGTACCAACATAAGGAGCATTCGCGGATGGAAATCGCCGCGATTCTTGAAAAAGCCCTGAGCGAAGTCGAGGCCGCGGAAGATGCGGCCTCACTTGATCGGGTTCGCGTCCAGTATCTCGGCAAGAAGGGCGATTTGACGGCCCTGCTCAAAGGGCTCGGACAACTCTCGGCCGACGAACGTCCGAAGGCTGGCGCAGAAATCAACCGGGCGAAACAGGCTGTCGAACAGGCGATCGGTGCCCGTCGGGAGCAACTCGATTCCGCTGCGATCGAGGCGAAGCTCGCCGCAGAGACGATCGACGTGACATTGCCTGGCCGCAATGCCGAGCGGGGCGGCCTACATCCCTTCTCGATATCGATGCGCAGGATTGAGCACTTTTTCCACAGCGCCGGCTACGAGGTGGTGGAAGGCCCGGAGATCGAGGACGACTACCACAACTTCGAGGCACTCAATCTGCCCGCCCACCACCCGGCGCGGGCGATGCACGATACCTTCTACTTCAATCCGAACCTGCTGCTGAGAACCCATACCTCGCCGGTGCAGGTGAGGACGATGGAGTCGCGGAATCCCCCGTTTCGCATCATCTGTCCGGGACGCGTTTATCGTGTCGATACGCCGGATCCGTCGCACCTGCCGATGTTCAACCAGGTTGAGGGCTTGCTGATCGACCGGGACACGAGTTTCGCGGAGCTGAAGGGAACGCTTGTCGACTTTCTGCGAACCTTCTACGAGAACGATCAGCTCGAGGTCAGGTTCCGACCCTCGTACTTCCCCTTTACCGAACCGTCGGCGGAGATCGACGTGCAGTGCGTACTCTGTCTGGGCGAAGGCTGTCGTACCTGCGGCAATACCGGTTGGCTCGAGGTGGGCGGCAGCGGCATGGTGCATCCAAGGGTGCTTGAATACTCCGGCATCGACCCGGAAGAGTTCACCGGCTTTGCGTTCGGAATGGGGCCGGACAGGATGGCGCTGGTGCGGTACGGCGTCGAGGATCTGCGATCCTTCATCGAGAACGATCTGAGGTTCCTGCAGCAGTTCAACTGATCGCTGCGCGATCAGTTGATCCTGAGCGCCCGCGTCCGCGGTCCGGCAGATTTGAATGAGGTAACAGACACATGAAATTCAGCGAAAACTGGCTGCGTGAATTCGTCGACTTTGACATCTCGACGGCCCAGCTCGTCGATGAACTGACCATGGCAGGACTCGAGGTCGATGCCGTTGAGCCAGTCGCTGCGGATTTCGAGGGCATTGTCGTTGGCGAGATTCTCGAGGTAAGTGTCCATCCCGACGCCGACAAGCTCGTTGTCTGTTCAGTCTCGTCCGGCGACGAACAGCATCAGGTGGTTTGCGGCGCGCCGAATGCGCGTCCCGGCATCCGTGTCCCCTACGCGCGGGTCGGTGCACGATTGCCTGACCTCAAGATCAGGAAGGCAAAGCTGAGGGGCGTCGAATCGAGTGGCATGCTCTGCTCCGAACGGGAGCTTGGACTTTCTGACAGCCACGAGGGCCTGATGGAACTTGCGGGTGATGCGCCCGTCGGTACAGACATTCGGGATTATCTTGGCCTCAATGACAACATGATCGAACTCGACCTGACACCCAACCGTGCCGACTGTTTTGGCATGCTGGGCGTCGGTCGCGAGACGGCGCTTATTGCGAGGGCGCCGCTCAAGTCCGTTGAGATCGACGCGGTACCCGCGACGATTGAAGATGTGTTCGGGGTGGAACTCGCCGCCGGTGAGGCCTGCCCCCGATTTGCCGGTCGTGTCATTCGCGGCATCGATCTCGATGCAGAGACCCCGCTGTGGATGAAGGAAAAGCTGCGCAGGAGCGGCATCCGCAGCATCGACCCGGTCGTCGATGTGACCAACTTCGTGATGATGGAACTCGGGCAGCCGATGCATGCCTACGATCTGGACCGGCTCAGCGGCAAGATCGTCGTCCGGATGTCCCGCGCCGGCGACAAGGTCAAGCTGCTGGATGGCAGTGAGGTCGAACTGCAGCCGGAGACCCTGCTCATTACGGATGACAGTGGCCCGATCGGGATGGCCGGCATCATGGGGGGTGAATCGACGATGTGTACGGCGTCGACGGCCAACATCTTTCTCGAGAGCGCGTTCTTCGCGCCAACCGCGATTGCCGGCAAGGCGCGAGCGTACGGTATGCACACGGACGCGTCGCACCGCTTCGAGCGCGGCGTCGACTGGCAACAGCAGGCACGTGCCATTGAGCGCGCAACCCGGCTGCTGCTGGAGATTGCAGGCGGCGATGCCGGGCCAACCGTCGAGACCGTTGACGAGACCAGCCTGCCCGAACAGCGAGTGGTCCGGCTGCGCGCGAGCCGCATTGAGCGTCTGCTTGGCGTTTCTATTCCCGATGAGGACATCGAGGCAATGCTCGAGCGTCTCCACTTCCCGTTCGACAGGGATACAGAAGCCGGTACCTGGTTGGTCACCGCGCCGTCGCACCGGTTTGATATTGCGATCGAAGCCGACCTGATCGAGGAGATCGCCCGGGTCTACGGCTATAACACGCTGCCGGTGAAGATGCCGAACACCCGGATCACGATGATTCCGAGCCCGGAAGCGAGACTGGCCGTGGACGTCATCAAGGATCAGTTCGTGGCACGCGGTTATCAGGAGGCGGTGACCTACAGCTTCGTCGACCACGCATCACAGCGGTTGCTCGACCCGGAGAACGAACCGATCGGGCTCACCAATCCGATATCGAGTGAAATGAGCGTCATGCGGACGACCTGCTGGCCGGGTCTGATCAAGTCTCTGCATCACAACCTGAATCGCCAGCAGAGCCGCGTACGCCTCTTTGAGATTGGGCTGCGGTTTCTGCGATCCCCGAACCAGGCCGAACTCACGATGGACAGTATCCGCCAGGAACAGGTCGTGAGCGGCGTCGTCTGTGGCCCGGTGTTTGCGGAAAGTTGGGGCAACGACGGACGTGGCGTCGATTTTTTCGACGTGAAAGGGGATCTGGAGTCGCTGATCCGGCTGACGGGTGCTGCCGACGAGTTCCGCTTCGAGGCGCTTCGCCATCCAGCCCTTCATCCCGGACAGTCAGCCGCAATACGGAGAGGCGATCAGGTTGTCGGGCTCGTTGGCCTGCTCGACCCTCGCGCCGAGAAGGCGCTGGATCTCGATCGGCCGGTCTATCTGTTCGAGATACTGATGGACGCGCTGCGCGAAAAGCGGTTGCCCGGGGCGATCACGCTCTCCAAATTCCCTGAAGTTCGCCGGGATATTGCGGTGCTCGTCGACCAGACGGTGCCGGCCCAGGCGGTACGTGACACCGTGTTTTCTGCGGCTGGCGAGGCTTTGACAAACCTAAAGTTGTTTGACGTCTATCAGGGCAAAGGTATTGATCCTAATAGAAAAAGTCTGGCATTGGGCTTGACCTTCCAGCATCCTTCCCGCACTCTTACGGATAAGGATACCACTGAGTTTGTCGATGCGATCGTCGCCGCTCTGGCGAATGAACTCGGAGCCAGCTTAAGAAATTAGGGACTTTCAAATGGGTGCTTTGACCAAGGCTGAGATGGCTGAAAAGCTGTTCGAGGAATTGGGGTTGAACAAGCGCGAGGCCAAGGAAGTGGTCGAGCTGTTCTTCGAAGAAGTACGCGCATCGCTCGAATCGAATGAACAGGTCAAGCTTTCGGGCTTCGGGAATTTCGACCTGCGTGACAAGAGTCAGCGTCCAGGCAGGAATCCGAAAACAGGCGAAGAGATCCCGATCACTGCTCGCCGCGTCGTCACGTTTCGTCCTGGGCAAAAGCTCAAGGCGCGAGTAGAGGCCTATGCTGGACCCAGATCATAACGACGAACTTCCTCCCATTCCTGGCAAACGCTACTTCACGATCGGTGAAGTCAGTGGCCTGTGCGCCGTCAAGCCGCACGTCCTTCGCTACTGGGAGCAGGAATTTCCACAGCTGAAGCCGGTCAAGCGGCGGGGTAACCGACGCTACTATCAGCGTCAGGATGTGCTGATGATTCGGCAGATTCGCTCGTTGCTCTACGATCAGGGCTTCACCATCGGGGGTGCACGTCAACGACTCTCGGGTGAAGAGCAGGTCGAGGACAAGACCCAGTACAAGCAGCTCATCCAGCAGATGATCGTCGAGCTTGAAGAGGTCCTAGAAGTTCTTAAATCCTAGCCGCGCGAAGCGCAGCTAGGATTTTAGAACTTCAGGACTTGCAGGCACGCGGCGAAGCCGCGCGCCGCAGCAAGCCAAGTGCCTGCAACAGCCTGCGCCTCCAGAACGAACTCACAGGATTTCAGAACTTCAGGACTTGCAGGCACGCGGCGAAGCCGCGCGCCGCAGCAAGCCAAGTGCCTGCAACAGCCTGCGCCTCCAGAACGAACTCACAGGATTTCAGAACTTCAGGACTTGCAGGCACGCGGCGAAGCCGCGCGCCGCAGCAAGCCAAGTGCTTGCAACAGCCTACGCCCCAGACCGAACTCAAGGATTTCAGAACTTCAGGACTTGCAGGCACGCGGCAGTGCCACGCGCCGAAGGACCTGACGCCACACCACCCTTCGCATAGGATTCAGAAACAGGTAGAATCGCGTTCCTTCGGGGCGTAGCGCAGTCTGGTAGCGCACCACACTGGGGGTGTGGTGGTCGTAGGTTCAAATCCTGCCGTCCCGACCAATTTCCTCAATTTGACGGCCAGCACCTAACGCTTTGATGGGTACCGCTACGCGGTACTGTGGTCGTAGGACTTGCCGTCCGCGATCAAATCCCGCTGTCCCGACCAATTCCCCGCTCGGTCAGGAATCCCCGGAAGATCACCCCGAGACGTTCCTGAAACCTTTCCATGATCGCTTCCAGCGGCATTTGCTTGATGGCGGGAAGCTCCTCGCGTGGAAACGGAAATTCGAACTGGCTGTCCGGCAACAGTGAATGCAGCTCTTCTGCAACGCGGCGGGGATGAATGTCGTCAGAGCCCGGCACGATGCAGGTCGGGACGTGGATCTGCTGCAACTGCGCGGCGGTCGCGCCGATGACCGGCAGGTCTGCACCCGCATCGAAAAAGTCACGCCAGGCTCGCATGGTCTCTGTGAACGCCTCGACGGATTGGCCCATCAGTAACGCACGATTCCCGGGCCTTGCTTCGATGCGCTCGGCAAAGAACTCGCTCGCGGCCACCGCGTCCATACCACCGGCTTCGGCAAGTTCGATGTACTGCCCATAGTAGGCATGCCCGAGTTCGCGGGCGGCTATGTGCCCGCCGGTCACCCACCACAGCAGCAAGGCGCTGACCCTTTCGGGGTAGCGAATCGCCAGCAGCAATGAAAGCCTGCAGCCGGCTGATCCGCCACCGGCGATCACGCGATCTGCGCCAATATGATCGAGGAGGGCGACGACGTCTTCCACCCAGATTTCCTGTTCCGAGGTGCCCGCGTCGAACCAGAGTCCGGACTTGCCGCAGTTGCGACGATCGTGCAACAGCACGCGGTAGCCGTCGCTTGCGATTGCAGTCGCGACGCCGCGAACGTTTTCCAGGTCGTTTCGGCCCCCCGGGGTCAGGACGACGAAGGGTCCGCTCGAGCCGAGGACCTCAAAGTTCAGTGGGACACCGTCCCGAATGAGTTCAGGCATCCTGTTCGACCCTGTCGCTGAGCGCGCGGTCGATCGCCCAGCGGTGGGACTCGATGCGCAGATTGTGAATGAGTAGCAGATGGTTCTCCGTGGCGACCCGGGCCGGATTTCTGATGCTCGACGCCCATCGCCGCATCATGCCCTTGAGACCGCGCCAGCCGGGCGAGGTGCCGAGTCCCAGCACTGCACGCTCGAAGTAGCCGGCGTATGTCTCGTCCCAGAATTGCTGACAGGCTGCCGCGACCGCTGCCTCGTAGCCGTCGTCAAGCCGACTCGACAGCAGCTCCAGTTGCTCGCGGCTCTCGGCCTCAGAGCCGATCGAGATTGAGTCGACAGTCGACCGCACGGTCCGGAACGCGGTTTTCAGTTCGTCGCCCTCGATCGTCACGCCAACCAGGCCGCCTTCCCCGGGCAGCATTGTTCGGAGGTAGAGGTTGCCGAGGCTGTAGTAGATCGGTTTGCCCTCGAAATACTCCACCCCCTGAAGCACATGCGGGTGGTGGCCAATGACGAGGTCGGCGCCCAGCGAGACAAGTTCACGGTAGGTTGCCCGCCACTCCGGCAGCGGCACATCCAGCATTTCGAGGCCACCGTGCACCTGGACGACAACGAAGTCGTACTGGTCGCCGCAGTCCCGGATCATCGCTCTCGCTCGCGGGTGATTGACCCACGCATAGCCGGCACCGGTGTGCCTGTGATCGATCACACCGAACTGCGCCTCGGCGAACGCCAGCAGTGCGATCTGCCTGCCATCGATTTCCAGCACCCGCGGGGCGTAGGCCTTGTCGGCATTCGACCCGGCACCGAACACCTGATCCTGGCCCAGTTGATCGATTGTCGCGGCCAGGCCGGCGACGCCGTAGTCCATGATGTGGTTGTTCGCGAGTGCGAAGCCATTGAAACCCCAGTCCTTGAGCGTATCCGGCGCGTGGGGCCTTTGTGAGAGCGAGGGTCCGGCCTTGGGTGCGGGCGAAGGCATCTGCTCCAACACCGGCGCCTCGAAGTTGCAGCAGGCAAACTCGCTGTTGCGGAGGATATCGAGGAGCGCCGCATCGACTGTCGGTAACCTGTCGCCGAGACAGACGTCGCCGGTAAAGACCAGATCGCTCATGCCCGGGTCGCCAGCATGAAATTGAGACCGAGTGCCTGCAGATCAGCGAGGCGACAGTAGCTCTTCTCGTCACCCTGTCGGGCCTGCTCGTCGAGCACCGCAATGGCACGATCGCCGCCGAATTGGGCTACAAGGGCCCGGGTCTCATCGGACTCGAGCGGAAAGATGGCGGCGCGTCCGCCGTTCCTGAGCGCTGAGATGTCGAACTCGAATGGCGCGTTCCGGTAAGCCCGGGGCAACAGTCCCGTCAGCCCCAGCGGCGCCAGCAGGCGCGACGATTTCAGCATCAGGGTCTCGAGCGGGTTACCGAGCGCCTTGAGTCCGTTGCTGTTGGAGGCGATTCGGGCCGTCTTCGGATAGCAGTGGTTGAACATCAGTTCGACCGCCCTGCGGTCCCAGAGGTGCTCACGTCCGAGAGACATGAAGAATGACGGGTATTCAGGGCACATATGCGGACTCGCCGTTTCGCAGACCCATTCCATGGTTTTCGGATAATAGCTGATGAAATTACGTTGTCGCGTCCACACGTCGAACATCACCGCCTTTTGCCACACCTCGCCGTCGAATCTGTCAAAGGCTGCACGAAAGCGCGCCTCGGCGGCATCACGGTAGCGTCTGCCATCGAAAAAGGGCAACGCGGCCAGTTCGTCATCCGTCCAGAAGTTGCTCTGGCGAAAGCGATCCATGGCGGTGGTCAAGGAATCGTTCTCTGACCCGATCTGCAGCAGCCCATTGTGCTGTCCTGCCGGGACGCCGGTCATGAAGCCTGAGGTCAGGCGGGCCGGTGACGTCGTGATCATTGGTGCAATCAGGTCGAAGAACTCAAGCTGGTACATGCCATGCACGTGGAGTGACGCGCCGAAGATGTCGCCGATCTCTGTCAGCCGGTCACGAGAGAGGAACCTGCAAGGCAGATCGACGAATTGCCAGTCCACGCCTGCTTGCTCGCAGAGTCGCCTTGCCGACTCCACTTCGATCGAACCTTCGCTGCCGTAGGTGAAACTCTGCGTCTGGGCGCGCAGCGACGCATCCCCGGCAATGACGGCGAAGATCATGCGGGAGTCGTAGCCGGCGGAGAGCGGCAACACGATGCCCGCATCGGAAAGCGATCGTCGTACGAGCGACTCATTCAGCTCGCACAGTTCACTGGCAACGGCCTTGTCGGTCAATCCGGCGCGTGAGTCACTGGCCCGGATCGTGTCGAGTGGCCGGCATGATTGCGTTCCGTCGAGCCCGAGGCGGTGTTCGCTGTCGGGCAGGATCTGGTCGATGTGTTGCCACGCGGTTTCCTCCCAGATGAAGTGGGAGTACCGCAGGTAGCCGAATACGCGTTCCGCCGACAGGTCGTCGAGGGTCGAGCCGCTCGCCAGCCAGGTACAGGGTTCAACCGTTGAGAACACCAGGCCGTCCCGATGGCTATAAAACCCCGGAATCGAGCCGGCGTAATCCGTGGTGATGGTCAGCCCAGTGGATTCGACCCCGATGCTCAGATGACGATCCCATTCGAGCGGGTGACTGCCGATCCGGCCAACGACAAAAGTAAGGGGAAGTTCCGTGTGTGTCTCATTTTGATGTCCGGTGCCGCGCTCGACCCAGCAAATCTCGAAGGGGCCGGAGGTCATGGATCGAACCGAGTGTCCCCGTCGCGATGCGAGACGGCGGAGATGAGCGGTTGCGGCCGCCCGGCGCGCGGGCGCGATGGTCGTTGCCATCACCAGCAGGGCGAGCGCATCGCTACTGGTCATGGGCGGGCCTGCGCAGGAAAGCAATTGTTGCCGGCAACGCGAGTGCGAAATCCACGACGCTCTGCCGGGTTTGCGGAATGAGCCCGGGCACGACAACCACCGCGATGATCTGCGCGATGAGCGTTGCGATCGCGGCACCTGTGCCACCGTGAAGCGGGATCAGGATGAGGTTCAGCAGGATATTTACGACGGCACCGATACCGACATAGTAGAGGCTGAATCGTTGCAGCCCTTCGAGGACCAGCCAGCGGCCGCGTGCCGTCGCGAGCGCAACGAACACGCCTGCCCAGATGTGGATGGCCAGAATCGTGCCCGCTGCACTGTAGGCGCGGCCGAACAGAAGGTCGACGATAGGGCCCGCGAGCAGCGAGACGGGGATGGCTGCGGCGAGCGAGACGAGGATCATCATGGCGTATAGCTGGTGAAGTCTCAGGCGGAAGGTCTTCGCGCCGGTTTCCCGTTCGGTGATGATGAACGGAAATGTCGATGCGACGATCGCACCGGGCACGAAGTACCACAACTCGCTCATGCGGACGGCCACCGAATAGATGCCAACCGCGTGGTCACCGAGCAACTGGCCGAGCATGACCTGGTCAATGCGCATGTAGAAGACGATGGCGATACCGGCGAGCAGCAGCGGCAAGCTGTCCCCGAGCAGCAGCTTTATCGTGTCGCGGCTCGGCGCGAGGCGCTCGCCAAAGTGGCGCGCGAACATCGTTGAGATGGCGATGGCCGTCAATACGGCCTCGGCAAGAAACACGAAGGCAAACGCGATGACGGGCTGTCCGGTCAGAATGAGCGTGATTCGGGTCAGCGCCATCGTCATCAGCACGCCGGTTTCGGTCATGACGATGTAGCGGGACTCGACACGTGACTCGAACCAGTGCTTCATCGGTTCGATGGACCGGAAGGCCAGGGCGAAGCTGATCGTCGCGATGAGCCATTGTGCGGGAACATCGTCCGGCCTGAATAGCGGCAGCGCGAGAAGCAGGGCACAGGTGGTCATGATTCCGCTGGTGACGGTCAGCAGCAGTGCCGAGCCCAGGAGTTCACCCGGCGCCCGTTCACCCGCGACCAGCTTCTGGACCAGCACTTCCTGCATCCCGAGCCCCACGACGGCACCAGCAATGGCAGCTATCGCGATCCCGTAGTTAAGCAGGCCATAGTCGGCCGGCCCGAGATATCGCGCCACCCAGATGCCCACAGTGAGACCGACGATCATGCGCAGCATGCGATCGCCGATCAGCCAGGACGCATTGCGTGTCGCCCGCGTGCGCCTCTCTCCGCCTGTCTGCCACAGTCTGCGAATCGCTTCGATCAATGCGCCGGATTCATTTCGGGTTCAGAGCGATCGAGTCTAGCATGGCGTCCTCCGCTTCCATGTAGAATCCGGGCATGGGAGCTGTCGTCGTTCAATGCCTGTCGGCCTTCGCGTGTACGCTCGCGCTGACCGCGCTTTACCGGCGATTCGCGGCCGATCTCGGGCTGATCGCGACCGTCAACGCGCGCAGTGCCCATGACGCGCCGACGCCGACGGGGGCCGGTGTTGCGTTCGTTGCGATCTGGCTCATCAGCCTGCTGATCTTTCCTGCCGAAGTCGGCATCCTGGCGATCATCGGCTGGTTGCTTGCCGCCGTGATCGGATTTCTCGACGATCGAAGCGATCTTCCCGTCCTGCCTCGCGCCGGCGCCTACCTCGTTGCATCGGTTTGCTGCGTCGCGGTCAGCGGCTTCCCCGTGCTGAATCTTGGTGGTTTCGAGCTCGACGCCGGTGGGTTCGGTCTCGCCTTTGGTGGCGTCGCGCTGATGTGGTTGCTCAATCTCTATAACTTCATGGACGGCATCGACGGTATCGCCATTGGCGAGGCGATCTTCGTGCTCATCGGCGTCATGGTCGTCGCCGGTGAAGTCAGCCCTCCGCTCGTCATGCTGGCGAGCTGCTGCGCCGGCTTTGCGGTGCTCAACTGGCCCCGCGCCGGCGTATTCATGGGCGATGTCGGTGCCAGCTTCCTCGGTCTTGCCCTCGGTACCTTCGCCCTGATGGAAGTTGGTGGGTCGGTGTGGGTCTGGGTGATCCTGCTTGGTTACTTTCTGACCGATGCATCCCTGACCCTCACAGTCCGACTCCTCCGCGGCGATCGTGTGCACGAGGCGCACAGCCTGCATGCCTACCAGCACCTTTCCCGACGATTCGGCGCTGCCCGCGTGCTTTATGGCGTGTTGGCGGTCGACGTGTTCTGGCTCTTGCCCGTTGCAGGGTTGGCACACCGCACTCCTGAGATCGCCGTCTATCTGGTAATATTCGCGTTCATACCGCTGCTCGTCTGCCAGTTCCTTTGCGGCGCAGGGCAGCTCGAACCCAAACTCGGATTCATCAGGTCGCGTGGAAGAAGCGAAACCTCTCTCTGATCGGTCGAAGCGGGTCATGCTCATGGCCGCTGACGCGGTCTTTCTGTCGGCCGCCCTGTGGGCATCGGTCGTCCTGCGATACGGCGACCTCTACAAGGACGTCCTCGAGTTCTGGTGGCTGTTCCCCGGCGCTTCCGCGTTTGGCGTGGCCGCCTTCCACCGCTTCGACCTCTATCGTGCGATCGTCCGCTATATCGGTCCGAGTTCGATGGTGCCGGTCGTTCAGGGCGTCACCGCGGCGGCCGTCGGTGTCTCGCTGCTGGCCTACCTGACGGGCGCGGTGACATTCCCTCGGTCAGCGCCGGTCATCTTCTGGTTCATTGCGATCATGATGATTGGCGGCAGTCGCCTCGTGATCCGCACCGTGTTCTACGGGTTCAATCACGGATACCTGACCCGGGAACCGGTCGTGATCTACGGCGCGGGAGAAACCGGTGCCCAGTTGGCGATGGCGCTCCTCAACGATTCGAAGTACATGCCAGCGGCGTTCGTCGACGACGATCCGTCGCTGAGAAAGAACACGATTCATGGCGTTCGCGTCTATGAGCCCGGGCATCTCGAACGGCTGATCTACGGTCAGGGCATCAACCAGATCTTCCTCGCCATACCGTCGGCGACTGCGGCTCAGCGCAAGGTCATCCTGGAGCGCCTGGCCGAACTGCCCGTACACATTCGCACGGTGCCATCGTTCAGCGAACTGATCTCGGGTGCTGCGAGCGTCGGTGAGATGGAAGAAATCGAGATCGGCGACCTGCTCGGCCGCGAGGTCATTCCGCCGGATCCGGTTTTGCTGAGGCACTCCATCGAGGGCAAGTCGGTCATGGTAACCGGCGCCGGCGGTACCATCGGTTCTGAACTGTGTCGCCAGATTCTCAGTCAGAATCCCGCCCGGCTCGTCCTTTTTGACAACTCCGAGTTTGCGCTCTACCGCATCGAGAACGAACTCCGGCAGCGGGAAACAGATGAGTGTGAACTCGTTTGCCTGTTGGGTTCGGTGCTGAACAAGGGGCATCTGCGCATGGTCATGGACGATTTTGGCGTTCAGACCGTGTATCACGCCGCCGCCTACAAGCATGTGCCAATGGTCGAACGGAATGTCATTGAGGGCGTTCGCAATAACGTGGTCGGCACGTGGAATGCGGCCCGGGCCGCGGCGGACACGGGCGTCGAGGCTTTCGTGCTGATTTCGACCGACAAGGCAGTGCGTCCCCTGAACGTGATGGGCGCGACCAAGCGCCTGGCAGAACTCATCGTCCAGGCTTTTGCCAAGGAGCACCCGGAGACCCGTTTTTCGATGGTTCGTTTTGGCAACGTGCTTCGCTCCAGTGGATCCGTCGTACCCATTTTTGAGGGCCAGATTGCGACGGGTGGCCCGGTACAGGTCACCCACAAGGATGCCACGCGCTACTTTATGACCTCGTCCGAAGCCGCGGAACTCGTGATACAGGCCGGCGCTTTGTCCACCGGGGGCGAACTCTTCGTTCTCGACATGGGCGAGCCGGTCCGCATCAACGATCTCGCCAAGCGGATGATCCACCTGCATGGCAAGGAAGTCGTGATCGACCGGGAACCGGCATCGGCGGAGCAGGTTCGCATCGAGTACACCGGACTTCGACCCGGCGAAAAGCTGCACGAGGAACTGATCATCGGGCAGCACGTTTCCGGCACACGTCATCCGAAGATCCTGATGGCTGACGAAGACATGCTGCCATTCGCGACGATCTCCGAGATGAGTGAACTGCTCGAAGTGGCGTGCGAATCGGCGGACTACCTGAAAGTCCAGCAGACGCTGGAACACTACGTTGCCGGCTATCGCATGATCGATCGCGCCGTTGACCCTGTCCTGACCATCGAGCAGCACAAGCGAGCGGCATCCAACGTGACGCGGTTCAAGAAAGAGGACTGATTGGCTCCCCCGCTCAAGGTGCTTCATGTGTTTCGCACCTACATCCCGGATACGCGCGGCGGCGTTCAGGAAGTCATCCGCCAGATTTGCCGTGCGACAACAAGGCTCGGTGTCGAGAATCGCGTTTTTGTACCGAGCCCGAACCCGACGCCGCGCCTGATCGACGATGACGGTGTGATGACCGTTCGGGTGAAGCTCAATTTCGAGATTCAGTCCTGCGGGTTCTGCCTGACCGGGCTTGGCGAGTTCCGCCGTCAGGTTGAATGGGCCGATGTCGTTCATTATCACTTTCCCTGGCCGTTTCAGGATCTGATGCATTTCGTGTGCAGGGTCGACAAGCCGTCTCTCGTGACATACCACGCCGACATCATTCGTCAGCAAAGGTTACTCAGGCTCTATGCACCGCTCATGAACCGATTCCTCGACAGCGTCGATCGCATCGTGCCCACCTCTGCGGTCTACAATGAATCGAGTGAGCATCTTGCCGGCCGGCAAGACCGCGTGACGGTCATCCCGCTCGCGCTGTCCGAAGATTCCTATCCTCCGGTGTCCGGGGAAGTGCTCGACGACGTACGCAGTCGTTTCGGCGAAGACTTCTTTCTGTTCGTCGGCATGTTGCGCTACTACAAAAGCCTCGATGTGCTGGTCGACGCGTGCAGCAGAATCCGGGCGGCGGTGGTGATCGCGGGCATCGGGCCGCTGGAGGATGCGCTTCGGGAGCAGGCTCGCAGTCTCGGGCTGACGAATCTCACGTTTGCCGGCGAGATTGATGACGAGACCAAGGTCGCGTTGTTCCGGCTCTGCCGCGGCGTCGTGTTCCCCAGTCATAACCGGGCCGAGGCATTCGGAGTCACGTTGCTCGAGGGGGCGATGTACGGCAAGCCGCTGATCACTTCGGATGTGGTCTCTGGAACCAATCACGTCAATCGGGATGGTGTAACCGGCTTGACGGTTGCGCCCGCAGATCCGATTGCACTGGCCGATGCCATGAATCACCTCTATGAGAATCCGGCGCTGGCGGGTCGGCTCGGCGAGGGCGCGCGGCGACGCTTCGAGGATTTGTTTGAGGCCGGCGCCATGGGGCAGCGCTACGTGGATGTCTACACTGATCTGACCGCCTCATGAGAATCGGCGTCGATGCGCGGCCACTTTGCGTGCCGACCTTCGGCATCGGGCGTTATACCGAAGCGCTGCTCGCCAGAATGATCCAGGCACCGGGGATCGAATGGTTCCTTTATGCTGACCGGCCGTTGTTGGGCACATGGCAACAATCGAACGTAACCGTTCGTTCATCGCCGTCGTCGAATTCGCTGCTCAGCCTGATGCGGACACAACTCGGGTTTGCCCGGCACGCGAGAGCGGATTCCCTCGACGTGTTCTGGTCTCCACGGCATCACCTGCCGCTCACGCTCGATCCGGAAATCGCTGCAGTCGTGACGATTCATGACCTCGTCTGGCAGCACTTTCCTGAAACGATGCTGCGGAAGAACCTGCTGGTGGAGCGCCTGCTGATGCCGCCATCCGTCAGGAAGGCCGATGCGCTGATTGCCGTCTCTGCAGCGACCTGCACGGACCTGCTGGCCGCGTGGCCCGAGGTGGCGGATCGCACGGTCGTGATCCATGAAGCAGCCGATCCGGTAGACGTGTCCCCGACGGAAAGCGAAACCCCTTACTTCGTCTTCCTGGGTACGCTCGAACCGCGCAAGAACCTGCCCCGGCTCATTGCAGCCTTCGCGCGGGCACTCCCCGATCTGCCGACCGGCTGCAGGCTCAAACTGGTCGGTGCGGCAGGCTGGCGAACCGGTATCGAGGCCATCGTTCGCGACCACCGTGTTTCAGCGCACGTCGACATCATGGGCCACGTGAGCGATGAACTCCTGCATGCGACGCTGGCGGGCGCGATCGCGCTGTGCCTTCCCTCCCTGTACGAGGGCTTCGGGTTGCCGGCGCTCGAGGCCATGCAGCATGGCACGCCGGTGATCGGAGCGAGCGTCTCATCGATTCCGGAGATCGTCGGCGGTGGCGGTGTCCTGATCGACCCACGTAACGTTGACGCGATCCGGGATGCGCTCATGCTGATGGCGCTCGACCCGGCGCGGCGTCAGGCGCTATCCACAGAAGCAAGGCAGCAGGCCGCACTCTTCTCGTGGGATCGCGCCGCAGCGGAAACGCTGGAGGTCTTCAGGCGCTTCGCCTGATTCCGCGGCGCTCGATCGCATCCCAGGCAAAGAGCATCGGGAACCAGAAGGCGATCCAGATGTGATCGACCTTCTCGATCACTCGATTGCCATCGACAGCCAGCGTGATCGCCGCAAAGGCCAGCGTCGCGAACGCGATGGCGTGGCGCTGCGACCAGACGCGCCGCGCCATCGGCAGCCCGCTTGCCAGCATCAGGACGAGCAGCAGACCAAGCCCGACGCCGCCGCCATAAAAGAGGGTGGACAGATAGATCGAGTGTGCGTGATCGAATGTGAGGTGCTTCCAGCTTACCGCGGCAGAAACGTTGATGCCGTTGCCGATCAGCCAGCTGCCGGCGGTCAGGCGTTCGAGCGTTGCCATCCAGATCTCGGGACGAAAGCTCGTGGATCTGCGCAGGATGAAATCGCCGTGACCGGAGACAATCGCGATGCCAATGACGATGGCGACCAACACCAGTACGCTGCCAGACGCGACGAGACGCGTACGCCAGTTGACGCTCGTCAGGAACAGGACGCTCGCGACGGCTGCGCCGGCAAGACCGAGCCAGGCTCCTCGCGTTCCCGTGAGCAGGATTGCCCAGATGAGGGGAATGGCAGCAAGGGCAGACGCGATCCGAGCCAGGTGCCTGCGCCCGGTGAGCGTATACGCACAGGCGACGATCAGCGGGATCGAAAACGAAATCGCGCTGATCGTCGGCTGGTAGTTGCGGCCGAGTGCGTACAGGCGATCTTTCTCGTCAAGCGGGTTGAAGCCGACTGAGTAGTAGAGGTAGACCGAGATTGCGGCTGCTGCGGCCCCGGCAGCGACCAGCGTCACCGAGACCCAGTCCACCAGCGCCGGAAACCGCTGCCCGTTCATGGTGAATCCGGCCAGAAAGGTTGCCAGCAGCGCTGCGCTTGCCGGGTAATCCCAGCTGAATCGACCGCTCCAGGCCGGGCTCGCGGCGAGCCAGGCGATCAGGAGCAGGGCAATCCCGAGTCGGGGGCTCTTCAGGGCTTCCCGGTGCACGCCGGGTATCGCGAGCAATAGCAGGCACACGATGGACGCAAGGTACGAGGGGAAGAACGCGGCCTGACCATCATCGCCCAGAAAATACAGCAGGATGAGCAGCAGGATGGCGCCGGTGAGCACAATGTGCAGCCCATCGATGATTCGGGATCTGATAGCGGGTTCCGGTCGGGGATTCGAGGCGGGATTATCGTATAATTTTGCGCCTAGTTTAAGCGGACGCGAATCATGAACATCCAGCCTGTCGTGCTCTGCGGCGGTGCGGGCTCACGCTTGTGGCCCCTGTCGAGGCAGCACTACCCAAAGCAGTTGCTGGCGCTCATCGACGACAGATCGTTGCTGCAGAATACCGCGACCCGGCTTGACGGCGCGAACGTCGCCTCGCCGATTGTCGTCTGCAACGAGGAGCACCGCTTTCTGGTGGCAGAACAGCTCCGTGAAATTGGCTGCAAGGCCGGCGAGATCATTCTCGAACCGGTCGGCCGGAACACGGCACCGGCGATCGCACTCGCCGCACTGCGCTGCCGCGAGCGCGCTGACGACACGGTGCTGCTGGTGCTGCCGTCAGATCACGTGATTGCTGATACCGCCTGCTTCCAGGCTGCCGTCGAGCGGGCGGCTGCGCTCGCCGGGCAGGGTTTTCTGGTGACGTTCGGGGTCGTGCCCGCGTCGGCAGAAACCGGGTACGGCTACATCAAGCCCGGGGCCGATCTCGACCACGGCGCACGCGTCGAGGCTTTTGTTGAGAAGCCTGATGCCGAAACCGCGCAGCGGTATGTCGACGAGGGCTATTTCTGGAACAGCGGCATGTTTGCGTTCCGGGTGTCGGATTTTCTCGCGGAGCTGGAGACGCATCGCAGTGACATACTCGCGGCGAGCCAGCGAGCGGTGGATTCAGTGACCGCCGACATGGATTTTCTGCGGGTCGATGAAGCCGAGTTCGCGGCGTGTCCGGCGGAGTCCATCGACTACGCGGTCATGGAGCCTACTGACAGGGCCGCGGTGGTGCCACTCGATGCCGGATGGAGCGATATCGGATCCTGGTCGGCGCTTTTTGACGCGCTGCCTCATGATGAGCGGGGCAACGCCAGCACCGGGGACGTCGTGCTGAACGGCGTTTCCGACAGCTACGTGCGGTCAGAGCATCGGCTGGTCAGCGTGATTGGCCTTGCCAATGTCATCGTCGTTGAAACGGCGGATGCTGTGCTGGTCGGTGACAAGGCACAAATGCAGCGCGTCAAGGATATCGTCGGGCACCTGAATGACTGCGAGCGTGACGAGTCCGTGACGCACCGGCGGGTCTATCGTCCCTGGGGGTTCTATGAAGGCATCGATGCCGGGGATCGATATCAGGTCAAGCAGATCGAGGTGAACCCCGGCGCCTCCCTTTCGCTGCAGAAGCATCATCACCGGGCCGAGCACTGGGTCGTCGTCAGTGGTACGGGGCGTGTCACGCGCGGCGAGGAGGTTTTCGACCTGGCCGAGAATGAATCGACCTACATCCCGATCGGCGTCGCGCATCGGCTCGAGAATCCGGGGCGAATCCCGCTGAGGATCATCGAGATTCAGTCGGGCTCCTATCTGGGTGAAGACGATATCGTTCGATTCAGCGACAATTACGGAAGATCATAACCAACCGCACTGAATCTCAGGAGTATTCATGATCAAGAAGTGTCTCTTTCCCGCTGCAGGCTACGGGACCCGGTTCCTGCCGGCGACCAAGGCAATGCCCAAGGAAATGCTGCCCATCGTCAACAAGCCGCTCGTCCAGTATGGCGTTGAGGAAGCGATCGAGGCGGGACTGACCCAGATCGGGTTCATCTCGGGGCGCGGCAAACGGGCGATCGAGGATCACTTCGATATCTCCTACGAACTCGAACATCAGATCAAGGACACGCCCAAGGAGAACCTCCTCTTTGACATCCGGGAGATCATCAACCAGTGCACGTTTTCCTATACGCGCCAGATCGAGATGCGCGGGCTGGGTCACGCGATCCTGACCGGTGAGACATTGATTGGGCATGATGCGTTCGGCGTTCTGCTTGCGGATGACTTCTGCATCAACGAGGAGGGCAAGGGTGTCCTGTCGCAGATGGTCGACCTGTACCGGGAATACAACTGCTCCATCGTCGCGGTCGAGGAAGTCCCGAAGGATGAAACGAGCAAGTATGGTGTGATTGCGGGAACGGAAATCCAGCCGGGGCTGATCAAGGTGTCAGAAATGGTGGAGAAGCCGGAACCGGAAGACGCACCGTCGAATCTCGCGATCATTGGTCGTTACATCCTGACCCCTGATATCTTCGATATCCTGAGAGGGACCAAACCTGGCCGCGGCGGTGAAATCCAGATAACCGATGCGATTGCAACGCAGGCGAAGCAGCGCATGGTGCTGGCCTACAAGTTCAAGGGGCGCCGCTTCGACTGCGGCAGCCTCCACGGGTTCGTCGAGGCGACGAACCATATCTACGAGCGCCATCACGCCGGCGAATAGACAATAACCACAGACAGGGCAATCGAATGCGAATAACGATCGTCGGTACCGGCTACGTCGGACTAGTGACCGGAGCCTGCTTTGCAGAAATGGGAAACGATGTCACCTGCATCGACATCGATGAGGGCAAGCTCGACAAACTGCGCCAGGGCATCGTGCCGATTCACGAACCCGGCCTCGACGCTTTGATCACCGAGAATGCGGCCGCCGGTCGCCTGAGCTTCAGCAGCCGGCTCTCGGATTCCCTCGATGAGTCGCAGGTGTTGTTCATCGCGGTCGGTACGCCGCCCAACGAGGACGGTAGTGCGGATCTGTCGCATGTCCTCGCGGTTGCTCGACAGGTCGGGCAGGAGATGAACGAACCCGTTGTCGTCGTGGACAAGTCAACAGTGCCCGTGGGTACGGCGGACAAGGTCCGCGACGCGATTGCCGGGGAACTCGATGCCCGGGGAGTGGAGATCGATTTCGATGTCATCTCGAATCCGGAGTTTCTGAAGGAAGGCGCCGCTATCAACGACTTCATGTCGCCCGACCGCATTGTGATCGGGACGCGCAACGAAAACAGCCGTCGTCTGATGCGCGAACTCTATGCGCCCTTTTCGCGCAATCACGACAAGATCCAGTACATGGGCATCCGCGATGCGGAGATGACGAAGTACGCAGCGAACGCCATGCTGGCGACGAAGATCTCGTTCATGAACGAAATCGCTGTCATGTGTGAGCACTACGGTGTCGATGTCGAGAACGTGCGAAAGGGTATTGGCTCCGACCAGCGCATCGGTTTCTCGTTCATTTACCCCGGCGCCGGCTACGGCGGCTCCTGCTTCCCCAAGGATGTACGCGCCCTGATCTCCATGGCCAACGAGGCCGAGCTGGACGGGCAACTCTTTCGCGCGGTCGAACAGCGCAACCAGCGACAGAAGACGCTGCTGATGGAGCACATCAACAATCGGCTCGGCGAAGACCTTTCGGGCAAGACGTTCGCGGTCTGGGGGCTTGCCTTCAAGCCGGAAACCGATGACGTTCGCGAGGCGCCTTCCCTGCAGATGATCGAGGCGCTGCTCAGGGCCGGCGCGCAGATCCGCGCGTTCGATCCCAAGGCGACGGAAACGGCAAAAGTGGCACTTGCCCACCTCGACCAGTCGCGAATCGCCTACGTTGATTCGCCCTTCGCGGCCGTGGAGGGCGCCAGCGCACTGCTCGTCATGACCGAGTGGAAGAACTTCCGGCAGCCGGATTTTCGTCGATTGTCCGACGCGCTCGCGGACAAGATCGTGTTCGACGGCCGCAACATCTACGATCCCGAGGTCGTTCACAACTACGGCCTGACCTACGTCGGCATCGGGCGAAGCTCGGACATTCTCTGAATGTCGGGGCCGGCGCCGGCGAGTGGCGGGGCGCCTGTTGCCCTGTTCGCTTACGCGCGCCTTGACCACCTTCGTCGTACGGTCGAATCACTGTCGCAGAACAGCGGGGCCGCAAACAGCGATCTGATTGTTTTCTCTGACGCGGCACGGAACGAGACGGATGCGCCCGCCGTCAACGCCGTGCGCGACTATCTGCAGCAGATCGACGGCTTCCGATCCGTCGACATTATCGAGCGGGACCGCAATCTGGGGCTTGCCGGATCGATCATCGACGGCGTGTCCCGTGTGTTGCAGACGTCGCCCTCGGTCATCGTGCTGGAAGACGACATGGTGACGTCGCCGCACTTTCTCCGGTTCATGAATGAAGGGCTGGCGCGATTCGAATCTGATGACAGGGTGGCAAGTATCCATGGTTACGTCTATCCCGTGCGCGACGCGCTGCCGGAGGCGTTCTTCCTGCCCGGTGGCGACTGCTGGGGCTGGGCGACGTGGCGCCGTGCATGGTCCTACTTTGATGAAGACGGGGCCGGGTTGCTGGCAGCGCTCGAGCGCCAGGGTCTCCTGGACTACTTTGATTACTGGGGCAGCTTTCCGTACGTTGACATGCTGAAAGCGCAGGTGCGTGGCGAAGCGGACTCGTGGGCGATCCGGTGGTATGCCGCGCTGCTGCTGGCAGGCAAGCTGACGCTGTATCCGGGGCGAAGCCTGGTCGACAATATCGGCAATGACCGCAGCGGGACGCATGCCAGTGACAACGATGCGTTTGCAGCCCGATTGAGCGATGAGCCGATCAGGCTGGAAGGCATTCCGGTCGAGCCGGACGAACGCGCGAGACGCGCGTTTGCGACTTTTTTGCGTCGTCAGCGGCCGGGATTGATGGGACGCCTCAGACGACTTCTTGCTATCTGATGAACGAGGATTGAATTGAATACCGTACCGACACTCTATACTGACGACCCGGATGTCGTGAAGCAGGAAAGCCGCGAGCTTGCGTCGTTCGACCTCAAGCGCGAGCAGGTGTGCGATGTTGAACTGCTCCTGAACGGCGCATTCTCACCGCTCGATGGATTCATGACGGCAGAAGAATGTCGCGACGTCATCGACAGCAAGCGATGGCGGGACGCTTTCTGGCCCGTACCCGTCGTGCTCGACGTCAGCGAGGAGTTTGCGGGTTCGCTCGGCGAAGGTGAGCGCATTGCGCTTCGCGATCCCGAGGGTGTCCTGGTGGCAGTCATGACGGTGGCGGAAATCTTCCCCGCCGACTTCCTTGTGGACGCGCTGCCGGGACGGCAGCTCAGCGCCATGTGCCTCGGCGGGCCGCTGGTCGGGGTCGAGGCGCCAATGCATCATGATTTCAAGCGGCTTCGACTCAATCCCCGCGAAGTGGCCGCACAGTTCGAGCGCCTGGGATGGGAGAAAGTACTCGGATTCGCGACCAAACGGCCGCTGCACCAGCGGGAGGTGTTCGAAACCTACAACGCTGCCCGGCGCAACGAGGCCAACCTGCTGATCAATCCGGCGGTGGGTGCCGTTGTGCCGGAGGATCGTTTTCACTATGCGCGGGTGCATTCGCTCGAGCACGCGCTTGGGCACTATCCCCTGCACACCACGGATCTTGTCCTGTCATCACTGTATTCGCGCCAACTCGGGCTTGATGATGTGCTGTTGCACGCCATTGTGCTTCGGAATCTTGGCTGTCGTTACTACATGGTCGATGCTGATTACTGCTCGCCCGGTGAGACCGGATTCGACTACGACTCTCTGCAGGAGCAGCTTTCGGCCTACGACGACAAGCTTGGTATCGAACTCGTCTTCAACGACCGCATGGTGCACTCGCCCAAACGCGGCGGCTACGTTCCGGCGTCCGGCGTCGATGCCGGCGAGGCGGTGGATACGCTCTCGGCCGATGAATTTGTCGAGCGGTTGCGTTCAGGGCTTGAAATACCGTCCTGGTATACCTGGCCTGAGATCGTCCGCGAGTTGAAGCAGGTCTATCGGCCGTGCTCGGAGCAGGGCGTGACCGTGTTCTTCACCGGGCTCTCGGGGTCGGGCAAGTCCTCGATCGCCAATGCGTTGCTCGTGAAGATGATGGAGATGGGCGGTCGTCCCATCACGTTGCTCGACGGCGACATCGTGCGCCAGCATCTCTCGAGCGAGCTCGGTTTCTCGAAGGAACACCGTGACATCAACATCCGGCGCATCGGTTACGTCGCCAGCGAGATAACGAAGCACGGGGGCATGGCGATCTGTGCACCGATTGCACCCTACGCACGAACGCGTCGGGATGTCCGGGAGATGATCGAGGCGGTGGGCGGCTTCGTCGAGGTGCACGTGGCGACGTCGCTGGAGGTCTGTGAGTCACGGGATCGCAAGGGGCTTTATGCGAAAGCCCGTGCGGGGATCATCAAGGAGTTCACCGGCGTGAGCGACCCCTACGAGGAGCCGGAGTCTCCCGAGCTTCGGATTGACACGCACGGAATCTCGCCGGAAGAAGCCGCCCAGCGCGTTGTGCTGACGCTCGAGAAGCTGGGATACATCAAGCTCGGCTAGGAGCTATCCACCATGGACGCGTTCATCACGGGTGCGACAGTCGCGGCTGTCATCGGGCTGCTCGCGATCACCCGTATCAGCCCTGACATCGTCCTGATGGCGGGGCTCACGATTCTGCTGTTTCTTCAGGTGGTGACCCCGGAACAGGCGCTCATCGGATTTGCCAATCCCGGACTGGTGACCGTGGGTGCGCTTTATGTTGTTGCTGCGGCGATGCGCCAGACCGGGGCCGTCAGCTGGATCGCACTCGGCCTGCTCGGGCAACCGCGATCACTCGTGCCGGCGCTGCTGCGGTTGACCCTGCCGGTCGGCTTGCTCAGCGCCTTCGTCAACAACACGCCGGTCGTCAGTATCATGGTGCCGGTCGTGCGCGACTGGGCACGGCGAACCGGTCTGTCGGCATCTCACCTGCTGATGCCGCTCAGCTTCGCTGCGATCGTTGGTGGTACCTGCACGATCATCGGCACGACGACGAACCTGGTGGTCAACGGCATGCTCATCGACGCAACTGGCGACGGGCTCGGTTTCTTCGAACTTGCACTGGTCGGTCTGCCAGTGTCGGCCGCGGCGCTGGTCTACATGATCCTGCTCAGCGGCCGGCTGTTGCCCGCTGCCAGGTCGGACGCACTCAGCAGTGACGATCTCAAGCGTTACACGGTCGAGATGCTGGTCGAGTCCAGGAGCTCGCTTGTGGGCAAGACAATCGAGGAAGCAGGGCTCCGACATCTGCCGGGACTCTACTTGCTGGAGATCGAACGTGGCGCCGTATCGCTGCCCGTTGTGGCACCAGACACGGTGCTATGCGAAGACGATCGACTGATCTTCGCGGGGCTTGTCGAGTCAGTTGTCGATCTGCAGCGATTCGACGGGCTCCGACTCGCGAGCGATCAGGTCTTCAAGCTGAATACGAAGCGCGCCAACCACACGCTGCTCGAAGTCGTGGTTGCCGATGCCTGCCCGCTGGTCGGCAAGACAATCAGGGAAGGGCGCTTCAGGAATGTCTACAACGCGGCGGTGATCGCGGTCTCCCGCAACGGTGAGCACCTTCATGCCAAGATCGGTGACATCGTTCTGAGGCCCGGTGACATGTTGCTGCTTGAGGCCCACGTCGATTTTCAGGACCAGAATCGCAACTCCAAGGACTTCCTGCTGGTCAGCCGCGTCGAGGATTCGCAGCCGCTGAAGTCGGACAAGCGCGGGATTGCGAGTCTGGTCTTCGTGGGCATGGTGCTGATGGCGTCGCTCGAAGTCGTCTCCCTGCTCGAGGCAGCCATGCTGGCGGCCGGACTCATGATCCTGTTCGGCTGCACATCTGCGAGCGGGGCGCGGCGAGAGGTGAGCTGGCAGGTGCTGATTGTCATCGGTGCCTCCATCGGGCTCGGCAATGCAATTGCCGAGAGCGGGATCGCGGATGCCATCTCGGCGCTGATGCTGGCCTCCGCCGGGGTCAATGCGCTGATCGTTCTGTCGCTTGTGTTTGTGGTGACTGCACTGATGAGCGCGTTCATCACGAACATTGCGGCTGCAACGATGATGTTTCCGATTGTCCTGAAGCTGGGCGAAGCATCGGGCATGGATCTGACGGCGATGGTCGTGACGCTGATGGTCGCAGCGTCGGCCAGCTTCGCCACGCCGATCGGCTACCAGACGAACCTGATGGTTCAGGGGCCCGGTGGTTATTCGTTCGTGGATTTTCTTCGCTTCGGTGGCCCGTTGACGCTCGTGGTGGGCGTTGTCACCGTCGCGGTTGCAGGTCTCATGATCGCCTAGGGAACCTCCTTGATCTTCGCGCTCGCTGAAAGCCAGACTCGTGCAGAATACTTCAGAGGTTCCCTAGCGGCGAAAGTCGTTCTGGTGTTCCAGAAACCACGCATAGGTGGATTCGAGGCCTTCGCGCAAACCGGTTGCCGCCTGCCAGCCGGTCTGGTTCAGGCGTGATACATCGAGCAGCTTGCGCGGCGTGCCGTCCGGGCGCGTGGTATCGAACTCCAGCGAGCCTTCGTATCCGACGACGTCGACGAGGTGCTCTGCGAGTTCGCGGATGGTGACATCGACTCCGGTACCTGCATTCAGATGCGAAAGCATTTCGGTGGTCACGCTGTCATAGGTCGCCTTGTCCATCGTCATCGCGTGCAGGCAGGCATCGGCAAGATCGTCGACATGCAGAAACTCACGCCGGGCCGAGCCGGTTCCCCAGATCGTTACCGTGGGCGCCCCGTCCAGCTTCGCCTCGTGAATTCGGCGCATCAACGCGGGAATGACATGACTGTCCTCGGGGTGGAAGTTGTCGCCCGGGCCGTAGAGGTTGGTTGGCATCAGTGACCGATAGTCCGTGCCGTATTGGCGATTGTAGGATTCGCACAGCTTGATCCCGGCAATCTTGGCAATGGCATAGGGCTCGTTGGTGGGTTCGAGGTGACCGTCGAGCAGTGCAGTCTCAGTCATCGGCTGGGGCGCGAACTTGGGATAGATGCATGAACTCCCGAGAAACAGAAGGTCAGTGCATCCCGCACGATAGCTGCCCTCGATCAGGTTCGCCTCGATCATGAGATTGTCGAACAGGAAGTCTGCCGGGTAGGTGTTGTTTGCGTGAATCCCGCCGACGCGAGCGGCGGCTACGATGACGTAGTCCGGTCGATTTTTCTCGAGAAACGCGTAGACGTCGTGCTGCGATTTCAGGTCGAGTTCTTCCCGACTGGCGGTGATGATCTCCGCTTCGACGTTATGCCTCGCCAACGCGCGAACGATGGCGGATCCCACCATGCCGCGGTGTCCTGCAACGAAGATCCTATTCACGTGGTGTGGCCACATCGAAACCGCTCCTCTTGAGCAATGCCTGTTGTCGTGCCTTATCGAGATCGCCCAGCAGCATCTCGCGCAGCATCTCCTCGACGGTGATTCGCGGCTCCCAGCCGAGTTCGCGTTTGGCCTTGCCCGGGTCGCCCAGCAGCGTTTCCACCTCTGCCGGTCGGTAGTATCTCGGGTCGATACGGATGATCGTATCGCCCGGCTTCACCCGGATTTCGCCCTCGTTGATGATGCCGGGGTTCGCGACTTCCGAGACGACGCCGACTTCCTGTTCTGCCTCGCCCTGCCACTCGAGCGTTATGCCGAGGTCAAGGCAGGCTCTCTCGATAAATGACCGTACGCTGATCTGTTTGCCGGTCGCAATGACGTAGTCGTCAGGCTTTTCCTGCTGCAGCATCAGCCACTGCATCTCGACGTAGTCCCGCGCGTGCCCCCAGTCGCGGAGCGCATCGATGTTGCCCATGTACAGGCAGGGTTCGAGGCCAAGGGCAATATGCGCAAGTCCGCGGGTGATCTTGCGAGTGACGAAGGTTTCGCCTCGCCTTGGCGACTCGTGGTTGAAGAGGATGCCGTTGCAGGCATAGATACCGTAGGCTTCGCGGTAGTTGACGGTGATCCAGTACGCGTAGAGCTTGGCGACGCCGTAGGGAGACCGGGGGTGGAACGGTGTGGACTCTTTTTGCGGCGTTTCCTGAACCAGACCGTACAACTCCGACGTTGACGCCTGATAGAAGCGCGTCTTGTCTTCCAGCCCGAGAAACCGGATGCCCTCAAGCAAGCGCAGCGTACCGATACCATCCACGTCGGCGGTGTATTCGGGCGTCTCGAAGCTCACTTGTACGTGACTCTGTGCGCCCAGATTGTAGATTTCGTCCGGGCGGGTCTCGGCGATCAGTCGGGTCAGGTTCGACGTGTCGGTCAGGTCGCCATAGTGCAGGCGGAAGTTGGGATTGTTGTGCGGATCCTCGTAGATATGGTCAATGCGCTCGGTATTGAACAGCGATGATCTGCGCTTGATGCCGTGAACCTCGTAGCCCTTCTCAAGCAGCAGTTCTGCCAGATACGAGCCATCCTGACCGGTGATCCCCGTGATGAGCGCGACTTTTTTCGTCAAACCTTCTTACCCGCCAAAGCAAACCCGAAAGGATACGTCCCGGCGGAGCCGGTGTCACTCTTTAGGGGCGCCGGGGGTTCCCTAGAACGCGCCCCGTTCTTCGAGCAGCTTGACCAGTCGCTCGACCGACTCCTCGATGGAAATCTCGTGCGTTGGCAGCACGATGTCGGCATCCTGCGGTACATCGTAGGGGAGGTTGACGCCAGGAATATCGAGACTTTCTTCTTCGGCCGCAATGTAGATGCCGTCGTCGTCCCGCTCCTTGCAGACATCGAGCGGTGCGGACAGGTAGGCCAGAATGAAATCCTCGCCAACGCTTTCCCGCGCTTTTTTCCGAACCTCGTCGTCCGGAGATACGAATGAGCAGATCGTGATGAGGCCGTTGGCGGCCATCAGCTTCGCGGTCTCGATGCTGCGCCGGATATTCTCGGAGCGCCCGTCGGCGTCGAAGCCAAGATCCTTCGACGGGCCAAGACGCATGTTCTGCCCGTCGAGGACAGCCGCGAATCGGCCGAGGTCGAACAGCTTGCGTTCGAGCGCGTAGGCAATCGTACTCTTGCCAGCGCCGGTCAGGCCCGTCATCAGGATGACCTTCGGGTGCTGGCCGAACCGCTCGAAGCGTTCGCCGGAGGGAATGAGGCCAGACGTCTGCTGCAGATGGGATGAGCGTGCCTCGGCGTCCCAGTTGCGACCGGTACTCTCTGGCCCGGTACCGACAATCATGCCGGCGCCGACCGTCACGTTGCTCAGGCGATCAATAATGATGAACGAGCCGGTCTGCGGGTTCGCCTTGTAGGCATCGAATGCGATGCGTTGGCTCATGGTGAGTTCACATCGACCGATTTCATTCAGGTTCAGCGCACTGGCGTCATTCTGTTCCAGTGTGTTGATGTCGATTTTGTACTTGATGTTGGAGATCGAGCCTGTGGTCTTCTTGGTGGCCTGTTTGAACAGGTACTGCTTGCCCGGTTGCATCGGCTCCTCAGCCATCCACACGATCTGGGCATCGACGCGATCAGAGAAGTACGGCACATTGTTGACCGGCACGAGCATGTCGCCCCGGGAGATGTCGATCTCGTCTTCCAGCGTCAGCGTGACGGCCAGCGGCGGAAACGCTTCCTCGAGATCGCCGTCGTAAGTGACGATCGATTTCACTTTCGAGGTCTTGCGTGATGGCAGCACCATCACCTCATCGCCCCGGTGAACGATGCCGGAAGCGATCGTGCCGCAGTAGCCGCGAAAGTCGAGGTTCGGGCGGTTCACATACTGAACCGGCAGGCGGAAGTCATTGAGGTTCTTGTCCGAGACGATCTGGATGTTCTCGAGCATGCTCATGAGCGGCGCGCCCTCGTACCAGGGCATGTGCTCACTTTTCTCGACGACGTTGTCGCCTTTGAGGGCAGACAGCGGCAGATAGCGCAGGTCGGCAATGTCGAGCTTGGCCGAAAATGCAGCGTAGTCGTTCTTGATCCTGTTGTAGACGTCCTCCGAGTAGTCGACGAGGTCCATCTTGTTGATTGCGACGATGATGTGGCGGATACCGAGCAGTGAGGCAATGAACGTGTGGCGCTTGGTCTGCGTGAGAACACCATGTCGCGCGTCGACCAGAATGATGGCCAGATCGCAGTTTGATGCGCCGGTCACCATGTTGCGGGTGTATTGTTCGTGACCCGGCGTGTCGGCAATGATGAACTTTCGCTTGTTGGTCGAGAAGTAGCGGTAGGCGACATCGATCGTGATGCCCTGTTCGCGTTCGGCCTGGAGCCCGTCGACCAGCAGGGCAAGGTCGAGGCCCTCGGCGACGGTACCAACCTTGGAAGTATCCTTGGCGACAGCCTCCAGCTGATCCTCGAAAATCAGTTTCGCGTCGTACAGCAGCCGCCCGATCAGCGTGCTCTTGCCATCGTCGACCGACCCGCAGGTCAGAAAGCGAAGCAGTTCCTTGTGTTCGTGCTGCTGGAGGTATTCTTCGATATTCGAAGCGATCAGTTCGCTTTGATGGCTCACTAGAAGTAACCCTCCTTCTTCTTCTTCTCCATCGATCCTGCAGAGTCATGGTCGATGACGCGACCCTGACGCTCTGACGTCGTCGTCAGGAGCATCTCCTGAATCACCTCGGGCAGTGTCGTGGCGTGGGATTCGACGGCGCCCGTGAGCGGGTAGCAGCCGAGTGTCCGGAATCGGACCATCTTCATCTCCGGGGTCTCGCCGTCTTCCAGCGGCATACGGTCGTCATCGACCATGATCAGCGTGCCGTCGCGCTCGACGACCGGGCGCTCCTTCGAGAGATACAGCGGCACAATCGGAATGTCCTCAAGATAGATGTACTGCCAGATGTCGAGTTCGGTCCAGTTCGACAGCGGGAAGACGCGAATTGACTCTCCCTTGTTGTGCTCGCCGTTGTAGATGTTCCAGAGTTCCGGGCGCTGATTCTTGGGGTCCCAGCGGTGATTCTGGTCACGGAACGAGTACACCCGCTCCTTGGCGCGGGATTTCTCCTCGTCGCGACGACCGCCACCAAAGACCGCGTCGAACTGATAGTGATTGAGCGCCTGCTTGAGCGCCTCGGTCTTCATGATGTCGGTATGTTTTGCGGAGCCCACCGAGAACGGGCTCACGCCGGCCTCGACGCCTTCCTTGTTGATGTGAACGAGCAGGTCGACGCCAAATCGCTCGGGAATGCTGTCGCGGAACTCGATCATTTCCCGGAACTTCCAGGTGGTATCAACATGAAGCAACGGGAACGGCGGCTTGCCGGGATGAAAGGCCTTCATCGCCAGGTGCAGCATCACGGTCGAGTCTTTGCCGATGGAGTAGAGCATGACCGGATTGTCGAACTCGGCGGCCACCTCGCGCATGATGTGGATGGATTCGGCCTCGAGTTCCTTGAGGTGCGTCAGTCGATAATCGTTCACGGCAGCGATGGTGTGGTTCCGTCAGCAGGAAAGCGATAGCGGAATATAATGGAATCAGTAACTTGCCTCAATGACTGAAGCGTTCCTAGCTAATAACGATGAGGTCTTTTTGCGCTTGACTCGAAAGTTGAAGTCGATACAATGCGCTCTCCCTGCTGTTCGGGTGTTTAGCTCAGTTGGGAGAGCGACGGCCTTACAAGCCGTAGGTCGCAGGTTCGACCCCTGCAACACCCACCAAAAAGTACGATCTGTCAGGGTCCCGGTTCGTTGGTTCGCCGGGGTCCAACATCTTCGGAGCGGTAGTTCAGCTGGTTAGAATACCGGCCTGTCACGCCGGGGGTCGCGGGTTCGAGTCCCGTCCGCTCCGCCATTTTCAGTACTTGAAGATGCAGACCGCGAAAGCGGGCCGCGCCAGCGGCCCGCTTATTTTATGCCTGCGGCGCTGCCAGCTGGTCAAAGAGGCGGTATTCCTTCTCATCCCAGAAGACCTTGCCACGCGGCCCGTCGGACGGCAGTGACGCAAGCATCTTCGCGGTCGGGTACGTGACTTCGGCCGACTGCATCTGCGGCATGTCCCGCCCCCAGATCGCCGTGTTGGTCGGGCCCGGTATGAGCATGTTGATCAGGATGTCCCCATCCTCGCACTCGCGCTGTACCGAGCGTGTCGTTGCCCAGATCGCTGCCTTCGCCGCTGAATAGGCAGCGTTGCGGGGCCCGCAGATTTCCGCGGCCCTCGAGATGGTGTTGATGATCCGGCCGTACCCCGCTGCCTGCATGTGGGGCAGTGCGTACCGCATACCGTAGACCGTGCCGTAGAGGTGCACGGCAACGTGTTGCTCAAACTCGCCTGCCGGCACATCGAGAAACGGCCGATTGGTGCCGATGCCGGCATTGTTGAACAGCACGTCGAGCCGGCCTGTCTTCTCCATGGCGAAGTCGATCATCTGCCGGACGGCATCTTCGTCAGAAACATCCGTGCGGATCGTCAGCGCACCCTTGTCACCAATGGTGGCCAGCCCCTGCTCATCGACATCGCTGCCGATGACGGTTGCCCCGTCTGCCAGAAAGCCCTCGGCCCACGCCTTGCCAAGGCCGCTTGCCGCACCCGTGATCACAATCGTTCTGTTCTCAAACATATCCGTTCCTGCGGTTGCTCTACAGAAGACTAGACAACCCGAATGGTTCGCGCCACTCTCGATGCATGGAACTGAAGATCGCATCGACCGTATCGGTCAACTATGAAGTGACGGGCTCGGGTGAGCAGGACTTTCTGCTGTTCAATGGGGCGACGCTGCCGCTCGAGTTCTGGGGGCCGCTGGCCGAGCGATTGGGTACGTTGGGACGGGTCATCCGATTCGACCAGCGCAACGCAGGTCGGACTGAATTCGACGGGGATTTCACGCTCGGTGATGTTGCAGCCGATGCCGCGGCGCTGCTTCAGGAGCTGAATGTCGATCAGGTGGTGGTCATCGGTCATGCCTGGGGCGGCCGGGCGGCGCAGGTGTTCGCCCGTGACTTTCCTGCCTTTGTCTCTCGACTCGTGATCATTGGTACCGGCGGACAGTTTCCGCCCGTCGACATGTCTGCAACCGGTGAGGCCATGCAGGCTGCCCGCCGAAACGGTGATCGCGCGGCGTGGGAGCCCACCTTCGAGAAGATGTGGTTCGGCGAGGGCTTCGCGAGTCGTGATCCCGACACGTTTGCCGAAGTCTGCGATCTGATGTGGGGCTATCGTCCACCACGAACCGCGCGCTGGAACATGAAGGCCTATCCGAGTGCGGGTTACTGGGGAACGGCCGCCGTTCCGACACTGCTGGTGTACGGGCAGGAGGACAAGAACGGCACACCGGAGAACGCCGCTGACCTTGATCGTCGGCTTTCGGACTCGAGGCTGGTCATGATCGAAGGTGCCGGCCACTTCGTTATCCGGGAAGCGGCGGACAGGGTGTTCGACGAGATTCGGGATTTCGTCAGCCGCTAGCCAGCCGCTAGAAGGGCAGGTCGTCCGGATTGATCAGTGGCGGGCCTTCCGGTGTCGCCATCGGTGAATGAAACAGTACGAACTTCTGATCTTCCGTCAGCGGTGCCTTCGCACGATCGAAATCGTTCGTCCAGAACATCAGGTTCAGCCCATCCGGGCATTCGAACGTCTCGGGCCGGGAATTGCTGTTGCGATCATCGGCGCGTGTGCACCTTGGTGTATCCGTCAGTACGTCGTGGTCGAAGCTGGCTTCGGTCGTATGGAACAGACCCAGCAGGTGCCCCATTTCGTGGAGTGCGAATTCGGCTGTCGTTCGCGCGTGGATGGCCGGGTCGTCCATCGTGACGGTTGCGTTGATGATGACGCCGTTGAGGTAGCTCTCCGCTGCGGCGAGTTCGCCCGGAATGCCCGCGGCAATACCGATTCGGCCACCGCTGCCCGTAAAGCTCTCGATGAAGAACAGATTGGCCGCGTCGGCGTCCCCCTGCCGAATCAGCGCCTGGGTCACCGGGTCCAGAAAGCTGCTGGACACTTCCTCAAACATGGGATCCGTAATGATGCGCGGTGGCCGGATTCGAAGCTCGATCCCATTGTTGGCTGCGATCGTCTTCATCAACGAGAGGATTTCGTCGAATCGCGCCGGCGTCAGGCTCGATGCCGTCAGGACAGGACGCACGGTAATCGCATTCCGGGCATCGAGTTGAACGGCGGGACCGCGTCGCTCGACGACCTGCATTCGAACATCGCTGAAGTCGATGCCGGCCAGGGTCGGAGCCGTCGTGCCGATTCGCACTTGCCAGGTGCCGCGCTCTGGTGTCCCTTTCTCTGGCAGCCTTGGCAGGTACGCGCTGCAGAGCGCCTCATCGCAAACAATGACCTCGCGGCCGAGTTGGCCCAGTGAACCGCCGGGCGACGTGATATCCACAATCTGCAGGCCGTCTTCGCGGCCGACGTCTTCGCCGCTCAGCGTCAACAGCAGCGCATTGCCGTTGGCCGAGTCGACGAATGGCATCGATGGTGAAGCCAGCACAGCATCGTCGAATTCCGTCAGGTTCAGGAGCTGGTAGCCGCTCGTCGGAACGGGCAGCGTTGCAACGAGCAGACGCGTGTTGGTGATGGCCGCAACCTCAATGGTGGCCGTCGCCACATTGCTGACGGCGCCATGCTCATCGGCAATACGGAACGTCAGGGTGTCCTCGCCTTCGAAATCCACAGGCGGAAGGTAGCCGTCATCGTTGGCCTCACCGAGCGCAACGTCGATGATCGACAGCGTTGCGCTCGCCAGCGTGCCATCCGGATCGACGCTTGCGTCGATCAGCCCGTCCAGCGCAATGCGCTCGTTCTGGCGACCGGTGATGGTGGCGTCCTGTGCAAGGGGCGCCGCATTGACGTTGATGGTCACGCGCGCCATGAGTGATCGTCCGTCAGTGCCCTGGGCCGAATAGGCGAATTCGTCGATGCCGAAGAAATCGGGTTCAGGCGAATAGACGAAGCGCGGGCCATCGCGTTCAATAGTCCCGCCGGCAGGGGGTGAAGCCAGCGCAACCGATGAGGCCGTGATCCCGGAATCGTTTGCGAGTACGTCGACAGTCACCGGCACACCCTGATTCGTGGCCGCCAGATCGTCGACCGCGGTGATCACCGGGGCGGGGGGCTCAGGCGAGCCACCGCTACCGCCACCGCCACAGGCGGAGAGCAGCACGAGGCAGACGATGTATACCGCAGGTTTCAACGGGGACGCGTGATGGCCGCCCGGCTAGCAGCAGCCCTGATCCATGTTCTCGGCAGGACAGTCGCAACTCGGCTTGCCGACGATCTCGGCCGGCACGCCGACGACGGTCGTGTGGGCCGGAACATCCTTCATCACCACGCTGCCGGCACCCACCTTGGCGCCTTCTCCGATTTCGATGTTGCCGATGATCGAGGCATTGGCGCCGATCATGACTCCGTGGCGAACCTTCGGATGGCGATCCCCCTGTTCTTTGCCCGTACCGCCGAGTGTGACGCCGTGCAGGATCGAGACGTCGTCCTCGATGACCGCCGTCTCGCCGATGACGAGCCCGGTCGCGTGGTCGAACATGATGCCGCAGCCGATCTTCGCTGCGGGATGAATGTCCACGCCGAACATGGTCGACAGCTGGTTCTGCAGAAAAAAGGCCAGGGAGTGACGTTCCTGCTGCCAGAGCCAGTGGCTGACGCGATGAATCTGGAGCGCGTGAAAGCCCTTGTAGAACAGATAAGGAGTTGAGAACGAGTTGCAGGCCGGGTCCCGATCGCGAGTGGCCTTGATGTCGATCTGTGCCGCCTGGATGATCGCCGGCTCGGCCTGGATTGCTTCCTGAATGATCTCGCGGATCGCCATCGAAGACACGACGGAGCTGTCGAGTTTCGATGCCAGCAGGAAGCTGAGTGAGCCCTCCATGGTGTCGTGGTTGAGCACGGTGGCCTGGAAAAACGTGGCCATGATGGGCTCGAATTCTGCCCGGAGCCCTACCTCGTGGCGAATCGCCTTCCAGAGCGAGCCAGCGGAGGCGATTTCGGCGATATTGGATTCTTCGGCCAACTCAGCGGCGTACCGAGCGTTGATGGACGCTGTCATCACGGTTCTCCCTCATTGGTCGGGGCATTTTCCCCTTATTCCGGACCGGATCAAGCTAATTCCCCATTCTACGGTGGAATAAGACCTATGGATGGCGGAGAATTTCTGCCTCTCGCAAGCTGTCTGGTGGATCAATCGTGAAGAAGTTCGAAACGGTCGGACTCGTTGCCCGCAACGGGAGCGATCTCATCAGGGATTCGCTGCTGAGAGCTGCTGCATTCCTGACATCGCAGGGCGTGGAGGTGATGCTGGCCGAAGAGGCAGCCGCGATGGTGTCGGAGCCAATCGGGCGTGCGTCCAATGACCGCGAAATGGGTACAGAAAGTGATCTGATCATTGCGGTGGGCGGTGACGGCAACATGCTTGGCACAGCGCGTTCTTTTGCGTCTTATGGCGTGCCCATCGTCGGTATCAACCGGGGACGTCTCGGTTTTCTGGCAGACATCCACCCGGACGAGATCGAGTCGAGCCTGGGGGCAGTGCTCGGGGGTGACTTCATCGTCGAGGAACACTTCCTGCTCGAGGGGGAGGTCTCGGTCAAAGGCAACAAGGAGATCCCCTGCGCGCTGAACGAAGTGCTGCTGCATTCGGCGACGATGCCGCACATGATCGAGTTTGATCTCTTCATCAACGGCGAGTTTGTATACAACCAGGCGTCAGATGGCCTCATCATCGCATCGCCGACGGGATCGACCGCCTACTCGCTGTCGGCCGGCGGGCCCATCATGCACCCGTCGCTCAATGCGGTGGTGCTGGTACCGATGTTCCCTCATACGCTGAATTCGCGGCCGCTGGTGGTGCCCGGTGACTCCGAGATCCGGATCGAGGTCGCAGACGATGCGAAGGTCAGCTTCGATTCGCACGTGGAATTCCATATCGGTGCCGGTGAGTCGCTGACGGTTCGGAAGATGAAGGATCGTCTGAAGCTGATTCACCCGCCAGGGCATTCGTTCTACGGCGTCTGCCGCTCAAAACTTGACTGGGCCTCCCGCGTCGGCGAGGCCTGAGCCACTCCCCCCTCGCCCTGAGCGAAGCGAAGGGCCTCTGGCACCAGGGTCAGGCGCTCTGCCCACCCGCGTCACGTCAGAGCGGTGGGCGAAGTGCCGATCATCGTCGAAACGCAGAAGATGAACTTCAAACCGCCGAGAGATCCTCGGGCTTGTCGATATCCCGCAGGATGCCCGGATCATCGACAACAACGCTGATGACCTTGTTCTCGTGTTCCTCGATGACGGCCCTGGCACCGCGGTCACCGACCAGCTTCCCGATCTCGTCGAAATAGGCGTGGGGAAAGAGCACCGGATGACCGGGTTCGCCGTCCAGTTCCGGATAGACGATCGGCGCGTTGGGCTTGTGCTTCTCATAGGTTGCGATGACCGACCGGATGGTCTCTGGCTTGACGAACGGCATGTCCGCCAGCAGCACCAGCGCCGCCTCCCAGTCGTGAACCTCGTGAACCGCGTTGGCGAGACTGTGGGCCATGCCGAGGGCAGAGTCAGGCGCGCGAAAGTACGTGACCTTGTCGGAGCCGATGCGTTCGGCCAGTTCGGCTTCGTAGGACTGATCGCCGAACCGCAGCACAACCAGCACATGGTCGAGGGCCGCAATCGCATTGCGAATCGTCGCCTCGATGACGGTATCGCCCGAGGGCAATGCCATCTTGCGCTTGTCGTCGCCAAACCGCCGGCTGCTGCCGGCCGCCAGTACGATTCCGCCAATACCACTCATCTCGTGTCTCCGGTACAGATGAAGTAACGCGCCCGGCCCGCTAGGCGACCGAGCGAAAATCCGCTTCGATGATCTCGTCCTTTTTTTCCGCTCTCAGCGCGGTCAGCTGCGCGAGAATCGAGATCGCAATTTCCGCCGGCGTCTTGGAGCCGATCGGCAGGCCGACCGGTGCGTGGAGCCGATCGATCTCGTCGGTTGTCAGGTCGAGCAACAGGAGTCTTTCGCGACGCTTCGCGGATGTTCGCGTCGAGCCCATGGCGCCGACGAAGAAGGCATTCGTTCGCAGTGCCTCCATCAATCCCATGTCGTCGATTCTCGGGTCGTGCGTGAGCGCCACGACGGCGGTGAATGCATCAGCGTGTTCGCGAACGGCATCGTCGGGCATGGCCGTGACGAGTTGTGCGCCAGGAACCTGCCATTGTTCGATCATCTCCTCGCGCGGATCGCAGACGACCACGTGGTAGTCCATTCTGAGCGCGAATTCGGCCAGATACATCGAGACCTGGCTTGCGCCGATCAGAAAGAGCTGGAAGCGCGGGCCGTAGGTCTGCACCAGCGTCCTTTCGGTGTCGGATTGGGCGTTGGTGAATTCTCCGGTGAACGACAGCTGTTCGAACCGGTCCTTGTCCTCGGCGGTGAACGTGCCGCTGCCAATATCCAGCCGTCGTTGTACGCACTGCCGCTGCTTCAGCCGCTCGACGATATGTTCGAGGGCGTCGAGGTCGCGCGCATCCTGAAAGGGCTCAATGACGATATGAAGCTGACCGCCGCAGGGCAGGTTGAACTTGTCGGCTTCCTCGGCGGTTTCGCCGTAGATATGCAGGTGCGGGCCGTCCGTCGCCAGCGTGCCTTTGCTGAGTCGCTCGAGCAGGTCTTCTTCGATACAGCCGCCGGAGAGTGAGCCGGTAAATTCGCCTGACTCGTTGCAGCACAGCAGCGAGCCGACCGGCCGAGGTGACGAACCCCAGGTGCTGATGACAGTACACAGCCAGGCGCGCTGGCCGGCCGCGATCCACTTCGACAATTGGGCCAGCACCTGAAGGTCTGCGTTTTCCACGGCATTGTCCTCGACATGTCCCTTGGTATGATGCGCAGTTTACCGCGATTGGCGCGGTCTGTTGATGCTGGTATGTCATGATTCCCGCGCTTGATGTCGACCGAGACATCGATCTTGCCCTGTTCTCCACCTGTCTTCGCCAGCAGGGGATTGCCCATCGCATTGCCGAAGAGGGCACCCGGCAGGTGATCTGGGTGCATTCCGAGGAACACGCCGATTTTGTCAACGAACTCTATGCCCGCTTTGATCGTGGGGAGTTTCGTCTGGAGGCCGGATCGCGTCCGCCCGTGCTGTTTCGAACGGGTGGCGTACCCGTTGCCGCCCAGCTTCGGCGGGTGCCAGCGACGGCGGTGCTCATTCTCGTCAATCTGCTCTGTTTCCCTGCGACCTTCGGTATGGATCAGGGTGAGGCGTCACTGGCGCTGCGCGCGCTGACGTTTATTCCATTCGAGCTGCGCGGCGACTTTGTCGCATTCGGCACGGTTGCGGACGTGTTTGAGCGCGGCGAGTTCTGGCGGCTGCTCACCCCGATGTTTCTGCACTTCGGCTTTCTGCACATCACCTTCAACCTGCTGTGGGTCTGGGAAATCGGCCGGCGGATCGAGATGATGGGTGGGGCGCTGCGGCTCTTGCTCGTGGTGCTGGTCTCGTCGCTGTTCGCGAACCTCCTGCAGTTCATGGTGTCCGGCCCGGGATTCTTCGGCGGGATGTCCGGCGTGGTCTTCGGGCTCCTGGGCTATGCGCTCGTCTGGAGTCGACTGGTACCCCGCAAGGATCTCGGGCTGCCAGCCGGTATCTACATCTTCATGCTGGGATTTCTGGCGCTCGGATTCTCGGGGATCTTCGATCTGTTGATTCCCGGGACGCTGGCCAACGGCGCCCATCTCGGCGGTCTGATTGGCGGACTCTTCGTTGGCGGGCTTGCGGTGCTGCTGGAGCGCGCGGGTTCAGAAGAGACTTAGTGTTTCGCCGGCTCCCCGCGCCGCAACTCTCTCCCCGATGTGGAACTCGACTTCGTACCCGTTGAAACGACGGACATTCAGTACGCCCGTGTCGAGCAGCAGGTACTGGCCTTTGATGCCGGTCAGCACGCCCTCGATACGGGCTGTCTTGTCGAAGCTCACCGCGACGACCCGGGTGGGATAGCGATCCACCGGATAGCGAATCGTCGTTGGCGGCGTGATCACCGGCTGGATTGCGCGTTCGCCGAACCGCTGCCGAAGCGTGGTGAGTGATTCGGTGATCCGCCCGACCAGGTCGTCACGGACCGTCTCGATATCGATGTGGCGGTCCTCGGCTTTCAGCATCTGCTGCCAGTGCGTCTTGTCAGAGACGACTGACTTGAAGGCGACTTCAGCGAAGCCGGCAATCTGTCTTGTGTCGACCGACAGTGCGGGGACAGCCTGGACCGCCCCCTGGTCGATCCATCGTGTCGGTACGTTGTCCGGCCGGGTGATGCCGACCTTGATCCCTGAAGAATTGGCGATGTAGACGAGGTGGGGCTGCATGCAGAACGACTCGCCCCAGTCCGGTTCACGACACGTACCGTCATCGAAGTGGCACCGCTCGGGTGAGACGACACACAGGTCGCATCGGGCCAGCGTCTTGAAGCAGTCGTAGCAATATCCCTGACTGTAGCTCTTGCGGGTGTCAGCGCCGCAGGCCTGACAGCGGATGGTGCCGGTGAAATCCAGGGTAATCCGGTGCCCGATCAACGGGTTGAGGTGCTGATCCAGCAGGTAATAGTCGACGGGTTGGTCGCCGCTTGTATGCTTCGCGCCCATCTTGTCGAGAAATCCCTGCATGGGGTCAGCTTATCACGGCATCAGCCTGCCGCAGGGGTTCGAGCCTCGACGTGCCGGTGCGGTATGATTCGCCATCGCGTTCAATCCCACCAGGAAACCCGAATGAAAGAAGGCCAACCCAGGGCAATCTATCTCAAGGACTACGAAGTACCGCCGTTTCTGATCGATTCGACGGATCTGCGTGTCGAACTGAATGAAGATGAAACGTTTGTCACCGCGACGCTCAGACTGCGTCGCAATCCGGACGCAGCGGCCGGTTCAGCGGCTGACCTGCGACTCGACGGCGGCAAGGACCTCGACACCCGGCTTGTCGAGATCGATGGCCGTGAACTGCTTTCCAATGAATACGCCATCGATGACGAGTCGCTGACGCTCTTCGGTGTACCCGAGACTTTCGAACTCAGGACACGGGTTGCCATCAAGCCCCAGGAGAATACAGCGCTCGAGGGGCTCTACCGGTCTGGCGACATGTTCTGTACGCAGTGCGAGGCCGAGGGCTTTCGGAATATCACATGGTATCTCGACAGACCCGATGTGATGTCGGTGTATCGAACCACGATCGAGGCAGACCGAGCGAAGTATCCGATTCTGCTCTCCAACGGAAACGATGTGGCGCGGGGAGAAGAGGGCGCGCGCCACTGGGTAACCTGGGAAGACCCTTTCAGGAAGCCTGCCTATCTGTTTGCGCTGGTCGCTGGCGATCTCGAATTCATCGAAGATACTTTCGAGACGATGAGTGGTCGTGAGGTGACGCTACGGATATTCACCGAGGCGCATAACATCGACAAGGTCGACTACGCCATGGACTCGCTGAAGCGGGCCATGCGGTGGGATGAGGAAGTCTATGGGCGAGAGTATGACCTCGACATCTTCATGATCGTCGCAGTGGAGAGCTTCAACATGGGCGCCATGGAGAACAAGGGGCTCAACATCTTCAATACCTCATGCGTGCTGGCTCGGCCGGATACGACAACAGACGCGGGTTACGAGCGCGTCGAGGCGGTGGTCGCCCATGAGTACTTCCACAACTGGTCGGGTAACCGTGTCACCTGCCGCGACTGGTTTCAGCTCTCGCTCAAGGAAGGCTTTACTGTGTTTCGTGACCAGTCCTTCTCGGAAGACATGGGCTCAGACACGGTTTGCCGTGTGGACCAGGTTCAGACGCTGAGGGCGGCACAGTTTCCCGAGGATGCCGGGCCCATGGCGCACCCGATACGGCCGGACTCCTATATCGAGATCAACAACTTCTATACGGCAACGGTTTACGAGAAGGGCGCAGAAGTGGTGCGGATGTACCACACGCTGCTGGGTGAAGAGCGGTTCCGAAAGGGGTCGGATCTCTACTTCGAGCGGCATGATGGCGAGGCCGTCACCACAGAAGACTTCACGAAGGCGATGGAAGATGCCAACGACGTTGATCTGTCGCAGTTCCGACGCTGGTACTCGCAATCAGGCACACCGCAGGTCACGGCTTCCGGTGAGTACGATGAACAGGCGAAGACCTACACGCTCGAAATCGAACAGTTCTGCCCGCCGACCCCGGGGCAGGACGAGAAGGCGCCTTACCATATGCCCATTGCGATCGGTCTGATCGGCAGCGATGGAAACGATCTCCGGGTGACGGCCGGCGAGAACGACGTTGCGAACGTACGGGATACCGGCAGCGAGTACACAATCGTGCTGGACCTGCGTGATGCCAAGCAGACATTCGTGCTCGAGGACGTTGACGAGGCGCCGGTGCCGTCGCTGCTGCGTGGTTTCTCTGCGCCGGTCAGGCTGACCTACGGCTATTCGCGGGCTGAACTCATGTTCCTCATGAGCCATGACTCAGATGGGTTCAACCGGTGGGAGGCGGGGCAGCGCCTTGCCATCGATGTCATTCAGGAGGTCGTTGGACAGATTCAGCGGGGCGATGACATCGAGGTCGACACTCGTCTCATTCAGGCCTGTGAAAACGTGCTCAACGAGGCGATCGACCGCGAGGGTGACGAGCATCTCGATCAGGCCATGATTGCACTGATGCTGGTGCTTCCCTCGGAGCAGTATCTCGGAGAACTTGCTGATGTCGTCGACGTCGATGCGATACACGCGGCACGCGAGGCCGTGAGAGGCGCGATCGCGGAAGCACTGAAGGGGCTGTTCCTGTCGGTCTATCGACTCTGCGATGTCGATGCTGACTATGCTCCCGAACCTGTCGATATTGCTCGCCGGTCTCTCAAGAACGTCGCACTCGCCTATCTGATGCAGCCGGAAGAGACCGACATGGTGTCGCTCTGTATGGCGCAGTTCGAAAAGTCGGACAACATGACGGACACGAGTTCGGCGCTGCGCGCCCTGGTCAACTCGTCTGCGGCTGATGCCGGGCCCGCGAGGGAGAAGGCGCTCGTCGACTTCTACAATCGTTGGGCCGATGAGGCGCTCGTCGTGGATATGTGGTTCCAGATTCAGGCGGCATGCTCGCGTCCGGGAACGATCGGACGGGTTCGCGATCTCATGGATCACGAGGCCTTTACCCTCAGAAATCCGAACCGGGCCCGGGCGCTGATTGGCCCGTTCGCTAACGCAAACCCGGTGAACTTCCATGACCGGACGGGGGCGGGCTACCGGTTCCTTGCTGACCGTGTGATCGAACTGAACGGCATCAATCCGCAGGTCGCCGCACGGATGCTCGGGCCGCTGACGCGCTGGCGCCGATATGACGGCGAGCGCGCCAGCCTGATGAAGACGGAACTCGAACGCATCCTCGATGAAGGAGAGCTGTCGCCGGATGTCTACGAGATCGCGTCGAAGTCGCTCGGTTGATCTGAAGCGCTGTCCTAGAGTCGATCCCAGAGGGTGTCGAAGGCAAGCTTCTGTGAAGTTGCCACGGCATCGGAATCCAGAATCACGGCAGTCGGGTAGTCGCTGTTGACCAGTGAGATGAAGGCGCACTTCGGCGGGTAGATCGCGACATAGCTTGCCGAAGTTTCGTCGGGGCTTGCCGGCAGCCACTTCCGTTCGGCCAGTGGCGCATCGTCACCGCCTTCTCCGATCGCGATCACGCTAACGCGAATGTTCCGCTCGACGCGCTGCCGCGTGAAAGTGGGGAACGGTCGGTACAGGTACTTCCGGATCAGTCTGGATGAGTACACGCGATAGTGTCGTTCTGGCTGATTGCCGACCGTGGCCAGAATGTCCCGCAGTACGAATTCGATCCCATCGTCGCCCTCATAATGCCTTACGTCGGTGTCTGCTGCGTGCGGTACGCGAACACGCAGGTCCGGCACAATCTGTTCGACCAGATCTGTCCGAGCCCGTGACATCGCCTCGAATCGCTCGTCGGCGAGCCGGATCAGTGTCTCGGGCGGTTCAGCGCAGAAGTATCGGCGCTTGCCTCGCGGCGCATAGCTCGCAAGGCCACGATCACGCAGCCGCTTCAGGATCTCATACGTCGTGCCGCGATTGAGTGACGCCGCCGCCGCGACTTCCCGAATTGAGGAAGGGCCCCGCTGGTTGAGCGCGAGATAGACGTCCGTTTCGTTCTGGCTCAGGCCGAGCATGGCCAGCGTGTCGTGGATGATCATGGCTATTAAGTCATTTTTTTGATGACAAACACCATTGTATCCAAATTCCTCCTGTATAGATTGGCTTCCTTTCGAGTCAGATCGTCAGGGAGAACAGGACAATGTGCGGATTGGTGGCGTGGAGCAGTGAGGCCGGTGATAGCGGGCCGCGATGTATCGAGGGGCTGAAGCGGCTGCAGTATCGCGGATATGACAGCTACGGGTTCGCATTCCTGGCGAATGGACAACTCGATGTGCTGCGCAGCCTCGAGTCGCTTGATGATTTCATCGAGAGTCTGCCGGCTTCATCCGCGGTGATGGGACACACGCGATGGGCAACGCACGGCGGCGTCACGCTGTCCAACTGTCATCCTCACCTGGGTGAATCCGTAGATGGCGCTTTTGCTCTCGCTCATAACGGCATCGTGGAGAACTACGAAGACTTGCGCGAACGGTGTCACGAGGCCGGAGAAAGTGACACGGCGATTATTGTCAGCCTGTTGTCCGCTGAACTCGAGGGGGGCGGTGATCGTCTTGATGCTGTCTGTGCGGTCGCGCGCGAGCTTGAGGGAAGAAACACGTTCTGTGTCCTGTTTGCGGACAATGAGCTGATCGCGTTTCGCAGCGGCTCGCCGCTGATTCTCGGTAGGGCCGGGTCTGACGCGGCGCTGCGGTTCGTTGCGCTTGCGTCTGACACTTTCAGTATCTCCCCCTACTGCGATCGTTGCTTTCCGCTGCCCGACAGGTCCGTGGTGGCGATCCGGGGTGCCGGGGTGAGGGTACTCAGCCTGGATGCGCAGGAGATCGACATTGCCTGGCAACCGGTCGATCGACAGGAGCAGGCGCTGTCGACCGGTGAGTACCCCCATTACATGATCAAGGAGATCATGGAACAGTGGCAGACGGTTTCCCGACAGGCGGCAGCGATCAGCGGCCGGCTCGACCGGCTTGTCGATGCCATCTCCGCTGCGAGGACGGTGTTCGTCACCGGTGCCGGCGGCGCCGCGTTCACTGCCCGCCAGATCGCCTGGATGATTCGAGAGACCAGCGGCCTCCGGGCGATTGACGTTCCCGCCTATGAGATGGCGTCCGTCCGGGCACTGGCGTCGCCCGGTGATGTTGTCATCGGCATCAGCCAGAGTGGCGAGACAGCCGACACGCTCGACGCAATTGATTGCGCGCGCGGCTGGGGCCTGACGACGGCCGCGCTCGTCAACATGCCTCACTCGACCCTTGGCCGCGAGGCGGACATGACCTTTGAGAGTCAGGCCGGCCCTGAGATCTGTGTGTTGTCGACCAAGTCTGCGACCTCGCAGCTCACCTTTGGCCATCTGCTTGCCGGGCGGCTCGCATCGATGGACGTGAATGTCGACACTTTGTGCCACCAACTCGCTTGCTTTCTGTGTGCGGACACCTTGCGGGTCTTCGAGCGTGCGGCCAGCCGACTGGTGGATGCGAGCAGCGCATTCGTACTCGGCAGAGGGCAGTTCCATGCCCCCGCGATGATCACGGCACTCAACATCAAGGAGGCCAGCTACATTCATGCCGAGGCGTTTGCGGCTGGCGAGCTGAAACACGGGGTCATCGCATTGATCGAGCCAGGCGTTCCAGTGATCGTGTTCGCCCCTTCAGACGACCCGTACATGATCGGCGTTGCGGCCGAAGTCAAAGCCAGAGGTGCGTTCGTCATCGGCATCGGTGACAGCGAAAGTGCGTTGTTCGATGTGTTGCTGCCGCTGCCGGGCGATGCAGCGTCGCGATCCATTGCGAGTGTTATCCCGGGTCAGCTGCTTGCATACTTCGCGGCGACGCTACGGGGGCTGAATCCGGACCGACCCCGCAACCTGGCGAAGAGCGTTACCGTGCAGTGAGCGCTGCTTGACGGTCGAGATCAACCGCCGGCGCTAACAACTAATCAGGTAATCCAAGTACTCGCTTTGCAATGATGTTGCGCTGAATCTCGTTGCTGCCTGAATAGATTGAGGCTGCTCGCGACGACAACAGCGTGCGCAGATCCTCGAGTTCGTCGTCCTTGAAGCTTTCACCGGACCATCCAAATCCCTGGCTGCCGCGCAACGATGTTGCCAGGTCGTAGTATATCTTCTCGAGATCAGTACTCATCACCTTGAAGATCGACGTCGCGGGTCCGGGCGTTTTTCCATCTGCTGACTCCTGAACAACACGTTGCTGCGTGAGTTTCAGCGCGCGGGAGTCCATGTCGTACCTGGCCACCTGTGCGCGCAATGTTGGATTCGAAACCTTCCCGTCTATCTCTCCCACGTATTCCTTCGCGATCTCACCGAGCTTCGATGAGGTACGCTGGCGCGTGCCTGTGCTCCCGGCAAGCAGTGACTCCATACCGGAGCGCTCGTGCTGGAGAAGGCGTTTGCCGACGGTCCAGCCTTTGTTCAGTTCGCCAACCAGGTCATCCCTCGCAGCAAGCGCGTTATGGAAGAACGTTTCGTTGAATGGCGAGTTGCCGCTGATCAGCTTGATGGGTTTGACGGTGACGCCGGGTTGATCCATTGGCAGCAACATGAAACTGATACCCTCATGTTTTGGCGCGTCCGGGTCTGTGCGTACCAGAATAAACATCCAGTCCGCATGGTGCGCGCCGGACGTCCAGATCTTTGAGCCGTTGATGACAAAGTTGTCGCCCTCCAAAACTGCCTTTGTCTTCAGGCTGGCAAGGTCCGAGCCGGCACCGGGTTCACTGTAGCCCTGGCACCACTCCACCTCTGCGCGAGCGATGCGAGGCAAGTGTCGCTGCTTCTGCGCCTCGGTCCCGTATTCGAGGAGCGTCGGACCAATCATTGATGTACCAAAACTCGATAGTGCAGGGCGCGCGTTAATGCGACGCATTTCCTCCAGCAGTACCCTGTACTCCTCGGTGCTGAGACCACCGCCGCCGTACTCCTTCGGCCAGTTGGGCACGGTCCAGCCCTTTTCCACCATGCGCTCAATCCAAAGGCGGGTATCCGGATCCTTGATTTCGATCTTGGTGCTGCCGTTCGAAACCTCGCCGGGGCCCCGCGCACCGGGCGGACAGTTGTCTTCGAGCCAGGCGCGCGTCTCTTGCCTGAACGTTTCAAGATTGCTCATGGTGGTTCCCCCTTTGATGTAGCTCTGGCTATTGGCGCCAGAGTTCATCGTTGGAGTTTACCTGACCGTTCGTGGTGGAAGGTGCGGGCTCATTGGGATCTTCAGATCGAAGGCTCAAGATCCCACTGTAAACGCGCTACCCGTTGCGGAATCGTGCATCGAGTTGGTTGACACCGGTGAACGTCTCAAAGCCGAAGCGCTTCAGATTCCAATCCTTTTGCAGCTTAAGACCCTCGTTGAGGGCATCGGTCAGGCATGTGAGCGATCTGTTGCGATAGAAAGCGGCGGGCGCCAGAACAATGAGGCTGACCTCCTGTGCGCTGAGCACTGGCTGATCTTCGGCGTCGTAGCCGAGAAGATGCTGGTTGTCTTTCGACCATTGGAACAGCACGCCGTACAACAGTATTTCGATTGCCGCGAATAGTGGTGTATCGCTGCCGACTTTGAGCTCGATAAACAAATAAGCGTCGCCGGATCTCTTGACCAGGTCTACTACCGCACGCTTGCCAACGGAGGGTCCCGCGAGGCCCGAGGCCACCGGCATCTGGTTTGACCAGTCATTCCCGAGTGCAGCAACTATCTCCCGCTCAAGAATCACTTCGGGGCTCGTGTTGCGCGTCGACAATCGGATGTGGCGCTTCCATCGCCAGTTTTGGCGGGAGGGGCGTGTGCTGCTGGCGCCTGAATACTTCTTCCAGTTCGAATCGATGCGCTCGTAGCATGCCGTTAGAAATGCATCGCTGGCTGCAGGTGCCTGGTCCCGCTCCGCCACCTGGTGCCACGCTGCCCGGTGTTGGTAGTAGGTTTTTCGGCCCTTCGGTGCGACATCCAGCCATGAGTCCACCAATTCTGGGAGACCCTCGAAAACACTCACCTGTAGCTCTGTTCCTTGCCTGAAACCCCAAGCCTAGCAGCTATTCCAGGTATTGATCAGTCCACGGGAGGTAGAGGCGGCTGGCTTCGGGTGAAGTCCGCTTATTCCAAGTCATGGCTCTAGTGGTCAACCGTCGAGACGCAGCCTGAACCTCGCTCGACGTTGACCCGCATTCACGCATGAACACGCGCCGACTATCTTGCGCGACTTGCTCGTGGCCTCGTTGATTTCTCTTCTGTCCTTGCCGACTTCTACCAGGAGTTCGTCCCAGTTCTCGACGTCGGCAGCTCGCCCGCGCGGTGCTATAAAGGCCATGCGTACCTCCAGTCCTATGTTGTTTTGCCTTCGATCTTGGTGAAAAGCAGATCAATGAGATTGCAATTCGCCCGGTGCCCAGCATCGGCTCTAGTGTTGGGACACGATAACAAGCAAGTGACGAGCCCGGGACGTCGCGACGTACAGAAGATCTGATTGGCCTTCGACCTCGCCTGTAGTGACATCCACCAGAATAACGACGTCCGCTTCCAGGCCCTTGAACCGACGGCTTGAAGTAAACGCGATGTCGGTTCCCGACTTGCGTGTGCCCAGTTCCACCAGCCGGAAGTTCCCCAGTTGCCGAGTCTGTTTTAGCACACTCGTTTTGGTTGCATGGTTGGTCAATACGACAATGTCCGCAGGGTCAATCTTCTCGTCGACCACCAGTCGATGAATCAGCTTTCTGACAGCCTTTGAAACTTCGGGTTCGTCGACGCACTCAATCAGTTCTACATCCGCACCGATGGGCGCGCCCGGCCGCATCCGAGGCTCGACACCACTGAACTTTGATGCGTATTCAGCGATTCGGCTCGTGTTTCGGCAGTTGAACTGCAGCTTGAAATTGAAGACGTCAAGTTGTCTGGGCGGACCACCGCCGTAAAGATTCTGATTGGGGTCGAAGAAGACGTAGAACGTACTCTGCTTTATGTCGCGCAGCATCTCTTCGATTGATGGCCACCAGTTCTCGCGAAAATCCTGGCCTTCGTCGACAATTACAGCGTCATACCGATCCTGATCGAGGGCTTCGAGTGCTTCGAGTAACTTCAGGGGCGCATCGTCCTCCCAGAATTGCTGCTGCTCTTTTCCTTTGGGTACGGTAAATCCGACGCTGGCCAAACGCGCCTTCTCTCGGCACAGCGCGTGAAAGGTATAGACCTCAAAACCCCGGGCTGACTCACGCAGGTTGTCTGCGAGAGGCGCGTTGAAGCAGAGCAGCAGTGTACGTTTGCCTTGCTCGGCCAGTTTGCGTGCTTTTTCGAGCGCCAGAAGTGTCTTGCCGGTCCCGGCAGCCCCCTCGATGGCGATGCGGTTGTTGGCGTCGAGCCCATCAAGCACTGCCAGTTGCTCTTCTGTGAGCCGGATAAGACTTTCTTTGTCATGTGAAAAGCGCGCCGCGAGTGATGGAATCAGGCGGCATGTTGGCGTCAGCGTTTCGACAAGTTCCTCAACAGCCTGAGCAGGTAGTGCGGGCCCATCGACACCCTGAAATTCGAATACACGATTGATTGCTGCCGGCAAGTCGGCAAAGTCGGATCGATCGATCGTAATTTCTCTGGGCAGGTCAGGTCCCAGTGCGCGATAGACATCACAGTCTGGCAAGACCACACCCCATGAAGTGGCACAAGGGTGGCGAGCGCCGAAACCGGGCGATTCACGCAGGAAACGATGAATTGCATGTGTGGCCGCGCTGGCCTGTTTCCCCGGGTCCCTTATGCTGTTCTTGTTGCCATCCCTGTCGGTAGAGATCCAGTCGTTGCCTTTTCGCTCTATCCCACCCCCCTTGACCTCCAGCCCAATAGCTCCTTTCATTGGATCTATCACAAGAAAGTCAAGCTCGCCTTCGAATGCTCCGTTTCTGCCCGGTAGTACAAAGCGTCGGCCATGAATGACGACCCAGTTCTCAGGGAGCGTTGCCCTTAGGCGTGAGTAAACATAGCGTTCGGAGTCGGGCGCGTCGGTCGGTATGAAGTCGGGGATCATTCTCGCCATTTACTGGGTTCCCGGTTCAGACGGCGATTTGAAGGTCCGCATTCAATTCCTCGAGCGTGACGGTGCGTTCGCTGGTCGGGCGCAGAACATCCTTTGCGAGTTGCCTCTTCTCTGCCAACAGGTCTGCCAACGTTTCCTCTACGGTGCCTGCGACGGTCGGGTAGTAGATCGTAACGGGCTTGGTCTGGCCGCGGCGATGTGCCCGGTCCGTCGCCTGTTCCTCTTTTGCAGGATTCCAGGGGCGCGTGTAGTGAATGACGTGGTTAGCCTCCGTCAGGTTAACCCCATAGCCCACAACCTCAGGCGCAAGAATCAACACATTAAACCCCTCAGATTCTCGAAAGCGATCAAGGATCATCTCGCGCCGTGACGTGACATCTCCATTGACGATCTCTGCCGAAATCTCAAAGCGGCTATAAATTGCTCGCTGCAGAATGGCTTGTGCGTCTTTCCAGTTGGTGAACAGGAGCGCTTTTTCGCCGACTGCGGCAATCTCAGAAAGGATATCCATCGTCACGCCGAGCTTGGGACACTCTGTGATCAACTTCTCGCCCCCGGTGTCATGCCAGTCTTTGGTAGCGGCCCGCGGATGCGCACAAGTGATCAAGAGCCTCGTTATTGCGCCGAGGTTGGCTCGTCCTCCAGCGTTGCGTGCTTCGGTGAGTATCTCCTGATAGACAACGCCCTGAAGCTCACCCGGGGGAACCTGTCTTGGCTCTTCGTAGACTTTCGGCGGGAGGTCCGACAGCACATCATCTTTCATTCTTCTCAGGAAGTGTGGGTCGAGCCTTCCCAGCAATTGCTCGACTAGCGCGTCCCGTTCCGCACCTTCGGCGTTTGTCAGGGGGCGTTCAAATCCCGACCTGAACTCCGCCCAGCTGTTCAGGAGCCCCGGCTGCACGTAGTCAATAATGCACCAGAAATCGAGAAGACCATTTTCGACTGGCGTACCTGTAAGCGCAATGGGTTGCTTTGCTTTCATCGCTTTAAGCGCTGAAGTCCGCCCGGCAGTCGGATTCTTGATGAACTGCGCCTCGTCCGAGACAACCAGTTGCCAATCAATCTTGCCCAAAAGCACTTGATCAATCCTTGCTGTCTCATAGGCTGTGAGGACGATGTTCATGCTCTTGAGGAATTCTTCCGAGCGGCTGCGACCGGGGCCGGCATGAATGTGAAGCCGGTCGATTCCCGGTGCAAAGGCCATGAGCTCGCGCTGCCAGTTGTCGATCAGCGTCTTGGGTAGCACGATGAGCGAAGGTGAAAGTCGCTTCTCTTCGAAGAGCTGTGCGATCAAGGCGATAACTTGCGCTGTCTTTCCAACACCCATCTCATCGGCAAGAAGGCCGCCCGCACCGAGGCCGTTGAGATAGACAAGCCAGCGAAAGCCAAGCAACTGGTGGCTGTCCAGTGTGGCTTTGAAGCTTTCCGGCGGGCGAATAGAAGGCAACTGGCTGATCCAGGGCCGCTGTTCCTCCGGAATCTCCGGGAGCGACAGGTCAAACTCGAGTATTTCGACATTTGGAATGACGTCGAGAATCAGTCGCAAGTTTGGCGTCGGATGCTGCGATCGAAGTTCCTGCAGCCGGTCTACCGTATCGATAAACTGCTTTGCCTGCTCAGGATCAATCTCGACCCAGCCATCACCGTGCTTGACAAAGCGGTCACCGGATTCGGATGCCTCGTCGACCAGTGTCCTGTAGTCATCGACTGTCAGCGTGGGTGCAGTCTGGTCACCCCCCGTATCTACTGAATCTTCCAGGTGGATACCAACGTTTATGTCATCGAGCCAGCCTCGCGGTTCTTTGGCGACGTGGAGGTAGGGGCGGGAATTGTAGACCCTGGTCTGGAAGCCCCGGACTCGATCGGAGAAATCTGCGAGATCGATGCCCTCTGGAAGATATGCCTCCGGATTCTGGATGAAACGAGGTACATCAGCGCCTGTAACTCGTTTTCGAGCGCCAAGCTCAGTGATCTTCTCCCTCGATTCGGTGCTGACAACAAATCGTCTTCTCGTCCCGTCAGGCCGCTGCTGAACGGGGAAGGGTCTCGCCTTTCCATTTGGAAGCAGCAATTCGTTTCCGGTGAGTGCTTCTGTGCGGGGCGCAATCGAGATTTCGTCGCCTTCTTCCTGTAGATCAACGCCAACGGAATCGATGACCTCTACTGCGTTGGAAGCCAGATATGAATCGATCTCTGCGCCAACCTCCTGCGCTTTCTTGACGCACCGACCCAAATATTCGAATCGCTCGTGACTCTGCGCGTCTTCGGCCGGTGCATTGGAAGCGAGTACCGCGAGATTCCAGTAGTCGTGATCCAACAGTACGCACTCGTTGTCTCCTTGCAGGTAGGCGGGCCCGACGCGATTGTTTTCGGATAGTTTTCCTCGTACTGGGTGAATCACCTCAACATCGATTTTGAAACCGCGTTGGGTCGCAATGCCCGTGGCCGCCAGTGTGGCTTTGAGACCGGAAGTCGGGCGCGGTAATTCGAGCGTTCTTGCTTGACCCTCCGCAACGGATAGCAGGCGGTCGAAAGGAACAAGCCATGTGGTCTGATTTCTCTGTTCAATCAGCCCTTCCTGCCAGAGGTCGTCTAGCGCCAGATACTTCGCTGCCTCGATCTCGCTGTTTGCGATGTTCCGAATCGCCGAACCCAGCGGAAGCTGCTTAACGTGGGCGCTCGACAGCGCGACGCCCTCTTCAGTGATGGTGACTGTAATGGTCATCGTCTACGTAGCACCGTCTTTAGGTCTCCAAGGTACCGTCCTTGCCAATCACCCTGATGGCGAATTCGAAACTCGGACCCATTGGAAGGCCTGTCAATCAGTTTCGACCGATCTTTGTAGTAGGTGACCCCATGGTAGCCAGGCGTCCTGAGCCAGCGGAGTTCAGCCTCGCGGTACACGTAGGCAGCATTGCCCATCTCAGCAAATTCGACGATCGCGAGCGGCGGTATGTGAAGCAAGACGGCGGCCTCATCTGCAACCAGTTGTGCGTCTACGAGATCCTTCGCGAAATTATCTCTCCAGAACCGAAACCTGCCATGTGGATCTTTGGCCTGCGAGAAGAAGCGCTCGATCCGCTTAAGCGCCAGCCAGCTCAGAACTTCCTGAACGACACCGGGAGAATGGCTGTCGACTCGCCGCCAGAAGTCGACGAGATTGGGCGGAGTAGGGTGTGGATTAAAGCTCTTTAACGCCCAACTGACGATATTTTCATCCCAGCTTTGCCCTTGCCGAAACTGGAGCAGGTAGTTCGCGATGAATCGCTCTCGCGCTCTTGTGTAGCCGTCTCGATGCAGTCGCATGGCGCGCTCGACCAGCTGTCCTTTGTGGTTAAGTAAAGTCGATCGGCTACCCTTAGACAGCAGCGCGAGCTCGACCTCATCGAGCAGGCGCGATTCCTTTGCAACTCTCGTAGACGTAATTGGGAGGGAGTTGAACCAGTCATCCAGGCTCTGCCCTGACGATTCAACTTCTTCGAACATACCGCTTGCCAGATCGTCGCCCTCAAACCAGCTTGCTATTCGCTTTTGATCTTCGGCTTCTTCTGCGATGACGTCGTGGAGTCCTGCGTCTACGTTCTGCTTAAGAAGCGAAAAGAGTCCTTTGGCAGGCGCCCCTGTGACCATGAGGCGCCACGCGCGTACGGTTAGCGGGCGAAACTTCGCCAACGTACCAAGGATGACCGCTTTCTCCCGAAGAACTCGTTCGGGGTCACCCGCCAAAAAATCGGCAATTGCCGTCAGCTCGCGTCGCGCGAGCTGGCCGAGCAGAATGCCCAGATCTTCCTCGTCTGTCTGCATTAACAATCTGCGGAGCTTCTCAACGGCACCCTCAGGTGGGGCAGTTGCCTCAACCGTTTTCTGATGTAGCGCGTCGACTGCTTGTGCTGAGATCGTGAGCTTGACCGGCTCCATCTCCTGCAGTTTGGTCCAGGGGTTGGTTTTCATCCTGTGATCTCGTCAAGCAGCGCGACAAGCGCGCGCCGGATCTGCTTGTCGTCGAGGTGCAAGTGAATCTCAACCCGCCGCATATCGTCGAAACAACTCTCTTGATCCACGCCGATACAACTCGATGGTGGCTGGGAGAACGACGCGCCGGAAGCAAAGCCCTTTGACTTTAGGTCCTGGCGACTTGTTTCTTCTATCCCTTCATCAGAGGTGAGGAACAAAAGGACATTTCTCGCGCGCGCCACCGATTTCTCAAGATTAACTTCGTAGGGGTCTCGCGTTGCCACGGCTCTGGGGTCGGCATGGCCCCTGACTTCGATGCTGAGGTTGGACCAGACGATGTCCTGCTGCCTGAGTTTCGAAAGAATAATCGGAATGGCGAAGCGCAGAACCGACTTGCCTTCAGCTTTCAGCTCCGTCTCATTGGTATCGAAGAACACCCGATCGGGAAGTTCGATGGTCCCTGTCTCGCAATCCGGCGCCAGGTTCTGGCGCTGTAGCTCTGGGTCAGTGCAAAGCTCTTCAATGGCTTCTTTCCATTCGCGTAGTGTCTGGCTGGGATCTGCGACCGCTGCCTGAATCTGGAATTCCTTCAGCACTGTAACAAGAATGAAAATGAGCAAAACGCCAGCGATCAGGTCGCTGTAACTGGCCCAGGCGTCTCCGCCGATGTTGCCAGTACCTTCCGCTGTCCGTTTGCTCTGTCGTGTCGCCATTACCGCGTCCAGGGAAAGATCCCGCGTTTGCCTGTTCCTTGCGGGGATGCAACCGAAGATTTCATCTGCGTCTCGATGACGTTGCTGAGATCGCGAATCGTAACCGTCATCTCGTTTATTTCAATGAGCAGCTGCTTTATTTCCTCGCTTCCGGCATCTGCGTTCCTGTCGTCATCTGTGTCCTGGTCGTCTGCGTTTTGCGCTTCGAGGGCCTCCTTGAAGGCTGCGACCTGGTTTGCAAGTGCATCTGTTGCGACTTTGATACCCCTCAGCGAATCAGGCAGGGGCGTAAGGCTCGTATTAATGCGACCGCCCAACTCTTCGATTCCGCCATCGAGTTTCTTGATTGTTTCGTCGACCTGATTGGAAAGGTCCAACACTTTCTGGATAGCGGGTGTCATTCGATCAAGCATTTCGTTGCTGTCGTGAATGGTGCCGTTGAGCTTGCCTACGGCGTCGCCGAGTATGCCGTCGATGTTTTCGAGCGCGTTGACGAGATTGTCGGCGAGCCCTTCACTCAACTGTTGAATCGATGAATTCATTTCTCCGAGAACCTGTTCTACAAGCTCTCGCTGTCCCTTGAGCGTTTCCCCCGCATCCGTCAGAACATCCTTGACGACATCGACGACGTCTGCGGTCTTCTTCTGAATCGACTGCATGTCTTCCGCGGTTGATTTCAGTGAAGCGCTGGTGTCGGTGAAGTTGTCGACAACTGGGCCAAACTCGGTTGCGGTCTTGGACAGGTGCTCTGCGGCAGCATCAACTGCAGCACTCGCCTTTGACAGGTTTTCAGCGGTCGTCGCGTGAGTTTCGGTTGCCTTTCTGATTTCTTCGAATGCGAGAGCAATGCTTTCGCCGATCTCTTCTTGCGCCGCGGTCGTCTTTTCGATTGCTTCCCTCAAAGCTTCAACGTGCGCACCAACTCCTTCCTGAATGGTGGTCTCCAGCTTCCCAATCAGCTCTTCGGATACGACGTTTGAAGCTTCGGACGCAGTCTTCTCTATTCGCTCAAGCCCGGCAGATATCGCGTTCTCAAGCGACATGGACATATCCTGCAAAGCCGTCTTGATCTCATTCGTTCCTTCTCGCTGGCGTACGAGCGACATCCCTGACACTTCCGCCTCGCTGATCCATGGAAAGATCCTGTGGATGAGGTGGTCAAGACGCTCCTCGATCGAGTCGAAACCGCCTTCCAGGCTGCGAATTGCTATTGCGAACAGGATCGATAGCGTGATGCCCCAGAGTGATGTGCGGAACGCAAGAGAGAGGCTTGTGATCAGTTGATCGATTTCCCCTTCAATCTTCTTTGCCTGGTTGTCCTCCTGGCTGTCTTCGATTGTGCTTGGCGTTGCTACTTCAAGCTGCTGGAGGTTCTGGTCTCTATCATCCAGTGCAAGGGTTAAACCAATGAAAGTTCCAAGAATGCCCACTGCGAGGAAGATGCCAGGAACTGAGCCAAGCAAGGATCGGCGCCAGCCTACAGGTAACAGCGGCGTCTGGTCGGTCAGATCAGCGAATCGTGTTGTAGAGCGTCCTTCGATCTGAACGGCCCGCCATCGAAACAGGAAGTCGTGAAACAGCGGGGCGAGAAGTGACCGGCCGAGATATTCTCGTGTGACGGATTGAGCCTCCGTAGGATTTTCCCGATGCTCGCGAATGAACCTTCTCAGTTTGCGAGCGACCCAGCGAAGGCGCCAAAGGCGGAAGTACAGGGGGGCGTAGACCAATATTGCTGCAGTGATTGCGAGCAGGATGACCGCGCTGATTGTGTATTGCGTAAAGAGGTCGTCGGACCATGGAATTTGCAACAGCTTTTCGTACACACGACTGCCCTGATTCTGTGCTGGCGCAATACGGACGTAAGGCTTCTCTCACGTTTACCAAGGAGAATAGCGTCAGGCGGGTGGCCCGGCAAACGGTCACCCTGCATGAAATTTGAACACCAGTACGATCCTCGGTGTTGGGGTCCAAATCGCCTGCCTTTCTTGGGCGGGCTTGGAAGTCAATCAGAATTGCGGCACGCTGCGAGAAAGACTACATGCCGGTCATGAGATGGACTTCTTTCAGCAAACTATTTTCGATTTGGGGATTGTTCGATTTGTCGTCGAGATTCAAGGTGAGGATCAGGCGCGAAGACTGGTAAACGGTATTGCGGAGGCGTTTGTCGAAATTCCAGTGACGGATGTGCACGTCTTCACTGAGAGCGATGTTGTCAACGGGCATTTTCGTGATTCCGGCTACGATATCGACTGGTTCACGATACTCAGACGTGATTACCTCCAGCAGTTTGATGTCCGGAACATCGCTGAGTGGATACAGGACTCAATGCCATACAACGACACGAATGAAGTCTTCGACCTGATTGAGGGCTATCTCACAAGCTGGCATATCAATGCGCGCAGGGCATTTGAGAAGGCTCTGGCAGACAATGAGGACCTTTCGCGTAACGAAAATAAAGTTACCAACTCGTGAGAGCGATCTTGCACTCGCCGACGGCAGTCGCGAATGCAGGCTCGGCAGCCCTCAGCGGGCCGAATCCAGTCGACTTGGCCGAAAGGTGAACCGGAGAGTGTCGATTGCCGGACTGCGGTCAAGTGCAACTCGGCCAGGCAAGTCAGCTGGCGAGCTGAAGCGCTGGGCGATGCTCACGACGGATTCAGGGTGGAGGCCAGATCGGTCTTGCCTGTCTTCGCAGGGCTAGTCCTCCTGATCTCATCGACGGCCGCAAGCAGGCCGCCGCCGTCCCAGGCATCGGCGCTGCCCTCCGGTGAAAAGAGAGAGGCCTCCATGGCGGCAATCTCCTGTCGCAGCCCGGCGTGGCCCGATGCGTTCGCGATGTCTCGCAGCGTTCTGCAGCCCGGATAACGTGCGATCCCCCACGCAAACAATGCCCGGCCAGTCGCGCTCGCATTGTTCGCCCGGCAGGCAGCCGCGAGCGCACGGTAACTGTCGGCTTCGCCCGGGATCTGTGCGGCGGGCGACGCTGGTGCCGGCGCCCGCCGGGTACGCCGAAGCGCTTGCCGTGCCACGATCAACTGCCACAGCGTGATGAGCCACAACGCTGCGATGGCAAGCGCCACGTACAGCCAGAGCGAAGACGGCCGGGCTGTCGGCTGGCCTCCTTCCGGTCGATACGCCTCGGCTGGCGCGTCAGCAGCAGGCACCCTCACCGATGGCGCCTCTCCGGCGGCAACCTGAATCGTATGCGCGGGCAGGATGGCGACTTCCTCGCGGTCCGTGACGGTGTTCCACCAGGGAATGCGAATCTCGGGAATGACGATCTCTCCCTCACGGGTCGGCACGATGCCAACCGTGAAGCTCGTGGTCGATTCGATCCCGTCGGCGGTCGTCTCGTCCACGGACGTCTCCGGATCCTGATACGTCTTGGCACCGTCGATTTCGACACCGCCGAGCGGCGGCAGCAGTGAAGACGCAAGTCCGGCGGCGCGGACGGTGATGGTCCTGTTGACCGGTTCGCCGACACGGAAGTTGCCAAACCCTGTACTCCATGACTCTTCGACGGTCAGCGCGGTGGCCGGTAGCCAGTCATCGCCTGAGAAGGAGGGGGGGCGAGGCTCGATCTGTAGACGATGTCCCTGGCTCACTGCAACGACACGTTCGCGGGCGCCGAAGAACGATCCGCGGCCGCGCGTGCCGGTAAAGGTCTCGGCCGGCAGCTCCAGAATGCCGCTTCGCTGCGGATAGATCGCGTACTGTTTCTCAAGCACGAAGAAGCGCCGGTTGTTGACGATCGACTCGTAACGTTTTTCGTTCTCGATGGTTTCGATAACCGCGTTGTCCAGCTGTGGCGGTGGCGGAAAGTCACCGGAAATCGAATCGACATAGAAGAGCTTGACCGTGTAGATGATCTGCTCCTGAACGTAGGAGTTCTCTTTGTCGACGCTGGTTTCGAAGAAAACGAACTGATCCATCTGCCGCCGTGCGGCTGCGCTCGCTTCTGTCACCCGGACTGTGATTGGCTGTGTTACCTGACTGCCGATCCGTACTGCGGGAATTTGCAGCGTGCCCGTGCGGCGAGGCCGCAGGGTGAGAACCCATTGCGTATACGCTTCGGCTTCCTGACGTCCGTTGATGATCCTGATGCTGGTGCTGCGGTTCGGGCCTGACTGCTGAACGATGTCGAAGTCGCGGGACAGCGACGAGAAGTTCGGTGACTCTGTGGTCGTCGAATCCTCAAGTCGCAGCGTGTAGGTCAAAAGATCCAGTTCCGACACCTGAGTTCGATCGACCGTCGCGGTCAGTGCCGCGTTCGCCAGTGGCGTCAGGGCCATCAACCAGACAAGCAGCAGTTTCTTACCAATCGGCTGTTTCATCGTTCTCCGTGGATATCCTCATGCGCCCGCGTTCCTCGTGCTGCAGCTGGAACTTCCTGCGCAGCAGACCGCCGGGGTCATCGGGAACCCGGCGCAGCCACTGCTCCAGTGCCTGTTGCTCTTCTTCGTCCAGCGGCTCGTCTTCCTGGGCGAGGCGACGGGCGCGCTCTTCCTCACTCATCGAGTCGTCCTGTTGCTGTGCATCCTGTTGCTGCTGATTTGCTTGCTGCTGTTCCTGCTCTTCGTCGGCACTTGCGTCCTGTTCTTCTTCGCCCTGCTGGTTCTGGTCCTGCTGATCCTGACCCTGCTCACGCTGCTGCTGCTCGGAGTCTTCGTCCTGTTGTTCCTGCTGGTTTTGCTGTTGCTGGTTCAGCAGATCCTCGATCAGGGCCTTGTTGAAGGCGGCGTCTTCGTTGTCCGGATTCAGGTCGAGCGCGCGGTCGTACGCTTCGATTGCCTCTGCGAACTGTTGCTGCCGGGCGAGCGCATTGCCGCGGTTGTAGTGTCCGTCGCTGGTCTCGATCCGGGCGAATCCGCTCGCTGCCTCCTCGTAGGCCCCGCCGCGGTATCTTGCCGTTGCTTGCCACGCCGGGTCCTCGAACAGTGCTGCCGCCTCCTCGACGTCGCCGCGCTCGAGCGCCCTTACTCCCTGCTGATCCGGTGTCAGCCAGAGATCCTCCCACCAGGATGCCTCGGCCTGGGGGGAGGGCAGCATGAATGCGAGCGCGACGGAAAAGACCCAGCCGCGCCGGAACGCGAGCGCTGCCAGTGGCAGCAGGAGTAGCACGAGCCACGGTCCTTCTTCGAACCACACGTCGAAGTCCCGCTCCAGTGCGCGGAACTCGTCTTCGATCCCGGTCGCAGTCTGCGCGAGCAGATAGTCGAGATCCTCGTCGGTGAGCGTCATGCGGGAAAAGCGGCCCCCCGCGTTGGCGGCGAAGTCTGCGAGCCGGTTCATATCGACGCCGGGGATGACGAGTGTGCCGCTCCTGTCTTTCACGAAGCCGCCATTGGGCGTGGGAATTGGCGCGCCTTCGGTCGTACCGACGGCGAGGACAGAGACGGGATAGCTGAGGCGATGCTGACGGGCGATCTGCTGGGAGGCTGCAATGTCCCGAATCTCGTCGGTCAGAATGAGAATGCGACCGGTTGCCGAACCTGCGTCCTGGAAGAGTTGCACGGCGAGTTCGAGGGCCGGCGCGAGCTCGCTCCCCGGTGCCGGCATGATCTCTGGTGAGATGGCAGGAATCATCTCGGCAATCGTCTGCGCGTCATCAGTCAGCGGCGTCACGGTGTGGGCATCGCCGGCGAACACGATGAGCCCGGTGACGCCCTCGTTTCGACGATCCAGCAGATCCTGCAGCTTTCTTCTCGCCCTCACCAGCCGATTGGGCGCAACGTCCTCGGCGTACATCGAGCCTGTGAGATCGAAGATGATGACGAGAGCGTCCTCGCGTTCATGGACAGGCTGGGGCAATTTCTTCCAGACGGGTCCTGCGAGCGCAATGGTGGCGAGAATCCACGCAATCAGCAGGAGAAGCAACGGGTTACCGCTGCGCTTGCCTGATCCCGGGCCGCTCAGCAGATAGGGCAGAAGCTCGGGGTCGATTGATCTCTCCCAGTTCGAACCCGTTGCCTGTCGTGTGCGCAGGAGCAGATAGAGCGCGATGCCGGGTACAAGCGCCCAGAACCATTCGGGCCGCAGGAAGTGCGCGTTCTCGATGAAGGTCTGCATCAGGTGCTTGCCTCGGCCTCATGCGCACGGCCGCGCCGGGCGGCGATACGTGCCAGCCAGTTCATCAGTACCGGATGGGTCGCGGCCAGGGCGAGGCTGGCGAGGAACGCGAACCCGAGCGGCCAGACGTAAAGCGCGCGGGTTGGACGGTAGGTTTCGGCCGCCTGCTCGATGGGTTCGAGCCGGTCCAGCGCATCGTAGATTTCCAGCAGTTCGGCCGCATCGCGCGCCCGCTGGTAGATGCCGCCGGTCAGTTCTGCAATGCGGGTTAGCATCTGCTCGTCGAGCTCGGCGGACGGGTTGATGGTTCGATTGAACAGCAGTCCGGGTACCTGCATTTCGTCAGAGCCGAAGCCGACCGTGTGAATCTTTACGCCTTCCTGTGCGGCAATGCGTGCAGCCTGCAGGGGCGAAACTTCGCCGATGTTGTTTCGGCCGTCGGTCAGCAGGATGAGGATGCGGCTCTCAGATGGCCTCGACTGCAGTCGCTTGACGGCGAGTCCAATGGCGTCGCCGATCGCTGTCTTGCCGCCGGCAATGCCGAGCGGTGTCTCGTCGAGCAGTTTGCGGACGGTGAAGCGGTCGAAAGTCAGTGGTGTCTGCAGATAGGCCTGGCTGCCGAACAGAATGAGGCCGAGGCGGTCTCCGCGTCGACGCTCAACGAAGTCGCCGACAACCTGTTTGACGACGTCGAGGCGGGTTGTCTTCTCACGCCCGATCAACATGTCCTCGGTTCCCATCGAGCCGGAGATGTCGACGGCCAGCATCAGATCACGCCCGGTCGTTGGCAGTTCGATCGGCTCGCCGACGAACTGTGGGCGCGTCGCCGCCAGCACGAGCGCGATCCACGCAAGAATCATGAGCAAGCGACGAAGGCGCGATCGGCGCTCGGCCCCGGAGGATGCCTCGTACTGCCGGGCGATGCCGAAGAAAGGGACGTACAGCGCGGCATCCTGTCGACGGGAGGGCGGCAGCGTCCAGTACACGAGCAGCGGCAATGGCAGAAAGAGCAGCGCCCACCACCAGATGAATTCGATCATGCCGCGGCCTCCGTTTCGCCGTGCTGTCGAATCCAGTGCTCACCGATTTCCTGCAGCCGGACGACGTCCGCGTTGGCAGCTGGGGCATAGGCGCCCTCAATCAACGCCTGGCCGGCCCCCATCGTGAACTCGTTGGTGCCTGCCGTATCGTCAAGAAAACGGGTCCAGCGCTCTCCGGTGAGGCCGGCAACCCGCTCGCGAGGGTAACGCGTCAGCGCGACCCGCTTCAGGAGGGTCGCGTACTCCAGCAGGTAGGCTTGTGGGTCATTGCCGTATGCCTCGAAGATGCGTTGGAGTTCGCCAAGGGCCTCGCGTCGATAGCGATTCTGCCGCCAGCGCCGGTAGAACCAGACTGCCGTGCCGGCAAGCAGGATCAGCGCGAGTGCAGCGAGCATCCACCAGCCCGGCGCGGGCGGCCATGTCTCGATACCTTCGGGCACATGAATGTCACGAAGTGCGGCGAGCGGATCCTGCTGGTTGAAAACGGTCGGGTTGCCCTGCGCCATCAGCGCGCTCCCGACCGGCTCTGTGCCAGCCACGCATTGTATTTGCCAACGAGGCTTCGGGTCACGGGCTCGGCCGTCGTGAGTTCGATGAGCGGCGCCCGCGCCCGCGCGAACACATCGCGGGTTCGGGCCTGCCGCGCCTCGAACGCCGACTGGTAGGCATCCCGGTAGTTGCTGTTGCCCGTGTTGATTCTGATGCGGTCGTCGCCGTTCGTGATCGTGTACAGGTCAGGCGCGGGCAGTTCGGCCTCCAGCGGGTCGGCGATACTGAAGCCGATGATCTGGTTGTGACGGGCCAGCTGGTTCAGGTGAATGGTCGCTTCGTCGGTCAGGTTCACGAAGTCGCTGAACAGATAAATGGAGCTGCCGTGGCGTGCAACGCGGCGGATGTTGCGAAGCGCCTCGGCCAGATAGTCTTCGTTGACGGGCTCGTCCGAAGGATGGTTCGACAGCACGCGATTGAAGTCGTTGATTTCGTTCAGCAGGCGCAGGACCGAGTGCTTGCTTCGCCGTGGCCTCACTTCCCGATGATCTCGATCGGAGAACACAATGCCGCCTGTTCGGTCGCCCCGCTCCAGTGACGCCCACGCGATGAGCGCGGCGGCCTCGGCCGCGAGCACCGACTTGAACGCGATACGCGAGCCGAAGAACATCGACTGCGACTGGTCGACCATCAGCAGCACCGGCCGTTCCTTTTCTTCCTGAAAGAGCTTCGTGTGCGGCTGATCCGTGCGTGCCGTCACGCGCCAGTCGATGGAGCGAATGTCATCGCCGGGCTGGTATGCCCGGACCTCAGCGAAGTCGATGCCGCGACCCCTGAAGTTCGAGGTCAGAAGGCCTGAGAGTGGATTGCGCGTTCGGCGGCTGGTCATGGCACCGATCTCGCGCGCCGCATAGCGTAGCCGGATCAGGTCGGCGAGATCGGTGTAGGCGCCTCCCTTGGCATCGATTCGGGCGTCCAGCGTTCCCTGTTCGCGACGTCGCATGATCGTCAGGCGGAGGCAACTCGCTGTACGAGCGTATCGATGACGGTGTCAGGGTCGATTCCCATCGCCTCGGCCTCGAAGCTCACAATAATGCGATGACGGAACACGTCGTGGACAACGGCCTGGACGTCGTCCGGCGAGACGAAGTCCTTGCCTTCGAGGAAAGCGTTGGCGCGCGCACACAGATCGAGCGCAATCGTGCCCCGGGGCGATGCGCCATAGTCCAGCCAGTTCGCAAGATCGTCGCCGTACATCGCTGGTTCCCGTGTCGCCAGCGTGAGTTGCACAATGTATTCCTCGACCACCGGTGCCATGTGGAGCGACAGGATCTCCCTGCGCGCGGCAAAGATTGCTTCCTGGGTGACGGTTGGCGGCGCGGCGCTATCGCCTGCCTGCGCCGACATCGCCTCGTTTCTGACGAGCTGCAGGATCGTGCGTTCCGATGCGGCATCCGGGTAGTCGATGTTGACCTGCATCAGGAAGCGATCGAGTTGGGCCTCGGGCAGTGGATACGTACCCTCCTGCTCGATCGGGTTCTGCGTGGCCATGACGAGAAACATCGGCGGCAACTCGAACGTCTGCCGACCGAATGACACCTGGCGCTCGGCCATCGCCTCGAGCAGTGCAGACTGTACCTTGGCCGGTGCGCGGTTGATCTCGTCGGCGAGGATGAGGTTGTGAAAAATGGGCCCCTGCTGAAACTCGAACGTCGAGTCCTGTGCCCGATAGATCTCGGTGCCGGTGATGTCTGTCGGCAGCAGGTCGGGCGTGAACTGGATCCGGTGAAACGTGCCCTCGACTCCCTGGGCGAGGGTCTTGATGGCCTTGGTCTTCGCGAGCCCGGGCGCACCTTCGACGAGAAGGTGGCCATCGGCAAGGAGAGCAATCAGCAAACGTTTGACCAGCGTTTGCTGACCGATGATCTGGCTGTCCAGCCAGCGTTCGAGGGCTTGGATCTGGTCGCGGTACTGCATCGGGGCGTGTTGCTTAAGCATCTGATTTCTTTTGCAAAATGTTACGTGAATCCGGGGGCGCTGTCGCGCGCAGGTTTGTATAGACATTCCAATGCGGTTCGGGTTCCGGAGCGGACGGTCAGGCTGAGGGGTTCCCGCGTTGGGGCGCACCTCGTCGGGTGCTAACATCGGGGCATCGATTCGGGGTGAGAGCGCAGTGACCAAGGTTCAAGCGGCAACGAAATCGGAATTTCAGAGCGGGCTGGAGCGTCGTCTCGCCAAACACGACAAGAGCGCTGCACTGAAACAGTTCGCGCGGCAGTACTTCTCCCAGGTGCCGCTGGCCGAGGTGCTGCAGAAGGACTGGGAATACGCCGAGGGAACGCTGCTCTCCAGTTGGCACTTCTATCGGTCCTTCGATGGCAAGCGGGCCCGCGTTCGGGTGTTCAACCCGACGCTTGCTGCGGACGGGTACGATCATCACGCCACGGTCATCGAGGTTGCCTCGGCCAATATTCCCTTTCTGCTGGATTCCATTCGGATCGAGCTCGGCAAGCAGGAGATCGTGCTGTCGGACGTCGAACAGTGTCTGATGAGCGTGGTCCGTGGCGCAGACGACAAGCTGGTCCTGAATGACGACGAGCGTGCCAACGAGACGCTGATTCATCTCGAAGTGGACCGGGTTGCCAACCCCAGGCAACTCGAACGTGAAATCCGGACAGTCATTCGCCAGGTGCAGCGTGTCGTCGACGACTTTGCGCCGATACGCAAGCAACTGCTGCTGTGGAGTGACGAGATCGGAATCGCCGCCCAGGCCCACGGTGCGGATGACGCGCTCCACGAGGATTATGAGTTTCTGCGATGGCTCTACTCGAACAACTTCACGTTCCTTGCCTATGAGGAGTTCAGGGACGGCAAGGTCGTCCAGGGTTCCGCGCTGGGCCTCGCCCGAAAGAATTTCTACTGCCACGGCCAGCCGCTGGAACAGATCGAAACTGACGCGACAACGTTTCATTCCAAGTCACCGCTGAAGAGTCGCGTGCACCGGCCCGCCTACATGGACTGCGTGACGGTCAGCTTTGGCGGCAAGACCTGCCGCTTCACGGGGCTCTTTACGTCAAGCGTCTACAATCAGTCGCCCACCGAAATTCCCCTGGTGCGAAAAAAGATCGATGCGATCTTTGACCGGGCGGGGTTGTCCCCGACGAGCCACAAGGGGCGCGAACTGGCCAGAATTATCGAAGTACTGCCGCGTGAAGAACTCTTTCTCGCCACCGCCCCGGAACTCGACGAGATGGTGGTGCGCATCTACGGACTGCAGGAACGGCGCATCGTCCGCGTGCTGGCCCGTCGTGACCTGAACGGGTACTTCGTCAACTGTCTGGTGTACGTCCCGCGGGACACCTACGACACGGATCTGCGAATCAGGATCCAGAATCTGCTGACGTCGAAGTTCGACGCGGTCGAGGCCGAATTCTCGACGTTCTTCTCGGAATCTGCACTGACCAGGACGCACTTCGTGCTGAAGGTCGATCCCGATTCGCGCACGAATGTCGATCTGGATGAGATTGAGGCGGAGGTCGCCGCGCTGACGCGATCCTGGGAAGACGAACTCCACTCGGTACTGATCAGGGAGAAAGGCGAATCCCGGGGCGAAGAAATATTCGCCGCCGTGCGACACATCTTCCCGCCGGGCTACAAGGACGACTACTGGCCCTCGACGGCATTCAGTGACATTGAGGTGCTGCTCAGACTCGCGCGGGACAACGTGCTCGAGGTGAGCCTTTACAAGTGGATGGTCGGTGGCGAACCGGAGATCCGGTTCAAGCTCTTCCATCGTGGCGGCACGCTGCCCCTGTCCGACGTAATCCCGATTCTCGAGAACCTCGGCGCGAAGACGCTCGAGGAGCATCCCTACGAGGTCTTTCTTGCCGGCCGCCGAATCTCGATACACGACTTCGTGCTCGAGATGCCGACGCCGCCGAAGGAAGGGCTGCCGGAACTGCAGCCGCTCTTCGAGCAGGCGTTCGCTGCGATCTGGCTCGGCGAGCAGGAAAGCGACGCGTTCAACCGGATGATTCCGGCGGCGCTGATCGACCATCGCCGCGTTGCGCTCATCCGTGCGTACGCCCGCTACCTGGGCCAGATTCAGAGCAGCTTCTCGCAGGGCTACATTGCTGAATGCGTCGTTCGCTACAGCGACATCAGCGCCAACCTGCTGGAGTTGTTCGACCAGCTGCACAACCCTTCGATCAAGCGGACAGCGGGCAATGCCATGGCGCAGAAGCTGAAGGGGGAGATACTGCAGCAGATCGACGCCGTCGAGAATCTGGCGGACGACCGGATACTGCGCCGGTTCCTCGAGATGATTCTCGCCACCGTCCGCACCAACTTCTATCAGCGAGATGATCGTGGGCAGGCCAAAGCGTACATCTCCCTGAAGTTCCTCCCCGAGCTCATTACAGAGATGCCGTTGCCGCGTCCGCGCTACGAGATCTTCGTCTATTCGCCGCGAGTCGAGGGTGTCCATCTGCGTGGGGGCAAGATCGCCCGGGGCGGGCTCCGCTGGTCCGACCGTACCGAAGACTACCGCACCGAGATTCTCGGGCTCGTGAAGGCCCAGCAGGTCAAGAACTCGGTGATTGTGCCGGTGGGGGCCAAGGGCGGCTTCTTGCCGAAACACCTCCCCGTCGATGGCAGTCGTGACGAGATCATGGATGAGGGTATCGCCTGCTATCGCATCTTCATCTCGGGGCTGCTCGATCTGACTGACAATCTTGTCAAGGGGAAGGTCGTGCCCCCGAAAGACGTCGTGCGTCACGACGATGATGACTCGTACCTCGTTGTGGCCGCCGACAAGGGCACGGCGACGTTCTCTGATCTGGCGAATGAGATTGCCGAGCAGTACGGGTTCTGGCTGGGTGACGCGTTCGCGTCCGGAGGCAGTGTCGGCTACGACCACAAGGCGATGGGCATTACGGCGAAAGGCGCCTGGAAGTCCGTGCAGCAACACTTTCGCGACCTCGGCATCGACGTCCAGCAGGAGCCGTTCACCGTCGTCGGTATCGGCGACATGTCGGGCGATGTGTTTGGCAACGGCATGCTGCAGTCCGATCAGATTCAGCTCGTCGCCGCGTTCAACCACCTGCACATCTTCGTTGACCCGAATCCGGCAGATACGGCGGCGTGCTTCGCCGAGCGCCAGCGCCTCTTCGACCTCGGGCGCTCAAGCTGGACGGACTATGATTCCAAGCTGATTTCAAAGGGAGGCGGCGTGTTCAGCCGTGCCGCCAAGTCAATTCCCATCTCGCCAGAGATGAAGAAACGTTTCGGTATCAATGCCCAGACGCTTACGCCAACGGCCCTGATCAGCGCGCTGCTCAAGGCGAAGGTCGATTTGCTGTGGAATGGCGGCATCGGGACCTATGTGAAGAGCCACCGCGAGTCCCATCTCGATGTCGGTGACAAGACGAATGATGCCTTGCGGGTCAACGGCGATGAACTTCAGTGCCGGGTCGTGGGCGAGGGCGGCAATCTCGGGATGACACAGCTCGCCCGCGTCGAGTACTCCCTGAACGGAGGTGCGTGCTTTACCGATTTCATCGACAACGCCGGTGGTGTCAATTGCTCCGACGCCGAGGTCAACATCAAGATCCTGCTCAACCAGCTGGTCGAGGGGCGAAAGCTGACGATGAAGGAGCGGCGCGCATTGCTTCGCCGTATGACGCGGCAGGTCAGCGAACTCGTGCTTGCGAACAACTACGCCCAGGCACAGGCGATCAACCTGATGCAGTATCAGGCTGATCGACGCGGATTCGAATATCTCCGCATGATGAACATCCTCGCGGAGCATGGCGGCCTCAATCCGAAGCTCGAATATCTGCCCACCGAAGAGGAAATCCAGGAACGGCGGTCTCGCGGCAAGACGTTCACGAGCCCGGAGCTTTCGGTGATGATTTCGTATCTCAAGGGCTGGCTGAAGGAAGAGCTGTCGGCGTCGGCACTGATGGACGAACCATGGCTGACGCGCGAAATGCACGTGGCATTCCCTGCGACGCTCGTGAACAAGTACGAGAAAGAGATGCGCAGTCACCGGCTGCGCCGTGAAATTGTCGCGACTCAGATTGCGAACGGCATGGTGAACCGGATGGGCATCAATTTCGTGACCCGCATGTCAGAATCTGCCGGTGTCCAGAGCCCCCTGATTGCGAAAGCCTATATCGGCGCCCGTGACATTTTCGACATGAACCAGCGATGGAGCGAGATACAGTCGCTCGATCATCAGGTGGAACCATCGATTCAGAAGGACATGATGCTCGATCTGATTCGCCTCATTCGCCGAACAACGCGCTGGTTGCTGAGGAACCGGCGCCAGCAGCTTGTGCTCGAGCGGGAAGTGCCCGTTTTCAGAAAGGCGCTGAAAGAAATCGTCAACCGGTGGGAAGGTGTGTCTTCGGGTGCGGTGTTCACGGACTGGCAGAAGCGCCGCGATGATCTGCTCGCGGCCGGCGTTGGCGACTCATTGGCATCGTTCGTCGCGGCGGCGCATCACCTCTACTCGGTGCTGGGTATCGTCGAGGCAAGCAACCGGACCGGGGAGTCGGTGGCCCGGGTCAGTGAACTGTACTTTGCGGTCGGAGAGCGGCTCCGGCTGCACTGGTTCAGCCGCCAGATCTTCGAGTTCCAGGCGACCAGCCAGTGGGAAGCGCTGGCGCGTGAGTCTATCCAGGACGACCTGAACTGGCAGCAACTCGCGATTACGCTGGGCGTCATCAGTGAGTGTGGCGGCGGCAAGCGAACGTCGGACGAAATGCTTGATCGCTGGGTCGAGAGCCACGCCGTGATGGTTGATCGCTGGCTGGCGCTGGAGTCGGAGATGCGCGCAACCGCGAATCGCGGTCCGGCTGTGTTCACGGTCGCCATCCGCGAGTTGCTCGACCTGGCGCAGTCGTCTGCCGGTGCACGCGCGCGCTTTCAGTGATCCCGCTATAATCTGCCGATGAGTTACGACGCGATTCGAAAGCTGCTTTTCCTGCTGCCCGGCGAGGCGTCGCATCATGTTTCAATGCAGGCGATCGCGTTGCTCGAGCAGCTTCACCTGACTTCACTGATCGCGCGCGATATTCCCGACGACCCGGTTGAGGTGATGGGTATCCGGTTCCCGAACCGCGTGGGTCTCGCGGCCGGCCTCGACAAGGACGGCACGTGTGTCGACGGACTCGCCGCGCTCGGATTCGGCTTTCTGGAGATCGGCACCGTCACCCCCCGGCCACAGGCCGGCAACCCTCGCCCCAGATTGTTCCGCCTGCCTGGCAAGCATGCACTCATCAACCGGATGGGTTTTAACAACGAGGGCGTCGATGCACTCCTGAAACGGCTGCGACGGGCTCGCTACAGTGGCGTCACGGGCATCAACATCGGCAAGAACAAGGATACGCCGGTAGAGAATGCGCTGGAGGACTACCAGTACTGCATGCGACGCGTTTACAAACAGGCATCCTACATTACGGTCAACATCTCCTCGCCCAACACACCGGGACTTCGCAGCCTTCAGCATCATGAGGAACTCGAGGCCCTGCTGGTGGGGCTTCGCGAAGAACACGACCGCCTGAAATTACAGCATGAACGACATGTTCCGCTGGTCGTGAAGATTGCGCCCGACATGGACGATGACGAAATCGTCTCTGTTGCCAGAACGATCGACGACCATGACATGGACGGCATCATCGTGACCAATACGACGGTGTCGCGAAGTGCCGTCGTTGGTGAGCCTCACAGCGAGGAAGGGGGCGGATTGAGCGGCGAACCGTTACGAAATCAGGCGGATCACGTGCTGAAGCTGGTTGCCGAAACAGTACGGCCCGAGATCGCCAAGATTGGCGTCGGGGGCATCATGAGTGGCGAAGATGCGGCGCGCAAAATCAGTTTGGGTGCGGATCTGGTTCAGATCTACACGGGGTTCATTTATCGCGGCCCGCCGCTGATTGCCGAGTGTGCGCGCGCGATCAGTGAGAGTGTTGCTGCTGCAGCGACACCGGCGCGGAGCCGGATGGCTGCAGCTGATTCGACCCGCTAGACGATCCGCGCCCGGGCAACGCCCGCGGTGCCGATCATGCCATCCCAGTTATCGGCCCGGCCATCCCGCCAGCCGCTCAACCAGGCCTGTCTCGAGTCTTTTTCGTGGAAGGGACAAATGTCTTTCGACTTTCCGTAAACGCCGGTGGTGTAGCCCCGGTTGTATGCGCGATCGGTCCTGTTTCGCTTCTGTCGCTTCATCAATACCTCGCTTTTCCGATGGATTTCGGCAGGCACGTTTGGCGTGCCCGGACTTAACTTTTTAGCGAGAACCCGCCCGGTTGTCGAAAAACGAATTCGCATAAGCAAGCCCCGGTTAAGGATGGCAGGGAATATCTGCAACGCACCATTTCACGACAGCAATGCGCACCGTCCCTGCCGAGTCGCTCAGTTGTAGGGCATATGTCCTCCGGGTAGACTCGATTGGATCGCCGCTCCGGCAACAATAAGAACGATTCAAGAGGGAGAATCCGATGACCCAACGATACTCGCGCCTGGCCGTGATGCTGGCGCTCGCACTGCTCAGTCCTGCCGCAGTGGCGGCTGACCTCAGTGAAGGCAACACGGCCTGGATACTGACGTCGACGGCCCTGGTTCTGTTCATGACCATCCCTGGCCTGTCGTTGTTCTACGGCGGTCTCGTGAGGGTAAAGAACGTGCTCAGTGTCCTGATGCAGTGCTTTGCGATCACCTGTCTCGTTTCTATTCTCTGGCTGTTCGGTGTCTATTCGCTGGCCTTCGGTGAAGGCAATGCGGTGATCGGCGATCTGTCGAATTTCATGATGAGGGGTGTGCAGGAGTCAACGATGAGCGGGGACATCCCCGAAAGCGTGTTCGCGATGTTTCAGCTCACGTTCGCCATCATCACGCCTGCACTGATCGTGGGCGGTTTCGCCGAGCGCATGAGGTTCTCGTCGATGCTCCTGTTCTCGGGACTCTGGCTGGTGCTGGTCTACGCACCGGTCACGCACTGGGTGTGGGGCGGCGGCTGGCTTGGCCAGATGGGCTTGCTGGATTTTGCCGGCGGCACCGTTGTTCACGTGACGGCCGGTGTGGCCGCGCTGGTCTGTGCGCTGGTCATGGGGCCTCGCTCCGGATTCCCCCAGACGCCGATGCCCCCACACAACATGACCATGGCCATCACCGGCGCCGGCATGCTCTGGGTCGGATGGTTCGGATTCAATGCCGGCAGCGCGCTTGCCGCGAACGGCGACGCGGGGATGGCCATGCTGGCGACACATATGTCGGCCTCAGCGGGTGCGTTTACCTGGATGATGTGCGAGTGGGTTCGCTACGGGAAACCCAGCGCGCTCGGTGCGGTGACCGGCATGGTCGCGGGGCTTGGCACCATTACCCCGGCATCGGGCTTCGTCGGCCCCGCCGGCGGCCTGCTCATCGGTATCGCCGGCGGCTTCATCTGTTTCAACGCCACCAACTATATCAAGCGTTCACTGGGCATCGATGACTCGCTGGATGTCTTCCCGGTTCACGGGGTCGGCGGTGCGCTCGGCACGATCCTCGCGGGTGTGTTCGCAAGCGCGAGCCTCGGCGTATTCAGCGGTCAGGGCTACAACGAAGGCATGGCCATGGGGTCGCAGCTTGGTGTCCAGGTGCTCGGCGTACTTGCAACCGGCGCCTATGCAGCCGCGGTGACCTTTGTGCTGCTGAAGCTGATCGACCTGATGATCGGGCTGCGCGTGACCTCAGACGAGGAAACCGAAGGGCTGGATATCAACCAGCACAACGAAAGGGGCTACGATCTCTAGGCGGCTCTGCCAGCCGGCTATTCTCGCCGTGCAGCCGCTCTCTCGACGAGCTGGCTGCACAGTGCCGGGAACGACAGGCCGAAGCCGCCGGCACCGTCCGGATACAGGCTCGTGGGCGTCATGCCGGGCAGCGTGTTGACCTCGAGCAGATAGATGTCGCTGTCGGTGACAACGAAATCGGCCCGCGACAGGTCCCGGCACCCCAGCGCCTCATGGGCGGCAACCGCGATTCTCTGGAGTTCATCGGTCTGCACCGCTGGCAGGTCTGCGGGCATGACGTGTTCGCTCAATCCTGCCGTATAGCGGTGTTCGTAGTCGTACCAGGTGTCCTGTGGCGTCGTGATCTCGATGACAGGAAAAGCCTTTGCGCCGTCATCGGTATCGATCACGCCGACGGTAATCTCCCGTCCGTCGATACGCTCCTCGACCAGTACCGCGTCGTCGAACTCGAAGGCGCCTGAGACGGCGCCAGACAGGGCATTGGCATCGGCAACGGGCGTGACGCCGAGGGCACTGCCCTGCGTCGCCGGTTTGACAACCACGTAGTGGCCGAGCCGATCTCCGATTTCCGAAACCGCCTGTGCGACACCATTGCGTCGATGAACCACATGCTGCCGGACCAGTGGCAAGTCGCTGGCGGCGAAGATCAGCTTCGCCGTGATCTTGTTCATGGCATTTGAACTGGCGTGAACGTCACTGCCGACGTAGGCGTAGCCAAGAATCTCGAGAAAGCCCTGGAGCGTCCCGTCCTCGCCGGGCGGCCCGTGCAGCACGGGAAACACCACATCAGGCTGAACCTCGTCGAGCGCATGGTGCAGCCGGTGATCGAGCTCCAGCACCGCAACGCGGGAGTAGTTCTCCCCGAGCGCGGCTTTGACACCCTGTGCCGACACGCGCGACACGGCCGCCTCGGCGGACAGTCCGCCGCAGATGATGGCGATCGACAGATCAGGATTCATGGGCATTCCAGGTCATTGGTCAGCGTGGAAGTCTACCGGCGAATTCGGTCGTTCCACAGTCCGGCGTGAGGCGATTCTGTGTCTTTCCCTCAAGTTTGTATTAAACTACAGGCCTTGTTTCCTCGCGGGAGCATTCTGATGGCCTACCTGAAAATCGGCGAACTGGCGTCTCGCGCCGATACGAACAACGAGACGCTGCGTTTTTACGAGTCGAAAGGGCTCCTGGCAGCTCCGCGGCGCACGGACGCCGGTTATCGTCTCTATACCGAAGACGATCTTGCTCGCGTTCGCTTCATTCTCCGGGCGAGGCGCATGGGCTTCTCATTGAAGGATATCGAGGAGTTGCTGTCTCTCAAGGTCGATCGCGAACACTCGACCTGTGGCGAGGTCAAGGAACTCGCCGAGGCGAAGCTGGTGGACATTCGCGAGCGGATCGCGGAGCTCGAGCAGATGCGTGGTGCGCTCGAGCGGATCACCGATGCCTGCTGTGGCGGTGACGAGTCGGCCGTGCACTGTTCGATCCTCAACGAGCTCGAACAGGGCGGCTGATTGTTCATTCGAGCCTGCGGTTGATGGCCGCGATCTCCTCACGCCAGGCCGCCTGTCGCTCCGGCTTCTGGAATTTCGGTTTGCGGTCGAGATCGGCGTTGAGCAGGGCTTCCAGTTCGACGAGCCGCGTGAGCAGCGCCTCCTCGTCGTCATCGGGGGTCTTCGGTGTGGCTGGCGCACGCTTTGGCGCGTCGCGCGTCTGTTGTACTTCATCTGCCTGACGGTAGAAGCCGGCGGGGCTTCCCGTTTCGTACAGCCTGCCATTCTCGATCAGCCAGTATCGCTCAGCGATCGTGTCAACGAATCGCCGATCGTGCGATGTCACGAGCGTTGTCGCGCCCGACGCCAGAATCTGTTCCTCGAGTTCTTCCTTGCCCTGAATGTCAATGTGATTGGTCGGCTCGTCGAGTATCAGGAAGTTCGGCGCATTGAGCTTGATCACGAGGAACATCAGGCGCGCTCGCTCGCCGCCACTCAGGACCTCGACCGGTTTGTCGAGATCGAGGTACGGGAATCCGGCCTTGATCAGCGCCGATTTGTAGGTGTTCTCGGATCCCTGGCAGTGCTCGCGCAGTGTCTCGGTGAGCGTCAGCGTTTTGTCGAGCGTTTCGAGTTCCTGATCGTAGTACCCGATGTCACATTGGGGGTTGAACCGGACGTGTTCATCGGGTTCGCCTGACCGCCATACGTCCATCAGTCGGTTGATCAGTGTCGTCTTGCCAACCCCGTTGTGTCCGAGCAGGGCGATCCGGTCACCCGGACGGATGAAGATCTCGTCGACCTCGAAGAGCAGCGTTCCATCCGGCGCCTCGATCGAACACTGTTCCAGTGCCAGCATGCGGTTGGCGCGGGACTGCTGAACGTCCAGTTCCAGATTGAGGCCCGAGCCACGTGAGACGAACGTCTTGTCGTCTTCCATCCGCTCGATGCGCTTCTCCATGCTCTTCGCCTTTCGGGCGAACTTCTCATTGTCGTAGACCTTGCCCCAGGTCGCGAGGCGTTTTGCGCTCGCACGCAGGCCGGCGATCTCCTTCTCTTCCGAAGCGCGCGCCGCGGCAGCAGCATCGTCCATTTCAGCGAGCCGGGCTCTCGCCTCGCTGAACGGCAGATTGAAGCTCCACAGGCGCTGGTCGCGCAGGAACAGCGTGCGGGTCGTGACCGCGTCGAGAAACTCGCGGTCGTGGGAAATGAGCAGATATCCGCCTGTCAGGGACTGCAGGTATGACTCGAAGAACAGCAGCGTCTTGAGGTCCAGATGATTGGTGGGCTCATCGAAGAGGACGAAGTTCGGCTCGTTGATCATCGCCCGCGCGAACATCAGCCGGTTCTGCTGACCGCCACTCAGATCGCGTACCCGGTGGCTGTGGCTGGCCGGCTCGAACCCGAGTTCGTCCAGCAGCGCGCTGGCCCTGTATTCGGAGTATGCGCGTTCCTCGTCCGGCAGCTTGCACGCAAGCGCCTCGAAGAGCGTGGCGTCCATAAGCGCGTCGTTCATGAACTGCTCGACCGTCTCCAGGCGAAGCTCCCGGCTGCGCGAGATATCTCCCCCCTCAGGAGCAATGGCGCCGGCGAGCAGCTTCAGCAGCGTCGACTTGCCACAGCCGTTGTGCCCGACGAGGCCGATCCGGTCTCCGGACGAGATCGTCAGGTCGAGTTCCTCGAACAGCGGCCGGGTACCCGCCCGGTGCGTCAGGCCAAAACACTGGATGAGTGTCGTCAAGGCGAGAGGTTCCGGATCGGGATCGGTTCGATCTCATCCGCCGGTTCGAAGCCAAACACACGACCGTAGAAGAACAGTTCCAGTTCGAGCGCGCGCTTGATGTTCTCTGCGCGGCGGAATCCGTGCTGTTCTCCCTCGAAGGGCACATAGGCGCAGGGTATGCCCTTGGCATCCAGTGCCTCGACCATCGCTTCAGCCTGGTTCGGCGGTACGACCTTGTCTTCAAGCCCCTGAAAGAAGATGGTCGGACACCTCAGGTGTTCGACATGATTGATCGGTGAGCGAGCCTTGTAGCGCGCGATCTCTTCGGGATAACGGCCGATCATGCTGTCGAGATAGCGGGATTCGAATTTGTGGGTGTCGCGTGCGAGTGCTTCCAGATCGCCGATACCGAAGTGACTGGCGCCAGCCCTGAACGTGTCGCGAAACGTCAGCGCAGCCAGCGTCGTATAACCGCCCGCACTGCCGCCGCGGATTGCCAGCCTTTCCGCATCGACCAGGCCGCGATTGGCAAGGTCGCTTGCACCGTAGACGGCGTCGTCGACATCGGCAACGCCCCAGGCGTGCCGCAGCTTGTTTCGGTAGTCACGCCCATATCCGGTGGAACCGCGATAATTCAGATCCAGTACGGCGAAACCCCGGCTCGTCCAGAACTGGTCCGACAGAGAGAGCATGCGGGATGATGCCGACGTCGGCCCGCCATGCAGCATGACGATGAGCGGTGGTTTCTCGCCCGGCACAGGCTCGAAGTCCTTGTTGGCAGGCGGGTAGAAGAAACCGTGGGCCACGTCGCCGTCTGCCGTCGAGAAAGTGATGCTCTCGGGCACCGAGAAGTAGCCGACATCGATGGAAAGGTCGCTGGACTGGCGCGCAATCCCGTAGTCGCCGGTCGTGAGATCCAGCTCGATGAGGCTTGGGAACATCGTTGCCGAAGCGCCAATGAAGCGCGCCCGGTTACCAGCAACGGACAGCCCCGAGATCGACTCGAACGGCGTCTTGATGTCCGTCAGTGTTCCCGACGCGACGTCGAGTCGTGCAAGCTGACTCTCGTTGTGTTCGCTGTAAATACAGATGATGTTGCCGTCAGCGTCGAAGTCGTAGGTCGACATGCCGAACTGCCAGTGCGGCACCCCGAACTCGGCCTCGCGCTCGCACGCGATCTCGCCCCGATTGTGCCGATACCGGTACAGATTCCACCAGCCGGTATCGTCTGAGATATACCAGAGTTCTCCCGCAGGAGAGAACCGCGGTTGTTGAGCTGCGATGTCACTGCCGCCCGCCACGCTTTCGATACCCTCGAGTGCTCCGCTGTCGCCGATACGCGCGAGCCAGATCTGCGTCGAGTCCCAGGGCATGTCCGGATGGTCCCAGGTCATCCACGCGATACTGGCGCCGTCCGGACTCAGTGAGGGTGACGAGAAAAAGTCGTGCCCACTCGCCAGCGTTTCGACCTCGCCGCTGTCGAGGTCAATCGCCCCCAGATAATTCTCGGGTTCGGACTCACCTTCACCATGGGATTCGACCACGCAGACGAGCCGATTGTGGCGCACGTCGTGAACGGCGTTCGCGAAGCGCCGCGTTGGTTCATGGGTTACCTGTCGGGGCGCACCGCCAACGTTCGCTGCGTAGAGCTGCTGGTCGGCGAAGTTGACGAAGTACACCGTTTCTCCGACAACGGTCCATGCGGCGCCGCCATACTCGTGGACGCGCGTGCGTGCATTGAATGGCGCGGGCGTGATATCGACGGTTTCGCCATCTGCCTTTCTGCAGACGATGGCCACGCGGCCACCTTCCCGGGGTCTCGCCTCTTGCCAGAAGAAAAGATCGCCAGCATGGCGGCCGCCGCCGAGGCCGATGCTCCCCGCGACGATCAGGTCAGCGGTGATGGGTGATGACCATGAGCCGAACGGGGCCTGCATGCGCGTTACTCCAGTGATTCGATGAGGTCGATGAGGTCCTGGTATTCGAACGGCCAACCGAGTTCGCGTTCGTCGCCGTCGAACCGGACCACGGGGATTCGGACGCCATAGGCTTCCATGAGCGATTCTGAGTCACTGATCTCGACTTCGCAAACCTCGAAGGCGAAGCCTTCGGAGCGCGCCCGATGTAGCAGCGCCGCTGCCTGTTCACACAGGTGACAGCCGACCGTCGTGTAAAGCCGTGCGGCTCGCCTGCCGGACATCATTCCAGACCGAAGAAGTGTCGTGCGTTGCGGGTCGTCCTTGCAGCGACCGCCTCATAGGAATCACCAAGCACATCGGCAATGAATCGGCACACCCAGGGCAGGTAGCGGGGTTCGTTTCGTCGTGATTTCGGTTTGGGTCGAATCGTTCGCGGCATGAGGTAGGGTGAATCGGTCTCGATCATCAGTCGATCATCCGGAATCTCCTTCAGCAGGGGAGCCAGATGGGTGCCACGCCGCTCGTCGCAGACCCATCCCGTGATGCCGATGTGGCAATCGAGGTCGAGGTAGGCGCGCAGCGCATCGCCCTCGCCCGTGAAACAGTGAACGACGAGCCTGCCCAGGTGGTCACGATACGGGCGGAGCACCTCGGCGAAATCAGGATAGGCGTCCCGCTCGTGCAGAAACATCGGGAGTTCGTGCTTGATGGCCAGTTCGATGTGTCGCTCGAAAGAGGCGATCTGCTGTTTGCGTGGCGACAGGTCGCGGAAGTAATCGAGCCCGGTTTCCCCAACGGCAACCACCTCCGGTGCAGCAAGCAGCGCATCGAGCCGACCGATGACGTCGTCTGTGGTCTCTTCGGCGTGATGCGGATGGATGCCTGCGGTCGCGACCAGGCCGCACTGCCGGGCGATCCTGAGGGCTTCTTCGCTCCCCGTCGCCGAGGCGCCGGTGACGACGAGAGCGCTCACGCCCTCGGCGCGCGCTTCATCCAGCACCTCATCGAGATCGTTGGCAAACGATTCGTGCGTGAGGTTGGCGCCTATGTCGATCAGTTCAGCTGTCATTGTTTGTTGGGGTGCTACTCTGACCCCAGCAGTGCGTGCGGCTGCATTTCGTCCTCGGCGAAAAGCGTTACTCGCTGATTCGAAAAGTCCGTCCATTCATGGGCATAGATGAACGGCTGCGTCTGCTCGAGCGCGCGCGCATAGATAGAGGCGAACATGAGTACGCTTTGCACGTACTCCCGGGTTTCCTCGAACGGAATCGTTTCGATCCAGACATCGAGTGGCAGCGAGGGGTCAAGCCACCGGTCCACGCGAGCGGGGCCAGCATTGTAGGCGGCTGACGCGAGGATGCGGTTGTTGTTGAAGCGTCGAAGCATCTGCCCGAGATAGGCGGTGCCAAGTTCGATATTGGTTCCCGGGTCCAGTAACTCGTCGGTGTCGGCGTATCCCAGCCCGTGAACGTTTGCAGCGACGCGCGCGGTGCCGGGCATCAGCTGCATGATCCCGCGCGCGCCGGCCGATGACCGGGCGTCGGGCATGAATGCGCTTTCCTGCCTGGCAATGGCGAAGCTCCAGTGCAGCGGAATATCCCACCGCCGCGAATGTCGCACGAACTCGTGGCGGTAGGCGAGCGGGAAGCGAATCTCAAGATCGTCCCACGCTTCGGCATCGATCATCGACGTGATGGCCTGTCGGTACCATCCCCACTTCATGGCGACGCGGGCGGCGACCTGGAGTCCCCGGTCATCGAAGTTGCGCGTGGCATAGGCCCATTCGATTCTCGCATCGACACGATCGTCGATCGCGAGCAGTTCCAGCGCACGCTGGATACCGGGCATCGCCTCGATCTGGAGCAGTTCGGATTCGGGAATTGCCGCCGGCTCATCGCGAAAGTCATAGGGGATACCCAGCGCGTCCGCGGCCATGAAGCCATAAAAGCGCCGGATTCCCGCCAGTTCCTCGAACAGCGCCCGACCCTGATCCCGGTCAACTTTCTCATCGGAGGCGATCAGTACGCGTGCCTTCCAGTACTTCCATCGCGGAGAATTCTGCTCGGCTTCCGGAAGCAGGTTGATGAGCACGAGTACCTGGCCCCAGTCCTGCTGGCGTAATGCCATCCTGATTCGGCTCTCTGTCAGTGCAGGCAGTTCGTGGAGGTCGAGCGGAACCAGTTCCAGCAACCCGTTGGGATCCTCGTCGAGCGCCAGGCGTCTGCCCACCCATGTGTAGAGTTCCGTCAGCACCGGCGATTCGAAGGTGTGACTGGCGCGGTAAGATTCCAGCGCTTCGAAGGCGGCCTCCGCGTCGCGCCGGGCGAGCCGCTTGATGCCATAGACGATCGCTTCCCGCGTGTGAGCGTCATCGGCCCTGAACAGGTCGGTGCGGCGAATCAGCGACGGATTCCTGGGAAGCTGGCGAAACCGCTCGGCGAGTGTCTTGTCCTCCCCGTCGAGGTAGCGTGTAAGGTAGCTGGCCAGCGAGTATTCCCGATCTTCCATGGCGAGCACGAACCGCCGCCAGGCGTTTTCCCGATCAACGCCCCCCGCATCCCGGAACTGGCGGAAGACTGCGTCGCATTCGTCCGGCTGCGAGTAGCCGACCCGCCAGAGTTCCCCGGCTGCCTGCATCGCTTCTTCCTCCCGGCCCGTGCGCTGCAGGGCTCGGGCATGGAAACAGGCATTGCGCTTGCCGCGAACCCGGGATGGATCGTAGAAATCGAGCAGGGTCTCCCAGCGTTTCTGCACGCCGAGTGTAAAAATCCAGTTCTCGAGCAGCCGATCGGCGACCGGTGATTCACCGTAGGCATCGATGAACGTGCGAATATCGTCCGGTGACTGGTTCTGGATGGTGTAGATCTTCTCTGTATACTCCAGCCAGGGGTAGAGCGGGTACGCCTCGAGTCGCGGTTTTTTGTCACGGTAGCTGGACCATCGTCCGGAGCGAATGTCGTCGATGGCTTCCTGATAGAGATTGCGCAGCTCGAATCGCGAGGGCTGGCCGGGATTGAGCGTTGAATTGGAAAAGCCGGCGAAAGCCAGCGGTGAAAGCAACAGCAGGGCAATCGTCAGGCGCAGCGATATTGGAGGCGATGTTGGAGTGACTCGCATGATCCCGCCACGAGTAAAGTCTGCCTGAAGCTTAACGCCTGTCTGGCAGGCGGTACAGGAATTTGGTCAGACCCGGACCGCGAGCACGTCGCACTGGGCGCCATGCAGCACGCCATTGGCTGTCGAGCCAAACAGGAGGGCCAGGCCCTGCCTGCCGTGGCTGCCGACCACAATGAGGTCGGCATCAATCTGCTCGGCGAGTGAGTGAATCTCGGTTTCGGGGCGCCCGAAGATCAGGTGCTGGTTGTCCGGTGGAATGTCGAGGAGCGTCGCAAACTCGGCAAGGTGGGATTTCGCGGTTTCCTGAATCTGCTCCTGAATGGTCGACAGATCCATCGGAATATCGCCGCCGTAGGCGAGACTCAGCGGCTCGACCACGTGCAGGCAACTCAGCTCCGCATCATAGGCCCGGGCCAGGGCACAGGCACGTTTGGCGACTTGCCGGGATTCCTCGGTCAGGTCTACGCCAACCAGGATGTGATTGTACTCACCCATCGCTCACCTCGCGCAATCTTGTTGTTGTTTTTCTGACGCTGTCGTTGGCAATTTACACCCCTCAAGGGGATTGTAAAAGGCTCCTGTACGCGTCATGTTGCGCGCATGATCTACCTTGGCATTGCACTCGTGGTGCTACTGCTGGTTGCGCCGATCGTTGCGTTGCTGCCCAGTGCCCGACAGCGCGAACAGATGGCTCTGCGGCGTCAGGCGATGGCTGCCGGCCTGCGAACGGAACTGACGACAATCGACGATCCGGACCCGGATCAGGATCGGTATGTCTCGGTCACGGGCAAGCGTCTCGAGCCGAAGCTGAAGTGCATCGCTTACCGGTTGTCCCGGCCCCGCCCGCCGGCATGGCGGGACCTCCCCGCGGTCGAGTGGTCTCTCATACGTGTGAAGGACGGGGGCTGGCGCTGGCAAGACGCGCCGTCTGAGGCGCTGTCCAGGACCCTCGCGGAAGCGATCCCGGGCGTCGCTCGAGAGATGCCCGCTGATGCGGTACGAATCGACGAATCACACTACGTCATTTCGGTGTACTGGCTGGAACAAGGCGGAAGCGAGGGGCTCGATGCCATTGTCACGGGATTGAAAACGCTCGCCGGGACCCCACCCCACGTCCCGCCACCGCCAGAGGATTCCATGGATCCTTCCTGATGCGCTGGTCCGGGCCTTGTTGACAAAGCCGTTCGATTTGCCGTTAAGCTAAAAAAGAGATCGGCGCAGGTCGATTTGACGTAGCGCCTCATTAACTCTATACATGCGCCCCTTTTACGGTCGGTCTGCAAGAGACCACCACAGTTTGAGAAGTATCTATGGGTAAATCACTGGTCATCGTCGAGAGTCCTGCCAAGGCAAAGACGATCAACAAATATCTGGGTGACGACTACATCGTTAAGTCGAGTGTCGGGCACATTCGCGATCTGCCGACCAGTGGCAACAGCAAGAGCGACCCCAAGGCACGTGCGAAGGAAGCGGCCAAGACGCGAAAGATGTCGCCGGACAAGAAAGCCGAGTACAAGAAGGAAAAGGCGAGAAAGCAACTCATCGCACGGATGGGCGTGGATCCGGAGAACAACTGGCGCGCCAACTACGAGATTCTGCCCGACAAGAAGAAAGTCGTGGATGAACTCAGGAAACTTGCGCGGGATGCCGACGAAATCTATCTCGCCACCGACCTCGATCGTGAGGGAGAGGCGATCGCCTGGCACCTCAGGGAAGCTATCGGTGGTGACGACGATCGGTATCGCCGTGTCGTATTCAATGAAATCACCAAGCGGGCCATCGAAGAGGCCTTCGAGGAACCGGGCGATATCAACATCGAGCGGGTCAATGCGCAGCAGGCCCGACGCTTTCTCGATCGCGTGGTCGGCTTCATGGTGTCACCGCTGCTGTGGGCAAAAATCGCCCGCGGACTGTCCGCGGGCCGCGTGCAATCCGTGGCCGTTCGGCTGATCGTCGAACGTGAACGTGAAATCCGGGCATTCATCCCCGAGGAGTACTGGGAGGTTTACGCAAACCTGAACGAAGCCGCTGGCGACGCCGAAAAGGCCGTGAAGTTTCAGGTGACGAAGGAGGGCGACGACAATTTCCGCCCGACCAGTGAAGCGCAGACGAATGCCGCGCTCGAAAAGCTGAAGGGCGCGACCTACACCGTCAAGAGTCGGGACGACCGCCCGACGAAGACGCGCCCGAGCGCGCCGTTCATTACGTCGACGCTGCAGCAGGCGGCGAGTACGCGCCTTGGCTTTGGTGTGAAGAAGACAATGATGATGGCGCAGCGTCTTTACGAGGCCGGCTACATCACCTACATGAGAACCGACTCCACAAACCTGTCGAGCGAAGCGGTCGCAGCAGCCCGGGAGTTGATCGGCAACAATTACGGCGACAAGTATCTCCCGGAGAAGCCACGGTTCTACAGCAGCAAGGAAGGTGCCCAGGAGGCACACGAGGCGATCCGGCCATCCGATGTCACGGTCAGAGAGGTGCGCGGCCTCGAGCGTGATGCCGAGCGCCTGTACGAGCTCATCTGGCGGCAGTTCGTCGCTTGCCAGATGCCTGACGCGGAATACACCAGCACGACGGTGGTTGTTGGCGCCGGTGACTTCGAACTGCGTGTGCGCGGCCGGATACTCCGCTTCGACGGCTATACGAGAGTGCAGCCGCCGTCCGGTCGAAAGGAAGAAGAAACACCGCTGCCCGAGTATGAGGTTGGCCAGCAACTGTCGCTCGCAGAGCTGCTGCCGTCACAGCATTTCACCAAGCCGCCGGCGCGCTATGGCGAGGCGAGTCTCGTCAAGGAACTCGAGAAGCGTGGCATCGGCCGTCCGTCGACCTATGCGTCGATCATCACGACGATTCAGGACCGGGGATATGTCCGGCTCGACAATCGCCGCTTCTATGCCGAGAAGATTGGCGAGATCGTGACAGACCGTCTGGTCGAGAGTTTTGATGACCTGATGGATTATGGGTTTACCGCGGGCCTCGAGGAATCCCTCGACGAGGTTTCCGAGGGCAAGGTCGACTGGAAGTCGCTGCTCGATGAGTTTTACAACGACTTCGAGGGCAAGCTCGAGAAGGCGGGCGAAGAAGACGGCATGCGAGCCAACGAGCCGACGATGACGAACATCGAGTGCCCGCAGTGCGGGCGCCCGATGCAGATCAGGACGGCAAGCACCGGCGTCTTTCTGGGGTGTTCCGGCTATTCGCTGCCCCCCAAGGAGCGCTGCAAGTCGACAATCAACCTGATTCCCGGCGAGGAGGTCGAGTCAGTCAGTGACGACGATGAAGCCGAGACCCTGAGTCTTCGCAACAAGCATCGCTGCCCGAAGTGCGGTACGGCAATGGAGAACTTCCTGATCGATACCGAGCGCAAGCTGCACGTCTGCGGTAACAACCCGGACTGTGATGGCTACGAGATCGAGAAGGGGGAGTTCAAGATCAAGGGCTACGACGGCCCCGTGATCGAATGCGACAAGTGCGGTGCTGACATGCAGCTGAAGACCGGCCGCTTCGGCAAGTACTTTGGATGTACGTCCGACGAATGCAAGAACACCCGGAAACTGCTGCGTAACGGCGAACCGGCGCCGCCCAAGATGGATCCGGTACCGATGCCGGAACTGCAGTGTGAGAAGGTGGATGATACCTACGTGCTCCGCGACGGGGCGGCGGGTGTGTTTCTGGCAGCTTCACAGTTTCCGAAGAATCGTGAAACGCGCGCGCCCTATGTCGATGAACTGATTCCCCATCAGAACGAGATCGATCCGAAATACGACTTCCTGATGCGGGCGCCGACGAAGGATCCGGACGGGCGTCGGGCGCTGATCAAGTTTGCCCGCAAGACGAAAGAGCATTACGTCATGACCGAGAAGAAAGACGGCAAGGCCTCCGGCTGGCGTGCAGACTTCGTGGGCGGCAACTGGGTTGAGCAGAAAGCGCCAGCCAAGCGCAAGAAAAAGGCGGCGGCAAAGTCGAAGCCCAGGGCGAAGCAGGCCTCAGGCAGTTAGTCAGGGGCCCGCACGGACCCCAGGCAATCGGTGAGATATGCGGGCTAGTGACGAATCACGCCAACCGACAGACCTTCGATGGCGAAATTCCCGTCGCGCAAATCCACTTCGATCGGGCTGTAGTCCGGATTCTCGGGCAGCAGGGTCACCTGATACTTGTTTTTGCCGCGACGGAACGTCTTGACCGTGACCTCATCTTCGATGCGCGCAACGACGATATCGTTGTTGTTCACTTCGGTGGTTCGGTGAACGGCGAGCAGGTCTCCATCGAGAATGCCGGCGTTGATCATGCTGTCACCGCGCACCATGAGCAGATAGTCGGCAGCCGGTCTGAAGAATTCGGGCTGGAGCGTGCAGTAATCCTCAATGTGCTCTTCCGCGAGAATCGGGCTGCCCGCCGCGACGCGCCCGACGATCGGCAGGCCGTCGCTCGCGGGCAGCCTGATGCCGCGTGACGTACCGGGAATGATTTCGATGGCCCCCTTTCTGGCGAGTGCCTTGAGATGCTCCTCGGCGGCGTTCGCACTCTTGAAACCCAGCTTCTGTGCGATCTCTGCCCGCGTCGGCGGGTAATTATTCTCGCTGTTGTAGCTCTTGATGAACTCGAGGACTTCCGTTTGTCGCGGTGTCAGTTTGGTCATAATCCCTTCAGCACTCGGCTGTCTTTTTGTACAGTAACTGTGATTATATACAGCAACGTATCGGTGACAACCATTTTTTTGCCCAAGATCAATCGCTTGCGTGCATTCCAGCGCTGGCGTAGCTTGGCGGCATGGACATTGGACGTCTCGCCTTGCTTGCCTTGCTCCCGCTGCTGATGGTCTGCCCGACCGTGGCAGGTGCAGACGACTGGGTGGTCGGCAGCTTTTCGGACAACGCGCGGGCCCGCGCTGAAGCGGCGAGGCTCCGCGATGCCCTGGGCATGGAGGTTCGGATATCAGCATCGCATCCGCACCGGCTTCTGGTCGATGCGCGCGCGATAGATCCCGACCTCGCCCCGGCCGCGTTCCGCGCTGCCGGTGTCGAAGGCGCGTGGAGATTACGCCGTGCGGAATCCGGTGCGTCTGTGCCTGTTTCCGACGAGTCAGTGTCCGACTCAACCTGGCTGCTGCTTGGGGATTTTGAGGATGTGCAGGCATCGATCGACGTCGAGATTCGCCTGTCGCGAACCTTTCGCGGCGTCGTCAGCGAGAGTGTGATCGACGATGGCAGGCTTCGACATCGCGTGATGCTCGGGCCGGTGCGGGCAGGCGATCTGCCCGAATTTCGCCGCCGTCTTGCGGCGCTGGGGGTCGAGGCACCGACACCAATCGATGCGCCAGCAGGCACGTACACCACCTTCGCGAGCGTGAAGCCAGCGGGGCCTGAACGACAGGTTCGCCCGGCGACGGATGAGATCACGCCTCCCTCCAGACCGAGTGATGGATTCAACTTCGCGACGCTGCGGCAGCGGCAGGATACTACGGCCTCTCCCCGCTAAATCGGGTATCATCGCGAGCTTTCCGAAGCGGTAGCCCGAAATGGATCTGAGTTTGAGCAGCGTGCTGGACTGGCTGAATCAGCCGGTCGTGATCAGTACGTTCAGCGTCGTATTCGGTACGCTCGTGGCGAATTACTTCGTTCGGCAGGCATTCAGGCGTCTGGCGGCTCGTGCAGAACAGACAAAGACAGTCTGGGATGACGCTCTGGTTCGTGCGATCGGCCTGCCGGCCTCCCTGCTGGTCTGGGTACTCGGCATCTCCTACGCTGCCGAGATCATCTCTGCCGGCACCGAGTCCGATCTCGAAGGGCTGATCGATCCCGTGCGATACGTCGCCGTCGTGCTCGTGCTCATCTTCTTCTCGACGCGATTCATCCGGGAGTGTGAGGCGGGTTTCATCCAACGGGGCGCGGACATCACCACCGCGCAGGCCGTCGGCAAACTGCTGCGCGTTTCCGTCTTCATCACCGGTGCGCTCACGATCCTGCAGACGCTCGGCGTCAGTATCTCCGGTGTGCTCGCCTTCGGCGGTATCGGCGGTATCGCGGTCGGCTTTGCGGCCCGGGATCTGCTGGCCAACTTTTTCGGCGGCGCCATGATCTATCTCGATCAGCCCTTCAAGGTCGGCGACTGGGTACGTTCGCCCGACCGCGACGTCGAGGGGACGGTCGAGCACATCGGCTGGCGCCTGACGGTGGTCAGGACGTTCGATCGTCGCCCGCTCTACATTCCGAATGCGGTGTTTGCGAGCATCGCGATCGAGAACCCGGCCCGCATGCAGAATCGCCGGATCTACGAGAACATTGGCATCCGCTACGCGGACATCGACAGGATGGCGGCCATCGTGGCTGACGTGAAGCAGATGCTCATCGACGATGAGGACATCGAGACCGACGACCGTACGCTCATCGTGAACTTCAATGCCTTCAATGCGTCATCGATCGACTTCATGGTCTATACCTTCACCAAGACCACGGCGTGGGTCGAATTCCACGAAATCAAACAGCGAATCCTGCTGGAGATTGCCGGCATTATCGAGCGCCATGGTGCCGAGATCGCGTTCCCCACGAGAACGCTGCACCTTGAATCGCCCGAGCCTGATCCAATGCCGGAATCAAGGGAGTAGCGCGATGTCGATGCCGGATTCACTGGTGCTGTTCAGCGAGAGTGAGGTCGCTGCCGCGATTGATTGGGTTGGCACCGCAATCGAGGATCATTGCGGCGCGGGAGATCGAGGTGCACAAGCGAACGATGATGAGTGGATAGCCGTATGCGTGCTCAACGGTGGCCTCATCTTTACCGGCGAGATTCTGAAGCGCGTCTCGATTCCGATGCGTCTCGATTCGGTTCGCGTGTCGCGCTATCACAACACGACCACCGGCAAGGAGCTTCGGTGGCACGCTGAGCCCGAGTTCACCGCCGAGGGCAAGCGAATCCTGCTCCTCGACGACATCTTCGATGAAGGTGAGACGCTCGCTGCGCTGTCACGCTACTTCATGCGCCAGGGCGCACGTGAGGTGTTCACTGCCGTACTGGTCGAGAAGGAACACGACCGAAAGGTCGAAGGCTTCCGGCCGGATCTGGTTGGTCTCCGCTGTCCTGACCATTATGTGTTTGGCTTCGGCATGGATTACGAGGGCCTGTATCGCAACCTGCCGGACATCCGTCGGCTCGCCGACTGACTGTGGTTGCGGTTTGCGGGGCCATTCGGCAACATCCACCGCTCACTGAATCCTAGGAACGATCGAACAATGGCAAACCTGCTGTTCTACGAAAAGCCGGCGGCACTCAACAAGGTGACGCACAGGAACTACCGGATCAAACCGGTCGGCGACAACTTCAAGTTCGCACGATCGACAAACTCGGTAATCCTGGCCGGGGTCGAGTTCACAGAAGCAGCAAAGGAGTATCCGATCTGTTTCGCCCGTGCTGGCGAAACCGTTGTTCCGGTCGCCGTGCTCGGCCTGCGTAATGAGGAAAACCTGTTCGTCGACCCCGAGACGGGCAAATGGGATGCCCGATACGTCCCGGCCTTCGTTCGTCGCTACCCGTTCGTGCTCGCCGAAGGTGGTGAGCAGGGGCAGCGGATGGTCTGTATCGACGAAGGCTATGCCGGATTCAACGAGAAAGAGGGCGACGCACTCTTCGAGGGTGATGAGCCCACGCCGCTGCTGAAGCAGGCGATCGACTTTCTCGAGGAGTACCAGCGCCAGTATGTGCGAACCGAACGCTTCGTGCAGCGTCTTCAGGAGAACGACCTGCTGATGGAGATGAATGCGAAGGTCGACATGAACGACGGCCAGCAATTCTCACTGACCGGTCTGCTGGCGGTCGACGAGAAGAAGCTGCTTCAACTCGGTGACGACAAGGCCCTCGAACTGTTCCGTTCCGGTGAGTTGGCGTGGCTTTACTGTCACCTGATGTCACTCGGGAACATGGCGAGAATGGTCGATCGTGTCGGCAAGCCGGTATCGGCGGACGCGAAGGCAGCCGAAGACGTCGGCGCCGAGGCATCGAAGCCTGCCGCAAAGAAACCGAAGTCCTGACGACTTCATGCTGGCGATTATTGGCGGTACCGGGTTCGGTGAACTCGCGGGACTCGAGGATGCCGAGTCCGTTGCAGCTGCGACGCTCTATGGCGCGTCGAACTTCCAGAAGGGTTTGCTGGCCGGCGTGCCGGTACTGTTCCTGCCACGCCATGGCGCGCCGCCGTCGACGCCTCCCCACGCAATCAACTACCGGGCCAACATCATTGGTCTGAAGGACGCCGGCGCGACGCGAATCATCAGCGTAAATGCCGTCGGCAGCGTCGATCCCGCCCTGCCGGTTCCAGCGCTGGTCATACCGGACCAGATCATCGACTACACCTGGGGCCGCGAACATACCTTTTTCAATCACGAGATCCATCACATCGATTTCACCTACCCGTTCTCGGCCGGATTGCGCCAGGAACTGATCGCGCTCGCCCGCACCATCGACGGCGTGAAGCTTGTTGAGGAGGGCACCTACGGCTGTACGCAGGGGCCGAGACTGGAGACCGCTGCCGAGGTGCGCCGGCTTGCCGCTGACGGTTGTCATATCGTCGGCATGACGGCCATGCCGGAGGCAGCACTGGCGGCAGAGGCCGGGCTGGACTACGCGTCCCTGTCGGTCGTTGTCAACGCGGGCGCCGGGCTCGAGGGTGAGGTGGATCTCGACGGCATTCAGGCGGCGATGAGCGAGGGTATGTCCTGGGTCGCCGGAGTCGTCAGGCAGTTCGCTCAGTCGTTGCCGTCGTAGCGCTCGATCCGGACAATCACGCCGAAGTACGGGTGATCCAGATAGTGCAATTCCTCGCGGCGCATGCGGCGGGATGTCGACATCTGATGGGTGTGGACAGGAATGAAGCGGGTGGCGTCTCGTGCTGCGGCAACCAGGTCCGGAAAGTCCCGGGCGTCAGCCTGCGTGATGCCCTCGGGCAGTGCGCCGACCGGCGCCACTTCACTCTCGCTGAAACGGGTGAACCAGAGATCGGTATCGACATGCAGAAACCGTGACCGGCGAAACGTCAATGTACCGTCAAGCTCATACCGGTCGCCGTACTGTTCGCCGGCCTGCACCAGTACCGGCCATGCTTCCCCTTCGAGAATCGGTTGGCGCCAGGCCTTGTGCGCGAGCACGCGATAGCTTGAGCTGCGGTTCAGGCTGCCGGCAACCGATCGCAGAAATCTTTCTCCCGCGGGCACCGACGCGAAGGATTGGGTCCCTTCGAGCGTGAGCAGTTCGGCAATATCTACCGGGTCGGTCGTGGTCGCGAGCGCCTCTGCTTCGGTATCCGCGGTGTCGGCTTCGCTGTCTTCCCGGTTGGTGTTGGTGGCTTCCTCCAGCGCCGCCTTGGCCGCCGCCTCGCGCTGCCTCAGGGCTTCGAGCTGCGCTTCCAGTTGCTCTCGGGCCGAGAGGCGGCTCTGGCTTTCAAACAGGAAGTCGCTGGTGCTGGCGGGTGCCTCGGTTGCATCGCCACTGACCAGTGCCTCGTACTGCCTGAGCCCGGTTACCTGGGAGAGGAGATACGGCGCGGGCGTGTCGTCCACTGCGAGCATGTCGTCCGGATAGGAGAGTTCCCGCAGCGCCCATGCCTCGTCGGTGGCTCGCGGCGAGTTTTGCGCGAACACGATGAACTCGACCTGATACCAGTCATCGTACTCGGCCGCACGGCTTGTCATCGGCAGCGCCATGGCCGTCAGGGCGGCGAGGCATGCCCAAAGCACGGTGTCAGCTCGCAACACGCTGTCGTCTCACGTCGAGGCGCTCCATGAGTTTCTCGATCTTCTGGAATCGTGTTTCGGGTTTTTCCATCGACTCATCGAACCTGAGCTGGTTGCCGCCGACCAGTTTGTAGCGGTGAGGTTCCGATTGTACCAGTTCCACGATGCCGCCCGGGTCCACGGTGGTGTCCGGGTCGAATTCGAGTCGTCCGCCGCTGCCGCCGGCGTCGACTTTCTTGATGCCGAGCGCTTCCGCACGAAGCTTGATTCGGGTGATGCGGAACAGCGTCTTGGTTGCCTCGGGCAGCAGGCCGAACCGGTCGATCATCTCGACCTGCAGTTCCTTGAGTTGCTCCTCATCCTCGGCATTCGAGATGCGCTTGTAGAGCACGAGCCGGGTATGGACATCCGGCAGGTATTCCTCGGGAATGAGGGCGGGCAGGCGCAGGTTGATTTCGACACCTTCCTTCAGCGGGCGGTCCAGATTCGGGGTCTTGCCGTCCCTGATCGCCTTCACCGCACGATCGAGCATCTCCATGAAGAGAGAATAGCCCACCGTTTGCAGGTTGCCTGTCTGCTCATCGCCGAGCAGTTCGCCGGCGCCGCGAATCTCGAGGTCGTGGGTCGCGAGGATGAACCCGGCGCCGAGATCCTCGGCGTCGGCGATGGCATCGAGGCGCTTGACCGCATCGGAGGTCATCGCCGAGCGGTGTGGCGTCAGCAGGTAGGCGTAGGCCTGGTGGTGCGAGCGTCCGACCCGGCCGCGCAGCTGGTGAATCTGCGCCAGTCCGAACTTGTCAGCACGATCCATGATGATGGTGTTCGCATTGGGAATGTCGATGCCGGTCTCGATGATCGTTGTACACACCAGCACGTTGCTGCGCTTGTGATAGAAGTCTGACATCACCTGTTCCAGTTCACGCTCCCGCATCTGGCCGTGACCAATGCTGATTCGCGCTTCCGGCACGAGCTCCGCCAGCTTCTGGGCTGTGTTGCCAATCGTGTCGACTTCGTTGTGCAGGTAATAGACCTGGCCGCCGCGCATGAGTTCGCGCTGGATCGCTTCCTTGACCAGACCGTCGTTGCGCTGCCGGACGAAGGTCTTGATCGACAGGCGCTTTGCCGGCGGTGTGGCGATGATCGTGAGATCGCGCATGCCGGACATCGCCATGTTCAGCGTTCGCGGGATCGGCGTGGCGGTCAGCGTGAGAATGTCCACCTCGGCGCGCAGCGACTTGAGACGCTCCTTCTGGCGCACGCCAAAACGGTGTTCTTCGTCGATGATCAGCAGCCCGAGATCCTTGAACGAGACCCCGTCCTGAATCAGCGTGTGGGTACCGATCAGGATATCGATCTTGCCGGCGGCGGCCCGGTCGAGAATCTCGCGCTGCTCCTTCTTCGTGCGGAAGCGGGAGACCGAATCGACCGTTACCGGCCAGTCTGCGAACCGGTCCTTGAAGGTATCAGTGTGCTGCTGGGCGAGCAGTGTAGTCGGGACGAGCACGGCGACCTGCTTGCCGGCATGAACGGCCAGGAAGGCGGCTCGCATGGCAACTTCGGTCTTGCCGAAGCCGACGTCTCCACACACCAGATGGTCCATCGGCGTCGGGCCGACCATGTCGGCAATGACGCGCTCGATGGCGGTCTGTTGATCCGGCGTTTCCTCGAACGGGAACGCCGCCGCGAACTGCTCGTAGGCTTCGTCTGGCTCGGGATAGGAGAATCCTTCTCGCGCTTCGCGCCGTGCGTAGATGTTGAGCAGTTCGGCTGCGACATCATGAACCTGTTCAGCAGCCTTTCGTTTTGCTTTCTCCCAGGTGTCGCCACCGAGCTTGTGCAGCGGTGCCAGCGATTCCTCGGAGCCCGAGTAGCGTGAAATGAGGTGCAGCGACGAGACCGGGACGTAGAGCTTGGCGTCATCCTGGTAACCCAGGCACAGAAACTCTGCGATGCCGCCATCCACTTCCAGCGTCTGGAGCCCTAGATACCGGCCGACGCCATGATCGATGTGCACAACCGGTGAGCCGGTCCGCAGTTCGGTCAGCGACTTGATGACGAGGTCGGTGGACGTATCACGGGCAGCCTTGTCACGGCGTCGCTGCTGCATGACGCGTTCGCCGAAGAGCTGCTGCTCGGTAATGACGAGAATGCCAGCGTCTGGCAGCACGAGACCTTCGGAAAGCGGGGCCACGGTGAGCATCGGGCTTGTGTCGGCGGCGAGAAAGTTCGACCACGATTCGACGTGCGTGGTGGCAAGGCCGTGCTTGGCCAGCAACTCGTCGACGACCTCGCGTCGCCCGCCGGACTCCGCAATCACGAGGACCTTGCCGGCAAACGCCCTGATGGCCTGCTCGAGTTGCCGCAGTGGATGTTGCGCACGCTCATTGATGGCAACGTCGGGCAGCGTGCCAAACCCGAGCTGGTCTGACTTCTCCTGCAGGTCCGTGCGCAGGTCGACGCGCGGATGCCGATTGCACGCCTCGAACACCTCGGCGGGTGAGAGCAGCAGCTCTGACGGCGGCAGAATCGGGCGCTGCACGTCATGGCGAAGGTTCTCGAAACGGGCGGCAGCATCGTTCCAGAAGGATTCGACGGTGTCGGACACGTCAGTCAGAAACACCAGTGTGTCGTCTGGCAGATAGTCGAAGATAGACTCCAGCGACTCGAAAAAGAGTGGCAGGTAGTACTCGATGCCCGCCGGCGACAATCCCGACGACACATCCTGGTAGATCGGGCACGCCCTGGGGTCGGACGACTCGAAGCGCTGGTGCCAGCGATCCTGAAAGTGGTTGATGGCAGCGTCGGTGAGCGGGAACTCCCGGGCGGGCAGCAACCTGATGCGCTCGACCCTGTCGATGGACATCTGGCTCTCGGGGTCGAATGTCCGCAGCGACTCGATTTCATCGTCGAACAGGTCGAGCCGGTAGGGAACGTTCGAGCCCATCGGAAAGATGTCCATGATCGAGCCGCGCACAGCGAACTCACCGTGCTCCATCACGGTTTCCACGCATCGGTAGGCGGCAGCGCCCAGCTGGCGACGCATCGACTCGATATCGAACCGCTGGCCGACGTCGAGCATGAGCGAGCTGCCGAGCGCAAAGCTGCGCGGCGACAACCGGTGCATCAATGTGCTGGCGGGAACGACGAGTACGCCGCGCTCGATGGTGGGCAGACGGTTCAGCAGCGCAAGGCGGTCAGAAATGATGTCCTGGTGCGGCGAGAAACTGTCGTACATGAGCGTCTCCCAGTCGGGAAACAGCAGTACCTCGATCCTGTCCTCGAGAAAGAAGCCGAGTTCCTGGGCAAGCCGCTCCGCGGCGAGCACGTCGGGCGCGACGACGAGAGAGAACCGGCCATCCCGGAGCACTGCGTCCGCGAGGGCCATGGCCATGCCGCTGCCGGGGAGATTGGACCAGCGGCGACGGTCACCGGGCTCGGCGGGAAGCTTGTATTGGCCGGGAGAAATCACAAGTCAGGGGGGGTCGATGCGTCAGGGGTGAGAAGGGTACCCGGTTGGGCCGATAACGCAAGGCCGAACTCGCGCTAGAATCAGCGGCATGCGCTGGATCGTTGCTGTCATGATCTTCGTTGCCGGTATCCTGCTCGGTGCCTGGCTCATGTCTTCGTCCGGCGATGCTGACGAGGTTGCACAGCCGCGTTCCGGTGTGCCTGAAGCGGCGGATGTTTTGGCCATTCCGCCTGATTCGAATACAGCTGAGGATGTGCTCAGGGACCCGGAAGCCGATTTTGATCGCTTTCAGGCCCGCATCGAAGGCCTTGCACCGGCACAGCGGATTGCGGCAATCGATGCCTGGATGCAGCGGTGGGATCGTCGTTGGTCGCCGGTTCGGCATCAGGTCATCGCGCTGCTCGAGATGGGCGCCGAAGCGCGGGCCGTGGGCGTGCTGCTCGACGCGGCGCCGCTTGTTCGTTCACTGGAGGACCAGCGCGATTTCGAGGTACTGCTGGATCGCGCCGTTGAGCAGGTTTCGCGGTCGTGGGTCGAGGCGGGGCGCCTTGCCGATCTCGACGAACTGCTGGAGCAGGTCACTCTGACCCTGCCCGAACTCCCCGGCTATTTTCTCCATCTCGGCACGCTGAGAGTTCAGGAGGGAGATGTGCCGGGTGCGCTCGCTGTACTCTCACAGATCCAGAATGACGCCGTGTACGGACATGAGGCGAGGATGCTGCTCGACGACCTCACCGAAGGCGCGGCCGGACGAGCTGCGGGTGTCGAGCAACTCGGGCTGATCCGGCGCGGTGACCAGTTCATTGTGGCGGCCCAAATCGGTACCGGGCGATCACTTTCACTGCTCGTCGACACGGGCGCATCGATGACGGTTGTCAGTGAGCGCCGCATGCAGCACCTGGGGTTCGTCATCGAAGGGCCGACTGCCTATTTCTCGACGGCCGGTGGCGTGGTCGAGGGGCCAGTGATGACGGTTTCGGCGCTGTCGCTCGGCAAGGCAAGGGTTCGGCAGCTTTCGGTCGGCGTACTGCCGGTCGACTTCCCGGACGGCATCGATGGTCTGCTGGGGATGAACTTCCTGCGCCACTTCGATTTTCGGATCGATCAGGAGAATGCCAGGCTGGAGCTCGCGCCGCCGTCGCCGTGACCCGGGCACCTTTTCATTGCATGGGGTGTGTCAAATCTCGATAATATATGTCCTGAACCGGCAGGGCAGCGTGTTCTTTCGAAGAAATTGCCCGAAAAACAATATCTTAGAAAATCTTAATCTCGTTTTAACAATAGGAGCGGCTTGTGGCACGACCTGGCCTTGATGGCGTATTCGCTGACTGGAAAGAACGTGAAGCCCTGGCGGAAGCAATGATTCCGATGATCGGGAGCCTCTACCGGAGAAACATCGTTCTCTATATTCACGGCGTCCCTCTCTATAACAGCCCGTCGACCACCGAACTGATGAAAACGCACCGGTTCGTGCGTCAGATCGAACACAATGAAATGTCGGAGTTCGAGACGCATCCGATTCTCGAGATTCTCACTCAACTGGACCTGGGTCCATCGCACATCGACATCGGCAAGCTGACGTCGAAGTACATGGCCAACGACGATGGCCTGTCGATGGAAGACTACGTACGGCGCGAATGCGCAGACATTCTCGGCCGGCACGATACGATTTCCCATCGCCCCATGGACGTCGTGGTCTATGGTTTCGGCCGGATTGGGCGGCTCGCGCTGCGCCTCCTGATCGAGAAAGTCGGTGGTGGCCAGAATCTGTCGCCCAAGGCTGTCGTTCTGCGTCCGCCCAAGGACCCGGTACTCGACCTGAATCGTCGCGCCTCGCTGCTGCGTCGCGATTCGATCCATGGCCCCTTCCAGGGCACGATCCGCGTCGACGAAGAAAACCACGTCCTGATCGTCAACGGCAATGTCATCCGCTTCATCTACGCCAACGACCCGACGGCGATCGATTACACGGAGTACGGCATCGACAATGCGCTTGTTCTGGACAGTACCGGCGCGTGGCGGGACGAGGCCGGCCTGTCGCAGCATCTCGAGGCGAAAGGTGTCTCGAAGGTTTTGCTGACAACCTCCGGCAAGGGTGCACTCAAAAATATCGTCATGGGCGTCAACTCTGACGATATCGTCGAGGACGACAAGATCATCGCTGCCGCGTCGTGCACGACGAACGCCATCGTTCCCGTGCTCAAGGCGATGAATGACCGCTTCGGCATCGAACATGGTCACATGGAGACGGTTCACGCCTACACCGACGATCAGAACCTTCACGACAACATTCACTCGAAGGAACGTCGGGGCCGCAGCGCACCCCTCAACATGGTACTCACCGAGTCGAATGCCACGAGTTCGGTCGGCAAACTCTTGCCGGAGCTTGCCGGCAAGCTGAGCGGCAACTCCATTCGCGTGCCGGTGGCGAACGTCTCGATGGCAATTCTCCACCTGACCCTGACCGAAGAGCACACGCGGGACGAGATCAACGAGTTCCTGCGTGAAATGTCGCTCAACTCCGACCTGCAGCGCCAGATCGGATACACGGTGTCGAGCGAGGTTGTGTCATCGGACTTCATCGGTGATCGTCACGCCGGCATCGTCGATTCGCATGCGACGATTGCAGACGGCCGTCACGTTGTTCTCTACGTCTGGTATGACAACGAATTCGGCTACACCTGCCAGGTCGTGCGTGTCGCGCAGTGCATGGCGGGTATCAAGTATCCGGTGATCCCGGCGCGGCCAGCGACGGAACTCGAGGTGCCGGCGGCGAAGCTTCGCTCGGCCTGACATCAAGTCGATTGCAAAAGCCCGCGACCCGTCGCGGGCTTTTTTGTGCCTGAATGCCGGAAAAAGTCCTTTAGAATTGGGGCTCTACGGTGGATTATCGACAGCGACCCTTCTATAATACCGCCCGATTTTTCCGGGGCGAAATGCGCCTGTTGCTTCTCGATATCGGCAGCGTGTCGTCGTGATTGGTCTGGTTTTCGCATGTTAATTCAGATGTGGAAGCGAATGGACGATCGATCGACCCTCTGCGACCTCTTTGGCCAGTTGTAGTTTGGATAGCGAATGATAAGGACGAAACGTGGGCTCAACCTGCCGATAGCCGGCAGCCCCGAGCAGACCGTGCATGACGGTCGCCCCGCACGCAGCGTAGCGCTGCTCGGGTACGACTACCCCGGGCTGAAGCCCACGATGGAAGTGAAGGAAGGTGACCGCGTCGTCGCGGGGCAGCTCGTCTTCACCGACAAGAAATCTCCAGGCGTCAAATTCACGGCGCCGGCCACCGGACGGGTCTCCGCGATCAATCGTGGTGCGCGCCGTGCGTTCCTGTCGCTCGTCATCGACGTCGAAGACGGTGACGTGACCACATACCAGAGTTTCGAGGCGGGTGACGTCAGCACGCTGGATCGCGAGAAGGTCGTCGAGCAGCTGATCGAATCCGGTGAGTGGACGGCGCTCCGCAAGCGCCCGTTCGCCAAGGTCCCGGCTGTCGACGAGGTGCCGGCGCATATTTTTGTCAACGCGATGGATACCCGCCCGCTGGCCGCAGATCCCGGCATCTTTATCAGCGAGCATGCTGATGCCTTCCGGTTCGGCCTTCAGGTGATGATGCGTCTGACCGAGGGCTCGGTTTTCGTCTGTTCAGCGCCGGGTGCCGACACGCCAAAGGTCGACGACAGCCGCGTTCGCTACGAGGAATTCGCCGGGCCGCATCCGGCAGGGCTCACCGGTACCCACATTCACTTTCTGGCACCGGTCAGCGCGAAAAAGTCGGTCTGGTACCTCGATTATCAGAACCTGATCGCGATCGGCTATCTCTTCATGACCGGCAAGCTGTTCCATGATCGCATCGTCGCGCTGGCTGGGCCGAGCGTCGAGAAACCGCGTCTGGTTCGTACCCGGGTCGGTGCCAGCACCGATGAGATGACCGCCGGCGAGCTGGCCGAGGGTGAACACCGCGTCATCTCGGGTTCGGTTTTCGACGGGCGTACCGCAGGGGGTGCCAACGCATTCCTCGGCCGCCACCACAATCAGGTCTCTGTGCTTCTCGAAGGGACTGAGCGCGAGTTCTTCGGTTTCATTACGCCGGGCTTCGACAAGCACTCTGTCACACGATTGTTCGGCGCCGCGTGGGCGAAGGTCAAACCGCTCTCGATGACCACCAGTACCGAGGGCAGCGAGCGGGCCATGGTGCCGATCGGCTCGTATGAAGAAGTCATGCCGCTGGACATTCTGCCGACACAGTTGCTTCGGGCGCTGCTGGTTGCAGACATAGAGACGTCGATCGATCTGGGTTGCCTGGAACTCGACGAAGAAGATCTTGCCCTGTGTACATACGTATGTCCCGGCAAGTACGAATATGGACCTTATCTGCGCGAGATGTTGACGCGCATCGAGATGGAAGGCTAAGGCATGCGGGCACTACGCGACTACATGGATCGAATCGAGCCGCAGTTCAAGGACGGCGGCAAGTTTGAGAAGTACTACGCGCTTTACGAAGCCGTTGACACGATTCTCTATACGCCCGGTCACGTGACGGCCGGCGCATCCCACGTCCGTGATGCGGTCGACCTGAAGCGGATCATGATCACGGTCTGGGCCTGCGCATTCTTCCCGATGTTCGCCGGCATGTATTTTGTCGGTGCCCAGGCGCTGGGAGCGATGGATGCGATGGGGGTCGACTCGCTCGCCGGCTGGCGCGGCTGGATCGTCGAGGCGATCGCGGGCTACGACGCAACCAGCATCTGGCACTGCTTCGTGTACGGCGCCGTGTTCTTCATTCCGATTTACGCCGTCACGTTCATCGTCGGTGCGTTCTGGGAGATCCTGTTCTCGATTGTCCGCGGTCACGAGATCAATGAGGGCTTCTTTGTTACATCGATCCTGTTTGCGCTGGTCATGCCCGCAACGATACCGCTGTGGCAGGTCGCGCTCGGTATCTCGTTCGGCATCGTGATTGGCAAGGAAATCTTCGGTGGCACTGGCAAGAACTTCCTGAACCCGGCGCTGACCGGGCGCGCATTCCTCTATTTCGCATACCCCGCACAGTCGTCGGGCGATTCGGTCTGGACCGCCGTTGACGGCTTCAGTGGGGCAACCCCGCTGGGTCTTGCCGCGGCTGAAGGGATCGCGGGTGTCACCGCCAGCGGCATCGAGTGGATGGACGCCTTCGTCGGCAATATTCAGGGCACGGTCGGGGGGACCTCGGCGCTTGCCTGTCTCATCGGTCTTGCGTTCCTGCTCGTGACAAAGGTCGCGTCGTACCGGATCGTTATCGGCGTGTTCCTCGGCATGGTCGGCATGTCCACGTTGTTCAACTGGATCGGCTCCGAGACGAACCCGATGTTCTCGATGCCCTGGTACTGGCACTTCGTGCTCGGTGGCTTCGCCTTCGGCATGACGTATATGGCGACCGAGCCGGTATCCGCTTCCATGACCAATACGGGCAAGTGGATTTATGGCGCAATGATCGGCGTACTCACGGTCATCATCCGGGTCGTCAACCCGGCGTTCCCTGAGGGCATCATGCTCGCCATCCTGTTCACCAACCTGATGGCCCCGCTGATCGACTGGGGTGTGGTGCAGTCAAACGTCAAGAGGAGGCTTGCTCGCAGTGGCGTATAACAAGGATTCAATGCAGAACATCCTGATGGTTGCCGTCGGGGTGTGTCTGGTGGCCTCGATCGTTGTGTCGAGCACTGCGGTGTTCCTCAAGCCGACCCGGGTCGCGAACAAGGAAGCTGACCGCTACAAGAACATCCTGGTTGCGGCAGGTCTGTTCGAAGAGGGCAAGACGCCGGTCTCGCAGGTTGATGAACTCTTCAAACAGTTCGAACCGAGGATTGTCGACTTCGAGCAGAATCGCGTGCTGACCGTGGAGGAAGCCGCGTCTGAAGGCGTCAATTACGGCAGCTACGACCAGCGGCAGGCATCAAAAAACCCCTCGCTGTCGAAGGACATTCCCAACAGGGAGGACATCGCGTCGATCGGTCGTCGAGCCCGCTACAGCATCATCTATCTGTTGCGTGACGATGCCGGTCAACTCGACAAGGTCGTACTGCCGGTTCATGGCTACGGTCTGTGGTCCACGATGTACGGCTACCTCGCGCTCGAGGAGGACATGAATACCGTGGCCGGTATCACGTTCTACGAGCAGCAGGAGACGGCTGGTCTCGGTGGTGAGGTCGACAACCCCGACTGGAAGGCCGTCTGGCCCGGCAAACAGATCTACGAGAATGGTGAGGTTGCCCTGCAGGTCATCAAGGGGGCAGTAGACCCCGGGATGCGGGATTCGGAGCACAAGATCGATGGTCTCTCGGGCGCCACGCTCACGAGCCGCGGTGTGCAGAATCTCGTGCACTACTGGCTCGGTGAAGACGGGTTCAAGCCCGTATTGAAGCAACTCGAAACGCAAATGGTTGGAGCGATTTAACGATGGCTAGCGCTTCGGAAACGAAACAAGTCCTGTTCGACCCGATTTTCAACAACAACCCGATTGGCCTTCAGATCCTGGGGATCTGCTCGGCGCTTGCGGTGACGACGCAGATGAGCGTCGCGCTCGTCATGTGTATTGCACTCACCAGCGTCTGTGCATTCTCCAATCTGTTCATCTCGATGATCCGCAACGTGATTCCGAGCAGCATCCGGATCATCGTGCAGATGACGATCATCGCCTCGCTGGTCATCATCGTCGACCAGATTCTGGGCGCAGTCGCTTACGACATCAGCAAGCAGCTGACCGTCTTCGTCGGCCTGATCATCACCAACTGTATCGTCATGGGGCGAGCTGAAGCCTTCGCGATGCAGAATCCGCCGGGCATCAGCTTCATTGACGGCGTCGGCAACGGGCTCGGCTATTCGGTCGTGCTCATGGTGGTGGCGTTCATCCGCGAATTCTTCGGCTCCGGCAGCATCTTCGGCATGCAGATCCTGCCGCTCGTCAGCGACGGGGGCTGGTACAACCCGGTCGGCCTGTTGCTGCTGCCGCCGAGCGCGTTCTTCATCATCGGCGGCCTGATCTGGGCCCTCCGTGCGTGGAAGACCGAGCAGGTTGAAGAGCCGGAATACGAGATCGGCGGCCATACCGCCCTGACAAAGCCGGCATAACGGAGAATCACCATGCTTGAACAGTATCTGTCTCTCTTCGTTCGCGCCGTGTTCATCGAGAACATGGCGCTGGCCTTCTTCCTGGGCATGTGTACGTTTATCGCCATCTCTAAGAAGATCGAAACGGCGATCGGTCTCGGCGTCGCTGTCGTGGTGGTCCTGGCAATCACCGTGCCGGTCAACAACCTCATCTTCCAGTACCTGCTGAAAGACGGCGCGCTGGCCTGGGCCGGTCTGCCCGACGTCGATCTCAGCTTCCTCGGATATCTGTCCTACATCGGCGTGATTGCCGCCATGGTCCAGATTCTCGAGATGTTTCTCGACAAGTTCATTCCGGCGCTCTACAACGCGCTTGGCGTCTTCCTGCCCCTGATCACGGTGAACTGCGCCATCCTCGGTGCATCCCTTTTCATGGTGAACCGCGACTATGCTTTCGGCGAAAGCGTCGTGTACGGCCTTGGTTCCGGGGTCGGCTGGGCGCTTGCGATCGTCATGCTCGCCGGCATTCGCGAGAAGCTGAAGTATTCCGATATTCCGGAGGGTCTCAGGGGGCTCGGCATCACTTTCATGACCGTGGGTCTGATGTCTCTGGGATTCATGTCGTTCGGCGGCATCTCCCTGTAAACAAGCGTACGTAGATAAGGTTATGACGACAGAAATCATTCTCGGTGTTTCCATGTTTACCGGCGTCATCATGGCGCTGGTGTTCATCATCCTTTTCGCACGCAAGCAACTGGTCAGCAGTGGCGATGTGACGATCGAGATCAACGGCGATCCTGAAAAGTCGATCACCACGAAGGCGGGCGGCAAGCTGCTGAACACCCTGGCTGACTCGGGCATTTTCCTGTCCAGCGCCTGCGGTGGTGGTGGTACCTGTGGCCAGTGCAAATGCAAGGTCATTGACGGCGGCGGCTCGATGCTCTCGACCGAGGCCGGCCACTTCACGCGTGGTGAGGCCCGCGACGGCTGGCGCCTGTCTTGCCAGACCGCGGTCAAGCAGGACATGAAGATCGAGGTGCCCGCCGAGTTCTTCGGTGTGAAGCGCTGGGAGTGCGAGGTCATCTCCAATGACAACGTGGCGACGTTCATCAAGGAACTCGTGCTGAAGCTGCCGGAAGGTGAGGAAGTCGACTTCCGCGCCGGTGGTTACGTTCAGTTCGAGATTCCGCCGTACGAGATCAAGTACACCGATATTGACGTAGCCGATGAGTACAAGCCCGACTGGGAGAAGTTCGGTGTCTTCGATCATGTCTCGAAGGTCGACGAGACAACGATCCGCGCCTATTCAATGGCGAACTACCCGGAAGAGAAGGGCATCATGAAGTTCAACATCCGGATTGCGTCACCGCCTCCGGGTACCGACTATCCGCCGGGCAAGATGTCATCGTACCTCTTCACCATGAAGCCCGGTGACAAGGTCACGATCTTCGGGCCGTTCGGTGAGTTTTTCGCCAAGGAAACGGACGCCGAGATGGTCTTCGTCGGTGGCGGCGCCGGCATGGCACCGATGCGGGCACACATCTTCGATCAGCTGCTGCGTCTCAAGACAGATCGCAAGATGTCGTTCTGGTACGGCGGGCGGAATCAGCGCGAGCTGTTCTACGTCGATGAGTTCGACAAACTCGCCGAGGAGCACGACAACTTCGAGTGGCACGTCGCCCTCTCCGACCAGAACATCGAAGGCTGGGATGGTTACACGGGATTCATTCACAACGTGCTGTATGAAAACTACCTCAAGGATCATCCTGCTCCGGAAGACTGCGAGTTCTACATGTGCGGCCCACCGATGATGAACGCGGCCGTCATCCAGATGCTCGAGGACCTGGGCGTCGAGAAAGAGAACATCATGCTCGATGACTTTGGCGGTTAGTGCGGCGGCCAGTGCGGCGGCCAGTGCGGCCAGCACGAGAGAAAGCCCGCTCCCGGCGGGCTTTTTTGCGTTTGGGTGCGGCAGGTCCGGATAGCACCTTAAATTAGAAACTGCTAAATTTCGTGGCTGTAGCCTTCGGGAGCGAAAATTTGGAACTCAACCTTGAAGACATGGCGAACCATGCCGACGATGCGGCGGCGCTGCTGAAGGCGCTCGCGAATCGGAATCGGCTCATGGTGCTCTGTCTGTTGTTCGAAGGCGAACGCTCGGTGGGTCAACTCCTGGATGAGATTCCGCTTTCCCAATCCGCGCTGTCACAGCATCTCGCCATGCTGCGGCAGGAGGGCCTTGTCCAGACCCGTCGCGAATCCCAGACGATTCACTACTCGCTGGCAGACGAGCGCGTCTCACGCATCATTGGCACACTCCACGACATGTACTGCGGCCCGACGCCCGTTTCCTAGAATGCGGCGCCCGTCCTGATGCCAAATTTCTCCAGAATCATCGCAAGGGGGCAAAACCCCGTGAACGATGCCTGCAGCATGTTCGCACCCACAAAGGCAGTGAACCAGAGCCAGTAGGCACTGTGGAAGTGTGCAAGCAGCAGGGATGCAAGCACGAATATCCCGGCGATACGGAAGACCCACTGCTCAACGGTCGTGGTGTTGGTCTGTGCCATGACTGGATTCCTCATCACATGACTAACAAAGATGTTTACTTAAGATAATTCTAATATAGCGACCGAAATCGAACAATCAATCTCTTGTGACGAATTGATCTAAGTTAGAGTTTTCTAAATAACTGATAGCTAATATAGTGATTCGATCTGTCTACGGGAGAATGAGACATGGCTCATGTCGTTGTCGTTGGTGCCGGGCTTGGAGGGATGCCGGCCGCCTATGACCTGAAGAAAGCGCTTGGGAAGGGGCACGATGTCACGCTGATCAATGCCTCCGAGCACTTTCAGTTCACGCCCTCCAACCCCTGGGTCGTGGTCGGATGGCGGCAGCCAGACCAGGTGCTCGTTCCGATTCGTCCAAACGTCGAGCAGAAGGGCATTCGTTTCATTGCGTCGCCGGTGAGCCGGATTGATGCCGCCGACAACCGCCTCGAACTCGCAGACGGTCAATCGGTCGATTACGACTATCTGGTACTGGCCACCGGTCCGGAACTCGCATTTGATGAGATCCCGGGCCTGGGGCCCGAGGGTCATACCCAGAGTGTCTGCACGACACCGCACGCGAGCCATGCCGGTGAGGCCTACGAGCGATTCCTCGAAAACCCTGGTCCGGTTGTCGTCGGCGCCGTGCAGGGGGCGAGTTGCTTCGGACCAGCCTATGAATTCGCGATGATCCTCGACGCCGACCTGCGCAAGCGCAAGCTCCGGGACCGCGTGCCGATCACATTCGTGACGAGCGAGCCGTACATCGGTCATATGGGATTGGGCGGTGTTGGCGACTCCAAGGGTCTGCTGGAGTCTGAACTCAGGCAGCGTCACATTCGGTGGGTGACCAACGCAAAGGTGCTGGAGGTTTCGGCCGACACCGTCAGGGTCGGAGAATGTGGTGACGATGGCGAGGTCAGGCAGGAAACCGACATTGCCTCGAGGTTCACGATGTTCATTCCCGCGTTTCGTGGCGTCGCACCGGTTGCCAGTGTGCCGGATCTTTGCAATCCGAGAGGCTTTGTCGTGATCGATGAATTTCAGCGAAATCCTGTCTGGAAGAACATCTACGCGGCCGGCGCGTCGGTGTTGCGATTCCGCCGGTCGAGGCGACACCGGTACCGACCGGAGCGCCCAAGACCGGCTACATGATCGAATCGATGGTGACAGCGATTGTGCACAACATCATCGAGACGATCGCCGGCAATGAGCCCACACACCGCGCAACGTGGAATGCCATCTGCCTTGCCGACCTGGGAGACGACGGCGTTGCATTCGTGGCGCTGCCACAGATTCCGCCCCGAAACGTGACATGGGCGAAGCAGGGCAAGTGGGTCCACGTTGCCAAGATCGCGTTCGAGAAGTATTTCATGCGCAAAATGCGCACCGGTGGCACAGAGCCGATCTACGAGAAGTACGTGCTGAAGGCGCTGGGAATCGAACGGCTGAAGTAGGCCGTTATCTTTCCTGGCGGGTTTCCTCTTTCAGGATTCGCCAGAACGGACCTTCTTTCGTGAGGGTGAGCGTCTTCGTGGTCTCATCGCTGTAGACGTCAGAGCGGTATACCTGATTGAAGGTTACCTCCGCGACGCCGGGGCGGATGATCTCGAAGCGCTCATACGTCAGATCAAGGTCGATGAAACCGGGACGGCTGAGACGTGAGCGCCTGAGTCCTTCCCAGGCGGCTCGGGACTGGCGTCCAGGAACATCGAAGTCTTCTGCGTAGTAGTCGAGATACTGGGGCACGTTCTGCTCGGACCAGGCGGCGGCCCAGAGATCGATCATTGATGTCAGTTCCTGCTTTACGGCATCCGTGATTTCGGTAACGGGGACTTCCTCGATCTCGCCCGGAATCTCGGGCTGGGGCGGCGGCATCTGCGCGGGCGCCGACGCGGCCGCAACCTGCTCGGGCGCTGGCGACGGTTCCGTACTGACAGCCGGCGCGGGCGATTCGGACATCTCCTCGATGTCGGCGGCGGCGATTTCTGCCTCGGGTGCGGCAGTTTCGGCGGGCGCCTGCACCAGTTTGTCATTGCTGAAGTAGCCGTTGTAGACCGTGCCGTCGGGCAGGATCATCGTCCCGGGACCCTCGCGAAGGTCATTTTTGAAGTTGCCAACGAAGCGCGTGCCGTCCTCCCAGAAGATCGTGCCCTTGCCAGAGCGCTTGCCGTCCTTGACGCCGCCGACATAGCGGGTGCCATCCGGCCAGATCAGCGTTCGGGTTTCGGCTTCGTCGCCGCTTGTCTCTCCGGACGGCGCCGGTTCGGCAACCACCGTGAACGACAGGGCGGTGAGCAGGAAAATGAATGGGAGACGTGGCAACGTCGACTCCTGATGGCTATTCAGCGAGCAATATTAACGTGAAAACGCGCCGAGGCGCACGGCGTCGGCCATCACCTTCGGTGGCTCGATGATCCATGGGCCATCCCGTGAAACCCGGGCATCGACGCCCGTGGTCGCCTTCAGCTCCCGGTCACCGTCGAACGCGACAATGCCGGATGCGCCGAGATGCACGCGTTCGTCCAGCGCGATCCGACGCAGGGAGCGAATGGCGATGTCGCCGTACAGCCCTGCCGAGACGGGCGCGCTCACACGATGAACAGCCGGTTCACCGGTCTCGATGATGACGCCGAAATCGTCTTCGTGATAACAGGGCTCGATGAAACCTCCGATCGGCGACATGCCAATTGACGCTGGCTCGGCCCGGGCCAACACCAGCGCGGCAATGTTTTCTGCCTCGAAGGGCAGAAAGCTGCCCAGCATATCGTTCTGGAGCACAACCGCGTCGACAAGCGCGATCGCCGATTTGCCGTCGGCCTCGATGTGAACCCGCTTGGTGCGAAGGCAAGTCTCCATCGCATCAACCCGGTCGGTGGCGATGAGTCCTGCCGCAGCGCCGGCGACCGAGGCCTCGACCATGTAGGGAAAGACATTGTTGGTACCCGTCGACAGGGGCAGCAGCCGGGCGTCGGGGAACTCGCTTGCCACGATGCGGTTCGTGCCGTCGCCTCCGAGCACAATGAACGTCCGGCAGCCCGCCTGCCACATCTCCCGGGCGGCCACGCGCGTGTCTTCCGCCGTGTGGGTCGCCGGGACATCCACCAGCCTCACCTTTCCGCGCTCGGGCAGGTTCTCGACCGCACGTTCGCTGATCCGGAACGGGTCCTTGATACACAGGATCTCGTCGACGCCCTGGGCGGCGGCACCCAGTACCAGGCGCGTGACCTGCCTGAGCTTGTGTTCGTGCGTCATGATGCTCGCGCGCGCAGCGATGCGCCGGACGTCACGACCGGACATGGGATTGACGATAATGCCGAGTTGCGACACGGGTTTCAGGCTTTACGCGTGAATACCCAGTCGTATTCGCTGGAGTGACTCTCGCTGAACCGGTAGCCGTCGACATCGAATGCCTTGATGTCCTCGGGCTTGTTGATGCGGTTCTTGACGATGAATGTCGCCATCTGGCCGCGGGCTTTCTTGGCGAAAAAGGCGAGTACCTTGTAGCTGCCTTTGTTGAAATCCTTGAAGACGGGCGTGATGACCTGTGCCGGCATCATATCGGGCTTCACCGCCTTGAAGTACTCGTTGGATGCAAGGTTGACCAGCGTCTTGTTGCGATGGCTCTCGAGTTCCTGCACGAGTGCTCTCGAAATGGCGTCGCCCCAGAATTCGTAGAGATCCTTGCCCTTCTTGTTTTCGAGTCGCGTCCCCATTTCGAGCCGGTAGGGCTGAATCAGGTCGAGGGGTCGGAGGACACCGTACAGGCCGGAAAGAATTCGCAGGTTTTTCTGGATGAAGTTGAAGTCACGGGCGGTGTAGCTTTCAACGTCGAGGCCGAGGTAGACATCGCCCTTGAACGCGAGGATCGACTGTTTCGCGTTATGCGGGTTGAACGGCGGCTTCCACTGCCGGAATCGCTCGGCGTTCAGTTCACCCAGCTTGTCGCTGATGCCCATGAGTCGCGACAGGTCTTTCGGTGACTGCTTTCTGAGGATCGTCACCAGTTCCTTCGAACGGTTCAGATGGTCGGGAACAGTGGCTTTTTCAGTCGCCGGCGGGGTATCGAAATCGAGCGTTTTCGCTGGCGAGATCACCGTTAACATCGTGTCCTCTCGGGGCGTGACAAGGGCGGCAAAGAATACCGTAATTGCGCTGGTTGCGCGACACGATCCGCCGGGTTCCGCCGTGATTAGACATGCATTGAAGCTTGTCGCACAATCATTCGCTGCGTGCGGAGATCCTGGACCGCCACCGGGAAAAGCAAGAATGAAAAACCCACTCAAACGCTGGGACGTGTTCCTGACCCTCGTCGTGCTGCTGCTGACTATTCCGGCAGAGCGCCTCGAGCTTTTCTCGCTCGTCGAGGATCAGACCATCTCCTTCCGGCACCTGCTGCGAACCACGTTCGGTGACGAGGCCACGGTCGAACTGCGTGACGAAATCATGCTGGTCGCGCTCGACGAGGAACTCTACGCGGAATACGGCAGCTTTCCGTTCCGTCGCACGGACCTCGGTCTGATCGCCGAGCGACTTTCGGCCTTCGGCGCCAGCGTCGTTGTGCTCGACTTCCTGATGGACTTCAACAGTTCCTACGGCGAGGACGAGCCGACCGCAGCAATGTTCGAGGAAGCCGGCAATGTATTGCTCGTCTCGTACGCGTACTTCGACGACGGTGAGTTCGTCGGCCTGACATATCCCAACGAGACACTGGATGCGGTCGCTCGCAGCGGTTATTCGAATCTCGAGCCCACCAGCGCCATTCTGGACAACCTCGCTCGCCTGCGGGTGTATGAGGCTGCGACGAACAACCGCGATGGCTATCCGATCGCGATTCAGGCACTCGCGATGTACTTCGATACGGAGCCGGTCGTCGAGGGCAGCGACCTCGTGCTGGGTGACCGTCGCTATCCGCTCGACCAGTTTGGCGACATATACATTGACTTCCCGCGGCTCGATCCGGGCACGCAGTATCTGCACGAAGGGCAGGCCGGGTTCTCGGCGCTGGAACTGCTGGATCTCGCGCATGGAGACGTGCCCGAAGACATCGCGCAGGAGTATCGCTACATCTTCGACGGCAAGATCGTGCTCGTCGGGGATACGTGGGAGGTCACCCACGACAAATTCAATACCCCGATCGGCCCGGTATACGGGGTCGAAATCATCGCCTCGACGATTCACACGCTGCTGAACGGCGCGCCGCTCCGGCCGGCCGGTGTGCTGGTCGAGACCGTGGCAACGACCCTGTTCCTGGTAGCGCTGCTGGCGACGGGCCTGCTCGGCAGCCTGCTCATGCGCCTGCTGGGCGCGCTTGTGGTCTACCTCCTGTACATCGGCATTGCCACCTTCCTGTACGTTTCCGGCGGCCTCGTCATTTCCATGAGCTATGCGATGTTCGCCGGATTGCTCGCGATCCTGTTCATGGGCATCCGTTTCTACCTGCTGACGGAACGTGAGCAGATGAGGTCCGCGGCCGATTCCGCGGAAAGCAACCGGATGCTGGGGCTCGCCTATCAGGGGCAAGGCCAGCTCGACGCCGCCATGGACAAGTTCCGGCGCTGTCCGCCGGAGCCCGCGACGTTCGAACTGGTGTACAACCTGGGGCTGGATTACGAGCGCAAGCGCCAGTACAACAAGGCGCAGACCGCGTACGAGTTCATCGCCGCGACGGACGGCGGTTTCAAGGATGTCGAAAAGCGCATCAAGCGGTGTGAGGCCATGGAGGACGCAGTGCTCATGGGCGGTGCGACACACAGCCTGCTCAGCAGCACGGTCGTCGGCGACGATGGCGCCGTCGAGAAGCCGATGCTCGGCCGCTACCAGGTCGAGAAGGAACTCGGTCAGGGTGCGATGGGCGTCGTTTACCTCGGCAAGGATCCGAAGATCAACCGCGACGTTGCGATCAAGACGATGGCGCTGTCGATGGAGTTTGCCGACGACGAACTCAAGGAGGTCAAGGAGCGCTTCTTCAGGGAGGCGGAATCTGCCGGGCGCCTGAACCACCCGAACATTGTCGCGATCTATGACGCCGGCGAAGAGAGCGATCTCGCCTATATCGCGATGGAACTGCTGAAGGGGCGCGACCTTGATGATCACATCAAGAAGGACAGCCTGCTGCCCCTCGAGACGGTGATCGATATCGGTATCCAGTGCGCCGAGGCGCTGGACTACGCACATTCGCAGCACGTCGTTCACCGCGACATCAAGCCCTCCAACATCATGTTCGACGCGGAGTCGGGCCAGATCAAGATTACCGATTTCGGCATCGCGAGGATCTCGGACGCCAGCAAGACCAAGACGGGCACGGTGCTGGGCACCCCGAACTACATGTCGCCGGAGCAGTGCATGGGCAAGCATGTCGACGGTCGCTCAGACCTTTTCTCGCTCGGCGTCGTGCTGTATCAACTGAGTTCCGGCGCGCTTCCTTTTCAGGGTGAGTCGATGGCGACGCTGATGTACGCTATCGTTCACGACGCACCGACAGACATCAAGAAGGCGAGACCGGACATCCCGGCGACATTGCGCAAGGTCATTCACAACGCGATCGGCAAGAAGCCCGACAAGCGGTATCCGAACGGCAAGAAGCTTGCCGAGCACCTGCGCATCTGTCGGGAGCGCCTGGCCGCGGAGAGTACGGCAACCGGCACATGAGCGTAAATCTCAAAGGCAAGCTCGATTTCGTTGCGCAGACTGACGTCGGTCAGGTCCGCGACCACAACGAGGACTATCTCAAGTGTGTTGAGGCGCTTGGTATTGGCGTGCTGGCCGATGGGATGGGCGGGCTCAACGCCGGTGAGGTCGCGAGTTCGATGTCCGTCAACCTGCTGATTGATGATCTGGTCAAGTGGCGCGACGGCGATCGGGAGGTAGAACACGAACTCCCTGAAGAAACCGCCGACATGCCGCTGACCTCGCGGGTGGTCAAGCATCTCATCGAGAAGACCAACAGCGCGGTGTTTCACGTCTCCCAGACCCAGCCCCAGTGTCGCGGCATGGGGACCACAATCATCGTGGCAGTGTTTCACGACAACAAGGTCACCATCGGTCACATTGGCGACTCGCGGGTGTACCGCTTTCGTGACGGCAAGCTCTCACAGGTCACCAAGGACCACAGCTTCGTTCAGGAACTGATCGACAAGGGCGTCTACACCAAGGAAGAGGCGAGGGAGTCAAACCGCAAGAACGTTGTGACCCGGGCGCTCGGTGTCTCACCCACGGTTGAGGCGGAGGTGCACGAGCACAAGGCCCGGAGCGGCGACGTCTTCCTGATGTGTTCCGATGGGCTGACAGATCTCGTCGCTGACGAGGACATTGAAACGACCTTCCGCGAACTGGGAAACAACCTGTCTGAAGTTGCCGGTCATCTGGTCAATGTGGCAAACGCCAGCGGTGGCAAGGACAATATCTCCATCGTTCTCACCCGGGTCGTCAAGGCCTACCCTGACGAAGGTGGCCTGATTGGCAGGATCGTCAACTGGTTCGAGTAGGTAGTTCCCCGTCGTGAATATCGTCGTCATCAAGGACAGCAAACCCGTCGATCAGGTTCGTTTCAACGGGGAGCATGCCTCTATCGGGCGCCGGTCAGACTGTGACGTGTCGATCAAGGATCCCGCCGTCAGCGGTCTTCATGCCTCGGTGTCAAAGGTCAAGGATCGCTACGTACTGAAGGACGAGGGGAGCACCAACGGCATCTACGTCAAGGGCCGCCGCGTCAAGGAGCATATTCTCCATCACGAGGATGTCGTGACCATCGGCGAGCACCAGTTGCGCTTTCTCATCGTCGATGCGAAGCGGAGTGCACCGCCGGTCACGCCCGAAACGAAAGAGAAGACCGCGGTGGGCAAGGCTGCCCCCGTCGGCAAGAGCGACGGCCCGATGGGATTCCTCACGATCGTCGGCGGCAAGCGCGACGGAGAGCGCATCACGCTTGAGGAGGGGCTGACGAAAGTCGGTGAACCCGGCATCCAGGTGGCGGCCGTTTCCCGGCGACCGCAGGGGTACTTCCTCATTCATGTGGACGGCGGCAAGGATCGGGCCCGGGTGCCCATCGTCAACGGCGAGCCGATTGGCTTCAAATCCCGCAAACTCGATGCCGGCGACGTGGTCGAGGTCGCAGACCTCGTCATGAAGTACGGTGAGATCTGATCGCCGTCTGACTGGTCAACGGCTGATCAGGGACGCTGTTCACATTTGTAAGCGATCGTTCACATCCACCCGCCAGGCCGGACAGTCGGCAATACTTGGCGACGGGCGGTAGGACGAACGGGGTCAGCCGCATTAAACTGTCGGTTGAATTTCTTCGGTGGTGGCGGCTAAATCGCCACTGACCATTTCGACGCCGGCACGGCTGTTCGGAGCCTTGCCGGCAACGCCGCAGGAGGTAGTGATGAAACTGTTTTCCATGAGCCTTGTAGCGCTGCTCGCATCGGTAGCGCTGCTCGTTTCCAACCCCGCCGACGCCCGGCAGCCGCCCGTTGCCAAGCTCGTTCAGGTCGAGGGTGACGTCGAGTACAGCCGTGATGGTGAAAACTGGCGTCCGGTTCGTCGCACGAAGTATCTCTTTCCGGGCTATCAGATTCGCTCCGGCAAGGATGGCGGCGGCAAACTGATCAATCAGCGCACCGGTCTGTCCCAGGAGCTTGGCAGCAACACGCGCGTTGAGATCGAGGAAGATTCCATCGAGGTCATTGACGGGCGACTGTCACGGCCCAAGGAAGAGTCTGTCAGCATCTGGGAGAGCCTTGCCAACAAATTTGCCAAGGCGCAGCGGTACACCACAGTGCGACGCAGCATTACTGAAGGTGAAGAAGGCGGTTGCGACAACAAGGTTTATACGATCAGGAAGGTTGCCCTCTCGCCGTCCCATCCTGATCTGGTCTGGCGTAACGCATGTCCGGAGTATTCGTACCGGCTCGTGATTGATGGCGAGGCCATCGACATTCCCGCCCAATCGACGTCCGAAATGATCCGCTATGAGGTGTCGGGCCTCGAACCCGGTGAACACAGCTACCATGTCGAAGTGCTCGACAAGGATGGCACAGTCTACATTCCGCGACGTAATTCGACGCTGGTCTGGTACGACGAAGACAAGGAACAGGAAATCATGGCGCAGCTCGAGTCGTTCGGCGGTGATTTGCTGCTCACGACGAGTGTGCTCGAAGAGAACGACATGTACGTGGCGGCGATGGATGAGTACCGTGATTACTTCCAGGACTATCCCGATGACAACGAACTCCGACCGCTGCTCATCGAGTCTTACCAGAATCTGAAACTCAGCGACCTGCGTGAGAATGAGGCCCGCCTCTACAATTCGCGCATGGACGAGGACTACTGATCCTGTTCTTCCGCTCCCGGCGCGTTCGCGCCGGGAGTGTTTCCTCCCTTTTTCGGGCTGCCCCTATCCTATAGTATGTTGTTATCGCGGGCGTTACGGCCGCGCTAACAAAAAGAATCCGGGGCCGCTTCATGGGCAACAGTTCCCGCCGGTACGATCTGTTTGCGATCGCCGTCGTTTTTTCGCTCGCCGTCGTCTTTGAATACCAGGAGGCCTTCTCCTTCATCGAAGACCAGACGCTTTCCTACCGTCAGATTCTCAGGGCGCACTACGGCGACCCTTACTACACAACGCCCAACGAGGACGTTGTGGTCGTCTTCACCGATGAGTTGTTCTACGAGGAGTACGGTGCCTACCCGCTGCGGCGCGTCGATCTCGCGACGATCGTCGAGCGACTCGCCGACATGGGGGCGGTCGTAATCGGGGTCGACATCCTGCTCGACTTCAACAGTGCCTATGGGGAAGACCCCCGTCTCGAGGAAGCGCTGGAGTATGCCGGCAATGTCCTGCTCGTCTCCCAGGCCGAATTTATCGAGGGGCGGTATCGCGGCACCAACCACGCTATCGAACGATTTGACCGCCATGCTGTATCCGGCTACTCGAATATTTCCTCGAACAGCGCAATTTCGGAGATGATCAGCCGCGTGCGTGTTTATCCGCAGATCGCGCGCGATGGCGAGTGGCCGTTCGCTGTAATGGCTGTTGCGGAGTTCCTCGGTCAGGAACCGGAACTCGAGGGCCGGCACCTCTCGATTGGTGACCTCGACATCTCGCTTGACCAGTTCAATGACATCTACATCGACTTTCCGCTCGTGCCGGACTACAGCGAGGAGGAGACCGGCTACCTTCACGACTATGTGGGGCTGTCTGCTGCCGAGATCCTGTTTACCGAAGATCCCGAGGTTCTCGACGAGCTCAGCTATCTGGTTTCCAACCGTATTGTGCTGATCGGTGAAGTGGCCGAGGTGGCGCACGATGAGTTCGAGACGCCCGTCGGAAACGTATACGGCGTGGAAGTCATCGCAAATACCATCAGTACGCTGCTGCGTAACGGTCCGCTGGTTGCCGCGTCGTTCCTGACGGAACTCGTGTTTGCTGCGATCATGCTCGCCGCCTTCCTGGCGACAGCGAAAATCTCTGACCTGATCAAGCGCAACGCTGTCTCCATAGGCATCGTGCTCGCATACATCCTCGTGACGGTTTACCTCTACATCATGCAGGGCATCGTTGTGTCGATGAGCTACGTGTTGCTGGCGTCCATTTTCGCGATCGTCGTGATCAACGTGCGTCACTACCTGCTCGAGCTCGGCCAGAAGTCCCAGATTCGCGATGCTTTCGGCCAGTACCTGTCGCCGAAGGTCGTTGCCGAGCTTGTTCAGGATCCGTCGAAAATCGCGCTCGGCGGAGAGGAACGCGAGATGACCGCGTTCTTCTCGGATATTGCGAGTTTCTCGACGTTCTCCGAAAAGATGTCTCCCGTCGAACTCGTCAACATGCTGAACGACTACCTGACCGAGATGTGTAACGTGATCCTCCGCGAGGACGGTACGGTCGACAAGTTTGAGGGTGATGCGATCATCGCCTTCTGGGGCGCGCCGACGATGCAGGAAGACCATGCGCGCCGGGCCTGCCATGCCGCCATCGACATGCGGGAGCGGCTGGGGCCGCTGAACGAACGCCTCGTCAAACAGGGCTACGACGCAATCGGCGTTCGCATGGGTCTCAACAGCGGGCCAATGGTCGTTGGCAACATGGGCTCGGCTCAGCGGCTCGACTACACGATCATGGGTGATGCCGTGAATCTGGCCGCCCGGCTCGAGGGCGCGAACAAGGCCTATGGTTCGGGCACGCTGATCTCGGAAGCAACTTATGCGGCCTGCAGCGATCACATCGATGCGCGCGAACTCGACCGGATTGTCGTGGTGGGCAAGTCAGAGCCGATCACGATCTACCAGCTGGTGGCGCGCAAGCATCAGACGACCGGGCTGACGGCCGATCTCATGGTGCAGTTCGACAAGGCGCGACAGCTCTACCTGGCGCGGGACTTCGAGGCGGCAAAGGCCGCGTTCAGGCTGTGTACGTCGATCGACCCCGATGATCAGCCGAGCAAGACGTTTGAGGCCCGCTGCGAGATGTACCTGAAGAACCCGCCGCCGGCTGACTGGGATGGGGTGTTCGTCCTCACCGAAAAGGGATAACAGAAAGTGCGAGCGGCGGTGGCTGTTCCCGGCACCGCCACAAGGCTACGCGCCCCGGTACATCCCTGTAGGCTGGCTTTCGGACGTCCTGTCCTCCAGCCTGCCGGGAACAGCCACCGCCGCTCTTTAGCCCGTCTATTGCTTCAGCGCACCGCCAGAGTGTTCTAGAATGTTCGCCATGCAAGTCCAACAGACCATCGAAACAAAACTTGCCGATGCGATAGACCTGAAGCACCTCGAGGTCGTCAACGAGAGCGGCAACCACAATGTTCCTCCGGGCAGCGAGTCGCACTTCAAGGTCGTGCTGGTGGCTGATGAATTCGGTGGCATGAAACTCGTCCAGCGCCATCGCCGAATCAATCAGGTCCTTGCCGACGAACTCGCAAATTCGATCCACGCATTGGCCATCCATGCCTATACCGAGGACGAGTGGCGTGCCCGCGAGGGCAATGCGCCGATGTCACCTCCCTGCGCCAACGCCAGGTGAAGGACACACCGGCCCGTTACGCCCGTTCGTTCCGGCTCGACGATCGCGTCGTAGAAATCATCGTGCGCCGCATGCGGCGCAAGACCATGGCCATCCATGTCTTTGCAGACCGTCCCATCGAACTTCGTGTGCCGACACGCTGCCCGACGCGGGAGATGGAAGCGTTCCTCGAATCGCGCCGCGACTGGATCGCATCGACGCTTGATGAGATCGCCTGCGAGTTGCCGCGTTCGCTGCGTTACACAGAAGGCGAGACGGTGCAGTGGCTCGGTGTCGGCTATCGTCTGAGACTGTCGGAAGGTCGGCGTTTCGTCAGCGTGGTCGACGACATGCTCGCTGTGAGATGCCTGCATCCTGATGACCCGGACTGTGTCCGGGATGCGGTAGAGCAGTTCTATCGCGCAGGGGCCATCAGGCTGATGCCCGAGCGTGTCGCGCAGTGCCGCGAGCGTTTCAGGGAACGGCTCCCGCCCTCGACGCTGAAGATCCGCAAGATGAAGGCGCGCTGGGGCAGTTGTTCGAGCCGGGGTGAGATCTGCCTCAATTCATTGCTGATGCAGAAGCCGCTGGCCGCGATCGACTTCGTCGTGACGCATGAACTCTGCCATCTGCGGCATTTTGCGCACAACGCGTCGTTCTATCGCCTGATGGATCGCACGCTGCCGGACTGGCGCGAGCGTGAAAAGCTACTCGTCGCCGACAACGCGACCCTGCAGCTCGACCTCTTCTAGGTTCTCTAGCATCCCCTCAAGCACGGGCCAGACCTGTTCAACAATCATCGGCTGCGCCTCCGGCGTCGGGTGAATACCGTCACGCTGAATGAGGCTTTCTTCCGTCGCGATGCCGTCGAGCAACACCGGAATGAGCGGGATATCGTGCGTGTCTGCGACGGTCGAGAAAATGTTCGTGAACGCCTCGATATAGCGCCGGCCATAGTTGGGTGGCAGTACCATGCCGATGAGCAGGACATCGGCACCCGCCGACATTGACATTCGGGTCATCGCATCGAGGTTCTCCCGAATCTTGTCGATCGGGTAACCTCGGAGTCCGTCGTTGCCACCCAGTTCCAGGACGACCAGCGATGGCTGGTGGACCTCGAGTGCTCTGGGCAGTCGCACAAGGCCGCCGCCTGTGGTTTCGCCGCTGACGCTGGCGTTGACGACGCGGTAGGGGAGCTCAGCGGCCTCGATACGATCGGCCAGCAGGCTCGCCCATCCCTGGTCTTCCTCCATGCCGTAGGCGGCACTGATACTGTCGCCGTAAACCAGTATGGTATTGGATTCCGTATAAGCGGTAGGGCTAAATGAAATCAGCACCCAACACACAAGCAGAGTGGGGATACGTGTGACGTCAGACATCATGATCAGGGCGGTGGACCTTGGAAAGACCGTTAATACGTCGGAAGGGCAACTAACGATCTTGAAAGGGATCGATCTCGAAATCAAGAAGGCGGAGCGCGTCGCCATCGTGGGCGCCTCGGGCTCCGGCAAGACGACGCTGCTGAGCCTGCTCGCGGGGCTCGATACCCCTTCCCGGGGTTCGGTCTTTCTCGGTCCGCATGAGATTACGGCACAGGACGAAGAGAAACGCGCGCGGGTGCGCGGCGAGATGGTCGGCTTCGTCTTTCAGGCCTTTCAGTTGCTCGGCAGCCTGACCGCCGTCGAGAATGTGATGCTGCCGGCGGAACTCAAGAAAGCGCCGGACGCTGCAGGCAAAGCCCGGGATCTGCTGGAGCGGGTCGGACTCGGTCATCGATTGCATCACTACCCGAAACAACTCTCGGGCGGTGAGCAGCAGCGTGTCGCCATCGCCCGGGCATTCGCGTCGAGCGCTGAAATCCTGTTCGCGGACGAACCCACCGGCAACCTTGATACCAAAACGGGTGAACGCATCATCGAACTGCTGTTCGAACTGAACGAGGAGTACGGCACGACACTGGTGCTGGTCACCCACGATCAGCGCCTCGCCGACCGCTGCGATCGGGCGATCTACATTGACTCCGGCATGCTCGTGGACGGGCAGGCGGCACAGCAGCCCGCGTTGACGACCGTACAGTGAACGTGGGCCTCGCACTCCGTCTGCTCTGGCGCGACTGGCGCTCGGGCGAACTCACACTGCTGCTGGCATCGCTGATCATCGCCGTGAGCACGGTCACGACGATCACGCTTTTCGTCGACCGGCTCAATCAGGCGCTGCTCCAGGAATCAGCGACCTTCCTCGCGGCAGACCGGGTGATCGCAAGTTCCGATCCGGTCGATCCGCAGTTCTACGCTGAGGCGTCTCGCCGCAATATCGAGACGGCGAGCACCATCCAGTTTCTGTCGATGGTCTTCTCGGCCGACCGCGCCCAGTTCTCGTCGGTCAAGGCGGTCAGTGACGGCTATCCGCTGCGGGGGCGCCTCATCGCGTCTGATGAACCCTTTGTCGGGGGCTTTGTTGCCGAAGGAGGTCCGCCACCCGGTGAGATCTGGCTCGAAAGCCGGCTGGCGCCGTCACTGGGTGTCGGGATTGGCGATCTCGTGGATATCGGGGCGGCGAGCTTTCGCGTCGGGCGTATTCTGATCAAGGAGCCGGATCGCGGCGGCGGATTCACCGACACCGGTCCTCGCGTCATGATGAACATCGCCGATGTTCCGGCGACCGAGGTCGTTCAGCCGGCGAGCAGGGTGTCGTATCGGGCGCTTTTTGCCGGCGAGCCGGAGGTGCTTGAATCCTTCGGGCAATGGGCAACCGAACGGCTCGGTGACAATGCGCGGATGTTCGGCGTCAAGGAAGGCGCCGAAGGCATCGGCAACGCGCTCGATCGTGCCGAGCGGTTCCTGTTGCTGGGCGGATTGCTGGGCGTCGTGCTGGCGGGTGTGGCGATTGCGCTGTCGGCGCAGCGTTACTCACTCCGCCACTACGACCATGTCGCCGTGCTCAAGACGCTGGGCGCGACGCCCAACGCCATTGACGGTATGTTCACGGTGATCTTCGTGACGCTGGGCATGGTGGCCACGCTGATTGGCAGCGGTATCGGATTCCTCGTTCAGGTCGGGATCGTGTCGATACTGGACCCCTACATCCCGATCGAGTTGCCGAACCCGGGGCTGCGGCCGATCTGGCTCGGGCTCGTGACCGGCTTCGTGTGTCTGCTCGCCTATGCGCTGCCGCCGTTGTTGCGGTTGCGGGCAACGGAACCGATTCGCGTCATTCGCCGCGACCTCGAGAACCCGTCGGCGACCGATCGCCTGACCTATGGCGCGGCCATCGCCGGCACGATCGGGCTGATGTGGTGGTACAGCGAGGACCTCTACCTCACCGCGCTGATCTTCAGCGGCGCGGCCGCGGCGACCGCCATTCTCTGGATGGTTGCATGGCTGCTGCTGCGTTCCGGACGGGTGCTGGGGATGCAGGCGGGCAGCGCATGGCGGCTGGCGCTGGCCGGCATGCAGCGGCGTGGGCAGGAAAACACGCTGCAGATTCTCGTCTTCGGTCTCGCCATCATGCTGCTGCTGATTCTCTTCCTCGTGCGTACCGCGCTGATCGATGAATGGAGTGCACAGATTCCGGAGGATGCGCCGAACCACTTCGCCATCAACATATCGCCCGAAGACGTCGATCCGATTCGCACGCTGTTCGAAGAGAATGATATTGCGGCCCAGCCGTTGTTTTCGATGATTCGCGGACGGATATCGACAATCAATGGTGAGTCGGCGAGGGAGCGCAGCCAGAACCTGCGCGACCAGGAATCGTTCGGCGAAGACGATGACGCGCCGAGCGCGAGTTCCGGCCGCAATCTCACCTGGGCGGAAGCGCTGCCCGACGACAACCGCATCATCGCCGGTGACTGGTGGCCGGCAGATTACGCCGGGCCGCCCCTCGTGTCGCTCGAATCCGACTTTGCGAGGCGCAACCGGCTGGGCGTTGGTGACGAACTCGTCTTCACGATTCAGGGGCAGGAACTGAAGACGGAAGTGTCGAGTATCAGGACCGTTGCGTGGGACAACATGCAGCCGAATTTCTACATCATCTTCTCGCCAGGGTCGCTCGACAACTTCCCGTCGACCTATATGACCAGTTTCAACTTGCCGACCGAAGACAAGCTCTTCCTCAACGAGTTGCTGCGGAAGTATCCGACCATGACCGTGCTGGAGGTGGATGCGCTCATTGAGCAGATCAAGACAATCATCGCCCAGGTCACGATGGCGATCGAACTCGTGCTGGTGCTGATTCTCGTCTCCGGCGGTCTGGTTTTGCTGGCGAGCATCCAGGCAAGCATGGATGAGCGTTTCAAGCAGCACGCAATTCTGCGCACGCTCGGTGCGAGCCAGAACCTGGTGATGGGCAGCCTCGTTATCGAGTTCTGTGCCCTGGGCCTGTTTGCCGGTGTGCTGGCAACCGTTGGTTCGGAGATCACGGTGTTTGCGCTCGAAACGGAAATCTTCGAGCTGGACTACAACGTGAACCCGCAGCTCTGGGTGCTGGGGCCGGTTGTCGGCATGATCCTGATCGGCATCATCGGGACAATTGCGACACTGCGAGTCGTCAAGACGCCGCCGATCACGGTTCTGAGAGGTCTCTAGCGCCCTGGCTCGTCCTGAGGCTCACGCGCAGCACGCGCCTAAGGACCTGCCGTCGGCACGTCTGCTTCGAACGTGGCGGCCGCGAGCCGGCACAGTCCTCCGGGGACCCTTTCGCGGCTTCGCCGCTGCAGTCGCCGCTGCGCACGCCTAATTCCCCTCCAGACTGTACCGGCTCACGGCCGTGTGCGTTGCTGCGCGCTCTCCCTCGTCCCTGGCGCAGCGAAGGACTCAGGTCCTTCGGCGCGTGCTGCGCACGAGCCTCAGCACGAGGGTGCTGCGGTACTACGGCACGGTACTATGGTTCGGGGTATATATGCCGGCGCCGCCGTACGGTTTGGCAAGGCCTTACCGCCGGCAACGCGTCTGGCCCGACAGGCACTATGGTTCGGGGTATATATGCCGGCGCCGCCGTAGGGAGTGGCTCGCCCCTGTCGGCGGCAACGCCTCTGGCCCGACAGGCACTATGGTTCGGGGTATATATGCCGGCGCCGCCGTAGGGAGTGGCTCGCCCCTGTCGGCGGCAACGCCTCTGGCCCGACAGGCACTATGGTTCGGGGTACCAGCTGCCGTCCGGACGCTTTCGGATCCAGAGCTGGGAGTACCAGTAGAAGCGACCCTCGCCGGCCGGCATCGTGCAGTTGTAGCGGGAGCGTCCCACCGGTACGGGACTCGTGGCAGTCGCGGTGACGCGATTGCCGTTCCAATCGAGCTCAGCCGTGCCGCCGCCCGGCGTATAGCAAACAAGTTGGTCACGTCGCACGTCGGTGTCGGTCAGTTCGAGCGTGATGGAGGGCGTCAGGTCCTCTTCGATCATTGGCGTGATGATTTTTGCCTTGACCGGCATTGGCAACGTTTGGGCCTTGGTCCTGAACGCCTTGATATCATTGTAGCTGCCGCCGAAAGGGAAGCGGGGCAGTACTTCAAAGGCCAGACCCGGCCCGATCGCGCCGCTCTGCTGGCCGACGCCAACCCAGCCCAGATCGCGAACGATGGCGAGTACATCCGGATCGTATTCGCCATAGGTGTAGGCGAACAGCGGTGGCGCCGACCCGAGGTTTTTCTCGATCAACTCCTGTGCAGTGGTGAGTTCACCACGAATGCGTATGCGCCACTCGCCAGTCGACTCTCCCGCCTCGCGTCGAAGCAAGTGGGTATGGCTGTGCGTGTGGTTTGCGATTGTCACGCCGGCCTGCGACATCTCGCGCAGTTCGTCCCAGCTCAGATAGCCTGCCTGCCCCGTCTCCACGGGTTCGGTCGCAACGAAGACAGTGAATGGCCACCCGCGTTCCTCGAGCATCGGAAACGCCGTCGTGTAGATGCTGGTATAGGCATCGTCGAAGGTGATCGACGCAACCCTGGCCGGTGTCGGATGACCTGCCCTTACGGTGTCGACAAGTTGCTGGAGCGGCCAGATTTCGAACCCGGCTTCGGCGAGGAAGTCGAGGTGGGCCGCGAATTCGTCGGGGCTGGTGCTGGTGATGCGCGGTGTGTCGGTCGCAATGTGATGGTACTGCAGGATCACGCCGGCACTGGGTCCCGCGCGATCGCTATCGGCGCTGCACGCGACTGTCGTGAGCGCGAGCAACACGCTCGCCAGATGTCTCTTCATGGTTCGCAGTCTAAGGGCGATGCGATAGAATTTCGAGATCTCCGGAGGTCCTGATGAAACCGAAAGCCCAGTACGAACAAAACAAGCTCGCGAAACGCCTGCGGCGGGAAACCGGCCGTGCGATTGCCGATTTCTCGATGATCGAGGAGGGCGATCGTGTGATGGCCTGTATCTCGGGTGGCAAGGACTCGCTGGCGATGCTGGACATCCTGATGAATCTTCAGCGACATGCGCCCATCCGATTCGACTTGCTGGCGGTCAATCTCGATCAGAAGCAGCCGGGTTTTCCCGAGGACGTACTGCCTGCGCACTTTGAATCGCTGGGCGTCGACTATCGCATCCTCGAAGAGGATACGTACTCGCTGGTGACGGATATGGTGCCGGAGGGCAAGACCTATTGTGGCTGGTGTTCCCGTTTCCGCCGGGGAATCCTCTACCGCTTTGCGAGTCAGCATGGCTACAACAAGATCGCACTTGGTCACCACCGTGACGATATTCTCGAGACGCTGTTCCTGAATCTCTTTCACGGAGGCAAGCTGAAGACGATGCCTCCGAAGCTGCTCTCGGACGATGGTGAGAATATCGTGATTCGCCCGCTGGCCTATTGCCGTGAGTCAGATCTCGAAGCCTACGCCGAGGCAGCGCAGCTGCCGATCATTCCCTGCAACCTCTGCGGCTCTCAGGACAATCTGCAAAGGCAGGTGATCAAGGAGATGCTACAGGGGTGGGAGAGGGCGCATCCCGGCCGCCTGAATACGATCTTCAGGGCACTGACCGATGTCGTGCCGTCCCACTTGCTGGATACCGAACTCTTCGACTTCGACAGTCTTGAGGCAAAGCAGCGCCACCGACTGCTCGATCTCGTTAACCTGTAGCGCCCGACTTGCGGCTGCTGTCAGCCGCGGCCCGGAATTTCTCAATGGCCGAGCAGAAGGTCGCCAGCTCGCGCGAAACCGGATTGGCGGCATCCCCGCCGACCGCACCTTTGCGAAGCTCGTGCTCGAGCGCCCGCGACTCGTTCAGCAGCGCGGTGGCGCCAAAACTGCCGGCGACGCCAGCAAGGTTGTGGGCCAGACGCTCTGCCCGATTCCAGTTGCCGCTGTCGATCTGTTCACGGAGTTGCTCCGCGGCTTCCCGATAGATGCTGACAAAATCATCGAGCAATCTGAGCAGCAACGTCAGGTCGTGGTTGTGATTGCGGAGGGCGCGTGCGAAATCGATTCCGTCGATGATACCGGTATCGGTCGGTGGTTCAGCGGCCGGTGCCTCCCCTGATCGGGCACTTTCGACACCCGCAATATGGTCGAGCAGTTCAAGCAGTTCCTGGAAATCGACCGGCTTCGGCAGGTAGTAGTCGAAGCCGGCGCTCAGCGCCGATTCCACCTCCTCTTTCAGAACGCCAGCGGACAGTGCGATGACCGGCAGACCGACGGTGAGGGGGTTCGCACGAATGTGCTGGATCGCTTCGAGGCCATCCATCTCGGGCATTCTGAGATCCATGAGAACGGCGAAGTATTGCGTCGATTTCAGGCAGGTGAGCGCCTCCTTGCCGTTGTTGGCAACGTCGACCCGCACGCCAGCCTGCTGCAGAACTTCCTTCGCGAGGTTCTGGTTGATCTGGTTGTCTTCAACGAGCAGCACCGCGACACCCGACCGGTCGGCCGCTTCGTCTCCTGCGGCAGGCGCCGCCGGCAGCGTTTGCTCCGCCCACGGTTCAACGACAACCGAGAAGTAGAAGCTGCTGCCGATGTCCTTCTCGCTGACCGCATGAATGTGTCCGTCCATCATCTCGACCAGACTCTTGCTGATGGCGAGCCCGAGGCCGGTTCCCGCATTGGGGGACGCGATACTGCCCTGTGCGAATGATTCGAAGATGTAATCGAGCTCGTTGTCCGCGATGCCAATACCGGTGTCGGTGACAGTGAAATTGATGCAGGCCCGGTCATCCCGCAGCGGAACAACCTCGTAATTGACGTTGATTGAGCCGGCGTCGGTGAACTTCAGCGCGTTCGATACGAGATTGATCAGCACCTGCCCGATGCGGACAGGATCTCCGACGTAGTACTTCGCGTCAGCGCTGTCCGTATCGGGCAGGTTGAGTGTCAGGCCCCTTTCTGCTGCTTCGAGGCCAAAAAGGTTATTCAGGTCGACAAAGACGTCGTTAAGCCGGAACGGTACGTGCTGGATTTCGAGCTTTCCTGACTCGATCTTCGACAGATCGAGAATGTCGTTGACGACTCGGAGCAGGTGATCGGATGAACTGCGAATGGTTTCGAGATAGTTGGTTTGTTGCTCCGTTAATTCCGTTTTCAGTGCGAGATCGGTGTAGCCGGTGATTGCATTCATTGGCGTTCTGATCTCGTGGCTCATGTTGGCGAGGAACTGGCTCTTCGATTCGGTGGCCGCCTGCGCCAGCCGTGTCGCCTGCTCTGCCTCCTCCCGCAATTTGCGCTCAGTGATGTCGATGATCGAGCCCTCGATGTGATAGGTCTCGTCATCGTCGTGAAGGAACACCTGTGCGGACAGCGCAACCCAGAGCGGCTGCCCGTCTCTCCTGCGGATCTCTGTCTCGTAGCCAACAACGCGGCGCTCGATGCGGAGAGTATCTGCAAGCCTGTCGAGATCCTCGCGATGAACGAACCAGTCGGTGACTTCCCGGCGGGTTCCCTCGATCGCAGCCTCGGGCGAATCGAAGCCGAGTAGCTGGGCGGCGGCCGGATTGATATTGGTCGCAATCCCCTTGTCGTCGATCTCGAAAATACCTTCGACCGCGTTCTGATAGAGCGAGAGATACTTGTCCCGTGACTCGTTGAGCTGCTGATACAGCTTCGCATTCTCGATGGCGATCGCTGACTGGGAAGCCAGCAGCTTCAGAATGGCGACGCGCTCCTGGGTAAACGCCAGTGTGGTCTGCCGGTTCTCGAGATACAGGACACCGGTGAGGTGCGACTTGCTCAGGATGGGAATGCAGAGAATCGACTTCGGCTGCTTCGCGATGATGTATTCATCCTGAGTGAAGATGTCCTCATTGAGGGCGTCGTTCAGCACCAGATCTTCCTGCGTTCGAGCGACATACTGAATGACAGAGACCGGGACATCGCGGGCGAGGGAGATGTCGATACTCTTGCGCTCATGGCGGGAGGTACCGCCATCGTACTCTGTGGTGATTTCCAGCGTGAGATCGTCACCCTGGGCGAGAATCAGACTCGCGCGCTGTGCGCCGGCGTTCTCGAGGGCGACCTGCATCAGGCGTTCGAGCAGGTTGTCGAGAATGATCTCGCCGGAGAGGACCTGGGAGGCTTTGATGACCGAGCCGAGGTCCAGGTAGTTGCCATAGCTTCGCATTGACTGCCCGGGAAGCTGCGCTTGTCCCGATTGGCTGAACCGGCCCTGACGCCGCTCCATGGCCTCGGTCTCCGCGAGTTCCACGAATTCCGTGTCGAGCGCCTCTACTTTCGTCACTGCGCCCCAACGCACGTACGAGGCCCGGGCCTGCCGGAGGTAGAACAGCGCCAGCTCTCGCTTGTTGGCCGCCAGATGAAAGCGCCCGAAGCGCTCGTTGGCAAAAGCATGCTCCTTGAGGTAACCGTTCTGCTCAGCCAGGGCAATCGCCCGATCAAAGTGGTCCAGTGCGGCGGGCACGTCACCCGCGCCGCGCGCGAGCTCCGCCTGAATCAGGTGGTAGCTGTGCAGCACATTTTCGGGCGCATGGTGGGCCCACTTGCGCAGTCGCCGGCGATTCATCCGAATGCGAAACCGGAGTTCAATTTCCTCACGGCGGCTCCGGTGCGTTTCGAGCGCCATGATGGCAGCCAGCGTCTCGTACAGGATGAAAAAGGACACCGCTGGTGAGGAAACAACGCTGTTAAGGCGCACGCGAGCCTCGCGGCTGAAGTTCAGCGCATGGTCGGTGCGCCCGAACAGGACGGCGAGAAACATTTTGACGATAAACAGGTTCGCGAGGCTGGACTCATCGCCGCTGTCCTCATGGAACTGCAGGATTTCGTTCTCACTGTAGATATCCCCCTCAAGCAACCACGGCGCCGCACAGGGATTCATCAGGTTGCTTGCCGCCTGCTGGTAGATCGAACCCATGCTCAGGATTGGCGTCTGGTTGAATTCGCCGGCCTTCTGGTTGTAGTTGGCGAGATTGGTCTCGAGGCTGTGCAGATCATGTCCGAGCACAAAGGCATTGGCGGCACCTGTGATCGACGAGATCAGCGCGAACTCGATGTCGCCGGTCTCCATGCCGATCCGGTATGCCTGCGTCAATGGCTCGAGGGTGTCGCGAACCGGATGCTTCCAGATGCGAATGAAATTGTTCACGAGGAAGATGGTCTTGCAGTGAAGCTCGCGATTCGATTCGCCGAGATTCTCGCTCGCAAGCATGCCGAACCGGTAACCAAGCTCAATGGTCCCGACGTTCGAGATCAGCAGCGCACCGAACATCGGGTAGGCAAACGATGTCTCCGGAGCCATGCCGTGTTGCAGCGAGAGCTGCGTCATCTTCAGGATATACAGACCCGTTGCTTCGCTGGCGTTCAGGTAGCCGGCCTGGCAGAGGATCATCAGGATACGCATCGCCGCCAGCAATTGCGGGTCTGTCATCAAGCGGGCGTTGGCAAGGTCTTCGTGTTGCATCCTTGCTGCTCGGATCACGAGTTTCGTCAGGAGGGATGCACCCCGCAGGCTCTTCAGGCGCCTGCTGACCGGCACACCGAGCAGTTCCAGAACGTCATGGCCCAGCGCGAGCGCATCGTCCAGTTCGTTGAACGCGACCAGCGCACGCAGTTTGATCTCGAAGGCGCGGGCACGATCGAGCGGTGTGATCGCATGCGACAGTATTCGATCGACAAGTACATCCAGCTGCTGCATGTCGCCGCAGAGGTACGCGGTCTCAGCTGCCTCAATATGCATATCGAGGCTCTGCTCGTACTGGGCCCACACATTCTGCCCATGGAGCGCGATGGCGGTGCGAAAGTACTTGAATGCAGCCTGGAAGGCGGCTGCCTGTTTTGCCTTGCGTCCGGCTGACAGATTGAGCTCCGCGAGCCGGGTCTTGTCCACGGTACCAGGGTCGGGAGATTCGAAGCTGTTGTTGAGCTGATTGACGATCTCGAAGATGCGATCGTCCTGTACCTCCTGATTCACCTGAAGGTAGGCGGCGCCGATGCTGGTGTGAATCTTGCGCTTCTGTGTCGTCGTCAGCAGGAGATAGGCGGCCCGCTGGATTCGCTCGTGCGCGAACTGGTATGCCATCTTGCGATCGCGGTCTGAAGGGCGGTGTATCAGATAACCTTCCCTGACCGCATGCAGCAGCCTTGCCGCTGTCTCTGAAAAGGAGAGCTCGGAAACACTCTGTATGGTCTCGAGGTCGAACTGTTCGCCTGCGCACGAGGCGATCTTCAGCAGGTCGGCCGTGACGGGCTCGAGTTCCTCGATCTTGTCGGCCAGCATCCGGCTTACGTTGTCTGTCGGGGGCAATCGGCCGGCGGCGTTCAGGTCGCAGGCCCACTCCCGATACTCACGATCAAAATGCAGCACGCCTTCCCGGGTCAGTGCATGAAGGAACTCACGGACCGCGAGAGGATTGCCTGCAGTCTTGCTGTGAACGATCTCGGCAAGCCGCACCGCATCTTCCATGGGGCGATACAGAGACTCCGCAATGAGGGATGCCACACTTCGCTGGGTCAGGTTCCCCATGGTCACCAGGCGAAAGTCCGGATGGAAGCTTGCCAGTTGTTCCAGCGCGTCACGGATTTCGACGTTGCTGGCCAGCTCGTGTGGGTGGTAGGTGCCGATCAGCATGAAATGTCGAAGCTCGTGCTGGGAGAACAGCGGCTCGAAGAGTTCGAGCGCTGCGCGGTCAATCCAGTGCAGGTTCTCGATGTTCAGGACGAGCGGCGAGTCTGCACTGGCTACCGCTTTGACGAGGGCTGCGATGCCATTCACCAGCCGACTCTTTACTTCCGCCGGGCGCATATCATCAACGTCACCCCGTCGCGGAATGTCTTCGCCCGGCGTGGATGCGCCCGGCGTGGATGCGCCCGGCGTGGATGCGCTCGGCGTGAATGCGCCCGGCGTGGATGCGCTCGGCGTGAATTCGCCCGGCGTGAATTCTCCCAGCAACAGTCGCAGCTCAGGGGCGAGCTGCGTGAGCACCGAGTTACCCCCTTCGAGCGCCGATCGAACGCGTGTCCGGAACGACGCCATATCCGGTCGTGCGAGAATCTGCCGCACCAGATCACCCACCGCGCCGAGAATGCCACCGTAGGGTTGTTCCGGACTCAAGTGATGATGGCGGGCCGTCACAAGAAATCCGTGGTGGCCAGCGACATCGCGCTGAAGTTCGCGAATCAGCGATGACTTGCCCGTGCCCGGTTCACCGGCACAAACCAGCACCACCGTCTGGCCGTCAATCGTGTCGGCAAGCCCCTGCCTGAGTGTTGCGATCTGATCGTCGCGCTCCAGCAAGCGCTCGCTGATGTTGAGCTGCTCCGGAATGTCGTCCAGCGCGACCTCGAAGCTGTCTTCGGCAGTGGCCGGCTGGTCGAGCAACTCCTGGCACCGCAACAGATCCTGCACAATCGCGAATCCGCTCTGATATCGATCTTCCGGCATTTTCTGCAGCAGCTTGGCGACGACCTTCGACAGGCTTGCGGGAATCGATGCATCGCGCGCCTGCAGCGATACCGGCGTTGTCGCCAGATGGTTGTAGACCAGTTCGAGAGAGTCCGTGGTGCTGAAAGGAGGTACCCCAGCGAGCATTTCGTAGAGCGTCGCCCCGAGCGCGTAGAAATCGGCGCGATAGTCGACAGAACGATTGAGCCGGCCGGTCTGTTCGGGAGCGATATAGGCAAGGGTTCCCTCGGGATCGCCCGGTGGTTCCAGTGAGAACGCCGAGGGAGTCGTCGTGGCGATGCCGAGATCGATTATCCGGACGGCACCCGTGCCGGGATTGTAGATGATGTTCGACGGGTTGATGTTCCGGTGAATGATCTGCGCCGCATGCAGGTCGTTAAGTCCGCGCGTCACGGCAACCGCGACATTGATGATTTCGCTCAGCGACAGGGAGGTGCTTCGGGTCAGGCTCTCGACGCTGTTGCCGCCGATGCCCTCCATCACGAGGATCGGGTTGTTGCGCTGCTCGATCAGTTCGAGGGCCTTGACGACGTATCGTGAGTCGATTCGCCCGAGCATCTCGTATTCCTTGCGGAAGCGGGCAACGCCCTGGGGCGAGGAAATCTCGGGGCGAAGCTGGCGCAGGATCACAGCGGCCCCGTCGCTCTTTCGCTTCGCCTGATAGACGAGCGTTCGAGCGCTCTGGTAGATGATCTGCAGGTTTGAATAGCCTGCAACGGTAATCATGAGCGACTGCCTGTGGCGAGACTGCCCAATGTTACACCCGTCGCCGCGCTTGTGGGCCAGGATAAAGGGCTAGGTGACGTCCGGTGCGAACAGATAGCCGGTACCGTGAATGGTGCTGATGAACGTCGTCTGTGGGGCGTGTTCGCGGAATTTCCGACGCACCTGCCCGACCAGCACGTCGATGTAGCGATCGTCCGGATACCACTCGCGGTTTCGGATCCGGTTCATGAGCTGATCGCGCGTCATCACCTGGCCGGCGTTGTCGATGAGCGCCAGCAGCAGATGGAATTCGCCTGCTGACAGCGGCTGGATCTGATTCTCCGGAGTCACCAGTTCCCGCTTGTTGAGATCGAGGGTCCAGCCCTCGAAGCTGCGTTTGAACCCTTTCTCCTTCTGCTTTTCTTGCGCACGCACCCGCCAAAGCAGGTTCTTGACGCGTGACAGCAGCTCCCGTGGATCGAAGGGCTTGGTGACGTAATCGTCAGCCCCGCTCTCGAGACCCACGATCCGGTCGATCTGATCGTCCTTTCCGGTCACGAGGATGATGCCGACGTCCGAGCTGGTTCTCAGCTCGCGCGTGAGGGTCAGGCCGTCCTTGCCCGGCAGGTTGATGTCGATAAGGCAGATGTCGATGGCGTTGGTGGCAATGAGCGCCTCGACACCCGCGGCGTCTTCCTTGACGGTGACGCCGTAGCCTTCACGCTCGAAATGTGCCGCGAGCTGGGAGCGGGTGATCGGTTCGTCTTCGACGATGAGGAGATTGGCAATGGTCTGTGTCATGTTGCGGCGATTATATCCCAAGTAGAATGCGCCGCATGAGTGAAGTCGTTATTCCATGGCAGTCCCTCTCCGAAGACGCACTTGAGGGTGTCATCGAGGAGTTCGTCAGTCGCGAGGGCACCGAATACGGGCTCGAGGAAGTCCCACTCACCGAGAAAATTGCAGCGGTGCGCCGACAGCTCGAAGCGGGAACCGCAGTGATTCTGTTTGATGAATCGACGGGGACTTGCAACATTGCTCCGGCCGATGAGGTCAGCGGCCGGCGTTAACCGCCCGGACACACCGGAAATCCGTCGTTTACGGCCGCTCGTCCGCACCTTACATCCCGCTTACATCAAGTTACGTACCGATTCGTATAATGCTTGCATTTTCAACAACCAGACTAAGGCTTCGTCAAGGCAAGAATCTCACCTCGTTTCTCCGAATCTCACTTAAATGGCTCTTTTCATTGAGATTTTCGTTGTTAGGGGTGGTTGGATTGGCTACGATACGCTAGGTTTCCGAAATTGCGCAATTGGATATCGAGGCGAATCGTCATGGTTACGAATCCCGGCCGTGCAGGTCCTGTACCGACGGCGAAAGGAGTTGGGCAGATGTTTTTGATGAATTTCCTGTTCCTGGTGGCGGCGGCCCCGGCGACGGTCATCGCTGACCCGAATATCCAGCTCGACATGTCCGTTGCGAAAGAGATTGTGATCGAACAGGAAAGCGGTGAGCCGCTGACCGAATGGGTCGAGGCGACAGAGATCGAGCCCGGCCAGAAGCTTCGCTATACCGTCCGCTATGTGAACTCGGGCGATGAGGCTGCGACAGATGTCCGGATCGAGAATCCGATCCCGGAACTGACGGTTTATGTCTCGGATTCAGCGTCGGGCGAGGGCTCGACGATCGTGTTTTCGGCCGATGGTGGCGAGACTTACGCGGCGCCCCAGGAAGTGACGTACGAGGTCGCGGTGTTCGGTGGCGGTACGGATCGCCGGCGGGCCAACCCGGAGCGGTATACGAACATTCGATGGCTGATCGAGGAGATTCCGCCGGGGGCGGATGGCGAGGTCAGCTTCGTGGTGACCGTTCAATAAACAGTTCAACAAGAAGCAGGTAATCGCAACAGCGATTTGAGGTAGGGAGCGTTATGCGATCAACATTCAAGGTCATTGCCGGATTGATGCTGGTGGTGTTTGCAGGTCAGGCCTTTGCAGACCTTGCGGCCACCCACATCATCCGTAACTCGGTCACGGTCGACTACGATGACGCCGGTGGCGCCGCGCAGACGGCTGCCACGGCAGATGTCGATATCACCGTAAACCTCGTCGAGGCGGCGCCAACGGTTGCCTTCGACTCCCTGGCAAGCGACCCGCTCGACCCGGTGGGCGTGGGTGAAACCATTTCCCTCGTCTACACCGTGACCAGCAACGCCAACGGTCTCGATACCTATACCGTGGGTACGGCACAAACGCCGAACCCGGGCGGTGTCGTGACGTTCGGCACGATCACTCCCCCATCTCCTGTCTCTCTCGGCGCGACGACGGCCTCCCTCGGCGCCGCGATTTCCTCGTTCGAGGCGGCTGACGTCGCGGCAGGTGCCGGCACCCAGATTACCGTTCCGGCTGACGACAATGGCGACGGCGCAGACATTAACGGCCTGGTCATTGGCGATACCGTTCGTGTCGCCGGCGGCATCTGTATCGTCAACGACATCACCGAGCCTGGCGCCGGCAACGAGGCGAACGCCACGGCGACGCTCGAGGTCGACCAGTGTGTCGGCACCGGCACGCTTAACGATGCTGACCAGATTGGTGAACAGCTGATTGTGACGGTCGAGGTGACCGGCGACACCGCAGGTACGGCTGACGTCACGGTGACCTTCACGTCGGATACGGGCACGAACCCGTCGGCCAACGGTGGCACGCAGAGCGTTGTGATCGCGGCGCCGAACGTCCAGGTCTTCAAGTTCGTCCGCAACCAGACGACGGCCAACAACCCGGCGTCCTGTACCGGCACGACGGGTCTTGCTGACGCGGCGGCCTGTGTCAGCATCGGCGGCAACACCTATTACAAGTCCGGCGTCACGACCGACCCGGGTGACACCCTGGATTACGCCATCGTCATCGTGAACTCCGGTGCGCTTGCAACCGCGGTACAGGTCACTGACGCAATTGCGGCGTTCACAACCTTCAGCGGTGCGACGATCACGGTCTTCCCGCTTGCGGATTCCGCGACACCTGATGTGGGCGCGGACTGTGTTACCGACGGTGCGACCTGCACGATCGTTGACGCCGGTTCGCTGGCAGCAACGTCGGCGACGGGTGACGACGCGGCGGAACTGAACGGCGGCAACGTCGAAGCCAGCGCGGGCCATGACGGCGCAGGTGCCGCGATCGGCGACGCTACCTCGGGCGGTGAACTGTCGGTAGACGAGTACAGCGTCGTGCTGTTCTCCGTCGACGTCGACGCCTAACGCGAACTGTAAAGGGGCCAGAAAGCATGTTCTCTCGATCCAGACTGATATCACTGCTGCTCATCGGATTGGCGGCAGTATTCTCGCAGGGAGCGATGGCATTGACGCCGGCAGACGCGCGATTGACCAATACCGCGTCGATCGACTTCGACGGTAACGGTGCGCCGATTACCGCCGAAGTGACGGTCACGGTACAACTCGTGACCGCAGCGCCGACGCTGGTCACGACACCGTCAGCGACCGCGAATGTCACCTCCGGTGGCCAGTACCAGGTCACCTACGAGGTGATCTCGAACGCGAACGGTAATGACGACTACGACGTGACCTTCGCGCAGACGAACAACAACCTGTCGGGTACGACGGCAGCCGGCGCGGCACCGAACCCGGTCACCGATCTCGGTGCGACCGCCTTCGTTGTTGACGGCACGGCTTCCGACACGATCCTGACGGTACCCTCAGACGGCAACAGTGGCGATAGCCAGGTGAACGGTATTGCCGTCGGCGATGTGGTCCGTATTGCTGGTACTGATTATGACGTCACGTCTATCACCGACAATGGCCCTGGTTCACCGACGTCGACGATCACGATCGACCTCGAGGGTGTTCCCACCGGCGGTCTCGCCGCGGGCACATCCGTGGGTGATCCCATTCAGGAAGTCCAGTCCTTCACGGTCACGATTGCGAACGTGGGTACGCCGACCGGCGCTGCCACCATCGACCTGACGACAACGGTCGAGGTTGATGACACGCCCGCGCAGAACGACAGCTTCGCCGTCACGATTACGGTGCTCGACGTCACGTTCACCAAGTACGTGCGTAACGTCACGACGCCCGCCAACAACGTCGGCACGGTCGATATCTCGGTCAACACCGATGGCATCGCGGGCGACGAGGACTTCTACAGCGATACCGGCGATGTGCTGGTGGATCCCGGCGATCGCATCGAGTACCTGCTGGTCATCGAGGCGCCGTCGGGCGGCAGCCCGATCAACAACGTGATCGTCTCGGATACGCTGCCTGCATTCACCGCCTACAATACGGGTTCGACGCAGACCGGCCTTGCGTCGGGTTCGCTCAGCTCGCTGGGTGATGATGCCGGCCCGGGTGGTGAGTTCCCGATTGAACCTGCGGACACCGAGAATGTCGGCAACATTCCCGCCGGCGACACGCTGTACGTCGTCTATCAGGTAGATGTCGACAGCTAGACTGTAACCATGTGGAAATGCGGGGCGTCTTCGAGCCTGGTGTAATTGACGCAAGCAACGATGCACGCCTGGCTTCCCGGACAGGCACGATGACGCTCAATCGCACTCCATTGCAGTTCCGGACAATCGCCGCCCTCGCGGCGATTGTGCTTTTCTGGAGTGCCTCTTCAGCGTTTGCCGCACCGCCTGACGGCGAAATCCTCACGAATAATGCCTTCTTCCGTGCCGACGGCATCGGCACGCAGGCCACGTTTGTCTCGGTCGAGGTCGAGAACGAAGAAGACGACGACGGTGGCGGTGGCGGCGGTGGGCTGACCGACATCGAACTCGGCTGCAGCGTTGAGCCTGGCTGCGAAACCGCGTTCATTCGTGAGAACAGTACCGGGCAGGCGCTTGGCCCCATCAATCTGGTGGGTGGCTCGACCTCGGTGGAATACTCACTCGAAGTCGGTGATGAGCGCTTCGAGATCGTTGGCAATACCCTGCAGCTTGTCGACGGCGCGTCGATCAACTTCGAGTCTGAACCCGAAGTGCTGCTTTTCATCACGGCGACCGGCAGCGATGGCGATGTCTTATCGACGTTCTTCCAGGTGCCCGTTGTCGACGTCAATGAGGCGCCGTTCAATCTCGGCATCGACAACAACTTTGTGCCCGATGGCGAGGCGGGAGCGACGATTGGCTCGCTCTTCGTCAGCGACGTGGACGAAGGCGATTCGATCAGCTACGACGTGTTTGGCGACGACCGGTTCGAGATCGTCGATGGTGTCCTGAAGCTGGTCGATGGGGTCGCGCTCGCGGAGGGTGAGACGGTTCCACTCACCTTGCTCGCGACCGACAGTGGCGGGCTCGATACCCGTAGCGTCGTCTTGATCTCGACGGACCCCGAAGATCGCGAGATCCCGCCGACACCGTCGCAGATCCAGCTTCTCGCGCCGAATACGGCCGGCGGCATGGTCGAGTTTGCACCGGCGGCCTGCTCGCCGCCGACTGACGGGTCAGTGCCCGATTCCCGTGGGCTGGTCGGGCCGCCGCCGCTGGATTCCCCGATTCAGGTCGATGAAGTTGACGCCTACGCCGTTGGCGATGCGATTCTCGTGGGTGTTCGGGATGCCGACCAGAATTTCCGGCCGCTTGTGAAAGACAGCGTCTCTGTGCGCCTCGATGTCACGGTGACCGGAGACAGTGAACTCGTGATCCTCACAGAAAGCGCCGTGGATTCCGGGTACTTCGTCGGCTACGTCTTCACGACATCCCGCCAAAGCAGCATCGACGACTGTGTGCTCACCGTCGCATCGAATGCGCAGGTCTCGGCTACCTATACGGACCCGACAGACGGCAGCGATGTGGTCAGCAACATTGCGGAGATTTCGCCCGTCGGGCTGGTCTTCAACGACCAGACTGGTGATCCCGTCGATGGCGTCATCCTGACACTTGTTGAAGTCGGCTCGGGCCAGCCCGCTGAAGTTCGTGGCGACGGGCCGGAGTTCGCCCTGTATCCGTCAGCGGTTGTCTCCGGCGAAACCGTGCAGGACCGCATCGGGGCGATTTACGACCACGCGTCCGGCGAGTACCGCTTCCCGGCCATTCCGGACGGCGAATATCGGCTCGAGATCTTCAATCTCGAAGAGTTCGTCATCTCCGGTCGCAGCGATGACGAACTCCAGGCGTTGCCGCGCAACGCATCGCCGCGTGCGCTCGATATCTCTGATGGCACCTATGCGCTGTCAGCCGCATCACGGGGCCAGGTCTTCACCGTCAGTCAGGGTTCGCTGCCGCGGATCGACATCCCGGTGCGGCCGGTGGTGCCGGACAGCATGCCACCGCTGACGCCTGCGGATATCTCGTTCTATCAGTACAGCCCGATTCCTGGCGTTGGAGAAACATTCAACGTTCAGCAGACGCTGTGTGTTGCCGATCAGACGCGGAGCATTTCAGAACTCCGGGATGTGGCCGTGCCGGTGCCGGGCCTCGTCAATCTCGTGGAAACGGACGTCATCAAGGCCGGCCAGCCGGTGTTCGTGATTGTCAGGGATGCCAACCGGAATATCGATCCGACCGTCCGCGAGCGGGTACTCATCGAAGTCTCGGTACCCTCAACGGATGATCGTGAGTTTCTCGAACTGACGGAAACGGAGCCTGACAGCGGCGAGTTTATTGGCTACATCCAGTCGGCCGAGGGCACGAACCAGATCGGATCCTGCGAACTCGGTGTCGAAAAGAACGAGTCGATCTTTACGCGCTATGCCGATGCCTACGACAACTCCGATGTCGCCGAAACGCGGGTGCTCGTCGACCCCTTTGGCGTCCTGTTCAGCACGAATGATGGCACCCGCATTGACGGCGTCACGATCACCCTCGTCAATGCGGCGACCGGTCAGCCGGCCGAGGTCTTCGGCGACGGCCCGACGTTCGCACCCTATCCGAGCACGGTCGTGACCGGCACCGGCGCCGTCGATGAGGCAGGTGTCGAGTACACGTTCCCCGATGGTGGATACCGCTTCCCGTTTGTGGTGCCCGGCGACTATCGTCTTGAAGTCAGCGGACTGCCTGCGGAGTACCTGTTCCCCTCGGTCGTCGACGACAGCACGATCCAGCAGCTTCCCGGCGCGCCGTACGCCTTGCGCAGCGGCTCGCGGGGTGGCGATTTCGAAGTGCCGGTGGGTCCCGCACTGAATATCGACCTGCCGGTGGACAAACCCGCGGCGAACCTGCTCGTGGCCAAGAGCGCGAGCAAGGAACTGGTCGCAGTGGGAGATTTCGTCCAGTACCGGATCTCGGTCAGCGCTGATGTAGCGGGCCCGGTCGGGGAGGTGTCTCTCGTCGACAATCTGCCGCTCGGCTTCCGCTATGAGCGAGGCTCGCTGCGGGTCAACGGTGAGTCGTACCCCGAGCCCGCGATCGATGACCGCGGTCGAACACTGACAATACCGATGAGCGGCAACCTTGCGGAACCTGTTGAGGTGACCTACGTTGCTGCTGTGACTGTCGGCGCCGATCCCGGTGAGGCCATCAATACGGCAACCGTCGTCGGAGATCTGATTGCTTCGAGCAATACGGCAACGGCACGAGTGCTCGTGACAAATGACCTGTTCCGGGACAAGGCGACGCTTATGGGGCGCGTGACGCTCGGTGAGTGCGACAGCGAAGAAGGCGAGGCCGCAGAGGGCATGGCTGGCGTTCGCATCTACCTGGAAGACGGCTCCTTCGTGACGACCGACGACAACGGCTTCTGGCATATCGAGGGCATTGAGCCCGGCTCCCACGTTGTCCAGCTGGACGTCGCCTCGCTCGAGGAGCGCTATGAGCCCAGCGCCTGCCAGTCGAACACGCGATTTGCCGGTTCGCGCTATTCCCAGTTTGTCGACGTGCGCGGCGGCACGGTATGGCGGGCAGATTTTGTGGTTCAGCAGCGTCCTGATCCTGTTGCCACAGTCGAATTGAAGCAAACCCTGTCCCGCGAGCGCGACGGTCTGTGGGTACTGCTGGAGGCCGGCGTGAAAGAAGGTGAGGTCTTCCCGGACAACGCGAAGCTTGTTTACAACGCGCCGAAGGGCTGGCGACTTGTCGAGGGGACAGCAGAGCTGAACGGCGAGGCTGCATCGCGCCAGAAGACAATCGTTGGCTCGGTCTGGGAACTCGGCGATCTCGATGAATCCCGTGCACTGCGATTCGCCATTGTTCCGGTCGAACCGCCGAAGCAGGACAACCGATTCGACGTGATGGCGCCGCGGTTTGAGACGCGCAGCGCTTCGCTCGGTGAAACCGACCGGCGTGAACTCGACAGGTTGATTCGGGAATGGCGAAAGGGCGCGTGGTCTGAACTGACCGTCGTCGGCCACTCGGATAATGTGCCGATTGCGCCGTGGAACCGGGACGAGTTCGAGAGCAACGCGGCCCTGTCGAAGGCGCGCGCGCAGTCAGTCGCTGATTACATCGGGGCACGTCTTGATGTGCCGGTCGTCAATGTCGTCGGCGCCGGAGACCGCTACCCTGTTGCTTCGAACGAGACAGCCGAGGGGCGCAGGCAGAATCGTCGCGTCGAGATGCTGCTTCGTGCTGACAATTCGCGCGTGGTTTCGATTGAATCTGCCCTGGCGGGTGAAAGCACGGCGCGGCTTGCGTTCGAGTCGGCCAACACGCCGCGGGGAAGAACCGAACTCAGCAAACTCTCGCTGGAACAACTGAAGGGCGGTTTTCAGCGGGTTGCATCCACGGTACAGGCTGAAGCTGTCGGCAGCTGGGATCTGCCCGCTGACCTTGATCAGGTCGCAGAGGCGCGAGACCCGAACGTGCAGGGGCTGATGAACGTCGTTGATGGTGAGACCTACAGCAATCGCACAATGGCGGTCCGGCTCGATCTGGACAGCCGTCTGACGCCACGTCTTGTGATTGACGGTGAAGAGATTCCCAGGAGCCGAATCGGTTTCAGCAAGGAAGATCCGGATACGGGCAAGACGATCTACAGCTACATCGGGGTGAATCTCGGTGATCCCGGTACCCACAGCATGACGCTCGAGGGCCTCGACCCATTCGGCAATGCCCGGTTCGAGCAGACCGTGGGCTATACGATGACGGGGCTCCTGTACTCGGTTGAGATCGTCGAGACTGACGGCAACGTCGCTGACGGCACCTCGCCGGTGCGCATCAAGGTCGATATGCGTGACCGCTCGGGCAACCAGATCAAGTCGGGGCAGACACTGCTGCTCGAGAGCGACTCGCTCGGCGGATACACGCGGAATCTCTCGCTGACGGAGCTCTCGGATATCAACGATCCGCGTTACGTTCGTGTGAACCGGGATGGCGAGATCCTGATGAATCCCGTGACCGTCAGTGGCCTCTATCGCGGCATCCTGAGGTTCGAGGAACAGGAAGTCGACTTTGAAGTCTTTGTCGAGCCGGAGAAGCGCGAGTGGATCATGGTCGGCATTGCCGAGGGCTCGGTTGCCCACAACCGGCTGTCAGGCAACATGGAGGCCATCGAGCAGGCGGGGCTTGAAGACGAGTTCAGTACGGACGGCCGGCTCGCGTTCTACGCCAAGGGCCAGGTGAAGGGTGAGTACATCCTGACGGTCGCCTATGACTCCGACAAGGAAAAGCGCAACGCGGTTCGCCAGCAGATCGACCCGAACCAGTACTACACGATCTATGGTGACCAGACCCAGACGCAGTACGACGCGGAGTCCAATGAAAAGCTGTACCTGAAACTCGAGCGGGGTCAGTTCTACGCCCTGTTCGGTGACTTCTCCACGGGCCTCTCTGAAAACGAGCTGTCGAATTACTCCCGGCGCCTGACTGGCCTCAAGACCGAGTTCGACAGCGATCGATTCGAAGTTGTCGCCTTTGTGTCGGAATCGGATCAGGCGTTCGTCAAGGATGAAATCCGGGGTGACGGGACGTCGGGCCTCTATCAGCTGTCCTCCAGCGAGATCGTTCGCAACAGCGAGCAGATCACGATCGAAACGCGCGACCGGTTCCGCAACGAGGAGATTCTCGATGCGGTGACGCTGCGCCGTTTTGTCGACTATGACATCGACTACGAGGCAGGAACGCTGTTCTTCAAGCAACCGATACCGAGTCAGGACACCGCATTCAATCCGGTCTTCATTGTGGCGGATTACGAAACGCCGGGTCGCGGGTCCGACCGACTGGATGCGGGTGGTCGGGTTGCCTACAAGTTCTCTGACGACGCCGAAGTCGGTCTCAGCGTGCTCCACGAGGGCGTAGAGAACCGTGAATCTGATCTGGTCGGTCTCGATGCGACCTGGCAGATCGACGACGTGACTGAGGCGCGGGCCGAGATTGCCACGTCAGAATCGCAGCGTGATGATGGCACGAAGGCCAGTGGCGATGCGGTGATCGCGGAAGTCACGCGCCGCACATCAGAGTATGAAGCCACCGCGTACGCGAGACAGATTGATCAGGGCTTTGGTCTCGGACAACAGCGGGGCGGCGAGATCGGTACGCGGCGAATCGGTGCCGAGGGCCGCTACTACATTGGTGACAACGTCGAGATCAGCGGTGAGGTCTACGAACAGAAGAGCCTCGAAACCGACGCGACCGAAAAGGTTGCGTCGACGACGGTCGAAATGGATGGTGATGGCTATACCCTCAATACGGGCATTCGCTCGGCGACCGCAGAAGCCGAAGGACGCAAGCAGCAGTCGAACCTCGTTACGGCGGGTGGTACCTATGAGATGTTGGACGGCAAGCTCGTCCTGAATGCGGCGGGCGATGCGCCAATCGGCGGTGCATCCGAGGCCGCGAACTTCCCCAAACGACTGCGGGTCGGGCTCGACTACAAGCTCACGAAGAACGTGACAATCACGGCGGAGCAGGAGTTCACCTGGGGCGATGAGTTCGATACGCAAGGGACCCGCGTCGGCCTGAAGACCCAGCCATGGAAGGGTGGCGAGATTTCGACGACAGCGCAGCAGTCGTTCGGCGAGAACGGCGAACGGCTGGCCGCGGTGGCGGGACTTCGCCAGACCTGGGAGTTCAATGACAAGTGGCGTTTCGACTTCACGGTCGACCGTTCGCAGACGATCGCCCAGCAGGCCGTCGAGCCGTCGGTCGACGAGCCGAACGTACTGCCGCAGGCGCCAGACCTTCAGGTGACGACCGTCTACGGCAGTTCGGATAACGAGGACTTTACGTCTGTGACGTTCGGTTCGAACTTCCGCAAGGATGCGTGGGACTGGAGCACCCGGGTCGAATACAAGACGTCCGACGGCGAGGATCGAATCAATCTCGTCAGTGACGTTATCCACGACCTCGACGATGGCCAGCAGCTGCTCGCACAGGTCGACATCCAGCAGAGTGATACCGAAGGCGCGGAGCGTTCAACCGCGGATATCCGCCTGGGCTACGCGTTCCGTCCCGTCGACAGCCGATGGACGGTACTGAACCGCCTTGATCTTTCCCGCTCCTCCAACGTCAGCAACGGCTTTGATGTCATCACCCAGAAGATCGTGAACAATCTCAACGCGAACTACGTCTGGACTGACGATACGCAGATCGCGCTGCAGTACGGTGCCAAGTACGTCACGGACAACTTCGATGGTGAGGAGTACTCGGGCTATACGGACCTGCTCGGCATGGAAGTCCGTCACGACCTCGGCGCGCGCTGGGACCTCGGTTTCCACGGCAGTATGTACAACTCCTGGAAAGCGGACGTTTCGGACTACTCCTACGGCGTGAGCGTGGGTCACAACATTGCCCACAACGTGTGGTTGTCTCTGGGCTTCAACTTCGAAGGATTCTCTGATGATGACTTCCTGGGCAGTGAGTACACCGCCAAGGGTGTCTACCTGAAGTACCGGGTGAAGCTCGATCAGGACTCGCTGCGCCGCGCGAGGAATGCCTTCGCGGGGCTCGACTAGCTACTGTTGCCGTACGTACGCGTCGAAGTAGCTGTCGATCAGGAACGAGAGGTTCAGTCTCGATGCCGGGCCGATGTCTTCGAACCCCTCAACAATGCCGAACAGCACGGTAGCGCCGTCCCTGCATCCATAGTAGCCGCGCTGGCGAATGCCGTTTGCGGTACCGCCGACGCTGGTTCCGCAAGCTATCGCAGCGCTCCATCGCGTCGCCATTTGCTCGCTGGCGTCCCGTCGCTCGCTGGGTGCGGCTCCGCCTGCGAGAAACGTGGTGGTGATGCCACGGGGCAGCACTTCCGGTGTGTCCATGCCTACCCCGGAGACCACAGCGATGCCGCGCGGTGACAGGTAGTTGCTTTGCGCCAGCTCGAGTACGGCGGCTGCACCGGTGCCGATGCCGATGAGGTACACCTCGGCGAGATCCGTGCGCCTTTCCTGGAACAGCGACGCCAGCATTACCTCGGCCGTGGCGCTCGTCGTTGCCGAGGTGACCTCCAGAATGACCAGCATGCGATTATCGTCGCGCGCGCCGGCCTGAAATGTTCCCCCGCTGAGCACGTCACGGGCTCGGGTATCGCTGTCAGGCACGATCAGCCAGAGCGCCTTATTGATCTCGTGCGGGGATGGGTCGAAGATCAGTGCCTGCTGCGTGGTTCCGCTCGCGGTAACGGCCATGCGCTGCAGCGGTTCATGCGCCTCTGCGGGCGCGGGCTCATTGGCGTTGCATCCCGCGAGACCCAGGCAAACCAGCAGGATCAAGCCGGAGCGCATCAGTTGTCGACCTGCACCCGGTAGGTCTGGTCGAAGTCGTTGCCAACGGGGAACGTCTCATTGAGCAGGATGCGAAACTGGCGGACCGCCGGGTCGAAACAGGGTGAGTTGGTCGGTATCGCTGCACCGCAGAAGCCGGTCGGGTCGTACGTGAAGGTGTTGCCGCCGTCGTCGAACGTCTCGGTGTTTACCGTGTAGGGCGCCTCGAGTGTCTCGACCGCGGTCCAGCTGCCGCCGCTCTCGGTCAGCTCGATGGTCTGGAAGTCGCCGATGTCGTTGGTCAGGGTGACGGCCGTGGCCGGGCCCGTCCCGCTGTTCGAAACGTTGTTCGTATACGTCAGGATGTTGCCGGGCGTCGGCGTGCCCGAGACGCTCTTGACGACGGTGAGTACCGGCGGCCCGAAGCGCTCGAAGCTTGCACTCAGCGTGTCGAAAATGGTCGCCTCGACACCCTCGGTCGCTTCGACCTCGACGGTCCAGTCACCCTCGAGGCCGAAGCCGGCGGGATTGAGTTCGACTTCGAACTGCCGCGTTGCCGCGCCGGGATCCTGCAGCCAGGACAATATATTGGATCCTGGCGTCTGGTCTCCGGCCGTCGGATCCGTGAGAGTGAAAGTCGGGCAATTCGTTGTACTCACCAGTGTGTCGCAGCCAGTGTTGATGTCGTCTGACCCGAACAGGTCGGTGACGGTTGCTCTCGCCCAGATCGTATCGCCCGTTGCCACGGCGCCCGGGTCGATCTGCGTACCGCAGTTTGGCGTGCAGCCGCCGCTGTCATTGCCGCTGACATCCCAGAAGGTGATCTCCGTGACTTCAAGCGGTTGAAGAATCGGGACGACGACTTCCGAGAATGGCGCAGAGGTAACCTGTGACACGACGAAATCGACATTGCCGAAATCCGGTGAGTTATTGCTGATGACGATCCGGAAGCGCGCGCCCGCGTTCAGTGCGAGGGTCGATGAACTGAGCGAGAACGTCTGCAGCGAGGCAGTCGTGCCCAGCACAATCGAGAGCTGGAGTGAGTCGACGGACTGGAAACCGCCGCCGTCGGCTGCGTCCACCAGCAGTTCGACATCAATGGTTCGGTTGAAGAACGTGAAGTCGCCCGACGATGCCAGCCAGAGATTGACCTGTACGGTGCCGGGGTTCAGGGTGCCGGCCGTCGCCGTACCGGCAACGGGGTACGTCAGCGTGGTGGATGCGCCGTCGGTGACTGTCACGGCGCTCGACGACGTCGGCTGCGTACGGGTCAGCGTGGAGCCACCACCGATGCCGTCGAGATAGAGCTGCTTGTTGCCCGGTGCCGGGATCTGCGATTCCGACAGCAGAATTGTGGGGGCGGTCGGCGTTGCGCCCGGGCCGCCCGGGTTGACGATGGACGCCTGGTTGTCAATGGTGTCGCCCGGCGAGCCCGCGCCGACGCTGACCGTCAGCGTGATCGTACAACTGCCGCCACCGGTTACCGAGATGTTGGACAGTGAGACGACGCCGGCAGCGTGTGAGGGGCTTGGCAGTGGCGATCCGACCTCATTGGTACACGTTGTCGATGCGCTGAAGAACGTCAGCGCCACCGGGCTGGTCTGGAGCGTGTCCGTGAATGTGACGTTGTCTGCATCCTGCCCGCCGGTGTTGGTGAGCGTGATGGTGTACGTGAGCATATCGCCCGGGTCGACATCGCCGGTGACCGAGAACGATTTCATCGACGTACTCAGGTTTGGTGCATCGAGGGTTGAGAAACCCTTGGCCACGGTCTGCGATACGAAGGTCGGCCCGCCGATTGTCTCCTCACTGCCTTCGTTGGCGGTGACGGTGAATGTCCATGTGCCCCGGGGGCGCTGGGTACCGCCAGTGCCCTCGGGTGGCAGCACGACCTCCCATTCGAAGGAACGCGTGCTTGCATCGCCATCATCGAATTCCGGCGAGACGAAGGTGACTGTCGCGCTGCCACCACCGCCCGCGGGCGGATTGAGGCTGATTGTCGGCTCGTCGTCGACGCTCTCGATATCGTCTTCACCGAAGGGGTCGCTCACGACCGCACGGACATAGATGGTGTCGCCGGGGTCGGCGTTGGTGATCTCGGTACCGCCGCCGTTGCCGAGTTCGTCATCGTGGAAGGTCAGGGTGTCGATGTTGATCTTCGGCGTCATCTCGAGTTCGATCTCTGAGCGATTGCCGCCGCTGGTTGTGTAGACCGTCAGGTTGCGAGTGAAGAATCCGCTCGACGCGTTGGTGATCCGGAGCTGGAGAATGTTGCCTGCAGGAATTGACGTCGTGGATGCGACCGGCAGTGCGAACGACTCCACCGAGATCGTTTCGGTCACGCCGAGCGTCAGCGTCTGGTTGGCGATGGGCGTAATGGAGCCGGCATTGGGACCATGCCCGAGCTCCAGCGTGACTGTGCGGTTGGCGAACGCGGTCCCTGCACGCTGCAGCACGAGATCGATGGGAATGGTCGTCGTACTTGTGAGCGTGATCGCCTTCGTCAGCGCCGGTGAGAGGTTCATGGTGAATGAGGCCCCCTCCGCCAGCGTCCGGTTGGTGCTTGCCGCCGGCAACGTCCGCGTGAGGATTTCGTTGCCGGCGCTGTTGATATCCTGGAGATAGAGCACCTTGGTACCGGTTGCGGCCGCGCCGAACACGACAATGTCGGGAGCGCGGACGTCAACATCGATCGACGGATCGCTGGTGCTCGAGATGTTCGCATCGTTGCTGATCACGTCGCCGGGGCTGACGCCGCCGTTAATCGTGACGTCATAGGAGATGCGCACTTCGCCGTCCGGCGGGACGGTAAAGCTGTTGATGTCGAGCACTGAGCCTGTCGAGTCGTCGATGAAATCGACGCCGGCGGTGAGCGCCGTGCAGGTGGATGGCGGCGCCGTGTCCACGCAAACCTCAAGGCTCGACGGGACGTACGTCACGAAGGGCGAGAATGTGTCGACAACCTGCGTATCGGCGAGCGACGAGGCGCCGCTCTCGACCACGACGACCTCGTAGTTGAGCGTGTCCCCTGCGTTGTTATTGGCGCTGGTCTCGTTGACGACGGTCTTGTACGAGGTCGACACATCCGGGTTCAGATTGTTGACGTTGAATGCCAGGTTGTCCGTCGCGGTCACGAGACCCTCTGAACCCTCGTCTGCGGTGACCGCGATGTCCCAGTTGCCCAGTTCCGCGCTCAGCGTATGGCTCAGCTGGAAGTTTCGCTGTGCGCCGGATGCGGGTTGTGTGGTCGGGATGTTCATCGCTGCGCCGTTCAGGGTCACCAGTGAGTTGGGATCAGTAATCGTCAACTCAGCACCGGTAATATCCGCGGCGCCGAATGGATCTTCTGCGGTCGCGACGACCCAGATCGTGTCGCCGGGGTCTGCATCGCCGATTTCAAGGCCACCCCCGTCGATGTCGCCGTCGAAGACGCGAATGTCGGTGATCGTCAGCGGGCTCGTTGCGGTGAATGCCACCTGCGATGGGTTCGTCGAATCCTCGTAGCTGTGCACGGTAAACGACTCACCGGACACAGCCGTGTCGTTGGTAAGCGTCAGCGTGATCGACGTATTGGGGAGCAGCGTGAGATCACTGGGCAGGTCGAACTCGAACGGTACGTACTGGGCGCCGGGCGCACCGGCTTCGAGCTCCAGCGTGACCGTATCGATGCCAATCGTTCCGCTTGAAGCGCCACTGTAGGCGAGTTCCGCCTCGATGGTTCTCTCGCCGGTTGCCGACACGTTCCGGCTGATCCAGACCGACGCCGTAATATCCGGTGTCGTACCGCTGGCGAGATCCTCCAGCGTCAGTGAACTCTGGAGTACGGGCGAAAGCGTCAGCGTCGTACTCCCGCCGAGACTTGGAACCACGGTTGTCGTATCCGATACCGGCACCGTCCGGTCGAGTACGCGCGTGACGGCGAGATTGTCAGCATAAAGCAGCTTGTTCGCGATTGGTGTCGCGAACGGGTCGATGATTACCGACGGTGCAGCATCGCTCAGGGTGTTGCCCATGTTCACGAGTTCGATCGTGTGATTGATGATGTCGCCACGCTCGGCTGAGCCGGAAACGGTGACCTCGAATTCGACGGTCACCTGGGAGCCGCCGCCGACCACAATGCCGGTGATGTTGATCGTACCGGATGTTGAACCCGAGGCATCGCCGCCGCCCGCATTGGTGACGTTGAGGCTGCCGGTCAGCCCGGGTACGGCCAGTCCGTTGATGTCGAGGGAGGTCGCGGCGACGCCGAGGTTGTCGATGGTCACGGTATACGTGAGAACGTCGTTTGCGTCGGCCGTGATCTGGTCGACGGTGTATTCGATGTCGACCTGGGGTGCCGTGACATCGAAGGTGTTGTCATCTGCGTGGGTCACCGTCCCTTCGGTGCCCTCGTTGGCGAGGACGGTTGCCGTCCAGGTTCCGGGCGCGACTGCTGTCGCGGCGGGCACGGTATACGTGTACCTGAACGTCTTGGTGCCGGTGCCGGTTGCGATCACCGTCATCGGTACACCGTTCAGCTGGGTCGCGTTGGTCGGGTCATTCAGCGTGAGTTCTGCGCTGGTGATGTCGGCGGCACCGAATGGATCGCTGACCAGCGCCTCGATGCGAATGTCCTGCCCGGCCTCGAGGCTGGTGATGGGGCTGCCGCCGGCATCGAAGAACGAGATGCTGTCGACATTGATTACCGTGTCGGCATCCAGCACAACCGACGACTCGACCGAGTTCAGCTTGCTGTGGATTCTCGCGTTCCCGGCGGAGCCGCCGTTGTTCGTGATCTGCAGAGAAATGTTCTGGCCCGACAGGTTCGTGATGTTGCTGCCGAGATTGATCTGGAACGGGAAGAGCTGTGCATTGCCGATGCCTGTCGCGAGCGTCACGCCGCTGATCGTATCCGAGCCGATCAGCGTGCCTGAGTTATAGCGCAGTGTGGCCGTGAGGCTGTAGTTGCCGGCCGTCGTCGGAGCGTCGACCCAGATGGACACCGGGATGATGCCGGCGTTGATGTCGAGGTTCGCGACTACCGCAGGGTTCAGATTGAAGGTGCGGCTCGCGCCGGGCGGAATCGACGATGTTGTGTCGGATGTCGGCGGTACCCGGGAAAGAAAGCGGGAGCCGAGATTCACGTTGCGCAGATATAGCGGTTTTGATCCGGCGGCGGCACCAGCAACCAGCAGCGTGGGTGCGATCGCATCGACATCGGGCCCGTTGCTGCTGGAAATCTCCGCCGTGTTGGTGATCTGGGTGCCGGCGGTTGCCGTCGCCCGGATGTTCGCCTGGAAGATGACGTTACAGCTGCTGCTGGCCGGTACTGAAATGCCTGAGACTGTGAGTACGCCGAGAGACAGCGATGGCGTCGCCCCGGCACAGGTACTCGATGAGTAGGATGCACTGACCAGATCGGTATCGATCACGTCGGTGACAGTAACTCCGGTGGCGGCGACACCGTTTGTTTCCGTCAGCGTGATCGTGTATTCCACGGTGTCGCCCGGGTCGACCGTGCCGCCGTTCACGTCGCTCACGCTCTTCGCGGACGTCGACAGATTGCTTGGCGTGCCGGTAATGATCGGCGTCACTTCCACATCAACGTTGTTGTTGGTCGACGATTTGGTGAGGATATCGAACAGGTCCTGAAAGTCCTCGAAGAAGTTCTTCGGGTCGAACTGGTCCGCATCCGTATGCTTCTCATTGAAGTCGACGCAGGTATCGGTCGCGCCGCACAGTGATGCGTAGGCGCGGTTGGTCACCGGGCTCGCTGGCGAGGCGACGTCGACGGTGATCTGGATCGTCGGCAGGTACTCGTTGAGATCGAGCTGTCCGTCGCCGAGCGTCGACAGGTCGTACCGGCAGCGAATCTCGTCCAGCGCGACATTGGTTGCGGAACAGTCCCAGCCGGGTGCGGTGATATCGCCCAGCGAATCAATCGAGATGCCGGCGGGCAGATCGTCATAAACGTGGATGTAGCCGGTGGCGAAGCCCGTGACGGGGTTGCCGGTTCCGTCACCATTGTTGCGCACGTCGATCTCGTAGGAGGCACTGTTGGTGGTGTTGGCGGTGAACTGGCCGACGTCGGTCACGAAAACCTCGATGTCGGCAAGATCCTTGTTGTCGACAGAAATCACTTCCGCCATCAGCACGACGAGATCGCCTCCGCTGATGTATCCGGTCAGTGCCTCGAAGGCCCCGGCTTCCGTCGCCAGCTGGCTGGAGATGTCGTAGGTGTCGAGATCGAGACCGTAAGTCGTATTGGTGTCGAAAACGTCGGGACCTGTGACGGTGCTGTTGTACTGGTTATCGACGGGGTTCAGGGCGTTCGTCTTGGACTGGTTGGCACCGGCACCGACCTGCAACTCGAATCGCTCGGTGCCGGTGATCGTCTCGTCGCCCTCAAGTGAAAGGTGGGTCATGAACCCCTGCGGTGAGTTGGAGCCGACGACGAAGTTGCGCGGGACCAGCGTGAAGTTCGAGTTCTGGAAGTCGCGGAAACCGTCAAACAGGTTGATCACCCGGATGTTTGTCAGTGAAGGATCCTCGTAAACGACGATCAGCGCGAACGCACCAAGGCACGTGCCTGTTGTCGTACGGCCACCGTTGGGCGGCTCCCGGTGAGTCACGATGCCCGACAGGGTGTAGGAGCCCGATCCGGTGACGATGTCCGAGACTTCGCGGCGAATGCCCCAGAAGTCGACGTTGCCGGAGCCGAGGTTGGTCAGGTCGTTGAAGTTTCGATCGTCCGCGCCGGGACTGGTCGGGATCAGGACGCCATTGAGCCGCAGGTTGGTCTGGTCATTGATGTCGATAACCGTGCCGCCCTGGTCACCGGCGATGTCTGCGCCACCGGCAACGTAAAGCCAGGCATCCAGCACCGTGGCACCGACAGGGAGATTGACATTGACGGTGCGCTGGTTGGACCCGACAAACGAACAGTCATCGACGCTATTCGGCTGGTCGCGAAAGCTTGCGCCGGTCGCGAGATAGCGCACGTTGCCGGTGTACACCTTTTTGAGCGTGACCGTTTCTCCGCCAGCCCCCATCGCCTGATGGGTCGCGGACAGAACCATGACAGCGGCCACCACCACGGGCAACCGTCGCACGAGTCGAAATGCCTTGCGCCAGAAGGGCAAATCCAGATTTCCAAGAGACAATGCGGTACAGCGGGTAGTTTACGCGAACCGCGCTGTGCAATGCACAGCGGATGTAATTGTTTTGTAAGTCAAATCAATGATTTAAAGCGTCACGCCCGCGCTGCCAGTGAGGGCGGGGATGAGCGGTTCGTTTTGTTGCGCGACCGGTCGGAGGCGGCTAGCATCATCGGCTTCCCGGAATTAATGGCACTCGCATGAATAACAAGAACCTTTTCCTGCTCATCCTCCTTTCCTCGATAGCACTCTTCGGTTGCGGCGGTGATAACGCCAGCGAATCAGCGTCCCAGGCCCCGGCAGAAACCGCAGCCGACGCCGCAACCGGGCTGACCGCTGAGGCCATTCGCAAGGCGACAGCGTCTGTCGATACGAAGCGCGTTGTTGCTGCCGACGACGAGCCCGGCAACTGGCTGGCCCATGGGCGTGACTACGCCGAGACGCGTTACAGCCCGCTCAAGCAGATCAACGATGAAAACGTCGCTGACCTCGGCCTTGCCTGGTATTTCGATACCGGCACGAAGCGGGGGCTCGAGGCGTCGCCGATCGTCGTCGACGGGGTGATGTACACGACGGGCTCGTGGAGCGTCGTGTTCGCGCACAATGCGAAGACTGGCGAACTCCTCTGGCAATACGACCCCGAGGTGCCCAGAGCCTGGGGCGAGAACGCCTGCTGCGACGTGGTCAATCGCGGCGTCGCCGTCTGGAAGGGCAAGGTCTATGTGGGCACGCTGGACGGCCGGCTGGTCGCGCTCGATGCCGCGACCGGCGATGTCGTCTGGGATGTCAGCACGATCGACCGAACCCAGCCCTACACCATCACCGGCGCGCCGCGCGTCGTGAAAGACAAGGTCATCATCGGCAACGGCGGTGGTGAGTACGGGGTCAGGGGGTATGTCACGGCCTATGATACGGCCACCGGTGAGCAGGCCTGGCGGTTCTACACCGTGCCCGGCAATCCTGAAGAGCCTCTCGAGTCGCCCGCAATGGAAATGGCGATCAAGACCTGGACCGGCGAATGGTGGAAGATGGGCGGCGGCGGTACCGTCTGGGATTCGATGGCCTATGACCCCGAACTGGATCAACTCTATATCGGTGTTGGCAACGGCTCGCCCTGGAACCAGACCATTCGCAGCCCGGGCGGCGGCGACAACCTGTTTCTCTCATCGATTGTCGCGCTCGACCCGGATGATGGATCCTACATCTGGCATTACCAGACCACGCCCGGCGAAACCTGGGATTACACGGCAACACAGCACATGATCCTCGCCGAGCTCAATATTGGTGGCGAGATGCGAAAGGTCATCATGCAGGCGCCGAAGAATGGTTTCTTCTATGTGCTCGACCGAACCAACGGCGAGTTCATCTCGGCAGAGAAATACATTCCGGTGACGTGGGCAACGGGTGTCGACCCGGAGACCGGTCGGCCGGTCGAAACGCCCGGGGCGCGCTACCAGGGGCCGAACCCGCTGGCGGCATTGCCCTACGAGGCGCAGGTCGAAGCCTTCAAGGGCCTGAGCGACGAGGAACTGCAGCAGGCATTCCACCTGCCGGGGCCGCTGGGCGGTCACAACTGGCATCCGATGGCGTATAGCCCTGATACCGGTCTCGTTTACATTCCGACGCTGGAGTTGCCGACGACGTACACCAATCCGATGTCGTTCGAGTACGACCCGAGCCTCGGTCGGTGGAATGTCGGTGTGGCGTTTGATCCCGGCGGTGCCGTTGACCCCGAGATCGAGGGCAAGGTTGCTGACTTCATGCAGGGCTACATCTCGGCGTGGGATCCTGTGGAGCAGGAAGAACGGTTCCGCGTTCAGCATCCTGGCCCGTGGAATGGCGGGCTGCTCGCGACCGCGGGCAACCTGATTTTCCAGGGCACGTCGAGCGGGCTGTTCAAGGCCTTCAGTGCCGATACCGGCAAGGAACTCTGGAGCGCGCCCGCGCAAACCGGCGTGATTGCGCCCCCGGTGACGTTTACGGTGGATGGCGAACAATACGTGAGCGTGGTTGCGGGCTGGGGCGGTGCGTTCGCGCTGTCACAGGGTGAGGCGGCAGAGCGCCTCAAGCAGAAGAATCGCGGCCGTATCCTGACGTTCAAACTGGGGGGCGATGAGAGTCTTCCTCCGGTCGAGGCTGACGCACCGATTCCGGCGCCCCCCGAAATGGCGGGCACCGCCGAACAGATTGGCGCCGGTCGGGTTGCGTACCACAACTATTGCGCGGTCTGTCACGGGTTGGGCGTTCAGGGTGGCGGTGTGATCCCCGACCTGCGGCATATGCCAGCGGCGAAGTACATTGCGTTCGAAGAGATCGTGCTGAACGGCCTGTTGCTCGAGCGTGGCATGCCTCGCTTCGACGATGCGCTGTCGAAGGAGGACGTCGACAACATTCGTCACTACATCGTGGCGGAGGCGCACGAGCTTCAGGAAGAACTCAAGTACGCCGACTGAACCCATCTACCCAGGTCCTGAGGCATTCGCGAAGCGAACGCCGAAGGACCTGGGATTCTTCGCTGCGCTCAGAAAGAGGGTGGGGTTACCTAATGCGTCTCGAGCATCATGATCTTCTCACGGCCCTCAAGCAGCGGCGCAATCTCGGAAACGACCTGCCGGCGTTCATCGGATCGGTACCAGTTCTCCCAGTCAGCCTCGGATCGCCACTTCGACATGACGATCCGGCGGCGTGAATCACCCTTGTCGATCAGCGACTCCCCCGAGAGGCAACCGGGCGCCTGCTGAACCTGACTGATCGTTCGGCGGATCGTACTGTCGTAGTAGTGTTCGTGGCCTTCTGCAATGTACCGCTCGATCAGCACGCGAATCATGTCGATACCAATGTTGCTACAATATTGGGGCGAAGATTATACAGGGGTGGCCCCGGAGTAAGACAGTGATAGCTGAAGACGTCGAACTGGACACCAAGGGTCTGCGATGCCCTGAACCGCTCATGGTCCTGCGCAACCGCATCATGGATATGGAGCCGGGCCAGGTCGTCAAGGTCGTTGCGACAGACCCGTCCACGTCCTGGGATTTTGCGAACTTCTGCAAGTTCCTGAAGCACGAGATGCTGGACAAGACGGCGGAGGACGATGTGTACACCTACTGGATCCGCAAGGGCGGCGGGGGAGACGACTGACGTGTCTCGTACTCGCCACTACTACTTCGCCTATGGCAGCAACATGAACCCGGCGCGGGTCGAGCGTCGGCGAATGCCGTTCGTCGAGCATCACGGTGGCGTGCTTGATGGATTCCGGCTCGCCTTCAACAAGCGATCGGTGAAGGTGCCGGGCGCGGCCTCAGCGAATGTCATGGCAGCCGATGGTCATCGCGTTGAGGGCGTACTGTACCGTCTCGCCGACGACGCCGGCATCGAATTCATGGATCCGTTTGAGGGTTATCCGGTTCGGTATCGCCGCGAGCTCTTGCCCGTGACATTCGGCACAGACGAATTTGAGGCGTGGGTCTATCTTGCCAATAGCGACTACATCGAAGAGGGCCTGCAACCGGCCCGCTGGTACCTCGACCACCTGCTCGAGGGGCGTCCGCACCTCAGCGAGAACTATTATCGTCGCCTTCTCCTGACGGAGTGCATGCCTGACAGCGATGTCGAGCCGGAATGAACGCAGCCGCGATCGTGGCGGTGTTTGAGTCGACGTTCGATAACGTGCGGCTCGAAGGTGGCGCCGATGAACCCTTCTACTCGCCGGCGGCGGCGGGGGAGCCTGCGATCATCCGCTTCAGGGAGGACTTTGCCGCGAGCGCGCTGCATGAGGTTGCTCACTGGTGCATCGCGGGCCCGCGACGACGCGCACTCCCTGACTTCGGCTATTGGTATGAACCCGTGCGGGACGGCGCGACGCAATCGCGTTTTGAAGCGGCCGAGGCCGAGCCGCAGGCGCTCGAGTGGATTCTCTCGGTGGCCGCAGGCCGCCCGTTTCGCGTGAGCTTTGACAACTTCGACCTGCCAGCCTGCCGGGTCGATGCGTTCCGCTGCCGCGTGCGTTCAGCGGCGCAGGATCGGCTGGCTCGCGGCCTGCCGGCGCGGGCACGACGCTTCGCCGCTGCCCTGTCCGCGCGCTCGGGCTGTGTGACGTATCTCGATTCCATGCACTATCAGGATGTGCCTCGATGAAATTTCCGGACGACTTTCGCACTGAGACAGGCCTCGATGCCGCAGAAGACCATATTGGCCCGTTCTGGCACGGTGTGGACGATTCGGGGCCGATCTATGCGTTTCGCGCCGCGGCCCATCACTGCAATGCCAACGGCACGGTGCATGGCGGCGTCCTGATGACGTTCGCGGACTTCGCGCTCTGTATGGCGGCGACCAACAACTATGACGGTGAAACCTGCGTCACGGTCTCTTTCAGCAGCGAGTTCGTGGCCGTGGCGAACATCGACGACCTCGTCACCTGTCGTGTTGAGGTCACGCGCAAGACGCGATCGATGGCTTTCGTCAGAGGCGCGGTGTCATCCGGTGATGAGGTGGTGTTCACATTCAGCGCCGTCGTGCGGCGCTTTGTCGAGGCGACATCCTGATGGCGCCCCTCTGTCTGGTCGATGCGTCGATCTACATCTTCAGGTCGTACTTCTCGATGCCGGCCGCGTTCTTCGCCAAAAGTGGCGAGCTCGCCAACGCAGTCTATGGCTACACGAACTTTCTGCTCGACTTTCGTGATCGAGGGTACGAGCTTGTCTCCTTCGCCTTCGATGAATCGTTGGTGAGCTGCTACCGGAACAAGATCTACCCTGATTACAAGGCGAACCGCGAGCTGCCGGACGAGAATCTCGAGTTCCAGCTGGCCGCCTGCCAGCGCGTCACCTCGCTGCTCGGTTTTCACACGCTGTGTCTCGAGGACTACGAGGCTGATGACATCATCGGTACGCTCATGCGCCGCTTTGGTGAAGGCAGGCCGACCATTATCGTGACCCGAGACAAGGATCTCGGCCAGTTGCTGCGGGAAGGCGACGAACTCTGGGATTTCGCCGCTGATGTCAGGTCCGGGCCCGATGAGGTCAGGGAGAAGTTCGGTGTATCGCCCCTGCAGCTTGCCGACTATCTTGCGCTCGCCGGTGACACGATCGACAACATTCCCGGCGCGCCCGGCATCGGCCCCAAATCCGCCGCGGCGCTGCTGAACCACTTCGGGTCGATTGACGAGATGTACAAACGCATCGACGAGGTGGAAACGATAAAGCTGAGGGGCGCCAGGAAGGCAAGGGAGACGCTCGAAACCCATCGAGAGGCGATCGATATCTATCGTCAGATTACGCCGATTCACGTTGATGTTCCGATGGATGTCAGCATCGACGATTTGAGGCCGGGTGCGCCAGACGTCGCGGCGCTTGAGGCGTTCTGCGACGAGATGGCGTTTGGTCCGAGGATTCGGCAACGCATGGCAGGCGCAGGGTCGTGAGCGGAGTGGCAAAGCGCTTTCGTATCGGTCTCGTCGTCAATCCATTCGCGGGTGTGGGCGGGCCAGCAGGGCTCAAGGGCAGCGACGGGAAGGAAACGGTCGCCCGGGCGCGGGAACTCGGATCGGAAAGCCGCGTTGCCGACCGGGTGCGCACTTGCCTCGACGCCGTCGCGGCAGATGCAGACAAATTCGAAATCTTTACGGCTTCCGGTGCCATGGGCGAGGAGATCTGCCGCGACCTTGGCCTCGACTGCACGGTGGTCGTCGATGTGCCTGACGCGTCAACGGCGGATGATACCCGGCGCGCGGTACGGGCACTCCAGCAACACGGGGTTGATCTCGTGCTGTTCGCGGGTGGCGACGGGACGGCGCGCGATGTAATCGACGAAATCGGGACCGACCAGCCCGGGCTCGGCATCCCCTGCGGTGTGAAGATGCATTCCGGCGTATTTGCCAATAATCCGGCTGCAGCCGGACGCATTCTCAGCGATATGGTCAATGGCCGTCTTGTCACCGTGATGACCGGCGAGGTGCGTGATATCGACGAGGCTTCGTTCCGTGAAGGTACTGTGAGGACTCGCTACTACGGTGAAATGTGGGTGCCTGAGGAGTTGCGCTACCTGCAGCAGGTCAAATCCGGCGGCAAGGAGGTGGAGGCGCTTGTCCTCGAGGAGATCGCCGCCGAGGTCACTGAAAACATGGCGCCCGGCGTGACCTACTTCGTGGGCTCCGGTTCAACGCCTGCCGCGATCAATGGCATGCTCGGGCTGGACAACACCCTGCTTGGTGTCGACGTCGTCAGGGATGGCAAACGCCTGGAAGCCGATGCGAACGAGGTGACGCTCTTTCGGTTTGCGGAAGCCGGGCCCTGCAGAATCATCGTGACCGCGATCGGCGGGCAGGGTCATATCTTTGGCCGGGGCAACCAGCAGTTCAGCCCGCGGGTGATCGAGGCCGTCGGCCTCGAGAACATTATCGTTGTTGCGACGAAGACGAAGCTCGAGGAACTCGGCGGTCGCCCGCTTCGGGTCGACACCGGCTCGACCGCCCTCGATGAACGCATCGCCGGGACGATTCGGGTGATTACCGGCTTTGAGGACGCTGTGCTCTATCCGGTGGCGGGCTGACGATCAGCCAGCGCGAAGGATATGGCGTACGACCTTGGTGACCGCAATTGACGAACCGCTTTTGAGTGCACGCCGGAGCTGATTGATGACGAGCTTGCGGTCTTCCAGCACCGAGGGCGTGAGGCCCTCATCCTTGTCGGGATTGAGGCTGACGACGTTCGAGACGCCGTCTTCTGCATCGCTCCAGATCGGCTCCGAGGCTTCCGTGAGGCGCAGAAATGCCTTGTGGGTCAGGCATGCCTGGTCGATGCCATCCTGGCGAATCGTATCCGCATAGCGCAGGAAACCTTCCTCAGCCAGCCAGATCATGGCGAAAAAGCCTGCCGTGTAGCGTGGACTATGCAGCCCATACTCGTCAGGCTCATCGATACCCGCGACCTCGTCGACGTAAACCGGATGCTTTGTGGGGAATGCCGAGTACAGGATGCTCAGAATGACCCCGATGTGCCGGTAGAAGTTTTCGATGTTGATATCCGCCATGCGCGCCATTATATCTACGGGCAATGGCGGGTGCATTGAGCACCGATTTCCGGAGGATGGATGGCGAAGGTCGAAAAATCGCTCGACGAGTGGCGGGCAGCGCTGACGAAGGAACAGTTCAAGGTGACGCGCAAAAAGGGCACCGAGCGCGCCTTCACAGGCGAGTACTGGGACGCGAAGGCGCCTGGCATCTACGAGTGTGTCTGCTGTGGCAAGCCGCTCTTCGATGCGGCAACCAAGTACGACTCCGGCACCGGCTGGCCGAGCTTCTACCAGCCCGTCGATCAGGACGCGATCAGCGAGAAGGAAGACCGAAGTCTCTTCATGCGACGCACCGAGGTCGTCTGCAGTGACTGTGATGCCCATCTCGGCCATGTGTTCACCGATGGGCCCAAACCCACTGGCCTACGGTACTGTCTGAATTCGGCGGCGCTGACACTCAAGCCAAAACCGAAGCCGGACTAGGCGCAGGTGGCGTGTCGGATCTGACGGAGAACTGGGCAAGGGCATTCAAAACCGTGCTCGCGTTTCTCGCGGTGCTCTGGGCTGTCGAGACCGTCAACACCCTGCTCGGACACCGCCTCAACGTCTTCGGCATCTACCCCCGTGAGCTGGAAACCCTGCCAGGTATCGTGCTCTGGCCGCTACTGCATGCCAATTTTCAGCACCTCATCATGAACACGACGCCGCTGGCCATGCTCGGCTTCTTCGTTGCGCTGCGGGGCTGGCGTGTGTTTGCCAAGGCGAGCCTGCTGATTCTGGTGCTGGGTGGTCTCGGCGTCTGGCTGTTCGGCCGGCCGGCGTATCACATCGGTGCGAGCGGACTGGTGTTCGGCTTCTTCGGCTTTCTCGTCGCCATCGGGATCTACGAGAAGAGCCTGTCTGCGCTGGCCATCGCCTCGTTCGCGATCTTCTACTACGGCGGACTCATCTACGGCGTGCTGCCGGCAAAAGGGTTCGTTTCCTGGGAAGCTCATCTGTTCGGGCTTTGCGCGGGCGTATTCGCGGCGCGCGTCTTTGCCATTCGGCCGCGCCAGCGCCGCCCGGATGGAACCGGGCCCGAAGGCGGCGGGTGGGGCTAGTCCCGGTAGGACGGGTCGAGCCGGTCGAGCTTTCGCAACAGGGCGGGCCAGATGAATTCGCCGCGGGGCCCAAGCGTTTCGGTACTCGCCGCGTGGTGCCTCGAATCGATGATGTCCTGCGACAGGGGAATGATCTCCGCGCCGCCGGACTGCGCGAGCACCTGATACTCGCAGGCCCGCTCAAGTCGAAAAATCGATTGCCAGGCACCGCCGGCGTTCGGGCCGCAGGCCATCGTTCCGTGATTCCGAAGGATCATCGCATTGCAGTCGCCAAGATCGCGGACGAGACGTTCGCGTTCGTCGAGATTCGTGGCGACGCCCTCATAGTCGTGATACGCGAGACTGCCGACCACGGCAATGGCGGTCTGGTTGATCGGCAGCAGTCCCTGTTTCTGGCAGGAGACGGCGATACCGTAGTTCGTGTGCAGGTGGATGACATACATCGCATCGGGCCGGCTCATGTGTACCGCACTGTGGATCGTGAAGCCCGCGCGGTTGTAGGTATATTCGCTTTCTGTGAGCTGGTTGCCGTCGATGTCGATCGCAAGGAGGCTGCTCGCCGTGATCTCGTCGAACAGCATGCCGTAAGGGTTCAGCAGGAAGCGGTGATCGTCGCCGGGAATCCGGGCCGAGATATGGGTGCCGACGAGATCGTCCCAGCCATGAAGCGCCACCAGACGGTACAGGGCGGCAACATTGGCGCGGGCTTCCCACTCCTCGGGTGAGACGGATTGCTTGATGGCGTGAGCGGTGGTCATGGCAGGCTTCCGGTTGGCGTTTGCTGCCATTTTGGGCCTTTCGTTCCGCAAAAGAAAAGGGCCGGATGTCCGGCCCTTTGCTGAGGTACGTCTTGCGCGCTGAATCAGGCGTTCTTGAGATTCTCTGCAGCGAAATCCCAGTTGATCAGCTTGTCCACGAAGGCTTCAGCGTGGCCCGCACGGTCCTGCTGCCAGTCGAGGTAGTACGCGTGTTCCCAGACGTCCATCGTCAGGAGCGGCGTCTTGCCATCCATGTGCAGCGGGCATTCGGCATTCGGTGTACCGACGATGTCGACAGCGCTGCCGTCGTAGATCAGCCAGATCCAGCCTGAGCCGAACTGACCGGTTGCCGCGGCAACCCACTTTTCCTTGAAGCTGTCTTCGCTGCCGAAGGCCGACTCCACGAGCCCCTTCAGTTTGTCGTCGGACAGGCTGACATTGTCGGGCGACATGCTGTTCCAGTAGAACGAATGGTTCCAGACCTGTGCGGCGTTATTGAAGACGCCCTGATTCTTGCCGTACGCCTCCTTGACGATGACCTCAAGATCCTTGTCTCGATCTGCGCCTTCCAGCAAGCCGCCCAGCTTCGTGAGGTAGGTCTGGTGGTGCTTGCCGTAGTGATGGTCGATGGTGCGCTTGCTGATGACGGGGTCGAGCGCGTTATCGGCCCAGGGCAGGGGTGGAAGTTTTTCAAGATCCATGAGTCTCTCCTAGATGATGCATAGATGTAGCGCATTGCAGCGAGCGAGTGTACTGAGATCGCCCGTTGGCGTCCACGGCATGAACCCATACGCAATTTGTGGCATTGCGGTTCAGTTGGCCAAAGACCCATCAGGATGCTGGGCCCACGTGGTCACAATCGGCGTGAGCGTGACGAGCCCCTCAGCCGTGTCGTCGATCTGCCGGGCATCGCGGTGGTTCAGCGCCAGCACGATGGCGTAAAGGCGCGTTGATTCGCCGCAGCTGTAGCGCGCTTCTGCACCCTCCAGATCGGCGAACTCTGCGGTGGTGATTGGCGCATCAAGCAGCGTCGGGTTGATGAGGCTTGCGCCCGACGGGCAGTAGCGTCCCAGAGAAACGATGCGCGTCTTGGGCGGCATCAAGGCGAGAGTAACGCGAACCTCGTCGATTCGTCGCGGGCTGTTGAACAGCAGGCGGTAATGGCTCGTGCCCTCGGGTTCGAAGATGCCGAGGGCGGCGACCCTCTGCTGTTGTTGCTTGATGTGGCGCTGGTTTCCGCGGAAGGCAAAGTAGTTCGCCCAGCGACGATAGGCACCAGCGTCGAACGGCGCAGCAACCAGCGCCTGTTCGAGCGATGTGAGCTGCACCGGATTACCCTCGCTGATCATCGGCTCCACGCGCAGTTCGGACTCTACGACTGTTCCAGTGACAGCATCGACATAAACGACCGCCTCAGCTGGCCGCCCGTAGCGCGGGTTGGTGAAGCCGAGCGTGATTTGCCAGTACGGGATGCTTCCGCCTTCGACCGCGACGAGCCTTGCTGGTGCCAGCGCCTCGATCGGGCGTGTATGTCTCGCGAGGGCGCGTGCGCGAATGAATCGAATAGCCTGCTCAGTGGCCGATTCCTCATCGACGTTCGGCAGCTGGAGAGACGCTGGCGGCCCTTCCAGGCCAGGCGAGAGTTCGATCAGGTTCGCGGCACGGGCGGCATGCTGCAGCACGGCAAGCAAAAGTAGGGTGATGGCGATGGAGGCGCGTTTCGGCAAGATGGTTCCCCAGATCTCCCCTCGTCTTGAGCGTAGCGAAAGACCTTACAAGTACCCCGACTATACCTTCGATGGCTCACATGATTTTACCGGGAAGCGGTTGTTACGCGCAGGTCTGCCGGCGCCAGGGCTGGCACTGCGATTCAAGGTCTTTCGCTGCGCTCAAGACGGGAATTGACTGTTGGCATAGGGATATTAAACTAATCTGATTTAGTTAAATTAGTTTGATATGAAAATCGTCAATATTCACGAGGCCAAAACCCATCTTTCGCGGCTCCTCGAAGGTGTTTGCCGCGGAGAGCCCTTCATCATCGCCAAGGCTGGGCGGCCCATCGCCAAGGTCACTTCGGTCGAAACTACAGACGTTGAAGAGACTGGGCGTCTGGGCTTTCTGGAGGGTGAGATCAGCGTGCCTGATGACTTCGACACCATGGGCGCAGCACAGATTGAAGAGGCGTTTGGGCTCAACGAGTGAACCTGCTTCTCGATACGCACCTCTTGCTCTGGGTTGCCGGCCAGCCCTCACGATTGTCCGCCGAAGCGAGATCAATGCTTGAAGATACCGGAAACGAACTCTGGTTCAGCGCTGCAAGCATGTGGGAGATCGCGATAAAACGCGGTTTGAATCGCGCCGACTTTCAGGTTGACGCGGGGGTGCTGCGGCGAGGGTTACTTGAGCATGGATATGTCGAACTGCCGGTCACGGGAATGCACGCCATCGCAACCTCGCTCCTCCCGCCGATACACAAGGATCCATTCGACAGGCTGATGGTGGCGCAGGCCGAACAGGAGGGCGTGCTGCTGCTCACGTCAGATGAGATCGTTGCGCGCTACCCCGGCCCGATCCGCAAGGTGTGACAGAACCGAACCCATCGCTCGTTCAACCACTCACCCATCACGCTCAACCCCCAGCTCCTGCCACATCCACCCGAAGTCATAGGCGGTGCCGCCCCGATGTTCTGCGCGATTTGCTTCATTGCGCTCCAGATCTTCAAGCCAGGCGCGGACCGCCTCTCGACCTGAATTGCTCTTGACGGCGTCACGCGGGCTTAGGTTGCCCAATGCAGGAACCGGCGCGTCGATCGTCGCGCGGTAGTGCGCATCGAGCACAGCCTTGACGGCGTCGATCCTGGCGTCGTCGTCAAGATGATCTTGCGATGTCGTCTCGTCGAGAGGCATACGTCGTTGGGCTTGCTCGAGTGTCTCGATCGATGTCAGCGGGGTGCCAACGCGATCACCAAGCAGGTCGTCGATCAGATGATGTACGGCCTCGGCTCGGTTCGCGGAGTGGCAGAAAGCGACCAGACGATTGTCGCTGATCTCGATCGACGCCCTGATCGATTGAGGGCCGTCGTCGTCGCCGTCAAGCCATAGCCATGCGGCACGCGCATTGCTCGACTGCACGTCGGCCGATTGCAACGGGCTTGCGTCAAGCACCCCGATGATGTCATCGACGTCTCCCACCACCGGATAGCTGACGTTTTGGAACTCAAACGGGTCGCCCTCGGTATTGACGATTGAGGGGAGCGCCGGAGGTTGGAGCAAGTCGCTCAGCCAGTCGATGGCACAGAGATCGACCATCCCGTCCAACACCTGATCGATGGGTAAATCCGGCGTTATTCCTTGCATGTCTTCGATGGCCTGTAACATCGCATCACTTGAAGCGGGGTGAAGCGGAAAAAGAACCGCACTGAATTGGCGGTGGTCATCCACGTGCAAGACCCGTACAGCGATTTTGTCGCCGGGCCGCATCTGGCGGCTGGCCGCCTTTTCCCGGACGGTCAGTTTCGGGCCACCGCGAATCAGGTCCTTGATCTGGCAAGCTCGACCTGGCTTGACCGCCGTGACTTCGTAAACGGACAGGGGCGAGTCACGAAGCGCTTCAAGATAATGTCTGCCGCGCCGCGACTCACGATGCCCGCGCTTCGCGAGATAGTCGTTGACGATATTCGAGTCGTCTTCAAAGACCTCGCGAGCCAGCGCCTCAAACGCAATCGCGACAAGCGTGTCATCGGCACCGGCGTCTTCGATCGCGTCAATGGCATCTTCGAACTCGACGCCATTCGTACGGCTTGCCAGATCCACAATCCAGTCTTGAGTCTCGGTGTAGCGATCTTTCCACGGCGCGCGAGTCGCCCACTTGAGCAGGTTGTTGATTGCCTTGTTTTCAGCGGTCGTCATCGTCGTCGTCGCGAGTTGACCCGATCAAGGGTGCCTGGTGCTCTTGACGAGGCTCTTCTTTGTTATCAGACGGGTAGGTCGGTTCTGGCGAATATGTCCCGAGGGATTGTGAGCCTGTCGTCACGATCCGTTCTTTTTGTCTTTGATAATAGAACTCTGACATACCCGCTATTGTTTGCGACGGGAACCCAGGATTCAACCGTTTCGCAGCGCGCAACGTTAGGGCTCGCCTACTTGTTCCTGGTATGCTCCCGGAAAGCCTTCACGAACTTCTGTGCCATCCGATCCGCCCGCTGGGCGTTGGACTCCTTCCGATCCGAGGACGGCTTCGTAGAGGTGGTCTGAGACGGGGTGTTGTTGGACTTCTTGTCGGAGTGCAATTTACACCTCCTTCGTGGCGTCGATTCACGATGTTCCCAGAATTTTAACCGCCCTGGTTTGCTCTTGTTGATCTCCTATCGCTCAATCTCGCTAGCCAGCTGCGCGACGAAGGTCGAATGCAGCAAATGAATTCCGTATGCTGCAAGCGCTACCTTCTTCGGAGACTTCAGTGGAGACATTGCTGTTCAACTGGGAATCAAGGCCGGCGGTCGTGTTTGACGCAGGCGAGTCGTATGCGGGAGGTTTCGTCATTCGCACTGGCAGTTCAGCCTGGGAGCACGCATCCATTGCCGAGATATTCGACTCCGGCAGGCCGATGTCACCTGAGGCGTTCGCGTCCGCATTCGGCGAACTTCCTCCGTATCCCGCGCCGAACTACCCGCCAAACCCTTCCCACTCTGGGCCCATCGACGAGAGCACGTGACGAAGGATCTGCCTCTGGCAATCGACTCACGGTCGGAACTTGCGGAGCTCGCCGCGGAAACCGCTCTTCGCGTTCCTTCGTAGCGGTAGAAAAGGGAGGCTTCAATGAGGCCGCGGCATTTCGCCGCGGATAACGGCCTGAATTTGCCCGTAGTTACATAGAAAGCACAGCTTCAATGAGATCGCGTCAATGGCATCTTCGAACTCGACGCCATTCGTACGGCTTGCCAGATCCACAATCCGGTCTTGAGTCTCGGCGTAGCGATCTTTCCACGGCGCGCGAGTCGCCCACTTGAGCAGGTTGTTGACTGCCTTGTTTTCAGCGGTCGTCATCGTCGTCGTGGCGAGTTGACCCGATCAAGGGTACCTGATGCTCTTGACGAGGCTCTTCTTTGTTATCAGACGGGTAGGTCGGTGCTGGCGAATATGTCCCGAGGGATTGTGAGCCTGTCGTCACGATCCGTTCTTTCTGTCTTTGATAATAGAACTCTGACATGCCTGCTATTGTTTGCGACGGGAACCCAGGATTCAACCGTTTCGCGGCGCGCAACTTTAGGGCTCGCCTACTTGTTCCTGGTATGCTCCCGGAGCGCCTTCACGAACTTCTTTGCCGTCCGATCCGCCCGCTGGGCGTTGGACTCCTTCCGGTCCGAGGAGGGCTTCGTAGAGGTGGTCTGAGAGACCGTTTTGGTGGGCTTGTTCGAGTGCATTTCGCACCTCCTGACGGAACAGGCGCAGCGCGAGGTGGGTCGCGGTAGCGCGCGAGTGGGATCTCTGGAAAATGTATAATTCTTAGAGTACAAGTTTTCTCTAGAGGAAACCTGCAATGTCCCAAAAGCAGCCTACCAACGCAGAGAAGTCCCCGACGACATCTACCAAGGCTTCGTCGGCCAACAAGGCTCGCTTAGATCGCCTGACCCAGGACGCTATCCGCAATCTCAACGAGAACGCCCGCAAGAAATAGCTGAGCATGACGCTGCTGCGGCCTACCGTTACGCCAAGTACGACGACCCGGGTACCCTCTATGAGGCCGCGGCATTTCGCCGCGGTTAACTGGCGATGTAAACCTCTCAGGTTTATATTTTGCAATAAACGTCGAACCCCACAAGTCAACTACCTGGCAGGTTTCTGTGCACGATAATGCTGGTCACATGAAGAGCATTTACGAGATCAGGCGCGACAACCTCCAGCGACTCATCGATGATCGGTACAGTGGTGTGCTGCGTAGAATGGCAACCGATGTATCGATGGCCGATACCTCGCTTCACCGGGTCATCAAGCGCCACAGGAATATGGGCGACAGCCTCGCCAGGAAGATCGAGGAACACCTGAACCTCGATGATTACTGGATGGACAACGCCCACCCACCGACCCGAGAGGCGATTGATGTGGCGGAACTTAGAACCGTCCCACTTCTCGACCCGGATGAGATTGAAGCCTACCTGGACGGGAGCCTGACGAAGATCAGAAAACCGCAGATCGCTTTCTTCGCGCTTGGAGCTCGCGCCTACGCATTGCGAGTCCCTGACAAGGCGATGGAAGTCGACGGTGTTGGTTACATCAAAGGAAGCGCCCTGATCCTTGATCCCGACACAGATATTGAGAACGACTCGATCAGCGGGTTTATGCTCGATGGCGCGGTTATTGTGCGGTACACGGCGATCGCAAAGGATTCGCTGGAACTGACAGCTCTCAACCAGAAACACCCACCAATCTCGAGCACAATTCACGAAGCGAGGTACCTCGGCCGAGTCGTCGAAGTGCCTGCACGGGCGGAGGAACCACCATGAGAACAGCCACCACTTTGTTGCTGATCATCTCGGTCTACGGCTGCGCGTCGACGGAGAACTACAGGGAACTCGCAGAACTCTGGATCGGCCATCACCAGGACGAACTCATAGAGACGTGGGGGCCGCCAGACAGCTCATTTGAACTGGACAGCGGCGGCGTTGCCTACACCTGGCACGAGCAACTGGGAAACTCTTTCGTACCGGTCGGTTCATCGGTTGTGACCACGTCGAGAGAGTGCAGTACGACCTACTACGTCGATATGCAGGGCCGAATCTACAACGTCTCGTTCAGAGGTAACGCCTGCAAGATCTGACAGCCCAACCCGACACCTAGCCACCGATCTGGCGGCATCTTTGTTTGACGATTTGTCCTTACGGATTTAGGTGATGCGACTAAGGTTCATATACACATCCATCAGAAGAAGTCATGGCACTTACGGTTTCAATGAGGCCGTGGCATTTCGCCGCGGATAACAGACAGTCGGACCCGGCCCCGGTCGGGACGATCATGCTTCAATGAGGCCGCGGCATTTCGCCGCGGATAACCGGCATCTTTGCCAGCAAAATTTCGGCGGCCCTGACTGCTTCAATGAGGCCGCGGCATTTCGCCGCGGATAACTTCGCAAACACTGCCAGGAGGAAACTCGCCATGGAAGCTTCAATGAGGCCGCGGCATTTCGCCGCGGATAACGACGCGGCGCCGATCGCGCTGCAGGTCGCGCGGGGCGCTTCAATGAGGCCGCGGCATTTCGCCGCGGATAACTGTATTGCGCTTTCAGGTCCATTCGTTTCCGTCGTTGGCTTCAATGAGGCCGCGGCATTTCGCCGCGGATAACGCATTACCTCGCGCAGTGTCACGGCCAAATGTGGCAGCTTCAATGAGGCCGCGGCATTTCGCCGCGGATAACGCCGCAGGCTTGGAGAAGGAAACCAAGCAAATCGAGCTTCAATGAGGCCGCGGCATTTCGCCGCGGATAACCATGCAGCAGGTGCTAGACCACTACGGGTGGTCAAGCTTCAATGAGGCCGCGGCATTTCGCCGCGGATAACATACAAGGGAGTGGCACGAGAGAAATGACACAAGTCAGGCTTCAATGAGGCCGCGGCATTTCGCCGCGGATAACGAACCTGGCGTTCCACAAGAACGCGTTTGCGTTTGGCTTCAATGAGGCCGCGGCATTTCGCCGCGGATAACCTGGCTTTGAGAGTCTGGCAGCAAGAGACATGGCATCGCTTCAATGAGGCCGCGGCATTTCGCCGCGGATAACAATCAACGCGGCTGCGAATGATCTGGAGCGAGTCGATGCTTCAATGAGGCCGCGGCATTTCGCCGCGGATAACGCGACGACGAACTCGAACAAGAAGCCGCCCAGCCGCAAGCTTCAATGAGGCCGCGGCATTTCGCCGCGGATAACCCAGCGACGTCGGTCAGATCGGCGTGCCGATCTACACGCTTCAATGAGGCCGCGGCATTTCGCCGCGGATAACCCTCGGAATGCACCCAACCAAAGACAGTCGTCAGGATGCTTCAATGAGGCCGCGGCATTTCGCCGCGGATAACTTAGCGACGAGCCTGTAATCTCTGCTGCTCGTAGTAGTTGCTTCAATGAGGCCGCGGCATTTCGCCGCGGATAACCGCAATGCAGATGTCCGTTGTCGTTGGCGCAGAGCCGCTTCAATGAGGCCGCGGCATTTCGCCGCGGATAACCCAGTTCTTCAGTGCAGAAGCGTACGCGAGTCGAAGGCTTCAATGAGGCCGCGGCATTTCGCCGCGGATAACAACCCCAGCGGCGATAGCCCGATCAATCCGTTGCCGCTTCAATGAGGCCGCGGCATTTCGCCGCGGATAACTCGTAGACCTGGAAGTCCTCGAGCACGACGTGGCTGGCTTCAATGAGGCCGCGGCATTTCGCCGCGGATAACACCAGGGCGTAACGCTCAACGCGTTCGGCGGTGTCTGGCTTCAATGAGGCCGCGGCATTTCGCCGCGGATAACCGTGTGGTCGCCGACGACCGACGGATCGACGGTAGAGCTTCAATGAGGCCGCGGCATTTCGCCGCGGATAACGACCGCGCCCGGCGGGACCCGCTCGCCCGATTCAAGGCTTCAATGAGGCCGCGGCATTTCGCCGCGGATAACTGCGCCCGACACGATGCGACTGCGCGCCGGCATCCTGCAGCTTCAATGAGGCCGCGGCATTTCGCCGCGGATAACCCTGGATGGCGCCGAGGCGGTTGCCGGCGTCACCGCGCTTCAATGAGGCCGCGGCATTTCGCCGCGGATAACCGACGGTTCGCCAGCCGCGATGACACGCTTCTATTGGCTTCAATGAGGCCGCGGCATTTCGCCGCGGATAACGCGCGGCGCCATGCGCGGTGGTGGCACGGTCAATCAGGCTTCAATGAGGCCGCGGCATTTCGCCGCGGATAACTGTGCGCGTCCTCACGGCGGCTGTGCATGAAATGGTGCTTCAATGAGGCCGCGGCATTTCGCCGCGGATAACGTCACCTTGATTTTGACAGTCGGCGCCGTCTTCGGCCCGCTTCAATGAGGCCGCGGCATTTCGCCGCGGATAACCCGATCCGGGCGGCGATTCGCATCCGCCGGCTCATGGCTTCAATGAGGCCGCGGCATTTCGCCGCGGATAACCGCATCCGATGCGCTCGAAACCCTGGGCGGCACGTTCGCTTCAATGAGGCCGCGGCATTTCGCCGCGGATAACGACGAGCGCATCTGCGCTCGCAATGGCTGCCACGGCGCTTCAATGAGGCCGCGGCATTTCGCCGCGGATAACTAAACCACCTGTTACCGAGGCTCGATTGGAGACAGGAGCTTCAATGAGGCCGCGGCATTTCGCCGCGGATAACACGTTCACCATCGCCCAGATGACCGGCATCAAGGTGCTTCAATGAGGCCGCGGCATTTCGCCGCGGATAACAATAACGCAGCGATTGAAGGCGACGACGCACCGCAGCTTCAATGAGGCCGCGGCATTTCGCCGCGGATAACCGACGTCAAGTCGATTGCTCTCGAGTTCGGCAAGTCCGCTTCAATGAGGCCGCGGCATTTCGCCGCGGATAACGGTTACGGGTAACGTGATGCCCGATGGCACTGTTGTGCTTCAATGAGGCCGCGGCATTTCGCCGCGGATAACCCATTGGCACGGGCCTCAGCATCGAGGTGGGCGACGCTTCAATGAGGCCGCGGCATTTCGCCGCGGATAACGACGCTGCAATGGCGGCCTGTCTGTCGTGGGAGGCCAGCTTCAATGAGGCCGCGGCATTTCGCCGCGGATAACCCGCTGGCCGCAACGACGAACTGGACTATCAGGTCATGCTTCAATGAGGCCGCGGCATTTCGCCGCGGATAACAGACGTAACCGTGGTACTGCTCGGCGACCGGCTTCCAGCTTCAATGAGGCCGCGGCATTTCGCCGCGGATAACCACAACGCTGACGGCGAGGTCACCGGCCCCTCGTTGGCTTCAATGAGGCCGCGGCATTTCGCCGCGGATAACCACACCATGTCGGTCGACTCCTTGGTCACCGGATCGCTTCAATGAGGCCGCGGCATTTCGCCGCGGATAACGAGATAGGACGATGGAAGAGCATGGGGAATACAACGGCTTCAATGAGGCCGCGGCATTTCGCCGCGGATAACCAGGACCGCACCGAGCGCCAAAGCTGGCTCGATCAGCTTCAATGAGGCCGCGGCATTTCGCCGCGGATAACAGCGCTCGCGCAACTCAATGATATCGCAGACGAAATGTGTGTGTCTGCGAGCGGTCGTGCGGTCAGCGCTGAACTCACCGCGCAACTTGTGATGTTGCGAGAACACATACTTGTATGTTCCTGATTGTTAAAGAGCAGGATGGTGCGATTGCTGACGGGGTCTTTGCGACCACCTTAGCGCTCGCATCACATGGGCAGGCCTAAACGATCTTGGTGTCGATGCTGACGAGTGCGAAATCCTTTCCAAGGCTCGTCACTCGTGGGTCGATTGCGTCCGCCGGCCCCATGTCCATGATGAGAACATGATCCTGATCATGATGAATCAAGTTGTCCAGGTCCGCAATCATCTCGGCGTGACGAAGACGGCTCAGCCTGCATTGGAAGATCGAGAGCTGCAGCCAATCGCCGTAGCCATGCATCGTCTTGAAGATTTCGCGCCATCGCTTCTGGCTGCTGATGTCATACGCAACGATATAGATTCGCTCGTCGGCAGCCATTGTTCATCGTGTCATGAAATCGGGGTATTCGGGCAACTCGCCCAATAGGTATCGCGCGAGCAATCGCGCCTGAATCTCAAGGATTCGTCGGTAGCTTGCACTGTAGCCGAAGATCGGGTGAGTGATCTCCTGTGACAAGCGGCGATCGAAAGCGGCGATCACTCGCTTTCTGGCGTTGGGTTTGAGTGCAACGCCTGTTGGCGCAACAACAAAATCATTTTCAGCTACTTCGCCATTGTTGATCACCTGGATGACCGTTGAGTCAGCAAGCAATGGACGGAACGACTCCATCAGGTCGAGCGCAAGTGCTGGCCTTCCGTATCGTGGCTGGTGATAGAAGCCACGGTAAGCGTCGAATCCAACCGCGGTCAATGTCGTCGTCCATTCGCGCACCAACATCGCGTAGGTGAACGAGAGCAGTGCATTGACTGGGTCTTTCGGCGGTCGGCGATTGCGACCACTAAAGTCGAAGTCGAGCCCGGCAGTGGCCTTGATCATGTTTGTGAAATGCCCAAAGTAGCGAGCCGCTGCCGATCCTTCGATACCCAGCAGTTCCTGAAGGTTCGACGCCCGGGCGGCATGATCGGCGTCCATCTTCAGATCCCTTGCGAGCATCGTCGGTTTTTCGTCTCCACGCCAGTTTCGGCGCATCAGTGTTCGCGAGTTCAGAATCTTGGCGCGCACAAGTCGCCGAGCCAGATGAAGGCAGGTATGGGGCTCGAAGCTGCGGGCATATTGGGCCGTCCGAAGCTCGACGTTCTTGTGGCCGACGCCTACCGTATGACCCATGAACCACCCGCCATAGGAGTACCAGGAAATGGGTATCTCGCGGCGCATCATCTCGTGAATCGTTGGCGTTGTAATGTAGATGTTGCCCATCGCGACGAGTTGCGAGACTTCAGAGAGCCTCGCCGTCGAGACCTCGCTGTCATCAACTTCAATACTCAGCACGTTGCCCTTCTTTCTGACTCGTGCACTGTGGTGCTGAACGTAGACAGGGCGCCTGTTGTCATGGCCGACAGCCAGTGGCCGGGTCTCAGGGAGCCGCTTATTCAGGAAGTTGACTTCATCGGGCAAGCAAATGCCAACGAGTGAGCATCTGGGACATTTGGGGGAGTCTTCGAGCGGCGCAGGCATCTCTGCTTGAGTTGCTGCATGGCGGAGCCCTGCGATTGCAGCTTTCGTCTGCGCAATCAACTCTTCGTCAAACTCGACGCGAACACGCTCTTTACTGCCCACGAAGTAAAGCGCCCCTTCGTCGCATTCATAACCATGCTCGCGAAGCAGGAGGCCCTGCACGCAGACCTGAACCCGCTCTGGATCGTACGCGCCCTTGGCGACGTGCGGTCGTTTGCCCTTCTTGTAGTCGATGGGCATGACCTTGCCGCCTTCCGCCTCAGCGACATCGATCTTGGCGACCACGCCGAGTGCCTCTGAGGAGAGGTGTACCGACCTCGCGTGCAGTTTGTCTTCGTTCTCATGCTGTTCGTCTACGACGGGCAGCTTCCCTGATTGCTTATCGACACGCCGGTGCGCATACGTGCCTTGCACGGTGTCGAAGGAGTCTGCCCACTCGCCCTGAACCCATTCGAGGTAGGCGAGGCGCGGGCAGTAGACGTATTCGTTGATGATGCGGGCGGGGATGAGTTCGATCGAGGCGTTGCTTTCACGCCGATCATTACTCTCTGGTGCTGTGTTCAATGCCGTCTTGCCTCCTCTGCGAAGTGGTCTTAGGGCTTCCTCCGTCGCGAAGGGTTAAAGGAGTTGAGCAGGTGCGAAGCTTCCATACCCACCTTGGTCAGTTCGATGAATTCGGGAGCGTAAAATTGCGCCCACACCTCTGGATTGCCGCTCGGCAGGTGAAAGTGAGTCCGGTTGTCGATAAGAGACAACCGATCTAGCAGTCTCAAGTTCTAAGGGCACTGTCCAGAGCGACCAAGTGAAGTGTCCGGTTTTCCAGCCACCCGATACACCGGTGGTCGTTACGAGGTTTTTTGTAGGGGCCACCGGGAGTGTTGGTAGTCCGCGGAACGCCAACCAATCCGCACCTGGGACGCCCTGTTTCTTGTCTTTTGATGGGTCTGAGGCGCGCAATGCATAAGATCGAGCGGCGCTTGAATCCCATTGCAACACAGGCAGTGAGCTTGAATACGTCCACGGGCCGCGAAGTGCCTCGAGAACATCGTTCATGGTTAGGTTCTCTGCGAGCGTATCTATCATTGCCAGGAATTCTTGCTGGCCGGCCGTAAAATGGAATGCAGTCGGTTTGATGTTGCCTTTGTTGTCTACGACAGTTTCTGTGCCGAATGCCCCCGCAAACTGTAGCGCGCGGTCCTTCCGAGGATCATCAGACTCTACCAACTGTTGCAGGTACTTACGAAACCTCGAAGGTAAAGGCTTCAGGTCATGCGCGGTCTTGCCGCCTTCCTTTTGGTACCTAAGACTCAGAGCTGGGTCGTCGTTCCAGGTCGCCAGATCTTTCTCTACCATCGATATCACTGCTTCAAGATCTTCGACACCTGAAACAACAGGGAGCCAATAGCCTTGCTCACGAAAGCAAAGCCGAGGTTCTGCAGCAGCCGTTGATTGTTCAGTGATGATCTGAAGAACGCCTAGCGACGCCAGAAAACAGAGAGGATTGGTCGCATCCAATCCGGTCAACACAACCTCACTATCCATTGGCCATCTCCTCAACTCCGAGTGCTTCTTCAAGCGTTTCGGCTTCACTTCTACGATGGTCGGCAAGTCGGAGGATTGCTTCCAGCCAGGCAAGTTCAAGCCAGCCATATCTTCGAACTAGGACCCAAAACCGTTCGCTGATGCCGGAATCAAAACACGCCAGATGGTGGTCTGTGTTCGCGTTGAACCGTTGACCATTGATCTCCACTTTGACATCGATGGGTTCCTGTTCTGCTATCCACGGTGCAAATGGTCGGCAGTACCCGTGATGACTTGCGACAAGATGCAAAACCAAGTCGTAATCGACATCGCTTGTCTCAAGTTCGCCGGATTGAATCAGGGCCACACTCAGCAACTCGTGGCGGCCCCCTTTCGGATAGCCGGCGCGCTCGCGCGCCCGCTCACGTCGTGATCTGTCGTAACCAGGAAGCGCTGATTTCGCAAGCAGGTGATCAGCCTGTTCCGCCTTGAAGGCTGAGCCTCCATGAAGCCACTGCTGAAAGCGGGGATCTGCTTTGCCAACGTCGTGCCAGTTCCCAGCACGCTCCAGAGCAGCAACGTGCGGTGGTGCTAGGCCGAGTCGGCTCGCGAAGAGCCGTGCGAAGTCTCCTACGCCAACGAGGTGGTGATCTAATCGAACTTCCCGACCAGTCATGGAAGACTGCTCGCCGTCAGAGGTGAGGTCTAATCCACCCTCAGCAACGCGCTGATATCGTTTTTTCCCATGTATGTATAGCGTGTGACGTGAATGTGCTGTTACAGGTTGAACCGGGATGAGCCTAGGTTGTCTCGCTTTGCGCGTATCCTGTAACTCCGCAATCAGAAGCCGGGAGATATCGGCCACCCAGTGTTCTGGCTGCTCTTCAACCAGTGAGTCGAGGAAAGCGTGTACGATCTCGCGATCGTCAGTGTCAGGATCATCTGGGTCCCCTTCTGCTGGTGGTTCAATTGACTCGATCCCAAGGGCCAAGCTGAGAACCTTTGCATTCAAGCGAAGCACCGCTTGGCCGCGATACTCCAGTTGCGCACGATCGCCAAAGTCTACAACTGGCTCCGTGCTTGCCGGATCCCAGTTACCCTTGGAGATTCCGCCGTACTCGCTTGGTACAACTATGGTGTCTCCGGGTCGCATACGAGTACTGTCTGGATCTGCCAAGTTGCAGATCGTCGACTGATCGCCACGCCAGACCAGTGCAGGACGAGACTTGGTCGATCGCAATTCGTCGACTTGCTGAAGTGCGCCCGCGTCACTGATTTCAACTGGAGGTTCTTCGGCAAGCCAACGCCTGACCGCACCGATCGGCACCGATATTGCTTCCGCAGTTCTGGGCGGGCACGCTTCCAGGCGAGCACAAACCGAGGGCAGATCAGTCGAATTGAGGTCGTCCGGATATAGATCCGCTCGCCAGACTACAGATACATCAAGATCCCTCTCCTGGGGCCCGTGTAGCCAAAGTGCCGGGTCCGGGTCTGCATGGGGTTGTGGTGAGGTCTGCACCCAAGCATCGAGATGGGAGGGTAGCAAGATGGGGGCGAACTTCTTGGGAGCCAAGAGAAGAGGTAGCTCTGTCGGAGAAGGAGTGGGGAATGCGTCGACACTGAAATCGACTGATTCGAGTGACTCAAGATAATCCCACGTCTTGGCGAGTGCGCTTCCGTAAATGGGGTCATCCGCGGTCTTCAGATCTGGCTCCCGTACGATCACCGCTCCTCGCGCACTTCCTTGGCAGTCGCCAATTCGATCGAGGCGCCCGAATCGCTGCCTAAGCGCGTCAAGGCTCGCGCACTCGGTAAGCAGCACATCAAAGTCCAGGTCAGCGCCCGCTTCTAGGCATTGCGTCGCGACTGTAATGAAGCCTCTGCTTTCAGTGCGCTGGCGGCCCGTACCTGCTTCGACTCTTAATTCGACTTCCAGATCTGCTCTATCAAACCCCCGCATCCGTCCCGTTACCAAGAAGGCGCGAACCGCGGTTCCTTCGAGCTTTTGGCTGATCTGTTCATGAACTACCCGTGCGGTGTCAACGCGGTTAACGATCACCCCAACGCAGCGATCGTCTCGTGCGGCATCAACTGCAAGCTTGGTGATACGTTTCGCGAGTGCATCGATACTTCCTTGCTTGATGCGTATCAGTTCGACCGGCTTTGATGCTGACAGGCGTTGAGCGAGTGTTGGTTCAGCACGATCTGCATCTGTCAGTCCAAAGGCGTCATCGTGTTCTTCCCCCGGAGTTGCGGACATTTCCACGACTTGCCACCGGTCAGGTAGCTGACTCGCAGTGAAGTTCCGATATCGGCTCTGTAACGCCTTTAGCGTATCCCTGAACGGGTTTGAGAGATGTACTTCATCCAGGAGAAACAACACGTCATTAGACAGCAGTCCGGCGTGGATCGGGCGCATACCTTCCGAAACACCGTAGCCTCGGAACAGTAGGCGTGAGCCGACCTGATCAACCGTCGATAACACGATAAGTGGGCGAGATGGGTCGTGGGTCCAAGCGTCATCGCGTGGAATGCCGCCTCGCAAGACATGGACTCCGAGCGGCGAATTGGCCGGTACGCCAGAGAGCGAGTAGAGTCGTTCCGCTACGGCTTGTACAACAGGATTCGAACTTGATTGCAGAGCGTTCGCAATCATTGTTGCACGAGCGTATGCCTGATCCACGATGGTTCGACGATCCACCACCAGAACTGTTCGTCTCGGACAGCGTTGTTCAGTTGGAGGTAAAGTGGCATCGAGGGCCTGCGCGAAGACAGCAATGTCGAGAGCGGCTGTCTTGCCAGTCCCTGTAGGCAGATCAAGAAGTGAGGGCCAGGTGCCAGCAGTGAAAACCTGCTCAAGCAGGCGTTGCTGCCACGAGAACGGATCGTAGCCGTGGACAGCATTGAAGAATTCAGTGAACTGATTAGTTGAAAGTGATTGCATGATCGAGGTCTATGCTCTCGGCGGATTCTCGTCAATGGGCTTGCACAATCCCAACCCCGCGAAGCGTCCTGCCCCGAGAATTATGGGGCCCTTAACTTCCGTTGCGAAATGAATAGTAGCGTGGACGAGTACGCGCGCATTTCGATTCTTATCACCGGGATAGCGACCATAGCGGGCACATTTCTCTGCGCCGACAATTCTTGCTGCTCGCGAGACGATCACGTTCTCGGGACGCGGTAGTCCAATTCGCTCGCAGGCAGTTGAGATGATCGACTCAGCTGCGCTAAATGCGGCAGACTGCTTCGACTGATTTCGTGAGAGCAGATCGCCAGGATTGCGATCGAGGGCAATGGGGGTTGCAGATACCCAAGTGCTCGCGGGCTTGCACCAGTTTGAACTTTGTAGCGTGCGCAATCTCGCGATCTCTTCGAGTCGCCTCATTCTCCATCCGTCGGGACCGCCAAATCCTAGGGGCAACAGAGGTGTTTCATCCATGCTATCGGATTGAGTTCGGATGGCCGTTTCCCATCTCCCGACTGCGCGAAACACGGCACGTCGTTCCTCCCGCTTTGCATCTCGAGGAAGAGCGAGCGCTACACCCAGGAGCCTGCCATCGGCGTATCGCGTGCCAACGAACGGGAGCGGCAATACAGCGATGTGCGGTCGTTTGCTTGCACCGCCGTCCGAAGAGTGTCCACTGATCGTCTCAGGTATCGGTTCTTCAGCATGCTCAAGTAGCGCTCTACGGACGCAATCGGCAACATCTGCCGCTTTCAGAAGTGAGAGTATTCGACGCGCTGAGGGGGCAACGAGTTCGAACACGAGCCATTCTTCGTCGAACACACTGGCCGGTAGAGAAAGTTCCTTGGTTGTTACCGGAGGGCGATATCCCCAAGCGGCAAAAGGAAGAACACGTGGATGCGTCTCCTGATGAATGGTGTACTGATCCTCCAATCGTGATAGTTGTCCGGCTACAGCAACGCGAAGTTTTGTCGGGCTGAGCTGATCGGGAACAAGTGTTGGTTCGGGCGACGCAGATGAAACGCGCAAGCGAACCATGGACGAGGAATGCCCAACGCGTACCACCCGCGCCAGTAGCCCTTCTAACGCGGCTAGAATGTCGCTTGGTGGATCTTCGTGCCATGTAAAGGTGACGACAGGCATGTCGGGAGAGATAGCCGGGAACGTGCGTGCTTGCCTGCCTTTACTATCAGGCAGAAGCCTGCGAGCAGCGACTTGGTCGGCAGCAGAAATCTTGCCGGTTGCCGAAACAGCCTTCTCGAACCGCTTCTCAAGGCGTGTTTCGGCAGACTGAAGCTTTTTCTGAGCCTTGTTGAGGGTACGCTCGAGTTCTTTGAGACCTTCGTTTTGACCGCGGTCGAGTGCCTCGGTAAGTGCATCTCTTGCGTCGTCGACTTCGTCCTGGGCGCTTACCATTGCCTCTTGTTCCTTCTCAAAAGAACCGACTGTCGTCGTATCGTTGGTCGGTACAAATACAGTAACTACCTCCCGACCTTCTCGGTGCTCCGCTCCTACGTTGGACGCCGCGATTGTTGGCGGCGACTGCCGTTCCAGCCACTCAAGAGCTGCACGCTCTTCCACGCCTGATTCACCACTCTCGAAATATGTGGCCGCCAACGCCGAGAACAGGCGCGCCGGGTGTGGTGGCCATTCACAACGGGTACGGTCGTTATAGGCCGTCGCGACGTAGTTGCCGGTCAAGAGCGTCATCTCGATCGCCAGCATCAGTCTTCATCCTCCACCTCGCCAGCGGCAACAAGCTCCCTACTCTTACGAATGATGTGGCTAAGCTTGGGTGCTGGATTTAGTTTGATTTCGTGTTCGATGAAGCCGATGCCATTCTTGTTGGCGGTATCAAGCGCTTTCTTGAGCAGCCCGCGTGCTGTGGCAACAGAGAGGCCGAATTCCTGGGGCGCACCGCCGTCTGCAGGGACGAGTTCAATTTCCAGCGGGCTGGTGGCGACTAGCAATGATCGCGAGCGCAAGTCGTATCCAGCTTCTCGTTGATAGGCTAATGCGCAAAGCGAAAGCGAAGCGAGGACAGTTCGCGCTGCAATTTCAGCTGCTGGCTGCGATGACGCGTCCAGCTGTGTACCATCGGTAGCATAAGGAAATCTGAGTCTTCGTAACGCGGCAAGGGACAGGACTGTAGTCTGGACAGCTTTATCGAAAGTCACGCCACCTGACTCTGCATCGATAGAGGGAGGAATGTTGCCGTGATTGATCTCTGCTGGTGTTCCCTGGTCCTTGTTCTTACCAACGAACACCGGCTTCCCCTTCTGCTGTTTCGCTTCGGTTGGATCCGAAGTCCACCAGTCGTTGGAGTCTTTCGCCAGATAAACGTCACCAGCCTTCTTCTCAATGCCTGCCGGGTCAATTCGACTCGAAACCTTTACGCCCGCAACCGCGTTTAGGGCGATGATTTCCGATACCATCGCCCGCTGAAACTTGGCACCAAGCCCGCCCTTTGGCCCAGTGCTGTCCCAGACACCAAACACCAATGCTGTTGGACAGTACCGATACATCGGCGTTGCATTGTTTGGTCGAGCATCGGTAAATGCGAGTCCGACATCGCTGTAACGAAATGGCTTGTCATCGAGGAGGCTATCCCGCAAGAGTGCGTCTGCGATCCGATGGGGTGCTTGCAAGGCAGTTATCTGGCCGAGGTCCTCGAGTCCCTCCTCGTCAGAGAAGTCGACTTGAACCAAGGGGAACTCCAATTCTCCTCGTCGCCAACCATCCAGAAGGGCTTCCTCCATTCTGTTCGCTTGCGACGCGACGGAATCGAGCAGCACTGTTTGAACTTCTGTGCCGTCGATGCGCCTCGTTTCGAATGCATACTTTGTCTCGGCGCGGCCATCCTTCACGTAGGTCGGCGGAAAGACTTTGTCTCCTGGCCCACCGGCCGGTTGAAGCTCAGTTACAGCGCGAACTGCTGTAACACCTCGATCAACTGCAGCATGTAAAGTTTCGAAGTCAAGCTCTGTCATTCTGTTCTCCTAGTACTTGGGACGGTTACGAAAAGCGTGCTGGTGTGCGTACTTTTCTGGCAATAAGACGCAGTGAGTCATAGTATCTGGTGGTTGTTGTGGGCGGCTCCGCTTAGCACGAGACTGTCATCCGAATCATCTCTGCCCGAAAGACGACACGCTATGAGCAAGACTTCCAAAACGCGCCGTTCAAAGATTAGCCAGACAAACTGGAATTGGGTCGATGCACAAGATGATGACAACATCGACACGTCTGGTGCGCCCGAAATCACACCAGAAGCGTTTGCGAGGTCTGTGCTTCGCAAAGGGCTGAGGCCGGTGCCGAAGAAGCAGCAGATCACGCTACGGATCGACGAAGATGTTCTTGATTGGTTCAAGGCGCAAGGCACTGGGTACCAGACCAGAATAAACGCCGTGCTTCGCGCCTTCGTTGACGCGAACGTAGCGCGCGATAAGTAACCCGCAGATCGCTCAGTCGTTGTCTTCATGCGAACTCGCTAGTTCCGGTGCAGAGAGACTTCGTACACCGCGCTCAATCGGTGACGCGGAGTCAATCTCGCTGTGATCTGGTGCGGCACGCAGTTCCTGGAAGCGTCGTGTGCTCGTCAGCACTCTGTTTTCCAGAACGTTCACAGATGTGTTGTATGCGCCAACAGCCTGATCAAGGCGCTTACCCACAGTCGTCCAGTGGCCCGCAAGCGATTGAATACGGTCGTGTAACTCCTTGCCGAGCGCAGCGACCTCTCTGGCGTTTTGCTCCAGGGCCTCCTGCCGCCAACCGTACGCCACCGCCTTTAGCAGTGCGATGAGGGTCGTCGGGCTGGCAGGGATGACGCGCCGATCGGCGCCGTATTCGATGAGCTCAGGGTCCTGCGCAAGTGCAGCACTAAAAAAGGCTTCGCCGGGTACGAACATCACCACAAACTCGGGCGTCGGCTCGAACTGTTCGTGGTAGTCCTTCTTGCCGAGCGCCTCAACGTGATTCCGCACTTGCCTCGCATGGTTGGCAAGCGCGGCGGCACGGGTATCGTCATTTTCGGCTTCAACGGCGGTCAGGTAGGCATCGACGGGCGCTTTGGAGTCGATGATGATCTGATGCCCGCCCGGGAGTCTGATGAGCATGTCAGGCCGCAGGCGGCCCGTCTCGGTGTGTGCCGTTTCCTGTTCCAGGAAGTCGCAATGCTCGAGCATCCCGGCGAGTTCAACAACCCGCCGCAGCTGCACCTCACCCCAGCGACCCCGTGTGGTTGGTTGCCGCAGGGCTTTCACAAGATTTGCTGTTTCTGAGTGAAGACGCGGTAAGTGCGTCTCAAGCAGAGCTTTCATCTGTTGATCGATGGCGCGATACGCACCCACACGTGACTTTTCCAGTTCATCCAGCTTTGAGTCGAATTTCTCCAGACGTTCACGGATGGGTTTGGTCATCTGTTCAATGGCTTGCTGGCGCGAGGAAAGATCGTCTCTTGCGCCTTGCTGGTATCGATCAAGTACGGTCTTGGCCAGACGAAGGAAAGACTCGTTGTTCTTCTCCAATGCGCCATGGGAAAGCTGCTGGAATGTGTCGCTCAGCTGCTTGTTGGTCTCCTGCATTCGCGCCTCTTGCTGCGCGAGCCGTTCTTCCAGTCGAATGCGGTCAGCTTCGCCCTCGCGAATTCCGTTTTGGTAGCTGGCGTTTGTGCGCACATAGAGCACAATCAGCCCGAGCACTATGCCTGCTGCAAAGCCGGTGACTGCTGAAACTGGATCGAACATCACTCATCCCCATGAATCTGATCGATACCTTAGGTGATGACCGGGACAAAACTGTTCCTGTATGTCTATCCAGTTAGCCGGTCATCTGCTGCGCTGATTCGAGCGACGCTGCCAGTATTCGCTGGAGTTCGTCGCGAAGCTCTGCGGGTTCGTCGACACAAACGCTCGGCAGGTGCTTCAGAACGTCCTGAAGCAGTTCTTTCGATTCGCTATAGGGGATAGTGAGAACATATTCGTCATCCTCCCACCGGCCTCGCTGTGCGGGGTGCCATTGCTGAATCGCGATCTCGTTTGCAATCGCGGGCAGGAATCTGAGCACAGCGGTTCGCTTGGGTTCGCCGGTGAAAACTCCATAGGCGCTATCGAGTTCACGATTGAGTATTTTCTTCGTGACTGAAATCGCCCTGTCCTCGGTCAACGCACAATGTTCTATTCGCGCGAGTGAGAAGATGCGCAGCCCTCGTCTTGCATGACACCAGGCGGCGACGTACCAGTTGTCGCGGTAGTACACGAGTCGCTGCGGGCTGATGGTTCGGTTGGAGGATTTCTGATTAAAGTCCCTGTATCTGATCGAGAGGCGCTTGTTGTCGACCAGCGCAGTCGTGACCTGCTGCAGACGGTCGGTTGGCAGTGCGCGCTGGCCAACGGGCACAATGTGGATCTTGTCTTCCAGAGCGGCACGATCGACGCCACGTTTTTCCAGGATCTTGTCGACTCGTGATCGAATGCTGCGGAGCTCGTCGTTGAGCAGTCCATTGCCAAACCGCCCCAACATATCGAGCAGCAGCAGAATGGCCTGTGACTCTTCTTTGGTCATCCAGAGCCCGGGCACTTGCCAGTCGTCGAGTCTCGATCGGTCGTAGAACCAGCCCTTGGTTGCGTTGATGAGCGGCGCGCCGAGTTCGTTCTGAAGGTCGTGAATGTAACGCCTGACGGTCTTTTCGCTGCATTCGAGGCGGTCGGCGAGCGCGGCAACCGAAATGGGAGTGCGTCGACCGTCGAAGATCTGGTGGAGTTGCATGAGCTTGTCGATGCTTGCCACGGGTGCTCACCTTGATGGGTGGGCGCATCAGGATACTGCGGTGGAAAAACGTTGGGAAGTTGTGGACGTGAATTGGAGCGGGTAAGCGGGCGGGACGCGCAGTCTTCGAACCGGCCAGATGCCGCTCGGTTTCGGCCACGAAGAATATTTGAATTGGAGCGGGTAACCGGGTTCGAACCGGTGGCCTCGACCTTGGCAAGGTCGCGCTCTACCAACTGAGCTATACCCGCATCGGGACTGTCTATTCTACCGCGTTGGGGCCTTCTGAAAAGACCCCGATAACGCTTGTATGGCGTCCCCTAGGGGAGTCGAACCCCTGTTGCCAGGATGAAAACCTGGAGTCCTAGGCCTCTAGACGAAGGGGACACAAGAAGCCGCGCATTCTAGGGATGTTGGTCAGGGACGTCAAGCAGTCACGGGGCAATTATGGCGAGATGAACATGGGGTCCTGATCCACCTGCGATCCGACCTCTTCCTGCAGTTCGTTGATCGCCTGTTCGGCGTCCTCGGTGCGATCCTTGTAGCACGCAATATGGAAAATCGCGTCCCCCTCGTTGACGAGCGGCAGGTTCAGCTTGCCGATCACAATGCCGTCTTCCGGGCAGTAGACCGGGGCTTCCTGATCGCCCATCGGGTCGCCGACAATGCCCAGCAGATCGCCCTCTGAAACCCGCGAACCCAGGCTGACGAGGCTGCGCAGCACGCCGCTCATGTTGGGGCGGACCCAGGTCGATCGCCGGGCAATGAAAGGCGTCGGCGGGGGATGCTTGCGCCGGGTCGGCCGCAGCATACCCAGATGCCGCATGACGTTCATGACGCCGCGCACGCCCACTCGGATGGAGAACTCATCGAAGCGCAGGCTCTCGCCGCCCTCGTACAGCAGGAACGGAATGCCGCGCTCGGCTGCCTCCTCGCGCAACGAGCCATCCCGCAGGCGCGAGTGCATCAGCACCGGTACGCCGAACGCCATCCCGAGTTCCTTCGAGGCCTCATTGCTGAGGTCGACGCGAATCTGCGGTAGGTTTGTTCGATGTCGCGCCCCGGTATGCAGGTCGAGGGCGAAGTCACATCGTGACAGCAACTGGTCGACGAACTTGTCGGCCACTCTCGACGCCAGCGAACCCTTGCTCGAGCCGGGGAAGCTGCGGTTGAGATCGCGCCCGTCCGGCAGGTACCGCGTCTGGTGCAGGAACCCGTGCACGTTGACGACGGGAATCGCCAGCAGGTTGCCCCGCAGCTGGCTCAGTGAGGGGTGACGCAGCAGGCGCCGGATGATCTCCACGCCATTGATTTCGTCGCCGTGGATGGCGGCGCCGATCAGCAGCGTCGGGCCCGCCATCCGGCCAACGAGTACGTTGACCGACATGGCGAGGTTGTCATTGGTGACGAGCGGTGCGAGCGGGATATCGATAATCTTCCGCTCGCCGGGGTGAATCGTCTCACCGCCAAACTCGAACGGTACATTGCGGCCGCGCCGGGATTTCGTGTCGATCAGTCGTCCCTCCGGCCGAGCCGGTACGAGCCTGCCGGATCGACCACGAACCGTCGCCGCATTGCGTTCCGCCCGAGCAGAAAACGGTACTTCATGTTGTCCCGGTTGGTGAGTGTCACTTCGGCGGGAAACCGTGTTTCGCCGACCTGCAGGTCGGTCTCGATCACATAGCGGTTTTCGGTATGCCCGCCGGAGTCGGTGACATCACGCTTTTCCTTGACCGGTGCTTCACAGTGCACGGCGAACTTGTCGGTGTGCCGGTTGGGGTGAAGCCCGAAACGGATCCAGGGCACACCGTCGCGCTCGAACTCGTCGATGTAGAAGGTATGCAGCGCGCAGGTCTTGGCGCCGGTATCGACCTTGGCGAGGATGTCCGCGGCATCGAGACCCGGCAGGTCGATCCATTCTCTCCAGCCGAGCGTGACGCGTGATTCAGTTGCGGGTTGTGTCATCAGAACTCTCTTGCTGCACGACCAGCGGCAGCGATTTTTCACCTATGTACAGTGTGCGGTGCGGGTATGGAATTTCAATGCCCGCTTCATCGAAGGCCAGTTTGATCTCTTCCTGAATCGAGTTTCGCAGGGCCAGGAAGTTCTCGCGCAGCGCCCAGACGGAGCATTGCAGGTTGATCGACGAATCGCCGAACCCGCGCAGGATAATCAGTGGTTCCGGCTGTGTCAGGCACAGCGGGTTGTCATCGGCCACGCGCAGCAGCACAGAGCGGGCGACCGCGATGTCTTCGTGATAGGCAATGCCAACCTGGATGTCGGCGCGGCGGATCGGGAATCGCGTGAGGTTGGTCACCTCGGACTTGATGAACGTCTCATTCGGAATCCGGATATACAGATTGTCGAACGTACGGAGCTTGATGGACAGCCAGTCAATCGAGAGGATCTCACCCGTCGTTCCGCCGATCGTGATGATGTCGCCCACTGAGACGCTTCGCTCGCCGAGCACAAACAGCCCGCTGATGATGTTCGTCGCCGATGTCTGGGAGGCAAAGCCGAGGGCCACCGTCAGTATGCCGGCAGCGCCCAGCATGATCCCGAGTTCGAAGCCGAGCTGATTGAGCGCGGCGGCCGCGAAGACCGCAAAGGTCGCCCAGAACACGAGCCGTTCCGTCAGACTGATCTGGTGCCGGTCGAGCCGGTTGCCGAGACCTGTACGCACGCCGCGTCGCAGCAGCGAGGCAGCCAGCCAGCCCAGCGTTGCGAGAATCAATGCCTGCAGGGCGTTGATGAGAAGGGGCGTCGTGATATCCATCAGCCGAGCAGCAGATGCATGGTTTTTCGGAGCAGGCCGGATTCGAGTGGCACTCGCGGGCTTGCCACGAGTTCGGCCTCCGGGCTCTCTGGCGGTGGGTCTGCTTCGATACGCACGTTCGTCTCCTCAGACCAGCGTTCGCGGCTGTGCAATATCAGCGGTGACGTCCAGTGCCTTTCGGGTCCCCTGAACAGGGACATGTGCGGAACGGGCAGATTGATGCGATCAATCGTTATGGGCGACGTCATGTCGTTGTGAACCACGACCGGCGTGATGGCCTTGAACGGATTGGTGCGAACACCATCCATCGAGGTTCGCGCGCGGGTCTGACAGTCGAAGCAGACTTCGCCCGCCATGGTATCGACGCCGAACCACGTGTCGGACATGCGGGTCACCGGCACGTCGATCAGCACTTCGCCCTCCTGCAGCAGTGTCAGCCAGAGCGGCGTACCGACGTAGAGCGTCACGCTTCGCTGCGCCGGTACGATGACGGGCTTGTAGGGGCGCGCGACGACGGGGCGTGGCGACAGGCGCTGCTCGACGATGAATTCGGTGCTGACCGGCACGCGAACTTCACGAAGGGCTGAGAAGCAACGCCAGCCGTGCTTGCCGGGCCTGGCGTGGCAGTAGCTGACATCGGTCTCGTGCGGGCGCTCATCGACGGCAATCCACAAATCGTCGATCTCGTGCCAGCGATTGGCCTGGATCGGCGTCTCCCCCCACTGGATCGATTCTGCGGTCATGGCGGCCATGATAGGTGATTTGACACTGTCGAGCGATTTTTCTAGTTTGGTTCACCCTGTCGCAAAAGAGCGTACAACCATTGTCCAAAGATACTCCCAAAGAACCGGGACCTCCTGAAGGCGTCGAGCGCCGCAAGGGCGATCGGCGGCAGCCCGGGACCGAGCGTCGGAGTTCCGATCGCGTCGTGACCGAGGCCAAGCCGCGTCGGCAGAACCCCGGTCGCCGCAACGTCGACAAGTAACTGATCCCGTACTGTGTCAATTCCGACGCTGACGACCTTCTGCGTCTATATTTTTGTCATGCTCGGGATTGGCGTCGCCGCCTATCGCACGACAAACAATCTCGACGACTATATTCTCGGCGGCAGACGCCTTGGCCCGGGCGTCACCGCGCTGAGCGCCGGTGCGTCCGACATGAGTGGCTGGCTGCTGCTGGGCCTGCCCGGGGCGCTCTATCTCGGTGGCCTGGGTGAAAGCTGGATTGCAATCGGCCTCCTGGCCGGGGCGCTGACCAACTGGATTTTTGTCGCGAGGCCGCTGCGCGAGCAAACCGAACATCTGCACGCGCTCACGTTGCCCGATTTCTTCGAGGCGCGGTTTCAGGATGATGGACACTTGCTGCGCCTGGTTTCGGCTGTCGTCATTCTGTTGTTCTTCACGTTTTATGCGGCATCCGGGATGGTGGCTGGCGCGACCCTGTTCTCGTCGACGTTCGACTTGCCCTATGTCACATCACTCCTGCTCGGTGCGGTCGTTATCGTGACGTACACCGCCGTGGGCGGCTTCCTCGCGGTGAGCTGGACAGACTTCATTCAGGGCATGCTGATGTTCCTCGCGCTGATCCTCGTGCCGATGTTCATGATCTCGGAGATCGGCGGCGTTGCAGCAACACGCGAAGCGCTCGCCGCCGTCGATCCGACGCATCTCTCGCTGACCGCAGATGCGACCGCGCTCGGCGTCATCAGTCTCGCTGCCTGGGGGCTCGGGTATTTTGGCCAACCGCATATTCTGGTTCGGTTCATGGCCATTCGCTCGCCCGACGAGATTGCCAAGGCAGGTGCCATCGGCATGAGCTGGATGCTGCTGTCGAGTATCGGTGCCGTGGGCGTCGGCGTGATTGGCATCGCCTATCTGAACGCGGTGGGGAGCCCACTGGACCCGGCAGACAGCGAAACAATCTTCATTGTCTCGACACAGCTGCTGTTTAACCCCTGGATCGCTGGCGTGCTGCTCGCCGGCATCCTCGCAGCCGTCATGAGTACCATCGACTCGCAGTTGCTCGTTTCCTCCAGCGCGCTGTCGGAAGACTTCTACAAGACCTGGCTCAAACCCCACGCGAGCGAGCGCGAGCTGGTCATCGTCGGTCGCATCACGGTCCTGGCGATCGCGGTGATTGCGGTGCTGATTGCCCTCGACCCGCAAAGCAAGGTGCTTGGCCTCGTGAGTTACGCGTGGGCGGGACTCGGCGCAAGCTTCGGCCCCGTCATCATCATGTCACTCTACTATCGGCGAATGACCCGCAACGGCGCCATTGCCGGCATGGTCGTGGGCGCGGCGACCGTCGTGACCTGGAAGCAGTTGAGCGGCGGCCTGTTCGATCTCTATGAAATCCTGCCGGCCTTCGTGTTTGCGCTGCTGGCGATTTTCGTCGTGTCGCAGCTGCAGCCCAACTCAGCGAACGAGGCTGGAGCCGGGCCTGCCGCAAGACCCGACGCTGGCTAGTACAGAATTACCGAGCGAATGCTCTTGCCCTCGTGCATGAGGTCGAAGGCGCGATTGATCTCGTCGAGACCCATCGTGTAGGTGATGAACTCGTCGAGTTTGATGTCGCCACTCATGTACTCGTCCACCATGCCTGGCAGCTGGGTTCGACCCTTCACGCCGCCGAACGCGGTGCCGCGCCAGACCCGGCCTGTGACCAGCTGGAAAGGTCGCGTGCTGATTTCCTGCCCTGCACCGGCGACGCCGATGATGATCGACTCGCCCCATCCCTTGTGACAGCACTCGAGGGCGGCACGCATGAGGTTGACGTTGCCGATACATTCGAACGAGTAGTCGACACCGCCGTCCGTCAGATCGACGATGACGTCCTGGATGGGTGCGTCGTAATCCTTCGGATTCACGAAATCGGTTGCGCCGAGCGCTTTCGCCATCTCGAACTTGTCGGGGTTCGTGTCGATGGCGATGATGCGACCCGCCTTCGCCATCACAGCGCCCTGAACGACGCTGAGGCCAATGCCGCCGAGGCCGAAAATTGCGACGGTCGAGCCGGGTTCGACCTTCGCGGTGTTTCGTACGGCGCCGATGCCGGTCGTGACGCCGCAGCCCAGCAGGCATACCTTGTCGAGCGGGGCTTCCTTGCTGATCTTTGCCAGCGATACTTCGGCGACCACGGAGTACTCCGAGAACGTGGACGTGCCCATGTAATGAAAGATGTCCTTGCCACCCTGGCTGAAGCGCGTTGTGCCGTCCGGCATCAGGCCCTGGCCCTGCGTAGTTCGTACCGAGGAACACAGATTGGTCTTGCCCGACTTGCAGAATTTGCACTCACGGCATTCCGCCGTATAGAGCGGAATGACGTGGTCGCCGGGCGCAACTGACGTCACACCTTCGCCCACCTCCTCGACGATGGCACCGCCCTCGTGGCCGAGGATGGCGGGGAACAGGCCCTCCGGGTCGTCTCCGGACAGCGTGAACGCATCGGTATGGCAGACGCCGGTTGCAACGTTGCGAACCAGTACCTCTCCGGCGCGTGGCCCGGCGACGTCGATTTCTTCAATCACGAGGGGTTTGCCGGCCTCCCAGGCGACTGCGGCTCTTGATTTCATGCTTGTCTCCCAGCATTACAGACGGGTTTGAATGCCAACATAAACGCTTCTGGGTTCGCCGACAAAGTAGCGGTCGTTGCCGAATGCAAAATCGGCACGCTCGGCATAGTCCTCGTCGGTCAGGTTCATGATGCGCGCGAAGGCGGTGATTGATTCAGTAGCGCGGAATCGGAGTCGAAGATTGATCAGGTCATGCCCGGGGTACGATTGCTCGTTCTCGGGGTCCTGGTAGTACCGGCCGAGATGCACCCATTCGAGTTCTGCATTCAGTCGATTGCCGTGCTGCCAGGACAGATTGGCAGAGCCAAACGAGCGGGGGGCGGTATCGATGTCGTTGCCTTCGATGGGGCGCGAGGCAAGGGCAGGGTTGTTCTCGTAACGGTGGCGCGCAAACGACCAGTTCACTTCGCCCCGGATACGGCGTGCCAACGGTGCAGCAAGGGTGATCTCGAGCCCCTGATGTGACGTCTCGCCATTGTCGACGTTGGTGCGGGTCGAATCGCGGAAGATGAAGTTCTCCTTGCGCATGGTGTACGCCGAGACTTCGTAGCTGAATGACGTTGTGCTGCCGCGAAGCCCGACTTCGAGGCTGTCGAGTTCCTCGGAATCAATATTGCTCACGGTCTGCGTGTTCTGTAGCCGGTAGAGTTCTGTTGCCTGAGGCGCGCGAAACCCGCGGGACAGCCAGCCATAGAGTTGTGCACTGTCGGTGACAGCAAACCGCAGGCCGAGCCTGGGGGACAGGTTGAAGAATGAGTCGGTGCGATCGGATGGACGGCTGAACCGGCAGCCGCCGAAGGCGCAGGGGGTGCCGTCCGCTTTCAGTCTGCCGTCAATCATCCGGTTGTCGTAGTCGTATTCGACCTGCTCGGCGCGCAGGCCTGCGGTCAGCGAGAGTTTCCCTGTCAGCGCGGCCTCGTATCGTGCGAAGGCGGCGATGGTTGTCGCATCGACTTCATAGTCGTAGTGCTTGCCGACGGGGATTGTTTCCATCAGGAATGCGGGACCGCTGGTTGGCGTGTCCTGTGTTTCGATGAGTTCTCCGCGCGTCGACTCCGCGTCGAAGCCCACGGTCCACAGGCCCAGATACGCGGCAGTCTGAACACCGACGCTGTGATGTTCGTTCTGCTCCAGCGGCTGTCCCGGCAGAAAGTGCTGCAGGAAGTTCATGCGGGTTGAGCGGAAGTACGGTGTGATCCGATAGGCATTGCCGTTGTCAGCATCGTAGGCGAGCGTCGAGTAGAGCCGGGCAGACCATACGTCGCGATATGCCTCGGGGTTCGGGTTGGATTGACGCAGCGCGTCGTCACGATAGGCGTCCGTGCCCTGCACGAAGCCGGCGGTTTCCTGGTTCAGATTTGCCCCCGACAGTACCGTCGAGGTGCGCCACGCACCGAGACTGCCCTCGTGCTTGATCGTCAGCTTCTGCTGGTCGAAACCTGATTCCTCTTTCCAGCCGCCATCGGACGTGCCATTGAAATCGAGTCGCCACTGACCTCGGTTCATCGACACCTTCCCGCGAACGTAGTCATGGGGGCCGCCCTCAAGCGAGAGCGTGCCGGGCGCCGCCACGGGCGCGGTGACGACGTTGATCATGCCGTGCATTGCGTTCGAACCGTACATGACGCTGGCGGGCCCCTTGATGACCTCGATGCGGCCGGCCTGTTCCGTATTGGCGTCGAAGAGTTCGTTGACGTTGCAGAAGCCGCTGGCGCGAAGGGGGATGCCGTCCTGTGCCATCAGGAACGCGCCGCAGCTTCCCGCGCCGGTGAGTACGGGCGAGCGTAGGGCCGTGAGATGCTCCTGACCGTTGCCCCGGCTGATCCACGCGCCGGCAATCCGCTGCATCGCTTCGTTGATATGCGTGTGGCCGATCTGCTCGAGCGTGTCCCGGGTGACGAGCGAGATGTTCGAAGGAACGTCAGCCACGGCCTGCTGGCTGCGGGAGGCCGTGACCACGACCTCTTCGAGCGGGTTGTCGACGGCAGCGGCGCTCGCGACAGATGCAGCCAGCGGGGCGAGAACAAGAAAGATCGTGTGCGGACGCATGATTCACCTGATTCGAAACGGGCAAACCTTAAACAAATCGGGGTGGGCGGACAACGAGACCGGTCACGCGGAATTATCGACCGCGGGTCGCCGATAATTGACAAGACGTCGGAGATACAGGGATTATTCGTCGATTGGGCAACGTTGAAGTCTAGGGCGCACGGCATGGCCGAGGAAAAGAAGAAGTACGTGACGACTTACAAGCCGTCGCTGCTGGAATCGTTGCCGAGAAAGCCGAGCCGCGAATCGCTTGGCATCGCGGAAGAGGCGCTGCCATTTCGCGGGATCGACACGTGGAACGCCTGGGAATTCTCCTGGCTGAACCAGAAGGGCAAGCCCGAGGTTGCGGTGCTGACGTTCGAGGTGCCGGCCAAGTCCCCTCACCTGATCGAATCCAAGTCACTCAAGCTGTATCTCGGCTCCTACAGTGGAACCAAGTTCGGCTATCGTGCCGAGGTGATCTCGACGCTCGAGTCTGATCTGACACTTGCGGCCCAGGGGCCGGTCAGCGTCACGCTGCAGACGGCGGAGCAGATTCACGGCAAGGGCGTCGGCGTCGTCAACGGTACGAGTCTCGACTCGCTCGACATCGAGATCTCTGACTACTACTGGGACCCGGAGCACCTCGTGACCGAGGGCAGCACCATCGTGCGTGAGAGTCTCTTCACGCACCTGTTCAAATCGCTGTGCCCGATCACCGGCCAACCCGATTTCGCCACGATCCATATCCAGTACAGCGGCCAGATGATCAATCACGCGGGGCTGCTGCGTTACCTCGTGTCGTATCGCAACCATGAGGAGTTTGCCGAGCAGATCACGGAACGCATCTTCGTGGATATCATGAATCGCTGCGCACCGGATCGCCTGACCGTGCAATCCCACTTCACCCGGCGGGGCGGGGTCGACATCAACTCGATCCGCTCCCACGAAGACGCGACCCCGGCCGAAATCCGCCTCTGGCGGCAGTAGTACTGCCCTAGTCTCCTTTCCGGGGCGCGATCAGCGTCCGCAGCCAGTTCAGCATTGAATTGTGGTGCAGCGTGTAGCGATCGATGTCGTCGATCGACCTCGCCAGCGCACGTGGGTCTTCAAACATTGAGGCGCGCGTCACGATGTCGCGTTCGCTATCGAGTGGCTTTACAACCTTTGCCGGGTTTCCGGCCGCGATGACATTGGGAGGAATGTCGGTGGTGACGACGGAGCCGGCACCAATCACGCTGTTCTCACCGATCGTGACGCCCTTGCAGACGACGGCACCATCGCCGATCCACACATTGGCCTCGAGAGTGACGGGGCGTGTTGTCCCGATCGTCCGTGTGCGATCGTAGATATCGTGCCAGTCGGCGTCGGTGACGTAGGCGCCAGCTGCGAGCATGCAGCTGTCGCCAATCTCGACGCTCGATGCGGAGTCGATACGCACGCCGGGACAGATCAGACAGTGATCCCCGATCGTGATGTGGCCCTGGTGTTCCTCGAAATGCCAGCTCGACAGGACGACGCGACGATCCTTCGCGGTGACGACATGCAGGTTGTTGCCCACGCGCACATGGGCGCCGTGAACCGAGATATTCCACGGCTTCATCAGGTGGCTGTTCACGCCTAACGATTCGAACTGGGGCGCAACGAAGTGGCGTGCCCACAGCCGCTCCCACCACAGATAGAGTTGCTTGATGCGGTACGGGCGGTGGTCGTGAATCATCCGCGCAGTTTGCCACCAGATCGTCCGGTTTTCCTGCCCGCTGGTAATCGCGTAGAGTTGCGGCATTGATGGCAGCGCCGGAATGCGCACTTGAGGACGACGAATGGCAGGAAAGGTAAAGGCCAGAACGGCCAACAGGATTCAGGATCGGCTCATCGACGAGTTGATCGGTATCTGTCGCGGTGTCATTGCCGACGACCGGGTAGATGAGAACGAGGCGATCTACCTCGGCCGCTGGATCGAGAATCATCGCGATCTCGCCGAACGATGGCCGGTCAACGTGCTGTACGCCCGCCTGACAGAGATGCTGAAGGACGGCGTGCTGTCTCGTGACGAGGAGGCCGACTTGCTGGCAACACTCAAGGACATCACCGGCGATGGCAACGTGATCGACGGCGAAGGCCGCTCGACGCGATTGCCGCTCGACAAGCCGCTCCCCGAGGTCGCCTTCAAGGGCAAAACGTTCTGTCTGACGGGGCGATTCGTCTTCGGCTCGAACCTCGAGTGCGAAGAAACCATCTTCGAACTGGGCGGCAGTGTCGTCGATGAGCCGGACAAGGAGACCGACTACCTCGTCATCGGCGAACTTTCTAACCCGGAGTGGTCGCATACGACGTTCGGCAAGAACATCGAGCAGGCGATTGAACTTCGGGATTCGGGTGGGTCGATCGCCATCATTTCGGAGGAACACTGGGTCGACTCGATGTCGCACGGCTGAGAGAGATGAACGAACACGTACTGAAAGAACTCAGGCAATACGGGATGGCGGTGCTGCCGGACGTCATCCCGGCCGGGGATATTGCGTCGCTGAAAGCAAAGGTGGCGCAATATCGTGAGGACCACTATGCCGAAGACGGCCCTTTCGACGGCGATCGCAGGCTCAAGAGTGCGCTGCTCTGGTCAGAGGAGGTTGCCCGGGCTGTGACGCACCCGGAGGCACTCTGGCTCGCGCGCGAGTACATGGAGACCGACGATGTCCATTTCTGTCATCAGCCGGTCGTGACGATCCTGAAGCCGGCGAAGGCCCTGCTGGGCACGTTCCCGCCGGGCGGCTGGCACAGCGATTACCCCTATCATCCCGGCGTCTTCCCGGATGCATGGCCGGAGCAACCTCTCGGACTCCAGTTCAATATCTGCGTCGATGACTTCCGGCCCGAAACTGCCGGCACCCAGTACATTCCGGGCTCGCACCGCGAGGGGCGTTGGCCGCCTGCTGAACTGAATGAGCGGGGAACGCGACCGGGTGAGGGCGTCTTCCGTGACGTCAGGCAGGTTGAAGCGCCTGCCGGATCGGCCGTCGTCTATGATGCGCGGACCTGGCATCGTGCCTGCTATGAGCTGAATGTGAGCGGCCGCGACCGGATCGCAATCCTGAATGCCATGGCGCCTGCCTGGGTCCGCCCGATGATGGACAAGGCGTGGCTGACTGAACAGTTCGAGGCGTCGCCGGTTGCGGCTTTACTTGATGAACGCCAGCGCAGGGAGATTGATCGATTGTGTCACCGGTCGACGTTGCCGACGCCGCCGGGCATGCCGCAACTCAACGACCGATTGATGGCGAGACCGTCAGACTGACAGCCACATGATGGCTACATGACTTCGCGGAAACCTGCCCACATGGCGTCGCGGGCATCTCGCAGACGTTCGAGTTCTGTGGTGACAGCACGCGTTGCTTCCAGCATGCCTTCCGAGCGGTGCACGATGCGGTTGCCCGCCCAGTTCATCATGGCTGACCGCGCGTCTCCGCCGTGGATGGCGAGTTCCGCGTAGTCGCGAAGGGCGAGATTCGCCTGCCTGATGAAGATGGATGTGAGATCCTGGGCCAGCATCGAGCCTGCCCCGATGTTGTCGATCATGTCCTTTGCGCCAAGAATCTGGACGCCCACGGTGTCTTCCGCAAGACGGGTGGCCTCGTGTTCGATTTGCTCGGTGATGTCGTGCAGGGAAGTCATGGCGCGTCCGGGAAGTTGATAGGCCACCTTAGCCACATCCCGGCACACGAATACGCTGCTACCGTTGCTCCCTTCCGGGCCTGGCGGGGTTCACAACTCTTCGTTGCGAGAGGACCAAGGTGGTTGGAGGCATTGTACATCAGCAGCGGGCGTCCGTGCATCGGGCTGCCGCAGATATTCGCGATGTGCTGTAATCGATGCTTTCATACCCGGGACTCGAGCCATGAAGCCATACTTTCCGAACGCGGTTTTTGCGCCACGTGACCGTGCCAACCTGCCGAAACCCCGCGTCTACCTTTCTCCCGGGCGCTATATTCAGGGCGAGGGCGTTATGGACGGGCTGGGCCGTTATCTTTCGCTGGTGCCGGCAAGCCGGGTTGTGCTGCTGCTCAGCGCCGGCGGCAAGCGTCGCTTTGGAGAGCGCCTCGAGGCCACGCTGGCCGCCGCCGGCATATCGCCGGTCTACGCGATCTTCGAGGGTGAATGTTCCCGGGAGGAGATCGATCGCCAAACATCTGCCCTTTCCGGGAGCGACGCCGACTGCCTGCTGGCGATCGGAGGCGGCAAGTGCGTCGATGCCGGCAAGGCCATCGCCTGGCGGCTGGGTATTCCGGTCGCCGTGGTGCCGACACTGGCATCGAATGACGCGCCCTGTTCGGCGGTCAGCGTGCTCTACACGCCGGAAGGCGTATCAGCAGGAGCGGAGTTCTATCCCGCCAATCCGGCAATGGTGGTCGTCGATACCGGCATCGTCGCGTCTGCGTCGGCGCGGTTCCTCGTTGCCGGAATGGGCGATGCGCTCGCCACCTGGTATGAGGCAAGGGTGTGCCTCGACAATCCTGACGCGGTGACAACAACCGGCGCGAAACCGACGCTGGCGGCTGCGGCGATCGGCGAAGTGTGCGCGAAGACGCTTTACGCTGACGGCCTCGCCGCCGCGAAAGCGGTGACCGAGAACCGTGTCGATGACGCGCTCGAGCGAATCGTCGAGGCGAACACGCTGCTGAGCGGGCTTGGGTTCGAGAGCGGAGGCCTCGCTGGTGCCCACGGCATCGCGCAGAGCTATACCGCCATTCCAGCCGTTCATGACAACTTCCTGCATGGCGAAATGGTTGCGATGGGTACCGCCGTGCAGATGATGATCGAAGGAAACGCGGAAGAGGGGCGCCGGGTCGTCGAATTCAACGCGGCGGTCGGGTTGCCGGTCACACTTGAACAAATGGGATTGTCACCGCAAGACACGGCCGCAATCGAAACCCTCGTCGAGGGAACTCTTGCGTTCCCGTTTGTCCAAAACCTGCCGGGGGAGATCACGGCGGATCGTATCCGCCAGGCGATTCTCGACGCCGATGCGCTGGGCCGCGATGTCGTTGAGGCACGGGGTGACGCGGCGTATCGGCAGCTCCGGAACTGAATGCTAAATCAGGGAGGTTTTGTCATGACAAGACGCCTGCAACTTCTTCTTGTATCCACACTTGCTTCGCTGATGCTCGCGGGATGCTCCACGACGGGGGCGCCGGAGCAACAAGATCGCGTCGCGGCGGTGCTCGAGGAACTCAATGTGACTCAGGGAGAGCCCGTAAGGTCAGTGACGGAGTTTCGCATTGACGGCTGGCGAGCAATCGACGACCGACATCTCATCCTGACAGCCGGTCGCCACGACCATTATCTGGTGGAGCTTGCCGGCGTCTGCCCTGAACTCCGAAGCGCTTTCCGCATCGGGCTCGAGAGCCGTACCGGCTCGCTGACGCGGCTCGACTCAATCCTGGTTCGCTCGATGCACTCGCTGATCGACACCTGCCAGATCCGGGAAATCTACCGGCTGGATGACATCGACTGAACGGGCATCGATCAGAGCCTGAACCTCACGTATCAATTCCAGGGTGAAATTGAAAAACGAAGCCGCGTAATATAATGTGCGCGGCTTCTCCGGAGGGGTGTCCGAGTGGTTGAAGGAGCACGCCTGGAAAGTGTGTATAGGTTAATAGCCTATCGAGGGTTCGAATCCCTCTCCCTCCGCCAATTTGCCTCCGAATGTGCGGCTACTGAAGCAGCGGGTCATCCTTAGGCAGTGCATGTGCAACCCAGAGCGCCAGCTTGTGGCCGACGGCTTTCTGGGAGACCTGGTCTTCCGGCAGCGGCTGGATGACACCGTCCTTGACCAGCAAGCGGTAGAGGAACATCGCCCGTTCATTGAACGAATCCGTCGCATCGAAGCGGGCGGCACCGCGCTTCTCGGCATAAACCATCCCGATCTCAACGGCCCGCTTGAGCAGTTCTTTCTCGTTCTTGAGCTTCTTCTGCGACACGACATCCCCCTTTCACCGTTCAGTCAGTAGATACGTTGCCGGGGTGCGATGTAAAGGGCGACCCGGGATATGGTCGGTACTGCGCTATTGCATGCGCGCTTCGGCCCGTCTGGCGGCAAGTTCCGCCTGGATCTCGGTGTGCCGGTCGTGGGTCAGGCCGTACTTGAGATAGAATAGGATCGCGATCACACCCGGGATGACACTGATCGGCCCGTCGATCAGGCCGAGATGCAGCACTTTGGAGCCCGACACCGTGCCGGGTTCCGCCCCCACCGGGAACGCAATGATGTCCAGCGCAATGCCGGCGAGCAGGTGCCCGAGTCCGGAGGATGCCTTGGCAAAGAATGAGCGCGCCGCGTAAAACATGCCTTCCTGTCTGCGGCCAGTCAGTAGTTCCTGTTCGTCGGCTATATCGGCGAGTGCTGACATCACGCTGATCAGCAGCACGATGCCGAAGGTCGCGGTGATGATCGTGAACACGATCAGGGTCGGTAGCAGCGCCGGTGAATGGTTCTCCGGGAACCAGCCCAGGATTCGCAGCATGACGGGTGCGGTCGCGAACACCAGCAGCATGATGAGCCCGACGATGATCACGGGTTTCTTGTCGAACCGCGCGTGTAGCGGTGCGGTGACGAGGTACCCGAAAACCGGCACGATCGCGAGCGCGAGTGGAATGTACCGGATCTGCTCCGGCACGAGTTCCCAGAAGTACGTGTTGACGTGCAGACCGATCGTGTCGCGTATCCCGAGCGTGGCAGATAGCAGCAGATAGCCAATCAGCAGTACGCGGTAGTTGCGGTTGTTGAATGCATCCTTGCAGTCGAGCAGGAAGTTCTTCAGGCCGAAGTTTTCCTGGCCGTCCGGATTGACGGTCAGCCGGGGGATGACGTTCATTGTGGTGATCGTCGAGTACATCATGATGGCGCCGCCGACCAGTGCTGCCGAAACCGCAAAGGAGGGATAGGCTGCGCGGTTCAACAGACCGTTGTCGAACTCTGCCGTGGCAGCAAAGAAAACCGAGTAGCCGACGAAAATCGTCGCAATGCCGCCCATCGCGCCCCACAGCGTATTGATGCTCATGATCCGCGTTCGTTCGGTGAAGCTTGCCGACAGTTCGGCGCCGAGTGCGAGGTGCGGTACGTGATAGAGCGTCATGCAGGCGCGCATGAAGACGGTCAGCGCCGTCAGCCACAGGAACAGGCCGATCTCGCCAAAGGTGTCGGGGGGCGAGTAGATCAGCAGCAGGGCACCCATGACCGGTAGCGGCGCGGTGAACATGAACGGATGTCTGCGCCCGAGACGTGAGCGAAACCGATCTGACCACGCGCCAATCAACGGGTCTGTGATGGCATCGCAAAACAGCGAGATCGTGATGGCGAGTCCGGCGAGCGTGCCGGACAGACCCAGCAGGTTGGTGTAGAAGAAAAAGTTGAACGAGTTGAAGGCGACGCTGATGACTGTCTCGGCGGCGGATCCCACCGAGTAGTTGAACTTGACGGCGACGGGCACCTTGTCGTGGTAGGCGCTCGTGGCCGAGTCAGGCTCGGCGACGCCCGGTATGGTGTTGCTCACCGTTGAATGTCCCCCTTTTTAATTGTCTGGTGCGGGCCCGGGGCCAGCGCGTTCTTCAGTCGCCGCCGCGTTCGGCCGCGTCCTTCTTCATTTCCTTCTCAATTGCCTTGCCGACCTGACCCATGAACCTCTCGTGGTTTGATGCGGTCCACTGGTAGCTCTCGACGCGGTTCGTGTTTCGACCCTGGAATGCCGGCGCAACGTAACGGGCGAAGAGTTCGTAGCTGCGTTTTGTCTGGGCCCAGTCGGCCCAGTTGTGTGCCATCTGCAGGAACGTGCCGAAGCCGCCGGATTCGGCCTGCAGTCGCTCAATTTGCGCAATCGCGTCGTCGGGCGTACCGATGACCGCCATGCCGCTTGCGACGAGTGCCTCGGCAGGGTCGGTGCCATCATCCGGAGCGATCGGCAGTGCAGCGACTTCCTGAAAGTAACGGACCCAATCACCGAGTCCATAGCGTACGTTTTCGAGCGCCTGCTCGCGGGATTCTGCGATGTGCATGGGGCCGACCAATGACCAGTTCGAACGGTCAATGGGCTGGTTGTTTTCTTTGGCCTTGCGCTCATAGATCTCCCAGTTGGGTGCGAGCGCATTGAATCCCCCGGCAGAAGTCGCACCGATCGACAGGAGGCCGAGTCCAAATGTCCCGGCGGCGCGAGCGCCAGCAGGTGAGACCTGCGATGCCACTGACATCTCAACCATGGGCCGCGTGAACGGCGTGAGCTGAAGCTGTGCGTCCCTCAGTTCGAACCAGTCTGTTTTTCGCGTCACGCGTTCGCCGCGCAGCAGCGGTACGAGCACCTCGATCGCCTCGAGCATCATGTCGCGTTGCCGCTCGGGCTCGATGCCCATCATGTAGGCGTCCGAGGGCAGCGCGCCGGGGCCGACACCAAATGCCACACGCCCGCGCGTCATGTGATCAAGCTGCATGATGCGATCGGCGAGCATGAGGGGATGGTGGTAGGGCAGCGATGAGACACCCGTGCCCAGTTTGATGTGCCGTGTTCGCTGCGCTGCAGCGGCGATAAACACCTCCGGTGAGGCGATGATCTCGAACCCGGCAGAATGGTGCTCGCCAATCCAGGCGTAGTTGTAGCCCAGCGTGTCGAGGTATTCGATCAACTCAAGATCCCGCTCGAGTGCCGCTGTCGGGTTTTCTCGTGTGGTGTGAAAGGGCGCGAGAAAGATGCCGAATTTCAGATCGTCAGTGGACATGCCATACTCCGGGTGTCTTTGGTCTTCGAGTCTATTGATGAGCGATCAGCACAGTCAATTTGGAGAAATCGTCGATCCGTCGGTGAAGGACGAGCGAATTGCCACCAGCTTCGTTGAGGCAAACGGCCTGACGTTCGAGGTTGATCAGTGTGGTGACGGCGATACGCTGGCGCTCTGCCTGCATGGATTTCCCGAGCACAGTTTCTCCTGGCGCTATCAGTTGCCGATGCTGGCCGAGTTGGGCTATCGGGCGTGGGCGCCCAACCTTCGCGGTTACGGAAAGTCGTCACGGCCCCCCTTCATTGAAGACTACTCGGTCGACAATCTGCTGGCGGACGTTGCGGGCCTGATCGACGCCTCGGGCTGCAGCAAGGTGGTGCTGGTTGCCCATGACTGGGGCGCCATTATCGCTTGGCAGTTCGCCATCCGGCGCGTGCGTCCGCTCGAGAAGCTGATCATCTGCAATGTGCCGCATCCCGGGCCGATGCAAAAGCAGATTCGCAAGTGGGCGCAGCTCAAGAAGTCGTGGTACGTGTTCTTCTTTCAGATTCCGTGGCTGCCCGAGCGGATGCTGGGTCGAAACGACGCCGAGGGTATCGCGAATGCGTTCAGGAACAGCTGCGAGATTCCGGAACAGTTTCCTGACGAGGTAGTAGAGGTGTATCGCCGGAACGCGGCGCAGCCCGGCGCCCTGAATGCGATGGTGAATTATTATCGCGCCTTGCTCAGAAATCGGGGCGACGATACTGATCTTGGCGTCATCGAGACGCCGACGCTCATCGTCTGGGGTGAAGAGGATGTGGCGCTGACCAAAGAATCCACCTACGGTACCGAAGACTATGTGAGCGACCTGACGATTCGCTACCTGCCCCGGATTTCTCACTGGGTGCAGCAGGAAGCGCCGGAGGCAGTCAACGCAATGATGGCGGCGTTCCTCAAGGGCGAGCCCGTGCCCGAGCTCAGGTGGGAGATGAAACTGGAGTCGCCCGCTACCTGAGATGTCGATCCATCACGCGGGCGACGGTCCCGTCGGCGATGCGGAGTTCGAGCCACGTCCTGACGAACGCACTGAGCGGCTCGTCCCTTGGCATGAGGTATGCCTTCTCCTGATAGGTGAACGTCTCTCCCGGCATTGTCGCGCAGAGTGAATCGATTTGTGCTGCCTTGAGTCTGACCTCGATTGCGTCGGTGATCATGACGTCAGCGCGCCCTGCGGCGATCTCGTCGAAGATTGAGCGATTGTCCTCGAAGATCATGAGCTGTGCCGTGGTGATGTTCGCTTCGGCAAACCGATGGTTGGTGCCGCCCGGGTTCACGATGACACGAACGTTCTCGCTGTTGATCTCTTCGAGCGAATCGAGTGCCTGTCTGTCTTCGCAGCGTGCAATCGGCGTCTTGCCGCCGACATGGTACGGCGGGCTGAAGTACCCGACCCGCTGGCGCGCGAGCGTGCGGGAGACGCCGCTCATTGCGATGTCGTAGCGTCCGGCTGAAAGATCTTCCATGAGTGTCGGCCAGCTCGTCTGCACGAAGTCGACCTCGACGCCGAGGCTCTGGCCAAGATCGGTTGCCATGTCGATGTCGATCCCCACGAAACGTTCACCGTCGGCGGAATCGCTGAATGGCGCATAGTCGCCGGTGGTGCCAACCCGCAGGCGGCCGGTTGACAGTATCTGGTCGAGCCGCGACGGGTAGCGAGAGATACCCATCAATGCATCGAAGATGCGTCCGGCTGTTTCGGGGGGCAGGCCCTCAACGCTGACCCGGTTCATGAAAGCTTGCCGGTCACGCTCGTCGAGGCTGCGAGTTGTGGCGAGCGCTTTGGTAATGGCATCGCCAAGCGCAAGTAGCTCAGGGCGGATGGCGGCGAGTTCGGTGACCGGACCACGCGGAGGTGCCGATTCATAGTGGTCGAACCAGTGAGCCTGGATCGCCTTTGCAGCGTCGATCTGGGCGGCGAAGAACGTGCGCGCCGTTGACGGGTCAAGGCCGTGGTTCAGTGCCGAGCCGGACGCCGAATCGAGAACGATGGCCTCTCGCGCCAGATCCTCGATGGCAACGTGATGGCGCCACTTCCAGGCGGCAACCTCGTCCATGAGTTCGAGGCGCTCATCAATGAGTTCGAAGAGTGTATCGATGCTCGCTCGCGCGGGCAGGGAACAGAGCAGGGCGAAGATGATCAGCAGTGGTCTCATGCGCGGAAGATAGCAGAGCGTGGGCGCCGTCGGCAGCTATTCCCCGTTCGGAGGCTATGGTAAGTTCTGGCGCTTCACGAATCACCGGGAGTTGCCGCATGACCGATACCGACGCTGTCCTCTACGAGCAGGAGGGCCACATTGTGACCCTGACACTGAACCGGCATGAGACGCGAAACGCGATTTCCGAAGATGAGATGGTGGACGCCATCGAGGCTGCGTGCGCGCGCATCAATGCTGATCCGAGTGTACGCGTCGCGATCATCACCGGTGCCGGCTCTGCATTCTCGTCAGGTGGCAACGTCAAGGATATGCGCGACAAGGCGGGCATGTTCGGTGGTACTGCAACGGAGATTCGTGATGGCTACCGCAAGGGGATTCAGCGGATCCCACTCGCCGTGAGTCGCCTTGAAGTGCCGATCATTGCGGCCGTCAATGGCCCGGCAATCGGTGCCGGCTGCGATCTGACGATGATGTGTGACATGCGTATCGCGTCGGAACGCGCGATGTTTGCCGAGAGCTTCGTCAAGGTTGGCCTGATTCCCGGCGACGGTGGTGCCTGGTTCCTGCCTCGTGTCGTTGGGCTGTCTCGCGCCAATGAGATGGCATTCACCGGGGAGCCGGTCGACGCGCAAACAGCGCTCGACTGGGGCATGGTCTCACGAGTTGTGGCGCCTGAAGAACTCATGACGGCCGCCAACGACCTGGCGCGCCGCATTGCCGCAAATCCGCCGACGGCGCTTCGTATGACCAAGAAGCTCATTCAGGAAGGCCAGCGCACGGATCTCGAGACACTGCTCGAGGCTTCGGCCGCGATGCAGGCGCTTGCGCACCAGACAAAGGACCACGAGGAAGCAGTCGCTGCGATCATCGACAAGCGACCGCCCAATTTCACGGGAGAATAGCGCCTCGCGCGAGCCCCAGCGCGAGGGTCGTGGCCCTCAGCTGCTTTCGAGCAGGTCGTACTTCTTCAGGTAGCCGCGAAGCTGGTGGTAGGTCACGCCGAGCGCTTCGGCGGTCTTCTTCTGATTGAACTGATTGGCCGCAAGTGCGCTCTTGATCAGGCTGATCTCGTAGTCCTGCACCTGCTGCCGGAAGTCGATCGGAAAGTCTGCTGCCGTCGGCGTTTCCGGAATCTGCTGCGGGGCCGCCGCTTCGGCGGGCGCGCCGTCATCGGCTGCAACCGTAGTCATTTTCGGCGCTTTCGAGAGCCGGTATGGTGAGTCGAAGGGGTCCAGCGAGATCAGGTCGATCGGTGCATCGGGATCCTGTGAGCGGTAGACGCTGCGCTCGACAACGTTCTTGAGCTCGCGGATGTTGCCGGGCCAGTGGTAGTTCTGAAGGACCTTCCGGGCCGAGGCCGAGAATCCGGGAAAGTATTCCCGTTCGAGATCTGTTGCCATGGCCACGGCGAAGTTTTCTGCGAGAATCATGATGTCCTCGGGACGTTCACGCAGCGGCGGTAGCGTAATGACATCGAAGGCCAGCCGGTCGAGCAGATCCTCGCGAAACTTGCCCTTGCGTGCGAGCGTCGGCAGATCCTCGTTGGTCGCGGCGATCAGGCGCACGTCTGTGGACAGTGTGCGGCTCCCGCCAACCCGTTCGAACTCGCCATATTCAATGACTCGCAGGATTTTCTCCTGCACCAGCGGTGAGGTCGTCGCCAACTCGTCGAGGAACAGCGTACCGCGGTCAGCCCGCTCGAAACGCCCCTCGTGTTTCTTCTGCGCGCCCGTGAATGCGCCGGCCTCGTGCCCGAAGAGCTCTGTTTCGAGCAACGTCTCGCTGATCGCCGCGCAGTTCATCTTCAGAAACTCCTGATCCCATCTCGGCGAGAGGTAATGCAGACGCTCCGCGATCAGCTCCTTGCCGGTGCCGCGCTCGCCGACCACCAGCACCGGTTTGTTGAGGGGCGCAATCTGCGAGACCAGCTCGAGAATTTCGAGAAACGCGGGCGATTCACCCAGCAGGCGTTCGGCATGTTCTCTTGGGGCCATGGTTCACTGTCCCGGTTGGTGGAAAACTCACCAAAAAGTGGTTTGATCCACCAATTTGTGAGGCTGCGCCATCTTACTCGATCGACGACGAAAAGGAAAAATCCAGCAATAACAGGAAGATAGCGAGCGGCCCAGGGTTGGCACGGATCATGTAGCCATTGAGGCAAGAGCGCCGGAATACCGGTAACCGAATCCAGACACAGAGGTGTGAAGATGGGCATTTTTTCCAGATTCAGTGACATCATCAATTCGAACATCAACGCGATTCTCGACAAGGCCGAGGATCCGGAAAAAATGGTCCGGCTGATCATCCAGGAGATGGAAGAGACGCTGGTCGAAGTGCGAACACAATCGGCCAAGCTGATTGCCGACAAGAAGGAACTCGCCCGCCGATCGGATCGCCTGCAGAAGGAGGCCGACGAGTGGGAGCGCAAGGCAGAGATCGCGCTCTCGAAGGAACGTGAGGACCTGGCGCGCGCTGCACTGAAAGAAAAGACGGAAGCGCTCGAGGCGGTCGGCCAGATGAGCGAGGACGCCGAACAGATTGATCACAACCTGCAGAAGCTCTCTGGCGATATCGCCCAGCTTCAGCAGAAGATCAGCGATGCCAAGCAGCGCCAGAAGGCGCTGGTCGTCCGCGGCAAGACGGCGCAGTCCCGAATGGGCGTCAAGCGCACGCTGAACGATGTGAACATCGACGACGCGCTCAGCCGCTTCGAAAGCTATGAGCGTCGCATTGACGACATGGAAGGCGAGCTCGAGGCCTACGATCTGGGCCAGAAGACGCTGTCCGACGAAATTGCCGAGCTCGAGAACGACGAGAAAGTCGACGAAGAGCTGGCGAAACTCAAAGCCCGCGTAAAGGGCGGAAATGCCGGGGAAGGCACCGGGGAAGCCTAGGCGAACACGCGCCGGGAATCCCATAGAATGACGATCAACAACAATATCTGAGGAGAGAACATGGACGGCATAGTGGTTGCGTTCTTCGTCCCCATCGTCATCTTCCTCGTCATCGTTGCGCCGATCTGGATCGTGTTCCATTACCGGAGCAAATCCAGGGAGGTTGACGGGCTCACCAGCCGGGAGCGAGCGGAGCTCAACGACATGATCGACGTTGCCAACAAGATGGCAGCCCGAATCGAGACGCTGGAGGCGATCCTGGATGTCGAAAGTCCGGGATGGCGGGATAAAGAGAAGAAGTCGAACGTCGGATAAGCGAGGCATCTTGTGAGCAGGTCAGAACAGGAACGACGAGAGCAGGAAGCACGCAGGGCACGGCGCCTCGCAGAGCGCGCTGAACAGCGTGCCGAGCGCAAGGCCGAGCAGGCCAGGCGTGCCGCGGAGCGAGCCGAACAACTCGCCGAGCGTGCCCGACGCCGCCCACGGCGGGACAAGGGCGAGCACTTCGAGGACAAGTGGGATCGCATGGCCGAGAAGTGGGAGAAGCAGGCCGAGGCCTGGTTCGAAGCAAAGTTTGATCTTGGTGGCAGCGATGACAGCGACCTCTACGGCTTCGGCTCATCCGCGGACGAGGGTGATGACGGCATGTCGGGCGAGCCGCGTGAACAGCGCACGTCTCGATCGAGCCGCCGCCGGGAACGCGCCGAACGAGCGCGCGAAGCCGAGGAACGACGACGCCGTCGTCGCCGCTCGCGGCGCCGCAGCCAACGCGGCCGAACGTTCGGCAGCCGACTGAGATCCGGTCAGGGACTCTACCGTGACAAGGAGCGCGCGAAGATCTGTGGCGTTTGCGCCGGCGTGGCGGATTACTTCGACGTCGAGACCTGGCAGGTTCGCCTTGGTGCGGTACTGGGGCTGATCTTCGTCCCGTCGTTTGCCGTGCCCGCCTACTTCATCGCGTACTTCCTGATGGATGACAAGCCCTACTACAAGCAGGTCACCGATCGATATCCGGAAAGCGAACTCGACGAGGGAGGGCCAGAGTCCATGAGTCAGGAAGATTCGCCGAATCAGCCGGATCAGCCCGGGGTGAGCAACGCCGAGGCGTTCCGGCAGGCCAAGCAGAAATTTGCCGACATCGAAGAGCGCTTGCGGTCGATGGAATCACACGTCACCTCCTCACGATTCGAGTTGCAGCGGGAGCTGCGCAAGATCTCGGGTGATGACGCATGACCGCCGAGCGTCGCGACGTATCAGGGTTCGATCGCGTCCGGTTTCGCGGGCCGGGCGTGCTGAAGATTGTTCAGGACGGGACCGAAAGCGTCACCATTCATGCGCCGGACTACATGCTCGAAGACATCGAATCCGACGTCCGGGACAGCGAGCTCCGACTCGGATATCGCCGTCGCCAGGTGGTGTCGCTGTCAGCGCATCGAGAGGTCGTCAGTTTCACATTGCACGTGAAGGAACTGACGGGGCTCGATTGCGCAGGTGTCGCGGTCAAGGCGCTGGTGCCCGATCTCGATACTGACAGGCTGATGCTGAAACTTTCTGGCGCGGGTCACATCATTCTCGAACACCTGACCGCCGACGAACTCGAATCGCGCATCAGCGGAGCCGGCGTCGTTCAGGTCAAGGGCGATGTCGAGCGGCAACAGCTCCGGATCTCCGGCGCGGGCGACTATCGCGCGGGTACGCTGGTCTCGGATTTCGCCGCTGTCAGTATCTCTGGCGCAGGCAAGGCCGACATTTCCGTCAGCGATCAGCTCGACGTATCGATCAGTGGTGCGGGCCAGGTGATCTACGAGGGATATCCCGAGGTCAGTCGGCAGATCTCCGGCATGGGCAAACTGACGAGACGCAGAGGGCGCGAGTCTGCACGCGTCAATGGGGAGGATCATGGTGGATAAGTTCTTTATCGCGCTGGCCATCGTCGTGGTGATGTGGGTCATCGGCGATTCGATCGTACGCATTATTCGCGCCTCGAAGTCGCCGGGCGGCAAGGTCAAGGAACGCATCGACGAACTCGAGTCTGACCTCGCCGACATGGAGCAGGATCTGATGGATGCGCGCAAGCGCATCGAAGTGCTCGAGAAGATCGTCACCGACGGTCGTGAGGACCTTCGGCGACAGATCGACGATCTGGGTTAGATCTTCTCCTACTGCCAGGACCCATACATGGGATTGGGCAGGATGATGAAGCGCGTTCCCCAGTCATCCAGCAACGCTGAGGGGTTGGCGTCTTCCTGGGTGACGCCCTCGATGTCCTCGATATTGTCGCCGACGTGCATGACGATCTCGTGCGCCGCCTGCCAGATTTTCGCATCGCCGCTGTAGCACCTCGCCGTGCCGGAACGAACTGCCTCTCGCCGCAGGTCCTTGTCATTCACATAGCGCGGGTCACCGGTTGAGGCCGTGTCATCGCGTGTTCGGCCAAGCAGACATGCGTTGCGCGGTGTCACCGGAAAACCGGCCGATTTGAGATTGCGCCAGGTGTGCGCGTCCAGCGAGGCGTTCCTGTTGGTGATGAACGCGACCTTGCCGCCAGCGGCGAACACGGCGCGCACGAATTCAATGGCGCCGGGTACCGGCGTCGCACGTTCCTGCGCAACCCACTTCGCCCAGGTATCGCTCGAGTACGACTGTCCTGTCCGGTCGAGGAACACCTGATACGGGCTGTTGTCGAGTACGGTCTCATCCACATCCATCGCGACGACCCACTCGCTGTCTCCGGTATCCACCGCTTGAATCGCTTCAATTGCACGCGCGTACGCGGCGCGCGTGATCAGTTCCCGCTCCTTGCTCTCTGTATGCCAGCGGACGGCGGTGGACAGTTTGCCGGACGCCGCCGCAAACGTTGCCGCAATGGCGCAGTGATCACTCAGCATCTCGCCAGCGAAGGAGTACACGGTGGCGGAACCGCCGCCAAGCCCGGCGAGCTCTCCGCCGGCGACAATATGGTCGATTGGCGCCGGATAGCGAGGATGGCAGCCGATGAGTTCTCTCGTCAGGATGCGGGTGGTCGATGGATTGCCATCGGCATTGTTCGTCAGCTGCCGCGTCAGCCTGTTGTAGGGTGCAGATAGCCGGTGATTGAAATCGCCGAGGATCAGGTAGGGCTGGTTCGAGCGTTCCTTTTCCTCGACCCAGTTGTCCAGCCACGCGGCCTGCTGGCCGAGGATCTCGCAGTCCTCGTCATCCGAGGTCGAATAGTCGTCGACGAAACAGCCGCTTTTCAGGTGAACGTTGAGTACCTCGGTGGGGCCCGCCGGCGTTGGCAGGGTGATCGACAGGCCGTACCTCAGGCCCTCCATCCCCAGCCCGAGATCGTCGTAATCTCGGGTTGCCGACCAGGTCACCGGCTTTCGCACGGCAAACGCGACTTTTTGCTGGGTCGAGGATTGCCCGTTGCCACGGCACTCGTACGGCTCGCTGTCGGGTCTGCCGGACATGACGATGCGCCAGTCTTCCGGCGGGAACAATTGCTCCGCGGCCAAAACCGATGCCACTTCCTGCAGGGCGACGACGTCGGCATCGAGCCCGCGGGCGTAGTCACGCAACGCATCGATTCCGGCCTGGCTGCGCGGCCTGCAGCCCGTATCGGGCGGGAACGCGAGGTGTTCGACGTTCCAGGTCACGAAGGTCAGCGAGTCGCTGTCCGCCTCGATGACTTCGCCAGTGCTGTTGTTCGTGGTGGCGCAGCCTGCGGCTGCAAGGGCGATCATTGCCGGGATCAGGATCTTCATGTGCTGCTCAGTAATCCAGAAAATCAATGTCGAGATCATCGGGGATCTCTGCGTCGGTGGCGCTCTCGAACGTAAATGTAAAAGCGCCGCCAATGGCCGTGGCCGGGGCCTGCTCCTCATACCTTCCTTCTGTATAGGCCGCGATGACGGTCTTCCAGAACGGATAGGCATTTTTGTTACTCTTGAGTACCCGAACAATCCAGCGCCCGGGGAAGAGCTCCCACAGCTGTGTCGCGGCCGCGCGCCCGGCGCCGCTTCGACGGAAATCTGGTCGGATGTAGAACTCGGCCATTTCCATGCTTTCGCGCCCGGTCGCCGGGTCGATGTCGAAGCGGAGCAGGGCGAAGCCGGCGGGGGCATCGCCCTGCCGAAAGAGGAACGGATAGCGGTTCGGATCCTCCCAGTAGTGATCGAAGTACGGGTAGACGTAACTGCCGTCGTCATGCTGTTCGATGTGCTCGAACGTCGCGAACTCTGCGAGATACTCCTGCAGCAGCTCGCCGAGCCGGGCTTTGTCTGCACGTTTGGCCGAGCGTACGTCGAGTTGCGTCATGTCATCGCCAGGCATTCGAAGACCCTGTCGGGATAGTTGGTGAAGACGCCGTCCACGCCGATATCGATCATGCGCCGGATTTCCTCCGGCTCGTTCACGGTGTACACGAGCACGTGCAGCCCGGCATCGTGAGCTTCCCTGACCTCTTCTTGCCCGACGATATCGAGGCCGAGGTTCAGCGACCACGCCCCAAGGTCAACCGCCTTTGCAATGCGATCGCCGTGCGAGCGCCGGCCAAAGAGGGCGCCGCGGCCAAAGATGAAATCGGCGCTGCCCAGTTCATCGAGCTGGAATGACGAGAGCAGGAAATCATCGGGCTTGCGGCCCCGGTCGCAGTAATCGTTCAGGAGTCGGCTCACGGCTGGCCCCGTGCCCTCGCCCTTGAGCTCAATATTGATCTTTGCGCGTCCGTCGATGGTTTCGATGACCTCGGCCAGTGTCGGCACCTGCGCGCCGTCTCCGGCATCGAGGCTACGCAGGTATTCGAGGCTGACATCGGCAATCTTGCCCTCGCCGTTTGTCGTGCGGGAGAGATCCGCGTCGTGGATCACCACGAGTTCGCCCTCACAGAGGTGTACGTCGAGCTCCACCCAGGGGCACCCCATTTCGATGGCAAGCTCAAAGGCCGGCAGCGTGTTCTCGGGCCGATAGCCCATCGCACCCCGATGGCCGATACAGAGAAATCCGGTGTTGTCGTTCATCGCTGCATTATGATCATTGTCCAAATCCTCGTACAATCGAAACGATGAGTTATCAGGTTCTCGCAAGGAAATACCGGCCGACCAGCTTCGATGAGCTGGAAGGGCAGGAGCATGTCCTGCGAGCGCTCGTGAACGCCCTGGAGCAGAACCGGCTGCATCACGCCTACCTCTTTACCGGCACCCGCGGTGTGGGCAAGACCACCATCGCGAGGATTCTGGCGCGGTGTCTGAACTGCGAGAAGGGAGTCACCGCAAGGCCTTGCGGCGAGTGCGGTAGCTGCCGGGAGATCGCCGAGGGGCGCTCGGTCGACCTGATCGAGGTGGACGCCGCATCGCGTACCAAGGTCGAGGACACGCGCGATTTGCTCGACAACGTGCAGTATCTACCCACCCGTGCGCGGTTCAAGGTTTACCTCATTGACGAGGTGCACATGCTGTCGGCGCACAGTTTCAACGCGCTGCTCAAGACGCTCGAGGAACCGCCGGATCACGTCAAGTTCCTGTTTGCCACAACGGACCCCAAGAAGCTGCCGATTACCGTGTTGTCGCGCTGCCTTCAGTTCAACCTGAAGAACCTCTCTCCCGAGCGAATCGTCGGCTATCTGAGAAAGATCCTGCCCGTCGAGGGCATCGAGTTTGAGGAGCCGGCGCTGTGGCTGCTCGGCAGGGCCGCGGACGGCAGCATGCGTGACGCGTTGAGCCTGACCGATCAGGCAATTTCGTTCGGCGAAAACCGGCTGACGGATGCCGACGTGCGTTCGATGCTGGGGACGATCGACCAGCGGGAAGTCTATGCGTTGATTGATGCGCTGATTCAGAAGGACGCCGCGGGATTGCTGGCAAAAGTCGCTGAAATGGCAGAGTTCGGGCCGGATTACGAGATGTTGCTCGACGAAATGCTGTCGGTGCTGCACCGGGTCGCCGTCGCGCAGGCCGTGCCGGACGGCATCGACAACAGTCAGGGTGACAAGGAACTTGTCGACGCGGTGGCCGGCGTGTTGCCGCGCGAGGATGTGCAGTTGTACTACCAGATCGGCCTGATCGGCGCACGTGATCTGCCGCTTGCACCAGACCCGCGGGAAGGGTTTGAAATGGTCATGCTGCGGATGCTGGCCTTCTCGCCGCTCGAAGATGATGCCATCGACGATCCCGGTGGTGACGAAGGTGGCGGTGGCTCAGACGCGCCAAAGCGAAGCCCGGTGAGCGATATTCTTGCGAAGATCAACAGCGGCAGCGCGCCGAAGGATGATCCTGCGACAGCCGCCGCTGCGGCACCAGAGCGCGCGGCGCCTGAGCCGACGGCAAACGCTGATAGCGAGGCCGCACTCTCGTCAACCGACGACCCCGCGACCGAAGATGCCGCGTCGACGGAAGCGTCGCCTGGCAGCCCGGCGCCCGAATCGTCGCCATCCTCCGAATCGTTGTCCGGAACGCCGGCGCCGGGCAATCCTGCGTCAGGGAAACCGGCGCCCACCGAACCAGCTATCGACAGCGCGCCGGCGGAGCCCATTGAACTTCGGCCGTCAGACTGGACGCGGGTCTTTCGCCAGCTTGACCTGAGCGGCATGACGCGGGCCCTTGCTGGCAACTGCGTCGTCGCCGAGGTGAACGAGAGCGGTGTGGTTCTGACGCTGGATGAAAACCATGAGAACCTGCTGAATGACGTGCACAAACGTCGTATCGCCGAAGCAATGTCGACGCACTTCGGGCGTGACGTGCAGCTTGCGATCATGGTTGGCGAGGTCCTCGGCGAAACGCCTGCACGGGCCGGCGACCGCGAGGCAGAGGAGGCGCGAATCCGGGCGGTCGAGGCCATCGAGAATGACGAGAACGTCCAGCGCCTGATTGAGGCGTTCGACGGCAAACTCAACGTCGACAGTGTCGTGCCGATTCGGCACGCGGGAGAGTAATCGAGGTGATGAAAGGCGGCTTTGGCGACCTGATGAAACAGGCGCAGGAGATGCAGGAGAAAGTGCAGGCGATCCAGGAAGAGCTGGAAAACGCTGAAGTGACGGGCGAAAGCGGTGCAGGTCTCGTCAAGGTCACCATGACCGGCCGCCATGATGTCAAGCGGGTCGAGATCGACGACAGCCTCATGTCAGAAGACAAGGAGGTGCTGGAAGATCTCATCGCCGCGGCAGTCAACGCCACCGTCCGTCGTCTCGAGACGAACCGGCAGGAAAAGATGCAGGAACTCACCAAAGGCATGCCGTTGCCCCCTGGATTCAAGCTGCCGTTTTGAACAAGCCCCTCATTGATCAACTGGCCGAGGCCTTCTGCTGCCTGCCGGGCGTAGGTCCGAAGACCGCGCAGCGCATGGTGCTTTACCTCCTTGAACGAGACCGTGAAGGGGGGCGTCATCTGGCGGGGCGATTGAGCGAGGCCATGGACAAGGTTGGTCACTGCGAGCGGTGCCGAAATTTCTCGGAGACCTCACTGTGCGAGATCTGCAGCAGCGCGCGTCGGGATGACAAGCTCCTGTGTGTTGTCGAGACACCCGGCGACGTGCTGGCCATCGAGCAGACCGGTCACTACAGCGGATTGTATTTTGTGCTCATGGGTCATCTCTCGCCGATTGACGGCGTTGGCCCGTCTGAACTTGGCATAGACCGGCTGATCGATCGTGCAGAGGGCATTGACGAGGTCATTCTGGCGCTCGCCTCGACCGTCGAGGGCGAGGCCACCATGCACTACATTACCGAAGCAGTGAAAGAGAAGGGCGTCAAGGTGTCACGCATTGCCCAGGGCGTTCCCCTCGGCGGAGAACTCGAGTACATCGACGGCGGGACGCTGTCGCATGCGCTGAACGGTCGCCAGGTACTCTGAATAGGTACTCTGAATAATCCGATGACGCCCAGCTATACCTATATCGACTCGACGGATGCGCTTGTGCGCGCCATGTCATCCTGTGCCGGCCGCGACGTCGTCACGGTGGATACCGAATTCCAGCGCACCGACACCTACTACCCGGAAGTGGGCCTGATCCAGGTCTACGATGGCGAGACGTGCTTTCTGATCGATCCCTTGCCCATCGACTCGCTCGAACCGTTCGCGACGCTGATGGCGGATAACGATACCATCAAGGTGCTGCACGCCTGCTCTGAGGACCTCGAGGTCTTTCACTACTCACTGGGCTGCGTTCCGGGCGCACTTTTCGACACGCAAATCGCCGCGGCCGTGCTCGGCACGGGCTTCTCGATGAGCTACCAGAATCTTGTTGAGCATCATCTTTCCGTGGTTGTGCCGAAGGAGGAAACCCGTTCCAACTGGCTGAGGCGCCCGCTGAGCGAGTCGCAAAAGGACTACGCGGCCCTCGATGTCATCTATCTGTTCGATGTCTACCAGCAGCAGGTAGCGTCGCTCGAGGCCGAAGGCCGTTCCGAGTGGGTGGCAGAGGAGTGTGAGCAGCTCGGCAACGAAATCGCGATCAACGTACCGCCCGGCGAGATGTACCTGCGCATCAAGAGTGCGGCCCGCATCAACGGTGAGGAACTCAATCGATTGCGCGAGCTCTGCGCATGGCGTGAAGAAACTGCCCGCCGGCTGAACGTGCCCCGCAACCGCATTGTCGACGAGAAGAGTCTCATCAACATATGCCGCAATCCGCCGTACTCGCGGGAAGCGCTGGCGCGCGCCGGTCTCTCGCCGAAACAGGTGCGGCGGTATGAAGAGGACATCACGGAATGTCTGGAGCGTGCCGAGCTGATTCATCCGTCGGATTGGCCGGCGCCGATGCCCGATGGCGGCAATGTCGACAACAAGCGGCTCAAGGTGCTACGGCAGGTCGTGAATGAGCGTGCAGAAGCCATTGGCATTGCACCTGAAATGCTGGCTCGCCGTCGACAACTCGAAGAGTTGCTGCGCTCGAATGGCGAGGGCAACGGTTACGAGTTGCCGTCGTCGCTATCCGGCTGGCGGCGGGAGTTGATTGGCAAGCAACTCCTGGAGGCGCTGGGCGATGGCTGATCTCGAAATCGAGTGCGACGTCTACAAGAGCCTTCGCCATGAGTACATGTATCTCTACGTGCGTCAGGACGACGGCCTGAGCCAGGTGCCGGACGAGTTGCTTGAGCGCTTTGGCCCCAACGAGGTAACGCTGTCGCTCACGTTGCACGCTGAGCGGCGCCTTGCGAGAGAGGATGCGGGGCGGGTGATGGCAAACATCGCAGAGCACGGCTATCACCTGCAGCTGCCGCCCGCAGACAAGGACATCCTGCCCTGACGACTGAGCACAGACAGCCCGCCTATGACCGCACGGAGCGTGAGGCGCCAATCGACTTCAGGGGCAAACTGAGTCAGGGCATTGGTGCGATTCCCGACACCATTAAAAACTGGGTGTTCAGCACCTTCATTCTTCTGTTCTACAACCAGATTCTCGGAGTTGACGCGTTCAGCGTCTCGGTCGTGCTGGCCATCGCCATTGTGTTCGATGCGGTGACCGACCCGATCGTTGCGAGCTTTTCAGACAATCTGCGATCGCGCTGGGGACGCAGGCATCCTCTCATGCTGATCGCATCGCTGCCGCTTGGCATCGGCCTGTATGCCATCTTTGTGCCGCCCGAGGGGCTATCGAACTTCCAGCTGCTCGCCTGGCTGCTGACGTTCGTGGTGATGACGCGCGGATTCATGACGCTGTATTTCGTCCCCTGGGCGGCGATTGCCTCGGAACTGTCCGACGACTATCACGAGCGCACCTCGATCATGTCGTATCGCTATGCGGTCGGCTGGACGGTGGCAGTGCTCTTTCCGGTATTCACGTTCAGCTTTTTGATCGTTGGCAGCGAGGAGTTTCCGGTTGGGCAGCTGAACCCGGCTGGATACCCGATGATGGCGCTCTGTGCCGGCCTGCTGCTCTCAGGAGGCGCGCTTGCCACGTCACTGTTGACCCTCAAGCAGGTGCCCTATTTGCGCCAGCACCGACATCCCCAGAGTTTTTCGCTGCGGGGAATGGTGAGCGAGTTGATGATGGCACTCAGGAATCGTCAGTTTGCCCTGATCTTCACGATCATGATCCTGGTGTCGGCGCTGGGCGGTACCACAGCGAACATCGGCATCTATATGACCACGTTCTTCTGGGGCCTCAACAGCGATGATCTTCGCTGGTTTGCCCTGAGTTCTGTGGGCGCGGTGATGGCCTTTCCGCTGGTGGCCGGCATCCAGCGGCGCTGGGACAAGAAACACATCTTGCTGGTATGCGCCTACGTCAGCCTTTTCGATGGCATGACGATCGTCTTGCTGAGGTTTGCGGACGTGCTGCCGCAGAACGGTGACCCGATGCTGCTGGTGATTCTCGTGGGTGCGGGTGTGTTTGCGGCCGGCGTTGCGGTTGTTCAGGGAATCATCAGCTCGTCGGTGCTCGCAGACGTGCTGGACGATCACGAACTCCGGACCGGTTGGCGACAGGAAGGCATGTTCAATGCAGCGATCTCGTTTTCCGGCAAGGCGGTGTCGAGCGTGGGCATTGTGCTGGGCGGCCTCATCATTACCGCCATCGACTTCCCGACCAACGTGCCGCCGTCGGAGGTGCCCCAGGAAACAATCATGCGCCTTGGGCTCGTCGTTGGCGTCTGCATTCCCTTGCTCTATCTGATTCCGATCAGCCTCATCCATCGCTACCGGATTACCCGTGCCGAGCACGCGCGAATCCAGCGCGAGCTGGCCGAGAGGCGACTGGCGCAGGCAACCGGGAATCAGGAATAGGCCGGCTGCTTGCCAAGCGCTCGGGGGTGACTTAGGGTCGCGCGATGCTGAATTGCTGGAACGTGACGTGAGCGAACCCTTCTGGAAAACAACGCCCCTCGATCAGATGACGGCAGCGCAGTGGGAGTCGCTGTGCGACGGCTGCGCGCGCTGCTGCCTGCGCAAGCTCGAGGATGTTGACACCGGCGAAGTGCACTACACATCGGTCGTGTGCCATCTCATGACTGACGCATGCCGGTGCAGTGCCTACGAAGATCGTACCCGACTCGTGCCGGACTGTGTTGAGCTGACGCCGGCGCGCACCGGGGAGTTCCACTGGCTGCCGTCGACCTGCGCCTACCGGCTCATCGCCGAGGGCAGGGATCTCGAGTGGTGGCACCCGCTGGTCTCCGGTGACCCGAACACCGTGCACGAGGCGGGCATCTCGGTGCGCGGCAAGACGGTCTCCGACGCCCATGTACCCGAGGACGCGATGGAGGAATACGTTATCCGCTGGGTTGAGCAGTGACCGTTCAGGTGATTTCGTAGCCGTTGGCGGTGACCACAACTTTGCCGACGACCTTGCGATCAGTCAGCATCTGCATCGCGGCGACGGCCTCCTCAAGCGGGAATCCGGCGCAGACATAAGGGTCGATGGCACCGGCTTCCACCAGATCAATGAGTGCCTGCTGGTTGCGCCTTCCAAGTTCAGGATCCCGTCGGCCGATCTCGCCGGCGCGGACGCCGATGACCGAGATCTGCTTGATCAGGATGAGATTGACCGGCGCCTGTGGCCAGACGCCGCTCGTGAAACCGATAGTGAGGATTCTGCCGCCCCAGTTAATGCATCGCATCGACTCATCGAACACGCTCCCGCCCACGGGATCGAAAACGACGTCGGCGCCGCGGCCGTCAGTGAGGGCCTTGACCTCATCCCGGAATCCCCCGAGTGACCCGTCTTCCTGTGTGTAGTTGATGACATGGTCGGCGCCCCTGTCTTTCACCACGGCGAGTTTCTCATCGGTACCGCCGGTCGCAATCACTGTCGCGCCGAGGTGCTTGCCCAGGTCCACGGCGGCCATGCCAACGCCGCCGGTTGCGCCATGCACGAGCAGCGTCTCGCCGGCCTGAAGCTGACCGCGGATGGTCAGCGCTACGTAGGCCGTGAGGTAGGTTGTCTGGTAGGCCGCTGCTTTCTCGTAACTGAGCGTGCCCGGTATGGCGCGGACTTGCTCTGCAGGCAGGTTGATGGCCTCGGCGAATACGCCATAGCGGCTGCCGAAGACGACGCGATCACCCGCATTGAACTGTGTGACGCGGGGTCCGACGGCAATAATATCTCCAGCCGCTTCGCCGCCCGGCGCAAAGGGCAGCGGCGGCGCGAACTGGTACTTGCCCTGGATCATCAGGATATCGGGGAAGTTGACGGCGCAGGCCTTGATGGCGACTTGCACTTCACCGTCGCCGGGTGCCGGCAGATCGATGTCGTCCAGAGACACCGTGCTGATGTCGTCGTTGATTTCGTGGCAGCGTACGGTCTTCAAGTCTGTCTCCTGAATGGGGTGTCTGAAACAAGTGTACCGCGCAGGCAGACTTACCTGACCAGACGCGTATCCTCGTAGGCGGAATACCAGCCGAACCAGAAGGCCCGATGAGCGGGGAGCCGCTCCAGTCTGGCGCCGTTCGGACCGATGAGTGCTCCCTCTGTGACCTGCCAATGGCGGCCAGTTTCGTCGATGGCGAGCTCAGCCTGGTTCCACCCGGTAAACGAATGACTTCCGGAAGCATAGACCCGGCTCGCTCCCGATCGGTCGGTGAGGACAACGAAGGGCACGCCGCCGACCTCGTCGTGGTACACCACGTGCGCTCCCAGAAACCGGGTGTCGATCGCCAACACCCCGGTGCCGTCGCCAAACCGCAGGCCGAGTACTTCTGCCTTGTTCCTGAGTCGCTTGTCGAGTTTGGGCACGTTGAACATCAGGCGGTCGTTGGAGAAGTAACTCCGGTACGCCACACCTTCGCCATAGTCGCGGTCGTGTCCTGTGTCGAGCGAGAGCACTGTGGTCTCTGGGTGACGACGCTTCCATTCACCCCATGTGGTGGTCACGACGCTACGCCAGGGCAACTCGATGTCGTGTCCGGCAAGCGGGCCGATGACGGGCCGGCCCTCCAGCGTGCTCCATAACGATTGGGTGGCCTGGTCGTACATGAGCTTGTTTGATCGATACAGGAACCCGCTGGTGCCGAGCTCGTGGTGCACTCCGTTCACTTCGGATTCGTAGAGGATCATCGAACCGCAGAGTGTGCAGTACACGCCTGCGACGTGGATGCCGCCGATCACGTCGGTGAACATTTCGTGCCACGCGAGGATTCGCTTCGGGTAGGCCCGCACGTCGCCATCGATCGCAACGCCAAAGACCACGTTGTCATCCTGCAGATACGCGGCGTCGTCGGCCGTAATCATCAACGGGCGGCGGAGCGGGGGAATGCCGTCCTGTTGCACGCCACCCCAGCGCACCTCGTCGAGACGAACGTGCCTGACACCCTCGGTTCGAAAGTAGGCACGAAACTTCGGATCGATGTGGCCGTAGAGCCAGCTCTTGAACTCCGGATAGCCATGGATCAGTTGCTCGTCTTCCTCCCAGATCCACGCAAACCAGGCCTGAACGTCCGTGCCGTATGGCTTGCCGGTCTCCTGACGCAGCAGATCAACAATGTCCCGGGCGAGCCCGGCGTGATTTGTCAGTGACAGGATCTCAACCAGTGGCAGGACGTACGACTGGTCCCACGACCGCTCCAGCTTGCGCAGCGCCTTGCGTCGATCGATTTCTGAGCCAAAGACTGCCGCGAAGTCTGCGGGCTCGGCGCCGCTCTGGTTCTCGCCGCGAACGGGGTGACAGAGCGCGAGTAACAGTAGCGCGAAAGTGGTGAGGCGTCGCATTTGATGAGTGTACACTGGCGCCCATGATTGAAGGCTATTGCGACCCACGATTCGAGCGCGTGAAGGAGGCATTTGCCGAGAACTTCCGCGAGCGCGATGAGATCGGAGCGTCGGTATCGGTGGTGCTGGATGGCAAGCTTCGCGTGGACCTTTGGGGCGGGTTTGCCGACGCAGAGCGCGCCCGACCGTGGCAGCGCGATACGCTCGTCAACGTCTGGTCGCTCGGCAAGGCGATGTGCGCGTTTGCGGTGCTGAAGCTGATGGACAGCGGGGTGATCACCCCGGAAAGCCGCGTGGCCAATGCCTGGCCCGAGTTTGCTGCCGGCGGCAAAGCGGATGTGACGTTCGCAACATTGATGTCACATCAGGCCGGTCTCTGTGCGGTGGCGCAGCCAGTACCGGAAGATGCATTCCTGAACTGGGAACTTATGACCGGGGCACTTGCAGCACAGGCGCCATGGTGGGAACCGGGCACCGCACACGGTTACCATACGAACACGTTCGGTTATCTGCTCGGCGAGCCCGTGCGGCGTCTCACCGGCACGCGCCTTAAGGATTACTTTCAACAGCATATTGCGATGCCGCTTGGCGCGGATTTCCAGATGGGTGTCGATGCCCGTGACGTTTCACGATGTGCAGATCTCGTCCATCAGCCGCGACCCGCGGACGCACCTTCCCCGGTGCCATCTTCCGATGGATCGGATGACGACCCGCTCGTTCGAATGCGGAAAGCGATTTACGGCAACCCGCCGCTGTCAGCCTACGACTTCAACTCGGCGGACTGGCGAATGGCGGAATTTCCATCGACGAATCCGCAGTCGAACGCCCGTGCGGTGGCAACGATCTTTGGCGAGATGGCCCGTGTTCTCGCGGGCGCAAACGATGGCGTGCTGTCGCGTGAGATACTCGATCGTGCGCGCCAGATTGAGAGCGATGGCGAAGATCTCAATGTGCAGCGACCAACGCGCTTCGGTCTCGGCCTGCAGCTGACGCAGCCCGTTCGCCCGTTTGGTCCCAACGAGGGCAGTTTCGGCCACTTCGGCAATGGTGGTCACGTGGGATTTGCCGATCCGGTGGCCGGGCTGGGGTTCGCGTATCACATGAATCATCAGGGCTACGCCTGGCGTGATCCACGCAATATCGCGCTGATCGACGCGACCTACGAAGCGCTCGCCTGAAGCGAAAAGGCCGCAATCACCCGCCGTTCGCTCAAATGCCCGCCATCAGGATATCGACCGCCCGAATGATCAGATCACCCTGATCCCTGAGGTTCCCGGCGCGGCGTAAATTCGACCTTCGTACGCCCGCGATCAGTCGCGTCGCGAGGACAAGACGTTCGCCGTTGTGCTGAAGCTCAGGATTCAAATCTCGCACTGCGGGATAGTCGGAAAGGAGCGGAATGACGACGATTGACGCATCGGGAGGCAACAGGTCGGATTCGACAACGACCATGGCAACACCATTGTACTCCGCTACATCGAAACGACTCAGGGATTCCACGAGGATCCGCCGGGTTTCGCTAGTATGTTGGCCAATGGATGCCCATAGCGTTCATGCCATTCCGATTGGGCTGCGAATGCGTCCGCATTTTCAGCGAGCCACTTTTCGCGTCGAGCTTCGGCGACGGCCTTGATAAGCGCTGCCTCTGTAACCGCGGACACGTTGATGCCAAGTTCCCTGGCCGCCTCAAGCGCTTCGGCGTCCAGTGTCAGGGAAGTCTTCCGTTTGCTCGCAGGTGCCACAATTTATACTCCAGCTAATACCGCAAACTTATACCGCGCCCAAGTCTCCCGCAAGCTCCGACCGCATCGTTTAGGCGGCTACATCGGCAGCCTTTAAGCGAGTAAGCCGATGCCGACCGCGCTCCATGACGAGAATCTTGTCAGCGAGTGCAAGCAGCCCTTTGTTGTGCGTGACATAGATGCAGGTGATTCCGAGTCCTAGGAGTCGCTTCATGACTGTACGTTCGGTTTCGCGATCGAGATGTGCCGTTCCTTCGTCGAGCAAGAGGATTCTGGGCTCCCGGTAGATGGCGCGGGCGATAAGTATTCGCTGCATTTGCCCTGCCGATAGCTGCGAACCCATTTCGCCGACCAGACTATCGTAGCCCATTGGCATCGCGATGATGTCTTCGTGAATGCAAGCCGTTTCGGCAGCCCGTCTCATGCGCGCCAAGTCCGGCGTTGGATCGGAAAAGGTGATATTGCTTCTTATGGAGCCCGTGAGCAGTGTGTCGTCCTGCATTACGCTCGCCGTGTGCCGGCGCAGTGATGCGACGCCGAGTCGATCAATTGGCTGTCCATCAACGAGAAGCGTTCCCTTCGATAGTGGGTACAGATACAACAATGCAGCCGCCACCGTGGATTTGCCGCAACCGGACGGACCAAAGATGGCAAGCGATTCGCCAGGGCCAAGCGAGAGATCGAGATCCTTGAAGATCGGGGGTTCTTGAGGCGCGTAGCGAAAGCTCGCTTTCGTTAAGGCAATCCCGCCTTCAATTGGAAATGCCAGTTGTGAATCCTGGTCGAGTTCCGGTGTCGCCAACTGAATATCGGCCAATCTTTCAAGGTGTAACGAAAGCATCAGGTACCGCACGAACTCGCTAGTCAGCGAGGCAATCGCTCTTGTCGTATGTGTTCGATATGCGAGGAAAGCGTAGAGCATACCGATCGTCATCTCGCCGCCGAGCACGAGTGTCGCTCCGACAAGTATCACCAGGACGTTTGAAACACCGGAGATGGCGCTGTCGAACAACTCCTGACCCAGGCCTAGGCGAGCAACACGAACCTTCGCGTTAATCGAGTCGGCAAGCCGGTTCTGCCAATCGTTACCTCTTGCCGATTCAACACCGAATCGCTTGATGGCGTTGATGGAACGCACGGACTCCATAAAATTCGAATCGGTGCGCGCATCCGCTACGAGGCTCTCATGGTTGCGTTGTTTGATCGGCACATAGAACGCGAGTTGGACCAGCAGGATCAGGGCAAGCGAGGCCAAGACAACGCTCGCCAGCATGGGCGAGTAGATGAGCATCATCGTGATAGTCGTCACTGCCATTACGCCGTCGAGCATCACGGTAATCGTGCCGCCAGTCAGAAAGTCCTGGACGGGCTTGATTGAACCGAATCGTGACACGATGTCGCCCATGTGTCGCTTCATAAAAAAGCCTGAAGGCAATCGGAGCAGGTGATCGTACAGTCGGGAGCCGAGGAGGAACGATAGCTGGTTGGTGAGATAGATTCCTGCCCAGCCTCGGAGTGCCTGAGTCAATACCGAAAACAAGGTGAGGGCCAGAAAGCCAAGTGCCAGCAATAGGAGCAGATCAGCATCGTGTTTGACCAACACCTCGTCCACGACCAGCTGTATGTAGAAGGGCGTCGCAAGCGTCACGATTTGCAGCAACGCTGAAAGGAGCAGGATCTGCAGGATCGCCGGCACCAGTGAGCGAACACCAGTGAAAAAGTGAGAAAGCTGAACGCGCTCGACAGGTTCCCGCTGGATAAAATCCCTGCCCGCGTTGACTTCCAGCGCAATGCCAGTGAAGTGGTTTCCGGCTTCCGCCAGGCCATAGGTTCGTACTCCCACCGCGGGGTCGTGAACAGTAATTGACTTTCGTGATGCTCTCTTGAGGACAACGAAATGATCGAAATTCCAGTGCAGTATCGCAGGCGTCTGAATCGAGGCCAGTGCATCCAGTTCGCAGCGGACTGCCCTTGTGTTGAGACCCAATGTCGCGCACGTGTCGATGATCGATTGCAGTGTTGCGCCTCGTTGCCCGATTCCGCAGATTTGCCGAAGTGAGGTCAGGGATTCTGCGCGCCCAAACGCGTTGGCGATCATCGTGACGCAAGCGAGCCCACACTCCGCGTTCTCGGCCTGTAGGACGACGGGCAATCGATGCCTGCCGGAAAGGTTCAACCGCTGCGAGAGTTTCATGCTCCTCGTCCCCGCATGACCATGATTGGCTCGATCATCCATTCGAAAAGGGTTCTCCGATCCAGTACCACATCGGCCTTGAGCGTCATGCCCGGTCTCAGTGGAACCTCTTCCCCGTATGCATCTACCGTCGGTCTCTCCAGTGCGACCTTTGCCTCGAAGACTGGTGGGGCACTATCCGAACCGGTTGCGAGCGCATGGGGCGAAACATCCACAAGCGTGCCGCGGTACGTACCGAACTGTTGATACGGGAATGCATCGTAGAGCAGGTTTACGGGCTGGCCGGGGGCAATGAATCCTGCGGATCTGGTCGGCACAAGCAATCGGACGAATGTGGTCGCGTCTGCAGGTGCGAGTGAAATGATCGGGCGGGACGGATCTGTCTGCTCTCCATCTGTTACGTGTACTCGTGAAACAATACCCGTCGATGGGGCGCGCAGGATGTAGCTCTGGTCTGCTGCCATGATGCGCTGTTGCTGCCTGATCGCAGCGGCCTCCTGCCTAAGCGCGGCAACGCGATTGCTTACGTCGGATTGCAGACTCTCGACCCGAAACCTGAGACGTGTGATTTCTGCCCTTTCTGCTGTTATGGCTGCGCGCAACTGTTCCGCTTCCTGATTTGCCGAAAGGAACCTTTCCCTGAAGCGACCCCACTCGATACGCGATAGCTTGCCGGCTTCGAAGAGCGGACGCGCTGCATCTTGAGTCGCTTCAAGCTGAGCGATCTTCTCTTCCTGTAACAGGAGAATCGAGAGCTTCTTGCCAATACTAGCGTGTGCGTTCTGAATATCTGCTTCAATAGCGTCAATGTCGTTTCGTTGTCTTTTTTGTAGCGCGCTGGTTCTTGCGGCAATTGCGGAGAGTTGCGTGTCGAACTCTGCCATAACAGCCTTGCGTTCCTTCTCGTCTATTGCGGATACGACGTTGAACCGTGCGACCTCGTCGCCTTTCCCGATTCGGTCGCCTTCGGTCACCAAGACTTGGGCGACTACACTACTCTTCGGTGAATAGATTGGTTTAATTTTTCCTGTCACATCGACGTGACCTGTCACGGTTGCTTTCCGCGCATAATCATTTGTCGCGAGAAAGGAGAAGGCCGCCAGCAGCGTAGACACCAGCAATAAGCACAACAGCGAGGATGCAGGAGGTCTGACCAAACGAGGTTCACCGTCCCCCTGCCGGCCGCGGAAGGCGAGTGCCTGATCGCGAAAGAGGTCGCTCATGGCCGCGCTGTCGGATCGATCAGTTCGGGCAGGTGAAACCAGTGGAGCCACTGTTCTGGAAACTCTCGAACAATGGATTCAGCCGAGTGGGCTAGTCTCCGCCGGATCATTGCGATACTGGTAGACCGAATCGGCTCGATAGCGCAAGCGTGTGAGCGCTCTCTACAGCGATAGTGACCGAGTGCAACGACGTCCGCGCGACCCATTGCCGCCAGTGAAGCCGGGCCCTTGACCATGTGCATGTTGACGCCCAGAAAAGGCGTGTCAATCGTCGGACCGTACGAAGCGGGCAGATCATGTAGTGCGACAACCACCTGTCCCGCGCGCAATCTACGAATGAGCCGGATTGTCTGATGTCGACCATGGCGCACCACCTCAATCTCGTTCCCTTCGCGGTTGAAGTGGCTGAACACGCCCCGCTCGATTTCCGACTGTTCTTTTTTTCTAACGATTGTAATTGTCTTGTCAGACTTCAACAGCGAACGTAGGTTGAGCAAGCCGAGCAGATAGTCGCCACCGTGGAAAGTCGTGACAAGCGTTCCTCGGTTGTTTCTGTCGATGAAATCAGCAATCGCTGGAAAATCTGGTGCGCTCAGTGAGCTCGCCATCGCGATCGCACGTTCCTGCGATAGGGCGGCTAGCCGATGCCAAGTGTCGAGAGATCGCTTCCTCTCGATGAGGTTATCGAGAATGATTTGCTCTGCGCGTCGTACCGGTTCGTGCAAGACGACACTGACAAGACCTGCTAGACGCAGGGCCTGTGATTGACGGTGCCGGGTAGCGAGATGAGCAAGTGCGGCCAATCTTGATTCCTCCATGAGATGGCCCATTCTGCAATTACTAAGCGCGTACACGAATCGGAGATTGGACCGTCACCTTGTGAGACTTGTCTCACACTTGTGGCGGACATTGGCTGCGGTAGGTGCTGTGAGGCTTCACGAATTAAATCTTGCCAGCACAACAGGGATCTACTCAGGTGATATCAAGGAGAAGAGGGAAGGGCGGAAGGGCGGAAGGGCTAGCAACTCAGTCGGTGAGAAGGGCGATTGCGAGGAAGAATAATGAAAAGACCAAGGCAGAAAGGTTAAAGCCGTAGAAGTTGCTGACAGAACCGCGGTCGTGACTATTCTTGCCCTGAAGCGCTTGTCTGACAGAAAGTGCAGTGAGACCGGCAAGGCTTGTGCCACTGACCGCAGACTGCAATCACTTTATGAGCGGGAGGGCCGCCAATCTGACAGATCATGGAGAGAGTACATGTCGTGGATAAGATAATGATGCCAACAACCCAGTGAGCATTGTTCATTTATCCAGGCCCGGCTGACGCTAACAATCTCGTAGTGTTGTCAAGCGTGCTTGGATCCAGACGGATATTCAAATCCTGATACCGGTTGGGCGCTTTCACCTCAAACAATACGATTTCTTGATTGGGGCAAAACGACTCCAGTTCAGTGCGGCGATTGAATGCCTTGCGCACGAATGTGTCGCCGCACAAAGCGTCGATTTGTGCCGGAAAGTTGACAGTGTCCAGACGGACCTGTTCGCCCGATGCGACGTAGATAGCGACTATTCGGGAGGCGAAACGAGAGTCATGATCCATTTCGAGCGCCTCAGAGAGCGTCGAGATCGCTCTTGCCCATCTTCCTGCACGAGCATGTAGCAACGCTATCGTGTCTTTGTCGCCGCTTCGAACTGTTTGCGCTTCCAGTTTCGATATTGCGATTCCGAGAAGCTCCTCATTGGGGCTATCCATTGTTGCAATCATCCATGCTCCGATCTTCAGGTATTGCTCTTCGGTCGAACTGTCGATCCAGAAACGCGCGATATCTTGCGTCTTGCGATCGCCCCAGGTTGCTGCTCGCCAGCCTCCGTACACCGTGCTGGCCAAAAAAATGAGCGCGAGAGCATATCCGGCATGAACCAACGTATTGGTTGATAGCTTCTTTGAGAGCACGTAGAAAGCGCATCCAACAAGAAAGCCCAATGCATGCACGCCCAGCGAGGTGTGTTGCGTTAATGCATCCAAGCCCATTTCCGCGCCGATTGCGAGTATCAGGGTCCAGGTAGGGAGTTGTGGAAATCGTTCGAGCTGGTCGTGCGATGGATCACATCTGAGTGCGATGAAGTAGCCTGCACAGCCCCACACGGCACCGGAGAAGCCAATAAGTAGCATATGGTCTGACCACCAGAACGCGGATGCGCTGACGCTGATTGATGCGATGAGCAAGGCCGCAAATTTTGGCGCAGGCATTGTGTGTTCGATTGCGTATCCACAGCCAAGGAAGAGCGCTACATTGAGAAGCAGATGTGTGAGGTTCAGGTGAATCAACGAATAGGTCAGCAATCGATAAATTTCTGAGACTATCAGTGGCTCTCTGATGAGTGCACCGAGCCGGATTAGTTGACTTGCACCAGTGTCAAAGCAGGTCCAATGGATCAGGGAAAGCAATATGAGGCCAATCGAAACAAACAGCGTCAGAAGGGGTTGCTTGATCTGAGGTTTGGCTCTTGCTCTGGGTGTTAGCAGCCGCGCAATCTCCTCAAGTTCACCGGAATGCTCAAACTCTTCTGATCGGAAGAAGAGTGGCGTGCTCCGACTGATGTCAATTCGAAGAATTTGCTGATTGCCGATGTGATGAAGGCGGGTGTGAAGAATGTCCGAAGGCTGAATGATTCGTGCTTTTCGTGGATCCAGCGCAGGAACGACCAGACTGCCGCCCTCCAGTACCCGTACGTTGCGCACATACTTGACGCACAGGAATCGCCGAATGATGTATGCGGCCCAAATGCCACTCGGTAACAGGTAGCTAGCTGTGGTCGCGAGAGTCGATTCGAAGGGGTCTATCAGATGAATGCACAAAAAAATACTGGCTAGCACCAGAGAAGATGACATGATCCTTCGGCGAAGATTCTGGACCTGCCAACTCTTGGAAATTTCGAAGTCCACTGCGGTCCCAACCTGGTCGTGGAAACAGCTCGCTAGAGCTTCAACCTGATGTACAACGGAGCAGGAAGTGAAATCCCCAATCAGGCGAAGCTCACTCGCAGTGCACTTCTCAATGTCAACCTGTGAGGAATGCGATTCCGATGAAGACCAACGAAAAGACGAGTGCCGTGCCACTAAAGCCAAGAATGAAACGGACGTTATCGTCTTTCTGATTGGCCTCGCCGACAACAACGTTTCGAATGGTGAGTGCGATAATGCAAGCGATGCACAAACCACTTACCGCGCCGGCGATAATCTTTACCGCGGGCGACCCGCCAACCTGATAGGTCATGGCGAGGGCGCCGACGATGCAGCATGCAATAAAACCAGCGATCCACTTTGGATCAGTCAATCGGTAATCCTCCATTATTCAGGCCTCCATGTCCTGCGGCAGGTCGATGACCATACTGCGACAGAATGTTCGATGGCGCTTCAACTCTCAGAGTCGTCATCGCTCAAAGCGTGGATGCCGTAGCCTACACCTGCGCCAACGACTGTACCAATGGCTGCGCCGGCAAGGCCGCCTGTCATCCCGACCCGAAAGCCATGCATCGCGCCCCTCAACGCAGAACCTGCGCCTGCGATTGCCCCGGCGGACCCCGCTCCACCGCCAATTGCTGCTCCTGCACCTGCTCCTACACCAACCGCATTTGCGCCCCCAGAGATCAGATCAATCTCGCTCTGGGTCAGCCTACGCGTATCGTTGGTTTCGCCACTGTCCATGAATGTCTTCATCGTCGTAGTCCTATGCTTTTGTGGGTAACATTGATTCGTCAGTGAATCTTAGGGCCCCATCATAGAGCGACGGCGCTCATGGGAAGATCGGCGATGTCTCCTCGCTGCGTAAGAGTTTGGCTCGCTGGTAAGTAGGATGATGTCCCTATGCTGAGACTGATGTCATGCAATGCGAGCTGAGCAGAGCGCCAGATGTCGCATCATGTCTACGGTGAGCGTACCGAGGCCCACCGATAAGCGGCGGAGCCCTCGTTGAGAAGCGGGAGCCGATATTCAGGGGGCGTTGATGTCAGACAACGACGCCAGTCGCTGATTCATAGTGCTTCCCCAATGTGCTCGTCAGCAATCCGCCCGAGCTGGTCCAGCTGGCGCCGGTACTCATCAATCGTGTCGTAGCGCAGGGCGCAGACCAGTCGGTCCAGCGGTAACGCTGCGAACTCCGCCAGTCGCTCGGAGGCAGCCACCTCATCGTGAAGAGGCAGGCCCGTCATGGCAGTGACCGGCCCCCGGGTTGTTCCGGCGTCTTTGGCCTTCTGGTCGAACAGAGCGATATCCCGTGCCAGCGTGGACGGGTCTCCTGCCATCGGTAGCCAGCCGTGTCCGAACCTGATGGCGCGATCGAGCGCGTGAGGCGCACGGCCGCCAATGTATACGGGTGGTGGTTCGGGGCGGGGATCGAAGATGAATGGCTGACCATGCGCCTCGACGATCGGGTTCGAGAAGCAGTCAGCGATCAGCGCGAGCACCTCATCGGTCTCGCGACCGCGCCGGTGGCGGTTCAGCCCGAGCGCCTTGAACTCGGCATCCATCCAGCCAACGCCAACCCCGAGGATCAGTCGTTCACCTGAGAATTCCTGCAGTGTCGCCACCTGTTTCGCTGTTGGCAGCGCGGAGCGGTACGGGAGGATCATGACGCCGGTCGCGAGCCCGATGCTGTGCGTTCTCCCAGCGAGCCATGCAAGCGTCGTCAGTGGGTCGGTGTAGCGACCACCACTCCCTTCGGCATCGTCTGGCGGAATGGCGATGTGGTCGGTGATCCAGAGCGAATCGAAGGCAAGTGCCTCGGCGTGCGCGGCACCCTCGGCCATGATGTCGGGGGTGCTCTGGGGGCCCATATTGCGGAGGGTGACGCCGATCTTCATGTTGTCACGCTACGCGCCCTTGCTGGCGACATCGCCGGTCGTAATCCGATTCGGGCTATCGTGCTTCAGCTCGAACGTCCGTTTGAAGAGGAACCTCGTCAGCGCCTTGCGGCTGCCGATGTTCGCCATTTCGTCCCACGGAATGGGACGGCCGATGCGAAAGCGCATGCGCGAGCCGATCTTGTTGACGACCTCGCGCATCAGGAGCGCTGTACGAAGTGTCTGCGAAAACGTGCTGACGAAGTGAAAGAGAAAGCCGTTCTCGCCATGGAAGTAAACCGGAACGACCGTCGCTTCCGTCTGCGCGACGATCTTCGCGACGAAGGTGGACCAGGGCAGGTCTTCGAGCTCGCCGAAACCGAAGCGCCCGCGGGTCGCAACGCCGCCGGCGGGAAAGATCACCACCGTGCCGTTGTTGGAGAGCACCCGCTGGGCCTCGCGCTTGGTCTCGACGTTGGTCCTGATCGCCTCGCGTGTCTCCTCGAACGAGACCGGCAGGAACAGTGGCTCCATCTTGGCGTCGCGGCAGAGCCGTGCGTGCAGGAGGATCTTGAAATCACCCCGGGTTCGGGCCGCGATATCGCACATGAGCAGGCCATCGACAACGCCAAACGGATGATTCGCGATGAAGACGAGGGGACCGTCTTTCGGGATTCGACGCTCCTCCGAGCGATCGACGTCGAGATCGAGCCCGCCGAGTTCGATCCCTCGCGCAAAAAACGACGGGATTGGCAGGTCCTCGAGCTTCATCTGACGATAGATCGCCTCAACGCGACCGCGTCCGCAGGCGCGCTCGATCAGGTTGACGAGAAATCGCCGCGCCGCCGGATCGTGAGGCTCTACATAGGAGATGGCGGCGAAATCGTCGTCGGTGCGCTTCATCGGGCAAGTATGCCATGCGCGCGCACCGGGGCGCAGCGATCGCTACAATAGGGTGATGAACCTCTCCAATGAATATCTGATTGCCTGGGCCATCTACTACATCGCCGGCATTGGCTGCTGCTTTGTGTGGTGGAAGATCACGTCCTTTCTGAATGCCCGCACGGCCCGGAACATGCTGCGCGGAATCGCTGTGGTGCTGATCTTCACACCCTGGTTTGCAGGAGAGACGCCGGAGTTCTGGGCCCCGGCCATCGTCGTGCTGCTGATGGATGTATTGCTGGAAGGCACGGCAAGCGGTCTCAAGGGCGGCGTGGTGCTGCTGGCCGCGACGTTCATGATGCTGGTGGTCCTGCTGATTCTGGAAATCGCTTTCCGGCGCAAGCGCAGGCAGTCCGGCGCCTCGCCCGATGATGCCCCGGGGGCCGGACTGGCAAATTGAAATTCGCAACGTTATATTCCGGTTCCTTTAGCCAACGGTAATTAGAGTCTGTCTATGAAATTTGCCAGTACAGCGACCTACATCGCGACCGAAGAATTGCAGATGGCGGTCAACGCTGCCGTCACCCTCGAACGCCCACTGCTCATCAAGGGTGAACCCGGCACCGGCAAGACGATGCTGGCCGAGGAGATCGCAAGCTCCCTCGACCTGCCGCTGATTTCCTGGCACATCAAGAGCACGACCAAGGCCCAGCAGGGTCTCTACGAGTACGATGCGGTCTCTCGCCTGCGTGATTCGCAGCTCGGCGACGATCGCGTCCACGACATCAAGAACTACATCGAGAAGGGCAAGCTGTGGGAAGCCTTCGAGGCCGAAGGCAAGTGCGTGCTGCTGATCGACGAGATCGACAAGGCAGACATCGAGTTCCCGAACGACCTGCTGCTCGAACTCGACAAGATGCGATTCGACGTCTATGAAACCGGCGAGACGATCGTCGCAAAGAACCGACCCATCGTTGTCATCACCTCGAACAATGAGAAAGAACTGCCCGACGCGTTCCTGCGTCGCTGTTTCTTCCACTACATCAACTTCCCGGATCGCGACACGATGCAGGAAATCGTCGACGTCCACTACCCGGGGATCAAACAGGACCTCGTGAAAGAAGCCATGGAGATCTTCTTCGATGTGCGCAAGGTGCCTGGCCTCAAGAAGAAGCCCTCAACGTCGGAACTGATCGACTGGCTGAAGCTCCTCATGGCTGACGATATTCCCGAGGAAATCCTGCGCAACCGCGACACCAGCAAGGCGATTCCGCCGCTCTACGGTGCGCTGGTCAAGAACGAACAGGACGTTCAATTGCTCGAACGTCTGGCCTTCATGAATCGACGCCAAGGTGGGGGCGGCAACCCCCAGGGATAAGCTTCTATGCTCATCAACTTCTTTTTTGCGCTGAAGAAGGAGCGGATACCGGTATCCATCACCGAACTGCTCCATCTGCTCGACGTGCTGAAAGCAAGACTCGTCTATGCCGACATCGACGAGTTCTACTACATGTCACGGATGGCGCTCGTAAAGGATGAGCGTCACTACGACAAGTTCGACCGTGCCTTCGGTACCTACTTCAAAGGCCTTGAGGACATGGCGAGCCTGCTGGCATCGCTGATTCCCGACGAGTATCTGCGTCGGGAATTCGAGAAGTCCCTGACCCAGGAAGAACTGGACAAGATCAAGGACCTTGGCGGTCTCGAGGCACTGATCGAGGAGTTCAAGCGCCAGGTCGAGGAGGCCGCGCGCGGCGAAGGCGACGAGAAGGACAAGGAAGGCAAGGGCCGTGAGGGCCGCGGCAAGGAAGGAAAAGACCGCAAGGGCAAGAAGCGGCGCGGCAAGCGCAACTGGGAAAAGCGCGACTACAAGGCTTACGACGACAACGTCGAACTCGGCACGCGCGGACTCAAGATTTCACTGCGTCGCCTGCGCAAGCTTGCCAGGACCGGTGCTGACGACGAATTCGATATCGATTCGACGATCAACAAGACGGCCAAGAATGGCGGCCTGCTGGACATCATCATGCGGCCGGAACGCAGAAACACCGTCAAGGTGCTCCTGTTGCTCGACAGCGGTGGCTCGATGGATGCACACGTCAAGGTGTGTGAAGAACTCTTCTCGGCAGCACGCAGCGAGTTCAAGCATCTCGAGGTCTACTACTTCCATAACTTCATCTACGACGGTGTGTGGAAAGAGCACAATCGCCGGATGAGCGAGCGAATCGATACCTGGGACCTGCTGCACAAGTATGGCCACGACTACAAGGTCATCTTTGTTGGTGATGCGACCATGGCGCCTTACGAGATTACCCACGCCGGCGGCAGCGTCGAGCACTGGAACGAAGAGGCAGGGGCGATCTGGATGCAGCGGATGGTCGATCACTTCGACAAGGTGTGCTGGATCAACCCGACGCCGTACGATACCTGGGAGTACTCAAACTCGGTGGCGTTGACCAAGCGTCTCGTTGACGACCAGATGTACCCGCTGACGATTCGCGGTATCGAAGACGGGATGAACTACCTCTCGAAGTAGCGATTCCTTGCCCTGAAGTCCATGCGAAGCGTCTCAGGCTCCTCGTCCTGAAGCCCATGCGAAGCATGCGCTGAAGGAGGCTGCGGTGCTCCGCGACGCCCGGAACGGGGGAGATATGTCCTCAGTCTTCGAAGTCTTCTGGCGTTTTCTTCTGCTGGGTTTCACCAGCTTCGGCGGACCCGCCGCTCACATCGGCTACTTCCGTCGCGTCTTCGTCGAAACACATCACTGGCTCGACGATGACCGGTTCGCGAGTCTTATCGCGCTCACGCAGTTCCTGCCTGGCCCCGGGTCGAGCCAGCTGGGGTTCGGCATCGGCCTGCATCGCGCCGGATTGCCCGGGGCGATTGCCGCTTTTGTCGGATTCACGTTCCCGTCCTTTATGTTGATGGTGGCGATGGCGGTTGTGGCGCAGTCGTTTCTCGGCCACAGCTGGGTAGATGGTGCGATTCATGGCCTGAAACTGCTCGCAGTCGTCGTCGTGGCCGATGCGACGCTGGGCATGTACCAGTCATTTTGCCGGTCGCGTACCGGCGCATTGCTGATGACGTTGGCGGCGGCGGTGCTTATCCTTTTTGGCGGGTTGCTCGTTCAGCTGGCTGTACTTGCCCTCGCCGCGCTGGCAGGCGTGATGTTCCTTGTGCCCAGTGCCGGTGCGGAGACGGCGTTGTCGAGGCCCCGCTTGTTGCCGATTGTGGTTTTCTTCGGCCTGTTTGCTGCGACGCTGGCGTACCCGTCGATGCCGGGCGACTTCTTCGTTGCCGGCGGATTGGTATTCGGCGGTGGACACGTTGTGCTGCCATTGCTGCAGGAACTGGTCGCCGCGCAGTTGGGTGACAGCCAGTTCCTGACCGGATACGCGCTTGCGCAGGCGGTCCCCGGCCCGATGTTCACGATCGCCAGCTATCTTGGCGCGGTGCTGTGGCCAGCCGCGCCACTGGCGGGTGCTGCGATGGCGACGCTCGCGATCTTCCTGCCCGGTTTTCTGCTGATGCTCGGTTTTCAGGAAAGCTGGTTGCGGATGGCAGGCGCGGGTCCGCTCGCCGGTGCTGCAGCCGGTATCAACGCTGCCGTGGTTGGGCTGCTGGTGGCTGCCCTTTATGATCCTGTGATCGTGTCGTCGATCGGAGCGGATCGGGACGTCGCGCTTGTCATTGCGGGGTTTGTCGCGCTGCGCGTGTTGCGGGTCAACGTGGCGGTGCTCGTCGTGGTCATGGCGGCCACTGGCGTGCTCTTGAGCGCGCTATAGCACCGCCTCGAACGTTTCCAGTTCCGGATGGCCGAGATAGGTTCCCTTTGGCGCGCTTGCCTGTGCATGTGCCTTGCGGAAGCTCTCGGACTCTGTCCACGCATCGAAGGCGGCCCGTGATTCCCAGATCGAGTGTGATGCGTACAGCACATGGTCGTCGGCCTCCGGCCCCTTGAGCAGTGAGAACGATTTGAAGCCCGGAACTTCTGACAGGTACGAGTCCCGTTCGCGCCACACCTTCTCGAAGCCTTCCTCGAATCCTTTGGCAATACGGAATCGATTCATCGCGATAAACATGGTTCTTCCTCGATCTTCAGCAGAGCCGACATTGTAACGCCTCTTGCCAACCGGCTGGTGCGGGACTAGAGTGATTTGACGTCGCGCGAAAAGCCGACGGCAACCGCATCGGAGCGATCAGCCCGGTGCATTTACCCCACTGGATGGAGGAATTGTCATGGGACATTTCTGTTGGCCCCGCTATGCCTATGCGGGAGCAATCAAGCCTGAACACTTCAAGAAGCACCGCTACGAGTCGCGGTGGCACGGTCGCGGCGCGGGATTCGGCGTCCGCCGGCCACTACGTTACCTTTCCCATCATCTCGGCCTGGATGAATCCCAGGTGCGTCGTATGGCGGCCGTCCTGAATACGCTCAAAACCGAGCGTGAGCAGGCGGCAGTTGATGAGAAACGGTCGATCTCGGCTATCGCCGAGCTGATGGCCGAAGGAACGCCGACGCTTGATGAGGTTCGGGAGGCGCTCAGCGGACGGGTTCATGCCGCTGAGAAGCTGAACGAAGAAACGGCCAGGGCCGTTGTCGCTGTTGCCGACTTTCTTGACGACGACCAGCGGGATGAGTTCATTAATCTGCTGCTGACGGGTTCAATCAGCCTGTAGCAATCACAGCCGGGGGTTCGCCCCCGGCATCATCCGCGAGCGGATCTGTTGCCCTTTGCCTGCAGACTGTCGAGTCGCGCGACCTGGGCTTGTGAGTAGCCCAGCAGGCGAATCGAGCGGCTGAGGGACCCGACCAGCGCCACGCCGATCATGCCGATGCCGGCGGCCAGAAACACGTTGTCCAGCCCGAAACGTTCGATGCTCCAGCCGGCGAGTGCCATCGAGATTGGCATGATGCCCATCATCGCAAACATGAACACGCTCATCATGCGGCCCAACATGCTGAGCTCCACACGTAGCTGCATCCACGTCATGAACAGGACACTGGTGTAACCCATAAAAATGCCGAAGCACACGAACAGGAACATCGTGCCGTAAAGACCGTTAACGAAGGCAAGCCCGATCAGAACGAGTCCGCGCAATACCGCCATGCCCATCATCACCATCCCCAGCATGCGAGCGCCGGGGCTGTGAATGAATCCGCTCGTCACCGAACCCAGTACGGCGCCGACGCCGGACGCAGTCCCAAACAGCCCCAGCGCGACAGCGGCGGGCATGATGTCGAGATCCTGAAAGCGCTCCATGGCCATGATCGGCTGTCCGACCTGCTGTGCACCCATGGTCAGCAGCTGTGACACCGTGACGTAGAGGACGAATGCACGCAGCGATTTGTCGCGCCAGAGTACGATGAAGCCTTCGCCGATGCTCTTCAGCACGTCTTCATCGCGTCGGGCACGAGACTCGACGAGCAGGGTGACCCACATCATCATTACCGCCGAAACGAGGAAGGTGCCGGCATTGACGAAGAAGGCGTAGCCGTAGGCGATGAGTTCTCTTGCGGGATCCTGCTCGACGTCGCCATGCGCGAAGATGTCGTAGCCGGATAACAGCGCCAGCAGAAAGCCGACAATCGCCGGCGCCACGCTCTGCACAACCTGATGCGCGCTGTTGTTGAGCGCGTTGCCGGCAGGTAGTGCCTCGGGCTTCAGGATGGATGGCATGATGGTCATCTGCGCGGGCATCAGGAACGACCCGAGCGCACCTGTGATCACCGCGAAGAAATACAGCATCCAGATTTCAACGATGCCGGTGAATACGACCACAGCGAGCGCCGCCTGTGCGACCGCCATGGCGAAGCGAACGACAATCACCACCTGTTTCGGTGAATAGCGGTCGATCAGTGCACCGCCGAAGAGGATGAACAGAAAGCGCGGGATGCCGATGATGGCCATGACTGTGCCCATCGCTGCGGCGTTGCCGTTGGTCAGGTTCATGACCAGCAACTGCATCGCGAACATGCCAAAGATGTCGCCGAGAAAGCTGATGTTTCCGCCCATCCAGTAGATCAGGAAGTTGGTGTCCCGGAAGATCGCGAGCCGCTGGCCCTGCGGCGGAGCAGGCGCCACGGCTTCAACGGACTGATTGGACTCATCGTTCACTTGCGATGCTCAGGAAATCGGTGACCGTCTTGATTGTTCCATATTTCTTCACGGTACACCCTGTGATCGTCCAATCGTTTAAACTGTGGCGCTAAATTGCTGAGGTAGCTGTTCGATGGCAAAGCGGGTGTATCTGTTTGATGAAGGAACCAGGGACGATCGGGAACTGCTGGGTGGCAAGGGTGCAAATCTCTGTGAGATGACCAGCCTGGGGCTCCCGGTTCCCTACGGTTTCATCATCAACACCCAGACCTGCCGGGACTTTTTCCAGCTCGGCAATCGTCTGCCCGGTCTGCTCGAGCAGGAGTATCGTTCTGCCCTGAGACTGGTTGAACACCGTATGGGCAGCCGCTTCGGCGATCCTGAGAATCCATTGCTGTTCTCCGTTCGTAGCGGAGCGCCGGTCTCGATGCCGGGCATGATGAATACGATTCTGAATCTCGGCCTCAATGACGAGATTGCAGAGGGGCTTGCGAAGAAGACCGGCAATGCCAGATTCGCCTACGATTCCTACCGCCGCTTCATCCAGATGTTTGCGGACGTCGTCGTTGGAACGCCCGGTGATTCGTTCGAGCACAGGATTACGGAGTACAAGGCTGGCAAAGGCTACAAGCTCGATACCGAGATGACTGCCGAAGACTGGCAGGCCATCATCGAGATCTTCAAGACCATGACGACGTTCCCGCAGGATCCATGGGAGCAGCTTCGACTCGCGATCGAAGCGGTGTTCCTGTCCTGGCATACACCCCGGGCGGTGTTCTACCGCGAAATGAACAACATCTCCGATGACGTCGGCACCGCCGTCAACGTTCAGGCCATGGTGTTCGGCAATTTCGGTGAGACGTCCGGGTCGGGGGTCGCATTCACCCGAAACCCGTCAACCGGTGAGCGGGAGTTCTTTGGCGAGTTCCTGTTCAACGCAGCCGGTGAAGACGTTGTTGCTGGCGTGCGCACTCCGGAGCCACTGACCACGCTGAAGGAGAGACTGCCCGAGGTCTATGACGAGTTGTATCGCACGCAGGCATTGCTCGAGGAGCACTACCGGGACATGCAGGATATCGAGTTCACGGTTCAGGACGGCAGGTTTTTCATGCTGCAGACCCGAAGCGGCAAGCGAACCGGGCGTGCCTCGATTCGGATCGCGGTGGAGATGGTCGAAGAGGGGCTGATCGACAGGCAGGAAGCCTTGCTTCGCGTCTCACCGGAACACGTTGAGTCGTTCCTGCATCCGATGGTCGATGCGAGCCAGAAGCGAGACATCATCGCCCGCGGCTTGCCAGCGAGTCCGGGCGGTGCAACCGGGCAGATTGTATTCAGTGCTGACGAGGCGGTTGAGGTGTCGCGTGACGGCACGAAAGTGATTCTCGTTCGGCGAGAGACGACGCCCGAAGACATTCACGGAATGAAGGTTGCAGAGGGCATTCTTACGGAACTCGGCGGCATGACGTCCCATGCTGCCGTCGTGGCGCGCGGCATGGGCGTCTGCGCCATCACCGGCTGCTCCGACCTGTCGGTGAATCACGAACAGGGGATTGCCAGAACCGCGGGTGGCGTCGAGGTGCGCCGCGGCGACGTCATCACACTCGATGGCAACAGCGGTGAAGTGATGCTGGGCGATATCCCGAAGACAGAAGCGACCAACAGCGACGACTTTGGCAAGCTGCTCGACTGGGCGGACAGCTACCGCGCGTTGAAAGTGCGCGCCAACGCCGAAACGCCGGAGGATGCGCGACGCGCGCGTGAGCTCGGCGCTGAAGGCATCGGACTGTGTCGAACGGAGCACATGTTCTTCGAGGAACCCAAGCTCTCGCTCATTCGGGGGATGATCCTCTCCCGGACCAAAGAGGAGCGTGGCGAGTATCTCGAGAAGCTGCTGCCACACCATCAACAGGACTTTGAGGAAATCTTCCGGGTGATGGACGGGCTGCCCGTCACGATTCGCCTGCTCGACCCGCCTTTGCACGAGTTCCTGCCTCATGGCGATGACGACATCGAGGCGGTTGCGAGGCAGCTCGGCAAGGACCCTTCCGTCATCCGCGAAGCGGCCAAGCAGCTCTCGGAGGTTAACCCGATGCTCGGTTTTCGTGGTTGCCGCCTGTCGGTCGTGTATCCCGAGATCACCGAGATGCAGGTCAATGCGATCATGCGGGGCGCGGTCACGGTCATCCGTGAGGGTCTATCGCCAGCCCCCGAGATCATGATTCCGCTCGTCGTCAACGTGCGTGAGATCCGGCTCGTCTCCGAAGTCATTGATCGCGTGATTCGCGACATTCTCGAGGAGGAATCGATCTCGGTGCGCTACAAGATCGGCACGATGATGGAGACGCCGCGCGCCTGTCTCGGCGCCGACCGGCTGGCGCCCGCTGTCGAGTTCATGAGTTTCGGGACGAACGATCTGACGCAGATGACCTACGGATTCAGCCGGGATGACGCGGGCAGGTTTATTCCGGAGTATCTCGACAAGAAGCTGATTGAGTACGACCCGTTCATGACGCTGGACCGGCGCGCCATCGGCCGACTCATGGAGTTGGCGATCACCGAGTCGCGCCAGCGCAAGACGACCATCAAGTACGGTATCTGCGGCGAGCATGGCGGTGATCCGCGTTCGATCCAGTTCTGCAATGATCTGGGGATGGACTACGTATCCTGCAGCCCGTTTCGGGTCCCGGCGGCGCGAATCGCGGCAGCGCAGGCCGCCTGCACGTCGAGTTCCCGCTAGCCGCGCGCCGCTAGCCGCGAGTCGCGCTCAGCCGAACAGGCGGGCAAACATCCCGCCCCAGAATTTCGAGGGTTTGCCGGATCTGAACTCGGCGGCATCGGCGCGGTCGCCGAGGAACTGCAGGGCGCTGGCACCCAGCCAGCGCAGCGGCTCGGGCTCCCAGCGTGGCGGCAGGTCACCGGCCCAGGCGAGGCGTGCAACGTCGGTATCCCGGCCGAGGGCAAGGTCTGCAAGCATTCGGGCGGCGAGATTCGAAGCGCCAACCCCCTCGCCGGTGTAGCCACCCGCCGCGCCGAAACCTGAGTCTGCGTCGAAGTGGACGTAAGGCTTCCAGTTTCGCGGCATGCCCATGAGCCCACCCCAACCGTGTGTGACGCGATACCCTTCCAGCATCGGGAAGTGCTGACGCAGTGTCTTCTCGACATTCTGCACGGCACGATCGGCGGGCGGTATCGTGTCCCTGATGCCGGAGTTGAAGTAATAGCCTGCTCGCCCGCCGAAGGCGAGGCGATTGTCCAGCGTGCGCTGTCCGTAGATGACGACGCGCCTCAGGTCGCCGAATGTCTCCCGCTCACGCAGTCCGATGTCCTGCCACAGCGAATCCGGTAGCGGTTCGGTGGCCACCATCATCGAGTAGAGGGGCAGCAGCTGGCGCTGCTGGCCATCAATCGTGTCCGTGTATCCCTCGGTGGCGCGAAGCACGATCGGCGCGCTGATGGCGCCGCGTGTCGTGAGCACATGCCGCGGCGAAATCTTCTTCGCCGGGGTCTGTTCGACGATGGTCACGCCGCGGGTGCGGAGCGTGTCAGCGAGGCCCCGCACCAGACGGGCGGGATGTATGGCGGCGCAGTGTGGCGTGAACATCGCGCCGAGGTTGGGTGTCATCGCAATGCGTGTGCGGGCCTCGTCGGCATCGAGCCAGACATGGTCTTCGGGGGCGAAGCCGATCTCCACATATTCCGCCTCGGCCTGCGCCAGCATGTCTGCGTGGAACGGTGTCGTGGCGACGGTCAGGGTGCCTCCCTTCTGGAAGTGGCAGTCGATGTTTTCAGCCTGGCAGACGCGCCCGACCTCATCCACGGTGTCCTGCATGGCGGCGGCCAGGGCCAGCCCACGCTCGCGGCTTCGTTCCCGCGCAACGAGTGCTTCAATGCCCATCGCAGTTCCCATGCACCAGCCGCCGTTGCGCCCACTGGCGCCAAATCCCGCCGTTCTCGCCTCGATGACGACAATGGCCGTCTCCGGCGCGAGTTGGCTCAGGTAATAGGCTGTCCAGAGTCCGGTGAAGCCGGCGCCGATGATGACAACATCGGCAGAAGCAGGGAGCGGCGCCGGTTCGCTCGCGAGATCGAGATCCATCGAGTCGAACCAGAAGCTGCCGTTGTCGAGTGTGCCTGTCATCGCTTTATCATCTACCGGCAGCGATCATGCTCGCAAGCCGGCGTTGCAAATGAGAAAGATTCGCATTAATGTACTCCCCAGTTTGCTGGGAGTCTCTGACACATGTCGAACTGTCGACGAAATGCCGATCTGCCGGAATTCAATGTCCTCGTGGCATCGTTGTTCTATCTGATGACGCGCTACGCGAGTGCACCCTCACCATCGCTGGCGGAAGCGATCGCAGAGCACTTCCAGATGCTTCGCCACCATCCGGAAGGCAATCACGAGGCAATCGCGAGCGCCGGCCGGCGGCTCTCTCAGACGTGGATCACGAAGGCGCAGGACACGAATCTCGTGGAGCGACGGGCCGTTCTTCCCGGGGGTGCCCATACGGTTCACTAGGGCCGGCCCTCGATACCTTGGGCGGGAGCCCTTATAATCCAGTTCCCAACGGGCCGCACAGCCGACTCCCGGCTACTCGTCCATACGCAGTCCAGGGCGCATCTCTTGAGCAAGCAACAGCACAGTGAACTGAACGCGGCCATCGATCGCTGCATGATCGCGGATCGCTTCCAGTTTCGTAAGGCGCTGCACGCGAAGAACAAGCGCGGGCAACTGGCCACCAGAATTGAACGTTCTGTCGCCCGGGCGGAAGCCCGTCGCGCGGCGCTGCCTGCGGTGTCCTATCCGGAGCAGTTGCCGGTCGCGGGGCGTGTCGATGATATCAGGCGGGCGATAGACGGGAACCAGGTGGTCATCATTGCGGGCGAGACCGGCTCCGGCAAGACGACCCAGATTCCCAAGATTTGCCTCGACATGGGGCGGGGCGTCTACGGCATGATCGGCCACACCCAGCCGCGCCGTGTCGCGGCCCGAACCGTTTCGCACCGCATCGCCGAGGAACTCGGCGTGACGCCCGGCAACGAGGTCGGCTATCAGGTTCGCTTTTCTGACCAGACGACCGATACCAGTCTGGTCAAGGTGATGACCGACGGCATCCTGCTGGCCGAGACGCAGCAGGACAAGTTTCTGGAGGCCTACGATACGATCATCATCGACGAGGCCCACGAACGCTCGCTCAACATCGACTTCCTGCTGGGATACATCAAGCGCATCCTGCCCAAACGCCCGGATCTCAAGGTGATCGTCACGTCGGCAACGATCGATGTCGAGCGATTCTCCCGTCACTTCAACCGCGCGCCGGTGATCGAGGTGTCGGGGCGAACCTACCCGGTGGACGTGGAGTACCGTCCACTCAATGTCACCAGCAAGAGCGAAGACAGCGATGAGGCCATCACGGGCGGGATCATCGAGGTATTGCGTGAGATCGAATCGATCGACCGCAAACGTTCGGGCCCGGGAGACGTGCTTGTTTTTCTCGCCGGTGAGCGCGAGATTCGGGAAGTGGCACAGCAGATTCGCAAGTCGGATCTCAAGGGAATCGAGACGCTGCCACTCTATTCGCGCCTCTCTGTTGCCGAGCAGAATCGCGTGTTCCAGGGACACCGCAGCGGTCGCCGCGTCGTGCTCGCCACCAACGTCGCCGAGACGTCGCTGACGGTGCCTGGTATCCGCTACGTTATCGATCCGGGCGTTGCCCGGATATCGCGGTATTCCGTGCGCTCCAAGGTCCAGCAGTTACCCATCGAACCTGTTTCGAAAGCCAGTGCAGATCAGCGCAAGGGGCGTTGTGGTCGCGTCAGCGAGGGAACCTGTTTTCGGCTGTACACCGAGGAGGATTTCGAGTCCCGGCCTGACTTCACGCAGCCCGAGATCATGCGAACCAATCTCGCAGCGGTCATCCTCCAGATGCTGGCTCTGCGTCTGGGCGACATCTCGAAGTTCCCGTTTGTCGAACGACCGGACCAGCGCCAGATCAATGATGGTTTCCATCTGCTGAAGGAACTCCAGGCCGTTGACGATCGCAAACAGATCACCCGGCTCGGCCGCGATCTTGCCCGCATTCCGATCGACCTGCGCCTCGGGCGCATGCTGGTGGAAGCAGGCAAGAACGGCTGTCTGAGTGAAGTGCTGACGATCGTCTCGGTCATGGCACTACAGGACCCGCGGGACCGCCCCCATGAACACCAGCAGGCCGCCGATGAAAAGCACCGCCGGCACTGGGACGAGCAGTCGGACTTTCTTTCGTTGGTCAACCTCTGGAACTTCTATGAGGAAAACCGTCAGGCGTTGACGCAGAAGCAACTGCGGAAGTTCTGCCGCGACAACTTCCTCTCTTACCTGCGCATGCGCGAGTGGCGCGAGAACCATCGCCAGCTGCATCTGATCTGCCGGGACATGAAGCTGCGTGAGAACACCGAGCCAGCAGATTACGAGCGCATCCATCGCTCCCTGCTTGCCGGGCTTCTGGGCAACATTGGCGAGAAGGTCGACGAAAACGAGTATCTGGGCGCACGCAACCGGCGCCACTACATCTTCCCCGCATCCAGCCAGTTCAAGCGCAAGCCAAAGTGGATCGTGTCGGCTGAACTGGTTGAGACCTCCCGGCTGTTCGCGCGAACGGTTGCGCAGATCGAACCGGATTGGGTAGAGCCGCTGGCCCGCCATCTGGTGAAGCGCAACTACCATGAACCCTTCTTCGACGCGAAACAGGGGCAGGTGTTCGCCTATGAAGAAGTGATGCTGTATGGCATCTCGATCGTCAAGAAGCGTCGCGTCGACTTCGGCGCGGTCGACCCGGTTCGCGCGCGCCAGCTGTTCATCCAGCATGGCCTCGTGGAGCGGCAACTCAAGACCAACGCCGGCTTCTACCAGCACAATCGTCGGCTGATTGAGGAGGTTGAGGCGCTCGAATCCAAATCCCGCAAGCGGGACATCATGGTCGATGGCTATGCCCTGTACCGGTTCTATGATGCGAGGTTGCCCGACGACATTTGCAGTCTGATGGAACTCGATGCCTGGCGGCGACAGGCGGAACGCAAGGCGCCGAAGTGCCTGTATCTGACCCGGGAAGACCTGATGCGCCAGGATACGAGCCTCTCGGCCGAGGCATATCCCGAAGCGATCGATGTCGGCGGGTCGAAGCTCAGGCTCGACTATCACTTCGACCCGCAGCATGAGGATGATGGTGTGAGCGTCGAGGTGCCTGTTGGTCTGCTGCGTCAGGTTTCCCGGCAGAAACTCGAATGGCTCATTCCCGGCTTGCTGGAAGAGAAAAGCCTGGCGCTGATCAAATCCTTGCCCAAATCCGTTCGCAAACACTTTGTGCCCGCGCCGGATTATGCGAAGCGGGTGGCAGAATCAATCGAGTACGATGGTCGCGCCCTGACAGAAGTGTTGGCAGAGCGCCTGTTTCGCCTGACAGGCACGCGCGTTGATCCGGGTGACTTCAAGGCCGATGGTCTCGATCGTCATCTTCAGATGAACATCAGGGTCATTGACGACAAGGGCAAGACGCTGGCGCGCTCGCGCGATCTGGACAGCCTCGTTGCTGAGTTCGGCGAGCAGGTGGACAGCGAGTTCAGGCGCCGCGACCCGCACGATATCGAAGTCGAGGGCCAGACGGACTGGAGCTTTGGAGATTTGCCGGCCTCTGTTGAACTGTCGCAGGCCGGCTATTCGTTGACGGGCTATCCGGCGATTCGTGACGAAGGTGACAGCATCGCGATCGAGATCGTCGATAACGAGATGGCAGCGGCGCGCATGACGCGCGATGGCCTCGTCCGTCTGTTCATGTTGAAGCTGAAAGATCAGCGCAAGTACGTCGAGAAGAACTTCCCGCAGGCGAAGCAGTTTTCAATCTACTTCGCCACACGCGAAGATCGCGACTCGCTTGTGGAAGACCTGGTCGAGGCGGTGTTCCGGCACACCTTCGTCGAGGATCAACCGGTACCGAGGACCGCAGCGGAGTTCGATGCAAGGCTCGGCGAGAAGCAGTACCTCATGACCAATGCGAACCGGCTCGGCGACCTGATGATGCGTGTCATGAAACAGCTCAACCGTATCGAGCGGGCGCTGCAGGACCAGGAAACCGATCTCAATCGTCATGCGATCAGGGACGTCCGTCAGCAACTCTCGCGATTGGTGCCGCCGCGATTCCTGCGTGACGTGCCGATGGCGTGGCTCCTCGAATATCCGCGTTACCTCGATGCCATCGAGTATCGGCTCGACAAGATGCGCGGTGCGCTGGCACGTGACAAGGAGAGTACGGCGGAGATTCAGCGATTCGAGGAGCGCGTGTTCGGCGGTGGCGAGGTCAGCCTGGATCAGGCAGATCTCACGAAGTACCGGTGGATGCTGGAGGAATATCGTGTTTCCCTGTTCGCCCAGCCGCTCGGTACAAAAATTCCGGTATCGGGTAAACGGCTCGAACGGGCCTGGGAATCTTTTACCGCAGCTAACGAGAGAGCGAGGGTGTGATGTTGAGAAAGGGACTGTTGCTGGCGCTGTGCGCTCTGCTCGCGGCCAACGTGTCAGCCGGGGAGGAAGATTTCAGTGATCCCCGGGACCCGTGGGAGGGTTACAACCGCGCGATGTACGGCTTCAACTCGGCTGTCGACCGCGCGCTGCTCAGGCCGCTCGCGAAGGGATACCAGACCGTGACACCGGGCGTCGTCAGGGCCTCAGTCGGCAATTTCTTCGACAACCTTGATGACGTCGACAATTCAGTGAACAACCTGCTTCAGGGCAAGCCCGGCAAAGCGCTCGGCGACCTGGGCAGGGTGCTGATCAATACCACGCTCGGCTGTGGCGGATTGTTCGATGTCGCGGCGGAGTTCGGTCTCAAGCGCAACGAAGAAGACTTCTCCCAGACGCTGTCGCGATGGGGTGTTCCCCAGGGGCCGTATTTTGTAGTGCCGTTCATGGGGCCGGGCACGGTGTCGACGTTCGCGACGCGCCCTGTCGATACGGTGATGGATCCGGTCCGCTACCTGCACCCGTCTGATCACCGCAATGTCCTGATCGGTCTCCGCTTCATTGACGACCGCGAGGGCTTGCTGTCGACGGAGCGGTTGATGAGCGGCGACGAATATATTTTTGTCCGGGATGCGTTCCTGCAGCGCCGTGATTACCTGATTAATGACGGCGAAGTGTCGGACCCGTTCGCCGACGATTTCTAGCCTGCAAGTTGTTGTAAACCCTGATTTTTGGGAGTAAAGTCGTCGGCTAGTTTGCGTGGTATCGAGCACCGGCGAGTAACTGAATGGGTGTCGAACGCGGAGAGGTGTCAGTGCTCGAACCCGAGCCCGGTGCCTTTCAGCAGGTAACAACATCTCTCCAACAGAGCGGATTCACTGTCACGCTTCATGCTGCCGACACCGATCTGATTGCCGGCATTCGCAAATCTTCCCCTGACGTTGCCATCATTCCTGTCCTCGAGGATGCGGTCGCTGCTGCAATGCTGGTTGCTGACCTGCGTGCAAAAAACGGCGAGTTGCCGATCGTGCTGGTCGGTGACGAGACGTCCGTTGCCCGCCTGGCTCCCTTGCTCGAGGCCGGCGCCGAGGCCTACTTCATCCTTCCCCACGTCGATGGCTCTCTTGTGGTGTTCACCATCGAGTCGTGCATGGCGCGCCGGGCAGAACGGCGCCGGCGCCGGCGCAGCGACAAGGAACTCAAACAGTTGAACCGTGCGCTGGTCGAGTCCGTCAGCGTGCTGGAGGAAGATCAGCAGGCAGGGTTCAGGGTCCAGCAGGGCATGATGCCCGAAACGCCGTTCTCGACCGACGAGCTGACGCTGCGCCACCTGATTGTTCCCTCGCTGATCCTGAGCGGCGACTTCATCGATTACTTTGAACTCTCCGACGGGCGACTGCTGCTCTACATTGCTGACGTCTCGGGTCATGGCGCGCAGGGTGCCATTGTCACCGTGCTGCTCAAGAGCCTGTCGGCGCGGCTGGTGAATGAGTTCGACGAGCTGGCACTGCGTGACGCCGGCAGCATTCTCGAATGGTTCAACCGTGAACTGATTGCCTGCCGGCTCGAACAACACGTCACGATGTTCCTGGGCGTCATCGACAAGCATGGCCGGCGGCTGACTTACGCCAATGCGGCACACTTCCCGGCGACGATTCTCAAGACCGAACAGGGCTCGGAGTACCTGAAGATGGGCGGATTGCCACTCGGTTTGCATGAGATGGCGAGATATCCGGAACATCAGGCGGATTTGCCGGACCAATACACCATGGTGATGTTTTCTGACGGGGTATTCGAGATATTGCCTGAGCAGACATTGCAGGCGAAGGAGGAACACCTCCTGTCGCTGGTCCGTGACGACGATGGTGACATCGAATCCATGGCAGATCACCTTGGTCTGGGTGCGGTCAAGGACGTACCCGACGATATTGCACTCTTTACTGTAGCGAGGGCTGGATGACGACAGGTTCGAGAATTTTGTGTGCTCGCCAGGATAATACCTGGGTGCTCAAGTTCTGTGGTGAAGTCCGGCTGTCGATGGCGCCGTCTCTCGGCGCGTTCGTCAGTTCCATCGGCCAGTCCGGTGAGATGGAAGGGATCGTCATCGACCTGTGTGACGTCGAGTGCATCGACAGCACGATTCTCGGTTTGCTCGCGAAGATCTCACTGCGTGCTCAGGAAGCGCTGAATGCGCTTCCAACGATCATCTCGAGTCGCGATGACGTGACGCGAATCCTGTTCAGCATGGGTTTTGATTCGATCTTCGTGATCGTCGGTGCAGCCGAAGACGAAGCGGTCGAGGCCGGTGAACTACCCACGCACCTGATCGAGGAAGACGAACTCCGTCAGCAGGTCATTGATGCCCACCGCACGCTCATGAGTCTGAATGAGGCCAATGAAGAGGCATTCCGGGATCTGGTCGATTCGCTCGAGGGCGAACATCTGCTGGCACAATCCCGCGTGCGCGTCGCCCGCTAGTCGTTCTGCTCGAGTCGTTCGAGCACTGATACCTTTGCCTTGATGAAGTCGCCGTGGGCGACGTGGATGAGGCCAGCCACCTTCCTGATGAACTGCTCCTCGTAACGATCGAGTCGACCGTCGGCATAGGCAACCGACCACAGGTTCTCGATCAGCTTTTCCTTGTCTTCGTAGTTGTAGTGCTCGTTGACCAGTTGCGTGAACTGGTAGACGTCGTGGGCGTCGCTCGTCGCCTCATCGGCCAGTGACATGAGTTCGCCGAGCATCTCCTCACTCAGATCGAAGGTATCTCTCAGCATGGCGGTAATGACGGCGCGCTCGATATCGTCCTGCTCGAAGTCGGCTTTCGCCAGTTCGATGAGCAGGGCAGCTGTCGCCTGCTGGATGCCGATGTTGCGGGTTTCTTCGTCGGCATCGTCGCCGGGCAGCAGCTGCTGTTCGAAAAAGCGCTTGATGTTGTCGATCATGGTCAGGTCCCTGTGTCCGCGGTCGGGTAACTGTGTGAGAGGCCAGAGGCGGTCAGCGCGTGCTCCAGCACGTCGACACCGGCGCCGTCGCGGAACATGTGTGCGCTGAGTTCGCGGCGGAACGCGCGGGCGCCGGGAATTCCCGTAAAGAAGCCCAGCAAATGTTTTGCCATGGCTTTGAAGGGAACGCCAGCCGCGATTTGTGAAGCCATGTAATCCTGATAGCGCTCGAGGACAGCTTCTCGCGTGACGGCGGGCGAGCCGAACAGTGCCGATTCGAGATCGACCAGCAGCCATGGGTTGCTGTAGGGCGCGCGCCCCAGCATCACGCCGTCGAATTCGGCGGCGAGCGGTACGGAATCTTCCACAGTCTTGAGGCCGCCGTTCAGCACAAAGGTCAGCGCCGGGAAGTCGGCGCGCGCCTGACGGACCATCTCATAGCGGAGCGGCGGGATCTCCCGGTTCTCCTTGGGCGAGAGTCCTTTCAGCATGGCCTTGCGGGCGTGCACGATGAAGACGTCACATCCGGCTCGCGCGACAGTCTCGATGAACGCTGCAAAAAACTCGTAGCTGTCGTGATCGTCAATGCCGATCCGGCTTTTGACGGTGACGGGGATATCGACCGCTTCGCGCATGGCGGCAACGCATTCGCCGACCAGCGCCGGCTCGGCCATCAGGCACGCACCGATGCCGCCTTGCTGAACACGATCGCTGGGACAGCCGCAATTCAGGTTGATTTCCTGATACCCGGCCTGTTCCCCGAGGCGGGCAGCCGCAGCAAGCGCAACGGGATCGCTGCCGCCCAGCTGCAGCGCACAGGGTTCGTCGGCGCCGTGGCGAAGAAAGCGCGCCGCATCGCCGTGGATCAGGGCGCCCGTTGTGACCATCTCGGTGTAGAGCAGCGCGTTCGGTGACAACAACCGGAACAGGGTGCGGCAGTGACGGTCGGTACAATCCATCATCGGTGCAACGCAAAGCGTTCTGTCGAGGTGCTGGCCCATGTCCGTTAGTGTAACATTGCCGGCCGCACCGAATTTCCCGCGATTGATCGAGATATGACTGTAAGAACCCGTGTTGCGCCGTCGCCGACAGGCGATCCCCATGTCGGTACCGCGTATATGGCCCTCTTTTGCCTGGCCCTCGCCAAGCGTCATGGCGGCGAGTTTGTACTTCGGATCGAAGACACGGATGCCGCGCGCAGCACGCCCGAATCCGAGCAGCACATTCTGGGTGCCTTGAAGTGGCTTGGGCTGCAGTGGGATGAGGGGCCGGATGTCGGCGGGCCGCACGGGCCCTATCGCCAAAGCGAAAGGCTCGACATCTACGAGGCGCATGCTCGCCAGCTGGTCGACGCCGGTCATGCGTTCCACTGCTTCTGCACCGCCGAGCGCCTGGACGAGATGCGCAGGGAACAGATGAGCCGGGGCGAGACCGCCCGCTACGATGGCCATTGCATGCACCTCTCGGCAGAAGACGTGCAGAAGCGCCTGGCCGCGGGTGAGCCGAGCGTGGTGAGAATGAAGGTGCCGGACTCCGGTACCTGTGTGGTGCGCGACGAACTGCGCGGCGAGATCGAGATCGACTACGGGCAGGTCGACATGCAGGTGTTGATGAAGTCGGATGGCTTCCCGACCTACCACCTCGCCGTGGTCGTCGACGATCACCTGATGGAAATCACCCACATCGTTCGAGGCGAGGAATGGATCAATTCCGCGCCCAAACACATGCTGCTCTACGATTATTTCGGCTGGGAAATGCCGAAGCTGATCCACATGCCGCTGCTGCGAAACCCGGACAAGAGCAAACTGTCGAAGCGGAAGAATCCAACCAGCATCTGGTTCTATGAGCGCATGGGTTTCCTGCCGGAAGCCCTCGTGAATTATCTCGGCATGATGGGATACAGCCTGGCGGACGGTGAGGAGAAGTTTTCGCTCGCCCGCATGATCGAGGAGTTCGACACCTCGCGTATCACGCTCGGATCCCCGGTCTTTGACGTCGAGAAGCTGAAGTGGCTGAACGGCCGCTGGATCCGCGAGGATCTCTCCGACGAGGACATCGCTGACCGCATGACCCAGTGGGCGTTCAACCGGGACAATCTCATGAAGGTCATTCCGCTGCTCAAGGAGCGGGTGGACGTGTTCTCCCAGTTTGCCCCGCAGGCTACGTTGTTCGTGGACGGCATGCCGGAGCTGACGGAGGCGTCCTTCGAACACAAGAAGCTTTCGATCGACGAGGTACGGCGGATTCTGCAGTTCGTCGCCTGGGAACTGGACAACCTGCGCGACTGGAATCGCGAGGCAATCAATACCCTGATGGTCGATCTGGCGGGCAAGATGGATCTCAAGATCCGCGACCTGCTGGCGCCGGTTTTCATCGCGATTGCAGGCAAGCCGGTCTCGCCACCGCTCTTTGACTCCATGGCGCTGCTGGGCCCCGACATGTGCCGGGCACGTGTCCGGCACGCGCTCGATGCTGCCGGCGGCATCTCCAAGAAGCAGGCCAAGCGCCTCGAAAAGGAATACCGGGATTTATCTGCGGATTGAGCCTCCGCTCATGCTTTGCGGCATTGCAGCGAAAGCCAAAAGATGAAATAGTTCATGGAAATCACGTCGGCCCTTCGAAGCGTCCATCGGTGAGCAGACCACTCGATCCAGACGACATTTTCGTCGTCAGTAACTTCTCTGACGATCCCTTTGCTATCGACCTTGCCTACGCGATGGGCCAGGGCGTGGACATCGCGGATCTCATCAGCATGAAGACCTTCGCGAACTCCGAGTTCTGCCCGCGATTCATTTCTGACGAGACCGATTTCGACAACATCGGCAACAAGCTCCAGGGCAAGACGGTCGTTATCGTGTCGACGGCAAATGGCTACGTCAGTCGGCAGAACCTCTCGATGCGTACGCTGCTGATCTCCCGCGCTGCAAAGGAGAATGGTGCGAAGGAAGTCATTCTTGTCGAGCCGGATCTCTTCTATTCCGCGCAGGATCGAGGCCCACACGACGAGCTCGGCATTCGCCCGGGCGGCCGCGACAAGTCAGATCTGAAGAAGTTCGACGGCCAGCCGTTCACGGCCAAGCTCTATGCCGAACTGCTCAAGCTGTCCGGCGTCGACGGCGTGATCACGGTGCACAATCACTCGGTGTCGGTACAGCGGATCTTCGGCGAAGTCTTCGGCGACAACTTCCATAACCTGATCCCGTTCGAGATCTTCGTCGATTATCTGATGAACTCGAACATCCTTGAGTATGGTCCTGAGGGCGAGGGGCTCGCGCTCTGCGCGCCGGATCAGGGTGCACGCGAGTATGTGAAAGAGATGTTTGCGCACCTCGGGCTGTCGAAGGCACGCTTTATCATGCTCGACAAGGATCGCAGCTCCGAGCGCGATGTGCAGGTGACCCTCCACGCAGAGAGCGAATCGACGTTCGACGAGATTGACGGTCACAGCATTGTGCTCTTCGACGACATGGTGCGTACCGGCTCGACGGTGGTCGAGTGCTGCCAGTTCCTGCGCCAGGTGAATCCGAAGAAGCTCGTATTCTCGGTGACGCATTTCTATGCCAGCGACGAGGGTCGCGAGAAGATGGCGAATACTGCAATCGATGAGATTCTCGCGCTCAATACGCTGCCAACCGTACTCAACCGTGACGTTCAGGGGCGCCTGCGCAAGAAGATGGTCGTCCTGAAAATCGAGAAGTGGCTGGCCCGCAACGTTTGCCGCATCCTCGGTGTCGATCTGCCCGACGAAAGCGAGGGCTTCTACCAGATCGACATGTCCTCCAAGAATCCGCGATTCATTCGCAAGATCTGGTCGAACGACCAGCTCGGTGTGCTCCGCGAGCAACAGCGCCAGGTCGGCGCCGACTGATCTCCCCGCAATCCGGTTTCAGCAGTCGATGAGTGACAACCAGATCAATGGTGACATGACCGAGCGTGCCGTTTCGCATACGGCGGCGCTGGAATGGTCGCCGAGCCCGAGCGGCAGTGTATACCGCAAGCGCGTACACCTCGTCGGGCCGCCTGAAGCCGGGCAGGTGACGTCCGTGGTTCGTTATGCACCCGCGTCGACATTCCCGCGTCACGATCATCCGGACGGCGAAGAAATTCTCGTGCTCGACGGCGTTTTCTCTGATGAGCACGGCGACTGGAAAGCCGGCACCTATCTGCTCAATCCGGAGGGCTTCACCCACGAGCCGTTCTCGACGCCGGGCTGTCTCCTGTTCGTCAAACTGCGACAGTACCCGGGGACCAACCGTGAGCATCTCGTCATCCAGACCCATGACATGGAGTGGGAGCAGACGGCGACTGATGGCGTGAGCCAGAAGCTGCTGTATGAGCAAGACGGGTTTACCGATGTCGTTCGTCTCGAGAAGTGGCGGGCGGGGACACGCATCGGCAAACGCCTCTACCCCAAGGGCGCAGAACTCTTCGTACTTGATGGTCAGTTCGAGGACGAGAAGGGCACCTACGGCAGTGGCAGCTGGCTCCGCCTGCCCCAGGGTACATCGCATTCACCGCGCACGGAACGTGGCTGCGAACTCTACGTCAAGGAAGGCGGACTCCCGTACCTCGAGAGCATCAATCCCCGCTCGCGCTGAGCGTTTCCGGCTCCGGCTCGAAGATGTCTTCGATCCGGCAGCCAAAGACAGCGGCAATCCTGAACGCCAGCGGCAGCGCCGGGTCGTACTTGCCGGTTTCGATCGCATTGACGGTCTGGCGGGAGACGTCCAGCACTTCTGCCAGTTTTCCTTGTGTCCACTCGCGCTCGGCGCGCAACACCCTGATCCGGTTCTTCACAGGTATCGGCGGATGGCGATGATATTGCCGGCCATCCAGGCGGCCGTGAGCAAGAGGACAACGAGGGTCATCGACAGCTCGGGTGCGCCGGCAACGTTCGCGACGAGATAGGCAAGTGCGCCGAGCCAGCTGATGCCGAACCCGATCGCCAGGCCCTCGATCTGGATGCGCTGCAGCAGTTCATCTGCCATCTCCAGATACTGCATGTAGATGCGCAAGGTCATGGCCATGACCACGTTCGGTGCGGCAACGATGATGACCGTCAGTACCATCGGGAGTTCGAAGCTCGTCAGCAGCCAGCTCGCCGCCACAATTGAGAGCCCCCATGCGACGCTCCAGAGATTGAGCCTGCGACCATTTGCCTGGTCAGTCGCGGTACCGTAGCAGTTGCCAAGCAACTGCCAGAAGCCGGGGCGTGCACGCTCTTCGCTGTTCATGTCTATATTCCTTGTCAAATTGTAAAGGTAAGTTGACACTCATTAGACGCCACCACCTCCGCCCTGTCAAGCAAACTTTACAAATGGAGCCCGGGGTCAGAGGGAGCCCGGGGTCTGGAGCCCGGGGTCAGACCCCAGTGCCACCCCAGGGTCAGACCCCAGTGCCACCCCGGGGTCTGACCCCAGTGCCACCCCGGGGTCAGTCCCCAGTGCCACCCCGGGGTCTGACCCCAGTGCCACCCCAGGGTCAGGCCCCAGTGCCACCCCAGGGTCAGACCCCAGTGCCACCCCGGGGTCTGACCCCAGTGCCAGACCCCAGTACCACCCCGGGGTCTGACCCCAGTGCCAGACCCCAGTGCCACCCCCCGGGGTCTGACCCCAGTGCCACCCCGGGGTCTGACCCCGGTTTCGGGATGGGGGTTGGTTCTGGATTGATGTTCGTGGTGCGCCTGGCCGGCCGCGCCTGGCCGGCCGCGCCTAGCCGGCCGCGCCTAGCCGGCCGCGCCTGACATGATGTCGATGGTGTTGTCGCGCTCGCCGATCAGCAGTTCGGTGAGCGATTCGGCCGTGCGTGGTTTGCTGAAGTAGTAGCCCTGACAGAAGTCGCAGTCGTGTTCGCGCAGAAAGGCGAGGTGCTCGGCGGTTTCGACGCCCTCACAGATGACGCGCAGGCCCATGGCATGAGCCATGCGGATCATCACGCGCACGATTTCCTCATCGTTCTCGCTCTCGCCGATACCCCGGGTGAAGCTCTGGTCGATCTTGAGGATATCGAGGGGCAGGCGTCTCAGATAGTCGAGCGATGAGTATCCCGTCCCGAAGTCGTCGATGGAGATCTTCACGCCCAGGTCCCGAAGCTGGTTCAGCTCGGCCAGGGTGGTTTCGGGATCTTCCATGACACCCGTCTCGGTCAGTTCCATCTCGACAATGCTGACTGGCAGGCTCGTTGTTACCAGAATGTCCTGGAACTGCTCGCGAAATGCGGCATCCCGCAGCTGCTTTGACGACACGTTGATCGCAATTGACGGATAGTAGCCGAGCAGGTCCTTCCACTGCCGCACCTGCTGCGAGACTTCAGACAGCACCCAGCTGCCGATGGCATTGATCTGTCCGGAGTCCTCAGCGATGGGAATGAAGATGTCCGGGCGAATCGGCTCTCCTTCGGCCGGGAACCAGCGGATGAGTGCCTCACTGGAGTAGATCCTGCCCTCTTTCAGCGAGACGATCGGCTGGTACATCATCCTGAACTCGCCGTTGTCGACCGCGCTGCGAAGCATCATCTGTACGCGTCGCTTGTCGTCAGCGGCGCGCTGCATATCCGCCCTGTAGAAACGATAGGTGTTCCTGCCCTCGGTCTTTGCGCGCTCCATGGCGGCGGTGGCTGCGCTCAGCAACTCGTCCGCATCTTCGTGGGAATCGCTCATCACCGAGATCCCGATGCTGACGCTCGTGTCGACGCTCTGCCCGGCGATGTTCATGGGCTGCGTGATGCCCGTGTTGATCTTGTCGGCCACGATGCCGGCATCCTCGTCGCGCTCGAGGTCAACCAGCATGACGGCGAACTGGTCTCCGTGGAGCCTGGCAACAAGATCACCTTCCCGCACGGTACGCGTCAGGCGATTGGCGATCTCCTTCAGGAGCTCATCGCCAAAGGCCTGGCCACGCTCCTCGTTGACCACGGTGAAGTGGTCCGTATCGATCAACAGGATCGCGAGGCCGCGCTCGACGCGGTTCACGCGAACGACAGTCCGGCTCAGCATATCCTTGAACGCGGTTCGGTTGGCAAGCCCGGTCAGCTCATCGTGGTTGGCGAGATATCGTAACCGGTCTTCGTTCTCGCGCTCGATGGTGACGTTTCGGAACAGCAGCACGATGTCGTTCTCGAGTCCGGACTCGTCACTCGCGTCGAACGAAAAATCGACGAGGAAGGGCTCGCCGGCCTCCGTCTTCCACTGACCCTGGCTGTAGCTGCCGGGTTCTGCGCCAATCATTCTGTGAAACCGTCGCATGCGGGCGGTTTCTTCCTCATCCGTGGGGCGTTCAATCAGAAAGCTTCTGATGTCCTGCCCGATGAGTGCTTCATGGGGTGCATCCAGCAGGCTGCCCGCGAGTCCGTTGGCAAACTTGATGCGGCCGCTGTGGTCGAGCACCAGCACGCCCTCGCCGGTTGAGCGCAGCAACGCGTTGAACCGGGCATTGGCAATTTCGAGTTCACGCCGGGAGGCTTCGGCGATCCGGTGCATGCGATCGAGCGTCTCGAGCCCGATGACTTCCTCCTCGCGCTCTGCCAGCAACCTTGCAACGTACTGGAAGAAGAGGTTCACGATGAACATCGCGATGCCGAGCAGGGCCACCTCGAAATAGTGCTGGCTGCCAAGGACAGCGCCGGTGCGCTCCATATAGAGCTCCACCGAAAGACTGTTGACCGCGGCAATCGCCGGGAACCCGACCGACTGCTGCCGGCCGATCATCACGCTGCCGAAGGCAACGGTGAACACCAGCAGGATGCCGATCCCGCTGTCGACGCCACCGCTGGTCAACAGCAGCAACGAGATAAAGAAGATGTCGAGGACGACGATCGACGCGATTGCGTTCTCGTTGGCGAGTTGGCTGCGTGTATCGAACATCGTGGCGAGCCCGCAACCGATGTTGAACATCAGATAAGCGAGGCCCATCACCTCGAACCAGCGCGGTTCCAGCGTCCCGACCACCGTCTGCTCCGGCACACGGTAGAAGATGAACATCAGCAGGATGGAAACGAATATCCGGAACCAGTTGTAGACGCGCAGAACCGCGTAGCGCTCGCGGTCGGCCTTGCGAGCGCGAAGTCCCTCCTGCTCCTGCAGAATGGCGATCTGGTCGGCCGTGGTCGCGGAGTCATTCATGCGCTGATACTACGATACCGCCACGCGGCAGGGAATTTGGGAGATGTAAGTACGAGGAGTCCTTGTTGATAATTATTATTGTTTGCGGTAGATTCTCATTTGCTTTCTCTCCACCGGCGCCGCATGGCAAGTCCCATCGGCGCCGGTTCCTTATTCCGGCAACGGAATAAACTCATCATCGTCGCCAGGGATCAGGTCAAAGCGTCCAGATTGCCAGTCGGCCTTTGCCTGCTCGATGCGTGCGTCGGACGACGATGAAAAGTTCCAGAATACGGTGCGGTCGCTTGCCAGCGGCTCGCCGCCGATAGCGACAATGCGGGAAGCCGCCGTTGCCTCAATCGCGGGGCTCGCACCCTCGGCGAAAACGATCATGTGCCCGGCATCAAACGTGCACCCGTCGGCGGCGATCTGCCCGTCCACGACATAGACGGCGCACTCTTCGTGGTCGGCCGGCAGTTCGATTTGCGCACCGGCATCGGCGTCGATGTGCAGATAGAAAAGGCGGGAATGGACATTCACCGGTGCCTTCTCGCCGAATGCCTCGCCAGCGATCAGCGTCATCGCCAGCCCGGGTTGCGAAATCACCGGCAGCGACCCGGCGGGGTAGTGCTCGAAGTCCGGCTCAATCTCCTCCTTGCCGTCAGGCAGGGCAATCCAGATCTGCAGACCGTGCAGCAGGTACTCCCGGGCGCGCATCTCGTCGCTGGTGCGTTCGGAGTGAACGATGCCGCGACCGGCCGTCATCCAGTTCACCGCGCCGGGCTGAATGGCCTGTACGTACCCGAGACTGTCGCGATGCATGATTTCGCCGTCGAACAGGTAGGTGAGGGTGCACAGTCCGATGTGCGGGTGCGGGCGCACGTTGATGCCTTCTCCCTCGGGAAACGTTGAGGGACCCATGTGGTCGAAAAAGATGAACGGGCCGACCCGGCGCTGCGACTTTGCCGGAAGTACGCGGCGGACGTTGAAACCGCCGAGGTCTTTCAGTTTGGGTTCGATCACTTGCGCGATGGCATCGTTGTCATTGCCGGTGCAGACCGGTTCTTCGCAGTCCCTGACACTCATGAGCGGCTGCCTTTTGCTGAACGGGAAACCTATACTAGCGGCTCAGTTCGCCGGGCACGAGCATTTGGAAACGCTCAACTTCATTCTCACCAACTATCTGCCGCGAAAAACCCTTACTCGCTTTGTGGGCTGGCTCTCGCGAATCGAACATCCGGTACTTGCTGCCACTTTGATCTGGATATGGCAGCGTTTCGCCGAAGATCTGAACCTTGCGGAGGCGAAAGAACGGAAGTTTCGTAGCCTGCACGCCTGCTTTGTGCGCGAACTCGCGCCGGGTGCGCGCCCGGTCGATGCGCGGCCAGAGGTCGTCGTTAGTCCCTGTGATGCCGTCGTTGGTGCCCATGGCGTGATCGAGCGTGACGAGTTGCTTCAGGTGAAGGGCAGCACGTATCCGCTTTCTGACCTGCTTCAGTCGAGCGATATCGATCAGTTTCGCGGCGGCGCCTACGTCACGCTGCGCCTGAAGTCGTCGATGTACCACCGGTTTCACGCGCCGCTCGATTGCACGGTGAGTGGTGTCACATTTGTTCCCGGTGAATTCTGGAATGTGAATCCGCCGACGCTCAAGCGTGTCGACAGACTTTTCTGCCGGAACGAACGCGCCGTGATTCCCCTTGACGTTGCCGTTGGCAGTGTCACGCTGGTGCCGGTCGCGGCCATTCTCGTGGCCAGCCTGAAGCTGGATGCACTCGAGAGTGCGCTGGACATGAACTGGCGGGGGCCAGGCGTTCTCTCCTGTCATGCCCGTTACCGCAAGGGAGAGCAGATGGGCTACTTCCAGCACGGCTCGACGATCATCGTGTTGACCAGTGCCAACTATGAAATCGAAGCCGGCATCGAAACAGGCGCGACCATTCGGATGGGGCAACCGCTGCTCAGGGTCAGGTCTTGAGCCTGTGTTAATGATTGCTCAGGGTAAACGTTAAGATTCGGCAAAAATCGCGGTCAGGTGCTGGGTGGCCGGCGGGCTGTGGCACAGAATAGGGCAATCAGGATCAATCTTGCCGGAGAGCCAATATGAGCTTCTATGCCGAACTGCAGAAACAGCGGTGGGATGACCACCGACTCTATCACCACAGCCGCATCAATCAGTCCCTTCACTTGCTGAGTGCCCTCTGTTTCCTGGGCATGTACGCGTTCCTGTTCTTCAACCCGATCGTTGCCGCCGTTCTCGGTTGGATCTTTGCGATGTTGCTGCGGCAGGCCGGGCACTTCTTTTTTGAACCCAAGGGCTACGACGAGGTCAACGATCTGACGTTTGAGCACAAGGAAGACATCAAGGTCGGTTACAACCTGTTTCGCAAGGTCGTCCTGTTGTCACTGTGGGCGGCGACGCCGATCCTGATCGCCCTCGAGCCAGACGTCTTCGGGTTGCTGCCGCAGGCAGACGGCCTGTATGGCTATGTCTACAACCTGTCAGTGCTCTGGCTCGCTCTGGGTTTCGGGGCGATTGCCTTTCGTACGGTCCACCTGTTCTTCATCGCCGACGTCCAGACCGGACTCGTGTGGGCCACGAAGATCCTCACCGACCCGTTCCATGACATCAAGATGTACTACAAGTCACCCATGCATCTGGCGCGGGGTGAACTCATTGATCCGATGATCCATGTGAAGCAGTCGCACTAGCGGATGCCGGGGCGGTGCTGCCTGTTTTGGCACTGCCGCCCAGCAACGCACCCGCAACCTCCCGTGCGATCTGCAGCTTGATCCCGAGTGCGGTAACCCGCGGGCCCTGCCACCACCAGCCGTCCTGTTCCATTGCTTGAGCAGCGCGAACGAAGCCGTCGGCGACCGCCTCAAAGGTCTCGTCCGTGAAGTTGTGGCTGAAGATCATCCGGCCAGAGCCGACCCAGGAAAGTGCGAGTCCCTCTGACCGGAGGTAGTACTGGAACATCCAGTTGAAGCGAGAAGGGCGTTGGTAGAGGACGGTCCAGATCGAGCAAAGGTTGACGACCCGAACCGGCAGCCCGGCGGATTCGAGCCGGTGGTTGAGTCGCTCGGCTCGTTCGTTCCACAGGGCGTCAATGTGTGTGTAGTGCTCCCGGATCTCTGGTGATTCGATACGTCTCAGAAACTCGTTCATGGCAGCCATGACATAGGGATGCGAATTGAACGTCCCGCGCGCAAAGCAGATGTCTGCGGGATGGTCTGGCCGAAAGCGTTTCATCAGATCGGCACGGCCACAGACGACGCCGACGGGATAACCGCCGCCGAGCGTTTTGCCCCACGTCACCATATCCGCGCGCACACCAAAGTACTCCTGGGCACCGCCGCGAGCGAGCCGGAAACCCACGAACACCTCGTCCATGATCATGACAATGCCGCGCCGCGTACAGACATCGCGAAGTTGCGCGAGCCACTCGCTGTACGCCTGCTTGTTGTAGGCAGCCGACCGCGCGCTGCCGAAGAGTGTGGAATCGCCCGGTGCGGAACTGTTCGGATGCATGGCCTGAATCGGGTTGATGAGAACGCAGGCAATGTCGGTGCGGGTTTCAAGTACGCGCAGGGTTCGCTCACTCATCTCTGACAGCGTGAGTACGTCGGCGGTTCGGCGGGGATTGCCGACGCCGGCCTGAACGCCATCCCACCAGCCGTGATAGGCGCCGCAAAATTCCACGAGGTACGGCTTGCGCGTGTGGTAGCGGGCAAGGCGCACAGCCTGCATGACCGCCTCGGTGCCGGACATGTGGAACGAGACCTCATCAAGACCCGAAATTTCCTTCAGCGCCGCGACGTTCTCGGCGATCAGCGGGTGGTAGGGGCCGAGCACGGGGCCCAGTTCACCAACCCGAACTGCGGCGGCTGCCATGCATTCCTTGTAGAAGTCGTACCCGAACACGTTGACGCCGTAGGACCCACTGACGTCGATCGATACATTGCCATCGGCGTCTTCGATTTCAACGCCGCGTGAGCGCGTGGCGAAGGCACCGAGCTTCAGGTTCTCCCGGACGAAGCGAGCGAACGGGAAAGGTACGCGGTAGGTGTTTGTGAACTCGAGGTCAGAGATGCCCGACTCCAGTTCCTCGGCGAGGCGTATTGACGTTGGCGCGCGCATGCGGAAGTGCTGGGCGAGACGGTAGAAGCCTTGCTTGCGCCGTGAGGCGACCTCGGTGGGCGCACCGTCGCAGTCGAAGATGTGCTCATCGCTCAGGCCGTAGTAGGGCACGAGCTTTGACGCGAACTTCGACATCTTCGAGTGACCGGCCAGCGAGGGATGTTTGGCCATCGAGAGCTGAAGTCGCCGCCAGGCTTTCCAGGCGAAAAATGGCAGGGCAAAAAGGAGCAACAGGGCGAGCAGGGCGTCGGTCACACGAGGCATCCATGATGGCGTTTCGCGATTATAGATCGCGAAGATCAGGGGGTCAGGTTGTGAGGCGTGTTCTTAATGGGATCTTCACCCGGTACACCGCATTTTCCATTACTTGTTTAAGTAATCATGCGCTTTGTGCGTATCTGTATCGTGACAGAGACTTACTGGCCCGAGGTGAACGGCGTCGCCATGACGTTGCATCGCTGGGTGTCGGGTCTGGTCGAGCGAGGGCACACCGTGCAACTCATTGCCCCGCGGCATCCACAGCGCGGCGAATCGCTCGGGTCACGTATCGAGTGTGTCGGCGTTCGCAGCTTGCCGATGCCGGGATACCGCGAAGTCCGGATCGGACTGCCGGCGCCGAATCTCATCGCGCGGCTCTGGCGCAGGTGCCTCCCTGATGTCGTCTACGTCGCCACCGAGGGCCCGCTGGGTAGCTCAGCCGTCACGGTTGCGAACAAGCGTGGCATCCGGGTGGTCAGCGGCTATCACACCAACTTCCACCGCTATGTCGAATACTATCGCGCGGCCTTTCTGAAAGGCTGGGTCGAGAAGAAACTGGTGCGCCTGCATAACCGCACCGACTGCACCGTGGTGCCCACCCACTGGCAGCGCGACATGCTGCTCGAGATGGGCATACACAACGTTGCCGTGATTGGCCGCGGGGTCGACACGTCACTGTTCCGTCCCGAAGCGAGATCAATGGCGCTACGGCAGCAATGGGGCGCAAGTGAAAGCGATCTGGTCATGGTGCTGGTGGGGCGGGTCGCTGAAGAGAAGAATCTGAACCTCACAATGGATGCGTACCAACGACTCCGCCGGGTCGCGCCATCGATGAAGTTCGTGCTGGTGGGCGAAGGCCCGGCGCTACCGCGGGTTCGTCAGCAGTATCCAGACGTGATTGCGGCGGGGGTGCAGACCGGCGAAGATCTCGCTGCGCACTATGCGTCAGCCGATCTCTTTCTCTTCTCGAGTATGACTGAGACATTCGGCAATGTTGTGCTGGAGGCGATGTCGTCGGGTCTTGGTCTCGTTGCCTTCGACTATGCGGCCGCACAGCAGCATGTCTGTCATGGTCGCTCCGGATTGCTGGCACCGTTCGGCGATGGTGAAGCGTTCATCGCACAGTCGCTCCGACTGGTTGAGGATCAGGAACTGCGCGCGAGCATCAGGTCAGCTGCACGACGTTACGCGAAAACCCGAAGCTGGGACAGCATTGTGACCCAGCTTGAGGACACGCTCAGTGATCACGTGCGTGTTGGAACGGCGGCTGCTGCGGCCTGAGTGCTCAGGCAGATCGCTCAGCGTTCGGCTTCGGCGGGTATGTGGTCGTTGAGAAACGCAAGCATTGCTTCGAAGAACTCCCGCTGATTCTCATCGAACCATATGCCGTGGCCTTCGTTGCGCCAGGTCATCCACTCGTGGGGCACCCCGTGCCTGCGCAATGCCTTGCGCAACTTTCTGGCGTGGGCAATCGGTGTGCGTTCGTCGGCATGACCGTGGGCGACGAGCACGGGTACCTCGAGCTTGTCGACATGGTTCACCGGGGAGTGTGCGTCCGCGAGTTCACGATCGTCGGCGAAGGAGCGTCGGAGAAAACTGCGGCCCGTGCGGGACTCCGAGGTATCGCTCGCGCGCATCTGCGTGCCAAAGTCGTAAAGGCCCGACATTGCCACCGCACAGCGATACAGGTCCGGGCGCTGAATCGCGTTCATGACCGCAGAGTAAGCGCCAAAGCTGATGCCGAAAATGCACACCCGTTGCGGATCAACGGCCTCCTGTTTCATGGCCCACTCGGTGGCCTCGGCGATATCGCGTTGAACCGCACCGCCCCACTCACCGTAGGCGGCAGTTTCGAAGTCTTTGCCATAGCCGGTCGATCCGCGAAAGTTCACCTGCATGACGGCATAACCCGCTGAGGCGAGCAATTGCACGGTGGGATCAAAGCCCAGCCTGTCACGAGCATGCGGCCCTCCGTGCGGCATCACGATCAGTGGTTTGCCGGTGCCCGGCCGGGCAGTCAGGTAGACATCCATGAGGGGGCCGTCAGACGCCGGGACCTGATACAGCCTCGTGGGCACGAGGCTCGCGTTGTCAATCCAGTCGCGGGCGCGAAGCAGGAGGCTGATCGACGTGTTGATCGTATCGAAGAGGTAGAACTCGCCAGGGTTCGTCGCTGAACTTACATGAACGACGACAAGGCGCCCGTCGGCCGTCGTATCCAGGAACCTCACGCGTTGGCCAGGGAACGTCTCGCGCAGTGATTCATGCCAGGCGACCTGGGGGTCGTCTGCGTCAAAGTAGATATAGCGATCGTGATGTCCGCCGACCTCGATACCAAAGGTCGTGCCGCCAATACCGTAGAGGAGATCCCGCGCATGCAGATCGTATCGATCGTCCACGTATTGCGCCTCGAAGGATCTGTCTGAGGCATCGAATCGGTAGAGCCCGACGCGGTCCGATCCGCGAACCCGGGCGAGTGCAAGCCCTGAAGTCGCGCCGGGAGCCCAGCGAACCAGTGTGACGTCGTGGTGCGGAATCTCGACCCAGCCCGTCTCCCAGTCGACGTAGTAGTGGGTCTCGTCGTCGTAGTCGACATTCACGCCGCTGCAGAAGCGGGGAGTGCCAGCCTCGTCCACACCGATGACGCAGCCGCCGAGCGGTGCGGTCACGTCGAGGCCAGTCTCACGAGTTGCAACATTGAAGTGCCGGATCGTAGAACGTCTCGGGTCTTTGGCACCGGGCCCATAAGGCTTCGTCGTCGCGATCACGATGCGGTCAGGCTCGGTCTCCCAGAAGTCGAGAATGTCCGCCCACTCGATATTCGGGTCATCCCAACTGGCCAGCGAACCGATGCGGCTGCTGCCGCCGCGAAAGCCGTACACGATGTGGGTCTGCGTTCCATCGTACTTTGCCGTATAGACCTCGCCGTAGGTGCGAGCGCCTGAATTATCCAGTGAGACGAAGGACATCTGCAGTGCCAGTCGCTCGTTGCTGACCCAGCCAACGCTGTGAACCTGCTCGTCCTTGTCGCCACTGATGATGCCGGCAACCGACATGTCCGCAAGGTCGAGGATCATGAGCCCGATGCGGTTGTCGACGCGACGGGAGACGGCCAGGTACTTGCCATCGGGAGATATCCGGGCGCCGGTGAATTCGGCCTTCCGGGTGAAATCGTCAATCGCGTCCGCCCTCGTGATGACGGCGATTGACAGCAACAGCGTGATCAGCGCGATTCGCATCCTGGCATCCATTCATGACGGGGTTCAGCTGTCCAATGCTCGCGTGCCCGTGCTCACGAAGCCATGCGAGTTCGACATCTCATCGTGTAGGTGATTTGCCATTGTGCATCCTCTCAGTCCGGATGAAGGAGCGCTGAGAGGCGACGCGGCAAAGGGATGCCGCGCCGGAAAGGAGAAGGCCCCCGACCCGCGGGTCGGGGGCTCGCTGCCTCAGAAGACGGCGCGCAGGCCTACGCGAAGGCTGCGACCGGGCTCAGGCACGGCCTCCTTCAGGAGGGAGACGTGGTTGCGGATGTCTTCATCGAGGAGATTGTCACCGCGCAGGAACGCCGTGATCTCGCCGCTCCCGACTTGCCACGTGTAGTCTGCATACGCGCCCACCCGGACATATCCCTCGGTGCGCTCTTCATCCTCGCCAACGCGGTTCTGGTCGAACGCCTGGACGAAGTTCATGCCGAAACTCGCGTTTGACAGGACGTAGCCGAGCTCAGCGCCGAGCCGAACCGGCGGAATGCGCGGCACGTATTCGCCGCCGTCGAACTCAGCCCGGACGAGATCACCGAAGATGCTGGCCTCAACGACGCCGGGGCCAACGTCGAAGAGATCGCCTTCGAGCGACATCTCGATGCCCCGGAATGTCGCATCCCGTCCGGCGTAGGATGCAATGACCTCTTCATCGACCTCGCCGGTCTCTGCCAGGTAGATGTAGTCATCGATCGCGTTGTAGAACACGTTGATCTTGCCACGCGCATTGCCGAAGTCGTGGCGCAGCCCGAGTTCGATGTTGTTGGCGGTCTCTGTCGCGAGATCGGGATTGCCGACCTCGAGGAGATCCGTTGCCGCGTGAAGCACGAGATCCTCATCGTCGGCAGGGCGGCTGCAGCCCGGTCCGGTAATGTTCGAGTAGCGCTCTTCCACCGTCGGTGCCCGCTCTGACCGCGAGAGCGCGACCAGCAGGTTTGACGCGTCGCTGAAGCGATATCGCGCACTCGCCGATAAGCTGGCGGTGGTCTCGCTGCTGTCGCAATCACCTACCGGGTCGATGGCCAGTGACTCGATGCGTGCGCCGAACTCCCAGTCGAGCTTGTTGCCCTCGAGGCGCTCGACGATGAAGAGCGCTGCGGAATCGATGTCAGCAGGCTGGATGTACGCCTCTTCGCCCACCGCAGCGAATTCAGTCCTGCCCAATTGCAGACCGACGATACCGTTCCAGTTGCCGAGGGGCTTGTGGCTCAGCGTGAAGCGGCTGTCGAAGCCCTGATTCGTATAGGTTGTGCCGACCTCGGTGGCGTCTTCCGCAATTTCGAGTTCGCTATGCTCGTAGTCGGTGTAGCCGATCTGGGCGTCAAAGGTCTGGAACGGTCCGCTCAGGAAGTCCCAATGGCCCTTGATGTCGTACCGGGTCTTCTCCATGTCGAGGCGAATGGCGACATCTTCCTCATGACCATGTTCCTCTTCGTCATGATGCTCATCTTCATCATGATGCTCATCCTCGTCATGGTGTTCTTCTTCTTCGCCATGCCCGTGGGAGTGAACACCGGGCGGAAGACCGTAGTTGCTCGTGATGCGGCCGACTGAAACACCGATGAACCCCTGATCGCCAATCAGTGACGCACCAAGGTGGATCGAGTCGCCTTCGCCGAACGAATTGGCGATGAAGCCGTCCGTGTTGTCCTCAGCATCCGGGTCCAGATTCGCAAGACCCGGGATCTCGATGTTGTCATTCGAGCGGGTCACGGCGTCGAAGTGCAGGCCAATGTTGCCGGTTGCGCCATCGAACCGGACGAGCGTCCGTTGTTCATTGCCGACCGAGTCGTAGGTCTGCTCGCCGACGAAAAAATGGTCGTTGTCGAGAGACTGCGGGATGCGGCTGTCAACGACGTTGACAACACCACCAATCGCGCCATTGCCGTAAAGCAGGGTCGATGGCCCTCTGAGGACCTCAATGCGATCGGCGAGTAGCGGCTCGACGCCATTGACGTGATCCGGGCTGATGTCCGAGGCATCAGAGACGTCCACGCCGCTCTGCAGCACCTGAACGCGGTTGCCCGTGTGCCCCCGTACGACCGGCTGGCCGACACCGGTACCGAACGATGCAGAGTGAATCCCCGGCTCATTCTTCAGCGTTTCGCCCAGGGAGTTGGCGACCTTGCGGCGCAACTCTTCCGCCTGCAGGACGTTGACGGGCAACATTGTCTCGTCGACGCCGTCGTTGAAGGGAACGGCCGTTACATAGACTTCTTCAAGATGTTCGATATGGGGTGCCGCGCTGACGCTGCCACAGACCAGTGACAGCAACGCAGGCGCGAAAGTGCGCTTGTACATATTTCCTCCAGAAATTTTGTCATCGATAAGCTGTGCCTACCGACGGACTGGAGGACCTCGCGCTGACAGCGTGATGGCAGCGACCGCATGGCTGGAAACGGGGTCGGCTGCAAACTGGATGTGCGGCCCGAAGTCGAAGCCTTCGAGCCTTTCGCTGAGAAGTGCGTCGCCTGGCGAACTCGTCGAGCAGACGAGACAGGAGTCGATATCGGCAAGGTTGAGGTGCACATGATCGACGGCCAGCGCTGACTGTACCGTCAGGGCTAGCGTCAGAATCAGGGCAACCAGTGAACCCGCTTTCTTGATCATCAACCGGACTACGCGTAGTGGCGTCTAGGCCTATTCTAGAAGGTTAGACCGCGAAGTGCACAGTTTTATCCTTTGGGCGTTGCCTGACCCTGTGCGTTGTAACCCCAGCATTCGACGTTGCCGTCGGCCTCGCGGGCACAGCTGTGATGGGTGCCGGGCTGTGCGATTTCCGGCTCGACGAGCGAGGGCACGTTCGCCTGGCCGAACGCATTGCGCCCCCAGCACTGAAGGCCGTAGCGGTCGATCGCGCAGGCGTGGTTGTGGCCGGCCATGATTGCCCGAGGTTCGACGAGTGAGGGAACATCGAGCTGGCCGAAGTCGTTGTTGCCCCAGCAGACGACCCCGGAGTCATCGATGGCACAGTTGTACCAGCCGCCAGCGGCAATGTGGGTTGGATTGCTGAGCGCCGGGACTGATGTCTCGCCGAACTCGTTGCTGCCCCAGCAAGTAACGCCGTCGCCCTCGAGCGCACAGGTATGCGTTGTGCCCGCCGCGACCTCGCTCGGGTCGGTGACGCTGGCGGGTATGTTCAACTCGCCATACTCGTTGCCCCCGCGCGCGCACCACAACCCGTCTTCGTCGATGGCACAGACGTGGAAGCCACCGGTGGAGACCTGTCTGCCGCCGGCAATTGGCATCGTGAAGTCGCCGTCGATGCCCCAGCAGGTGAGCGCGTCAGACTCGAGCGCGCAGGTGTTCTGGTCGGCCGCGGCGATGTCGATCACTTGACCCAGCGCCGGTACGGTCGTTTGTCCGTAGTAGTTGCTGCCCCAGCAGTCGACATCGCCACCGTCGAGGCTGCACGTGTGGTTGTGGCCGAGCGCGAGGTCGACCGGCAGCGATGTTGGCGTGTCGACGACGCTCGGCATGGCGTCTTCAGGTTCAGCCGGGTTCGTCGGCATGGCATCGTTCGGGGCAGCGTCGGATGCTTCCGGCTGCGATTGAGGCGGTGTTGGCGCTTCGGCGACCTGCGTTGTGGGAGCGGGCTCCGCCTCGGTCGCGGTTTCCTGCGTGGTCACGCCACTGCCTATATTCAGGCTGGCCAGCAGTATCAGGAGTTCCTTGATGATCGCGCCAAAATCCATCTTCGTGTGTGCCTCTCGGAGACTGAAATACAACTGATGGATGTTTCGGCAGCGATTGTGAGCGGTGCGTCCAGATTCGGTTAACACGCATGAATGTACTGTAAAGTTGTGTAATGGAAGGCAGGACGACGCGAGACAGCTGGCGCTTCAGCCGTGGTGACGACCGTGCGGCGAGCGGTGATGTCGTCGAGTCGATGCGATTGCCCCGTTCCATGGCGCTGGTGATCTTTCTCGTCGTGTTCCTGTGTTTCTTCATGTGGCCGTACAGTTTCTCGTTCGAGTGGTTCGACGGGGCTGATGACGACAGTCTGTTCTCTCTTGTCTTTCGCCTGTTCGGGCTCTTTTTCTTCCTTGGCTGGTCAATTCCGGTGCTGGGTCTACTCGCGGCGCTGTTGTTTGCCCTGTTCGGCCGTGAGCGGCTGCATGCGCGGCGCGGGGAACTTGTCGTCAAGATCGGGTTGTTCGGATTGGGATTCGAGCGTCGGGTGCGCGCATCGACGGTCGGCGGCTGGTACTACGACGTGCCGGAGGCGCAGTCGCCCCATCACTGGCGCGGGTCACATCTCGTCTTCGAGATCGAGGATGACGCCCAACTGCGATTCGGTGGCCACCTGACCGAATCTCATGCCGGGCGCCTCGCCAGCCGCGTTTGTGAGCGACTGAAGCGGCCGAACCGGGAACTCCCGGCAGCCGAGCGGGCACCCGTCGTCGAGCCGACGACGCGTGAAGCGCTCGCGAAGTTCAAGCGCGAGCGGGCCCGGGCTCCTGCCGTTCCGGCTGCCCGGCGCACAGAATCGGCAAGATCGGATGCCGGCATCATAAGCCCGTTGGCACTCGTCGTTGCGAATGTGGTGCCGATCCTGGGCGTCATGTTCCTCGACTGGCGGGTCGGCGAGATCATGCTGGTGTTCTGGGCAGAGAGTGCAGTCGTCGCCTTCTGGAATGTGTGCAAGATGGTGCGTATCGGCGGTTGGGCGACGCTTGCGGCGGGCCCGTTCTTCATCTTTCACTTCGGTGCGTTCATGGCGGGTCACCTGCTCTTCATCTACGGTTTCTTCGTCGCCGACCAACTGGGGGAGGTGGACGTGACCGTCAGCCGCGTCATCTCGGATTTCTCGACGCTTTCAATTGCGGTACTTGCGCTCTTCGTCAGCCATGGCGTCTCGTTCTTTGCCAACTTCCTCGGCAAGCGCGAATACGAGGGCAGGACGCTCAAGGAGCAGATGATGGAGCCCTACACACGAATCCTGGTGATGCACCTCACCATCATCTTCGGCGGGTTCCTGGTCATGATGTTCGAGAACGTGCTGCCTGCGCTGATGCTGCTGATCGTGCTCAAGGTCGTCGCCGACGTGCGCGCACACCTCAAGGAGCATGAAAGCGGGCGGGCGGCGGCGACCTGAAGCGCACGATCGCCGCGCCGCTTGCTTCAGCCTGCCAGCGCGGCGCTCGCATCGGCGCCGCCGGCACGACGCTGCTGAATGAGCGCGTTCACGACCGCTGGCGGGTAGCGGGTGCCCTCATGGTCGAGCAGGTGACGCTCGACCTTTCGAAAGGCGTCCTCGTTCGAACCGCCAAAGAACACGAGTTCCTCGTACTCGGTGACGGTGCCGAGAATACAGGCGGGGGATGATGCAACAACCGGGAATTCGCGGTGAGCCTCAATCACGCCATAGACGTCTCCCTGCTTGTCGTCCAGCAGCGCCAGCGATGCCGCTGTCGACTGGCGGTATCGGTTCAGTTCGTAGAAATTGAGATCCAGGAACGAGCGCTTGAGCAGGCTCGCGGGCATCGTCAGTTCACCCACGCGATGGACCAGCGCGGCCGCGGTGATCAGATCGCATTCGTCGCGGCCGAGGCCGAGATCGGTCGCTACCTTGAGCGCGCGCTTCGCGACACGCTTGGTCAGTGACAGGCGATCATTGTCGACCAGCGGCCACAGCATGTGCTGAAGCAGAATCAGCGGTCGCAGGCTGACGATGCGGGACGACGTATCCGGCGCCCCGTCTGTGACCGGCTCGCTCTTGAGCTGCATGATTACGCGTCGCAATGAAATGAGCTTCTGGTCGCGCTCCTCATCCCACAGGAACTCCTGCAGTTCCTCGTCGACCAGCTCGCGAAGATCTGTCGTGCGCCAGGGCTTGGCAACGTAGCGGGTGGGCGATGCGTCGCAGTTCGACAACGTCATTACAGCCGGTCAACGCGATTCGCCGGACGCGCGGATTGAGATCCCTGACGGTCGCGAGCAGCACCGCGCCATTGCCGTCGGGCAACTCAAAATCGGAAATCACGACCGCGACGGATTCGCTCGCGATGATATCCATCGCTTCTTTCGTCGTGCCCGCGGTCAGCACGCGGTGTCCGTCGAACTCGAGCAGGCGGCATAGCGCCTTGATAACGCCGGGCTCGTCGTCGACGAGCAGGATCGCGTTTGGCTTCATAGGAGTCTCTCCATTGGCAAGATTATTGCTCTGACCATTATCAAAGACTGTGCCAGCCAGGCGCCCTCCGCTGGGAGGCCCTTAAAACGGGCGTTGCGGGGAATCAGGGGTGCCGGCCAGGTGTGCAGGGAGGTGACAGGCCGTGTCAACAAAATGTGAACCACGTCACATTTTTTCACAGCCGGTCACCCGGGAGAGACAAACATCACACATGAGGAACGCCGACTTGGACAAGAACAACGTAGCGCCGATGACCGCCACACCGGATCACTGCAGGACGCTGGACCCGGGCGATATCCACCAGGAACAGCTTTCGTCACTCGGACTGCTGGCCGCGGGCATCCTGCACGAGATCACGAACCCGCTGTCGTGGGTCGACAGCAATCTGTCGATGGCTGACCTTTATCTCGACCGTCTTGCCGATGCACCGCTGACGTCGGCGCAGCAGGACACGGCGGCCGAACTCAAGCAGCTTGTTGCGGAGTGCTTCGAGGGCCTCGAACGCATCCAGGAGATTGTGCACGACATGCGCACATCGACGCGCCCCGAGGATGATGCGAGGAGTCAGGTCGATGTCAGCGAACTGATTCGCCAGACCCTGCGCATGCTCGGCACGCGTACGCTCGGTGGGCGACGGGTCGCACTGCAGCTTTGCGAAGGCTCCGTGATCTATTGCCAGCGTGGCAAGATCCAGCAGGTGCTGACCAACCTGATTGTCAACGCTGTGCACGCAACCGACGACGACGGCCTCATCACGATCGCGGCGACCATCGAGGATGGCACGATGCGGGTCTTGGTCGCGGATGACGGAACGGGCATTCCTGACGACGTGCTCCCACACCTGTTCACACCGATGTTCACAACCAAACCGGTCGGCAAGGGCACCGGGCTCGGGCTCGCGATCTGCAGGACGATCATTGAACAGCATCAGGGCAGCATCGGCGCGGTGAATAGCAGCGACGGCGGAGCGCGGTTCGAGTTTGTGCTACCGGTATCCCTGCGCCGGGAGGCGCGCGACTAGCTATCGTCGCCACCAGCGCAGCGGTGTCTTCAGGCAGTAGTTGCCGAGCACCAGCGCCAGGATCGCCAGAGAGAACGCGGTGCCGACGCCGTTCGCCAAGCGGACACAGTGGCGTTCCCACTGGTTCGCAAAGAGTGAATTGCTGACGCCGCCAAGTCTGAACGCACTGATCACACGGTTGACGTAGCGGAACCGGACGCCCGCGTTCCAGAAACGCAAACCGAGATCGTAGTCGCCGGCAATCGTGTAGGTCTGATCGTACCCGCCAAGCCGTACGTAGGCGGCACGACTGATGAAACAGGTGGGATGATTGAAGCCGCTGTACATCACCATCTGGTGAGTCGAGCCGATCTCGCCGCCGCGCACCCAGTGGCGGCGACCGCCGAGGTACCGCAGGTTACCGTAGATGAACTCGCTGTCCGGATGCTGCGTGACGGTCTCGCGGATCGCCTCGATCGCGCCAGGCTCGTAGTAATCGTTTGCGTGAATGGCGCCGATGAACTCGCCACGGCAAAGTGAGATCGCCTTGTTGAGCGCATCGTAGATGCCGTCATCGGGCTCGCTTTGCCAATAGTCGATGTGTTCGCGATAACGGCTGACGATGTCGAGCGTTCCGTCCGTACTGCCCCCGTCAATGATGAGGTATTCGGTATCGTCGCCCTTTTGCGTAATGACAGACTGAATGGTCTGCTCGATTGTCTTTGCCCCGTTGCGGACGATGGTGATGATCGAAAAGCGCGGCGTTCGCGGCGCACCTTCCTGCAGCCGACGCCCGCCGCGCGGTGAGGGCGCTTCCGCTTGCGGCGACGAATCTCGATGTGGTGGTGGAGCACTACCGGGCGATCCATCGGCGCCGGACCAGTACAGGTGGCTGACCCGTTTCCAGGCACCGGGTGGAACGAAAGACGCATCGACGTCCTCCAGATGCGTCGCGGTCGCGCCCGTGTAGACAATGACGAGTTCCGCGCCGGGATTGTGCGGCTCACCGAGAAAGTCCACGAGGTGGCAGGGCACGTCGGGCTCCGCATCCCGAATTGACAGACGTATCTGACGATTACCGGCGTCGATATCGTAGCCAATCGTTTGATGGGCCGGTGACAGTCGAATGCCGGACGGTAACTCCAGGTACTCGGCGATCTCGCGGGCAAGCGCCTCTGTCGAGCCGGTGATTGCCATTCGCTAGCCGGCTTCCTCGCCAATCCGGGTAAGCAGAATTTCGGCGAGGCGCTTGCCGTGCGTGTTCTGCAGAAAGTGCCCGGCGTCCTCGATCGGGTCGAACGTCGCACCGCCGGGTATTGCTTGAAACCGTGACGCCCACTCACGACCCCAGGCTTCGGTGAACACATCGTCGGCGCAGCCCCAGATGAAGTGCAGCGGTTTTTCCCAGGACAGCAACAGACGGTAGTGCAGCGTCTGTGCCGCACCGTTTCCAGTGCTGTAGTGGGTCTCGTCCAGCGGAATCGACAGCGGGAACTTCCGTGGCCCGTTCCAGGCTGCATCACTCAGGCCCTTGAAGGGCGCGAGGTAGGCGTCGTGCATCGCACGCGCCTCATCGTTCGGATAGGTCGGTTCGGTACCGCCGACGAGGTGCGGGAACGTCTCCTCGCGAGCCAGCAGCCCGGCGGACATCGCCATCAGCAGCCCGACATCCGGTTTCTCGCGGGCGAAGAGCCCGCCTTCGTGCCAGTTGCGATGCCAGTTCCGGATGGCATCGGAGTATGTGTACTCCGGATGGTGCAGCCAGGTATTCATGATTGTCAGTCGGTCGAATCGCTCTTGCATGGTTGCGGCCTGGGCGAGACCGATTGGCCCGCCCCAGTCCTGACAGACGAGGGTGATGTGATGAAGATCGAGCGATGTGATCAGACTCGTCATGACCTCGACGTGGCGCGCAATCGTGAACCAGTGAAAATCGGTCGGCTTGTCCGACTTGCCGAAGCCGAGGTGGTCCGGCGCGATGCATCGATACCCGGCTGCGACCAGCGGCGGAATGACGTCGCGATAGAGGTAGCTCCAGGTCGGCATGCCGTGCAGCAAGAGCATGACCGGGCCGTCTTCCGGCCCCTCGTCCACATAGTGCATGCGCAGGTCCTGCCAGGTATGCCAGTTCGGCTCGAAGTTGTAGTCCTTCAATCCCTCGAAGTTGCTGTCGGGGGTGCGTTCGAAGTCGGTCATTCCGGTTGTCCTGAGCGATACGGTTGGCTCGAAGCTAGCCGAGGCGGCGGAGTGGGTCAAACTGATGATCCACTCGCGATATTCGTATTGAGAATTACCCGGGAACGTGGTTTATTCGCGCCCTTTTGGAGATACCATGCGCGTCAACGAGATCCCCATCGGCAACAATCCACCGGATGATGTGAACGTCGTCATCGAGGTGCCGGTCGGCGGTGAGCCCATCAAGTACGAAATGGACAAGGATTCCGGCGCACTGTTCGTCGATCGCTTCCTTTACACGCCGATGCGCTATCCGGGCAACTATGGTTTTGTTCCGAACACGCTGGCCGATGACGGTGACCCGATCGACGTGCTTGTCGCCAGTACCCGAGCGATCGTCCCGGGTGCGGTGGTCAATGCCCGGCCGATTGGCGTGCTCATCATGAGCGACGAGGCGGGCGAAGACGAGAAGATCATCGCGGTGCCGTCGACCAAGTTGACCCGTCGCTATGAGCGCGTCGCCGACTACTCCGATCTCCCGGACATCACGCTTGAGCAGATCGAACACTTCTTCGTGCACTACAAGGATCTGGAACCCAACAAGTGGGTCAAGTTCGAGCGCTGGGGCGACAGCGATACCGCCAGGCAGATGATCCTGACCTCGATCGAGCGCGCCAAGGGCTAATCCGGCAACAGGGATTCGATGATCTCTGCCGCGGGCGCATCAGCCGGTGCGCCCCGGGTGCCGCTCCAGAGCGGTGAAAAGTCGCCACTGCCACGCGCCTCTGCGGCCCGGCGAAGCGATGCCATCGCACCAGCCGCCCAGGGGAATGGCGGTGCCTCGTCCGCCAGCGGGCCGATTTCCAGAATCGCCCGATTGACGATTCCGCGCGCCGGACGGCCACTGAAGATGTTGGTGATTGCCGTGTGACTGGCATGCTCACCGGCCAACGCGGCCCGGTGGACGTCGCTGGTCGTGGCTTCCGGACACCGCAGCAGTACGGTGCCGACCTGAACCGCGATGGCGCCGGCGTCGAGCACGGCACGAACCCGCTCATGGGAATCAATGCCGCCAGCACCGATGAACGGCGTCGACACGTGTTGCCGAACAGCGCCCATCAACTCGAGCAACGGCGCCTGCCCGTGCAGATCATCGCGAAGAAATTGCCCCCGGTGGCCACCGGCTTCGAGGCCCTGAACAATGATCCCGTCGATGCCCTGCTGATCAAGCCAGACCGCCTCATCGATTGTCGTTGCCGATGACAGGACGCGCGCGCCGGATGCCCTGACGCGTTCAAGCAGGCCGGCGTCAGGCAGGCCGAAGTGGAAGCTCACAAAGTCTGGCCTAAGCGATGTGACCAGGTCGGCGGCTTCATCATCGAATGGCTTTCGCGCCGGGCCGCCGTCGCCGGGATGAACGTTGAATTCCTCGTAGTAGTCCCTCAGGCGATGTTGCCAGCGCGATTCCGCTTCCCGGCTGAGCGGCGCCGGCTCGTGACAGAAGAAATTGAGGTTGATGGGAGCCTTGCCGGTTGTCAGGCGGAACTTTGCGACCTCTTCGGCGACGCGCCCGGCCGATAGCATCGCGCAGGCCAAAGCGCCCAGACCGCCCGCCTGTGCAACCGCGATAGCGAGCGCGCTGTCAGCACTGCCCGCCATCGGTGCCTGAATGACCGGGCGGGGCAGTGCGGCGAACAGGTCAGCTGGCAAAGGCGGGCCGCGCGCGAACCTGTTCGTTGTAGCGCTTCAGGTGCTCCATGTCGAAGAAGTCCTGCCCGGTGCGCTTGGCGAAGCCCAGTGTGATCGCGAGCATGATGTCGGCAGCCGAGTAGCGGTCGCCCATCAGATATTCATTGCTGGCGAGGTGATCGTTGAACTTGCCGGCGGCGTCACGCGCGATGTCCATCGAGATCTTGCCCCACTCCTCGTGGCAGACCTCACGATCCTTGAAAATGCCGCTGGTGTTCCTGAACGCTTGGGCGACGGGCATCTGCAGGTTGATGTCGACGCGTCGAAGCCACATGTCGATGAAGGCGGTTTCTGTTGCGTCGGTGCCGAAGAGGTTGGGTTCGGGGCTGAGGCCTTCGAGATAGCGGCAAATCGAGACGCTCTCGGAGAGATAGCGCCCGTCGTCGAGTTCAAGCACCGGCACGCGGCCAAACGGGTTACGTGCGGTGAATTCGTCACCGAGGTTCTCGCCGCCCATGATGTCCACCTCTGTCAGGGGGACGTCGAGCCCCTTCTCCTTGATGAATACGTTGACGCGTTGTCCATTCGGCGCGGCACTGGTCGTGTAGAGATGCATGGTCAATCCTTTTACTATCGGTGGAAATCAGGAGGGAAGGGTAGCAGATGCCGAACTGGGCCTACGAGAAGGGATTAATCGACACCGGGAATGGTGTTTATGCCTATCTGCAGCCGGATGGCGGCTGGGGTTGGTCGAATGCCGGGCTGGTTTGCGACGGCGATCAGTCGCTGCTGGTGGACACGCTGTTCGACGCGCCGCTGACGCGCGAGATGCTGAAGACCATGCAGGATGCCACCGGTCTTGCGGCGGACGATATCGGTACCGTCGTCAATACACATGCCAATGGCGATCACACGCATGGCAACGGTCTTTGCACGAATGCCGACGTCGTGGCGTCGGAAGCGAGTGCGCGCGAGATGGAGGCATTCGACGGGGCTGCCATGAAGGGGTTCATGGACGCCGCGCCCAATCTCGGCACCGCAGGCGAATACCTGCAGGAGATCTTTGGCATTTTCGATTTCGGCGACGTTGCGGAGAAGCTCCCGAACCGCACGTTCTCTGGCGAAATGCAGATCGACGTCGGCGACAAGACCGTGCACCTTTTCGAGGTTGGCCCGGCCCATACGGCCGGTGATGTCCTCGCCTGGGTGCCGGATGACAGGACGATTTTTACAGGCGACATCCTGTTTATCGACGGCACACCGATCATGTGGGCCGGCCCGGTGTCGAACTGGCTGCGCGCCTGTGATCGCATCATTGATCTCGATCCCGACGTTATCGTACCCGGCCACGGTCCAATCACTGATGCCGATGGCGTGCGACGCGTGCAGGATTATCTGCGCTACATCGAGGCCGAGGCGCGCAAACGTTACGATGCAGGGCTCTCGGTGCGTGATGCCGCGTTCGACATCAAGCTCGGAGACTTCGAGTCGTGGGGTGACAACGAGCGCATCGCCATCAACGTCGATACGCTCTATCGCGAATTCAGCGGTTCGACAGCGCCGGCACGAACGGTCGAACTCTTCGGGCTGATGGGCGAACTGAAGCGGCGCGGCTAGCGCCTTTGTCAGCTATCGCCCGGGCGTGATCTGCTGCGGCGGTGAATCAGCTGAAATCGTCACGGTCCCGGTCTTTCCGTGCAGGTCAACCGTGACCTGATGCAACTGGTCCGGCAGCAGATCCATCAGAACGTCGCTGTCGAATCCGAGCCCCTTTATCAACTCGTCTGCATCAGCGTCAGTTTGCGCTTCCTGGTAGACAAACAGCCAGGCACCGTCGAGTTCCGCGCCGAGAAGTTCAAGCGGCACAGGCGCATCCCCCAGTCGCACATCGAATGCAGACTCGACGTAGAGCGCGAAGCGGGCCTGGTCCCTGAGACTTGCGATGTCGATCCGGGTTGGATAGCGCTTGCGCAGCCATTCGGCTGCATCATGTTCGTGAAAGCGGTGCGTGATCTGCAGCGTATTGCCCTGCATGACGACTTCCGTGAGGGCAACGTGCTGCCGGTGGGCGCTGACACTGACCGCCATGGCAAGCAGGCACAGCGTCAACGTTCTCCCAATCACTGCTGTTCGAGCAGGACGTCACCGGTCTCGGCTTCCGTCTTGTCGTCGCCTTTCAGTTCAACCAGCATGTCTTTCATCAGGTTCCTGCGTTTGCGCTCGGATTTGTAGAGTTCGAACCTCGAGCGCTCGATGCGCGGCGGAAAGCGGTTGTTGCTGTAATCGACGTCAGCCGTCAGGTGCGCATCATCGACGCTGATGGCGGCGATGCGCCGGCTCTCGATCATCATGCGTGTGACCTGCTCGGCGTTGTAGCGCCAGATCTCGGCGGGCAGCATCATCTCGCGGCTCGAACCGTCCTCGTACTCGATGCGCATGGGCAACGGCGTCACGAGCCCGCCCACGTTCTCGAAATCGATGAAGTAGACGAACGGATCTTCGTTCAGTACGCGGTCGAGGGCAGCGCGTTCCCAGTCCTCCAGATCCTTGAGGTATGAGCGGTAGGCGTTGCGGTCCTTGTTGCTCGTGGTGAAGGCATCGTTCTCATTATAGAAGTCCTTCAGTTCCGGATACCGGTCGATCCGCAGGTCGATGCCCTCATCGCGGTTGCGCGCCTCGGCGACAGGGGAGGGATGGTCACGCTTCCAGTCCTCCCGCAGCAGGGGATTGTCGATGTCAGGGTCCTTGCTGAGCACCTTGTATTCGCGGATGTCGGTCACCGCTACATCGACGTGGTCGGTGGTATAGAACCAGCCGCGCCAGAACCAGTCGAGATCGACAGCCGATGCGTCTTCCATCGTGCGGAAGAAATCGGCCGGCGTCGGGCGTTTGAACTTCCAGCGCTCGGCGTACTGCTTGAATGCAAAATCGAAAAGCTCACGCCCCATCACGGCTTCACGCAGCACAATCAACGCGGCGGTCGGCTTGGAGTATGCGTTGGGGCCGAACTGAATCACGGAATCCGAGTTCGTCATGATCGGCACCTGATTCGGGCTCTTCATGTAGTCGGTGATGTAATCCAGCACGTTGGCGTAGCGCCCGCCGTAGGCCGGGTAATCCTCTTCCCACTCGAGTTCTGCCACGTACTCGAGGAATGAATTGATGCCTTCGTCCATCCACGTCCACTGGCGCTCGTCCGAGTTCACCGTCATCGGGAAGTAGATGTGCCCGATCTCGTGGATGATCACGCCGATCAGGCCGTATTTCGTGCGCCGGGAGTAAGTCGGCTCGGCCTCGTCTTCCGGCATCTCCGATGCTGCTTCCTCCTCGTCAGCCTCGTCTTTCTCTGGCGGTTCAGGCCGGTAACCGTTGAACGTGATCATCGGGTATTCCATGCCGCCGCTTGCCCAGGAGTTGACGGACTGTGCGGTCGGGTACGGATAGTCGAACGAAAACCGTGAGTAGACTTCCATCGTGTGGACGACAGCCTGGGTGGAGTAGTGGGACCAGATGGGCTCCGCCTCATTGGGATAGAAGGACATCGCCCAGACGCTGTCGTACTCGGCACCGGGCTGGCGATGGATCATCGCGTCCCAGATGTACTTGCGTGATGATGCCCACGCGAAATCGCGGACGTTCTTCGCCGAAAACTTCCAGGTTCTGGTGTCGGTCGTGCCTTCACGCTCATTCTCCAGCGCTTCTTCCGGCGTCACGATGAATGTCGGTGCATCGGTGCCGACCTCCGCAAGCCTGCGGCGCTGTTCAGCCGTCAGGACATCTCGCGGATTCGTCAGTTCACCGGTGGCCGATACGATGTGATCGGCGGGCACCGTGATATCGACATCGTAGTCACCGAACTCCAGCGTGAATTCACCCCGCCCGAGAAACTGCTTGTTCTGCCAGCCCTCGTAGTCTGTATACGCCGCAAGTCGCGGAAACCACTGCGCGAGGAAGTACTGGTAGGTATCGGTGTCGGGAAAGTGCTCGTACCCGCTGCGACCGCCGATCGCGACCTCGTGGGTAATGTCGAAGGCGAAATCGATAGAGAACTGCACGGTATCGCCGGGGCGGAGCGGCCTTGCGAGATCGATGCGCATCATCGTGTCGTTGATGACGTAGTCGAGATCCTGCCCGCGACTGGTCACCGCGCCGATGTCGTAGCCGTAGTCGTTGTCGGCGTAGTCCTGCTCACGGCGCAGTGCGCCGAATGACAGCCGGTCTTTCGTGACGGTACCGGACCGGCGGTACAGGGAGTCGTTATCGAACCGGTTCTGGTCGAGTTGAAGCCACAGGTAGGTGAGGGTATCCGGCGAATTGTTCCGGTAGGTGATCGTCTCAGTCGCTGTGATGCGCTTTTCGGCTTCATCCAGCGCCACGTCAATCTGGTAGTCGACCTTCTGTTGCCAGTATTGCGGCCCGGGAGCGCCCGACGCGGTGCGGTAGACGTTTGGTGTGGGCAGTTCGGTGCCGAGCTGGTTGAACGCGGTGGCACCGGTGTCGTTGTTGGCCATGGCGCTTGTGGCGACGAGGCCCACGAGAATCGAGATGAGAATTCGCATCCTGAAACCGGGATCGGAGGGTGTTTTTCAAGTCTACCGAAATGCGGGGTATTCGGTTAGTCGGTCTGTCGCATTCGTCGAGCCAACCGGGCTGAGGCGCGTTCAATCAGTTCGTTCTCTCTCCCGCCGGTAAGCATGGTGAGCTGGCGCTCGAGTTTCAGATGGGCCAGACCGTGGATATGGCTCCAGCCGATCAGGATGTCCTGGATGACCTCATCGGTCTTGAGCGGGCCAAGGCCATCCGGTGCGATTTCCGCTTCGCCCCGCTGCCGCAGGATGACATTGGTGAGTTCGACGAACACGCTGGCCGCGTTCCTGTGCAGAATCGGGTCGTCGCCGTCGATGAGGTCACAGCGGAACATGATGCGAAAGTGTTCGGGGTAGGCCTCTGCGAAGTGGAGATAAGTGCGCGTGGTTGCAGCGTAGTCCTCGTCCGGATCGTCTGATTTGCCGAGATTCTCGCGGAGCAGCGAGCACAGGCGCCCGAAACCGACAGCTGCAAGCTGGGTCAGGAACCCTGCGGTGCTGCCGAAGTGGTGTTTGGGAGCGGCGTGGCTAACGCCCGCGCGCCGCGCACATTCCCGCATCGTGAAGCCCTTGAAGCCGCGCTCGGCGAGAACTTCGTCGCCTGCCGTTAGCAGCGCATCGCGGAGGGAACCGTGGTGGTAACGCTTGTCGCCTGAGGTCATGGCGTGATTTTACCCCAATCTTGACATTGTCAAAATCTTCGCGAGAATGGTCTCTATCTTTTCACTGTCAAGATGAGGTGCGGTGGTGATCGCTCGACCTACAAACCGGTGGCTGCTGGCCGGGCTTGTGACGATGATCGTTTTCAGTGTCGTGATCGCGATTCACGGTTATTTGTTCCAGTTTCGCATCACGGGCGCGCCGGATTTTCACGCCCGGTTCGATGAACACGCGGTCGGCGCCACGATGCACGTGCTCGGGGGTGCCACGGTGCTGCTGCTCGGTGGTTTCCAGTTCTGGGGCGGCCTCCGCCAGCGCTGGCCCGCCCTTCACCGCAATCTGGGTCGCGTCTACCTCGTGCTGATCGGCGTCGGCGGCCTTGGTGGCCTCATGCTGGCCCCGTACTCGGCGGGTGGGCTGGTTGCACACTTCGGCTTTGGCATTCTGGGCGTGCTCTGGCTCTACAGCGGCTGGCAGGCGTATGCGGCGATTCGGCGTGGCGACGTCGCTGTGCACCGCGAGTGGATGATGCGCAACTTTGCCATGACATTCGGCGCGGTGACCCTGCGCATCTATCTCGGCATCCTGATCGCTTTGGGTGTGCCGTTCGAAGAAGCCTATCCCACCGTTGCCTGGATCAGTTGGGTGCCAAACCTGATCCTGGTCGAGTGGTATCTCGCCCTGTCCCGGCAACGTCGCGCCGGCGGCGTTCGTACCGCGCTCGCGAGTCAGGCCGATTGCGTTATTCTCCCTGACACAATTCATACAGGGGGAGAAAAGGATGGCTGATGACATGGGCCTCTTTGACGTCATGTACAACTGCCGTGCGATGCGCAAGCTCGACACCCGTGAGGTGCCGGAGGACATGCTCCGCAAGCTGATCGATGCCGCCAACCAGGCGCCGTCCGGTTCCAACGTTCAGAACGGTCGCTGGATCGTCGTCCGTGATCCCGACGTCAAACGTGAACTCGCTGCGCTCAACCGGGAAGGTGTCGAAGCCTACATTGGTCCGATGCGAGAGAATCCCGGCAGCCTGTCACACCAGAGTGAAGCCAAGCGAAAACGAATGCTCGATGCCGTGATCTGGCAGATGGAACACATGCATGAGGTTCCTGCGCTGATTCTCGCGTGCCTCGAATACGGGCAGAAGGTGAGCGATGAGGCCGCGCAGCGCGGCGGTGGTTCAATCTGGCCGGGTGTTCAGAACCTGTTGCTGGCCGCGCGGGCGCTGGGGCTTGGCGCTGCCCCCACGACGCTCGCGCTCAGGGAGCAGGACAAGGTGCGCGCTGCGGTGAACATGCCCGAGACGATGGCCGCGCTCTGCCTGATCCCGGTGGGCTATCCCCTGGGCAAGTTCGGGCCGGTGACCCGCAAGCCCGTTGACGAGATCATGCGATTTGACCGCTGGTCTTGAGGGAGGCGCTGAATGCTAACTGTGGGAGTGTTCGAGGACGCGCTCCCGCACGCGAACCCGGAGGCGCTGCAGAATGTCGCTGGGCGCGACGCCGCTCGCATCGACCTGCTCCTTGATCCACGCAAGAAGCTCGCGGCGGCGCGACTCTTCCATGTCGTCTGTGGTGAGCGAGAGGGTTGTGCCGCACGTGCAGTTCGACATGGCCGCTGAACCGATGAGCGGTGCAGGGCCCTTTCCCCAGGTACCGACCTCGGCGTCGTAGGAGACTGAGCGGCCGACCGGGGTGACTTCCTCGACGTAGGTCTTGAAGGTTTCGAACTTCTTTCCGCAACTCGAGCAGGTCTTCGGGAAAAGCGAATTGTAGTGTCTGAACAGGATGTCGACGATCTGATCTTCGTTCATCTGGTGCGTTGTTTCGCGGCTTGTCGTGAAGTTGTCTTTCTGCGCATGTTCAATAAACCATCATAATGCCCCAAATGGAAGTAGGAGATTGTCAGTTTTGACGGCCCTCCAGCGACACGGAGACCGGCTGCCAGTTGTCAGGGTCGCCGCGGTAGCCCGGCAAGATCCCCTCTAACCATTCGGGAATGATTTTTATTAGCAGGTAGTCATCTGGAAATGCGGGATACAGCTTGTCGGTATCGGCGGGTCGCCGCAGACGTCGCTTTGTTGCCTCGTCATCGACAAGCAGCGCCTCGCCCATGATGGTCACATAGTTCTTTCTTTCGCTGTCGAAGTAGTACAGCGTCACGTTCGGGTTGCCGTGAATCTGGGTGACCTTGCGGGTATTCGGGCGCGTTGCCACCCACACCACGAAGTCCTCGTCAGGGGCGAACGCATCGACCGTGCGCGCCCGGGGCTGGCCGTCTTCGTCGACCGTGATGAGTGCAGGGAACCGCACCCGCTCGATGGTTGCGCGGGCGAGATCGAGCACCTCCGCGTCGTCGGCAGCAGCCGGTACGGCCATTGACCACAACAGCAAACAGGTTATTGGCAGCAAGCACTTCATATCGGGTTCCTCATTTCCACGCGCCCAGCTTGCGGTGATGGGCAGGTTTCATGCAAGAATACGCGCGAGGGAGACAATTTGCTGAATCTGATGCGCACACTGCTACCGTTTCTGTTCGCGCTGGTTGGTTCGTCCGCGATGGCAGAGGTCATTCCGGACGCCATCGACCTGTCGCCTGAGACGCCGTCCGGCATTGTCTACGATCACGGGTTCTCTCATCTCGATCCGCTGAAGTACCCGCCGGACTTCACCCACTTCGATCACTTCAACCCGGATGCCCCTCGTGCCGGCACCATTCGGGTTCCTGTACTCGGTACCTACGACAGCTTCAATTCCTTCATCAGTCGTGGACGTCAGGCGGCCGGCATGAGCTTCCTTTCGCCGAGTAGCCTGCTGTACTACGACCGGCTGCTCTCGACTGCGGCCGACGAGGCGACCGGGATGTATGGCCGTCTCGCAGAAGGCGTCAAAATCGCGCCCGACTTCTCCTGGGTCGCGTTCAAGATCAGGGAGGGCGCCTACTGGCACGACGGCAAGCCGATCACCGTCGATGATGTGATGTATACCTTCGAGAAGTTCCGCACCGAAGCGCAGGCGTGGACGCGGGTGATGATCGCCAACATCGACCGCGTTGAGCAAATCGGCCCACGAGAGGTGCGGTACGTCATGCGCGATGGCATCACACCGAACCCGAGCATCGCTCGCAACATTGGCGTCATGCCTGTCATTCCCAAACACTTCTGGGAAGGACGCGACTTCACCCAGCCGCTTACCGAGCCGCCACTGGGGAGCGGCCCCTACAAGATCACGGACTACCGTCTTGGTCGCTACATCGTGTACGAGCGCATCGACAATTACTGGGGTGAAGACCTGCCGGTGATGCGTGGCAGATTCAATTTTCAGCGCATCAAGTACGACTACTTCCGTGACGACAAGGTCCGGCTCGAGGCCATGCGCGGGAACCTCGTGGATATCATGCCCGACGGAAACCCGAAGAACCTGAACGTCGAATACGATTTCCCTGCCGCGCGGCAGGGGTTCTTCAAGACCGAGATCCTGCCCCTTTCTGCACCTGTTGGGCTGAACTGGCCCGTGTTCTGGAACCTTCGGGAGAAGCGCTTTCAGGATATCCGCGTGCGTGAGGCGCTCTGGCTGCTCTATGACTTCGAGTTCACTAACCGCGTGATCTACTACGACTACTTTGAGCGCGGCAAGAGTCTCTTTCACGGTGCGCCCGACATGATGGCGACAGGACTGCCCTCCGAGCGTGAACGCGAATTGCTGGAGCCGTTCCGCGACCAGCTTCCGGAGCGCGTCTTCACCGAAGTCTACGAGCCACCGAAGAACGACGGATTCGGCATCAAGCGTGAGTACGTGGAACGTGCGGTCAGGTTGTTCGAGGAAGCGGGCTGGGTACTCGACGGCGGGCGCCTCGTCAACAACGAAACCGGCGAGCCTTTCACTATCGACTTCATCATTGTCTCAAGTGAGCTGGCCCGTTCACTTCTGCCCTACATCGACAACCTGAATCGCGTGGGCATCGAGACCTCGATTCGTGTTCCTGAGGTCTCCAACTGGCAATACCGCATGCAGTCCAGTGCCTTCGATGCGAGCCGGGCCCACATGTTCCCGTATCGCATTCCGGGCAGCGCGCTTCGCAACCACTTCGGCAGCCGCAGTGCGGAACTCGGCTATGGCGTGAACTGGGGGTACGTCAAAAACCCCGCCGTCGATGCGATGGCAGAGTACGTAATCGGCGCAACCGATGCTGAAACGTTCCACGCTGCGGTTCGGGCCGCCGATCGAGTGCTGCTGTGGAACTTCTACTTCGTGCCGATTGCGGCTGAACCGGGCGAGGCGATCGCGTATTGGGACAAGTTCGACCGTGTCGAGTCGGCACCGCTCGAGCGTGTACCCTGGCTTGACGGCTGGTGGTATGACGAAGAAAAGGCCGCGCGAATCGAAGCCGGGCTTGCCCAGCCGGAGACCGCTGACTGATGGCCGCCTATATCCTGCGCCGACTGCTGCTCATCATCCCGACGCTGCTTGGCATCATGATCATCAACTTCGTGATCGTGCAGTTCGCACCGGGCGGCCCGATTGAACAGATCGTTGCCCAGGTGCGGATGGGGGATGTGTCCACAACCGCCAATATCAGCGGCGGCGGTGCCGGTAGTGGCACCGATGCCGGCAGCGGCAGCGATGGCGGCTATGCGGGTGCCGAGGGGCTGCCACCGGAGATGATTGAGCAGTTGGAGAAGCAGTTCGGGTTCGACAAGCCGGCGCACGAACGCTTTCTCAACATGATGTGGGACTACATGCGGCTCGACTTCGGCGACAGCTACTTTCAGGGTGAGCCCGTGCTCGATCTCGTGCTGAGCGCGATGCCGGTTTCGATCTCGCTCGGGCTGTGGTCGCTGCTTTTTGTGTACACGCTGTCGATCCCGATGGGCATCGCGAAAGCTGTTCGTGACGGCACGCGCTTCGACGCATGGACCAGCGCCGTCATCTTCACGGCCTACGCGATCCCGGGCTTTCTGTTTGCGATCCTGCTCATCGTCCTGTTCGCCGGCGGCAGTTACTGGGACGTCTTCCCCATGCGCGGGCTCGTCTCGGAGAACTGGATCGACCTGCCGTGGTACCAGAAGATCACCGACTATCTGTGGCATCTGGCATTACCGCTGATCGCGCTGACGCTGGGCGGCTTTGCAACGCTCACCATGCTCACCAAGAACTCCTTTCTCGAGGAGATCAACAAGCAGTTCGTGCTCACTGCCCGGGCCAAGGGGCTTCAGGAACGTCGCGTGATGTACGGCCATGTTTTCCGCAATGCGATGCTCATCGTCATTGCGGGCTTTCCCGGTGCCTTCATCGGTATCCTCTTCACCGGCGCACTGCTCATTGAAGTGATCTTCTCGCTCGACGGTATGGGCCTGCTGGGCTACGACGCGGTCATAAAACGTGATTATCCGATCCTGTTTGGCACGCTCTTCATCTTCACGCTCGTGGGGCTCATCGCGCAGCTCATCGGCGACATCTGCTATGTGCTCGTCGATCCGCGCATCGACTTTGGTTCGAGGGAAGTGTGAACGAGGTTACCGCGCGCCGCTGGAAGAACTTCAAGGCCAACAAGCGTGGCTACTACTCGCTGTGGATCTTCCTCGCGCTGTTCGGCACGTCGCTGTTTGCCGAGTTCATCGCCAACGACAAGCCGATCATCGCCGTTCATGAGGGGCAATGGTTCTTTCCGGTGCTCGTTGAATATACGGAGCGGGATCTCGGCGGTGAACTGGAACTGATTGCGGACTATCGCGACCCCTACGTGCGGCAACTGCTCGAGGGCCCGGAAAGCTGGCAACTCTGGCCACCGATACCGTTCAGCTACGACACCATCGACTATCAGCTCGACCAGCCGGCCCCCGCACCTCCGTCAGCCCGTCACCTGCTCGGCACTGACGACGGCGGCAAGGACACGCTCGCGAGGCTGATCTACGGCTTCAGGCTGTCGGTGGCGTTTGGCCTCGCGCTGACCGCGATGGCGTCGGCGATCGGCATCCTCGTCGGCGCGGTGCAGGGCTACTATGGCGGCAACGTCGATCTCATCGGCCAGCGCCTCGTCGAGATCTGGCAGGGGTTGCCTGTGCTGTTCGTGCTGATCATCCTGGCGAGCATCGTTGAGCCAAACATCATGTGGCTGCTGCTGATCCTGCTGCTGTTCTCATGGACGGGACTGGTGGCCGTTGTTCGCGCCGAGTTCCTTCGCGTGCGCAACTTCGAGTTTGTGCGTGCCGCCCGTGCCATGGGCGTCTCGAATCCCGTCATCATGTGGCGCCATGTGTTGCCGAACGCGATGGTCGCGACACTGACCTTCCTGCCATTCATCCTGAACGGCTCGATTACGACACTGACGGCCCTCGACTTTCTGGGTTTCGGTCTGCCGCCGGGGTCGGCATCGCTGGGCGAACTGCTCGCTCAGGGCCAAAAAAATGTACGCGCCCCGTGGCTTGGCCTGACCGGATTCTGTGTGCTGGCAACGACGCTGGTGTTGCTGATCTTCGTCGGCGAAGCGGTGCGTGATGCCTTTGATCCCCGCAAGCTGGTCGAGCGCGAACAGCGTGACGGCGGGGCGTTCAGCCCGGCCTGAGATACTCAGCGGGCGTGCTGCTTGGTAAGCTTGGACGCATGAAATTTTCACTCACGCCCGGTGGTGCCACGGATTTCCGCGTTCGCGCGAACTACTATCTCGCGCTGACCGCCATGGTGTTGTTGCTGCCCTTCTCTGCCAACAATATTCTGCAGGGCCGGTTCCTGCTTGGCTTCGGCGCCGCGGTCATCGTCGTGGTGCTCGCGATCAAGGCCTGGCTGATTCGCCAGAACCGTTACACCGAGCTGTTTTCGATTCTGGTGCTGGTGCCCGTGATACTGATTTTCCTCTCGGTCTCGATACAGAATCAGGGAATCATCGGCATCCTCTGGTCCTATCCCGGCCTGGTCGCATTTTTCCTGCTGCTGTCTGAACGCAATGCGTTGATCGCGAGTGCTCTGCTGGTCGCGCTCGTCGTGCCACAGGCGGCGATGGTCCTCGATACCGGGCTCGCCGCACGTACGGCTGTCACGCTGATCGCTGTTGCGATCTTTACCGCGATCTTTGTGCACGCCATGACTGTCGCGCAGGACAAGCTGCAGAAGCAGGCCACGACCGATCCGCTAACGGGGCTGTTGAACCGCACGCTGTTGCTGGAGTCGATCGCCCACGCCATCGAGCAGAACCGGCGCCATGAAACGCCAATGACACTGCTTGCCTGTGACATCGACCACTTCAAACCGATCAACGATGAGTTCGGCCATGCGGCGGGCGATGAGGTGCTCGCCAATATCGGCCAGTTGCTGATTGCTCGCTTCCGCAAGGTCGACCGCGCGTTCCGCACCGGCGGCGAGGAGTTTCTCGTGATCCTGAGCGGTACTGACATGGAGACCGGGCAACGCGTGGCTGAAGAACTGTGCCAAACCATCGAGGCGAAGGAACTGCTGCGCGACCGGAAGGTGACGATCAGCGTGGGGGTGGCTTCACTCGAAGAAGAGGATCATGCCGAGTCGTGGTTGCAGCGCGCAGACGAACACTTGTACGAAGCCAAGCGCGACGGGCGCAACCGGGTCGTCGCGAGAAACGCAGCGGGGCCGGATCGTACCATTGAGGCAAAATCGGGCTAGCGCTTCAGCAGGCTTTTGCGGAGCAGTTGTTCCGACGGATTCGAGTTCGAACGGGCGCCGCGCGAGACCTGGCGTCGCAGGTTTGCGTACTCGTCGTTCGAGACGGCGCGTTCGAGCTGCTGGGCGACCAGCTGGTCAAACGAAATGCCGCGGCGTGACGCGATCGCGCGTGCACGTTCTTCGAGAGATTCCTCGATCTGGATTGAGACTTCTTTTGCCATTGGGAAGTCGTGCCCCTGTGGATAAGTCGGCGGCAGTATAGCCGAAAAATCCCGATTCACCATATAATCCCGCGCTTTTGGGTCTTCCCGGGAGGTTTTGTGCGCCGACTGTTTGCGGCAATTTCGATGCTCGTGGTACCGACGACGGCACTGGCGATTGTCGACGTGCATGAGGAGTACTACAGCAACCTTGGTGAGCCGGCGTTCTCGACGTTCTCGTTCAGTGTCGAGGGCGCGCGGGGTACCAAAACGCAGAACGAGTTCGAAGTCGAGAATCACTCGCTGCTGCGAACCGGCAAATCCACGTGGATGTTTGTCGGCTCACTGAACTATGCCGAGACCAACGACGAAAAGAGCGACGACAACCAGTTTGCCCATATCCGCTATGTGCGAGGTTTGGGCGGGCGTCACGGCTTCGATGTGCTGGCACAGTACCAGCAGGATGAGTTCGCGCTGATCGACTCGCGTACGCTGTTTGGGGGCGGATACCGATATGAATGGGCGCAGAGCGAGGCTCGTCGAGGCCTGCTTGGCATTGGCGCCATTCGCGAGAAGGAGCGCTATACCACCGGTGCGCGCAGCGACCTGTGGCGGGCGAATCTTTACGTAACGTTTGGCCAGCCCGTTGAAGTCATCCCTGACAGCTGGCTCACCTTCTCAGCCTATGCACAGCCGGCGCTGGGGGACACGGGGGACATTCGCGCGATAGCGGTACTTGGGCTGACGACCCAGCTGACAAGGAATCTGGGCATCGAGTTCAGCGCGGACTATTCCTATGACTCGGAGCCCGAGGCAGGCGTCGACAGTGCCGACCTCGAGTATTCGATCGGTGTGGAGTGGACGCTGCGCTAGTCCTGGATGCCGAGTAGCTCGAGCGCTTCGCTCATGGTGTTCACGACGTGGTAGTCGAGGTGTTCGAGCCCCGCATAGGCCATGAACATTCTTACGAGCCCATAGCTCAAGGCGTCGCCGGTTACAATCACGACGCGCGCGCTGCCGCGCTGTGCGGCAGGCGCACGTGGCACCGAGCGGCTGCGGCGAAAGTCGCTGGACGAGAGATGCGACAGATCGGCGCCGTCGAGATTCCAGATCGTGTTCATGCCGGACACGAACTCCGGGTGTTTCACGGTCTCGGTTGCGAAGGCGAGTACGGCCTCAGGGTCGGCGACGCCACGCACATCGTAGCGAATCAGGTTGTGCTGCCTGTCGAAGCGGCGATCAATCTCCATACGCCGAACGCTAACGCCAAGTCCGGGCGACGGGCAACTACTCGTCTGACAGCTTCACGAGCATTTTGCCGATGTTTTCGCCGTTCAGCAGGCCGATGAGCGCGTGAGGGGCCTGCGCGATGCCCTCCATGACGGTTTCCCGGTACTTCATCTTGCCGTCAGCAATCCACTGGCGCATGTCGGCGATGAATTCGTCCCGGCGGTCGTTGAACTCGTAGACCACAAAGCCCCGCATTGTGACGCGGTTGTAGATCATGTTCGCCAGTGTCGTGACACCCTCGGAACGCGCGCCCTTGTTGTTATAGGCCGAGATCATGCCGCAGATGGGGATTCGGCCGAGCGGACGCATCTGGCCGACGGCGGCGTCGAGATGCTTGCCGCCGACGTTGTCGAAGTAGACATCGATGCCGTCAGGGAGCCCCACGTGCAGCTCGCGCGCAATGCTCTGGGTCTTGTAGTTGAAGGCGTGGTCTGCACCCAGCTCGTCTTTGAGATAAGCGACCTTCTCATCGCTACCTGCGCTCGCCGCGACCCGGCATCCCTTGATCTTCGCGATCTGAACCGCGACGCTGCCGACGGCGCCGGCCGCCGCAGAAACGAAGACGTTCTCGTTGTCCTTGAGCTGACCCGTGATCAGAAGCCCGCCCCAGGCCGTGAACCCGGTGCCACCGAGCACGTGCAGGTACGCAGTGATCGGTTCGCCTTGCGGCTCGATCTTCTGAAGCCCCTCGCCGTTCGAAAGGAAATACTCGCGAAAGCCGAAGCGGTGTTGCACGTAGTCGCCGACGCTGAAGTCCGGATGGTTGCTCTGCTCGACCCGGCCAATCGCACCGCCGCCAAGCACCTCATCCAGCTTGGCCTGGCCGTTGGTCAGGGGAGGGCGCATCGCAGGATCCACCGACATGTACACGTTGCGCACCAGCAGCTCGTTCTCGCCCGGATCTTCGACGAGATGCTCAACAAGCTTGAAGTTGTCGGGCGTGGGCAGGCCATCGGGCCTGGAGGCGAGGTGGATTTCTCGGCTGGTGGTTGGCATGGGGTCTCCCTCCCTTAACCTTTAGGGGGGACACTAGCAGCGTTTTAGCGCCGAGGCGACGAAAAGTAGTTTTCGTCGGCTGCTGCTAGCTCTCGGCTTTCTCTCGACGCATTAATCGCCCTTCCGCGGGTCGATCCGTGTTCAAGCTTCTGGAACTCGCTACGCCATAGAGAATACAGGTAAGTGTTGTGCCGATGAACGAAACAAGAGCATGACTTCTCTCTGATCCAAAGACGCCAAGCAACGAAAGAATCGCAACTAGGCATGCCGAGAGTCCTATGGCGAGAGCAATGTTTTTCAAACTCATTTGGTCTCCTGAATCCTTTCAGATACCTAGTTGGATTAAAGCACTACCTTGCTGCGTAGTAAATTGCCAAGCCCGAGCTGAAGATCGATGCACCTGCCATAAGGCCAATCCCTACGGGCGTAAGTGCGGATGCACCTACCGCTAGCGCAAGGAATCCACCTGCCGCGCCAAGCGACGTCTGATAGCCAATTGATCTTGAGATACCACCAGATACCTCTTCGAGTTCCATCTCGTTCAGTTCTCGCATGAGACCTTCTCCATGTTGTTTCTTGGTGACGGCTTATTGCCGACCGAATAAATTTAGATTGTTCATTCACCCTTTCGGAGAAGACTCTTGCTCTGGTTTCTGTAGGACATGGACTACGTTGAATTACTCAACTTGCCGCTCGGAAGTCGTGATAATGGTCTGTAATCTGATTTCTCAATGCTGTGTGACCCACGGAGGGAACGTGATGTCTGAATCCACGATGTTGACCATTGAGTGGCTCGTCTTTGCGGTTGCAATGAGTCTGTTTTCGTTTGGTCTTGGCGCGACCGTCGCTGTGACGGGATTCAGCTTGCAGGTGCTATTGGGTGGCCTCTCGTGGCCAACGGTCGTCCCGATACTCATCGGAGCCGTGTTCGCGATGGTCTGGTTGAGGCTGCTCATCCGTCGTACCTCGGCGTTGAACGTGCCTCGTGATGCGGGGCCTGAATGATCACTCGCACGCGGTGAAGGAGGGCGCGCATCTTCTGGTCTTGCGGGTCGTCCATGCATTCTCATCCGTGAGTCTGACATCGATTGAGAGTAGTCTAGCGTGGTTATTCCCTTGCGCGAAGTAGACGAAAGCTGAGAGAAACTCATGGCCTCATTTGCTGAAGAACTGATCACACTCGACAACGGCATCGAGGGGCAGGCGATCCGCGTCGACTCTGCCAACCCCGTTAATTTCTTCGAGGCGATGTCGAAGCCCGATGCGATGGCGCGCATCGGCATCGAAGGTCAGCTGTTTCTGCCGCCGGGAGAAGGGCCGTTCGCCTGCGTCATTGTGGTACCCGGCAGTCTGGGCGTTGCCCCATCGCACATTCACAAGGCGCTGCTGCTCACCGATGCCGGCATCGCCACCTGCGTTATCGACCCATTCGGCGCGCGGGCGGTCACCAGCACCGTGGCCAACCAGACGCAATACTCGTTTGCGGCGAGCGCTTACGACGTCTTGGCAACGGCGAGGTTGCTGGCAACAACAGACGACGTTGACGAGGCCAGAATCGGCGCACAGGGTCACAGTCGTGGCGGGTCGGCGGTCATGTCTGCTGCGGTCACGCATTTCGCCGATGCGGTCGACGGGCCGAGGCTCCATTCGGTCTACGCGGCTTACCCCTGGTGCGGCCAGCAGTTCCTGGTGCCGACGCTTGGCGAGACCGTGGTTCGCGCCGTCATCGGCGATCGGGACGAATGGTGCCTGCCGCAGCAGGTGCAGGCGCAGATTCACGCGATGTGTCTGGCGGGCGGCGACGCTACGTTCAAGCTGTTCGATGGCGCACAGCATTCGTTCGATCGCGATACGCCGATCGAGATGGTGGCCGACGCCAAGGTCAGTCCGTCCGCGCCGACGGTGTACATTGGCTTCGACGGTGCGTTTTACCACCCGCTGACCGGCGAGGCCGATCCCGCGCTGACGGATCGTGACCTGATGGTGTACGCGCTGAAGGCAGGTTACGGCAAGGTCGGTGCACGGATCGGCAGCGAAGGCGATGTCGCTGCCCGATTCCATGACGACATGATGACGTTCTGGCGGGGACAACTCTGCGCATAGCAGAACACCGGTCAGGTCTGCCTGCTCAGGCTGTACTTGCCGGCGCCCAGCCCGACGATCGCCAACAGCCCCGCCATGATTGCCATGTTCTTGATGAAATTCTGCATCTCATGCGCCTGTTGGATTCCTTCGGGCATGGCCCAGAAGTTGTGCATGAAGATGCTGATCACCAGCGTCAGTCCCGCCAGCAGAAAGGCTGAGCTTCGCGCGTAGAAGCCGACGATCAGCGCTGTCCCGAGGCCGATCTGCAGGATGATCGTAAGCGGCAGCAGCACCGGTATCATCGGGACGCCGTGCTCTGCCATATAGGCCGCTGTACCTTCATACCCCGTGATCTTCGAGATGCCCGGTACGATGAAGTAGAGACCCAGCAGAAAGCGCCCGGTGAGCAGGCAAGACATCTGGAGCCACTGCACGAGCGTATCCCGGTTCATCTCAATCACCTTATTGTCATTGTTGTGCCATCCTCGCAGGTGGCGATGACCACAACAATAGCCCCATCCATGACGAAAACGGATACCATCAGCCCCATGACTGACAACCACTTCACCCTCGACCCTGCTCGCCGCGAGATTCGCAAGGGCGACATTGTCATCAAGCTTGATCGCGAGGCAATGGACGTGCTGCTGCTGTTGCACGAGACGGGCGGGCAGGGCATGTCTGGCGAAGAGGTCCGTGCGCGCCTGGCGAAGCCCGCGCTGGATGTGCGCGCCGCAGTGATGAAGATTCGCCGCGCACTTGACGACACGCCAGGGCAGCCATCGGTCATCAGCAAGCGCGAAGATGATCGCTTCGTGCTCGCGGGTCGCTTGGCTGTGGTCGGTGCGCCTGAGGCGCGGCCGTTCCAGCCTCAGGTGCGGCCTGAGCCCGCGGGTTGGGTTTATGCCTGTATGGTCGCCGGCATGCTGGTTTTGCTCGGGCTCGCGGCGGTGCTGATTCCACCCCTGTAGCGCGCTGCACCCACACCCACTACGATGCGGGTATTCCACCAGCCCAGAGGAAGCCCCATGAACCGATTTCTTGCCCTGCTCGTGTTTTGCCTGCCGCTTGTCGCGATTGCCGACGATGATGATGTCACCACGCTCAAGTGCGCTGATGATCGCGTGAAATCCTGCCAGGTGAAGTGCTTTGTCTTCCGCGCCGATGGCAAGGATCAGAAAGTGCTGGATGTGAACAGGGTCAGTCGCGTGACGTTGCGGCCCATGGAAGAGGGAACGGTGCTGCTCGAAATTGTCGAGGTCGATGCGCGTCAGGCCTTTCTGACCAATGCCGATACCGTGTGTGAGTTTCGTGACCTCGGTATGTAGTCAGAGTCCGCGTCTGCGTTCGTAGGCAATGACTTCGCGCCGGATCATCGGGGCCATCAGGTACAGCCCGACGAGATTCGGGATCGCGACGATGAACACGAGCGCGTCCGAGAGGTCGATCAGTGAACCCAACTCGATGGCGCTGCCCAATACGATGAATCCGAGGAAGACGAGCTTGAAGCCGACGTCGGCCGCTCGGCTGTGGCCCGCCAGATACTTGAAGGCGGTTAGGCCGTAGTAGGACCACGTGATCATCGTTGAGTAGGCGAACAGCATCGCAACAATCGAGAGGGGTATGGGCGACCAGCCCAGCGTGCTGGCAAAGGCACGGGTGGTGAGTTCGATCCCCTCGATACCATTGTTGGCAAGTGTGGGGTCGTATACCGTCGTGATAATCACGAGCGCGGTCATCGTGCAGATCACCACGGTATCGATGAAGGGCTCCAGCAGAGCCACGAAGCCTTCGGAAACGGGCTCCTTCGTTTGCGCGGTAGAGTGCGCGATGGCGGCCGAGCCGAGGCCCGCCTCGTTCGAGAACACCGCGCGACGAAAGCCGATAATCATCACGCCAATCATGCCGCCGGCGACGCCGTGTGGATTGAATGCTCCCACCCAGATGGTGGCAAGTGCGGCGGGGAGCTTTTCGTAGTTCAGGCCGATCACCAGCAGGGCCATGGCGACGTAGAGCAGGCCCATGAGTGGCACAAGACGTGACGTCGTGGCCGCGATGCTGCGAATGCCGCCAATGATGACGAGACCAACGGCGATCGCGAGCGTGACGCCAACGAGCCACGTGGTGCCGGCGAAAGGGCTCTCGTCACCACCGGTGACACGCAAAAAGATCGCGGCTGCCTGGTTCGACTGGAACATGTTGCCGATGCCGAGACAGCCTACGACCATCGCGAGCGCGTAAAATACGCCGAGTGCACGCCCGGTGCCCGGCAGTCCGCGTTCGGCGAGGCCCTTTCTCAGGTAGAACATGGGGCCGCCAGCCACGCCATCACGCTCTATATCGCGATACATGACACCCAGCGTACATTCGGCCAGCTTGGTGGACATACCGAGCAATCCCGCCACGATCAGCCAGAAGGTTGCGCCCGGGCCGCCGATGGATATCGCCACGGCGACGCCAGCAATGTTGCCGATCCCGACGGTGCCCGAAACCGCAGTCGTGAGTGCCTGGAACTGCGAAATCTGACCCGGATGCGAATTGTCGTGGTACTTGCCGCGAACGATGTCGATGGCGTGTCGGAAGCCCCGAACGTTGACGAAGCGCAGGTAGACCGTGAAAAACACGCCGCCGGCAATCAGCCAGAGCACAATGAGGGGCACATCGGCCCCGAACAGCGGGACGGAGAAAAAGATGAAGCCCGAGGCGAGGTCTGCGACAGGTCGCATCGCCTGGTCGATGATCGTGTCGATGGAGGCGGGCGCGTCGGTCATCGCTCCATCATAGCCCAAAGCGCGCGAATACCTTCGCCCTGAGCGCAGCGAATGACCTCAGTTACTTCGGCGCATGCTGCGCGTGAGCCTCAGCACGAGGGACGTAGCGGTTTGCTACGCATGTGCCTAAGGGCCACATTTTGTAACGAACGCGCTAAGCTGTTTACAACCGCCGAGCGGCGATGAGGACTCCGATGGCGAAGAGGCCGTGCCCAGCGTGCAAGCGGGGGCGAGTCAGTGTTGAGTCGCTTCATGCGGGCGCAATTTGCGACACGTGTGGCAAGACGATCGAGGTCGACTTCTTCTGGTCGGCAGGCATTCCGGTGGTGCTCGCGATTTTGGTCACCTTTTTCTTCAATCAAGGTCACGGGACAGCCGGATTCCTGAGTCTTGCGATGATCATTGCGTTCACGTTTTTCTACCGCACCCTGATGATTCGGTGGTTACCGCTGAAGCATTACGATGACTCCTAGGTACTTCGGCGCATGCTGCGCGTGAGCCTCAGCACGAGGGTCAGCGCGGCTCGCGCAGGCCGAGCCACTTCGCGGTCAGCGTGCCCGCCGTCATCGCGCCATTGACGTTGAGCGCGGTTCGCGCCATGTCGATCAACGGCTCGATGGAGATGAGCAGCGCCACCAGCGTCACCGGCAGCCCCATGGCTGGCAGCACCATCAATGCGGCAAAGGTCGCGCCGCCGCCGACGCCGGCGACGCCGAAAGACGAGATGGCAATGATCGCCACGAGCGTCGCAATGAAGCCTGTTGTGAGAGGGTCCACGCCCACAGTCGGCGCGACCATCACGGCGAGCATCGCGGGATAGATGCCGGCACACCCGTTCTGCCCGATTGTCGCGCCAAAGCTGGCCGAGACGTTGGCCACCGCGGGATCATTGCCGAGGGCCCGGGTTTGCGTCTCGACATTCAGCGGGATCGTTGCAGCTGAACTTCGTGAGGTGAACGCAAATGCGAGCACCGGCCATACGCGCTGGAAGTATGAAAGCACGTTCGTGCCGTTCAGCATCAGCAATACGGCGTGAACGGCGAACATCATGGCAATCGCCACATAGGACGCCACGATAAAGCCGAGCAGGTTCAGAATATCGCTGCCGCTTGATGTGGCCGTGACCTTGGTCATGAGTGCGAGGACGCCGAAGGGTGTCAGCCCGATGATCAGGCGCGCCAGCTTCAGCACGACGGTCTGCGCGACGTCTACGAAGTGTCGGAAGGCGCGCCCCTGTTCGGGGTCATCGCGCGTCACCAGGAGACCGGCAATCCCCACCAGGATGCCGAAGATGACGACCGCGATGATCGAGGTGGAGCGCAGTCCCGCCAGATCCTCGACGATGTTGTCCGGGATGAAGCTCACGATCATGTCGGCTGGCGTCATGTCGCTGAGCCGGTCCTGACTGGCAACGAGGGCCTCTGCCTTGTTCAGTTCGCGCTCACCTTCGGTCAGTCCTTCTGCACTCAGGCCGAAGCTTGCTGCCATCAGTACGCCGATCAGTGCGGACACGGCGGTAGTCGCGACCAGTACGCCGATCACGAGACCACCCACCTTGCCGAGGGTCGCGATCTCGTCGAGTTTCACGACTGCGGCCACCATGGAGACCAGAACGAGGGGAGTGACGATCATCTTGAGCAGGTTGACGTAGCCCTGCCCCACAACGTTGGTCCAGAGCAGCGTGTTGGCGACGATTTCGGCATCGATGCCGTAGATGACCTGAAGGCCGAGGCCAAATCCGGCGCCGACAACGAGCCCGGCCAGCACGCGTCGCCCCAGCGTCCAGCCCAGGGAGCCCAGCCAGACGAGAGCGGCCGTCAGGGCGATGAAGAGCGCGAGGTTCAGCAGTACAGTCACAGTTTGGGTGTTCGGTTGGCGATCAAGTGGGCAATACTAACGCAACGTGTGAGACGGAAGGGCACGCATACGCTGCAATTGGCGCCGCCGGCGTTTACAATCAGCCAAAACCTGTGCGCAGGAACCCTTTCATGGCTGAACGATCTCCAGGCATCCTGGTCGTCGATGATGACGAGGCCGTCGCACGTCTGCTGAAGCAGCTCATGCTGCAGCTCACCGACGACATCACGGTTGCCCACTCCGGTGAAGAAGCGCTTTCAGCCTGCAACAGGCGGAGTTTCGATCTGGTCATCAGCGATATGCGAATGCCGGGCATCGATGGCATCGAGCTCATGCACCTGCTGGCGGTCGATTTCCCGTCGACGCGTCGAGTGATCATTACCGGGCACGCCGATCTCGAACATGCCATGAAGGCGATCAATGAGGGTCGCGTCAATCGCTACATGACCAAGCCCTGGGAAACCGAGGAGTTTCTTGCTGCCATTCGTGATGAGTTGCGTGCGGCAGATCGCGAGCGGGCAGAGATCAAGCGCCTGCGCGAAGCAATCGATCAGTTGAGCAACGACGCCGAGGGCGACGCTGGCGATCGCTGACCTCGGGTTGGGCCAGTCTCTGCGGTGGCGCCTGTTGGCAGCCGCGCTGTTCATGACCGCCGTGACCCTGGCCGTCCACCTCACAACAGACCCCTTCAAACGGTCATCCTCCGAGTTGCTGTTGAGCCCCTCGTTTGCCAATCCGGCGGACTGGCAATGGCGCCGGTTGCCTCTGCCCGAACAGGACGGAATTGCGATAATTGCGGCCCGCGATGCCGGACTCTCGCCGGCGATCCTGCAGGATTTCGGGCGGCCGAACGGCACGCACCTCGCGTACGTCATCGAAGCGAGCACCTCCGATCTTGTGATCGGCGAGCCCGGCAAGCAGGTCGCGCGTTGTGACGCTTACCAACAGCCCGAGGGCGATGCGCGTTTTGAGTGGTTTGCGCCGCTGCTGCAAATTGAGCAGTCGATCCCGCGGACCCACTATGCCGGCGTCGTCCGAGTGCCTGACCGGGCCGGAATGCTCCGTGTCGAGTGCGAACTGCCGGGCAGTACGGGCACGTTTCAGGTACACCGTGTTTCGATGCACGGTGCCAGCGTCTGGTGGGGCTTTCAGGCATTGCTGGCCGCGGGCATCGCCGGGTGGCTCCTCGTCGCTGCGGGTGCGGCGCTCGCGCTCTGGCGCTCGAGTGGCGGGTGGACGTTGCTGGTTGCAGTACCCGCCTGTCTGTTGATGCTTGTTCCCGCGACGCTGCGCGATGCCATATACGGCGCTGTGGGTCTCGCTTCGCCCGAATTGCCGATCGACCACTTCATTGCGTTTACGCTGGTATCAGCGGTGTATGCTGGCGCGAACCGCGTGTTCTCGTTGCGCCAGGCAGTCTGGGCCCTGCTTGGTTTCGGCCTCTTCGGCATTGCTGTCGAGGTCGTTCAGCTATACCTGCCGAGCCGCAACGCCGAGCCGCTGGATATCGCGGCGGATGTTGCCGGTATTCTCGTCGGGTTCGCCATTGGAGCGGCGATCACCTACCGACGGGGCTATACTGCGGGCTGATCAGAAGGAGAGTGCCATGAGTCGTACCGTCAAAATTGTGCTGGGCGCCTTCATTACGCTCTTTGTCGTCTCTGCCCTCCTGTTCGCCACAGGGATCGCACAGCAGTGGCTGTTCATGTACTTCGTCTCGAGCAACGGCCCCGATCACGAGTTCGAGCCGTCGCTGGCTGTCGACGCGCCAGACTATGCCGATCGCCAGTTCTGGGCCGCGCTGCCCTCGATGGACGATCCCGCCGATCTCGTGCCACAGGGTGTCGTGCGCGAGTTCGAGCAAGGCGATTCTCCGGTTGACGTCTTCTTCGTTCATCCAACGGGTTACCTGAGTGGCGCGACCTGGCATTCCCCCATGGATCCGGACAGCGCTGCGGAGGAAAACACGAACTGGATGCTGGCCTATCAGGCAAGCGCCTATAACGGTTGTTGCAATGTTTACGCGCCGCGATACCGCGAAGCGACGATCTATACTTACTTTCAGGACGAGGATGTGCGTGAACGAATCCTCGGCTTCGCCTACGCCGACGTCGAGCGCGCGTTCGACCACTTCCTGGCTAACTACAGCGAGGGCCGGCCGTTCATACTGGCGAGCCATTCGCAGGGATCACATCACCTCAAGCGGCTGCTCGCGGAAAGAATTGATGGCACCGAACTGTACTCTCGCATGGTCGCGGCCTATCCGATCGGCAGCGTGATGATCGCCTGGAGTGAGGCCTACTTTGCGGGCATGCAGGATGTGAAGCCCTGCCTCAGTGCGACACAGACCGGGTGCGTGGTGCATTGGGATACCTGGGCTGAGGGCGGCAGCGGTGTTGAACGCGAGGAAGACAGCCTGTGCACGAACCCGCTGACCTGGGCGGTCAACGGGGATCGCGCGCCTGCCAGCGAGAATATCGGTGCCGTCCCGGTCACGATCCCCTACAACATCAGCCTGGATATCGACAATGCGCCGCGGGGTGTCACGTTTACGGCGCTTGAGGCCCCTGTGCCCAATCACACGTGGGCCCAGTGCCGTGATGGCACGCTGTTCGTGGCTGACCAGTCGGGTGGGCCCATCTCGGAGGGGCCGCCGGGTGGCAACTATCACGGGCTGGATTACGCGCTGTTCTACATGGATATTCGGCAGAATGCCAAGGATCGCGTTGCGGCCTACCTGAACGCGAACACGGTGTCGCCCTCGTCGTGAGCGCAGCGAAGGGCCTCAGGGACTTCGGCGCACGCTTCGCGCATGGTTGTGCTAAGTGCCAGCCATGGTTCGTGCCACAGCGTCGCAGAACTCATCAGTGGTTGCATTGCCCCCCTGGTCGGGCGTCAGCACGTTGCCGTTAGCATAGACGCGCGCGATCGCATCATTGAGTCGCGCTGCTGCCTCCGGCATCTTCAAGTAGTCCAGCATCATGGTGGCCGACAGCAGCGTCGCGGTCGGGTTGATAATGTTCTGCCCGGCAATGTCGGGCGCGGTGCCGTGTGCGGATTCGAAGTAGGCATAATCGTCGCCATAGCAGCCCGAGGGCGCGAGCCCGAGCCCGCCGATGAGCCCGGCGGCGCCGTCGGACATGATGTCACCGTAGAGGTTGGGCATGACGCAGACGTCGAACTGGTGCGGATCTGCATTCATGCGGTAGCAGAAGTCGTCGATGATGTAGGTTTCATGCGCAACGTCGGGGTATTCCGCCGCGACGTTCTTGCCAATGTCCCGGAAGAGGCCGTCCGCTGTGGGCAGCATGTTGTACTTGCACGCCACAGTGACCTTCTTCATGCCATCGCGTTTTCGTGCGAGTTCGAATGCATAGCGGATTACCCGCTCCGAACCCTTCTCGGTGATCGCCTTGATGGCAAACTTGCCGGGCGCCATGCTGGCGAGCGATGTTCGTGCCGTGCGTGAGGTCAGGTTCAGGTGAGCCAGATCCTCAATCTCGCCTTCGATACCGATGTACATATCCTCGAGGTTCTCGCGCAGGATGATGAAGTCGACGCCTTCCGGTTTCGCGAGTGAACTTCGATAGCCGGGCAGGTACTTGCAGGGCCTGACATTCGCGTAGGTTTGCTTGCCCCAGCGCAGATAGAACAGTGCTGCAGAACTGGGGCCGCTGGTCGAGCCAAAGAATGTGGCGTCTGACGCGTCGATCGCGTCGCGTGCCGCATCGGGAAAGGTCGTGCCGGTTGCTTCCTTTGCCGGTATCCCGACAAGCGGATAGTCAAAATCGATTGGCAGGTCCATTGCCTTCAGCAATGCCACCGCGGGCTGCATGGCCTCCGGCGAGGCATCTTCCCCTTCAATCACCACAACGCGCTTGTTCGCCATTCGTCGGTCCGGTTGAATCCTGAATCAAGTAGACTGTCGCAGATAAATGATCAATTTTCCAAAGAGTGTCAGCGATGCGATTTCTGATAATGAGTCTGGTTGCCTGCCTCGTGGTGCTGAGTGCCGCGGCCGAAGCGTCCGAGAAGCAGCGAAACAAGGTGCTGGAAATGCGGGCGGAGGTGCTCGAAAACCTCTATGCGCAGAAGCCCGCTGCCAAGCGTGAAATCCGGGACGCAGAGGGCTATGCCGTCTTCTCCAACGTGGGAATCAACATCGTCATGTTCTCGGCGGGCGGCGGCCGCGGCGTTGTCCACGACAACCGCACCGGCGAAGACACATTCATGAACATGGCGTCTGCCGGTGTCGGTATCGGGCTCGGGCTGAAGGACTTTCGCGGTATCTTCATCTTTCATACCCGCAAGGCGCTCGACAACTTCGTCGAGTACGGCTGGGACTTCTCCGGCCAGGCCGATGCGGCGGCCAAGGCGAGCGACAAGGGCGGTGAAGAAAACCTTGCCGGTACCGCCATCAACGGCGTGACGCTGTACCAGCTGACGGAAACCGGTCTCGCGCTGCAGGCCACGCTGCAGGGCACGAAGTACTGGAAGGCGAAGAACCTCAACGAATAGGCGACGGCATGGTAGCTGAAGACCTCATCCAGTTCGTTCCGCTCGCGGTTACCGCGGGCATCGTCTTTCTGGTGCTGGCGGTTGCCAATCATTTCATCCGGCGCAACCTCACCGGCGAACTGAGCGTCGGCCGTCAGGCACTGATGCTGGCGCTGACGGCGACCGGCGTGCTGGCGGTCATTTTCAGCCTGCCGATCAGCGAGACGAGTCGCGGCCAGATACTCAGCCTGCTGGGTATCGTCATCACCGGTGTGATTGCGCTGTCGTCGACGACGTTTGTGTCAAATATCATGGCAGGCCTCATGCTGCGCGCCGTGAACAGCTTTCGTCCCGGTGACTTCATTCACTGTCAGGAGTACTTCGGTCGAGTCACCGAACGCGGCCTGTTTCACACAGAGATCCAGACCCAGGATCGTGATCTGGCGACAGTGCCAAACCTGTTCCTTGTGAATAATCCGCTCACGGTCGTTCACGAATCAGGCACGATCATTTCGGCAGAGCTCTCGCTTGGCTATGACATATCGCACGTGCGCATTGAGGAACTGCTGAAAGAGGCGGCAACCGAAATCGGGCTCACGGACGCGTTTGTCCTCGTTGTCGAACTGAATGATTTTTCGGTGACCTATCGCGTTGGCGGGTTCACGACCGACGTCACCCGATTGCTGACCACCAAATCGAATCTTCGCCGCAGCATCCTGCAGGTGCTGCACACCGCGGGCGTCGAGATTGTGTCGCCGAACTTCATGAACCAGCGCGTCATGGACCCGCAGACGAAAGTGATTCCGCGCCGCTATCGTGAGAAACAGCCCCAGCCCGACGAGGCGTCACCGGAAGACGTGATTTTCGACAAGGCTGAAAGTGCCGCGGAGCGGGAGACCCTCAAGCAGACCATTGCGGATGCGGAAGCGCGCCTCAAGGAAATCGCAGAACTCAGGAAGGAGCGACCGGCGGAGGCGCAGAATCTCGACCATGAACGCGATGTCATCGAGCGTCGCGTCAAGCGCCTCTCGGAGCAACTCGAGGCGGACGACGACAAGGCCTGAGGCATCACTCGATCGAGTAGACGAGCCGCATGGAAGTCGCTTCACCGGATCGGGTCTGCAAGCTGAGCCGGTCAGTCAGCTGATATTCCACCGTTACCCCGCCGATTCGGCCCATGATGTCGTAGGCATATTCAATATACAGGTCGTCTCCAAACCGCTTGCCACCAATGATCGAGGTCGAATCGAAGCCGCTTGATGTGATCGTCAGTTCCTCGAGTCCGAGGGATTCACGAAGTTCCTCGGTGATGACGCGCGCCTGGCGGAGGCCGAGTGCAAGTGCGGCCGCGCCAAGCATGTCTTCCTCGCTCCGCTCCGTCGATTCCAGTGGGCGCCCGAGCACGAGATAGGAGAGCGCCTGGGATTCGCTCATGGCAGGCGACGCGCTGATGGAAGACTTGAGATTATTGGCAGGGCCGGAGAGCAGCAGCGTGACCCTGACGGTGCGATCGCTCTCGACAATCTCACGAACGCTGACGACATCGACGAGTGGCGTTGCGATCGGGCCTGCGAAGATCAGCCGTCCGCGCTCGACCTGGAATTTCTGGCCGTAGCGCTCGAAAGTTCCGCCCACCAGATTCACGTTGCCGGTCGCGCGTCGTGCGGCGGGTGGTTGCTGGGTCAGTGACAGATTTCCTTCGACCCCGCCCTTCAGGCCGTAGAGATCGACTGCAAACTGCTCGATATCAAAGTCGAGTTTGAGTTCAAATGGGCCGATCAGAGAGCTTTCCGGCGGGCGAGAGACGACGACCACGTCACTTGAGATGGATCTCGTGCGTGCGCCGAGACCTGCGGTCGTGAATTTTCCATCGTTCACCGTCACCTTGCCGCGCACCTGGGTGGCGCGCCGTTGATAGTTGACCTCGACGTCCGCGGACGTCACGAGCGCGATGTCTTGCCGATTGGCCGCACGGAATCGGTCGGTACGAACGGCTGCCGTGAGGCGTCGGTCGCTCGATAGCGGTGATGCAACTTCACCGTCAACGTTGATCATGCCGTCACCGGATCGCCCGCTGAGTGAAAGCGTGATGCGATCCGCGTCGCCGCGAGCGTTGAACGCGATGTTCTGTACTTCGATACCGGCGGCCGGAACCACGATCGATGCACCCTCTTCGACAGCGACGCGAAAATCTGCAATGGGCTGTGCACCCAACGTATCAACACGGGCGCTGGCGCCGATAGTGCCTTCGGCTCGGTCGAGACTCGGCACGAAGGCCGTGACCACGCTGAGCGTATTGCTTTCGAGGTTCGCGTTCGCCCGATAGCGAGTCGGCTCCGTGAGGTCTGGAATGCTTGCTGACAGGTTGACGTGGTTCTGGTCATCGGCACGTGCCACGAGACTCGCCTCGAGCACGCCGGCGGCGACTTCAGCCTCGCCGGTGAGACGCCAGTCCATGGTCTCTTCGTCAAAGTATCGAACAGCAAGCGCCGGTACATCGAGCGACGCGTTCGCCGTCACATTGTTCGCGCCGAAGGGCGCGCGCGCGGAAATCTCGATGTCGAGGTCGGCCTCGCCGTCGATGTTGACTTCCGGGGCCCAGGGCAGACCCCGTATGCGAATCGGTGCCTTGTCGAGACTGGCCCGGAATTCCGCAGACTGCCGATCGTACCGGGCGGCGGTGACGCAAAGCGCTGATGCTTCGCCCTGCCAACAGTGGGGAGACGCATCGGCCGTGCCGTCTCTTACCCGAAACTCGACGGGAGCGTTGATGTTCCATGTACGCCCGATAGCATCGAGTTCGCCGGATTCGATTCGGCCATCGACGTTGCTGCCGTCAATTGCCGCCTGCGCGCTGGTCTCGAATCGCCAACTGTCAGATTGAAGCAGTGCGGTCAGGTTGAGATCTGACAGTGTGCCGATGGCGGTGGCAAGACCGTTGCCGAGCCAGACGCCGCCGGCGGTGATGCCGCCCAGACCGACTGCAACGTGGACCGGCTGGTTGCTGCCGCCAATCGCGGTCGCAGTCAGGCTCTCGATGTCATTTGTCCCATAATAGAGCTGCCGCGCGTTCAACCAGGCAGACACCGATTGCGGCTCCAGCTTGATCACGGCGCCGCCCTCGACAGCGCCGTAAGCCTGCTCGTCGAGGGCCTGCAGGGAATCGATCACAAACGCGACGTCGAGCGAATTTGCCTCAGCGGCCAGCGAGAGGCTGGCATCGTCGCCGACGCGGGCCGTCGCATTGCCGGTCAGGCCATCAATATCGAACGCGATGTCACCGCTGACCGGTTGCCCGAGCCAACTTCCCTGAACGTCTGCGGTCAGTTGCCTGGTGTCGATCTCGAGCCGGCCACTCGCTTCGAGTCGGTTGTTGGCGTGATTGAAGGTGAGCGCCTCGATGTTCACGTTGGCGGGGTCCACGATGAGGCGAGCGTTGAGCAACGCGGTCTGGTCTGTCCATGGTGTTTCTGCATTGGCCTCGATCGCAAGTGCGTCAATGGGCCCGTCTGCGCGGATCGAGACGTCGTTGAAGACGCGTTCGCCAACGGTCAGCAGTGAGGCTGTAGCCTGCGCCTGCACGATGCCGCCTTGCATCTCGAGCCTGCCCGCTGCTTCGGGGACAGAGACACCGCGGATGTCCAGGTCATTGATGCGAAACCCTGCCTCGACGCGCTCACCGAGATCGGCCTCAAAAAGGCACAGTTCTCCCTGACCCAGAGATGAAGCCCAGCACGCTTCACCCAGGGATGGACGGCCATCGTTGAATCGAAGCGTGGTAGCGCGTGTGAGCATGAACTCGATTTCGCCGGTGGTGACCTCAGACCGGCTGAGGCGCACTGTGATATCACCACCCTCAACGGCAATCTCGCCTCCGAGGTTCGCGGTCATCGCCTCACGCTGCCACTCAGCGTCGAACGATGTAGCCGCCACCGTCCCGTCAAAGCGGAGATCGCCGCGACCGAGGGGCGTGCCATCAAATGCCAGTCCGCTTGCACTCGCCGAACCGTCGAGGGTCAGAGACCGGACGTCGAGCACGACATTCGCACTGGCGCTTCCGCTGAGCCCGGGCACCAGTGACGAGAGTGCTTCGAGACCAGCGTCGAGCTTCAGCGCGGCGCCTCGCAGTGACGCCCTGATGGTGTTGGCACCCGACGCGTTAAGGAGTCTGAGATCTGCGGCAGGCGAATCGCCGAGGCGTGCGGTGAGGTCGCCTTCGATCGGCTGCTTCATGACATCGCCTTCCAACTGCAATTGCACCGCGGGCCCGTCACGGAGCGCCAGGTCTCCACGCGCGTTGACTTGACCGTGAGCGGACGTGGCATCCAGTTCGATCCGTTCGAGATTCCTCAGTCTCGCCTTGACGGTGGCCGGGTAGGGTGCCGTCAGGTCTGCCGTCATCAGGATGTCATCGGGCTCGACGTCGAACGTGCCCGAAGCGGCGACCGGCGCTGACAGTGTGCGATAGCGTCCGCTGATGACAGTCGGCTGCATGAGTTCAATCGCGAGTGCGCCGGTGACGGCGAGGTCGGCCTGCCGTAGCGTGTCGATCTCAGCGGAGATCGACGTTCGTCTCAACGCGACGCTGCCGCTGAGTTCGTCGATTGCGATCGGCGCTCCGCCATCGACGCTGACTTCGATGTCCAGAATCGATGCCGGCCGAATATCGATGGGCACCGGGATACCAGCGGGTTCGCTGCCATCTTCTGGCGTCTCGGCGTTGCGCCACGCGATCTGCAGCCCGTCAATGTCGACCCGGCTGATGCCGACTCTTGCGCCAAGCAGCGCATAGCCATCAAGGGCGAAGCCACCGGCTGCCAGCGTGATATCAATTTGGGGGCTCTGGTAGCGGAGGTTTGTCACTCGCAGCCTGCTCGCGGCCGTTCCGGAAACACGCTCGACGCTAAGCCCCTCGACGAGCGGCAGTAGCCGGGAGACCAGAAGCCGGGTACCGGGCTCGGTGTACCACAGCCCGGCGAAGGCGAGCATCAAAACGGCCAGCAAGAGCGGCGGCAGGTAGACGACGACCCGCAGCAGGTTGCGTCGGGTCATACGTCGGGCCCAAGCCGCAGGTGGAAGCGAATGCTGCCACCCTCGCTGTCGATCGGTTTGGCGATGTCGAAGCGAATCGGCCCGAGTGGTGAGTACCAGCGCAGGCCGATGCCGGCAGAGCGGCGAAAGCTGCCGGAGAAATCTGAAATCGAGACACTGGCAGCGTCGGAGAACGCGGCGACGGCCCAGTCATCGCCAATCGCGTGGTCCAGCTCGACGCTGTATTCGATCAGCCGATCACCGCCGATCACCTCGCCGCTCTCGTTGGTCACGCCGATGGTTTCGAAGTCGAAGCCGCGAACCCGACTGTCGCCGCCCGAGAAGAACCTGACTCGCGTCGGCAGCTTGTCGAAGTTGTCGCTCTCGGTATACCCAAGGCGCGCCCGCCCGAGAAAGCGGATGCGCTCGGTCAGGCTGCGCACGATTCGCCCTTCCAGCCGAACGGATGCGAAATCGATCGACGATCCGAGACTCTGGCTGGTACCACTGAGTTCAATACCGAGCCGATGGCCGTAGCGAGGTCGCGCGAGGACCGAGTCATTGCGGAGATGCGTGTAGTTGATGCCGGGCGTTACGTACAGCGTCGAATCGGACGTACCGGCGACATCGAATTCGTCGTAGTTGGTCTCGAGAAACGTCGTCTCGATCCAGCCATTGCCTCGCGGCACGATACGACGCGCGCCCAGCGTGGAACTCTGGGTCCGGCTGGTTTCGGTGTCCTCGAGCTTGAGGCCGCCGTACAGGCTGAGCCAGCCTTCAGCGACGTCGGCCTGGGGAATCCGGTAGTTGAAACCGAGCTCGCTCTCGATGGCCGACACGGCAAGGTCGATGCTGTACTGGTGTCCGGCACGATTGACGAGGCTGTTGTCCTGACGCGCCACGAGTCCGGGGCCGAGGTCCGTGGATACGCCGATACCCACGTGAACCTTTCTCGTTCTTCCCGGCATCAGCAGGACTTCGACGGGAATTTCGCGCGCTTCGGCGTCAAGCGGCGTGACGACGACATCTTCGAAATAGCCGGTTTCGAGCAATGCCCGGTAGAGGCCGTTGAGTGCCTCGGCGTCGTAGGGGTCGCCGCGCTCGAACGTTTGGAAGCGGGCCAGCACCTCGGCGTCCAGTACATCGTTCGGGTACCGCAATTCTCCGAAGCTGAAGCGCGGGCCCGGTTCATAGACGAGATCAATCGTGGCACGGTTGTCCAGCGCATCGACTTCAACCCGGCTCGCCGTGAACTGGCCGTCGACAAAGCCGTACCGTCCGGCCGTGTCCTCGATCAGCGATTTGAAGTTTTCGTACTGCTGGTGGTCGAAACGCTGCCCCTCGCCCAGCGGCTGATTGGCAAGGAGCCTTGAGAAGACGGGCGGGCGGCCAGCGATCTCGACGTTGGCATCTTCGATCAGGGTGGGCGGGCCGGCATCGACGCCAAAGCTCGCCTCGAAGCAATCGTCCGTGAAGTCGAGGCGGCTCGAGATTGAAGGCGAGTAGTAGCCGAATGTCTCCAGGACCTGTTCGATCTCTCGGTGTGCTGCCCGAAATCTGTGGCGCACGAGCCACCGCGGCTGGTCGCAGTTCTCGCTGAGGGAGATGGCGCCACGCACGTCACCGCGCATGTCTGCATCGATACCGTCGACGGTCACGGCCGCGAGCAGTGGCATCGCAGCGGTCATCAGCACGAACAGAGTCAGGCTTTTCAGGGTATTCATCGATCAATCGTCGTGGTCAATGGCGACCATCGAAAAAGATCGCGTTGGTACGCCTTGAGTGAGCACTATACTACCCTGACATTAATGAACACTGATCGTTCAAGATAAATGGGAAGGAGCGAAGATGAGTGAGATTGAGAAGACGACCGTACCGATCGTCCAGATGGCAAAGGATAATGACGAGTTTCGCCGTGTCATCATGACCGGTGAGCAGACGCAGGTCGTCCTGATGGCGATCCCTGCAGGCGAGGAAATCGGCGGCGAGATACATGAAGGGCACGACCAACTGCTGATGTTCGTCGAAGGCGAAGGACTCGCGAAGATTGGCGACGTGGAAGTGTCGGTAAAGGAGGGCGATCTCAGCTTTGTTCCCTCTGGCGTGTTCCACAACTTCAGGAACACCGGCGCAGGCGCGCTGAAGCTCTACACCACGTACAGCCCGCCGGAGCATGACGAAGGGACGGAGCACCACACCAAGGCGGATGCGGACGCGGACCACTAGTCTGGCTGGATAAGCGTTTGCCCGACCCGCAGGGCAATGGCGCGCTCGGCACGGAGTTGTTCGCGCAGGGCGCGTCCCAGTTCGATATGGGTGAATGTGCCGGCGCCTCGCTGGCGCACCCGTCGGCCGATGACATTCTGGGTGGCGCCCAGTTCCATGATGTCGAGGGGGTAGAGCTTGACGCCCGTCAGGGTTCGCTTCAGGCGGCGCGCGATATTTCGTGTGCGTCTCATCGGGCGATCGGTGCCGCTCGACAGGATCACCTGACTGTTGCGTCCCGCACCCGTAGACCGCTTCTCCCGATCGTAGCCGTGTGTTTGTACGATAGCCGGTGATCCAATGACATCAATTGCGGCATCGGTCAGGGCAATGAAGTAGCTACGGCTTGCCCGCGCGAGGTCAGCCGCTGGCGACGCACGTCGGCTGACGGTGTTCCAGGCGGCAGCGCGGATGTCCAGATGTGCCATCCAGGCGCCGGTGAGCAGCCCGGTGCCGACGTCGTTTCGCGTGTGCGGGGCCTGAAGCACGCAGTCGCTGTCCGTCTGGCGGAAGGCAAAGACGCCGCGCCCCCGTCCGTGCCCGGCTTGCTCGTGGATGACGCGTACCTCTCCTTGCCGCGTATTGAACCATCGGCTGGCGAGATTGAGTTCGCGGAGCGTGCTCTCGACGGACGGCGACCGGATGTCGGCAAGCAACATCCTGAACAGTTCTCTTGCGAGGAGGTGTTCGCTCGCATCGACGGCTTCGAAGTTACCGCCCCAATGGGCATTGAACGCCCGCGCGAGGGCAGCCTCGGTTTCGATCGCGTCAGCAGGGTGGGGCGTCTGTCGCAGCATGACCGTCATGGTACAGATTACGAACGGGGTGGGGCATTGGATGGCAACGTGCGCTAGACTTCTGCCATCCTTTATCGCTTCGGGAGTCATACGATATGCCAATTACCCTGTACGATATCAGCGTTGCCTCATCACTGCAGATGCTGGGCGCCGTGAGCCATTTTCTGGACAAGGGTGCGACCTGGTGCGGTGAGAATGACGTCGATGTCGCCGATGTCGTTGCGACACGACTGAAAGAGGACATGCTGGCATTTGACTTCCAGATCATCTCGGTGGTTCACCACTCGCTGAACTCGATCAAGGGCGTGATGGCCGGCGAGTTCAACCCGCCGGGCGGGTTTGGCGAACTCGACTATGCCGGTCTGCAGCAACTCGTCAAGGATGCGGAGACTGAGCTTGCAGCGATGGACGCGGCGCAAGTGAACAGCTACGAGGGCAAAAGCGTCGTCTTCCGGATTGGCGGCAACGAGATTCCTTTCACGGCCGAGAACTTCGTCATGTCGTTCTCCCACCCGAACCTGTACTTCCATGCGGCAACCGCCTACGACGTACTGCGCATGAAGGGAGTGCCGCTCGGCAAACGCGACTTCATGGGCAAGATGAGGATCAAGTCATGAAACGGCTGTTGTTGCCCGCCTTCCTGTTGCTGTTGGCGGGTTGTGAGACCGCGTACTACGACGCATGGGAGAAACTCGGCGTCCACAAGCGTGACATTCTGGTTGACCGCGTTGAAGAAGCACAGGAAACCCAGGAGGAGGGGCAGGAACAGTTCAAGGATGCGCTGGAGCAGTTCCGGTCGGTCGTCAACTTCGACGGAGGCGATCTCGAGGACGCGTACGAGTCGCTCAACGCGGAATATGAAGATAGCGTGGATGCCGCGGAGGCTATTCGCGACCGTATCGGTGCCGTCGAATCAGTGGGTGAGGCGCTGTTCGAGGAGTGGCAGGAAGAACTCGGACAGTATACGAGCGATTCGCTGCGACGCGACAGTGAGCGTCAGTTCCGCGAGACACGGAGGCGCTATGACCGGCTGGTTTCGGCCATGCGTCGTGCCGAGAACTCGATCGACCCGGTACTGGCCAGCCTGAAGGACAACGTGCTCTACCTGAAGCACAACCTGAACGCACGGGCGATTGCGTCACTCAAGGGCGAGCTTTCGACGGTCAACACGAATGTGGATCAGCTCATTGAGGACATGCAGCAGGCGATCGATGAGTCGAACGCCTTCATCGCCGAGATGCGCGGAGCCTGAGCGCACCCCCGCCCTCGGATGCCTCGGCCCGCGCTAACGCGCGAGTCTCAGTTCGAGGGGGTACCTAAGCCCGAGGTCAGGCAGAAAGCTGCGTCGGCCGTCCGGAGGGGCCGGCGATCGGCCCTTCTTCGCCCACATAGTGAAAGACGTCACGGCCACCCTCATCGACCCGTACCACCATGATCACGTCGTTGGGCTGGCTGATGGCGAGCGTCTCGTCTTCGTCCATGCCGAGCAGTTCGGCAATCATGACTTTGCCGATCATGCCGTGTGACACTATCGCAATGTGCTCGTGGCTGGTCGCGAGCACCTCCTGCAGGAAAGGGCGCGCCCGCGCAAACATGTCAGGATAGTTCTCACAGTTCGGGCCGCGGTAGTGAAACTTGTCCTGCTGGTACGCCTGCCATTCCGCCTTCCACTTCTCGGCAACTTCGGCGTACAAATAGCCGCTCCAGTCGCCGCAATCCCATTCCATGATTCGCTCGTCGAAGGTCACTGGCAGGTCGAGATGCTCGTTGATGAGCGCCGCCGTCTGGCGGGTGCGGTCGAGTGGCGACGCGTACATGGCATCAATTGGAAATCCGGAGAGCACCTGACCGCTCACCCGGGCCTGTGCCTGCCCGAGCGCCGACAGGTCGGAATTCCACTGTCCCTGCATCCGGGCGATAGCGTTCCATTCAGTCTGGCCGTGTCGAACGAAATAAAGGTGCTTCATGCAGAAAGCTCATCAGCGATTGGAAAGCTGAATTTTACCTGTGTTCCCAGCCCGGGTTCACTCTGCCAGCAGACGTCGCCCCCGATGGCAGCAACACGGTGGCGTACGTTTTTGATGCCGGCACCGCTGCAGACCTCGCTTTCATCCATGCCGATGCCATCATCCCGAATCATGCATTCAACCTGGTCGCCGTCAGCCCTTACGCTGACCTTGACTCGGCTCGCCTGGCTGTGGTGGAGCACATTCGAGACCAGTTCGCGGCAGATGCGGGACACGTGATAGCAGAACTCTGATTCGAGGATGCGATCCCCGGCCTCGATCTGTTCCTCAAAGCTGACGTCCAGCCCCGCGTTGCCGAGGCGAATCTCCATCTCCTCACGAAGATCGCTGACGAACTGGTTCGCGGGCTGGTCCTGGTAGTTGGCGCGGTAGATCGCTTCTCGCAGGCTCTCGAGTGCTGAGCGCGCAAGGCCGACGTCGCGCTCGCTGTCGCTGGCGTGCACGATATTGACGAGCTTGGAACCGACATCGTCATGCAGATCGCGATAGATCTTCTCCCGCTCACGGGCAGCTGACTCGAGCAATTCCATCCGCCGATTCTCGGCGTAGCTTGCTTCCAGCGCGCGCCGGTTGGCGGCAACCCGCGCCTCGAGCGTCCTGTTCAGCGCCTCGGACTCGTCCAGCGCATTGACGAAACGGTTGACGAGATGAATGAAGAGGACAATCAGGAGCAGGGGGATGCCAAGCTGCATCATGTTCTGTGCCTGCACGTACTCTTCGGGCGGGCTCAGGATGAAGTAGTACCAGTCATGGGCGACAAGCGCCCCGAGCCCGATGTATCCGACCGAGATCCATGAGCTCGCGCCTCCGGGATGACGGACGCTGTCGACAAGCATCGTTGCGCCCACGCTGAACAGTGCTCCAATACTGATGAGGTGAAAGCCGTAGGCAACAATGAAGAAGTATCGTTCGGGGTAGATGAAGTGTCCGATTGTCGCGAGCACGGTGACCACCAGCAACCCTCGCTCGAAAGTCGGCCAGCGCCTGTCAGTGGCTCGCAGGATGAAGGCGACGAGAAAATAGGTGCACCACGATCCGCCGGTATGAACGATGCCGAGCCAGACCGACAGATCCATTGGAATGATGTCGAGAAACATGTACAGCGTGATGACGGAGTACGAGAACGAGGCGCTGGCAAAGAGCAGATACTGGGCGTCCTGCCGGCGCCGTAGCCAGAGGGCCAGCGAGAAGATGCCCAGCGCGGTGATCACGATGAACCCCCACCGACTGGTTTCGACCTGCCAGAAGTAGCGGTTGTCGTAGCGCTCCTGCAGCGATGCGCGCTCGCCGACCAGCACTGAAGACAGCATGCCGCCGAAGTCGCCGACGTCGATGCGCACGTGAATGACGTTGTTTTCCCCGAGCGCAGCGGCGGCCACCGGGATCAGTATCGGATGATTCCAGCCGATGGGCTTGAAACGTGGTGTGCCGGTCTCGCCGCTGATCCGTTCGCCGTTGAGAAAGACCTCGGCACTGACGTTGTGGCGCCAGATGTAGATCGCCGGTTCCGCCACCGAGGGATCCTTCGCATACGCCATGCGAAACCAGATGACGCTGTTTGCGGGTACCGCGGTATTGCCGCGAGGCGCGTAAGGCAGGGCTACGGGTTCGCCAATTGCGGCAGGGGGGCGCTCGCTGCGCTCGACCACCACGGTGGCTTCGGTAATCTCCGTGACCGCCATCCCGAATGGCGAGCAGAACAACAATGCCAATGCTGCGAACAGGCGTGCCGATTTCATTCCGATATCGTAACCCTTCCCCCTTTTGGGGGGTACTGTCCTCACAGATTGGTGTCTAATGTAAATGGCTTCTTACATCCCCCACCCAGGAATGCTGCGAGACTTGTCACCATGAATCCCGTGCTGGTCGTCGAGGACAATGCCGAAACGCGACGCTGGCTTTGCGCCTGCGTCGACGAGGCGATATCCGGAGGCGAGATTGTCAGCGTCGGCGATGTCGCGGCCGCTCAGGAAGCGATTGCCGCTCACCGGTTTTCGCTGGCAGTCGTCGATCTGGGTCTGCCTGACGGCAGCGGGATCGACATCATCAAGGCCCTTGATCCTTCGAACAGCGGGATTCCGGTTCTCGTTGCCACGATGTACGACGATGACAAGCATCTGTTCGATGCCCTCAGGAGCGGCGCGCGCGGTTACATCCTGAAGGATCAGGATCGCGAAAAGGTTGTTTCCTATCTTCAGGGCCTGTCGACCGGTGAAGTCGCGCTTTCGAACCAGATGGCTGCCAGGCTCGTGGATCACTTCAATGCGCGCGGGCGCGATGCCGATGACGGGCTGCTGGCACCGCGCGAAAAGGACGTGCTGGGTGCGATCGCGAAGGGGTTCAGCGTTGCCGATACGGCGCAGATGCTTGGGCTCAGTATCAACACGGTCAAGAGCTACGTAAAGACGATCTACGGCAAACTCGGCGTCTCCTCCCGCGCGGAAGCCACGGCGGAGGCAATTCGCCGTGGCCTGCTGGACATCGACTGAGCCGGCTCGTCGGCGAATCGTACCCCCCATCCGGAGGATACCTGCCGCATTTTCGCCTTGCTAACGTTTTGCCCTGGCAACTTTGCCAACAAGCAGACTAAGAGGTAGACGAATGCGCAGACTTGGATTTGCAGCGACGGTGCTGCTCGGTGGACTCGCGCTTGCCGGGTGCGACAGTGACTTCTCGGGGGATGCGGTCATGATCCCGCAAGCTCCCGCTCCCCAGCCCCAGCCGCCGGCACCCACTGAATTCAACACGATCAGCGGTATTGCTTCGAAGGGCATTATCTCGGGGGCAACGGTCACGGTGATCGACGCCGATGGCAATGAACTCGATGTCTCGGCGACAACGGGGGACGACGGCAGCTATTCCGTGGATCTGCCACCCGAACTGATTGAGGCAGGTGTGTCGACGCCGCTCCAGGTCGTGATCTCGAGCGACGGCACCGCGACGATGGTTTGTGATGCTGACCTCGACGCGTCGGGTGACGATGACTGCCTGACAGGTTCGGATGCATCGGGTAACCCCGTCTACGCCGCGTTTGGCGACAGCTTCACGTTGCCTGATGATTTCATGATGCGGGCCGTCGTGGCGACGCTGCCAACACCAACGGATGATGGCGCGACCGTTACAGTCAATCCAACGCCGCTGACGGAGATCGCGACGGCGCTTGCGCTGGGGACGGGCGTGACCCTCACCGAGGGGCAGGTCGAAGAAGCGACGGCACAGGTGGTCGCACTCGTCTCAGCGATTACCGGCGTCGATCTCGGTAACACACCGCTGAACGAGATACCGGTCGTTAACCTGGTTGATCCGGATGCCGCGGCGGCCGCATCCGAGGCGGCGCTGGCTGCTGCCAGCTTCTCGGCATCGGTGTTCTCTCAGGTCACGATGGACGATGCCGCGAGCGACACGATTGCGGAAGCGCTGACCGGTGTGTCCCAGGCGATCGTCGCTCGGGTTCAGGCCACCGGCAATCCGAGTGCCTTCCCGCCCGAACTTCTGGCTGCGATGACGCAGGCGTCGGTGACCGTCATCGACGCGGTGGCGGCGCGGCTCGCCGACGCAGGCCTCGACAACGCGATCTACTCAGCGATTTCTTCGGCAGTCTCGGAACTGGCTGGCATTCTTGCGCTGGTGCCTGACGACATAGACGTGGTGATCGCACCTGGCGGTACGCCGATGATTGATCTCGGGGACTTCGAAATCCCTGATCCGGGCGGCAATGACGGCGGCGATACCGGTGGTGGTACTGACGGTGGTGATACCGGCGACGGCACAGACGGTGGTGATACCGGTGGTGGTACTGACGGCGGTGATACCGGTGGTGGTACTGATGGTGGTGATACCGGTGGTGGTACTGACGGTGGTGATACCGGTGGTGGTACTGACGGTGGTGATACCGGCGACGGCACAGACGGTGGTGATACCGGTGGTGGTACTGACGGCGGTGATACCGGTGGTGGTACTGATGGTGGTGATACCGGTGGTGGTACTGATGGTGGTGATACCGGCGACGGCACTGACGGTGGTGATACCGGAGATGGTACTGACGGTGGTGATACCGGCGACGGCACAGACGGTGGCGATACCGGTGATGGCACTGACGGCGGCGATACCGGTGGCGGTTCGGCAACGCCGCCCGGGACGACGGAAGCGGCATCGGTGAACGCGTCGCTGGTCGGTGACTACACGCTCGAGTACGGCGATTTCAGCGATGACAACGACAACGACCCGTTTGCCGACGGGCAGAGTGTTTCGGCGTCGGTCAGTGCCGACGGCACGTTGACGATCAACGGCACGGTGTTGGCCGCCCCGTACAACCGGGTGTCCGGCGGCACGGTGCTGACAACGGAAATCTATTGGTTCGACGCGGCGCTGCAGGTCGAGTACGCGCTCTCCAACAACGACAGCGGTTCGTTCAACGAGATCAATGTTGGCGATCAGTCTGTGCCGCAGGCGAGCGGGTTCCCTCGCTTCCTGGGTCAGCTCACCGGCACGCTGGACAATGGCGATGCAGGTGGCGGCAGTAGCGCCACCGCGGCCTGCGGTGACAACCTCGGGGGTACCGTTTCAGGCGTGCAACTGCTGATCAACTGCGCGGGTACCTACAATGTGACCGACGCATCAGCCGGCTTCCACCCAACAGGCGTCGTCATCATCGACGAAAGCGGCGGCGTCGACTTCGACGGCGAGAATGTGTTTACCGCAGATCAGGTCATGGCCGTCTTCGATCGACTGTTCATCGAAGATGAGCCCCGTATCCAGGTGAACTATGGCGCCGACGATGATGGCCCTGCGATCCAGCTGTTCTTCACGCCTGGAACGATGACGGTCGAACGCATCTCGTACCGGAATCGGAGCGAGAACGAGGAAAACATCGCGACGGTCGTCAAGGCGCAGTAGCGTCGGCCCGATAACTGCGACAAGACAGGACAAGAGGGACGCTTCGGCGTCCCTTTTTTATGCATGCATGAAACGCTACGCTCAGGAAAAACGAGAGGGCAGATCATGGGAGAGTTCCAGCACATTACGTATGAAGTCGAGCGAGGACGTGCGCGGGTCACGCTGAACCGGCCGGACAAGATGAATGCGCTTTCGCACGACCTGATGTACGAGTTGCAGGAGGCACTGTGGGAGGCCGACGACAATCGGGCGGTGCACTGCGTCATCGTACGCGGCGCCGGTCGCTGTTTCTCCGCAGGCTATGATCTGGCCGCCGGGGGCGGCGAGCAAGGGCAGTCGCGGGTACGGTCCGGTGACAACGATTATCGCGGTGGCTCGTCAATCGACGATGATGCCTGGCAGCTCGAGAAGGCCCAGCGCTATCGCATGGCACTGTTCGACATGCACAAGCCGAGTATCGCTCAGGTGCATGGCTATTGCCTTGCGGGTGGTACGGATGTCGCGATGCTTTGCGACATGGTGATCGTCGCAGATGATGCCCGTATTGGCTTTCCGCCGGCGCGTGACCTGGGTGCGTTGCCAAACAATATGTGGCTCTACAACGTGGGGCCGCAGTGGGCCAAGCGCCTGACACTGACCGGCGATTCGATCACCGGCGTCGAAGCGCAGCAGATCGGGCTCGCCATGAAGTCCGTGCCCGCTGACCTGCTGGAGGCTGAAGTGGAACAACTCGCAGACCGGCTTGCGCTGATTGACCCCGATCTGCTGTCAGCGAACAAGCGCATTATCAATCAGGGTCTCGAGCTCATGGGCGCCAGAACACTGCAACGTATGGCCGCCGAGAACGACGTCCGCGGGCACAACTCCGCGGCGGCTCGGGAGTTCCGGCAAAGCGTGGCTGAGCATGGACTCAAGGAAGCGCTCCGTCGGCGAGACGAAAAGTTCGGTGATGGCCGGGCCCGCGTCAACGGGCCGGAAGTCCGTGATGAACAGGGGCGGCTCGTCGACCCCGACCCGGCCGCGTAGCTCATGCCAGCAGGGCAGGCCGCTCCGACTCGATGTAGGGCCGCAATTCGATCAGAGATTCGTTAAGTGCCGTCACCGCGGTATCGATCTCGACCTCGCTCATTGGTGTACTCGTGCAGTACATGAGCCGGGTTGCCGACATCACGCCGCGTCTAAGCATCGAGAGATGCAGCAATCGACTGATGTGACCCGCGTCCATCATGCCCTGCATTGCATCGCGGGCATCGTGAATTGGTGCCGACGTGAAGTGAATATTCGTGAGCGAACCGGCACCGATGGCCTGACCCCGGATACCTTGCTGCAGGAAGGCTTCGTTGAATCCTGTTCTAAGCCGCTCACCGAGTGAATTGAGGCGCTCGCATTCCACCGGCGTGTACGCGCTCATCGCAGCAAGGCCGGCGGCCATGGTCAATGCATTGCCAGAAAAGGTGCTCGCATGCATGACAGGCTGTGTGGCCGCTGGACTGAACTCCTGCATCAGGTCGCGGTTGCCGCCGACTCCGCCAATCGGGAGTCCGCCGCCAACGATCTTCCCGAAGCAGGTGAGATCAGGCGCGACACCAGAGATGGTCTGGGCGCCGCCAGGTGCGAGCCGAAGTGTAATGACTTCGTCGAAGACCAGCACAATGTTGTGCTGTCGCGTCGCATCCCGCAGCGTCTCAAGGAACTCCTTCGTTGCGGGGACCATTCCCATCGAGCCCAGCATTGGTTCTACAATGACAGCGGCGAGGTCGTTGGCGTGCTCGTCGATCAGGGCGCGAGCTGCTGCAGGCTGGTTGTAGGGGCAGATGACGGTATCCGCCAGCACGCTATCCGGGAAGCTCCCGTCGACAGCCACTGAATGGGGTGCCTCGACAGGACCGACGCGGTCCGGAAACGGCACCAGGGATACCTCGGCGAGCTCGTACGAACCGTGGTATCCGCCTTCCATCTTCATGATTTTCTGGCGTCCGGTTGCCGCACGCGCGCAACGGATGGCCATCTGGGTGCCTTCTGTGCCCGAACTCGTGAACCGGAGTTGCTCGATGGAGGGCACGCGCTCTGCCACAAGCTCGGCGAGAGCAATCTGGTTCTCGCTGGGCGCCGCATAGGCTGAGCCGAGTGCGACCTGTTGCTGTACTGCCTCAACGACCGCCGGGTATGCGTGCCCGTGGATCAGCGAGGTAAAGTTGTTCATGAAATCAAGGATCTGGTGACCATCAATGTCATCGAGCCGGCAACCGCTCGCCTTGGCAATCGTCAGCGGATAGGGGCCGTAGTGTGCACTCGACCGTGTGTCTCCACCGGGAAACACGGCCTGTGCCTTGCTCGCAGCTTCGCCGGAGCGAGGGCTGAACTCGCGGTAGGTCTTGATGAGCGGATGTTCGTCTGTCATGTCTGAACTCAGGTCAGTGATGTCCCAACGATCTGCTGCCATTGATCGGGATCGTGGCCGAACATCAGCTTGATACCATCGGCCTGGAGTTCGCGGAGGCGCATCATGGATTGGCGTTGTTGCGCATGATCGAAGCCGTAGGGCGGAACGAGATCCTCCTCGAGCATGCGCTGCCAGTAGCAACAGTCGCCAACGAGCAGGACATCCCCGATTTCGAGGCGCACGCGCAGTGACTGGTGGCCCGCCGTGTGCCCGGGCGTCGGCACGCAAACCACAGCGCCGTCGCCGAAGATGTCATGCAGCCCCTCGACCTCCTGAATGTCGTGGCCGAGATCGTAGTCGCTTGCTGTGTACGTAGCCGCTTCCTGTTCACCCATGGAGTGAACGTACTGCCACTCATCCCGCTGCACCACGACACGGCCGTTGGGAATCGCTGCGGTACCGCCGCTGTGGTCGAAGTGAAGATGACTGAACACGATGTAGTCGATGGCGGCGGGATCAAAACCTGCCTCGCGGATCTGGGCGCCGAGATCCTGCTTCATGCTGACGTCGAACACGCCCTCCAGCACGCCGAGCAGAGTCCTGTCATCGACGAGTTCGGCATGCAGCCCGGTGTCAAATATCACGGTTCCCTTCGGATGTTCGACGATCCAGCAGGCAACCGGGATCGTGATGCGCCCCTCGGCGCCTTCGCACAGATTGGCAGTCTCCGTCGTCAGGAAGCCGGCTTCGATCGGGGTCAGGCGAATCATGTCATCTCCGTTGGTTTCTGGTGCGGCCAGACTTACACTCATTGAACCGACAACGAGAGGAATAAGCAATGAGCGTGGATGCAGAGAAGCGCCGGGCGCAGACGGTTGATGAACTTCATCAGAAAATGATGGCGATGTTCCTCTCGGCAGAGGGGGAGCCCGCACCCTTCGAGCCGCAACCGACTGATGTCATCATCAGTCCGTTTGCGAAGTGTGGCACGACGTGGCTTCAGCAGATCTTTCATCAGCTGAGGACCGGTGGCGATGAAGACTATGACGATATCTCACGGGTCGTTCCCTGGATCGAGACTGCACCGATGCTGGGGGTTGATCTCTCACTCGACCAGAAGGCCGAACCTCGCGGTTTCAAGAGTCACCTTGGCTACACCGACATTCCCAAGGGGGGCCGGTACATCGTATCGCTAAGGGACCCGCGTGATGCGCTGGTATCGATGTACAAGTTCATGGAAGGCTGGTTCACCGAGCCTGGGGCGATCTCGCCAGAAGCATTCGCCATCGGCAACTTCATGCACGGCGAGCGCCGCGGTTACTGGAAGCACCTCGTCTCATGGTGGGAACAGCGTGACAATCCGGATGTCCTGCTGCTGTGCTACGAGCACATGCTGGCGGAGCCCGAGACTGCCATTCGCCGAGTCGCCGACTTCTGCGGCATCGTGCTCACGGAGGATTTGCTGGCACTGGTGAAGGAGCGCTCTTCAATCGCATACATGCTCGAACACAAGGACAAGTTCGACGATCTCATGATGCGTGAGTTGAGCGAGCAGGCGGCGAATCTGCCGTCGGGCAGTGATTCCGCAAAGGTCCGTGAGGGCAAGCGAGGTGGGTACGGCGGCATGTTGCCCGACCACCTGCTTGAGGAGCTGGCCGAGATCTGGCGAACAGATGTCACGCCGTCAACGGGACTCGACAGCTACGACGACGTCCTTCGCTGCGCTTGGAACGAGGGGGTGCTGCGCTCGGAGTGAGGTGCCTACTTTCGGTAGTCGAGGGGCGGGTCGCGGTCGCCGAGGATCGCCTCGTACACGAAGTCCTCTCCGCGCTTGTCGAGGAACTCCTGCCTCGCCTCGTCGCGCAGTTCGGGGTTCTCGTAGAGTTCGATCGCAGCGAGCGTGAGTATTTTTGCAGCGTTCTGTGCACCCTTGTAGCCGATGCTCATGCCGCTCGCGGCAGTTGATTGCCAGCTGTGCGCAGACGTGCCCGGTACCCATGTTGCGGTTGTGAAGCCAACAGTTGGCACGGCAATCGAAACGTCACCGACATCGGTCGATCCATAGCCCAGCGACGTCTTGAATGGTTGTACTTCCTCTTCGCTGCCGAGATCGAGCGAAGGTTGGTCAAGTGATGCGTAAATTCGCTCGGCGAACGCGCGTTCTTCCGGCGTGTACGCGACGCCGCCCACTTCGGTCATCTTCTCATGCACCATCTTCGCAAGTACCTCATTCACGACCACCGGATGGTTGCCATGAATGATCTCCCACTCCACCCGCGTGCCCGTGCCGAGGGCGGCTGCCTCGGCAGCGGCCTCGAGGCGTGTCCACATCTGTTTAACCATCGACGACTCAGGATGACGCAGGTAGTAAAAGACCTCGGCGAAGTCCGGCACGACGTTCGGTGCAATGCCGCCGGCCGTGATCACGTAGTGCATGCGGGTCTGCTGTGGCACGTGTTCGCGCATGAGATTTGCCATGAAATTGAATGCCTCGACGCCATCGAGGGCAGACCGCGCTTTCTCCGGCGCACCGGCGGCGTGGGCGGAAACACCGTAGAAGCGGAACTTCGCTGAGCGGTTCGCCAGCGTGGTGCGGGCCTGCGCCGAGTTCCGGTCGCCGGCATGCCAGTGCAGGGCGATGTCGACGTCATCGAACAGACCTGCGCGGACCATATAGACCTTGCCGCTGCCGCCTTCTTCGGCGGGCGTGCCGTAGAGGCGAATGGTTCCGATGCGACCATTTGACTCGAGCCATTCCTTCACGGCAATCGCGGCCTGAACAGAGCCCGCCCCAAAGAGGTTGTGGCCACAGGCATGGCCGGCGGTCTTGGTTTCAATGATGTCCCGCACCGGTGTCGCATCCTGGCTGATACCGGGCAGGGCATCGAATTCAGCGAGAATGGCGATGACCGGCTGGCCACTACCGTATTCGGCAACGAACGCTGTGGGTATATCGGCCACGCCAGCCTCGATATCGAAACCCTCGGCAGCCAGCGTCGACTGCAGCAGCGCGCTGCTTTCCGTTTCGAGGTAGCCGACCTCGGCGAGGTCCCAGAGGCGCTTCGCCAATGCCTGCGTTTGCTCATACCGGCTGTCCAGAAAATCGAGCGTGTCGGATTCAGCCTCGGCCATGAGCCATTGCGAAAACGTCAGAAGCAGTGCAAGCGCGATCAGTCGCATGTTGATACCCGGTACCTGTTCGAAAGCGTGAACTTAGGAAGAATGGCCGGGCGGGTCAAGCGCCTTGCTATTTCCTGCGGGGAAACTGGAGGATTTTGCCCATTGTCGACGGTTTATCGGCGGGTGCCCGGAATTTCCGAAAGGCGGCCGAGATAGACGGTGCGACCCGGTCATATCGTTCCCATTCATCGTCGCCGTCAAACTCGGCGGCATCGAAGTCGCTGCGGAACTGTCCCGACAGGAAGTAGGCTTCGACGAATCGCTGGCCCTCTTCAGACAGGTGTGTCGGGCGCAATTCACCGTCGAGTTCGGTGGTCAGGAAGCCCGCGCCCGTCATGTCCTGCATGCGTACCCGGGCAACGGTTCGGCCCGCACGCGATTCGAGGTTGGGGGCGATGAGGTGGTTGGTCACGAGCCAGGCGACCATGACACCGAGAAACTCTGCGTTGCGCGCGTCTCCGCCGAGGACGACGGAGGCGTAGGTATCGCTCATAAAAACTCCTCTGTTGGCAGCACATGATATAGAGTCGGCCCCTGCGATGACACACTACCGAACAGGACTGCCGGCGTGGGGCTTCGCCGGATGGGAGAACGTGTACTTCGACTCAGGCGATCGGTTGCGGCAATACGCCAGCGTCTTCAATTGTGTCGAGGGAAATACCACGTTCTACGCAACGCCTTCCGAGATGACGGTGGCTGGCTGGCGCGAGCAGCTCGACGGTCTCGACTTCGAGTTCTGCTTCAAGCTGCCTCGCGAAGTGACGCACGAGGCCGGCAATCTGAACCGGATCAGTGACTTTCTTCGCGCGCTTGAGCCGGTGCATGAATTTCTTGGGCCGTTTCTTGTGCAGTTGCCGGCCGCGGTGGGCCCGGCGGACTCGGGATGGATCAAGCGATTGCTGGCGCACTTGCCTGATGGCTTCGACGCCGCGGTCGAGGTTCGGCATCCGGCATTCTTCGAGTCCCCGGATCGTTTCGACGAGGTGCTTGGGGAAACGGGATGCCTTCGCGCGATCATGGATGCGCGCCCGATTCACCTTCAGGGGCAGAGTCATCCGGAAGTATTGGCCGCCCGGCACGAGAAGCCGGATGTACCGGTCTTCAAGCGTACTGCCAACGGCGGCGCGCTGGTGCGTGTTGTGATGCACCCCGATGATTCCCTGAACGGTCCCTACTACGATGAGTGGACGACTGCGGTTGCGCAATGGCTGCGCGATGAAGAGCGCGTATGGTTCATGATGCATTGCCCGAACAACCTGCACTGCCCTGCGCAGGCCCGCCGGTTTCATCAGGCGCTGGCGGCTAAGGTCGGGATCGCACCGCTGCCGGCCTGGCCGGTGTCACAGCAGTCGTTGTTCTGAAATTCAGACCCAGCCGCCGGTCTGTGTGAAGAGGCCCTTGATCAAACGGCGCAGGGAGGGTTTCGCCTGGCTGCGTGCGGGCAGCCCGCCGGCTACCATGGTGTCGATGGCGGCGCGCAGGTCCTGCAGGTAGCCTCCGTACACCACATCGAGCGTCCGCTTCGGAAACGGGTAGGATCCGTAGTCTGCAAAGAACCGGCCGTTCGATCGTGCCTGCAGCCGGAGCGCCTGAAGATGCCAGATGATTCCATCATCGAACGGAAAGCGCGTCGCGTTCCAGGGTGCGAGTGTCCATTGCGGATTCTGCAGCACATGCACGTCGTCAGCGAAGCGGGTGGGCCAGTCGTCGAGGTACATCTGATCGCCAAACTTGCCGTCTTCATAGCGGTCGTGACACCACTCGATGACCCGATCCTCCCACCACTGCCGGACGCGCTCGCCATGTTCGCGATAGAAGCACATGAATTGAACGCAGAATCTTCCGCTTACGGCTGACTCATCGCACTCCGGCGAGTAGGCATGGTCGGTAATCAGTACCGATTTCCCGGCCTGCTCCAGCTCATCGAAGATCGGCTGGGGCGATGCCATGAACCAGAGATCCGCGTCGAGGTAGGTGACGCGCTCCACACTGGCATCCCGCTCAAAGACAAACCGGTGAGTCATCGGAGTGAGGGTCCAGCAGTACTCGTTCACCTTGCGTTCCGCTTTCAGCGCCCGCAATTGTTCCGTCTCGACATCCTGCAACCGGATCAGCCGCACCTCAGGATAGTCGAGTGCGGCAAGCAGTTCGTGTGCCCGATCGTCCATGCAGAGCACCCACAGGGTGAAATCGTCGACATGGCGTGCCATTGATCGATACAGGGCGAGCCCCTGCGGCAGGAACAGCGAGTCGAAGAGCGTGACGAAGTGCTCCACGCGTCAGCCGTCGAAGGAGGCGATGGCGAGGATGACGCGCTCGATGTCATCGTCACTCATCTGCGGGTGACAGGGCAGGCTCACGCAAGTCGATGCAAAACGCTCTGCCTCGGGCAATCCCGCCGGGTCCCGGGCCAGACCGATGCAAGGTGGCTGCTCGTGCACGGGCACGGGATAGTGAATGAGGGTCTGTACACCGGCATCCTCCAGATGGGCCATCAAGCGCTCACGTGCGTCGGTCGTGACAACGAACAGATGGTACACGTGCTGCTCCGGCGCATCCGGCGCGGCAAGAAGCTGAATATGAGGGTTGTCGATGTGTTCGCGGTATCGCGCTGCGATTTCGCGTCGCCGCGCCGTGAACGCCTCGAGCCAGTCGAGTCGTGCGGCAAGAATCGCCGCCTGCATCTCGTCGAGCCGGCTGTTCATGCCGGTCTCCGGATGATGATAACGCTCTGACTGACCATAGTTGCGCAGCCTTGCGGCGATCTCGGCCATCGACGCGTCCTGCGTGACCAGCATACCGGCATCGCCGAGTGCGCCGAGATTCTTGGTGGGGTAGAAACTAAAGGCACCGAACGCGCCGAAGCTCCCGGCCGCGTGACCGTCGCAGCGCGCGAGATGGGCCTGCGCGCAGTCCTCGATCAGGGCGATTTCGTGCTCCCCGCAAAACCTTGCCCAAGCGGGCACACGACGCAGCTGGCCGTACAGGTGTACCAGCAAGACCGCTCTGGTGCGTTCGGTCATGCAGCGAGCCACGCTGCCGGGGTCGAGCTGTGCAGATTGCGGATCGATATCCGCCAGCACCGGCGTCGCGCCGGATCTCAGAATGGCCAGCGTCGTCGCGAATGCGGTCATCGGCGTCGTGATGACCTCATCTCCCGGGCCGATGCCCATCGCCCGCAGGCCGATTTCGATCGCGTCGAGACCGCTGGCTGTACCGATGCCGAAGCGCGAGTCGCATCGTGCTGCCCATGCGCGCTCGAAAGCCTCGACCTCCGGGCCGAGCACATACCAGCCGGAGTCGATGACGCGGTCGATGGCCGCACGCGTGGCGTCACGAAGCGCCTGCGGCTCGGCCCTGAAATCATTCATGAGAACCCGGCTCATGGCGACCTCAGGGTGTGTAGCGGTCGAGTCGCGACCGGTAGTAGTCGACGGTACGATCGAGGCCGTCGCGCAGCGAAGTGCGAGGCGTCCAACCGAGAGTCTCTGATATCAGCGTGAAGTCGCTGTAGTAGTCGCCGATGTCGATGGCCTTGCGGTCATCCGGAAATGGCACGACCTCAAATTGCGAACCCGGCTCCAGTTTAGTCAGCATGCCGGCAAGATCCAGCAGGCTGACCACCTCGCTGCTGCCGAGGTTGAAGACCTTGCCGTTCGCTTGATCGCTGGCCGCGGCGAGCAGCATGGCGTCGACGCAATCATCAACGTAGTTGAAGTCGCGGAGTTGATCACCGGTACCGAACACCTTGATTGGCTCGCCGGTCAGCAGCAGCTTGATCCAGATGCCGAGAAACGTCTGCCGCGCGTCCTTGATCCGCATCCCTGGCCCGTAGGTGTTGGTGAGTCGCAACGCGCAGGCCGGAATGCCGTAGACGTTGTTGTACAGCAGGTGATACCACTCACCGGCCAGCTTGTTGATGCCGTTGACGTCGACCGGGCGCACCGGGTGTGCTTCGTCGACAGGCAGGTAGTCCGGTTTGCCGTAGAGTTGTCGCGTGCTCGCGAAGACGATCCGGACGGTGGGGTTCACCTGTCGGCATGCCTCCAGAATCGAAAGCTGAGCGGCGGCATTGATATCGAGATCGGTCTGCGGATCGTCCATCGAGTCGAGATGGCTCGTCTGGCCTGCGAGGTTGAACAGATAGTCCTGCCCCTGGAGCAGGTACCGAATCGCATGTGGATCGCGCACGTCACCGATATTGACCGTGACCTGCTCGCGAATGTCGTCGATGTTCGCCGGGTTGCCGCCATAGATCGGGATCAGGCTGTCGAGCAGCGTCACGCGCGCACCGAGTCGTACCAGATCGCGTGCGAGGTTCGAGCCGATGAATCCCAGGCCGCCGGTAATGAGCACCCGCTTGTCGTGAAAGACGTCTGTCAGTTCAGGCATCTTCGTTCTCGGGCTTTCGAGCCATCATGATCTGGTCCAGAAACAGGTCCGTGTTCTTCGGCAACAGCAGCCGGGCGATGACACCGACGAGATTGATCGTAGCCATCAGTGTAATTGTTAGCGCGAATCGAAGAAATGACGGCAGGCCGAGTGTGATCTTGTAGAGGTATGCGTTCAGCAACTGGAAAATCACGCCAATGTCATCATTGACCTTGTCATGGCGCTCGATCACCAGGCCCTGCCGGGCAATGAGGTGCGCGAGACCGAAGCTCGAGTAACGAGCAAAGTCGTGGGGCTGCTCGTGTTCATCCCACACGAACGGGATTGTCACCAGCAGGCGACCGCCGGGCTTCAATACCCGATAGATTTCAGCGAGGAACTCGCCCGGTTCGAAGATGTGCTCCAGCACCTGGTTGCAGACGACCGCATCAAATCGCGCGTCGGCGAAAGGAATTCGCTTGCCGTCGTAATAGCAGTCCGCTGAACGCTGGCTCTCGGCGCGAGATTCGTCGGGCTCGATCTCGAGGCCGATATACTCTGTGACGTCAAAGTATCCCTGGTACGGTTTCGTGCCGCAGCCGATATCGAGCAGTGCGCCGTGCATGCCGCTCGCATAGCTTGCGATCGCCCGGTCGAGGCCGCGTCGCGCCAGAAAGAAAGGATTGACGAAGATGCCGCCCGGGCCGGGCGAGAACTGCTGGCGCTGGATGTAGCGCTTGAGTGCGTCAATCACGGCGTTTGAACAGGATCGCACCGAACGCGAACCCGAGCCCTCCGTCTGCGCTGAACTCGCCTTCGGCACTCGGCGTCCTGCTCACGGGCTCCCAGCCGGTGAGCAGCTTCTCCAGTCGTGGTCGCGACAGTATCCAGCAGGGGTAACTGCCGCCGCCCAGCACCTTCGGAATCTGCTGAACGGTTAGCTGATGATCAGGGCCGTTGTGGAGCGGCGTCCGGTCGAATACCAGCGTCGTCGCGGCGATGGAATCAATGTCACCAAGCAGGGCGTCCGGGTCGCTGAAATACTGTAGCGAACTTGACACGATGATGGCGTCGGGCGTGCCGCCGGCGACTGCGGCGCTGACGCCCTCGGCGTACTCGATCGGCGCCATCATCTCGCTGGCGGCCGCGCTGGCCACGGCAGGCTGCTCGACGATGCACCAGCGTTCAATCGGGAGGCACCCGAGGAACGGGCGGTGCTGAAAGTAGCTGGTGCCAAGCCCACCGCCGATATCGAGTACGCTGAGGTCACCGCGATGCTGCGCGCCCGCCCACATCAGGGCTGTGATGACGGGCCAGGCCGGCTCGTACTCGCTGAATGTCTGGCCGTCCCGCTGAAAGGCAGCCTCGCCGCGCATGACGGCGCGGTGGGCCGTCAGTGTGCGTTGCAAGAGCGCCGCTGAATCATAGCCCACGCTGTCTGCTTCGGCGTCGGCCCAGCGCTCAAAGGGACCCCGGAACCGCAGCGATCCGTCGCGCCATGCGCGGAGCGTTCTGGTGAGGGCCGGGGGGAGCCAGTCGTTTGCCCGCGTTTTCAGATGAATCAGCCTGACCATCAATATCGGGCTGCATGATTTCAAACCTTTTCGCCGCGGGCAACGTCACATGTCTCAAACAACATGTCCAAAACGACGGGGGAGCTGCTGCCATGCTGCAGATGAAGGGGATCTCGAAGGTTTATCGCACGGAGGTCGTCCAGACCCGCGCGCTCGACGAACTGTCCTTGCAGGTCGATCCAGGCGAGTTTGTCGCTGTCACCGGACCCTCCGGCTCCGGCAAGACGACGTTTCTCAATATCGCGGGCCTGCTCGAGGAGTTCGATACCGGGACTTATCTGCTCGAGGATATCGACGTTGGCCATCTTGGCGACAACGAGCGATCGAGAATCCGGAACCAGAAAATCGGCTTCATCTTCCAGAGCTTCAATCTCATCCCCGATCTGAACCTCTTTGACAACGTTGATGTTCCGCTGCGCTACCGCGGCATGGGTGCCGGCGAGCGCAAGGAGCGGATCGAACATGCGCTTAATCGCGTTGGACTGTCGTCCCGGCACCGACACCTGCCGTCGCAACTCTCCGGCGGTCAGCAGCAGCGCGTGGCGATCGCGCGAGCGCTCGCGGGTGACCCCCTGTTCCTGCTGGCTGACGAGCCAACGGGCAACCTCGATACGCAGATGGCAGGTCAGGTCATGGATCTTCTGGAGGAGATCAACGACGGTGGCACAACCATCGTGATGGTGACTCACGACCCGTCGCTGGCGAGCCGTGCCCGCCGCAACATCAACATGCTTGATGGCCGTGTTGCCGATCACGATGCGCAGCCCGAGGCGGCGAGCCTCGCCGTCGAGGGGTAGGGCATGTTCAGTTACTACCTGGCGAACGCCATGCGGAGCATGCGTCGCAATCCGGCGCTGACCGTGCTGGTCGGCGTCGCCATCGCGCTCGGCATTGGTGTGTCGATCACGATGCTGACGCTCTACTACATCATGGCGAGCAACCCGATCCCGGACAAAAGCGATGTGCTGTACCGGGTTCAGGTCGACAGCTGGAACCCGCTAAGGCCCTTCGACGAAGACCGGCCGGAGCGCGCGCCCCACCAGATGACGTGGCAGGACGTGAACAATCTGCTCGAGCATGCGCCGGCAGCCGAGCAGGTGGGCATGTTTACCGCACGCCTGATCGTTCAGCCGGACGGTGAGGCGAAACTGCCGTTCGAGGTCTCGGCGAGAGTGGCGTCGAGCGGATTCTTCCCGATGTTCGAGCCCCCGATGCTTTATGGCAGCGGCTGGGACAAGCGGGCCGAGCGGGAAGCCGCGCAGGTCATCGTGATAAACCGGGAAATCAACGAACGCCTGTTTGGTGGCATCGACAGTACCGGCAAGGAGATTACCGTCAACGGGCGCCAGTTCACGGTCGTTGGCGTGATGGATGACTGGGCTCCGGTACCGAGGTTCTACGATGTTGTGGAGAGCGGACTCAACGAGGTTGAGGAGGTCTTCATCCCGCTGTCGCTGACGCCGTCGATGGAGATCTATTCTGCGGGCAGCGACTGGGGCTGGAAGCCGGAGGACATCCGGAGCTTTGAGGACTGGCTGAACTCCGAATCCTGCTGGATGCAATTCTGGGCCTATCTGCCGACACGTGAGGATCGTGAGGCATACAGGGCACATCTCGATGCTTATGTGATGGAGCAGAAGAAGCTCGGGCGTTTCGGGCGGCCGCTCAACAATCACATTCACTCCGTGATGGAGTGGATGGCCTACATGGAGGTCGTCGAGGATGACGTCAGTGTGCTGGTGGGCCTGGGCTTCATGTTCCTCGTCGTATGCCTGCTGTCGAGCATTTCACTCCTGCTGACCAAGTTCAACGGGCGCGCGCCGGAGATGAGCCTCCGGCGTGCGCTCGGTGCGAACCGGTTCCAGGTGATCAGCCAGAATCTGGTCGAAGTCGGCCTGATTGGTGCCGCTGGCGGCGTGATCGGCATCGTGTTGACGCTCATCAGCCTCGAGACGCTCCGGTCGATGCTGCCGATGGCGCCCGCGGCCCTGTTCGAGATGGACTGGGTCATGATGGGAACGGCCGTCGGCGTTGCCGTCGCCACGAGCCTGATCGCCGGTATCTATCCGGCAGTGAAGGCCACCGCCATATCACCTGCTCAGCAACTGAAGACCCAATAGGAGGCTCGCACATGGAAATCAGGCCAATTCTGAGCGCGCTTTCCCGTCACAAGGTCGGCACGTTCCTCGTTGCGCTGCAGATTGCCGTAAGTCTCGCGGTGATGGTGAACGCCGCGTTCATCATCCAGGCCAGGGTCGAGAAGATGAATCGTCCCACGGGAATGGATATCGGCAATCTCATCGCGATCAATCTGCGCGGTGTCGGTACAGACTATGACGGCTTTGCGAACATTCGCCGTGACCTCGACATGTTGCGCGCGCATCCCGATGTGCAGTCAGCGACCTACATCAACCACTTTCCGCTCTCGGGCAGCGGTTCGGGCACCGGCTTTCGGACGCAGCCCGACGAGAACCAGACGCCGATTATGACGGCGCGATACAACCTCGATGACAAGGGGGTTGAGACGCTCGGGCTCAACCTGATTCGCGGTCGTAATTTTTATCCCGAAGAAGTCGAGTACCGGCCGGAGGGTGGCGAACCGGCGCCTGCCGGCGTTGTGATCGTGACGCAGGCACTGGCAGACGAGCTCTTTCCGGACGAGGATGCGCTTGGCAAGACGATCTACTGGGGTGACCTCGAGCCCACGACGATTGTGGGTATCGTCGATCACATGCAGGGCTCGTGGGTGAATTGGGACGGCCTCGACCGCAACCTGCTGCACCCTCGGGTCAATCCCTGGGAGAACGCAAAGTACATGGTGCGTGCCAAGCCCGGGCGGCGGGATGCGCTGTTGCGTGACCTCGAGACGGAGCTGTCTGCGCTCAACCAGAATCGAGTGATCCGCTATGTGCGCGCGCATGAGGATATCGTGAACGAAAGCTACGCAGTGGACCGCGTCATGATGGTCATACTCAGCAGCGTCATTGTGTTGCTGGTGGGCCTGACGGCGCTGGTGATTGTCGGCCTTGCTTCGTATTTCGTAAGCCAGCGGACCAAACAGATCGGAACCCGGCGTGCGCTGGGCGCGACACGCGCCGACATCATCCGCTACTTCCTCGTCGAGAACTGGTTGATCACGACCATCGGGGCGGTGTTTGGCTGCGCCCTGACGGTCGCCGTGGGCTACGTACTGGAGACGACGTTCGATCTGCCGCGACTCGACTGGCGATACCTTGCGGTCGCGGTCCTCGCGCTGTGGATTGTGTCGCAGGCAGCGGCCTACTGGCCCGCACGCCGCGCCAGCAATGTACCGCCGGCCGTCGCGACGCGGAGTGTGTAACGACCTCGTCTCGTTCCTTCGGCGCATGCGGCGCATGGGCCTCAGGATGAGGGGAATCAGTCGGTGAGGTAGACGACGTCGGCATCCCGGAAGTCGGTCAGACTGGAGATGACAACCTCGTCACCGGCCGCAAGACCGCTCACGACTTCCACGGCGCCGACACTGACCATGCCCGACTGGATGCGCCTGCGTTTGGCAAGGTCTCCCTCGACGACGTAGGTGAATCGACCACCACTGGATTCCAGAAACGGTCCGCGCTCCACCATCAGCACGTCTTCCTTGCTGCCGAGCAGGATGCGCGCTGACACACGCTGGTTCTGCTTCATGTTGTCTGGTGGCGTGCCATCGAAGCGTACCTTGGCCGTGATCTGGCTGTTGATAACCTCGGGTGAGACAGAAACCAGGGTTGCCGGCCAGGTCTGACCCTGGTGTGACACTTCAGCCGCCTGACCGATTGCAAGCGCCGAACCATAGGAGTCGGGAATCTGCAGTTCGACCTCGAAGGCGGTCAGGTCGACGACAGTCAGGAGAGGCTGGTTTTGCGCCACAGCATCCTTGTTGGCAACCAGCAGGTTGCCGACGATGCCGGTCACCGGACTGGTGATGTCGAGTTCGTCGACTCGACGCTCCAGCTCGGCTACGCGCAGCCGTTGTCTTTCAATCTCGAGTTCCCGCGTTCGCAACTCGAACGCGAGGCTCTCCTGCTGCAGTTTTGCGTCCTCGGATGCATGTCTGAACTTCAGCTGTGCGGTCGCGAGATCGTCCTGCGCCTTGTCGTAGTCGAACTCGCTGATCGCATCTTTCGCACGCGCCGCCTCGGCCCGGCGAAGCTCCCGCCGCGCGGCGATCAGATCCACCTCGGCGAGATCCACTCGCTGCTGGTTCTCCAGCGCATTTTTTCGCGATTCGATCTTTTGCCGCTCGAAACTGGTTTCGGCCTGTGACAGTGCGGCACCTTCCTGTTCGAGCAGGTTCCGGGTCTCGGGGCTCTCGATCCGTGCGATTGCTTCACCACGTTTGACGGTGTCTCCGGCCTGGACTTCCAGCGTGACGACGCCGTCTGCAGGGCTGAAGAGTGTTGGTTTGATCGCGGCAATTACGCTGCCCGTGGCCGAAATATCCCGCCGCAGATCGCCGCGGGTGACCGTCGCGATGCGCAGTCGATCGCGTGAGATTGTCTGCTCGGCGCTGGCCCATTGCTGAATGGAAGGATAGGCGAATGCCGCGACGGCAATCGTAGAAGCGACGCCCACCGCCACCAGAAGCTTTCTGCGCTTCCACAGGGTGGTGGGCTCAATGAGTTCGTCCTGCGACGACGTGTCTCTGATCATGACCAGGGTTGTGTCCGGGGGTTATGACTAGGACGCGCCGGCGCAGGAAAAAGTTTATGCCATCAGGCGCGGCTGCCCTCGAAGGTGGCATTGCCAAACGATCCGAGCTTGACGTTGCCCTTGATCGCATCGCCGTCGACGTTGGCGTCGAATTCGAGCGTCATTGGCATCGGCTGCGTCATGTTGATTTTCCAGGCCAGCGCGTTGCCGTCGATCGTGCCGCCATCGAACTCCTGGGTGCCCTGTGGGCCTGCAATCTTGCCGGAAAGGCTGTCGCCGTCGACGGCCAGCGTCAGCGTCGCATCCTGTGCGCCCATGGGTGAATTCATCGTGACCTTGTAATCGCCTGCAATGCTCATCGTGTTCCCTCTCTACGGGTAAGAATCGAGTCGAAAAAAGGTAGCACAGCAGGCGAGCGTGGCCTAGGGAACCTCTGAACTATTCTGCGCGCTCGCTGAAAGCCAGACTCGTGCAGAATGGTTCAGAGGTTCCCTGGCAAAGGTTTCAGTCGCCGTCGGATCGCCTGATGTTGCGTCCCGCGTCTTCCTGACGCTGACGATATTGGTCGCGGGTCAGGCATGCCAGCTTCTTGATGCGGGTCCCGACGTTGACCTCCTCTTCACAGACGAGCGCATCGCCGGGTTCGCTGTTCGGGCAGTCCACGGTGAATGTGTGCTCGAGGATCGGCTTGCCGTCTTCGAGCACTTCGAGCCGAAACTCGCCGTCGATCTGAATCGATGGCAGAAGTTCGTAGCCCGAGAACATGGGTTCCGAGAAGGCCTGGCCAAAGCGGAGATCGACACTGCGATCGGTGTAGGTCTTGTCGAGAATCCGGATGTGCGGGTGGTGCCAGCGTTCGGTCAGACTGGCGCGGCGCGCGTCAGCTTTCTGCAGAATATAGAGGACGCCGAACAGCGCGTTCTCTTTGCACGTCACGCCCGATTGGTCCTGCTGGACGATGGCGAGTTCCGGCGCCTTCAGTACTTCCCGAACCTGTGCTTCGGTCTCGTAAGTGTCGGCGTAGAGCTTGTAGGCAGTGTGCTCGGCAGCCGCGGCGAGCGGTGCGATGGCAATCATCAGCGCCAGTAGTTGGTTACGCATGAGCGTTCTCCCTCGTGTTCACCGCCAGCATAGCATTCAGGGCGGATGTACCAGTAAAATCCAGTCTTCGATGCGTTCCGTTGGCAAAGGGTTTAACGATGATTGATGACGATGAAGCACCACTCTCGAAGCTGACGGATCTCCTCGACCGCCTCGATGATCAGGAAATACGCTACACACTGTCGAGCATCCGGGAAGGCGCTGTTCTTGTGTGTGCCTCACTCGAGGGTGAGCGCTGGGAAATTGAATTCATGGCTGACGGCGATGTCGAGGTCGAAATCTTCCGCAGCAATGGCGATCTCTATGACGAGTCGGCGCTCGACGATCTCTTCGACGACGATTGACTGAGTCTTCCTGCTAGCGCACCCACGCGCCGTCTGACATGACGCGCCGGATCTGCCGTGTTGCGCTGATGTTCTCGAGCGGGTTCGCGCCCAGCAACAGCAGATCGGCTTCGAACCCCGGTGCGACCTGCCCCATTTGATCATCCAGGCCAAAGAATCGTGCCGGCATCACCGTGGCCGCGCGAAACGCTTCTGTCGCGGAGAGGCCGCTGTCCACGAGCATCGCCAGTTCGTTGTGCAGGCTTTCGCCCGGTATGCCGAAACCGATCGGCGTGTCCGTCCCTGCGCCTACCGGGACGCCCGCGTCGTTCATGAGTCCGGTGAGGGTAAGGCTCCAGTCGGCGAAGGTCGTGTCGGTGGCAGGGGGCATGGACGATGTCGCCGCGAGCCAGCGATCGCGTACCGATCGCGGCAGCTTCATCACACCTTCCTGCCAGGCGGTGCGCTCGAAGGGCCGCGCGACCGACATGGTGTTCAGCCTCAGCGTCGGCACCTGGATCGTGCCCGTCAGGGTTTGGAGCACGTCGGCGCACCGCGTCTCGTCGTACGCGAGAATCGAAGGCACGCGATGTGTGCGGTGCAGCTCCGCGCGCAGATCATAGCCACGACCAACGAACTCATCGAGGCGCTGGCGACGCGCCTGAAGGCGCGCTTCCCAGTCTCGCGCACAGGCGAGTTCGACGTTTCGCAGATGTTCCATCGAATCAACCCGGGGGCCGGCCGTATCTGCCGTCATGCTGAGCGGTACGTGGGCAGCAATCGGCAGGTTTCGTGCACGGGCTTCCGTCACAAGATCGAGGAATACCGCCGGCGAGACCAGTTCGTAGATCTTGATGAAATCTGCACCCATCCGATCGAGTTCGGCGACCCGTTGCGCTGCCTGTGAAAGACTCGCGACCTGTGTGCCAAGCGGCGGCCGGCCGGGATCGCCGCCATCGTAGACAACGAGTTCACCGTCGAGCAGCGGGCCTGAAATGAAGATGTCAGGGACGGGCGTATCGCCTTCCTCGAGGCGGGCGCGCAATGCCGCGAGTTGCGCCATGTCGCCGCCCGTATCGCGCACGCTGGTGATGCCGTAGTCGAGAAAGAGATCCGGCATTGCCTCGGTCAGTTCGAGGTCGTAGATGAAGTGGACGTGCATGTCCCAGAGACCGGGCGTGGCGTAAAGACCGGTGCCATCGACGACGCTGGCGGCAGCGGGTGCCGGCGGGGTGACGGGCTCGACACGGACGATGCGGTCTCCGGCAATCAGTACTCGCTGGTTCTCGCGGAGCCCGCTGGTGGCATCGACGACGTTCACATTCTCGATCATGACGTCGAATGCATCAGCCGCCGGCCCGGGGTTGTTCGAGCAGGCAGCAAGCAGCGTAAGCGTGGCAGCGGCGATGAGTCGGCGCATGGGTCGAGACCTCTGGTTCGTGAGTAGCGTACAGTATGGTTCCTGACACGCGGGATTGGAAAGAGGGTGAGCATGTCCTTTGATGAATACACGCAGTACGACGCACTCGGACTGGTCGATCTCATGGAGCGCGGCGAGGTTTCATCTGCCGAGGTCGTAGAGGCGGCGACGGGTCTTGCAACGGCGCGCAACGACGAGTTGGGTGCCATCGTGACACCCATGTTCGATGAGGCCAGGGCCGCTGCACGGGTCAGACCCGAGGGGCCACTCGGGGGCGTTCCGTTTCTCGTCAAGGATCTGAACGCGGTCGCAGGCGTTCGCTGCAGCATGGGCAGCCGGCTGTGGGCCGACTATGTGCCTGGACACGATGCCGAGGTCGTTCGGCGTTTCCGTGATGCGGGCCTCGTCATCATGGGCAAGAGCAATACACCCGAAGTCGGTCTCGCTGCGACCACAGAAGGCGTCTTTCTGGGCCCGGCCCATAACCCGTGGGATCTCGGCAGGACGCCGGGTGGATCGAGCGGCGGCGCTGCAGCGGCAGTGGCAGGTGGCATCGTGCCGGTAGCGCATGCGACCGATGGCGGGGGTTCGATCCGTATTCCGGCAAGCTGTTGTGGTCTCGTCGGCCTGAAGCCGACGCGGGGTCGAACGCCCCTCGGCCCGGACGTTGGTGAAGGATGGGGCGGCATGTCGACGGGACTTGTCGTCTCTCGGACAGTGCGCGACAGCGCGGCGTGTCTCGATGCAATTCACGGTGCTGCTCCCGGTGACCCCTATCATCCACCTGCTTTCGAGGGCTCGTTTCTGGATCGATTGCCCGCTTTGCCATCGGTACTCAGAATCGGCATTGACCTCGAACCGATCACCGGCCAGCCGGTGCATGAGGAATGCATCAGGGCGGTCGAGCGGACGGCCATGCTCTGTGACGAACTCGGTCATGATGTCGGGCACATGAAGCTCGACTACGACCGGGAGGCGACGGGTGCGGCTGCGGGGCTGCTCGTTGCGGTGAACGTTTCGAACACCATTTCACGGCGTGCAGCCGAGTTGGGTGTCACGCCGTCTCTGGACAATGTTGAGGCGCTGACCCTGAGATTTGTGACGTGGGGCAGGTCGGTCGACCCGAGAGACTATCCTGCTGCGATCCAGACCATCCAGGCGACGGGCCGCGCGGTGGATCGGCACTTTGAAGCCTACGACCTGATCCTGAGTCCGACGCTGATGGGGCCACCACCGGCGCTGGGTTTCATGGACACGATGGACGAGAACGCGGAGCGTTACACCGAGCACTTCCTGCAGTTCTGGGGGTTTACCAACCTCTACAATGCAACCGGAAACCCGGCAATCTCTCTGCCGCTGCATCGAACGGACGCCGGGTTGCCGGTGGGTGTCCAGTTTGCGGCGAGATTCGGCAACGAGATGCTGCTGTTGCAGCTGGCAGCGCAGCTCGAGGAAGCAGCGCCCTGGCCATTGCTGGCGCCGCGCTACGCCTGAGCTGTCGCCGCCTGCGACAGTGTGATGGCGTTAGCTCATGACCGCGGCGATCGCGGCATTGAGGGTTTCTGACGGACACATTGCCCGTGTGGTCTTCTCGGGATCGGGCATGTAGTAGCCGCCGACATCCTGCGGAGACCCCTGGGCCGCCAGCAGTTCGCCGTTGATCTTGTCCTCGTTGTCCTGGAGCGTCTTCGCCAGTTTGGCGAAACGTTCCTTCAGGCTCGGGTCGGCATCCTGGGCAGCCATCGCCTCGGCCCAGTACATCGCGAGGTAGAAGTGGCTACCGCGGTTGTCGATCTCGTTCACAACGCGTGACGGCGACTTGTTGGTTTCGAGGAATTTGGCAATTGCCTCCGTGAGGGTCTCGCCAAGCAGCTTGGCCTGCTTGTTCTCGAATGATTTCGCCAGGTGTTCGAACGACGCGGTGAGTGCAAGGTACTCGCCAAGCGAATCCCAGCGCAGATGACCTTCCTGTTCGAATTGCTGCACATGCTTCGGTGCCGAACCGCCCGCGCCGGTTTCGAAGAGTCCGCCGCCGTTGATGAGCGGCACGATCGACAGCATCTTGGCACTGGTACCCAGCTCGAGAATCGGGAACAGATCGGTAAGGTAATCCCGCAGCACATTGCCCGTGACCGAGATCGTGTCTTCGCCCTTTCGTGCGCGCTCGAGCGACAGTCGCGAGGCCTCGGCCGGCGCGAGAATATGGTATTCGACGCCGCTCAGATCGTGTTCGGGCAGGTAAGCGTTGACCTTGGCGATCAGCTGCGCATCGTGTGCGCGGTGCTCGTCGAGCCAGAACACGATCGGCGCGCCAGTATCCTTCGCCCGGTTGACCGCGAGCTTGACCCAGTCGCGGATCGGAATGTCTTTCACGCGGCAAAGGCGCCAGATATCGCCCTCCTCGACGTCGTGTTCGAGGATGGTCTCGCCCGCGCTGTTGATGACGCGCATTTTGCCGTTGCCGGGCGCCTCGAACGTTGTGTCGTGGGAGCCGTACTCCTCCGCTCGCTGCGCCATGAGGCCCACGTTGGGCACGCTGCCCATCGTCCGCGGATCGAATGCGCCGTGCTCGATGCAGTCCTTGATCGTCTCGTCGTACACGCCGGCGTAGCACCGGTCCGGAATCACCGCCTTCATGTCGTGGGTGTCATCGTCGGCACCCCACATCTTGCCGCCCTCACGGATTGCGGCCGGCATCGAGGCGTCGATGATGACGTCCGACGGGACGTGCAGGTTGGTGATACCGCGCGATGAATTGACCATCGCAAGGTCGGGGCCGCTGGAGAGGCAGCCGTCGAGGTCGGCCTTGATCTCGTCGCGCTTGTCGGCAGGCAGAGACTCGATCTTGGCGTACGCATCGCCGATACCGTTATTCGGGTCAAAACCGAGTTCATCGAGCGTGCTGGCGTGCTTCTCGAGCGCGGATTTGTAGAAGGCGCGAACGGCGTGGCCGAAGATGATCGGGTCGGAGACTTTCATCATGGTCGCCTTGAGGTGCAGCGAGAAGAGAACACCATCCTCGGTGTTCGCCAGTTCCCGGTCGAGGAAGGCGCACAATGCATTCTTGCTCATGAAGGCCGCATCGACGACTTCGCCGGCTTCGACGGCCACATCGTCGGCGAGCACCGTTTCACACCGCCGCCGTCGAAGACGATCTTCAGCGAATCATCGCCTGGCATCGTGACGGACTTCTCGGAGGCGTAGAAATCACCCTCGTCCATGTGGGAAACGTGGGTCTTCGAGTCCTTTGACCATTCGCCCATGCGGTGCGGATACTTCTTGGCGAAGTCCTTTACCACCCTGGCAGCGCGTCGATCGGAGTTGCCCTCTCGCAGCACAGGGTTCACGGCGCTGCCCTTGACGCGGTCGTAGCGCGCCTTGAAGTCGCGCTCCTCATCCGATTGCGGATCCCACGGATAGTCCGGCAGGTCGTAGCCCTTGTCCTGCAGTTCCTTGATCGTTTCGATCATCTGCGGCATTGACGCCGAGATGTTCGGCAGCTTGATGATGTTCGCCTCGGGCTTCTGGGTCAGGGCGCCGAGTTCGGCGAGCGCGTCGTCGATACGCTGCGCATCGGTCAGGCGTTCCGGGAACTGGGAGACGATGCGGCCGGCCAGTGAGATATCACGAGTCTCGACGATGACGCCGGCGGAATCGCTGAAAGCCTTGATAATCGGCAGGAAAGCGTAGGTAGCGAGGCGAGGGGCCTCATCGGTTTCGGTATAGATAATCTTGGGTGTATCAGTCATGGGAAACGTCAAAGGTCCTTATCAGTTCGCTGGCGTCTCGTGAACGCCGGGTTGAGCCAAGTGGCCCGGATGGGGGCCGAGGGCGTAGCCTAAGCGGGTTCGGCGCCCGGGGCAATGCCCTCGCCGAACCCGGGGAATTCGGCTACCAGTGATACGTTGCGGTGACCCGCAAGGATCGTGGCTCGAGGGGGTGGAAGTGAACGTCTTCGACGCCGGTGGCCTCGCCGGTGAGGCGCGATTCGTAAAAATAGGTGATGTCAGTATCGTCGGAATCGAACAGGTTGAATGCATCGAGGCGCAGCTGGAGCGGGCCGTTGCGCCACATGATGCCGGCATTGGCCAGCAATGAGCTGCCGGCCCTGACGCTGCCGTCTTCAATCAGCGGATAGTCGCCCAGACGGCGGACCCGCAGGCTGCCGGTGAGGTTAGGGCGGAAGATCACGTTGGCACCGACCGATAGCGTGGTCTCGAGGGCCCCGGGGATGTGCGTGCCGGCGCCCGGGTCGATATCGAATTCTGCATCCGTCCAGGTCCACGCCGCATCGAATGAATAGCGGGGCGAGGGCTGCCAGAATGCGGTGATTTCGACGCCGTTCCGCGTCGTGGCGTCGTTGGGCTCGGTGGTCCCGCCGTCGCCGACATAGACCAGCTCCGAGTCGAGTTCCAGGTGAAACGCCGAGATTGTGGCGTTGAACGTGCGGCCCTGTTCAACGCGAATACCGACTTCGGAGCCGGTTGACGGCACCAGCACTTCGACACTGTCGACGGGCTCGAGGCTCGACGGATCGGTCGTGATCGTCGCGCCTCGCACGTCGTTGGAATGCATGCCGCGTCCGTAACTCGCGTAGGCCTCGACACCCTCCGCCAACTGCCAGGCCAGGCTGATCTTGGGTGAGACCTGCGTTTCGCTCCCGGTGCCGCTGTTGGCTGCAAGTTGCGCGTCGACATCCCAGTCGAACCAGTCTGCCCTCAGCCCACCGTAGAGACGCAGCCGGTCGGTGAGCGGCAGTGCCAGCTCGGCCCAGGCACCGAGTGAGGTCTCTGTCACCGAGTCGGATCGTACGGCATTGATTCGCTGGCGGGCGACGGTGTTGTACAGGCCCACGTCGCTGATGTCGTCGTGTCGAAGGTCGGCGCCCCAGGCAAGTACGGCGACGCGTTCTCCCAGATCGAAGTCACGTTCGCCCTTGAGCCACGCCCCTGTCACCGTGCGGTCATCGCGCTGCTCGAACTCATCGCCATTGATCGGGTCTTCGAGGAAGTACGTGAAGTTGGACCACAGGCTGAGGTCGTACCAAAGGTGGTAGGCGCCGGCCTCGACGCCGGGCCAGCGCAGCTCACCGGTCAGGGCATAGCGGCTCGACTCGCCGCCGAGATCGTCATCGAGGTTGCCGAGCCGGGTGATCTGCCCGTTCTGCACGGCGCGCTCGGGAATCTGGTCGGTCGCGTCCCAACTGCTGTCGTAGCCCTGCAGGGCGACCTTCGCGCGGGCGCGCGCAAACTGGAATGTGGACGCAAGGTAGAACTTCGTCTGTTTGAGGTTTTCATCAAGCTGCCACGGACCTTCGTAGCCCGTGACGTCGAGGGCATACAGAAAGCCGGCATCGTCCGATTCGCCGCTCCCCATCACCAGCAGGCGGCCGTAGCTGTCCTGGCCAAAGGTGGCCTGCACGCTCGACTCCTTCAGCGAGTCGTACAGAGAGAAATCGGCATGACCGGCCGAGCTGAAGTCGCCGACGCTCGCATGGTACGGCCCCTTCTTGTATCGGTTGGTTTCGACGAGTTCCGGAATCACGAAGTTGAGGTCCAGATAGCCCTGGCCGTGACCGTGAGTGCGCATGTTGGCCGGCACACCATCGACGCTGGTGGAGAAATCCGTGCCGTGATCGAGATTGAAGCCGCGCAGAAAGTACTGGTTGGCCTTGCCCGTGCCAGAGTGCTGGGTGGCGACCATACCGGGCACCGTTTCGAGCAGTTCGCCGACGCGGTATCTGGGCTGCAGGTTGAGATCGTCGTAGCCGACCAGACCTTCTGAGGCAGCGATCGCTGATCCGATCTGCTCCTGGGCACGGCCGAAGACGACGAGTTCCTCGATGGATGAGTGTGCATGGGCCTGCGGCAGGATCGCCAGCAGGGTTGTCGGAATGATTTTTCGGATCATTTCAGGGGGTCTCACGTGGGTAACAACTGGTAGTTTCTTATCGTAGCAGTCATGGCGAGCCGGGGCGTCTGTTCGCCTTTGGCTTGGTACACTCGACGCAAACAACAGGCGGAGAACGAGCCATGGGCGGTATCAGCGTCGGCATCGCGATGATGAGCCACGAGACCAACACCTTTTCGCCGGTGGTGACCGATCTGGACCGCTTCTCTGGAGGCCGCGGGTTGCCGCCATCGGGCGCTGATGCCATCGACATCTATCGCGGCACTGCGTCCTGTCTCGGTGGCTATCTCGACGTTGCCGAGCGCAGGGGCGCGAATATCACGATGGGCATCGCGGCGGGTGCGCCGCCCAGTGGCCCCGTCGAGGATGACGCCTACGAATTCATGTGCGGCGAGATTGTCGAACTGGCCGGCAAGGTCGAGGCGCTGCTGCTCGATCTGCACGGTGCGATGGTGACGCGGTCCTTCGCAGACGGCGAGGGTGAACTGCTGCGCCGGATTCGCGAGCGGTATCCGACGCTGCCAATCGCGATCTCGCTGGACATGCATGCCAATGTCACGGCGGCCATGGTCGAGCATTGCGATGTGCTGACTGGCTACCACACCTATCCGCATATCGACATGGACAGCACGGCCCGGCGCGGTGCAGAGATCTTTTTCGACATGCTGGAAGGCAAGACAAAGCCCGTGATGGCGTACGCCAACGCGCCGATGTTGCCGCACGTCATGCGCCAGGGCACTGATGATCATCCCAACAAGGCGTTGCAGGCGCGGGCGCAGGCCCTCGAGGCCTCGGGGGAGTGCCTCGCGGTGAGTCTGTTCACTGGCTTTCCCCATGCCGATATTCATGACGCCGGCTTGTCTGCCGTTGTCATTACGGACGCAAACCCGGCGTCCGCCGGCGACTGCGTGGATGAGTTGCTCGATCAGGCGTGGCAAGACCGTGAGGCCTTCGTCTATGAGATCACGCCGCTGCCCGAATCCATGACGCGGGCGCAGAAGGCAGCTGAAACGAAGGGCGACGGGCCGGTGCTGCTGCTCGACCACTACGACAACACAGCGTCTGGCGGGACGATGGATACGACCGAGGTTCTGGCGGCGATTCTTGATGCCGGGCTCGAAGATGTTGCCGTGTTCGGCTTCTACGATCCTGACGTCGTCCAGCAAATGATGGCGGCTGGTGTCGGCGCGAGCGTCACCGTGGAGCTCGGCGCGAAGCTGCCGATGCCGGCGCTTGAGGAACAGAGCAAGCCGCTGACGCTGACAGGCGAGGTGAAGCTCTTGTCCAACGGTAAATTCCGTGCGCGTGTTGCCATGTCTCGTGGTCTGACGATCAACATGGGGCCGAGTGCCGTGCTCTCGCTGCCCGGCGATGTGGACATCGCCATTGTCTCGCGTCACGTCGAACCCTACGATCCGGAATGTTTGCGCAGTCTCGGGCTCGAACCCCTGAACCGACGCTTCGTCATGCTGAAGAGCAGGATCCATTACCGGGTGGGCTTTCGCGACATCGCCCGCGACATCATCGAGTGTGCGGGCTGCGGCGTATGCACCTCGGACTACGACGCCATCACGTTCGAGCAGGTCCGGCGACCCGTGTATCCGCTGGACCAGACGCTGCCCGGCAGCAATGTCACAAGGCAGGCGTTCGAGTCCGGGGAGCGTTAGCCGCCCGGCCGGCGCCATGTCGCGTATCGCATGACGCTGCCCGTTCATTCGAGCGCCCCTGCGCGGGCGAGTTCCTCGATTCGCGCTTCTGAAAGCCCGAGCAGATCGCGCAGCACGTACTCGTTGTGCTCGCCGAGACACGGCGGCGCAGTCCGTATCATCTGCTCGCGCGCGGAATACCTTGTGCAGAATCCCCAGTGGAGCACGTCGCCACACTCGCTGTGGTGCAGCACCTGTCCGATGCCACGGGCGTCAAACTGCGGGTCGCTCACAACATCGAGGGGCCGCTGGACGGCCGCTGCGGGGATGCCTGCCTCACAGAGTTCGCGCTCGAGTTCGAAGGCGTCCCGGCCCACAGTCCAGTCGGCAATCGCGGCATTGATGCCGGACCGTGCGGCCCATCGTGCCTCGAATGTGTCGAAATCTGGAGTCCTGAACGGAAAGTCGGATATGTGACAGGCGAGGGCGTGCCATTGCGCGTCTGTTTCGGTTGCGATGGCGATGTAGCGCTGGGTGCCGCGCGTGGGATACACGCCCTGCGGACAGGCATAGATAGAGTCAAAGCCCATGCGCCCTGCGGTCTCGCCGTTCGCGGCTTCTGCGAGTATCAGCGGCGCAATGAACATCATTGCGCATTCTGCCTGGGCGAGATCGATATGTTGGCCTAGACCCGATCTGCGGCGTTCGAGGATCGCCGAGGCCAGCGCGGCGATGCCGAATTTGGGCGCCACGACATCGGTGTAGGGTGTGGCAACACCGCAGGGAGCGCGGTCTGGCCAGCCCGTGATGTAGTGAAAGCCGCAGAAGCCGGAGGCTTGCTGTCCGTAGCCGGCGTACCGACGGAGCGGGCCGGTCTGGCCAAGCATTGACGTGCTCAGCATGATCAGGTCATCGTGATCGGTCGTCAGCGTCTCGTACCCCAGACCCATGCGTTCCATTGTGCCGGGAGAGAAGCTCTCGATAACGACGTCGGCCCAGTCGCAGATGTCGCGGGCAAGCGCCTTGCCCGCATCGGTGCCCAGATTGCACTGCAGTGACAGCTTCGATGTGCCGTACAGAAAGCTCCAGTAGCTGCGGTTCAGCCCGGGTTCGCCGTCGATAAAGGGCGCAAGCGTTCGAGAGAGATCGGGGCGGGTTGCCGACTCAACCTTGACGACGGTGGCGCCGTGATCAGCGAGTGCCTTGCCAATCGTAGGGCCGGCGGCAACCCAGGAGAAGTCCGCAACGCGCAGACCTTCGAAGGCAAGGCCGGTACGATCAGCGTTGACATCGGCCGATGCACGCCGCGGCCAGCCTGGCATTGCTGTTTCCCGCGGCGGGGTCGGCGGTTCCATCGGCGTTCTGGAGAGGTGTGCCCAGCGCGCAATCCGCGTCGATTCTCCCTCGCCGTTGAAGGCGCCGCGCGCGAGGTACTGGGGGAACGCCAGCAAATCTTTCGTCGTGTGCAGCGGCCCAAGGCGCAGATTGTTCTCGAGCGCCCATTCGACCAGTTCCAGTTTCGTCCGACGGCTGACATACGCCTTCAGGTGCTCGTTGGCGCGCTCGACCAGGGAGCGATCGATTTCACCCGCCTGAAAGAGCGGCAACCAGTTGTCCCAGTCGACTGCGTCAAGTGCGGGCGCCGATTCCCCCCGTTCGCGAGCCTCGTCGATGGCGAACGTATACGCTGTTTTCGTGCCGGGGGGCTGGCACCGGGCGCGATGGTCACCAGGCCGTCTTTCGCTTCGAGCGTCTGAGGGCCCGGTGGTGGTGGCGCCGACCCGCGATCATCGCCTGCAAGCGGCGGGTTGTCCCCGATGCAGACGGGCGTGCCCTGCGCTGCCATCAGCGTCCACCACATCGCTTCCTGCGCCGACAGATCGAGGTACTGTCCGCGGCCGGATACCGCTCGTTCATTCAGCGCGATGATCACATCGGCGGCAGCTTGCGCCCCGGCATGCAGCCAGGCCTGGGGGTAACCGACCGGCACCGGCGGGCGATCCTGATCGCCCTGTATGGAGAGCCGTCCGCCCGCGGCTTCGAGCGTCAGGTCGGTCGCCGGCCAGGCGGCCTTTGGGCCGTCCCTTCCGTAGGCACAGATGGAAATGTAGATGAGCCCCGGGTTAAGTGATGTCAGCACGGTCTCGTCGATGGCGAGCGCTTTGGCATGGCCGGGTGAGAAAGTCTCAAGGAGGATATCGGCGCGCTGCGCAAGATCGAGCAGCGCGCTGCGCCCGGGTGCGCGCTCAAGATCCAGACGGCACGTCTGCTTGCCGGCGCCATAGGCCGCCCAGAACAGCGACTCGCCTCGGCTGGAGAACGGGGGCAGGCGGCGACTGTTGACGCCCTCGGGCGGTTCAATCTTGAGAACATCGGCGCCGAGCAGTGCGAGCATGCAACCGGCAATCTCGCCGCGCGAATCAGTCAGATCCAGCACGCGTATGCCTGCGAGCGGCCCGCTCATCGGCGATGGCTTGCGCGTCGGGTGGGTGTCATCAATGTCGCGCACTGTTCCGGCAAATCCTGAGTATTCTTTTTTCTGTCCTTGGATGTCAAATATGAAGTGTTTGGGTCTTTAAGGGATGCAGCAAGTGTAGTCAAATGGACCGGGATGGAAGATCCTAAGATATCAAATAAGGCGACGATGGCCTGGAGGAGGGAATATCGTGACGAATGACATATCGGTCGAAGCGGGCAGACTGGTTTCGGCGTGGCAGCAGCCAGAGAACCGATGGGCGGAGATACCGGGCTCCATTCACAACGACGAGGTGGCGACGAAGATCGGCATGCGGGGCGGCACGATTCCCGGCACCGTCCATCTGAATCATTTTGTGCCCATCATTCAGGCAACCTGGGGGCGAAGGTGGTACGAGCGGGGCGCCATCTCGATGTTCTATACGTTCGCAACCACGCATCGGGAAGATGTGCGCGCCGTAATGGCGACGCCAGCGAGCGAGAACAGCGTCGTGGTGAAAGCGCACGTTGAGAACATGGAAGAAAAGGTTGTCTGCCGGGGCTCACTTTCCGTGGGTGATCCCGAGGAGACGAACTACGTTTCGGGCCTGCCGCTGGAGGACGCGCCAAAGAGCGAGTTACGAATACTGGCAGACATGAAGGTTGGTATGTCCTGTCCCGAAAATAATGAAGTCGTGGCGGACGAAGGTGGTGGGCAGGGCGAGTACGACGGCATGGTTGTCTATCCCGCGTCGATGTACCGACTGCTGAATGCGGGCTTCCCACCGAAAGTGATCAAGCGCGCGGTTGGCTTCTTCGGCGCGACCGAAATCCGTCTGGTCAGTGGCCCGATCGAGACCAACAAGGTGTACCGTCGGACGGGCAAGGTAGTCTGTGTTGGCGCCTCGCCGAAGACGGAGTTCGCCTGGGTCGACTCGCAGTTGCAGGATCCTTCGAGCGGGAGGGTGATCGCCGAAATGCGCCATCTCACCCGGTGGATGAAGGCCTCCTCCGAACTCTGGGGCTCAAAGGCTCCCTAGATCATCGTGCCGACGATGGCGGCTGTCGTCGCTGTAGCGATCGTGCCGCCGATCAGCGAGCGGAACCCGAGCGCGAGGATTTCGGCGCGGCGCGACGGTGCCATCGTGGTCAGACCGCTGATCATGATCCCGAGCCCGACGAGATTCGCGAATCCGCACAGTGCATAGGTGATCAGGATGCGGCTGCGCTCGGACAATTCGGCAGGGTCAATCGCACCCAGGCGAACGTAGGCGACGAGTTCAGTCAGCACGACGCGGGTGCCTAGCAATTCGCCCGCCACCAGCGCTTCAGACCACGGGATTCCCACCATCAGTGCGAGCGGGGCGAGGAGCCAGCCGAGCAGTCGCTCCAGCGTCACTTCAAAGGGCAGCAGCCCCAGGACGCTGTTGGCAAGAAAGACGAGCGCAACGACCACGATGATCATCGCAATGATATTGAGATAGAGCTGCAGGCCGTCCTGGGTGCCCCGCGTGAGGGCATCGAGTGAACTGTCAGCTTCGCTGGCGACGGCCTGGTCACCGCGGGTGACAGGCGTATCGTCCGGCACAAGCAGGTGCGCGACCCAGATTGCCGCCGGCAGCGAGATGATGGAACAACTGATGAGATGCCCGAGCGAGTTCGGTACGACGGCCGAGATGATCGATGCTTCGAGCGCGAGCATGGTGCCGGCAATGGTTGCCATGCCGGCGCACATGACACCGAAAAGCTCCCCGCGCGACAGCTTCTCGATATAGGGGCGGATCAGCAGCGGCGATTCCACCATGCCGAGGAACGCATTGGCCGAAACCGCAAGGCCGAGCGCACCGCCGATATTCAGCGTCTTTTCCAGCACGAATGAGAACCCGCGCATCACGACCGGCAGGATCTTCCAGTACATCAGCAGCGCGGACAGCGCGCTCACGACAATGACGAGCGGCAGGGCCTGGAAGGCAAAGATGAAGCTGGCGCCGGGATTGGTCACGTTAAAAGGAGCCTCGCCGCCGCCGATGTAGCCGAAAATGAACGATGTGCCGGCTTCTGTGGCTGCCTGCAGTTCCGTCAGCGCGTCGTTCAGCAGCAGGAAGACCTGCGCGGAGCCGGGCAGCTTCAGAAACAGGACCGCGAGCAGGATCTGCAGGCCCAGGCTGCGTGCAACGATCGCCGCGCGGATGCCGCCGCGACGCTCGCTGAGGAGCACGCACAGGCCGATCAGGGCAGCGAGCCCGAGGGCGCTTTGAAGGGAAGCCAGCATCCATGAGACCGTATCACACAATCATTGATCTGGATCATGCGAACGCCTGCCAGAATCATTACATTTGAGTGAAACGAGAAATCGATCGAGGGAGTACATGAGCGAGCATTTCGATGTGCTGGTCGTCGGCGCGGGCATTTCCGGCGTTGGCGCAGGCTACCATTTGCAGGACCAGTGTCCGGACAAGAGCTTCGTTATTCTGGAGGGCCTCGAGTCCTACGGTGGCACTTGGCTGACCCACAAGTACCCGGGCATCCGTTCGGACAGTGACCTCTATACCTTCGGCTATCGGTTCAAGCCGTGGACCTCGGCACCGATCGCGAGTGCTGAAGAAATCCTCAAGTACATGGGAGAAGTGATCGAGGAGAACGACCTCGACAGGCACATTCGCTACAACCACTGGATCGAGACTGCCGAGTGGTCGAGCGAGGACAAGCAGTGGACCATCACGGCGACGAAGAAAGAAACCGGTGAGAAGGCTGTCTTTACCGCCACCTTCCTGTGGATGTGTCAGGGCTACTATCGCCATGCCGAAGGCTACACGCCAAAGTGGGAGGGCATGGACGAGTTCGAGGGACGTATCGTGCACCCGCAGACCTGGCCGGAAGACCTGGACTACAAGGGCAAGAAGGTCATCTGTATCGGATCCGGTGCGACCACGGCGACCGTGGTGCCGGCGATGGCAGGTGACTGCGAGCACATCACCGTGCTGCAGCGTTCACCGACGTACTTCATTCCGGGTCGCAACCAGAACGATATGGCAGAGCACCTGCGTGAACTCGAAGTGCCTGAAGAGTGGATTCACGAGATCGTTCGTCGCGAGATCCTGTTCAACCAGAAGAACTTCACCAAGATGGCGGCTGAGCAACCAGAGATGGTCAAAGAGGAGTTGCTCAATGGCGTCAAACAATACCTGCCTGACGACTTCGACATGTCGCATTTCACGCCGCACTATCGTCCGTGGCAACAGCGCATCGCGTTCGTGCCCGATGGCGACATCTTCAAGGGCATTGCCTCGGGCAAGGCGAGCGTGGTGACCGACGAGATCGAACGCTTCACGCCGAAGGGCATTCTCACAAAGTCCGGCGAGGAACTCGAAGCTGACATCGTCCTGACCGCGACCGGCTTCAACCTGTGCGTGCTTGGCGACATTGATTTCTCGGTTGATGGTGAGCCCGTCGATTTTTCGAAGACCGTGACCTATCGCGGCATGATGTTCACTGGCGTGCCGAACATGGTGTGGATCTTCGGCTACTTCCGGGCGAGCTGGACGCTGCGCGTCGATCTGATCGCCGACTTCGTCTGCCGTCTGCTCACCTACATGGACGAGCACGGTGTCTCTGTCGTCGAGCCGGTGCTGAGGCCGGAGGACGAAGACATGTCGCTGCACTGCTGGATGGATGAGGACGACTTCAACCCCAACTACCTGAAGCGATCGATGCACCTGATGCCCAGGCGCGGTAACAAGCGCGAGTGGATGCACACGCAGGACTACTGGCGCGAGAAGAACGAAATTCCCGAGATCGATCTCTCTGGCGCCGAGTTCAAATACAGCTAGCTTTCCCCCTCCAGAACCTGCCGCTCTGTGTGATTGAGAGCGGCGGGTCTGGTTCTTGTCGCGCCTTCAAAAAAGTGGTTAAGTGATCGGGTCACGCCAACGATCGCCCGGATATGCCGAATCCCGTTGTTCGCGTTCTCTTTCTGGCCGCTGCCATCATCTTGGCATCACCGGCGGCAGCTTTCGAATCCTCTATTGTCGATCAGAATGGCTATGCGCTGGTGCCATCGCCTGATTGCGACCGGCGCGTGCCCTGTTCGCTGGTTTACGGGCCGCGCAATCAGCGCGTCCCCGCTGAGTGGCAGATCGGAACCGTCCCCGGGTGGAATGCGCTCATTGTTCATGAGCGACTCGAACTGTTCCTGTATGTGGATGAGCATGGCCGGCTGATGCTCGGGCGGGATCAGCGCCACATGCCGCAGGCGCTCTGGTCTGTGGGCCATAGTGGAGGGCCATGGTGGACGCTCGCCAGCAAGACCCGGGGTGATATCAAGGTCGGTGGCGGCATGGTGACGCTGCGGGACCACAGCGGTCGAGCCCGTGAGGGCAATGAGATCAGGAACCTGCAGGCTCAGGATCTGGAGACGGTTGAGACCCGGTTCGCCGATGAGCTCGAGGCTCAACGACGCCGTCAGGCGGAAGCCCAGCGCCAGTGGGAGGAGCAACAACGGCGAGCGCTGGCCGAGCAACAGCGCCAGGAACGTATCCGACAGGAACGCGAAGCGCACGCGAGGCGGGAACGCGAGCAGGCAGCGCGCGAGCGACTGGACTATCTGTTTGCAAGACTCGACCAGACTTCCGGCGATCGGGACAGGCTGCCGCTGCTGCGTGAAATCCTTGAAGGTTCAATGTTCAGCCTGGCGCGAAAGCAGCGCAGCGATGAGCATGGCACTGACTTTGGCGAGCTCTGGCGGGAGTACATCCGGCTTGATGGTGGCAATGTCGTTGATCGATCGGGACTGCGTCGCGATCTCGACATCGATGATGGCCGGCGCCTGGACGGGGGTGGGCTGAGGGCTCAAGCGGGCTATGGTACGTCCTCGAATTACCGGCCGCCTCCCACACTGACCACCTGTACCGGCGGCATTGTCGTGTTCGCGTCGGATGATTCACTGCGTGGTGTCTACAGACTCTCAGAAGTGTCGCAGACCCGGGTTTCCTACCAGCGCTACCTGGCAAGCTGGTATGACCCGAGCCCGCTCGACAATCCTGATCAACAGCCATTGCTCGAGACAATCCGGTACCGATCCGATCGACCTCATGACACGGACTGGCAACTGATTGACGCCTGGGGCCGCCGCGTGGACATCCGGTATGATCGCGATACGCCCCTCGGCCAATGGGAGACAATCACAGCACGATGCGCAGGTGACTAGCCCTGCGAACGCCGATTCGGATATTCATCTCGTCGCCCGGCGACACGAGCACTGAACGGGCGATTGCCCGGGGTGTGGTTGCGCGGCTCGCCCGCAAGTACGCTGCCGTCGCCGATCTGACCACCGTCCTGTGGGAGGATGAACCGCTCCTCGCGACGGAGCACTTCCAGTCCCAGATTGTCCGGCCGTCAGAATCGGACATCGTCGTGGTCGTCCTCTGGTGGCGTCTCGGCACACTGCTGCCACCGGAGCAATATCAGGGTGCATTGACCGGGGGTGAGGTCACGGGAACCGAGTGGGAATTCGAGGATGCCTTTGCTGCCTATCAGGCAAGCGGCAAGCCCGATCTGCTGTTCTATCGTCGAAACGGGGCACCGGAGATCCGCTGGGGTGCCACCAGCGAAGCGTCCCGTGAACAGGCGGAATCCGTCCTCTCGCAACAGGAGGAAACGGAGCGCTTTGTCACTCGCTGGCTGGCGGACGATCGCGTTAAGCGGGCGTTCTGGACCTACGACAGCACGACGGACTTTGAAGACCTGTTCAGCGGGCACATCGAAAAACTCATCGACAAGCGGCTCCGGGAAGCAGGAGAGGGAACCGCAACCTGGGTCGAGGGGAGCCCGTACCGGGGCTTGCAGTCATTCGAACTGGAGCATGCGAACATCTTCTTTGGCCGGACCCGCGCCAGAAACGAGTTGCGTGAGGCGCTGACACGCCAGGTCGAAAGCCATGTGCCGTTCACGCTCGTGCTCGGCGCAAGCGGCAGCGGCAAGTCGTCGCTGGTGAAAGCCGGGCTGCTGGCGGATCTGCAGGTGCCCGGCATCGTCGGCGATGTCGCCGTCGTGCGTCATGCTATTTACCAGCCGGCGATGGCAAGGCACGGCCTGATTGAAGGGCTCGCCGAGGCCCTCCTTGCCGAGAGCGCATTGCCGGAACTTGCTGAACTGAATTACTCCGCCGCGTCGGTTGCCGGACTGTTGCGCCAGGGTGCGGATACACGCGCACTGATACTGCCGCCGCTGACGACCGTTCTGGCGACGATCCACCAGCATCACTCGACACCGCTGACCGATCGCGCAGAGGTGCGATGTCTCATCATCCTGGATCAGCTCGAAGAAGTGTTCACCCTCGGCCATATCGCACAGGAGGAACGCGAAGCCTTCTTCGCTGCGATTGACGCGCTGGTTCGCTCGGAGTTCGTCTGGGTTGTCGCCACGATGCGCAGCGACTTCATCGATGCGATCGATCGGGATGCGCGACTGTCGGTGCTCGCCAGCGGCGCTGGACTCTTCATGCTGAAGCCCGCCGATGAGGCCGAACTGGGCCAGATCATTCGTTCACCGGCGTTGGCTGCGGGCGCCTCGTTTGAAACCCATCCTGAAACAGGGATCGGTCTCGACGAGGTCATCCGCCAGGAGGCACTTGGGCAGTCGGCGCCGCTGCCGCTTGTCGAGTTCTTGCTCGATGAACTCTGGAACCGGCTTGATGATCATGTGCTGACCTATCGCGCCTACGAGGAACTCGGCGGGCTGGCGGGAGCGATCGGGCGACGCGCTGAAACCCTTTTCGACGCGCTCGACGCTTCGGCGCGTGAGCAATTGCCGGTGCTGCTCAGGACGCTCACCACGGTGGCCGACGATCTCCAGACCCGATTTGCGGCGAAGTCGGTCGAGCCCCCGACGGAGCCGGCCGCGAGACGCCTGCTGGACGAGTTGATCGAGGCGCGCCTCGTCGTCATCAACGCGAATGAAGCAGGTTCTACCAGTGTTCGCTTTGCGCACGAATCGTTGATCGTCAACTGGCCCCGGGCACGGGATTCGCTCGAAAGGGATTCCGCGCTGTTGAAGTCGCGGCGCTACCTCGAAATGCGCGAGCGCCAGTGGCAGGAGACGCCGGATTCGGCGAAGGACCAGCGGCTGCTGACCGGCGTCGATCTCGAAGACGCGCTGGCGTTGAAGCAGCGCCTCCCCGGTGAATTGTCCGAATCCCTTGAAGCGTTCGTTGAAGCTTCGAGGCGCCTTGCCGGCCGCGCGAGACGACGTCGGCGTATCGCGATGGGGGTTGGCGCGCTCTTGCTTGGCGCAGCTGTCGCGGGACTGTGGTTCGCATCGCTTGACGATTGGGAGCAACATCGGCTGCGCGTCGATTTGCAACTGCTTGTCCTTGGGCCGCAGCAACCGGTGATGCGCCTGATTCCTGCCGGGAAGTTTGTGATGGGAAGCGATGTGCCCAATGCCGTCTACCGGCGCTGGGGGATCGACAATGCTGATGAGAAGCCGGCCCATGCGGTCTGCTTTGCCGAGCCATTCGAAATGTCAGCCACCGAGGTCACGAACGGGGCCTTCGGCGAGTACCTTGTGGCGAGTGGTGTCGAGCCGTCTCAGGAGAACGGTTACCACACCGGGATTCTGTCGCGCCCGGATCATCCGGTCACGAATGTCTCGGTGTTCGATGTCCGGGACTACATCAGATGGCTCAACCGTGAGACGGGCAAGAGATACCGGTTGCCCTCGGAGTCGGAATGGGAGTACGCGGCGCGCGGTGGCTCGCCGCATGGATTGCCCTACTACTGGGGTGAGCGCATTGGCGAGGGCAACGCCGCCTGCCGGGGCTGTAACACGGAAGAGTCCGACAGCACGCATCCGGTTGGCTCGTTCCCGCCGAATGGCTACGACCTGCAGGATATGTTGGGGAACGTCTTCGAGATTACAGCCGACTGCTGGCATGACAACTATTTCGGCGCGCCCGCCGATGGCAGCGCATGGAATGACGCCCAGGAAATGTTTCGCGGTTGCCTGCGCGGCAATGTCATCCGAGGCGGAGGCTTCGGGTCACCGCCTGTCGATCTGGTGATCACGCTACGTGATTCCGTCGAGCCCGGAATTCGCCAGCCAACAATTGGATTCCGGCTCGCGAGAGACCTGGCGGCCGCCGAAACGAGCGCGGTGGCGAACGTCGACTGCGGTCAGCCCAGCCGCTGAACGACGCCGACGACGAGTGCCACGGCGTACAGGAGCATAAACGCAAACGGGACGGCGACCTCGATGGTCGTCAGTGGTTTGTGCCGCCCTTTGAGCAGGGCCCATTCGGCGCGATAGGCGGCGATCGGCAATCGTGTTTCGATCTCGTTGATGACGGCGTACTTGGCACTGTTCAGGGTACGAAACGAATCGATCATTGCCCACCACACGATGCTGAAGAGAATGCCGCCCAGGGCGATGAACCAGTTGGTGCTCGCATCTGATAACTCCCAGACCGTGCCTGCCGCGGTGACCAGCAATGTGTTGACCGTCAGGAAGAAGGAATTGGCCTGCGCCCGCCGGGCGGAGACCCGGTCGGCCGACTCGACGAACGAGTCGAACAGGGCCACGAAATCTGCCCGGTACCGGTCCCCGTACTGCGCCGGTTCAACCGGAAACAGCATGTCTTCGAGCGATTTTTCGTCCATGGCCGTTCCCAGAACCTAGATGTTGCCGTCTTTGGCGGCTCGCCAGTACAGCGTGCCGGTTGCGGTGAGTGAGCAGGCGCCGCTGTTCATGGCAGCGTCGTACATGTGCAGCGCGTCGACCGGTTTCACGAGGCCGACGCGATTCATCTGCTGCAGCTCGAAGAAGATGGCGGTGTTCGTCTCGTCTGCCTCATCGGCGGTCGGTTCGAAGCTGGGGTCGAGCGCAAACGTCGAATCTGCGTCAGTGAAATACTGCGCCAGCTTTCGGAGCACGCGATCCTCGATCGGCGGACTCGTCCGACGGATTGAGAAGAAGTTGCTGACGTTCGTGCGGAAGATTGGTCGCTGACCGCGAACGCCGATGAGACGATCGATGTACGCGTAGGCGGATGCCGGCGTCACATACCCTTCGAGATCGGCGGCGCCGCCTTGCAGCGCATCGAGGAGCAGCGAGGTGAAGCGACTGCTGTCACCACTTTCTTCAGCCTTCTGTGCCTTGCCGCAGGAGGCGATGACCGATACGCCGGCTCCGACCTCTGAAACGCCGCGATCGTCACCGATACCGCCGGCGTGGCAGCAATCCATGATGATGATCTTGTTCTCAATGGGGGAGCGGTTTGCCAGCCGAATGACCTCATCCATTGAGATGCCTTCATCGAAGGTCTCGAAGTCGGGTGTCACGAGATAGCCGCCAGTCGGCGTCAGGACGCCATGCCCGGCGAAGTAGAAAACGGCGGCGTCGCAATGCTCGTCTTCGAACAGACTGACGATCTCGCGCTTCAGCGAGCGTTCGGTAATCACGTCGTCGGGCGCCGTCAGCAGATTCACCGAAAAATTCGGCGCGCCGTCCTCGTCCCTGTCGAGCAGGCTGGCGAGTCGTTTTGCGTCGCTGACGCAGGTGGTGAGGGGCATGCCGCGATAGGCATTGATACCGACAATGAGTGCGCTTCTGGGCGGGGGTTTCGCCAACGATCAGACCTCCGGACGCAGGGCGGGCTGGGCTGAAAGATCCAGCATCATGTCACCGATCACGTTCAGCTGCGGCGTCTGGTTTGCCGGCATCTGCATCACGATCTGTTCGCGAAGCGACTTGTAGTCACCGCTGAAATGGCCATCGTCCCAGACCTTCATCAGCGCACGCGTAAACACGCCGTGACCATCGATCTCACGGGATTTCTCATCGTCGCGACAGCCTGAAATCGAAAGCACCGTTGATGCAATGGCATCGTTCGACTGGCTCCGGGCATCGGCCTTGCGTTCCCGGTAGACGCTGCGCTGCGCGCGGCGGAGCGCAGCCGAGACATCCCCGGGCATGGCGCGCTCAACGCCGGTTATCGTATCAGTGCCGAGCGGTGACCCTCCAATGTCCCGGGTGATTGTTCCGCTGTGGCAGGAATCCGAGATGACGACAACGCGCACGCCGCGCTGAAACTGTCTCCAGAGGGCGCCGAGTTCGTCGTCGATGATCTCGCCATCATAGAGACACCACGACTCATCGAAGCCGTCGTCCTCGTCAGACTTGTCATCCTTCCACGTGTTTCCATGGCCGGCATAGGTCAGCAGGAAGATGTCTCCCGGGGAGAGTTCGGTTGCGGCAGCGGTGATTTCGTGTCGCACGCGATCCCGGGTCGCGTGCGCTGTCTTGAGAAGCAGTGACTGGTAGCCCAGCGCCGTGGCAATGGCATACATGGCCTCGGCGTCCGGCTCGCATCCCGTGAGCGGACCCGTCCAGCCGTTATACGCGTCTGGACTGCACTCGTTGATCCCGATATGGAGTGATCGTGCGCGTACGTTCACGTGTCAGCGTTGGGTCCCCGGGGGTCCAGGTCGTTCTGTGCCGGGAGGGCCAGGGCGCTCGGTGCCGGGTGGACCCGGACGTTCTGTACCGGGTGGTCCGGGCCTTTCCGTTCCGGGTGGGCCCGGGCGTTCAGTTCCGGGAGGGCCGGGTCGGGACGTTTCTTCTTCTTTTCCGTTCGACATTTCAGTAGTTCCCAAGATCACCTCAAATCACATTACACCGATCCGGATTGTTGTCAATTTTCGCGGTCGCCAACACTCGCTCGAAGCGGTCGCTGTCGATCTCGCGAAGTGACCGCAGGTCGGGATCATCGACGATGAACTTGCGTGGCAGTTCATGGTTGCCTGCTGCCTCAAGATGCCGGAACGCCTCGTCAGTCGCGCCCAGTGCAAGACTGGTGAGCGCGGCGTAATAGAGGGCCACTGGATTGTCCGGCGCGAGCTGCAGCATCTGGTTGCGATAGCGCTCTGCCGTTGCCTGTTCTCCGAGATGAGCGTGATACAGCGCCAGCAGCCCCGACGTCTCCCAACTGCCCTCGATTTCGAGTGCGGATTGCGCCAGTTCGATACCGCGACGATAGGCATTCATCTCGCTCTCGGTATCCCCGAGGCCGCGATAGCTTTCGGCGAGCCGACCCCAGGGCAGGTGATCCTCGGGGCGCATCCGTGTGGCGAGGGTCTGCATCTCGACCGCACGTGCAAAGTCGCCGTTGTAGTAATGCATGATGCCAAGGTTGCTGTAGGCATTGCCCAGCGACGCGCGGTCTGCGGCCGGGATAGTCGCGGGACGCAGGCTCATCCAGACAGCCTCGGCGCGTTCGGTCGCACCCGACATGTAGAGAGCCGAGCCGAGTCCGACGAGGGCGCTCGGATAGCCCGCCTGTAACGACAGCACCGTCTCATAGTGCTCGATCGCGTTGGTGTAGCACTTCTGATCGTAAAGATAATTGCCGTAGGCGAGGTGAGTGTCCCAATTCACCGGATCAAGTGTCAGTGCCTGCTGGAAGACCTTGTTGGCGGTGACAGCGGCCTCGGGTTCTCCGGCGAGAGCCAGCCCCTTGGTGACGTAGAGGATGGGCAGATCAGGGCGAAGGCCGATCGCCTTGTCGATCTGAGCGAGGGCATTCTCGTACTGTCCGGAAGCGCGGTAAAGTTCGGCGAGCGCGAGGTGTATCTCCCACTGGGAATGGCCGGGTCGCGCGCGATCCATCGCCTCGCCGCAGGCGTGCTCGGCGCTCGTGAATGCACGATCTTCCCGCAGACGCGTGTAGAGCCTGAGGTACGTTTCGCACAATCCCGCGTGCGCCTTTGCGAGATTGTTATCGAGTCTCGTGGCTTCCTGAAACAGGTTGGCGGCTTCATTGAGGCGGAGTTCGTCGAGAGGGCCGCGAAGGATTGCCAGACCTTCCAGATAGGCCGTGTAGGCCGCTTCGTCGACGCGCGCCGCCGGCGCTTCCGCAATATTGCTGACCAGCATTGGCGTGATGGCACTGACCACCTGGCGGGCGATTTGATCCTGCACAATCAAGATATCCGAGAGCTCGAAGTCGAAGTTGTCGGACCAGACGTGAAAGCCGGTACGACCGTCGATAAGCTGGGCAGTGATCCTGACGATATCCCCGCTTCGACGAACGCTGCCCTCGAGGATGTTGGCAACGCCAAGTTCGCTGGCGATACCGGTGACATCGGAATGATTGCGATACTGAAACGATGATGTGCGCGAGGCGACCTTCAGGCCGCGCACGTTGGCCAGTGCGTTCAGCAGTTCCTCCGACACGCCGTCGCTGAAATAGCGCTGATCGCCGCTGGCACTCAAGTCCTCGAACGCAAGCACGGCAATTGACGGTGACTTCGCCATTGCCTCGTCGTCGGTTTCGACATTCTGCTGGACAAGTAACCACGCGACCGCGCCGAGCAGAATCGAGATGATGATGAGCGAGGTGAATTTTGGTGCCTGAGCAGAGGCAGGCGTCTCTTCGGTCTGGACGAGCCCATCCGAGGTCAGGTCGTACACCCAGCTGAGAATGATTGCGACAGGAAAGCCGAGGGTCACGAGCGTCAGCACCAGCCAGATTGCCCACTCGGGCAAGCCGAGGAGCGGGCCGAGCATGTCGGTTGCCTCGAGCGCCATCCAGCCAATGGCGATGTACGCCATGGCGACGCGGTGCACACGGCGCCTGACGATCTCGGCGAGAAATGCTCTCACGGCCTTTTGCCCCGAACCTGGATTGTCTGATTGTTGCGCTTCCATAGCTGGAGCGCAATCGCGCCCGGGATGCTGGCGATTGTTGTGTGTAGACTGCCTGTCATGCGCATCGTTGACGAAACCCATGACCCGGCACTCCGGTGCTGGGTCGACTCGGCCCGGGATCACCCCGATTTCCCCATCCAGAACCTGCCATTTTGCGTCTTCGAACGCGGTGAAGGTGGCGCACCCCGCGTTGGCGTGGGGATCGGCGACGAGATCGTCGATCTTGTGGCGCTCGACGCTGCTCGTCTCGTTGGCGGCCTGGCGGCAGAGGCATTGCATGCCGCCGCGGGTGAGGATCTCAACACGCTCATGGCCCTTGGGCCAGAAGCGTCGACGGTGCTTCGCCAGCATCTGTCAGCACAACTTCGCGAAGGGGCGCCCCATGTTGACGAGATGCGCGGCTGTATTCATCGTCAGCAGGATGTGAGTCTCCGGCTGCCGGCACGCATTGGAGACTACACGGACTTCTACACGTCGATTCATCACGCGACCAACATCGGCCGGTTGTTTCGGCCCGATAATCCGCTGCTGCCCAACTACAAGTGGCTGCCAATCGGGTATCACGGTCGGGCGTCTTCGGTGGTGGTCTCTGGCACCGACTTTCGTCGGCCGGTGGGGCAGACGCGACCTGATCCGGACGAGCCGCCCGTACTGGGGCCGTGTCAGCGGCTCGACTACGAACTGGAAGTGGGCGTATTCGTGGGGCGCAGCAACGCGCTGGGGGATCCGATCACCATCAACGACGCCGAGGATCATGCCTTCGGATTGTGTCTGCTCAATGACTGGTCGGCCCGCGACATCCAGGCCTGGGAGTATCAGCCGCTCGGACCGTTTCTTGCCAAGAGCTTTGCAACGACAGTCTCGCCCTGGGTCGTGACGATGGAGGCGCTGGCTCCGTTCCGGTCGGCATGGACACGGGACAGCAATGATCCGGCGCCGCTCGACTATCTGGACAGCGAAGCCAATCGCAGGGCAGGGCACATCGACATGCAACTCGAGGTCAGGCTCGATACACGCCGAATGCGTGAACAGGGTCTCGCGCCGGCATCGCTTTCGCGTAGCAACTTCAGCGATGCGTACTGGTCGATCGCCCAGATGCTGACCCACCACACGGTCAGCGGCTGCAACCTGATGCCCGGCGACCTGATCGGAAGTGGCACGATGTCCGGTCAGGCGGCAGGCACCGAGGGCGCGCTCATTGAAATCACTCGCGGTGGGGCCAACCCGTTGGTGTTGCCGAATGGTGAGACGCGCACGTTCCTTGAAGACGGCGATCGGGTCACGCTCCTGGCCCACTGCGAGCTCGCTGGCTTTCGGCGCATCGGCTTCGGTGAGGCAACCGGCGAGGTGCTCCCCAGCAACTGATCAGGACTTGAACAGTCTGTGGGATGATGTTCTAGTCATAACCATATAACAAAGAGGGAGATGAACATGGTCAGGACCATGATGGTGCTGTCTGCGCTGGCGCTCGTCGCTGCCTGCGGAGGCGAAGATCAGTCAGCGTCGAACCCGGCATCGTCGGCCGAAACAGAGACCGCGCCCGCGGTCAGCCAGCAGGCTGCTCCGATGCGTTCGGCCTACTTCGGCGATCTGCATGTCCACACCCGCTACTCTTTCGATGCCTACATCTTCGGCACGCGCGCGGACCCTGACGACGCGTACGAATTCGCGAAGGGCAAACCGCTGACGCACCCTGCCGGGTGGGTCATGCAACTTGACGAGCCTCTGGATTTCTACGGGGTTTCAGACCACGGCGCCTATCTCGGCATTCTTTCTGCCATGGGTGATCCGACGACCGACATCTCGAAACACCCTGACGCAAAGGCGCTGACACAGCACGTGACCGTTGCCGATCGAGGGGCTGCCTTCCAGTCGATTCGCAAGTACATCACGGAAGGCGATGAGCACTTCATGGGTATCCAGGACGATGCTGAGCACGAAGCAGCCTGGGCGAAGGTGGTCGAGGCGGCCAACCGGCACAACGACCCCGGTAATTTTACGGCGTTCATTGCCTATGAATACACGTCGGGCCCCGAATCCCAGAACCTCCATCGCAACGTGGTGTTCGACGGCGACAAAGCACCCGCCGCACCGTTTTCAAGATTGATGTCGCAGAACCCGGAGGATCTGTGGCAGTGGATGGACGAGCAGCGTGAATCGGGCATGGATCTCATCGCGATTCCGCATAACAGCAACGGCTCCAACGGGCAGATGTTCAGCCTTTCGATGTATGGCTCCGATCAGCCCCTCGATGCCGCCTACGCTGATCTGCGCATGCGCAACGAGCCGATCGTGGAGAACACCCAGGTGAAGGGGACCTCCGATACCCACCCTCTGCTGTCGCCGAATGACGAGTGGGCCGATTTCGAGATCTTCCCCTATCGCATTGCGACGCAGATCCCGAGCGACATCAATGGCAGCTACGTTCGGGAGGCCTTGCTGAATGGCATCCGTATGCAGGAGGAGGGCGGCTTCAATCCGTTCAAGTTCGGTGTGATCGGCTCGAGCGATACGCACAACGCTTCCTGGTCGGGCAATGACGAGGAGTACTACAGCAAGGTGGGCATGCTGGATGCGACGCCGCAGCTGCGTGGGTCTGTCCCGATGGATGAGCCGGGCGCCGACGGCAACCGTTATCGCAACACCTATTACCATCTCTGGGGTGGTTCTGGCCTTGCAGCCGTGTGGGCGGAAGAGAACACGCGGGAGTCGATCTTCGAGGCATTTCGGCGCAAGGAGACGTTTTCGACGACCGGGCCGCGAATCAAGGTCCGGTTCTTTGCCGGCACGTCGATGCCGTCGCTCGACGATCCGCAGATGGTCGAGAAGGCATACGGCGAGGGCGTGTCGATGGGTGCTGACCTGATGGTCGCTGGCGACGAGGTGCCGGAGTTCATTGCCTGGGCAACGCAGGACCCGGGACAGGCGCCTCTGCAGCGCCTCCAGATTATCAAGGGCTGGATTGATGGCGGTGAGCCGCGAGAGCAGGTGTTCGATGTCGCCTGCAGCAACGGGCTCGAGGTCGACCCCGAAACCCATCGTTGCCCGGACAATGGCGCCAGCGTGGATCTGTCAGACTGCTCGATCAGCGAAAGCGGTGCCGCCGAGCTGAAGGCAAAGTGGCAGGACCCCGGATTCGATGCGGACCAGCACGCATTCTATTACGTGCGTGTTCTGCAGGACCCGACCTGTCGCTGGTCGACATGGGATGCGATGCGTGCCGGTGTTGAGCCGAGGCCCGATCTGCCGGCGACAATCCAGGAGCGCGCCTGGAGTTCTCCGATCTGGTATTCGCCCTGATTTGAACCTCTTCAGATCGCACCTTTTCTGGTTCGTTTGCATTGGCGCATTGATCTTCGCGATCGATGCGCTGCGGCCGGACAGTGAGCACATCATTGTCGACGAGAGCGTGGCCATTCGGCTGGCCGGCATGTGGCAGGGTCAGATGGGGCGCGCCCCCACGGCTGAGGAACTGCATCACCTCCTGCAGAACTGGGTCGAGGAGGAAATGCTGTACCGCGAGGCCATGGCACTCGGGCTCGACGATGCGGACGAGATCGTTCGGCGACGGCTCGTACAGAAAATCAGCTTTGTTGCCGAACAGGACGCGGCCGTTGAGCCTGACCGGCAAGCCGTGCGCTCCTGGTTCGAGGGCAACCGCGACCGTTATCGGCTGCCCGAGCGGATCAGCTTTGAGCAGCTGAGAATTCCGGAGGGGCGTGATGCGGCAGCCCTTATCGATGATCTGGAAGACGTGACCGACTGGCGCACGCTCGGTGCGCCGGCGATGCAGAACCCGGTGTACGTGCTGCTGTCCGAGCGCGAAATCGGTGCGGTATTCGGCCGCGATTTCGCCAGGGAGATGATGTCGATGGAGACGCATGCCCGTTGGTATGGCCCTGTGGTCAGCAAATTCGGGCAGCATCTCGTGAGAGTGACAGAGCGTCGACCGCCTGGGGTACCGCCTTTCGAAGCCGTCGAGAACCGGGTCGTGGCCGAGTTCATCCAAGCGCGTCGCGAACAGGCACGAGCGACGTACCTCGCAGGACTCGAGCAGAAGTATGACGTGACATGGCGTATCGACGATTAGCCGGCGTTGGTGCCATCGTGTTGATGCTCACGCTGCCCCTCAGCGTCATCGCGCATGAGATGCGGCCGGCGTATGCGCGCCTTGTCGCGCTTGACGAGGGCCGCGTTGAGATCGAATTTCGTCAGCCGGTCATTGGCGGGCGGTTCCTGAACCTCCGATTGCAGGTCGATTGTCCGGACCTGACATCCCCAGTGACGTCCGGCAGTCCAAGCGCGATTACCGAACGCTGGACCGCGGATTGTCGCAACGGGCTCGACGAGGTGTCGATTGCAGGGCTGTCGAGCACGGTGATCGATGTGCTGCTGACGTGGGAGCCGGCGGATGGTCCGGCGCGCACCATCGTGATCACGCCGCAGTCGCCGGTCGCCTCCCTCGAGGCAAAGCCGGCGCCACTCCTGCCGGTCTATCTGACCCTCGGGATTACGCATTTGCTTGAGGGGCTCGATCACGTGTTCTTTGTCGTCGGATTGATGCTGATCGTCAGTGGGCCCTGGCGAATCGTCAAGACGATCACCAGTTTCACGGTGGCGCATTCCCTGACGCTGGCGCTCTCGATCCTCGATGTTGTTCGCCTGTCGCAGGCGCCGGTCGAGGCGGCGATCGCGCTGTCATTGGTCTTCATCGCCTGGGAGAACGTGGCGCCGGACCGGGCCGCGACGCTGACTGCTCGCCGCCCGTGGCAAATCGCCTTTCTGTTCGGGCTGTTGCACGGTCTTGGTTTCGCCGGCGTCTTGCGGGAGATCGGCCTGCCAGAAGCGCAGTTCGCGTCTGCGCTGCTCCTGTTCAATCTGGGAATCGAGGTCGGCCAACTCATCATCGTGGCCTCGGTGTTGATTGTCGCCGCGCTTTGGCGACGCCTGAACCCGCCCGTCGAGACCGCGCTGGCACGACTGGCGCCCATCTACGTCATCGGTTCCATCTCCTGCTTCTGGCTCATCGAGCGAGTCGCCGCCCTCACCACCTGAGCGCCACCCAGGGTCAGACCCCAGTGCCACCCCGGGGTCAGACCCCAGTGCCACCCCGGGGTCAGACCCCAGTGCCACGCCAGGGTCTGACCCCGCGAGGATGTCGCGGCGGGAGGGGGGATTTGATAGCTTGGGGCATTGCTGAACGTAAAGGGGGAGAGAGCGATGGCTTACGAGACGATACTGACGGCTGTGCAGGATGGAATCCTGACGATCACGATGAATCGGCCCGACCGGCTTAATGCCTGGACCTACCAGATGGGCAATGAACTCCAGGACGCAATCGAGCAGGCCAACGCTGACGATGAGATCGAGGCGATTGTGTTGACCGGTGCGGGTCGAGGTTTCTGTGCCGGCGCCGACATCAAGGACCTGTTCAAGGCTCAGGCGGATTCCGGCGAGGTCGGCGGCAGCGCGACCGGCGAGCCGCGGGACTGGGTTGGCCTCATCCGGCGCTCCAAGCCATGCATCGCGGCCGTCAACGGCGCTGCCATCGGCGTTGGGCTCACCCAGATTCTGCCGATGGACTACATCATCGCGTCGTCTGATGCGAAGCTCAGCCTGCGCTTCGTCAAGATGGGACTCGTGCCGGAGCTGGCCAGTTCACACTTCGTTGTGGCACGAACCGGCTTTGGCGCCGCCAACGATCTCATGCTGTCTGGCAAGACCATTTCTGCTGAGGAAGCACAGGCACTGCGACTGATCGATCGCGTCACCTCGCCAGAGGCATTGCTCGATGAAGCGTTCGCTGTGGCGAGATCCTATGGCGAGAATCCCATGGCCGCGCTCATCAAGGTCAAGGAGCTCATGACGCAGAACATGATGGAAACCGACCTTTTGGAGGTTCAGAAGCGCGAGGGACGTGCGCTCGCCGAGTGCTATCAGAGCGCTGAACACAAGGAAGCAATCAGCGCATTCATCGACAAGCGCGAGCCCGACTTCAAGAAAGCGCGCCGCGGCGGCTGATCAGGTACCGGTGAACTTCGCCTTTCGCTTCTCGAGGAAGGCGAGCACACCTTCGCGGCTGTCGTTGCTCTGCTGTGCCTGCTGCTGCATGTTCACCTCGAGCTGGAACTGTTCCGCATAGCTGTTGCTCGAAGACTCCCAGTACAGCCTGCGAATCAGGGCGAGTGATCGGGGTCCTTCGGCAAGGCGCCTGGCAACGGTCATTGCCTCGCTCATCAAGGCATCGCCGTCCACGACCCGGTTGATGAGCCCCCACTCAAGCGCACTGGCCGCCGGCAATCGCTCGGCGAGCATGGACAGTTCCATGGCGCGACGGAAGCCGATGATGCGTGGCAGGATCCATGTGGCGCCGCCGTCCGGCACGAGACCGATATTGGCGAACGCCTGCAGGAAGTAGGCCTCGCTTGACGCGATCGCATAGTCAGACATCACGGCGAAGCTCATCCCCACGCCAACGGCGGGCCCATTGATGGCCGTTACAAACGGGATCTCCATTTGACGAAGCTGGTTCATGACCGGGTGATAGTGTGTCTCCAGCACGTGTCCACTGGGGGGTAGCGCCTCGCCGGCGCCGCCGCCGGCCGCGAGATTGGCGCCGGCACAGAATGCGCGACCTTCGCCTGTCAACAGCAGGCAGCGTGCGTCGCTGGCGAGCACCTCGGCAATGGCCGCGTGCAACTCCTGCACCATTCGGTTGGACAGTGCGTTCAAGACGCCCGGATCGTTCAGCTTGACGATCGCGACGCTGTCCTCGTACTCAACCGCTATTTTCTCGTAGCTCATGGCTCGGCCCTCTTGTCGTAGATAATCTGGTTTGACCGGGTAGGGGCCGTCGTCAAAAGCTTCATCGTGGTAGCCCTTTGCCCCGACAGCCCGCGCGAGTTCACTGCGGGTTTCCTCGCCGCGGGCCGCGAGCGCCAGCACGTCGGCAAAGCTGTAGCGGGGTCGCCATCCCAGCTCGGCCCGGGCCCGGTCGTTGATGTAGACGCGGCTGATGTCATCGAACATCCGCCATCCGAGTCGCTCATACACTTCATCGAACCCTGGTACGCGCCGCGAAACGACCGCGGCCGGATTGGAGCGAAGATCGGCGAGGTCCTCCGGAAGGAACGGACTGGTTGCGCTGATGACGAACCGGCCGAACCCGATGTCCGGTGCCCGGGCGGCGGCGCAAAGGTGCGCGCTGACGCAGTCGGACAGCTCGACGCGCCGGAACAGGAATTCGTTGGCTTTGACGTTGTCCTGATCCCAGCCGTCCCGACGTTCTCGTGCATCGTCTTCTTCAGGGAAGAAACGGGAGGTTCGCAGTACCAGCACGTTCAGTCCGTGCTCGCGATGGGCAAGCCGGCACAGGTCTTCAGCCGCAAGCTTGGTGATGCCGTAGATGTTCTTCGGTATGGGGCTGACCGATTCGGTCACGCGGATTGCAGGGTCGCTGCTGGCCGGCTGCATCGCCTCGCCGTAGACGCTCGTCGTGCTGGTAAAGATGAAGCTCCGGACGCCGGCGCGCACCGCCTCCTCGAGCAACATCGCCGTCGCGGAGATGTTGGTGTCGATGAAGTCCTGGGTCGAGTGGGTGGCGACGTGGGGTTTGTGCAGCGTTGCCGCGTGGTAGACGGTGGTAACGCCCTTCAGACAACTGCGGAGGTGATCGCGATCCCGGATGTCGCCGGGATCACTGGTGAATTCGCCGGGTTGGATGTCGACACTGCGGACGTCGCCCGCGCCGATCGTGCGAACGATCGCCTCGCCCAGATGGCCTGAGCTGCCGGTGACAAGTATCAAGTCTTCAGAGCGGGGTGCGCGTTCAGTCCGCGGTCGAACTGGCGGCCCAAGCGTGGTACTTGAAGGTCAGTTGGTCGCACGCCGGCGTTGCGCAAACCGGGAAGGTCATTTTCACCAGGCGGTTCTGGTCGGTCAGCATCACGACAACGGTTTGATAGGTCTGACGGCCAACCCAGTGGCGAATCTCATTCTCGCTGTTGGCGATCGCGTCCATTGCCTCGGCTTCGGTCAGCGTATCGAAGTTGCCATTGGCGACGAACAGCACATTGCCCTCGGTGGCGCGTGCGCCGAGCAGCTTGTCGGCATCCATCGGCGGATAGGTCAGTTCGGCACCGCCGGTCGGGCCCTCGAAGACCTCACCTGAATCGAAGTCGATCGCATTGTGCATCGGCAGCAGCACAGATTCGGCAGTGGCAGCCTGCGTCAGGCCAACGAGCAAGAGGAACAAAAACGGCAGTCGCATGGGTCGAACCTCACAGAATGAACGGGTCAACGGTTAAGTTAATCTATCGGCCCCGCTTGTGTCCACGGCCTGTGGCAGCATCGCCGGGCGCCTCCTGCGATGACCGGGCTCGCGCCGCCCGGTTGGCTTCAAATCGAGCGATCCTTCGTTCATTCCAGTGCGCGTAGAACGCCGCCAGCGCCGCGTTGGCGTCGTTGATCGCATCGTCACCGAGAAAGGCGCGCAATGCTTCGTCCATCCGGTCTTCGAAGCCGAGGAAGGCGGCCCGGCCCGCGCGGGTCATGGAGATGAGCTGAGCGCGACCATCATTGGGGTCTGGCTTGCGTTTGACCCATCCCCTGGCCTCCAGTTGATCGACAATGGCGGTGACGCCCGGCTTGCCGATGTTCGTCGTCACCGCGAAGTCAGAAGCGCGGCGCGGCTGTTCATGAAGGAAGTGCAGCAACAGGTACTGTGACATCGTGATCTCGAGCGACTCCGCCGGCTTGTTCAGTTGCTGGTTGAGATAGAGCAGGGTCTGGATGAGAGTGCGATCACGCATGGGAGCAGCATAGGGCTCAGAGGGTAGACGTTGACATGATACGCTGATCGAACTACTTTGGTTTGGTTCGTTCAATGAACCGAATGGTTCTGACTACGTGCAGGGACGCACGGTCTGGAGACTGTATTGTTCACATCCGAGACCGAGGTCGTCGACCTGATGTTCGAGTACTACTCGGGCCTCTTTCCCAAAACCTGCCCCAATTGTGGTCATGAGTTTCCGAGCCTGAAGTCGTGGATCGATATCACGACGCCCCTCGGTCACGTGACTTCCTACGACGCGGATGCCGGCGACTGGGAGACGAAGCAACCCGCGGGCACGCTCGCGTTCGCGAACTGCTCGTGCGGCACGACGCTCTCGCTGACGACGGAAAACCTTCCCGTGGAACAGCGCGTTCAACTCCTCGAATGGCTGCGAGGCGAAATCTCGCGGCGTCAGTGCGAGCCCGACGAAATCCTCGACGGCATTCGCCAGCAGGTGCGCGCACTCGCGGGTACGAAGTAAAAAGGGATTTGGTGGAGCCAGGCGGGATCGAAAGTCTCTCCTAACGCATTGTAATTACGCTATTTCTGACCTGTTTAGGTCAATTACTGCCCCCAAAACTGCCCCCACTTCGTCCTATGTATCGCCGGACGTTAGATATACCGATTCGCTAGGGACTTTAAGCGCTCGGGCGATAGCTCTTTAAAAGTTCTAGAACGGATTGTCGTCTCGATCTTTCCGCATCGCGATCAAAGCGTGTCCTACGCCATACCATAGGACAAGTACGATCGCCGCAGTTCCCAAAACACCCAGAACCACTGTGGTCGCCAGTGCTCCGATGACCACTGCTACCACGAGCCCACCAATCAACAAGGCGAGTGCGATAAGCCATAGGATTATATGCTTGGCGACTGAACCGGTGGGTGCTGACGTGAAATGAGGTTCGGTATTTGCGTACCCCATGTCGTCCAAAATCTCGTTGACTCTTTTTTTATCCTTTCTCGAGAGACGGCGCCGAATCAAGTTCAGGTCATTGATCGCGTGCGAGTAGCCGTCTTCAGCCGCAGCAAACATGAGACAGTATGCCCGCGCCAAATCCTTATCGACGCCTTTACCTTGGCTGTATAGGTATCCTAGCTTGTATTGGCACGCAGTGTCGTTCTGGGCGACACCCTTTTTAAACCACATTGCCGCTTTGTCGTAGTTCGTCTCCCCGGCGTCACCAGTAAGATATAGCGTGCCAATGGTTGCCTGTGCTGTGGCAAGCCCGGCCATTGCTGAACTCTTAATGTGAGACAGCGCTTGCTCCATATTGGGCGCTACGCCCTTACCCTCTCGATACAGCGTTCCTAGGTTGAATGCAGCCAAGGCGTGGCCTTGAGAAGCTGCTTGTTTGTACCAAACGATGGCCTCGTCAAATTGACCTTGCTGGGCACTGCCTAATCCGAGGTTGAACTGGGCATCAGCATGGCCCTGCTCTCCAGCAGAGCGCCATTGTCTCCTGGCTTCGGAATCGTCCTTTCGAACTTCTTTCCCGATCCAGTATGCGTTGCCTAGCTCAAATTGAGCGTCGGCATCACCGATTTTTGCGGCATCTTGTAGGTCTTTTATTGGTCTCATAGACTTTTGTTTCGCTCCAACAAAGTCGGCTTGAAAGGTTAGTGCTCGCGATACTACTAACGGTTCGGCCGGGTTTTATTCGTACTAGGCGTTGATTATTCAAATCGGTAAGCGCTAATAGTTCCAATCAGCATTGGCTAACGGCGCTTTATTCAGCGTGTCTCGGTAGAGCCGCCAGTTCGGCATGAACTCATCCATGTAATCCCGGAAGCGATCGTTGTGGTGGCGTTCGAGCAGATGGACTAGCTCGTGAACCAGAATGTACTCAAGGCATTCTGGCGGTTTGCAGGCAAGGTCCAGATTCAGCCAGATTCGCTTTGCCTCGATGTTGCAGCTGCCCCATTTGGTCTTCATCTTCTTGACGTGCCATTCGTTCGCGGTCACACCAATGACTTCCTGCCACTTTGCGAGCAGGGGAGGGATCCGTTCTTTCAGGCGGGCCCGATACCAATCGGCCAGCAGACGTTGGCGATTTTCTCGCGTCGTCCCGGGATTAATGATGAGCTGTAGCCGCGACTTTGTTGGTACGACCTCATGTTTACCGGGCCGCTCAATGACTTCAAGACGGTACCGCTTACCCTCGAAGTAATGGGTCTCGCCGGTCACCATCTCACGCTGACTTTGGCGAGGTTGGGTCGCGAACTCGCGCTGCCGTTTCTTGATCCAGGGCAGTCGCGTGGCAACGGCGGCCCGAACCCGCTCCTCCGCTAGATGCTCGGGCACCGAAATACGAACGTTTCCATCGGGTGGCAGGACGCTGAGGTGCAGATTCTTGATTGATTTCCGCTGAACCTGGACAGGTATTCCGCCCACAACGATCTTTGATGACAAAGATGAGTTTGTCACGGCTCAGTTGTAATCCTGCTGATTTTTGGCGAGTTCGAGGATTGCCATAGGATCAAAATCGGTGTCGCCCAGTTCATCCTCGATCGCGTAAAGAACCTTTTTTTCTTTTAGCCGATCGCCTTTCCAAAGCGCCATTCGATTCTCCCGAATCGCCGAATCCACGCGCAATGCGAGGTCGGCATCTTGCCCAAGATTGTCAAAGAGTGCCTTTGACGCAGGAGTCGTGAGGCTGGTTGGGTAGGGGTTGTTTTCACCGCCGGGCCGCTTGACCTGATATGCCAGATCCTGAATTCGCTCCAGGTACTCTTGATAGCTGATCGCCTGTTTCCGCCGCTCATCAATCAGTGCCGCCAGCAGGTCTGACATCCGGTCGTAATACCTGGGGTTGACCGGATTCTCGTCGATGATGGTTTTGCGGAGGTTGTTCTCGATGGTCTCGGCCATCGCTTCCTCGTTTTCCTTGATCTCCTTGGGCAGCGAATCCAGCGCGGATTCCCCCCGTTGTACGATGAGCTCGATCAATCCCAGCTCTTCAAAATCGATCAGCGTCTCACTCGGATCGGCGTGGATATACATATCCAGCAGCTGGCGCATAGCAGGCTCATATCGCTTCATGTCGAGGAGGTCGCCGCTGGCGACTTTGACCTCGTCTCGCATCTTCTCGAAGTGTGTGACCTCATCCTTTATCTGCTGGCTCTCTGCGGGCGTGTAGCCCGCGGCAACGAGTTCATTGGCCAAGTTGGAAAACGAACGCACCACCTTTGCGACAGCTTGGTACAGGGTGACGCGAATTGATTCTCGTGCGCCCAGTGCCTCCGGATCATTCGTGTCGCCGCAGAAGTAGGCGAGATAGTCCTGTGTATTCCGTGGCAGCGAAACAGGCTCACAGAGCGCCCTAACGGTTTCCAGCGCATCGTCGAGATCCTGTTTGGCCTGCTCGAGGCGGTCCTTTAGCAAGCCGCTGACATCGGCGGCGTCATAGCCCTCCAGCGCTTCTGCGGTGTAGTCTGCCACCGCCTTGTCGAGTGACTTGAACAGGTCCCGGTAGTCGACAATGTAGCCATACTCCTTGTCTTCACTGTCGAGCCTGTTAACGCGGCAGATCGCCTGAAACAGGTTGTGGTCCTGCATGTGCTTGTCGATGTACAGATAGGTCGCTGAGGGCGCGTCGAAGCCCGTTAGCAGCTTGTCGACGACAACCAAGAGTTTCATCTGCGCCGGTTGGTCAACGAATTGCTTTTTGACCTCTTTCTCGAACTCCTCGACCCGATGCATGGCCTTGTCTTTGTCCTGCCCGAAATAGTCGGCCAGCATCTGGCGGTATACGTCGTACTTGAAGAGCTTTTCTGTCGCGCCTTCACCTGTTTCCTCACCTTTGATAGATGAGGCTGTCGGCTGGTAGCTGGTAACGATCGCGCATTTTCCTGCGAGCATCGTGTGCTGGAGCATGTCATACACACGACACGCCTGATGAACGCTGGCACAAACCAGCAGGGCATTGCCCCGGCCGTCTGCCAACCGTGGCCGCATCGACATGTCGACCACAATGTCGTTCACGATTTGTCGAAGGCGCGGTTCACTGGAGCTCACCTTCTGCATGGTTCCCCAGCGCTGTTTGAGCTGGGACTTCGCGATGGGCGTCAGGCCGCTGGTGTTGGCCTCGAACCACTCGTCCACCTTCTTCTCGGAGGTGATGCGCTGGTCGATATCGCGCGCCTCATATCGAAGGTCGAGGACGACGCCATCGGCCACAGCCTCGTTGAATTTGTAGGTGTGAATGTAGGGGCCGAACGTTTCAACCGACTTGCGCTTGTCCTTTTTGAGGAGCGGGGTGCCGGTGAAGCCGATGAAGAGCGCTTCAGGAAGCAGGGCCTTCATCGCATCGTGCAGCTTGCCGGATTGTGTTCGATGGCACTCATCAACGAATACGTAAAGATCGCCCTTGGGCGAAAAGTCCTTCGGCAAGCTGCTCTTTAGCGCGGCGAGGAAATCGTCGGTCGCCTCGTCATCATCATCCTCCTGGTTGCGGCCGAACTTGTGAACGAGGGAGCACAGCAGCCAGGGGCTTGTATTGTTCAGCTGTTCGACGAGGTCGGCCCCGCTTTTTGTGCGGGTGATTTTCTCATCGACGCCCAAAAACACCTGCTCAATCTGTTCATCCAGTTCCGTACGATCGGTGATGATGAGCACGCGCGCATCGGTACGATGTTCACGAATCCACTTGGCCAGCCACACCATGGTAAGACTCTTGCCGGAGCCCTGCGTGTGCCAGATGATCCCACCCTGTCGCTGTTCAATGTGTTCCTGCGCCGCTCTGACCCCGAAATACTGGTTGTGACGACAGGTCTTCTTCACGCCGGCATCGAACACCATGAAGTCGTGTATCAGCTCCAGAAAGCGGGACTTTTCACATACCTGCTGAAGATGATCGTCCAGCAGATTGCCCGTGGACGAACTGCCTTCTTCTTTCCACTCAAGGTAAAACTTTTCGGGCGTCTCAATCGTGCCGTAGCGCAACCCCTGCGTGTCGTTGCCCGCCATGACGAGTTGCATGGTCGTGAAGAAGTTGCGGATGAAATCCTTTTTCTGGTTATCCAGGTTCTGGCGAATGCCCTCACCAATCGAGACGGAAGATCGCTTCAGTTCAATCACACCGAGGGCCAGACCATTCACATAAAGCACCAGGTCGGGTCGCTTCTTGTGTTCGCCTTTGATGGTGACTTCTTCGGCGATCCCGAAGTGATTGTTCTCGGGGTGCTCCCAGTCGATCAGCCAGACAGTTTCCTTCTGGTGACCCGCGCTTTCTCTGTCCTTGACGCCGTACCGCAGCAGCCGATAGACCGCCTCGTTGGCGTAGTAGAGTTTCTTGCCTTCGCCCAGCGCGGCGGCTGCATCGAGTTGGCGGAGTGCTCGCTGAATCAGCACGTTGCTCACGCCCTGTGACTTGAGCCAATTGGTAAGCAGGTCGACCTCAATGCCGTTCGTACGTTCCTGGTCTTCCCAGTTGCCCAGATAGTCGTAATCCAGCTTTTGCTGGAACAGGTTCACGACGCGGCTTTGTGTCTGACGTTCGAGTTGGCCAACGTTGCTCATGATCAGTCCTTCCAGTCTCGACAGTAGTGGCGAAACGGTTTCATAGCAGGCGTGTCCGACCGGTGAGTAACTCCTGCATCATGCCTTGTTTTATATCGCGGGTTTTGCCGAGGCGGTGCTCGAGTGCTGTGATTTCGTCGTCCATTTCGGAGAGGATGTTGCCGATGGCAGCCTGTTCGTCGTGATTGCTTGGCAGGGAAATTTTGAAACTAGCCAAGTCCTTGTTGGTTAGTTGATTGATCGTTGCGCCCATTACTTCGTTTATTTGCGACTGAAACGAATCTGTTTGCATTTGTTGAAATACGAATCTGCTTACCTTTGAACGAAATATCGACATGAACGCGCCAAAGGCTGCACCTGATGTGTTTTTATCGATGAGTGCGCACTTCCCGATCAGCTTCTTACTGCCATTTCTTACGCAAATTAGTATGTCGCCTTCACGAACGATTACCCTTCGGGGTAGGTCCATATCAACGAACACGTTGTCATTAAAGGCTAGTCGATTACGTTGGATGTTTGATGACCGCAGTACCAACGTGCCGGTTTCGGAAACGTCTTTGGGGCTGTAGGTGAGACCGATGATCGTGGTGCCAATCTCCGAAAGATTCGCAATTTGCCAATCCTCGGGAATCTCGCCCAGCTCGGTTTGCTTCATGCCTTTGGGCTTGCCGTTGGGGTGTTTGTCGAAACCGGGCAGGCGGGTCTTGCCGGTGAGCAGTTGCTGCATGGCGGCGGTTTTGATGGCGCGTTTTTTGTTGATCAGTTTTTCCAAGCCCTTGATCAGAGCGTCGGTATCGGAAAGCGCGTTGGCGATTGCAGTCTGCTCGCTTAAGCTGGCTGGATGCGCAATTTCAAAATTGACTAGATCTCCGACGTTTATGTGTTTCATCGTAGTGCCGGTTTCGATCTCTCTTAGGCGAGCGCGACCTTGTTCTGAATTTAAGTAATAGCAAAAGAATTCAGACGAGAATCTGTCTGGTTTGAACCGGCTGATAATCAATGCATGACAGTTTGCGCCTGCAAGCTTGGAAGGAATCACCGTAGTCTCGCCAATGTCGCCAGTTTGGACGGTCAACAAGTCACCTTCCCTTAGGCATGATTTCTTGTGCTGGAGATGAAACTCTTTGGTTACACTTTTCACACCGTTCAAGTTAAAGCCGCCTGGCGTGATGTTATAGCCTTGAATGTACAGAACACCGTCTTCTCGATCCGTGTAGTGTCTTTTGGCAGTTCCAACAAAACCGTTTGTCATTAGGCTTGTCATCGTTGACATTGACGATATCTGCCAATCCTCTGGTATCTCGCCCAACTCGGTCTGCTTGTATCCGCTCATGGATGGCTTCCGCTCCAAAGTTACCACTCCAACCCCATCGCCTTTAGGTGCATGTCAACCTTGCGGCTCAATGCGTCAACCTCGTGCGTTAGGTCTGGCAGGGGTTCCTCATATCGCTCCTCTAACTCCTTCAGCCGGTTTGCAAGCTGCTGTGTCACGCGCTCAATCTCTGCCTGGATGTCTGCTCTTAACGTGGCTTGCCACTTGTCTTCCACTACTAGCGTTTTGATTTCATCGGTGGTCAGGTTCGGGTATTTAGCCAGAACTTGCTTGTCCAAAGCTTCCTCTTCAGCTTTGATTGCCTTCTTCTTTGTGCCTTCTGAATCGATCAGTTTCTTGACCTCCTTCAGTGCCTGGATTTCTTCATCATCTGCCGCTTCGCGCAGTCGGGTCGTGACGCTCGCTTTGGTGACCTTGCCGGTGTCTGTCTGTGCATCTGCGAGGAGGCCTTCTTCTCCGCCGTGCTCCTCGATGTAGGCTTCTAGTTCCTGGCTTAGGCCATCGAGCTCGGTCTGCAGTGATTCCAGCTGCGCTTTCTCTTCAGCAAAGAATCGAGCCGTGATGAGGTCAGGTGGAATAATCTCGGCCTTGTATTTCACGCGGCCGATGGTCAGGTCGGGTGTTTCCTTCAGCTTCTGGCCGCTGTTCACGACCAACTCCCGGATCACCTTGCCAGCGTCCCAGCCATCCTGAGTGATGACGTACACGTCGTCCTGCATGGTATCGGCCCAGTAGTCCATCAGGATCTGGTAGATGCCGTACTGGTCCAACAAATCGGCGTTGGCATAGGTCTTTAGGAGCGCCTCTGAATTGTTGTGGATGATGTCTTTGGGTGCGTCGCCGACTTTGATTTCAGCCAGCGCGACTTGCTCTGCCCATTTGTTGAGCAGCCGCTGACCCTGTTTCGCGAAGTCTTTGAACTCTTCATGCTCGAGAATCGTGCGCTTGACCTCTGCGGGCGCCAGTCGGGGTTCGCTGTAGCCTTTTCTCGCTTGCTTGAAGAGTGCCTGACGCATGTTTGGGAAGACGGTCCAGTATTCCTCCAGGGCGTCGATATCACGATTGGGGATGCCACCGGAAAGGTGGGCCGACAGATCGTGCAGATCTTCTGGCTCGCTGGCATCAATGTAGCGGGGGATGTTGAGGTTGTAGTCGTTTTCCGCGATCTCTTTGGTGCTGACCATGCGGCTGTATCGCTCTACGTCGGCCTGGGCATTGAATACGTCGACGATCTTGTGCAGGTCTCGACTGCGCAGCCGGTTCTTGTTGCCATCCTTCATGAATCCCTTGCTCGCGTCGATCATGAAGATGCCTTTGCGGCTGCTGGCGTGTTCCTTGTCCATCACGATGATGCAGGCGGGGATGCCTGTGCCATAAAACAGGTTGGCCGGCAGGCCGATGATGCCCTTGATGTAACCCTGGCGGATGATGCGCTCGCGGATGTCGGCTTCCTTGTTGCCGCGGAACAGCACGCCGTGCGGCAGGATGATGGCTGCCTTGCCGGTGCTCTTCAGCGATTTGAGGACATGCAGCAGGAAGGCATAGTCGCCGTTCTTCTCGGGCGGGACGCCGTATTCAAATCGATCAAACTCGTCATCGTTGACATTGACGCCGTTGGTCCAGCTCTTGACCGAGAACGGCGGGTTCATCACGGCAAAGTCGAACGTCTGCAGTGCACCGGCAGCGTCCTTCCAGTGGGGGTTGGCCAGCGTGTTGTCCTGCCAGATCTTGGCGGTCACGTTGTCGTGCAGGATCATATTCATGCGGGCGAGGGCAGCTGTGGCGTTGTCCATCTCCTGCCCGAAGATCGACAGCCCGCTGGGGGCCTCGTCGGCGACTTTCAGCAACAGTGAGCCGGAACCACAGGCGGGGTCATACACTGTCGCGTGCTGGGGGGTTGAGTCCGTAATGCCAATGACCTTGGCCAGAATCCGGGAAACCTCTGCCGGGGTATAGAATTGACCCTTGGACTTGCCGGACTCGGTCGCGAAGTGGCGCATCAGGTACTCATAGGCGTCGCCTAGCAGGTCATCGCCATCTGCCCGATTGGCCGAGAGATCCAGCCCCTCGAAGATGCCCACGAGGTTGGACAGGCGGTCGACCATCGCCTTGCCCTTGCCGAGCTTGTCCTCATCGTTGAAGTCGGCAATGTCGATCACGCCCTTGAGGTCGTTCTCTTCCGCCAGCTTGCCGATGATTTTGTTTATTTTGTCGCCAATCTCCTTGTCGCCCCTGAGCTTGGTCATCTCATCGAATGAGGCGCTCTTGGGTACGTCGATGAGGTAGCGGGATTCGCGCTTTGCCTTGTCCGAGACGTACTTCACAAAGAGCAGGGTCAGGATGTAATCCTTGTACTGGGAGGCATCCATGCCGCCCCGCAGCTCGTCGCAGCTGGCCCAGAGTGAGGCGTAGAGTGCAGATTTTTTGATTGCCACTTGCAGAGATTCCTTGATTGCGACTGTATTGCGTGGCGAACATCTTATTATCAGGGCTCAAGAAGTCTCAAACGCTGAGAAATGCATTGAAATGCCTGAGCCAGCAAGGGTGCATTCGATGCCCGATTCCAAATCGAATACACTCGGGTTGAATGCCGCTAGCGTTGAATTTGATTATTTTTTTGCTCAATTGACTGGTGCCTTGGCATCCCAACGAAACAAGATAGAACGCTGTGAATGCCGAAGTGTTGAATCAAAAGCTTGAGATCAGCCGCAAGGAACTGCTTGATCTCGGGCTCAGAAATGCCCTCCTGAATTTCCGAAGCACGGCGCGTTCGCTGGAAATTGTCGATGAGCTATCGGCGGAAGTCTTCAAGTGCCTTGTTGCCGATCAGAAGGCAATGAGCTTTCTGCCATTGCCGGAGTCCCAGGCAGCGATGGTTGAAGAGGTCGAGGAAATGGAGCTCGACTTCGACGAGATCTTCGAAGAAAGCGCCAGCGATGATGGCCCAGCCAGCCGGCATATCGATACTCGCCTGCAAACCCGTCGAACTGCCGATGTGCTTGAGAAAACGCTGCTTAAGATCCATGCAGAGGCCCGCGGCTTTATTGAAGAGCAGGGCATCAACGTTCTCTACCTCGCGCTTGGCTTTCTGGAGTGGTTTGAAGACGACAACGCGCAGCAGTCGCGCAATGCACCTCTCGTCATGCTTCCGGTCGAGATTAACCGGGGCACCGCCAGGGAAGCCTTCAAAATTGCCTACACGGGAGAGGATCTTGAGCCGAACCTCTCGCTGGAGGCCAAGCTCAAAGCCGAGTTCGGGCTGGTATTTCCCGCTTTTGGTGAAGACGGTCTTGAAGCTGTTGACGATTATTTCAGCGAGATTGAAACCGCGATATCGAATAAGCCGCGCTGGCGGGTTCATGCGAATGCAATTCAGCTCGGCTTCTTTTCTGGTTCATCGCATTTTGCCGGGGAAGGCGGCTTTGATTTTGAGGAAGAAGTAGTCCGTATCCCGGAACCCATACGCCATCCTCTTGATGACCTTGATTCGATTGTTGATGCCCTCAAGCACGCTGGTGTTCAAACGATAAGTCGCACTCGCGATGATGCCCTCGGCGTAGGGTTTGAGGCGGTTAGCGAACTGGACGAGAGGAGCAATACCGCTTGCCAGGGCTTGTTGAAACCACTGTGCCCAGCGCCAGCGGGCAGCGGGCTCGCTGTGCGCATACCAGAGTTCCTTGAGCTGCGCCTTCATCAGGTAAACCACCATCAACGGCTGGTTTATCGCGAGCAGTTCATCAAGATCTACCGCCTGTTGCGGCTGCAGGTTCTCCGGGTTTCGCAACAAGAGCCATCGTGAGCGTTTGATGGCCCGTCGTGCCGGCTTGTCATGCCGTAATTGATTGGCTTGGTCGACACGTACACGGTCAACGACTTCACGGCCGAACTTGGCAACGACGTGAAACAGGTCGTAAACGATCTGCGCGTTCGGGCAGTGTGCCTGGACTTCCAGATCCATCGCCGTATTCATGTCCATTGCGACGGCTTCAATCTGCTCGCAGTACTCACCCAGCCAGACGAAGAACGGCCTGATGGCCTCCCGGGAACGGCCTTCTCCGACCCACAACACCTGTGTCCGTTCTGCGTCCATCACAACGGTGGCGTAGCGATGCCCCTTGAACAAGGCAAACTCGTCCATGACGAGGTATCGCACACGGCTGAGATCCGGTTCAGGCAGGTCCCTGGCAAGGCGTGCCTTGTCGATGGCCTTGATCGTGTGCCAGTGAAGCCCGGTCAGCTCAGCGACATGTTTGATCGTCATGAGATCGAGCAGTACCTCGACATACCGGCGCAAGCGCAATGTGATGCGAGAGCGTGGCGCCAACCAGTCCAACTGCTCACGGCGGACACCACAACGTTGACACTGGACCCGTCTGACGGGGACCTCCAGCCACACCCGGTACTCAAACAGGTCGCGATCCCTGACTCGGCGTACGCTGGTATCGTGAATCCGGCTACAGACACCGCCACAGACCGAGCATCGGGGCGAATATCCAGGAGCAGGGCCCAGTTTGATCAGGCACTCTCTGGACGAGAGGATCGAGCTCGAAAGTGGGACGAAGCCTTCCCAGCAGACGAAAGGAAACGTAGCATCGAACATGGCGTCGGCATCTCAGCGGTTATTTGGTGGTACAAACAACCTAAACTGATTTGCCGTACGCCTCTAATCAAATCCCTCTATAACGCATTGAACCTCTTTTCTTTTGGCAAGTTCCGGATGTACAAGGATCTTGATGAGACCCTTTGGCCCGAAGATCAGGGGCTGGTCGATCATGAGGTGATTGGTGCGCTTCTCGGTGAAGGCTTCCCCGAAGCAGAGCCGCGCTTTGCCAAGAACGAAGATGTAGACGATCAGGTGGACCCTGCGGATATCCATTTCGTCAAGGATGCGGATTCCACCCAGACTGTCGCCGCTCTGGAAGCGATGACGGGCAAGCACATGGTGATTCAGGGACCGCCGGGCACCGGCAAGTCACAGACGATCACTAACATCATCGCCGAATGTCTTGGTGTCGGCAAAACTGTCCTGTTTGTGGCTGAGAAGATGGCTGCGCTCGAGGTCGTTAAGCGGCGCCTTGATGAAGTGCATATTGGCGATGCGGTGCTTGAGCTGCACAGCCATAAGAGCAACAAAAAGGCGGTGATTCAGGAGCTTGGGCGAACGCTGAAGCTCGGGAAGCCGCAGGTTGATGACGGTGCGGATGATCTGAATGCGCTCAGGCAAGCACGCGATCGACTCAATGCCTATTGCCGTGAGGCGAACAAGCCCATCCTGAAATCCGGAGTGAGTTTTGTCGACGCGCTCGGATTTTGTCTTCAGCTGAAGCGCAAGCACGAGGAACTACCGCGATTCGAATTTGCGCCAATGAAGGATTGGAGTGCATCTGACCTTCGAATGCGGCTGGATCTGCTCGAAGAGGTTTCGCGGCACATTGATGGAGCCGGGAAGCCCTCAGCTAACCCGTTCTTCGCCAGCCAGCGCAGAGCCTTTTCTCCGACACAACAGGCGAACCTCAGCGATGACATTGAGCGAGGTCAAAAGGTGCTTGATGACTTGCTGCAACGGGTTGGTGCGCTTTGTGATCGGTTGGGCTTGTCGTTGCCGAGAACAGTCGGGGAGTGCAAGGCAATCGCGCGCGCAGCGCAGCGAGCGTTCGAGGCTCCGCATCTCGAGGATGTCGCCATCAACCGTGGCGAATGGCAGAAACGCCGCGATGATATTCGACAGCTCTTGCGGTCCGGGCGGACAGTCAGCGATGCGAAGCTGGCGCTCAGTGAGGTGTTAATCGATGCCGCATGGAAAGCAGATTTGGTTCCATCGCGGCAGGCCTTCAGAGCCTATGGCGGCAAGTGGTATCGCTTCTTTATCGGGTCCTACCGTAAGGCCAGGAAAGACCTTCTAGGACTCAGCAGGACAGATCTGCCCGGCGATGATGCGGCCTGCCTGGCCGTGGTGGATCGCCTACTTGATGCTCAATCAGCTGAGGCACTTTTCTCTAAACATCGCGAGCTCGGAGAAACCCTGTTTGGCAGCCAGTGGCAAGAGCTGGATTCGGATTGGGAAGTTCTTGCGCTGGTAAGCGACTGGATTATCCAGCTATACGACGACATCGGACAGGGCGATGTTCCCGAAGCGATCGTCGAGTTTCTATCTGGCGAGCTTGATCGGGAGGGATTGGATCAGGAAGCTTCCACGATTGTTGATCTCACCGATCAACTTGCCCGCCGCGTTACAGAGATCAATCAGCAGCTCGAAGTACCGGATGTTGCGAGTGATGAGATAAGTCTTGCGCAGCTGCGCGCTGACTTAAGCGAGTGGCACGAGAACGTCGATCAAATCTATCAGCAAGTCCGCTACCGACAGCTACAGGACCAGTTGGACGAACACGATCTCGCATTTCTCGTAGAAGCCATTAATGATTGGCCGCTCTCCGGAGACGCATTAGTTGACGCCTTAAAGCTTAGCTTTTACGAAGGGCTTGTGAATGATGCCTACGAGAATCGGCCGGCTATCAGGCAGTTTGATCGAACCGCGCACCAGACCCAGCTGGACCGCTTCAGATCGCTTGATGAACTGCAGATGGTTCACGCTCAGGGGCGATTGGCGGTCCAGCACTACGAAAGTATCCCGCGGATGGGTGGGAGCGGTCAGATCGGCATCATCAATCATGAGTTGAACAAAAAACGCGCTCATTTGCCGATTCGCAAGTTGATCCAGCAGGCTGGCAAGGCAATCCAGACGTTCAAGCCTGTCTTTATGATGAGTCCAATGTCCATCGCACAGTACCTCGCGCCTGGTTCGCTGCAGTTCGACGTGGTGATCTTCGACGAGGCTTCCCAGGTCAAAACGGTCGATGCTTTTGGTGCAATCGCCAGGGGCAAGCAGGTTATTGTCGTCGGCGACACGAAGCAGATGCCGCCAACGGACTTCTTTGGTCGAGGCTATGAGGGCGATGACGATGAGGAATCCGCAACGGGCGACATCGAAAGCGTACTTGGTCTGTTCCTCTCCAAAGGAGCGCCGCAGTCAATGCTGCAGTGGCACTACCGGAGCCGGCATGAGTCGCTGATCGCGGTATCGAACTATGAGTTCTATGAGAACAAACTTATCGTATTCCCAAGTGCCGGGGCCAACCCCGATGCCACCGGTCTGCATCTGCATCACTTGCCCGACACGGTCTACGACCGTGGCAAGTCTCGCACGAACAAGGAAGAGGCGAAGGCTGTGGCGGAAGCCATCATGAGGCATTCCCGGGAGCAGCCGCATCTGACGCTCGGTGTTGTGGCGTTCAGCACAGCTCAGCGTGACAGCATTATCTTCCATGTCGACCAACTGCGCCGCCTGGATGACGCGGCAGAAGAATTCTTTGCCGATCACCCCGAAGAGCCGTTTTTCGTGAAGAATCTTGAAAATGTCCAGGGTGATGAGCGCGATGTGATCATGATCAGTATTGGTTACGGCAAGGATGCGCATGGCCGGCTGAGTTCGAGCTTTGGTCCCGTTAATCGAGATGGTGGACAGCGGCGACTTAACGTACTTATTTCGCGCGCGAAGCAGGTAATGCATGTGTTCTCGAACTTCAGGGCGGACGATCTGCAGGTCACTGCGTCCAGCCCATTTGGCGTCCGTGCACTCAAACACTTTCTGAAATACGCGGAGGATCGTCAGCTCGACATTCCTGAAGAGACCGGAAAAGAGCCTGACTCGCCGTTCGAGGAGGAGGTGATCGGCGCGCTGAGAAGCGAGGGGTACGACATCGAGCCCCAGGTAGGCACAGCGGGTTATTTCATCGACCTGGCGGTCAGGGACCCGGATAAGCCCGGCAGATATCTGCTTGCTATTGAATGCGATGGGGCCGCCTACCATAGTTCGCGTTCTGCACGAGATCGTGACCGGCTACGCCAGTCAGTACTCGAGGGACTTGGGTGGTGCTTCCATCGAGTCTGGAGTACCGATTGGTTCCGAAATCCCTACGCAGAGACCGAGCGGATCAAAAAGGCGATTGAGGAAGCGAAGTCTCAACCGGCAAGAGTCCATCCGTCGCCGCCCTCAGCTCAACGTTTGACTATCGAGAGAGAGGAGCCGGCGATCGCCGACGCGGATGTTCCTGCTGTCCACTACCGGGTTTCTTCTCTTCAAATCGATGGCGGGCCGCGTAATGAGATTCATGCGGAACCAGCCGCCACGCTGGCTCGTCTTGTCGCGCGGGTCGTCGATGCTGAATCTCCGGTACACATCGAGCAGGTGACGCGCCGTCTATTGGATGCATACGGAATCAACCGCGCGGGCCGCCGGGTTCAGGAGTCGATTCAGGGGGCAATCTCTGCGGGTACGAGAAGCGGTCTGTTTGAGAACCGTGGGGTTTTTTTGTATCGAAAGGACCAGCGTGAATTCCCCTTCCGTGATCGCTCTGGCCTTGAGACCGCAGAAAGAAAGGTGAACTACGTTGCTCCGGAGGAGTGGGAGGCCGCGATCGTTGAAGTCGTGCGACAATCGATTGAGATCGAGAAAGGAGAGTTGGTTTCCGATGCATTGCGTTTGTTGGGATTCAAACGTGCTACAGGCAACGCGTCGGAATTGGTTGAAAAACGTATCGATCAGCTTTCGAGACGACAGGTTTTAAACGTGACTGACGGCCGGTACTGTCTGGCCTAGTAAATCGGAAGGGGGGTTGCGCGATTGACGTTTGTATCCAGGCTCTAGAGCAAGGGTGGAGATTCGCCAAGGCGGACCCTTACAGCGATCCGTTTATTCAATTGGGCGTGGTCGAACATCTTGATGACATTACTGCCTACCTGCCTGAGCCGGGAAGCGATGCTCTTCCCAGGTTTATAGTGGTCTTCGATGATGGGACGGTCTCGCTGCAAAGCGAGCAGGCTGATGACCTCGCGCGCTTTAAAAAAGCTGGGCGGCTCGAGTATCACTCAGGTATCGCTGTCGCTATACAAGTCGAAAAAGCCCTCCGACGACTAAATGGTGATGCGGAGTTTCAACACCCATTTGAATCTTCCAGCGGTAAGTCAGAACGCCTAGACCTGCTTTCGAGACTTCTCTACGAAAACCTGGAGGACCTCGACGCAGAGACGGCAATTCCGTTGCTGACCGGGCTGGCGGTATTGGAGGTGGGTTACAGACGAAAAGACGCAACAGCAATAAACGTTGCTCCACGACATAGTCTTCTCCTTATCGAGCCGCGCGTAGTAGATGAATTCTACGACTGGAAACGAGACTTCCATTTACCTGACCCCAGCTATCCTGAAGGTTACGATCGAAAGGGGCTCTTTACCTTAATGGCAAAGGCAGACGCTGCATTTCTTGATGACCGGACCGAGTTGGGGCTTGAGATGATGAAGCACGCAGCTGAATGTTATCGGCGAGTTGCGGCAAAGATGCAGGAAGAATTGGCGTCGCACCGAAGCCAGGTTAGAACCTATCAAGAAGAACTTGCAGTCTGGTCCATTTGGAGTCGACGTTTTCGCGAAGTGCGAGAGATCCCCGTAAAGAGTTCGCTTTCGCGTGAAGAGCTCTGGAGGATCTTTGACGAAATTGAGCAATCTGATTCTCGCGAAACGAGTTTGGTACTTGGTTTCTGGAAAAGTCGAATTGGCGGGCCAAATCAGATACGTAACCGTCTTGAGACGATTTTTGGCTTTAAGCATTTTTCATCTCGCCGAACGCTTTCCCATGAAGAGGATTTACTTGTAGATGAAATCTTGAAGTTGGCCGAAGCCACGTAATGAAAGTCATCGAATGAATCAGCGCAAACGTCCCAAGGCTTTGCTCCCTACTGACCGGCAAATCTCGGATGGGTGCTTTATCGATTTTGAAGGATTTGCACCTAATGAACACCGTGCACACCCACCTCCCGTTCTAATGGGAATCATGGGCCTTGAGGAGAACGGGAAATTCGAACAGATAGTGTTTACAGGGGCCTACCGGTGGGCCGCTGAACTGTCTGGTGTTGATAATGAAGTGCATTTCATCGAAGACCGACGCGGATATTTGGAGAACTTGATCCAGAAAGTCAGTGGAGGTCGAAAGCTTTTTGCTTACTCAGAGCATGAACAATTAATGATCCAAGCCATCACGGAACGCAATCTGGTCAAACGCTATGTCAATGTCAGGCGCGTTGCTAAGAGGTGGATGAACCAGAGGAAGCACAAGTTCGAATAGCCGAGGTCTAGGTCACTCCAAGACGTTGCCAAGGCTCTCGAGCTCGAGTATCCCGCTGTGCCCGGAGGCGTTACGGAACGGCTTCGGACAGTACGGGAATACAGTCATTCCAGAACTCGTTGGATAGCAGCACCGCGAAGTGTCAAGAAGGCATGGGTAGAGGTGCTTGAACACAATCGGGCCGATGTTGAACTGATGAAGAGAATGCTCAATTGCATGCGATCATCCTGAAGCAGCCACTACAGCAAACGACGTATGAGTAGGCCGAAATTTTACGTAGGCTGGGATGTGGGTGCCTGGAATTGCGATCGAGGTGGTAGTCGGGACGCGCTCGTTGTGCTGGACGACAAAGGGGAGCTCGTTGGGCGATCCTGGCGTGGAAATCTCAGGGAAGCGATCAACACTAGTGTCAGTGCTAAAGGGTTTGTGGCCACCCTGTTTGAGCTCTGCGGAACGGAGTTCCCCGATGAATCGGAGGCAATTCTGGCGGTTGATACACCGCTGGGGTTCTCGACTGCGTTCCATGATCTAATTGCGAAGAGTCAGCCGACAGGTCAGCTGATCGGACCTCATGCAGAGAATCCATACCTCTTTCGGGCGACAGAGCGTGAACTTTACAAGCGAGGCGTAAAGCCACTCTCCGCCGTGAAGGACATGATTGGTAGCCAAGCGACCAAGGGAATCCACTTGGTCCATAAGCTATTTGAGCCCTTTGAATTGGGTGTTTTCAGATCGGGGCCGATTATAGCGATCGAAGCCTATCCAGCGCCTTCCAAGAAGTCGGCCGTCATCAAGTCCCGGCTCAAGTCAACTGAGTTCCCTTCAGGTGACGAAGCTGACGCATTTGTTTGCGCGCTCGTCGCCAAGGTCTTCAGACTAGAGCGGCATTTGCTGTTCAAGCCTGATCGGTCGATTGATATTCGGGAAGGGTGGATCTGGCTTCCTGCTGACGCGCTCTCAGAGAGTCGCTTGGCCAATTAAGGTTACGCAGGAAGCTAGGCTTCTCTCAATTCCGGGTCGAATAATAAATTCCAGCGTGAATAATTGATTCCCTCAGCAATGAATCTGGTTTCCGTTACCGGTTTTCGGTCCTCGCATAATATATGGTCGACTCAGTACCCGATGGTAAACAACTGGACGCGAAGGTTCGGCGGCGAATGCCCCCGATCTGAAGTTTCTAGCCTCACTCGACGCTAGTACCGCTCCGTTCGATAACTTGCGCGTCCTATGGTGCGTGTAGCCTATTGGAGGAAACGGTGACTAGCACCAATGAATCCCAGACTGATCACAAGAGCGCTCCCGCTTGAGGAAAAGCTGGCAGGACGCCGCTTAATTGTTGAGTTTCGCTGGATGCCTGTACAGTATAGATTTGTGCAGGCTGCGTAACTTGCTGATTATTATTGGGATACTTGGTGGAGCCAGGCGGGATCGAACGGGGGCGCCCAGCTCGCCGAGCGCAGGTCGGCGTTCCGAGTTGCCTGCGAGAGAAAGAGTTTGGGGGATTTGGTGGAGCCAGGCGGGATCGAACCGCCGACCTCAACACTGCCAGTGTTGCGCTCTCCCAGCTGAGCTATGGCCCCATAAGAAGGCTGCGAATCTTAGCCGATCACTTGCGGCCATGCAATTGCGTGGCCGCGAAAGGTTCAGGCGGCCCGCAGCTTGTCGAGGATGGCCGCCCGATGGTCCTCGTCGCGGCTGGCGAAGCCGGCCGTGGTGCGATCCACAATGTCGCCGAACCGGGCTTTGAACTGATCCACGGCTGCGTCGGTCTCCCCGACGACCGCGAATTCGCCGAGGATGTCATCGGTAATGAGTGTGCCCATCTCGTCCCATTTACCTTCCTTCGATAGCCGGTTCAGTTCCGGCTGCAGATCGCCCCAGCCGTGGGCGCCGAGTACCGGGGCATAGGCTGGCGTCGAGCCGTAGAACGCGATCTGCTTCCTGACTGCCGCCTTTGTCTGTTCAAACTGCTCCTCGTTGTTGCCGGTCACGACGAACCCGGGGTAGGAAATCTGGAAGTCCTCCCGCTTTCTGCCGCTGGCAGCGAGCCCTTCGTCGATGGCGGGCAGGGTGACCTCGCGCAGGTACTTCTCGGTGGTGAACGCATGGATGATCACGCCATCGGCGACTTCGGCCGCGGCCCTGGTCATCAGCGGCCCGACGGCAGCAAGAAATACCTTCGGGCGGCCACATTCCGTGTCCGTCGGCGTGAACATCGGCGTCATCAGCGCGTGCGTATAAAAGTCGCCGCGAAAGTCGAGACGCTTGCCGTCATACCAGCAATCCCAGATGGCATGCATGGCGCTGATGAACTCCTTCATTCGCGCGGCGGGCTTCGACCAGGGCATCGAAAAGCGCTTTGTAATGTGGGGCTGAATCTGGCTGCCAAGGCCAATGATCATACGACCCTTTGAGAAGCTGTTGAGGTCGTGTCCGATATTGGCAAGCAGCATCGGCGTGCGCGCGAATGCGACGGCGATCGAAGTGATGAGTTCCACGCGCTCGGTCGACTCCGCGGCACGCACCAGCGGCAAGAAGGGGTCGTGCGCGGTCTCGATGGAAATGACGCCGTCGAATCCGGCCCGTTCAAGTTTCGCCGCTGATTCGCCTGCGCCGGCGAGATCGCCGCTCAGGCCACTGTCTATTTTCATCGCTGCTTCCTCTATTGATTGACGCTCAGCACGTCTTGTCCAGCGCCTTGCAGATCGCGCTCGAGAGTTCGGCGCGGCTGAAGGGCTTCATGATGAGTTGATGATCGCTTTCGAACTGGTCGACAGCGCTCTTCGCATAGCCCGAGATGAACAGTACCTTGAGCGCCGGCAGGCGCTTTTTGACGCGCGCCACGATTTCGGGCCCCCGCGCCTCGCCGGGGAGCAGCACGTCGCTGATCATCAGGTCGAAGTTCTGATTCTGCTCGAGAATGGCGTCCAATTCCTGCTCGTCGCCGGCGGTAACGACGCGATAGTTGAGGTTCACGAGCATCGTCTGGAGCACATGCTTGAGCTCCCGGTTGTCCTCAAGCAGGAGGATGCGTTCGCCTTCACCCTCACAGATGAAATCCCGCTGCGCAGCGGCCTTATCCGATCCTGCCGTCGCCCTGGGAAATATCATCGTGACGGTGGTGCCGACGCCAATGGTGCTGTCGATGCTCACCGTGCCGCCGGATTGCTTCACGAAGCCAAAGATCATGCTGAGCCCGAGCCCCGTGCCCTTGCCAACATCCTTGGTGGTGAAGAATGGCTCAAAGACCTTGTCGACAACCTCGGGTGACATCCCTTCGCCGGTGTCTGTGAAGCGGATCTGCACGTATTCGCCGGGCGGAAGTTCAGGATGGCCTGCGATCTTCCGGTTTCGGAGTTCGACGTTCAGTCGGCCACCGCTCGGCATCGCGTCGCGCGCATTGAGCGCGAGGTTCACGAGTGCCGTCTCCATCTGGTAGGCGTCCGCCATGCAGGGCCACAGGTCGCCTGGCGCGTCGATCGAGACGTCGATGTTCGTTCCCAAGGTTCGCTGGAACAGGGATTCGAGACTGCCCGCCATGTCGGTGAGGTTGAGCGAAGCCGGGGACAGCGTCTGTTTGCGCGAGAACGCCAGCAATTGCTGGGTCAGCGCAGAGCCACGGTCGCAGGCCTTGAGGATTGCATCGACGTACTCGCTGTCCAGCGCACCATTGCGCGCGCCCAATTCAGCGTTGCCGTAGATGATGCCCAGAATGTTGTTGAAGTCGTGCGCCACGCCACCCGTCAGCTGACCCATGGCTTCCATCTTCTGCGCCTGCCGCAGCTGGGCTTCGATGGCGCGCTGCTCGGTAATGTTCGACGCGCTCATCAGCAAGCACTGTTCGCCGCCGACGTCGATGTAACGCGCGTCGACGATCAGCTCAAGTCGCTCTCCATTGCGGGAGTAGGAGTGGGTCTGGAAGTTCGAGATGAATCCATCCCTTGCCAGCCGCTCGAAGATCTTGGTGCGTTCGTCGCCGTCGCCCCAGATGCCGAGTTCCGCCGCGGTTTTGCCGATGACCTCCTCGCGTTGATATCCGGAGGCCGCAATCCATTGATCATTGACGTCGACGAACTGGCCGGTCTCGGGCCTGGTGATCGACAGCAGGTTCCGGCTCAGATCGAACGTCGCCTTGAACAGTTCGTTCGACTGGTTCAACTCCTGCAGCAACTCGTGTTTTTCGGTGACATCACGTGAACTGGCGAGCACACCGCTGAAGCCGTCAACGTCGAAGCGGCGCGCGACTGCCTCAAGCTGATGCCAGCTGCCGTCGCCATGCAGAAACCGGAATCGCACCTCAGATGAGTATTCGCGGTTTTCGAGGGTGGCGAGTCCCGCGACAACGGCGTCCCAGTCATCGGGATGAATCAGCTCGACGACGTTCCGGCCGATCAACTGGTCTGGCTGATAACCCAGCAACTGGATCCGCTGGCTCTCAAAGCGAATCACCTGATCGTCGTCGATGATCGTGGTGATGTCCGGGGAGTGATCGAGAATGTCCCGGTAGGCCTCGAGCGCGGCTGGAATGCGGTTGGCTGTCACGGCTGGGCTGCAGATCGGTGAACGCGAGCCCCTATTGTTAGCAGGTTGATCCGCGGATGCAACGAATGCGCTGATTCATTGCCCGTCCAGGGCTTTGAGCATGCGTTTGAGGGCAAAGTGCCGGTAGCTCTCATCGGCCAGGGCGCGAATCTCGGCATCGTCGAAGCGTTCGTCAAGGCTCAGCCTGATCCAGCCCTTGGGGCCCATGTAGGGTGGCAGATCGAAGCGAGGATCTGCCGTGAGCGTAGCCTGGCGTTCGGCGCCAACCCGAAACAGTGCCGCCGGCGCGCCACTGTAGGTATTGAACTCGACGAAGGTCTTGTTGCCCGCCTTGAACGTCGGGGCACCGAATGACTGGCCTTCGCTGACTTCCGGGAACGCGAGACAAATCTGGCGCAGGCGCTCGAGTGCGGCCTGTGAAGCGGGCGAGAACAGCGGGTCGATATCCCTGACGTCGACACTGTCCGGAGCCGGAATGTCGGCCGGCACCACTGCCTGCTTCGCGAGTGATACGGGTGCCGTCCTGGTGTAGGCGTCCCGGGCGAGTTCCCCGACCCGTTGCCAGCGAATGTCGGAGGCGAGGTCGACGCCGTACCAGCCGCGGTGGCCGACGTAGGGCGGTACGAAGAACACCTTGGGCGCTGATTCCACGTACATCTGCTGGGTTTCCTGGGACGCGCTGAGCAGCAGGGCGAGGCGCTCGTCCCCGTGGTGGTTCACGGTCAGATTCGCAAAGCTCTTTCCCCGAACCCGGTATTCACGATGGCGGCCGTGTGCTTCCTCGGTGACTTCCGGGAAGGCAGCGCAGATGCCGTGTATGACCTCGTAGATGTCTGGCATGACATTGAACCGGGTGGGGCTGTGGTAGATTAGTTTCACACTTGGGCGCTGAAGAGGGAACAGCCATGGCAACTGTAGAAGAAGCACTGGAAATCGTTAAGGGTCGAATCGGCAAGGAGCAGCCACCGGGCGACTGGGTCGAAATGACGCAGGACATGGTCAACAAGTTTGCCGATGCGACCGGTGATCACCAGTGGATTCACGTCGATGTCGAGCGCGCAAAGCAGGGCCCGTTCGGTGCCCCCATCGCGCATGGTCAACTGACGCTGTCGATACTCGGGCAACTCAGCCACCGGGCGAATGCTACCGCCGACGACAGTCAGCGTATTGAGGGCCAGAAGATGGGCATCAATTATGGCTTCAACAAGGTGCGCTTTCCCGCACCGGTGCCCGTCGGGGCGAAGATTCGTGCGCGGCGCGTGATGAAGTCTGCCGAGATCAAGGGCGGCATGATCGAAACCATGACAGAGGTCACCGTCGAGATCGAAGGGCAGGACAAGCCAGCCTGCGTCGCCGAAAGCCTCTCGAGGATGGTTTTCTAGATGCAGATGACGACGCTCGGGCGAACCGGGCTCGAGGTCAGCGTCGCCGGGCTTGGCTGTGGTGGACACAGCCGGCTCGGTATGGCGCAGGGCAAGGACGAGGCGCACGCGTCGTCCATTGTCGACAAGGCACTTGCGCTTGGCATCAACTTCATCGACACGGCGCGTGCCTATGGCACTGAGACCGCCGTGGGCAATGCATTGAAGGGGCGGCGCCATGATGTCGTCATTTCCACCAAGTCGAGCGCGGGGCGGGGCGGTGAGTTGTTGCCGGCGAGCGCGGTCGTGGAGTCGCTTGAGCTCAGTCTGTCGCGGCTGCAGACCGACTATATTGATGTGTTCAACCTGCATGGGGTGACGCTCGATCAGTACGACTGGGTCGAGAAGGAGATTCTGCCCGTACTGCAGCGCGAGCAGGAAAAGGGCAAAATCCGGTTTCTTGGCGTGACCGAAACATTCGGTCGCGATCCGTCACACCAGATGTTGCAGCGGGCACTGCCCGACGACCACTTCGACGTAATCATGGTCGGCTTCAACATGTTGAACCCGAGCGCGCGCAAGACCGTGTTCCCGCAGACGATTGCACGCGGTGTTGCCACCCAGATCATGTTCGCGGTGCGTCGGGCGCTCAGCCAGCCCGACGCCCTTGTCGCGGAGGTAGCAGGTCTGATCGAGCGAGGCGAGGTCGATGCCGGACGGGTCGATGCGAATGATCCGTTGGGCTTTGTTGCCGAACATCCGGATGTGCGGTCTATTGTCGAGGCGGCCTACCGGTACTGCCGGCACGAGCCCGGAGCCACGGTCACGCTGACGGGTACCGGCAACGCCGATCACCTGGCCGAGAATGTATCGTCGATCCTTGCACCCCGCCTGCCTGAGGCGCTGAGCGAGCGGCTCGACGCGATCTTCGGTGACGTCGATTCTGTGAGCGGCAACTAGCGCGCCTCACACCTCTCTGCCCCTCCTCAGGTACTTCGGCGTGTGCTGACGCACGAGCCTCAGCACGAGGGCGCCGGCAGGGCAAAACCTTGCGCGAGAACCTCAGCACGGTGCAAACTGCACATAAACGTGCAGATACACCTAAATGAACGATATTGATCCTCGTACCCGGATGCTCCTCGAAGCGCCACCGTTCCCGCTGCTGCTGCGCCTCGCCAGTCCGAATGCGGCTGCATTCTTCGTTCAGGCCGCCGTGAGCATGGCGGAGGTCTGGTACATCGGTCGTCTGGGTACCATTCCACTCGCCAGTATTGCGCTGGTGTTTCCGCTTCTGATGTTGATGCAGATGATGTCCGGTGGTGCGCTCGGTGGTGCGGTGGCATCTTCAGTGGCGCGCGCACTCGGCAGCGGACGCAGGGACAGGGCGGAGCGAGCGGCCTGGCATGCCATCGGCATCGCCATCGTGGGCGCGCTGTCATTCCTCGCGGCTTTCGTGATCGGCGGTGAGCAGTTCCTTCGCGCGCTGGGTGGCGAGGGCGAGATTCTTGATGGGGCCATGGCCTATTGCTGGGTGGTCTTTCTGGGGTCTCCGTTCATCTGGCTGATGGGAATCGTCGGGGCAATCTATCGCGGCACCGGCAACATGCAGTTCCCCGCTTCGCTGATGCTGTTGAGTGCCGCCATACAGGTGCCGCTGTCCGGTACGCTCATTCTCGGCTGGTTTGGCGTACCCGCACTGGGCATCCTCGGTGCGGCCGTATCAGTCATCGTCGTGTCGGCGCTGATCTCGACAATCATGATCGGGCGTCTGGTGTTTGGCGATGTCACTGTCAAACTTGCGCGTCACGCGTTCGGCTTCGAGCGCGAGTACTTTCACGACATCCTCAAGGTGGCACTGCCGGCGTCCCTGTCGCCCGTGCTGACCGTATTGACAATCATGAGCCTCACGGGCCTCGTTAGCCGGTTCGGGCCTGAGGCGCTGGCAGGCTACGGCATTGGTTCCCGGCTGGAATTCCTGCTCGTACCGCTCGTCTTCGGCATTGGTGCCGCCATGACGTCGATGGTGGGCATCAACATCGGCGCGGGGCAGATTGACCGGGCAGAGCGGATTGGCTGGCTCGGCGCGTCCACCGCCGGTGTGCTCGCCGGGTCGATCGGTATCGTGCTCGCGTTCATGCCCGAACTCTGGGTCGACCTCTTCGCTGACGATCCCGCAACCGTTGCAGCCGGCGTGCGCTACATGCAGGTACTCGGGCCGTTCTACGTGTTTCAGGGCATTGGGCTCTCCCTTTACTTCGCCTCACAGGGCGCGGGAAATGTCTCGTGGCCGGTGATTGCCACCATCCTTCGATTTGTGATCGCGGTGGGTGGCGCGGCGGTCGGTGTGCTTCTGTTCGATGGCTCGCTGACGATGCTGTTCGCGTTCGCGGCCTCCGGCATGTTCGTGTATGGCGTCGTGACGGCAGCATCGGTCTGGCTCGGGGCCTGGCGACGTTGATACCGTGAGGTAGGTCTGCGGAGCGGGGTTTGGTACGCTTCGGGCTTTTCGGCAGAAGGGCATCACGCATGGTCAGCATCGGCACACCCAACACTGAGGTCGCAACCCGGGCGTTGCTTTGTGGTGCCGGTGAGTTGGGCAAGGAGGTTGTGATTGAACTCCAGCGGCTGGGCGTTGAAGTCATCGCTGTAGATCGCTATCGCAATGCACCCGCCATGCAGGTGGCCCATCGCAGCCATGTCATTTCAATGCTCGATGGTCAGGCACTGCGAGAGATCATCGAACGCGAGAATCCGGACTTCATTATTCCCGAGATCGAGGCGCTGGCGACCGACGTACTCGTCGCGCTCGAGAAAGATGGCTACAACGTCGTGCCCACCGCACGCGCTGCCCGCCTGACAATGAATCGCGAAGGGATCAGGCGGCTCGTTGCCGAAGAGTTGGGCATCAGGACGTCTACCTATGCGTTCGCAGATACCGAGGCCGAGTACCGCGAGGCCGTGCGGGAAATCGGATTGCCCTGCGTCGTGAAGCCGGTCATGTCTTCTTCCGGCAAGGGGCAGTCACTCGTCGAGCGGGAGGATGAGGTTGCGAACGGCTGGGCTTATGCGCAGTCCGGCGGCCGAAGCGGCGCGGGGCGTGTGATCGTGGAGGGGTTTGTTGAGTTCGACTACGAGATCACCCTGCTGACCGTTCGCCACAAGGACGGCACCGCGTTTTGCGCACCGATTGGCCACCGGCAGGAAGACGGCGATTATCAGGAGTCCTGGCAGCCGCATCCCATGTCAGCGGCAGCGATCGGGCAGGCGCAACAGATCGCCATGCAAGTCACGGATGCACTGGGAGGCTATGGGCTGTTTGGCGTCGAACTCTTTGTTGCCGGCGATGATGTGATTTTCAGCGAGGTGTCGCCCCGGCCACATGACACCGGCATGGTCACGATGATCTCGCAGGATCTCTCGGAGTTTGCACTGCATGCCCGGGCAATACTGGGCTTGCCGGTCCATCCTGTTCGTCAGCATGGCGCCTGCGCATCTCATGTCATCAAGGTCGCCGGTTCGTCGACCAGCGTGCGGTACGGCAAACTCGAGCACGTACTGGCAGAGCCGGATACGCAGTTGCGCTTGTTCGGCAAACCTGAAGTGGACGGTGAGCGGCGAATGGGTGTCGTGCTGGCAATGGCAGAGTCTGTCGAGGAGGCACGAGCGAAGGCGGCGAGGGCGGCGGAGCAGATCAAGGTCGACCTCAACTGAGGCCTCAGCACGAGGGCTAGCCGGTGTTGCGCATGGAGGCTGCGATGCCGGCGATGGTGACGAGCAATGCCTTGTCGACCTGCTCGTTGGCACTGGCCTCGTTTCGGCTGCGCCGAAGCAACTCGATCTGCAGGAATTGCAGCGGATCGGTGTAGGGGTTGCGGAGGTCGATTGACTGCCTGATTTCCGGCGCGTGTTCCAGCAGCGCCGTCTGGCCCTTGAGCTTGTTCACGATCGCAACGAGGTTGTTCATGCGTTCCCGGAAGCGCTCGGCGAAGTCGCTGAGATCGGGATCTACCAGCACGGCGTCATACTCGGCGGCGATATCCGTGTCGGCTTTCGACAGTACCATCTCGAGCATGTCGAGCTGCGTCTGAAAGAACGGCCAGTCGGCGACCATTTCCTTCAGCACATGCAGATCCCGCCCGGAAAGGTGACGCTCGAACGCGGCATCGGTACCGAGCCAGGCAGGCAGCATCAGGCGTTTCTGCGTCCAGGCGAAGACCCAGGGAATCGCGCGAAGTTCGTCAATGGTCTTGCTGGTGTCACCGGTCTCCTTGCGTTTGGCCGGCCGGCTGCCGAGCGCGAGTTTCGCGAGTTCGTTCTCCGGGGTTCCCTGCAGGAAGTAGTCGATGAAGAACGGGTCATCCCGAACGACTTCACGATAGCTCTCCCGCGCCACCTCGGCGAGGCTGTCCATCGTGCGCCGCCAGCTTTCGCTTGGCTTGGCCGGCGGAATGAGCGTTGCTTCGATCACCGCACTCAACACGAGATCGATGTTGGTGATCGCGAGCGCCTCCGAGCCGTACTTGAAGCGGATCATCTCGCCCTGTTCGGTCACGCGCATGCTGCCCTTCACCGAGCCCGGTGGCTGCGAGAGGATGGCCGAATGCGCGGGGCCGCCGCCGCGGCCCGGCGTACCGCCGCGGCCGTGAAAGAGTGTAAGGCGCGTATCGTATTTTTCGGAGATGGTCACGAGGTCTTCCTGCGCGCGGTACTGCGCCCACGCGGCCGCCATCTGGCCGGCATCCTTCGCCGAGTCCGAATAGCCGATCATGACCTGCTGGTACCCTTCGATGTAGTTGGTGTACCAGGGAATGCGGAGTAGCCGCTCGAGTGTCCAGGCCGCGTTCTCGAGATCATTCAGCGTTTCGAACAGCGGGACGATCGGCAGTTTGCGCACCAGACCGGACTTGCGGAGCAGCAGCACGACCGCGAGAACGTCGGAAGGATTCCGCGCCATCGAAATGACATAGCTTGCGATGCCTTCTGCGTTCTGCTCCGCGATCAGCCTGAAGGTCTTCAGCGTTTCCTCGATGTCGGGTTCGGGCCTCCAGTTGTCGGGAATCAGCGGACGCTTCGTCTCGAGTTCCTCCACCAGAAAATCCTGTCTGGCCGACTCCGACCACTCCCGGTAGCTGCCGATTTCCAGATACTGCGTCAATGCATCGAGCACGTCTTCGTGCCGGTCTGCCGATTGGCGAATGTCGAGTTCGACAAGCGTCACACCGAATGTGGCGACCCGGATCAGCGTCTTCTTGAGCAACCCCTCGGCGATGATGCCCATGCCGCATGCCTGCAGCGACTCGTAGCAGGTGTGCAATGGGTCGAACAGGTCAGAGCGCTTGAGAATCAAATCTGGCGTTGGTGGATCGAAGGTCGATGCCCACTCGCGCGTGCGGTTAAGTCGCTCACGAAGATTGCGCAGGATGTGTCGGTAGGGTTCGTGGGTCGGCTCACCGCAGAGTTCAAGCACCGCATCGGTACAGTGCGTCATCGAGAGCTGCGCCAACAGTTCCTCGATGTCGCGGATGTAGAGATCGGCGGCCATCCAGCGCGCGAGCCTGACAACCTCGTCGGTCACGGCAGCGGTGACATTCGGGTTGCCGTCGCGGTCGCCGCCCATCCACGAGGCGATCGTGATCGGTGCGGCGCTCAGCGGCAGCTGTTTGCCGGTGCGTTCTAGCAGAAGGCGCTCGAGGCCCTCCCAGACTTTGGGGATCGCAGTCCAGAAGGAGTGTTCGATGACGGCATAGCCCCACTTGGCCTCGTCCTGGGGCGTGGGCCGCTCGGTGCGGATTTCGTCGGTGAACCACACCTCGGCGATCAGCCGTTCGAGCTCACGGCGATCCTCCGGGTGCAGCTTCTGCTGCTCGCTGACGCGGTCGAGCTGGGCGGCGATCCGATTGTACTTTTGGATCAGCGTCCGCCGGGTGATCTCCGTCGGGTGTGCGGTCAGCACCAGCTCGCAGTTCATCTTCATGACTGTCGCAGCCAGCATGTCAGCGGGGATCGACTCGTCGCCCAGGATACGATCAAAGAGCGCTTCAAGGGCCGACGCATCCGGGAACGGTGTGGTCCGTTCAGCGGCCGACTCCGCCTGTTCGGCAATGTTGGCGAGATTCAGGAACTGGTTGAACGCGCGGGCGACAGAGACGAGGTACTCATCGTCCAGCGACTTGAGTACCGACAGCAGTGCCTGGTCTTTTGTCTTGTCCGGCTCCTGCGACTGGCGTCGCTCCTTGGCAAGCTGACGGATCTCTTCGACCTTGTGCAGGAACGCCTCACCGTGGTGGTCAGTCATGGTTTCGCCGAGCAGTTCGCCCAGCACCCTGACGCGATGTCGCAAGCGTTTCGAGATGAGTTCGTCCATAGCGGCACGTTACGCTTTCATCGCCAGAAGTCAATTTGACGGCGCCATTGTCGGGCCGTTGCTACAATGCCGCGGTCAATGCGATTCAATAACACGATTCAATCAGGGAGTGCCCATGGACAAGATCTACAATATGGAAGGCCGCGTCGTCATGATAACCGGCGGCAGTCGCGGGCTCGGTCGCGAGATGGCACTCGGCTTCGCAGCGCAGGGTGCCAACGTCGCCATCGTCAGCCGCAAGCTGGAATCCTGTGAAGAAGCGGCACGGGAAGTCGAAGCACTGGGCGTGCGCGCACTCCCGCTGGCGGCCCACGTCGGCCACTGGGACGAGCTCGATGCGACCGTCGACAAGGTCATGGAACACTTCGGCCGTATCGATGTGCTGGTGAACAATGCGGGGATGTCGCCGCTGTATCCGTCGCTCGACCAGGTCACCGAAGATCTCTTCGACAAGGTGATCGGCGTCAATCTCAAGGGGCCGTTCCGGCTGAGCGCGAAGGTCGGCAAACTGATGGTCGAGCGTGACGGCGGTGCGATCATCAATATCAGTTCGACCGCATCCGTGACAGCAAGCCCGAACGCTGAGCCCTACGGCGCGGCCAAGGCCGGGTTGAATGCCATCACGCGATCGTTCGCCTATTCACTGGGGCCGAAAGTCAGGGTCAACTGCATCATGGCAGGGCCTTTTCTCACCGACATCTCGAAGGCATGGGATATGGAGGCTTTCGAGCAGCGAGCGAAGCAGACGATCCCGCTTCAGCGGGGCGGTCGCCCCGACGAAATCGTTGGGGCGGCGTTGTATCTGGCGAGTGATGCGGCGAGTTTCACGACAGGCGCCATCCTTGCCGTGGACGGTGGCGCCCACTAGGGAGCCCCTGAGCGATCGTTAGCTGCCGCTGCGGTTCCTGACCATGAAGATGAAGTCGCGGAAGATATCCATCAGTGTCTCGTATTTATAGTCGGTAAATTCACCGGCGTCGAAATACATGCCGTGTTCCGGGCAGGCCTCGTACTGGATGTGGGTCTGCACGGGGTCGCTCAGCTGCTCCATCTGTTTGCCGCAGCGCGGGCAATCAATTTCGCGGATCTGGTTCTGCTGCTTGCCGACTTCCGGGTCGCCGCTGTCGACATACTCGCTCATCCACTTCTCACGCAGCGCCTCTGCCTCGCCCATGTCGAACCAGATGCCGTGACAGCCAGAGCAGCGGTCGACGGTGACACCCCCCTGCAGGGTGCTGAGGGTCTTCTCTTCCATACTCGAATTGCATTTGGGGCACTGCATCGGATTCTCCGGGGACCTCGTTATTGTTTCAGGCATTATCCACGTTTTGCGCCAGCGGCGCAGCGCTCGTCACCGCATTCAGCACCGTGGCTGCGAAGGATGAGAGCAACGCGTCGTCGCATCGCCGCGAGCGTCCGCCAACGCTGACGGGTGTACCGTAGGGTGGCAGGTGAACAAAGGTGACGGTCTCGAGCACCTTGTGCGATTGGCGAAGATACTCGAGCGTGTACAGCATCTCTTCACAGAGGAACGCACCGGCGTCTCCTGATATCCGCGTTGGATAACCCGCAGCGAGCAGTGTGGACTGCAGCCGACGGGCATCGATGGAGGCGCTGACCGTGTCGGCGCCGCTGTCGAGAATGCGGACCGGATCCGGCCGCGCATTGTTGTTGTCGACACGATCAGCCCGGGCATTTCGCGCCACGGTTTCGACGTCGAACCATCCCGGGCGCCCCTCGCCGAGCGCAATGATGGTGGTCGGGCAATCCTGATCGCAGATCGGGGCAAGTTGCGCCAGCGGTGCGCCCCAGACGACCGGCACCTCGAGTGTGCGTGCCTGGCCAGCGAGTGAGCGGGCCGCGATCCACGAGGCATTGACGGTCCGGCCGTCGAACGGAGTGAAACCGGTGACGAGGGTGGATGACATGGCGCGATTGAAGCACCCGCCCATCGGTAAATCAACGCGTGACCGGCGGCCCTGTTACTATGGCGCCATGATCGACCCCAATGTCATCCTGTTTGCCAACGAGGCCTTCTACATCGCGATCAATTCGCGGGATGTCGAGGCGATGGAGCGACTCTGGGCTCGCCACACGCCGCCGGCCTGTATCCACCCGGGCTGGCGTCCGCTGACCGACCGCAACGCCATTCTGCAGAGCTGGCGGGATATTCTCGGCAATGAGGAGGGCGCGCCCGAAATCCAGTGCCATGAGCCCTTCGTGCTCTATCAGCAGGACATCTTCTCGGTACTCTGCTACGAGCAGCTTCCCCAGGGCTGGCTGACCGCGACCAACAACTTTGTGATCGAGGACGGCGAGCCGAAAATTTTCCATCATCAGGCGAGCCAGTGCATCGAACCGCCTGAGGTCGGCGCACCCCCAAGGCCGCAGTAGCAGACCGGTAATCGGAAAGCGCCGCGCCAACAGGGTGCGGTGCTATACTCCAGAGATGTCCCAAGTAGCGAGTCGCCCTCCGGAAGAGCCCGGCCAAGGTCCCCAGCAACGTCCTGGCCTGTTCTTTACCGAAGGGATGTTCGACGCGCTCGAAAACCGTGACTTCCGCTATCTGTGGGTCGGTAACCTCGGCGCACAGTTCGCCATGCAGATGCAGATGGTCGCGCGGGGCTGGCTCATCTATGCGATGACCAACTCGCCGCTGATGCTGACCTGGACGTTGCTGTCATTCGCGTTGCCCTCGTTCATGTTCTCACTCTTCGGCGGTGTCATTGCCGATCGCCTGCAGAAGAAGCGGGTGATGATGGTTGCGCAACTGCTCAACTTCCTGGCGACCCTGATCATGGCGACGATCGTGATTACCGGAGAAGTGGAGTTCATGCACTTCATCTACTTCGGGCTCTTCAACGGCACGGTGCTGTCCCTGAGCATGCCGTCGCGCCAATCCGTCATCCCCGAGATCGTGGGCGAGCATGCGCTGTTCAATGCGATGGCGCTGTCGACGGCGAGCATGAATCTGTCTCGGGTGCTGGGGCCCGCCCTTGCCGGCGGGATTATTGCCGTCGTCGCCCACGGCGACACCACAAGCACATTCGGGGTAGGCGTCGTCTACTACATCATTGCCGTGCTTTACCTGGTGTCGGTCCTGACGCTCGGCATGATGAACTACAAGGGCCAGTCATTGATGACCGAGAAGCGAGGGGTTTTCTCGGATATCCGTGAGGGACTCGCGTACATGTGGACGTCACCGCTGATTTTCGGGCTGCTGCTGATGTCCTTTCTGCCAATGCTGTTCGGCATGCCGATCCAGTTTCTGATGCCCGCATTCAACCACGACATATTGAGCGGTGGCCCGGACGAGCTCGGTCTGCTGATGGCAGCCAATGGCGGCGGCGCGCTGCTTGGCAGTCTCGTGCTGGCCCGCCTTGGTGAACTGCGCCGCAAGGGTTACTGGTTGCTCGGCATCTCGATGGTGTGGGCTTTCTTCATGGCGCTCTTCTCGCTGACGACGTCGGTACCGGTGGCATTGGTGTCGGTGGCGGTCGTCGGCATCTTCAGTTCAATGTATATGGCGATGAACATGAGCCTCGTGCAGTTGTCGGTGGATCAGCATATGCGCGGTCGCGTCAACTCGATCATGATGATGACCTTCGGCCTGATGCCGATCGGCGTCATTCCCGTCGGCTACATCGCCGAGCACTACGGCATCGATACCGCACTGGCGATCAGCGCGGGCATTCTGGCGCTGGTGACGATTCTGCTGGGGCTGCTCAATCCCGCAATCCGCAAGATCGATCGCGGGTATCGCACTGATCCGGGCCCTACCTCGCCCTGAGTGGCGCACCCTCGCCTTGAGCGTCAGCGAAGGACCTCAGGTCCTTCGGCACGTGGGCTAGCGATTGGCCGCGAACCTTGCCGCCGAATCACCCGCGATCTTGCCGAAGACGGCGCCGGATGTCAGGCCGGTGCCCCCCGGATAGTTGAAGTAAAACAACCCGCCCACGAGTTCACCGGCCGCGAACAGCCCCGGAATCGGCTGCTGGTCGTCATCGATCACACGCGCTTGCTCGTCGATACGCAAACCACCGAAGGTGAAGGTGATGCCGCAGGTCGTCTGGAAGGCGACGTAGGGCGGCGTATCCAGCGGGTTGGCCCAGTTGCTCTTTTCGACAGCGAGCCCGCGTGCGGCCCGGCCGTCTTTCACCGCAGGATTGAACGGCACCGACGTGTCGACGGCCGCGTTGAAGTCGGACACAGTCCGGACGAAGCGTGCGGCATCGACGCCTTCGAGTTTGGTCGAGAGCGCCTCGACGGTGTCGGCTTCGACTCTGGTGACCTCCCGGATGCGATATTCGTCGCGAAGCAGGGACGTAACCTTGCTGTCGAAGACCTGCCAGGCGAATTGCTGGGGCTGGTTGAGGATTTCGCGGCCGTATTTCGCGTAAGTGTAGTTGCGGAAGTCGGCGCCCTCATCGACGAAGCGTTCGCCGTTGGCGTTAACGAGGATGCCGAGGGGATAGGAGTGTTTCTGGAAGCCGTCGCCAACGTCGAGGTCTCCGAAATCCGGCGCATTCCGGTCCCAGCCGACGGCGTGACAGCCGGACCAGTTGCCGTGGGGCACGGCACCGATATCCATGGCCATGCGAATGCCGTCGCCGGTGTTGTAGCGTGTGCCACGCACTTTCGCGAGTTCCCACCCCGGGCCGAGGTAGCGCGTGCGCCACTCGGCGTTCGCCTCGAATCCGCCGCTCGCGAGTACGACTGAGGGCGTCTCGATGGAGGCCGTCCGGCCATCGTGCCGGACGCGCACGCCGCGAATTCCATCGTCGTCGGTTTCAAGTGCTATCGCCCGGGCGGCATAGATGATCGGGATGCCGAATCTGTCGGCGGCCTCGTGAAGACTCTGAACAAGCCCCGGGCCGCCGCCCCATGCCTCGAGCGTCAGCCCGCCCCAGAACTTGAATTTGCCGTCGACCTTGAATGCCTGTCGGCCGTACATCGGCATGAAGCGAACGCCCTTGGTCTGCATCCATTTCAGCGTGGGAAAGCTGCCGTCTATCAGAATTTCAGCGAGCGTGGGGTCGCACCGGTATTGCGTGACCTTCGCCATATCGTCGAAAAACTGATCACGTGTGTACTGGCCGAAATCGGCCTGCGCGGCTTCCTGATCGCTCAGATCCGGCAGCAGTTCCCGAAGGTCATCGACCCCGTCGTAGACGAAGCGCATGGCCCCCGCGGTGTAGCGTGAGTTGCCACCGGACTGTGACTCGGGGGCGCGCTCCAGGATCACGACATCGAGGCCGTGCTCTCTGGCTGAGAGGGCGGCACACAATGCCGCATTGCCGGCGCCGACGATCACTACGTCGGCCTTTGTTGGAAGCGTTGGCACTGGCGGGCTAAACTCCGGGCAAAAGCTGCTGAATACTGTAAATGATGAAGCGCCGAATTGTCTTGTTCTCCTGTCTGGTCTCCCTGTCATTCGCTGCCTGCGCGGCGACGATCGAAGAGGCCGAAAACGCACTCGCCGCCGGCAACGTCGAAATTGCGCTCGATGCGTATCTGACGGTGCTTGAAGAGGAGCCTGACAACCTCACTGCGTTGCAGGGCGCGAGCCAGCTGTCGCTTGAGTTCGGTATGACTGACCTGGCGCTGGAACTTGCCCTGCAGACGGCGAGCACGGCGGCGGCGAACTTCGACAAGTCGGCGGTGCAGGAAGCCAACGAGACGATCACGCTCGTGCGTCAACAGCTGGAGCCGTGGGTTGATGATGCACTTGCTGCCGCAGCGGAGTACGAGGACAGCCAGCAGTCGGTCGTCGACGACTGGCAGGCGCTGACCGGTGAGGGCCAGCAGGCGCTTGCGGCAGGGGATATCGAGGGTGCGCTTGGTGCCCAGGAAACGGCACTCCTGATCGTCGAAGAGACTTTCGGGCCAGAGCACTGGCTGACGATTTCGGCAATGCGTGACCTCGGGTTCATTTACCGACAGGCGGGCCGTGGCGCAGAGGCGGATTCCTATTATGGCGCCGCGCTGGCGTCCGCCGAGGCCGTACTTGGCCCCGACCATCCGCAGACGCTGGAGATTCTCGGCCTGATGGCGGAACTCTACGTGGCCGCGGGTGACCCGGAGCAGGGCATTGCCATGAACGAGACCGTCGTGACCGGCTATGAGCAGACGGTCGGTTCCGATCACGCCTATACGATGGGCGCACGCCTCGGCTACGTCGAGGCGCTGGAGTCTGCCGGTCAATATGAGGAGGCCATCGTGGCGGCGTTCGATCTCTGCGGTGATCTTGCGTCGAGCTGGGGCGAGTACCACGGCTACCGGCTCGCATGCCTGGAGTCACTGGGCAGCCTGCAACTCACGGCCGGTCATCTGGAGGACGCCGAGAAGACCTACCTGCAGATCTCGGGCGTGATGGGCCGCTCGCTGCCGAGTGTCGACCGGCGCATCCTGTCCAATCTCTCGGTGCTGGGCGAGATTTATCGCCAGCAGGGTCGATACGACGAGAGCGAGCGGGTGCTGTCGGGCGTCATCCAGCTTGCGCTACAGGTTGGCAATCTCGAGGCCAGCGCCGAGGCCAAGTCCTACCTCGGCCGCGTGTTCAACAACACCGGTGAGCTGGAGAAGGCACTGACGGTGACTGAGGAGGTCCTCGACTACGGCATTGATCACTGGCAGCAGACACCAATCAACGTCTACAACACGTTGCTCGAACTCGGGGCGATCTATCAGGCACTGGGTCGGCTGCCGGAAGCCGAGGCAACGTTCTCGGAAGCACTCGCGGGCCTCTTGCAGAACTACGGCGAGATGAATCCCTCGACGCTGGTCGCCAGCAACAATCTCGGCCAGCTCTACGAAGCGATCGGGCTCTATGACGAGGCTGAGCCGATTCTGGAGTCCGCGCTCGAGCGATATGAGGCGGTATTCGGCGAGGCACATCCGGATGCGATGCGGGCGCGCAACAATCTGGCGCTCCTGCACGAGAGCCAGGGCAATTTCCGGGAGGCGGAGCCGCTGTACCAGCAGAGCCTCGACCTGATGCTGGAGGCCTATGGCGAGAACTACACGGATACCGTTGCCGTGCGCAACAACCTCGCGTTCCTGTGGATGCTGATGGAGGAGTTCGAGCAGTCGGCGGCCATGTTCGAACTCGTGGTGAACAGCTGGGAGCAATTGCTCGGCGCTGAACATCCGAACACGCTGAAGGCCGTCAACAACCTCGCCCGTGTCTACCTCAAGATGGATCGGACCGACGAGGCGGCGCCACTGTTTGATCGTGCGCTCGAGGCGCGGGCCCGGGTGCTCGGGGAGAATCACGTCGACACAATCCGCTCGCTGGTGGACTACAGCGGCTTGTTGCTGGCGCAGGGCGATCTCGACGCCGCCGAGGAACGCGCCGTCGACGCCCTGTCCCGGGCCGAAGAGTACCTCGGCGAGCAGCACCCCTATGCATTCGATGCGCTCAACATGCTGGTCGACATCCGTCGCGCGCAGGGTGACCTGGCGGGCGCCATCGAACTCGCACAAACCGGCATGTCGAGACGCAGCGTCTTCTTCGACCGGATGCTGTGGTCGACCGGCCAGAATGCGCGTGAAGGATTTATCCGGCTACACCGTCCCGAGCTGGATCGTTACCTCTCTATGCTGGCAGAACAGGGCGGCGACGAAGCGGGGCGACGCATGCTGCAGGCGAGCCTGCAGCGCAAGGGGCTCTTGCTCAAGATCACATCGGAAATCCAGCAGATTGGCAGTCTGGGTAACGACCCCGCACTGGCGTCGATCGTGAGCGAACTCCAGTCGGCGCGTCAGGACCTTGCTGCATTGACGCTGTCGGGTCCGACGCCTGAAACCCAGGGCCGGCACGCCGAAGTCCTGTACGAGCTCGAGCAGCAAGTGAACGATCTGCAGGCGGAACTCGGCCGGGCGAGCGCGCGGTATCGAACGTCGATCTCCCAGATGAGTGTCGAGGATCTCGTCGATTCGATGCCGGATGACGCCGCCCTGGTGGACTTTCTGGTTTACCGCGACGGTGATGCCGACAAGATGCTCGCCGGCGTGATCCTCAAGGAGGATGGCGATGTGCAGTTCGATCTCGTCGGGTATGAAAGCCTGGGGGCAGTGCAGGATGCGGTCCTCGAATACCGGCGATGGATCCAGGACGACCTTGCGGACGAGCTTGATATTCTCGAGACCGGCAGCTATGCCTATGAGCAGGTCTGGCAGCCGCTCGGGGAGTTGCTGGCCGACCAGGAATACGTCTACGTGATTCCCGACGGCGTGCTCAATATCCTGCCGTTTGCGGCGCTCGTGAACGAAGATGAGGAGTACCTCATCGAACACGTGGACCTGCATCTGCTGACCTCGGCACGGGACCTGCTGCCCAATCAGTACCAGCTCGCCGAGGGTGAATACATCATCGTCGCCGGCCCGGATTACGATTCCGAGGATGTCGTCTCAGACCAGGAACTGGCCGAGGCGCGGGGACGACGATCGACGGCCCTTCAGCTCGGCCTGCGCGGGGCCGGCAGCGGATTGCGTGGCCTCAGCTTTGCGCCGCTGCCCGGGGCGCGGGAAGAGGGTCGGATCATCAACGAGCAAGTTGAGGCGCGCAATGAACCCAATATCGTCTACTTCGGCGGCGATGCACAGGAGGTCGTGCTGGCCGAACTGTCGAGCCCGCCGGAGATCCTGCACATGGCGACCCACGGCTTCTTCCTCGAGGCGGACGAAGAACTTCGCCGGCGCCTGCTCAAGGCCCAGCGCAGTGCTGAGCTCCAGGTGCCGCCGCCGGGCGATAACCCGCTATTGCGTTCCGGCCTCGCCTTTGCCGGCATCAACACGAATGCGCAGTTTCTTGGCGATATCGATACCGACAATGACGGCGTCCTGACGGCGCTCGAGGTGCTCGACCTCGATCTTTCCGGGACGCAGCTCGTCGTCCTCTCAGCCTGTGAGACGGGGCTCGGCGAGATCCACGAGGGTGAGGGCGTGTACGGCCTTCGGCGTTCGTTCCAGGAAGCCGGCGTGGCCGAGGTCATCAGTTCCCTGTGGGAGGTCAGTGACGCAGGGACCCAGGCACTGATGACGGGTTTCTATGACCGGCTGCTGGAAGGAGTGCCGGCCCGGGTTGCGCTTCGCGAAGCGCAACTCGAGTTGATGGAATCCCCCCAATGGGGCTATCCGTACGTCTGGTCTGCCTTCATGATCGTGGGCAGCTACGAATCTGCCGGATTCTCGGTGAACTGACGGATTTTGCGAAGGCCGGTCGATCAGTTACAGTAACGCGCCGTACGGTGCTCAACGCCGATGCGCTGTGGGACAGACAGGAGTTTGGTTTTGGTCAGGTGGTTGGTTCCTCTCGTGTTCGGACTCGCTTGTGGAAGCGTGTCCGCGATGTCACTCAAGGAGGCGGTGCAAACGACACTCGCCACCAATCCGAATATCCTCGCCAGTGAACACAGCGTCGATGCCGCCGAGGATGTGGTTCGACAGGCTCAGGCCGGCTATCTGCCCACGGTCGACCTGATTCTCGCGGGCGGTGAAGAGGTCTCCAACAATGTGACGACCCGCGCGGCCAGCGTTGATGAGCTGCGGCTCACCCGAAAGGAACGCTCGCTTCGCCTGACCCAGATGCTGTACGACGGTTTTGCCACCAGCGGCAATGTCAAACAACAGCGGTCCCTGCTCGATGCCGCCATGTCACGGCTCGCCAATACGCAGGAATCCACGGGGCTGCGCGCCGTGCAGGTCTACCTCGAGTTGCTGAGACGTCAGGAACTGGTGAAGCTGGCTCAACGCAACCTCGACCAGCACGAGTCGACGCTCTCAAAGATCACGGAACGTTTTGAGAGTGGGGTCGGCACCCGCGTCGATGTTGTCCAGACTGAGGGCCGTCAGGCACAGTCACAGAGCAATCTGCTGCTTGCCCAGCGAAATGCCCGCAATGGCGAAGCGCAGTTCGAGCGTGTCGTCGGCGAGACGCCAAGCCAGCTCTCGCTGCCGGAAGATCTCGTGACGCTGCCATCGACGCTCGATGCGGCACTGGAGATCGCATATCGCAACAGCCCCCGATTGCTGGCGGCGCAGGCCGAACTTGAGGCCGCCGAAGCCGCGCAACGCGTCGCGAAAGCGTCGTTCCATCCGCGGTTCGATCTCGAACTGGGCGCGACCCGCAATGATGATACCGACGGTTCCATCGGCGCGAACGACGACGAGACGGCGCTCATCCGCATGACCTACAACCTGTATCGCGGCGGTGCCGATCGTGCGCGCATCAACGAATCCGAAGCCCGGACGTTTGCAGCACGCGAGAATGTTCGCGCTGCGCGTCGCGCCGTCACCGAAGACGTCACGTTGATCTGGAACGAACTCGAGGACATCAGGATTCGGCTCGAGCACCTCGAAAGCTACGTCAGGTCGACCGAAGAGGTACTCGACGTCTACAACGAGCAACTCTCGCTCGGCAAGCGTACGCTGCTTGACCTGCTCGATGTTCAGAATGAGTTGTTGCGCGCCCGCGTCGGCTACGTTTCCGGGCAGTACACACTGAGGCTCGCGCACTACCGCGTGCTCGCGAGTCTCGGCCGGTTGCTGGACACCATGGGTATCGAGCCGGAGCGGCGTGAGTAGCATCGCCGTCAGTCCTGAGCCGGCGCGCAAGGTACTCGAGGTCGAAGACCTCAGCGTCGCGTTCCGCGGTCAGGCGGTCGTCAACAACGTTTCCTTTTCGATTGATCGTGGTGAGACGCTGGCGCTCGTCGGCGAGTCCGGTTCAGGCAAATCGGTGACCGCACTCTCAATCCTGCAATTGCTTCCTTATCCTGTCGCTTCCCATCCAGGTGGTTCAATTCGCGTCGGTGACGTCGAAATGGTTGGCGCCTCGGATGAGACGCTGAGGTCCGTGCGTGGCAGCCGGGTCTCGATGATCTTCCAGGAACCGATGACGTCACTGAACCCGCTGCACCGGATCGAGAAGCAGATTGCGGAAATCCTCTTCGTCCACCGTGGCATCTCGGCGGTCGATGCCCGGCCAAGGGTTCTGGAACTGCTGCAACTCGTCGGTCTGCAAAATCCGGAACAGAAGATGAAGTCGTTCCCTCACGAGTTGTCCGGTGGTCAGCGGCAGCGTGTGATGATCGCGATGGCGCTCGCCAACGAGCCTGATCTGCTGATCGCTGACGAGCCGACAACGGCGCTCGATGTGACGGTCCAGGCCCAGATTCTCGACCTGCTTCGCCGACTGCAGGATCAACTCGGCATGGCGATGCTGCTCATTACCCACGACCTGGGCGTCGTCAGGAAGATGGCGAGCCGCGTCTGCGTGATGACGAAGGGCGACATCGTCGAGCATGGAGATTGCGACCAGGTATTCGACAATCCTCAACACGAATACACCCGTCACCTGCTGGCCGCTGAGCCCTCGGGTGATCCTGTACCCGAGGATGATACGGCGGACATCGTGCTGAGTGCCGAGAACCTGCGCGTGGCGTTCGCGCTCGGCAAGGGCTTCTTCTTCAATCGTGACGAGTTCGTTGCCGTCAACGGCATCTCATTGCATGTGCGACGCGGCCAGACGCTGGGTATCGTCGGCGAGTCCGGCTCCGGCAAAACCACGCTGGGTCTTGCGCTCTTGCGTCTCGTTGCATCCAGCGGTGAAATCCAGCTTGGTGACGACCGTATCGATCAGTTGAAGTCGGTCGCTCTCCGTTCTCATCGGCGCGATATGCAGATCGTCTTCCAGGATCCCTTCGGGAGTCTGTCGCCACGATTGTCGGTACGGCAGATCGTCGAGGAAGGTCTTCTGGTCCATGAGCCGCTGCTGTCCGCAACAGAGCGCGGCGAGCGCGTCAGTCAGGCGCTCGCCGATGTGGGTCTTGATCCCGCCGTGCAGGATCGCTACCCCCACGAATTCTCCGGTGGCCAGCGCCAGCGTATTGCGATTGCGCGCGCGATGATTCTTCGGCCCCGGCTCGTTGTCCTGGATGAGCCGACGTCGGCGCTCGACAAGTCAGTGCAGGCGCAAATCGTGGATCTGCTGCGCGACCTGCAGCGCAAGTACCAGCTCTCGTACATCTTCATCAGTCACGATCTGAAGGTCGTCAGAGCGCTGTCGAACTACGTGCTCGTCATGAAAGACGGGGAGGTGGTGGAATCGGGTACGTGCGATGAGGTTTTTGACCACCCGACGACAGACTATACGCGCGCCCTGATTGCGGCGGCGTTCGATTTCTCACTGCAACGCTGATTTCACCTCGCCGAGGCGTTCGGTGGACGCGACGGCTTCGGCGGGGTCGCTATGCAGATTGCGTGTGATGATGTCGGTGTATCCCAGTTTTTCGAACGCGCTGAAGTGTTCGGCGACCTCGTCCGCGGTGCCAATCACCAGGGCTTCGGGATCGAAACCTCGGTAGCCTCTTTCTCTCACCGCATCCAGCGCCGCGCTGGCCTCGGCCGGGCTGCCCGCCACGTAGACGTCGCGACGTATCGGGATGGTTTCGGGTTCCGGCCTGTCGTGGCTGGCGAGTGCCTGCCGGTACATGTTCAGCGCCTTTGCCGCCTCGTCGAGTGTCATCGACGGGTCCGCCAGCCAGGCGTCTCCCAGTCGCGCTGCACGATCGATGGCGGCAGGTGCCGATGCGCCGATCCAGACCTCGACGGGCACCGGCGGGAGCGGGGAGATCTTTGCCTTGTCGAACTTCCAGCGGCCGTCGAGACTGACCTCCTCTCCGCGCCAGAGACGGCGTAGTGCATCGAGCGATTGCTCGAAGGCAGAAGGGCGAAATCGAATGTCCGCCCCCATTGCGTTGAACTGATAGTCATCTCGACCGAGACCGCATTGCATGATGAAGCGCCCCTGGGTGATGCACGCGAGCGTCGAGATCTGCTCGGCAGCGAGCACCGGGTTCCAGAGCGGCAGCAAGAAGAGCGCGCCGGCATCACGATCATCCCATTCGGCAAGGAGCCGCCCGAGGATCGGTGTGTTCTGGTAGTAGGGGTTGGGTGTGACGTGGTGATCGCCGACGAAGAGCGAGTCGAGACCGGCGCGCGCAGCAGCGGCGGCGCGATCAATCATCTGCCGTGCGCCGTCCCGAACGTCGCTGACCGAGTACGCGCTGGCAATGGATATTCCGACTCTCACTGCTCCATTTTACCACCAAATTCCGTTTGGAATGGCGGAGCAATTGTGCGTTAATCTCGAATCGCGCGGCCCCACTCACCGTTAAAGAAATCTTTAAATATCAAAGGGTTATGATCGGCGTAGGCATTGATTTCGGCACCTCGAACTCCGCTGCCGCTTGGTATGACGGCGAGAGAGTCCGGCTCGTTCCACTCGAGTCGAACGACGACATCATGCCGACAGCGACGCACCTTGATCGTGAGCTTCACACGAAGACCGGCGAGGCTGCTGTTCAGCAATATATCGAAGAGAACCGCGACCGGCTCGTCGAACTGACGCCCGAAGTGATCGGCAAGAGTCAGATCCTGACCGGCGAACGGGATATCGAAGACCCGAATTCCGAGGCCGAGGTGGTCGGTGCGGCAGTCTATGGTCAGGCCCACGTCGATCGTGGCATGCCCGGTCGACTGTTCCGCGGCGTGAAGCGATTGTTGGGCAATCCCTCGATCAAGAGATTGCTGGTCTTCAATCACCCGTTTCGGCTCGTCGCATTGATCACACCGGTGCTGCTGCATATCCGCAAGTCGATCGAGGCTGCACTGCCTGAGCCGTTCGGTGATGTCCATTTCGGCCATCCGGTCCGCTTCGAGGGGCACGGTGATGCCCGGAACGAGCTTGGGCTGTCGCGCCTCAGGGAGGCCTGCGAATATGCGGGCTTCAAGACAATCTCGTTCTATCCTGAGCCGGTCGCGGCGACGCTGAGCTATCTCTACGCGGAAGATGCGCCCGATAGCGGCAAAGTGCTGACGGTCGACTTCGGTGGTGGCACGCTCGACCTTTCGGTGGTCGAGTTCGATGGGCTCGAGTTCGAGGTGCTTTCCACGGCGGGCGCGCCGATTGGTGGTGACCACATCGACCAGCTCATTTTCAGGGAGCTGCTCTTTCCGTTGCTTGGCAAGGGCGAAATCTGGCGCCGAACCAAGGATGGCAGGCTGATCGAGAATGAATTTCCGTTCGACGAATTCGAAGACAAGCTGCTGAACTGGGCGGTCACCTACACGCTCAACCAGAACCAGTATCGTTCGAAGGTTGCTGATTGCATCAAACAGGGCGGGCCGGCCGCAGAGAAGTTCGAGCGACTCGACGACCTGATCACGCACAATTACAGCTACCTCGTGTTCCAGCAGATCAAAACGGCCAAGGCGCAGCTGTCTGACAACGAAGAAACCGTGCTCGATATCCCCGAGCTCGACATCTCGATCACCTTTTCGCGCTCGCACTTCGAGCAACTCATGGCGGGGATGCTGAAAGAGATCGACGAGATCATTGAGCGTGTCATCGCGGATGCGGGATGCGGCGCGGGCGATATCAGCGTCGTCATCCGGACCGGTGGTTCCTCCCAGATTGCGGCCGTTAGGCGGCTGCTCGACAACCGTTTTCCGGGACGGGTGACTGAGCACGACCCCTTCACCAGCGTGGCGGCGGGGCTCGCGATCGCCAGCTTCCACGGCTACCAGTTTTCAGTCTGAACGTGCGTTTGCTCGCGCTGCCTGCCTGGCTGCTGGTCTGTGCGGTCGCGATGGCACAACAGGCGCCGCTGTTCTCGGTGAGCACCATCACGGGTCCGGTGCCCGGGCCCCAGACAGTGCTGCCCGGTCATTTTCGGGAGGGTGACCTTGCGGATGTCTTTATCGTTGCCGCAGATGCCGATGGACGCCGCAGAGGGCGTTACTACGAGCAGCGTGTCGAAGGCGAATTCGCTGAGTCGCCGAGTCATGTGGTCGACATCGACCCCGAGGCCGTGGTGGTCGATGTCGGGCGTCTTGGTGATCGCGATGCCATTGTCTGGCTGACCACCGCTGGCGTGATTCAGTTCGATCCATTGACCGATACGGTCCGGCGCCTGGCACGCGGGATCTCTATTTACGCCGCGCCGGCCGAAACCGGGTTGCCCCGGATCGACTTCTTCAGGGACATCAATGGTGACGAGCTGGATGATCTCGTCATACCGGACTTCAACGGGTACCGGGTTCACGTACAGCGAGCCGACGGCAGTTTTGGTGCTGCCGCGGTCATGACCGCGCCGCCGGTCATGGACATGTCGTTCGACAACCATCCCTGGTACCAGCCGCAGCCGTTGTTTCAGGCCGACATGGATGGTGACGGTCGTGTCGATGCCGTGGTGTGGAACGAAGATCACTTTCGCGTTTATCGATTGCTGGAGACCGGCAGTTTCGACAACGAACCGGTCAGTGTGTCGTCCAACGTCCCCTTTGAGATTGTCGGCACCGACTCGATTTCGGCGCGCCTGCGGGAAGAAGACCAATCCGAGCTGACGCTGCGTGCGCTCTATGATCTTCGTGACCTCACGGGAGACGGCATCCCGGAACTGGTGACGCTCACCATCGTCAGCTCCGGTGTGTTCAAGAAGGAGACGACCTACCGGATACATCGTGGCATCCCGCCAGCGTCGATGGACGGAGGGGACGTGACCTTCTCGGAGGAGCCGATGTCCGTCATCGCCTCCCGGGGGATCCAGTTCGAGACCGAAGGCGTTGACGTCGACGCCGACAGTGACATCGATCTCGTGATCTCCTCAGTGCGCATCGGCATCGGCAAGATCGTGGGTGCGCTCCTCACCGGTTCCGTCAGCTTCGATCTCGACTTCTATCCGCTGGGCGCCAATGGCTATGCCGATGGGCCGTCCGTGTCCCGACAGATCACGGCGACCTTCGATCTGTCTTCGGGCGACTTCTTCTACCCGTTCGTGCTGATCACTGACGTCACCGGCGATGGCCCGGCGGATCTGCTTGTTCAGGACGGCGAGGACACGCTGCAGGTGTTCAGGGGCACCGGTGATGAGACACTGTTCGAACGATCGCCTGTGGATGTTAAGCTCGAACTCCCCAACGACGCAGATCTGGTACAGCTTGCGGACCTCAATCGGGATGGCCGCAGCGACGTGGTGATGCGCATCGAGAACAAGAAAGCACCAGGACGCGTGTCGTTACTGGTGAGCAGGCCCTGAAACCTTGACGATAGAAATCCTGACGATTGTCGGCTACCTGGTGCTGGTCACGCTGATCGGCGTGATCTTCTCGCGGCGGCAGCAGTCCTCCGAGGACTGGGCGACCGGCGGCAGCACAATGGGCGTCATGATGATTGCGGCCGGCATCGCGGGGACGCGTATTGGCGGCGTCGGTACCTATGGCGTTGCCGGTGACGTCATGATGAGCGGTATCTGGAATCTGTGGTACGGCATCAACACATTCCTGGCACTGGCGCTGGTCGGGCTGTTTTTCGCCGTGCCCTATCGGCGCCTCAGACTCACCACCGTCAGCCAGCTCTTTGTCGAGCGCTTCGGGCGCGAGCGGGCGAGCGTGCTGACCAGCCTGTGCGTCCAGACCGAGTACCTCATCATCAACATCATCGAGCCGTACGTGGTCGGCCTCATCCTGGCAGCGGTCACGGGCATGCCGCTGTGGCTCGGCATCTACATCGGTGCGATCGTGATCGTCTACACGGCGACGTCGGGGCTCCGGGGAACGGCGATCACGAATATCATTCACTGCACCGTGGTGATCGTCGGCCTTGCGATCGTGGGCTTTACGGTCATGCAGCAGATGGGCGGGTGGACGGCCGTCAGCGAACGGGCGACCGCGGCCCTCGTGGCGGCCGACCAGGATGTCGACGCCTGGTGGAGCTTCATCGGGCTCGGCTGGCTGCCGGTCATCGCGATGTTCTTTTCGGCCACGATCCACACGCCGGCCGCCTCCGTCTACGTGAACTATTCGACATCGGCGAATCACGAGCGAATCCTGATTCCGGCGTTCCTGCTCGCGGGCGTCATTGCGGCGACGATGCCGTTCCTGTCAGGACTCATCGGCATCGAGGCCGTCGCCCGCTATGGCGTCGACACCTCGATTCGAAGCTATGCATCGATTACGCAGGTCGCGACTGACGCCGGCCCCGTGATTGGTGGTATTGCGCTCGCGGCGATCCTTGCGGCGCTGATCTCAAGCGGCGGGCCCATCCTGCTTGCGAGTGCCACCCTGTTCGTGAATGACTGGCTGCCGATGGCACGGAGCATGGACAGCGCGAAGAAGCTCCGGCTTTACCGGCTGACGAGCGTCGTCTACGGCTTTGGTGCGGCGACGATTGCCGTTGTGGCGAATATCTCCTCCGTGCTCGAACTGCTGTTGCTCGGTTTCGCAATGGTGGTGCCGCCCGCGGTGGCGATCGCTTTCATCCTCTACTGGAAGAAGACGTCGGAGGCCGGCGCATTCTGGGGGATTGCGGCGGGTTACGGCACGGGCCTGCTTGGCTGGGGCATCAACGAACTGCGCGGGGGCGGGCCCGATCCGTCCTACTGGACGACGCTGGTGCCGCTCGTGGTGGTGCCCGTCGTGTCGCTGCTGAAGCCGCCCGTCGAAGATGAGCGCTCAGCCGCGTTCTACCAGCGGCTCGCCACCCCCAGCGATCGCACGACCGGCTGACGCGGGCGCGGCGTTGCCGCGAATTCAAACCCCTTCCGCTAGAATGGCGTCTTATCCCTGTTGATCAACACAAGGCATCCCGTGTCGGAAGCTGGCCAGACACCTGCCGGAACCACGGCGGACGCGGAACTCGTCGCCCGCGCAAGACGAAATGATATCCGTGCCTACGAGCAACTCTACGAGATGCACGTGGGTCGCGTCCTTGCGCTCTGCGTTCGCCTCTGCAACGACCGCGACATGGCCGAGGATCTGACGCAGGAGGCGTTCATACAAGCCTGGCGCAAGCTCGGCAGCTTCCGCGGCGACAGCGCATTCGGGAGCTGGGTCTACCGAATCGCCGCCAACACCGCGCTCAGCTACCTGAGAAAGCAGACGCCTTTCAAAAAGAGTCTCGAACTGACCGATATCGACGAGCCCGCGATGCGGGAGGACACCGACGAGCAGATCGGCCTCGAATCCGCCATTGCGGCGTTGCCGGATGGGGCGCGCACCGTTTTTGTGCTCTACAGCCTTGAAGGGTACACCCACGACGAGATTGCGGGTTTGCTGGGCATCGCTCAGGGTAGCAGCAAGGCCCAGCTTCACCGGGCGCGGCAATTGCTGCAACAGACGTTGGGCTCGATTTAAACGCAATGACTGCTGCCAGCGTCCAAGAATCAGACACACAGGCAAGACCATGACCACAGACGACAAGGACAATCAGGGGCAACCGATCAGCGAGGTGGAACTGGCTCGCGCGATTCGGGAGCTGCCGCGGGAGATGACACCCCAGCGGGATCTCTGGGCAGGGATTGAACGCAACATCATCGATCATCCCCAGCCGGAAGTCCGTTCCTGGCAGCGGCAGTGGATGCCCTATGGCGTTGCTGCGAGCTTTTTGATGGCGATGTCCGCGTTCGTGCTGTCGGTCTTCTCCGTGACACAGCCGGTCGAGCCCGCTTTCGTCAGCTACGACGAATCCATCAACCGGATGGAGTCAGAATACCTGCAGGTGCGCAATCCGCTCGTGCAGCAATTCAACGAGACGAACCAGAGTCTCGACCCGGCCGTGCTGGAGGATATCTACCAGAACATCGAGATCATGGCCCAGGCCCGCCGCGACATCGAAGCGCAGGTGCGAGCCAACCCGGAGAATCAGCGACTTGTGGAGATGCTCATGCGCATCCACGAGCAGGAACTGGAACTCCTCAAACAGGATTTCACGCGACCGAGATCCCTGTGATCTCCGTCGCTCAGAGGCATTTGGCAGGTATGAATATCAGAAAGCTCACGCTCGCGATCGCACTCGCAACGTCACCGCTCATCCTGACGCCGGCGATGGCCGGGGAACGCGTTGCCGAAACCCGTGATGCAGCACCGGACGGTTTTGTGCGGGTCACACTGGTTCGGGGCGAACTCGACATCCAGGGCTGGGACAAGAACCAGATCGAGGTTCGGGGCGAACTCGACGACAAGGCCGAGGAGTTCATCTTCGATGTGTCCCGCGGCGATGCCATCATCGAGGTGAAGCTGCCGCGTGACCTTGGCTGGAACTCGGGTGACGCGTCGGATCTGACGATCCGGGTGCCACGCGGAAGCAACGTCGATATCTCCGGCGTGTCGACAGACATTCGCGTGGTCGACATCGATGGCGGTCTCGACATCGGCGGCGTCAGCGGCGACCTCGACATCCGGTCGATACGTGACCGCATCGACGTCACGACGGTCAGCGGTGACCTGAACGTGCAGGATGTCTCGGGACGGATATCCCTCAAGGCTGTCAGTGGCGATATCGACGTCCGGGGCGGGCAGGGCGATTTCCGCTTGCATACCGTGTCCGGTGACGTCCTCGGTCGCGGGCTGCAGGGCATCGACTTCGAACTCGAATCCGTGTCCGGTGATCTCGAATTGATCGACACCGACTACGCCGAAGTGCGTGGCCATACTGTCTCGGGTGACGTCGACATCGCCGGCAAGCTGGCTCGTGGCGGTACGGTCGAACTCGACACCGTGAGCGGGTCGATTCGCCTGGAATTCGTCGAACCGATCAACGCCCGCTTTGATCTCGAAACCGCGTCCGGCTCCATTCGGAACCGGGTCACGGGCGACAAGCCACAGACTTCACGCTATGTCCGTGACGAAACCCTGCGATTCGTCGCCGGCAGCGGCGAGGGTGAAGTCATCATCAGCTCGCGGTCAGGCGACATCGTCATCAGCCGCGACTGAAACATGGGGTCAGAGTAAAGTGCCAGAGTAAACGGGCAACGCTCGTCGTGTTTGGCTGACGCTGCCGCAGGCGAGTACCTGCCAGCCTCGAAGTCGAGACGCGATTAGGGTATCGAGCACAGCCTAACCAACCCCTGAACCCATGCCCCGACGTGCACGACTCTGCCTGCCCGGATTTCCAGTTCACGTGATACAGCGTGGCAATAACCGCCAAATCTGTTTCACCTGCGATGCGGATATCGCCGCTTATGCAAACTGGCTTGCGGAGGGCAGCGAGAAGTATGGCGTCGACATTCACGGCTGGGTTTTCATGACGAATCACGTGCACCTGCTGGTCACGCCCACCACGGCAGAAGGGCTGCCGAAGCTGATGCAGCATCTTGGGCGGCTCTACGTGCGTTACTTCAACCACCGTTATTCGCGGACGGGAACATTGTTTGAGGGCAGGTACCGCTCAAGTGTCATGAATGATCGCGAGTACCTGATTACCTGCCTGCAGTACATTGAACTCAACCCGGTCCGAGCGGGCATGGTCAGGGATCCGGCGCAGTATCGATGGTCCAGCTATCGTGCGCATGCGTTCGGCGCTCCGATAAAGCTGTGGACGCCCCATGAACTATATCTGTCGCTGGGCTCAGGCCCGCTTGAGCGCCAGGCCTGCTACCGGCAGTTCATCTCGCAAAGCATGGATGGTGAGGCAATTGCGCGCATCAGGCACTGTGTCAACAAGGGGCTGGTACTGGGATCAGACAAGTTCAAGGAGGAAGTGCACAGGCTGACCGGTGAATACCACCCCAACGCCTAGCTTTACTCTGGCACTTTACTCTGACCCCATGGCTGCTGACCCCATGGCTGCCATGGCTGTCGGCGCGGTTTCGAACTTGCCGCGTGAGAACACGAGCAGGCGCTCGGAATCGAGCCGTTCGCGCAGACCCTCGATGAACGTTGTCATTTCGGTCTGGGAGAGTTCGGCGACCGCTTCTGCCATCTGGCGGTTCGCATCGAACGTCGTGATGTCACGGTCGAGATCGCTCCAGTAGCGTCCGGTTCGTTCACCGAGATTTTTGTCGCGCTCCGTCAGTTCACTGATCAGGCCGGCCTTGAACCGCTCGAACTGCTCGGCGGTCATGTCGCGGAAAGCATCGACCTGGCCGTCAACGAAAGCGACCGTCCTCGATTCGAGGACGTCAGGCGCCGCTACCGGCGACTGGATCAGGAACGTGACGCCGCCGCGGTAGTAGACCGGTGCGCTGAAGACGGTGACGTAGTAGCCGAGCTGCTGCTCGGTACGGAGCGACGCGAAGAACTCGCTGCGCATCATCTGCGCTGCCAGTGCTGAACGCGCGCGCGACTGGAATGAATCGTCGGGATCCTGCAGGTGCAGCACCATCGCCGCGTCGTTATGGTCGATGGCGACCTCATGCAGCCAGTTGCCCGCAATCTCGCGCACGTCCGGCGTGCTCGGTGTGACGTCGGCGAGGTTGAGATGCTCATCGAGGATGTCCTTCAGTGCCATCGCATCATCTTCAGTCACGTTGCCGAGCATGAGCGCCATGGCATCGACGCCGTCGAGTGCTTCACGTCGCCAGGCATCGAGCCCGGCGGGATCGATGCCTTCGAGATAGTCGGCCTGTGCCTCGGCAGGCCAGCTCGAGTCAAGCATGAGATCAATCTGCGCCTTGCGGGTCTGGTTGGCGGGCGATTCCTGCTTGTAGTTCCGCAGCGCTCGTACCATCTCCTCGCGAAGCACCTCAAAGCGTTCCGGCTTGATCTCGAGATTGGCGAAGCGGTCCAGGACCTCCTCGAGCAATACGAGTTGCTTGTCCTCGTAGCCGCCGACCGATATCCGGAAGCCCTTGGGCGGCGTCGAGATGTCGTAGCTGACGCCAGCGAGCAGGGCGGGGTACGACAGCGTGTTGAGGGCATCGCGTACGAGTCGCACGTAGAGTGCGGCCATGGCACGATCCTCGAGGGAGATCAATCCGCCCTCGTTGCGCAGGCTGATGTTCAGTGTGGCCTTCGGCACGCCGAACTCCGTATCGCGATCAAACCAGATCTCGGCATCGTCCCGGTTGACGACGAGCGTCGGCAGCGCCGGGTCATCCTCGAGAACGTCCAGGCTCTCAGGCAGGAACGGGTTCCGCTCCGGCAGGAAGAGATCAGCCGTCTCGAAGGGCGCGCGCGGAATCGGGCCGCGCTCAATCGAGTAGCCCACATCGAAGTATTCGGTGACCTGATCGGTTTCAACATCCGGCCCGACGATTTCCATCATGACATTGTCCGGCGTGAGACGGGCGAGGAATCGCTCGATGAGTGCCGGATCGAATTTCTCCATCAGAAAGCGCTGGGCGATGACGTCCTCGGCGGCCACTTTGGCGAACGAGGGCGACAGGATGCGCGCGGTGGTGGCCGCCGGGAGTTCTTCCTGGAACCGGAAGCCGAGTTCGGCAACCCTGGCCTGCTCCTCGTAGCGCCATTTTTCGGGGCGCTGGGCCTTGAGCAGGTTGATGTAGTCGAACAAGAGATCGGTGATGGCCGGGATGTGCTCGCGGCCCTGCGGCGTGAGCGTGATGTCGACGGAGATCACACCGTGGTCTTCGTCAATATCCTGGTGATACGCGGCAAGTTGTGTTGCCCAGCCCCGCTTCACGAGGACGCTGTGAATGCTGCCTTCGCCCTCGTGGCCCAGCAGGTTGGTGATGAAGCTGCCGGGCTTTTCGCGGTAATACGGTGTCATGGCCGGCACGGGGAAGTTGTAGGCCACGCTGTAGTTGTCTTTCAGCGACTGGTGGGTCAGCAGCATTGGCAGCTGGCCGTCGGTGTACAGGGGCTCCGGCGTGGAAAAATCGTCGAGATCGCGATCCTCGATCTCGGCGAACATCGGTGCGACCAGAGATTCCATGTCGTCGAGGGAGCTGTTGTCCACGACCACGAGTGCCATCTGGTCGGCCGAGTATTCGTTCTCGAAGAATTCGATGAGCGCCGTGCGGACGTCCTTGTCGAGCGACTCCAGCGTGCCGATATTGAACTGGCCATAGGGGTGTCTGGGGTTCACCGCCGCCTTGCTGGCCATGAAGCCGCGCCAGCTGTCTTCCTTGATACGCAGGCGATATTCGGAATCGACGGCGTTCTTCTCGCGGTCGACGTAGGCCGGGTCGAGAATGGGAGCGATGAAGAATTGCGCGAACCGGTCGAGCGCTTCCGGGAAGTGCTCGGGCTGCACGTCGAAGAAGTAGTTCGTGTGGTCCGTCGACGTGTAGGCGTTTGCCATACCGCCATGGGCCTGCACGAACTTGAAGTAGCCATCGGGCTCCGGGTATTTCTCTGTGCCAATGAACAGCATGTGCTCAAGGAAGTGGGCGAGCCCCGGGTAGTCAGCGGGGTCGGAGTAGTTGCCGCGGAAAACCGTCAGCGACGCGGCGGACTTGTCGGCCTCGTCGTCGGAGATCAGCAGCACCTTCAGTTCGTTGTCGAGCGTCAGGAAGCGGTATTCGCGATCGTCGTTCGGGCTCACCCGAACGTCGCTCCGGCTCGCGATCGGGCCGTCGTCGCTGGGTGTCGTCGTTGGGCTCTGGCATGCTGCCAGCAGCAGCAAGAGCGCGGGTACGAGGATAAGTCGCATGTCGATTCCTGTGTTCGATTCAGGTTGATGAGTCAACACCAATGAGCGGTGAGGCGCAACGACCGTGCGGCGGATCGCTTGCCTATGTCGTCCAGTGGCACCTATATTCTGTCCCGTGAAGGCTCAAAGAGTTCAATTTCAGGGCGCTGACTGCCAAATATCGGCGCTCGATTTCGGTGGTGCAGAAAAGCCTGCCCTCGTGCTGGTGCATGGTATGCGAGATCACGGCTTTGCCATGCGCGATATTGCGGCACCGCTGACGTCGGCGTGGCGCGTCATCGCACCGGACCTCCGTGGGCATGGTGACAGCGACAATACCGGCAGCTATGCCATGGCGCAGTTCGTCGCCGACCTCAAGGCCCTGTACGACCATTTCGGCCTGTCGGATGCGGTGCTGGTCGGTCACAGCCTGGGTGGACACATTGTCACCCGGTTTGCGGGGATCTGGCCGGCGTGCGTCTCCGGGCTGATCATCATCGATGGCATGGGGCCGCCTAGGGCCGGTGAGGCGATATCCAGCGAGATGATGCAGGAAGGCTGGCGTCGCGGCGTGGAAGGCCTGCTCGGGCTGCGGCACGCGCCGCGCCAGATGGCAGATCGGGAAGAGGCCCTGGCGCGCCTGACGCGCAACAACCCGAAGCTCTCACCGTCGCTGGCCGCGGCGATCGTCGACGACGGGATCGAGGCGCATCCCGGGGGCGGCGTATGCTGGAAGTGGGACAGCCGCGTGCAGATGGTGTGGAATACGTTCGATCATGACGAAACCGAGCGCATGTGCCAGTTTGTGAGCTGCCCGGTGCTGCTCGTGACGGGTGAACACTCGATGGATTACTGGATGGGTATTCGGGAATTTGATCCCGTGGACATAAAAGTCCTGCATGACGAGTCCAACCGCCGCCGGGTGCGATTGTTCCGCGATGCCCGGCACGTCGAGATTCCGGGTGCCGGGCACATGATTCACTACGACCAGCCCGAACGGCTCAACGACGAAATCGCCGCGTTCCTGGCGGCATCGCCTGCAGGACCCCACCCGTGATTCACGGCAGTTGCCTTTGCGGTGCGGTTGCCTACTCGGTGGCCGGTCCCGTCAGCGACGTCGTGCACTGCCACTGCGAATCCTGCCGCAAGGCGCACGGGAGTGCGTTCGGGAGCGTTGTATCGGTTCCGGTCGACGCCTTTTCGCTGGCCGGCGCCGAACACCTGAGTCGCTTCGAGTCGTCTCCGGGCAAATGGCGGCACTTCTGCCGCCATTGCGGGACGCACATTTATGCGCGCCGGGATCGCAAAGAGAATGTCGCCATCAGTCTCGGCACGCTCGATTCCGATCTGCCCAGCCGGGAGTTCGCCCGGATCTGGCTGTCAGACAGGGCGAACTGGTACGACCCTGACGCTGATCTGCCACGGTACGATCGCAGCTGGCGGGACGGGCGCCCCACCAACCGCTGATGCTACCTGCCGGCAGATGCGGGCAGCTCATGCTCGGCTGAGTGATCGACCAGCGCGGGGTCCACGGCCTTGTCGAGGCCCCAGAACCGGTACCAGTCCTCCAGCATCAGGTAGAGGCTCGGCACGAGCAGCAGCGTTATGAACGTTGCGAGCAACACACCAAACGCCAGCGAGATCGCCATCGGGATGAACATGAACGTTTCGGGATCGTTGTTGGTCATCAGCGGAACCAGGCCGACGAACGTTGTGAACGACGTCAGCAGGATCGGCCGGAAGCGAACCACGCCCGCATTCGACACTGCCTGGAACATCGGGACCCCGGCGGCGCGCTGCTTGTTGATGTAGTCCACAAGTACCAGCGACGAGTTCACGACGACCCCTGACAGCGCGACGATGCCGAGCAGTGAGAAGAAGATCAGGTTCCATCCCATGATGAAGTGGCCGACGATCGCACCGACCGCGCCGAACGGGATCACACTCATGATCACGAGCGGCTGCATGTAGGACTTCAACGGGATCGCCAGCAGCGCGTAGATGCACATGAGGGCAAGCGGCACCGTACCGAAGATGCTGCCCATGGCACGCGCACGCTCTTCCTGCTCGCCACCGAGCGAGTACGTGACGCCCGGGAAGTTGTGGTTCATGCACGGACGCTCGCGATTGCCCAATTGGGTGCCGGGTTCGCACAGCGTCCGGCCGATGGCCGTCATGACTTCTTCCGGCGTCACGAGTGCGCGATTGACGTCGCCAGAGACATTCACGATCCGCTGTCGGTCACGCCGCTGGATCGATGAGTAGCCCTTGCCGTACTGGATGTCTGCAACTGACAGGAACGGCACTTCGTCCCCCTGGGGGGTTCGGATGCGCATCTCCTCGAGGTTCGTGAGCGACTTTCGCTCTTCCTCGGGGTAGCGAACCATGACGCGAATGTCATCGGTGCCGCGCTGGATGCGTTGCGCCTCTGCGCCGTAGAACGCGTGCCTGACCTGCGTGGCAAGATCGTTCAGCGTCAGTCCGAGCGGCTTCGCCTCCGGCAGGATGTCCATCTTGACCTCCTGCTTGCCCGAGCGGAACGAGTCCGTCAGGTCGAGTACGCCGGGGTAGCGTCCGAGTTCTTCCCGGAGGCTGGCGGCGGCACGGCGAAGCTCTTCGACGTCGCGACCCTGCAGCTGGATCATCAGGGGCGCGCCGGCGCTGAACGAATCGGCCGTGAAATTCAGCTCAATGGCGTCTGTAATCTCGCCGGTTTTCTCGCGCCAGCGATCGGCGATCTCGGACGCGGTGATACCGCGCCGCTGTTCGATCGGCACGAGCTTGACGACAACCTCGGCGAGATGACTGCCACCGGCACCCATCCGCGGCGGGCCATTGCTGCGCGCCGCGTTGGAACCGATGGATGCCATGACGCCGAGGACGGCGGGACTGCCGAGCTCTGCTTCGAGTTCGTCAGCCAGTTCAAGCGCCGCCTGTTCGATGCGCCTGGCACCGGCCTCCGTGACCTCGACGTTGATGCCTTCGGGCATGTTGAGCGTCGAGTACACCATGTTGCCCTCGACGGCCGGAAAGAACTGGAAGACGACGCGGCCGGAGATAACGAGCGCCAGTGCGAGCAGCAGGACGGCCGTGGCCACGGCCCACGTGACCCAGCGCCACTCGAGCGATCGTTCGAGCACCGGGCGATAGAAGTTGTTGGCGACTGATTCCAGCGCATCGGCAAAGACGCCCTGGAATCTGATCCACCCCTGCACGAGCCGGGTCTTCTCGAACATGTAGCCCTCGGTTTTCCGGTGCGCGAGGTGGGCGGGCAGAATCAGCTGCGACTCCAGCAGGCTGAAGAAGAGGCACACGACCACGACCCAACCGATAATCGAGAAAAACTTGCCCATGTTGCCTTCGATCAGCAGGATCGGCAGGAACGCCGCGACCGTCGTGAGTACACCAAAGACAACGGGAATCGCGACCTCGATGGTGCCCGCAATGGCGGCTTCCCGGTGATTCTTGTCGGTACGCTCGTGGGCGAACACCCGTTCCCCGACAACGATTGCATCATCGACCACAACGCCCAGCACCAGAATGAAGGCGAGGACAGTGAGCGAGGAAATATTGAGTCCGGCCGCCGGGAAGAACCAGAGGGCACCGAATACCGCAATCGGGATGCCGGCCGCGACCCAGATCGCCACCTTGAAGCGCAGGAACATGGTCAGAATCAGTAACACCAGCGCGAGGCCGGCGTACGCGCTCCCCGTCAGGGTGTTGATCCGGCGCTCCAGAGATTGCGACTCGTCCATCCAGATCGAAACATCGAGCCCTTCGGGGAGCGTCGGCCTGATGCGTTCGAGGTAATCCTTGACGGATTGCGCCGATTCCAGCGTGTCTTCTTCGCCAACGCGATAGGTGGTCACCATGGTCATGGGCTTGCCGTTCAGGCGTGCCCGCAGGTAGCCCTCCTGGAACCCATCGTGAACGGTGGCGATATCACCGACCGTAATGTTGGAGCCGTCAGGTCGCGTCAGGACGACAATGTCCTCGAACTCGGCGCCCCGGTAGGCCTGGCCCTTGCTCCGCAGCAGCACTTCGCCGCCGTCGGTCTTGATCGAGCCGCCGGGCATGTCGAGTGACGATGTCCGGATGGCATTCGCGACCGAGCCCAGCGTCAGGCCGTACTGGCGCAGCGTGTTTTCCGGGACTTCGATGGAGATCTCGTAGGGGCGCGAGTAGTTGACCGCGACCTGCGAGATACCTCTGATGGCAGCGATGTCGTCGCGGATGCGGTCGGCGGTGACGCGCAGGGTGCGATCGTCAGTCTCGCCGGAGATGGCCAGCAGGATAGTCTGGCCGACGAACTGCATCGACTGGATGATGGGTTTCTCGGTCTCGGCCGGGAAGGTGGAGATGCCGTCGACGTTGCTCTTGATCTCGTTCATCGTCATGCCGATGTCGGCTTCCGGCAGCAGTTCAACCATGACGCTGCAGGCACCTTCAGATGCCGTCGAGAACACCCGGTCGATCCCATCGACACCTTCAATGGCCTCTTCGATGCGGATGCATACTGCCTGCTCGACTTCTTCGGGCGCAGCGCCGAGGTAAGGCACCGTGATGCGCACGACGCCCGGCTCGATGCTGGGAAACTCCTCCTTGTGCATCGAGCCGAGTGAAATGGCGCCACCGGCGAGGAAGATCGCCATCAGGAGATTCGCCGCAATCGGGTTGTCGACGAACCAGGTAATCATTCGTTCCAGCATGGCGTCGTTACCCCTGCGTGGCGGGTCTGACCCGCATGCCGTCAATGACAGTCTGAATGGGCGTGAGGTTCACGAGTTCGCCCTTACTCAGCCCCCCGCGAATGAAGACCTGTTCGCCGTCGTAGCGGAAGATGTCCACATCGCGATATCGCAGCCGGTTGTCGTCATCAACGACGAGTACCTGTGACTGGTTGCGTACGACAGCTCTTGGCAGGACCACGAGATCGTCGACTTCCCGGCCGAATATCTCGGCGTTCACGAACAGTCCGACCGGCATCGGTGGCATTGCGCCGGCGGGATCGTTCTCGACCCGCGCGACCGCGTAGACCATGCGCGTCTTGCTGTCGATTGCCGCTTCGGTGCGGATCAGCGAGCCAATCCATTCGTAGTGTTCACCGCCGTATTCGGTGCTCAGGATGACGGTGGCCTGGCGGTCAGCCGGCAATTCGCCGCGCTGGCCCAGCGGCAGGTCCAGATAGGCAAGCTGGCTGTCGGCGATCGGCAGCCGCACCTCTACGAAGTCGCTGGCGTAGATCTGTGCGATGGAGGCGCCGCGCTGGACGAACTGACCCTGGTCGACCTTCTTCATGCGGACCAGACCACGGTAAGGTGCGCGTACCGCCGTGCGCTCGAGGTCGCGCTCGGCCTGCTTGAGGACGACGCTTGCCTCCTTGAGCGCGGCTTCCGCGATACGGTGGGCGCGCAGGGCCGATTCGAGATCGGCCTGGCTCGCCAGTCGATCCTCCACGAGCTTGCGGCGGCGCTCGAGTTCGAACCGGGCGTGTTCCTCTTCGGCCTGGGCGCGTGCGTAGGACGCGCTGGCGCGATCGAGCGTCGAGCGGTAGTCGCGGTCATCGATACGCAGGAGCACTTCATCCTGCTCGAAGAAGCCGCCGGCCGCCAGATTCGGCGAGACCCAGCTGACCTTGCCGGAGACTTCCGGGATCAGCTCACTTTCGGTCAGCGGCGTCACCGTCCCCTGGGAGCGGACCTTCAGCTGGATGGAGGCAGGGTTGACGCGTTCGACGCGGATCGACGTTGCAACCGCCTCGGGTTCCACCTGATCCGGCGCCGGGGCGGTCACGACGAGTCCGTATGCCATGACGACGGCGACGAACAGGACGCCGACGGTAATGATTCCCTTGATGATAGTGCTACCCATTTGAAACGCTCCGGGACTGTTCATTCAGACGGGAAACGGCGTCCACAACCGTCTCTCGCACCAGTACAAAGTGATCCTCGACCGCGGCGGCGACAGCGCGTGCGTCGCGGTTCGAGAGGTTTTCGGCAATTCGCGCCAGAATCTGCGCGTCTTGTGCGGAATCGAGCCTGACATCGGACTCCTCGGGGCTTTTGAGGCCGACGAACTGTGTCTTCACGCCGTTCAGAATGAGTCTCAGCACGAGGTTTTCGTTGACGCTCGTGAAGAGCAGGCCCAACTGGTTCCAGAGCTCTGACTGCTGCTCGCGGTTGCCGCGCGTTTCGATCAGTCTGCCAACGATCGACTGCATGGCTTCAATCTGTGCATCGTCTGCTGCCTCGACTGCCTTGCCGGCAGACATCGACATCAGGGCGCCGAGTACTTCGAGGACCTGGCTCAGCAGGGTGGGGTCCGGGCGGTCACCCAGCGCCAGGATGTAGCCGAGCACGTCCAGCGTCGCTTCCTCGACGGGCACCACACGTACACCGCCGGGCGTGATGTCGGCGATTCCCATTTGTTCGAGCTTCTTGAGGGCCTCGCGGACGGCGCCCCGGTTGGCACCAAAGCGTGCCGCGAGATCGCGTTCTGACGGCAGGCGCTCGCCCGGGCGGTACTGGCCCCGCAGGATTTCTTCCCGGAGCTCGGCCCAGATTTCCTCGACGCGCGAGGCGGTGGATACTTTCATGTCGGTTTCCGATGCATGGCGGCTTGTACGCGTGATGCGTTTGGTTAGACCACTTTGGCGCTACCAATATGGTCAGACCAATTTGGTCGGGCCATTATATGGATGCAGTGCAACATCGCAAGCGAAATTCACCCCGCTGATCTGTCAGAATTGCCGTATGTCAGCCATTGCCGAAGATATCGCCGTCGAGATCGCGGCCCTGATCCTGAAGGGCTTCGATGACTACCGCCGCCAGTTCCGGCAGATCACCGCCGGGGCGCTGGCACGCTTTGAGAAGGGCGACTGGCTGGAGGTGCAGCGGGCGTCCCTGTCCAGAATCGAGCTTTACGCGGAGTCTGCCTCATCCATGGTGTCGAGAATCCGGGACCGTTATGGCGAGGATGCCTCCGACCCGGCCTCCTGGGCGGCGATCAAGCGCGAGTACATCGACCTGATCGAGTACCGGAAGGACTGTGAACTGGCCGAGACGGTCTTCAACACCATCTTCCGCAAGCTCGTCGGTGCCGAGGGACTGAATGACGATGTCGCCTTCGTGACCGAGCCGCTGCCACAGCAGCCAAGGGGTGGTGCAACGCTGACGCATTCGTTCGGTACGGGGTCAAATCTCGCGCCGCTGCTGAGAGAGGTGCTGGAAGCAACCCCGTTCTCGATTGGCTGGATGGATATCGATACTGATGTCGAGCTGATGCTCGAGACGATGAAGAACTCGATTCCGCTGCTGCGGAGCCCCCACGCCGTGCGATTCGACATGCTGGATTCGGTGTTCTTTCGGAACAAGGGTGCCTATCTGATCGGCCGCATGACCATCGACGATGAGCATGTCTTCCCGATTGCCATTCCGATCCAGAACACGGGAGAGGGCCTTTACGTTGATACGATCATCTGGAATGAGGACGATCTGTCGATCATCTTCAGCTTCACGCGCAGCTACTTCATGGTCGATATCGACAGCCCCATCGACATGGTCGAGTTCCTCGCCGATCTGCTGCCGAACAAGAAGCGGTGGGAGTTGTATACGTCACTCGGCTTCTACAAGCATGGCAAGACCGAGTTCTATCGCGGCTTTCTCGATCACCTTGAACACTCTGACGATCAACTCGTGCTGGCAGAGGGCATCAAGGGGCTCGTCATGGCGGTGTTCACGCTGCCGTCCTACCAGATCGTGTTCAAGGTGATCCGGGACAGGTTTGCACCCACGAAGAAGGTGACGCGCGAGCAGGTGCGTGATGCCTACTATCTGGTGAAAACCCATGACCGGGTCGGCCGGATGGCGGATACGCAGGAGTTCAGGAACTTCCGCTTTCCGCGGCATCGCCTGTCAGACGAGGTGATCGAGGAACTGCGTCGCGCCTGCGCATCCTCACTCGAGATCACCGACGACGAGGTTATCGTCAAGCACCTCTACACCGAGCGGCTGATGACGCCGTTGAACCTGTATATTCAGGACGCCAGCGACTTCGAGTTGCGGCAGGTGCTCGATGAGTACGGCAATGCCATCAAGCAGCTTGCTGCTGCCGACATCTTCCCCGGTGACATGCTGCTGAAGAACTTCGGCGTGACGCGCCACCGCCGGGTCGTTTTCTACGATTACGACGAGATCTGCTACGTCACCCAGGTGAACTTTAGGAAGATTCCCGAGGCGCGTTCCAACGATGATGTGATGGCGGCGGAGCCCTGGTATGACGTCGGGCCATGGGATGTCTTTCCCGAGGAGTTCGAAACTTTCCTGTTCAGTTCAGAGAAGCTCCGTGACATCTTCAGGGAGTATCACGCCGACCTGTTTACCGTTGAATTCTGGCAGGAGATTCAGCAGAAGATCCGTGACGAGCAGGTGGTCGATGTCTACCCCTATCGTCGCAAGCGATCTTTCCGGCGCGGAATCTCGAGCTTCGGTTCGCGCGAGACGCCCTGACGCCTTCAGTCTGCAGTTCGCAGCTTGAAGATCGCCGTATGGCGAAGTCGCACCAGTTCCTGCTCATCGCTGCCGAACAACGCACACTCGTTGACGATGAAGTGATGGCCTCGCTTGTCGAACGCGTCGGCACAGCGTCCCGCGATGATGAACTCATCACCGACCCTCGCCGGCGCCAGATACTGGATCTGCGAATCGGTATGAATGGCGGGGCCGTAGTCAAAGCTGTGATGCAACAGGTCGATGGGTTGCCTGGCAATCCAGGCCGGGTGACAGTCGGGCTGCGTGCCGTGGTAACGGGGGTTCGCATCCTCCAGCCACTGTTCGACGAAGGGTTCCTGATCTTTACTGTGCCAGCTGACGCCCATTGAACGGAGCGTCTGGCCGACCGGTGCACGATCAAGCGTGAGCCGGGGTCGATCAGCGGGTTGGGGTTCGGGTGCGGCGAATTCGATGGGCTCGATCTGAAAGGGCGGTGATCCAAGACCGGCGCGGCCTTCAAGGCAGACGTCGGCAGCCGGATTGGTGACCGTAAAACTATCGCCAGCGAGATTGACGGTCATTACGTCGCCGTCATACACGGGTCTCCGAAATGAGATCTCGACCCAGCCCGATTCCAGCCACTGATCACCCAACGACTCCAGAAAGGCGCCGGTCGTCCACCCGAATACATGGACGCCGCCAACCAGTGCCGATTTGAAGCCGTGCTGCTGACCGCCGGCTGTCGAGTGAATCGGATTGTCGGGGCGATCGGCGTCAGGATCTTTCAGGAAAGCTGTGAATCGGTAGGTCATTCCGCTGGCCGTTTGTTTTTGGCATTGTAGGAAGTCAGAAAAGAGGGAGTAAAGTGGAGGTATTGTGGACGTCCACGCGCACGTACAGTCGGTGATCACCGACGGCTATACCATTGTTCCCGATGTGCTCGACGCTGACGATATTGCTGCATTGCGGCAAGCCCTTGACCCCTGGCTGCAGCGCAAGCATATGGGGCGGAACAATTTTGAGGGTCACGACTCAGAACGTGTCTACGCGCTGCTTGCCAAGAGTGAGGTATTTGAGCGCGTCATCACGAATCCTGTGATCCTGCCGATCGTCGATGGCCTGCTCGAGCCGAATTATCTGCTGTCGGCCGCGCTGGCGATCAAGCTTCATCCCGGCGAAACCGAACAGCCGTTTCACTGCGACAACAGTAACCTGCCAGCAACGCAGCGTGCTGCCGTGCAGGGAGTCAGCACAATCTGGGCAATCGATGACTTCACGGCAGAGAACGGCGCGACCGAGATCATCCCGGGCAGTCACCGTTGGGAAGGCGAGCGGCCGGCGCCCGACGATGAGCGCCGTCAGAAGATACTGATGAAGGCGGGTTCCGTGGTGGTTTTCCACGGGTCGCTCTACCATCGCGGCGGCGCCAACCGTTCGGGTCAGCCGCGCCTTGCCATTACCCCGCAATACTGCCAGCCCTGGCTTCGACAACTCGAGAACATGCCGCTTGCGGTGCCGCCAGAGAAAGCGGCTGCGTTATCCGAGCGAGCACAGGAACTGCTCGGGTACAGCATCCGTGAACCGGGCTTCATGGGATATGTCGACGGGATGCATCCGAAACGGCTGTTCAATTCATCGTACCTTGGACGACGGGCGAGGGGGCTGCCATCATGAGTGAGCTGCTGACGCACGCACGCGCCATTGCTGCCTCGTTACCCAATGAGGCGGCAGCCATCGAACGCGCGCGACGCCTGCCGGCGCCGATCGCTGATCAAATGCGGGCCGCGGGTATCTTCCACGCACTCGTTCCCCGCGAGTACGGTGGCGCCGAGTGCCATCCGGCAGAACTGTGCGAGCTGATCGAAACCATCGCGCGCGGCGACGGTTCCGCGGGATGGAATGTCATGATTGGTACGACGACCGGCTTGCTCGCCGCGTCGCTGCCGGCATCGTTCGCCCGCGAGATCTACGGCGACGCGCCGGGTGTGCTCACGGTCGGTGTGACAGCACCCATGGGCAAGGCGCTCGCCGTCCCCGGCGGGCACAGCGTGTCAGGTCGCTGGGCCTTTGGCAGTGGATGCGAGAACGCCGACTGGCTGTGTGCCGGCTGCTTCGTCTTTGAGGGTGACGAGCGCGTGGAGGGGAAGTTCGGTCCCGAAATCCATCTGATGCTGCTGGAGCGCAGCCAGGTGGAGATCGAGGACACCTGGCACGTGTCCGGACTCAGGGGCACCGGGAGCCATCACTTCACCGTGCGCGATGAGTTTGTGCCTGCGGGCCGGTCCGTGGTGATGGGTGGCAAGACGCTCATCGACCGGCCGCTCTACAAGTTTCCGATGCTTGGACTGCTGGCGCTCGGTGTCGCGAGTGTTTCGCTCGGCATCGGTTTCCGCGCACTGGATGTGTTCTGCGAGATGGCCGGCGGCAAGAAACCCACGGGCTCGAGTCGTGCACTGGCCGAACGCGCACTCGTCCAGCGCAATGTGGCGCTGGCAAAGGCTGATCTTTCCTCGGCACGGGCGCTGATGCGTGAGACGATCGACCGGGCGTGGGCGCTGGCCTCGGCCGGCGAGCCGCTCGATACGGCGATCCGGGCCGATTTGCGACTCGCGGCGGCGAATGCGACTCACCGCTCGGTTGCGGCGGTCGATGCGCTGTATCAGGCGGGTGGCGGCTCGTCGATCTACGAAGACAGTCCCCTTCAGCGCTGCCTTCGTGACGTGCACGTCACGACCCAGCACATCATGGTGGCCGATCCCCTTTTTGAACTCGTCGGTCGCGTTGAACTGGGGCTCGAACCCCGCGGTATGTTGTAACCCAACCAAACTGTCAGGAGCGAACGATGGTCGACGTCTATGAAGCCATGAGCACTTTGCGGGCGGTACGCCGCCTCAAGCCTGACCCGATTCCGGACGACGTCCTGAAACGCGTGTTGCAGGCGGCCGCCTGGGCGCCCACCGGCGGCAACGTCCAGCCATTCAGGATTATTGCCGTGTCAGATCGCGAACTGCTGGCAACGATTGGCGAGTGGTATGCGAGCGAGTGGGCGGACTATACCCGTAGCCATCGCGAGGCGTTGCCTGACATGCCCGCTGAGGCGAGGTCGTCGACCGAAAAGATGCTGAAGGCGGGGGACTGGCTTGCCAGTCATTTCGCCAGCTTGCCTGTGTTGCTGGTCTTTTGCTTCAACTACCGGAATATGGCGATCACAGATGCAGGTCTGGACAGGCCCTCGGTTGTCGGTGGCGGCTCTGTTTACACCGCTGTCCAGAACACGATGCTTGCTTGCCGGGCCGAGGGACTGGGCTGCGTGCTGACGACCCTGCTCTGTCATCGCGAGGATGAACTCACTGACCTGCTCGGCATTCCCGCGCCGTGGGGCACCTGCGCGCACGTACCGATCGGGTATCCCGTGCTTCGCGGGCACGGCCCGATCTCCCGGCGACCGATCGAGAAACTCGTGTATGCCGATCGCTGGGAGTCACCGTTCGCCTGACGGTAATCAGGCTGGTGTATTGGCCTTCAGGAAGTCGAGCACGGTTTGCGCGGTCTGCGCCACGACCTCGTCGTCTTTCCAGCGCTCGATGAGCGTTGCGTTGGGTGCGAGATCAGCAATTTCCCGTGACGTGGACTCCGGGTGGTAGAGGTCGTTGCCCATCAGGACGAGCATCGGGATCGTGCAGCCCCGGATGAAGTCCCTGTCGACGTTGAAGAGGAAGTCGCCGTCGTACATGTTCGAGCGGAACTGTGCGAGCGCCTCGTCGGTAACGTCATCTCGCTCGGCCTTCAGCTTGTCTGCCCAGCCGTTGAACATCTCGTAGAACGCCTCGCGGTTGTTCTCGAGGCCGATGGGCTGCTGGAGTACGGCGGCCGCAACGCGCTCCGGCGCGCGCTGCATGACGCCAGCGCAATAAGGGCCCCCGATACAGCCGCCGAGCACGTGACAGCGGTCCTCACCCAGGTGGTCGAGCAGGGCGATATGGTCGTCGGTGTAGGAATGCCAGCCATCGCTGGCGCTCACCGGGGCCGTGGACTCGCCGGCGTTGCGCTGGTCCATCGCAATGACCTTGAATGCAGGAGACAGCACGTCAATGGGGTTCCACGGGGAGTTTTCCCAGAATCCAATGGCAGAGCGCATGCCGCCAGGGGCGAACAGCAGCACCGGGAAGCCCTCACCCGCAGTCTCATAGTGGATTTCGACGTCGCCGTGCCTGAATGTGCTCATGGTCCCTCCTTCATGGCAAGAATATGGAAATGTGATGCGCATCCACAGTCTAACGGTCTGTCGGGCTTGCGTCCCTGACTGTGTCTGGAATAATCCGCCTTTCTCCTGTGGCTGTCAGATCCTGTTGAACATTCCTGCGTTTTTCTACCGTCTCTATGAAAGCCACCTGTGGCGGCAGATCAAGGACGGCCCGAAGCCCCACCACATTGGCCTGATCGTCGACGGCAACCGGCGGTTTGCACGCATCAAGGGATTCACCAATCCCAACGAGGGACACAATGCGGGATCGGAGAACCTCGAGGAGTTCCTCAACTGGTGCTGGCGTCTCGATATCAAGATTGTCACGCTCTACGGGTTCTCTACCGAGAACTACTCGCGCAGCCAGGAGGAAGTGAGCTACCTGATGCAGCTCATCCTGCGCAAGCTGAAGGAGTTTCAGGTTGATCCCGTCATCGAGCGCGAGCGGGTGCGGGTCAAGGTCATTGGCCGGCGTACCGATCTCTCTGCCGAGATGCTGGAAGAGATCGAGAAGATCGAGAAGCAGACCGAGAATCACGACCGCTTCATTCTCAACATCGCGATCAGCTACGGCGGGCGCGCAGAAATCATCGACGCTGTGCAAAAAATCGCCCGTGAGATCCAGGCCGGCAATCTCACGCCAGACTGTATTGATGAGGAACTGTTTTCCCGCTATCTCTATACCGAGGGTCTGCCGGACCCCGACCTGATCATCCGGACCTCGGGCGAGGAGCGGCTGTCGGGCTTTCTGCTCTGGCAAAGCGCCTATTCCGAGCTCTATTTCACCGAGGTTTACTGGCCGGCGTTCCGGCAGATCGATTTCTGGCGGGCCATTCGCATTTACCAGCAGCGGGAGCGCCGGTTCGGCAAGTAGCGCGTCACCCCCTCGTTCTGAGCGCAGCGAAGCACCCCGGATCCTTCCGCGCGCGCTACGCGCGGGCCTCAGGACGAGGGGGTGAGTGTGGGCAAAGCACACGGCCGCGAGCCGGTGCAGTCCGGAGGGGACTCAAGCGACTGCAGCGGCGAAGCCGCGTAAGGGTCCCCGGAGGACTGTGCCGGCTCGCGGCCGCCGTGGTCGAAGCTGATGCTCCGATGTCAGGTCCTTCGGCGCGCGCTGACGCGCGAGCCTCAGGACGAGGGTAGAGGGTGAACAGTGCACACATACGTGAGCCGGTGCAGTCTGGAGGAGACTCAAGCGACTGCAGCGGCGCCAGCCGCGAAAGGGTCTCCGGAGGACTGTGCCGGCTCGCGGACGCCACGTTCGAAGCTGATACTCCGATGTCAGGTCCTTCGGCGCACGTTGACGCGCAAGCCTCAGGACGATGAGGCGGGACTTACAAAAAAATTACAATTCGCGTCCGGCATACCGGCGCGGCGTCCGGGCCTTGGTCTATAATCGCCGGTTACTCAAACGCTTTTGGACGGGTACGCGCCCTTAAATGGCGGACAATACGCAGTACAGTGTACCGGCCAAGGCCGACGAAGCCGATGAGCCAGAGAAGCGGCCCTGCCTGATCATGATCAAGGGCGACTTCATCGGTCAGGTCTACGAGCTGGAAAAAGACGTCACGATGATCGGTCGCAGCGACGACGTCGATCTCGTGGTGTCTGACGTCAGCATCTCCCGCCGTCATGCCATGATCGTGAACCGCCTCGAGGGATTTCACGTGTCGGATCTGGGCAGTACCAACGGCACGTTTCTGAACAAGGAACAGGTCCACTCCGCCGTCCCGCTGAAGGAAGGGGACAAACTGACCCTTGGCTACGTCACGTTCAAGTTCAGCTATCAGGACGAAGACGACACCGAATACCACCTCATGTTGCGCAATATGGCCATCCGGGATGGCCTGACCCGCGTCTACAACAAGCGCCACTTCGACGAGGCGCTCGCCAAGGAGTTCGATTACAACCGGCGAAACCACGCCGGGCTCGCCCTCGTCGCTTTCGATATCGATCACTTCAAACAGATCAATGACACCTACGGGCACCCGGCCGGTGACTTCATCCTGAAGCACCTCGCGCAGCTTATCGAGAACGAGGCGCGGGGCTATGACCTGTTTGCCCGGGTCGGCGGTGAGGAGTTCGTCTTCATGCTCCGCGGGGCCAACGCGAAGGCCGCAGCGGCTCTGGCCGATCGCGTCCGGACCTGTATCGAGGAACACACGTTCGACTATGACGATCAGGCTCTGAAGGTCACCGTCAGTCTCGGCGTCGCGGTCTGGAACGGGGATGACTCGATTACCTCACCTTCCGATCTGGTCGAGGCAGCGGATCGCCAGCTTTACCAGGCAAAGGCAGCGGGCCGAAACTGCGTCAGCTTCGATCAACCACCTGGCTGATCCCGCCGTATAACTGGCATCGTCTTCGATGGGTCGGTACTCTCACCCCCTCGCGCGGAGATAGCGATGACAGATATGACAGAGTCAGAAGGCAGCCCGGCAGCGCCGGAGAACCGGGGCAAGACATGGACTTCCCGGCTGTTTCGCCTTGTTACCTGGCTGGTGGCGCTCGGGTGCTTTTATCTCGTCTATACGAAGATTGAAGGCGCAGCGGCTCGCGAGGGTACAACGGCGCTCGGTTACCTCGGTAACTTTTTTGCCGAGGCTGACTGGACGCTCTGGCTCGCGCTGATGATTCCGTACTCCTGCTTCTTCTTTCTGGTCGACGCCCACGCGACCTGGCGTGTCATCAAGTGGTACAACGCGCCGCCGATCAAATACACGAATGTGCTTCCGATCCGTGCCAGCGCCTATGTGCTGTCGTTGGTGAATGAACAGGTCAGCAAGGGGGCGATCTCACTCTATCTGTTGCGCAAGTACCAGGTGCCTGTCTGGCAGGCGATTTCGACGATGATCCTGATGGGCATGGTCGAGATCTATCAACTGCTGGTGTTCTCGGCGATCGGCGCATTTTTCTACTGGGATACGGTGCTGCTGGCAGACGCGCAATCGGAACTGCCGCTGGTGCAGATCCTGCTCAGTGTCTACGCGGGTGCGTTTCTGTATTTTCCGCTTCACGTCCTGTACTTCCGCGGATACCTGCTGAAAGGGTCCACCCTTCGGGAGAAGCCGCTGTTGCGCGCATTCCGGCTGGCCAAGGTCACTGACTATTTTCTTGTGTTGCTGTTCAAGGCGCCGAACCTGCTTGCTGCGGTTGGCGTCTACACCGGTGCCCTGGCGCTCTTTAATGTCGACGTTGGTTTCGGTGTGATGCTGGCGCTGTTGCCGTTGATCTTCCTCGCGGCGGCGCTGCCCTTGCCGTTCCATGCCGGTGCGCTCGTCCTGTGGACGGTGCTGTTCCCGAACTTCCCGGAAGTGGGGGCATTCTCGCTGGTGATGCACACATTCTTTGTGATCTTCAATGCCGTCATTGGCGTGGTGTTCTTGCCGAAAGCGAACAAGGAGTTGTTCGTGGACGATCGGCTCGATATCAATGCGATGTCGGACGAAGCAGCGCAATCGCCCGATCGAGCATAGAGATCAGGGTGCTGGCAACGAGCAGCCAGCCTGCGGCGTAGAACGCGACGGCCGGGACGATGTGCAGGCCGGCGCCCCAGTGGAGCAGCGGAAACCCGGCAAGCACGAAGTAGGCGATGCCGTTGTATCGACCGATGCGGCTTGCTCGCAGCGGCTTGCCGGCGAGTGCCTTCGAGTCGAGGACATACTGGGTAAACGCAAGGATGACCAGTATGGGCAGCACGGCGGGAACAATACCGGCCGCCGCCAGTGCGGCGAGCGTGACGGTCACGAAGACCGCATCGCTGCCGTGGTCCAGCAACCCGCCCATCGCCGTCACCTGGCCAAGGCGCCTCGCCAGCCAGCCGTCGGCGAGGTCGGTGGCCACGGCGAGAAGCAGGATGAGGCCGGCCACGAGCCACGCTTGCTGCATGATGGCCAGGTAGCAGAGCGGTGCCAGTATCAGGCGGGAGGTACTGAGCGCGTTGGGGATCGTGAACTTATCCATCGAATCCGACCCATGATAATGTCAGGCCAATCCCACGGGAACCAGTTTTGGAGGATGTCATGCCGCGTCATTTGCTGCGATCGCTGATCGTACTTTCGTTGCCGGTCCTGCTGGGTGTCGGCCCCTGTACCGGCGGGCCCCGCTGGCTCGAACGCATTCCCGGTGGCGTGCTGGCGGGCGAGACGGTGCCGGGCAAGATCGATGACTTCTCGTTCGTGAACGAGGTGGGCCTCTGCAAACTCGAGGTGAGACCTTCTTTCCCCCATTCGATCGTCCTGAACTGTTTTGATGACGAGGGAACGCTCTACATCGGTTGCATGCAGTGCGAGGGCAAGGTCTGGTCGGCGTATGTCGCGGACGACCCGAGGGCCAGAATCCGCATCGGAGACAAACTGTATGCGGTGACCATGCATCGCACGACAGACGAGGCCGAGATGCAGTCTGCCTGGGTCAGCCGCTGGGAGAAGACACGTGGCAACCGCGATGCGCCGCCCCGTCCTGATCACTGGTGGCTCTACCGGCTGTCGTCCAGGCAGTAGCGGGTATGAAGATCGCGATAACCGGCGCCAACGGGAATCTTGGCCGGCGCCTGATTGACCGGCTCGCTCCGCATCACCAGCTTCGTGCCATCGTCAGGTCTGAAAGGGCCCGCCAGACCCTGCTCAACCAGTTCGGCAGCGATCTCGACATCGTGATTGTCGACTACGGTGACGTGGAAGGGCTGACGGGCGCACTGAACGGCTTCGACAAGATCGTGCATCTCGTCGGCATCATCAAGGAAAGCGCGGCCAACCCTTTCGAGCGGGCTCACGAGCAGGCCTGTGCTGCGCTGGTTCGCGCGGCGTCTGCCGCCGGACTCAGGGGCATCGTGCACCTCAGCATTGTCGGCGCCAGCGAGACGTCGACGAATGCCTGCCTCGCGTCACGCGGTCGCGCAGATCGGCTGCTTGTTGCGGGTGATGTACCGGCGACAGTGATTCGAGTGCCCATGGTGCTGGGCGAAGGAGATTACGCCTCTGCCGCGCTGGTGAGGCAGGCGAAGCGCAGCGTTGTCTTCACATTCCGGGCGGCGAGCCTCGAGCAGCCGATCTACGCCGGCGATGTTGTCGCGGCGCTCGAGACGGCCCTCGCTGGCGACGCCGCCGGCATTGTCGAACTGGCGGGACCTGAAACACTCTCCCGCCGGGATCTGATTGAGCGAATGGCCGCTGTTATTGGGCGTGAGCCGCCCCTGGTTGTCTCGCTGCCGCTGGGCCTCGGCATGATGATCGCTGCCATTGCCGAGCGTCGCGCCAATCCGCCGGTCACGCGAGCGATGCTCGGCGTGCTGGACCACGATGATCGCATTGACGTCGTGCCGACCTGCGAGCGCCTTGGGCTGAAACTCACCCCGCTGGACGAGATGTTGCGCCACATTCTGCCGGATTGAGGCGGCTCCCGGCTCGTGCAACACTAGCGCCTTCATCAGGGGAGGCCATATGAACGCGACCAGCCAGCAGACCGGATTCGACAGCGCCCGGCTCGAACGCATCACCGATCACATCGAGAGCAACTACATCGCGCCGGGCAAGATTGCCGGGTGCCAGGTGCTCGTTGCACGCCACGGCGTCACTGCCTACCGCAAGAGCTTCGGACGGATGGATATCGAGCGTGACAAGCCGATGGCTGACGACGCGATCTTTCGCATTTACTCGATGTCGAAGCCGATCACCTCGGTCGCCCTGATGCAGCTTTACGAACGCGGTCTGTTCCAGCTGAACGACCCTGTTCATCGTGTGGTCCCCGCGTGGCGTGACCATCAGGTCTGGCTTTCCGGAGAAGGCGACAAGATGGAGCTCAAGGCGCCGGATTCGCCCATGACGTTTCGCCATGTCCTGAGTCACAGCGGAGGTCTGACCTATGGATCAACCGCGCATCCCGTCGACAAGAAGTATCGCGAACTCAAGGTCAATCGCGGCGAGGGTGAGACGCTGGAATCCTTCATGGACAAGCTCTCGCAGGTTCCGCTTCGCTATGAGCCGGGTCGGCGCTGGATGTACTCGCTGTCGACGGATGTTTGTGGTGCGCTGGTGCAGATCCTGTCCGGCCAGCCGTTCGGTGAGTACCTGCGCGAACATATCTTCGAGCCGCTCGGCATGAAGGATACGGCGTTTCAGGTCAGCGAAGACTGTGTCGACCGGTTCTGTGCCAACTATCGGCGAAACCCGGACAAGAGTCTCAAGATGATCGACGACCCGCAGTCGAGCACCTACCTGTCGGCACCGACCTTCGAGAGTGGCGGTGGCGGTCTCACGGGCACCCTCGACGATTACCACCGGTTCTGCGAGATGCTGCGCCGGGGCGGCGAACTCGACGGACAGCGCGTTCTCGGTCCTCGAACGCTGCGCATGATGCACATGAATCACCTGCCGGGTGGCAAGGACCTGACCGAACTCGCGATCGGCACCTTCTCAGAGACCGCGAACGAGGGCGTCGGCTTCGGGCTCGGTTTCGCAACGACGCTCGGTGAGGTCGCGGCAGGCGGTCTGGGTAACGGGGATTATTACTGGGGAGGCGCCGCATCGACGATCTTCTGGGTCGATCCGGTGGAAGACCTGGTCGTGATCTTCATGACCCAGCTCATGCCGTCGGCGACGTTCAATTTCCGCGGTCAGCTCAAGAACATCGTCTACAGCGCAATCGTCGACTGATCGGGGCCCGCTAAAGTTTTCCGACGGTCCGTCGTAGTAGTCCCCTAAGGCATCATCTTTTGTGGGGGCACCGCGAGGTGGACTTCTGGCGGCTGGCGAGTCCGGCCGAATTTTCGGAGCCGGCGCTCATGGCGCATCACGTGCACTGGCTCTGCATGCTCGCTTTTCTGGTGGCGGTGTTTGCGTCGTGGGTTCTGCTGACCGTCATGCAGCGATACCACGAGGCGAACGGCCGCATGCGTCGCTGGTGGCTCACGGCGGGCAGTGCCGTGATGGGAACGGGGATCTGGGCCATGCACTTTACCGGCATGCTGGCGTTCTCACTGCCGGTGCCGGTTGCCTATGACTCACTCATCACGCTGATTTCGGTCATCCCGGCCATACTCGCCTCTGGCTGCTTCCTTGTGCTGTATCGACCCGTCGGTATGGATCAGGCCCGTATGGGGCTGATCGCAATGATCATGGCAGTGGGTATCGGGACGATGCACTACGTCGGCATGGAGGCGATGGTGGTCCCGGCCGACATGTACTACCGGCCGATGCTGTTCGTGCTCTCGATTGTGGCAGCGCTGGTGCTGGCCTGGTTTGCCGTTTTCGCACAGGCGCGGCTTGCGGGCAGTCGGCTTGGTGCCGTCCCGACCAAACTGCTGGGCAGCGTGGCCCTGGGGCTTGCCGTTACGCTGATGCATTTCATCGCCATGGGGGCGACTTTTTTTCAGCCGAACGCTGAGACAGTGATCGGTGAGCCGGTGGGCGCGCCGGTGGTATTGCTCGTGCAGGTGCTGGTCATCACCGGTGTCCTGTTTCTGTTTGCCTCGATCAGCAGCATCGTCGACCGGCGCATGGGCGATATCATCTCTCGGCTCGAACAGAGTGAAGGGCGCTTTCAGAGCCTGGCGGAGTCGACCCACAGCGCGATCTTCACGTTCGACGCTGACCGGGTACGCTACGCAAACCCGGCGCTCTGTCGAATTACCGGCCGGCCACTGCGCAAGATCTACGAGATGCGGCTCGGTGAGCTGTTCGACGGTGAGTTCGAGTCGCTGGCGCGGATTATCAGCGAGGGCAACATCGAATCCCATCAGGCGTTCCATCGTGAGATGCGCATCACAACCGCCAGCGGTGAAGAGAAGTGGCTGTTCTGCAGTATCGCGCTGGAGCAGATCGGCGAGACGGCGCTGGGCCTCGCGAGTGCGTTCGATATCACCGAGCAGAAGCGGGCTGAGCTGGAGATGCGCAAGCTGGCCTATTTCGATCCGCTGACGCAGCTGCACAATCGCACCGTGTTCATGGACCGGCTGCAGCACTGTCTCGATCTGCTGCACCGGAGCGATGATGACTCGATTGCCTGCGTCATGATTCTCGATCTCGACGGCTTCAAGCTGATCAATGACTCCTATGGGCATCTCGAGGGCGATCGGCTGCTCAAGACCGTGGCGTCGCGACTGAAGGCGCTTGCGCGCAGTTCGGACACGATGTCGCGCTTCGGCGGTGACGAGTTCGTGCTCCTGCTCGAGGGCATTGACGGCCATCTTCATATCGACAGTATTGCCGAGCGGGTGCTCCGCGACCTTGCCTCGCCGATCCGGCTCGCGGAACGCGAGATCGAGGTGTTGGCGAGTCTTGGAGTGGTAGAACTCAACGCGAAGTATCAATCGCCGGACCAGGTGCTGCACGACGCCGACGTCGCGCTTTACCGGGCAAAGGAGTTGGGCGGCGGACGCTGGGTCATGTTTGACCATCATCTGGGTGCGGCCGCGATGCGGGAGCGAACGCTGCTGCCGGAGCTGAAGCAGGCGATTGGCGCCGGCGCATTGAAGATGTATTACCAGCCGATCTGCGGGGCACATGACGGGCGTGTCTGCGGGTTCGAGGCGCTCGCGCGGTGGCAGCGTGACAACGGCGAATGGGTCAGCCCTGACGAATTCATTCCGCTGGCCGAAGACGCCGGATTGATCCACGAGATCGGATTGTGGGCGGTGCGGTCAGCGGCGTCACGGCTTGACGATCTGAATCGGCACACCGGGACAGCCCCGGTTTATATCAGCATCAACATCGATGCCGATACGCTGGGCGACAGCCGGTTCGGGCAGGTCGTGACCGAAGCCGTTCAGCAGCATGAGCTCGCGCCGGGGCAACTGCGCATCGAACTCACCGAACGCGGCCTCATCAAGGACACCGCGGCCGTCATTCCGCAAATGCGGGCGCTGATCGACCTCGGATGCGAGTTCATGATTGATGACTTCGGCACCGGGTATTCGTCGCTGGCCTATCTGCACCAGTTTCCGGTCAAGACGCTCAAGATCGACCGGACGTTTGTGCTCAGCCTGAGTGAGAACCAGTCATCGTGGACGGTGGTCAAGACGATCATCGCGCTCGCCGAGAGTCTGGGTCTCAGCGTCGTGGCCGAGGGGGTCGAGACGGAGAATCACGTCAACCAGCTTGCGGCACTCCACTGCCATCAGCTGCAGGGATACTACTTCTCAAAGCCGATGCCCGCCGAGGACGTTGCGCCGTGGCTCACGGAGCGAATGACCACCCGTGAGAAGGTCGTGCCGCTGAAGGCCGGGGTCTAGAAAAGCGGGGATCTCACCGGTTACGGGCGCCAGATCACATCCCGGCTGACATCATTGATATCGCGGAGGCCGCAGAAGGCCATCGTCAGGTCGAGTTCGTTCCGTATCAGCTCGAGGGCGCGGGTCACGCCACGTTCGCCCATGGCACCGAGACCGTAGATATACGCGCGACCGATCATCGTTCCCTTCGCGCCCAGCGCGAGCGCCTTGAACACGTCCTGGCCGGTACGAATGCCGCCATCGAACCAGACGTCGATCTTCTCGCCCACGGCATCGACGATACGCGGCAGCGCATCGATGGATGCCGGAGCACCATCGAGCTGGCGACCGCCGTGATTCGAGACGATGAGCGCGTCTGCGCCGGCCCAGGCTGCCTGACGGGCATCCTCCTCGTCGATGATGCCCTTGATGACGAGTTTGCCGCCCCAGCGTTCCTTGATCCAGGCGACGTCGTCCCATGACAGTGCAGGGTCGAACTGCTCGGCGGTCCACTGGCTGAGCGAACCCATGTCCTGGACCGATTCCACATGCCCGATGATGTTGCCGAAGCTGCGACGCCGGGTGCCGAGCATCTCAAGCGCCCAGCCGGGTTTGGTGGCGATGTTCAGCAAGTTCCTGACGGTTGGCTTGGGGGGCGTGGACAGTCCGTTCTTGATGTCCTTGTGCCGCTGCCCGAGGATCTGCAGGTCTGCGGTCAGCACGAGCGCGGAGCAACCCGCGTCGCGGGCCCGGTCAATGAGCCGACCGACGAAGTCACGATCCTTCATGACGTACAGCTGGAACCAGAAGGGTTTTGTGGTCTGTGCCGCGACATCTTCGATAGAACAGATGCTCATCGTGGACAGCGTGTAGGGTACGCCGAATGCCTCTGCTGCCCGTGCCGCCTTGATTTCGCCGTCAGCGCGCTGCATGCCGGTCAGCCCGACCGGCGCCAGCGCGACGGGCATCGACACTGGCTCGCCGAGCATCGTCGAGGCGAGCGATCGGCGTTCAATGTCCACCAGCACCCGCTGCCTGAGCCGGTGTCGCTCAAAAGCCGCAAGATTGTCCCGGAACGTGCTTTCGGTCCACGACCCCGATTCGGTGTAGTCGTAGAACATGCGTGGTACGCGCTGCTCGTAGAGGGCGCGCAGGTCTTCGATGCACGTGATGGGCGGTGTCATGGCGCTATTCTAGTCCAGAGCGGCAGTCAGCCGGGAGAGTACGGACTGGCAGTCCGAATCGATTTTCAGCGTGGCGAGATCATCGGCGCGGGTCTTGCCGCGGTTGACGATGATGACGGGCTTGCCCAGAGAGTGCGCGAGCCTGACAAACCGGAACGAAGAGAACACCATCAGCGTCGAGCCGACGACGAGAACGGCGCCCGAGGCCGCGACGGCATCGTTGATGTCGTCGACGAGGGTGCGATCGACCGAGCCGCCGAAGAAAACCACGTGGGGCTTCAGCACGCCGCCGCAGCCAGTGCATGCCGGCACGATGATCTCATCGATCGCGCGCTGTGATACCTCGGCATCGCCATCCGGCGTGATCTCGAGCGCTTCCGGTGCGAGCCCGGGATTTGCCTCGGCGAGCCGCTGCTGCATCGCCTCGCGTTCCGACAGCGCTCCGCAAGACAGGCAAACGACTTCATCGAGGCGACCGTGGAGATCGTTCACGTGTTCATGGCCGGCTTTCTGGTGCAGCCGGTCCACGTTCTGTGTGACCAGGCGAGTCACGATTCCCCGTCGCTCGAGGTCGGCGAGACAGCGGTGCGCCTCATTCGGATGGGCATCACGCACAGGCGGCCAGCCCGCAAAGCTTCTCGCCCAGTAACGCCGCCGGCTTGCCTCGTCAGTGATGAAGTCACGGTGCTGTATCGGGTTCGAACGCTGCCACGACGCGTTCTCGTCGCGATAGGTGGGAATCCCTGACGGCGCACTGCAGCCGGCACCGGTGATCACGAGCAGGTCATGCCTCGCCCCGATAATGTCGACAAGCTCATTCATGGTGTGTCAGGCGCGTGGTTGCCAGGTGTCGCATCGAGACGCCAGAGGCTTGAGCGAATGCCGACGATGGTGACCACGATGAACATGCAGGCCGCTGAGAAGATGAGGGCATTGCTCGGCCCCCACCAGTCGGAGAGATAGCCGCTCAGCAAGGCGCCCATCGGGCCCGAGCCCATGAACGAAAACGAGAAGAACGCCATCATGCGGCCCCGCTGATCTTCCGGCGATTGCTCCTGCATGATGGTGCGTGCCATGGTCATTGCGACGCCGCCGCACGCGCCCCAGAGGAAGATCGAGATCACGAGGCTGGCGAACCCGAGCCCGAGCCCGCCGCTGGCAAGGAAGAGTGCACCGATGCCCTGGGCAACGAGCAGGGCACGTCCCTGACGGTAAATATCACCGAGGCGAAGGAGCACGGTGATCGTCAGGACGAGGCCAAGTGAATTGGCAAAGTTGAGCCAGGCCAGCTGCGTCGACGTACCGCCATAAACGGCTCTCACCACGAGCGGAAGGGTCACCATGTAGGAGCCCATAAAGAACGTGCCCATCGCACAGTTCTGGACGACGACCATGCTCATGAACGGCGACGCGCGAACGCTGCGGTAGCCCTCGACGATTGAGCGCCGGAGCTGGCTGACGATGTTCGTGGCCGCGCCCTCGCGGCGGACTGGCGGCAAGTACGGCACCTTCATTTTCAGGAATGCGAGCGTGCCGGCGAAGAGCGTCAGCGCCTGGATCAGCAGCATGGTTGCGGCACCCAGCCGGTCGGCCTGCGAGGCGATGGCGAAACCCGCCATCTGAACCGAGAACTGGATCATGCTCGCCTGCATGACGCGTCGCTGGATGGCGCCGTCGGCGAGAAGCGGCAGCAGCCCGTCCCGCGAAGGTGTCACGAGCGAGTTCGCTGTACCCATGATCACCGCAAACGCGAGAATGACGCCATAGCTCAGATTATCCGTAGCGACAGCGACCGTCAGAAACAGTGGTGCCGACATGGCGATGACGTGACCCAGCACAACGATGCGCTTGCCGCCGAACTGGTCGGCGAGGCTGCCGCCGATCAGCATGAACAGCATCGACGGCAAGAGCAGCGCCATCTGGGCGATGCCGACCTTGTCCGGCGTCTCGTTCAGCACGATCGTCACCATCCAGGCGAAGACGACCGAGTGCAGGCCCCAGAACAGGAACCAGGAGCCGGCGCCGAAAAAGTAGTAGTGCAGCGGCTTCATGGTTCGCGCTCGAGGGTTTCGTGAACCGTCGTCGCCATGATGACGACACCCACGAAGCCGAGCAGTGCTGTCACGGTGAAGGCGGACGACAGCACAAAGGCCCCGGCAAGATAGCCCATGAAGATGGGGCCGGCGAATGAACCGGAATCACCCATCAGGCGCCAGACACCCAGAAACTCGCCGCGTTCCCGCGGTGGTGCGAAGTCAGCGCCGAGTGTCATGTTGATGCCGCTGCCGAGCCCGTTGCCGAGGCCGGCAACCATCGCCGCCATCATGAGCGCCGTGAAACTGGCGGTCAGCGGGATCAGCGCGATGCCGGTCGCCAGGATCGACATGCAGGAAATGGCCGCGTACTTGCGGCCCCAGTTGTCCATCATGTAGCCGGCAATCGGGAACATGGTCATGTCGATGGCGGCGGACGCGCCTGCGATCAACCCGATATCGCTCGCATCAAGACCGATGGATTCGCCCCAGAGTGGAACAAGCAGTTGTCGCCCGGCGCGAAGCACCGTCAGCAGGAGCACAGCGACGCCTGCTGTGGCAAAGATCCGCGTGTGGGCCGAGAGAATGTGCGGAATCAGCCGAACCATGCTCGGTGACTCTTCGTGGTGTCCGGTGCGGTTTTCCGGAACCGAGAAGATGACCAGCACGAACGAGATCGAGGCAATCACCGCAATGCCGACGAAGACCCAGCTGAAGCCGTAGGCCTCGGCAATAAAGCCACTGGCAACAGGCCCGATGAGATTGCCGAAGCGCTGGAGCCCGGCCATCGTCGAGATGGCCTTGCCGCGGTGGTGGGTGGGCACTGCCTCGCTGATGTGGGTGAGCCGCGCCAGCAGCCAGGTGGACATGGCACCGCCGAAGAAGAATGCTGCCGCGGCGAGCTGGATGGCATTCTCGGCCTGACTGGCAAGAAACGCGGTAATCGCCATCAGTCCGACCCCGATCAGCATCGTGGCCTTGTCGCCGAGGCGTGCCGCCGAGTATCCGGCCGGTACGTCCACCATCATGTTGCCGAGACCCCGCAGGGAGAAAACGATGGCGGCAATGCCTGCCGACGCACCGAGGTCGAGCGCGAACAGGGGCAGCACCAGCAAGACGCTGCCCTGACAGATCGACATGAAGAACGACGGCAGGTAAACCGAAAACAACAGTGACCGGTACATCTGCCACGTTGTCATCGTGGAGTTGTTGACCAAGCTGGTTGGGACGTCGGACTGAGAGACCGACCTATACTATCGACGGGCAGCCCGTGAAGGAAGGCGGATGAGGGGCGGGAGGGGTCCCGCCCGGATCATCAATGGCTTACGCGGCCTGTTTCAGGTCGCTTTCGTCCTGCGCGGCAAACTTGCGCGCCTCGGCAAGCTTCTCGGCATGCTCGTCCGCGGCACGCGCGAGACGCTCTTCGCGGATCATCTCGATGACCATCGGGTCGATCGAATTGAACAGAAGCGGACTGAAGTGGAGGCCCAATTTCATGAAATTAAACATTTTTTCCTCAACCGGTTATTTGGTTGCCAATAAATTTGTTGCAGTGCAGTATAGTGAAATCCATGTTGCAGCGCAACCAATATCGGTCGTGTTTACGGAATCTAAAGGGGTCTGGACCGGAGATTGATCCTGCTGATAGTGGGGGAATATCTGCATTGATCTGGTGACTCGGGCTATGGTCGAATGAGGCCTTTCCGCGCAACCAGATTCAGGAATGAATGCCATGCAATGTCCCAAGTGTGACGAGGGTCAAACCGAGCGCGTCTATGACAAGGACGTGATGATCGATCGCTGTAATCATTGTCACGGGCTCTTTTTCGACCAGCTCACGCAGCAGGATCTGGCACTCGTTGCGGACCAGATCGCGCTCGACACCGGTGACGAGTCGCTGGGTGCCGAGTTCAATGATCTCGTCTACGTGGAATGCCCCCGCTGCGACCGGATCATGGATCAGCGACTCATCGAGGAGCCGGTGCGGATCCGGTTCGAGATCTGCACGAGCTGCCACGCGACATTCCTCGATGCCGGTGAGTTCCGGGAATACATGTCTGACGGGTATCGCGACCACTTCGTCGGCCTGCTCCCCGAGAGCGTCTGACCGGCAGCCGTCGACGCCGGCGCTCGACTCACCGAGCGCCTCGTTGACTTGGGGTCAGGCCGTCGCTAGCGTACAGGCGTTCCCCAACTTATCAGGCAGCACGCTCATGCAGATTGCGGACATCGACCTATCCCGCTATTCGAACCAGTTTTCTTCCTACACCGAGCTCCGTCTTCACGAGAATCGCATCCAGAGCATTGCGTTGCTGAACGGCGACGTGGTCTCGAATACCCGCGATACCAGTGGTGGCGTGTCCGCACGCGTCTTCGATCAGGGTGCCTGGGGCTTTTCGTCCAACCCCGATCTCGGCAATGACGCGATCCTGAATACGATTCGTGCGGCAACGACGAACGCCGGCTTCCTCGCCAAACGTACGGGCGATCCGGCCGCCGCGCTGCCGAGATCGGTTGGCAGCCGGAGCAGCGATTTCACGACACGCAAGCCGCGCATGAGCCAGGAAGAGAAGATTCGTTTCCTGAAGCACATCGACGACTTCATCACGAAAAACTGCCCGGACATCGTCTCGCGGCAGGTTGGCATGAACTGCCTCGACATGGAGAAGAAGCTGCAGACCTCCGAGGGGTCCAGCGGCCACAACGTCAACACCCGGTCGATCATTCGGGTACAGCTCACCACGCGCAACGAGCAAGGGCAGCCCATCGAGCTTGCTGATGCGGTGGGTGCCCGTGGCCAGTTCGAGGACGTCTTCGAGTCTGCCGACGAGGTGGAGGCGAAGATCGACAGGCTTTATGAGCAACTCATGGACAAGAAGCAGGCGGTGCTTCCGGTATCCGGCTATCACGACGTGATTCTCGCCAGCGACCTTGCGGGTATCCTCGCCCACGAGGCGATCGGCCACACGACGGAAGGCGATATCGTCCGTGCCGGTTCAGTTGCGGGCGACTACATCGGCAAACAGGTCGCGAGTGAACTCGTGACACTGGTCGACTTCGCCAATACCTGGCACGGCGAAACACTGCCCGTACCCGTGTATCTCGATGATGAAGGCGTCGAGAGCCAGGACACGGTGCTCATCGAAAACGGCATCCTGAAGGCGTTCATGCACAACAAGGACAGCGCCCAGTATTTTGGAATGGACCTGACCGGCAACGCACGGGCCTTCAGCTACTCGGACGAGCCGCTGGTGCGTATGCGCAACACCGCGATTCTGCCGGGGCAGGACAAGTATGAGGATATGATTGCCGCAATCGAGGATGGGTATCTGTTGATGCGTCCCACGAACGGGCAGGCTGACAGCACGAGCGAGTTCATGTTCGGCGTGCAGATGGGCTACGAGATCAAGAATGGCAAGCTTGGCAGGGCGATTACCGATACCACGATCTCCGGGGTCGCGTTCGACATGCTGAAGGAAATCGACATGCTTTCCGACGACATGGTCTGGAGCTGCGCCGGCATGTGCGGCAAGAAGCAGCCCATGCCTGTCGGGATGGGCGGGCCGGCGGTCAAGACCAAAGTCTACATCGGCGGCGAGTGAGGGGCGACATGACTGACGAAACAGCACTGGCGCAACAGACGCTCGATTCGATCCAGCGAGCCGGGTTCGACAAGGCGGCCTGCCGCGTGAGCAACGACGAATTGCATGAACTCCAGGCCGAAACCGGAGAAATCAACCTCTTCAGGACGAGCTTCGAGACCGATATCTCGCTCGTTGGTATCCACGACCAGAAGCGGGCATCGCTTTCGGTGAACAAGACGGACGAAGCGGCGATCGGTGAAGCGATTGGCGATCTCAAGACGATGGCGGAGGGGGCGAACCCTGATGCGGCCTATGACATCGCATCAGCCCAGCCGCACGAGTCCTTCGCGGGTGGCGTCGACAAGCCCGACTACGATGCGATGTACGATCGTGTGGTCGAACTGCAGAAGTATGCTCATGCGACCTACCCGACGCTCAATATCCGCTCGGTCAGCGTCACGTTCGTTCGCCGTCGAAGCTGTTACACGAATTCCAACGATGTGTGCTTCAACACCGCTCGCGGTCTCTATCAGGTCGGCGTCCAGTTCTCGTCGAAGGATGGCCCGAATACATCGTCGATGATGTATACCGGCTATGCCACCTATGATCTCGACACGCCCATCGAGCAGGCGACCAATGTCGACCAACTGCTGCGCCAGTCGACCGAACAGGTCACGACGCAGCACATTCCGGCCAAGTTCAAGGGTGATCTGGTGATTGCGCCGAACTGCCTGACGGACTTCACCGGTTTTCTCACCGCCCGAATCAGTGATGGCGCGATGATCGCCGGAACGTCCGTGTACCAGGACCGGCTGGGCGAACAGGTTGCCAGCGACAAGCTCACGCTGCGCTCGATGCCGCTTGCGGCCGACATGGCCGGCGGCTACTGGGTCACCGGCGACGGTTTCAAGGCAGAAGACCTGACGGTCGTCGAGGCGGGCAAGCTGCAGTCGTATCTGCTCGGACTCTACGGCGCGAACAAGCTGAACATGGCGCGGGCCATGAACAGCGGTGGTGCCTGGGTCGTCGACGCGGGAGAGACACCGTACGATGATCTCATCGCGAGCGTCGATGAAGGCATCCTGATCACGCGCTTCTCAGGGGGGCGCCCGAATGATCGCGGCGACTTCTCGGGCATTGCCAAGAACAGCTATTACATCAAGGACGGGAAGATCCAGTATCCGATCAAGGAGACAACCGTCTCCGGCAATCTCGTCGACCTGCTCCAGTCTGTCGACATGGTATCGAGCGAACGGCTCAATTTCGGCAGCAGTCTGCTGCCGTGGGTCAAGGCGACCGGTATCACTGCTTCCTGACGATGGAAGCCACGAGCCTCTGGCTCTTTCTGGTCTCCATCACGCTGCTGACCATCAGTCCGGGCGTTGACACCGTACTGGTCATCAGAAACGCGAGCCGCGGGGGAATGCCTGACGGCCTCGTGACAACGCTGGGCATCTGCTCGGGACTGTTCGTTCATGCGGTCGTTTCCGCAGTGGGTATCTCGGTCATCCTGCTGCAGTCTGCCTTTCTCTTCAGTTTGCTGAAGCTGGCGGGCGCGGGCTATCTCGTCTGGCTGGGGTGGGTGAGCCTGCGCGCTGCCTTTCGTGAGACGGAAGGGCTGGGCCTCGAGACCGAGGTTGCACGGGACTTCCGTCTGCTGCGTTCGGCTCGAGAAGGGCTCCTCAGCAAACTCCTGAACCCGAAGCCGATCGTCTTCTACATGGCGTTCCTGCCGCAGTTCGTCGACCAGGCCGGCAACGTGCTGGCACAGTCACTGATGCTGGCGTTCATCCACTTCGTGATCAGCGTGGTGTGGCTCGGGCTCGTCGCTGCAGCGGTTGATCGTATGCGACGCTGGCTGGCACAGGCGAATGTGCGGCGAGCGATTGATGTTGTGGTGGGGTCAGCCCTCGGGATCTTCGGGCTGATACTGGCGCGCGAGGCGCTGATGGCAGATCAGTAGCGCCGCCGGATCATGGTGCGGGATTCGAGGTCCTTGCGGAGTCGCGCGACCTCCTGCCGGGAGTTGACCTTCTCGTCGCTTCGAAGTCGCAGTTCCTTGCTGAGTACCTTGAACTCCTGTTCGAGTTTCTCGCGCTCGTCGCTGCCCTCGTGCAGCGGCACAATCTGGGCGTACAGGAATTCGGTTCGGTGCTCGAGCTGCGGCAGGATCTTCTCTTCCAGTTCCTGAATCCGATTCTCGAGACGCTTGATTTCCTGTTCGATCATTCCGCCGATCCTGATTGCCGGATGGTCATATTATCAGCAGCAACGGACGGCTCAAGGGGGTGGCTGTCAATTTTGCCGGCACGATTGTCTGACGGCGGGCAGATACGCATAGAGGGAGGCGGCCCGCGCAATGAAGTACAGCATGAGCGATGCCCAGAGGCCCTGATTCCCGAGCGGCGAAAGCAGCCACCAGGCACCCAGATAACCGGCGAGCGAAAGGATCATGGCGTTGCGCATCTCGACGGTTCGCGTCGCGCCGATGAAGACGCCGTCCAGCAGGTAGCACCAGACGGAAACGACCGGGGCGACAATCACCCACGGCAGATAAACGTGAGTTGCGTCGATGACCGTGTTGACGTTGGTCAGTATGCCGATGACCGGCCCGGCGACGAGCGCGAAGGCGAAACTGAGCATCACCGAGGTCGCCAGCGCCAGCTCTCCCGTGATCCTGATCGTTCGATCGAGCCGCGCTCGGTTCGCGGCGCCAACCGCGTGGCCCACAAGCGTTTCGGCGGCAAGGGCAAAACCGTCGAGAAAGAATGCGCTGAACGTGACGAACTGCATGAGGATGGCATTCGCCGCAAGGATGGTCTCGCCTGCCCGTGCGCCCTCGTTGGTGAACCAGGCGAACGCAAAGATCAGGCAGAGCGTCCGGATCATGATGTCGCGGTTGACATCGAACATGCGGCGTATTGCCGTGACGTCGACGAGTTTCGCCCAGGGCACACGCAGGCTTGCCGAGCCGTGGAGCTGGTGGAGCACCATACCCGTGCCGACCAGGATGGCGAGCACCTCGGCGATGACGGTCGCGAGGGCGACACCGGCGACGCCCATGTCGAGGCCGACGACGAACGCGAAATCCAGAACGATGTTGGTGCCGTTGAGCAGGAGCTGGAGCAGGAGCAGTGCCCGCGTTCGTTGCTGGCCCAGCAGGAAGCCCATGACCGCGAGATGGGCGAGTGAGAAGGGCGCGCCGAGTATGCGAATGGTGAAGTACGTCGAGGCGGCGGCTTCGACGTCGCCCGTTCCGTCGATCAATGTAAAAGCGAGGGCAGCAATCGGCACCTGCGCGATGAGCAGGATGAGCCCGATGCCGGCGCCCACGCCGAGCGCACGGTAGAAGCTCGCGGTCACCTCGGCAGTATCGCCCCGTCCTGCCGCCTGCGAGACGAGTCCGGTCGTGCCCATCCTGAGGAAGCCGAATCCCCAGTACAGAAAGCTGAAGATCATGCCACCGATCGCGATGGCGCCGATCAGTGCAGGATCACCGAGGTTGCCGATGACGGCAGTGTCGACAAGGCCCAGCAGGGGCGTCGAAAGGTTTGACAGGATGATCGGCCAGGCGATCGCGACAACGCGCAATCGTGTGATGTCGGCCATCTGATTCATTGTCCGGCCCACGAAGCGCACATCTCGCACAGGAATGTAGGACATTTGCCATCGTCGGGATCGCAGGTTTGCGCTATCGTGCCGGCGATGAACGATTCAGCGAAAAAGACACCGCCGTCGAAGGCATTCCCGGCATTGTCGCCGATGGTGCGGGGCGCCGGTGTTTTCCTGATTGTCATGGGTTCGGTGGAACTCGTGCTGTCGGTACTTGAGAAGAATCCCGTTGGTACGTTGTTGATGGCCGCATTTGTCTACATCCTGGTGCCGCCCGTGTTGCTGGGCCGCTTGCCGCCCTGGTGGTTTGGGCAGTCAGCGGCCGAAATCAGGGACTTCTACCAGCACCCCTTCCGGCTGGGTGAACGGGAAGACCCGTCGCCGTTGATCTCCGGCCTGATCGCCGGGCTGGTTGTTGCCGGGCTCATCGTCTTCGACATCCTGTTCTGAAGCGTTCAGAGTCGGTAGACCCGCGTCGCCGTATCGTGGAACAGCGCCGACTTCTCGGCGTCGCTGCGGGCGCTTGCCAGCTTCTTGAATGCATTCCAGAGCACGGCGTAAGAGCACGATTCCTTGTCCACCGGAAAATTGGACTCGAACATGCACCGCTCGGCGCCGAAGGTGTCGATGCAGAACTCGTAGTATCTCGCGGTTGCGTCCACGAGTTCGTCGGATGTCGGCGGCTTCGCACGCTGATGCCAGCCGAATCCGTTGACCTTCATGTTGATGCCGCCGAGTTTGAAGTGGACGTTCGGGCAGTGTTCGAGCGCCGCGATGGCGTCACGCCAGGCGGCGAACACGTCGTCGGCCTTGCCGGCATACGGGCCGATGCCGAGCGGGCCGCCGAAGTGATCGAGCACGATCGTCGCCTCCGGGACTGCCTGCGCCAGGGCCACGAACTCGTCGAGCTGTGTGTGGTAGAACCAGGCATCGAAGGTCAGGTCCAAATCGGCGAGGACCCTCAGACCCTGCTGGAAATTCTCGTCGAGCATCAGGTGGGCGGGCGGATTCGAATGGGAGTTTCTCACCGAGTCACTCTCATGCCAGCCGGTCGCGTGCCGGATGCCGCGAAATCGGTTGGGGCTGGCAGCGATGTGTGCCTCGAGCACAGGACGCACCTCGTCACCGAGCGTCAGGTCGGCGTGGCTGACGATGCCGCAGGCCGCACGTGTTTCGCCGTAGCCACCGCTCGAGCTCATCGCGGCGATGCCCTGAACGAACTCGGTTTCACCCACCGGTCGCAGTTCCGTTGGCCCGTCCGCGCGATACATTGACGCGCATTCCACGAACACGGTGCTCACCACGCGATGGCCGCTGCCGGTATCCTCCAGCAGTTCGTCGAGCAGGTAGCGGCTGCCGGGGTGATTCCACAGGTGATGGTGCGGGTCACAGATCGGGCGATCCGGTTCAATAATGTCCTCAGTTACCTGTTCGAGCCACTTCTGCTTGTCCATGGATCGCTCCCTCCTCGATCGTCTGGTCATCGTGCGGGTGATCGTAATCGTTAGCGTCTGCTGCGCGTACAGATCACCCCAAAGTCGCTATGATAACGGGATTCGACTTGGCCAGGGGGAGGTCGCCATGAACGAGGAATACACGCCTGTCATCATCGGAACCGCGCAGCTCGTGGATCGCGATGCGGACATCGATCGTCATATCGAACCGCTCGACATGTTGACGCAGATGGCGACAGAGGCCGCTGAGGACGCCGGAGGCGGCAACGCGATGCTGGCGAAACTCGACACCGTCGCGCTGGTGGCGACGGCGGGCTGGAATCCCGACAATGCACCGAACCTGGTGGCGCGTCGCATCGGTGCGACGCCAGCCAACGAGATCGTGACCGGCACGGGCGGTCAGGTCGGGATCACCCTCGTCAATCACGTTGCATCGCAGATCGTGGACGGCCAGTGCAATCTGGCTTTCGTTGGTGGCTGCAACAATCTGAAGGTCCTGATGAAGGCCATCGGGGCCGGCCACCAGCTCGAGTGGACGCGGGGAGGGAGCGGCAAACCGCGCCTGATTGGTGGTGATGAGCCCGGCAATACCGAACTCGAAGCGCAGTACGGCCTCAAGCAGCCGCCGGACATCTACCCGCTGTTCGAGAATGCGATGCGGGCTCGCAAGGGGCTCGACTTCGATGCGCACCGGCGCCTGATGGGCGATCTGTTTACCCGCTTCACCGACGTTGCGGCGAACAATCCCTACGCCTGGTTTCCGACGCAGCGTTCAGCCGAAGAGCTGGTCACCGTGACGCCCGCCAACCGGATGATTTCCTTTCCCTATCCGAAGTATCTCAACGCGGTCCTGAATACCGAGCAGGCGGCCGGACTCATCATGTGCTCGCTCGCAGAAGCACGAAAGCTCGGCGTACCCGAAGAGAAGATCGTCTACTGGTGGGGCGGAGCCCACTCGCAGGAGCAGGCCTGGTGGGCGACAGAGCGCCCCGACTTTACGCAATGCCCGTCGATGAAGGACACGCATGTCTCTGCGCTCAGCAATGCCGGTGTCGACATGTCCGAGATCGACCTGATCGACTTCTACAGTTGTTTTCCCATCGCGGTCGAAATGGCTTGCGAGATGATGGGCCTGCCGCTTGATGACCCCCGCGGTTTCACCGTGACCGGCGGGCTGCCCTATGCGGGCGGCCCGGCCAGTGCCTACACGCTGCATTCCACCGCGACCATGGTCCAGCAGCTGCAGCAGGCGCCTGGCAAGCTGGGCCTCGCGACCGGGAACGGCTGGTACCTGACCAAGCACTCGGCGTGCGTATTGGGGTCGAGGCCAAGGGAAGACGGGCTACCCTGGGACGGCCTGATCGACAATCTGCCCTCCAACGAGATGGATGTCACGGCGAGACCGGTGGTCACAGACATTGAGGGCATGGGGCGAATCGATGCGTACACGGTCGGTTACGATCGCGATGGCGCGCCGAACCGGGGCATCGTGGTAGGAACGAGTGAAGACGGTCAGCGCTTCCTTGCGAACACGCCGGCGGAGCGTTCGGTGCTCGACGCGTTCGTCGCAGTGGAACAGGTTGGTTCAGAGGGCAGGCTACGGCCAACAGCGGACGGTCTGACGTTCGATCCCGCCTGAATGACTTGGATCACAAAGTCCTGCGTAATGTAAGGGATTCCTTACAAATGTGACTCCCGTTATCTGCGACGATAGCGGGGCGCTGAATCAGGGGAGGAACAGATGGCGGTTGAAGAACAGGTGAAGTTCGTACTGCGATTGCCGCCCGCGCTGCATCGAAAGATCAAGCGTCGAGCAAAGGCAAACAATACGTCGATGAACAAGGAAATCACCAACATTCTGGCTGAGGCATTCGGCCAGCAAACCAGCGAGCAAATGATCAAGGACCTGGTCAGCAGGCTGGAGGCGAAGCGCGTCATCTGACGATCCATCCTGGCGATATCCCAATCTGTCCGCCTGATGCCTGAATCGTCGCATTCGGGTTGAGGGGTGCGGCGCGTTCACCCGACACTCGTCGGCGTGGACAAACTCTTGTGGATGCGGTGTGCCGTGTTCGGCGTATCGCTGCCGGCCTTTTTTATCACGTTCTCGGTTCCCGTCCAGTCGGGGGAACTCGGCGCGTCTGCGTTTGCGATCGGTAGCCTGTTCGCCGTCTTTACGGCGGTGCTGGTGGTCGTTCGTCCACTTGTCGGTCTCGCGCTCGACCGACACGGTCGCAGGCCGCTGCTGATCCTGGCGGCCGGTTGCCATGCCGCTGCCAACGTCGCGTTCTCGCTGGCTGACTCGCTGGTCATGCTGTACGGGGCACGTGCACTTCAGGCTGTTGGGGTCGCAACGCTACTGCTCACGGTTGATGCGCTGACCAGCGACTTCACGGGCAGGCGTGATCGGGCGAGGGCGATGGGACGCAACCTCGAATTGCAGACCCGTGCTTCCCTGATGGGTGCAACGATCGGGTTCACCCTGATCGGCGCAATGTCGTCCGCTGCCTGGCAATGGGCCTTTCTTTTCTTCGCGCTGGCGGCGATCGTGAGTACCGTCTTCGCCGGCCTCCAGCAGGAAGTCTCGCGAGCATCGGCGCCAGTGTTGGAGATCGGGCCAGCCAGAGGCAGCCGCCCTCCCTCCATTCGTCCCTGGTGGCCGGTTTTCGCGACCATCGGATTCAGCACCGCCCTCGTTCCACCGATCTTTCTGTTGTATCTGCAGCATCGCTTCGATGCGACGCCGCCGGTACTCGCGCTTGCTTTCCTGCCGGCGGGTCTGCTCTTTGCCGCGCTGCCCGCCCGATTGGCCGGGGTTATCGAGCGATTTGGGGTGGCACGTTCACTGGCGACGGGATTCGCCGCTTCGGCCCTGGGCTACTCCGCGATGATGTGGGCCGATTCACTGCCCGCGCTGGTCGTGGCCAATACCTTCGCTGCGCTGGGAGTCGCGGTCGTCGAACCTGCGCGACGCGTACTTGCCGCAGATCTTGCGGCGCCCGGGCGCATTGGCCTTGCGTTCGGGCAGAGCGAGGCGCTCGTTGCGGCGGGCGCCATCATCGGGCCGCTGGCCGGCGGGTTGATGTTCGATTGGGTTTCGCCGCAGGCGGCATTCGGGCTGGCCGGTGGATCAATGTTCCTGGCAGGCATATACTGTATAAATATACATAGGTATGGCATTCCATTGAACGATTTGGGCGTCGATCTAAAGTGAATCAACAACAACAGGCGAACAAGAACAGGAGAGAGCCATGTCAGCCGCCGAATGGATGAAAGCACAGCGATTCGATTTGTTGTTCCTCGTCGTCCTCGTGGCGATGGTCCTGATCAACATCTAACCACAGCCCCTTCAGACTTCCCCTTGGCCGGCTTCCCCGTGTTGCGGGAGCCGGCAATTTTTTTGATATGAAACCAAAAAATATTTGCTGTCCTTCGATTCAGTTCTAGAAAAAAATCCGCGAAATTCGGGTGCCGTTGTTGCACCGCGGAATTGATTCCCTGGTTTCCTTTTCTGTATCCGCGGAGGTGGACATGGACGAAGAAATGATGGATTACGACAGCTCGGAAGATGACGTGGAACTGGACTACGAGACCCAGATCGGTCTCCAGCGCCACGACGTTCGACGCAAAATCGAAGAAATCCTCGAAAAGAAACGGCTGCGCGAAGAATTCGGCGATCTGGACTATTAGGTTCCCTAGATCGAGATTCCCTTCAGCAGTTCAATCGTGCGGTGAACCAGCTCCGGCTGTTCACCGCCCTCACGAAACGTCGCGTTGATCTTCCGCTTGAACACCGGACTGTTCTCGACTGGATGCAGGAATGACGTACGTTCCAGCAGACTCCTTGGCAGGAATACGGCGCCGGGATTGTCCTGCAGATAACTGACAGCGATCGATACGAGATTCACCCGGAGTTCAGCAGGCCGCGTGTCACCAAACTTTCGGGCGTGGAATATCTCGAACGCGGTACCCCAGTCACAGTAGATATAGCCGTCGTCGATGCTCGACTCGACGGTTGCGCCCTCGACCGAGGACGCCAGCACGACGTCCAGCGTGCCGATCTCCACGCTCCTGAACGATCTCACGGCGGGCGGGTCGTAGAGCAGTACCAGATCCAGCGTGCCATCCTCGAGCCGGCGAACCAGATCGACATCGGCATGGCCCTCCGCCTGGATGGCGATGTCGGGCAACTCGTGCTTGAGCAGCGTCAGCTTGCGCTGCAGCGTGAACTGCCAGAGTCCTGAGGTCGCGCCGATGTGCAGGCGACCACTGAGTTCCGGCTGCATGGATATCTGTTGCAGCGTTCGCTGCCACGTGAGGACGAGGGATTCGGCATGGGGCAGCAGCCGTTCACCTTCCGGCGTCAGCTGCACGTTGCCCCGGGTGCGCACGAACAGCGACACGCCGACGTGCTGTTCCAGCAGCTTGATTCGCGCCGAGACCGCCGCCGAGGTCAGGTACAGGTTGTCGGCGGCCTTGCCGAAGTGGCGCGTCTTGTGGACCTCCAGGAAAGTCTTGAGCAGGTCGATGTCCATCTATTCGAGGATCTCGATCTGGCGGCGCTCGAGTTCATGGTTGAGCTGGGCGAGCCCGCCCTGCATTGCCTTGATGGCCTCAAGCAGCTCCTGCCGCCCGCGCAGAATTTCCTGGTCGGTATCGTCGGTCAGGCCACCGGGTGCGAGCGCAACCAGATGCTGGATTGCCTCCGCGGTTTCCTTGATCGTCTCCTGGACGCTGCCGAGCATGTCGCCAGCGGCTGGCATGACGTCTCCAACGATCGAGCGTCGCTTTCGGTCGAGTTCGATGAGGCACTGTTTGCGATATTCCTCGTCGAGCGCCATGACGAGATAGTCACCAAAAGAGTAGGGCAGCTTTACGGTCTCGTAGGGTGAGAAGAACTTGTCGATCTGCGCTGCCCACTGTTTGGCGGCCGCGTCGATGTCGGCCTCGTCGTCCGGTACCTTGAAGACGGGGTCGATATTCTTCTGAATCGCCGTCTCTTCATGGTAGGCGAGCACGGCCCGGCGGGCGATGGAGTTCTTGCTGGAACCCATCTCGTCTTTCCAGTTCTTGACGTAATAGTCGTGAATGATCCGGCTGTAGCTGTAACCCAACGCCACAAGATCCATGTCAGCTCTCCCCGAGAGTACGGTATGCCCAGACGATGCGCATCGTCGTCGTGATCCAGCACATCATGCCAAACACCAGTGATATTAACCAAAGCCAGGCCGGGAACAGACACATCATGATCAGGACCACGATGGTTTCGAAGCCTTCGGTGAGACCGCCGAGATAGTAGATCGACTTGGCGCCGCGAACCTCGGTCGTGATGCCATGTTTCTCGGCGAAGATTGCGTACGCCAGAAACGAGCTGCCGGTGCCGACGAAGCTGAAGATCAGAAACGCACCCCAGACCGCCTGATCCGGCTGGGCCAGCGTCACGCCAAACACAACCGCGGAGTAGAAGACGAAGTCGACAACGATATCCAGATAGCCGCCGATATCCGTTGGGCCGGCGGCCCGCGCGACTGCGCCGTCCAGCCCGTCGGCAATTCGGTTGATGACGATGGCAGCGATGGCGGCGCTGTAGCAGTGGGCGGCCAGCAACGGAACGGCAGTGAGGCCAATCACAAACCCTGCCCAGGTCACCTGATTGGCGGCGACGCCATGCTGGTGAAGCATGATGCCTGCGCGGTTCAGGGGTGGATCGATAAGGCGCCGGATGCGCGCGTCGATCATGAGTGGGTGCGTGCGAACTCGTTGAGGCGATCTGCAATCGTGTCGACGTCTTCGTCCTGGATTTCCCGTGGATCGATCAACAGTTCACCCTTGTCGAGGTGGTGATTGCGCGTGCGGATGCTGGGATTGCCGTCGACCAGAAACTGGACGAGCTTTCGGATATCACCCCGGCGCAGTCGCACCGCGACCCGCTCGAAAGGGCGGCCCGCCTCGTCCGGCTTCAGGGACAGCTCGAGCAGCTTCTGTTCGCCGCAGCGATTGATCAGGCGTTCGTTCCGCGCGCCGAGGAGGCGAGCGCGCTCTGCCGGATCAGCGCTCGTGTAGGCTTCCATCGCGACGAGCAGGGCCGTGATCTGTTCCTTGCCAACCTTCATCGTTCGCGCGATGCCCTGGAACTGCGCCTCACAGGCTTCGATCAGCGCTTTCCGGCCGACGATAAAGCCGCTGGTCGGACCGCCGAACGCTTTGCCGCCGGAATAGGTGACGAGATCCGCGTCGGCGTCGATGAACCGCTCCAGGTCTTCCTCGGCAGCGGCGTCCACGATCACGGGAATGCGACGCGCGTGGCAGATGCGTACGACACTTTCGAGCGACACCATGTTTTCCTGCTGGGTGTGGTGCGACTTGACGTACAGGAATGCGCTGACGCGTTCGGTGTCCAGTGCATCGGCAAGGAGGCCTTCTGTCACGCTGTTGACGCTGCCGATGACGAAGGGGGTGGCGCCGCCCAGGCGAATGAGCTGCTCGACCGTGGCGCCGTAGTTGACGGCATGGCCAGCCTGCAGGGCAACGCGATGGGGTGTATCGGATGCCGGCAGCTGCTGGATACGGTAGCGGTTTGTGCCTGCGACGATTGCGGCGACACTGATGGCAACGCCAGCGGCCGCGCCGGAAGTCACGCATCCCGCGTCAGCGCCGCACCAGAGGGCGAGCCGACGTCCCGCGGTGCGCCGCAGTTCGGCGAGATCGACGTGGCGTCTTGCCCAGCGGGCCTGTTCTGCCGCGACGGCCTCGGACTGCGCGGAGCCGCCGAGGGCGGTGAGTTTGCCGGCGGCATTGATGACCTGATTGATCTCGACCACGGTCTCCCTGACCTCCTAGAGCGCTTCGACGACGTCGAACGGCTTGCCGCGCACGAAGACCTGCGTCGGCGCGATCCACTTGTCGGTCGTTCGAACCTCGCCCTCGGCGTCCTCAACGTCGACCGCGAGGTTCTGCTCGGCGAACACCGTGATGTTGGCGGCGCCGCCTGCTTGCAGCGAGCCGAAGCCGAACCGGTCGAGTCCCAGCGCCTGCGATGGCGTTGCCGTGACGGCTCGGACGACATCGGTGAGGGGCAGGCCAAGCAGTCTGAACTTGCTCATGGTTCGGGCGAGAGACACGACGTAGCGGTCGATGTTGCCGCGATGCAGGTCGCTGCTGATGGTATGGACGGGCATCCCCTGGTCCATCGCCTTCTCGCAGGTGGAGAAAGCAAACGAGGAGCGTCCGTGGGCGATGTCGACGACAATGCCCCGTTCCACCGCGTCGCGAAATGCGGGCAGCACCTTGTCCTGGTATCCGAGCACGCCGCCAACCTTTCCATGGTAGGCGTGGGTCAGGATGTCGCCCGGGCGCAGCAGTTCGAGAATGTCGTCGATGACGGGCGGCGCGTTGCCGATATGGACCATGAGCGGTGTACCGGTCAACTCGGCCGCCTTGCGCCCGATCTTGACGGCTTCGATGCCCATCAGCCCGGTGTGGCTGGACGAGGCGAGCACCTTGACGCCGAGAATCCATTCGGGATTCCGCTCAATGGCTCTGACCGTGCCCTCGAGCGAAATGAGTTCGGGCCGGGCCGAATGGCCTCCCTGGACGCCCGGTTGTCCCGGCGAGCCGATATTGCACAGCGCGAAGGCGGCCGTTTCCTGGGTGTCGATCACGAACTCCCGGAATGCATCGATGGTGACGGGGCCCGCCGAGCCCGTATCGATCAGGCAGGCGACCCCCTGACCCACGCCGATCCGGTCGGCGGCCAGTCGGCTGGTGCGGTGTAACGGGTGATCGAAAATATGGCAATGAAGGTCGATAAAGCCGGGTGCGACGTAGTGGTCGTTCGCATCGATCACGCTGGCATTCGCGTCCTCGAGGCCGGGCGCGATGTCGGCAACGTGCTCGCCATTGATCAGTACATCGGCAGTGACGAATTCGTGGCGTTGCGCATCGTAGACGCGCCCGCCCTTGATGAGGGTCTTGGTCATGGCCTTGATTAAACCACAAGTGCCGCCGTCAGTTGTTGGCGCGCGCCCGCAACTGTTCTGCAATCTCCGGCGAAAGCGACAGCGTTCTGATGGCCTCGTCAGCGCGCTCGGAGGACTCGCCAACGAAGCGCATCGCGATCTGTCGTGCGGCGTTATCGCGAAGGTTCCCCTCGGGCAACAGGTCCAGGACGGAGGCTGCAGCATCGAGGCCCTGCTGGCTGACGGCCATCGAAGCGACGCTCGAGATGGCGGCGGAACGCGTCGGCGAGTCCGGCATCGACCGCAGCCAGCGGACCGCATCGTCCGGCGATCTTTGGTACCAGGACTGGGCGACGTTGGCGGCGGCATTCTGGATGTCTCGATTCTCCGCGTTCGAATCGATGAAGCGTGCGGCGCGTTCCGGCTCATTGCGGGCGAGATGCGCGAGGACGCCGGGCATTGCGCGACCGTAGGCGGGCTCATCCTGATAGGTCGAGAGCCAGTCGAGTGCCTGCTGCGGCGACTGTGATGACTTGAACATGGCGATGCTGGTGATGATCTGCTGGCGAACGGTCGGGTCCGAGACTGTCGGCAGAATCTGCTCGCCGGCACGAAGCGCCTCGTCATTCCGGATCTGCAGTGCCGATCGCACCGTGTTGCTGAACTCGTCATCGAGGGTGAGGAGCCAGCGCATGGCCTCGGCAGGCTGTCGCTGCATATAGGTGTGAGCGAGTGTCGGGAAGAGCTGCCGTCGATCATCGACGGGTAGCGTACTCGCGTACTGGATCGCGGCGGTCGGATTCTCGTTGGCCCAGGACCGCAGTACATAGGTCACGGCAGAGACGCTGTTGAAGCGGCGCCGGTGTTCCTCTGCCAGCTGCAGTGCCCGCGTCACGTCACGATTGGCCATGACGTTGATCGGCTGGATCATGAGGTGTTCATTGTCCGGGTGGTTGAGCTGCAGGTACTCCAGCGCCGCTTCGGGGTCGAGCTGTGAATAGGTGCTGATGGCGATCTGCAGCATTCGCTGCTTCTCGGCATCGTCACCCAGCGACTCGATCGAGCCGAGCGCCGCCTCCGGGTCCTGCTCTGCCCAGCGTGCGATCGCGAACTGCATCCGGCTCCGGCGATCATTGCCGCTCATGAGCCGTGCCGAGGCAAACAGTTCGGCGGGATCTGCGCGCTGCATCTCCACCCGGTTCAGGATCTGGCTCGCGCGCTGATCCCCGAGCAGATCCACGACCTCCTGGCGGAGTCCGCTTGCCAGCAGCGTGGGATCCTCGAGCAGTCTGGCGCCGGCGGTGATCCGTACGCGCTGATCTGCAATGTTGCGCAGGTAGGCGAGGGCGGCCTCGGGGTCGTAGCGTACCCAACTGGTTAATACGTGGCCCTTCATGCTGACCTGATCGAAGCGGTACTCGCGATCGACGAACGCCATCGCACCTTCCGGGTCGAGTTCGACATACCGCTCCAGCAGCACTGATGCCACGTTGTGGCGAAACAGCGGATCGTTCCGGTCGAGTGCCTGGTCCAGCAGCTGCTCGAGTTCGCGTGGCGAGTTCGCCTGCGCCGCCAGCTGCCACGCTGTGTACAATTGATCGAAGACGGAGGCGGCGCCTTCGATATCGGCAAATGCCACAGCACGCTGTCCGGACGTGTCGGTTGACGAGGACGTCGGCGGTAGCGGCGATGCCGCGGGCCGGCGGGCTTCCGTCGGCGGGGTCGCGTAGTCGGTCACCGGCGCCGCGGGCTGAAACAGCTGCCAGGCGGCGATGAAGCCGAGAAAGGAGCCGACGATGAGAGCCGCGATCAGTTTCATGGGTGGATGGTAACAAAGGTGGTATCAAAGGCGATGCAACTTGTGATCGGCACGTATACGCGGGGATTTGCGTCCGAGGGCATCTACCGCCTCGATGTCGGGGCGGACGGCAGTGAGGCGACGCTCTCGCTGGCGGCGAAACTCGAGAATCCGTCCTGGCAGGTGCGCCATCCCCGGCTTCCGGTTCTGTACTCCGTCGTCGAGACCCGCGGCGAAGAGAATGAAGGTGGTGCCATTGTTGCTTTCAGGGTGAACGATGACGGCGCTCTCTCAATGGTTGCGCGCGTACCCTCGATGGGCGGTGACCCCTGTCACCTCAGCGTGGCGGGTGACTTCCTGCTCGCGTCGAACTATGACGCCGGTAATCTCGCCGTCTGGCGACTCGACGATAACGGCGTGCCGGTATCGCTCGAGAACCTCGTGCAGCACAACGGGTCGAGCGTCGATCCGGTGCGGCAGAAGTCGCCTCATGTGCACTCGACCTGCGTTCACGCCGAAAGCAGTACGGCGCTGGTCTGCGATCTCGGTGTCGACAGGGTGTATCGCTACGCGCTGTCCGAACAGGGCATCGACGTCCTGTCACGCAAGACGATCTCCATGAGGCCGGGTGCCGGCCCGCGACTCGGCTGCAGTGATCCATCGGCCCGCTACTTCTATGTCATCAACGAACTCGACAATACGATCGTGAGCTTCGACCTCGCGGTCGGCGAACGTGCGGTGGAACTCGCGACAACGTCGACGCTGCCGGATGACTGTGATGAGGCGAGCTATTGCGCACACCTCACGATGACCGGTGACGGGCGCCACCTCTACGCGTCCAATCGCGGCCATGATTCCATCGCCGTCTTTGAGGTTCTGGATAACGGAGAACTGGGGTTGCTGCAGACAGTGAGCAGTGGCGGGCAGCATCCGCGCTTCTTCATGTTGATGCCCGGGGAGGAGTATCTCTGGGTGGCCAATCGCGACAGCGACAACATCGTCGTGATGGCGCGGGATCCTGAATCGGGGAAACTGACGGCGACCGGCACGGAGATCTCCGTGCCGGCACCGGTCTGTCTGACAATACTCGGCTGAGCCGGTATCAGCTCGACGACTTGCGGCGTCGGGCGGAGCCTTCCTGGGCCGCACTCATGTCGAGGATGCGGTCCTTGTTCTCGACGAACGTCTCGAAGCTCGCATCCGTGCCGAGGTTGACCCCCTCGTTGCTATACATCGACGCCATCGAGAAGCTGCCGCCGGATGCCTGGAATACCTTGCCGCTCGGTGCGTCTTCACAGGCCATGTAGATGACGGCGGGCGTCACGAGTGCCGGCGATCGTTCGGGCGGAGGATTGTCAGGGTCGAAGTCCGGTCGACCGGGTACGGTCGCGGTCATGCGCGTGGCAGCGCCCGGCGCGAGGCAATTCACACGGATGTTGTGGGACGCACCTTCGAGGGCGAGCACATTCATGAGGCCCAGCATGCCCATCTTCGCGGCGCCGTAGTTGCCCTGGCCGAAGTTGCCCCAGATCCCCGAACCGCTCGATGTGAACACGATGCGGCCGTAGTTCTTCTCGTACATGATTGGCCAGGCGGCGTGCGTAACGTAGGCGGTCCCGTTGAGATGAACGGCAACGACGAGATCCCATTCGTCGAGGGTCATCTTCTTGAAGGATTTGTCACGCAGGATGCCGGCGTTGTTGACCAGGATGTCGACGGTGCCGAATGCCTCGACGGCGTCCGAGATAATGCTTGCTGCACCCTCCCTGTCGCTGACAGAAGCCTTGTTGGCGATGGCTTCGCCGCCGGCTGCCTTGATCTCGGCAACCACCTGATCGGCCGCGTCGCTCTCGCCGGAACCGTCGACGCTGCCGCCGAGATCATTGACGACGACCTTGGCGCCACGTCGTGCAAATTCCAGTGCATGGGCCTTGCCGAGGCCGCCACCTGCACCGGTGATGACGGCAACCTTCCCTTCGAACTCACTCATTTTGCTTCCCTCTCTGTGTACAGGTTATACCACTCGCTATTGTGCCTCCGGTCTCAGGCTCACGTCCTGGAACTGAAGCTGGTTCAGGGTGTAGTACAGACCGCGCTGGGCCATCAGCTCGCTGTGCGAACCGATTTCTTTCACTTCGCCGTGCTTGAGCACGAGAATCCGGTCGGCTTCTGCAATCGTCTGCAGACGGTGGGCGATCAGGATAGATGTCCGGCCCACGGTGATTTCCTTGAGTGCCGCCTGAATGAGTTGCTCTGTTTCTGTATCGATCGACGCGGTGGCCTCGTCCAGCACCAGGATTTCCGGGTCTGCAGCCAGTACCCGCGCGAAGGCGAGAAGCTGACGCTGGCCCTGAGACAGGTTCTGCCCGCGCTCCGTGAGCGGTGCATCGTAGCCGCCCGGGAGCGCCTCGATGAAGCGATCGGCGTTGACGGTCCGCGCTGCCTCGATGGCACGCTCCCGCGTGATGTTCGGATTGCCGAGACGAATGTTGTCCAGCACCGAGCCAGAGAAGATGTGGAAGTCCTGCGGCACGACACCGACGCGTCGGCGGACTTCGCTGGAATGAATCCGGTTCAGGTCGATGTCATCGAGAAACACCGTGCCATCCGGAAAATCGTAGAACCGGCCGAGCAGCCTTATCAACGTGCTTTTGCCGGAGCCGGTCGGCCCGACGACCGCCAGCTTCTCACCGGGCGCGATCGTCAGCGAGACATCCTTGATGATGGGATGGTCGGGGTCATAGCCGAAGTCGAGGTGGCGGAACTCGATCTTGCCTTCGAGCCGCGACGGCAGTGTCGCGCTCTTGCTCGGCTCGCGAATGGTCTCGTGCCAGTCGAGGGCCTGGAATATCCGTTCGGCGCTCGCCATCGCCCGGAACAGGATGTTGTACTGCATGCCCAGTACCCGGATCGGGCGGATGAACATGTCGATGAACTGCGTAAAGAGAATCACGCTGCCCAGGGACACCTCGTTCTGCAGAGCCGCACCGCCACCGATCCAGATGATCACCGCGAGAGCCATGTTCACCATGTTGTCCATGAAGGAACCGTAGGCATTCTCGAGGTAGACGGCATTGACCTCCTGATCCTGGTTCTTCTTGTTGATCTCGCGGTAGACCTCGAGATTGCGGTCCTCACGGTTCGAGAGTTGCACGACCTGCACGCCGGCGAGATTCTCCTGGAGATTCTGGTTCAGCGCCGAAACCGTGTTGCGGATCGCCCGGTACACACGTCGCGTTGCCATGCGGAAGAAATAGGTGATGACGGCAAAAATCGGCACGGCAAGCAGCAGATACAGCGTCAGCTCGACGTCAATGGCGAACATGAGACCGAGGGCCAGGAAGAAGGGGACGAACTCGCCAATCAGCATGCCCATGCCCATCAGCATCTCGAACAGCGCCTGCACATCGTTGGTGATGCGCGTCATGATGCGGCCCACAGCAACCTTGTCGTAGAACGACGACGGGCGGTATTCCATGTGGGCGAACAGGTCGAGCCGCATGTCGCGCAGTGAGCTCAGCACCGTGCGAGCAAAGGTCACGCGGTGCAGGTGGTAGAACGTGTGGCACAGCAGTGTGAACGCCGCGTAGATCACACACGCCGAGGCGATTGGGGCGAGCCCGGTCAGTCCGGCGAGCCAGTTGTTCAGCTCGTTCATGCCGAAGTCGGGCATCGTCTGTGACGGGGTGCCCGAGATCACGCCATCGATGACGACGCGCGAGACGATCACCGGGAGAAGCACCGAGAGCAGCGAGGCCCCGAGCACGAGTGCAATGCTGAGCGCCGCCAGCCGCTTGTGTGGGCCGACCCAGCCCAGGATGCGACCGAGGTAGACCATGTTCATGGACTGCCCGTGGATATCGGCATCGAAGATTGAGTGGTCGAGTTTCTTCGACAGGTCTTCGCCGTTGGCTGTCACGCTCATGATGTCGGCTCCGTGACGCCGGTATCCAGCGTCGGGCTTTGCTCTCCCGGGCGGGCGCGCTGCGCCTGTTCGAGCCGCGCGTAGAAACCGCCTGCGGCGAGCAGTTCAGTGTGGCTGCCCATTTCGATGATGCGGCCCTCGTCGAGCACGATGATCTTGTCGGCATGCCGAGCCGTCGATACGCGGTGGGACACCAGCATGGTCGTCAGGTTGGCGCGAACGTTCTTTAGACCTGCGAGGATATGCTCTTCGGTTTCGGTATCGACGGCCGAGAAACAGTCGTCGAGAATCAGAAGCGGCGTGCCGCGGATCAGGCCGCGCGCCAGCGCCGTCCGCTGCTTCTGCCCACCGGACAGGGTCACCCCGCGCTCACCCAGCAGTGTGCCGAGACCTTCCGGCATCTTTTCGATCGTCTCCCTCAGTGCGGCCGCTTCTGCGGATTCCCATATCTCCTCGTGCTCGCGGTCCGGGTTGTCGTAGGCGATGTTGTCGCTGAGACTGTCAGCAAACAGGAAGGGATCCTGAAGCACGAGGCAGACCTCCTTGCGGAGTTGTTCGAGCGGGAACTCCCGGATCGGGTGATCGTCCAGCAGGATCTCGCCTTTGGTGGCGTCGAGCAGACGGGCAAAGAGGCGAAGCAATGTCGACTTGCCTGAGCCGACGCGCCCGAGAATCGCGACCATCTCACCGGGTTCGACATCGAACGTCACGTCTTCCAGTGCGTATTTCTCCTTGTTCTCGTACTGATAGAACAGGTGGCGCACAGAGACACGACCGGTGAGCTTTTCCGGGTAGGCGCTGGCGCCGGCGGTGTCCTGTATCTCGGGTTCGTAGTCGAGAATCTCGAACAGGCGTGCTGTGCCGGACGCACCGCGCTGCCACTGCGTGACGAGCGAGCCAGCTTCACGCACCGGCCACAGCAACAGCGAGAGGTACGAGAAGAATGCCACCAGTGTACCGAGCGTAATGTCACCGGCGCGCAGCAGGAACGTGCCGTAGCCGATGATGATGAGCAGCGCCACGGCCGCGAGGATCGGCGTCAAAGCGCCGAGCAGTGAAGTGGTTTCGAACAGTGCGAGGTTTCTGTTGGCGAACTCCCCGTTGACTGCCGAAAAGCGGTTGATCTCGTCCTTTTCCTGGGCCATCGACTGCACCGTGCGGATACCGTTCAGGTTTTCCTGCACGAACGTCGACAGGTCTGAGAAGCCTTCCTGCACGAGATTCGACTGCTCGAAGATCCGGACGGAGTAGTACCAGGCGACCCAGGTGATGATCGGCATGGGAACGAGTACGGCGAGGGCGAGTTTCCACGACAGACTGAACATGAAGCCGATGCCCATCGTCAGCGTAAAGATCAGTACAGCGGTCATCCTGGAGGTACCCGCGATGATCTGGCGGACGAGCTGGATGTCGTTGATCGCACGGGCCATCAGGTCGCCGATCGAATACTTCGAGAAGAAGATCGGCCCCTGGCTCTGCAGGTGGTTGTACATCAGGTTACGGAGATCAAATGCTGCATAGAGACCAATGCGGCGGACCAGCGTGCGGGAGATGAATGTGATGATGATCTGCGCGGTCACACAGGCGGCGATTGCCAGCGCCGGGTAGGTCAGGGCGGATTGCGCCTCCGCAAAGTCGAGCGTGCCGCCCTCGAGCGCGGTCTGGCCCTCGGTGATCTCGTCGATTCCCATCTTGACGTAGAGGGGAATCAGCATTTCGAAGATGCGAGCGAACAGCAGTCCGATCAGGCCGAACGAAAATGCCCAGATGTGCTCCCGGATGAAAGGGAGCAGCCTTAATAATACCTTCATTGTTGTGGCGGCCGATTGGTAGCGACGAGGAGCGCTACGGGGATTGGTAGCGGCGAAGCGAAGCCATAGTATCCAATTCAGGTTTCGGCGTCGAGTTCGGCGATGGTTGCCGCGACGGTCTGCCACTTCGCGAACCGTTCTGCATACTGTTCGCGCCAGGCGGGGTCAGGTTCGACGAGGCGGGTGATGCTGACCATGTTTGCGGCGGCGTCCCTGACCGACGGATAGTAGCCAAGTGCAGTCGCGCACAGTATCGCGGCGCCTCGCCCCTCAGCGGAGGCGTCGGCAATCGACAGTGGGCTGCCAAGGATGCTTGCGAGGATTCGCAGCCAGAGCTCGCTCTTCGCACCGCTGCCGGTGACGCCGATGTAGGACGGTGGGCCAATCCACGCCTCGAGCTGGTCGTGAACCTCCCGCAGCGCAAACCCCGTTCCCTCGAGAATCGCCCGGTACTGCTCGGCATTTCCACTCGTGAGCGAAAGTCCGTGAAAGGCGGCTCGGGTTGATGGTTGTCGCGTCGGGGCGATGCGCCCCCGCAGAAAAGGCAGAAAGGTGATGCCGCCCGCGCCGGGTTCGATGCTGCCGCCGGCGCGATCCAGCTCTGAAAAGACAGCGTCCCGCTCTATCTCGCTGTCATGCCGCTGATCGATGAACCAGTCGAGTGCCCGTCCGGCATACAGCGCATTGCCACCGATGACGTGGCGATCAGACGGGTAGCCGTAGAAGCGCCTGGCGCCGTCAGGAAACTCGCGTTCGACGCTGCGGATCACGGCGTGGGTACCCAGCGTGAGCGCGTACCGGCCAGGGGCGATCGCGTTTGCGCCAATGTTGGCGCAGATGCCGTCGTGCGCGCCGGTGGCAACCGGAATCCCTTCGATCAGTCCTAGTGCTGTTGCGGCTGAATTGGTGAGCGTGCCAGCAATCTCCCATGGATTGAGTACCGCGGGCAGGATCGATGAATCGATGCCCGCATCGCGAAGCAGCGTCTGGTCCCAGGCACCGTCCGGCCCGGAGGACGGATCGGTGGCGCAGATGCCGGTCAGTCGGAACAGCAACAGATCCTTGCCGTACATCGCATGGCGAACGCGTTCAAAGTCGGCGGGACAGTTGTCACGCAGCCATTGCGCCTTGGCGATGAGGGTGGGGCCATAGGCTGCCGAGTTTGCCGGGTGATGTGCCAGCAATTCGCGAAGTGCCGCGCCGTGACGATCATCTGACCAGGGTTCGGCGACGATATCGCCCTGCGCGTCGAGAAAAACGCCCGCGCCCGCGCGGCCGGAGAGACTGATGCCTTTCACCTGCCGTTTGTCGATGTTGGCGGCCGCGATCAGCTCGGTTGTGGCGCCAGCTGCGCAGGCCCACCAGTCCTTCGCTGATTGCCACGCGCGATTGCCGGCCGAGTATTCTGTATTCCTTCGAGCGGTCTGGCCGACGACGGAGCCGTCTGGTGCGAATGCGGCGACCTTGAGGCGAGTCGTGCCGAGGTCGAACGTCAGCAGAATGTCATCGCGCATCGAGCTTTTGCCGGATCGTTTTCGTGATGCGCTCAACACGATCCCAGTCACCCTCGCTGACGGCGTCGGCGGGTGCAATCCAGCTGCCCGAGACGCAGACGACTGAATCGAGGCGAAGGTACTCGATGAAGTTTTCGGCGTTCACGCCGCCGGAAGGGCAATAGCCGATCTCGGGGAACGGCCCGCTGATGGCCCTGATGTAGTCGATTCCACCCAGTTGATGGCACGGGAAGATCTTGATGACGTCGAAGCCGCGAGCAGCGAGCGCCATGATTTCAGACGGTGTGGCGGCACCGGGCAGCAGCGGGATGTCCCAGCGTGCTGCCGCCTCCAGCAGCTCGTCGGTCACGCCCGGTGTGACGGCGAATTGTGCGCCGGCAGAAACGATGCGCTCGATGTCGGCGGGGGTCCTGACGGTGCCGGCGCCAACGGTCATGCCGGGCTGCACACGGCGGATCTCTTCAATCGCGGAAATTGCGGCGTCGCTCCTGAGCGCCACCTCGACGATGTCGATGCCGCCGTTCACGATGGCGCCGGCGAGGTCTGCTGCACCTTCTGCAGCAGGCAGCGTTGCGAGCGGGATGACCGGGTTTTGACGCAGCAGGGTCAGCGTGGTCACAATCAATCTCCTTATCTATCCAGCGTAGGAAACCATCGAGATGGCGACGGCGCAAGCGCGTGAACAGTTGATTGAGAACGGCTATCTGGTAGTGCCGGAGGTGGTGCCATCGTCGCTCTGCAAGGCCGTCATCGATGCGATCGATGCGTTCCGGGAGACATGGGATCACGGCAGCAAACCGAACGAACTCGGCATTGTGCCGCTGCATCATCACCCGGCGCTGTGGGCGGTACGCCAGCATCCCGGGCTCTACGATGTGTTCAGGGCGATCTACGGCCGGGACGATCTGTGGGTCACCATGGATCGGGCGGGTTACAAGCCGGCGCACGATCATGAGGGTCAGGGCGCAGTGCACTGGGACTGCGACCCCTGGACACAGCGTGAGTTCGGTGTGCAGGGGCTGATCTACCTGACCGATACCGCGACGGACCAGGGCGCGTTCGCCTGCGTGCCTTCAATCTATCGCAATCTCGACGATTGGTGCGAGGCGCATGAACACGATCTGAAGCGCCGACATCCTGATATTCGCGAGCATGAACTCGTTCGTGTCCCGGGCAGTGCGGGGAGCCTCGTGCTCTTTCATCGCCTGATGCCACACACCAACACCGTGAACACGTCCGACAAACCCCGATATGCCCAGTACGTGAGCATGCATCCGGCTGGCGCTGGCGAGACGCGGGAGGAACGGGAGAGGAACTGGCGTGACTGCCTGCCACCCGCGTGGGCGATCCGGCAGCAGGTGCCCAATCAGGTCATTCCGGAGCCGTGGGGTGCTGCGCCGCTGACGGCGTTGGGAAGGAAGCTGGTTGGGGTTGAGGGGTGGGGTGAGGTTGAGCTTCGTCCGTAACGACACGCTTTCGCTGGTCTTGGCGCCGGAGGCGACAAGACCGGCTGACGCGTGAGCCTCGTTTTCTTTCAGAAAACGAGGGGGCAAAAAAAAGGTTCATCGCATTTTGCCGGGGAAGGCGGCTTTGATTTTGAGGAAGAAGTAGTCCGTATCCCGGAACCCATACGCCATCCTCTTGATGACCTTGATTCGATTGTTGATGCCCTCAAGCACGCTGGTGTTCAAACGATAAGTCGCACTCGCGATGATGCCCTCGGCGTAGGGTTTGAGGCGGTTAGCGAACTGGACGAGAGGAGCAATACCGCTTGCCAGGGCTTGTTGAAACCACTGTGCCCAGCGCCAGCGGGCAGCGGGCTCGCTGTGCGCATACCAGAGTTCCTTGAGCTGCGCCTTCATCAGGTAAACCACCATCAACGGCTGGTTTATCGCGAGCAGTTCATCAAGATCTACCGCCTGTTGCGGCTGCAGGTTCTCCGGGTTTCGCAACAAGAGCCATCGTGAGCGTTTGATGGCCCGTCGTGCCGGCTTGTCATGCCGTAATTGATTGGCTTGGTCGACACGTACACGGTCAACGACTTCACGGCCGAACTTGGCAACGACGTGAAACAGGTCGTAAACGATCTGCGCGTTCGGGCAGTGTGCCTGGACTTCCAGATCCATCGCCGTATTCATGTCCATTGCGACGGCTTCAATCTGCTCGCAGTACTCACCCAGCCAGACGAAGAACGGCCTGATGGCCTCCCGGGAACGGCCTTCTCCGACCCACAACACCTGTGTCCGTTCTGCGTCCATCACAACGGTGGCGTAGCGATGCCCCTTGAACAAGGCAAACTCGTCCATGACGAGGTATCGCACACGGCTGAGATCCGGTTCAGGCAGGTCCCTGGCAAGGCGTGCCTTGTCGATGGCCTTGATCGTGTGCCAGTGAAGCCCGGTCAGCTCAGCGACATGTTTGATCGTCATGAGATCGAGCAGTACCTCGACATACCGGCGCAAGCGCAATGTGATGCGAGAGCGTGGCGCCAACCAGTCCAACTGCTCACGGCGGACACCACAACGTTGACACTGGACCCGTCTGACGGGGACCTCCAGCCACACCCGGTACTCAAACAGGTCGCGATCCCTGACTCGGCGTACGCTGGTATCGTGAATCCGGCTACAGACACCGCCACAGACCGAGCATCGGGGCGAATATCCAGGAGCAGGGCCCAGTTTGATCAGGCACTCTCTGGACGAGAGGATCGAGCTCGAAAGTGGGACGAAGCCTTCCCAGCAGACGAAAGGAAACGTAGCATCGAACATGGCGTCGGCATCTCAGCGGTTATTTGGTGGTACAAACAACCTAAACTGATTTGCCGTACGCCTCTAATCAAATCCCTCTATAACGCATTGAACCAAAAAAAAGCCCCTCCGAAGAGGGGCTTTCGAACCAACTTGCTGATCGAGGTGGCTTAGAGGCCAACCTTGATGCTTGCGTACCACATACGGTCACGCGGATCGTACAGGAACGTCTCGATACCACCCAGCGTAATGTGTGATTGCGCTTCTTCGTCGAAGGCATTGACGACACCGAGCTGGAGCGTAGTCGTGAGGCCTTTGACCAGGAAGTCGTCCAGCGTCACGTTGTAGTTCGCGTCGACGGTGAAGTGAGCGTCGTACTGCTCGGGGCAGTGCGTTGCCGAGTTGATGCCGAAGACACCGGCGATGCCTGACAGTGAGCCACAGAAGACTGCAAAGGGGTCGCCGTCGAGGACTTCGTCGACTTCCGAGAAGTAGCGGCCATAGACAACCACCGTGTGGATGTCACGGCGCCATGCAGCGCGGAGGTTGGCACGCAGCTCAGGCGTCGGCGGTACGGCAGCAACGTTGTTGTTGCGCTTGCCGGCGCCTTCAACGGTGACACCGCTGAAGCCGGTGTAGTCGTAGGCCATCGTGTAGGTGGCATCGACACCGAAGTTGAACTCACCGATATCCGTCGGCAGACGATAGCTGGCGGAAACGTCAAAGCCTTCCCACTCCATGTTCTGCGCGTTGATCTGGTCGGTCAGTACCAGCGAGATCTGGCTGGTGAGCGGGTTACGCTCGACCAGTTGCGGATTCGCCGGGTCAGCCAGCCAGCCGGCGAGGCCGGTCGCGTCGAGTGAATAGCCATTGGCCTGTGCCAGTGCAGCATCCTGCCCCAGGATTTCCTGGGCGGCCGGACGAATGATTCGATCCGTGAAATCGAAGTAGTGATAGTCGAAGTCGAATCGAAGATCGTTGTCCAGCAGGAACAGCGTGAAACCGATGTTCCAGATGTCAGCTTCCTCAGGCTCGAGCGTCGGCGTACCACCGGTGGTACGTGACGTGAACGCAGAGATGCCGAGGAACGGGTCGGTGATCTGCGAGAGACCCTGCAGCGTCGACGGTGCGTAGAGCTGAACCAGGTTCGGCGCGATGAACGACGTGTTGTACGAGCCGCGGACGGCGAACATGTCGTTCGGCGCAAACCGGGCACCGATACGGAAGTCGGTGTGATCCAGATCTGCCGTCGAGGCATCGTCGACCGCCTCATGGCGCATCGATGCGTCGATTTCGAGCGTGTTGGTCACCGGCAGGCGAATCTCACCGTAGATGGCAGTCGTCTGGCGGTCAGACACGTTGTCCGGCTGGCCGACACCGATCCATACGTCGAGTGCGTTGGAGACGATGTTGGCATCGACTTCATACTCTTCGTTGCGGAACTGGACGCCGACAGCCGCTTGCGCGACGCCGCCACCCATGTCGAACAGATCACCGGTCGCGACGGATTCGAAGATTGTCAGCGTCGAGGTGATGTTGTCGGGATCATCGAAAGCAACCTGGTCAAACACGGCCTGCGAGTTGATCGCGGCCGGGTTACGCTGCTCGATACCGCCGGAGCAGTCCCGGTTCACACACTCGTAGTTCTGGGATGCGAACGGGTTGAACCAGGCTTTCGTCGACGTGGCATTGGCCTCGTCACGCACCAGCAGTTCTCCCTGCAGCCCTGCTTCGATCGCCGACAGCGATTCGCCGCGACCACCGAGCTGGGAGTCGAGCTGCGACCAGAGGATGCTCGTGTAGCCGGTCCAGTTGTCGTTGAACTGGTAGTCGAGCTGGCTGACGAAACGGATCGTCTTCACGATGCCGTCGGCTGCGCCGTTACTGGTGCGGTCGTCGTTCAGGCGGCTCGGGCCAATGAACGGATAACCCACCGGGCGCCAGCTGCCGATGATGACGTCTTCATTGAACGGAATGCCTGACGCTGGGTCGGTGCCGGCAACGATGACATCGGGCAGGCCGTTGCCGTCGAGGTCGGTGCCGTCGGTGTAGCGGTCAGGGATGCCATCGCCGTTGGCGTCGACTGCGTACAGCAGGGCATCGCCATCAGCAGGATCGTAACGACCGTCGAGGTCGGTGTCGGTGAACGCGCGGTACGGGTTGCCGGGGTTGTCGCCGGGTACGGCGGACAGTTCCGGGATCCGGCCACCGGGGTTCGAGGGCGAGCCTCGGGATTCGGTGACACGCTTGGTCCACATCAGTTCACCGGACAGGGTCACGGTGTCGCTGAAGTTGTACTCGTAGTTGGCGGCGATCGAGTCAGCCAGGTAGTCGTCGAAGTACGAGAAGTTCTGGCCGAACTCCCAGCGGCAGACGCCGCTGACGACAAAGCCCTGGCGGTAGGCCTGGAAGCCTGCTGCCTTGCGCTCAGACTGCGTGATTACGCCATCGCCATCCGCGTCGATCGACTGGCCGTCGACCGTGTCAGGGTTGTTCTGGCCGCAGCCCGGGTCGGGGCGCTGCTGAACGCTGCTGATGCTGCCGTCGGCGGCACGGTTGGGTACGAAGTAGTTGCCTGGCCACGGCGTACTGGAGTACGAGGCCGAGCCATAGTAGTAGGGACGCTCGCCAAAGGTGAGCTGATCCTGCTCGCGGCGTTCGCCCGCGATGACAAAGCGGCCGGTATCACCACCGCCACCCCACATGAAGCTGTAGGAGTTGTGGTAGTACTCGTCTGCCTGCTGTGAGCTGGTCATGAGCTCAAATCCCTCGAAGTCCTTCTTCGGGATGATGTTGAGCACACCGCCCACCGCGTCGGTGCCGTAGAGTGTGGCGCCGCCGTCGGTCAGTGCTTCTGTTCGCTCGAGCATGATCTGTGGATATGTGTTGGCCAGGTTGCCCTGTACAACACGTCGACCATCGAGCAGCGTCAGGGTTGCTCCGGCGCCCAGCCCGCGGAAGTTGGCTTGCTGGTTACCAGGCGTCTGCGGGTTTGCCGCAAGGATGTTACCGACGCTTTCAACACCAAAGTTATAGGTGGTATTTCTCAGGATGTCGCCAAGGTTCGGCGTGCTTTGCTCGGCGATTTCGAACTCGTCCATTACGTCAAGCGGTGACGACATGTCGAAGCTGTCACGCTTGATCAGCGAGCCCGTGACGACAACCTCCTCGAGTTCGGCATTCTGCGCGAACACTGGTAGTGACTGGAGCATACCGACTGTGCCGATGAGTGCGGCACCTGCCCAGACACCTTTCTTATTGGCTAGTGTCATGGAAATTCCCTCTGTTGGTTTTGTTGAATCGAAGCACGCCGGGATGCCCATACGAGATATGGACAAAAGACGGCGATTTCCGAAATCCCCCTGGAAGGGGTCACCAACAGCGGCGCCGGCCGGACAGCCAGCAGCGATAATAGTTCCCCCTTCTTGCCCGGAGTCTAACGCGATCAGGGTCCGAGTCAACCGCTAATTCGCTGAAATGCCCATGTGGCGGGGCTTTCAGCGACTTGGTCTTGTGCGCTGCCGCATCAGGCCGCCTTGACTGCCCAGTCGTGCACTACATTGGCCATGGCGGCAGTGACTTTCTTGGCGGTCGGGATATGCAGGAACTCGTTGGGGCCATGGGCATTTGAATGCGGACCCAGCACACCGGTGACCACGAACTGTGCGGCTGGCATTGACGTGGCGAGGAACTCCATGAACGGAATGCTGCCGCCGCAGCCCATGGACACTGCCGGCGCGCCAAAGAACGTGCTGGACGCGGCGTGGAGGGATTCATCGAGTGCCGCCGAGGTTGGCGGTGCGTCCCAGCCCGGTGCGGCGCCATCCAGATCGACCGTCACAGCGGCGCCGGCCGGCGGATTGTCGGTCAGGAGCTTGATGAGTTCCTGACCGGCGAGTTCAGCGTTGGTCGTGGGCGGCAGTCGCAGCGAGAACTTCGTCGTGGTGTAGGGGCGCAGCACGTTCCCGGCATCTTCCGTTGATGGGATGCCATCAATGCCAGTGATCTCAACCGACGACAGCCAGGTGTTGTTCAGTACCAGTTCCACCGGGTCTGACGACATCGGGCCACTGTTCGCTGCGAATTTGTACATGCGGGGGAAGTCCTCGGCGAGGACCGCGCCGGCCTGTTTGGCCTCGGCCCGGCGATTCTCGGGAATCTGCTCGTTGAGGAAGGATGGCAGGATCTCGCCGGTGTTCTCGTCTTCGAGGCGTGACAGGATCTGGCGGGTCAGGCGAAAGCTCGACGCAACAATGCCGCCGGCACCGCCGGAGTGGACACCCTCCTCGAGCACCTGTACCCGGAGCTCGCCGATCAGCATGCCGCGCAGCGATGTCGTGATCCAGAGCTGGTCGTAGTTGCCGCAGGTCGAGTCCAGTGCGATGACGAGGCTGACGTCTCCGATTTGCTCCGACAGTGATTCCATGTAAGCAGCTAGGTCCGGGCTCCCGCTCTCCTCGGAGGACTCGATCAGCGTGACAATTCGCGGCATCGGCAGGTTCTGTTCTGCCAGTGCCTTGATGATCGCAACCGCTGCATAGACGGCGTAGCCATCATCTGCGCCACCCCGTCCGTAGAGCTTGTCGTCCCGGCGCACGGCTCTCCAGGGTGCAAGACCCTCATGCCAGCCGTCGAACTCTGGCTGCTTGTCGAGGTGGCCGTAGATCATGATCGTGTCGTCGCTATTGCCGCTGCCCGGGTAGTCCAGAAGCAGCGTCGGTGTCTTGCCGGGCAGTTCGTGAAGCTGGATGTCGAGCCCCTCGACCTGCTGCGATTCGATCCACGCAATGACGTGCGCCATCGCGTGATCCATGTGGCCGTTGGCTTTCCAGTCCCGATCGAACGCGGGCGACTTGGCAGGAATCTCGATGTACTCGGCAAGGCTCGGGAGAATCGACGCTTCGTAGTAGTCGTCGATGTATCGCAGGATTTTCTCGGTGTTCATGGCTGTGGGTTCCTGTCGTCGTTGTCGTGCTCTTCGAACTCACCGTCGATAGTCTCGTGACCGTCCCGTGTGCGTCCTTGATGCTGCTCCCGATAGGCGAAGCCGCCACGCTGGGTCATGACCGTCATGGCGCGGACGGTGCCGCGGCGGATGATCCAGCGCGCGAGCGGGCGCCTGAGGCCGGGGACGATGCAAATGAAGCCGAACGTGTCGGTCACAAAGCCCGGCGTCAGCAGCAGGGCACCGCCGACGAGGAGCATGACGCCTTCGAGCAGTTCGGTCTCCGGCAGTTCACCCTGATCGAGCCGGCGCTGCACGCGCGCCAGCGTCATTATTCCTTCACGCTTCAGCAGCGTCACGCCGATGACGGCGGTGAGCACTACGAGTGCTGCCGTGGGCAGGGCACCGATGATGCCGCCCACTTCGATCAGGATGACGATCTCGATGATCGGGATGATGATGAACGCGATCAGCGCAAAGGGCATAAGTGTCGACGGGTACGGGGAATTCAGCGCGATTGTATCAGTTTGGCATTGCACAAATTGTGATAGATTCGAGTGCATGTTTGAGGATCTGACGCTCAAGACGATCAAGGCCCGGGTCAGCGATGGCGTCGCCTTCGTGACCCTGAATCGCCCGCACCGGATGAACGCGTGGACCGGGCGCATGCACACGGAATACCGCCTTGTCATGAAGCGCCTGGACGATGCCGCTGAGGTGCGCGCCATCATCGTGAGCGGCGAAGGGCGCGGGTTCTGCGTCGGCGGCGACAGTCAGGCGCTCGAGGGACACGTCGAAAAGGGTGGCTATGATCCGGGCACGCCGGAACCGCTGGCTGAACCCGGATACGGCATTCGTGAGGAGTTCGATGCCAGCTTTGCGTGGCACTTCGGTGTCGGCAAACTCGTCATTGCCGCTATGAACGGGCCCGCGGCGGGTGTCGGCCTCGCGCTCGCGTGTTTTGCTGACATCCGGTTCGCCGTGCCCGGCGTCAAGTTCACAACGGCGCACGGCAAGCTGAATCTGCCCGCCGAATACGGGCTCTCCTGGCTGCTGCCGCGAATGATTCCATTGGCACAGGCCAACGATCTGCTGCTCACGAGTCGCGTGTTCACAAGCGATGAAGCGCTGTCGCTCGGGCTGGTCAACCGGCTCGTTGAGCCCGGGTCCCTGATGGCGTCGGCCGAGGCCTATGCGCGCGAGGTGATCGCGACGGTCTCGCCCGGTTCGCTGTCGACGACCAAACGCCAGATCTATACCGACCTGCACCGGGATGCGGCGAGTGCCGTGCGCGAGAGCGAGATGCTGATCGACGAGATGTCGACCCACCCTGATTTTGCCGAGGGCGTCAGGGCGTTTACCGAGAAGCGAGCCCCTGTATGGGGCAAGACGAGGGGAGAAGAGTGACGGAAGTACAAGCGAGACCGGGATACGCGCTGGATGATGCGCCCTATTACCTGCCCGTCGGCGATGAAGTGGAGATCTTTCTCGCGGCCTACGAACAACGCCTGCCGGTGCTGCTCAAGGGGCCGACCGGCTGCGGCAAGACGCGCTTCGTCGAGTACATGGCGTGGCGGCTTTATCGGGGTGATTTCGCGACGCCGGCGCGGCAGAAAGTTGACAACCCGCTGCAAACCGTCGCCTGTCACGAGGACCTTTCCGCGACCGATCTGGTCGGTCGCTTTCTGCTGCAGGGTGATGAAACGGTGTGGCAGGACGGCCCGCTGACGCGTGCCGTCAAGGAAGGTGCGATCTGCTATCTCGACGAGATCGTCGAGGCGCGCAAGGATTCCACGGTGCTTATTCACTCGCTGACCGACCATCGTCGGATTCTGCCGATCGAGAAGCAGGGGACGATCCTCGATGCGCATCAGGATTTCCTGCTGGTGATCTCGTACAACCCTGGCTACCAGAACCTGCTCAAGGATCTGAAGCCCAGCACGCGGCAGCGATTCATTGCGATCGACTTCGACTATCCGAGCGTCGACAAGGAGGCGGAGGTCATCGCACACGAAAGCGGTGTCGATGCTGCGGCAGCCGCGGATCTCGCGATGCTTGGCGAGAAGGTCCGACAGCTGAAGCATCATGGATTCGACGAAGGTGTGTCGACGCGACTTCTGATCTACGCCGGGCAACTCATCGCCAAGGGCGTGCCGAATCTCCGGGCCTGTGACGTCGCGATATGCCGCGCCGTCTCTGATGACGAGGATGTCCAGCGCGCCATTGCCGAATTGGTGAGCGCAATCTTCCCCGCCTGATTCGCTGTGGATACTTCTCAGCTCGCAGGGGTCATCGAGCGCTACAACAAACAGACGGCGGCCCGTTTTGAGACGGCGGCGGCCGAGCTGTCGCAGATCGCATCTGATGAGATTGTCGCGGCGTGGGCCGATCAATTGGTCGCGATTGCATCGAGTGGGTGGCACGCGTTCACTTCTGCCGATGCGCTGATCGAGATCACACTGCCGCTCGCGCAGGAAGCCGGGGGTGAGACGCTGCTCGACGTCGGGCGATTCGGGCTGTCACTGGCGGGCTTTTCCTACGATCCGGGCGCAACGTATTTTCGGGGCGTCGGCGAGTTGCTGGCGGCGGGCCAGTTATCCCGTCGGCCGCAGATCGAAGCCGCAACGGTAGAGATGCGGCGCCGTTTCCCGCACGCGTCGAGCCTGATTTCCGATTTTCTGCGCTGCGCTTTTTCTATTGGTGCACAGGGCAGTGATGCGGCGCTGGAGAGCTGGTCGCGAACCGCCGTCGGCGTCGGTGTCGACCGAGCAAGCATGTTGGCGTTCCTGGCCGTGAGCCAGAGTGCGCACGGCATCGACTGGGCGTTCGTTGATGATCTGGCTGGCCGGAGTCCCGGTGCGCCATTGCTGTGGCTGCAGGCGCTCTCGCGCCTCGGCGCTATTGTCAGAGACGCGGGCTTCGAGGCGCTGGTGTTGAGATTCGCCCAGCGCGAGGATGAACTCGCTGCCTTTCTCGATTCACTGGATGAACCCCTTGTGGCGCTGGAGCGCGAGGCGAGGGAAACGCTCTGGACGGTCATGGCGGACTTGCCGACGCCGGGTTTGTGCGCGGCGCTGCTGTCCGCGCGGGATCGATTGCCGCTTGCACGCCGGGACATTGTGCTGGCCTGGGCCCGCGGCGCCGGGCGCTACCTGCCGTTGCAGGAGGTTGCTGCGCAAGGTTATCTCGCCCTCGAATCTGCTGCCTCGGAAGTCGCGCTGGAGCGGCTGCGCGGGCAGGTGAATTTCGAAGACGTGAGCCGCGTGCTGCAACTCTTTGCCGAGGCTGTCTCTGGCACGCGCCTTGCGATCGAGCCGACCGCAGAGGACGCGGATCACTTTCGCGACATGCCATCGACAGACGGTCTGACGATACGTTTGCCCCGTTCGGTGTCGGCGTATGCGGATCCGGCGCGCAATTTCACGCTCTACAAGATCGCGCTGTTGCATCAGCTCGGTTACTACGAATTCGGCACGTTCGATTTCAGCCGCTCGGGAACGGCGGTCGGTTTTCGCGATACCTTCCGGCAGTTCAGCGATCCGGCGCTCGCCGAGCGTCTGTTCCAGGTGCTCGAGGATGCGCGCATCGACTGGGCGATCGAGCGGCGGTACCGCGGCGCGGCCCCGGATCTTGCCGCGCTGAAACGCGATGCGCTGGCGGCGATGCGCCCCCGTCCGGCAGGCCTGCGCGACGTTTACCTTCAGTCGCTCGTGACCTTCAGTCTGGACGGCCACCCTGAGGTGCCGGCCGGCATTCAGCCCGAGATTGAGTTGCTCGGTTCCATTATCGATCAGTTGCGCCATCCGGGCGCCGACGTCCATGCGACGATGAGTGCACTCGAACAGTGTTACGCGATCTTCGATGATGCGCGGGCGGATGAGATGCTGGAGCTGGCGCTCGACAATGATGCCGAAGCAGAAGCGGACGCCGACGACCCGCCTCGCCGCGAGGATGATGCGGTGATGTTCAGGGGCAGACTCGAACCGGATCGGGCGCGAATCAATCAGCAACTTGCCAACATCGAACCCCAGGATATCGAGACCAGCGACGAAGGCGAGGACATGATGGAGATGCTGGGCGAGGTTGATCCGAAGGATCTCCGAATCGAGCAGTTGAAGCGCGGTGATGTCCAGAACGCGATCGGCATCATGATCGCGGACATCGAGGTGGAAGGCACCGGCGAAGGCAAGCTCGAGGATGACAGCGATCTCGAACCGTTTCGCGGACTCATCGACGAGAAGCCCCGCGCCGCGGAGGATCGCGCTTATCAGTACGACGAGTGGGACGACGTGATCTCCGACTACCGCCGGCGCTGGTGCACGCTGTTCGAGACGCGAAACCTCGACGACAGGCCGGGCTACGTCGAGGATGCGCTTCGGGATCTGCGCAGCGTCGCGAACAACGTGCGCCGCCAGCTGACACACCTGCGGCCTGAGCTGCTTCGCAAGGTGAAGGGCGTCGAACACGGCGAGGAACTCGATCTGGAGCGGACCATCGAGTCGGTTATCGATCGTCGCAGTGGCCGCAGCCCGGAGGAACGAATCTACGTGCAGCGGGTACGCAAGGAGCGGGACGTTTCGGCGCTGTTCCTGCTCGACATGAGCGCCTCGACCGACGATCGCGTGCCGAGCGGTGAACCCGAGACGCACACGGCGCCGGACTGGGACAGCGATGACTTCCTTCACGACTACTATGGCTCCGAGAGCGAGTCGGCGCCGGCCAAGCGCATCATCGATGTCGAGAAGGAAGCTGTGATCCTGATGGCTGAGGCGCTCGAGGAACTCGGCGACAACTACTCGATCTGCGGCTTCTCCGGCTACGGCCGTGACCAGGTGGACTTCTACCTGTGCAAGGATTTTCTCGAACCCTACAACCTGCGTGTGAAGGGCCGGATCGGCGGAATCAAGCCGTGTCGCAGCACGCGGATGGGGCCGGCAATTCGCCATGCGACGCATCGCCTGCTGGAAACCGAATCGCGAACCAAGGCGCTGATTATCATCAGTGACGGGTATCCGCAGGACTTCGATTACGGCAAGGACCGCAACAGCAAGGATTACGGCATCAGGGACACGACGATGGCGCTGTCCGAAGCGCGGGCAAAAGGGATCCAGCCGTTTTGCCTGACCGTCGATCCTTCCGGCCATGACTATCTCAGGGAGATGTGTCCTGACCAGCAGTACATGGTTATCCAGCAGATTGACCAGCTGCCCGACGAATTATCCAAGGTTTACAGGAGCCTGACCGCATGAGCCTCACCCCGTTTCACCTGGCCATTCCCGTTGACGATGTTGCAAAGGCGCGCGCGTTCTACGTCGACGTGCTCGGCTGCGGCGTTGGTCGCAGCAGCGAGAAGTGGGTCGATCTCGACCTCTATGGTCATCAGCTCGTCTGCCACGAGGTTGAAGGCGCCGGCCGGTCCGGCAGCAATCCGGTTGACGGCCACGATGTGCCTGTTCCGCATTTCGGCGTGGTGCTGACGATGCCGGTGTGGCGTGAGCTTGCAGACAGGCTCGTCGCGAGCAAGATGGATTTCGTCATCGAGCCCTACATCCGCTTCGAGGGTGAACCGGGCGAGCAGGCGACGATGTTCTTCCGGGACCCGGCCGGGAATGCCATCGAATTCAAGGCGTTTGCGGATATCGACGCCGAACTGTTCCGGACCGGGGATGCCGATGACTGAACCTGTCGAACACTGTGTCCGCGCCGGCGACGTCGATCTCTGCTACTTCGAGTGGGGCGAACCGAATGATGAGCCGACCATACTGCTCGTGCACGCGACGGGCTTCCATGCGCGTTGCTGGGATCAGACGGTTGCGCATCTGCCCGGGCGTCACGTCATCGCAGTCGATATGCGTGGGCATGGCCGCAGCGAAAAGAAGCCGCCCTACCACTGGCGGACGTTCGGTCGCGACCTCGCGGCTTTCGTCAGCGCGCTCGATCTTCACCAGCTTGTTGCGGCCGGCCATTCCATGGGAGGTCACTCACTGGTGCAGGCAGTCGCAGCCGATCCCGGGCGCTTCGATCGGCTGGTACTCGTCGACCCGGTGATGCTGCCGCCTGCGGCCTATGATCAGTTCCAGCCGCAATCGCCTGAGGCACATCCGGTGGCCCGTCGGCGCAACGTGTTCGAGAGTCCGGAAGCCATGGCGGCCAATCTGGCGGGCAGGGGCGGGTACGCGCACTTTCTGCAGGCGGCGCTCGACGACTATTGTCGCTTTGGCTTGTTGCCGAATCCGGATGGCGACGGATTTGTCCTCGCGTGTCCTCCGCTCGTGGAGGCAACCATCTACACCGGCAGTGCGGAAGCCTCGATCTTCGATCTGTGCAGTCAGGTTCACTGCCCGGTGACGGTGCTGCGCGCTGCGCCCCGGGAGCCCGGCGAGACGCAGATGGACTTCAGCAAGTCGCCAACCTGGCCGGATCTCGCGACGCAATTCGAGAACGGGGTCGACGACTTCCACCCGGAGCTTTCCCATTTCATTCCCATGCAGGCACCTGAACTGGTCGCGCAGCATTGTTCCTAGGCGCCCCGGCTCGCTATGCTGGCGACCATCAGCAAAGCGGCAGGAGGGAGACCCGAGATGCAACTGACCGGCGGTGAAGCCGTCTACAGGACGCTGCTCGCAGCGGGCGTCGACCATGTGTTCGGCATCGTCAGCGTGCACAACATACCGATTTACGATGCGATCCTGCGGGGTGGGGGCATCAAGACGATCGATGTCCGCCACGAGCAGGGTGCACTTCATGCGGCGGATGGCTACGCCCGTGCAACCGGCAAGCTCGGCGTTGCGATCACAAGCACAGGGCCGGGCGCAACCAACGGCATGACCGGCCTGTTCGAAGCCGGGTTCGCATCGTCGCCGGTGCTGATGATCACCGGCCAGACCGAGACCGGCCACTACGGCAAGGGCAAGGGCGTACTGCACGAGGCGGAACAGCAGTTGCCGATGTTGCGCACCATCACGCGAACGACAGCCAGCCCCCGCCGAACGGAAGACATTGCACCGTCGCTGGCGGCGGTCATCCGGGATATCACGACGGGCCGGCCGCAGCCCGGGGCCATCGAGATTCCCGTCGATCTGCAGTACGCGACAGCCGATGTCGATATTGAATCCTCCATCGGCCCGGCTCCGGTCATGCCGGACCCGGAAGCGATCCAGCGCGCGGCCGGTGTCATTGGCGGCGGCTCACGCCGGGTCATCATCGCCGGCGGCGGCGTGATCCGGTCGGATGCTTCTGCTCAACTGGTGGCCCTCGCAGAGTCGCTGGATGCCCCGGTCTTCACCTCGACCAACGGGCGAGGTGCGATTCCGGAAGACCATCCGCTCAGCGCTGGCATGTTCCTGATGCAGTGCCGTGAATCCATCGCGTCTGCCGATGTCGTGATCGCCGTCGGTACGAGATTCCAGGGTGGCGCGACCGGGAACTTCTCGCTCGATTTGCCGGGCAAACTCGTTCATATCGATGCCGATCCGAAAATGGTCGGGCTCAACTACCCGCCGGAGGCTGCCGTGATCGGAGACGCTCGCGCCGCGCTTGCCGCGCTCGGCGACTCGCTGAACGCGGAGCCGGGCGACAGCGACTTCAGGTCACGGGTCATGGGTGAGGCAGAGGCCGCCCGAGCGGGCACGCGTGAGCGAATGGGGCCTGACTTCGAGGTCATCATGGATACCATCCGGCAGCGGCTGCCGGCCGCCGGGCATATCGTGCGCGATGCGACCGTGCCCGCCTATGTCTGGGGAAACACGCTGATTCCGATACTGCAGCCGCGCACCTCCCATCACAGTACGTCGGCGGCGATTGGCCCGGGTCTGCCGCTCGCAATCGGTGCCTCGTTGGGCAGCGGCGAAAAGTCAGTGGTGATTCAGGGCGATGGTGGCTTCATGCTGAATCTCTCGGAGCTCGCAACCGCCGTGCAGTACCAGGTGCCGCTGGTGATTTGCCTGTTCAATGACCGCGGCTACGGCGTCCTGCGCCGCATTCAGGCCGCGCGATTCGATGGCCGCACAACGGGCGTGGATCTCGCGACCCCGGACTTCGTCAAAGTCGCCGAGGGCATGGGGCTTCGCGGCATTCCGGTCAGCGGCGTCGACGGGTTCAGGGCAGCCTTCGAGGAGGCGATGGCTGAATCCGGTCCCGTGCTGCTCGACATCGACATGGGTTCGCTCGAACGCATGCGTATGGGCATCGGCTGATGAAACCACTGCTCGCGGTCACGATGGGTGACCCTGCCGGCGTCGGTGCCGAGATCATCGTCAAGGCGCTGTCAACGGAGGCCGTGTTCGAGCGCGCACAGCCGTTCGTCATCGGCAGCCCGGGTTGCCTCGCGGCGGCCTGTGAGCAGACGGGCATCGACCTGCCACTCGAACCGGTCACATCGATTGACGAGATTGAGGCCACGCGTTCCGTCCAGGTGCTGGAGCCCGTGTCGTTCGATGTTGATTCACTGCAAATGGGTGCCGTCAGCGCCGACTGCGGCCGCGCAGCTGTCGGCTACTTCGAGGCGGCCGTCAATCTCGCGCTGGCCGGGCGAATCCAGGGTGTGGTGACCTGTCCCATCAACAAGGAAGCGGTGCATGCCGCGGGCTTTCATGGCGATATCGGTCACCAGGAAATTCTGGCCCGCATGACCGGCGCCGGGCTGACCGCGACGATGCTCATGACCACGGGTCTCAAGGTTGCCCACTTGTCGACCCACAAGTCACTGGCTGAAGCGGTCGCCTACGTCAGGCAGCCGGTTGTGGTAGACAAGCTGAGATTGACGGCGGACTGTATGCGAAGGTGGATGGGACGTGAGCCACACATCGCGGTGGCTGCGCTGAACCCGCACGGTGGTGAAGGCGGGATGCTCGGGCGCGAAGAGATCGACGAACTCGCGCCCGCGGTGGCCGAGGCGAACGCGGAAGGCATGAAAGTGACCGGCCCATTGCCTGCTGACTCCGTCTTCTACCGTGCCATTGCCGGCGAATTCGACGCGGTGCTGGCGCTTTATCATGACCAGGGACACATCGCGATCAAGGTTCACAATTTCGAGGACAGCATCACCGCAACGATGGGTATCCCCTTCATCAGGACGTCCGTCGATCACGGCACCGCGTTTGACATCGCCGGCCAGAATCGCGCGGTCGCCGACGGGCTTGCGCGCGCGGTCGATGCGGCCATCGACATGATGAACGGCACTCTCCGTTAGCGCGCGGTCAGTCGGACAGCCTTGCGAGGACGTCGCTTCGGCGTGCGCGGCTGACCGGAACATCGTCGCCGCTTTCCAGCTTCAGCGAGTAGTTGCGCTCGCTGCGATCGACGTGAACGACGTACTCCGGATTCACGAGGTGCGATCGATGCACCTGTATCAGGTCAGGCAGCCGCTCGGCGACAGACTTGAGTGGTTCCCCGACATCGCTTTTTCTCCATTCACCGTCGGCCGTGCGGTGGTACACATAGCAGTAGTGGTCGTCGACCGAGACGTGGGAGATGTCGGCGGGGTTGAGCTTCAGCGGGCGCCTTGGCGTGGTGAAGTCGATGAGTTCGACCTTCCGCGTCGCGTGACTTCGTTTGTCGAGTGCCTCATTGATATCGCCGATCTGTCTGAGTTCATCCTGAAGGCTCTGACGATGGTAATTCTCGATGAACACCCAGGTGATGAGCAGCCAGAGCGGCAGCAGGCGGAGGTAGTGGGGGAACACGCTGCCATCTGCCAGGTCCTGATGCATCATCACGCGACTGTCGTCGATGAACGAGAAGCCGAAGAAGCCCAGCGTGAACGCCACGAAACTGAACAGCCATACCTGCCAGATGCGTAGCCTGAAGCGGGACGGGCGCCGGTGAACCCGGTACAGCACGAAGGCGAGCAGGCCGAAGCTGCAAAGGTAGACGCTCGCAACGATAAGCGCGTGGATGACGATTTCGTGCCATGACTGTGGCTCTTGCACAAAGAGGTGCACCACGACGACCGCAGCGGCAGTCATTACGAAGACCATTGACAGCAGCCTGAACTGCCGGTCGGCGTCGAGATCGCCGGAGAGCGTTTCCAGCCAGTAATCCGTGAATTTCATGTCGCCAGTTTACCGGCCCGGTGGCTGCCGAAGCGCGCCCGACTGCGAAATTGACGGCCCGTTGACGAACAAACCGGCCACTTCACGCACTATTCTTCGCGTTCTGTAACTGCGCCTCACTAGAGTGGGCACTCCAGAGACATTCGGGAGTCCGTCAATGGCATCAACTGCCCTCGCTCGATCCGTGTGGGTGATCTACGGGATCATCGTCTTCGAGATCCTCTTCATGATCTCGCCCTTTGCCTTCTACTACTACTCGGCATACGCGATGCCCCTCAACTGGCTGGCGGCGCAACCCGCGACCGCATGGCTGGTCCAGCATATCCTGCCTCACTTCGCCTACCACAACAGCACATGGGCGAAGGCAATGCTTGTCGTTGCCTGGCCCGTCATCTTCGTGGGTCTCGTGATGTTCATCATTGCTTTCGCACAGATCTACTGGGCGAAGTTCACCGGCAAAGGCGCAGTGTCGGTCGGCCTGTACCGGTCAATACGCCATCCGCAGTATGTGGCCCTCGCGATCATCGGCCTTGGGACGACGATGTACTGGTCCCGCTTCCTGATCCTGATCGCGTTCATCGCGATGCTGTTTCTGTACTATGCGCTGTCACTTGCCGAGGAGGCGAGATGCCGGGGGCAGTTCGGCACGGATTACGATGAATTTGTCAGCCGTACCGGCCGCTTCCTGCCGAAATCCTGGACCGCCTGGCTACCTGCGGCCCCGGCGCTCAATCTGTCTGCTGGCCAGCGGATCGCCGCGCTCTTCGCGCTGTGGTTATTCGTGACCGTGGTGAGCATTGCGGGTGGGTTCGCGACCAAGCGGGCCGTGATTGACCGGATGCAGACTCTGGAGCGACCAGGCTTCGTGCTGCTTGCACTTGCGCCGGTTCCGTCGCTCGAGCCCTGGGCCTCGCTGGTTGATGAGTCGCCGGCTGTCCGATCCCGCCTGTCTCGTACAGGCGAAGCCAGCGTCATTGCGTATCTTGCGCCGGCGACCTGGTCGATCCCGGAGCTCGGGCTTTCGCCGAACGAGCGCTACGAGATTCCGGCGCGGGATGAACTCCTGCACCCCGCACAGCACGGCAACAGCCTTGAGTTCGATCGGCGCTACTGGCGAATCCTGTTCACCCGGGCGGAGGGCGTGGGAGACCCTGAGCGCATCTTGATGACGTCGCTGGGCATAACGCCTCTGTTTCAGGTAGAGGTGGCAGACGGTGTGATCACTGAAGTCGTCGACCAACCGGGGGCCAGCTACTGGTCCGGCATCCCGGTGCCAATTTACTAGCTGATGTCAGGCGGTTGCCGACAGCGCGTCGATCTGCGCCATGACCTCGGCAAGGCTGAACTGTCCCGGCGGCAGTTTCTCCCGGGCAACGCGATTCGCGAGCGTGCGCAAGACCTCGTTGGCCGGCGTCGGTACGCCGTGGAGCTTGCCCAAGAGGCAGATTTCACCGTTCAGGTAGTCGGCCTCGATATCGCCGGTGCCTCGCTGCAGGCTCTGCCAGGACGAACCGCCGCCGCGGCTTGCGCCCTCAATTTCGCCCTGTTTCATGCCTTCGCCGAACCGACTCTTCGTTTCGTCACGGTTGGCAGCATCAATGCCGGCGGCGGCGTAACAGGCAAGTGCCTCGTTGCGCAGAAGTCTCATGAGGTCCGCCGCATCGCGGCCGGCATCGCAGACGGCCTGCAGGGAATTGCCCAGATTCTGCAGGAGCTTTGCGTACTTCCAGCGTAATGGTTCCGGATCGGCGTTGGCCGAGAATCCGGCGGCGGTCAGGGCATTGCAGTAGGTCTGGATGGTTGTGTCGATGCCGGTCGGGAACCGGCCTGCATCCAGAAAGCCGCCAATGCCGGTTGCGTGATGCAGGACTTCGCCCGGCTCGAGGTGGGTTGCGGGCAGCCAGACCACCTGCGCGTAGACATTTCGGAAACGGCGCGCCGCAAGAAACTCGTTAGCCACGCCGTTCTGGCAGCATACCACCGGAATGTCGGCGGGTGCCGCCGCCGCAAGGTCCGACAGCGCGCCGTCGGTATGCTGGGATTTCATGGTCAGCACGACAACGTCGTCCGGGCCGAAGTCGATCTCGGCCGGGTGTCCGGCGGCTGGTAGTTTCAGCGTCTCGTCGGTATCGGGGGCCCGGTACCGAAGCCCGTTTTCACGAATCGCCGCGAGGTGATTGCCGCGTGCGATGAGCAGCACGTCTTCGCCCTGCATGGCCAGTCTGGCGCCGATCGTGCCGCCGATCGCGCCGGCACCATAGATGATGTATCGCATGTTTCTCTCCTCGGGATTCCGCACGGTAAATTGCTCCCGTGGATGGGGTCAACCGGCCAAATCAGCGGTGTTTATTTGCAGTCGCGGTTTTTGGTACTGTATCGGCTCCGTGAAAGGGGTGGTAAGAGGGAATCGCCGTGTCGCTGGAGCATTTCAGAGAAGAAACACGGGCGTGGCTGGAAGAAAACTGCCCGCCCAGCATGAGAACGCCGCAACCCGAAGACGAGATGATCGGGGGTGGCAAGAAGCAGGAATACAGGAATCCGGAGGCGAAAGTCTGGCTCGACCGGATGGCCGAGCGGGGCTGGACTGCGCCGATGTGGCCGGCCGAGTACGGTGGTGGCGGTCTTTCCAAGGAGGAGTATCTGGTCCTCCAGGAAGAGATGCTGCGGATCAACGCGCGGACGCCGATCTCGGGCATGGGTTTCTCGATGATCGGCCCGACGCTGCTCGACTACGGCACGGAAGAACAGAAGAAGGAGCATCTGCCGAAGATCGTCTCTGGAGAAATTCGCTGGTGCCAGGGCTATTCAGAGCCCGGTGCCGGATCGGACCTCGCCAGCCTGAAGACGAAATGCGTCGACAAGGGTGATTACTTCGAGGTGAACGGCCAGAAGATCTGGACCTCCGGTGCACAGTATGCGGACTGGATTTTCACGCTGGTTCGTACCGACCCCGATGCGCCGAAGCACGAGGGGATCAGTTTCGTTCTGATTGACATGGATCAGCCGGGCGTGACCGTCAAACCGATTAAACTGATCAGCGGCTCGTCGCCGTTCTGTGAGACGTTCTTCGACGACGCCAGGGTCGAGAAGACGAACCTGGTTGGCCAGCTGAACCGCGGCTGGACTGTCGGCAAGCGGCTGCTGCAGCACGAGCGCAGCTCGATTTCCGGCCTCAATTCCGGCGGTGCGCGAGATCGCTATGACGGTATGCCGTCGCTGCGGGATTCAGCCATCAGCTATGTGGGCCTCGAGAACGGCAAGCTGAAGGACAGGGCACTGCGCGGGCAGGTGCTGCAGAATGAAATGGCGCAGCGAGCGTACAAGCTGACGCAGCGTCGCGCGATGGCGGAGAGCGAGAATGGCGGCACGCCGACGTTCGCCACCTCGATCTTCAAGTACATCGGTGCCGAACTTGGTGTCGAGCGGCTGGAGATCCAGCTCAAGGCGACCGGCACACAGTCGATGGGCTGGGAAGGCGACATGTTCTCGCCGGAAGAACGTCAGCTGACGCGGACGTGGCTTCGCTCGAAGGCGAGTACCATTGCCGGTGGCAGCAGCGAGATCCAGCTCAACATCGTATCCAAGCGCGTACTGGGATTGCCGGACTGACAGCGACGACGACCCGAATTTGCATCCGAATCTGAATTTGCTTTAGCAGGAGTAAACAAAAGCTATGCCTCTCGTACTCAACGAAGAACAGAACATGCTGAAGGATGCTGCAAAAGACTTTTGCAGCAACAACACGCCGATCACCCAGCTGCGCAAGCTCCGGGACGAGAAGGCGGAGAAGGGCTTCGACGAAGCTACCTGGCAGCAGATGGTCGAACTGGGCTGGGCCGGCATCGTCGTCCCGGAAGACTTCGGCGGTCTCGGCTTCGGCTACATGGGCCTCGGCGTTGTCATGGAAGAGTGCGGGCGTACGCTGACCTGTTCTCCGCTGTGGGCAACGGCAGTCGGTGCCAGCGGCATCATGGTCGGCGGCTCCGACGAGCAGAAGGGCGATCTGCTGCCGCAGGTGGCGGGTGGCGAGCTGCTGCTGGCAACCGCTGTGGAAGAGTCGCCTCACCACAATCCGTACGGTGTCGAGACCAAGGCCGAGAAATCCGGCGATGGCTACAAGGTCACTGGCAAGAAGACGTTCGTGGTCGATGGCCACGTCGCCAACAAGCTGATCGTCGTGGCGAGGACGTCCGGCAACAAGGGTGATCGTGACGGCATCACGCTCGTGCTCGTCGACGGTGACGCAAGCGGCGTTTCGACGACCCGCACGTTCATGGCCGACAGCCGCAATGCGGCCAATATCGAGTTCAATGGCGCTGAAGGCGCGCTGCTCGGTGAGGAAGGCAAGGGTGCCGACGTGCTCGACCGCATGCTCGACGTTGGCCGTATCCTGCTCTCGGCAGAAATGCTGGGATCGTCGCTGGAGTGTTTCGAGCGCACCAATGAATACCTCAAGACCCGCGAGCAGTTCGGCGTGCCGATCGGTTCGTTCCAGGCACTGAAGCACCGCGCGGCGCAGATGTTCTGCGAGCTGGAGCTCTCGAAGTCAGTCGTTCTGGAAGCGCTGTCGGCGCTGGATGAGGATTCCGACGAGATTCCGGAACTCGCCAGCCTGGCGAAAGCCCGCCTGAACGATACCTACAACCTCGTGAGCAGCGAAGGCGTGCAGATGCACGGCGGTATCGGCATGACCGACGAGTATGAAATCGGCTTCTTCATGAAGCGCGCCCGCGTGTGTGAGCACACGTTCGGCAATTCGGCGTTTCACCGCGATCGCTACGGCGAAACGCAGGGATACTGAGCGATTTCTCGCCAACCTGACAAAAAGCCCGGTTTTTCCGGGCTTTTTTTTGGTTCATCGCATTTTGCCGGGGAAGGCGGCTTTGATTTTGAGGAAGAAGTAGTCCGTATCCCGGAACCCATACGCCATCCTCTTGATGACCTTGATTCGATTGTTGATGCCCTCAAGCACGCTGGTGTTCAAACGATAAGTCGCACTCGCGATGATGCCCTCGGCGTAGGGTTTGAGGCGGTTAGCGAACTGGACGAGAGGAGCAATACCGCTTGCCAGGGCTTGTTGAAACCACTGTGCCCAGCGCCAGCGGGCAGCGGGCTCGCTGTGCGCATACCAGAGTTCCTTGAGCTGCGCCTTCATCAGGTAAACCACCATCAATGGCTGGTTTATCGCGAGCAGTTCATCAAGATCTACCGCCTGTTGCGGCTGCAGGTTCTCCGGGTTTCGCAACAAGAGCCATCGTGAGCGTTTGATGGCCCGTCGTGCCGGCTTGTCATGCCGTAATTGATTGGCTTGGTCGACACGTACACGGTCAACGACTTCACGGCCGAACTTGGCAACGACGTGGAACAGGTCGTAAACGATCTGCGCGTTCGGGCAGTGTGCCTGGACTTCCAGGTCCATCGCCGTATTCATGTCCATTGCGACGGCTTCAATCTGCTCGCAGTACTCACCCAGCCAGACGAAGAACGGCCTGATGGCCTCCCGGGAACGGCCTTCTCCGACCCACAACACCTGTGTCCGTTCTGCGTCCATCACAACGGTGGCGTAGCGATGCCCCTTGAACAAGGCAAACTCGTCCATGACGAGGTATCGCACACGGCTGAGATCCGGTTCAGGCAGGTCCCTGGCAAGGCGTGCCTTGTCGATGGCCTTGATCGTGTGCCAGTGAAGCCCGGTCAGCTCAGCGACATGTTTGATCGTCATGAGATCGAGCAGTACCTCGACATACCGGCGCAAGCGTAATGTGATGCGAGAGCGTGGCGCCAACCAGTCCAACTGCTCACGGCGGACACCACAACGTTGACACTGGACCCGTCTGACGGGGACCTCCAGCCACACCCGGTACTCAAACAGGTCGCGATCCCTGACTCGGCGTACGCTGGTATCGTGAATCCGGCTACAGACACCGCCACAGACCGAGCATCGGGGCGAATATCCAGGAGCAGGGCCCAGTTTGATCAGGCACTCTCTGGACGAGAGGATCGAGCTCGAAAGTGGGACGAAGCCTTCCCAGCAGACGAAAGGAAACGTAGCATCGAACATGGCGTCGGCATCTCAGCGGTTATTTGGTGGTACAAACAACCTAAACTGATTTGCCGTACGCCTCTAATCAAATCCCTCTATAACGCGTTGAACCTTTTTTTTGCCTGAAGAATTTCCCCGTGCACCAAAATGGGTGTAAGCTCCCGCGCGGGGGCGTCGGCCGCAACGGTCGTCGTAAGAGCAGGTTCTTTCGAACCTGGCTCATTCTTGAAACTCGAGAGAGGAAGAAACAGTGCGTACACGCTCTGCTGCATTCTTTGCAGCTACACTCATCTTGCCAGCCGGAATGGCGATTGCTGAAACGCAATCGGACATTGAAGAGGTTGTCGTTACGGGTACCTATATCAAGGGTGCTCAAATCACAGAGGCACTGCCGGTCACGGTGATGACCGAGGAAGATATCGAAGCGCTGGGCGTTCAGTCCGGCGATGAACTCCTCGAATTCATTGCGGCGCAGGGCCAGAACTACTTCAGCGAATCCGAGAACATCTCTGGCGGGGTCAACTCCGCTCGTGGTGATATCGGCGCTTACAACCTGCGCAATCTGGGTACCGGCAATACGCTCGTACTCCTGAACGGTCGCAGGGTCGTCAATTCCGCGGCGTACCAGACGGAACAGGTGGGTGGCAGCTTCGTGCCGGTCAACACGGCCAACACGCAGTCCATTCCTGTTACCGGCCTGGCGCGAACGGAAGTCCTCAAGGATGGTGCATCGGCCATTTACGGCGCTGATGCAGTCGCCGGCGTCATCAACTACGTCATGAAGCGCGACTACGAAGGCCTGCGCATCACTGCGCGCTATGATGATTATGACAACATTCCGCGCAACGACGAACGCGTCACCGTAGAGTGGGGAACCGCGTTCAACGGTGGCGCCACCAACGTGGGTGCCTCGTTCCGCTGGTTCAGCCGTGATCGTGTGAACTCACAGGATGACCCGCGCTGGGCGAACAGCGACTTCCGTGACCGTGTGCCGCCGGAACTCGATCAGGGCACGGTCTTCCGCAACAACAGCGCGAACTCGAATTTCGGCCAGTACGATATTCGCGGCAGCGTGAGCGGCTTTAACATCTCCGGCGTCGTGACCGACGGCAGCGGCGAGTTCGAGACGTTCCCGACCGGACATCCGGACTGCGAGTATCAGATTAATGCAGAAGTCTGCGGCGCGGTTGATGGCAACGGTACGTATCGTTACAACCTCAACGAGAACCGGGACCTGTACTCGGATCTCGAGCGTATGAACTTCTATGCCTATCTCGACCATCAGTTCGAGAACATGGAGTTCTTCAGCGATTTTTCGTGGTACTACTCTGATACCAATACGATCCGTCATCCCTCGACGCGTCTTTCCGCTGTATCAAAGTTCCGCATTGCGCCGGATGCCTACTACAACCCGTTCGGACCCTGTGGTTCACCGAACCGTCTGCCGGACTCTGTCATTGGCACCGACGTTCCCTGTGAAGGACTCACTGTCGAGATCGACAACTATCGCTGGGCCCAGGTCCCGCGGATCGTTGATGTCGATGGCGACACGTATCGCCTCGTTGCTGGCCTCAGGGGTACAGCGGGCGTCTGGGACTGGGAAGGTGCTGTCACCTGGTCACGTTCGGAGCGCACCGACGTGACGAGCAATCGGATCTCCAACACGCTGATGACCGAAGCACTCAACGATCCGACCTCGGCCGGTTTCAACCCGTTTGCGCCTTTTGAAGGCAGCAACATCGAACGTACGCTGATCAGTGTCACGCGTGACAATGAGCAGGAACTGCGCATGTTCGACTTCAAGATCTCCAACCAGGATATCTTCGAGCTGCCCGGTGGTCCGGTCGGTTTCCTCGCCGGTTTTGAGTACCGCGACGAGTCATTCAGCGATGATCGTGATCCACGCCTCGATGGCACCATCACGTTCACTGATGTCGGTGGTGATACCTATCCCTTCATATCCGACGTGATGAACTCCAGCCCGACAGCTGACAGCAGCGGCGATCGCCAGGTCACTTCACTGTTCGGCGAACTGCAGGTGCCCCTGCTCGACAATCTCGACGTCCAGCTTGCGCTGCGCTACGAAGATTTCTCGGACGTGGGTAATACCACGGTCGGGAAGGTGGCTTTCGGGTACCGTGTTGTCGAACCGCTCCTGATCCGCGGGTCCTGGTCGCAGGCCTTCCGCGCCCCGAACCTGATCACCATCAACGAGTCGATCGTGGCGCGCTCGAACACGCGTGATGATTACGCGTGCTTCCTCGTGGATCCTGATGAGGCGACACTGGATTGCCGTTACGGCATGCAGCGCACCGCTCAGGGCAGCCAGCAACTGCAGCCTGAAGAATCAGACAACTACAACATCGGCCTGGTGCTCGAGCCGAATAACAACCTGACATTGACGTTCGACCTCTGGGAGATCGAGAAGGAAAATACGATCGGGTTGTTTGGTGAAGAGAACCACATCGCACTCGACCTGCTGCTTCGGCTCCAGGCGGGCAATGGCAGTTGTGCGAGCTTCGAGGGAAATCCGGCGGTCGTGCGAGACCCGTCCACGATCACGCCCGAGGCGCAGGCGCTGTATGATGCAGCAGGCATTTGCGCGGCCGGTGAGGTTGTACGAGTTGATGACCAGTATGCCAACCTGGATACCCGAACCGTTCGTGGTTACGACCTCGGTATCTACCTTGAGGATATGCAGACACCCGTTGGCGAGTTTAATTTCCGCTGGGTCACCACGTGGCTCGATGAGTACGAACAGGTGCCGGGCGGACAGGCTGCCGTACTGGTCAACGCGGCAGCAGACGGCACTTTGCCAGCCAGCGTTCCGGTTACCGGCTTCGCCGATCTCGTCGGTCAGGACGGTCGTCCGGAGCGCAAGGATTCTGCGCGTGTCTCCTGGCGCAACGGCCCCTGGAGCGCTTATGTGACGCGCCTGTACTACGACAACTTCGTACAGAATCTGTCGAATGGCTTTGAGTGGCCCATCGACTCGATGGCGACCTATAATTTCAACGTTGGCTATCGCTTCTCGCTGCTGGGAGACCAGGATGCCCGTGCACGTCTGGGTATCAACAACTTCACCGACGAGCGAGCCCCGTTGGCAGACGATTCGTTCGGCTATTTTGCCGACCAGCATCGTGACCTGGGTCGATACTTCTACGTCGATTTCAGCCTGCAGCTTTTCTGATCGTCCGACGATCAGGCAGTCTGCTTATCAGGGGAGTCTTCGGACTCCCCTTTTTGTTTGGAGGAAGGAAAACACATGAAACGAATGTTTGCGGCGAGTCTGCTCGCGCTTGTGGTCGGCTGTACATCGGCGCCCATCGACATGAAGCCGATGACGTCGGCGCCGGCACCATCCATCACGCGCTACGAATCGCGCTTTCATCCCGTCATTGCCGACGGCGGCATGGTGGTCTCCCAGAACGACATTGCGACGGCCGTCGGGCGCGACATTCTGGCGCGGGGTGGCAATGCGGTCGATGCGGCGGTTGCCACGGCCTTCGCGCTTGCCGTCACGCTGCCTCGTGCGGGCAACATCGGGGGCAGCGGCTTCATGCTCGTACACGATGCCGGCGCCGGTGAAACCGTGGCCATTGATTTTCGGAGCGCGGCGCCCGGGGGGCTCTCACTCGATGACATTCGGCGTGAGGACGGCGGCATAGACTATGACGAGATCCGCCTCGGTGCTGATGCTGCCGCCATTCCGGGGACTGTCGCAGGTCTCTACGCGGCTTGGGAGAGCGAGGGATCAATGCCCTGGGCAGAACTCGTCGCACCGGCAGTGGCACTGGCGCGTGACGGTATCCCGGTTTCCTACGATCTGGCCTTCGTGCTGCAGAGCTATTCCGACAACTTCCGTATGTTCCCGGCGAGTGCCGGCAAATTCCTCAAGGCAGACGATTCGAACTACATGGCGGGCGAGATCTGGCGCCAGCCGCTGCTGGCCGATTCCCTCGACATGATTGCAACCGGCGGCGCCGATGTTCTCTACCGCGGCGAGTTGGGCGCCGCCATCGTCGAGGCGGTACGTGCGGACGGTGGCTACTTCGACGTGCAGGATTTCGCCAACTACGAGGCGAAGGTGCGCCCCGTACTCGAAACGGATTATCGGGGCTACCGGGTACAGAGCATGCCGCCCGCGAGCGGGGGTGGCCTCACACTGATCCAGATGCTGAATGTGCTGAAACAGTTCGACGTTGCTTCTCTTCCCCAGGAAGGTGCCGCCAGCATCCACCTGCTGGCAGAAGTCATGAAGCGTGCCGCGGCCAACCGTCGTGTTGCCATTGGCGATCCGGACTATGTCGATGTACCGACTGACGGCTTTCTGAGTGATGAACTCGCGAGCGAGTTGGCACGGTCGATTGATCTCAGGCGGGCAACCCCCGTCGACGAGATCGAGGCGCTTGACGCTTTCTCATTTGAAGGGCCCGATACGACCCATCTGTCTGTGGTGGACGGAGAGGGCAACGCCGTGTCACTGACCTATACGCTGGGGTCATCGTTCGGCTCCGGTTACGTCGTACCCGGCACCGGTATTCTGCTCGACAACCAGATCCGCAATTTCAGTCTGCGTGATGCCGATCATGCGAATCACATCGCGCCGGGCAAACGCATGGTTTCGACGATGACGCCGACGATCGTGCTCGATGAGGATGGGGACGTCTTTCTCGTCACGGGTACGCCGGGAGGCAGCCGCATCATCAACGTCATCCTGCAGGTCATCGTCAACATGATTGACTACGAAATGAACGTGGCGGCAGCGACCGCGGCGCCGAGGATCTATCAGGGCTGGCGGGATGAGGAACTGTTCCTGGAGCCCGGTTTCTCTCCGGATACCTGGGCGCTGCTGCTGCAACGGGGACACATCGTGCGACCACAGTTGACCATGGGCAGTTCGCAATCGATCGCCGTCGACGGTGATCTGCTTCATGGCGCAGCAGACCCGAGACGGCCGGGGGCACTGGCACTCGGCGTCCAGCGGCCGCGCTGATACAAAAAAAATTTTCGGTCAAACCAAAAAAAGCTTGCGAGGCGTTTCGGCACTTTCGATGTAACCTCGTCGACGGGGCCAGCGGCCACCCCCAGGCCGCTGCGGGGCGTCGCTCGCTCGAGCGACGCCCATCCGTTAATTCAAAACGAGGAAACTAACGTGCGTAAACGCTGCACTGCACTAGTTGTAGCTACACTCATTGCGCCTGCCGGAAGTGTCATGGCGCAGGAAGAAGCGCGGCTTGAGGAGGTCGTGGTAACAGGCACCTATATCAAGGGTGCACAGATCACCGAGGCGCTGCCGGTCACGGTGATGACAGAGGCCGACATCGAGGCGCTTGGCGTCACGTCGGGCGACGAGCTCTTGGAGTTCGTTGCCGCACAGGGCCAGAACTATTTCAGTGAATCCGAGAATATCTCCGGTGGCGTGAACTCCGCGCGAGGAGACATCGGCGCCTTCAACCTCCGCAATCTCGGTACCGGCAATACGCTGGTCCTGCTGAACGGACGCCGCGTCGTGAACTCGGCGGCCTATCAGACCGAAGAGGTGGGCGGCAGTTTCGTTCCGGTCAATACGGCGAACGTCCAGTCCATCCCCGTTACCGGTCTCGCCCGAACAGAAGTCCTGAAAGACGGCGCTTCTGCCATCTACGGCGCCGATGCAGTCGCTGGTGTCATCAACTATGTCATGAAGCGGGACTACGAGGGCCTGCGGATCACTGCAAGATTCGATGACTACGACAACATTCCGCGGAATGACGAGCGTGTCACGATCGAGTGGGGTGCTGCCTTCAACAGCGGCGCGACAAATGTCGGCGCCTCGTTCAACTGGTTCAGCCGCGACCGCGTGAATTCTCAGGATGACCCGCGCTGGGCCGACAGCGACTTCCGCCCCCGGGTGCCGCCGGAGCTCGACCAGGGCACGACATTCCGTAACGACAGCGCAAACTCCAGCTTCGGCCAGTACGATATTCGAAGCAGCGTCAGCGGATTCAACATCTCCGGCATCCTCACGGACAGCGCCGGTGAGTTCGAGACCTTCCCGACGGGACACCCGAACTGCGAGTTCCAGATCAACGCCGAGGTCTGTGGCGCCCCGGATGGTAACGGCACCTACCGTTACAACCTGAACGAGAACCGCGACCTGTACTCGGAGCTCGAACGCTTCAACCTTTATGCATATCTCGATCATCAGTTCGAGAACATGGAGTTCTTCAGTGAGCTTTCCTGGTACTACTCCGACACGAACACGATTCGGCACGCATCGACGCCGCTTTCGGCCGTCGCCAAGTTCCGCATTGCTGCGGACGCGTACTACAACCCGTTCGGGCCCTGTGGCTCGCCGAATCGCCTGCCCGATTCCGTATTGGGGCCTGATGTTCCGTGTAGCGGGCTCGAACTCGAACTCGACAACTACCGCTTCGCGCAGGTGCCTCGAATCGTCGAGGTCGATGGTGATACCTATCGCCTGCTGGCCGGGCTGAGAGGCTCCATGGGCGAGTGGGACTGGGAGGGCGCGATCACCTGGTCGCGTGCCGATCGTACGGACGTCACGCGCAATCGCGTCTCGAACATCCTGATGACTCACGCGCTGAACGATCCGACAGCAGCCGGTTTCAATCCGTTCGCACCGTTCGAGAACAGCAACATCGAACGCACGCTGGTTGACGTATTCCGTGTCAATGAGCAGGAACTGACGATGTTCGACTTCAAGGTGTCGCACGCGAACATCTTCGAGCTGCCGGCCGGCCCGGTCGGGTTCCTCGCCGGATTCGAATACCGCGACGAGTCGTTCAGCGACGACCGCGATCCGCGTCTGGACGGCACAATCGTCTTTACCGATGTCAGCGGCAACACTTACCCCTACATCTCGGATGTCGTGAACTCGAGCCCGACCGCCGACAGCAGTGGTGATCGTCAGGTGACGTCGTTGTTCGGCGAGCTGCAGATTCCCGTACTCGACAATCTCGATGTGCAGCTGGCCGTGCGATACGAGGATTTCTCGGATATCGGCAACACGACCGTTGGCAAGGCCGCATTCGGCTGGCGAATCGTCGAGCCGGTGTTGCTTCGTGGTTCCTGGTCGCAGGCGTTCCGTGCGCCGAACCTGATCACGATCAACGAGTCGATTGTGGCGCGCTCGAACACGCGTGATGACCTCACCTGCCTGTTCGTCGACCCGACCGAAGCGACCCTCAACTGCACCTACGGCATTCAGCGCGTCGCGCAGGGCAGCCGCTCTCTCATTCCGGAGGAATCTGACAACTATTCGTTCGGCATCGTGATCGAGCCCAACAGCCACTTCACGCTGACGTTCGACGTCTGGGAGATCGAGAAAGACAACACGATCGGTCTGTTCGGTGAAGAGAACCACATCGCTTACGATCTGCTGCTTCGTCTCGAAGCCGGCAACGGCAACTGCGGTGCCTTCACCGGCAACACGGCGGTCGTTCGTGATGCCGCGACGATCACGCCCGAAGTCCAGGCGCTCTATGACGCAGCGGGCATCTGCGCCGCAGGCGAAGTCGTTCGCATCGATGACAACTACGCGAACCTCGATACGAGAACGGTCGCCGGCTACGATCTCGGCATCTATGTCGATGACATCGAGACCCCGATTGGCGAGTTCGACTTCCGCTGGGTCAGCACGTGGCTCGACGAATACGAGCAGCGCGCCGGTGGTCCGGCTGCGGAACTCGTTGCCGCGCAGGAAGCCGGCACGCTGCCGGCCTCAGTGCCCGTGATCGGATTCTCGGATCTCGTTGGCCAGGATGGTCGCCCGGAGCGCAAGGACTCAGCCCGTCTGTCATGGCGTAACGGTCCGTGGAATGCGTACCTGACGCGCCTGTACTACGACGATTTCATCCAGAATCTGTCGAATGGCTTTGCGTGGCCGGTGGACTCGATGGCGACCTACAACTTCAACCTGGGCTACCGCTTCTCAATGATTGGCGAGCGGGATGCGCGGGTACGGTTCGGCATTAACAACCTGACTGATGAGCGTGCGCCGCTGGCCGACGACTCATTCGGGTACTTCGCGGACCAGCATAGCGATCTTGGCCGCTACTACTACGTCGACTTCAGCCTGCAGCTGTTCTAGCTAAGGGCTTTCAGCGTCGCGTCGTTCGCGAATTTCTGCGACGACGCGGCGCGTCTGTTCTGCCGCGAGCCCGACGTAGCCGGCAGGGTCCAGCAACTCGTCGAGGCGCTCAGGCGCGATCAGGTCTGCCATTTCTGAACGGCGAAACGCTTCCCCCAGGGTCAGATCATCCCGGTACGCGACCTTCGCCACGTCATGCAGTTTCTCATTGGCGGTCGTCTTGCCGATCTGGTCGGCCAGCTCGAAGACCAGCCGCTGCGACATGATGAGCTGGTTGGTCCGGCCCAGGTTTCTGGTCATCGCATCCTCGTTGACCGCCAGGCGGTCGATCAGGCGGTTTGCAGCGCGCAGCATCTGGCTCGCCTCGATCGAGATTTCCTCGAGAACCCGGTTCGGACGGCTCGTATTGTCTCGCTCGAAGTGATTCTGGACATCGTCGGCCACGACCTCGGCAAGGCGCGGAACCGTGCGCGAGTGATGCACCAGCGCTTCCGAGAGCGAAGGGTTGTTCTTGTGCGGCATGGTGCTGCTGCCCACGGCGTTACGTACTTCGACGGTTTCGCCGATGTCGGTCATCTGCAGCAGGAACAGCTCGTTGCCGATCCTGCCGAGCGACCGCGCGATGAGTCCGAGGTTCAGCGCATATTCGGCGTAGACGTCGCGGGTACCATGCCAGTCCGCGAGGTAGGGTTGGTCCAGACCGAGCTCGCGGGCGAACGCGGTTTCAACCTCGATGGCTTGCTCGCCGAGGCCGAGATAACTGCCAACCGCCCCCTTGAGAATGGCTGAGCGGCGCAGGCGGGCCCGGGTCTCGCGCAAGCGCTCGATGTGACGCCGGTTCTCTCCGAGCCAGGTCGATACTTTCTTGCCGTATGTGATCGGCAGTGCGTGCTGGCCAAGTGTCCGTCCGACCATGATGGTTTCGGCATGATCTTCTGCGAGATCCAGCAGTCTTGATTCGAAGTCAAGGAGGCCGGACAGGATCAGCCCGGTCGCGTCGAGGAGCTGGAGGGTCATGACGGTGTCGTAGATATCGACTGTCGTCGCGCCGAAATGAACGTACTCTGCGGCATCCTCATCCAGATAGCGGGTCCACACATTCAGCAAGGCGACCATGCGGTGGCGGACAATCTCGTATTCCGCATCGATTTCGTCCAGCGGTGCATAACGCGTAGACGCTTTGCGGCTGATCTCGTCGGCTGCCGACGATGGAATCATGCCGGCCTCGGCCTGGGCCCGGGCCATGGCCGCCTCGATACGCAGAACGAGTCCGTTCCGGTAGTCGGCCTCGAAGATGTCATCCATTGGTGCGGCGACAGAGGCGGTCGGCGCTGCGCTGAGCAGCAGGAGCGTAAGGAGAGTCAGTGCTTTCATTGTTTCCGGTACCTTGATCACGGTTTCAGGGGGCCCGGAAACAGGAAGCCCTGCAGAGCAGGGCTTGACTGTTACACGTGTAATCCGTCGTTTCGTACGTTGTTGATCCGAGTCCCGGCATGCTTCGAGGGGATGCCCTTCGAGAAGGGGATTTAGCCTCGGCTCGAGTGTACGATGGCAGATGGATAATGTCTGCCTCAATGGCAGTGGCTCTCGCCACGCCCACTTGCCACGTTACGCTGGAGCCTCCGGTTTGTGAAAGATCGCTTGTTCACTAGCAGAACCTGCTTATCGCGAGTGGCAATAACGGGGCCGCAATTCCGAATTGATGGTGGTAGGATGGGCTTTTTCGCACAGCAACAACCGATGAGGGACCCATGAAAGCAGCTGTTCTCAATGCACTCAATGCACCGCTCGAGATTCGCGACGACGTCAAGCTCGTCGAGCTTGGTGCCAACGAGGTGCACGTCAAGATCGTCTCCAGCGGCGTCTGCCACTCGGACCTTTCCGCCCAGAACGGGACGATCCCGACCCAGTTCCCGAGCGTACTCGGGCACGAGGGTGCCGGTGAGATTCTCGAGGTCGGCGACGCCGTGCAGGGCGTCAAGGCCGGTGACAAGGTCATCATTTCGTTTACGCCGGCGTGCATGCACTGCCGTCCGTGCCTGCGCGGCCAGTCCCAGCTCTGCGAAGAAACGATGCCGATGATCGCAACGCCGCATTTCATGATCGACGGCAAACCGACCCATGGCTTCGCGGGCTGCGGCACCTTCGCCGATGAACTCATCGTGCCCGCGGCCGCGGTCGTGAAGGTCGACGAGGACATTCCGCTCGAGATCGTCTCGCTGATCGGTTGTGGCGTGACCACGGGCGTGGGCGCATCGATCAACTCTGCTGGCGTCACGCCGGGCAGTTCGGTCGTCGTGTTCGGCTGTGGCGGTGTCGGTATCTCCGCCATTCAGGGCGCAAGAATCGCCGGTGCGGCCGAGATCCTTGCCGTTGATATGGTCGACTCCAAGCTCGAGATGGCGAAGCACTTCGGTGCGACCCACGTCTGTACGCCGGATCACCTCGAGGACATGAAGAACCAGATCACGGCAGGTGAAGGCTTCGACTTCGCGATCGAATGTATCGGCAATCCGGTGACGATTCGTGGAGCCTACGATGCGGCCCGTCGGGGCGGCGTTGCGACCATCGTCGGCGTCGGCCGGATGGAGCAGCAGGTGAGCTTCTCGGCCTTCGAGTTGTTCTTCGCTGACAAGCAGCTTCGTGGGTCGATGTACGGCGGCGCCAACGTGCGCGTGTTCATGCCGCAGCTGCTGCGCCTCTGGAAGCAGGGCAAGCTCGATCTCGAATCGATGGTCAGCCGTCGCATGAAGGTCGAAGACGTGAACGATGCGTTCCGCGCCATGGAAGCCGGTGAGGTCATCCGGACCGTTCTCGATTTCTAGCCGAGACTGATCGGGGCCCACTCGGGCCCCGTCATCCCTTCACACCGGCGCGCCGCGCTCGAGCCTTGGCGCTCTTGGCGCCGGCAGGCTGTCATAAAGCTGTGCCTTCAGATCAGATTGCAGGGATGCGAGCGCAGGATCATCCCAGCGGTTGACACGCTGTTCGGGATCTTCGTTCAGGTTGTAGAGTTCACCCTCACTTCCATCGTAGAGCGTCGATGGCTCGTAGGCGGTCAGCAACCAGCCGTCCCGGTGATAGATCGACTTGAGATGCATGTCGACCTTGCCGTGCTCGGAGTCCCACTCGGTCAGCACGTGTTCCCGCTGCTGCGCATGCGCTTCTTCATCGGTTCTGGGTAGCACGCGGCCCTCGACCCATGATGGCGTCTCAATGCCCGCGATGTCGCAGAACGTTGCTGCAAGGTCGAGATGCCCGACCGGTTCGTTCACTTCGCTGCCCACTGTGCCTGTCGCCGGCGCCCAGACCATTGGCAGTCGCATCAGGGCATCACAGTGGTAGGGGCCCTTGAACAGGAGGCCGAAGTCGCCCTGCAGTTCGCCGTGATCGGTCGTGAAGAAAACGTCGGTATTGTCGAGCCTGCCATCTTGTTCCAGCGTCGCCAGTACGCGGCCGATTGCCTCATCGATGAGTTCGTTCTCGATGTGGTTCATTGCGTTGATTTCACGAATCTGGTCCGGCGTCAGATCGCAGGGGCGAAATTCCCGCGGCGATTCGAGGTTGGTCCAGATGGATCCATCGTAGTAGCCGCGCCAGTGCTTCGGCTTGTCGGCCAGCATTGCCTCCACCTCCTCCCGCTGCTCACTGTAGAGAGCCGGCAGGGGGACGTTTCGCCAGTCGACCCGCGAGACCTCCGAGGCCGGTGGGTCCCAGGGGTGGTGCGGATCCGGAAAACTCATCCAGCAGAAGAACGGATCGTTCCCGATCTCGTTCAGCCAAGAAATCGTCCGGTCAGCGACCCAGTCCGTGTGGTAGATCTCTTTGGGGATGTCCGTGGGCCAGACCTGGATGGCACCCGTGTCGCCGCGACCAATTGTGTTCTGTCCCTTGTCCGTCACCATCGGATAGCACTTCGCTTTCTCAGCGGGGTGATTGGCTTCCATCCAGCGGTCGTAGTGGCTGTGCCCCTCGAAAAAGTGGTTGGCGAGTTCCATGCGCTCGAAGCCGCGATGGGGGCCGTTGTGATGCTCCGCCGCCATTCGGTTCTCGAAATAGATGCCGGGATCGCCGAGCCAGGGTTCGAAGTGCGCCTTGCCGACGAGGCCGGTTCGATATCCGTGATCGGCAAGGTGGTGTGCAATCGTCGGCGTATCCTCCGGCAGCGAGACACCATTCATCCAGACGCCGTGCGAGGCAACATGCTGGCCGGTAATGATGGTCGCGCGCGCCGGCATGCAGACCACGTTCTGGTTGTGGGCACGCCGATAGTTGATACCGCGCGCAGCGAGGCCGTCGATTGTCGGCGTTCTCGCCACCTCGCCGCCGTTGCAACCGATCGCGTCGTAGCGCATCTGGTCGGTCGTGATGAGCAGGATGTTGCGCCGTGCAGCCACGATCAGAACTCCTTTCTGATTCCGATGTTGATTCGATTCTCGTCAAACAGATCACGTCCCCAGACGACATCGGCACTCAGATACGCGCTGAAACCGTTCGGGAAAATTGCGACGATACCGATACCGCTTCGGCCAAATACGTCGTCTTCGTCATCCCCCGTGACCGTGAACACGGTATTCGACGGATCTTCGAGAAAACGCTGCCGCGAGACTTTCTCGTCGCGGCTGACGGTTGCTTCGACCTCGGTAAACAACTGCGGAACGAGGACCCCGAAATCCGTGTTGATCGCGCGCGTGAGGCGAAAGCCGCCGACGAGTGTGGTCTGCTCGAGCGCGTCGTTCTCGATGAACATGGCAAAGCCGTTGCCGCCCTCTTCACGATAGGGGTCGATCGACGATCGCTGGACGTTGTAACGCAGATAAGACTGCAGGCTGACGGCATCCCAGTGCGCGTCATAACCGACGCCGATGCTTGCAGCGAATTCCCGGCCATCGGAGTCCGCTGTCGTGCGTATCGTGCGCGTGGGCAGTGTGCGCGTGAACTCCTGGAAGATGGCGATGCGGCGGAACGTGAAGTCGGAACGGGACATCGAGATAAGCGCATCGACGTCGATCTGCCGAGAGAGGGCGAGTGACGCGAACATGTTGAGACTCTCGCTTTCCCGGTCGGTGTCCCCTTCGCTGGGGCCGGGCACGAAGTTGGTGCCCGGCTGATCGGCATCGTAGACCGTATCGAATTGTTCAATCGCGACCACCGCACCCAGAATGAGATTGTCGGTTGCGCGATAGTCAAAGCCGAACTGTATGCGGGAGGCGTCGGTCTCGAATCCACGTTCGCGCGCCGAGAGGTCGCGTTCGATGGACCCGCTCTCGCCGTTGAAGATCAGGCTGAAACCCTGCTGCCGGAACACGTCGCTGACTGACGCTTCGTCCTCGTCGGTGTCATCGCCGGATCCCCTCATCTTCTCGCGCAACGCCTTGATCCTCGCGCGGGTCTCGGCAATGGCGCTCGATGCATTGGCGAGCGACTGCGTCGGGTTCAGGGAGTCCTCGCTGTCGCCGGACAGATCGCCGTCGGTGGTGTCGACGTTACAGCGCGTAAAAAAATCGGTACCCGGCGTGGCGCTGGCGCAGGCGCGGGTCAGGAAGTCCTGGAAGTCTGCGCTCGCCGCCAGCGATGACTGCGCGAGGGCTACAAGGAGGATGAATACGGCACTCCGAACGATCATGAATGTTCTCCCGGTTACGGTTCTTGTTGTTGTCGCGTAAACACGTAGTCGCCACCCTCGTGGCCGGCGAACCTGAGCGGTGCGTATTGCGGCCGTTGTTCGAAGCCCAGTGTGCGAGCAGTTTGTTCGACCCGCGGCGCAATGGTCGCGTAGACCTCCCTGGCTGACACGCTACCCACGTTTGCTTCGAGCGCCGCGATCAGCTCGCGTGCGAACACCGAGTGATCGCCGCCACCGCCGTCCAGTACGGGCGCGACGCCACCAGATGTCATGGCGGTGCGCGTTCGGCCCGTGGCCGCCGATGGAGCACCCACGGCATTGATGGACATCATGCCGGAATAGCAGGAATCGGCAATCACGAGCAGTCGCGAGGCTGGCATGATGTTGAGCAGATCCGTGATCGCAACGTTTGAGATCCAGTTGGCGGTATTGTCCGCCTCGGCATCGACCGGCAGCCAGTGACCCCGCTGGTTGGCGCGATCGAGTTCGCCGTGGCCGGCGTAGTAGATCAGCACGCTGTCCCCGGGTTCGAGCGTTCGACTGAGTTCATTCATGGCGGTGAGGATCTGGTAGCGGTCTGCATCGACGAGCCGTGTAATCCGGTAGCCGTAGCCGCTTTCCAGCAAGGTGGCGATTTCTTCGATGTCAGGCACGGCGGAGTCGAGATCTGGCAGCGTGGCGTACTCGTTGTTGCCGATCAGCAGGGCGTGCTGGCGGCCCACCGGTGCGTTCGACGCCTCACCGAGCGGGCCGATCGAGGGCAGGGCGGGTGCCGCGCCGGGTCGTGTGCTGAACCGGTGCGTAACGCGATCACCGGATGCAAAGTGAGCCGTAATGGTGATGATGTCGTGCTCGTCGGGGCGGGCCTCGCCGCGAAACAGCGAGCCACCCACGAGCGTGGTGGGATCACCATTCAGGGTGACATAGGCGACGTCCCGGTCTGCCTCGATCTGTCCGACGACGAGCAGCGGCGCGTCTGCTGGCGGTGCCTCGGTGATGGAGATGCCACGCTGGCCGAGTTGAGGTTCCACGATTGTGAACTTCGCCGTCGGCGGCTCGTCGGCGGGCGACGCGCTGGCCCCGGCAAAATCGGATGCCGTTCGATACCAGAACGCGGCCATGTCAGGATCTTTCTCGAGTCCGAGCCCCTGTTCGAAGAGGTTGGCCAGGTTGATGGCCGCCCGCGCGTAGCCCTGTTCCGCTGCGCGCAGGTACCAGTCGGCCGCTGCCGCATAGTCCGGGGCTGCGCCAAGTCCTTTCTCGTAGGTTTCGCCGACATAGGTCTGCGCCTCGGGGTCGCCCTGTTCGGCCAGGGGCAGCCAGACCTTCAGCGTCGTCGCGCGGCTGGCCCGGTCGAACAGCACGTACTCGCCGCCTCGCGCCTCACACTGCGCGGCGGTTGTCTTGATGGCCTGTCGCGCGGCGGCATAGGTCATGTTGCCCAGACGCCTGATCTGGTTGGGGAGCAGGCAGTCGACGACCATGAGCATGCTGGCGTCGCTGACGTGATTGTCAGCACGTACGCCGGACGCGAGGGTCGTCGCGAGCAAAAGCACCATCAGCCGGTCCATCGGCTCAATCTATGCCGCTTTGTTCGCTGGTATCAAGCCCCCCGACCGGGGATGGCGTCACACGGTCCTGAGCTGGCCTTGGCGCCGGGCGCCGGGCTGGTTCATCGTGCAATTGAAGAAGTCGCACAGGATCGGCCGGAATCGGTCCATGTCGACGAGAAACGAATCGTGGCCCTGCAGGGAATCGAGGGCGTGATAGGTGACTTCCCGGCCATCGCGATCGAGGCCGGTGGCGAGTTCCTGCTGCTGCTCGATCGGGAACAGGATGTCGGTCTTCACGCCGATAATGAGCGCACGACGCGCGCCCACGCGAGCGAGGCCATGTTCCAGTGAACCGCCGTGATCGGCGACGTCGAAGAGGTCCATTGCCCGGGAAAGGTACATGTAGCAGTTCGGATCGAAAGTCCCGGTGAACTTCTTGGCGTGTGCATCAAGATAGCTCTCGACCTCGAAATCGATCCCGAACATGTCGCCGGTGCTTCGCTCCTCGGACACGCGCTCGCGGCCGAATCGCTGCTCGAACTCACGCTGGCTCCGGTAGGTCAGCATGCCGAGCTTTCTTGCCAGACGCATGCCCTGAACCGGGCTTTCGCCGATGGGATAGTTGCCGTCGTTCCAGGCCGGATCGCACCGAATCATCTCGCGCTGCAGCGAACGCAGGCCAATGGAGTAGGGCAGCGCCTTTGCCGCGCCCGATATTGAGACGAGGGCATCGGCGACATCCGGGAACAGAATGGAATGTGCAACTGCTGTCATGCCACCCATGGATGCCCCAACAACCGCGTGAAGGCGAGCGATGCCGAGGCCCTCGACGACCTTCTGTCCGGCAACCGCGATATCTTCGATCGTCAGCAGCGGAAAGTCGAGGCGGTAGTGATCACCGGTCTCCGGGTTGAAGCTGGCGGCGCCGGTCGAGCCAAAGCAACTGCCGAGCGAATTGACGCAGATGACGAAGTACTTCGTGGTATCGATGGGGCGACGGTGCCCGAGCATCTGTTCCCACCAGCCGGTCGAAGGATCTTCCTTTGAGGATGCGGCGTGTGCCGAGGGTGACAGCCCGGTGAAGAGCAGAATGGCGTTGTCCTGTGCCTCGTTGAGATCACCCCATGTCTCGTAGGCGATCACGGGGTCGACGAGGGTGCCGCCATGCTCCATCTCGAAGCGACCTTCGATCGTGTGAAATTTGCGCGCGCTGTGCATCAATGTGCGGCCCGGTGTTGAGTGTGAGAAGCGAGACTGCCCATTGTGCACGATTGAAGCCGAAAAACTAGGCGTCGCGGCTTCGCATCCCCGGCATTCGCGGCGTATTGAAAAATGTCGCGATCCAGTGGATGGCGATGATGAGGGCAAGGTCACCGGTCTCGGCATACTGTCGTGACAAGGCCATGCCGCCCAGCGCCGCGCCCAGGCACCAGTACCACTTCCAGCGCAGCGTGAAGTAGTGAATGACGCCAAACAGCGCATTGCTGGCCAGTACCGCGGCCCGTGGGTCCGCGACAAGTTCTCCGAGCGCTGGCAGCGCAACCCGGAAGACCCATTCCTCTGAAATGGAGATGCCAAGCAACCAGAGGATCCAGAATACAGACGCCCATTCGAACCGTCGGTCGATCCAGATTGCGTAGGCAATCAGTGCGATGAAGATGGCGAGTCCGCCGACGAGGTATCGAAGGGGTGAGGCTGCAAAGGGTGACAGCCCGTCCAGCAGCAGCCCGACGCCCGGATAGGCGAGCAGCACAATGGCGGCGAGCGCGCCGGGCAGCCCGTGACGCAGCGCGACCTCGCGGAATGAGTTCAGGCGGTGACCCGTGAAGTCGGGCGCACGTTGCAGGCGGCGCTGGCTGGGGACAGCGGTGTCGTTGTCGTTATACTCGGTCGTCATGATCAAAACCTACAACGAAATGACACCCGAGGTGGCGGCCTCGGCTTACGTCAGTGAGAGCGCCCTTGTCATGGGCTCGGTGATTATCGGTGAGCGATCGGGCATCTGGCCTGGCGCGATCGTCCGGGGTGATTTTGCCACGATCAGGATCGGTGCCGGTACGATCATCGAAGACAATGTGGTGGTGCACACCGGTCAGGACCAGACGATCGGCGACAACGTGATCGTTGGACACGGGGCCGTGATTCACTGCAGGTCGATTGGCAACAACACGCTGATCGCGAACAACGCGACGGTGCTTGATGACGCCGAGATCGGTGATTTTTGCATCATCGGCGCGGGCGCGGTGGTCAGCCCGGGCATGAAAGTGCCGGATCGTTCGCTCGTTTTCGGCGTGCCGGGAAAGATCGTGGGAGAGGTCAAGGAACACCAGCTTCGACGACTGGAGCGGGGCAACGCGTCCTATCTCGCCATGTTCGATCAGTATCGCAAGGACGGGATCTAGGGAACCTGGATGCCTAGACCACGCTCGGCCAGTGGAACCAGGTGTAGAAATGCCGGTCGATGATGCGGGCGCCGACGTGGGCATGCTGCAGGGCATCACCGGTGCTGTCGAGCCCGAACGCCTGCGCGACGAATTCCAGAATGATGGCGAGCCCGTAGCCGCTGCCCTGGGTGGTCTGGTTCGCCTCGAAGATCCGGTTCAGATCGCCGTCGAACGCACGGTCCAGCGCGGCCTCCTGTGCCGCCGAGATCGGGTTGACCGCAACGAACCTCAGCACGTCGATGTCGCCAGACCCGTTACCGACGGGAAACACGCGCAGTTGAATCCAGTCGCCATCCCCGTACTTCACCGCGTTGCCGATCAGGTTATAGACGATGCGATCGAGCGCCGACATTTCCATGCAGGACTCGCAGATCGTGCCGTGCCAGTCGCAGGTCAGGTTGATCGTGACGTCCCGGCCCATGCCGGATGGCGCGACACCGAGCCACTTTTCCTTCAGCAGATCGATGGAATGGGCAACGGCGGATTGGTCCGCCCGGGAACGTGCCGGGTCGATATCAGGGATACAGTTGCGCATGATCTTGAGGTGGTCCCGTACATAGCGAAACATCCGCAGCAGGACGTCCCGCTCCCAGACCATTTCGTCCCGGACCATCTCGAAGTCCATGAGCAGGGTCGCCAGTGCCCCGCCGCGGATATCGTGCAGGGCACGCCGGGCGACCGGTGAGTAGCCGGCGTCCTGCATGCCGAGACCGCGGGCAAGGGCATGCACCTCGTCCGCAAATTGCTCAGAGAACCCCGCCTCGTTGATGTCGGCGCTGTGCCGAGCGGATCCGATGAGCGCAGCGAGCGAGCCCCAGGTTGCGGTCAGGCGCTCGTAAAGCTCGCGCAGCGCAGCGCGGTCAGCGGCCGGATAATCAGCGAGGCAGGTTCTGCAGCGAATCCCCCGCATATCGCGTGTCGCGATAGCGGGGCAACTCGGTTGGGGCGAGGGACCGGCAGACTTCAAGCGGTGCACGGTCATCGGCACGGGTAATCGCCAGATTCATCGTCTACGTCAATTCGGGAAACACCAATGCGCTTATCGACGTACCGCCCCGATTCTTGAGTGGCTCAGCCGAGGCTGATGTCCACGGTGGGCCGCATTTCGCCGACCACCGAGAGGACGTTGTGGATGGGATGCGACTTGAAGTCCTCCATCAGCGACCAGTTCATCGGCTGGTTGCCGTCCAGCGCCGTGAATGCCTGCTCCTTGAGGATGTAATCGAATCGCGGTGCCCACTTACGGGAGCCGAGCCGCGCTGTGACCGAACAGTTGTCGACCATGTACGCAATGCCCTTGAAGTGCATGTAGGGATTCAGCGAATCGACGCATTCGATGACCGACTCGTTGACGATCTCGGAGTACGGGTGGCCGGCTTCGAGCAGCACGTCGATCTGCGCCATCATCGTCGCGCAGTAGACGCCGGCGGTGGTCGGGTCCAGCGGGATTTCGTCTTCGACCCGATTGGCGCGAACCGTCTCGCCCACCACCCACATTTCGGTGCCGTCGATCTGGCCCATGGGGAATTCCTTGTGGCGACGCGAGGCGTTCACGACGCTGCGGATCTCATTGCCGCAGGCGACGTCGTCGTAGATTTCCTGCAGGATTTCCTTCGCCGGCTTGTACGACGCGACGTACGCTGCCTCGAACTTCGATTTGTCCTCGCCTTCGAGCTTGTCGTAGACCGCCTTGATGCCTTCGTGGGAGATGATTTTCGATATCGGGCCGGTCACGGATTCGGCCGTGTGCCTGAAGGCGTCTTCCTGGCTCATGCCCTGCGACTTGTAGCGAACGTACAGCGCCTCGACGAGGCCGTGTACCGCACCGAGCAGAATGCCGCGCTCACCAAAGATGTCCGACTTGTATTCGGATTCCAGCGTGGTCTGGAAGCAGTAGGGTGAGCCGACGGCGATGGCCCAGGCGATCGCGTAGTCGGTCGCCTTGCCGTCGACATCCTGATGGACGGCGAAGCTCGAATTGATGCCGGCGCCGTTGACCTCGGCGCCCTGTACGTAGAGGCGACGGACTGATGGGCCCATCCCCTTCGGGCAAACGGCGATCACATTGATGTTGTCCGGAAACGATTCGCCGGCGCTGTCGAGGTGGCCGAGCAGAAACCCGTGCGACAGACCCAGCGTGGCGCCGGGCTTGATGGTCTTGAAGATCTCGGGATAGAGCTGGGTTTGCGCGGCATCGGAGATCAGCAGAATAACGATGTCCGATTCGGCAACGACTTCCATCATGTCGCCGAGCGTACCGTTCTCGCGCGTGAAGCCGGCAGCTTCAGCTTCGGCGACGCTGGCAGATCCCTCGCGGAGCCCGATCTTGACCTTCACGTCGGTGCCTTCGAGTGTGTCACGAAGGTTCTGTGCCTGCGCGGGGCCCTGCGAGCCCCAGCCGATCACGCCGATTTGCTTCACGCCGTCGAAGGCCTTGTGGACCAGCGGAAACTTGTCCCGCCCACCCTTGACGACGGATTCCTTGCCGTCGGCGACGTCGATGACGGTCTTTTCAAAAGTGCTGCTGTCGAAATCGAGCGACATGACCATGTGGTGTTCTCCCGGATGCTGGGTGGTGTATTTGATGGGCGCGATTTATAGGTGAATTGCCATATTGCGTAAAGTGATTTATGCGGAATATAGTATTGCGCCATGAGCAACATAGACCTCGGCGCGCTCAGGCTCTTTCTTGGCCTCTGCCGCAACCTGCATTTCGGCCGCACCAGCGAGGAGTTCCACGTGACGCCGTCGGCGCTGAGTCGCACGATCCAGCGTCTGGAGGACGAGGTCGGTCATCGCCTGTTCGAGCGCGACAACCGCTCGGTGAGGCTGACTCCCCAGGGCGAGATGTTCCGGGAGTTTGCCGAGACGACGGTCGGGCGCTACGACGCGCTCCGCGTCGAACTCGGGCTGTCGGAAGACCGGTTGCAGGGCACGCTCACGCTGTTTGCCTCGGTCACCGCGAGCCAGACCTTCCTCCCGGCGCTTCTTTCCCGGTTTCGCAGCCGTCATCCGGACGTGCACCTGCGCCTCGAGACGGGCTATGCCGTCTCGGCCATCCAGCGCCTGCGGGAGGGGGCCGACGTCGTCGTTGCCGCGCTGCCGCTGGCGCCGATGGAAGGGTTCGAGCAGCACATCGTGATGTCGATTCCCATGCTGACGGTCGCACCGCGCGACCCTTTCTTTGACGATCTGTTGTCTGACGGGCCGGACTGGGGGCGGATTCCACTCATACTGCCGACCTCCGGGCAGGCCCGCGAGAACGTCGATGCCTGGCTCCGGCTGCAGCAGGTACGTCCCAACATCTACAGCGAGGTGCCGGGTAACGAGGCGACGCTGTCGCTGGTTGCCCTCGGGTGCGGCGTGGGCTTTGTACCGGAACTCGTGCTGGAAGGCTCGCCGCTCCAGCATGAGGTCGATGTCATCAAGGACGGCCCGGCGCTGGAAGACTTCCACGTTGGTTTCTGTACTCGTTCACGCAGCCTCGAATCTTCACCCCTGGTGCGGGCGCTGTGGGAGTCGATCAGCGGTGAGCCGGGCTAGCGTACAGCGCCTCGGCAGCAAACATGGCGCCGACCATCGCGCCTTCTTCATTCAGCGAGTGTCCGAGGCCGAGACAGAAGTGGTGCGCGCACATCACATCGTGCCCGGCGAGTGCAGAGACAGCCTCTGTGACCCGCGCCGGCGATACAACGTCGTCCTCGTCTCCATGAATCATCATGACCGGAGGACGGGACAAAATGACCTCGTCCAGACGGTCGGCGTTCCGGAGCGAACCCGTATAGATCAGCGCGGCGGCACACGGGGTCTCGCGGCGCAGCGCGGCCTCGAGCATGATGCCGCCGCCCTGGCTGAACCCCATCATGACGAGCCGGTCGTTTGAAAGGCTGAGCCGTTCGAGTTGCGCGTCACAGTAGCGATTGAGGCGAGGCGCCAGCAGTTCGGCTGCGACATCGGCGCCGGCGGCCCCGCCTTCGAGGCCGTACCACTGGTAGTAGCCGGGCGCGGTCAGACAGGGCTCCGGGGCGTTGGGTGCAATGAAGTGGGTGTGCGGCAGGTACATGGCCATTTCTGCGGCGACCTCGATCATGTCGGCACCGTCTGCACCGAACCCGTGAAGCATCACGCAGAGTGAATCCGTCGTGCCGCTTGCAGGTTCGAGCTCGTAGCCGACGTTGCCGTCTTCCGCCTCATTGACGCTCATTGGACATTTCCATCGAAGTATCGCTATTTTGATATCGAAAAGAGGGAGACGAGGCAACCATGAGGCGTCAATTCGCGACCGCAACGGCTGAGGTGCTCGACGCGTTGCCGGGCCATATGGGCGTTTTTGAACTGGCGGACGATCACGATGACGTGCGCTTCATCGGCTACGCGGGCGGACGTTCGCTGTTCGGCCTTCGGGGTGAGATTCGCGGGCGGCTCGAAGAGACGGGCGCGACCCGGTTCCGATATGAGATCACCACGGCCTATCTGACGCGCTACCAGGAACGCCTGATGCAATATGTCGCCCGGCGGGGCGGGCTGCCTCCCGACAATGATGTGGCGAGCGTTGGCAGGCTGGGCCGGTTGTCGCCGGGGCTGTCACAGGGGTAGGGGAGCAAGCCAATGGATCTGAACCTGACTGAAGAGCAGGAACTCATCGTCAGCATGGTGCGCCGTTTCGTTCGCGAGGAGATCGTGCCGCTGGAGGCGAATCTCGACCCCGACGCGGATGCGCTGGAACCCGGGGATGAGGCAAGGCTGAAGGACAAGGTCCGGGAGATGGGGCTTTTTGGTCTCGATATCCCGAAGGCGTTTGGCGGCCCCGATCTCGACATGGTGACCCGGACGCTGATCGCCATCGAAATGTCGCAGCATCGCGCTGGCCTCTACGTTCCCTGCTACGGCGTCTTCGGCGGTGCCGGTCTCGCACAGCTCTTTGAGGCTGACGATGATCAGAAGGAGCGATACCTGTATCCAACGTTGCGTGGTGAAAAGTCGGGTTTCTTCGGCCTGACAGAACCGTCGGGGGGCTCTGACCCCGCCCGCGCCATCCAGACGAAGGCCGTGCGTGATGGCGACGACTGGATCATCAACGGATCAAAGATCTTTATTTCCGGCGCTGACAAGGCGGACTATGGCCTCGTGTTCGCCCGGACGTCCCCGGACAAGGGCCGCGGCGGCGTCACCTGCTTCATCGTCGATACGGATACCCCGGGCTTTCATGTCCGGCGAATCGTCCACACACTCCGGTCGGCACGATACGCGACCGAGCTCCAGTTCGAGGATATGCGGGTACCCAATGCCAACGTCCTTGGCGAGGTGAACAAGGGCTTTGCGATTGCGAACGACCGGCTGTCGCGGCAGCGCATTCCCTATTCCGCCGGCTGCATCGGTGTCGCGATCAAGGCGCACGAAATGGCGCTCGACTACGCGGGGATTCGCGAGACATTCGGCGCCCCCCTGGCATCCCGTCAGGCGATCCAGTGGATGCTGGTCGACAATGAGATCGACATCCGCAATGCGCGCTGGATTACTCTGGAGGCCGCGGACCGGGCGGAGCACGGTGAACCCTTCCGCAAGGAAGCCGCGATGTGCAAGCTCGTCGCGACCGAAGCCGCGAGTCGCGTCGTTGATCGCTGCATGCAGATTCACGGTGGTTACGGCGTGACCAAGGACTTCCCGTTCGAACGCTGGTATCGCGAGATGCGCATTCGCCGCATCGGTGAGGGCCCGAGCGAAGTGCAGCGGCACATCATCGCCCGTGAGATACTCGGCTCGAGCCTGCGCTGAGCCGGCGCCGCAACCATCATCGACACGATCATCGACGCCATGAGGGAGGCTGTCCTTGCATGAACCTGCCACTATCTGATTACACCGTGCTCGATCTCACGATCGCGCGTGCCGGGCCGACGGCTGTTCGGCTGCTGGCCGACTGGGGTGCCAACGTGATCCGCATCGAGCCGCCACCGGCGAGGGATACCTCCGGCGGGTCGGTGACCGGTGACCACGACGGCCCGGACCAGCAGAACCTGCATCGCAACAAGCGCGGGCTCGCCATTGATCTCAAGAGTGACGCAGGCGCCGCGCTGTTCCGCGAACTCGTGAGCAAGGCCGATGTCGTGGTTGAGAACTTTCGCTCTGACGTCAAGGCGCGGCTCGGCATCGAGTACGAGCAACTGAAAGCGATCAAGCCGTCGATCATCCTGGCGAGCATTTCCGGTTTCGGTCAGGACGGACCCTATGCGGCGCGGCCCGGCGTCGACCAGATCGTTCAGGGCACCAGCGGCCTCATGTCGATTACGGGGGAGCCCGGGCGCGGCCCGATGCGCGTCGGGATCGCCATCTCCGACACCTCCGCCGGCATGTTTCTCGGCCAGGGCATCCTGCTCGCGCTGCTGCACCGTGAGAAGACCGGCGAGGGGCAATGGGTTCACACATCGCTGCTCGAGGCGATGCTCTCGAAGATCGATTTCCAGGGGGCCCGCTATACGATGGAGGGCGAGATTCCGGAACAGCAGGGCAATTTCCATCCGACGCAGGTCCCGATGGGCGTATTCGAGTCTGCCGACGGTCTCGTCAACCTCGCGGCCAGTACCGGCAAGATGTGGGCAAACTTCTGCAAGGCACTTGGCGCAGATGAGCTCGCCAGCCGTGACGAGTACCGGCACGCGCGGGGCCGGGTTGAGCGCCGTGAGGCGATCAATCGTGAAGTGAACGAGGTTACAAAGCAGTTCCCGACATCGGAACTGGTCGCGCGCCTCAATGAAGTTGGTGTGCCCTGCGGGCCCATCTACAACATCGGTGAGGCGTTCGAGGACGAGCAGGCGAAGCACCTTCGAATGGTGAAGGCAGCGCCCCATGACCGTCGCGGCGACATCAACCTCGTCCGGTCACCGATCAACCTGTCGGGCTTTCCACACGAGCCGCGTTTCCATCACGCCGGCCCGACGCCAGGACAACACAGCGAAGAAATTCTCGGCGAGCTTGGCTTTTCGTCCGCCGAGATTGAAGCACTCAGGAACAAAGGAGCGATTGCATGAGCGCGTTGAAACTCGACACCACGAAGATTCTTGCCGAGGTAGATGACGGGATTGGCTGGGTCACCTTCAATCAGCCTGAGCGGCGCAATGCGATCTCGCTGGAGATGTGGCAGGGGCTGGGCGATGCGCTGGAGGCCTTCGAGCATGATGATGACGTGCGCGTCGTCGTGCTCTCAGGAGCCGGCGGCAAGGCGTTCGCATCCGGCGCGGACATCTCGGAGTTCGACAAACAGCGAGCCAATGCCGAGCAGCGCAAGGCTTACGGCAAGATCTCGGCCCGGGGAAATCAGTGGCTGGCTGAACTGACCAAGCCGATGATCGCCATGATTCGGGGCTACTGCATCGGCGGTGGACTCGCCGTCGCACTGAATGCGGACATCCGGTTTGCGACCCGTGAATCGACGTTTGGTATTCCCGCCGCCAGACTCGGGCTCGGCTACGAGTATGCGGGTCTCGCAAAGCTTGCACGTCTGGTGGGGCCTGCCTGTGCGCGTGACATCATGTTCACGGCCCGGTTCATGGAAGCGGAAGAAGCGCGCGGCATGGGGCTCATCAATTTCGTCGTCGAGGACGACGAACTCGAATCCCGGGTCAGGGACTATGCGGCGACTATTGCCGCCAATGCACCCCTGACGGTGAGGGCGGCGAAAGCCGCGGTGAATGCCTTCGAGCGGTATTCCGTCGTCGAGGAATCGAAGCGGGTGGCGAAACTCGTCGATGCCTGTTTCGATAGTGACGACTACAAGGAGGGGCGCCGCGCCTTCGCCGAGAAAAGAAAGCCGGAGTTCAGGGGCCGCTAGATGGGGACGCGGGATGGCGGGCAATGTGTTCGACCATCTCGCACTCCTCGACGGAGAGTTCGGGGAATGCCTGCAGCAGGGCGGCCACAATTTCTCCCTGTGTGGGCGCATCCCGCGGGTCGCAATGTTCCCAGTACCGGTCGACGACCCATGCCAGCGCGGCCATTGCCGGGGTCCGGTAGGTCCCGGTGGCCTGTGAGTCCTGCCAGGCCGCCGCCAGCGCCTCGGGAATGTCCATGCCTTCAGAGGCCGCCCACGCCATGACTTCCGCGGCGGATACCCAGGTGTCATCGAAGTACTTCTTGCGGGAGATCGGTGTCAGCTGATTGCCCAGCGCCGATCGCAGCCGGTTTTCAATCGCCACAATCTCATCATCGAGGTCCCGATGTGCCTGCCCCCTCAGGAACAACTCCCGCGTCGGCACGCATCCGGCCAACAGGTTGGCTGCCTCCTCAACGGACCACTTGTGGTACGAACACCAGCGGCGCGCGTACGCCGCGTATTCCGCAGGCAGACGCAGGAAGAGCGCATCCCCGACTGGACCGGCATCAGATTTCATTCCCCCAGTTTAGTCGCTAAGATACCGGCCGGGCCACCAAACGCACTCCCATGTCTGAAGAACAGAACAATGCAACGGGGGGCGCTGCCGAAGAAGAAACCTACAATCTCGTTTTCTTTCCCCAGATGGAGGAAGGCTCTGACTACGAGGAAGTCCGGGACAAACTCGCAGCGACTCTGAAAGTCGACAAGATCAAGGTCGATGGCTGGTACGACGCCGAGAGCCCGACGGTCCTGTTGAAGGGCGTCGCCAAGAACGTCGCCGAGCGATATATGGAAGCCATCATGCAGTGCGGCGGCGCCTGCAACATCCAGCCATCGAGCCAGGCCGGTGGGCTCTCCCTCGTCCCGAAATCCAAGAACGTCGATTTCTTCATCTGTCCTTCCTGCGAGCACGAGGAGGAAATTCCTCGGGGCACTGTCTACGAGCAGTGTCCCAAGTGCGGGCTCGTGATGGCGAAGTGGGAAGAGAAAATGCGCGAGGAGGCGGAGAAGGAAAAGATCCGCCGACGCATGCTGCGCGACCAGCGGCACGAGAATGATCGCGAGGCTGATTTCGAGCGCAAGCGCGCGGAACTCGAGCGCCTGCGCAGGCTCGAGGCCGAGATCATGAAGGAACTCGGCATCAAGCCGCCATCCAGGTTCTGGCGATTCTTCGAAAAGCATCCTTTTGCTGTCGCAAGCGTTGCCGCCGTCCTGCTGATTGCTGTCTCCGGTCTGGCGATGAACCAGATCAAGGAGTACCTGCTCGCCGAGGAAGCGCGGGCGGAGCGGAACGCGCCTGTGCCTGAGGGTGCGAAGGCCATTGCGCCGGCAATTTCGGCAGCAGTCGCGCTTCAGCAGAACGGCAATCAGGCGATGATCGCCGAGATGGCGAGCATGACGACACTGATGCACGGCGGCGCACCCGCCAGCCAGCAGGAAATCATCGATTCCGCGCAGCAGATGATGAAAGGGGTTGACCCGCAGAAGTTCATCGATACGGCGTCAAAGAGCGCACGACCGGGCAACATGACGCGCCCCGGACCCGAGGGACAGCCGCAGGTGACGGTCAACACCGATACCGTGGGTGGCGTTTCCGGCATTCCGGGCATCGAAAGATTCGAAGCGGATGAACTCGACGAGATCGTGCCGCCGGTCATCGAGCATGGTCATGAAAAGGTGATGATGGTTTTGACGGAGTCGGAGCAGGTGCCTGACCCGCTTGATCCCTCGGTCATGATGACGATTGAGCAGATCGAGGACATGGATGGCTCCATGATCGTCGATCTCATGAAGGAACTCAGCAAGGATCAGGAGTGGGACCGCTTCCTGGCTTACAACGCGCGCATCTTCCTCGGCGACAGCGACATGGAGCGCGCCTCGGCCCTGATCGATCGCATCAGGAATCCGGTGATCAAGATCGAGGCGCTCGGTGACCTGATGGTCAGGCAGGTCACCGATGAACCGAATGCCTCACTCAAGCTGCCGATGGCGCGGGTCTACGCGGAGCTCGAGGACATCGCTGACGGGGATATCAGGGCGCGGTCGCTGCTGGCGGTCGGACGGCGCCTGGCTGACGCGGGCTACCCCGGAGAGCCGGAGGACGCCATCGCCCGGGTGAATGCGATGATTCAGGCCAGCGCGATGCCCTACGACAAGGCGTACCTGTCGGCGAGACTGGCGATTGCCTGGCTCCACGCCGGAAACCGGCCACAGGCGAAGGCCTTGCTGGGTGCGGCGACGGGCCACGCCGGACGCGTTGCCAGCGTCCCGGACCGGATTTCGGCGTTCACGCGGATCGCACAGCGCTATTACGACGCGCGCAATCCGACGCTGGCCAATGAGATTCTGGGTGAAGCGCAGATCCTGGCGGCGACGCGCCTTGAGCCGCGGGATCGCTCACGGGTGTTCGCAGAAATTGCTATCGCCCAGGGCTACATGGGTGATCTCGGCGGCGCGCTTGCGTCGATCGACAATGCGGGCGAGGGCGCGGCAGAACAACAGGTGCTCGCGAGATTGGCGGAGTTCTTCATCAATCTCGAACGATTCTATGACGCGCTCTCGGTCATGGATCGCCTCACCGATCCCATCGAGTCGAACCGTCTCGAGATTCGCCTTATCACGGCCATGCATTACGCCGGCATGTCTGATCAGGTCAGGCTCCGGCTCGACGGTGCCTGGCGCAATGCCAACCGGATCGATTCAGCGGCGGAGCGGGGCATCGTGCTCTCGCAGTATGGCCGGCTGGCGCGGCGCGCCGGGCTCGATCAACAGGCGACGACGCTCTTCGAAGCGGCCGCCCTGACATCAGATGAACTCCGGCGCCGTGAACTGGCCGTGAACCTTGGTGTGCTGGGGCTCGAGCAGGCCCGCGCGCTCATGCCCTACAGCAGTCAGGAGACCATGTTCAAAGTCGAGGAAGCGATCGTGAAGGATCCGGTGTCCACCGAGATCCAGTCGACGGTGCGGATCATCGACAACCTGATGCCGGAGAGCGTCCGCGACCGGCTCGAACCTGAACCCGAGTACTGAGCGTCTGAATCATGGCCGCGCGGCATCTCGTGTTCATTCGTCATGGCGAGAGCGAGCACCATGTCAGGGGGCTCACCGGTGGCTGGACGGATACGCCACTGACCCCGCTGGGGCGCGCGCAGGTCCGAGCGACCGCCGACTACCTGTTGGCGAATCGTCCGGCCAGTGTCGTCCTGTTCGCGAGCGACCTGAAGCGTGCGGACGAAAGCGCACGCATTATCGGTGAACGGCTTGGGTGCGAGCCGACATCGCTGGCATCGCTTCGTGAACTCGACAATGGCGATGCGCGGGACCTCACGCTGGAAGATGCGGCGCTGATCGCGGCGCCCGGGCCCCCGGCGCGCGACCCCGACTGGCAACCCTATCCCGGCGCAGAGACCTGGCGAAGGCTCTTTGAGCGCATGCAGCATGCACTCACGACGATGGAGCAAGTGCTCAACGACGGTGACACGCTCGTCGTGGTTGGCCATGGGCTGTCAGGCCAGGCGCTCGTCCTGGCCTGGCTCGGTCTTGATCCCGCAACGAATATCGCGCTGCACTTCGATGTCGCCAGCGTCACAGAGCTGAAAATCAACGAGTGGGGTGAGCGCGAGATCACACAGTTGAACCGCACATTTCACGGGACGTCCTGATCGTCAGAAGTAGTAGCGGATGCTTGCAAACAGGGTCTGGGGATTGTCGCCGTACTCCGTCCCGTCATCGCCGGTGAAACCATACAGTCCGACGTCGACGTAGATGTTCTGGGTCGCATTCCAGGACGCCGTCACGGAACCGAAGGCAGACGTGTCTGACAGGTTGATAATGGCTTGCGTGCCGAGGGACCACAGTGGCGTCAGCTGAACGTTGACGGCCGGAATCAGGTAGTGGCGTCCGAGCAGGAAGACGCCGGCAGTCTGGTAGGGGGTGGACGCAACGAGCGAAGGGTAGTCGGCCTCGTTGTCGCTGCCAGCGCCGTTGAAGTGGTATTCGATGAGACCGTAGGTATCGTCACCGAAGGCGTAGTCCAGACCGGTTGAAGCGCGAACGTAGTCTTCGCTACCGCTGACGCCCGCCGCCTCGAACCAGAAACCGAAGTCACCGAGCGCAGTCTGGATGCCGGCGCCGGCGAGATTCTGCTCTGCAAAGCGCATGGCCGTGAACTGAAGATCCTGTCCCGATACGTTGGTTCGCATCTGGAAGTAGGCCGCGGACGTTTCGGCTTTGGCATCGTCGCCGACGATGAGGCCGAAGTCGAGTTCTCCCAGCTGGCCGAAGGGGCGCTGAAACCGGACGGCGTCGATCCCGATCCGGTACTCGGTGTTGAAGGTCCGGACGTCGAACGGCAGGAACACGTCGGTGGGATTGATGATCCGTGCCATCCCGAAGGTGATCGGCTGGCGCCCGATGGTGAGGTCGCCGGCGTCGAACGAGAACTGGACATTGAGCCGGTCGATGTTCTGGAAGACGTCCTGCTTGCCGTCACTGTGAAGGGTCGGCGGCGGGTCGGTCAGGCGCCAGGCGCGGCCGGTCGCAACCGTCGGGTTGGCAAAGGGCAGGGGCCGCGACGAGAGCACCGGCGTCAGTTCGCCATGAAGCTGGAGCGCAGTCGATGCCCCACGGTAGTCTGCCATGATGCGCAGGCTGCTCTGCAGCTGCGAGATATCCCGCGTTGTTACCGCGTAGGACTTCACGTAGCCCGAGACTCGCGTCGAATCTGCGCTGGCAGGCAGCGCCACGATGAGTGCGAGGAGCAGGGCCCGGCTCATGCGGCCTTCCGTTCGTCCTCGATGATGCGGCCGTCTTCCATGTGGATGAGGCGGTCGGCACGTTCCATGATCTTCTCGTCGTGGGTCGAGAACAGGAACGTCATGCCCAGCGATTGATTGAGTTCCCGCATGACGTCGAGCAGCCCGATGCCCGTTTTCGAGTCGAGGTTGGCGGTGGGCTCGTCTGCCAGAATGATGTCGGGGCGGGACACCATGGCCCGGGCGATGGCAACGCGCTGTTGCTGGCCGCCGGAAAGCGCCGGTGGCCGTCGCGCCTCGTAACCCTCGAGGCCGACGCGGGCCATCATTTCGCGAACGCGTTGCCTGCGCTCTGCTGCCGGTATGCCCTGCAGCAGCATGATGTATTCGACGTTCTCTTCTGCCGTCAGCACCGGCACCAGGTTGTAGGACTGGAAGATGAAGCCGATGTGGTCACGCCGAAAGTCAGAGAGCTGGTTACCGCTCATCGCTTCGATGTTCGTCCCTGCCAGCTCGACGCTGCCCGACGTCGGATGATCGAGGCCTCCGACCAGGTTCAGCAGGGTCGACTTGCCTGATCCGGACGGGCCGATCACGGCACTGAACTCGCCCTGTTCAATATCAACGGACACATCGTCCAGTGCTTTGACGAGCGTTTCTCCCTCGCCGAAGTGTCGGGACAGGTGTGTGGTTCTGATCACGATCATGGTGAGGTTCCTAGAGAGTTCGCTTGAGTGCCAGCGCCGGTACGATTCGCGACGCGAAGCGGGCAGGGTACAGCGCTGCCACGATGGTCAGCACCAGGACGAAGACCGGGAAGTCGATGAAGTGTCGCGGCAGTACCACCGTCACGATGTGCCCGACGTTGATGCCTTCGAGTTCGATCTCGCCCATCGGGATGCCGTGAATTGAAAAGTAGTAGCCGGCAGCACCGCCGAGCGCCATGCCCATTGCGCAGGCGAGCAATCCGATCAGGCCCGCCTCGAGGATGACGAGCAGCATGATCTGCCAGGGTTTTGTCCCGACAGCCTTGATCACGCCGAGCTCGTACAGCCGCTCGAAGATCGACATGAACATCGAGTTGATAACGCCGAGCGAGGCGAGGAAGAAGAGAATCGTGCCGACAATCAGTGACGAGTAGGTTGTCATCCCGAGGATGGCACTGATCTGCGGGTTCGCGTCCAGCCAGCTCACGACCTCCACGCTGTCGCTGTTCATCCCGTACAGTGACATGGCGGGATCGTCAGCGAGGTCCCGATCGACGAGCTGGACGACGATCTGGTGGTAATGTCCCTCCATGGCCAGTACGCGCTGGAGTTCCGGCAGGTTGACCACGACCACGCCCTCGTTGAGCTCCTTCATGTTGAAGTCCAGGACGCCGGAGATCCGGAACAGCGCCTGTGCAAGTTCGCCGGAGTCGGACTCCGCGAGCGTGATGACGAGGCGGTCACCGAGCTCGACTTCGAGTTGCTGTTGCAGTTCTGCGCCGATCAGCACCTCGCTACGTTCGCCTGACAGATAGCGGCCCTCGATCACGGCCTCGGCGATCTTCGAGACACCGAGTTCGGCATCGGCGTCGACACCGAGGACCTGTCCGCCGATGACGTTATAGGGTGACGACATCATGCCCGCCGCTTGCACGCGGGGTGCTGCGGCGGCCACATTCGGGTCGCGAAGCACCTCGGCCAGCACCTCGGCACCCTCTTCGATGTAGAGGGCTGCCTCGTAGGACTCCAGATAACCGGGGTGGTGGACCTGCACCTCGCCAAACAGCGTTTCGGTGACCGTATCGATCATTGATCGCGTCATGCCGGCGATGCTGCCGTCGGCCAGAATCATGGCGGCCAGGCTGAAACCGATAAGCAGCACCGTCAGTATCGTTCGGCGTGCATTCCGAAAGAGATTTCGCCAGGCCAGCTTGAGTGTCAGCATCAGAACGACCTCATTGCTTCGGTCGGCGTCACCCGGGCTGCTCGAATGCCGGGCAGGATGCTGACCATGAATGCGTACGCGAAGATCACCAGTACCGGCTTGACCATCACCGGCAGCGACATGTCTCCCGTCATGTACTGGAACTGCACGCCGCCCATGTCCATCGGTTCCGGCATCTCAATGCCGACGAATGTGAACCAGGCGATCACCGGTATCGCGATGATGAAGCCGATGACAAGACTCGCAGCAGCAAGCACGCTGGTTTCAAGCATGATCAACTGCAGGATGAATGTCGGTCGACTGCCGATTGCGCGCAGTACGCCGAACTCGCGGGTACGTTCGAGCACCGACATCAGCACCGTGTTCAGCACGCCGATGAACACGATGAAGAGAATGATGCCCAGGGTGAATACGTTGCCGCGCCGGTCGGCCTGCATGGCGTTGTAGAAGGATTCACGGGCAACCTGCCAGGGCACGACCGAGAGCGCCGGCAGCCTTGCGTCGAGATCGGCGGCGACCTGCCTCGCTTGGTCGATGTCGTCCAGGAGGATCGCGTACTCGTGGACCCGGCCCTCGAGCGCGAGAAACGACTGCGCTGCGGCGAGCGGCAGATAGACGTTCTGGCGTTCCGGCGAACGTCGGTCACCGACGATGCCCGAAATCAGGAACACGTCGTTGGCCACGGAGCCGTCCGCGCCCTGCGAGATCAGGATCAGTTCGCCGCCGACACCGAGCTTCAGTGCGTTGGCTGCGGAAGCCCCGATCAGCGCCTCGAAATAGCCGTCTGCATCGGGCGCGGCGGCGGGCCAGCGTCCTGCGCTCAGCTTTCGTTCCAGCCTCGAGGTCTGGCGTTCGCGGTCGGCGTCGATACCGATGATCCGCACGGGGGCGTGGGCGTTGTCACCATAGGCGAGGGCTGCCGCGTGAATTCTTGGTGTCCAGGCGACGATGGACGGCGTGGCGGCCAGGGCGTCGCGGACGGCAGGCTGATCGTCAATTGTCAGGTAGAGCTTCGGGCGATCCAGATAGTTCTCGCGGTGAATCTGGATATGTCCCGTGTCGTCCTCGGTGAAGATCCGGATGATATTGCTGTAGCTGCCGTCGACCAGTGAAAACGACAGGGCGCAAAGCACGTAGCCGCCGGCGATCGTCATGCACGTGAGAATCGACCGGCGTCGCTGTCGCAGGACGTTGCGCACCGCCAGCTTGAACAGCAGCATCAGAAACGGCTCTTCAGTGCGCGCAGCGTAAAGTCCTCATCACTGACGTCGTCCGGGTCGAACTGCAGCGACTCGTAGGTGACGACGGTACGGTGATTTTCCTTGTTGAGCGGGATCATCTCGAGGGTGGAGGGCAGCAGGCGACCGTCGAATTCCCTGATGTCCTTGAACTCGAGCCGCCGCACCATGGTGCCATCCTCGTCGTAGAACACCTCGCGCACGGGGATCATGCGCTTGCGGTCGATCACATATTCGATCTTGCCCCATACCGTGACGGTGTCCTCGCGGGGCGTCAGTGTGATCTCGTAATGCGCCTCGGTTTCGATCAGCGACAGCTCGTACTCTTCGGTCAACTCTGTCTGCTGAACGAGATCATCGTTGGTGAAATCACTGCCCATCCATGACCCCATCATCATGGACGGCGGTACCTTGATGACCTTGTTGATCTTCGGGAAGAAATTCCACATCTCTTTTTCGAGGCGCAGCGTTGCGATGCCGCGGTCCTTCCGTGGCGCCAGAATGCGAATGAAGGCGGCATCCTCGCCCATGTTGCGGGTCGTCAGCTCAAGCGTGCGTTCGTACTGCGGCGTTTCGATGCGCATCGTGAGGCTGCCCTTGCTCGACTCGCCGCGGTACAGGTCTTCCATCTCCTTGATGATGTCAGCGGCGCGCTGGCTGGTGTCATCGGCGGTTGCAGACAGGCTGACGCCGACGAGGCAGGTGAGGAGCAGGGATGGCAGCAGCTTCAAGCGATCTTCTCCGGTGCCGTGTCGATGTGCCGGGCGAGCAGGGCGATCTGGAGTTCGAGCCTCTTGATCTCCCGCCGGGTCGCGTTGTGCTGCACCAGCAGCATCCAGATACAGTCGATCAGTCCGACAGCCAGGATGCAGGTGACGGCACCCGCGGCGTATCCAACCTGCCCCTTTGTCGTTTCCTGCAGGAAGAACTGCCACGTGCAGTACACAAACCCGAGAAACAGTCCGATGCCTTTGACCCACGCGAGAATGAACAGCCAGCGCATCCGGGTGTTGAAGGCATCGACGATGTCGCCGACGAATGTGTTGTCAAGATGGGGGCGCGGCGCCTCAGCCGTTTGCGACAGCGCCTTTCTGATCTTGTCGTCCAGTTGGTCCATGTTGCTCCTCCTCGTCGAGCGTCCGACGAAATGATTCCCTGGCGTGGTACAGCCGGGATTTGACCGTGCCGAGTGGCACGTCGAGTGATTGGGCGATCTCTGCCAGTTCCATGTCGTGAAGATAATGCAGCGCCAGGACGGCACGATGGTCTTCTGACAGCATTGCAAGGGTCTGTTCGATCTGCTCGCGGTTCTCCAGCGCGTTGAGGTAGATGCGACCGGCGGGCTCGCTCTCCGCAGGAAGTTCGGGAGCCCGCTTTCTCAACAGGTCGCGGCACTTGTTGTGAGCGATCCGGAACAGCCACGTCTTGAAGGTTCGCGGGTCTCTCAGCCTGCTGAGGCCGGCAATCGTCGAGATCCAGGTTTCCTGGGTTGCTTCCTGAGCGAGATCGGCGTCGCGCACGACAACCTGGGCGAACCTGATGAGGTGTGGCTGCCAGTGCTCAACCAGCGCGCCGATCGCTTCGCGGTCGCCCCCCTGACAACGCAGCACCAGCCACTCGTTGTAAACCTGTTCAGTTTGATCGCTCACAACACAATAGACGGACGGGCGCGCCGGCAGGTTCAAAGTCAATTGAGTTTGATATACTCCGCCGCCTCATGTCTAACGAACTCTCTGGAAAATCATGAAGTTACCTATTTTTATTGGTGTAGTTGCCTGCTCGCTGTCGCTGTCTGCGGCGGCTGACTGGAGCAATGAGGTCGAGTTTGGTGCCGTCGTCACGACGGGCAACACCGAGCAGGAGAACTTCAAGCTGACGGCCGCGTCGATCTTCGACGGGACGAAGATCAAGCACACCGGTAACTTCGATGCCCTGCGTTCGGCCGAGAATGACGTCACCACCGCCGAAAAGTACTTCCTCTCGTATCAGGCAGACTGGAAGCTCGACGAACGACAGTCCCTGTTCGGGCGTCTCGCGTATGAGGACGACCGTTTTTCCGGTTTCGCCTACCAGGCGGATGCCACCGCAGGTTATTCACGCATCCTCTTCGACAATGCAACGATGGAGTTGTCCGGTGACATCGGCGGCGGTTTCCGTCGCTCGGAAGAGGAACTCAGCGGTGCGACAGAGACCGAATTCATCACCCGCCTTGCCGCGGAGTACACCTGGCAACTCAGCGAGTCGGCGAAGTTCCGTCAGTACCTGGCTGCCGAGATTGGTGAAGAATCGACGATCACGCGATCTGAAACGTCCCTGCAGTCCACGGTTGTCGGCTCACTGGCGATGAAGCTGGCGCTCAAGATCAAGCATCAGTCGGAGGTTCCGCTCGGTCGTGACAAGACCGATACCGAAACTTCGGTGACGCTCGTCTACAGCTTTTGACCGCCGGAAATCAGCGATATGCGCTGATTGCGATTGTCACGATATGCCTCGTCGCCGTCGGCGTGCTGGTCTATCGTGACTACGCGGGTCGCACTGCGGCGCCCGAAGCCACGGCACCAGCGGAAGGACCACCCGAGCAGGCCGAGGTCAAGACGTCTGTTCGTGTCACGCTGACAGCCTGCAACCGCACGCCCTCCGGCCGGATGCGCATGGACGGGTACATCCTCAACACGGGTACCGGGCCGCTGCATTTCGTGACCGTCCGGTCGATCTGGAAGAACCGGGCGGGTCTCGAGATCGGCACCGAGACCTTTTATGCGCTGAATGGCGCCGCGCTCGACCCGGGCGATCGCAAGACTTTCTCGCACACGACTGATCTTGCGTCTGCGGCCAGGTGCAATGCCGAACCTGTCGACTGGTGGTAGCCATTCATTCCGGCGGACTATGCTTCTTATTCCATGAGGGGTAATTAACAGCCCGGTTCATATAACTAAAATGCACCTCAACAAGATTGAGGATACTGTCATGAACCTGTGCTGCCCCCACACGCGGACCCGGCTGTTCAACTGGATAACGATACTGCTCGTAACGAGTTGGGTCGGGCTCGTGACCCTCGTTGCCGAGTACTCGATGCCCGTCGCGGACACGACGGAGGCTGCGGCATTCGTTGAGGAACTCGTGCGCTAGGGCGGGCGTCCGTCTCAGCAACCACCGATCACGCTGCAGTCCCGAAACTGCTCGGTGAACCAGTCGATGACGGTTCGCACCCGGGACGGCAGGTGTCGGCCCGGCGAATAGACGGCATAGATGTCCATCGGGCCCGCCTGAAAGTCATCGAGCACGGTCACGAGTTCACCATTGGCGATCGCATCGCCGACCAGCCAGCGCGGCGCGCGGGAAATTCCCAGCCCGGAAATCAGCGCCATGCGCAGCGCCTCGGTGTTGTTGGTGGTCATGTTCCCGTCGACCCTGACCACGAGCGGCTTGCCATCTTCCGAGAAGGCTGGCTCACTGCGGCCGCCGGCATCGGTGTAGACGATATAGTTGTGTTCCTTCAGATCCCTGGGTGAGGCGGGCGTGCCGTGGGCCTCGAGGTAGGACGGGGCGGCGACCGTGACCATCGGGCTGGTACAGAGCTTCTTCGCGATCAGCGACGAGTCGGCGAGCGTACCCATCCTGAACGCAACATCAATGCCTTCTTCCACGAGATCGACGACGCGGTCGTTCAGCCTGACATCGATACGCAGGTCCGGATAGGCTTCCAGCAGGTGCTGCAGGCGGGGCACGAGGTGGAGGCGGCCGAATGCGACGACGGCGCTGATGCGAACCGTGCCGCGCGCCTGGGTCTGCAGCTGGCCTACGACCTGTTCCGCCTCCTCGACATCCTGCAGGATCGCAACGCACCGCTCATAGTAGTCCGTGCCGGTTTCTGTCAGGCGCAGCGACCGGGTGCTGCGGTTCAGCAGCTTGGCCCCTAGCCACGATTCCAGTTCTGCAATATTCTTGCTGATCGTCGGCTGGGTGCTGTTCATCTCCCGGGCCACGGCAGAAAAGCTGCCGGTTTCGACGACCCGGACGAACATCTGCATGGCAGTGAGTCGGTCCATTCTCGATTCAGGGTTCTGAGCTTATTCGCCCGGGGAATAATGTTTATCAGTGTTGGGCGCTTCCTCTTGGCAAACGAATATAAATAATCTGTGACCTGATGGAAACGAAATCTCACGATTTTCTCGACAAGCTCGCCGCGCTGCGTGCCGCGCACTGTGAGCAGATGCCGACGCCACAGCTCTCGGTGCTTGTCCGGCTGACGGCGCGGCTCAGGCGCAGCGGCATACTGCAGCGTTCACTCCAGGTGGGTGAAACGGCGCCCGATTTCCGGTTTGCGCGGCACGACGGCACGAGAACCCACCTCTACGCGCTGCTGGAGCAGGGCCCTGTGGTCATCAACTTCTTTCGGGGGCTGTGGTGCGCCTATTGCCGGGAGGAGATCGAGGCCTACGAGGCCGTGCAGGATACGCTGGCTGCCCACGGCTGCCAGTATCTCGCGATTTCTCCGCAACCCGTGGATCCGGCGGGCCCAATCGATATCGTTTTCGATGCGGGCAACGAGATCGCGCGCCAATTCGAGCTGGTTTATGCGCTCAATGACGAGGAACTGGGCCTGTTCGAGGAACTGGGCGTCACCAACCTCATGGATGCGACCGAGATGCCGTTGCCGGCGACATACCTCGTGGCGCCGGATCGCACGATTGCGTATCGCTTCGTTGATGCGGATTTTCGCAGCCGTTGTTGCCCCGACGATCTGATGGCCGAGATCGGCACGCTCACGAGCGAATCATGAACGTGCCGGGCGCGGCGCTCAGGGCTTTCTGAAGAGCAGGGTAAAACGGTCGGTGTTGCCGGTGACGGTTGCCCGCCCGACCTCGTACCGCAGCTCATCGTCTGCCCGGTAGTGCAGGTCGCTGTAGTCGACGAACTCGAACCCGGCGGCCTGAACCTCCTTGATGATCTGCACGGGATCCATGCGTCGCCAGTTTTCATGGTAGTCAGCCTGCATGTGTCTGCGGGTATGGTCCACGACCCCGTAGTAGCCGCCGGACTTCAGCGCGTCGAAGACGGCCCGGTTGATGTTCTGGCGGCCCTCCTCGCTGAAGTTGTGCTGGTTGCGGAAGGTCAGCGCGAGATCGACCTTGCCGTCGATACCGAAACTGAATTCGGGTACCGAGGAACGGCGTGAACCCGGCGTGCGTGAGAAGTTCTCGCGGTCGAACGGAATGAGCGATGTGGAACCGAAGCCCTCCGTTCCCTCGATGCTCGACCAGACGCGCTCGGCGCCGATTGAGATGTAGAGTTTGCCCTTCTCCTCGAGCACCGGACCCAGCAGGCTGGTGTACCAGCCACCGCCGGGGAGCAGTTCGAGGACAGTCAGGTCATCACGGAAGCGCAGAAATTCGAGCGTTTCCAGCGGCTTGCGGTTACGATCACGCGCCATATCGGCTTCGCTGCGGCGGTCGTCTGCCAGCGCGGCCTCGATCTTCGCGGCGGTCGCGTCGAACGATTGGGTCTCGGCGACGGTCAAAGAGGAAAAGGCGAGGAGGGTCGCCACGAACAGGGTGCGCTTCATGAAGGCAGTCTCCGGTTGGTAAAGTTGTTATCTTAAAGACATCAGGAAGCAGGCCCAAGGGATCATGATCTTTCTCTTTGGTGAACGGGTGCACACGGTCGAACTGGATGCGGGCGAGCGCAACTGCCCGGTGTGCGCCGCAACGCGGCCGTTCGTTCGCGTGGTCGAGACGAACTACTTCACGGTGTTCGGCCTGCGCCTGCTGCCGCTCGAGCGCATCGGCGACTACCAGCGCTGCACCGTCTGCCACAACGCGTTTGATCAGGACGCGAACGAGCCCTCCCACGTTCCGCTGGTCCGTGAGGCGATCGTGTACATGATGCTGGGCTACGGCATGGCGTCGCACCGCGACACGGCTGCCGCTATCTGTGAGAAGGTCACGGGGTTCGAGTTCGCCGATGCCGACATTCGGGACCTCGTTCGCTCGATCGACTCCGGCAGTGAGGACTTCTTCTCCACGCTTCAGCGAGAATCGGCAACACTCAACCTTGCCGGCAAGCAGCAGATCATCCAGGCCGCGTTCCTGATGGCTTACGTGAGCTGTGAGATGCAGCACGAAGACCGCGTGAGACTGAATCTGATCGGCAATGCGATGGGGCTGCCGATCGAATTCGTCACGGAGTGCATCGAAGCCGTTCGTTCACGCCACTACTTTGGCATCCGGCGTCTCTTGCCGACCCGGGAAACCTGAGCCACCGCAGTGTTCCATAACTACAGTCTCGACAAGCGCACGATCGGCATGGGCCAGATCGTTGGCCTCGTCGAAATGATGAAGCATCGGGGTGTATCGCCTGAACAGGTGCTGGCCGGGACGGGCATCTCAGTCGAGGATCTTGCCAATACCGAGGGTCGCGTCAGCTACCGCAGTCGGATCCAGCAGCTCGAAAACGTGATCGACGTCGTGCCGCCCGGCTTCTGGCTGACGTGGCGCAACGACATTTCGATCTCGGACTTTGGCCTGCTGGGATACGCGATGATGAGCAGCGCGACGCTGGAGCAGGCGATCCAGATTGCGGTGAAGTATCACAAGATGGCGGGCGCAATGTTCGACCTGAAGTTCGTCGTCGAGGATGGTGATGCCGTGCTCCGGCTCGACCACCTGCTGGCGGGTGGAACCGTGGGTCAGCTCGTCGTCGATGATTTGTTCGCGGGGATTACGCCCCTCATCCGCCTGCTGCTTGGCAGCCAGACGTTCAATCCGACCGAGATTCGCTTCAGCCACGGACGACCCGACTATGCGGCGCAGTACGCTGATGTCTTCGATTGCCCGGTGAGCTTCGATCAGCCTTTCAGCGAGTATCGCTTTGATGCCTCGCTGCTCAGCCTGCCATTGGCCGAGGCCGATGCGAACACGGCGCGGGTGTGTGAAGAGTCTTGCCGTCGACTCCTGAACCAGATGGAGATCGAGGAGGACATCGTCTCGCGCATCTGCCATCTGCTGCTGTCGCGACCGGGCGAGTTTCCGAAGCTTGAGGTCATCGCGGACGAACTTTCGATGGGAACGAGGACGCTGAGGCGCAGGCTCGCCGCGCTTGGTACGGGCTACCAGAAAATCCTGGATGACGTGAAGAAGGAACTCGCGATCGAGTACCTGCAAACGACGAATCTCAGCATTCAGGAAATCGCCGAGCTGCTCGATTACTCCGAGGTGACGAACTTTCGTCGCGCCTTCGTCAAGTGGGTCGGCGTCTCACCCTATCGTTATCGCAAACAACTCCAAAGGCCTCCTGATTGATGCAGTGGATTCTGGCAGAGAGCCGCAACCTGAGGTTTTTTTCGTTCACCGTCTTCTACATCAGCCAGGGGCTCCCCATCGGCCTGATCAGTATTGCGCTGCCCGCATGGCTGGCAGAGCAGGGGGCGACGCCTGCCGAGATTGCGACGTTCACCGCGATTTCCGGGCTGCCCTGGGGCTTCAAGCTCATCGCGGGCCCGATCATGGACCGGTTCTCCTTCCTCGCGATGGGTCGCCGGCGACCCTGGGTCGTCGGTGCGCAGTTCGGCCTCGTCGTGGCCATGCTCTGTATGGGCCTCGTACCGGACCCGGTCAACAACATCATGCTGCTCACGTGGGTCGCCTTTGCGGTGAACTCCTGTGCGGCCATGCAGGACGTCGCCGTGGACGGCATGGCGATCGACGTGCTCCCCGAGGGAGAGCGGGGCAGGGCAAACGCCTTCATGGCCTTTGGACAGGTATCGGGCTATGCGGCGTCGGGAGCACTGACGGCGACCGCACTCATCATGTTCGGGCTGGGCGGCGCGTCCGCGATGCTGGCCGTGCTGATCGGGGCAATCTTTGCAGTTGCCGTCACCGTCCGGGAACGGGCAGGGGAGCGGCTCCTGCCGTGGACCGAGGGCGAAGCGTCCGCACGGTCGCTGGAACTGCAGGCAGAGGATTGGCTCAGTATCTTCCGCAACCTGCTCAAAGTGATGTTCCTGCCGGCGAGTATCCTGCTGGTGACCGTGACCCTGTGCTGGCGGGTCGCAGGCGGTTTCTGGCTCGTTGCCGCGCCGGTAATCGCGGTTCAGGACCTTGGCTACGCAAGCACCACCTATGCGCAGTGGACCGGCATCGCGAGCATCATCGCGGCGACCCTCGGCCTGTTGCTTGGCCCGCTGATTGATCGCAGTGGTGCCGAGCGCATCCTGCTCTATGGCATGGGCGCTTACGGTCTGCTGTTCGTCGGGACCGCGTTTGCCGAGCCGCTGTGGGCAACCTCCTGGTTCCCCGGTGTCGTCCTGTTCGGTGAAGCGTTTTGCACCCAGGCGATCTTCATCAGCTTCATAGCCGTTCACATGCACATCTGCTGGACGCGTGTGTCAGCCACCCAGTTCGCCATCTATATGGCCTGGGCCAATCTCGCGCGATCAATCGGTGCGGGTATCTACGGCGAGGTCGAGCCGATGCTCACCCCGGCGCAGGAGTTCATGGCGATGGGCCTGATGTCATTTGCAGGCATGGCGCTGTTGCTCGTGCTGTCGCTAACGAAGCATCAGCAACGCATCGACGCACTGGAAGAAGAGGACGCTGCGCCGCTGCTTCGGTAGGGGTAGGATAAAAGCCCGCCGAAGCGATCGCTCCGGCGGGCGTGACAAGTCGCTATTCGAACTCGTTGATGACGTGCTGGATCGACTCCTTGGCGTCGCCGAACAGCATGCGGGTGTTCTCGCCGAAGAACAGCGGGTTGTCCACACCTGAAGCACCTGGGATTGGATCAGGTTCGTGATCCACAAGACCGCTCACCACCGTCAGTTCAGACCGAACAACAAACGACGTATTTCGAGTTTTGGCGCATCTGACTACACATAGGTGACGGTCGCGATCGGCCAGAGTCTGGATTCGAGAGCCAATTCGCGAGGCTTTCGATCACTCATCGCGGCAGATCCAGTCAAAAGCTATCTGCAAGAGGATCCCGTTGATAACGGCATGAATCTGGTGACCAGAGGTGGAATCGAGCCACCACACGGGGTTCTCAGTCCCGGGTTGATGACCTAAGATGACAAGTCAAGACACGTCATGATGAGGTGCTAATGGCAACGATCAAAATCAGTTCCAAGGTGGAAGAAGATACCTGGAACGACTTGAAAGCGTTGGCGGAAGAGTCGCACCGGAACATTTCAGGTGTGTTGACTGAAGCCATAGCGGAGTACGTTCAGCGTCGACGAGTAAGGCCGGAAGTCAGAGAGGCAGTACTATCCTCGATTGCTGATAACCGGGAGTTAGGAGAGCTACTTGCCCGGTGAGGAAGTCAAGTTCCTCACGCTTGACGAAGCGATCTACATTCATGAGCAATTGATCGTGAACTTCGGTGGTGCGGGCGGAATCCGTGACGCGGGCTTGTTGGAAAGTGCGCTCTATCGGCCGAGGACGGGCTACTACGCCGACCTTGTCGAGATGGGTGCTGCGTTGTTTGAATCCCTGTTGATGAACTATGCCTTTGTGGACGGCAACAAGAGGATAGCGTTCTTTGGCGTGGATACCTTTCTACGGATCAATGGATTCAGGATCGACGTCAGCGCGGAAGAAGCTCACGAGACCTTGATTTCCATGCTCGAGTCACAAACAGCGACCAAGGACAATCTTGAAGACTTCTTGAGAGCGTTTGTGGTGCCGTTCGCTAAGCGGCCTTAAGAAACGGCAACTTGTCCACGCTCAGTTTACCTGCCGTGCGGCCTGCTGGCGCTTGCCTTCGCCGCTGCCGGTGCCTTGAGATTTCTCACTTTGTTTCTGTTGTTTGGTGAGTGCCGGCGGCTTCGTTAGTCCCAAGAGGGTGAAGAACATCGGCCGCCGGAAAGCTTCCCGGCGGCCGTTGGTTCAGCGGTCCTATTCGAACTCGTTGATGACGTGCTGGATCGACTCCTTGGCGTCGCCGAACAGCATGCGGGTGTTCTCGCCGAAGAACAGCGGATTGTCCACGCCGGAGAATCCTGACGCCATCGAACGCTTGAGGACGAAGACGGTTCGCGCCTTGTCGACGTTGATGATCGGCATCCCGTAGATCGGGCTGCCCTCATCCTCGCGTGCCGCGGGATTCACGACGTCGTTGGCACCAATCACGATCGCAACATCCACGTTCTCGATACGCGGGTTGATGTCGTCCATCTCCACGAGTTGCTCGTACGGGACGTCAGCCTCAGCCAGCAGCACGTTCATGTGCCCCGGCATCCGGCCGGCGACCGGGTGAATCGCGAAGCTCACCTCACAGCCGTTCGACTCGAGCATTTCGCCGAGTTCCTTGACGACGTGCTGGGCCTGGGCGACGGCCATGCCGTAGCCGGGGACAAAGCATACGTTCGAGGCGGCTTCGAGAATGTAGTAGGCGTCCTCGGCCGTGATCGGCTTGACCTCACCCTCGACCTTGGCGGCCTGCTTGACGGCGCCGAAGCCGCTGAACAGCACGTTCGTCAGCGAGCGGTTCATCGCTTTGCACATGATGTTGGTCAGGATGATACCGCTGGCACCGACCAGCGAGCCGGCCACGATCAGGATGTTGTTGTTGATCGCGAAACCCGCGGCACAGGCAGCGAGGCCTGAGTACGAGTTGAGCAGTGAGATCACCACAGGCATGTCGGCGCCGCCAATCGGAATCACGGCCATGATGCCCAGTAGCAGGGACAGCCCGATCACGATATAGAGCCACTGCGAATCCGGTGCGGGCTCGAGACACAGCATGACGCCAGCGCCGAGCAGTGCGGCGAGCAACAGGCTGTTGACGATGCGCTGGCCGCTGAAAACCACGGCGGCACTGTTGATCGTCTCCGAAAGCTTGCCGTAGGCGATCAGGCTGCCCGTGAGGGTCAGGCCACCGATCAGGATCGCGAGCAGGATCGTGAACGCGGTGAACGTCGAGGTCTGTGCGCCGTACAGGGCGGCCCAGCCGACCAGCAGGCTCGCCGCACCGCCGGAGCCGTTGAACAGCGCAACCATCTCCGGCATTGAGGTCATGGCGACGAGCCTTGCAGCAAGCGCGCCGACCACGGCACCGGCGACCATGCCGATGATGATCCACTGAAACGAGACGATCTCGTTGGCGGTCAGGCCGGCGACCACGGCGATGAGCATGCCGATCGACGACAGCACATTGCCTCGCCGTGCGGTCGACGGGTGGCCCAGCATTTTCAGGCCAAAGATGAAGAACGCTGCCGCAACGACGTACGACAGGTTTGCGATGATCGCCATGCTCATTGGTTACCTCCCGTATTCCCCTGCTGCTTGCTCTTGAACATCGCGAGCATGCGGTCAGTGACGAGGTATCCGCCGACGACGTTGATTGTGGCAAAAGCCACTGCAAGCGTGCCGAGGATCGTCGACGTGGTGAGGCTCTCTGCGCCGGCGGCAAGAAATGCCCCGGCCAGCGTGATGCCCGAGATGGCATTGGCGCCCGACATCAGCGGCGTATGCAGCGTGGCCGGAACCTTTGAGATCAACTCGAAGCCGAGAAAGATCGACAGGACGAGAATGATGGTGAGAAATACGACTTCCATGACGGCCCCCGCTACAGATTCTTGATGGTTTCGTTGACGATCTCGCCTTCATGGGTGATCAGGCACCCCTTGACGATGTCGTCTTCGAGATCGAGATGGAACTTCTTCTCTTCCGCGTCCCAGTATTCGGTCACGAGGTTGAAGAGGTTCGACGAATACATGCTGCTGGCATCCCGCGGGACGATTGACGGCAGGTTGGTAATGCCGATGATCGACACGCCGTTTACATCGACGGTTTCATCGGGCGCAGAACCCTCGACGTTGCCGCCGCTTTCGACTGCCATGTCGACCACGACACTGCCCGGTCGCATGGCTTCGACCATCGCTTTCGTCACAATGCGGGGAGCGGGCCGCCCGAACACCTGGGCCGTCGTAATGACGACATCCGAGTCGGCGATAGCTTCAGCCATGCCCTGTTGCTGCTTCTCGATCTGCTCTGGCGTGAGTTCCTTGGCATAGCCGCCGGCAGTCTCACCGGTCTCGCCGAGGTCGATTTCGAGGAATTTCGCGCCAACCGAGCGAACCTGCTCGGCGACGACGGGTCGGGTGTCGAAGGCAGTGACGCGAGCGCCCATTCGCTTGGCCGTGGCAATGGCCTGCAGACCGGCGACGCCGGCGCCAATGACGAACACCTTGACCGGGCTCAGCGTTCCGGCCGGCGTCATCATCATCGGCATGATGCGATTGAGGGTGTTCGCGGCGACGACAACCATGACGTAGCCGGCGAGGTTCGCCTGGGAAGACAGGGCGTCCATCTTCTGGGCGCGCGTGGTGCGCGGAACCATCTCCATGCTGATCGCGCTGACGCCGGCGTCCTTCATGGCACCGATCAGCTCTTTCTCGTTGTACGGGTCGAGATAGCTGATGTGGAGCACACCCTTTTTCAGGGTGGCGACATCTTCCTTCGACGGCTTGCGCACACGCAGCACGATATCACCGGTCGAAAGTATCTCGTTGCGATCACCGGACAGGCGGGCGCCCGCTTCCTCGTATTCGGCGTCGCTGAAGCCCGCCTCCTGACCGGCACCCTTTTCCATGAGCACTTCGAAACCGGCGCGGGTCAGTTTCCTGACCGAGTCCGGTACCAGTGCTGTCCGCTTTTCGCCCGCATGGGACTCCGCTGGCACAGCGATGAGCATAGGCTTACCTCTGGTTTTCTGATTGAATTCTTGTTCTGGTTTCAGGCCGAGAACGCGTGGTCGACCACCATCTCGGCGCCGTTGACGTAGCTGCTCTCATCCGAAGCAAGAAACGCGACCATGTTTGCGATGTCAGACGGCTTGCCGAGTTTACCACCGGGCACAGCGCCCGCGGCGATGGCTTCGGTATCGACCTGGTTCTGCCCCTCTGTGCCCGGCAGACCCATCTTGTCCCAGATCGCGGTCTCAATGATGCCGGGGTGGACGGAATTGACCCGAACGCCGAGCCCGGCGGCGGCGCATTCCTTGGCGACAGACTTGGACAGGAGTCTGACCCCGCCCTTGGTCATGGCGTACGCGGCGAGATTGGGTGATGCCTTGAGCCCGGCTACCGATGACAGGTTGATGATCGAGCCGTTGCCGCCCTTTGCGATAACGGGAATGCAGTGCTTCATGCCGAGAAACACGCCATCGAGGTTGACGGCGTTCTGTTGTCGGAACTGGTCCAGCGTCATTTCGGTAATTGGCGCGGCGATGGCGATGCCGGCGTTGTTGACGAGAATATCGAGGCGGGAGAAACGCTCGGTGATGGCGGTGATGACGTCTTGCCAGGCGGATTCGACCGTGACGTCGTGATGCAGGTAGAGCGCGGTTCCGCCAGCGGCTTCGATGGCGGAGACGGTCTGCGCGCCCTCGTCATCGGCAACGTCGGTGACCACGACACTTGCGCCTTCGACCGCCAGTTTTTCTGCGCAGGCACGACCAATACCCATGGCGCCGCCCGTCACCAGGGCGACCTTGCCGCTCAGTCGACTCATTTGCTCCCTCCATCAGTCAAGCGCAGCATATTGCCGGACTGAATTGCATTTGAACAGGCCGGGTTGCTATAAAGCCTCGATGAGCTGGCACAAGGAAGCCCACGAGATTGCGCTGCGCCGGGAACTGTCGAAAGAGCAGGGCGGCCCCGACGGCGTCGCGAGGCAGCATGCCAAGGGGCGGCTGACGATTCGTGAGCGAATCGACCACCTGCTCGACGATGATTCGTTCGAGGAACACGGCGAAGGGGCAGGTTTTGCCGAGAAGGGCGAGGACGGCTCGATCAGGGATTTTTCGCCGGCGAACTATGTCGTCGGCCTGGGAGAGGTCGGCGGGCGACGCGTTGCTGTCGGTGGCGAAGACTTCACCCTGAAGGGTGGTTCTCCCAACGCGGCGGGGCTCAGAAAGAGTGTCTATGCCGAGGAACTCGCGGTGCATTTTCGTGTGCCGCTCGTGCGCATGCTCGAGGGTGGCGGTGGCAGCGTTGCCGGTGGTGGCGGCAGCGGGCCGCGAACCGTCGGCTCGCCGGTTTTCTCGGAGCCGCGATTCAAGATCATCGCCGACGCGATGAACCTCGTGCCGGTCGTCTCCTGTGCAATGGGGCCGGTTGCAGGCTTTCCGGCCGGCCGACTGGTGGCGTCCCATTTCTCGGTCATGGTCAGGGAAACATCGCAGGTGATGGTTGCCGGCCCGGCGCTGGTTGAGCGCGCGCTTGGCCGATCGATGACGAAAGAAGAACTTGGCGGCTGGCGAATCCACACGCGCAGCGGCATCGTCAACAACGTCGCTGACAGTGAAGCCGAAGCGGTCGAGCAGGCGCAGCAGTTCCTGAGCTATCTCCCGGACAGCGTTTACCGGCTCGCGCCGCGGCTCGACTGCACTGATGACCCAAACCGTGAGGAAGCGTCGCTGATCTCGATCGTGCCGAAAGATCGGCGAATGGCTTTCGAGATGCGCGACATCATTCGAGGTGTTGTCGATCAAGGCTCATTCTTCGAGGTCTCGCCCTTCTATGGGCTGGGGCAGATCACGGGTCTGGCGCGCCTGGCGGGTGCACCGGTGGGGATTATTGCCAACGACTGCAAGCATGGTGCGGGTGCCATGACCGCGGACGGCTCGCAGAAGGCGAAACGCATGATGGAACTCTGCGATATGTTCCACCTGCCCATTGTCAATTTCATGGATGAACCGGGATTCATGATCGGGCCCGATGCCGAGCGCGAGGGCGCCATTCGTTATGGCATGAGCGCGGTGGCGGCCGCGGTGCAGTCGACTGTGCCGTGGGCAACCATTGCCATTCACAAATCGTTCGGCGTCGCCTCTGCGGCGCACTTTGCACCGAACACCTACAAACTGGCATGGCCCTCGTGGGAATCGGGTGCGCTGCCCGTCGAAGGGGGTGTCGCGGTTGCGTTCCACCGCGAGATCGCCGAAGCCGATGATCCCGAGGCGAAGCGCAAGGAACTCGAAGACCGGCTGAAGGAAGGACGTTCGCCATTCCCGGCGATGGAGAGCTTTGCAGTCCATGAACTGATCGATCCGCGTAAAACACGGTCAAAGCTGTGTCGCTGGATCGAATGGATCCAGCCACGACTCGAGGAACTGAAGGGCCCCGTAACCTGGGGAATGCGCCCTTAACAACGCCGGTCGTATCACTATGCGCCTGATTGACACGCCAATTGCGGCAGCGCTGCTTGCCCTGCTGTTGCCGCTGACCCTCGATGCCGCGGAGACGGGCAGCGACAACATGGTTGACGTTGCGCTCGTCTCCGAGGTCGACACGATTGTGCCCGGCGAACCGTTCTGGGTTGGCCTCCAGCAGCAGATCACGCCCGGCTGGCACACCTATTGGCGTAATCCGGGTGACTCCGGTGCGCCGACGACACTCGCTTTCGATCTGCCAGACGGCTTCACGGCCGGTGAAATCCAGTGGCCGATCCCGCACCGCATTCCCTACGGGCCGCTCATGAACTTCGGGTACAAGGATGAGGTGCTGCTCACCGTCCTGATTACGCCGCCGGCGACGCTTCCGGGCGATGACATCACGCTGAAGGCGGCCGCCGAGTGGCTGGTCTGCGAGGACATCTGCATCCCCGAGGACGCGGAACTCGCGTTGACCCTGCCGGTGGGTGACAGTGCCGGGCCCTCGCCCGAAGCCCCCGAATTCGAGGCGGTTCGGGCCCGGATTCCGGATCACATCGGCGTTGGTGCGACGCAGTCCGGCGAGGGCGAAACGATTCGGCTCTCGATTGAAATGCCGGGCCTCGTCGCGGCGCGAATCCGGGATGTCAGCTTTTTTCCGTTTGGCGAGGGGATGATCGACAACCCGGCGCCGCAGGAGATTGATCTGACGCCTGACGGAATCGAAATCACGCTTGCGGCGGGCTATGACTTCTCGCCCGGCACGCCCATGGACGGCATTGTCGTGATCGAGGAGGACTCCGGCGAATCGCTCGTCAGTGCGTTCGAGATTCGGCCCGCGGTCACGGCTGGCGGCATGGCCCCGCCCCGGGCGAGCGGCGTCAGCCTTGGCACGGCACTCGTTTTCGCCTTCCTCGGCGGTCTCATCCTGAACCTCATGCCCTGTGTGTTCCCGGTACTCTCGATCAAGATCCTGTCGCTCATGGGGCAGGTGGGTTCGCACTCGACGAAGATCAGACAGCACGGCTGGGCGTATCTGGCCGGTGTCGTGCTGAGTTTCGTCGCGGTGGCTGTCGTGCTGATTGCGTTGCGGGCAGGTGGCGCGGAGATCGGCTGGGGATTCCAGCTCCAGTCGCCGATCGTGGTGGCACTGCTTGCGTACCTGTTCTTTGTGATCGGCCTGAATCTCTTCGGCTATTTCGAACTCGGTACGTCGGTGATGAGCCTCGGCCAGTCGGCGACCGAGCGCGAGGGACTGTCAGGATCGTTCTTCACCGGCGTGCTCGCGACGGTCGTGGCCGCGCCCTGCACGGTGCCGTTCATGGCGACCGCCGTCGGGTTCGCGCTGACCCAGACGAATGCGATTGCGCTGCTGACGTTTGCGGCGCTCGGTCTCGGTATGGCGGCGCCCTATGTGGCGCTTTGCTATTCGCCCGCCCTGATGGACCGCCTGCCGCGCCCCGGGGCCTGGATGGCACGGTTCAAGGAACTGCTTGCCTTTCCGATGTTCGCCACCGCTGTCTGGCTGACATGGGTCCTGTCACAGCAGGCCGGTTCCGGCGGCGTGGTCACCGTCGGCAGCGGAATGCTGCTGATCGCGTTCGCACTGTGGCTTGCCAAATACCTGCCGCGCCCGGTCGGCACCGTTGCCGCAGCCGTCTTCGTGATCGCGGCGCTGTACTTCCCGACCCTGCTGCGCAGCGTGCCCGCCGCGATTGCCGGCGCCGAAACCGCGGCAGTGCAGCCTGCGCCGTCCTATGTGGGCCCGGCCTGGTCGGCATGGTCCCCGGAGGTTGAGCGCGAGCTGCGACAACAGGGCCCGGTGTTCGTCAATTTCACCGCGGCATGGTGCATTACCTGCAAGGTGAATGAGGCGGTCGCGCTCGACTCGGAGGCTGTCAGGGACGCATTCGAGAACAGGTCGATCGCGTATCTCAAGGGTGACTGGACGAACGAGGATCCCGCGATTACTCGAGCGCTTCAGGCCTATGAGCGGAGCGGAGTGCCGCTCTATCTTCTTTACACGCCCGGACAAGAGAGAGCGCGGGTATTGCCGCAGGTCCTGACGGAATCGATCGTGCTCGGCGCTCTCGAGGAGCTTTGATGCGAACGACCCATCTCGACGAAGACGGTCAGCCGAAGTACACCAACCGCCTCGTGGACGAGGCCTCGCCCTACCTGCTTCAGCATGCCCACAATCCGGTGGACTGGTATCCGTGGGGGGCAGAAGCCTTCGAGCGCGCCAAACAGGAAGACAAGCCGGTCTTTCTGTCCATCGGCTACAGCACCTGCCATTGGTGTCATGTCATGGAAGGCGAGAGTTTCGATGACGAGCAGATTGCAGCGCTGCTGAATGAGCACTTCATCTCGATCAAGCTCGACCGCGAACAGCGCCCGGACCTCGATGACATTTATATGACCGGGGTTCAGATGCTGACGGGTCAGGGTGGCTGGCCGATGTCGAACTTCCTGACGCCTGAGGGCGCGCCGTTCTTCGCCGGCACCTATTTCCCGCCGGATCACTTTCGGGGTCTGCTCGAGCAGATCGTCGGCGTATGGCGTGACCGGCGCGAGGAGGTCGACAAACAGGCGCGGGAAGTCGCGCAGAACATTGCTCGCTTCACGGCGGCGCGAGCCGAGACGCGGCAACTCCCCGATGACCTGATCGAGGTGACGACGAACGAGATCCTGGGACGTCTCGATGAAGTGAACGGCGGCTTTGGCGGCGCGCCGAAATTTCCGAACGAGGTGATGCTTTCGGTGCTCGTCGACGCGGTTGAACGCAGTGGTTCGGCAGAGGCCCATCGTGCACTCTCGCTCACGCTCGACAAGATGGGCCAGGGCGGCATCTTCGATCACGTTGCCGGCGGTTTTCATCGGTACACCGTTGATGCGATCTGGCTCGTCCCGCACTTCGAGAAGATGCTCTACAACCAGGCGCAGCTGCTGCGTGTCTATGCGCGGGCAGCCCGGCTGACCGGCAGCGCGGCCTGGCGACGGGTCGCGGAACAGACCGTGCAGTATGTGCTTCGGGATATGCGCGACGGGGACGGCAGGTTCTTTTCGGCGACGGACGCCGATTCCGAAGGTGAGGAGGGCAGGTTCTTTGTCTGGACGCGCGAGCAACTCGAGGCGGCCCTTGGTGCCGAAGACGCGGCATTCGTCTGTGCGCTTTATCAGGTCACCGATGCCGGCAATTTCGAAGGCGCCAACATCCTGAACCTTTCCGCGCCACTGCCGGAGTCGGACTACGAGCGCGTCGATCGCATTCATCACACGCTCTATGACGTGCGTGAGCAGCGTGAACATCCGTTGCGCGACGAGAAAGTCATCACCGGCTGGAACGCAATGATGATCACGAGCCTTGCGAGCGCCGGCCAGGACCTGCGGGAACCGGCCTGGGTTGAGGCGGCTGCGAGGGCCGCGGATGCCCTGTGGGCGTCTGCGCTGGACGGCGATGACCTCTGGCGGATCACGATTGGCGGCCTGCGCTCGATTCGCGGCAACCTCGAAGACCATGCGTTCTTCGCCGAGGCGCAGCTGGTGCTGTACGCGGTTACCGGTAACGCCCTGTATCTCGACCGGGGCCAGTGGCTCGTCGACCGCATGATCGCGCTGTTCCACGACGAAGCAGATGGTGGCTTCTTCCTGTCGCTCGACGAGGATGAGGGGCCGATGTTCACCCGGCCCAAGAGTCCGACGGACGGCGCGACCGCGTCGGCGAACTCGGCGGCGCTGCACGCACTCGTCTGGCTCTGGCGCGTCACCGGCCGCGTCGACATCGAGCAGACGATCAACGGCTGCATTGGCGCGTTCGCCGGACTCATCGCGTCGTCGCCATCGGCATTCTCATACATGAATCTCGCGATCGACAACTTTCGCCGCGGGCAGACCGGCCCGGTGCAGTTCGCCGGCAATGGCAGCGTGCGCGTTGTCGTTGCGCCCACGGCAGACGGTGCCCGTGTGACCCTGTCGATGGCCGATGACTGGCACGTCAACGCAGACAGCATCGACGACGATCAGCTGATTCCAACGCGGGTCGAGGCGGGCGCCGCGAATGTTGTGTATCCCGCGTCGTCGGGCGGGCACTTCGAAGGCGAGGTCGACATCGACATCGAGGGCAACCCCCACGAGGTGACCGTCACGCTCCAGCCCTGCAGCGGCAAGCTGTGTCTTGCGCCCGAGACCCTGCGCTTCTCGTTGCGTGTTGCCTCCCGGTGATCGGCAGACTGTATCGGAAGCTGCTACGCCGGGCGCTGCGTCTCCCGGGGCTTCGCTACGATGATATCGCCGAGTTGCGGCTTGCCGAGCAGCGCATGGAGGAAACGGGCACAGAGTTCCTGTATCGAAACCGCTTCGGCTACTACACGACGATCAACGGCCAGCATTACCTGAACTTCGTCTTCGAGCACCAGTTCCCGAACGACTGTTATGACATTCTCGATTTTCTCGCTGCACGCGACGACGACTTTGATGTCGTCATCGATGTGGGGGCCTGTCTGGGGGTCGTCTCGCTGTATTGTGGGCTGCGCTCGAATCGCGTGATCGCTGTCGAGGCACATGGGGCCAACATCGACAGGATTCACACGAACATCGCGTTGAACGAGAAGCTGCTGGATCGATCATTCGGCATCGAGGTGGTGCAGTACGCAATCACGAGCCGCGATGAGCCGCAGTCCTTCCATGAGTCGGATTCGATCGGGCACGGCAGCCTGCGCCGCATTCGCGACGGCTCAGGTGCGGTGCTTCAGGTCGAGGGGAGAACGCTGGACAGGCTTTGCGAGGAACGCGAGGTGGCGCACGTTGATCTGCTGAAGATTGATGTGGAAGGTGCGGAACTGGACGTCCTGCGCGGAGGGGCCGGTTTGCTGGCGCGTCAGGCGATCGGGCTCATCATCTTCGAGGCCAGTTTCACGGTGCTCGAGGACATCGAGGCCGGCAAGCAGGAACTCATCGAATCCCTTGCACTGCTGCATGCTCACGGCTACGAGGTCGCGACACTCGATGGCCGCCCGGTCGATGCGTCGATTGTCTCGGCAATCGACGATCATTTCGTCGCGGACTTCGTGGCGACGCCGGTCAGTCCGGCACTGGGCGAATGACGAGATTGCGGATCTCGGTCATGTCTTCCATGGCGAAGATGATGCCCTCGCGGCCGATGCCGGATTCTTTCACGCCGCCATAGGGCATGTTGTCGACGCGGTAGCTCGGTACGTCACCCAGCACCACGCCGCCGACTTCCATTTCGTCCCAGGCCTGCTGCACCTTGTAGTAGTCGCGGGTGAAGATGCCGGCCTGAAGTCCGAATTTGGAGTCGTTCACCATGGCGATTGCCTCGTCCCAGGTCCGGAACTTCGACAGCACAGCTGCCGGGCCGAACGCTTCCTCGACGCAGATGGCCTGGTCTTTCGGCACGTCCTCAAGCAACGTGGCCTCGAGCATGGCACCGTCGCGTTCACCGCCGCAGAGAAGCTTGCCGCCGGCGGCGACCGCGTCCTCGATCCACTTGTGCAGGCGTTCGGCCTCTTTCTCTGAAATCATCGGGCCGATAAAGGTTTCCCGTTCTTTCGGGTCGCCGGAAACCAGCGAGGCCGTCTTCTCGACCAGCATCTCGCGCACCTGATCATAGATATCCTCGTGAATCATGATGCGCTGGACACCGATGCACGACTGGCCCGACTGGTAGAACGCGCCAAAGATGATGCGGCCCACCGCGTCCTCGAGATTGCGCGTGTCATTGTCGACGACGACTGCGGCATTGCCGCCGAGCTCCAGCACGACCTTTTTCTTGCCGCATCGCGCCTTCAGGTCCCAGCCGACTTCGGGTGAGCCGGTAAAGGACAGCAGCTTCAGGCGCTCGTCGACGGTAAAGAGGTCGGCGCCGTCCCGGGAGCAGGGCAGGATCGAGAAAGCGCCCTTCGGCAGGTCTGTCTCTGCGAGGATTTCACCCATGATCAGCGCACCGAGCGGCGTCCGGGATGCAGGCTTCATGACGAACGGGCAGCCAACCGCGAGCGCCGGTGCAATCTTGTGGGCCGCGAGGTTCAGCGGGAAATTGAACGGCGAGATGAACGAGCAGGGTCCGATCGGCACGCGCTTCCACATGCCGCGGTAGCCTTTCGCCCGCGGCGAAATATCGAGTGCCTGAAGTTCGCCGTGCATGCGCACCGATTCCTCGGCGGCGATTCTGAACGTGTCGATCAGCCGCGTGACCTCGCCCTCGGCATCGTTGATCGGTTTGCCGGCCTCGACGCACAGGGCCATCGCGAGTTCATCGAAACGCTCGCGGAAGCGATCGATACAGTGCTGGAGAATTGCCTGCTTCTCGAACGAGGGCAGTGCAGCCATCGCCTGAGTGGCGGCGACCGCGCCCGCGATGCCCTCATCGATCGTATCTGCGTTCGCAAGCGCGCACACCGCGGCGACCTCGCCGGTGTACTTGTCGGTCACTTCCAGGTCTTCGTTGGCAAAGACCGCCGCGTTGTTCAGGTAGTAGGGATACTTGTCCATCAGATGGCCGCCGATCGTTTCTTGATATCAATGTTCAGGATCTGGTCGTTCTCTGAGTAGTCCACCGGACAGTCGATGAGATGTACGCCGGGTTCGCTCAGCGCCGTGTCGATGATGCCCGGCAGGGCGTCTGCGGACTCGACCCGGTGGCCTACTGCACCGTAGCTTTCCGCGTACTTCACGAAATCGGGGTTGCCGTATTCGAGGCCCCAGTCCTTGAGACCCATGTTGGCCTGCTTCCAGCGGATCATGCCGTAAGAGCGATCGTTGAGGATCAGGATGGCGATGTTCATCTTCTCGCGTACCGCCGTCTCGAGTTCCTGGCTGTTCATCATGAAGCCGCCGTCCCCGCAGATGGCCATGACCTTGCGGTCGGGGTAAACGAGATGCGCGGCCATCGCCGATGGCAGGCCGGCGCCCATGGTTGCAAGCGCGTTGTCGAGCAACACGGTATTCGGCTGATAGGCGGGATAGTTGCGCGCAAACCAGATCTTGTAGACGCCGTTGTCGAGGCAGATGATGCCGTCATCAGGCATGGCCGCCCGGATGCGGCTGACCAGATGTTGCGGATAGATCGGAAAACGGGTGTCGTCCCTGCCTTCGGCGAGCTGCTCGTCACCCTTGATCTTCACCTTCATCATCGCGTCGAAGTCCCAGCTCGCTTCCTCCTTGCTGTTGACGCCATTGCCCAGCTGCCAGATCGCGTTGCCGATATCACCGACGACCTCGACCTGCGGGAAGTAAACAGGGTCGACCTCGGCCGATCGATACGAGACGTGAATGACTTCGGTGCCGCCCGGCTCCATGAAGAACGGTGGTTTCTCGATGACGTCGTGCCCGACGTTGATGATCAGGTCAGCGGCCTCGATCGCCCGATGCACGAAGTCGCCCGCGGACAGCGCGGCGCAGCCCATGAACAGCGGATGTCGCTCGTCGACGACGCCCTTGCCGAGTTGCGTCGTGACGAAGGGGATGCCGGTCTTCTCGATGAACTGCAGCAGCATCTTCGAGGTCATCTTCCGGTTGCCGCCGGCGCCGATGACGAGGATGGGTGATTTCGCCGCGTGTATTTTCTCGAGCGCCCGGAAGATCGATTTTTCTTCCGGGGTCGGCCGGCGAACCGCAGAGGCTTTCAGCGGCCTGGCACTTGTCGTTTCGGCGGCGATATCCTCCGGCAGCTCGATGTGGGTCGCGCCGGGCTTCTCTTCCTCGGCGATACGGAACGCTTCCCGCACCCGGCTGGGGATATTGTCACCGGCCACGACCTGTGTGGCGTATTTGGTGATCGGACCCATCATGTCGACGACGTCGAGGATCTGGAACCGGCCCTGCTTGGATGTCTTCACCGGCTTCTGGCCCGTCACCATCAGCATGGGCATGCCGCCGAGCTGCGCATAGGCAGCGGCCGTCGTGAAGTTGGTCGCACCGGGGCCAAGTGTCGAGAGACACACGCCCGTCTTGCCGGTCAGGCGCCCGTAGACCGATGCCATGAAACCGGCAGCCTGCTCATGGCGTGTCAGGACCAGCCTGATCTTGTCCGAGCGTGAAAGGGAGTCGAGGAAATCGAGATTCTCCTCGCCGGGAATACCGAAGACATATTCACATGCTTCTTCTTCCAGGCATTCGATGAACAGGTCCGATGCTTTCGTCATGGTCACGCTGGCCTCAGGGTATGTCCCGGCAGTGTAACCAAGTTTGTCGACAAAAACCCTTGGGCGGGAATGGTCGTTTTGTCGCCAGCCGGACGTCGAAGAATTTTACGCTCCGGGAGACCGGCGCTGCTAAGTGATTGATATCAATGGGAGGGTACAAACCTTGCTTGCGTCAATGTCTGGTGGCTTTTCACCATTCACCTGGAGAACTCAATGAAACGGATTTTGTGGGGAATTGCGGTATTGATGCTGGCAGGAAGCGCGCAGGCGGTTCCAATTCTGCCTGGCGCGGCGGACTGGGACGTCACACAGACCGTGCTGGTCAATCGTAACGGCGGAGGGGCAACAACGAGCGTCACCGACCTGTCGCCGGACGACGGCGTCGAACTCTCTTACAGCAAGGCAACCGGGGGCTTTCTGGTCGGAACCTCGAGAATCCAGTATGACTTTGAGACCGACGCCGGTGATGGTGGTCAACTGACGTTCGATATGGATGTCGCGCTTGATGCCTTCAACGGGTTCTTCCAGAACGAATTCGCGTTGTACACGACCCTTAACGGCACGATTGATCAGACGCTCGTTGCGTTCAGCGGCAACGCCCCGGTTTCGTTTTTCCAGACCTTTTCCGTCGCACTGAACCTGTCGGCGTCTGATACCTGGGGTATTCGCGTCATCGCGGGCAACTTCGATCAGGGCAGCGGCGTCAGCGGTTCGATCGAACTCAAGGCTGCATCGGTTCCGGCGCCTTCGGCTCTCGCAGTGCTGGCCATGGGGCTCGTGCTGCTGCGTCTCGGTACGCGCAAGGCATAACGGTGTCATGAGGACTGCCCGCACCGGCGCGATCACGCGTTCGATGCGGGCAGCGCGGGGTGGGGTCAGTCGACGCGGGCGGTGGCGGTGCCCTTGACGACTTCCGTGCCTTCTTCATCGGTGGTCGACACATCGAGGTAGATGACCTTCTCGCCGTCTTCCTCCTTGATGTCGGTAATCGTCGCCTTCGCGGTCAGCGTTGCGCCCGGGAAGACCTGCGAGGTGAAGCGTACGCCGAACGATTTCAGACGTCCGTCACCCACGTAGTTCGTGAGCATCTTGCCGGTCATGCCCATCGTCAGCATCCCGTGTGCAAACACCGACGGATAGCCCGCGACCTGAGTCGTGAAGATCTCGTCGCTGTGCAGCGGGTTGTAGTCGCCGGATGCGCCGGCGTACTGGACGATCTGGGTGCGGGACAGGTTGCGGCAGACTTCCTCTTCGTGGGTGTCGCCGACTTTCAGATCACTAGCGTTGAGCGCCATCGGTTACGCCTCCTTCTTTTCGTCAGACGTGGCTGGCCGCTCTGTACGGACGCCAACGCTCGTTGCCGTCACGACGAGTTCGCCGTTCTGGTCGCGGTACTCGGTAATCGACTCGCTGAACGTCAGCTTGCCGCCACGACGGCCTTCTTTCTCCCAACTCTTGCCGGGCTTGGTTTCGGCCTTGAGCACGTCGCCGACTTTCGGCGTCCGGTGATAGACGTAGTGCTGTTCGGCATGAAGGCCGCCACCGCCGCCGCCACCGCCGCCTTCGCGCTTGGTGATGCCTGTCGGACCTTTCGCTGAACCGAACCATTCCTGGCCGATCTTCGGTCGCAGAAAATAGTCCGGGTCGAACTGAGCGCTCGCCTGGACGAAGGTCGGCGGTGCGATGATCGAACCGGGTTCGGTTTTCTTCGCGTAGTCCTCGTCGTAATAGATATCGTTCGCGTCTCCGATCGAGCGCGCAAACATCATGACGTGGCCGGCTTCAATGGGAAATTTTTCCGCAGCCATCTAATGCTCCCTCTGGTTGAAATCGTGCATCGAAACTACTCAATCGAATTGTTGTCGGTCAAGTAGTACTTGTGGCCGTCAGGGGGCCAATGTAAGATTTTCGTCCCTTCGATATAACCCAATAAGAAAAGTAACAGGATCGTTTTATGTCGCGACCGGTTCGTATCGAGTTCCCAGGTGCGCATTACCATGTGACAAGCAAAGGAACTAACGAGCAGGCCGTGTTTCTCGATGACGAGGATCGCGCCGTTTTCCTTAATGTCCTCGAAGGCGTGGTGACACGTTTTGAATGGCGCGTGCACAGCTATGTGCTGATGACGAACCATTACCACCTCGTTGTCGAAGTGCCCGAAGCCAATCTCTCGAAAGGCATGCGCCAGTTGAATGGCGTTTATACCCAGCACTTCAATCGTCGTCACGGCCGCGATGGTTCCCTTTTTCAGGGCCGATTCCGCAGTGTCGTCTTCGAACCTGACAGCTACCTTATGCCGCTGTGCCGGCACGTTGTGCTGAACCCGGTCAGGGTCGGCCTCACGCGATCGGCCAACAGCTATCGCTGGAGTTCGCACCGGGCGATGGCGGGTGTTGTATCAACGCCGGAATTTCTGTGCAGTGAATCGGTACTCGCCTCCTTCGGCAAGCGCCGGAGTGACAGCCAGCGCAAGTACCGGGATTATGTGAAAGCGGGTATCGGCGAGGACTCTCCGCTGGATGAACGCTCCAATCAGGTACTGCTCGGCTCGCCGGCATTCATCGCCGAACTCCAGCCCGTGCTGAACGGTGAAAAGCTCGCCAAGCGGGGGCCGAAGAAGGCCAGGCGCCGCCGTTCCCTGCAGGCGCTCTTCAAGCATGTCGACGGCAAGACCCGCGCCGAGCGTAACGAGCTGATCCGCCGCGCCCATATCGATTACAACTACACCCTGATGGAAATCGGCGACCATCTCGGCATCCACTACACGACAGTCAGCAAGGTTGTAAATCAATAACCCGTAAGGGTATTCTCGGCGTTTAGAACAAGAGTTGTGGTAATCAGGACCCGTTAATGAAGCGAATCAGTGCCCGACAGGAAGAGAGCGAAGAAGAGATTGACCTGACGCCCATGCTGGACGTCGTTTTCATCATGCTGATCTTCTTTATCGTGACAGCGACTTTCGTCAAGGAAATCGGTATTGACGTCAATTCGCCGGACAACAACACGAACGTCAAGGACGCCGACAAGCAGAGCATCGTGGTCCAGATCACCAACCGTGACCGCATCAAGATTCGTGGCCGCAATGTCGATCTTCGTCAGGTTCGCGCCAACATCGAGCGTCTTCACGCCGAGAACCCGGAAGCCCCGGTCGTCGTTCAGCCCCACCCGGAAAGCTCGACCGAGATTATGGTCAAGGTCATGGACGCTTCCCGTCAGGCGGGCGTCTACAACGTCTCCATCGCAGCCACCTAGCATATAGCCAAGCTGCCGCGTGGAACTCATTCTCATCAGGCACGGGCTGCCTGAGAAAATCGTCAACGACGACGGCTCGCCGGCCGATCCGCCGCTCTCTGTCGAGGGCCGATCGCAGGCCGACAAGGTTGCGGCGTGGCTCGAACGGGAATCGATTGATCGACTGTACTCCGGCCCGATGAAGCGTGCCTTCGAGACCGCGGAGCCGCTCGCGGGCATGAAGCAACTCGATATCGAAGTGCGTGACGGCGTTGCCGAATACGACCAGCACGCTGACCAGTACATTCCGGTCGAGCAACTCAAGGAAGTCGACTACGAGCGTTGGCTGCGTCTGATGAAGGGTGAGATGGAAGTCGAGTTCGCACCTTTTGCCGAGGCGGTCATCACGACGCTCGAGCAGATTGTCGATGACAATCGCGGCAAGCGTGTCGCGGTCACCTGCCATGGCGGTGTCATCAACGTGTGGACTGCGCACGTGATCGGCTTCGAACCGCGACTGTTCTTCAATCCCAACTACACGAGCATCAACCGCTTCATGTGCGCCAGCTCAGGCGAGAAGTCGGTCATCACGCTCAACGAGCACTACCACCTCAAAGACGTCTAGGCACACCTTCCAGGCATTTGTTCAATTGTGCATTGTCGCGTGGAGGAACCTGCCGGGTGGGCTTTCCCGGCACCGCTGCAAGTACATCCCTGTACGCTGGCTTTCGGACATCCATGTCCTCCAGCCTGCCGGGAAAGCCCACCCGGCAGGTTCCTGAGCTCCGCACGTAGCGGTGAGGAGGCACCAACGCCGCGGGACAGGGAGTCCCGTTAGCCCACCCGAATGGACTGCCCCCCATCCACCGGCAGCGTGACGCCGGTAATGAAGTTCGCCTCATCGCTCGCCAGGAAAACGGCGGCCCAGGCCACATCCCAGGCCGTACCCATTTTCCCGCGTAACGGCACCATCTTGTCGCGGGCTGCAATGACCTCGTCACGGGCGCGACCCTGGCTCTGCGAGTAGCCCTCGATGGCCATTGGCGTATTCATCAGCCCCGGCATGATGCAGTTGGCCCGTATTCCGTATTTGGCATTGCCCATCGCGATGTTCTCGGTCAGTGCCACCACGCCGGCCTTCGACGTCTTGTAGGCGACCATGCCCGTGGAGGCGATAGCCGCCACTGACGAGATGTTCAGGATCACCCCGGACTGCTGCTCGCGCATGATCGGCAGCACGTGTTTTGACGTCAGCAGCATCGACGTCAGGTTCACGTCGATGATCTTCTGCCAGACAGACTCCTCGATGCTGGTCACGCCCCGGTCGCCACCGCCGATGCCGACGTTGTTGTGAAGGATGTCGATCCGCCCGAAGGCGCGCAGGCACGCGGCCGCCATTTCCTGACACTGGGCCTCATCAGTCACGTCGACCTCGTGAGCCTCGGCCTCGCCGCCCTCGTCACGAATCATCACGACGGTCTCACCGGCGGATGCCGAGTTGCGATCACAGACCAGTACCCTGGCACCTTCCCGGGCGAAGGCAAGGGCGGTTGCCCGGCCGTTGCCGATGGTGTCTCCCGGCGTCTGACCCGCACCGGTCACAATGGCGACTTTTCCTTCCAAACGCATGGATTCTCCCTCCGCTTTGCAAGGGATCAGTGTCGCTCGACGACGTTTCGCTGTCCATCTTATACTCGGCGACATGGATGGATTCCTGGCGTTTGTCGTCATCCTTGCGGGCGTCGTCTGGCTGTTTCGCTATCTTCGGCGGCGTGAGCTGGAGCGATTTCGGGAATCCGATATGAAGACCCTTCACGAACTCACGGGCAAGATGCCTGACCCGGCCCCGGTTCCCTCGCCGGTGGAATCGCCGCTGCCCAATGCTGCGTCTGCGAGCGTGACGGCGGTCGCGGCGCCGGCCGGCGCCAGTCTGCGACCCGCGGCGCTCGACGAGATTCACGCGCACGTACTCCGGATGCTCGAGGCACTGCTCGGCGATCGTTACCGCATCTTCGTGGGTAAACCGCTGGCCGATTTCATCCGGCTGGAGAAGGGTCCGGGCGAACTGTTCGGGCGCAGCGTGTCATTCGTCGCCTGCGATCCGGCGGACTTCAGCGTCGTGTTCGCACTTGCGCTGCGGGGCGCGGGTCAGGGCGAGCAAGCCAAATACCAGTATCTCGAGCGTTTGATGGCGGAGGTCGGCGTTCCGCTTGCGTCGTTGCCGATGATGCCGAACCTGTCTAAGGCGGAGCTTGAAGAGCAGCTTGCCGGGCTCAGTCCGTCGCCTCTTCGTCAACCCGCGTCCTGATCTGCTCCCGAATCTCGTTCTTCAGGTCTTCGACCGTCGTGTCAACGAACGTCTCCGGCAGCACCGGCGGCAACACGTCGAGCCGGACGTGGGTCGTTCCGTGGAAGTTCAGGCTGTCTTTCGGCAGCGCATTCTTTGACCCGTTGATCACGATCGGCAGGATCGGCACCTGGTGGCGCTTGGCCAGCACAAAGGCGCCCTCCTTGAATTCACGCATCTTGCCGGTCTCGGAACGCGTACCTTCGGGGAACAGGAAAATGCTGCTGCCCTCGCGGAGGTGTCGCTCACAGGCGGTGTACATCTCGCGGATACTGCCCTTGTGGCCGCGCTTCAGGCGGATGTAGCGGTTCAGGCTCATGTTCCAGCCGATGAGCGGGATCCGGAACAACTCTGCCTTCGAGACCCACTTGAAGTGGCGGAACAGCATGAACGCGGCGAGAATGTCGACCAGCGACTGGTGGTTCGAGACGATCACGTAGGTTGCGGCATCGTCGATGTGCTCACGCCCGGTCACCTCGACCTGCCACGGCGGGAAGACCCAGATGTACAGGCTTGCCCAGAAGCAGGTGAAGCGGTGCAGCAGCCTCAGCCTGCGGTCGAACGGTCTTGTCACCAGCCAGATCAGGCAGGCGACCATGAAGAAGACAGACGACGTGGCAAAGACGAAGGCAATGTACAGGACCGCGATGAGGCGATACAGGACGCTTTGCGCCAAGACGGGTGACACCGGCTCTGGAATTGGACGCAAGAATAGCAAGAATCTACAATTTCCGCTCCGCGACGGCAGGTAAACATGTTGTATCCACGAATGCTCCTTATCGGCGCGCTCCTGACTGTGTCAGGCTGCGCGAGCCTCATGTCGTCCGTCACGTCCGGACTGGCCGAGGATCTTGCCGACACCATCCTCAATTCCCGCGACGTCGAGACGGTGCGCGAGGGGATTCCGGCGTATCTGCTCATGATCGACAGCTTCCTGCGAAGCAGTCCGGACAATCCGGATCTCCTGCTTGCGGCAGCGAACCTGAACGGCTCGTTTGCCGTATTTACAGAAGGAGACCGGGCGCGGCTGCTGACCGACAAGGCACTGGCCTATGCCGAGCGCGCAGCGTGCATCGAGGTCAAGGCGCTTTGCGAGGTACGGGGGCAGCCGTTCGATGAATACAAGGCGACCCTGGACGGGCTTGGAGAAGGGGCCGTGCCGGCGCTTTACGCACTCGGCGTGGCCTGGACGGGCTGGATACAGAACCATTCCGATGACTGGAACGCAATCGCCCAGCTGGGCAAGGTAAAGTACATGATGGCGCGGGTTATCGAGCTCGACGAAACCTGGGACAACGGCGGTCCGCATCTTTATATGGGCGGGCTCCAGACCGCGCTGCCGGACTCGATGGGCGGTAACATCGAAGCGGGCAGGGAACACTTCGAGCGCGCGCTTGAGATTGCCGGTGAACGATATCTGATGACGAAGGTCATTTATGCAGAGCAATACGCGAGGCTGGCTTTCGATCAGGCGCTGCATGACCGGCTGCTACAGGAGGTCATTGACGCCGACCCCGTTGAGCCGGGCATGACGCTGACGAACCGGGTTGCCCAGGAGCAGGCCCGCGTTCTGCTTCAAGAATCAAGCGAGTATTTCTGATATGCGAAACATGATGACGCTGGTTTTGGTGACCCTGCTGGCTGTCGCCGGTCCGGCCAACGCCAAGACCTTCAAGATTGCCACGATCTCGCCGGACGGGCTGACGTGGATGAACAGCCTCCGTGAGGGGACGAAGGAGATCGAGGCGCGCACGGACGGCCGGGTGAAGTTCAAGATCTATCCTGGCGGTGTTCAGGGCGACGATTTCACCGTGCTTCGCAAGATGCGCATTGGCCAGCTCCACGGGGGTGCGGTCAGTTCGAGTGCGCTGATTCGTTTCTATCCGGATCTGCAGGTCTACTCGCTGCCGCTGGTGTTCGACACCTTCGAGGAGGTCGACTATGTGCGCGAGCGCATGGACGATCGCATCATCGAGGGACTGAGTGACAACGGTATCGTGAGCTTCGCCCTGACCGAGACCGGCTTCGCGTACCTGCAGACTGATACACCGGTCAGGTCGCTCGCCGACCTGCAGCGCAAGGATACCTGGGTGCCCACGGGCGACCCGATCGCCGAGCAGATGATCAAGGCCTTCGACATCAATCCGATTCCGCTCTATATCACCGACGTGCTGGCCGGCCTGCAGACCGGCCTCGTGAACGCCGTCACCGTGCCCCCGCTCGTCGCACTGGCACTGCAGTGGCACAATCATGTGGACTACATGGTCGATCACCCGCTGATGTACACATACTCCATGATGATGCTCGACAAGAAGGCGTTCGAGTCGATCAGCGAAGCAGACCAGGCTGTCGTGACCGAGGTAATGAATCGTGTGTTCGGTGAGATCGACGCGGCAAACCGGGCGGACAATCGGGCCGCCTACGACGCGCTGGTCAACCAGGGAATCAACCTGACCGAGCCCAACGAATCCCAGCTTGCCAACTGGCGGGGCAAAGCCCGGCAGTCGATCGACGGGCTGGTCGAGTCCGGTGAAATTTCGGCCGAGAGCGTCGAAATGCTTCGCACCTACCTGTCGGAGTTCCGGTCCACGGGAGCCCAGGCCACCGCCGACCCGTGATCAGGGCGATTCACTACATCGAGGACGGCGCGCTGATTCTCGCGCTGACCTCGATGCTCGTTATCGCACTGCTGCAGATTGTCCTGCGCAACTTTTTTGATGTTGGACTGCTCTGGATCGATCCCTTTCTCCGGATTCTCGTGCTCTGGGTTGCGATGCTGGGTGCGATGGTGGCGACACGGGAAGGGCATCACATCAGCATCGATGTCGTTTCCCGATACGTTCCCGAGGGGATCGCCCGCTATCTCGGCGTTATGACATCGCTGGCCGCCGCGGCCATCTGCGCCACGATTGCGTGGACCTCGACCGAATTCATTCGCTACGAGTATGAAGACGGCACGATCGCGTTCGCGAGCGTACCGACCTGGGTCTGCCAGGCGATTCTTCCCATCGGCTTTGCTGTCATGGCGCTCCGGTTTTTCATCGGTGCCGGTCTGCAACTCATTGGCCGGGAACGCTGATGGGCTGGCTGTTCAGCGGCCTCGTTGCCGTACTCGCACTCCTCGGGGCACCACTGTTTGTCGTGATCCTCGCGGCGGCCATGGTGGGATTCTGGTTTGCCGAGATCCCGCTGACGGTCATCGGGATCGAGATCTGGCGCCTCGTCGATACGCCGCTGCTGCTGGCGCTGCCGCTGTTCACGTTTTCCGGCTACCTGCTGGCGGAGAGCCAGCTCTCGACACGGCTGGTGAGAATGACGCAGGTCTTTCTCGGCTGGCTCCCGGGCGGGCTTGCGGTCGTCGCGTTCATCACCTGCGCGTTCTTTACAGCGTTCACCGGTGCATCGGGCGTGACGATTGTTGCCCTCGGTGCACTGCTGTACCCGGCGCTGGTCGAGGCGGGCTATCGCGAGCGCTTCTCACTCGGGCTCGTGACGACCTCTGGCAGTCTCGGACTGCTGCTTGCGCCGTCGCTACCACTGATCCTGTACGGGGTCGTGGTGCAGCAGATGGACCTGCCCATTGCGTTCTCGTTGCAGGACCTGTTCATTGCCGGCCTCATCCCCGCGGCGCTGATGATCGTTCTGCTGACCGGCTACAGCCTCTGGGCGAATCGCGGGAGCGAGATCGTGCGTGGGCAATTCTCGCGGCGTGATGCGATCGATGCCGTCATGGCGGCGAAGTGGGAGATTCCGCTGCCGTTCATCGTGCTGGGCGGCATCTACTCAGGCTTTTTTGCGGTCTCCGAGGCGGCAGCCGTCACCGCGTTCTATGTGTTCCTCGTCGAGGTCGTCATTCACCGGGAAGTCACGTTCACGATGCTGCCGAGGGTGATCCGCGACTCCATGGTCATGGTCGGCGGTATCCTGCTGATCCTCGGCGTTTCACTGGCCTTTACCAACTACCTGATCGATGCGGAGGTGCCCCAGCAACTCTTCGAGTGGATCAGCACGGTGGTGACCAGCAAGCTGATGTTCCTGATCCTCCTGAATATCGTGCTGCTGCTGCTCGGCGCCATCCTCGATATCTTCTCGGCGCTGGTGATCATGGTGCCGCTCATCGTGCCGGTGGCGCTTCAGTTCGGCGTCGACCCGGTTCACCTCGGCATCATCTTCCTCGCCAACATGCAGATCGGTTACTTTACGCCGCCGATCGGGATGAATCTCTTCATTGCCAGCTACCGGTTCAAGCGCTCGATTACCGATCTGTACCGCGCGACGATTCCGTTCATGTTCGTGCTACTGTTTGCGTTGCTGCTGATTACCTACGTTCCCTGGCTGAGCCTCGCGTTGCTCGACCGGTAAATTGACGTCAGATTCTGACCCCGTCAGGCATCGAATGGCACATGGCGCGACCGTGTGCGGGACCCGATTCTCAGCGATTAAGTGATTCAATTCAGTGACTTGCAGGTATTTGTTGGTGTCGAGTGTCAAAGCTGGCATAGAATTGGCTTCGTCAGGAGCGGGCCAAATGCAAGGGACGTTGTGAATACCGACGCCACCGCGTACCGCAGGTTGATCGACATCGGTCGAGCACTTGCTGCGGAACGTGATATCGACAGCTTGATGGAGCGCATCCTTCGCGAGGCGAAGGCGCTCGTGAATGCGGATGCCGGCACGCTTTACCTCGTGACGAACGAGGGCTCGCTGCGTTTTGCCATCGTGCTGAACGATACCCTTTCGATCGCCCAGGGTGGCAAGACCGGTGAGCCGGTCTCCCTTCCGGAAATCCCGCTGCAGTTTGAGGACGGCTCGCCGAATCTTCGGAACATCGCTTCCCGCGCCGCCTGTACCGGCGAAACGATCAAGATCGACGACGTTTACAGTCGTGCCGATATCGATACATCCGGAACCCGGCATTTCGACGAGCTCACCGGCTACCGCTCAAAATCCTTTCTGACGGTGCCGCTGAAGAATTTTCGCGACGAACCGATCGGCGTGCTCCAGTTGCTGAACGCGGTGGACGAGCAGGGAGAGATCGTCGCGTTTCCGGATGAAACCCAGGCGCTGATCGAGTCGCTCGCCGCGCAGGCGGCGATCGTGTTGACGAACAAGCAGTTGCTCGACGAGCAGGAAACGCTGAAACGCCAGCTCGAACGCGAAGTGGATGAGCGAACCAAAGAATTGCAGGGCGCGCTCGAGAAGCTCTCCGAAGCGCATATCATCCTGAAGGAGTTGACCACGATCGATGCGGTGACCGGCATCCGCAATCGGCAGTATTTCGACGACGTGTTCCAGCAGGAGTGGCGGCGGGCGGTCCGCCAGCAGTATCCGATCACGGTGATGCTGCTCGATATCGACCACTTCAAGCAGGTTAACGATACCTACGGACATCTGGCGGGAGATGAGTGCCTTGCCACGGTGGCGCGTGAGATCGACAGCAGTTTCAACCGCCCGTCAGACGTCGTTGCCCGCTACGGCGGTGAGGAGTTCGTGGTTATCCTGCCTTACGTGGAACTGAGGAACGCCGTCCATCTGGCGGAACAGGTTCGCGCGCGACTGGCCAGTCGGGAGATTCTCGCCGACGGCCATACGATCAGTATCACCGTCAGCATCGGTACGGCGACGCTGATCCCCACGGACAAGACCGATCCGAAATCGCTCGTGGCAGCGGCCGATGAGGCGCTGTACCGGGCCAAGGCGGCGGGACGAAACTCGGTCGTCGGTGCCGACGACTGACGCGGCCGTCAGGCGCCTTTGCCGGCGGCGACGCGGCGACAGGCTTCGCCGAACCGGCGCGCGCCTTCGTCCATCCGTTCGATTGGCGTCTGCGGAAACGCGATGCGAACCCGTTCTCCGTCAGGGTCCCGCCGGTCGGCAAAGAAGTTCACGCCGGGTGTGAACGCGACGCCTTCCTCGAAGGCCGTTCGCCACACGGCGCTGGCCTCGAGCCCACCCTTGTTGACGTCGACCCACAGGTAGAAACCGCCAATCGGGCGGCGGAACTCGATGAACTCACCGGCGTGATGTTCCAGTGCGTCCGCCAGTGTTTCCATCTTCGTGCGGTACAGGGCGCGGGCGCGCTCGATGTGATTGTCCAGTCGGCCCGCTTCCATATAGTCGGCGATGACGCGAACCATCAGCTGATTCAGCCCCATGGCAAACCGCATGTTGCCGAACAATTGCACAATCTCCGGCTCGCCGTGAATCCAGCCGATGCGCAGGCCCGGTGCCAGCGTCTTCGACAGTGTGCCGACCGTGACGACGCCGTAGCCGCCGGCGAGCGATGACAGCGACGGCGGTGGCTGGTCCCCGAAGTAAAGTTCACCATAGGCGTCATCGTCGAGTACGAGGATGTCGTGCTTCGCAGCAATCTCGAGCAGCCGGATGCGTCGGTCGATCGACAGCGTGGCACCGGTTGGATTGTGAAACGTGCTGATCGTGTAGATCAGTTTGATCCGTTTGCCGGCGGCACTGAGGCGTTCGATGAGCGGTTCGAGTTCGTCAACGATCATGCCGTCGTCATCCATCGGGACCGCGGCGACTTCAGCGAGTACGCCCCTGAAGTTCCGAAGCGTGCCCATGTAGGTGGGTGACTCCGAGATGATGACGTCACCGGGCTCGATCAGTGTTCGGCAAATGAGATCAATGGCGCCTGCTGATCCGTTCGTCAGCTGGAACCAGTCTTCATTGACCTGCAGACCTTTCTCTCGTGCATATCTTTCGGCAATGAGGGATCTGAGCTTCGCGTATCCCATGCCGAATCCGTAGGAGAAGGCGGCATCGCCGGGTCTTTCGATCGCGCGGCTCGCGGCCTCGCGGAGATCGTTCTTCGGCAGGGTATCGCTGTCGGGAATACCGATCGCGAGCCGAACCGGCTCCTGCTTCGGCGTGATGCCTGCGGGCGGGTCCCAGTCTCCGCGCGCGTTCATGAGGGTGCGTGTCGCCTCGCTGACGAGGTTCTCGAACGAGCGCCCGGCCCACTTTCGCCGAAGGGATTCCTGGAGCGTTGTCAGGTCCTGGGCCACGTCGTCAGAAACCGGCCGCGTGGCCTTCCTTGCGGTGGTCAGAACCCGCGCAGTACGTGCCGTCGTCCATGCGATAGATGAGCTGCGCGCCGCCGAACAGGTGTTCGGGGTTGTTGAAGCGCACCGAGTGCCCGCGCGCCGCAAGCTCGTCGGCGACGACCGGGTCAAATCCGTCCTCGAGGCAGACATCGCCGGTCTCGGTGAGGTGCCACCGCGGGGCATCTGATGCAGCCTGCGGGTTCTGGCCATAGAGATAGACTCGGAGCATCATCTGCAGGTGGCCCTGTGCCTGCATGTGTCCGCCCATGACGCCGAAGCTCATGCTCGGCTTGCCGGCGACGGTGGCGAAGCCCGGGATGATCGTATGGAACGGTCGCTTGCCCGGCCCGACCTGGTTGGGGTGACCGGGCTCGAGCGTGAATCCGCTGCCCCGGTTCTGCAGGCTGATGCCGGTGCCGGGAACGACGATGCCCGAACCGAAGCCGCGGAAGTTCGACTGGATCATCGACACCATCATGCCGTCGGCATCGGCGGTGGTCAGATACACGGTATCCCGCGACACGGTGCTTGCGATCGGCGCTGGATTGGCGCGCATGGGATCGATCTCCCGCGCCCTCGTCTCGAGGTACCCGGGGTCGAGCAGTTCATCCACGGTCATCCGCATGTGGTCGATGTCGGCAAGATGACGCTCGGCCTCCGCCCAGGCGATCCGGAACGCCTCGATCTGCAGGTGCACGCTGTCGACGGAGTCAAGGGGCGCATCAAAGTCGAGGGCTTCGATGATGCCCAGTGCGACAAGCGCCATGAGCCCCTGTCCGCTCGGCGGGATTTCATGCAGGGTCGCGTGCCTGAAGTCGGTTGAAATGGGTGCGACCCAGTCGGCCTGGTGGCCATCAAGGTCTTCGAGCGTCAGCGCACCGCCGTTCGCCGCCGAATCCCGGGTCATCGCCTCCGCCAGATCGCCCCGGTAGAAGGCCTCGCCGCCGGTCTCGGCAATGCGGCGCAGCGAGCGCGCATGGTCCGGCAGTTTCAGGGTTTCGCCGGGGGCGGGCGCCTTGCCGCCCGGGAGGAACGTCCGGTTGAATTCGTCGAACCCGGCGAACCGCTGTTTCGAGAGTTCGAAGAAGTAAGCGGACTTCGGCCCGACGGGATACCCCGCCTCGGCGTAGTGGATACCGGACTCGAAGAGCGCCTCGAATGGCAGGCGCCCGAACTTTTCACTGAGGGCAACCCAGGCGCTGACGGCGCCGGGCACCGTCACGGCATCCCAGCCCAGCGATGGCATGGTGGTGCGGCCCTCGAATCGTGCCGGCGTCCAGGCAGCGGGTGCGCGGCCTGATGCGTTCAGCCCGTGTAATTCGCCGCCGTCGGCGACGATCGCGAACGCATCGCTGCCGATGCCGTTGTTGTTCGGTTCAACGACGGTCAGGGCGATCGCACTCGCGATGGCGGCGTCAACGGCATTACCGCCGGCATCGAGGGCTTTCAGGCCGGCCCAGACCGCGAGTGGCTGGCTGGTGGCAACGACGTTGCGGGCGTAGACGGGAGCGCGGATGGACAGACTATTCTTCCTCGTCCTTGCGCTCGCGCATGAGTTCGATGGGTGCACCTGCCTCACGCCATGCAGCGAAGCCGCCGCCCAGATGACAGACGTTGGTCATGCCCATCTTCTGCACGGTCTGTACGGCCAGCGCCGAGCGCAGGGCGCCGGCGCAGTAGAAGACGTATCGCTTGTCCTGCCCGAAAACGTCCCGGTAGTAGGGGCTCTCCGGGTCGATCCAGAACTCCAGCATGCCCCGGGGCGCATGCGTTGCGCCGGGCACTTTGCCTTCACGCTGCAGTTCGCGGACGTCACGGATATCGACGAAGATCACGCCGTCGTCTTCGAGCAGCTTGACCGCATCTGCGACCTCGATGGTCTCGGCCTCCTTTTCGGCCTCGGCGACCATTTCCTTGTAACCCATTGCCATGTCGATCGTCTCCCCGCGAGAAAGCCTAACGATATCTCGGTCAATCGGTGATTCAAAGGGGTTGGCCGTACACCCGGGTTCAGGTGTATTCGAGAATCTCGTGAACCGTCCGGACTGCTGTCGCAGTGAACGCCGGATGTGACTCCCGGTAGTATGGAATGATCAGCAGTGCCTGGAACAGCGCGTAGCCCGCTGCCCGTGACCAGAGGCTGTCTTCGCCGCCGAGCACCTCCTGAAATCGCGCGCGACCGCTCGCACCGAACACTGTCCACGCCGGTGCGAGGTCAAGGGCGGGGTCGCCAACGCCGGGGTGGCCGAAGTCCAGCACCGCGGTGAGCGCACCGTCGCAGACGAGCAGGTTGGGGGGCAGCAGATCGGCGTGCGTCCAGACCCCCGGCCCCTCCCATGCCGGCGCGGCAAGGCCTTGCTCCCAGGCCTGGTGCAGGGCCATCTGGTCGAACTCGTCGATGGCCGCGATGGCCCGTCTTGCGTGCGCGTCGCGTCGCTGCAGCGGTGTATCGCGGGTCGAACGCGGTGCGCCCACGGTTGTGATCCCGCGCATTGCCTGAACAAAGGCCGCCAGCCGGCCCGCAGCCTCGTACTCATCGGGCGGGTGCTCGAGCGACCAGATCGTTCCCGGAATCCAGTCGTAGACAGCCCAGGGCAGAGGATAGCGGTCATCCGGGTGGCCCGTGGCGACGGGCGAGGGAACCCGTAACGGGAGCTGCGGCGCGAGGCGGGGCAGCCACTTCAGTTCGTCGAGCAGTCCCCGTGCGCCGGCGCCGGTCCTTGGCATCCGGATGGCGAGTGAGTCGCCGAGCCGGTAGACGACGTTGACGGAGCCCGGCGTTCCGATTGATTCAATGGGCAGTGCCCGCCAGGACGGGAACTGTGAATCAATGAGATGACGGGCGAGGTCCGTCGTGATCGGAACCTCGTCGTCATGGAGTCGCGCCACGGCTACGCGCCTGCGGCCCAGGTGCGGTTGTCCTTCGTCATCTGCGAGAGGCTCTGCTGCGTGTAGAGCTTGTGATAGCGGCCCTTCGCCTGCATCAGTTCCTCATGGCTGCCGGCCTCGGTCACCTTGCCGTGCTCGATCACGAGGATGCGGTCAGCGCCCCGGATCGTCGACAGCCGGTGAGCGATCACCAGACTGATCCGTCCCTTGAGCAGTTCCGTCATTCCCTGCTGGATGTGCTGCTCGGTGACGGTGTCGACAGAAGATGTTGCCTCGTCCATGACCAGGATCTTCGGATCTGCGAGGATGGCCCGTGCAAACGAAATCAGCTGCTTCTGGCCGGCTGACAGTTTGGAGCCGCCTTCACCGACCTCGGTGTCGTAGCCCGCGTCCATCGCCATGATGAAGTCGTGCGCGCCGGAGCGAATCGATGCTTCGATGATCTCGTCCTCGGTCGCATCGAGGCGGCCGTAGCGGATGTTCTCCCGGATCGACCCGCCGAATACGTGCGAGGACTGCAGCACGATGCCGAGGTTCGATTGCAGCCAGTGCAGGCTGCGATCGCGGTAGTCGACGCCGTCAATCAGTACCCGCCCGTCGGTCGGCTCGTAGAAGCGGCAGATCAGGTTCACGAGTGTTGTCTTGCCGCCGCCGGTCGAGCCAACGATCGCGATGTTCTCACCGTGACTGATCCGCAGGCTGACATCGTCCAGCACCTTGCGTCCGCTGCCGTAGGCAAAGCTCACATGATCGAGTTCGATTTCGTCGATGCGATCCGGATAGCCGTCCATGGCCATGCCGGGCTGATGATTCTCGGCCATGCGCGCCCGAACGGCCTCGCTGTCCCGGATCTCGGGCTCCGACTCGATGAGCGAGATGATCCGCTCTGCCGACGCCTGCGCCATCTGCATTTCGGCGAACCAGTTCGCGAGTTCCTGAATCGGCTCGAAGAAATGTCGGGCGTAGGCGAGGAACGCGATCAGGGTGCCGGCGGTGATCGTCCCCCAGATCACTTCCAGACCACCGAACACCAGCGCGAGCCCAGAGGCCAGCGCGCCCAGTGTGAGCACGAGGGGCAGGTACAGCGCGGCCTGGATCTTGTTCAGCACGGACGCATCGAACATCGTGTCGGTGAGACCGCCGAAGTTCTTGAGGTTCTGCGCTTCCTTCACGAATGCCTTGGTTGTGCGAACGCCAACGATGCTCTCGTTGAACGTGCCGGTGATCCGGGAGTTCGTCTTGCGCACTTCCCGTGCACTCTTGAGGATGATTCGCTGGAAGGTCATCGACAGCCACCACAGCGCCGGGATCACTGACAGGACGATGAGCCCGAGGGACACGTCCATGATGAGCATCGCGATCGCGATACCGAGCATCATTGTGCTGCCCCAGATGAGGTCGAGCAGGCCCCAGGCCAGAATGTTCGACAGCCGCTCGACATCCGAGGTCATGCGCGCCATCAGCCAGCCGACCGGTCTGAAATCGTAGAACGAGAACGACAGCCGCTGCAGGTTGTCGAAGCCGTCGCTTCGGATGTCGTGGCTCACATGCGTACGCAGCTTGCCGCCAAACCAGATGAAGCCGCCGACGGATATGGCCAGCAGCGCCGTGAAGAACAGATACAGTCCGGCGTAGAACCAGAGATCGAGCCCGGTTCCCTCGGCCGCGATCCCGTCGATCACCGCGCGGGTGATCAGCGGGAAGGCGATCTCGGCGATGGCGGTCGTGATTGCGCAACCCGCAAGCATCATGACCTCGAAGCGGTAGTGCAGGGTGTATCCGAGCAGTCGCTTCCACAAGTCGAGATTCATTCCTTGCTGGTAGGAATCCTCGTTGAAGCCGTCGTCGTAGTTTTCGTCGTCAAAAAAGTCGCTCATGTTCGAACTCCCTGACGTCCGCATCGATCTGGTCCTGAATCGCGCCCTGAATTTCGCACAGGTTGCGATAGATCCCATCCGACCCGGACAGTGAATCGTGGTTGCCTTCCTGCACGACCGCCCCCTCGTGCAACACGAGGATCTTGTCGGCATGCATGACCGTCGACAGACGGTGGGCGACGATAATGGTGGTCTGCTCATCGCGCGTCGCCGCCAGCGCTTCGAGAATCTGCGACTCGGTATCCGTATCAACGGCCGAAAGCGCATCGTCGAGGATCAGGATCGGCGGTGCCTTGAGCAGCGCCCGCGCCAGCGCGATCCGCTGGCGCTGGCCGCCCGAGAGCGTCACGCCGCGCTCGCCCACCATGGAGTCATAGCCTCTCGGGAATGTCATGATCGAATCGTGTATGCACGCGGCCTTCGTCGCGGCGATCACTTCCTCGTCGGTTGCATCGATACGCCCGACCCGAAGGTTTTGGCCGATGCTCGCGGAATACAGAAACGGCTCCTGCAATACGATGCTGATCTGTGATCGCACGTACTTGCGTGACAGATCCGAGAGCTCGTAGTCATCGAGCAGGATCGAACCCTGATCGTAGTCATAGAGCCGCATCAGCAGCTGCGCCACTGTGGACTTGCCCGAGCCCGGCGGGCCGAGCAGGGCCAGCGTCTGGCCGGGTTCGATGTCGAAGTTGACGTCCGTGAGCACCGGTCGATTCGGGTCGAAGCCGAAATGGACGGCATTGAGGCGCACGCGCCCGTTCAGCCGATGGCCCGGGTCGTGATCGTTCTGCGTCTCGATCGGCTCGCCGAGCACCTCGGCGATTCGCCCCATGGCGACGATGGCCTTGCCCGAGTCCGTCAGCACCCGGCCCATGTGTCGGATCGGCCAGATGATCATCCCCTCGTAGGTGATGAACGCGAACAGGTCGCCGATGGACAGGGAGCCGTCGATGGCCCAGGTGGCACCGACGATGAGCAACAGTCCAATCTGCCCGAGGCAGATGAAGTCGCTGACGGCGTAGTAGCCACCGAGCAGACCGATGAGTCGCTGGTTGCGGTCGCGAAAGTCGCCGTTCTTTTCCATGAACTTGTCGGTCTCGAACTCCTGCCGGGCGAACGCACGCACGACGCGAATGCCGGTCAGGTTTTCCTGCAGCACGGTCGTCATGCGCGCCTCGGACTCGTCGACCTCGAGGAACATGTCCTTGACCCGTCGAAAGAAGACCACAGCAAAGACAAAGAGCACCGGCATTGAGGCGAGCGACAGCCAGGCCATGCGTACATCGAGCCAGAACAGGATCGGCAACACCGTGATCAGCATCAGGATCGCGCGCGAGATCTCGATGACCTGCCCGGCGAGAAAGACGCGTACGGTCTCCATATCTGACGAGCAGCGCTGCAGCAGATCGCCCGTATCCGCGCGATCGTGGTACGAACTCGGCAGGTGCTCGAGGTGCGAGTAGATCCGGTCCCGCAGCCTGCGCACGATGCCCTCACTTGCGACCGCGCTGTAGCGGCCGCGAATGTAGAGAAAGACACCGGCGATCGCGGTCAGCCCGAGCGTGGCAAAGGCCGCGAGCAAGAGATACGCCAGGAGCCCCGGCTCGCCGCTGCCGAAGTGAACGATCGCGGCGAGGTTGGCGACAATCGGTGCAGCGACGAACCCGTCGCCCCGTTCGATGGCATCGATGGCGAATTTCGCGGCGAGCGGCACGCCGAACATGAAGATGTAGCCGATCGCCATGGCGATGATCGCAGTGGCGAAGGTCAGGCGGTATCCCTCAGTGCTCTCCCAGAGCAGTATTGCTTTCTTTCTGTCGTTCACGGTCCAGTGTCCTGCTTGTTTCGGTCGACGGCGGCTGCCGTCCGGTAACGAGCGGGTGGACCTTTGGAATTTCGATGAACGTCGACAGGGTCGTCGTCGTTCGAGAAGGAGCCCGCTCGTTGGCAATGAGCGGGCGAAGATTCAGCTAGATCAGCACTCGCTCAACGGCCACGATCAGTGAGTCGTGTTTTGCCGGAATTGTTCAGATTGAGCATTGGCATCGGGCCACCTCTTTCTCTTGTCGGTTCTTCTTGTTGCGGGCTGATCGTCGTTCATAAGAACGATGAATAGCGCGGCAGCTTACTCCGATTTCCTGAAAAGGCAACCCTGCATCCGCGTCCGCCGCTGCCGAGTGGACGCTGGCGCTTTCAGCTTGTATAAACCGGAGCATTGCATCCGACTCAACATCCAGAAAGGAACAGCCATGAAGCTCTACACATCCATTGGTCCGAACCCCCACGTCGTCAGAATGTTCATGGCCGAGCGCGGCATTGAGCTCGAGCAGGTCGAGATCGATCTGATGAAGGGTGAGAACCGTGACGAGGCGCACCTCAAGCGTAACCCGTCCGGACAGTCGCCCACGCTGGAGCTCGATGACGGGTCCTGCATCTCGGAAATCACCGCGATCTGCGAGTATCTCGACGAGAAGAACGGGCCATCTCCGCTGATCGGAACCACGCCCGAGGAGCGCGCCGAGACCCGCATGTGGGCGCGACGCATCGATCTGCAGATTCTCGAGCCGCTGGCCAACGGCTTCCGGTTTGCTGAGGGGCTGCCGATGTTCCAGGATCGTGTGCAGTGCATTCCCCATGCAGCAGATGACCTGAAGCAGATGGCGCAGGCGCGCCTCACCTGGCTCGATCAGCAGATGGAAGGCAAGCAGTTTGTGTGCGGTGACCGATTCACGCTCGCAGATATCCTCCTGTTCTGTTTCCTGGTGTTTGGTACGCAGGTCGGCCAGCCGCTCAACGAGAACAACAGGAACATCATGGCGTGGCTCGAACGGGTGCAGCAGCGCCCAAGCGCCAGTGCCTGAGGAAAGTCGTCGCGGGCAAGCCGCCGAGCGGATTGCGTTCGGCAGCTTCGCTCGCGAGCTCAACGTTCACCGGGACCGCATCAGCTACAACGAGTTGGCACCGGAGATCGAGCGCGACGCCGACGGGCGAGAGTTGCCCTATCGCCCGGATGCACTTGTCGTTGGCGCCGGTGACATCTATCGACTGCTGCGGCCCTATCTTTCGGTCCGATTCTTCGACCAGTTCCGCGCGGTCGCGCCGCTTGCCCTTTATCTCGTCATGTTCCAGCTCTTCATCCTGCGCGAAACGGTACAGGATGCGTGGATCATCTCGGCGGGCCTGCTGGCCGTCATCTTCGGCCTCATGCTGTTTATGGAAGGTCTCAAGGTCGGGCTGATGCCCTTTGGTGAGGCGCTTGGCACGTCGCTGCCGGCGAAGGCGGCACTCGCTACCGTATTGATCGTCGTGTTTCTCCTCGGTATTGGCGTGACGTTTGCCGAACCGGCCATCGGCGCGCTGCAAACCGCAGGCTCGCTGGTCAGCGTGGAGCGCGCCCCCTATCTCTACTCGCTGCTGACAGAATGGACCGGTGTCCTGGTACTTAGCGTCGGTATCGGCGTCGGACTTGCCGCAGTCCTGGGGACCATCCGGTTCATCTACGGCTGGAGTCTTAAACCGCTCATCTACATCACGCTCGTGCCCGTACTCGGGATGACGCTCTACATGGCGATGGATGCCGAGTTGTCGAAGACACTCGGTCTTGCCTACGACTGCGGTGCTGTCACGACCGGCCCGGTGACGGTGCCGCTGGTGTTGTCGCTCGGTATCGGTATCGCGCATGCCGCGGGCAGGGGCAGTGACTCACTCTCGGGCTTCGGGATTGTCACCCTCGCATCACTCTTTCCGATCGTCGCCGTCATGCTGCTGACGATCTTCGTGTCAACGCAAACGACGCCTGAGGCGATCATCGCAGCCGCAGGCCTGGCCGGGTCGGCGGGGGATGTCGTGCTGCCGTGGTATGAGTCGAGCCCGGGCGTCGAAATCATCGGTGGTATTCGCGCAATCGTACCGCTTGTTGTTTTCCTGTTGCTGGTGATGGTGTTTCTGCTTCGTGAGCGCCTGCCGAACCCGAGGATCATCGGTTTTGGCATTGTTCTGTGCGTCTTCGGCATGATCGTCTTCAATCTCGGACTCAGCTATGGCCTGTCAAAACTGGGCGGGCAAAGCGGCGGTCTTGTGCCGGGCGCGTTCACGAGCATCGAGGCGGTGACGGGCTCGCCGCTGTACTTCCTGTCGCTGGGTATCGGGATCGCAATCGGTTTTGCGTGGCTGCTGGGCTTCGGCGCGACGCTTGCGGAACCCGCGCTCAATGCCCTCGGCATGACCGTCGAGAATCTCACCAACGGATCGTTCCGCAAGTCGATGCTGATGTATGCGGTCTCGCTCGGTGTCGGCTGCGGGATCGCACTCGGCGTGGTCAAGATCATCTTTGATCTGCCCATCGCCGCGCTCCTGATTCCAGGCTATCTGGTCGCGATTGTCCTGACCGTTCTCTCCAACGAGGAGTTCGTGAATATCGCCTGGGACAGCGCCGGTGTGACGACCGGGCCTGTCACCGTGCCGCTCGTGCTGGCGATGGGACTCGGTTTCGGCAACGCGCTGGGTGCGATCGAAGGGTTCGGTATCCTGTCGATGGCATCGATCGGCCCGATCATTGCGGTGCTGAGTACCGGGCTCTGGATACGCTATCGCGTAGCGCAGCGACACCGGAGAAGCGAGAAGGAAATGATGACAGTCGGGAAGCCTTCACTATGAGCCGAGAACTCACGATTCTGACAGACGTTTCACTCATTACCTGCATCGTCCAGCGCGGCAAGGCGGACGCCGTGGTTCAGGCGGCGCAGGATGCCGGCGCCCAGGGCGCGACCATGTGGTACGGCTACGGCTGCGGTGTGCGCGAGCGGCTCGGCATACTTGGACTCGCGATCGACGTCGAGAAAGAGATCATCACCACGCTCGTCGCTGACGACCAGGTCGAGCGGATCTTCGAGCGCATGTACTTTGCCGCGGAACTCGACGTGCCGGGCAACGGCATCATCTACATTACCGAACTCGAGCAGGCGGCGACGTACATTCCGCCGGAAGTCATCGAGAGCATTCATGCCAAGGCGGAGCGATCCGGTACATGAACGGGCTGATTCAGGATGCCCGGTTGATTACCTGCATCGTCCCGAAGGGCAGGGCCAGGCTGGTGCAGGAAGCACTGTCCGTGGAAGAGGATATCCACGGCGGCATGTTCCACGGTGGCCGCGGCGTGGGTCGTTTTTCGGTGCTCGGTGCGGCCGGCGGGCAGCCCGAGAAGGAAGTGCTCGAGGTCTGTGTCAGCGCTGACCGGGCCAACGAGATCTTCGAGAAGCTGTATTTCGCCGGCCAGATGAACGAACCCCATGGCGGCATCATTTTCATGACCCGCCTGCGCGTCGGCATGTCAATGGCGATGCCAGAGATCGAAGCGCAGATCGAAAATACCTAAACGCTCATGATACGGGCCATGAATGGCTGCATGAGCAGCGCCAGCATGACGCCCGCATAATAGTCACGATCGACGCCAAAATTGAGCGTGAAGTCTGCCGGCATGTTCGCCACCATCGACAGCAGCACGATGGCCGCCACGATGTAGACGCTGCGTCCCGTCAGAATCACCGTAAACAGCAGCGACAGCAGCAGGATCAACGCGTAGTTGCCGGCGAAGCCGACGCGTGCGAGCAGGTTGTCGTCGATGTTCATGGCCAGCGTGACGAGGAGCAGCACAAAGACCATCATCGAACGTGTCAGGATTGCCAGGTTCATGACCGCCTCGGGTAAATGTTGTGTTAACGACTTGTGGCGAAATGTATCGGTTACCCGGCTTCGATTCCGTGGATCGGTTCACAAATTGGCGTAATTCACCAACGGCCGAGCGGCGAAAATCAGTGCTCCGTGAGAAAAGTCTTTGAAATCAGGGGTTTGAAGGTTTGGCACGGTAGCTGCTTAACCTGACCCCATGAAGTACGCACCCACCCTTGCCGCGTTTATCGTCCTCATCGCCAACGCGGTGCCCGCGCTGGCGGGGCCGGCGATCGAAACCATGGAAGTGGAACTCATGATCGACGGTGAGCGGGTGGTACTGAACGGTGCAAAGGTCGTGCGACGTGACGGCCGGCTCATCATCGAAGCCACCGGGGGCGCCCGCGCGCCCGCGGGCAACCGCTGTGATATCAAGCTGATGGGTCGCGAGCGAGTGTCACTCTCCGGAATCGTTGCCGATCACATCGCAATCTACCTCGACGGCAACAGTCGCCTCGACGTCGGTGAGCTGACGGCCCAGAGTATCAGCACGATCACTGACGGATTCAGCAGGGTGCGAATTCAGGGGAGCGAGTAGGTAGACCCCAGCGCCGGTGTGTCGTCATCGCAATGCACCTGCCCGGTGTCGATGAGTCGCACCATTGCTGACAGCACGCTGCGACCGGCAGCGCCATACATCTTCTCGTCGGTCTCGGTGTACATTACCGGCACCATCTCCATGATCTTGTCGTAGCCCTGGGAGAGACAGTCCAGAATCTGTCGTTCGCGTTCGAGACGGTGGTCGATGAACGACTGGACGAAGGGCTTCGGGTCGTCAATGCATGTGCCGTGCGTGGGCCAGTAGATCTCATCGTCGCGTTCCAGCAGCAGTTCCAGGCTTTCCATATACGCGGTCATGTCGCCGTCCGGCGGTGAGATGATACTGGTTGACCAGCCCATGATGTGATCGCCGGTGAACAGTGCTTTCTCTTCCTTGAGCGCGAAGCACAGATGATTGGACGTGTGGCCCGGTGTGTAGACACACTCGATGGTCCAGCCGTCACCTTCGATGACGTCGCCGTGACCCACCTTGATGTCCGGTACAAAATCCATGTCGCCGCCTTCCTCGACCTGTACGCCCTGTTCACGTTTGCCAGCGCCGTGGGGTCCGTAGCCGCAGGTCTTCGCTCCCCAGTGCGCCTTGAGCGGAGCGGCGGCGGGCGAGTGGTCCATGTGGGTATGGGTGATCAGGATATGCGTAACGTTCTCACCTTCGGTGGCGGCCTTGAGCGCTTCGATGTGGTCATCCTGCAGCGGACCCGGATCGATGACGGCAACGCTGTCGCCGTGACCGATGATGTACGTGCCGGTTCCCCGGAAGGTGAAGGCGCTGGGATTTTCAGCCAGCACGCGCCGCACGAGAGGCGAGATCTTCTGGGTCTCGCGGTACTTGTAGTCGAACTTGTAAACGAACGGGATCTTGGTACTCATCGGCGCAGAGTAACACCGGTCCGGCCACCCTTGAAGCAGTAGCTGTTCCGTTTTATAAGGGGGCTGCGTAACTTCGGAGTGACTTCATGGCCATGGATCAGGTCTCCTTCAAAAGGCTGATCGACATCGGCATCGCGCTGTCGGCAGAAAAGGATACCGATCGATTGATGGAGAAGATCCTCCTCGAGGCGAAGGATCTGACGCGCGCCGACGGCGGCACCCTGTACATTCGGTCGAAGGACGACGAACTCGAGTTCAAGATCGTACGCAATGATTCGCTCGGCATCGCCCAGGGTGGCACCACCGGCCAGCCGATTACGATGCCTCCCGTGAAGATGTTCGGTGACGATGGCGAACCGAACATGAACAACATCAATACCCATGTTGCGAATACGGGTGAAACGATCAATATCGCCGACGCCTACGATTCCACCGAGTTCGATTTTTCCGGCACCAAGAAATTCGATGAGGGGACGGGCTATCGATCGAAGTCGTTTCTTGCCGTTCCCCTGAAGAATCACCAGAACCATGTGATCGGCGTGCTGCAACTCATCAACAGCATCGATCCCGAGACGAATGAGATTGCTGCGTTCCCGGATGACATCACGTCGCTGATCGAGGCGTTGTCGAGTCAGGCCGCGGTCGCGTTCGAGAACCAGACGCTGCTGGACGCCCAGCGACACCTGCTGGATTCGTTCATCGAACTCATGGCGAGTGCGGTGGACGCGAAATCCCCCTATACCGGCGGTCACTGTCAGCGGGTGCCATTGCTCACCGAGATGCTGACCGAAGCAGCCTGCGATTCCGATGCGGCACCGTTCCGCGATTTCAATCTGAACGAAGAAGAGTGGTATGAACTGCACATCGGTGCGTGGCTTCACGACTGCGGCAAGGTCACGACGCCCGAATATGTGGTCGACAAGGCGACGAAACTGGAAACCATTACAGACCGCATTCACGAGATCAGGACCCGCTTCGAGGTCGTCAAGCGTGAGGCCGTCATCGATTTCCAGCAGAAGGTCATTGCCGGTGAGGGTGACGAGGCCGAACTGAAGGCCCAGCTCGATATCGAACTCGCCGCCATCGACGATGACTTTGCGTTCGTTGCCGAGTGCAATCTCGGTGGCGAATTCATGGCCGAAGAGCGGATTGAACGGCTGAAGCAGATTGCCGAGCGAACCTGGACGCGCACGCTGGACGACCGCCTTGGCATCGCCCACGAGGAGCTGAAGCGCAAGGAGCGCGCGGTGGCGAAACCATTGCCGTGCGTCGAAAATCTCCTGCAGGACCGGATCGATCACATCATCGAGCACGACGCGGTGGTGCACTCGGCTGACCCGAACAACCCCTACGGGTTCCGCGTCGATGTGCCCGAGCACAAGTACAACCTCGGGGAAGTCTACAACCTGTCAATCGCGCGCGGCACGCTGACCGACGAAGAGCGATTCAAGATCAACGATCACATCGTGCAGACGATCGTGATGCTCGAGAATCTGCCGTTTCCGCCTCATCTCGCGCGTGTGCCGGAGATTGCCGGTGGTCATCACGAGAAGATGGACGGCACCGGCTATCCGAAGAAGCTGAAGGGCGACGAGATGTCGATTCCTGCCCGCATCATGGCCATCGCCGATGTCTTCGAGGCACTGACGGCGGCCGACCGTCCGTACAAGCCGCCCAAGACCCTGTCTGAATCGATCCGGATCATGGGGTTCATGGTCAAGGACCAGCACCTCGACCCGGAACTGTTCAGGCTGTTCCTGGAATCAGGCGTCTACCGGCAGTACGCCGACAGGTTCCTGCAGCCGGATCAGATTGACGACGTCGATATCAGCGATTATCTCCCGGCGTCGAGCAGCGCCGCCACGTGAGCGGCGGCGCCGCCCGCCAGCCCCTCCAGATCATAGCCACCTTCCATCGTCGAGATGATTCTGCCCTCGGCGTGGTCGCGTGCCAGGTCGACGATAGTGCGGGTGATCCACGCATAGTCGTCATCGATCAGTTCGAGTTCGCCAACCGGATCGCGCTCGTGAGCATCGAATCCTGCTGAAACGAATATCAGCTGCGGTCGATGCGCTTCGATCGCGGGGACCCAGTCGCGCTCGATCGCCCGCCGAAACGGGTGGCTGCCAGTGCCGGCCGAGAGCGGCGTTCGAACGATATGACTGTTCTCGAAGTCGAGATATCGGTGCGGGTAGAAATGATCCTGGAACGATGAGCACACCAGCACGCGCTCGTCATCGCGAAAGATATCGACCGTGCCGTTGCAGTGGTGAACATCGAAGTCGAGTACCGCGACGCGCTCGATGCCGGGTGTCGCAAGTGCCTTCTGGACGCCGGCGGCGACGTTGTTGAACAGGCAGAACCCCATGGCCTCGGCGACCTCCGCGTGGTGGCCGGGCGGACGTACCGCGCAGAAAGCGGTCTGGCTTTCGCCCGCCAGCACCGCGGCGGTTGCGTCAACGCAGGCACCGGCGGCGAGACGCGCCGCACGCGCGCTGCCCGCACACATGTAGGTGTCCGGGTCGACGCGCGCCAGTCCGCTCGAGGGCTCGCATGCTTCAATGCGATCGACGAAGCGGGCGGGATGCACGCGTTCGAGGTCGGCCCGGGCAATCTCCGTCGCGAGGACCGTGCGCGACTCGTCGGTCAGCCCGTCGGCCGCAAGTCGCTTCATGACCGCCGAGAGACGTTCCGGGCGCTCCGGGTGCCTTGGCATCGCGTGGGTTTCGCAGTCCGGGTGGGTGAAAAGCAGCATGATTCCGGCTCCCTAAATCTCCTCGAATGAGCGTTCCAGCGTCACGGCATGATGATCGCGCCGGAGGCCGAGCAGCGTCGTCAGCATATCCAGCCACTCGCTCTGCAACGCAGGTTCGCCGTTGATCGTCTCGATCGTCAGCGCGCGGACCGGCGCGCGGCGGCGATAGGCGAGGTGGCGGAGTACAGTGACGTATTCGGGCACATGTTCGTTATCAGGTTCGACATGGAAGGTCAGCGCCTTGCCGTTTCGCTCGGAGACCATGACCAGCCGGTTGCCATGGTACACGAGATGATTCGATGGCAGCCGGCGCGGGAGCTCAGCCTTGAGCGCGTCGATACCGAGTCCGCAAGGCGAGACCGGATCAGCCGCGCAGAGCCAGAAGATCCGCTCCGGCAGCGGGCGCTCCAGCAGGCGCAGGGCTTCTGACGAGACGAACTGGAGGCCGGGGATGCCTTCAAAGAAATGCCCCGTCATGACTTCGCCTGAAAGTTCCATCAGGCGCAATGCCCGAAACACGCTTCGCCATTGGAACTCGGGCAGCTCCCGGGCGAGCATTTCACGGAACAGGATGCCGTACCGGTCGAGCAGCACGCGGACACGCTCTTTCGCGATTTCCTCGCCAGCGATCAGGTCTTCATCGCTGTCTTCCACGGGAACGCGCAGCCAGTTGCCGGCAAAGGGAATGGCGCCGCGCCACCGGTTGAAGCCGCCGCGGCGAATCTGACGACGTCGCCCACTGCTCATCTCGCCAGCTTCCGGCACGACGAAATTATTGTCGAGACCTTTGCGCAGCGCGCTGAACGTATCGTTGGTGATCTGTCGCTGCCACACCGACGACCAGAGCAATGCCGAGAGTTCAGCGGCCGATCGGTCCGACCGGTCGGCGAGGGCGGCGAAGTCGTAGCGGCCCGCAGCGTCGGGCATCAGCGCCTCGAGCTCCGCGGGAAATGCCGTGTCTTCCGGTGGCGCCAGCAATGCGAGGTCTTCGTCGAAGCAGAAGATGATCTGTCGCTCGCCGGTACCGAGCCAGCTGACGTCGCCATCCTGGATGATGGTATCGAGATCCCGCGGATCGTAGCTGTCGATACGGGCAGGGAAGATCTCGGTCTCCCACAGCGCGGCAGGCGCCGGGCACGCGCGGAACTGCTCGATGACATCGAACAGTCTCTCCTCGCCTGCCCCGGGGCCCGACCGGGACTGCCAGTGGTACAGAAATCGCGGCAGGTCGGCAGCCGGGAGTGTCTCGAAGTGCGTTCGCGCCTCTCGCCGCATGAGCCTGAGCAGGACCTCATAGTTGCCGGCGTCGCACCACCAGATTTCATCGCTACCCTCGACCAGGCTGCCGCAGATGACCGTCTTTTCGTCTGCCAGAAACCCGAGCGCTGCCTCGAGTGCCGGCTGTGCGAGGCCAAGCCCACGCTCGATGTCGGCGGCACGCAGTGGCCCGTACCAGGCCAGCCAGTTGGCAAGCAGCGTGGCCGTCGCGCTCTCATCGCTGCCGGCAAGGCCCCGTTCGATCAGATCGGCGTCTTCGATGGCGACAATAAGTCCGCTGCCGTGATTGATGTGCGTCGCCTTGTCCGGCATCTCCCAGGTGAACTCCACTGCCGGGATTGCGACACGTTCCTTGATCCATTCCAGTACGTCCTCCCCGGTTTCGGGCTCGTAGCCGGGCAGCCGGCGCTGACGTCGGGCTTCGAAGTCGGTCTTCAGGGACATCGGTACCGCCGGACGAATGTTGGCATTGAAGACCGCTTCCTCCAGCAGCCCCGGTGCCAGCGACGACCGCTTGCCGGCCCGAGGCGTATCGTCCATGTACATGTAGGTGTTCACCTGCCCCCAGGCGACGCCCTGGGCAAACGGGCTCGGCGTCGAGGTGCTGACTTCAGTGACGTCGATGTCGCGGCATGCGATCTCGTCGAGCACCTGCTTCAGATGATCGATGTCGAACTCGTCCCGAAGGCAGGTGCGCCAGGTCTCGAGCACCATGGGGAAGTCGTCGTACTTCATGACGGAGTCCAGCAGCTTCTGGGATTGCAGGCGGCTCATCCACAGCGGTTTGCGCTCACCGAAACGTCCCTTCGACAGCAGCAGCGCGCGTCCGGCGTTCTCGCGGAAGCGGGCCCCGAAGAACCCCGATCCCTCGAGCCGTTCCCGCAGCCGCTCCTCGAGGCGGTCTGCCGGGGCGAGCGACAGCAGCGAATCGATCGACATCGATTCCCGAAGCTGCACCACAATGCACTCGTTACCCACGAATATTTCTGGCAACTCGCCGTGGCGTTCGAGCCAGCCCGCTTCCATGGCCAGTGCCAGCGGGCGATTGACGCGTGCGCCCCAGCCCGTATGGAGCACGATCTGCTGCCCGGCGGCGCCAGCGGGCGCCCGCTGCACGGTCTCGACGAGCAGATGGTGGCGATGGGGCAGGGCAGCGCCGGTGTGAGACTTCTGGCGACGAAGGAATGACACCAGTTCATTCGCGGCGATGGCGTCGAGGTGCCAGTCACGCATCAACTCCCCAGCGAACTCGTCCGTGCCGACGCGCGGGTCGGCGTACTCCAGGAACGCGCCGACCTTTGACGAAAAGTGGAAGTCCCGGTTGATGGGCTCTGCGCGCCAGAACGGCGGCACGGACTTGCCCGGCGTTGCCGGGCCGACGACGACATCGTTGTGTGTGATCTTGCGCACCTGCCAGGTTTGCGTCCCGAACGCGAACACCTTGCCGACCTGTGCTTCCCACACGAACTCTTCGTCGAGTTCGCCGATCTTCGCGTTGCCGTTCTCGTGCCTGAGCTGGAAGTAGCCGCGGTCCGGAATGACGCCGCCGGAAAGGTAAAGCGACATCGTCGCGCCTTTTCGGGCTTTGATGGTGCCTGCGAGCCGGTCGACGATGATCTTCGGTCTCAGTTCGCGGAGGTGGTTGTCCGCATAGCGACCGGCGAGCATGTCGACCACGAGGTCAAACTGCCGGCGTGGCAACCGGTTGAACGCCCGACTGCGGCGGACCTCTGCAAACAACTCGTCCAGCGCCCACGTCTCGGTGGCCGTCATCGAAACCAGCACCTGTGCCAGCACGTCGAGCGGGCCCTCGACGAGACGGGTGGGCTCGATGTCCTTCTCCAGCACGCTCGCACCAAGCACCGCGGCGTCGATGAAGTCGTAGGGGTGCGTCGGATAGATCGTGCATCGGCTGACTTCACCGACCTGATGGCCGGCGCGGCCAATGCGCTGGATGGCCGAGGAGATGGCATCCGGCGACTGGATCAGGATGACCTCGTCAAGGCTGCCGATGTCGATGCCCATCTCGAGGGTGCTGGTCGCCACGATGGCGGCGAGCTTGCCATCCTTGAGCTTCTGTTCGACCTCGAAACGGATTTCACGTGCAAGGCTGCCATGATGCGCATAGGCGATCAGTTCGCCCGCCGCCTCGTTGATCTTGTGGGTGATGGTTTCGCAAAGCGCCCGGCTGTTGCAGAAGAACAGGGTCGAGCGGTTGCCGCGAATGCGTTCCACGAGATCAGGCGCCAGCGCATCCCACAGCTTCTGGTCCTCGGGGCGCTCGGCGGCCGCCTGCGGGTAGGCAATGGCGATGTCGTATCGCTTGCTGTCACCGGCGCGAAGGATTGTGACCTCACGGGGCGAGAAGTCTTCGCCGTGCCGGCGAAAGCCGGCGACGGCTTCCGCAACCTGCGCTAGCGGTTCGACCGTCGCCGAAAGGGCGATTCGCTGGAATTCGCCTGACAGCGGTACCAGTCGCTCAACGGCAGACATCAGGTAACTGCCTCGCTTGCTGCCGGATACCGCATGGATTTCGTCGAGAATGACCGTTCGCAACCCGCCCAGCAGGGTCTGCCCACTGCGCGATGTGAGCAGGATGTTGAGGCTCTCCGGTGTCGTGATCAGGATTTCGGGCGGCTGGCGCAGCATGCGCGCCCGTTCCGCCGGTTCTGTGTCGCCGCTGCGCGTCGCCACCCGGATGTCCGGGAACGGCTCGTCCGCGGCCTCGAAATCGGCCCGCAGTGCCGCGAGCGGTGCGTTGAGATTGCGCTGGATGTCGTTGTTGAGCGCCTTGAGTGGCGAGACGTAGAGTACGCGGGTGGTGCCGGGCTCGAATTCGCCGGATACAAACTGGTGGATCGCCCACAAGAAAGCCGTCAGGGTCTTGCCGCTGCCGGTCGGCGCCGTCACGAGCAGATGTTCCCCGGCGGCGATGCGCGGCCAGGCGGCCAACTGCACATCCGTCGCCGCATCGAAACTGCGATCAAACCAGCGCTGGATCAGGGGGTGAAAACGGACGTCCATCGACGGAGTGTAGTGTCCCGTCCCACAGAACTGTAGTGCCTCAGCGCTGCGTATCAATTGAAGGGTGCCCATGGCAGAATCGCGCCATGCGAAGCCTACTGTCGGTCCTGCTCTCGGCCGCGCTCTGGCTCTCCGGGATGATTGCCTGTCCCGCGGGTGCGGATGCCGTCGATGCGAAGAGTCAGTCCATTACGATTGCCCTCCTGCAGGAACCCCCCAATCTCGATTCGACGCGAACGACTGACCTCGTCAGCTTCTTCGTGCTGGGTCACGTGGGCGAGGGTCTTGTTCGCTATGACCGACGCGGCCGGCTCGTGCCGGCGGTTGCCGAGCGCTGGGAGCAGCAGGCCAACCGGCTGGTCTTTCATCTGCGCGAGGACGCGCGCTGGAGTGACGGCTCGCCGGTGATCGCCGACGACTTCGTCTACGCCTGGCGGCTCATCAACGATCCGGACTACGGCGCGCCCTATGCGGCCATCATGTATCCGATCAGGAATGCGCAGGCCGTCCAGCAGGGCGAGGCACCCATGTCTGCGCTGGGTGTCAGCGCGCCGGACCCGCGAACGCTCATCGTCGACCTTGAATCGCCGTGCGGATACTGCCTCTCGTTGATGGTTCATGCCGCTTTCTACCCGATCAAGCAGTCCTTCCACGAATCCGCCGGCGACACCTATGGCGCCGAGCCCGACCGGCTGCTTTATAACGGTCCGTTCCGGCTCACTGACTGGGTGCACGGCGCTCGCCTGACCCTCGAGCGCAATCCACAGTATTGGGATGCGGAATCTGTGCCACTGAACCGCATCGAGGTCGGCTACATCACCGAGGACAACCGCACGCGTCTCAATCTGTTCCGTGATGGCCAGATCGCGCTCGCACGACTGGGCGCTGAAACCGTCAAGGATGCCGTCGCGCAGGGTATGCGACTTCGCACGTTCGTCTCGGGCGGCATGGCCTATCTCAGCTTCAACCTGCGTAAGGGGCGACCCACGAGCGATGTGCGGCTCCGGCGCGCGATACAGGCCGCCTTCGACGCCGACGAATTCGTCAACAAGGTGATCGCCATCCCCGGCTACCGGCCGGCCTACAGTTTCTTCCCGAGCTGGGTACCAGGGGTCGAGGGCACCTTCCTTGAAGAATACCCCGTGACGAGACCGCCACTCGACTATGCGCGCGCCGAAGCCCTTTCCGCTGATTTCATCGGCGACGGAGCGCCGCCGACCCTGACGCTGCTGACCGTGACGAGTCCGACCGGCGCAAAGATCGCGGAATACTGGCAGGGGCTGATCAAGCAGCGCCTCGGCATCGACGTTCGGGTGGATCAGCAGACGTTCAAGCAGTATCTGCAGAAGATCCGAAATGGCGACTTCGACATCGCGCTGTCCAGCTGGTACCCGGACTACGGCGATATCGCGACCTACGCGGACCTGCTGGCGAGCTGGAATCCGAACAACCGCGGCCAGTATCAGAGTGACGAATACGATCGGCATCTGGAGACCGTGCTGCGCTCGCCGGATCAGCGGGAGCGGATGGACGCGGCTCGTGAACTTCACCGGCTGATCCGCTCGGATGTGCCGGTACTGCCGATGGCCGAAACGGGTTCTGCCTATCTGGTGCACCCGCAGCTGCGTGGTGTCGTCAGGCGCGTATTGGGTGCCGACCCTGATTACACCGGCGCGCGGGTCGTTCCTCCCTGATCTCGCGCCTTGGTGCGACCGTCAGATCAGGTCGAAATAGCGCTCGTATTCCCACTGGCTGACGTCTTTCGACGCCGGATCGCCGCCCTCGGTGTGAAAGAGCAGCCATTCCTGCTTTCTGGATTTGCCCCAGTAGTCGACGAACGTGGTGCCGAGGCGCTCCCGAAGCAGGGCGTCTTCCGCGAGCGCGTCCAGCGCCTTCGTCATCGTATTCGGCAGCCTTTCATGGGCGGCCGGCAGCCCCCAGGCCACGCGCGTGAACTCGGGTTTCAGCGGCATCTTCGATTCGATACCGGCGAGGCCGCCTGCGGTCAGCACGGCGAGCGCCAGATAGGGGTTCACATCGCCCGAAGCCAGACGATGCTCGACGCGCGTCGCGCCGGGTGAATGCGACAGGGTCCGGATGGCCGTGGTCTTGTTGTCGTTGCCCCAGTCCGGTGTCACCGGCACTGCGGCGAAATCCCGCATGCGCCGGAACGCATTGATGCTCGGACACAGGAAGGAGACGGCAGCCGGCATTGTCGCGAGCTGTCCGGCGATCCACTGCTCCATGAGCGCCGAGCGACCGTGGGCCGCTGACGCATCGTGGAAGACGGTCGCACCATCCGCATCCATCAGCGAGTGGTGGATGTGCATGCCACTGCCGAACCCGGCGAGCGGCATCGCCATGAACGTCACGGCCATCTCCATGTCCTTCGCGACTTCATACATGATCTGGCGCGTGCGCATGAGATTGTCTGCGGCCGTCAGCGGGTCCGTGGGTTCGAGATTGAACTCGAACTGGCCGACGCCGTTCTCGTCATTCCAGCCTTCCCAGGCAATGCCTTTCCACTCCAGACGACTGATCACCTCACTCATGAACCGCGTGGCCGGGTAGGCATTGCGCAGGATGTAGATGTTTGAGTGCCGGGATGTGGTGACCGGATTGAGATGGCGGTACTGCTTGCGCCGGATTTCTTCGAACGAGTCCTGATACAGGTAAAACTCGAGTTCGAAGGTCGCTTTCATCGAGTAGCCGTGCTCGCCGAGCCGGGCGAGCATGCGCCGCAGCAGCGAGCGCGTACACAGATCGAAGGGCTTGCCGTCTGCTGTCGTGAAGTCGCACATGCAGTGGCCGAGATTCGCGTCGGTACCGTCCGAGATCAGGGTCGAGAGATCGGGGCGCAAGTACATGTCGCCGAGGCCGCCGGTGCGGTCCGGGTGCCAGAACGTCAGATGGGGTGAGCCCGTGAGGTCCATCGAAGGGGCGACATCGGCGATGGCGTGCCCCTGGGGCAGCGATTTGGCGAACTTGCTTCGGTGGACGTACTTGCCGACAGCGGCCCCGTCCAGCGTGGTGGCAAACGTTCGAACGACGTCGACGTGGTGGCGGTCGAGCCAGTCCTGGAGTGTCTTGTCGTCCACTTACAGTTCTCCCTGCAGGTTCAGCACGGTGGCTTCGCTGATGATGGCAAGATGCTGCATGGAACAGACGGCCCGGATCCGGCCGCGAATGATCGCCTCGACGAAGATCGTATCGCCGCCGAAGACGGCAGCGAGCGCCTCGCTGCTGCCTTCGATGTCGACATCGGCGCTGTCGTCGCCGAGCAGCAGTTCAGCATTGTCGTCGGTTGAGCGAACCCGAATCCCGCCAGGCATGCCCTCGCGAGTTGCGGCGAGCGACCAGAATCGTTTTGCCGTGTCCTGCCAACTGCGCGGCGGGTCGACGAGCAGCTTCGTGGCACGCCAGATCAGGAGCGGGTGGCGCCAGGCTCGACGGATTCCCGCGACCTTGCCGGTGTCGAGGTCGAGCTCGATCACCGCGTCGGCGCGTTCGATGCCGCGCACGAGGTGCATCGAGTTCCCACCCAGTTCGATCGTCAGCGCCTGCGGGTCTTTTGATGACTTGAGCCCGAGCTTGCCGCGCATCGCTCGCGCTGCGGTGAGAAAGTCCGGATGGTGCATGGCGCGCCGGAACCTCGCGGCCATGATCTTGACGATGGGTACGGGATCGTCCTCTACCGTCAGGTTCAGCTCACTCATTCTCGACGAACTCGACCACCTCGAGGTTGAATCCCGAGATTGCATTGTAGCGGGTGGGTGAAGCCAAAAGGCGCATCTTGCCCACGCCGATGTTCCGCAGGATCTGTGAGCCGGTACCGATCAGTCGGTACGCGCCCGTATCCTCACCGGTTCGCTGAGTGGGTGGCAGTTCCGGGAAGTGCTCAACCTGCGCGAGCGAATCGGCCTGCGTCGATTCCTGGCCGACGATCACGATGACGCCGGCGCCTTCCTGCTGGACGCGCGCCATCGAGTCGGTGAGCGCCCAGGTCTTTCGATAGCCCGGCCGTTCAGTCCCGATGATGTCACGAAGCGTGTTGAGCGTCTGGACACGAACGAGGCACGGCTCGTCTTCGCTGATCTCTCCCTTGATGAGGGCATAGTGAACGCAATCCGAGATCTTGTCGGTGTAGGTGCGCATGACGAAGTCACCGCTCGTTGTGGTGATCTCCTTCTCGTCGACCAGATCGATGGTCTTGTCGTACAGGGTGCGATAGTGGATCAGGTCGGCGATGGTGCCGAGCTTGATGTCGTGCTTCTCGGCGAACGCCTCGAGGTCCGGCCGCTTGGCCATCGTGCCATCTTCGTTCATGACTTCGACGATCACGGAGGCTGGTTCATAGCCGGCCATGCGCGCGAGGTCGACGCCGGCCTCGGTGTGACCTGCCCGGGTGAGCACACCGCCGCGCTTTGCGATCAGGGGAAAGATGTGGCCGGGCTGTACCAGGTCTTCCGGGCGTGCGTTCTTCGCGACGGCCATACGCACGGTTCGCGCGCGGTCGGCAGCTGAAATGCCGGTGGTGATGCCGTCGGCCGCTTCGATGGATACCGTGAAATTGGTTTCGTGCATCGAGTTGTTGGTTTCGACCATCAGCGGCAGGTTGAGCTGGCGTGCCCTTTCCTCGGTAATTGTCAGGCAGATGAGGCCGCACGCGTAGCGCGCGAAAAACGTAATGTGTTCGGGCGTGACGACGTCGGCTGCGATGATGAGGTCGCCCTCGTTCTCGCGATCCTCGTCGTCCATGATGAGCACCATCTTGCCCTGACGGAAGTCGTCGAGGATGTCTTCGACTGAGCTGATTGGCACAAAGCTCTCCAGCGCGTGTGTGAGCGCGGCATTATACTTTAAATCGTATAATGCGCCGGATGCAGAATTCAGAAGCCTTCGTTGCGCGGCTGCGCGAGATCAGCGGCGACAATGTCATCACCGAACCCGCGAGACTCAAGGTCTACGAGACCGACGGGTTGACCGCCAAGCGCCAGTTGCCGTGGATCGTCGTCCTGCCGGACACGGTGCGTGAGGTGCAGGCCATCGTCCGCCTTTGCCACGACAACGAGGTGCCGCTCGTCGCCCGTGGCGCCGGCACCGGTCTCTCGGGCGGCGCCGTGCCCCATGATGCAGGCGTGTTGCTTGTTCTCTCCAAATTCAATCAGGTGCTCGATGTGGATACCCGCAACCGGACAGCGACGGTGCAGCCAGGTGTGACGAATCTGGGGATTACCGAACATGTCCGTGATCTCGGGTTGTACTACGCGCCTGATCCGTCGTCGCAGGTCGCCTGCACGATTGGCGGCAACGTCGCCGAGAATTCCGGTGGAGTGCATTGCCTCAAGTACGGTCTGACGGTCCACAATGTCCGCAAGCTGAAAGTCGTCTCTGCCACCGGGGAATGCTTCGAGATTGGCAGCGATGCGCTCGACTCGCCCGGCTATGACCTGCTGGCGCTGATGCACGGCTCCGAGGGCCTTCTTGGCATCGTCGTCGAGGTGACGGTACAGCTCCTGCCAGCGCCGGAGGAAGTCTGCGTGGTGATGGCCGCGTTCGGTACGGTCGAGGCGGCGGCCGATGCCGTTGGCGACATCATCGCGGCCGGTATCCTGCCGGCCGGGCTCGAGATGATGGACAACCCGGCGATACGCGCCGCAGAAGCCTTCGTCGGCGTCGGTTACCCCGTCGAGGCGGCGGCGCTGCTCCTTTGTGAACTCGACGGCACCGCCGCTGAGGTCGAGACGCAGCTCGAACGCCTGACCGCCTGCATGACCGGCCGAGGCGCCAACGAGATTGAGGTGGCGACGGATGCATCGGCCAGAGGACGGCTCTGGCAGGGCAGAAAGGCAGCGTTCCCGGCGGTAGGGAGAATTGCGCCCGACTACTACTGTATGGACGGTACGATACCGAGACACACGCTCGGCGCCGTACTGCGACGCATCAGCGAACTCGCTGACGAGTTTGGTCTGGGGGTCGCCAATGTCTTTCACGCCGGTGACGGTAACCTCCATCCACTCATTCTCTATGATGCGAACCTGCCCGGGCAGACCGAGCGGGCGGAGGCGTTCGGTGCCGCCATACTGGAACTCTGCATCCAGCAGGGCGGGACGATCACTGGCGAACACGGCGTGGGCGTCGAGAAGATCGACCAGATGTGCGTGCAGTTCAACACGCTGGAGCTGTCGCTGTTTCATGGCATCAAGCACGCCTTCGACGCGCGCGGCATTCTCAACCCTGGCAAGGCGGTGCCGACGCTGCACCGGTGTGCGGAGTTCGGGGCGATGCATGTTCACCGTGGCAAGGTGAAGTTTCCGGAACTGGAACGTTTCTGATGTCAGCGCCTGATGACATCTGCCGCATCGTGAGCCGCGGTGATGGGCCGCTTGAGATTGTTGGCGGTGGATCGAAGCGTTCATTTCTCGATCCTGTTGCGCCGGCATGTTCGCCGCTGGATATGCGGGCCCACGCGGGGATCATCAGCTACGAGCCGAAGGAACTGGTGCTCCGGGCAAAGGCCGGCACGACCATCGCCTCCCTGCTCGATACCGTTCGCGCGGAAGGCCAGATACTCGCGTTTGACCCACCCCCGTTTGCCGGCCAGTCGACGCTCGGTGGCACGGTTGCCTGTGCCACATCCGGCGCCAGACGACCCTGGTATGGCGCGGTACGGGACTTTGTGCTCGGGGTCGGCCTCGTGACCGGTGACGGTGAGTATCTCGAGTTCGGTGGGCAGGTGATGAAGAACGTCGCCGGCTTCGATGTCTCGCGACTGATGTGCGGTGCCCAGGGTACGCTCGGGGTGATTGCCGATGTCAGCCTGAAAACACTGCCGGCCCCCGAGTGCGAGATCACCGTGGTGCTCGAGCAGGGCCGGCACGAGGCGCACGAACTCATGCTCGATATCTCCAATCGTTCACTGCCGGTCTCGGGCCTCGCGTGGGCAGAGGGTCGCCTTGCCATTCGCTGGTCCGGTGCAGCCGCGGCCGTCGATGCAGCACGGGCATCCTTCGGCGGCGATGAGATCGGCGATGATCTCTGGCGCGAACTGGCAGACTACTCGCGCTTCGATGCGGCGCCCGAAGTGTGGCGGGTGTCTGTCGCACCGGCGTCGCCTCTGCTGATCGACGAGGCGAGCGTCATTGACTGGGGCGGAGCGCTGCGGTGGGTTACGGCAGCGGGCACGAACGTCCGGGACCGTCTGGGCGGCAGCGGCCATGCGACGCTGGTTCGCGGGCCGGCAGGTATGCCGCGCGGCCACCCGCTCAGCAGCCCGGTTGCCGAGATTCACCAGCGCATCAAGACGACCTTCGATCCGGACAATCGCTTCAATCCCGGCCGACTTCTCGACTGATCATGCAGACAAACCTTCATCCGGACATCATCGCAACCGACGTGGGCAAAGAGGCTGACCGTATCCTGCGCGCCTGCGTTCACTGCGGATTCTGCACGGCAACCTGCCCGACCTACCAGATACTGGGCGACGAACTCGATGGCCCACGGGGGCGGATCTACCTGATCAAGGAGATGCTGGAATCCGGTGAGGCCGACCCGTCGATACGCCCGCATCTCGATCGCTGCCTGACATGCCGCGCCTGTGAGACGGCGTGTCCGTCCGGCGTCGAGTACGGCGCCCTGATTGATATCGGTCGTGGGTTCCTGCAGGAGCGGGTCGACGCGCCGCGCCGTCGCCGCTGGCTGACGATGGCCCTCCGCACCGTGGTGCCGAGACCGAGGCTGTTTGGTTTGCTGCTTGCAGTCGGACAGCGTGTGCGTCGAGTCCTGCCGAATTCCATCAGAGCGCATGTGCCGCCCCGTCAGCGCCTGCTGCCTGTGACGCGGGTCAAATCGGACAGCGCGACGCGGCGTGTGCTGGTACTCGATGGATGTGTACAGCGCGCGGCGACACCCAACGTGAATCGTGCCCTCGAGAACCTGTTGGCGATGCACGATATCGAGGTCGTTCGCGCGGCCGGGGAGGGCTGCTGCGGCGCCCTCGACTACCATCTCGGTGAACACGAGCCGGGACGGGCACGGATGAGGGCGCTGATCGATCAGCTCCTGCCGCACCTCGATGACGTCGATGCGGTTGTCTCGACGGCCAGCGGCTGCGGCGTCACCATCAAGGAGTATCCCGCCGCACTCAAACACGATGCCGAGTACCTGCCACGGGCGGAGCGGCTTGCCGCGGCCTGTGTCGATGCCAGCGAGTTGCTGGCGCCGCTCACGTTTGCTGCGGCGCCGCTCCGCGTTGCCTGCCACACGCCGTGCACGCTGCAGCATGGGCAGCGGCTGCCGGGGTTTGAGGGCATCCTGCAGGCGGCCGGACTGACTGTCGTCCGCGTTGATGAATCGCATCTCTGTTGCGGTTCGGCCGGAACGTATTCGATACTGGAGCCTGAGATGTCGTCTGCATTGCGCGATCGGAAACGCAAGGCACTTGATGTCGATGCACCGGATGTCGTCGCAACCGCCAACGTAGGTTGCCAGCTGCACCTCGACGGCGGCCGCGTTCAGGTGCGGCATTGGCTCGAGATTCTCGGCGAGCAGGTCGCGCAGGCGGAAGCATTGCTGGACTGAACGCCCGTAAAATTCATATAATTTACATCTTTAGCCCGGACTGGGCGCTCTCACATGCACACCAACCAAAAATTTTGCGCAACGGCTTGCGGCTTGTTGCTGTGGCTCGTCTCCGTGCCGGTATTCGCAGCAACGGGCCCGCTCGACATGACGGACAGTTTTGTCGGCTATCTGATGCTTCTCATCTTTGGCATCGCCTACATTCTCGTAATGTTCGAGGAACGCCTGGATCTCAGGAAGTCGAAGCCTGTACTCGTTGCCGCCGGCATCATCTGGATTGCGATCGGCATGAGCTACAACGAGGCCGGACTCGGCCACCAGGCGGGCGAGGCATTCCGGCACACGCTGCTCGAGTACGCGGAACTCATGCTCTTTCTTCTCGTGGCCATGACGTATATCAACGCGCTTGAGGAGCGACGCCTTTTCGATGCGCTGAGGGCGTGGATGGTCCGAAAGGGATTCAGCTACCGCACCCTTTTCTGGCTGACAGGCGGGCTCGCTTTTTGTATCTCCCCGATTGCAGACAACCTGACCACGGCGTTGCTCATGTGCGCTGTCGTGCTCAAGGTGGCGGAGGGTAATGGGCGCTTTATCAACCTGGCCTGCGTCAACGTCGTCGTTGCGGCAAATGCCGGCGGAGCGTTCAGCCCGTTTGGTGACATCACGACGCTGATGGTCTGGCAGGCGGGGCAGGTTGCGTTCCTGGAATTCTTCGATCTGCTCATTCCTGCAGCGATCAATTTTCTCGTGCCCGCGACGATCATGTCCCTGTTTATCCGGAACGAGAAACCGGCAGGCGTAACGGAGTTCATTGAGCTCAAGCGCGGTGCCTTTCGCATCGCGCTGCTGTTTCTGGCGACAGTCGCAACGGCCGTCAGCTGTCACAGTTTTCTGCACCTGCCGCCGGTGCTCGGCATGATGATGGGGCTTGGATATCTCCAGTTCTTCGGTTACTACCTTCGCCAGTCGCTGCCCCGGTCGCTCGCGAAGAAACGCGAGCGGGCGCTGCGGCGGGGCGATGAGGAAGCGCTGCAACGCCTCGGCAGCGTCGTTCCGTTCGATGTGTTCAATCGTGTTGCCAGAGCGGAATGGGACACGCTGCTCTTCTTCTACGGTGTGGTCGTCTGTGTGGGTGGTCTCGGGTTCATGGGCTACCTCCACCTGATGTCCGAGACCCTCTATGGCTCGATGGACGCGACGGTGACGAACTTCCTGCTCGGCATCATCTCGGCGGTGATCGACAACATCCCGGTCATGTTCGCGGTGCTCAACATGGAACCCGCGATGTCGCATGGTCACTGGCTGCTCATCACGCTCACGGCCGGTGTTGGCGGCAGTCTGCTCTCGATCGGTTCCGCCGCAGGTGTGGCGCTGATGGGCCAGGCGCGCGGCAGCTACACCTTCATGGGACATCTGCGCTGGACGCCGGTGATCTTCCTCGGTTACGTCGCAAGTGTCCTTGCCCATGTCTGGCTGAACGCAGGTTCCTTCGGCTGACGAGGCTTCGGCGTGTTGCCCGAAGCGAAAAACTGATTTCCGTTTCCGGACGTTTACGGCCCGCGCCACAAAGCGAATAGTGGTCATGTCGATAACGTCAACGGAGCACGACATGATGAAGCAAACACTGACAGCAGTTGCCCTGACACTTGCCTGTACGACGGCGATGGCGTCACCGCCGATGGACCGTGGCTACAAGACCTGCGAGGACGCGATCACGGCGGAGTTCCGTGAAGCCGGGGTCATGCCTGACCGCCGCTACTACTTCCTGCGCAAGGAAGACCGGCTGGTCTTCTTCATGAATGGCAGCATCTGGGACGAGAATGGCGAGCGGGTACTGGGTCGGGCAACCTGCTACACCTCGACCAATGGACGTGAGCTCATCGAGTTCAAGGCCGAGTTCGGCCAGTTCGACCGCGACGGTCAGCATCTGGTTGCCCGCTAGCAACGGAGGATGATCGCGGATGCGTGGCCCGACCTACCGGGTTCCCGTATCCGCGTTTGCGTATCTGCGTCGGATCTCATCCGCAAACAGGGATTGCAGTCTCGACGCGTGAATTCTGGGGCAGGAAACGAGATACACCTTCCTCGTCAGCAGTGCGTCCTGGTGCAGCAGTTCGATCAGCGTACCGTCTTCGATGAGCGGACGTGCCAGAACGTCCAGCATCAGCGTAGCGCCCATGCCGGCTTTGGTCATCTCGCAGATAGCTGCCTCGCTGTTGGCACTGTGGCAACGCTCCAGTCGGACCGGCTCGTCGCCGACGACCGGGCCGAGCAATCTAGCCGCGCGCGGGATGTTGACCCAGGAGGGCAGGATCAGGCGGTCTTGCATGATCAGGTCAGCCAGACTCTGAGGCATGCCGTGGGTGTCGATGAACGCCGGCGCGGCAACGACGATCAACCTCACATCCGTCAGCGGTGAGGCGACAAGACGCTCATCGGCAACAGGCTCGATGCGAAAAGCGAAGTCGTGGCCGCTCTCGATCAGGTTCGGCGCCGTATTCGACACGTTGAGTTCGAATCTCACTTCTGGATACTCGCGTGTCAACGCGGCAAGGTGCCGCGGGAGTTCTGTGTGCACCAGCACCTCGGGCAGCGTTATCGACAGTTTGCCGCACGGTCGGAGCAGCCGGTCGCGGACCATCCGCTCTGCGTCCTCGACGCTGCGGATGATCTGCTTGCAATGATGATAGAACTCCTCGCCCAGCGGTGTGACCGAGAACACCTGTGTGTTGCGTTCAATCAGTGTTGCGCCCAGCTCATCCTCGAGTTTCGCCAGTTGCTTGCTGACGGCGGATGTAGACTTGTGCAGCACCTGGGCGGCCGATGACAGGCCGCTGTGCTCGACGATCGCGGTGTAGGTCCGGTACGCCTGGAACGTGGACATCAGAACGTTGCGGTCAGCATCAGCCAGACCTTTGTCGTGTCGCTGGCGAAGGTGCCCGCGTTGTACCGGGCACCTTTCAGCAGCAGGCTGACATGGTCGCCCAGTCCGGTCGCGTACGAGACGTCGAGTTCAGTGCCGAGGGCAGCACCGCCCGTTGCGGCATCGAAGTCGTGCCACGTTGCGGCAAACCGGCCGATGGGTGCCTGCCAGGTGACGCCGAGATAGCTGTCTTCGAGGCCACTCACCGGTGTCGTCAGGAACTTGTCTGCCCAGCCGTTGAATTTGTGCAGCGTGGCGAGCGGGGTGCTGAAACTGCGGCCCGCGTCGTTGTCTGCGTCGAGTCTCTCGAATCCCAGCGTGGCAGTGACGGGTCCGCGCTTACCGCCGATGCTGCCATGGAGATAGCCTGCGCTGTAATCGGCGGTTTGGTTGCCGTAGTCCGTCTGTCGTGCGTACTCGAGATGAACCGGCCACTGCCAATCGCCCGAGTCGAGTCGCACTTCATAGCTCGCACCCACGGTCTGGCTGGATAGCGCGGCAGCATCGTCGAACTCGAGCAGCCACGCATAGCCTGTCACCTCGCCGCCGCCAAGGGCTGCGGTTGCATGCAGCAGGTGCGCGCTTGCATCCAGTGTTGCGGCCGGCGTGCCATCGTCGGGCCCGAACACGCGCGAGATGCGAGTCAGGTAGCTGTACGTGGCAGACAGTTGCTCATCAGACCAGGCGAAAGTCGCGCCATCATAGGTCTGCTCGTTCTGGCGCCAGCCAACACCGCCGATGAATCGCTGGTTGTCCATGTTGATACGTTGCCGGCCCAGTACAGCGTTGGCAGATCCGGCCTGGTATCTGAGCTTCGCCTGATTGATGCCGGTGCCCCTGGGGTCGGCCACGACGGGGTAGTTTGATTTCCCGTTTCGCAGGCTGTTGAAGTTGTCGCCACCAAGGTAACTGACATTGTCGACCTCCAATGATGCATCCCATGCACCGAATTGGGCACTTTTCCACGTCAGGCGCGTCCTCAGCGTAGAGGCGGCAGCGGACGCGGCCAGACCGTCCTGATCGACGGTCTCGACGCGGTAGCGAAAGGCGAGATCGGCCTCACCCCCGGCAATCGCTTCCGGGATCGAGTTTTCGGCGTGGACTGCGCCAGCGCCCGACATGGCGATATATGCTGCGATCAGCGGGAATTTTCTATGCTTCATCTCCTGATCTCCTGAATATGTAAAAGAAATGCATTTTCGTTGAAATCATCGCCACGGCCTTGATCTGGATCAAGTGGCGGGTCATCCGATGTGTCTACGCTTTGAATATGCATAAAAAATACAACAATGAGTGCGCTAGATCGGATGCGGGTTGCACCGTATCAGGGCGAGTGTTACCAAGGCCAAACCTGCGGAGAACGGGGCCCGATTCCATGACGAAATTCATCGGATATCTGGCGGCTCTCCTTTGCTGTTGGCCGGCCGTCGGACAAACAGAAGATCAGGACTCGTCGCAGCGACTGGAGGAAGTCGTGGTCGTGGCGAGCCGCATTCCCCAGCCGCTGTGGCGCGTTGCGTCCCAGGTCACCGCCATCTACGCGGATGAGCTGCGCTTTCAGCAGGTGCGGAGCCTCGGTGAGGTTGCGAGGTACCAGCCGGCTGTTGATGCCGAGTATCGCGGCGCCAGGTTCGGTGACAGCGGTCTCGCGATTCGCGGCCTTGGCGGCAACCGGGTCACCCTCGAATTCGACGGCGTACCGATGCCTCGCGCCTTCAGTATCGGTGAGTTCGCCAACAACGCCCGTTCGGCCCTGGACCCGGCGCTGATTGAACGGCTCGAGATCCTGCGGGGGCCCGCGTCGTCGCTTTATGGTTCCGACGCCCTGGGTGGTGTGGTGTCGATCACCTCGGTGGACCCGTCGTCGCTGCTTTCACCCGGCTCACCGCTGTACCTTGGTGGTGGTGGCGGTCACTACGGGGCGGATGACAGCAATCACGCGTACGCGACGCTGGCCGGTGAGCGGGACGGACATTCGGGCCTGTTCTCGATTAATGCAAGAAGTGGAAACGCTCCGTCGGTCGAGGGCCTTACGCTTCCCGCCGATCATGTCGACTTCGAGCAGCGACACGCATTTGGCAAGTACGTGGCCCGCTACGGGCGTTCGCGCGCGGCAATCGTGGTCGAAGGCTACGAGCGTGAGACCGACAGCGACCTGCGAACGGTCCTTGGCTTTGGGCGGCAGTACGGCAGCACGATCGAACTGCGCGGTGATGATCGACAGCGTCGAACGCGGATGTCGTTGCATTACCGCACGGAGATCAGGGGCTTGCTCGATGTCGCGAGCCTGATGGTCTTTCGTCAGCAGACCGGGACCCGTCAGGCCACGCGCGATGTCCGGGGCACCGGAGATGTCGCCAGCCAGCTCGTCGAGCGCGAGTTTGCACTCGATGAGGACGTCTGGGGCGTGGATGGCAAGGTCAGCCGTGCCTTTCAGGGCAGCGCGTTACAGCATGTCGTTGTCGCCGGATTCGAGTGGCAACGACAGGCGCTTCTCGAGCGGCGCGACGGACTCTCGACGGATCTGCAGAGCGGGGCGACCAGCAAGGTGCTGCCGCCGGGTGAGACGTTGCCAGCAAGAGACTTGCCCAGGTCGGACACCACCGAGCTCGGCGTGTACCTGCAGGACGAGATTCGCTGGGGCGGTCTGACCCTCATTCCCGCATTGCGCTGGGATCGGTTCGAACTCGATGCGTCGCTGGATGATCTGATCCAGGACCCTGCCCGGATCACTGACCTCGAATCCGACAATCTGACGGCCAGACTGGGCCTCGTCGGCCGGCTCGGCGAGTCGGCCTCGTGGTATGCGCACTACGCTGAAGGCTTTCGGGCCCCACCGGCGGAAGACGTCAACCTGTATCTCGACTATCGCGGCTTCGTGACAGTGCGGGCGCTGCCAAATCCCGAACTGGCGCCTGAGGAATCGAACAATATCGAGGTGGGCCTGCGCTACGAGCGCCATGGCCTGTTTGCCGAGGCCGGCGTTTACCGTTCCGCCTTTGATGATTTCATCGAGTCGCGGGTGATGGTGGGCGTCGACCCGTCGGACGGCGCGTTCCTGTTCCAGTCCCGGAATATCGACAGCGCGACAGTCGAGGGCGTGGAGATTCGGCTCGAACAGCGACTGGGCTATTGGGTCGATGCGCTCGCCGACTGGCGTGTCGAGGCCGGGTTTCATCGAGCCCGGGGCGAACGCGACGATACCGGCGCCCCCATCAATTCCATTGCGCCGGCCAAAGCCGTGCTGGCACTTCGCTGGCAAGACGCGGGCCCGCTGTCAGCCAGCGTGCTGTTACGCCACTTCGCGAAACAGACAAGAACAGATTTTTCGGACGGTGAGTTCTTCGTGCCGCCATCGGCGACCGTCGTGGATCTCATCGGCCGATGGGAGCCGTCACCCGGACTCTCGGTACATGCCGGGATCTATAACCTGGCTGACCGGCGCTACTGGCGTTACAGCGACGTCCGGATACTCGATGAGGGGGATCCGAGGGTCGAGGCGCTGGCGCGGCCCGGTCGAAGTGTGGGGCTGACGGTTCATTTACGAACACAGTGAGACGACTTGCTGTGAGATCAAGAGCAAGGAGGGAGCGATGAAGCGTTTCAAAGTATGGTTGGGTTCCCTGATGGCGGGAGTGTTGTTGCCGATTGCGACACAAGCCGCGAGTCAGGGTGAGCAGGTCCACAATGCCGAGATGGCGATGGGTGGCGTCGATGGGCGCCAGGTTTACGAGAGCGTCTGTGCGGCATGCCACCAGCCGGACGGCTCGGGGCTCAGCGGCGCGTTCCCGCCGCTGAAGGACTCCGACTATCTGCAGGCCGATGTCGATCGCGCGATCACGACCGTGCTGCAGGGGCTTTCCGGCGAGATCATCGTCAACGGCAATACCTATAACGCCGTGATGCCGCCGATGAACTATCTGTCGGACGAAAAAGTCGCTAGCGTGCTGACGTTCGTGCTGCGTGAGTGGAACGATGGCGGTGAAGTGATGCCGGCCCAGGTTGCCAGCCTGCGAATGGCGACGGCCGACACGGCAAAGGCGACGCACCCGGCGGCCAGTGAAGGATCGCTTCGCTATCAGGGTACGCCATCACCCATTCCGTCCGATTCGGCGGAGAACTACATCTCGTCGAACGGACCGCTGATGACGGAGGTGGAGTTCGATGAAGCAAAGCAGCTCTACTTCGAACGCTGTGCCGGCTGCCACGGTGTGCTGCGCAAGGGAGCGACCGGCAAGCCCCTGACGCCGGATATCACCCGGGAGAAGGGCGGCGACTACCTCAAGTCGCTGATCACCTACGGTTCTCCCGCCGGTATGCCCAATTGGGGTACGTCCGGCGACCTCACGGATCGGCAGATCGACATTCTGGCACGCTTTCTCCAGCATCCGCCGCCCGCGCCGCCGGAATTCGGCCTCGCGAAAATGCGTGAGACCTGGAAAGTGACCGTGCCACCGGAAGACCGGCCGAAGAAACCACAGCACAGGCGTGATGTCGGCAACTTCTTCGCGGTCACCCTTCGCGACAGTGGTGAGGTTGCGGTCATCGACGGTGACACCAAAGAGATCGTCAACATCATCAAGACCGGCTACGCCGTACACATTTCACGGCCGTCGGCATCCGGTCGATATTTCTACACGATTGGTCGTGATGCCAAGATCGACATGATCGACATGTGGATGGATCCGCCGCAGCGGGTCGCGGAAATCAAGGTGGGTCTCGAGGCGCGTTCGGTGGAGACGTCCAAGTACCATGGCTACGAGGACAAGTTTGCGATCGCCGGCGCCTACTGGCCGCCACAGTACGTCTTCATGGAAGGCGATACGCTCGAACCCCTCAAGGTCGTGTCGACGCGGGGCATGACGGTCGATACGCAGGAATATCATCCGGAACCGCGGGTTGCGGCGATTGTGGCCTCCCACAATCACCCGGAGTTCATCATCAACGTCAAGGAGACGGGCAAGATCCTGCTCGCCAACTACGAGGACCTGGATAACCTGTCGGTGACCACGATTGATGCCGCCCGGTTCCTTCACGATGGCGGATGGGACTCTTCGCTGCGCTACTTCCTGACGGCCGCGAACCAGTCGGACAAGATTGCGGTCATCGACGCCAGGGATCGTGCGCTCGAGGCGCTCGTTGATGTCGAGAAGATTCCGCACCCCGGTCGCGGTGCCAACTTCGTGGACCCCGAATTCGGCCCGGTCTGGGCAACCAGTGCGCTGGGTAACGGCAACATCACGTTTATCGGTACCGATCCCGAGAATCATCCGGAGCATGCGTGGCAGGTCGTTCGCGTGATCCAGGGGCAGGGCGGTGGCTCGCTCTTTGTGAAGACACACCCGAACTCCAACAATCTGTGGGTCGATACGGCGCTCAATCCGAAGGAGGATGTCTCCCAGAGCGTGGCCGTCTTCGATACGCGCAACCCCGAGGGCGGATTCGAGGTTCTGCCGATTGCCCGGTGGGCCGGTATCGACGAGGGGCCTGCCCGCGTGGTCCATCCCGAGTACAACAAGGATGGCACCGAGGTCTGGTTCTCTGTGTGGAACGGTCAGGACCAGGAGTCCGCGATCGTCGTGGTCGATGACAAAACGAGAGAACTCAAGACCGTCATCAAGGACCCGCGCCTGATCACGCCGACCGGCAAGTTCAACATTCACAACACGCTCGAGGACGTGTACTAGTCGTCGAGGCGTGGGCCGAGGAGAACGGGCACGATATGCACGGCATAAAGGATGAAGGCGAGGGCCCAGACCCCCGCCGACCATCCGAGCAGGCGCATGTCGATGCTCGCAGCAACGCGGCAGATCGCTGCCGCATGAATCAGGGCGAAACTCGCTGACAGCAAGGGGCCTGCGGTCAGCGGGCGGCCCGTATGCCCCTTCGCGGCGCGCGCTGCCACTGCCAGAATCATTGTCGTCACGGCGCCGGCCGTCAGCGCATGAATGCCCGCACTCGGTATGATCGAGCCAGAGAAGATCGAGATCCCGAGGAGCAGAAAGCCGCAGCCGAGCCATGCATAACCCGCGTGCAGCACGAAGAGCAGCGGCTCTGCCAGGGTCAGATGTCCGCACCACCGAAGCAGGCGCATGAGTTGAAGCAGCCCGGCGAGCACGGCGACCATACCCGTCAGCTGTTGCGTGGGCCACAGCGTCCAGGTGATGGCTGCGATGATGGTCAGCGCGAAAGTCAGGCTGTCGATTGTGCCGAAGGCAGCAGGCCTGGGAGCATCCGGATGGTTGGCGCTTAGCCAGTTGCCTGTGAACGCGGGCACGATTCGTCCGCCGATCAGTGTGATCAGCAGGGCGAAGAGCATGACGGCGGCACGCAAGGCGACTTGTCTCGTGTCGAGGTCGAGTGCAAACAGCTCACCAGCGTGAAAGATCAGCGTCGTTGCCGTGAACAACCCGAGCAGGATAACGACCTTCAGGTTTCGCCAGTTCCGGGCCGCGATGATCTCGCGCCCCATCAATCCCGTCAGCAGTATCCAGTAGCCAATGTCGGCGAGCGTGAGCGCAATCGTGCCCAGGCCGAGATCTACCGACATCGCGACCCGGGATGCGAGCCAGGCAGCAACCACGGTCGCAAGCCAGGCGCCACTGACCGGCGGCCGGCCCGTCCAGTTCGCGACCGCGGTCAGCAGGAATCCGCCCACGGCGGCGCCGCCGAACCCGAAGAGCATTTCATGGCCGTGCCAGGCCACGGCGGGTATCGGCGCGCTGTAGTCAATCAGGCCAAGGAACATGGCGATCCAGAGCGGGATGAGGATCAGGCCCGCGCCCGTCGCGCACAGGAACAGCGGGCGAAACCCGTGTGAGAGCAATCGCGCGGGCATGTCGGGCTCAGCCGGCCTTCAGCTTCAGCAGCGCCAGTAGCTGTGGTTCCGTGCGATCGGGAATGAGGTCGGCGAGGCTGTACCGGTTGAGGTTGTCGATGAAGAGCCGGAGTGATTCCTGAAGGATGGGGGGCAACGTACAGGCCGGTGTGATGACGCACTTGTTGGCGGGCCGCAGGCATTCCACCAGCCCGAGGTCGGGCTCCATCGCCTTCACGATATCACCGAGCCGAAGATCCTCAGGAGGCACCTTGAGGCGCAGTCCGCCGCCTTGGCCCCTGACCGATTCGACGTAGCCGGCGCGCGCCAGTTCCTGCGCAACCTTCATCAGGTGGTTGCGCGAGATGCCGTACGCGGTCGAGATCTCCTTGATGGTCGTGAGCCGATGGGTCTGGACGGCCAGCAGCATGAGTACGCGAATTGAGAAGTCGGTGTGTTGAGTCAGGCGCATTCGTTGATCCGGGTCAACTAAACAGGTATTCAGCATACCTTTTATAAAAGATGTATGTAAAATGCATCTATCTCCAAGGAGATACGAATCAACTTATCGAGGACTACAACAATGAACTCAACCCGACGACTCTGGATGGTGCTGGGAGCCCTGTTCCTGGCGTCATTCGGTGCGCTGCTGTTTATGGGCAGCGAAATCTACAGGCAGATGCCACCGATTCCTTCGGCGGTCGTCAGCGAATCGGGTGAGATCGTCTACACGAAAGACCAGATACAGCGGGGCCGCCAGGTCTGGCAGACCCTGGGAGGCCAGCAGGTCGGTTCGATCTGGGGCCACGGCGCCTATCTCGCGCCGGACTGGTCGGCAGACTGGCTGCATCGTGAAGCGACGACTCTCCTGGACATCTTCGCGAAACAGACTCACGGGCGTTCGTTCAACGACCTTGCCCGCGAAGACCAGGCCGCACTGGAAGCGCGACTGAAGGCCGAGATGCGACTCAATCGGTACGACGAGGTCACCGATACGGTCGTGATCACCGACGAGCGCGCTCGCGCGATCGGGCGGGTCCACGCGCACTACCGCGATCTGTTCAGTCATTCCGAGGCCTATGCTGAACTGCGCGAACAGTATGCGATTGCCAATGACGCAATTCCCGATGCCGGTCACCGTGAATTGATGCCGGCCTTCTTCTTCTGGACGGCCTGGGCAGCAACCACCGAACGTCCGAACGATACGATGACCTACACCAGTAACTGGCCCCACGAGCCACTCGTGGGCAACAAGCCTACCGCCGGCACAGCGATGTGGTCGATTGCGAGCATCATCCTGCTGCTGGGCGCGATTGGCGGCATGTGCTGGTACTACGTTTCGTCCCATCGACACGACGAGGCACCGGTCGTGCCTGAACGTGACCCGCTGCTGAATCTGCAACCTTCACCCTCACAGCGTGCCACGCTGAAGTATTTCTACACGGTGATTGCGCTCTTTCTGGCTCAGATCTGCCTTGGGGCAATCACGGCCCACTATGCGGTTGAGGGGCACGACTTTTATGGCATTCCGTTGTCTGAGTACCTGCCGTATTCCGTGACACGCACCTGGCATACCCAGCTCGGGGTATTCTGGATTGCAACCGCATGGCTCGCGACCGGACTGTATATCGCTCCCGCCATCTCGAGCTTTGAGCCGAAATTCCAGAGGCTCGGGGTCGACGTACTCTATGTCGCGCTGTTGATCGTGGTTGTCGGCTCGATGGCCGGAGAATGGCTTGGCGTCCAGCAGGCATTCGACCTGGATCTCAACTTCTGGTTCGGTCACCAGGGCTGGGAGTATGTTGATCTCGGACGGTTCTGGCAGATCCTGTTGTTCGCCGGGCTGATGATCTGGCTCGCACTCGTGGGCCGCGCCCTCTGGCCGAGCCTTGTCTCGCCCGGCGAGAATCGTGCCCTGATCGTCATATTGTTCCTGTCGACGGTCGCCATCGGTCTGTTCTATGCCGCCGGTCTGACCTGGGGCAAGCACACACACCTGTCGATCGTCACGTACTGGCGCTGGTGGGTCGTTCATCTCTGGGTGGAAGGTTTCTTCGAGGTGTTCGCCACCGCGGTGATCGCACTACTGTTTACCCGGATGGGGCTGATTCGCAGCAAGCTGGCAACACACGCCGTGCTGTTCGAGACGATCGTGTTCCTGTTCGGGGGTATCCTCGGCACGCTGCACCATCTGTATTTCGCCGGCACTCCGACGTCGGTCATCGCAGTCGGTGCCGTATTCTCAGCCCTTGAAGTGGTGCCGCTCGTGCTGATCGGGTTCGAGGCCTACGAGAACTACCGGCGCCGCGAAGCTGCGCCCTGGGTTGCTCGTTACCACTGGCCGATCATGCTCTTCGTTGCCGTTTCGTTCTGGAACATGGTCGGTGCAGGTTTGCTCGGCTTCCTGATCAACCCCCCGATCTCGCTGTACTACGTGCAGGGTCTGAATACGACGCCCGCGCACGGCCACGCCGCGCTCTTCGGAGTCTACGGACTCCTTGGCATCGGGCTCATGCTCTTCTGCCTGCGTGGACTGACCCGTGACGAAGCCTGGCGTGACTCCACGCTCAGCTGGATGTTCTGGCTGCTCAATGGTGGTCTCGTTGGCATGGTGTTCTTCTCGCTGCTGCCGGCAGGCGTCTATCAGGCGTTCTACTCGATCACCGAGGGACTCTGGTACGCGCGTTCGCCCGAAGTCATACACTCGGCCTGGATGCGTGGCATGGTCTGGATGCGGGTGCCTGGCGACATCATCTTCTCGTTGGGGGCGATGGTGCTCGCGGTCTTCGCGGTCCGGCTCTGGATCGGCGGTCGTCGGAAGGTCGAACTTCCCTCCGGCGAAACGAAGATGTCGGCGGTCTAGGCCCGCGACGCAACAAGAAAAGGCCCGCAATCGCGGGCCTTTTTTTGTGCTTGCCGGTGCCGGGCTAGTCGCCGATCAGGTCAGCCTGCTCGAACAGCCACCACAGCAGACCTTTTTGCGCGTGAAGGCGATTGGCTGCCTGCAGATAAATGATCGATCGTGGGTCAGAGACGAGTTCTGCCTCGATCTCGAAGCCGTCATGGATCGGCATGTCGTGCATGATCCGGCACTGGCTGTCGCCGATGAGCTTGCGGTTCAGCTGGTAGGGCATCATCTGCTTCAGCCTCGCGTCCTTCGCATCGGCATAGTCCGGGTTGTTGAAGTACTGCATGTCGATCCACGTGTCCGTATACACGAAGTCGACGCCATCCACGGCTTCGGCAGGGTTCGTCGTGTGGTAGCCGCGACGCTCGATGATGGCATCGACATCGGCGTCCCGACTCTCGCCGTTGTCTTCGGCCTCGGGCGTGCCGAGCCGCAGATCGATACCGAGCTTGTCAGAGATGATGGCCAGCGAGTTCGAGACGTTGTTCTGTACGCCCACGTAGGCAATGCTTGCGTCCGCGATATCGCCGTCGAAGTGCTCGATCATGCTCAGCACATCGGTGAGTGCCTGACAGGGATGAAACTTCTCGTCGCACCCGTTGATGACCGGCACCTGGCTTGCGCCCATGATCTTGTTCAGATCTTCATGGTAGAGGAGGCGGGCCATGATGCAGCTGACGTTGCGCGAAAGGTACTCCGTCTCGTGCTCGATGCCTGACAGCACGAAGTTCGAGGTGAGCCAGTCGATGTAGACCGCATGGCCGCCCAGTTCCGTCATGGCAACCTCGAACGATACGCGTGTGCGCGTGCTGGTCTTCTGGAACAGCATGGCGAGGGAGTGGCCCTCGAGCAGCGAGCGGAAGCTCGGCCGATCGGCCTTGATGGTCTGTGCCTTGCCGAGAATGTCCCGGATCTCGGCTTCCGTCAGCTCTTTCAGGTGAGGCAGGTGGCGCATGGTCGGGCCCCTCGAAAAACCGGGCAAAGTACCCTATTGTTCCGGGGGTCGCAAGAACCATACGAGGCATTCATGGAGTACCGGAATCTGGGCACGAGCGGCCTGAAGGTGTCGATCGTCGGCATTGGCTGTAACAACTTCGGCATGCGCATCGATGCGGGCCAGACCCGCGAGGTGGTACACGCGGCCATTGATCAGGGCATCAATTTCTTCGATTCTGCTGATATCTATGGCGGTCGCGGCAAGAGCGAGGAATATCTCGGCCAGGCCATCAAGGGCAAGGATCGCTCGCAACTCGTCATCGCGACGAAGTTCGCCAATCCGATGGGTGAGGGCGACCTGATGAAGGGTGCCTCCCGTCGCTACATCATGAATGCGGTCGAAGACAGCCTTCGTCGCCTCGATACCGACTACATCGATCTCTACCAGCAACACGTGCCGGATGCGCAAACGCCGATCGAGGAAACGCTGCGCGCGCTCGACGATCTCGTTCGGCAGGGGAAGGTTCGCTATCTGGGTAACTCGAACTTCACGGGCTGGCAGATCGCCGATGCAGACTGGACCGCGAAGCACGAAGGTCTCAACCGGTTCGTTTGCGCGCAGAATCTCTATTCGCTGCTTGATCGCCGTCTCGAGCGCGAGGTCGTGCCGGCATGCGAACGCTTCGGGCTCGGCATACTGCCTTACTTTCCGCTGGCATCGGGGATGCTGACAGGCAAGTACAAACGCGGTGAAGCGCCGGCAGAAGGGACGCGGATGGCGGCGATGGGCGCGCGGGCGCAGGCGGCGATGTCGGATGAAAACTTTGATGTCGTCGAGAAACTGACGGCGTTTGCCGAGCGCCGCGGACACACGATCCTCGATCTTGCAATGAGCTGGCTGGCAACACAGCCGGTCATTTCGTCGGTCATCGCCGGTGCGACGAGCCCGGCCCAGGTCGAATCCAATGCCAGCGCTGCCAGCTGGCGGCTCACGGCCGAAGAGATGGCTGAGGTCGACGAGATCTCGAAACGTTGATCGCGCGATGTGTGGACGACTCAACGTCACGAGTGACCCCGTCGGCCAGCTGATTCTGGAGATCACCGGGCGCGGCTTCGTCATCGAACCCCGGTACAACGTCGCGCCCACCGAGGACATTCCCGTCATCCTGCAATCCGGCGATGGCGAGTGGGACATTCGGGACATGCGCTGGTGGCTCGTGCCGTACTGGTCAGACGGGCCGTCGAACCGCTATGCCATGTTCAACGCCAAATCCGAGACAGTCTCCGGTTCGCGCGCCTTCAGGGAGCCGTTTGCAAAGCGGCGTTGCATCATTCCCGCCAGTGGTTACTACGAATGGCGCAAGGAGGGAGCGCAGAAGGTGCCCTTCTACATGACGCCGGAAGACGGCGGTGCGTTTGCGTTTGCCGGTCTGTGGGATCGGTGGCGCCGGGACGATCAGGTGATCGAGAGCTGCACCATCATCACGACGGCCGCGCCGGAGCCCATGACGTCCATCCACAATCGCATGCCGGTGCAGCTGACCCGTGATGAGGTCGCGGCCTGGGTGAATGCCGATACGGATGCTGAGTCACTGAAGGCCATGATGAACCCGCGGCTGAAGTTCGATATCCGGGTCACGCCGGTCTCGACGATCGTCAACAACGCGCGAAACAAGGACGAGCGCTGCGTCGAACCCATCAGCGAACCCTGGGTCATTCACTAGCCGCGTCGGGCAGGGGTGTCGCCGCCGGGAAGAACGTGATCGCATCGGCTTCGCGCTGCAGCGCAACGCGTACTTCGAGTTTGTAGAGGTGTCCGACGATGACATCGGTGAGTTCAGGGTCGTCCGCCGTCTCGAGGACGGCCGGCGCATTGATGGTCGCCGAGAGTTTCCGGTTTAGCGACTCCGCAGAGTAGCGCAGGCGATTGGGCAGTCCGGCGAGGGGCTGCGAGTCTTCACCGTCGCCGTGAATCATCCAGATCGAGGCGATCTCGGGAGTTTTTTCGTGCGCAATATAGTGGCCGAGGGAAGGAATCAGATTGCCGCCCGGGCCAACGCCGACCTTCTCGATGTTGTGGTCGTGCTTCGCCAGGTGGAACGCGTGTCCCATCACGACGAGGCGAGTGTTGGCGGGCAGCGTCGCGAGCACATGGTCGAGTCGGCGCTGCATCGCGAGCTCCCGGAACGCCATGGCCTCTGAGGCATCCTCGAACCGTTCGACGTCACGAATCAGCATGGCGTATCGGAGGCTGTCGATCAGTGCACGCACGTCCTCGCTGTCGACATTCCCCTCGAGTCGTGTGATCTCCTCACTAATGGTCTCGCCGCTGCGACGTGAGCGCCCGGTGTCCGGATAGCCGGCGCCCGGTGCGTCGATGTCGAGACCGAAGTAGCCGGTCAGGTTCGGCGCCAAGCGCAGGGCCTCGCCGAGGCGGCGATGCTCTTCCCGCATCGCCCGATGCGGATACCCCTCGATGCGGAAGATTCCGCGCGGCGAGTCGTCGCGGTCTTCGCGTTTGTGCTGCTCGCCGCCGAAGGTTGCTGCCCCTTTCAGCGCGTCATCATCGTCGCTGAATATGAAGTCCTGAAACCGCCGGCCGTCAGCCCAGCCCAGTTCCTCGGCAATGGCGAATGGGCCGAGGCCGGCAATCGCCTTCAGCCAGCCGAGCCTGAAGTCGGTCTTTTCACGTACGAAGTGATTGGTTTCGCCCAGAAAGATGACGCGCGCAGCGTGAAGCCGCCGGCGAAGCTCGGCCGTCGGTTGAAAGGGGTCAGTAAAGGGCCGCCATGACGTCGTTGTCATGGCGGCAATATATCAGTTCCGCGAAACGTGGAACGTGTTGTCGTCGGAGATGTTGTCGAGGGAGTACTGGATCTCGGCGGTGATGTCTGCGATGGAGCGGCCCTCGGCCTGGTATCGCTCGATCAGCTTCCAGAGCAGTGCCTGCCCGTAGGCAGAGAGGCTGATGTTCTCGGCCGTGGCCTCGTCGATGCCGGCCTTGAGGTGTTGCTCTGCCAGTGAGAATGCGTTCGCCATGGGTGGTTCCTCGGGAAAGTGTGCCTTGCGCTGAGGGTAACGTTAATGCACTCTAAAAATAGACTGCATTGATGTACGTCAAGAGGGAGATACAAATGAATGATGCGGTGCTCGAACTGCCGGAGGCCATGCGCACCGGGATGACCCTTGCCTATCACGCCCAGCAGGCGCCTGAGCGGATAGCGGTCATCTCGAACTTCGGCGAGCGAACTTTTGGCGAGCTGAACGCGCGCGCCAACCAACTTGCACGCGTGCTGCGCGATGCCGGCCTGCAGCCGGACGACGGCGTGGCCATGCTGCTCACCAACAGACCGGAGTTTGCCGAGGTTTACTACGCCTGTATGCGGGCCGGGTACCGCGTCACGCCGATCAACTGGCACCTGACCGGAGACAATGCCTCGTACATCGTCGGCAACTGTGAAGCGAAGGCTTTCATCGCCGATGTCCGCTGCTCGGAGCCGGCCATTGAGGCACTGCGAGACAATCAGGCCGATCTGAAGGTATCACTTGCGGTCGGAGGAACGATCGAAGGCTTCGACGCCTACGACGAGGTCGTCGACATGGCCGACGACAGCAACATCGACGACCCGCAGGTCGGCGCGCAGATGCTGTATACGTCGGGTACGACCGGCCGTCCGAAGGGCGTTTATCGCCCGCGTGCACCACAGACGGCAGCCGGCGGTGCCGCAGCCAATGCGACGCTGACGCGCACCGCGACGGCCGCGGCCTGGAACGCCGAAACTGACCGTGCGCTGATGACCGGTCCGGCCTATCACGCTGCCCCGCTCGCATTCAATCTCACGGCGCCGCTCGCGAATGGCGTTGGCGTGGTCCTGATGGACAAGTGGGATGCGGAGGAAACGCTGCGCCTGATTGAAGCGCACAAGATCACTCATACCCACATGGTTGCGACAATGTTCCACCGGCTGCTCGCGCTGCCGAAGGACGTCCGCGAGAAGTACGACCTGTCGTCACTCCGGTTCGTGTTGCACGGGGCCGCGCCATGCCCGGTTCACGTCAAGCAGCAGATGATGGATTGGCTCGGGCCGGTCATCAACGAGTACTACGCCGCGACGGAAGGCGGCGGCGGCTTCTTCATCGGCCCGGAAGAGTGGCTCAGCAAACCCGGCAGCGTTGGTAAATCGCCCGAAGGCGCGGACAACCGCATCCTCGACGATGATGGCAACGAGGTGCCGCAAGGTGAGGTCGGCACGATCTATTTCAAGGCGCCGGACCTCAAGTTCGAGTACTTCAAGGATGCCGAGAAGACGTCGAACAGTTATCGGGGTGACTACTTCACGCTTGGCGACATGGGTTACTTCGACGAGGATGGGTACCTGTTCCTGACGGGGCGAAGCGCCGAGACGATCATTTCGGGGGGTGTCAATATCTACCCGCAGGAAACCGACGATGTGCTCCTCAAGCATCCGGCAATCGCCGACGTCTGTACGGTCGGCGTGCCGAACGACGAATGGGGTGAGGAAGTAAAGTCGGTCGTGCTGTTGAAAGAGGGCGTCTCGCCCGGTGACGAACTTGCTGACGAACTGATCGCATTTGCGCGGGATCACCTGCCGGCTTTCAAGTCGCCGCGCACGGTCGACTTCGTCGATGATCTGCCGCGTCTGCCATCCGGCAAGATCCAGCGTCGCCTGGTTCGTGAGCCCTACTGGGCGGGCCGCGACAAGCAGATCTGATGCTGTCGACGATCGATGTCGCCGATGTCGAGGGCGTTCGTGACGCCCTCGCTCGCGACGGTGGCTGTATCGTGTCCAACTACCTCGATGACTCGACGCGGTTGCGGCTGCTCGAGGATTTCGGCCCCCATCTTGAGGAGATGTCCTACGGACTCGATGACCTCGGCTACCGGAACGAGTTCTATGGCGTTCAGACGAAGCGCCTGCACGGGCTGTTCAGCAAGTCGCCGCTCATGGAGACGGTGCTGACACATCCGCTCATGGCGGCGCTGACGAAACAGGCATTCATCGAGAGCGGCATGGCCCGCGACGTCCGGCTCAGCAACTGCGAACTCATGGTGCTGGGCACGGACCAGGATGTTCAGGACTTCCATACGGACGGCGTGTCCTGGGCTCGCGCTCAGCAGCAGGAGGACAGCGAGATTCTGTACAGCGTGAACATCGCGCTCACCCCGTTTACCGAGACCAACGGCGCAACGCGTGTCGTACCGGGCAGCCACCTCTGGCCGCCGGGGCGTGAGCCGCAGCCGGAGGAAATCTGTCAGGCCGTCATGCCGGCAGGGTCGGCACTGGTGTACAGCGGCAACGTCATTCACTCGGGCGGTGCGAACCGCGAAGACGAGGAGCGGGTCGGCCTGTATCTCGGCTACATCCCAAGCTGGCTTCGCCCCATCGAAAATCAGCTCGTCACCAACAAACCTGACGACATCCTGGCGTTGTCTGATCGCGCCCGGGTACTGCTCGATGTCTCAGCGGGCGGTTTCACCGTCTACGCCTGATCGCACCTCACTACAGCCGTTAGCTGCGGCGAGGTTGCTGATGGCGATATCCAGCGCGTCCCGCAGCCTGCTGTCGTTCAGGTCGACGCCGGGTTCCAGATGCAGTGACTTGATTTCGAGAACGCCGCTTGCCCGGTGTGCCTTCGGGTCCATCCGGCCAATAAGTTCATCGCCGTAGAGAATTGGCAGGCAGAAGTAGCCGTACTCGCGCTTCGGCGCTGGCACATAGCATTCGATCTGATACTCGAAGTCGAACAGCGTCGACAGCCGCCGCCGATTGATGACGAGGTTGTCGAAGGGTGACAGCAGCGTCACGCGCTTTCTGCCCAGTCGGAGCGGCAGTCGTGACAGCGCATCCCGGCTGGCAAAGTGCTGCTCGCCGGCAACCATGACGGGCACGAGTTCACCTTCCTCGACCAATTCGTCGATGGCGCGAACAAAGTCGCGGCGCACCGGGACCTTGCGTTTCATGAAGCGCTGGATCGTTGCTGCCGGGTACGTCAGATCCCACTGCGTACCGATGCCGATGGCATGCGCCCATTTGCCAACGAAGTAGTGGGCGAATTCGCTGTCAGAGGGCGATGACGTATCGACGTGATCCGGCACAATGTTCTCCGGCAGGTCGAACACCTTCTGGAATCCGTCCCGGTGACTGACCATGATGCGGCCCGACAGAAACAGGTGTTCGAGTACCTGCTTGGCCGGCTTCCAGTGCCACCATCCGCCACTCTGGTGGTCGTCGGGGGCTTCGAAGTCCCGCGACTGAACCGGCCCATCGACACGAATGCGGTCGATAATCCTGTCGGCCAGCTTGCGGTCGACGTCGCGGGTCCGGTGCCAGCCTTCCATCATCGGCTGGAAGTAGCGAAAGTCTGCCATGGGCAGGTAGGCGGCCGCGTGTGACCAGTACTCGAAGACCTCGCGATCGGTGCGCTGCAGCCGGTCGAGCATGGCCGCGTCGAAGTTCGGTACGCGGGTCCGGAGGACATGATGGTGTGCGCGCTCAACCACGGAGATCGTATCGATCTGCACGTAACCGAGCCTGTCGATGACATCTCTTGCGCCGCGTTTGCCGCGGCCGAATGATGCCGGCCGAAGGAGACCCTGGGCATCCAGGACAAGACGCCTGGCATCGCGAACGCTGAGTTCATTCATGGGCGCATGATAAGCTCATTCGCCATGAAATTTCGTCTTCTGTTCCTGCTCTTCGTTGCCCTGCCCGCCTATGGCGCGAGCCCGGAGGCGACCTATGGCACCCGCGCCATGGTGAGTTCCCGCTCGGTACACGCGTCAGAAGCCGGTGTCGCGGTCATGCGCGCTGGCGGCAATGCGGTGGACGGTGCGGTGGCAACCGCGTTTGCACTCGCCGTCGCCTATCCGAACGCCGGCAACCTCGGCGGCGGTGGCTTCGCCGTGATCCGCCTGCCGGAAGGCCAGGTCGTGACCCTTGATCATCGTGAGACGGCACCGGCAGCGGCAAATCGCAACATGTTTCTCGATGATGAAGGCAATGTGATTCCGGGCATGTCGCTGGCGTCACACGCGGCGTCTGGCGTACCGGGTTCGGTGGCCGGCCTGCTCGCGATGCATGAGCGCTTTGGCAAGCTGAGCCGCGAGGCGGTGCTGGCACCGGCGATTCGACTTGCCCGCGAAGGTTTCGAGCTGGACTTCGATCTCGTACGTCAGTTCGAGGGCGTGCTGCCGGCGATGGCCGACTACCCGGCGTCAGTCGCCAAGTTCACGAAGGATGGTGAACTGTATCGTGAGGGCGACCTGTTCAGGCAACCCGAGCTGGCAGCGGTACTGGAACGCATCGCAGCCGAGGGGCGTGACGGCTTCTACCGCGGTCCGGTGGCCGATGCGATTGTTGCCGAGATGGAGCGCGGAGGCGGGCTGATCACCCATGAAGATCTCGCTGCCTACGAGCCGGTCTGGCGCGAGCCTGTCCACGGTACCTATCGGGGGTACGATATCTGGGGAATGGGCCCGCCGTCTTCCGGTGGGCCGCTGCTCGTCATGATGCTCAATATGCTCGAGACGCTCGATATCGGCGCGCTGGGATATGGCAGTTCCGACGCAATTCACGCGATGGTGGAATCGGCGCGGCGCGCCTATGCGGATCGGTCAAGACATCTGGGCGACCCGGACTTCTACGATGTGCCGCTCGATACGCTGGTTTCCAAGACATACGCACAGCGCCGCTTCGCCGACTTTGATCCCGCACAGGCCACGCTGAGTCGCGATATCAAACCTGCCGAGATCGCCGAGGGGCAGGATACGACGCATTTCTCGGTCATGGATGGCGACGGCATGACCGTTGCGCTCACGACCACGCTGAATGCGGTCTACGGCAACAAGATTGTCGTGCCCGGTGCCGGCTTCCTGCTCAACAACGAGATGGACGACTTCTCGGTCAAACCCGGTGTCGCGAACCTTTACGACCTGATCGGGGACGAGGCGAATGCGATTGAGCCCGGCAAGCGGATGCTCAGTTCGATGTCACCGACCATCGTGACGCGTGGGGATGAGTTCATCCTGGCGACAGGGTCACGCGGCGGTTCGACCATCATCACGGCGGTGCTGCAGGTGATCGTCAACCTGATCGACCATGGTATGACCATTGAGGACGCCGCGTCCCTGCCCAGGATTCATCACCAGTGGCAGCCGGACCATATCCGCGCCGAGCCGTTCGCGATCTCGCCCGACACGATGCGTGCGCTCAAGGCCATGGGGCACGATGCCTTTCTGATCTCGCGCGTGGACCGTGGCATCGGTGATACCAACTCGGTGCTCTACGTTGATGGTATGATTCGCGGCTTCAAAGACCCCAGACGTGAAGGCAAAGCGATTGGATTCTAGCGACCTGACCTGTTTCAAAGCCTATGACATTCGGGGCCGTGTTCCCGATCAGCTCAACGAAGACATCTGCTACCGCATCGGCCGCGCCTTTGCGGCGTTCCTCAGTCCGAAGCGTGTGGTCGTCGGCCATGACATTCGCCTGTCGAGCCCGTCAATGTGCGATGCGCTGACCCGCGGACTCCGCGACGCGGGGGTCGATGTCTACGATATTGGCGAGTGCGGTACCGAGGAGATCTACTTCGCGACCGAACACTTCGGCATGGATGGCGGCATCGTCGTGACGGCCAGTCACAATCCGAAGGACTACAACGGGATGAAGCTGGTGCGCGAGGGCTCGCGCCCGATCAGTGGCGATACCGGGCTGAACGATATTCGCGATCTGGTCGCAAAGGGCGACTTTCCGGAGAGCGGTCACGAGGGCAAGCTCGAACCGCTCGACCATCGCGCGGCCTATGTCGAGCGTCTGCTGAGCCATGTCGACCGTGACCGGCTGAAGCCGCTTCGCATTGTCGTCAATGCCGGCAACGGCGGCGCCGGCACCATCATCGATGCACTCGAAGGTGCGCTGCCGTTCGAGTTCATCAAGGTTCACCATGAGCCCGATGGCAACTTTCCGAATGGCGTCCCGAACCCGCTTCTCGAGCAGAACCGCGCCCCGACCATTGAGGCCATTCGGGCCCACGGTGCTGATCTCGGTATTGCCTGGGATGGTGACTTTGATCGCTGCTTCTTTTTTGACGAGGCCGGCCGCTTCATCGAGGGCTATTACATCGTCGGCCTGCTGGCGGCCGCGTTCCTCGAGAACAGCCGCGGCGAGAAAGTCGTCCACGATCCGAGGCTGACCTGGAATACGATCGACATCGTCGAGCGCCTCGGCGGGGAAGCGGTGCAGAGCAAGACCGGCCATGCCTTCATCAAGGAGCGCATGCGCAAGGAGAACGCGGTCTACGGCGGTGAGATGAGCGCTCACCATTACTTTCGCGACTTCGCCTACTGTGACAGCGGCATGTTGCCGTGGCTGCTCGTTACCGGCCTGATGTCGGCGAGCGGCAAACCGCTGTCGACGCTGGTGGACGAGCGGATGGCGAAGTTTCCCGCGTCGGGTGAGATCAACCGTCGCATTGACGATCCGGCGGCGCTGATTGCCCAGGTGGAACAGCAATACGGGAAGGACGGGGCACGCGTTGACCATACTGACGGCCTGAGCGTCGAGTTCGACGACTGGCGCTTCAACGTGCGCATGTCCAATACCGAACCGGTGGTGCGACTCAATGTCGAATCGCGGGGGAACGAGGCGCTGATGCGCCAGAAGACCGAAGAACTGCTGGGGCTCATGGGCGGCGAGCCGGCATGAGCTGGCTCGGCAAGATCCTGGGTGGCGGCCTTGGTTTCGTCATCGGCGGGCCGATTGGCGCCGTTCTCGGGGTTGCGCTGGGCCACACGATCGATTCGAAGGGCGCGGCGTTCCTGACCGGCCTCGAGCAGAAACAGAGCATCTACTTTACCGCCGTCTTTTCGATGCTGGGCAAGATCGCCAAGGCAGACGGCCAGGTTTCCCAATACGAGATCGACATGATCGACAAGGTGATGGCCGACAACTTCAGGCTCTCGCCGGATGCCCGCAAGCTCGCGATCAACATCTTCAATGCGGCCAAGGACTCGCCGGAACCCTTCGAGAGCTTCGCCCGCCAACTCCATGAGGAGTTCAGCGATGCGCCCGAGGTACTGGTGTCCGTCGTCGACCTTCTGATGGTCGTCGCACACGTCGACGGGGAGTTTCACCCCGCAGAGCAGCAGATGATCGAGGCGGCCGTGTCGATCTTCGGGATCGAGGAGCAGTTCAGCCAGATCCGCAGTCGCTTCGGCGGGGTGCCGGACGATATCGAGCGCTACTACGAGATTCTCGGCTGCAAACGCGGAGACGATGCGGCGACCGTGAAGAAGCAGTACCGCAAGCTCGCCATGGAATACCATCCGGACCGCATCCAGTCGAAAGGGATGGCGCCGGAGTTCGCTGATGCCGCCGAAGAGAAATTCAAGGAGATCCAGCACGCCTGGGACATGGTCGAGAAGGATCTCTCGTGACTGACGATGCGCCGATGATTCCGCTCGACTTCGTTGAGCTGACGCCAGCCATCATGCAGGCGCGGGCAGAAGAATTCCTGCAGACGGCACAGCGCCGTCGTTCGGTGCGCCAGTTCTCCGACCGCGCGGTGCCGCGGGAGATCATCGAGACCTGTATCCGGGCAGCCGGCACGGCGCCGAGCGGCGCCAATATGCAGCCCTGGCATTTTGCCGTGGTCTCGGACGCGGTCGTGAAGCGACGCATCCGGGAAGAAGCAGAAAAGGAGGAACGCGCCTTCTACGAGGAACGTGCGCCGGATGACTGGCTCGAGGCACTGGCGCCCCTGGGCACCGATGCGAGCAAGCCGTTTCTCGAAACCGCACCGTGGCTCATTGCCGTGTTCCAGCAGCGATTCGGCGAGGACGAAACCGGGCGACGCCAGAAGCACTATTACGCGACGGAATCCGTGGGGCTCGCGACGGGTATGCTGATCTCGGCGCTGCACCGTGCCGGGCTCGCGACGCTGACCCATACGCCGAGTCCCATGGGGTTTCTGTCAGAGATTCTGGAGCGCCCGCGAACCGAGCGGCCCTTTGTGCTGCTGGTGGTGGGCTACCCGGCGCCGGACGCCGAGGTGCCCGATATTCAGCGAAAGTCGCTGGACGAGATCGCGAGCTTCCGCTGAACGGGGTTCAGATCTGGCCGGCCTGTGCCTTCTTGGCAGCCGTACGCTTCTGCAGCGAGATGTAGTCGAGCAGGATGTGGCTGGATTCCACGAGGTAGGCGTCAGGGTCATCAGGTGCCTTTGGCGTCGCGGCTTCCTCAGCGTCGTTCGTCGCGCCATCGGTGTTCATCTCGACGACACCGGCCATCTCATTGCCGGTCATTGATGCTTCTGTCGAATCTCCGCTCGCGTTGCCATCCTCACCATTGCCCTCGCTGCGACCATCCTGGCCAGTCTCGTCCGCGGAGGTAATGCCCGGGGCAGGCGTTCTCGCCGAAGCCAGTGCCGGCTCCCGGTCGGCGTTCAGTTCCTCGAGAGACGCGATGGCATCAAGGCCCTGTGCAGCGCGCTTCTTGTTCTCGAGCGCGAGCCAGAACGCCTCGTCGGCTTCCTTGCGGGCAATGCGCTTCTGCTCATTCAGCGTAATGCGGGTTTCCTCCGCGCGCTGGCGACGGTAGGCGATGGCCTCGCGCAGGTAATCGAATTCGGGATCGACGGCGACCCGGCTCTCATGCATGTCGCGGAGCTCGGGCAGCAGCGGCGTGATGTCGTCGGCAACGCGATAGCCGGTCGGCTGGATGCGATCCCAGGGAAGGGGATCTTCCAGCGAGCTTTCGCCGATCGAGTCGGGGTCGTAGTCGGACGGATAGAGAATGTCGGGCACGATGCCCTTGTGCTGCGTCGACTCACCGCTGATGCGGTAGAACTTGGCCTGGGTCAGCTTGAGCTGGCCGCGGTTGAGCGGCAGCAGCGACTGTACGGTGCCTTTGCCGAACGTCTGGCTGCCGATGATGATGCCGCGCTCATAGTCCTGAATGGCGCCGGCAAAGATCTCCGACGCCGACGCGCTCAGGCGGTTGACCAGCACGGCCAGCGGGCCGTCGTAGAACGTGCGGATATCGCGATCGTTCAGAATATCCACGCGGTTGCTCTTGCTGCGGATCTGGACCGTGGGCCCGCGATCGATGAACAGGCCGGTGAGTGTGCGGGCCTCCTGCAGTGAGCCGCCGCCGTTGTCGCGCAGGTCGATAACCACGCCATCCACCTCGGCCTCGATCAGTTCGTCGAGCAGGCGGGCGACGTCGCGGGTCGTGCTCTTGAAGTTGCGATCACCCTGCTGGTAAGCCTTGAAGTCGATATAGAACGTCGGGATCTCGATCACGCCGATCTTGTGGGTCGAGCCGAACTGCTCGACCTCGATGATTTCCGAATGCGCGCTCTGTTCCTCGAGCTTCACGGTATTGCGCGTAATGGCGATGGTGCGCGACTGCGACGAGTCGGCGACGCCCGCGGGAATGACGTCGAGGCGAACCACGGTATCTTTCTTGCCGCGAATGAGCTGAACGACCTCGTCGAGGCGCCAGCCGACCACGTCAACCATTTCGCCGTCGTCACCCTGGCCAACGGCAATGATCTTGTCGTCGGGGAACAGCTGGCCGGACTTTTCGGCCGGGCCGGCGGGCACGATGCTCACCACCTTGGTGAATTCGTCTTCCCGCTGGAGCACCGCACCAATGCCCTCGAGCGAGAGGCTCATATTGATGTTGAAGTTCTCGCTGGTGCGTGGCGAGAAGTACTGCGTGTGCGGGTCATAGGTCCGCGTGAACGAGTTCATGTAGAGCTGGTACACGTCCTCGCTGTTCGTCTGCAGCGTGCGGTTCAGCCGATTCTTGTAGCGCTTCAGCAGCAGTTCCTGAATCGCGTCCGGCTCCTTGTCGGCCAGCCTGAGGTTCAGCGCCGCGTGCTTCACGCGCTTGCGCCAGAGATCATCGAGTTCCTCGACGGAGGAAGCCCAGGGCGTGTCATCGCGGTCGAGTTCGAGATCCTCGTCGATCGTGAAATCGAACTGGTCGACGCCTTCCTCGAGCATCGCGATGATCCATTCGAACCGGTCGACGACGCGAAGGTGGTAGCGATTGAAGATTTCGAACGCTGGCCCGACGTCGCCACGCCGGAGCAGGTTGTCGAAGCTCTTGCGGTACTGGCTGAACTCGTCGACATCCGAAGCCAGCAGATAGCTGCGGCTCGGGTCGAGATCGTCAAGGTAGGCCTCGTAGATCTTGGCCGACAGCTCGTCGTCGAGCGACGTGGACACGTAGTGGCGTGACGCGAGGGCATCGACGATGTTGCGCGTGGTGTTGTCGTGAACCGGCAACGGCTCGAGGAGCGACGGTGCGATCGGTTCTTCCGCTTCGCCGGCGGTGACGGTGGCGTAAGCGGGTGAGGTGGCGACGGCGAGGAAAAGGGCCGTCGTCAGAAAATGACGAACAGGTTTCATAGGGAGCTGGTTACCTCTTGGCACGAAACTAGTTTAGTAGTGCTCTGGACGGCGAATCAAGGATTTAGCTTATAGGACAACGCCTGTGCGATAATGTGCGGCCTCGCGTCATCCAAAGGCAGTTTTTTATGAAAAACCCCATTATTATCAGTGTATTAGCAGCTACTCTTGCGATGGTATCGAGCCTCGCGTCCGGTGAGGAGGCGGCCGGTGACGATCTCAAGGCTGACATGGGGTACTTCTTTGGCTACTCCTTTGGAAACATGCTGAAGCGTGACGGCCATACCGACGTTGACATCGAGCGGCTGATGCAGGGGATGCGCGATTCCATGGGCGACCAGCCGCCGGCACTCACCGAAGGCCAGCAGCAGGCGATCATCGCCGAGATCCAGGCCGTGCGGCAGCGTATGGAAGAAGAGGCCCAGGCCGCACAGGCACAGCTGGCCGAGCAGAACCGGAGCACGGGCGAGGCATTTCTTGCCGAGAACGCCGGCAAGGATGGCGTGATGACGACGGACACCGGTCTCCAGTATCAGGTGCTGGAGCCGGGCAGCGGCGACAGCCCGACGGTCGACAGCCAGGTTCGCGTGCACTACGAGGGCCGGCTGATCAACGGCGAGGTCTTCGACAGCTCCTATGCGCGCGGCGAGCCCGCAGAATTCGGCCTGAATCAGGTCATCGCCGGCTGGACTGAAGGCCTGCAACTGATGAAGGAGGGCGGCAAGATGCGGCTCTTCATCCCGTCTGACCTCGCCTATGGCCCCGGCGGCAACCGCGGTATTCCGCCGAACGCCGTCCTGGTCTTCGACGTGGAACTCCTCGAGGTACTCTAGATTTTCACCGACCCCCTGTTTCGGCGTTTCCTTTCGGGCAGCCTGTTTGCCGGGCTGTTCGTCTGGGTCGCGGTTCAGTACTTCGATGTCGACACCGAGGTGGTCTGGGTCCTGTTCGTCCTTTCCTTTGTTTTCGTGTTCGCGATGATGGGTATCGGGCTCGTGATGTCGCTCGGCGTACGTCTGATCCGGCGCCGGCAGCCCGGTATGCTCGGCAAGCTTGATGATGCCGATGGGGCAGAGCGCGTCGAACGCGCTGTCGAGTCGTCGCCAGAATCGCCGTCCCGGACGTCGTCCGGGACGCCGTCCGGGACTAGTCCAACGGGTGAATAAAGCGGTTGGGGCGCGGCAGATAATACTGGTCGTAGTCCACTGAAAACGCCACGGTATGGGCGCGCCCGGTGATCCGGTCGCGATCGATGAGGCCGATCAGGCGCGAGTCGGCGCTGTTGTCCCGATTGTCACCCAGCATCAGGTATTTGCCCTCGGGAATCTCGATGGGGCCGAAGCTGTTGTTGTTGTTCGGCAGGGCAGGTCTCAGCATTACCGGATAGGTGGCGTCGTCGATCTGCTCGTAGAAGAAATGGTGATGTCGCCGCTGGTAGACGTCGAGTTCCTCGACAATGCTTTCGTCCAGGGTGCTGTAGTGCGCCGGATCATCGTTGACGTAGATCTGGTTGTTCCGCATCTTCACGATGTCACCGGGCACACCGATGACACGCTTGATCAGCAGCTTCTCGTCGCGGGGGGAATAGAAGGTCACGATCTCGCCGCGGCTCGGGTCGCCCCATTCCGCCAGGTGCCAGCTCGTGAACGGGACCTTCAGGTCGTAGGCGAGCTTGTTCACCACCACGCGGTCACCCTCGAGAATCGTGGGTTGCATGGAGCCCGAAGGGACCTGGTTCCAGTCGGCGATCGCCGAGCGAAACAGGACCATCACCACCAGAAAGATGATCAGCGTGCGCCACTCTTCCCAGAAGGCGTTGAGGTGTTGTCTGGCACTCACGTGATCAAGTTTACTGCCGGCCCGGCTGCTGTACAATTGTCCGAAAAAAGGAACCCCACACCGATGTTGAAAATCCAGTTCAGGGACGGTCGCAGTGACGCGGTCGTGCTGGAATCGCCCGGCAAGACGATTGGCAAGGGCGAGGCAAACGATATCGTGATCGACGCCGATGGCGTCAACGGGTTTCACGCCGACGTGCGGGTCGAGGGCGACAGCGTCTCGATTACTGACGTCAAGACCAAAACCGGCACGCTGGTGAACGGCGCCCGGATCATGGAAACGACGCCGCTGTCGGTGGGCGACGTCATCAATATCGGCGGCGTTGAGCTCGAAGTCGTCGAGGACGCGGCGGAATCCAAGACGCTCGTTCTGTCCGGAACGGCGCTGCTCGAGGCGGGCGCAGGCTGCTGGTCCCTGGTGGCAGATTCCGGCCCCGAGAAAGGGCAGGTGATTCCGGTGACGGATCGCATCGAGATCGGGCGGGCCCTCGAATGCGACATCTCCATTCTGGAACCGGCGCTTTCGCGCAAGCATGCCGAGGTCGAACCGCTGGGCCCGAATCTGGTGCTGCGCGATCTGGGCTCGGTGAACGGGACCTATGTCAACGCCGAAAAGATCGAGGACGAGGTCACGCTGAAAGACAGCGACGTCGTTCAGTTCGGCAAGATCCGGTTCATCGTCTCGTCGCCCTAGGGCCTATCGCCGCATCTCATACCCGCGCGATTCGAGCAACGCGCGCAGATCCTCAATGTGCTCCGGATTGCGTGTCTCGGCGGTGATCGAGACGGAGATCTGTCCGATCGGCGCGTCCCCCGAGAACCGGTGATGCGCGACTTCCAGCACGTTCGCGCCTGATTCCCGGAAGGTGCCCAGCAGCCGTTCCAGCGCGCCCGGCTTGTCCATGATGACCGTGTCGATTTTCGTCACGCGGCCGTCGAAGGTCAGGCCGCGGTTGATGATTCGGGAAAGCAGATTGACGTCGATGTTGCCGCCGCTGATCACGGAGACAACGGTCTGGCCCTCGATACCGGGCACCCGCTGATTGATGAGGGCGGCAAGTGTTACTGCGGCCGCACCCTCGATGACGACTTTCTCGATCTCGAGCATCAGCATGATGGCGTTGGCAATCTCGTCGGACGTGACCGTGACGATGTCATCGACATATCGGGCGACCGTGTCGAGGTTTCGCGCAGAAACCTTTCGAACGCCGATGCCGTCCGCGATGATGGGCGCTGGCGGCAATTCGACCACGCTGCCCTGCAGGCGGGACTGCGACATGCCGTTGCAGTTGGTCTCCTCGACGCCGACAACGCGCACCTCGGGCCGCGTTTCCTTGATATAGGTGGCCACGCCGGCGATCAGGCCGCCGCCGCCGACGGGCACCAGTACCGTGTCGATATCCGGTCCCTGGGCCGACTCGAGGATTTCGAGACCGATCGTGCCCTGGCCCTCGATGACGCGCTCATCATCGAACGGATGCAGGTAGGTCCGCTGTTCCTCGCGCGCGAGCTGCTGTGAATGGGCATAGGCCTCATCGAAGTTCTCACCCTCGAGAATCACGTCGGCACCCCAGTGCTCGGTCGAGCGGATTTTCACCAGCGGTGAGTACTTCGGCATCACGATCTTGGCCGAGATGCCGAGCCGTTGTGCGTGATAGGCGACGGCCTGGGCGTGGTTGCCGGCGCTGGCGCAGATCACGCCGCAGTCCCGCTCGGCAGGGCCGAGCTCCAGCAAGCGGTTGAGGGCGCCGCGCTCCTTGAACGACCCGGTCATCTGCAGATTCTCGAGCTTGAACAGCGCTGTGCAGCCGCTCATCGCCGAAAACGTTCTGGAATGCAGGAGCGGATGATTGACGATATGCGTCCGAATGCCCTCGTAGGCGGCGCGAATGCTGTCTGCGGTGACGTCGCCGGTCATGGTGCAGCGTTGACCTTCGTCACCGGCGTGCGGAACCAGCGCATGATCTCGAGGAAGCTCGGCGGCTTGCCGGTCAGCAGGATGCCGATGCGGAAGATCTTGGCAGCAAACCAGAGTGCCGCGGCGATCGATGCAATCAGCAGTGCGGTCGTGACGACGTATTCGAACAGGGTGGGCGGCGCCGCTGCGCGGTTCATCATCACGAACGGCGTCAGCGGAGGAATGTACGAGAGTGTCTTCGCGAGGATGCCGTTCGGATCCTGGCCGATCGGGACCATGATGAAGATCGGGATCATCTGCACGAGCTGGACCGGCAGCATCAGGTTCTGGGCGTCCTTGAGATTCGTGCAGACGGAACCGAGACCGACCAGCAGGGCAGCGTAGAACAGATACCCGAGAATGAAGTACACCAGGAACGAGCCGAGGAAGACCGGGTCCGAGATGATGTCACTGATGTCGATCGGCATGTCCACGTTGGCGAGGTCCGGGAGCAGCACGAAGAAGAACAGGGCCATCAGCGACCAGGCGATGATGATGGCGAGGCCGGTCGCTGCAATCCCGAGGATCTTGCCGGCCATGAGCTGGATCGGCGAGATGGACGACAGCAGCACCTCGATAAGCTTGTTGGACTTTTCCTCGATCGTGTTGGTCAGCAGCATTTGTGTGTTGATGAGGATCGAGATCCACAGCAGGTACACAAAGGCAACCGGCGTCCACTGACGCACGATGTCCTGGGTGTCGACTTCTTCCTCGACACCGCCCTCGGCGATCTGCACGCCTTCGAACTCGACGGGCCGGCCAATCCAGTTGGCGACCTCCTCGGTCAGGTTTTCGCGCTGCAGCTTGCGCACCCGGACTTCGCTGCTGGCATGGTTGGAGAACCACGACAGCAGGTCACGATCGGTGAGGTTGTTGGAGACGTAGCGCATGCCGTCGTTCGATTCGACCGGCTCCTTGCCGATGACGAAGTATGCGAACAGGTCGCCGCGGGCAATGGCCTCGTTGAGCGCTTGGGGATCTCGCCCGTCGAGCGGGACGTATTCAAATCGATCCTGCGGGCCATTCGCCGTGATGCGCTCCTGCGTCGCCTGCAGCAGCCAGCCGGACTCGTCGATGACGGTGAAGCGCTTTGCTTCCCGCGTCGACTCGACGAGCATCGGCAGCAGGGCGACCATTGCCATCATGATCGGCAGCATCATGATGCCGATCCAGAAGCCTTTGGTCCGGACGTTCTCGACGAGTTCCCGGAGTGCCACCAGCGCCGCGCGATTCATTCCGGTGAGACTCCGACGTTTCGCACGAAGATCTCGTGCAGCGACGGTTCCTTCACCGAAAACGACGTCACCGTCATCGAACTGACGAGTTGTCTCAGAATTGCCTGGCTGTCGGCATCGGGCGTGAGCGAAAGTTCGGCCGCCTTGCCCATGTCATTGACGCGCTCGACGCCGGGCAGTTCGTCCAGCCGTACCGGCGTTCCGTCGTACTCCAGTTTGATCGTCTGCTGCGCGGCGCGTTTGACCTCGCGAATCGTTCCGTCGAGGATCTTGTCGCCATTGTGGATCAGCAGGATGGAATCGCAGATCTGTTCCGCCTGCTCCATCACGTGGGTCGAGAAGATGACCGTGCGCCCCCGTCGTTTGAGCTCGAGGATCACCGAGCGCACGGTCTCGACGTTGATCGGGTCGAGACCCGAGAAGGGCTCGTCGAGAATCACCAGTTCAGGGTCATGCAGGAGGGTCGCGATGATCTGGACCTTCTGGCCCATTCCCTTGGAGAGCGCATCGCAGCGCTGGTCGATGCAGTGACCGAGGCCGAACGCCTCGAGCAGCCGGCGCGCCTCGGCCCGCGCATCACTTGCCTTCATGCCCTTGAGCCGTCCGAAATACGCGACGAGCTCTGCCGTCTTCATCTTCTTGTAGAGCCCTTTCTCCTCCGGCAGGTAGCCGAGCCGATCCTTGACCGCCTCGGGGCTGCCGCCGAGCACGCGCAGTTCGCCGGAGTCCGGGTACAGGATGTTCATGATCATCCTGATCGTCGTGGTCTTGCCGGCGCCGTTGGGCCCCAGGAATCCGTAGATGCTGCCTTCGGGGATGCGGGCCGAGATTCCCTTCACGGCCATGTGCGTCCCGAAGGACTTCGTGACGTTGTCGAGTTCGAGGCTGTAGTGCACCGAATCCTGGCTGGCTATTTGATGAGTGTCTTGAGGTCAGTCTCCGGGTCGGCCAGTGCCTCCGGGTCGACCTGCTTGCCGTAAAGCTGCTTGCACACCATGAATTCCCGCGGGCTGTTGACGGCATCGACCGCGACGACGGCGCCGTCCTTGAGGTAGAAGACCGCGAACTGGTTGGCCTCCTTGTCGCCGCGCAGGATCTGGGTGTCACCGTCAGACGAGAAGCCGACCATCTGCAGCTTGAGTTCGTACTGGTCGGACCAGAACCAGGGCACCGACTCGTAGACCTTGTCGCCACCCAGCATGTTGGCGCAGGCGACGCGCGCCTGTTCCATGGCGTTGGGCACGGATTCGAGCCGGAGCCTGCGGCCCAGCAGCGGGTTCGGGTGGTTGGTGCAGTCACCGGCCGCGTAGATATCCGGGTCGGAAGTGCGGCAGTGGTCATCGACAACGATGCCGTTGTCGACGTCGAGACCGGCTTCCTGGGCGAGTTCGACGTTGGGGATGATCCCGATGCCGATGATGACCATGTCGGCGTCGATCTTGCTGCCGTCGCCGCACAGTACGCGCTCGACCCGGCCTTCGCCCTCGAATCCGCTGACCGTCGTGTTCTTGAGGATCCTGACGCCGCGTCCGGTATGGAGGCTGTCATAGTACTCACTCATCTCGGGCGTGGTGACGCGCTGGAGAATACGGTCTTCCATCTCGAGCACGCTGACGTCGACCCCAAGGGTCTTGGCGACCGCAGCGACTTCGAGCCCGATGTAGCCGCCGCCAACGATGACCGCCGACTTTGCGGTATCGAGCGCGCCCCGGATGGCGTCGACGTCGGTAATGGTGCGGAGGTAGTAGATGCCCTCGAGATCGCTGCCCTGGGTGCCCAGGATGCGCGGCCGGCTGCCGGTCGCGATCAGGAGCTTCTCGTACGGAATCGTTTCGCCGGCCGCCGTCGTGACGGTCTTCGCCTCCCGGTCGATCGCCGTGACGCGCGTACCGGTGCGGATATCAATGTTCTTGTCCGCGTAGAACTTCTCCGGCCGAACGTAGACCTTCTCGAGGCCAAACTTGCCCGAGAGGTATTCCTTCGACAGCGGTGGTCGCTGATACGGCGGATGCGGCTCGTCGCCGAGCATGATGATTTCGCCGTCATAGCCTTCCTGTCGGAGGCTAGCGGCGGCCTGTCCTGCGGCCTGTCCGGCCCCGATAATTACGATTGCGCTCATGCCCGGGATTCTACACCATGCCGGGCCATGAAGAACGTCCTCGTGCTGTCGCCCTACGATGCGCTGAGCCATTGCTACTGGCGTGAGGGGCTCGCCGCGGCAATGCCGGAATGGGACATCACCGCGGTCAGCCTGCCGCCGCGGCACTTCTCATGGCGCGTCCGGGGAAACAGTCTCACCCTGTCGCAACGACCGGAGCTCGCAAGGCCCTGGGATGCCGTGATTGCCACCTCCATGACCGATCTCTCGGCACTGCGCGGTCTCGCGCCCGGCATCGCGGCGTGCCCGAATATCGTCTACTTCCACGAGAACCAGTTTGCTTACCCGCCGGACCGCGGTGAACCCGCGCACCGGGTCGAGCGGCAGATCACGAGCATCTACACCGCGCTCGCGGCTGATCACGTCGTGTTCAATTCGGACTACAACCGCCGGACCTGTCTCGAGGGTGCCCGCGAATTGCTGGCAAGGATGCCTGACGGCGTGCCGGCTGGCACGGTCGAACGGATCGCCCGCGTGAGCAGGGTGCTGCCGGTTCCGCTGACAGACGACTGTTTCGCCGCGGATCCGGCAAAGCATGCCGGCGACGCGCACATCGTGTGGAATCACCGCTGGGAATTCGACAAGGGGCCGGGCGACTTGCTCACGATTGTCGACGGGCTGCTCGCCGCCGAAGTCCGCTTCGTCTTCCACCTCGTTGGACAGCCGTTTCGCGAGGTACCGGCGCCGATCCGCGAGGCACTGGCGCGACTGGCGGCGGCAGGTCGGCTCGGGTCGGAGGGCTTTCTGCCGCGCACGGAATATCTCGATGTCCTTGCGCGCAGCCACGTCGTGCTGTCGACGGCGCAACACGAGTTCCAGGGTCTCGCTGTGCTGGAGGCGATGGCCAGCGGTTGCTGGCCGCTGGTTCCGAATCGGCTGGCTTACCCTGAGTTCGTACCGCAGGCATCGCTTTATGCCGACGCCGATGACGCGATCGCGCGGCTCATCGCGATTTGCCAACAGGTGAACGAAGGTGTGGTGCCAGGCCCCGTCGATGTCTCTGCACTTCGCTGGCCGGCGCAGCGGGCAGACTGGCTCGCTATGGTAGAGTAGCGGCCCATGACACGACGCTATTACCGGTTCGATTATGCGATCCGAAATCCCGAGGGTGAGGTCGTCGATTCCTCGCAAGGCGGTGAAGCGCTCTGGTTCGTCGAGGGTGACGGCCGCATGATGGCGGGCCTCGAGCGCGCGGTCACCGGGCGCGATGTCGGTGACGAATTCGAGGTGACGATTCCGCCCGAAGACGCTTACGGTTGGCCGCAGCGCTCGCTGATTCGCACCGTTGGTGCCGACATGATCAATGCCGACGTCGAGGAAATCGAGGTCGGCATGATCTTTCAGGTCGGGTCCGGCGACGAAACCCAGGTCGTCAGGGTGGTCGACGTCAGCGATGATGGCGTCACGATTGACGGCAACCATCCGCTTGCCGGCGTGACGTTCCGGTTCGACATCAAGGTACTCGAGGTGCGCGAAGCCACTGAGGAAGATCTCGAAGTGGCACCGCCGCGGACGCCCGACGCCTAGCTAGCCGGCCACAATCACCCGAATGGCATCAAGCCGGACATCAGCAGACGCGATGGCATCGCCGGTGAGGTCCCGGGCGGCTTCCAGAAACTCGATTTCTTCCGGCCTGACATTGGGGTTGACGTCTGCCAGCGCGCGCAGCCGACTGATCTCGTTGGCATAGGCGGTGGCTGCCTTGTCCGATGCCTGTGCCTTCAGTCCGGTCAGTGCTTCTGTTGCGCGTTCCCGGGCGGCCCCGATCATCTTCTGCAGTCCGTCCCGCTGTGAGTCCAGCAGTCGGTAGAGTGCCGTGCGGTCAACGTCGAGCTGTTCCTCGGTGAACTCGTCCCACGGCAGATTGGCAGCAACGCTGGCGAGATTGGGCGCGACGACATCGCGGACGATACGCGGCGGCAGAAACCGGTCGACGCCCAGTTCGGCAGGGGCGATGCAGTCCACCAGATGAAGCGTTTCCACGAGCAGCGTACCGGAGGGAATCTCGGGGTGCCTGATCGCGATCATCGCGCTGTTGCCGGTCGTATCTGTCGTCGAGAGATCAATCGCCTGCTGCACCATCGGATGCTCCCAGGTGAAGAACTGGACATCTTCACGGGCGAGGGCGGTGTCCCGGTCGTAGGTGATGCGAATGCCATCGTCCGGCAACTCCGGGTAATGAAAGTGATCCTGCGTCTCGAGGCTCGCCGAGAAGTTGCGAACCATGCCCTCGGTCGGTTTGACGAGAAAGACGTGATCGCCGAGCGGCTCCGACTCCAGCTGCCAGGCTTCGAATGATCGCTCCATGTAGTCCTCAAGCGCGGCGCCACCTTCGTGTTCGGCGATGTCGGCGACGATTTCGGCGGACACCCCGGGCCGGTGGGAGTTCAGCTCAAGCAGGCGATCCCGGCCCCGATTGACCGCATCCAGGCGTTCGCGGTTCTGCGTGACGGTGCGCTCGATCAGGTCATCCAGCCCGTCGCCTGTTTCGATGGCAGGCTCGAGTTCGTCGGCCAGTGAATCGTAGAGCGACTGTGCGACCGGGTTCGGTCGCTCGAAGGCGGCGAGCCCTTCGTGGTACCAGCGGAATCGCCTCGCCATCGCGGAATCCGCAAGCATCGGGATGTGGATGTGCACGTCCCGAAGCTGGCCGATACGGTCGAGTCTTCCGATGCGTTGTTCCAGCAGATCGGGGCTGCGGGGCAGATCGAACAGCACGAGATTGCTGGCGAACTGGAAGTTGCGTCCCTCGGAGCCAATCTCCGAGCAGATCAGGAGCTGTGCGCCGCGGTCGGTGTCAGCGAACCATGCCGCAGCCCGGTCGCGGGCGACCAGATCCATGGCCTCATGAAAGAGGGCGAAGCGGATGTCGGTTCGGGTCTCCAGGCGGCCACCCAAGGCAATGGCATCCTCGCGCCGCGCGCAGATGAGCAGAAACTTGTCGGCGGGCCGGTCGTCGAGCATGTCGAGCAGCCAGGCGATCCGCTGCTCCTCGTCTCCCTCGATCGTAACGGGCAGCGGCACGCGCGCAGGAAAGCCCGCGACGGACGAGCGTACGTTCCGGAACAGCACGCGGCCCGTGCCATGACGATCGAGCAGGGCGTCGATCAGGTCATCATCGGTTGCGGAATCATCAGCGCCGAGCTGTTGCCGGATCTCGCTTCTCGCGCGATCGGCATCCTGTGCGGTCAAGAGCCGGTTCACCGCGTCAGCGATGTGCTCGAAGCGGGCTTCCTCTTCGAGAAAGGCGTCAAAATCGTGGAACCGGCTCGGGTCCAGCAGTCGCAGCCGGGCGAAATGACCGGCGCGCCCGAGCTGTTCGGGCGTTGCTGTCAAAAGGAGCAGCCCTTTCGAGGCGCGCGAAATCTGCTCGACGACTTCATATTCCGTTGAGGCGTCCCCGGGTGCCCACGTCAGGTGATGTGCTTCATCAACAATCACGAGGTCCCACTCGGCCTGGGCGGCCTCGGCAACACGGTCAGGATTGCCCGTGAACAGATCGAGCGAGCACAGGACGAGTTGCTGTGCGTCGAAGGGGTTATAGATGGCTTCTTCATCCTGCTCCGGCAGGTTGTCAGCGACGATATCGAGGCATCGCGCTTCGTCGAGCACCGCGAACTGCAGATTGAAACGCCGGATCAGTTCGACGAACCACTGGAACGTCAGCGCGGGCGGCACGATGATCAGCACGCGTCCGGCACGCCCGGTCTGGAGTTGCTGATGCAGGATCAGACCGGCCTCGATGGTTTTGCCGAGACCCACCTCGTCGGCCAGCAGGACGCGGGGTGCAAATCGGGCAGCAACCTCGGCGCCAATGTAGAGCTGGTGCGGAATCGGGGCCACGCGCGGGCCATACAATCCTCTCGCCCTTGCCTCGGATAGCCGCGCCCGCTGCGCCGCAGAGTGATAGCGAAGGTTGAACCAGGCGTTGTCGTCGATCTGCCGGGTGAACAGGCGATCCTCGGGCTTCGAGAACCGGACGTTGGCGTCGAGTTCCGTTTCAACGACGGCGGTGTTCGTGCCCTGATAGTCGCCGTGGTAGACGATGATGCCATCGCGGTCGACAAGGCTCGTGACGGTAATGGCGATGCCATCCTGCGTCGCCACCCGGTCACCCGGATTGAAGCGGACGCGGGTCAGCGGCGCCTGGGCACGGGCGTACATGCGTTCTTCGGCGGCGGCGTCGAAGTAAAGCGATACCGTACGCTCGTCGATCCGGATGATGCGGCCCATGCCGAGTTCCGGCTCGGCGTTGCTGATCCACTTTTGGCCTGTTTTGAAATCCGACATGTTAAAGTGACGCCATTGCGTTATCTGGAGTGATTCGATGGAAGAACAGACCAAAACCGAGATCGAAGCTGCGGCGTTCCGGCGCTTGCTCGAGCACCTCGACGACAACAAGGACGTTCAGAATATCGACCTGATGAATCTCGCCGGCTTCTGCAGGAACTGCCTCGCCAAGTGGTACAAGGCGGCGGCAGAGGATAAAGGAATCGATCTGGATTATGAAGAGGCGCGGCAGACCGTCTACGGTATGCCGTATTCCGAGTGGAAGGAGAAGTACCAGAAGTAGGTACGCCCGAAAAAAGGACACGACATGGATATCTCGACCATCATTTTCTGGGTTGTCGTCATCGGCGGCGGCATCTGGGCGGTTGCCATTTTCAACCAGCTGGTTGCACTGAAGAATCGCTTCCAGAACGCCTTCGCGCAGATCGAGGTGCAGCTCAAGCGGCGCTACGATCTCATCCCGAACCTCGTGGAAACGGCCAAGGGCTATCTCGATCACGAGCGCGAGACACTTGAAGCCGTGATCGAAGCCCGGAACGCGGCGGCGGGGGGGCTGAGTGCCGCCCATGACAACCCGGGCGATCCTGCCGCGATGAAGGCGCTGTCGTCGCAGGAGCAGGCACTGGCCGGTGCGCTCGGTCGCTTCAACGTGCTCGTCGAGGCCTATCCCGATCTCAAGGCCAACACCAATATGATGCAGCTCACCGAGGAGCTGACCAGCACCGAGAACAAGATCGCGTTCGCCCGCCAGGCGTTCAATGATCAGGTGATGGCCTACAACACGTACAAGCAGTCGTTCCCGCAGAATTTCCTGGCCAGTTTCTTCGGCCACGGGACCGATGCCGAGCTCCTCGAGTTCGCGGACAGCGAACAGATCCAGGAAGCGCCGAAAGTCTCGTTCTGATCCGGTTTCGCTGAATGGATTTTTTCGAGGCGCAGGACGAGTCGCGCCGCAACACGAAGCTGCTCGTGATTTTCTTCGTGTTGGCGGTGCTTTCCATCGTGCTCCTCACGAATCTCCTGCTGTTCGCGGTCTGGCAGTTTTCTGACACGGCGCGTATGGCGCAATCCCCGTTCAGCTACTCCTGGGAGACGATCCTCACCGTATCGGTGGTGGTCGTGGCGTTCATCGGGCTCGGCAGCCTCTACCGCATCTGGTCACTGTCAGGGGGCGGCGAATCGGTGGCCGGAATGATGGGGGGCAAGCTCGTCGTCGATCATGGCGGCGATCTGAGGCTCAGGCGATTGCTCAATGTGGTGGAGGAGATGGCGATTGCATCGGGTACGCCGGTCCCGCCGGTTTACATTCTCGAGGACGACGCGATCAACGCCTTCGCCGCGGGGTATTCACCCGGCGACGCCGTGATCGGTATCACCCGGGGTGCCATCGAGAACCTCGATCGGGATCAGCTGCAGGGGGTGATCGCCCACGAGTTCAGCCACATCCTCAACGGCGACATGCGCCTCAACATCCGCCTCATGGGGGTGCTGTTCGGCATCCTGATGCTCGCCGTCATCGGCCGGATTCTGCTGAGCCCCGGACGCGTGTATGCGATCGGCGGTTCGCGGCGCAATAACGGTGCCGGGGTTGCCGTGTTGGCGTTAGGGGTTGGCCTCGTCGTGATCGGCTTCATCGGCAAGTTCTTTGGCAGCGTCATCAAGGCGGGCGTCTCGCGTCAGCGGGAGTTCCTGGCCGATGCCTCGGCGGTGCAGTTTACCCGCAACCCGCAGGGCATCGGCGGTGCGCTGATGCGCATCGGCGGGTATCCGGCAGGTTCGGTCGTCGACAATCCGGAGGCAGAGGAGCTGAGCCATGCATTCTTCTCCGAGGGGGTGACGACGATGTTCACGCGGGTCATGGCAACCCATCCGCCGCTCAAACAGCGCATTGCCCGGATCAACCCGGACTGGGATGGCAGCTTCATTACCGAGCCACCGCCTGCACCATCCACCAGCGAATTCGGTGAGGGGCAGGTGAGTGCGATGGCACCTCAGGCGGGCAGTGGCAGCATTGATACGGAGGCCGCGCTGGCGTCAATCGGGCAACCGGAAGCTGCCCAACTGCAGCAGGCGCGTGACGTGTTGGGCGCGATCCCGGCCGCGCTGGCGGACGCAGCGCGCGAAGCGTATTCAGCGCGGGCCGTCGTCTATCTTGTTCTGCTCGACCGCGACCCGCTTGTCAGCAGTCGCCAGCAGGACCATCTTCAGGACGCAGCAGACGTTTTCGTACTGGCGCGCTTCCGTGAGCTGTTGCCGCTGGCGACGGAGATTACGCCAGAGATGCGGCTGCCGCTCCTCGAACTCGCCATGCCGTCACTGCGGCAGTTGAGTCGTGACCAGTATGACCGCTTTCTCGCCAACGTCGATGCGCTGATTCGTGCCGACAACAGGATCGTTCTGTCCGAGTGGGCGCTGCGCAAGTATCTCTTCCACAACCTCGAGGCCGCGTTCGACCGCAAGCGCTCAACGCCGCGCCATGACTCACTGGAGGAGGTGGCGAGTGAATGTGCGGCACTGCTGTCAATGCTCTCGTACAGTGATGGAGACGCTGCTGTGCCTGCCGAGGTTGCGTTCGAGGCGGGAAGGCGTGAGCTGGAGCTCGACATCGCGCTGGCGCAGAAGTCGGAGCTTCAGCTGTCGCGACTCAACGACGCCGTCGACACCCTGGCGGATCTCCGGCCGCTGCGCAAACCAAAACTGCTCAAGGCCTGCATCGCGACCATCACCGCAGATCGTGTGGTCGCGCCGGTAGAAAAGGAACTCGTACGGGCCATCGCCGACGCGCTCGATTGCCCCATGCCGCCGATTCGCTAGTCGATCACCGAAGGCCAGTTCGCGTTGGCACTCTCGATGAATCCGGGAATATCCTGCTCCCACTTCTGCTGAATGTCATCGTTGTAGTTCAGGTAGAGCTTGCCGTCGACAATGGTCCAGTTCGAGGGATCACCCTTGGCGGTATAGCCCTGGCTGACCGCCCAGGCGCAATAGCCGCCGTATTGCGGCGCGTACCTGTCGGGGTCTGCCTCGAACTGCTCGAGGTTCTCCCGGGTGGCGAACCGGAACGTCGCTCCCTTGTATTCGGTGGTGAATTCGCTCGACCCTTCTACCGGCTTGCCGTCAGTGAAGTAGGCGACAGGGTCGTGACCGCCCACGGCAACGTTCGAGAAGAATCCGCTGTAGAAGTAGTCCTTGGCGGCGGCGGGCGCCGAGGCGAGCAGGGCGACGGCGAGGGCGGTCGCAAGCGCTGCTGTTCGTGTGATCATCATGATTCGTACTCCCTGTCCTGTTTATCCTTTGATGACAGTGACCGGCTGGCGTTACAGAAATTTCCGACCGTTTTCACGCTATCATCTGTGCATGCTGACTGCATTCATGATCAACGCCGTCGTGATCGCGCTCGTCGTCGGGCTTCACTACGAATTCCTGCGCCGGCTCTCGGGCATCATGCCGCATCTGCCGGTTGCGCCCCGGGCACGGATACTCGTCGGCGTTTTCGGGGCACTCGTTGCCCACGTGTTCGAGATCTGGATCATTGCGGCGGTCTACTGGTTCAAGATCCAGGCAGACGGGTTTGGTCACCTTGCCGGCGAGATCGGCAACGGCTTCTGGGATTGCGTCTACTTCTCGTTCATCACCTATACGACTGTCGGGTACGGTGACATTTACCCGATCGGGCTCATCCGTTATCTGGCCGGCCTCGAGTCGCTGATCGGCCTGCTGCTGATTACCTGGACGGCGTCGTTCCTGTTCGTTGAAATGTCCCGCAACTGGCACCGCTGATGATTCATACGGCGAAGCACATCATTCTCGTTCATGGTGCCTGGCACGATGGCTGGTGCTGGCATCGGCTGGTACCGGAACTCGAGCGCTACGGGCATCAGGTTCGTGCGCCCGACCTGCCGATCGAGGGTTCGTTCGGGGACTGCGTCGAGGCGGTGGTTGCCGAACTCGACCAATGCGATTCACCGGCGCTGGTGGTCGGACACAGTCTGGGCGGGGCCTTCATCACCCAGGCCGCGGAGTCGAGGCCGGATGCGGTCGCGAGGCTTGTCTATCTGGCCGCTTTTCTGCCTGGCGACGGCCAATCCGTCAATGCGCTGGGGCGCGAGAATATTGCGAGTGCGCTGCGTGGCCATGTCGCGCCTGACGACGAGGGTCGGATGATGATCGATCGCGACGTTGCCCGCGCCGCCTTCTATGCCGACTGCGATGACGATGTCGTCTCGGCCGCGATCGAGCGACTCCGCCCGATGAACCCGTCCTCGTTCGGTGCCAAGCTGGCGCTGAGCGAATCCGCCTTTGGTCGCTGCGCGCTGCAGTACATCGAGTGTATCGAGGATCAGGCCGTACACGTGTCGCTGCAGAGAAAGATGGCGGTTGAGGCCGGCTGCACCCACATCAACTCGATGCGGACTTCCCACTCGCCCTTTCTGTCGGCACCGGCGGAACTCGCCGGCCTCATTGCCCTGAGCGGGCCGCCGCCTCACGGGAGTCACTGAGGCGCCCCAGGGCCGGTGCATATTGTCCGGCGTAGAATGCGCCGTCGTCGCCGAGGGCGCGGAGTTCTTCGATCACCCCGAGCAACTCGTCACCCGGTGCATTGCCGCCCATCTGCAGGATGTTGTTGGCGAGCATCCAGCCCTGCGCCATGAGCCGATTCTCATCAGAATCCATGAGTTCAGCGCAGTTTGCCGCGGCTTCGAAGTTGGTCCTTGCGCCTTCGTGATCGCCGGCGGCCATCTGGTGAACGCCGTACATCCAGTAGCCGTTGAAACGTCGTGCGGGCGGTGCATCCAGATCACGCCCGAGAGCGACGTTCACCTTGCAGAGTTCCAGTGCGAGTTCACGCTGGGCCTGCGGAATGTCGGGATGGGCGTCCTCCCACCCGGGCCAGCAGGCGGCTGCAATGTTGAACGACGTGTTCATGGCGATGGAACGGTACCCATCGGCTTTCTCCGGCACCAGATCCGCGAGCGCGATGGCCGCATCGAAGATGCAGCGCGCCATCAGTACGTAGTTCCCGAGATCCTGCTTTTCCTTGTCGAAGGTCTTCGAGGCGATGAATCCTGCCGCTCGGAGGTCTTCAGGCGAGAGCGGGTCGATCACTCACTCATGTCCTCGTGATCCGCGGGGAACGCAGCCCAGCACTCGAGTTCGACGGCCGCATCGAACGCGAGACCACTCGCCGCGAACGCAGACCGCGCGGGTTTGTTGCCGGGAAAGTAGGTTGCGTAGATGGCGTTGAAGTCGGCGTAGTCGTCGATGTCCGCCAGCATGACGGTGCATTTCACGACATTCCCGAAGTCGAGACCGTTGCCTTCGAGGGTCTGCTTCATGTTGACGAAGATCTGGTGCGTTTCGGGAATGATGCCGCCCTTGACGAGGCTGGCCGTTCTGGATTCGGTGCCCAGAATCCCCGAGAGGATCAGCAGGTCATCCACCCTGACGGCCTGGGAGAAGGGCAGCGTCTGTTGCTGCGCGGATGTGCTGTTGTAGAACTCGACATCGGCGGCCGAGGTGTTGTGATTCGTTGTGATGAGTGCGCTCGCGATCGCGAGCGCGGCTGTCAGTCGCATGTTACTCCCTGATGGTAACGGGCAGTTCCCGAATGCCGTGAATGAAGCTGGAAGACAGGTACTTTGGCTCGCCGGTCACCTCGATGCGGCTGAAGCGCTTGAGTATCTCCTCCCAGATGATGTTGAGCTGCATCTCGGCAAGCCGGTTGCCGACGCAGCGGTGCACGCCGAATCCGAACGAGACGTGCTGACGCGGGTTCTTGCGATCAATGATGAACTCGTTCGGGCGCTCGATCTGGGTCTCGTCGCGGTTGCCGGAGATGTACCACATCACGACGCGATCACCTTCACGAATCTTCTTGCCGCCCAGTTCCGTGTCTTCGATCGCGGTGCGAGCCATGTGCGCAACCGGTGACTGCCAGCGGATGATCTCCGGGATCATCTTGGGGATGAGCCCCGGGTTCTGCAGCAGCTTTTCGTATTCGTCGGGATTCTGGTTCAGCGCAAGTACACCGCCGGTGATCGAGTTGCGCGTGGTGTCGTTGCCGCCGACGATCAGCAGGAGGACATTGCCCAGCAGTTCCTGCGGCGTGAGGTTGTTCGTGGCGGGATCGTGCGCCAGCATCGAGATGAGGTCGAACTTCGGCTCCTCCTGCTTGCGCTTCTCGTAGTACTCGGTGAAGTACCCGAGACAGTTGAAGAGTTCCATGAACCCCTGCTCCGGTGTGTCGAAGAACTCCGGGTTGCCGAGGTTTGCCGTCGTATCCGACCAGTAGATCAGTTTCAGCCGGTCTTCCTGTGGCACATCAAAGAGTGTCGCCAGCATCTGGCCGGTGAGTTCCACCGATACCTCGCGAACCCAGTTGAACTCCTCGTTGCGCGGCAGGTTGTCGAGAATGTGGCCGGCGCGCTCACGGATCAGCGGCTCGAGCTGCGCCAGGTTGCTGGGCACGAACATGGGTGCAACGACCTTGCGCTGTTCGTCGTGACGCGGCGGATCATCGGCGATGAAGTTCGGAATGCGGAACTGCTCGTCTCTCGCCGCGGCCGGTGAGCCGCCGAGCGCGATGCCGCCCAGATCTTCCTTCGACGAGAAAATCTTGTGGTGGGTGTCCACATGCATGATGTCCTTGTACTTCGTCACCGACCAGTAGGGCCCGAACATGCCGTCCTCGGTGAAGTGCACGGGATCTTCGGCGCGAAGGCGCTCGAAGTGTGTCCACATCGTGTCGTTTTCGAACAGCGCCGGATGGCCCGGCTCGAGGTCGTCGAGTGAGACCGAATACGGATCCATCTGCGGGTCGATCCTGAAAGCAGAGAGCATCTCGGCATTCGAGACCGTGAGGTCGCCATTCTTCATTCGTTCGCGGAGCGCCTGTTGCTCCGGGGTCATTACCGCTGCCATAGCCGTGTCTCCGTCGGTGTCAGTAGAGGGTTTCTTCGATGCGCCGCGAGTACTCCTTCTCGGCCTCGGCCAGTGCCTCGCCCTCGAGCGGTGTGCCGAGCTGGTCGGACAGCATCTTGGTCAGGGTCGGAAACGGCTTGTGGTCACCCGCGGCACGCTGCCAGAGGGTCGAACGGATCAGGGCCTTCGGGCAGTGGAGGTATGCCTCTTCAATGTGGACCACGATCATCGACGTCGGCGCCTTGTCGCGAAATGTCGACGGCGCCAGCAGGGCAGGGTCGACGGAGATCTCGGCACGCCCGTTGACGCGCAGGGTCTCGTCGACGCCGGGAATGAAGAAGATGAGCCCGATCTGCGGGTTTGTCAGCAGGTTGCTGATCGTATCGAGCCGGTTGTTCCCCATTCGATCGGGAATGCCGAGCGTGCGCTCGTCCAGAATGCGAACGAAGCCGGGCTCATCACCCTTCGGCGAATTGTCGGCATACCCGTCCGGACTCGACGTTGCGATGCAGAGAAACGGGGAGCGCTCGATGAAGGCGCGGCAGTGCTCGTCCAGGCGATCGAGCTGTTTGTCGAGCGCCTTCTGCATCGCCGGCTTGTAGTGCTCCCGGAGGGCAGTCTCCGAGGTGATGACGTGGGTGGCGTCGAGTTCCATCGGTTGACTCCGTGCAGGGTGGAACCCCGATTATCTCTCATTTGCCGGCATTGACAATGCTGCGCTGCTTCTACATCCTCGCCATCGAAGTCCAAATAACAATCAGAGACACCCCATGATCGAGTCCCAGCGCCGCCGTGCGTCTTTCCTGCTTTCTCTTGTCGCTGCAGCCCTGATCGGCGCTGCCAGCGTTTCGGCTGAAGAAGAGGAATCACAGTTCGAGTCGTCCGGTCCGGACCTGGAAGCCATGTCGTCTGTCGAGGAGTACATGTATGTCATGAACCTCGTTGACGGTCTCGGCGTCTACAACACGCAACTCGAGCGCCTGCTGCAGGATCAGCAGGACGAGATTGCGCAGATTGAGGACTCGCTGGAACGGATCACCATGATGCGACGCCAGCTCGGCCCCCTGACCGAGCGTATGGTGCTGTCCCTGGAGTCATTTATCGAACTCGACCTGCCGTTCCGCCTCGAGGAGCGGCGTGCGGTCATTGCCGAACTCAAGGATCTGCTCGGCCGCGTGGATGTCTCGACGCCGGAAAAATTCCGGCGTGTCATGGACGCCTATCAGACAGAGATTGAGTACGGTACGTCCCGTGAGGCCTACGCCGACTTCATCGAGATCGAGGGTCGGGGCCGACAGGTCGACGTCCTCCGAATGGGGCGAACCGTCCTCGCATTCCAGACCATCGACGGCAACGTGACCGGTGTCTGGGACAACAACGAAAGATCCTGGAAGGTACTCGGCGGCGAATATGCCGAAGGTGTGCGCAATGCGCTGCGCATGGCGCGGGCAACGATGACGAATGACCTGTCACCGGTGCCGGTACCGGCGCCGCAGCCCGGCGCCGGTCAGTAACCCGACCTAGAGCAGATCGCCACCGCATGCCGATGCGGTGGTGCCATACTTCTCGTAAGCCTTGATCACGTTGGCGCCGGTGCGCCAGCGGTGAACCTCATCGGGGCCATCCACCAGCCGCTGAGAGCGGATCGAGCGGTACCAGCCGGCCAGCGGCGTATCCATACTGTAGCCGAGCGCGCCATGCAGCTGCAGTGCGGTGTCGACGACCTGATGGACCATGTTGGCCAGAAAGACCTTTGCAATCCCGTTCTCGTTGCGCAGATCGAGCCCTTTTTCGGCCTTGTAGGCGATGTGCAGCAGCATCAGCCGCGCCTTGTAGAGCTCCGCCGCGCAGTCCGCCAGCATCCAGCGAACGCCCTGCCGATCGGCGAGACGCTCACCAAACGTTTCGCGGCTGGTGACGTGCTTGGCCGCGAGGTCCAGTGCCCGCTGCGCCATTGCGACATTGTGCATGCCGTGGCGCAGGCGACCGTACGCCAGACGATGCTGTCCCATGTTGAAGCCCTGGCCCTGCCCGCCGAGGATGTTCTCTCTCGGTACCCGCAGGTTTTCGATCTTGATCTCTGAATGCGAGCCACCCAGCTTCAGACCGAGCTCGCTGTGCGGGCTCATCGTCTCGATATTGCGCACGATCTCGTAGCCCGGATTGGGCAGTTCGACGATGAACGTGGAGAACTGCTCATGGCGGGGTGCGTCGGGGTCGGTCTTCGCCATGACAACGGCGATGTCCGCGACGCTTGCCGAAGAGCTGAACCACTTCTCGCCGTTCAGTACCCACTCGTCACCGTCGAGCACGGCGGTCGTCTGCATGCCGGTCGCGTCTGCACCGGCGGCTTTCTCGGTCATCGAGTAGCAGATGCGTTTTTCGCCGTTCAGGAGTGGCTTCAGGTACTTTTCCTTCTGGAAGTCGGTGCCGTGCTCAAGCAATGTCATCATGGTGGCATCGTCCGGGCCCTGGGTGTTGAGTGACAGGGCACCGAGGAAGCTCTCGCCGAGTTCCATCTGCACGAGGGCATTGGCAAGGGGCCGCAGTCCCATGCCGCCGTGTTCCTCCGGAATGAACGGGCACCAGAGCCCCTGCGCGCGAGCCTTCGATCGCAGTTCGGCGAGGACGCTCTCGAAGTTGTCGGCGGTACATTCCTTCTCGGCCGGGATACATTCGTCCTGGACGAACTTTCGGACTTTCTCGCGGATGGCGCGGGTTTCTTCCGGTATTTCGAAATCGATCATCGTGTCTCCCTCTCTGATCGTTCTAGTTGGCTTGGACGTCGACCGGAATTCCGGTCATGAACGCCTGGTTACTGATTTTCTCGAAGCTGCCAGGGCCTGACGGGAGCAGTGCGTTGGCGTTGGCGCCGGGATGGCGTTTCGCCGTGGTCATGCCGGTGTTGGCGTGCCCCCAGCCGTGTGTCATCGCCACCGTCCCCGGCTTGAGCGTCTCGTCGAGCGCGACAACCGCCTCGATCGCCCCGTTCTCATTGCTGATGTGTGCGGTCGAGCCGTCGCCGAGGTTGCGGGCGCGCGCATCGTCGGGATGCATGTAGAGCGGATTGGTCAGATGCCTGTCCCGCTTCAGCTTCTCTACATTGTGGAACCAGCTGTTCAGCATGTAGTTCGTGCGGCGCGAGATGAGTTTCAGCGTGCCGCTGGCCTGCTGCAACTCGTCGAAGATTTCGCCGCAGCGCGCGATGGCTTCAGTGAACGCGGCCGGGCAGCAATCGATACGCCCGGTCTCGGTCTGGACATAGTCATCGAAAAAACGGCCGGCGCGGGGCGGGTCGAGCACGACAGTCTGCGACGGCTGCGTGCGGATGTCGTCGATCGACGTTCCGCTGTGCTGGAGCATGTGATTGAAACGATTCCAGAGCCCCTCACCGCTGATGTCTGCGTCGAATCCCTGTGCCTGTTCAATGCGGCCGAGGATCCACCATTCCGGCCGCCGTTCAGCCCGTGGCGGCACCACATAGTCCGTGTACTGCACGAAGGGCTGATGCTGCATGCCGAGGCCGCAGATGTTGATATCCGGGCGCTCGAACATGTCGGTGGCCGGGAGAATATAGTCGGCTTCAGCGGCGGTCGCGTTGTCATAGATGTCGATGACGACCAGCAGATCGAGCTTCCTGAGCGCTTGCATCATCTTCTCGCCGCCGCCGATGGACAGTGCCGGATTGCCGGAGATACAGACGAGGGCGCGAATCGGGTTCTCGTCTGCCAGGATCATGTCTGCCATGAGATTGCCGGGCAGCGAGCCCCGGATGCGGCGGATGTCTCCCCAGGCGGTCGCCTCGTAGTGCACGTCGGAGCGGAGGCGGCCGGCCTTCGCCGCCGGATAGAAACCTTCTGAATACAGGTTGCCGCCGGGCCTGTCGAAGTTGTCGGTCACGAGACTCAGCATGAACATGAGCCAGTAGGCGAGAGTGCCCTGGCGCCCCATGTTGACGCCGGTCGACATGTAGACGGCGGCCTTTGGCGCCGCAGCGAAGTCGTCGGCAAGCTGGCGGATCTCATCTGCAGAGACGCCGACCACGTCGGCAACAGCCTCCGGTGTATACGGTGCAACAAACCGGATGAGTTCGTCGGTGTGATCCGCCGTCTCACGCAGGCGCGCCTGATGGAACTGCCCGGTCGCGTGCAGGTGATTCAGCATGGCCGCCATGAGGTACACATCGGTGTCCGGATGAATCTGCACAACGTCGCCGATACCCTTGACCGATTCGTTGATGCGCGGATCCACGAACCGGATCTTTGCACCACGCTTCGCGGCATCGCGCAGTGCCGCCATCGGGTCTGCGATCGAAATGAAGCTCATGTGCGACACCCGCGGATTGGCGCCGAAGATGAGCAGGAAGTCGGTTCTCTCAATATCGGGAATCGGGTGAATGGTGCTCGAGCCGAACACCGCTTCGCCGGCGGCGAATTTGTTGGTGCAATCCTGCGTGCCCGACGAGAACGTGCGGCGAATGCTGTTCTTGACCATGAACGACCCGATGGCGGGTCCGGCGAGAGAATTGAAGGCGAGCGGATTGCCGGTATACGCACCGATTGCCTCGTCGCCGTACTGCTCACGAATGGACTGCAGGCGTGCGGCGATCTCACTCGCGGCGTCGTCCCAGCTGAGTCTCTCGTCGCCACTGGCGGTTCGCCGGACCGGGTAGTCGAGGCGATCGGGATCCTGGTGGATATCCAGCATCGCGAGCCCCTTGTGGCAGGCAAAGCCCCGGGTCACCGGGTGTTCGCGATCGGGGCGAAGCTTCGTGATCGCGCCGTCCTCGACATCCGCGACGAGCGCACAGGATGGCTCACAGACGCGGCAGAATGTATTGACCTTCTTGGCTGTCATGGCTCGGCTCCCTCGACTTTCACTGATGATAACCTACTCAGCGTCTCACGCAGTCGCTGGGAAGAATGGAGATAAAAGACATTACGCTCATTGTTCTTTGTGGCGGCAACGCGGCGCGGTTGGGTGGTGTCGAAAAACCCCTGCTCCCGTTGGGAGACCGAACGCTGATTGAGCATGTGCTCGATCGCCTCGGTGAACAGTTGGGTCCGGTCATTGTCAGCTGTCGTCCCGGGGCCCGCCGCCGCTACGAAGCGCTGGGACATCCGCTCGTGCACGACCGCGTGGCCGATGGTGGCCCCGTTGCCGGCATCGCCGCCGGGTTGCACGAGGCGGGTACCGAGTGGTGCCTCGTTTGTCCGGGCGATACGCCGGTCTTTCCTGACGACCTGCCGCAGCGGCTGTGGGCGGCGAAAGGGGAGGCGGACGCCTGTTACCCGGAGGGCCAGTACCTGTTCCTGCTGATCCGTACCGCGCTTGCGCCATCGCTCGACCGTTGGCTCGCGCGGGGACATCGACGCGTGCAGTCAATGCTTGCTGAACTCGGCGCTATCAAGATGCCGCTCGCGCCTGATGACCGCTTCGTCAATATCAATACCCCGGCAGAACTCGACGCGCTGAAGCGATAAGATGCCGGCAATCAGAGAGGAGACGCCCATGGCACTCGTGGATTTTGAACTTGACGACGGACTGGCTCGGCTGACTTTCAACCGACCCGACGCGCTCAACGCGCTCAGCCCGAACCTCTTCATGGAGCTGAGGCAGCACATTGATGATATCGCGGGGCGTATTGACGATATCGGCTGCGTGATTCTGGGCGGCCGTGGGCGCTCCTTTTCTGCGGGCAATGATCTGAAGGCAATCCAGAATGGCGAAGTGGCGCCGTCCCGCCACTTTCAGGCCGAGACGCTGGATGCGATCGAGGCATTGCCCCAGCCGGTGATCGCGGTCGTGCAGGGACACTGCTATACCGGTGCGCTCGAAGTCGCCCTCGCCTGTGATCTGATGATCTGCGGCGAAAGCGCGAAGTTGTCGGATACGCACGGCAAATGGGGGATGTCACCGACCTGGGGAATGAGCCAGCGCCTGCCGCGACGGATCGGCGTGCTGCGGGCCAAGGAGATGATGTTCTCCGGCCGCGTCGTGGACGGCGCCGAGGCGGCAGCGATCGGGCTTGCCAATCAGGTCGTGCCGGATGATCAACTCGATGCCGCCGCGGTTGCGATGGCACGCTCGTTCCTCGACAACTCCTGGTTCACGCTGCGGGCAGACAAGATGCTCGTGAATGCGGGGCTGGAACGGGGGTTGCGCGAGGGCCTCGACTACGAACGTGAGCACAGCCCGGGGCGCGGCCCGGACATGGAGCGGCGGCTCGCCGCGTTCCAGAAGCCGTCGTCCTGAGCGCAGCGAAGGATCTCAGTTCCGCGGCACATCCTTGAAGGGCCCGCCATCGAAGCGGGTCTCCTTCGGCATCTCCAGCAGGCGCTCCGAGATGATGTTCTTCTGGATCTCGTCGGTGCCACCGGCGATCGACGTCGCCGGCGTCGACAGCAGGATCTCACCGATGATGCCCTCCAGCGGGCTGTCTTCGCCCTCGAACATCGCATCAATGCCGCTGATTGCGGTATGCGCACGGTTCGCGGCGCGGGCGACGCGGCTTGCGGCGAGCTTGGTCACAGAGCCGGCCGGGCCGGTACCGAGACCGCGAGCGTTGAACCACTGAGACGTCTTGTTCAGCGCGATGGTCGCTGCTATCTCCTGCCGCACTGACGGATCGTCAATGGCGCCGGTTGCCTTCGCACGATCGATCAGCAGGTCGACCCGGCCCGCGCGCTGGGGATACCAGGTGTAGGGTTCGTTGGCGATCTCGAGCTCGCGGTTGTACTCATCGAAAATCGGCCCCTGCCGGTCGATGCCGTCACCGCTGCGAATTCGCGAGAAGCCCGAGCGCTCGTGCGAGAGGGTAGTGAGCGCGATCGCCCAGCCCTGACCCAGTTCACCGACGAGATCTTCGGGCTCGATGACGGCGTCGGTAAAGAACACCTCGTTGAACGACGCATGGCCGTTCATCTGGCGCAGCTGGCGGACTTCCACGCCGGGCTGGTTCATGTTCAGTACGAAATAGCTGAGCCCCTGGTGCTTCGGCACGTCCCAGTCGGTGCGGGCCACGAGAATGCCATAGTCGGCGTGGTGGGCACTCGTATTCCAGACTTTCTGGCCGTTGACGATCCAGCGGTCGCCGTCACGGTCGACGCGAGTCGTCGAGCCGGCGAGGTCCGAGCCGCTCCCCGGTTCGCTGAAGAGCTGTGTCCAGGCATCCCGGCCGGTCAGGATGCCGCGAAGGTATTTGCGTTTCTGCTCATCGTTGCCGTGCTCGAGCAGGGTCAGCGCAGCGAGTCCTCGCGGGCCGACGGTCGCTGCGGGGACGGCGCCGACGCGTTCAAATTCTGCCTTCACCGCGCCGGCTTCGGCATCTGAAAGGCCGCGGCCATAGAAATCCTTTGGCCATGTCGGCATGCCCCAGCCTGATTCAGCCAGCCTCTCGCGCCATTCGACGAGCGAAAGATTCGGGTCCCAGTTCGCCTCGAGCCACTCGCGGACTTCGCGTGCAATCGCCTCGCTCATACGTTCATCTCCTGCATCATGCGTTCGCGGTGGTAGGCGGAGGTGCCGAGGAAGACCTCGGATGACTTCGCCCGTCGATACCAGAGATGCGTATCCTCTTCCCAGGTGAAGCCAATACCGCCGCGCAATTGCACGGCTTCTCTTGCTGCCTGCATATACACGTCTGCCGCAGTGAATTTGGCGAGGCTCGCATTGACCGACGGTTCTTCGCCTGCCGCGAGCGCTGCTGCCGCCTGCCAGGCACCGACCCTGGCCAGTTCCACATCAACGTGCAGGTCGGCAAGGCGATGCTTGATCGCCTGGAATGACGCAATGGATCGCCCGAACTGAACGCGCATCTTCGTGTACTCGATGGTTGTCTCGAGCAGGTGCTGGGCGCCGCCTGCCATCTCGTTGGCAAGTGCAACCAGCGCGGTGTCGTACAGCTGCTTGATCTGCGCGCCGTCGAGGGTGCCGAGGGCGGACGAGGGTGTCTTGTCGAGTGTGACACTGGCGAGCCGGCGCGTCCCGTCCATCGTGCGCAGTGCATCGATGGTCACGCCGGTGCCGCGCAGATCGACAGCACGCAGCGTGGCACCATCGCGGGTCCCCGTGAGTACCAGCAGGGTGTCAGCGGCGCCGGCATCCGTCACTGCCTTCAGCCGGCCCGACAGCGTGTCCTCGTCAGGGAGATCTGTTACGGGATATCCATGACGCGGATCGAGCGCAAGCGTTGCGATGCGATCGCCCTGCATCACCGGATTCAGCAGTGGATCACGAACGGTGCTGTCACCGATTTGTGCGAGCGCGGTACAGGCGAGTACGCCGCAGGAGAAGTAGGGAGAGGGCAGCAGCGAGCGGCCAAACTCCTCCATGACGATGCCGAGTTCGACGGCCGAAAAGCCGCTGCCACCGCGCTCCTCGGGCAAGTGAATGCCGGTGACGCCAACTTCCTGGCAAAGCTGCTTCCAGATCGCGGGATCAAAGCCCGTTTCGGATTCCGTGAGCTTGCGTATGGCCGGTGTCGGTGATCGCTCGCGGCAGAACCGGGCGACGATATCGCGGAATTGTTGCTGTTCTTCGGTAAATGCGTAGTCCATGGCCGAACCATATCGCGAGACCCAGCCCAAATCCATGATATCTTCTGGCCAACCAATATCTTTTTCAAAGGGGGATCAAGCCGGTGAAAATCTCGATCAGCGCGCATTACTCGCGCGGTAACATTGCCGGTCAGGCGCAGGAACTGAAAGATCTGGAAAGTGCCGGTGCCGACTACATCTGGGTCGCGGAATCCTACTCATTCGACTCGGTCAGCGCGCTCGGCTATCTCTCTGCCGTCACCGAAAAGGCGACGCTCGCATCGGGCATCATGAACGTCTACAGCCGCACGCCGACACTGCTCGCCATGACCGCGGCGGGTCTGGATTCGCTCTCTAACGGTCGCTTCATGCTGGGGCTCGGTGCCTCCGGCCCCCAGGTGATCGAAGGCTTTCATGGCTTACCCTACGATGCGCCGCTGACGCGCATGCGTGAGGTCGTCGAAATCTGCCGCAAGGTCTGGAAGCGGCAGGACAAACTCACCCATGATGGCAAGTACTATCACCTGCCGCTAACGAAAGCGCAGGGCGGCAGTGGACTCGGCAAGCCGCTCAAGATCATCAATCATCCGTACCGTGAGTCCATCCCGATCGCGCTGGCGACGCTGGGCGAGAAGAGTGTCGAGGTCACTGCAGAGATCGCCGATGCGTGGCTGCCCGCGTTCTTCATGGCGGAAGGTGCGGACGCCGTCTGGGGTGACGCACTCCGCAAGGGCAACGCGAAGCGGGACCCGTCCCTGCCGCCGCTCGAGGTATTCGCAGGCGGCGCCGTTGCCATCGGGGAGGGCCTCGAAGGCCATCGCGACATGGCGCGGCCCAATATTGCGCTGTACGTCGGCGGTATGGGCGCGAAAGAAAAGAACTTCTACAACCAGATCTTCCGCAAGTACGGTTTTGAGGAAGAGGCCGAGAAGATCCAGGAACTCTATCTGTCCGGGCACAAGTCCGAGGCCGAAGCCGCGATTCCCCAGCAGTATCTCGACGCGACGTCGCTGATCGGGCCAGAGGGCTTCATTCGCGACCGGATCGCGGCCTTCAAGGAGGCGGGCGTGACCGTACTCTCGGCCTCGTTCATGGGTACGACCACCGAAGAACGCGTTCGCCACTGCGACGCCCTCCGCAATATCATCGAGAAGGTGTAGCGTGACGCAATCGATGAATGAACTGGCGTTCTACACGCTGGCCGGCGCGCCGGAGACGCCGCGGGACCTCATCGACGAGGTGCGCGCAGGCGAGGCAATGGGGCTTGGCAGCACCTTTATCTCGGAACGCTTCAACATCAAGGAAGCCGCCACGCTGTCGGGCGCCGCCGGCGCCGTGTCCGACCGAATCGGGATCGCAACGGCCGCCACCAACCACAACACGCGCCATCCGATGGTCACCGCCTCCTATGCGATGACAATGCACAAGATGACAGGTGGCCGGTTCTCGCTCGGCATTGGCCGCGGCATCGATCGCGCCATGGATGCGTTTGGACTGCCGCGGATCACGACGGCGCAGATGGAGGATTTCGTCGGGCTCATGCGCAGAATCTGGCGGGGCGAAACGATCGTCGGCCACGATGGCCCTGCCGGCAAGTTCCCGGCGCTGTCGATGGGCCCGGGTTTCGATGAGCACATTCCGATGACGTTCGTCGCCTTCGGGCCGAACTCGCTGGCGCTCGGTGGCCGTGCCTTTGATGCAGTCGTGCTGCATACATTCTTCACCGAGGAAACAACCCGGCGCTGTGTGCAGACGGTCAAGCAGGCTGCGGAGAAGGCCGGGCGAAATCCGGATCACGTCAAGGTGTGGTCCTGTCTCGCAACCATTGGTGATCATCTGCCTGAACCCGTGCGCCTCAAGAAGCTGGTTGGCCGCATGGCGACATACCTGCAGGCCTACGGCGATCTCATGGTCAGGACCAACGACTGGGACCCGGCGGTCCTGCAGGCATTCCGCGAGGACGACTTCGTCAGAAACTTCCGCGGCGCAATTGACGGACTGGCAACGACAGAAGAGCTCGAGCATGTTGCCACGCTGATTCCCGAAGACTGGCTGGCGAACGCGGCGACGGGTTCAATGGCGCAGTGCGTCCAGGCAATCAACGATCAGTTCGACTGGGGGTGTGACGGCGTGATTCTGCATGGCGCTTCACCAACGGATCTCGAGCCAATTGTCGATGCGTATCGCCAGCAGCGGGACCCGTCTCGTTTCACCCGGATGACAGCAAATCCCGGTGGAGTCGCCTGATGTCCACATTCGAACCGGCAACGGATCAACTCAAGGTAGAACTGGACGGACGCGTCGCGATCATGACGCTGAACCGCCCGGATGCGCGCAACGCACTGTCGCCGGAGATTTCGGCCGGACTGATCGAGGGCCTGAAGTGGGTCGCGAACGAGCCGGCGGTCGGCGCGCTGGTGCTCACCGGTGCCGGCTCCGCGTTCTGTTCTGGCGGTGACGTCAAGGCCATGGGGCAGTCGCGCACCGGTCCGGCGCCGAGTTTCGAGGCGCAGTTCCAGGAGCTGCTCGCGCGCCATCGCGGGGTCGGCGGCGCGCTGTACGCACTGCGAAAGCCAACGATTGCGGCGCTACCCGGAGCGGCGGCCGGCGCCGGCATGGCGATTGCGCTTGCCTGCGATCTGCGGGTTGCGGCCGATACCGCATTTCTCACAACCGGCTATGCGGGTATCGGGCTGTCCGGCGATTACGGGGTGGCCTGGCTGCTGACCCGCGTCGTGGGGCCGGCCCGTGCCCGTGAACTCATGCTGACGCTGGAACGGGTCAGGGCTGATCGGGCACTCGAAATCGGACTGGTCAATCGCGTGATGCCCGGCGATCAGCTCATGGCAGAGACAATGACGCTGGCTCACCAGTTGGCCGATGGCCCGTCAATCGCGTTTGCGTATATCAAGGACAATCTCGACGAGGCGCTTTCGATCGATCACGGGACGGCAATCGAGCGCGAGGCTGACAGGCTGCTGAAGGCGCGCTCGACCCGCGACTACCGCGAGGCCGTCAAGGCATTTGCAGAGAAGCGACGACCAGAATTCAAAGGCGAATAACACAAGAGGAGAAGATTCATGGCGATTACCCTGCAGGAAGTCGAAGAGGCCCTGGCGGCGGCGCCAGCCGAGGCCGAGGGTGAGTATACCGATCGGGATTCCCTGCTCTATGCGGTTGCGATTGGCATGGGCAAGGACCCGCTTGATACGAAGGAGCTGGAATACGTCTGTGAGAGTGTTGGTAACCGTGTTGTGCCGACAGCCGCGACGGTACTGACGAAGACGCGTCGCGCCGCGGGTGGCGGGACGGCCAGCCTGATGAGCAAGATGAACTACGTGCTGATGCTGCACGGCGAGCAGCGTCTCACTGTGCACCAGCCGTTGCCGCCGGCGGCGGAAATCGTTGCGAGCAGCGGCCTGACGGGCGTCTACGACAAGGGTGAAGGCAAGGGCGCGCTGGTCACCAATGAGACCAACGTTCGGCTGAAGAGTGGCGAGCCCCTGTACACCGTTGGCTCGACATTGTTCTTTCGCGGTGACGGCGGGTTCGGCGGGTCGGCAGACGGCGCGCCGGTGCCTCATGCGTTGCCGGACCGGGACCCGGATGTCATCTGCGAGATGCCCCAGCGCGAGGATCAGGCGATGGTCTACGCGCTCTGCGGAGACCGCAATCCCTTGCACCGTGACCCGGAAATCGCAAAGAAGGCCGGCTTCGAGCGACCGATCCTGCACGGTCTCTGCTCGTACGGCATCTCCTGCCATGCCGTGTTGAAGTCGATGCTGGACTACGACCAGACGCAGATCGCGGGCTTCGACGTGCGTTTCTCGTCGCCGGTCTACCCTGGCGAAACCCAGGTGCTCGAGGCCTGGCGCGATGACAACGTCATCTCCTTCCGCGTTCGCATCAAGGAGCGCGACGTCATCTCGATCAACAACGGCAAGTGCACGCTGCGCGGCTGATTACTGTCCGCGCAGCTTTCCGCCTGGTGCCGACAGCATCAGCTGAATGATCCGTTCGGTGACTTTCGGCTCCAGGCCTTCTGTGTGTCCCTTGTCGAGGCGCACGACATCAGCGATCACGCGCCCATCGGTGCAGTTCGGGTACACGTAGACCTCGGCGCTGCCCGGATGGGCCGCCATCCCCCACACCTTGTAGCCGACGCGGTCGGTATCGGTCACCCAGCCCGGCTCGGTATCGACGATATCGGGTTCCTTCATCCGGGCGTCGCAGGCGTACTTCTCCGCGAGCGGTGACGTCGTCGGCAGCGCCTTGATCTCGTACTCCCCGGTCGTATAGATGTGCGAGAAGTCGCAGTCGGGCAGGGGCATCTCGGGGAAGCGACGGGGCCGTGCCGGCGGCGGCGAACCGTCAGGCATGGGCGGGCCGAAGCGGTCGACGATCTCGGCGCGCCCGCCCGACAGCGACAGCAGGCCGTCGACCTTGTCGCGGAAGAAAGGGGTACATACCAGCCGGTGCGAGGTGCCCCCGCCCTGGCTGTGTCCGGCCAGCCAGAACGCCTTGATGTTCCCGGCGCCGAATGCGTCGATCACGTCGTTGGTGATCCCCTGCAGGTAAGCGTCATCCGCATCGGGTAGCCACATGCGAATGCCGGGCCCGGCGCCCATCGAGCCCTGACCCTGAGCCGTGCCTGTTGCCACGACGAGGTTGTACTCGTCCTTGTAGTCCATGGCCGGGAAGTAGTGCCGTTGCCAGTTGGCGATGGAGCCGGCGCCGTGAATATTCAGCACAAACACGACGTCCTTGCCGGGTTGCCAGTCGCACGGATAGTCGAGGAAGAACTCCCGTCCTGTCGTCGATTCGGTGGTATTGCCCAGCACTGCCGTCTTGGCCCGACAGTCGCCGTCCTGGCAGTGCACCGGCGGCGGCGACTGGCAGGCAACGCCGAGCGGCGCGGGTGTTTGCTGGCTGATCGACTCGCACCCGGCCAGAAGCCAGGCTCCCATGATGACGAATATGGCATTCGATAGTGGTTTCATTGCGTTCCCTCTCTGATCACGCGCACGATTGTCGCGATTAGTTCGCCCAATGAACTATAAATTGGCGCTCAGTTCAAATGCCCGTCATGGCACGTATGCGCGACCTGATCCACCGGTAACCGTCTTCATGGTTCGAGCGGGCAAAGAAACGTAGCGTGTCGAGGCCGATATAGCAGTAGTAGCAGCGCAAGCGCGCCTCAGCGCTGGCCAGCCGTTGGCCCTTGCTCGCGTATCGGGAGAGTGCGGTGCCGACGACGTCATGGTCGGGCATACAGATGCCAAGCCATGCGATGTCCCAGAGGAAATCCCCGAGGCGCGCGTTCGCCCAGTCGAGGACGGCAACGATCTCTCCATCCCGGGCAATCATGTTGTCCGCGCCGTAGTCGCCATGAATCAGGTGGCGTTCGGCAGGGCAGTGGGGCAGCAGACGTCGCATCTCTGCCAGCAGGGTTTCGAAGAGGTCACGCTCCAGAATCGAATCGTCGAAGAGGTGATGCCAGTTGCCATGAAAGCCATTCGGGTCCGCGTCGGCAACGGAGAGCAGGTACTCGGGCCAGCTCGTATGGGGCGCGCTGCCCTGGTGGTCAAAACCGCCGTACCCTGAGAGCCCGTCGAGTGACGTTTCGTGGATCCGGTCAAGCATATCGAGCATCGCAGGAATGAGGGCCTCGACCGCTGCGTCGTCCATCTCGTCGACGAGCTCACCGTGCACGCGCTCAGTGATGGTGAATACCGTTTCGTCCGACTCACCGGTTGCGACGAAGCGGGCGACGGGAATCGCGTCCGTCGACGCTCCCCGGTTGAGCACACGCTCGGTGATGAACTGATCCTTTCTCAGCAGGAACCCGAGCTTTCGGCGAATGAGGCGGATGACGTAGTCTTTTCCGCACGCAGAAAAGAACCAGGTTTCCGAAATCTGTCCGCGCGGTGCGCGCGCAAGCGCCGTTGGCCGCTCGCCGAGCGTGTCGGCAATGAGCGATGCAATGTGTTGCTCGTCTATGACCATGGCAGGCGAATCAGCAGCGCGAGCATGAGCCAGCCGCCGAAAGATCGCGCAAATGCGAAACCGTGAGCGGAGAACCAGAGCGGCCAGATGCTGGCCGGATAGTGCTCGGGTCGCGCGGGCGGCAGCGGCGCCAGGAGCGCGATGCAGAGGCGCCACGCGGCAGGCAGGCTGAGCAAGGTCGCCAGCAGCCAGTAGCCCGCCGCGCTCGTGATCGACAGCACGATGACGGCGCCCCAGAGGCCACCCAGCATCAGCAGGCTCAACGCACGAGCGTTCGACTCGCCAATCAGAACCGGCAGCGTCCGGATGCCGAGCGCGCTGTCCTGCGCTGCCTTGTCGATATGTTTGCCGAAGATCACGAGTGTCGGTGCGATACCGTAGGCGAGGCTGATGGCAATGACGTCCGGCGTCAGCGTGCCGGTCAACACGAAGAATCCGCCCCCGATCATGAGCGGGCCCCAGACCAGCAGCACTGCGATTTCGCCGAGCCCGATGTGTTTCAGGGGCCACGTGTAGAACAGCACGAACACAGCACCGACGAGCATGAGCACCAGCACCTCGATCCCGACGAGGAAGGTGAGGAGCAATCCGCAGGCGGCTGCCACGGCACCCGTGCCGAGCGTGATCGCGATAAAACCGCGCTCGCTGACGAACGACAGCATCAGCGCATGGGTGCCGTAGCGGGTACGAAAGTAGTTGTCGTCGTCAACGCCCTGCCGCCAGTCGACCCAGTCGTTGATGAGATTGTTCGTGGCGTGCGCTGTCGTCAGACCCACAATCAGCAGCAGGACGTGAAGCGGTGGGACGGGACCGGTCGCCATGGCCAGCAGCGTCGCGATCGCCGCCGAGGCCAGCGTCATGGCGAGCACGGCGCCTCTGACCAGCACAAGCCATTGCGCCACCGGGCCGGCGGCCGACCATTCCGCGCGGGAGAGGGCCGGCATCCGGGTCAGGATATCGAACAGCATCGGCCCCGGTCAGCGTGAGCCCTGTCCGTCGTCGATCTTGATGACCGTGCCGGTGACGCACTCGGATGAGGGGGAGACGAGAAACAGCAGCGTCGAGTCCATCTGCTCGGGCTGTCCGATGCGCTTGCGGGGCATGTGCTGTGACATGTCGCCGATTCGCTCCATCATGCCGTCGAGCATCTCCGAGCTGAACGCACCCGGTGCGATGCAGTTCACATTGATATTGAAGCGCGCCCACTCGACCGCCATGGATTCCGTCATGCGAACCACGGCGGCCTTTGTCGTGGAATACAGGCTTGCCGCAGATTGTCCGGTCGTGTTGAACGCGGCCATTGACGAGATATTCACGATTCGCCCGGGCTGCTTTTCGTCGAGCAGGCGCTTCGCAAACTCGGTCGAGAGCACCCATGGCCCGATCAGGTTGGTGTCGAATACGCGATCGACGAGTTCGTCTTCCATGCGAACGATGCGCTGCGCATCCGGAATCCCGGCGTTGTTCACGAGGATGTTGACCAGTCCGAGTTTGTCCTCGGCTGTCTTGAAGGCCTCCCGGATGCTGTCTCTCGATGTCATATCGAGCGCGATCGGTTCGCACACGCCGCCGGCATCCCTGATTTCACCGGCGAGCGCTTCGAGGCGCTCGACCCGCCGCCCGGTCAACGCCACCCTGGCGCCGCAGGCGGCAAGGACACGCGCAAATCGCGCGCCGAGACCGGAAGTGGTGCCGGTGACGAACGCCACGTCACCGGTCAGGTCGAGTGAAAAGTTGGGAAGCGGAAAGTCGGACATCTGGTCGCCTTTTTTTATGAAGGGTTCTTATGAATGGTTTGTTTGAATCAGGCCTCCAGTTTAAGCGGAGGTGACCTCAAACGCTGCCCGGTCGCACGGAACACGGCGTTCGCGACCGCGGGCGCAATCGGCGGCAGGCCCGGTTCGCCGACGCCCGTCGGTTCGGTGCCGCTGTCGATGATCACAACGTCGACCTCGGGCGCCTCGTCCATTCGCAGGATCGGGTAGTTGTGGAAGTTGGTTTCCTGGAACTCGCCGTTCCGGAGTTCGTGGTTGCCGTGCAGCGCCGCCGTCAGGCCGAACATGATGCCGCCCTCCATCTGCGCACGAACAATGTCCGGGTTGACCACGGTGCCGCAGTCGACGACGCAGGTCACCTTGTGGACCCGGATCTTGCCGTTCTCGACCGAGACCTCGGCGATCTCGGCGACGTCGGTCAGGAACGAGTGATGTGCGGCAAAGCCGAGGTGTCGGCCGGCCGCAGGCTTCATCTGCTTCATGCGCTCGCCCGCAACCCTGATCACATTCTGCAGGCGGGGCCGCATGTTCGTGTTCTGCACGCGGAACTCGACCGGGTCGGCGCCTGCCAGCACCGCGAGTTCGTCCATCATCGACTCTTTCGCGAACGCGGTGTAGGAGTGCCCGACCGAGCGCCAGAACGAGACCGGCACGCCGTGGTCGACGGTGGTGTGCGTCACGCGGCGGGTTTCGAAGTCGTAGTCCTCGAAGATGCCCTCGATGCTCGATGGATCGGTAAACCAGTCGGTCGTGGCTTTGTCGGCCATGTTGACCAGCCAGCCGACCGTCCCCTCACCGAGGCCGGGGAAGAGGCCAGGCAGCATGTACTGCAGCAGGTCCGGACTGATGTTGGCGCCGACGCGCTTTGCATCCCACGCCGTGATGTGGCCCGCGCTGTCGATCCCGGCCCTGATACGCATCAGCGACGCCGGGCGATACACGCCGTGCCTGAGATCATCTTCACGGGTCCAGATGAGCTGAACCGGCTTGTTTGCGGCAACAGCAATCTCCGTGACCTCGATAATGTGGGTGAGGACGCCACGACGGCCGAATGCGCCTCCCATGTAGGTGTTGTGCACGCGCACCTTCTCCGCCGGCAGGCCCGAGAAACGTGCCACCAGACCCTGCGCGCCCGGCGGCCCCTGGTTGCCCGACCAGAGATCGGCTTCGCCGTTCTCGATGCGCAACACCGCGTTCATGGGTTCGAGCGGCGCATGAGAGAGATAGGGCGTCCAGTATTCCCCCTCGATCACCTCGTCAGCGCCGCTGAATCCGGCGTCGACATCGCCGTCTTCGCCGCTCACGATGCCGCTCTCTTCGGCCATCGCGGCCTCGTAATCAGACCGGATGGTCGCGGAATCGACGCGCGCGAGCGGGACGTCCTCAAAATCCACTTCGAGGGTGTCGGCCGCCTGCTTTGCCTGCCAGTATTTTTCTGCCACGACGGCAACGCCGCTCGAGATCTCGATGACGTCCGTGACGCCCGGCATGGCCAGCGCTTTCTGCTTGTCGAATCCCGTCACACGCGCCCCGGCGACCGGCGAGCGTCGCACGACGGCGCGATGCAGGTTCGGAATCTCGACGTCGATGCCGAACTCGGCCGTGCCCGTCGACTTGGCGATGGCATCGAGACGGGGCGCTTCGACGCCGATGTACCGGAACTGCGATGGGTCCTTGACCGGCGTCCCCTCGGGCATCTTCATGCCGGCGGCGGTCGCGATGAAGCGGCCGTAGGGCAGGCGCTCGTCACGGTGGATCACGTGGCCGTCCTCGGTCTGCAGTGCCGACGCCGTGACGCCAAGATCTTTGGCCGCGGCGTTCAGGATCAGCGCGCGGGTATCGGCGCCGACCGCGCGAAGCTGGTCGTAGTGCGCATTGATCGCATTGCTGCCGCCGGTTGCCTGGACCCCCATGCCGGGGTTGTTGTAGTCCTCGTGCACGCCGGCGAAGGCCAGCCTGATCTTCTGCGGGTCGTAGTCGAACTCTTCTGCGACCAGCGTCGTCAGACCGGTCGTGACGCCCTGGCCCATCTCGTCCCGGGGGACATAGAACGTCAGGCGGTTGTCGCTGCCGAGCTGAAGGAAGGCGTTGGGAACGAAGGCGCCTTGCTCGCGAACGATGGGCAGGGGTGTCTCCGCACAGCCGCCAAGCGAAAAGCCGACAACGAGGCCGCCACCAACCACTGCCGTGGATTTCAGGAAGTGTCTTCGTGAAAGATTGACCGCACTCATGCCTTCACCTCCGTGGCCTCGTCAGCAATTGCGTTGTAGGCCAGCTGGCCGCTGCCCACCGCCATGATCGCTTTCTTGATGCGCGGGTAGCAGCCGCATCGACAGATGTTGCCGGCCATCGCGGCATCGATGTCAGCCTCGCTCGGGTTCGGATTGTCCTGCAGCAGCGCCGCCGCCGACATGATCTGGCCTGACTGGCAGTAGCCACATTGTGGAACGTTGAACTCGTTCCAGGCGGCCTGCAGCGGATGCAGGTTGTCAGGTGTACCGAGCCCTTCGATTGTTGTGACCTCCTGCCCGGCAACGGCCGCGATGGGCAGCACGCAGGTTCGTTGTGCCTTGCCGCCCACATGCATGGTGCAGGCGCCGCAGAGACCGGCGCCGCATCCGAATTTGGAGCCCTTGAGCTTGAACGTATCCCTGACCACCCACAGCAGCGGGGTGGAGGGGTCGTCGTCCGTCTGGACGGTCATTCCATTGAGCGTGAACGCGATCATGTTTTCTCCCGGGAGTCAGATATCCGCGCGGATTCCGGCGAGAATTCGCCGCGCGTTGGTCAGAAAGCTTTCTTCGGTGTGGAAGGCGTCGATGAACGACCGGACGTCTTCCGGCAGTGCTTCGGCGTCGAATTCGGGGCCGGCATCGTGGCGCGCCGTGCCGATGAGCTGGGAGGCGAGCGAACTGATGAGGTCGAATGCCTGGGCCTCGCCGATGTCCAGCGCGGACGCGATTCGCGTCGACATTCCCTCGATGATGGTCCGCATCACTCGCTTCGATGTCACCAGTGCCTCGATTGATACGTTGTTCTCAATCACATGGCTCAGCCTGACCGACAGGGCGACGAAGGCGGGGTCAGCCATGGCCGAGTCGTGGAAGGCCCGGACGAAGGCGTCGTCGGTCATGCCGGATTCGAGGCGATTGCCGAGCTCACCGGCGAAGCGCTCGAGTTGCTGGCAGTAGAGCGACAGCAACACTTCTTCGCGGGTGGTGAAGTAGAGATAGAGCGTTCCCTTGGCGACGCCGGCCAGCCGGGCCAGCTTCGCGGTGGAGAAGGCCTCAAAGCCGACATCGCGGAAGTGCGACTCAGCGGCAGCAAGGATCTGCTGGCGGCGCTGAAACTTTTCGTCCTCGGAGCGGGCGCGCTTTCTGTCGTTTGCTTGCACTGAGAGACCTGTAAGTGACCGGCGGTCAGCAGTATAACTGACTACCGGTCACTTGCAAGTCACGCGGCGCGTTCGAAGATCGCGGCAATCCCCTGACCGCCGCCAATACACATGGTCTCGAGCGCGTATTTGCCCTCGCGTCGGTGCAGTTCGTTCAGCATGGTAGCGAGGATGCGACCGCCGGTGGCGCCGATCGGATGGCCGAGCGAGATGCCCGAGCCGTTGACATTCAGCTTGTCGGGATCGTTCCAGCCCCAGCCCTTCAGGACGGCGAGGACCTGCGGCGCAAACGCCTCGTTGAGTTCCACGAGATCCATGTCATCCCAGCCGAGACCGGTGCGCTCGAACAGTTTCCTGACGGCGGGTACCGGGCCGATCCCCATCGTGGCCGGATGACAACCTGAGGCGGCCCAGCTCACGAACCAGGCAGACGGGTCGAGATCGAGTTCTTCAAGCTTGTCTTCTGCAACGACGAGGCATGCCGCGCCCGCGTCGTTCTGTTGGGAAGCATTGCCGGCGGTGACAACGCCGTCGCTGGAGAAAATGGGTTTCAGTTTCGCGAGCGACGCCGCGGTGGTATCGCCGCGAACGCCTTCATCCCGCTCGAAGCGGATATCGTCACCGCGGCGCTGCGGCACCGTGACGGGCACGAGTTCGTTGTCGAACTTGCCGGCGTCCCAGGCGGCAGCGGCTCGCTGCTGCGATTGCGCGGCGTACTCGTCCGCTTCTTCCCGTGTGATCTGGTACTCCTGTGCGAGGTTTTCCGCCGTCTCGATCATGCCGGAGATGTGGCCGAAGCGAGACTCGGGCTGGGAGCGCACCCGGCCGCGTTCGAGCCGGTCGTGCATCACGACGGCGCCGCCCCGGGCACCGCTTCGCATGCTGGTGGTGTAGTACTCGACGTTGCTCATGCTCTCTGCACCGCCTGCGATGACGACGTCCGCGACACCGGTTTGCACCATCATCGCGGCGTTGGCGACGGCCTGCAGGCCACTGCCGCAGCGGCGATCGATCTGTGTTCCCGAGACCTCGAGTGGCAGGTCGGCGGCGAGCGCTGCATAGCGTCCGATGCAGGGTGCTTCACCACTCGGGTAGCCCTGGGCGAACACCACCTCATCAATGCGTTCGGGGTCGACACCCGATCGTTCCACGAGTGCGCGAATGACGATGGCGCCAAGATCCTCGGCGCCGAACGGCGCCAGCGTGCCGAGATACTTTCCGACGGCTGTTCGAAGGGGAGAGACGATGGCGGCGCGACGCATGGCGGTGTTCCTGATGGTTGAGTGAGCGCGAATGGTACCATCGGAGGCCGCGCCGGGGCGCTGGCAGAGGTCGTCCGGCCCCAGTGAGAAGAGGGAAGACCGGGGCCGGACGAAGCGTCCATGTGAGCGAGCTACCAACCGCTGAATGGACGGGCGCAAGGGTATAGCGTACATATTTGGCGGTCAACCAATAACGAGGGGAAATGGGCGAATGGTTCCATCTGAATATCCAAGGGAGCATGCGGCGATCGTCATGGCATCGACCGGCGAGACGCTGACTTACGGAGAGCTCGAGGATCGATCGAACCAGGTCGCGCATCTGTTCCGTCAGCTGGGCTGCCAGCGCGGCGACGGCGTTGCGGTGGTGCTGGAAAACCATCCGCTGTTCCTGGTGCTGTCGTGGGCAGCGTATCGCGCCGGGCTCTACTTCACGGCCATCAGCTACCGGCTGCAGCCGGAAGAGGTGGAGTACATCGTCAACGACTGCGGGGCGAAGGTGCTGATCACGTCAAAGATGCTGAGCGACACGTTCGCGGCGTTGCGGGGCAGCCTCGTGCACGATCCCGTTTGCCTGATGCTCGACGGCGAGGCGCCGGGCGCGCGGTCACTCGAGCGCGCTATTGAGGGCCAGCCGGTCACGCCAATCGCCGATCAGTCCTGGGGCGAACGAATGCTGTACTCCTCGGGTACCACGGGGCGCCCCAAGGGCATTCGCCGACCGCTGTCTGACGCGGCCTTTGGTGAAGACAACGGCGATGCGATGACGCAGAACCGCTACGACTTCGATCGCGACACGGTGTACCTGTCACCGGCACCGCTGTATCACTCGGCGCCAATCGGATTCACGATGACCGTGACCCGGTTCGGGGGCACGGTGGTGGTCATGGAGAAGTTCGACGCCGAGCAGGCGTTGTGGTGTATCGAACGTTACCGCGTCACCCACAGCCAGTGGGTGCCGACCATGTTTGTGCGCATGCTGAAGCTGCCCGCCGACGTCCGATCGAAATATGACCTCTCCAGCCTCAGCGTTGCCGTTCATGCCGCTGCGCCCTGTCCCGTCGACGTCAAGGAACAGATGATCGCGTGGTGGGGGCCGATCATCTTTGAATACTACTCCGGCACCGAGGGCAATGGCCGTACAGCACTGACGTCCGAGGAGTGGCTCACGCACAAGGGGTCAGTGGGCCGTGCGGTGGTCGGCAAACTCCACATTCTGGACGAGGACACGCATGAGGAACTCGAGACCGGCGAGATCGGCGTCGTCTACTTCGAGAGTGACCGCGAGTTCGAATACTGGGGCGATCCTGACAAGACTGCTGCGTCGCGCTCGAAACAGGGCTACTCCACGCTGGGAGATGTCGGCTACGTGGATGAAGAAGGCTATCTCTACCTCACGGATCGCAAGTCGTTCATGATCATCTCGGGCGGCGTCAACATCTACCCCCAGGAAACAGAGAACGCGCTGATCAGTCACCCGAAGGTCGCGGATGTCGCCGTGTTCGGCGTGCCCAACGAAGAGTTCGGCGAGGAGGTGAAGGCGGTTGTCCAGCCCGTGTCGATGGCGGATGCGGGGCCCGCGCTGGAGGCCGAACTGATTGCGTGGGCGCGGTCCCGGATCTCCCATATCAAGTGTCCGAAGACCGTTGATTTCATGGCGGAGTTGCCGAGGCATCCCACGGGTAAACTCTACAAACGATTGCTCAAGGATCAGTACTGGAATCGTGACTAGGCGGCACCGATATCGCTATCGGTACCCGATCGGATACCATTTTTGTGCCAGACGTGCTAGCATCCGGCCATGGGTGAACGACACGACATCGCTGGGGCACAGACGCTGCGGAACGCCCGCATGGCCGCCGGGCTCAGCGTTCGCGAACTCGCACGGCGGGCCGGTACCTCCCATCCCACGGTGCTGGCCTACGAGAACGGTCGCAAGACACCCTCGGTCGCTGTGTTTCTGAGGCTGCTCGAGGCCTGCGGATTCGCCGTCGACTTCGACATGCACAAGCGTATCCGGGAAGCGGACGGGCTGCCGCGCGGCGAGGAACTCCGGCAGGTGCTCGAACTGGCGGGCGAATTTCCGGCCCGCGTATCACGTCACATGGACCTGCCGCGATTCGGGCGCCTTGACTGAGGGAGAGTGTGATGACGAGCCTGCCCGGCCGCATCGTCGAACTGCACGAAACGCTGGCCGGCGCCGACATCGAACATGCCTTTGGCGGCGCGCTGGCGCTGGCCTGGTGCACGGGCCGGGCGCGCGGCACGATCGACATCGACATCAACGTGTTCCTGCCGGTCGGGCAGGCAGATGAAATCCTCAAACGACTGCCTGACGGCATTCGCGTCACCCGCAAGGATCGCCAACTGCTGAAGCGTGACGGGCAGGTGCGGGTATGGTGGGATCACACGCCGGTCGACCTGTTTCTCAACACGACGCCGTATCACGAGCAGGTCGCGGGACGTGTGCGATGGGAGCGATTCATGGAACGGGAGATACCGTTCCTGTCCTGTCAGGACGTCGCGATCTTCAAGGCGTTCTTCAATCGCGGCAAGGACTGGGTCGACATCGACGAGATGATTGCCGCCGGCACGATCGACATCGGGGAAGTGATGGCGACGCTCATCGACTATCTGGGTGCCGACGACGAGCGCATCGTCGAGCTACAATCCAGAAGATGACGATAACGACGATCGAAACCCGCTCCGGCAGAGTCCGGGGAACAACCTCACCCCACGACCCATCCATTCGCGTCTTCCGGGGCATGCCCTTTGCGGCGCCGCCCGTGGGCGACCTTCGCTGGCGACCACCCGAACCGGAGGCAACCTGGCAGGGAGAGCGCGATGCGACCCGCTTCAGCGCATCCGCCACGCAGCCACAGAATTCGAGCGCCTTCGTCTGGCGCCGCGGCAGCTTCCCGGTGAGTGAGGATTGCCTTTATCTCAACGTCTGGTCGCCTGAGGGCGCAGCCGGCCTGCCGGTCATGGTCTGGTTCCACGGTGGTGCCCATACGAGCGGGCAGGGGCATGCCGCGATCTTCGATGGCACCGCACTGGCGCAGGAAGGCGTCGTCGTCGTGACCCTGAACTATCGGCTCGCCTTGCTCGGTTTTCTGGCCCATCCCTGGCTGGCCGAAGAAAGCCCCGATGGCGCTGCGGGCAACTACGGTCTGCTCGACAAGATTGCCGCGCTCGAATGGGTACGTGACAACATTGGTGCCTTCGGTGGCGATCCGAATCGCGTGACCGTGTTCGGTCAATCCGCCGGCTCCCAGAGCATTTGTTCACTCATGGTATCGCCGCTCGCATCGGGCCTCTTCCATCAGGCCATCGGCCAGTCGGCCGCGTGTTTTGGCCGTCTTCCAACAGGCGATCTGGATGGCATGGACCGGGGAAGCCGGCTGGTTGAAGCCACGGGCGCGCGTGATCTCGAGGCGCTGCGCCGGATGGCGCCGGAGGCGATCGGCGCCGTGAGCCTCGAGACCGGCTGGGCCAGCCGTGACCGGATCGTCGTCGACGGGCGCGTCGTTCCCGAACTGCAGGCGAGCCGATACCAGCAAGGGAAGCAGGCCGACATTCCGCTCATGGTCGGCTCGCTCGCCAATGAGGGCCTTTATCTCATTCCGAAGAACGATGACCTCACCGATGCTGCGCTGGATGAGTGGCTCGAACGAACGGCAGGGCGCCATGCGGCGCAGCTTCGTTCCCTGTATGCCGATGAAAGTGACTCCCCCGGTGCCATCCAGCATGCGATTGCGACCGATACCTTCATGGCGTTCGGGATGCGGCGGTGGGCGGAGTACAACGTTGCCCGCGGCAACCCCACGTGGCTCTACTTCATGGATCACCGGCCCCCTGCGTTCCACCTCTACATGCCGGAGGCGCCGGACCTGGATGATGAGGGCGATGTGCGGCGATTCGGCGCTTACCATTCAGCTGATCTCGCCTACGTCTTCGGTACCACTGACAAGGTCGGCAACGATTTCGGGCCGCAGGACCACGCCTTCTCCGCCATGCTTGTGCGTTACTGGACCAACTTCGCGAAGACCGGTGACCCCAACGATCCCGACCTGCCGCCGTGGCCCGCGTTCACTGACCAGCGAAAGCAGACCCAGGTGCTGCGCGAGGAGGGGACGTCCGCCGTGGACGGCGTCCGCCGCGAGAAACTGGATCTGATCGCCGAGACGTTGGCCGAATCTGACGTCCCAACCGGCCATTTCTGATCTTTTTTATTTATCCAGCTTTGGTATAAAGGGCATTCCCAGAGCTATAAGCACCCAATTCCGGAGCCATCACATGAGTGAAGCTGTTTCTGAGAACAACAAAGAGCTGCCTCCGCTGCAGCGACCCGGTGACTCTGAAGTCGACCAGAAAGAACCGATCCCTTCCGCGTACGACGTTCCGCTGGAAGAGATCAAGACCGTACACCCGCGTCTCTTTTCGGAGAATCGCTGGCAGGAATATTTTGAGCGCCTGCGCAAGGAAGATCCCGTCCACTTCAACGAAACCGAGCTGGCCGGCCGGTTCTGGTCACTGACCAAGTACGAGGACATCAAGAAGGTCGACCAGGATCACGTGAATTTCTCGTCTGCCCACGGCATTACGCTGGGCCTCCCGGTCGATGCACCGCTGCCCGAGGGCGCCCTCAACATTTCGATGTTCATCGCGATGGACCCGCCCAAGCACGACGTTCAGCGCAAGACGGTCACGGGCGTTGTCGCACCGACCAACCTTGCCAAGCTCGAGCCCCTCATCCGTGAGCGTACGGCCGATGTGCTGGATTCGCTGCCCGAGGGTGAGACGTTCGACTGGGTCGATACCGTCTCGATCGAGCTGACCACGCGCATGCTCGCAACGCTGTTCGAGTTCCCGTACGAAGAACGTCGCAAGCTGACCCGCTGGTCAGACGTGGCGACGGCAGTTCCCGGCCAGGGCATTGTCGACACCGAAGAGGAGCGACGCGCCGAACTGCTGGAGTGTCTGCAGTACTTCACCGCCATGTGGGAAGAGCGCAAGGTCAATCCGAAGGGCGACCTCGTCTCGATGCTCGCGCACGGTGAGGACACCAAGGACATGGAGCCGATGGAGTTCCTCGGCAACCTGATCCTGCTCATCGTCGGCGGCAACGATACGACACGTAACTCGATGTCGGGTTCGGTCTACTGCATGAACAAGTGGCCAGAACAGTTCAAGAAGCTGAAAGAGAATCCTGACCTGATTCCGAACATGGTCGCCGAGATCATCCGCTGGCAGACCCCGCTCGCTTACATGCGACGTACTGCCAACCAGGACTGCGAAATCCGTGGCAAGCAGATCAAGCAGAACGACCAGATCCTGATGTGGTACGTCTCGGGCAACCGTGACGAGGAATTCTGGGGCGACACTGCCAACGAGATCGACATCGAGCGCAAGAACGTGCGCCAGCACGTCTCGTTCGGCTTTGGCATCCACCGCTGCATGGGTAACCGCCTCGCGGAACTCCAGCTGCGCGTGCTGTGGGAAGAGATTCTCAAGCGCTTTGATCGCATCGAGATGCAGACCGACGAGCCGGAACGCACCTACTCGTCCTTCGTGAAGGGCTACACGCACATGCCGGTCAAGGTTTACCGCAAGTAAGCCCCGGCACAGCTTTACGCAGCCCGCCCGGCTTCGGCCCGGCGGGCTTTTTTGTGCCCGCGTCGGGTAGGATGTCGCCATGAGTGATCCCGTTTTGCTGACCGGCCGCTTCCTGCCCGAGTGGAAGACCTACATGCTCCTCAACACGGCGGCCATGCTTGCGGTCACTGTTGTCGGCATACCGCTGTTCGTCGTGTTGTTGCCGCTGATCGTCTACATCGTTCGACTCCAGTATGCGTCGATGTCATGCGAGGTCACGCGCAAGTTCCTGAAGTTCCGCCGCGGCGTTTTCGTGAAGCAGGAGAAAAACGTGCCGCTCGAGCAGATCACCGACCTTGGCGTCGTTGAGGGGCCTATCATGCGCTGGCTCGGCATCAAGCGACTCACGGTAGAGACGGCGGGGCAGTCCTCACAGGGTCCGCTGTTGACCCTGCTCGCCATCGAGGACGCCGAGACGTTCCGGGATCAGGTGCTCGATCTGCGTGATCGGCTGCGGCAGCAGGATCGGCCCGACGAGGTGGCCGGGGTGCAGGACGCCGATGATGTCCAGCGTGAAATCCTCGCAGCGCTGCTCAGGATTGAGAAGACGCTGGCTCGCGACGCGACGCCGGACTGAGCTCGCCGGCAAGTACGTCTTCGAACGCACTGCACAGTGCGTCAATTTCAGGCTCACCCATCACGGTGCTCATGAACCCTGTGCACGTCGGCGCAATGAAGACGCCGCGCGCCATGAGCGCCAGGTGCAGCCTTGCCACGGTCTCGTTCTCCGCCGCCGACCGATAGTAGTTCCGATAGCGGGTCGCGTCACGCTGATGCGGGTAGATGCTGAACATCGATCCGGTACCGACGACCTGCATGGCGGCCCCGTGGCGTTCAATGCTCTCGCGCAGCCGGGTGCGGACACGTTCGCCGTTGGCTTCGAGCCGCTCGTAGGCTTCTGGCGTCAGGAGTTCCATGGATTTGAGGCCGGCCGTCATGGTTACCGGATTGGCGCTGAAGGTGCCCGATGTCTGCGCGCGGTCGGCGACGACCTGCATGACATCGGCGCGTCCGGCGATCGCGCCCACGGGAAATCCGCCGCCGATGATCTTGCCCATCGCCGTCAGATCGGGGTCGCCGCCGAAGCGGCCCTGCGCGCCGCGGTAGCCAAAACGGAGTGCGATGACCTCGTCGTAAACCAGCAGGGCACCATCACGCTTCGTCCACTCCCGCAGCGCGGAGACGTATTCGCTCCGTAGCGGCACCATCCCGTTGCGGGGTGGCACCGGGTCGACGATGACCGCGGCAATCTCTCCACCGTGCGCATCGAGGATGCGGAGCGTGGACTCCACATCATTTCCGGGTAACACAACGACCTCGTCAGGGACGCCGGTCGGCGTGCCAGCATTGACCGGCACGCTGGCCGGGTCATTGCCCCAGTTTTCGGGCGATGAGTAGTTGCTGATCTCGGCATAGTCGTAGGAGCCATGGTAGACCCCTTCGAGCTTGGCGATACGTGTTCGTCCGGTATGGGCACGGGCTGCTTTCAGCGCGCTGGCCACCGCCTCGGAGCCTGTGTTGACGAAGCGCACGCGCTCAAACGATTCGACGCGATCGCACAAGAGCTCCGCGAGCGCGATTTCCGCGGATGTGGGCAACGCGAAGCAGGTACCCCGTTCGAGCTGAGCTTTGGCGGCATCAATGATGTCGGGATGCGCATGCCCATGAATGAGTACACCCAGATTGTTCGTGTAGTCGACGTAGCGGTTGCCCTCGACGTCGAAGACACAGGGACCTTCTCCTCGCTCGACGTACGGCGGATACGGGTCGAACCAAACGGCCTGTCTCGTGTGGCCCGCGACGAAAACCCCGCTCGCGCGACGGCGTAGTGCCGCACTCGCTGAATCGGGTGATCGCCAGTCCCTGAAGCTGTCGTTCATTGCTTGCCTCCTGAGGCATGAACCCGGCGGCCGATGCCGGAAAACGTGAGGAGGGTGGCGCCATCAGCAGTCAACAGGCCGTCGGCGAAGATCATGCGCCCCGTCACCTGCCTCACCGTCGCCTCGCCGTGAATCCACGAATCAATCGGGGCGCCGCCCACGAAGTTACAGTTCAGGTTGACGGTCAGGCAGTCGCTGTCACCGGTTGCGAGCAGTCCCGCGTTGCAAAAGGTAAAGTCAGCGAACGTCATCAGGATGCCGCCGTGGACGATGCCAAGGCTGTTGCCGTGCGCCGGCCGTGGGCGAAATGCCGTCACCGGTTGATCCGGTTGCTTGCAGAACGGGCCGATCATCATCTCCGCAGGATCAGCAGACTCCTGCAGAATGTACCCCTCGGGCAATTCGAACGGCGTTTCTTCATCAGACATGAGAAGAGGTTATAACAAGCACGATGACACCTGAAGAACTCCCGATCCTGACCCTGCGCGGTTCGCCGTCGCACCGCGGCGAGACGCACGGCGAGGCCCTTCGAGAACCGATTCAGCGCTTCTACGGCGGCTGGGCGCGCAGCGTGGAAAAGGCAACGGGAAAGCCCGTCGCCGACGTCGCTGCCGACTTTCGTGCGAGCACGCGTATCGAGGCGAGCATGCGCCGCTGGACGCCGGATCTGCTCGAGGAACTCGGCGGCATCGCCCGGGCGGCCAACCTGCCTTTTGCGCCGTTCTTCATGTTCAACGCCACCGACGAGAACGAATGGTTCCTGAAGTATCGCGGTTACGGACTCGACCTGCCGGAAGCGCGTGGCTGCAGTTCCGCCTGTGTCGAGGGTGAGTCACGGTTCCTGGGGCAGAACATGGATATCCCGGGCGTGACCGAGGGCTACCAGGTGGTCTTTCGCATCTCCGGCAAAGACGATGGGCCGGAAGTCCTGGTTGTGTCGCTCGCCGGCATGCTTGCGCTCATGGGGATGAACAGCGCACCGCTCGGCGTCGTCAATAATTCGCTGCGTCAGCTGAACTGCCGCATTGACGGCCTGCCGGTGAACGTGATGGTGCGTGCGCTGCTTGAACAACGCTCGCTGAGCGAGGCGATGCGCTTCATTCAGGCGGCCCCGCATGCGTCCGGGCAGAACTATATTCTCGCGAGCGACGAGGGCGCGGCGATGTTCGAGTGTTCCGCAGCCGGGGCCGTCGAGGTGCGGCCCACAGATGGCCGCCTGTTTCATACGAACCATCCGGTCGCAAGTACTGACGTCAATGAGGACCCACGCTTCAACGTCAATCGCTCCACGTCGGATACCGTCGTGCGACTCGACGACCTCGCGGCCACACTGGCTGCCGGGCAGGGGTTCGACGCGCTGGCGAGTGCGCTTCGTTCCCACCGCGATCCGGACAATCCGGTTTGCCGTCACCTGACGGACAGGCGGACAAACTTCAGTGCGGCTAGCGTCATCTATGATCTGGGCAGTTCACCATCCATGCACGTCGTGCCTGGCCCGCCCTGCGCGGGCAGTTACCGGAAGATCTCGTTCGGCTAGCTCATCGTGACCCGACAGTCGAGCACGACCTCGGCGTTCAGCGAGTTGCTGATCAGACAGGCACCTTCGGCCTTGTGCAACAGCTTCTCTGCCTTGTCGACATCGGTGCCGGTCGGTACATCGAGCGTGACGTGATTGACGACGCGGGTAAACCGCGTGATTCGGTCCTCCCGGTCCAGCGTCCCCTCACTCCTGACGTCGATTGCATGCCAGTCGAACTTCGAGGCGCGGGCGATCGCCTTGAACGACAGCACCATGCACGAGGCGACGGCTGCCATCAGCAGCGTCTCGGGTGACCATATGTCACCGGGCCCATCGAACTCGGCGGGTGGCGCCGCCGCAAGAGACGGCAGGCCCTCGCTGTCCAGTGAGACATTGCTGCTCGCCCCGGCGGCTGCCGAGACCGAATAGATATGCGGAAATGCTTGCATGAAAACCTCCCGGGAAACGATGCCAAAGTATAGCTATGATGGCCCGAACGATTCCCTGACATGGGACAGGAGAGGAGCGCAAACTGATGGCTGAACTGACGTTTTATACCAACCCGATGTCGCGGGGCCGAATCATTCGCTGGATGCTTGAGGAGATCGGCGAACCTTACGAGACCGTGATCCTGGACTATGAGACCACCATGAAGGGGCCGGAGTATCTGGCGATCAACCCGATGGGGAAGGTGCCGGCCATCACGCACGGCTCAAACGTGGTGACCGAATGCGCCGCGATCTGCGCTTACCTGGCTGATGCGTTTCCCGAAGCGGGAATGGCACCGCCGCTGGACCAGCGTGCGGACTACTATCGCTGGCTGTTCTTTGCGGCCGGCCCGCTGGAATCGGCTGTCAGCAATCGTTCGCTTGGCTTCGAGACGACGGCAGAGCAGGCGCGGACGGCGGGTTACGGAACCTACGATCTGACCGTCGATGTCCTCGAGCAGGCAGTGAGCCGATGGGACTTCATTACCGGTGAGTCCTTCACGGCCGCCGACGTCTACGTCGGAAGCCAGGTTGCCTGGGGCGTTCAGTTCAATACGCTGCCTAAGCGCGATGCCTTCCTGGCGTACGCGGAGCGCGCCACCAGCCGGGAAGCCTACGATCGCGCCAATGAACTGGATGGCGCATTCGGCGCATGACTTCCGTCTGAAATCGCACCGCTCTTTATCTGCCCTTAAAGGTCATCGCCTAGGCTTGCCGGCTTCCGGAGGAGTTGTTTATGCCTGTTGTTCCCGTTCTGTTCATCGCCGTCCTTTCGATCCTGCTGACCACTGACGCCGTCGCCGCCAATCGTTCAGAAGCTGCTGAAACCTGGTATCAGGCGGGTGCCGCCTACGTCGACCAGCGCCAGCGACAAACGCGTGGCAAGCGTCGTGCAAAAAACGTGATCCTGTTCATCGGCGACGGCATGAGCCTGACGACCGTAACGGCAGCCCGCATCCTCGAGGGCCAGATGAAGGGTGAGCCCGGAGAGGAGAATCTGCTCAGTTTCGAGACCTTTCCGGCCACGGCTTTCTCGAAGACGTACGCCGTCGACCGCCAGGTGACCGATTCCGCATCGACGGCCACGGCCATGGTGACCGGCGTCAAGACGCGCTTTCGCGTGATCTCCATGGATGAAACCGCGGGCACTGACGACACGTGTGAGGCGGGCAAGCTCACGACGATTCTCGAGGAAGCCGAGATGCGCGGCCTTGCGACCGGTGTCGTCTCGACCGCCCGGCTGACGCACGCAACACCCGCCAGCCTTTACGCCCACGTCATCGAGCGCAGCATGGAACGTGAGGGCAAAAGGGGTTGCGCCGACGTCGCCAGCCAGCTGATCGATTTTCCGTACGGGGATGGTCTCGAGGTCGCACTCGGTGGCGGCTATCCGATGTTCGCGGCAAGCATGCGCCCTGACGGCCGTGATCTGGTTGCCGAGTGGGCGGCCCGGGATGGCGCCGCTGTCGTTCGCACGGCAGACGAACTCGCGAGCCTGGCACCGGAAACGAGGCAGGTGCTGGGCCTGTTCGGCAACTCCCACATGGACTACGAGATCGACCGCACCAGTGAACAGCCGTCACTGACAGCCATCACAGAGGCGGCGATTGAACGCGTTGCGGGTCATCGGAAGGGATACTTCCTGATGATCGAATCAGGCCGTATTGACCACGGCCACCACGCGACCAATGCCAAGCGCGCGCTGACCGAGACGATCGAATTCAGTAACGCGATCCGGCGGGCATCGGAACTCGTCGATGACGACACGCTGATCATCGTGACCGCTGACCACGGCCACACGCTCGCAATGGCCGGCTATCCGGGCCGAGGCAATCCAATCCTGGGCATGGCCGGCGATGATGAACATGACCATCCCTACACGACGCTGTCCTATGCGAACGGGCCGGGCTATCGTGCGCCGGAATCGCTCGAATCACCGCGGCCGGATCTGACGGACGTCGATACCGCGGCGGATGACTATCTGCAGGAAGCGACGGTGCCACTCGCGATGGAAACCCATGGCGGTGCCGACGTGCCGGTCTATGCAACCGGGCCGGGCAGCCAGTGGGTCAGCGGCGTCATGGAGCAGAATGTCATCTACCACGTGATGCGCCGCGCCCTGTTCGGCCGCTAGTGCGGGTGAACGACCACCGGCATGTCGGTGATGCCGCGAATGAAACTCGATAGCAGTCGCTGCGGCTCGCCGACGACTTCGACGTGGCGGAAGCGGGGCATGAGCTCTTCCCACAGGATGCGTAGCTGCATCTCGGCCAGCCGGTTACCCATACAGCGATGGATGCCGAAGCCGAATGAGAGGTGATGGCGCGCCTTGGGGCGGTCGATCAGGAACTCGTCAGGCCGGTCGATCACGTCTTCGTCGCGATTGCCAGAGATGTACCACATGAGCACCTGGTCTCCCTGCCTGATGGTCTTGCCGCGCAGCTCGATATCCTCGTTGGCGGTTCGGCGCATGTAGGGCAGGGGCGTGTGGTAGCGGATGATTTCGCTGACCATGTTCGGAATCAATGATGTATCCGCGCGCAGTTTGTCGTATTCGGCCGGGTTGCGGTTCATTGCAAGCACGCCCGCGCTCATCGAATTGCGGGTCGTATCGTTGCCGCCGACGATCAGCAGGATCAGATTGCCGAGGTACTGCATCGGATCCATGTCTTTCGTGTCCTCGCCGTGGGCGAGCATCGAGATGAGATCGGGTTTGGGCGGCTCGTTCACGCGCTCGTTCCACAGTTTCGTGAAGTGGTTGAGGCAGTCGAGCAGTTCTGCGCGCCGCTGCTCGTGGGTATCGACGATGCCGGTACCGGGCGGCGCGGTCGCCACATCTGACCATCGCGTCAGCTTGCGTCGCTCTTCAAACGGAAAGTCGAACAGCGTCGCCAGCATGCGTGTGGTCAGCTCGATCGAGACGCGGTCGACCCAGTTGAACGGTTCACCCACGGGCAGATTGTCGAGTACGTCTCGTGTTCGCTCGCGAATCAGCGGCTCCATCTTCGCCAGATTGGGCGGGGCGACGACGCCGCTCACCGTGGCCCGCTGCAGATCGTGTTCGGGCGGGTCCATCGCGATGAAGCTTTGTGTGTTCAGTTCTTCCGGATGGGGCTCGTAGCCAATCTTCGGGCCCAGTGCGATGCCGTGTGCCGACGAGAACAGGTCGTGGTTCTTGTCGACCCACATAATGTCCTCGAATTTCGTGATCGACCAGTAGCGCCCGGTGTTGTGAAGCTCGTTCAGATGAACCGGGTCTTCCTTGCGCAAGCGGCGAAAGTGTTCCCAGAACATCTCCCGCTGGAAGAGCCGCGGGTCGACGGGGTTGATGTCCTCGACTGGCACCGCATACGGATCCTCGATGACAGGCGGCGCCTCGTCTGAAAGGAATACGCTGCGAAAGCGCGGCGGGGTTTTCTGCTCGGTGTCGACGGCTTCACTCATGATCAATCCCTCCATTGATGCAGTTAGCGTAGCACGAAACGAATCGGGCTCAGAACGTGCTGATGCCCGTTTTCTCCATGAACCAGTACAGCCAGTGCTGCAGTGTTGAACGCTCTTTATAGACAGAATAGTCCACCGACAGCTGGCGGCCACGCCGATTGCTCCAGGCATCCTCGAAGTGCTCGATCGCGTCAGCGATGGGGGCCGCAGACCGGGGCCCGTCGACGCGCACGTCGGTCTCGAGATTGAAGTTGTTCATGTTGCGGCGCGTAAAGTTGGCGGAGCCCTGAATGACGCACGCGGTACCGTCGGCGTGCTCGGCGATCAGCATCTTGGTGTGACATTGCTCCCCGCGCGTATCGGCCCAGCGAATATGGACGCCGCGTTTGACGAGTCGATACGCGACGGGCCGATTGGGGATGCCGCTCTTCGACCAGCCGAACGCATCTTTCGCCGGGTCGAGCACGATTCGCACATCCACACCGCGCCGGCTCGCCTTGTTGATGGCCGACAGTGTCTCCCGGTCGGCGAGATAGAACAGCATCATGCGAAGCGCATCGCCGGGCATGGCATGGTCGATGACGTCGAGCACGCTCTCCTTGATGCGCCCCTCGGTGAGCACCTGGAGGGTCGTTTCGGCATCGGCATCGGCTTCGCCGCCACTGGCGTTCACTGCGATTGCAGGCGGCTCGGCCCCCGACATCAGCAGGTTGGCAACCTCGGTAAGATAGAGATCCGCCACAGCAGGGCCGCTGAAGGCAATCGCCGTGTTGCGGTGGGCAAAACTCGCATCGTGCGGGTTGGCGCTCGTCACGATGCCTCGCCACGTATCACCATCGTCGGCGAGCAGCGTCTTGCGGTGATTCGCCTTCATGTTGGGAATATTGAGCAGGGTGCGCAGCGTGATCCGCCCGGGACCAAACGGATTGGGTACGAGCCCGCCCAGCCGGTTGCCGAACGGTTTGATAAAGGCGCGCCAGAAGAACGAGTAGACGGGGCTCGAATCACGCAGACAATCAAGCTCGGTGAAGACGACCTTGATGCCGGCGGCGCGCATTTCATCGAACCACGGCGCGGGGAGACCGCCCCAGCCGGTATTGATGGGGTCGGTAATGAAGATGATTTCGATCTCCGGATGGCGGTTCCGCTGCTGGATGAGGGCGTCGGTCATCTCCCGCGTCAGCGGCCGCACCGGCGCTTCCTCACGCATGAGCAGGTCGTTGAACAAGAACATGTCGAGGAGGATCAGGCGCCGCGCACCGGCGATCATGCGCAGGACTTCATCGAAGATCGCCTGGTCAAGCTGGCGCTGGCCCTCATCGTCAATCCAGGTCGAGTCCGAGAGAAACCGGATATCGGATGTGGGATGGATGCCGCCGGCAAAGTTGATGCCCTCCGGCAGCGAACGGAAGTCGACGTAACCCATCGCCCGGTAGACCGGCGCGAGGGGACCTCGATGAACGGTGGTATACGGCATCCGGTTTCAGGCAATATTCAGCGGATGGCCCGCGTGCGTCTCATTACGTTCAATATTGCTCATGGTCGTGGACTCAGCCTTTATCAGGGTCTGCACTCTGCGCGATATATCGAGCGCAACCTCAAGAAGATTACAAAAGTGCTCACCGACGCGGAAGTCGACTTCGTGGCCATGCAGGAGGTCGATGAGGACTCCTACTGGAACAAGAATATCAACCTTGTCGAGGTGATACGGCAGGATACTCCCTATCACCACAGCTACATCGGGCTCAACAATGTGCGCCCCGGGCGCCAGAGTCTCAATTATGGCAACGCATTGCTCTCGAGGTTCCCGATCAGCACGCGCCATAACCAGCCTTTCAGCCAGGTGCAACTCGGTGGCAAGGGTTTCATGTATGCGGAGGTGGACATTCACGGTGCTGTGATTCCCGTGATGAACCTGCATCTGGACTTTCGCTCGAAGTGGCGCCGTGTGGAGCAGATCGACCAGGTCATCGACTTCCTCGAGTCCCGGGCGGCGCCAGGCGGCCACCGGCTGCAGCCGATCATCTGTGGTGACTTCAATTGCCCCGCCAGTCGGGCGGGCGATGCGGTGCATCGACTGTTCGAATACCTCGAAAGCGACCGGCATTACACGCTGATGCCCGAGAAAGCGCGCACGTTCCCGGCGGTGTTCCCGACCCGGACCATCGACTTCGTGTTCATGCCCAACCGGTTTCCCGTGATTCGCACCGAAGTGCTGCCGGTGTACGTCTCGGATCATCGTCCCGTGCTGGTTGAATTCGAGGCGGAAGCGGGCACGGTCGCGCTCTCCTCGTGAACGAGCCCTTATGATCGAGACGCTGGCAACGGCCGCCGACCGGTACGCCGGTGTCCTGCTGGTATTGTCGCTCGGCTCGATCGTCACGGTCATCGTGATGATGACCGTTGGCGCACGCGTCGTCGCGAGAATGCCGTCCAACTATTTCATCGACGACGAGGCGCGACGCCACCGGCGCTACCTCGAGATGTTTCCGGCACCGGTCAGGCCGGTTGTCGACCTGATCAAGAACCTGCTCGGCCTCATGTTTCTGCTCGTGGGATTGATCCTGCTGCTGCTGCCCGGACAGGGGCTGCTGACCATGCTTGCCGGACTGCTGCTGATGGACTTTCCGGGCAAGTTCGCCTGCGAGCGCTGGCTCGTGCGGCGCCGGCAGGTGCGCCGCACGATTGACTGGCTGCGGGAACGGGAAGGGCAGCCGCCGCTCGAGCTCGACTGACGGGAATCAGCCTGCCTTGCCCTTCGCGATGGCTTCGTCGATCCGTTTTCGCTCGGTACCGTCGAGCCGCTCCTTCATCCCCTGATCCATTTCGGCGAGTACGCGGGCGGCCAGTTCGTGCTGCTGAATGCGCTGCCAGTAGGGTTCGACGCGCGCAGTGCCGGTAATCGGGTTGTCGACATCGAATCGGGGCACCGTGTTCTGGCACATCCACAGCGCCGGTACGAGTGTGCAGTCCGCGCGCGTCAGGCTGTCGCCCGCGGCGAATTCAGCGTCGGCCAGATGTTTGTCGAGCGCGCCCATGCCGCGCCTGACCTGCTTCATGAACAGATCGCGGATCTCGTCGTTCCGGGACTCGCGGTTCAGCTGCGGCAGCGCCATGAAGATGTTGTTCATCAGGTAGATGTCCGCAATGCGCGACAGCAGGCGGACGTTGGCGCGCTCTCGCGGAGTCTTGCCGAGTAGTGCGCGATCCGGATACATCTCGTCGAGATACTCGGCGATCACTTCTGATTCGGGAATGATGTCGCCCTCGACTTCGAGCACCGGAATGCGACCGATCGGGGACACCTCGGCGAGCTTGCCGAGATAAAAGCTCATCGGCAGTTCGAAATCGATATTGTCGAGCCCCATTGCGTAGATCTGCAGGCGGACTTTGGCAGAGTAGGGGCTGAGATTGCCGGTGTAGAGTTTCATATCGATCGCTCGGTTCAGGGTTGAGCGCCCACTATAACTTAGGCATAAAGGGTAGCATCCATCCGAATCAAGAGAGGGAACCGATGCGACGTTACCTGTTCGCACCCATGATCGTGCTCGCCCTGTTCACTGTGTCAGTCAACGCGTCGCTGCACGCAAGCGAAACTGAACGTCTTGCTGCCGATGGTCTCCGTGCGCCCGTGACCATCGTGACCGACGACTGGGGCGTCTCGCACATCTACGCGGACAACCAGCACGACCTGTTCTTCGCCCAGGGCTGGAACGCCGCGCGGGATCGCCTGTTCCAGTTCGAGATGTGGCGTCGCCGCGCCACGGGCACACTGGCTGAAATCCAGGGCGAGAAGGCGTTCGCCCATGATCGCGGTGCAAGGCTGCTACGGTACCGCGGCGACATCGAGGCCGAGATGGCGCACTACCATGAGGATGGCATCGAGATCGTTACGGCGTTTGTGGCGGGCGTCAACGCCTACATCGCGTTGACGCGCGAAGACCCGTTGCTGCTGCCCTTCGAGTTCGGTCTGCTGGGCATTGAGCCAGGGGACTGGTCACCGGAGATCGTGCTGTCGCGCCACAACGCGCTCACCGGCGGCATCTCCACCGAACTCATGCTTGCCGAACTGATCAACGAGATTGGCGAGGCGCGTACCGCGCAGTTGCTCGCGTTCGAGCGCGAGCCGTATCTGAAGCCGGTGCCCGGCGTGTCCCTGGAGGGGCTCGATCGCTCGCTCATGGCAGACTACACCGCTTCGCGGACGCCGCCGGCATTCGACGCCGGTGACCTTGCCTCGGCTGACGAGGCTGCGATGGCGCGCTTGCCGCACCTCAATGCACCGCTGGCGGCAGATGATCCGTTCAATCCTTCGCTCGGCAGCAACAACTGGGTGATCGCGGGCAGCCGCACCGCGAGCGGCAAGCCGATCATGGCCAACGATCCCCACCGCCGTATCGAGAATCCGTCACTCCGCTACATGGTGCACCTCAACGCGCCGGGCTGGAACGTCATTGGTGGCGGCGAACCCGTGCTGCCCGGTGTGTCGATCGGTCATAACGAGCACGGCGCCTGGGGGCTCACGGTCTTTCGGATCGATCAGGAAGATCTCTATGTGTATCGCACCAATCCCGGGAATCCCGACCAGTACTGGTACCAGGGCGCTTGGCGCGACATGGAGGTCGAGCAGGACGTCATCGAGGTTCGCGGTGAAGGGGGGCGAGCGGTGACGCTCAAGTACACGGTTCATGGGCCGGTACTGAAGGAAGACCCCGATAGCCATCGCGCGTGGGCCATGCGCGCGGTCTGGCTGGAACAGGGCGCGGCGCCGTATCTGGCGAGCCTGCGCATGGACCAGGCGACGTCCTGGGAAGAGTTCCGCGAGGCGTGCGGCTACTCCGGGCTGCCCGGCGAGAATATGGTCTGGGCCGACAAGTACGGCAACATCGGCTGGCAGGCAGTCGGCTTTACGCCCATCCGCTTTGGCTGGGCGGGCAGGTTGCCGGTGCCCGGCAACGGTGACTATGAATGGCATGGCCTGGTGCCCATTACGGCGATGCCGCATCTCGAGAATCCGGCCGAGGGCTACTACGGGACGGCGAATCACAACAACGTCCCCGAAAGCTATCCGAACATCTTCGCGGACTTCTACAGCGACCCGACCCGGGCGATGCGTTTGCATGAGGTGCTGAGTCAGGCGCAGAACCATACGGTGGCCGACTCAATGCGCCTGCAGTATGACAACAAGTCGATGACCGCGGCGGCCCTCGTGCCCATCGCCGCCGGTTTGCGCATGCCCCGGGAGGCGAGGCGTCTGTTCGAAGGGTGGGACTACCAGCTGGATCGCGAAAGTGCGGCTGCGGCACTGTACGACCGTTGGGAAGCGATGCTGCTGGCGAGGCTCAACGACACGCTGGTGCCCGAGCAGAGCGTCGTCAACACGATCAAGCTGCGGGAATGGATGGTCGAGCCGCCGGCGTTCGTCTTCGGCAGGAATCCGGTACGGGGGCGTGATCGCATGTTGCTGGGTGAACTGCGAGCCGCGCTCGACAAGCTGGCGCAGGAACAGGGCGAAGATTCCTCCCGCTGGCGATACGGTGCGACCCATCAGACAGAGATTCGTCACCCGCTATCACATCTTGTTGACGATGAGATGCGAGCACGCATCGATCTCGGGCCGCTGCCCCGCGGCGGCGCCGGCAATACCCTCAACGCCAACCATGGCGAAACCCAGCGTTCGGGCGCGAGCTTTCGCATGATCGTGGATACCGCGGACTGGGACAGCGCCGTCGGCACCAACACGCCGGGCCAGTCCGGTGACCCGCGAAGCCCGCACTACGACGATCTGTTCGAGCGCTGGAATACGGGCGATTACTTCCCGATGTACTTCTCGCGCGACAAGGTAGACGCCCATGCCAGCCGGGTGATCGAACTTTCGCCGGCGGCGCGTTAGCGCCGCCGATTGCCCGGATACGTCAGATTATTGCCGTAATTCGCCAATCGCAGCTTTGCTGAACCTATATAAATCAAAGGCTTACGATCTGGCACGGATGATGCTCCCTATTCAGCAACAACATCACCGTGTCGTCGAGGGCCGGTATGAATCAGCAGGAAATCTGTCAGCAGAACCGCGATTACGAAGGCACCGCAGGTGTCAGCAAGAACAACCGCCGGGCAGGCTTTCTGCCCGCGTTCCGGGATGACGCCACAGGCCGTGTCGAACTCGCACGCATGGCCGATGGCTCGCCCGCCACAATGCATGTGATTACCTGGCTGCCGCCGGAGTGGGCCGAAACCAGCGATACCGAAGGCGGGGTCGTTCAGCTCCGGGACTCTATCATTTGTGGTTTCGTCCGCGATGGGACCTTCTACACGCGGGACGAGGTCGCAAGGCTTGTCGATGAGGCTTAGCCGAACGGCGGCGTAAACCGGATGTTGGATTTCTCGAGCCCGTCGAGCACGACCGAGATGCCGCCGCTCTTGATCATCCATTCCAGCCGGTGATCCCGGTACTCCCTCTTGAACAGCCCCTGTTCCAGCGCCTGACGCACCGCGCCCATGTCGGCGCCGCTTCCGTTCATGGCGACGGCGACCGCCGCCTCGGTGACCTGCTTCACGCTGTCGCGCGCATTCGCTTGCGCTAGCCACGCTGCCAGCTGACTGCCTTCAGGGGGTGCAAAACCAAATCCCGCCGAACCGTTCAGGTACGGCACCACGGCAAGATCTCCCCAGCCGAACGCATCGCCGTTGAACCACTCGCGATTGCCAAGTTGATGCTCCAGCCAACGATGGAAGGATGCGATTTGCCCGGCTGCAGCTTCGTTGAGTACGGGGCGGATATCGTCGCCGCCTCGACCGAAGTTGGCGACTTCGGACAGTCCCCAGTTGATCGCTTCGTAATGTGTATCCATCACGTCTTCGAGCATCCGAACGCGCGCCCGGTCCGCCGCAGCGGCCGGTAACATGGGCGGCGACGGGTAGCGATCCTCCAGGTATTCGAGAATCACGGTCGAATCGAAGACCGACACGTCTCCATCGATGAGTGCCGGCACTTCGCCCCGCGGGTTGCTGCGGGCAAACGCATCGTCGGTTTGACCCGAGCCGATACCGGTTGGCAGCGGCGCCTCGAATTCAACGCCTTTCTCGATGAGCGAGATCTTTACCTTCTGTGCGTACGGCGAGAGCGGGTGGTCGTAGAGCTTCAGCATGCAGGATTCCCTGATTCGTTTTCATGCAGCGTAGCATGGCCGGGTGCGCGTAGAATCGCTGAATGAATCCACAAGACAGACTTCGAGGAAGACCAATGGCAGACGATCAACTCAAGGCGGCACAGGGCACGATTGGCGACTTTGCGCCCAAGCTCATCGAAGTGACGAACGACGTGCTGTTCGGTGACATCTGGGAGCGAGAGGAACTCAGCAAGCGCGATCGCAGCCTGATCACCTGCACCGCACTCGTGGCGACAGGAAAGACTGAACAGATGTCGTTTCACTTCCCTCGCGCCGTCGAGAACGGTGTGACCCAGCAGGAACTCGTCGAGATGATTACGCAGATGGCGTTCTATGTCGGATGGCCGAGCGCTATGTCGGCCATCAACAAGGCAATGGAAATCTTCGGCGACGACGCGTCGGGCTGAGGTCTCAGGGCCTTGGCATGATCATGAATGTGCCTGTGGCGCGCGCGAGCAGCTTGCCTTCGGCACTGAAAATCTCGCTGTCCATCGCCGCGGTTTGCCGGCTCTTGTTGACGACGCGTGTGCGGCACGACAGGCGCCCACTGACACCGGGGCGGAAGTAGTTGATCTTGATCTCGATCGTCGAGCAGAACTCGGTGTCGTCAAGCAGGGTGGTCAGCGCGCCGCCCATGCCGGTATCGGCCAGCGCGTAGATCACCGCGCCATGAACCACGTTGTTCGGGTTGAGGTGGCGATCGTCGATCGCAAGCTCGGTGATGCATTCGCCTTCGCCGCGCGACGTGACTTCAAGGCCGATCAGGTCGGCGAACGCGTGCGGTACAGGATTGTTCATTCCATCTCCTTGGTGAGGTAAAACGCGCCGCGAATCTGCCCAACGTCATAGCCGAGCGCGCGGTCATCGGGATAATACCTTGCCAGAGCGTCAGCGACGCCGGGGGCGACAGCCTTGCCGTGGCAGGTCAGGCACAGCGGTTCGACAGGCTGCGCTCTCAAGAAGCGGTAGACGTGGCCATCCATTTCTCCATGCACCAGGCTCGCCGGATCGGCGCCGCGGGCCTGGTCGGCATCGAACTTCGCGAGCACCTCGCGCGCCCAGTCATCAGGTTGCGCGCTGTTGGCGTTGCGCGGTTTCAGGCTCACGCGCCGCACCGTCCAGGCGGAACTTGCCGAGAGCTCACGGGCAATCCGTGGCGCTTCTTCTGCACACACGGAGATCGCGTGCACCGGGCCGCCTTCGGTGAGCGCCTGCTTGAGCGCCGGTTTGAGTTGCCCTGCGAATTGCTGAACAAGGTGATTGGCCTCTCCGGCGTTTCCGTCAGCGACAACAGGCTCGTTGCCATGGCTTGTGCTGACGAAGATGATGGTCGCCAGCAGTATGAGCAGTCGGAGTGAGTATCCTGATCTCCTCATTATCGCTGGCCCTCACCCGGAGGCAGGTTCACGGATTCTTCCTCCGTAACGCTCAAGAGTTCATCGATCTTCTCGAGCTGGTCAATCAGTCCGGCGTCGATCTTGCCGACCAGGGTGCCCAGTTCCGGTATTTCTGTTTCGAGCCTGAAGCCTGCCAGCTCGACCTTGGATCGGGCGTCAGCAATCGTCTTTGGATCGGTATCGCGCGTCAGGATTACGATCGTCTTGTCTCCCATAGCTTGTCTCCTTCGGGGCCATCCTGACGCGCGTGACTGGTATTGTCTATGGCACCTGTACGAGCCCGTTCCCGACGTCGCGGGCCGGCCTTCCGATGTTCCGAGTGCCAGACGTCAGGGCTTGACGAAGCTGCGCCCCATAGACGCCCTGCGCCTCGATGTAGAGCGCAGCGATTCCCGCGACGTGGGGACAGGCCATGCTCGTGCCGCTGATTGATCGATGTCGGCGCGGGAGCGGCCAACTGGACAGCACATCCGTGCCCGGCGCTGCAACGTCAATCTGCCCACCGCCCGGGTTGATGCCACCACAGGAAAAATCTGCCTCGATCAGCGCCTGATCGACGGCTGCAATCGCCATCGCGCTGGGTGAGTCTGCGGGTGCGCCGACCGGGGCCACGTAGCCATAGCGTCTGGCGCTATCGTTTCCTGCCGCCGCGATGATCAGGCTGTTGTTGCTCAGCGCATACTGAGCCGCCCGTTCATACGGGACATGATGTCCCTGACCCGGCCGGGTGGCTCGCCCCAGTGACATCGAGACCACGTGTGCACCCTGTCGCACCGCCCAGACAATCCCGGCCAGAATGTCGCGTTCTCTTCCGGATCCACGGTTTGAGAGCACCTTGCCGATAATCAGGGTGGCATCGGGCGCGACGCCATAGCGGGGTGCACCAGCGGGATTCATCGGGCCGGCGATCGTGCCAGCGCAATGGGTGCCATGTCCGTTCAGGTCGTCGACGCTTTCGTTCGGCACGAAGGACTTGTGGGCGCGGACCCGCCTCATCAGCTCTGGATAGTGCACGTCGATCCCGGTGTCGAGTACGGCGATGACAGCGCCGTTGCCGGTGAAGGCGGTGCCGTCCGCGCCAACCGCCTGTAGCCCCCAGGTATGCGTGGCCGTGTCGACGTACATTGGTGAGACCGTCTGGATGGCGTCGTCTTCTGCGAACACGTAGAACTCCGGAACAGCTTCTTCCACAGCATCGCTCTCGCGCAGTGCATTAACGATCGCGCTCGCCGCTGCGCTGTCTGGATGCTGAATGACCGCAACCCCCAGTTCGTCAATCGTCATCGCATCAGCTTCGGTGTCAGGTACATCTGACGCGAAGTCCATTTTCAGGACGTTGCTCATGCTGTCAACGCTGCGGGCTGTGGATGCGATGAAGTCGCCAAACGATTCCATCCGGTCCGGTTTCATAATGACAAGCGTCGCACCGGTCGCGATCGGGCGCGAGTTTTCGAGTCTTGACTCTTCGAATTCGTTTCCTTGAGTTTCCTCCGGCATGGCATTCTCCATTCAGTTGATTCGCCTGCATTGAGTGTCACGAGTCGCGCGAAGCTGTCATTCGTGTTTCTTGTTGCTCAACGTGTCCGGAATTACACATTCGGAGCACTCATCTGAAGAGCAACGGGCATGGAAGGTTCACTGCCGGATGAGTTCCGATCAGAGGCCGACAATATTTGTGGAGTTCGGTAGCATCGGCTACGCGGAGAGATCGCACTCGGACGCGCTCCGGGTGAATGTCCACAGTCACTGCCGGCAACTGCTGCTCGATCTCGGCTCGCTTGTCGATATCGCGATTCTTGCATCGCTGCCGTACGAAGAGACAAGAAAGGCTTTGGAAGACGCGCTGGACGAGTCTGCGCCAATAGTGCTGGACAGAGACCACCTCCCGCAGTTCATTGCGTCGCGCGGTATAGAGGAGGGCTATTTCGTCGGTGATCAGGCCTCGCATGCGGCGCTCGGATGCCCTTCGCTGAAATTCATACCCCATCTTGCACTGGTCGCGGGCGTACTCGCTGGCCAGCCGGTCGTGCTCTCTGTGCTTGATTTCGACGCTGCGAGCGACCTGGATGTCGCTTCCCTGATGGCGAGATGTTCGGTCGCATCGCTCTTCGAGTCGAGAGCGGCGAGGTACGTCAGACTCGCATACGCCTGCGAGGGTAGTCTCTCTGAACTCGAATCAGCAGGAATTGGTATCACCGAACTGCTCGACGAAGGCGGCGTACAGACTCGCCTGCTGTATCGGGGTCGAGGGAGCGACGTACCCGAGTCGCTTGCCGGCTGTTTGCTGTGGCGGGATCGGTTTTCGTCGCTGCTCGGTATTCCGGCGGACTGGCATCCCGACTACGTAGAAGCGCTCGTGATGATGCACAGCCTGGCTGCGGTCCATCCGCCGCCAGATAATGAACTGCTTGCCGGCCTGCCCAACGCGAACGTTCGCCGGTACCGTCGACGCAGTGCGGAGCTTGACGACCTGGACTTCGAGGACGTGCGCATGATCGACAAGGCCATAACGGCGCGCGCTCTCGAACGGGACGTCTCCCGGCTGGTGGCGTTCGAGAGCCGCCATGTGCGCCATACCGGCAACCGGCTGGCCGAGCAGTTCGCACAGCATCGCCTGGCGGCGCTGGCGTTCTCGCCGGTCCGGCACCTGTTTGAGTATAGAGGGATTGAGCTCGCCAACGTCTATGCTGACTTGCACGCTTTCGCCGACAGCTCGAAGACCATCGTCGTTGGAGCGCACCTCGATAGCCATGTTCGTGGTGTCGACTACGATCCGGTGACGGACCCCGCGCCGGGCGCCGACGACAATGCGAGCGGTGTCGCGGCGGTGCTGGCCATCGCAGCCGCATGCAAACTCGCTGCTCGGCGACGACCGTTGCGTAAGCGCATCAGGTTCGCCCTGTTCAATGCCGAGGAAGTCGGTCTGGTCGGGAGCGAACGGTTCTGCCAGCATCCGGAGCATGTCACCAATGTCGAAGCCATGATCCAGATGGACATGATTGGCTATGCCGGAAGGATGGTTCCCCCGCGGCCTTTCGAAGTGCATTCCGGTTTTTACGAGAACCACGCGGTTGAGCGTGCATCATCGCTGCTCGGGCGAACGATTGCGCGCGCTGCAAATGCACTGCTCAATCCTCAGCTCTATGCGAGCGACGATCCGGCTGAGGGGTTGAGCGATCACTACTGGTTTCATCGCGCCGGCTGCCCAGCGGCGCTGGTTTGTGAAGACTTTTACGGCCGCGACAGAAGCAGGAACCCCGCGTATCACAGCGCGGATGACCTCCGAGTCGATGCCGAATACGCGGCCAGCATATCGCGGGCCGTTGCCAGAACAGTCTTGCGACTGGCGAGACAATAGACCACCACAAGAAAGAAGGAGAAAGACCCATGGCGACGAAGTCGAATGTAAAAGCGAAAGGCGATATCCGCCTCGATGTCGTTCAGGCGAGATTCTGGGCGGCGTTCGGTTCCGGCGCGGGGTTGCTGATCGAGGATGAGTGTGTCGAGGCAGCGCGAACGAAGGGCTACTTCACAAATGTCGAAGGTCGCTTGAACTCATTCAAGAGCCCCAAGGTGATGAACAACACGCTTGCGTGCTGTTTTGAGGCAGGCAAGGAAGCATCGGTCATTGCTTTGCGCAAGGGTGAGGCCACCGTGACGGCAGCCACCTATATCGAAGCCGTCGAGATCGTAGAGGCGCGACTCAATGCCTTGATTGCCCGTAGTGAGGAACTCGCCAAGCTGCGAGCTTCAGGGAGTCTGGGTGGCGTCTGCTAGCGCGGCTTCGAGCTGGCGAAGTCCGTCCGTGAGTCGCGCTTGCTGCTGCGGAGTGCGGCCGTAGGTTCTGATCGTCGCCGCAATCGTGTCGCTGATCTTGAGGCCCGGTGACAATCGCTGGACTTCGCGCCATGCGTTCAGCCCGGCTTCGCCGTCACCAAGCTGAAACGCAAGATTGCAGTGCAGGACCCAGGCGTAGAAGTCGTTGGGGTAGCTGCTGATAAATCTAATCGAATAGTCCATCGCGGCGCCCAGCTGACCATCCTGCACGAGCGGCACTACCACTTTCCCGTAGCGGAAGACGTGTCCGCGAGGCATCGTACGGATGATGTCCTCCAGCAGCGGAATGGCGCGGTCGGGCTCGCCGGCGAACGTGAGTACACGGGCCAATGCTTCCTTCGATGAAGCCGAGGGGGCAAGTTCGAACGCGCGCTGACATAGCTCGGTGCCCCGCTGGTAGTCGCCGAGACGAGCGAGTACGGCTCCGCAGCGGCTGAGCACGTAGGGGCTATCGCGGTCCAGTTCAATCGCATTGGCAACCGCTTCGTGGGCTGACTGGTACGCCTTCCTGGCGTCTGATGTCACGCCATTCAGGATCTCCCAACTGCAAAGATCGCCATACGCTGCGTAGGCAGGAGCGAGTTTCGGGAATAATGCCATTGCCTGTTTCAAGCGCTGCCGACGACCCTCGACGTTCTCGATAGAGACGCCTTCGAACTGATCGGAAGTCAGTATCAGTGACCAGTAGTCGTCAGCTGCTCCGGCGGTCCGGGTGGCGAGATGCTGAAGCTTGTGGCGGCGTATCTGCTCGGCAGCGCCGTCCGCGATCATTTCGGCGACACGCTGCAGCGACCCATGGCCATCCTGCGGCTCAGCCAGATGGTGACCAGACCAGAGCAGGCTTTGCAGCTGCTGTTCATAGAGCTCCCACTGATAGCGAGTGAGCGCGCCGTCCTCGGCCACCATGCGGATCAGATAGTCCGCCGATTGCGTTTCACTCGGCTGCAGCTGTACCCGGAAGGCATCTGCCGCCCACGAAAGATAACGGGCGAGTTCTGTGGTCAGCGTACCGAGACGTTGGGGCGCTCCCTGTGTCATGTCGAGCGCGATGACGAGGTTGCCAACGACGGGCGGTGTTTCAGCCGCGAGCTTTGGTGTTGTCTCGCAGTTCACCTCGACCTTCAGCCGATAGCCCTTTCTGGCGATGGACTCGATGAATCTCGAAGATCGGGACGTGTCTCCCAACGCCCGCCGGAGCAGGGCTATTGCCCGATAGACCGCGTTATCGCCGACGACCGTTCCCGCCCAGACCTTGCTGAGCATTTCCTCGATCGACACCACCTCGGGAGCACGTTCGGCGAGCAACTGCAGCACCGACATGGCCTTGGGTTCGAGTCGACGGATTTCTTCGCCAGACTGGATGACGAGTTCCGAGGGGCGGACGTTCCATTCCGCTATGTCGAACGGCTGTTCCAGCATCTGAAATTGCTCAATCCCTGCGCAAGAAGATACCTGATCCCGGTAGCGCCAGCATCCATCAGAACACATCAGATAACAATCAGGTTCCCCAAAGGACTCCCGGGACGGGTGAGCATTCAATGGTGCCTGGGACAGAGTCAGGGAGAACAAGATGTGCAGCGATCATGAAACGCTTGCGAAACGGGTGGAGGCCGGGGAGTTGGCAGCTGAACAAATATTGTGCAGTGAACTGAGGCCTTTGGTACTTCGGTCGCTGCACCGACTGGGTGTGGATCGGGATCTGGCCGAGGATCTCACCCAGGACAGCCTGATCCTGATGCTGGAGCGACTCCGCGCAGGCGAGATTCAACGCCGTGATTCTCTGGCACATTTTGTACGCAACACCGCGCGCAACCTGCTCTTCGCGAATACGCGCCGAGAGCGTCGTCGCCGGGATCTCCTCGCCGCCCATCGCGACTGCCTGATGCCAGAACCCCTCGAAGACGCTGGTACCGGCGTGTATGAGGCAGAGACGCGCCAACTCGTTGCGCGCGTGCTTGATCGCCTGTCGATCGACCGCGATCGTCAGATCCTGATCCAGCACTATCTCGTTGATCGCGAACGGTCAGTGATTCAGGGGGCGCTCGGGCTGGCGCCGGAAAATTTCGATCGGGTTATCTCGCGCGCGCGCCTGCGAGCCCGCCTGAACGTCTCAATGGATGAACTGGATACGGCGCTTTCCTGAGGAGGAAACAATGAATACAGCAGTGAAACTGGTCATTTCTGTGATGGTGCTCGGCGTCTTGGCCGGCTGCAACGCGTTCAGCGTTCATGAAGGGGCGACATCGGTCAATGGTGTGCCGTTTTATATCAAGAAGGAGCGGCTGACCCAGGTGACCGTACGGCACCGCTACTGGATCGATATCCGTCTTGATGTCAAATCACCGGATCGCGCTGCGACGATCCAGACATTTCGCCTCTATGCGAGTCCGCAGGGATTCAGTGAGCTCGCTGCCTACAATGCGCATTCGGCCGCCGCTGGCGCTGATCCCGATCAGATTGCCAACACCTTTGCGACGGCGCTTGATCGCGCGTGCAGTTGCGTAATCGACTGGAGCACGATCGACGAGGAAACGAGTGTGCAGAATGCGGTTTCCAGCCTGGGCATGGTGTTGGTCAGCAACAAGCTGGACCGTCAGAGTTATGTTGACTATGGCGCGGTGCACTACTTCAACTCGAGAGTGCCGCCGTTCGGTACGAACACGGCGACAGTCGAGCTTGCCCCGGACGGCACAATGACCAAGGGAACGGCGGCGCCCGATGCAACGAAACTCGCAGATCTGATTCCGCTCAAGGAACTGCTGATCGACAAGTGGGGGCTTGGCGCCGATGCCGTTTCAACACAGTCGTCCAACATGGTTTCCAATGGGTCCTTGCCGGTTGAGATGACGGTGGCCATCGATGGGTTCGTCTATCGCTACTCGAGAGAGCTCGATCGTGTGCCTGCTGCGCTCACGCCTCTTGATGCGGCCTCGGCACTCTCAATTGAAAGGTCGCGCTTTGGCGCCCCTGATTCTGCGAAGCCGAAGGAAGACGGTGCCGGCGCCATCACGTTCGAGGGGGCTGTCAAGCTACCGAAGCCGTGAATTCCGGATAGAATCCCTGTTTGCTTCAGGGATCTGTCTTTTGCCCACCCCCGCGCTTGCACCCCTCGGGAACCGCGACTTTCGCCTGCTGCTGTCTGGTTTCGCCATCGGACAGATGCTCATGCCGCTGCAGTTCATCACGCAGATTCTGTGGGTGCAGCAGTTTGCCCCCCGGGACATCTGGCTGATTCTGGTCGCGGCAATTGCCGCGAGCCGCGGGCTCGGCGCGCTGACGTTCGGCATGTACGGCGGCGCGCTGGCCGACCGCTTCGACCGTCGCAAGCTCCTGCTGATCATGCAGTGTGCGCAGGTGTTCGTGACGATCGCAATTGCGGCGCTGATGTACTTCGCCACCGGCAACCCCTTCGGCTATGCCGCCTTCTTCTTTCTCACGTTTCTGAGTGCCGGCATGCTGAGTATCGATGGCCCGACGCGACTCGCGATCGTGCCTGATGTGCTCGGGCCAGCGCTGACGCCGGCCGGTATGTCGCTGAACCAGCTCGCTGCGCAGATCGCCATGCCGGCGGCGATGGCGTTTACCGGCATCATCATCGCGGGGTTTGGCTACAGTGGCGCGTACCTGTTCAGCGTACTGGGCCATCTTGCCGCCATTACGTTCATCTTTCTAATGCGATACGAGCCGGCAGAGTCCCAGCACGTGCTGCGTGGCCAGCGCTACGGCGCGAGTGAAGCGCTGACGGACATCAGGCTCGGGCTCAGCTGGGCAGCGAACCACCGCGTGATCTTCTGGCTCATCATGCTGGTCGTACTGATGATGAGCCTCGGCTATCCGGCGACGGCCAGCCTTGGCCCGACCTGGGTGACAACTGTCGTCAACGTGCCCATTGCCGAGATGGGCTTTGTCGTCATGTTCTGGGGCATCGGCTCGCTTATTGGCGCCGTCGCGATGGCACAGCTCGCATCATACGAGCGGCGTGGCCTGCTCGTTGGCGTGGGCACGCTGCTCTTCTCCGGCGGCTTCGTGGTGTTCTCGTCCTGGCACACCGAGATCAACACGATCATCGGCAACACGGCGATGGGGGCGGGCATGACCGTCACCATGGTGTCGAGCACGATTCTCATCCAGCACCTGACGCCGAACGAGATGCGCGGGCGCGTCATGAGTCTCTTTCAGCTCAATATGGCATTCGCCCAGCTGATGACCATGCCGGTGGCAATGCTTGCCCAGTGGCTGACACTCCCGGTCGTGTTCCCGGTACTCGCCTGGGCGACCCTGGCCATTGTCGTCGTCGTGCTGCTGGCGCAGCGACAGCTTGTCGGCGCCCGCGTCAGTCTGTGAAACTGTGGCGATGAATCTCTCGTTGCCGACCGCTGCCCTCGTACCTGGATGCCTCCTGCTGGGAGCTCTGCTCTCGGGGTGCGAGCCTACCGGCCAGAGTGGCGTTTCACTCGGTACGCTCGAGGTCGACCGCGTTTCCCTCAAGGCGGATTCCAGTGAACCCATCGTCGCAATTCACGTTACGGAAGGTGACAGCGTCCAGATTGACGATGCACTGGTGGAGCAGGACGCCTCGCGCCTTTCTGCATCCATGAAAGGTGCCGAAGCGGATCTCGCCGTGGCGCGGGCGCGCCTCGCTGAGGCTGAGGCAGGGCCCCGCCAGCAGGATATCGCGGCAGCCCGCGCAGAGCTGGCAGCGACTGAAAGCAATGTCCGGACTTTGCTCGCCGAGCTGAATCGCGAACGTTCGCTTGCTCAACGGAATTATGCATCGCAAAACCAGCTCGATATTCTCGAAGGCCGCTATGAGACCGCTGTCGCGACACGTGCACAGGCAGAGGCGCGGCTCGAGCAATTGCTCGAGGGCACTCGCTCCGAAGAAATCGACGTTGCGCGAAGCAACTATGCGCAAGCGCAGGCGCGGGTCGAGGCACTCGAGATCTCGCTGGCGCGCTCGGTCATCACGTCCCCTGTGCCTGGCAGGGTCGAAGCGATACTGTTCGAAGTGGGTGAGCGACCGCAGCCTGGCGAACCGGTCATCACCCTCCTCGAAAACCAGACGCCCTGGGCGCGTATTCATGTTCGAGAGCCGCTGAAAGCGCGCCTGGCTGTGGGTGTAGAAGCCGAGATCTCAATCGACGGTCACGAAGGCACATACCGCGGGCGTCTGCGATGGATCTCGAGCGATGCCAGCTATACGCCTTACTTCGCACTGACGCAGCACGACCGTAGCCACCTGTCGTATCTCGCCGAAGTCGATGTCACCGATGAACGGGCGCCCGAGCTATCAACAGGTGTGCCGGTGCAGGTACGCTTTCCCGGCATCGACGACTGATCGCGCATGGGTGTGGCGATCGAAACCCGGGGCCTGACTCGCAGATTCGGTGAACTCGTCGCTGTCGATCATGTTGACCTCGACATTCCCGAGGCCTGCGTGTTCGGGTTTCTCGGCCCGAACGGCTCGGGCAAGTCGACGGCGATTCGCATGCTGTGCGGATTGCTCGAGCCCAGCGAGGGTAGCGCGACGGTACTCGGCTTGCCGGTTCCCGCCGAGTCGGAGGCGCTCCGTAATCACATCGGCTACATGACCCAGAGTTTCTCGCTGTACGGCGATCTGACGGTTCGGGAGAACCTCGACTTTCTTGGCCGCGTCTATCGCATGCGTCGTGATCAGCGCGCCGAACGGGTGAGTGCACAGATCAAGCGGTACTGGCTTGATGGGCTATCGAACCAGCCAGCAAGCACGATGAGTGGCGGGCAGCGACAGCGGCTTGCGCTCGCTGCCGCGACGCTGCACGAGCCGGAACTGCTCTTTCTTGATGAGCCAACGAGCGCCGTCGACCCCGAGAGCCGTCGACAGTTCTGGGAGTTCATCTTCGACATGGTGGACCACGGGACGACCATCCTGGTGTCGACCCACTTCATGGATGAGGCTGAGCGGTGCCACGAACTTGCCATTCTCGATGAGGGCCGGCTCGTCGCATCCGGCAAGCCTGAGGGTCTCAAGCAGAATCTTGGCGCGAGTGTCGTCGAGGTCGAAGGCGGGGACTCACGGGCGCTGCGTGAGGCACTGATCGAACTCGATGAAGTCTACAGCTGTGCCCAGCTCGGTACGCGCCTGCATGTGCTCGTCAGTCAACAGGTAAATCAACCTGTTGAGCGGGTTCGCGAGCATCTCGAAGGCCGGGGGCTGCGGGCGACGGCAAGCGCCGTCTCACCAAACCTCGAGGACGTCTTCGTCATGGCGACGCGCGAGGCGGACCGGGCATGATCTCCCTCGACCGGATCATTGCGATCGCCAGTAAGGAAACGCTGCATCTCCGGCGCGATCGGCTGACCGGCGGGCTGATCGCGGGCATTCCGGTCGTGATGACGCTGCTGTTCGGATACGCAATCAATCAGGATGTTCGTCACCTGTCGGCGGGCTATGTTGACCTTGCCGGTACTGCGGCTTCCCGCGCGCTGATTGCTGATGCCCACGCGACCCAGGTCATCAACGTCCGGTATCGGGCAGAATCCGCTGCCGAGCTGGAAGCCATGCTGCGTCGTGGTGAGATCTCCGTGGGGATACTCATTCCTGCCAACTTCGAGCGCCGCCGCTTGCGTGAGAGGGCGCCGGTTGCACAACTCCTTGTCGACGGTAGTGATCCCATCGTGCTGTCGTCGGCGCGCGGGCTGGTTGGGCTGCCTGTTGAAGGCCGGCACTCAGCCTCGCTTCTGACGAGCGAGGGGACGTTTGCACTGCGCCCGTTCTACAACCCCGAGCGACGATCTGTTGTGTTCATTGTGCCCGGGCTCACCGGCGTGATCCTGACGCTGACAATGGTCCTGTTCACCGCCATTGCGATCGTTCGTGAGCGGGAGCGCGGCAACCTCGAACTACTGATCACAACCCCGGTACGGTCGGTTGAACTCATGGGCGGGAAGATCATTCCCTACGTGGTCATCGGTTATTTGCAGGTCAGTCTCATCCTGCTGCTGGGTGTCTTTCTCTTCGATGTGCCGATCAAGGGGTCGCTGCTGGATTTCTATGTGGCCGTCGGCTTCTTCGTAGTGTCTGTATTGACGCTGGGGCTGTTCATCTCGACGCTGGCGGAGAGCCAGTTTCAGGCGTTCCAGATGACGTTCATCACGTTTCTGCCGCAACTGTTGCTGTCAGGCTACATGTTTCCCTTCGAGGGTATGCCGAAGGCGGCGCAGTGGCTCGCGGAGATCTTTCCGCTCACTCACTTTCTTCGCATCGTGCGAGGCATCCTGCTGCGCGGCGCAGAATTGGGTGAAATGTGGATGGAACTCTGGCCGCTGGCGATATTCTTCATCGTGATGATGAGCCTTGCGGTCATGCGCTTTCGCAAGCGTCTGGGTTAGCGCTTCTCGCCGTAGCTGGACTGCAGCGCGCGCCAGCCACCTTCAATAAAACGGCGCCAGACCTCGGCGGTACGTTCCACCGGAATGTCCTGTTTGCCGAGAAAGCGCATGGAATGTATCGGCGCATTCACCACCATGGTCACGGCGATCGTCGCGACGTCTTCCGGCACCCCATAGGCCTTGACGCACTGTTCGATGAAATACGCCGTCGTGCTTGCGCGTGAGGCGCGGTTGCTTTGGCGGGCCCGGTCTTCGACGACGGGGTCGGCCGCCAGGAGCGTCAGCACCGGCCCGCGCTCGTCGTAGTAGCGCAATGTGTGTTCGATCGCATTGCCCGCGGCTTCGCCGACGTCGGCTGCCGATTTCGTGAACCCGCGCCCCTGAAAGCGCGCAAGTTCGTGGTCGAGCAGTGCAACGATCAGGTCTTCGCGCTTCGGAAAGTACTTGTAGATCAGCGGCGTACTGACCCCGGCTTCGGCTGCAACCTGTTTGAGTGTGATCTGCGTGTGCCCGGCTTGGCGCACGAGCGTTGCGGCGGTTTCGAGAATCTGTGCGCGACGATCCTCAGGGGAGAGTCGGGCGGCGCGGGTCGTGCTGCTTGCGGTGGAGCCAGCCATAAGCATGCCTTGCAAATCCGTGTCAGCTTCTTATTATAACCTGATTCTACTAATAAGAGAGGGGCCACCATGACCTATTCAGCAGGTCGAACCATTCACGATGCCGACAGCCATGTCATGGAGACCCGTGAATGGCTCGATCCCTTCATGGACGATGATCTCAAGTCGAGGCTCCGGCCGCTCTACGGGAAAAAGCGCAATCGCATCGACGACATTCTTGACAAGGCAAAAGCACGCAAGGGTGATGCGGCGGCCGAGGCTGCCGCGCTCGAAAATCCGATTGCAGGACCCAAGGGCTGGATCGCTGCCGGTGCATTCGACCCGGACGAGCGCGTGAAGGTGCTCGATCAGCTCGGCTTCTCGCAGCAGCTGGTCTTCGGCACCGCGGGGCTGGCACCGGTTCGTGCCGCAGAGGATGAGGGCGTGCTGTACGCCGGCGCGCGCGCCCACAACGAGGCCATGGCAGCATTCTGCAATCATGACGCCCGCCTGTTGGGCGTGGCCTTCGTGCCCCTTGAAAATCCTGGCCGCGCGCTGCAGGAAACACAGGCGGCGATCGCCGCCGGGAACCGCGCCATCATGGTATCGGCAGGGCCGGCCGGGGAGCGATCGCCCGGCCATCCGGATTTCGACCCGATCTGGGCGCTGCTGTCCGAAACGAAGACGCCGTTCATGCTGCACATTGGCCCGGGTACGAAGACCCAGCCCAAAGCGTTCCAGAACAACGGGCGCGAGCGCGCACCCGATCTGCACGGTGGTGGCGAGAACCTGCGGTTTGCCGACTACATCATGCTGTCGTTCGCGCCGCAGGTCTGGCTGACGGCAATGGTCTATGACGGCGTTTTCGAGCGCTTTCCGGAACTGCGCGGTGGCGTCATCGAGTCGGGCGCAGGCTGGGCGCCGGAGTTCCTGCGCGAACTCGACCTGGGTTTCAAGAGCTTCGGCCGCACCGATCCGTATCTGAAAGACATGCCGATGAAGCCGTCGGAGTACATCCGCCGGGCCGTGAAGTTCACGCCGTTCCCGGGCGAGGACGTCGGCCGGATGATACGCGACGGCGGCGCCGACCTGTTCATGTTCTCGAGCGATTACCCGCACCCCGAGGGCACGAACGACCCCAAGGGACGGTTCGAGCGCACCATGGGCGACTTTGATGAGGACGTGCTGGACGCGTTCTACCGGCGCAACTTTGAAGCGATGATGTCGATCGCCGCCTGAGGCCGTGAACGACTACTAGCGCCGTTTCATTATCGCTCGTACACCGTCCTCGATTCGATGTGCCCGGCGAGTTCCTCGGGCAGCCATCGGGACGGCTTGAGCGTCCGTGGGCCGAAGAGCAGCTCCGCCTGATCATCGTAGTGCGGCGATGACGGGCGATCGCTCTGGCCGACGGGCAGGTAGATCCAGCTTCTGATTGGCGTTGCGAGTTCGATGATCTGTGTCGACGTCTGTCCGCGCATACCCCAGCGCTCATGCTCGGCGTTCGGCTCGCCATAGCCCATGGTTCGAAGCGTCGTGAGCCCAAGCTCATCGCCGCCACCGCCGCCCACGGGCCACGACGCGTCGTCCCGCCCCACGCGGAAGGCATCGCCGTACACCGCGTCATCGCGCCCGAAGTGTGCTTCGATATTGGCGAGCCCGGCCGTGAACGCATCGCGAATCGCGGTGGCCTCGGCGGCGCTGAGTGTGAAGGGCGAGGGTGCTTCGTCATCGACAATGGCGTACCACTGATCGACCTTGCTGCGCAGCGCAGTGTGCGCCTCGGTCGTCATCGCCTCTTTGAGTGCAATGCGGAAGTACGCATACTTCAGCGCGGCCGATGAATCCCGGCGCAGTTCGCCGTTCCACGCCGCGAGCTCTGCCGGCAGCCCGCCGTCAAGCGCTGTACCCATTGCCTCAAGCCATCGCTCGATGCCGTAGGGCTTTACATCAACGGCGTAGGCAAGCGCTTCTTCGATCGTCACATCATCGTCTGCTGACAGCAGCTCCAGGGCGCGGGCCCCCCGCTGGTTGATCCAGCCGTGGCGCGCCGGACCATAGTGCGCCGACGAGAAGATCTCCGGCAGGTAGTCATCGAAGTCGAAGGCGCCGCCCTTGATCATCGCATCCGGCGGGATGTTGCAGTTCTGCATGTAGCCCTGGGGCGGATTCGTGATCTGCAGCAATGATGACGAGGGGTGGAATGAATCCCAGTCAACGGCCGGGTCGCTGCCATCAACGGGGCGGCTCCAGTCATGGCCGGCCGCCCGAATGGGCACCCGCCCGGCGCGCTGGTAGTAGGTGTTGCCCTGCGTATCGGCGACCATCACGTTCTGGGGGAACGTGCCCAGTGCGGCGAGGCCGGCCTTGGCATCCTCGATGGTCTTGCCGAAGTTGAGACTGACCGTCAGATCGCGCGGATTGACCGACTCGTCATACGCGATGCGCCCGGCGTAGGCGGTGGGCTCGCCGCCATCCAGCTGCCAGGCGAGAATCGGGCCGTAGTGTGAGAACCAGATCGTGGTCTCGACAGGATCACTGCCGCGCACGTCGAGCGTGATCTGCTGCGGCGTCATCTGGCGCCACTCGTCGCCGTAGCGGTAGCGGGTGTGATCGTCCGGGTCGAGCGCCAGTGCAAACACGTCAGCGGTATCCGGCCCGCCAGTCGTCATGGCCCAGGCGAGATGTTCATTGTGGCCGAGCCCGATGTAGGGCGAACCGGGCAAGCCAACGCCGCTGCCGTGCAGATCGCCGGCGTGAATGCGAAGCTCCCAGAATCGGGTGACGCCCCACCAGCCGAGGTGCGGGTCTGCCAGCAGAATGGCATTGCCACTCGCGCTGCGCGAGGGTGACACCGCCCACTGATTCGACGCATGGCGACGCGGCACGAAGCCGGGGTCGATACCGGCACGGCGCAAGTCACCGTAAGCCTCGTTGATCGACCAGTTGTAGAGGAAGTAGCGTCCGAAGGCGTTGACCATATGCACGTCGATCTCGCGGTCGCCCCAGAACCCCGGAACGTCAGCCGGGTTCGCGCGATAGTGATCGCGGATACCGGCCGTAAACGCAAGCAGATGGCGGCGCGTCTGCTCGTCGAGCCCCGACCAGGTTCGCTCGCTGGCACCGTAGTGATCAAACATGCGATGCGTCAGGTCATGATTGATGGCCCCCTTGCCGACAATCGACGCGTATTCGCCGAGCGCCATCTTGATGTTGATCAGCAACTGTTCCGGACGATCTTCTGCCTGCGCCCGCCCCATCGCATACAGCCCGTCCTCGACCGTCGGCGCATAGATATGCGGAATGCCCCAGTTGTCGCGATACACCACAATGCGCCCGCGATCGTCGCCCGCGCCGGGCAGTGGCGCCTGCGTCGCGCAGGCCGAGAGCAGCAGTGCGCTCGCCAGCAGAAAGATGATGCGTCCCATGATTCCCCCTTGTGCGACTTCAACCGTGACCCGAAGTTATGTGCGCGCGCTACGGGAGTCAAACCGAAGCACCGCAACGGCATTCGACTTTTCGACCGTGCTTCAAGACAATAAAGCCAATGAGAATATTCTGGTGCGTGGTGCTGCTGACGCTGGCGATGGGCGCGGCCGCAGAGGGATGGCAGGGCAAGCCTCAGGCCGAGCTGCCGCAGGTCATGGACGAGCTCGTGCTGAACGGCACGGGCACCCGACACCTGTTGTTCGCCAAGCTCTACACGTGCCGCCTGTACGTACCGCGACGCGTATCGTCGTTCGAGCAGATTCGCGAGCTCAACGGCCCGATCGAGCTCCATCTCGACGTTCACGGCGAGCCACCGGGCAAGCTACCCAACGACTGGGCAAGGGTGCTCGACGAGGAGCTCTCGCAAAAGCTGTTCGAACGGGTCAAATCCCGTTACCGCAAGCTCGACGCCGGCGACCGCGTTATCGTCGTCTATGAGCCGGGCGAGGGTACCTCGGTGTGGCTCAACAGGAACAAGCAGTTCACGGACCCCGGCCCCGGACTCATGATGGCACTCCTGGAACAGTGGATCGGCGATCGGCCGGTGTCGATGAACTTGCGCCATCGTCTGCTCGGCAGCGCCTCGTCCTAGATGGACTATTTATCGAGCCCATCGAGCCCATCGAGCACGGCCAGCGCCTCGATCGCCATCGAATAGTCCATCTGCTCGCCAGCCCATCGCGTGACGGCGGTGCCGGCATCAATGTGGATACCGGCTTGCCGTTGGGCGTCCGCCACTTCCTCGTGGATAAGGTCGTGGTCGGGCTGGTTCAGGGGCGGAGCCTGCGGGAGCGCGCAACCCTGGTGATCGAAGAACTGCGGTGCGCCCCCATGCATCTCAATGTGATACTTGCCCAGATGCAGCCGCGTGTGATGGTAGCGGCAGAGACTCACGAGATTATCGAGACTCGTTTCACCGCCGTCCGCCCAGTGCACAATGTGATGACCATCAACGTGTCGCCGCTGCGAGCAGCCGGGGAATCGGCAGCCGCCATCCCGCTGCTGTAGCGCAAGCCGGATATGCGGCGGAATCGTGCGCGACTTGCGGCCGATGCTCAGCGGGTTGCCGCTATCGTCGACGCCCACCGGGCGGAGTGAGGCATCACACGCCAGCCGCCGGACGACTGCCGGGTGCATGAAGTGACCGTCGAGCGTGTTGAGGGCGGGCCCGGCTTCGATGCGACAGTCCTGGTGGGCCTCATTGACGTTGACGAAGACGACGAGCTGGTTGCGCTCGGCGCCGGTGGCCGCTTTCAGCTCAACGCTGTCGCCATCGAGCGCAGTCGAGAGACAGTGTTCGGCCATTCGCGTGACCGCGGTCGCCATCGATGTGTCGAACAATGTTTCCGCGGAAACATTTTCCGTCTGCGAGCCGCATTCTTTCGTTCGCTGCTCGCGATTGGCACGCCACTCGTGATCCATGATCTTGCGCAGTGCCGTCATCACGAGTTCGCCCTCGTCGGCCGGCAGGCGGCCGGAGAAGACATACATCCCGTCTTCATCCTGGAAGCAGGAAAAGTGGCGGTCGAGCTGGCCGTGTGGGTCGTCCTCGATGAGTGAGCGGCAGCGACGGTACTTGCGAACGAGTTGCTCAACGTGGGCCGCGGTGCCGTGCCGTGCGATCTCGAGCAGATACGTTTCGTTGTCCGGCGTCGCGACGCGCGTCATGGCGCGGACCTTGGTATAGCTCGCCTCACCGGTACGAAACGCCTCATCAATCTGCGGCAGGTCGCGAAGCGCACGGGCAACCCTGACTTTCTCCCGTGCCTCGACAGCGCCGATTCCGCACTGCCAGTTGAGCCAGTGTGCGAACGATTTGATGCCGGCGCCAGCCCAGCCTTCGCACTGGTCGAACGCGTCGAGCATCTTGATGAAGCTGTAGTTCAGCGCGTTGAGTTGCCCCGCGGCGCGGGTAATCCGGTCGGCAAGCGCCGCGCTGTCGATCGCGGTCGCCTGCGCCAGATCGTGCTCGTCGGTACCGCCTGAAGAGGGAATTGCCGTCTCAAACATAACTGTATAAATATACAGTATATGCATGAGGGCTGCAATCACCCCTTACGGAGATTTTCACCCAGGAGCTTGTGAGACAGTGCCGAGGTCGGCAATGGGCTAGCCTGTACTACCAATGTGCCGGTTTGTCAGTCCGCGAGATAAGCCGCTGCCTGCCGCTCAACCAGACCAATCAGGTCACCCATCACCAGGTGCACGTCGATCAGGTGCAGCCCCCAACCGGCCTGAACCTCACCGTTGGTGATGACATCGCCGGAGATATCGTCGGCGCGCGGGTCCGTCGGGTCGCCGTTGACCGTGACTTCGAGGTAGGAGCCGCGCTCGTTGTTGACGCACTGCGCCGACAAGAGGCCCGGCACGCTCACGAATGGCGTATCGACGGTCTTGCCTTCTGCCCACGCGGGCTGACTGCCGGCACTCACGCCGGGGCCGCCAGCGCTCAGGTAGGCATGCAGTTCCGCCTCGCCGCCACCGAGATCGGCGGGATTGTTGCAGGCCGCGATCATGCCCGGCTGTTGCATGCGGCCAAACAGGCTCATGGCGGGTGGCGGCACCGCGCTGCGGAATGACGCGAAGGTCACCACGCAACCGGTTTCGTCGTCACGCGTACAGAGCGGCATGTGCTTCAGCGCGCCACCTACAACGTCGCCCTCCGGCACCGCAAAGCGGGTACCGATCAGCAGCGCAGAGATCACGCGATCCTGCACGGGCTTGCCATCGATCTCTGCCGCAAGCAACTGCGTCAGCACGCCGGAGCCCTGCGAGTGGCCAACCAGTACGACGCCACGGCCGTTGTTGTCGTTCTCGAGGTAGTGCTCCCACGCTGCCTTCACATCGTTGTAGCCCATCTCACGATCGGCCTGCATGCTGCCGCCGGACATCCGGTCGCGCAGCGCCGTAAGTGTCACCTGGCGGTAGAGCGGGGCGTAAGGCTTGCAGACCTCGGCGAAGCGCGCGAACTGTGCGGCGATCACCGATGTTTCACCGGGCCCGGGGTTGGTATCGCTGTTTGGCGTCGCGTCGTTCGAAACGGTGGGATACACGTAGAAACAGTCGATGTCTGCATCCGGGTCGGCGCTGAAGGGCTCGCGGGTGAGGCTGCCGTCGGCGCCCACAATCGTCGTCGTCAGGTCGATATCGCAGGCGTCCCCATCGCGTCCGGGCCGGCACAGCCAGTAGTCCATATTGTCGTAGTCGAGTGCGGTGCTGCCGGCCGTCGCAGCAGCGTCCGCCATCGCGCCGGACTCCTCAGGCGCATCAGTCGCACAGCCCGCGAAGAGCAGCGTCGTGCCCAGTACAAGTAACAATTTCTTCATGGTTTTAACTCCCTCGTTGAACCGGCAATATTAACGGATGGCACGTCCATCAGAACCACTCATCGTTGACATCGAAGCTTCAGGGTTTGGCGGCACGAGCTATCCGATCGAGATCGGGCTTGCCCTCAACGACGGTGCAAAGTTCTGCACACTGATCCTGCCCGCGCCGGACTGGACGCACTGGAGCGAAGAAGCGGAGTCGGTTCACCGTGTCTCCCGTGACATTCTCGAAACCTACGGCAAGCCGCTACGCGAAGTCGCGGAGTTCCTTAACTCGATTCTCTATGGAAAGACGGTCTACTCCGACGGCTGGGTGGTCGATCATCCCTGGCTCCGCAAGCTCTTTCATGCCGCCGGCGTGCCCATGGAATTCGACGTGAGCGCGCTCGAGATGATCCTCACCGAAGATCAGATGGCCAACTGGCACGACACGAAGGATCGTGTGATCGAAGAGATGGATCTGCGTCGCCACCGCGCCAGCTTCGACGCGGTGATCATTCAGGAAACCTACAAGCGAACGCTGCGGGGCTAGGCCTTCCGCAGCAGGTCAACGCGATTCGGGATGTCGAACACATAGCCTTCGTCCGAGCGGTTGGCCTCGAAGCGCCGCTCGACCTCCGCTCGCTGCTCGTCGCTGAGGTTGTGCTCGGTATGCGTCACCGACAACATGTTCGTCTCGTATTGCTGCCACGACTCGAAGCGGATGCGATTGCGGAAGAAGTATTCCTCTGCCAGTTCGAACAATTCACGCTCAACGGCGCGGCCCACAGCACCGAACGCCTCGCGGCGAACAACTTCTTCATCATGGAACACGCGCATTACGTGGTTGAACGCGCCATCGAACACCGGCTCTGAAATATACGCGTAGCCACCAGGCTTCAGGACGCGGTGGATTTCGGCCATGGCGTCATCCAGCCTGTCGAGCGGCACGTGGTGGAGCGATTTGAACATCACGACGATATCAAAGGTGTCGTCGGGGTAGGGGATCTCCTCGGCGCCGAACGCCTCGAACGAGACCTTGTCGAGGTCGGTGACCTTGAGGTTCTTCTCGTGCTGAATGCTGTCGACCTCGGCCGCCACGATGCGCGCAACACCGGTCTTGTTGGCGATCAGCCGAGTTTTCTCGGCGCCCCCACAGCCGAGTTCGAGCAGGCTGGCACCGTCGAAGGGCAGCATGCGCGTCAGCACGGCAAGCTCATTCGTCAGTTCCTGTGATTCAGGACCCATGAGCGACATGGGGTTCGTGGCTGTGGCAACGCTTTCAGACATTTCGGCTGTCTCCGTGAGGACCTCTTGATGTGCGCATAACCTTAATACGGTTTGCCGCTCGCCCGCTACAATGGTGGTATGACGATCACGACCGAGACCGAATCCGTTGCCGGCGCGGGGCTGCCCGAGGCCAGCCAGACCGCTGAGGATGCGCTGAGAGATACCGGGGTCGACCCTGACCGCCTCTCAATTGCGCATCTCGGGCACGAGTCGCAGCTCGCGGCGCTGCCGCCGTGGGCGGTGCGCCTTGCCGTCGCTGCCGCGCTGCTTGCCACGAGCCTTGGCATTGAGCACACGGTTGCCGGCCTGCCGGAATGGCTGCTGGCGAGCATGCATCTCGTCACCGGCCTCGTGATCCTGCAATCGGCCTGCGAGATTCTCATCACCGCCACCGAGCGGCTGGCCGCACGCTTCCAATGGAACCACTACACGGCCGGCACGGTGGCCGAGATCCTCGCGACGCTGCCGGAACTCGTCGTGATCGCCTTCGTCGTGCCGGTCAGCCCGTCGATGGCCTTCATCATTGCGCTCATCACGATCTACAACAACGCGCTTGTCTTCAGCCTGTACTCGTTCTTCCTGCCGAAAGACAGCTACGGCAAGTTCGTGATGCCGACGCCGATCACCGAGGCCGGCACGCAGATCCTGATTGGCGGTGGTTCGATGGGGTTTGTGCTTGGCCTCGTCATGCTGACGTTCACGGCGAGCGGCGGTGCCAAGAGCAGCATCAGCCCGATTGACCTCGTCTTTGTCAGCGACGTGCTGCTCGTGATCTTCGGGGTCTACCTCTACAAGCTCGTGACCGGCTATGCGCGTGAGGAGGCCGAGGTACGCGAGACCCTCGACATGACGCCGTCCGACCTGAACCAGCGCCTCGATATCGTCTATGCGTATGTCAAGCCGAGTTCCTTCGCGATGATCGCGGGGCTCTTTGCCGTCGGCATTGGCGGCGCAGTGCTGGGCGGCGAACAGGTCTCGCGGTTCGCCGAGACCATGATCGCTGATCTCGACTTCAACCCGGTGCTCACGGCGCTCATTCTCGCCGTGTTTGCCGGCATGAGTGAGTACGTGATCCTGTGGCAATCCCATCGCAGGCAGGAATTCGGTATCGCACTCGCAAACGCCTTCGGCGGCATCACGCAGGTGATGTTTCTCGTGCTGCCGTTCACGCTGCTGTGTATTGCCGGCTTCCATCTCGTAGCGGACCATCCGGAGTTGCCTCTCGACTTCTCGCTCACCGGCATCTTCCTGCTGATCTTCCTGTTCCCGACGTTCTACACGCTCACGTCGTTGCTGGAGGAAGACCATACCCTCGGTGTACTCGACACGACGATCATGACCGGCATCTTCCTGTTCCTGATCGTGTTGCTGGCGACTTACGGGGCGAGCTGATTCGACTTATCCGGGCGCTTCCCCTAGATTGGCGCTTTGCCGATCACACTGAATCAAGGAGTTCTGATGCGCAAGCCGACACGCATCGTTGCCACCCTCACGCTCATGCTGCCCGCGATCGCATTCGCCCACGGCCCTGTGTCGCCGCAGCCGAAGACAGAACGCGCCATCGAGTTTCCGGACACTGCGGGCTACCAGACCCTCGTTGTGGACCTGCATACGCATACCGTCTTTTCGGATGGACATGTGTGGCCCACAATTCGCGTCAAGGAAGCGTTGCGTGATGGCCTCGATGCCTATGCGGTGACCGAGCACCTCGAGTACCAGCCACACATCACCGACATCCCGCATCCAGATCGCAATCGCTCGTACGAAGAGTCGAGCCGCGCCGCCCGCGGCCATGACCTGATGGTCATTCCCGGCGTCGAGATCACACGTGAGGACGCGCCGGGACACATCAACGCCGTCTTCGTTCAGGACGCCAATCCGCTGGTGAGGCAACGTGAAGAGCACGTCCGTCTTGAAGAACACATGTTCGAGACCAAAGAAGCGGCCGAGACATTCGCCTTCGAGCAGACCGGGTTTCTGCGCGCTGCCCATCAGGTTGAGCACGACGGCAAACAGGTGTGGATGCCCTTCGACAGCCAGGTCACGTACTTCGCACTCGCCAACTACGCGCATGCAGTGACGCGCGAGGCCCGCGACGTTGTGGAAGCCGCGAACGCACAGGGCGCCTTTCTGTTCTGGAACCACCCGAGCTTCGAGACCGTCGATGCTCCCCTCGGCGAGTTTCACGCGAGCGCGGTCGCCGATGGCCTGCTGCAGGGTATCGAGATCGCCAACGGCCGTAGCTACTACCCGAATGCGCATCGGCTCGCGCTGGAACACGACCTTGTGATGATCGGCGTCTCGGATGTGCATGAACTGATTGCCGCCGACTACCGGCCCGAAGCCGCCGTCAATCGCGGTCATCGCCCGGTCACGCTGGTTTTCGCCGAAGAGGATTCGCTCGAGGGACTGAAAACGGCGCTGTTCGAGCGGCGTACGGTTGTCTACTGGAAAGATACGCTCATTGGTCGCCCTGAGATGCTGATGCCGCTGCTCAAGGCGAGCATCGACATCAAGGCGTTCAAGGTCGAGCGTGACGGCATTCGTGTCACGCTCGCGAACGCGTCGGATGCGCCGTTCAGGCTGCGTGACGAAAGTGGCCTGCACCCGCGCAGTCACTCACAAATGATTGAGTTGCCTGCACACGGTGAAGTCGAACTCAGGTACCTGATGGACGAGCCTGCAGAGACGAGCCTGACCTTCGCTGTGACCAACGCGCTTGTGGCGCCGGGCGAGCCGGCGGTGCTGGTACTCGATTAGTCAGTCGTTCTCGACGGTATAGGCGCGGTACTCGACGCCGCCCTGGCGGATGCGGCCTTCGCAGACGCAAACCTTGCTGTTCAGCCACGCGTAGCGTTCATCGCCGGTTTCAAATCGGGGCGCCACCATAAAGTAGGTGTCGCCGAAATCGGTATCGCCACCGGTGGCGAACGCCGTCATTACCTTCTCGTTCATCTGAAGCGTGCCGTAGTACTGCGCGTAGACGTGGGCACCGTCGTCAGTCTCGAAGATGGCGCGCACGTCGACGTGGCCGACGCCGTTTGCGTCAACGAGTATCCAGTCGCCGCCGCCGCTGAGCAGCTTGCCTTTCAGCTTCGGGCCCGAGAACTGGCCGCCTGTGACTTCGCCGAACGAGCGGGCGCCGAACGGGCCGGCGCCGACGTTGACCGCGGCCTTCAGCTCCGCGTGGTAATCCATGAGGTGTTCGAGTCTCATTGTTGCACTCTCTGTAGATGAGTCATTCGTCGATCGGGCAGAACTTTGATTCGAGGTCCAGCACCATCAACAATCGGCCAAACCCGATGAACTGGCCGATCATCATGCCGAGTTCCAGCACCTGCTCATCGGTGAACACCGAGCGCAGCCGCTCGAAGAAGGCGTCGTCCATGTTGTGATGGTCCGTTGCCATGCGGTCGGCGTATTCGATCGCCAGCAACTCTGCCTTCGAAAACCCGTCGAGCGGCTTATCGAGATCGAGCCGCGATATCTTTTCTTCCGTCAGGTCTCCTGCAGACTGCAGGAGTCGAATGTTGAGTCAGGTGAAGCAATCGTTGTGGCGCGCGATGCGCAGTCTCACCATCTCGATCAACTCTGCGGAGATCGAGCGACCTTCACGGGCAGGGCCGTAAAACTGGAAGTAGCTGTTGAAGAACGCCTGCGCATTCGCAAGGCCCCGAGTCGTGGAGGTGTCTTGGCCATTCGCTTCCATGGCCTCGACCACGGCGCGAGTTGCGTCATCGAGTTCCTCGTTGGGGAGCAGTCTGATTCTTGCCATCGTGTTCAATTAACCTGTTGCGTTGAGCAGCGCCTCGAGACGCTTGTTGGTGAAGTCGTGCAGTTTGATCATGTAGCCGGCGCGAAGCTGGTCACGGCCATATTCGTTCAGCTTGTCGAACCAGTCGTCCTCGCCAAGCATCTCGCCAAGGCGCGGCGGATTGCGATGCATCATCTGCACGTCGACCTTCTTCGGCTCCAGCCCGCGCAGGATACCGCGGTTGAAGTGCGAATGAATTGTCACCCGGTCGCCCGGCGCGGTGCGATCACCCTGCCAGTGCCAGACGCCGTGGGTGAAATAGACCACTGAGCCTTTCGGCATCTCGATGGGGACGCCCTCAGCCTGCTCACCGGGCTTTGGTCCGCGGCGGAGTTTGTGGCTGCCGGGCACGATCCACGTGGGGCCGGCGTCGACCGTCCAGTCTTCCAGCGCCCAGACCCCAACACCGGTCATGGCGAACTCCGGGTAGGGCTCCGGCACCATCGAGTAGTCGGTATGCATTGGAATGACACCCGGGCCCGACCCCTTCTTGATGGAGCTGATAGAGGCGATACAGGCACCGCGCCCGAGTGAGGCGTCAATCAGCGTCATTAGCTGTGGGTTCTGCACCAGCCGCTCGAACTCGACGCCGTGATACAGCATCCATTGCAGCTGAAAGTGATGATGGGGCAGCAGGGCGCGCAGCGTCGCCTCCCGCACCTCGTCAGCGAACTCGGGGGAGATCGCGTTCTCGAGCACCGTGTATCCTTTCTCCTCGACCTCACGCACGTTGTCGGCGATGCCGAGCGCTCTTGCGCGGTGGGCGATATCCGGGTTCTCGACGGTCATCCGCGCCATGTGATCGTGCAAGAGGCCCATCACCTGCGCGGCGCCTTGCGCCAATTCGCCACGCTGGCTGATCGCGCCCTTGCCGAAGATGTTCTCGATCTCCCGGATCTGCCGCGCCATGACGCGGGGTGTGATGGCGCCCACCGTTTGCGCCGCCATGAGCGCTGCCTGATAGACGCCCTCGATCACGACGTCGGCATCGGCCTTGAATGCGCGGGAGACCGTGGCCTTCTCACCATCAAAGGTGACCGACCAGGTCGCGACGTCATCCTTGAGTTCAAGATGGGGTGGCGCGTCCTTGAACCGTTCACTCACCGAAAACGGCTGGCCCTTCAGTTCCGGGCGGTTGGGGATGTTCTTGTCGAGCCATTGGCCGGCTGCCTCGAGCCAGCGATCCGACAGAAATTCGGCATGATGCGGTAGCGTGATCATGGGGTTCCCTCCTGAAGGCCCATTGTAAGCGGTTCGGGCGGCGAGACGACCTGTTGAATGTCGCAGGTGGCGCGAATGATTTTCTGCTGGGGTGCATCCAACGGGTCTTGATGCACACCTGGAAGGTCGAAGGTCACATGCGCCAGTTGGTTGAAACCGTCATCATCGGCTCGGGGTTCTCGGGCCTGCTGGCTGCGATTGGGCTGAAGAAACGCGGCATTGATGACTTCGTGCTGCTGGAGCGGAGCGACGAGCCTGGCGGCACGTGGCGCGACAACGCCTATCCCGGCGCCGAGGTCGACATTCCGACGGCGCTCTACTCGATTTCCTTCATTCCGTACCGGTTTACCAAGCGCTACGCGCCACAAGGCGAACTGCTGGCGTACACGAATCACATCATCGACAGGTTTGACCTGCGCAAAGCCATCAGGACGCGGCAGACCGTGGCTACCGTCACGTTCAACGAGCAGACGCTCACCTGGCACGTCGACGTGGCGTCCGGTGAGCAGTACGAGGCGCGGTTCGTCGTCGATACCAGCGGCGTGCTGGCCAACCCGCACATCCCGCATATTGACGGTATCGAGTCTTTCAAGGGCGCTGCATTCCATACCGGGCAGTGGGACCACAGTGTGTCGCTCGCGGGCAAGCGGGTGGGCGTTATTGGCTCGGGCTGCTCAGCCGCGCAGGTCGTCCCGGCGATCGTCGGTCAGGTCGGCAAGCTCGCACTGTTCATGGGCAGGGCGCAGTGGATCATTCCGCGCTCGGACCGCCAGTACGGCGCGCTGGAGCGATGGTTCAGGGCGCTGCCTGGCATCAGGCATCTCAACCGTCTGGTGGTATTCGGGATTCATGAGGTCAGGTTCTTCGGCTTTCGCCGCTATCCGTTCACGCAGACGCTGAGCAAGCTCATCAAGCGCGGGTACGAACGCACGCTGAAGAAAAACCTCGAGAAATACATCGACGACGAAGCGCTGCGGTGCCACATGATGCCGGACTACGAACTGGGCTGTCGCCGCGTCATTCCGACGAACACTTACCTGCCCGCGCTCGCGCGTAACAACGTCGACGTCGAGATCGGTGGCATCGAATGCATCACGCCAAATGGCATCCGGACGAAAGACGGCAAGGATATCCCGCTCGATGTCATCGTCTTTGCCACCGGCTTCTACGCCTACTCCGACATGTCGAGGGCGCTCACGTTCGAGGTCACTGGCCTCGGCGGCCGAAGCCTGAACCGGGAGTGGGAGACCGAGGCGGTCTCGTACAAGGGCATTACCGTCGCCGGCTACCCGAACTACTTCAAGATCAACGGCCCCAACACAGGCACCGGGCACAGCTCACAGATTTCGTACATGGAAGCCATGGCGAGCTACGTGGTGCAGGCGATATGCGCGGTGAAGAAAGACAACCGCATCGGCGCGATCGAGCCGAAGGCCGGCCTTCAGCAACGCTATGTCGAGAAGATGAAGCGGCGGATGCGCCTGACCGTCTGGCAATCAGGCAACTGCACGGCGTTCTACCGCAAGAACATGACCGGCGAGGTCACGAGTCTCTCGCCCGAGTCGGTCGTCAACTTCATCTTCTCGCGAAAGTGGTTTCGCCTTGGCGACTACCAGTTGCTGAAGTGATCTGACGTGACTGCCGCGAATCCCCACGCTGACGCGCTATCAGCGGCGCGCCCGTTTGCTGTCTTTCTGGCGCTGACCCTGGTCGTCGCCGCGGGCAACCGTCTGCTGCTGATGACGCTGCATGCCGGGCATGTCGAGAGCGTCTCGGCCGCGCTCACCGTACTGGCGAACGGCGCCCGTGTCGATATCGCGCTGGCGAGCATGCTGATCCTGCCGCTCTTTCTCGTGTATCTCTGCCTGCCCGGATTCCTGCAAGCCGGCATATTTGAGGCGGTGGCCACGGCGTGGCTGCTGGCGGGGGGCGCCATTGTTGTGTTCATGGAGACCGTCACGCCGACCTACATGGACTTCTTCGGCATGCGGCCGGGCCGCATCTTCTTCGAATACCTCAACCGGCCCGGCGAGGTGTTCGGGCTGCTGTTCGAGGGATACTTGCTGGCCTCGGTGGTCGCCGTGCTGTTGCCAATCACAGTGATCGGCTGGCTGTGGCGGAGTGGCTGGATGCACGTGAGCCCGATTGGCAGGCTCCCGGCCCGCTTCATGCTCGTACTGCTGATCCCCTTGCTTGCGCTCGGTGCAAGGTCATCGCTCGGGCATCGCCCGCTCAACCCGTCGATGGTTGCGTTCTCGGGCGACCAGATGGTCAACGAGATGGTGCTCAACAGCACCTACAGCCTGGCGTACGCGGTTTACTCCCTGCGGCATGAGCGATTTGGTGAGAACGATTATGGTGATCTTGCGCCGGCGGACGTGGTGAGCACGTTTCGCCGCTCGCTGCGGTTGCCGGACGCACAGTTCGAGGAGGGCGGCACCACGGAGCGATTCTTCCCGGCAGTCTCGGGCCGCAGAAAGAATATTGTCGTGATCGTCGAAGAAAGCCTGGGCGCGCGCTTTGTGGGCTCGCTCGGCGGCCTGCCGCTCACGCCCAACATCGATGCGCTGTCGCGGGAGGGGCTCTGGTTCACCAACCTGTTTGCCACCGGTATTCGCTCTGCGCGGGGCCTCGAGGCCATCGTCGCCGGATTTCCGCCGTCGGCGTCGCGCAGCGTGCTGAAGCTGAGTGGTTCACAGAACGGCTTCTACACGTTTGCGCGCACGCTGGAGGAGAAGGGCTACACCAACCTCTTTTTCTACGGCGGCGAGAGCCACTTCGACAACATGAAGGGATTCTTTCTCGCCAACGGTTTTCACGAGGCATACGACATCGAGGATATGGAAGATGCCGAGTTCGTCGGCGTGTGGGGAGCGTCAGACGGCGATCTGTTCCGTTTTGCCGATCGTCACCTGAAGCAGCAGCGCGAACCGTTCTTCGCATTGATGTTCTCGTCGTCCTTCCACACGCCGTTCGAGTTCCCCGACGGTGAGATCGAACTCTACGAGACGCCGAAACAGACCCGCCTGAACGCGGTGAAGTATGCGGACCACGCGCTGGGCGAGTACATCCGGGCCGCGAAGGCATCGAACTACTGGGATGACACCTTGTTCCTGATTGTCGCGGATCACGATGAGCGACCGTCGGCCCGTGACCTCGTGCCGGTCGACAGCTACCGGATTCCGGGCCTCATTCTTGGGGAGGGTGTGCCGCAGCGCGAAGAAGGCAGGGTCGTGAGCCAGATCGATCTGATGCCGACGCTCCTGTCGCTGGCGGGCGTCTCGTTTACGGCGCCGGCGCCCGGATACAGCGTGCTGCGCCTTCCAGACGACGAACCGGGCCGGGCCGTCATGCAATATGGCAACAACCATGCCTTCATGCGCGGTAATCGCATTGCTGTCCATCAGCCTGGCAAGCCGGCGCAGACCTTTACGTTTGACGGCGAGGCGCTCTCGCCGGCGCCTGATGATGCGGCGCTTCAACGCGAAGGGCTGGCCTGGGCCAAGCTGCCCGGGCTGCTATATCGCGATGGCTACCGGATCGCTCCGGCCGCACGGCGCAGTCACCAACTGGCATCCTCCCGAGGCGGGCAGTGATTCAGCTCGAACCGTTCGATGCTGAGATCACGCCCGATCAGCATGACGCGAATGTTCTGCTGCGGCAGGAACGCATCGATCGCGGACGGATCGTCTTCGACGTGGAACAGAAAGACCGGGACGTTGCGGTATGCCTCGGCCAGCTTCTCGGCGAAGTAGGGCGTCCCGCGTCTTGTCTGGTAGAACGCAAGCACCGTGACGTCGCTGAAGTAGTACACCAGCTTGTTGATATCGCTGACGAAGCCGGCGGCGAAACTGTCGTCGGGAATCGCGAGCGCCGCGAGGATAGTGTTGAAGCCTGCCCGCGTGTATTTGCCGACCATGAGCGGGTTGGAGCCTTCGAGGTACAGGTAGTGGCGCTCGGCCGGGCGCGTAATGGCTTCAAGCCGCCTGATCGCCTGCATGGTTTCGGTGTCGCTCAGCCTGTCGAGGTTCTTGAAGTCGACCCAGAAGTAACGGCTGTGGTCGGTGGCATCCAGCAGAGCCTCCAGCGTTAGCAGCCGCTCCTTTCTGTCACGTTGCGTGGGATCGTCGTGTGCGACGATGAAGCGCCCCAGGGCCACGTCGAAATACACGTCGACCTCGGCACCGGATGCCCCGTGGGCGAAGGCGCGATTGAAGGCTTCGATGGTGTTCTGTTCTACCGCGCCGTCGTAGGTGCCACGTGCCGACCAGATCTTGTGGCAGCTCTTGTACACCCCCGGGTCGTGTCGTTGCGCCAGTGCCTGCTCGACCTGCGCGAGCGCGAATTGCCAGCCAGCGACCGTGGCGACGACCGCGAGGAAGAAGAAGCCTGTCCAGCGTGGAATGCTCAAGATGATGGGAGTAAACCACAGGTGTCGCCTCGCGCGGAACTGTGTGGGCCGCGCTGCCTCTAACCTTCATGCCCGTATTGCTCCAACACCGAACGATGGCGATTGCCTTTGTGATCGCCCTGCTTGCGCATGCGTTGCTGCTCTCGCTGATTTCGTGGAAGCGCGCGCCGGCACCCGCGGCGTTGAAGCGCGCGCTGGAAATCAGGCTGCTGGCGCCGCAACGGCCAGTATCGGATCGCCCCGAGCCTGCTCGGCCGGTGTCGGCATTGCCCGAGCCAACTGCTCAAGCGGTTCAGAAAGAGGAGATCACGGCGCCTGAACCTGAGAGGAGTGCTGAACCCACGCCGCCACGTCGCAGGTTTTCACCTGCGATTTTGGAATCGGCGCGGGAGTCCGTTCGTGGGCGACAGGCGCCGGCGGCAGCAGAGGGGCCGCGGTCGTTCAGCACAACCGACTTTCCCGCGGTCGCCGCTGCACCGGACCGCTTCACGCGGCCGCCAACGCTGCAGCGTCGCTTCGCGCAGCGAGCCTCAACCACGGAATACACGGATGCCGAAGGCAATCTGGTGATCCGCCGGGTCGACCCCTGGGGCAATGTCACCTGCTGGCGTCGGCGCGATGTGCCGGGCGAGGGCCATGGTCCGATGTGGTACGCCTCGCCTGGCAACGCCTGTTAGTCGCTGGCCTCAGGTAGCGCTTTTGGAGGCGAGCGATTCGAGCAGGGCATCGGTGGCCTGCCGCTCATCTGCGTTGGTCGCGAACGTCGACGCCGCAAAATCTGTTACGCCCGCCGCTGCCATGCGAGCGATCCCGTCTTCTACCTGGGCTTCGCTGCCCACAATCGCAAGTTCCCCGGGGCCGGATACACCTTCACGTTCAAACATCGCGCGGTAGGAGGGCAGCTCGCCGTACATGGATAACGTCCGTGCGATACGTTCGCGTACGCCGGCTTCGTCATCCGTGACGCACACGGGCAGCGTCGCGATGATTCTGGGATCCGGCTTGCCTGCCCCGGCGGCCGCCTCACTGATGCGGGGCTTGATGTGTTCAGCAACCGTTGTGGGGCCGACCCAGGCCAGCGTGGTGCCGTCGGCGAGCCGCCCGGCAACCTTGAGCGCCTGCGGGCCGAGCGCGGCAACGACAACCGGGCACGGCTGCGTGGGCGTGAAGAACGATTCTGCCTCGCAGCTCAGGAGTTCACCCTTGAACGAAACCCGACCCTCATTCAGCAGCGGCACGAGAATCGAGAGGAACTCCTGCAGATGCCGGATCGGGCGCTCAAACGGTATGCCGAGCTGGGCCATCATCACCTCGTGCGAAAGGCCGACTCCCAGCGTGAAGCGGTGGCCGATCGCATTTGTCGTGGTCAGCACCTGCCCGGCGAGGGCCATGGGGTGGCGGGGGAAGGTCGGAACAACGGCGGTGCCGACCTCGATATCCGGGACGTCCCGCGCTGCCAGCGCCAGCACGGTGGTGGCGTCGAGGCCGCCAACGGGATGTTCAGCCAGCCAGTAGCTGCTGAACCCCCGCGCCTGCGCCCGCTTCAGGTCTTCAGTGATGGCCTCGACCGAGGCACGGGCAACGAGGCCAGTACCGTTGATTCCGATGCGCATGAGTTGCTCCTCAGTTTCGCTTCTTCTTTGAAGGCTTGCGCGCCTTTGCGGGCCTCGCGACCTCGTGGGTGATGTTCAGCTGACGTTGACACACCCAGACCTTTTTCAGCGCCCGAAAGATGTCGCGGGGCATACCCTCAGGCAGATCCACCGTGCTGTAGGCGCCATAGATATCGATGTGGCCGATGTGCTCGCCTTCGAGGCCGGCCTCGTTCGCAATCGCGCCGACGATATTCGCGGGTTTCACGTCGTGGTCATAGCCGACCTCGATGCGATAGCGCTCGTAGCCATCGGGTGGTGTCGACTGGCCCTTGCTGGCCCGCTTGCCGCCGCCACGTTTGCCCTCGTTCCCACGGGTGTTGCGTTCAGTGCCGCGCGATTTGCCTTCAGCATCGAGCTTCGCGGGCCTTGTCGCCTTCCCGGGCTTTTCTGCCAGCAGCAGGGTGTCTTTGCCCACCATCATACGGGCGAGTGCCGCGGCAACGTCGGTGGCCGAGACGTCGTGCTCCCGCTGATACTGCTCGATCAGTTGCGCGAAGAACGCGGTGTCGCCGGCAGCGAGCGTATCGGTGATCTGCTGCTTGAAGTCCGCAACGCGCTTGTCGTTCACCATCTCGACCGTAGGCAGGGTGAGCGGCTCGATCTTCTGGCGTGTGGCGCGCTCGATGGCGCTCAGCATCCGCTGTTCGCGCGGCGTCACAAACAGGATGGCATCACCCTCGCGGCCGGCACGGCCCGTGCGGCCAATACGGTGAATGTAGGCCTCGGTGTCGTACGGAATGTCGTAGTTCACGACATGGGTAATGCGCTCGACGTCGAGACCGCGCGCGGCGACGTCGGTGGCGATGAGAATGTCAAAGGCGCCTTTCTTCAGGCGCTCGATGGTCTGCTCACGCTGCTTCTGCGGCATGTCGCCGTTGATGGCGGCAGCGGCCTGGCCACGCGCTTCCATCTTTTCGGCCAGTTCCACCGTGGCTGCCTTCGTGCGCACGAAGATGATCATGGCGTCGAAGTGCTCGGCCTCGATGATACGAGTGAGCGCATCGAGTTTGTGGTGATGGCTCACCGGCCAGTAACGCTGGCGAATGGACGGTGCGGTTGCCGTCTTCGACGCGATGGAAATCTCTGCCGGGTCACGCAGGTGCTTGCGCGCAATGCGCTCGACCTCCCGAGGCATCGTCGCCGAGAAGAGCGCGATCTGCCGCTCGCCGGGCGTCTGCTCCAGAATCCACTCGACGTCATCAATAAAGCCCATGCGCAGCATCTCGTCGGCTTCATCGAGCACGAGCGCGTTCAGCTCGTCGAGCTTCAGCGTGCCTTTGCGCATGTGGTCCATGATGCGGCCGGGCGTGCCGACCACTACCTGTACGCCGCGCTTCAGCTGGCTGATCTGCCCGGTGTACGTTTGCCCGCCGTAGATTGGCAGCACGTGGAACCCTTTCATGTGCGACCCGTAGCGCTGGAAGGCCTCGGCGACCTGAATAGTGAGCTCCCGCGTGGGCGTGAGCACCATGATCTGCGGCAGCTTCGAGCCAGCCTCGAGCCGCGAAAGCAGCGGCAGCGCAAACGCCGCCGTCTTGCCCGTCCCGGTGGGCGCGTGGCCCAGCACGTCGCGACCCTCCAGCAGCAGCGGGATGGTCTGGCATTGGATGGGTGAGGGCGATTCGTAGCCGACGTCGCGAACCGCATCGAGCAGCGGAGCAGCGAGGCCGAATTGGTCGAAGCGGAGGATGTCGGAAGCAGCAGCTTCTGGAGGCATGGCAGATTGGGTATCGAAAGAGCGGGGCGCGAGTATAGGGGCCAAGGCGAGGAAACGACAGGGATTTCGGAGATGACCTTCAGGTTTGCCAACGATCCAGCAATGGTGCAACTCCGGTGATGGGCAGCACACGGCCCAGGCGCCGCGTCTGCGTTTCATCACCACCGTACACCACCGCGAGCTCCTCAACGCCTGTCAGCAATGACTGAACGCGAGATAGCTGGTTGAAAGCGTCGCCGGGCAGCGTCGCACCGGACTTGACCTCGATGGCATGCAGGCGGCCGGCGAAGTCGATGAGACCATCGCATTCCAGCCCCTGGCTATCGCGGAAGAATGTGAGGTTCGATCGCTGGCCCTGATTGAAGCGGTACTTCAGCACTTCCGAGATCACCGCATTCTCGAACAGCGGGCCGCGTAGCGGGTGGGTCGTCAGCTGGTCTTCACGCTCGATGCCGATCAGGTAACTGGCAAGACCGACGTCGTGAAAGTACAGCTTGGGCGACTTGACGAGCCGCTTGCGAATGTTGGCAAAGTGCGGCGGTAGCAAAAAGACGATGTAGCTTGCCTCAAGTAGCGACAACCATTCCCGGGCGGTCGTGTGCGAAACGCCGGCGTCTGCACCGAGACTCGACACGTTCAGCAATTGTCCGACCCGGCCGGCGCATAGCCGGACGAATCGCTGAAAGCTCGTCAGGTTGCGGATCTCGCTGAGCCGGCGCACGTCGCGTTCAACATAGGTTTCGAAGTAGTCACCCAGTGCCTGATGGGCATCAAGATGCTGATCGTGAATGCGTGGATAGCCACCGGTGAACAGAAGGTTGTCGACAGTGGAAACGTGGCCTGCGGTAGCGAGTTCAGCCACTGACAGTGGTAACAGTCGAAGGAGGCCGGTGCGTCCCGCGAGTGATTGATTGATGGCATCAGACAGTCGGAACTGCTCGCTTCCTGTCAGCACGAAAAGGCTGTTGCGGCGCTGCTCGTCGCCGATGACCTGCAGATAGGAAAGCAGTTCTGGCGCGCGCTGCACTTCGTCGAGAATGGCACCTTCGGGATATTGCGCCAGAAAGCCGCGGGGATCGTCGAGCGCGAATTCGCGGGTGTCCGGGGCTTCCAGATTGGCGTAAGCAAGCTCCGGGAAGGTGGCGCGGCAGAGCGTTGTCTTGCCGGATTGTCGCGGCCCGGTCACGGTCACGAACGGGTACTGGGTAAACAGGTGTTTGAGGTATGGCGTGAGGGTTCGCGCTAACATGAAATGCAGTGTAATCCGTGCAAATTGAAGGTTCAACTTTCAAATTGCACGCGCGAACAGGCTCAGGCGGTGGCTGCGTTCTCTGCCTCGATCTCAGCAATCGCCTCGGCGGTGATCTCGTAGGAGCGCACGCGCTTTTCGTGCTCGAAGATCGAGCTGACGAGGATGAGCTCGTCGGCGCAGGTCTGATCGAGGAACGATTGCATCTGCTGCTTCACCGAGGCTTTGCCGCCCACCGCGACAAGCTGGCCCGCGCTCTGCAGAATCGCCCGGTCGAGCGGTTCGAGCCGAGCCTCGAAGTCTTCCACCGGCGGCCCCAACTGGGCAGGCTGACCCTTGCGCCGCGCGATCAGTGACCGCAGGGAGGATGAACGCAGGTACGCCGCCTCGTCGTCGGAGTCGGCCGCACACACGTTGTAGCCCAGCATCACGTAGGGCTCGGCAAGCTGTGCCGACGGTTCGAACCGGTCGCGATAGATGGCGATCGCCTGCATCAACTGCTCCGGCGCAAAATGCGAGGCGAACGCGTAGGGCAGGCCCATCATCGCGGCGAGCTGCGCGCCATAGGTGCTGGACCCCAGGATCCACAGCGGCACTTTCGTGCCCATGCCCGGCACGGCGAACACCCGCTGTTGCTCGATCGGGTCGCCCAGGAACAGCTGCAGCTCGGTGACGTCGCGCGGGAAGTCATCGACGTTGCCGTTCAGCGTGCGCCGAAGCGCGTGCGCGGTTGCCTGATCGGTCCCGGGCGCGCGGCCAAGGCCGAGTTCAATGCGCCCGGGATACAGCGAGGCGAGCGTACCGAACTGCTCTGCGATCACCAGCGGGGCGTGGTTCGGCAGCATGACGCCGCCGGAGCCCACCTTGATGGTTGATGTGCCGCCCGCGAGATAGCCGATGACCACGGACGTTGCCGCACTCGCAATGCCGCGCATGTTGTGATGCTCCGCCACCCAGTAGCGTTGGTAGCCGAAGCGCTCGGCGTGCTGGATCAGGTCGAGCGAATTGCGCAGTGCCTCGGCTGGCGTGCTGCCCTGCGTGACCGGGCAAAGATCGAGTATGGATGCGTTGATCATGATGGACGACAGTCTAACATCGTCGCCCTGCCGCCGGTTCGCCGAGGATGCTATTCGCCGTTGACGAAGGTGTCCCTGGCTTTGACGCCGGTGTCAGGAAAGTCTGTGAAGAAGCCGTCCATATCGATCTCGAGAAACTGTCGAATCTCGTCGGTGCCATTGTCGAACAGCGCCTCGGGGTAAGCGTCATCCCTGAACGTCCAGGCATGAACAAAGAGGCCCAGCGCCTGAGCCTGCTCCACGAACCCGCTCGACTCGCCGTCCTGATTCATGAGCAGGATCTTGGAAGCGCCAACCCCGTCGGCGAACTGCCGGATTTCCTCGAGCGGGATGTTGGGTGTATGGACGTCGTCTCTCGCCCTGGCCGTCACGAGCATGACGAGCGGGACGTCAGTCATGTCATTCAGGCGCCGGAGGATCTCCGGCTCGAATGACTGGATGAAGACAGGAGAGCTTGCACGGTTGAGGCCGTTGGCATCGAGCACCGCGACAACGGCGCCGGCGAAGTCAAAGCCCAGGGACTCGAAGTGGGAGGGCAGCTTGGTCTCGGGATAGATGCCGATCTCGCGACCCGTCTCGCGTTCCTTTTGCCTGACCAGATCAATCACCTCCTGAAACGTCGGTATCTGGTACTGCCCGTCAAATTCGGCGCTTCTGCCGCTGAAAGACTGGATCGCGCGCAGGGACTTGATTTCATTCAGCGTGAAATCCTCGGTGAACCAGTCCTCTCGATCACCCTTTCGCTTCTTTCTGGCCGCGAACGCTGCCCTCTGAGCCACATCGGTTGTCGTACTGAGATAGTTGTCGTGGCGCGCAATCAGCACGCCGTCTGCCGTGAAAACCAGATCAGGCTCGATGTAGTCAGCGCCCTGATCAATGGCGAGCGCATAGGCCTCGAGCGTGTGCTCGGGCAGGTAACCGGAAGCGCCGCGGTGGGCAATGACAAGGGGGTCCGCCGCGACCACCGCCGAAAAGGCGGCAATCACGAGGGCAATGCTCAGTTTCATCTAATCACTCTCCGGGTGCAGGAGAGCACGGTACTACTCGCGTATTAACATTCGATAAATGTCGCAGTGGCGGGCCGGGGCTTGCCTAACGGGCAAACCAGCGCCGCAGCACGTGACGCCCGTCGCTCGTCATCCAGTGGAACAGCCCGCTGGCGAGAATCAGCAGCCCGCCCACCAGGCTCATCGCATCCACCGGATCCTTGAAGATGACGACGCTGATGATCGTCGCGATGATCAGCTGCAGGTAGATGATGGGCGCGATACTCGATGCGGTGGCGCGCGTGGTGGCGAGATACAGAAGGAAGTGCGCCGTGCTCTGGACCATCGCAACCGCGAGGCAGCGCGCCACCACATGCCATGCTGGCGGGCCAGGGATGCGGACATCCTCGAACAGGAAATGACCGGCCGCCGCGGCCATCGACAGGAAGATTGCGCCCCACAGCGACATCTGGAACTGCGCCTGCCACAGCGTACCGCTTGCGCCGGCAACGCGGTTCAGAATGATGATGGTGGAGGCGCCAACGGCGGAAAGCAGGGGCAGCACCGCGACCCAGCCGAACTCCGCGAGGTTGGGCCGCAACATGATCAGCACACCGCCGAAGGCAAGGAAGGTCGCGACCCACGCCGGTAGCGACAGCCGCTCCTTCAGCAGCCAGCTGGACAGCAGCACTGTGAGTATCGGGTTCACGAACTGAATGGCTGCCGCTTCGGCCAGCGGCATGATGAAGATCGCCGAGAAGAAGGTGATGGTGGCGAGCGTCAGCGCGAGCCCGCGGCCGACATGCACCAGGCTGAAGGTCTCGCGCCGAAACCCGGCCGCGCCTTCCTGCTGCCACAGAATCGCGCCAAGGATCAGGCTGCCAATCGTGAAGCGCAGTGCCGCCACCGCCGGCGCCGGCCAGTCGCCTGCCATCGACTTCACGATGGCATCGCCAAACGGAAAGATCATGAAGGCCATGAGCGCGATGGTGACGCCGCTCTGTTGGAGCCGGCCGGGGCTGCTCTGGTCTGAACTCATTGGCTGACGCCGCTATCGCCTGTACCTTCGCCGGGGTTCGTTCACGCTGATTTCCCATGGGTTGATGACGTCGACGCTGCAGTGCTTGAAGTCACGTTCGTTTCGAGTCACCACCGTCATTTGGTGAATCAGCGCTGTGGCGGCGATCAATGAGTCTCTTTCGGACTTTGGGTCGGGAACGTTCAATTCTGCACAACATCTGACAACATCGAGGTCCACATCGAGAATGCGATCTCGAAAGCTCTCCAGCACCTGGAGCTCAAGCCACGCCCTCAGCCGGCGGCCCTGCCGCGGGTCTCGGCGTTCCAGACGAAGGACGCCTATCTCCAACTCGAAAACCGAGATGACAGACAGATACATCTGATCAGCCTGTTCGCGGCGAGCCCAATCGGCGAGTCGGGAATCTTCGCCTTGCTCATTCGCCTTTCTCAGTGCAGAGATCACGTTGGTGTCGAGCAGAAACATCTAGGAGTCGACCGGCTTGAGGAACGCATCGGACACTCGACCAGGTTCGAAGTCGGAATCATCTCCCGGCAGGGCCAGCAGTTCGGCAATATTCTGACTCGCAGCCGTCAGTCGACGGTATTCCTCGATCGACAGCAGGACGTGAGAGGGTTCGCCCCGGTCAGTGATGATCACCGGGCCCCGCTGGGCGGCACGTTTGGCGCCGGAGATATCCTGATTGAATTCCCGGCTTGAGATCTTTTTTTGAGCCATTCTCGTGCCTTGCAAAGAGTGTAAAGGTATAAAGTAGTAACGTTACTACATCTTGTGGAATCGCTCCATCGGGTTGGGCAATCGTTTTGTGCTGTCGGGCAGCGCCACCGATGCAGCATGGCTGGCCATCGTAGATGAGGTCGCGAACAGCGTTGTTGATGTCCGCAAGATCCTGCCGAAGCCCTTCAAACATGCCGGGGGCTTCCAGATCAACGACGGCTGGATGGCCGTTGGTGTCGAAGACAATCGCCGGCGTGACCGTTCTCGCGTGCTGATCTACGACGTGGACGCCGCCGATGGCATTCCGGAGAAGCCGGCAACGGTGATCGAACGCAGTGGGCCAAGAGAGCGGGCGACGGCAGGCGCGGTTGGTGTTGCCAGATTCGAAGCGCGCCTCTGGGTGGTCGTTGGCAACTGGGATAGCCGCCACCTCGACTTCTATGTGACGAATGAGGGGGCGCTGGCGTTTGAGCCGGCCCTCACCCTCGAGCCCGATGCGAATCCCAAAGATGGCTGGGTTGAATCTGAATGGTACGGCTACCAGAATCTGAACCTCTTCGAAGACAACGGTGAGCTCTACCTCATCGGCACAACGTCGCTCGATGACACCACGGAAGTTGCAGACCTGTTTCAACTCAATCTGAATGGCGAGACGCCATCGCTCGTCAAGAACAGGCATCACCGCCTGGCTCGCGGAAGCACCACGCGACTGCGCTGGGGTGGGGGAATCGAGCGTACGCCCAGCGGGCAACTTCGGCTCTACGCCACCGAGGACACGTTGAATCAAGCAACGGTCTCACAGTGTATGGCCCGTAATTGGTAACTCGTGCGCTACAATGCCGTCATGTTCGACCCGGCCACAGAGCAATACGTGAACCTCGCCACCTTCCGCAAGAGCGGGGTGGAGGTGCGCACGCCCGTGTGGATTGCCGAGCACAGCGGCACTTACTACGTGTTCTCTGAGGGCAAGGCCGGCAAGGTGAAGCGCATCCGCAACAATGGCCGCGTGCGCCTCGCGCCCTGCGACATGCGCGGCAATCTCAAGGGCGAGTGGATTGATGGCACCGCACGACTGGTGGATGACGCCGACGAGATCGCGCAGATGTACCCCGCGTTCACTAGGAAGTACGGGTGGCAGATACGGGTCGCGAACTTCTTCTCGCGATTGAGCGGGCGCTACCAGCGGCGCGCCATCATTGCGATCACGCTGGATTGAGGGGTGGTGTGCTCAGTTGGCGGTGCCTGCGTCTGTGTCCGGATAGTGACGTAACGGCATGAAGCGTGAGTAGACGGGCTTCAGCTTCAGCCCGATCGCAATCAGTAACAGCGCACACGGCACGCCGATCAGGCCGGTTCCCCAGACTCTGAAGTCGAGCAGCATCAAGACGATCAGCGCCGCAACGAAAAGCACGATGAACGTGGTATCCACCTCGATGTGCTTGCGGCAGTAGAGGCAAGGGCAACCGTCGGGATAGACGTCTTCCCTGATGACTCCAGGTTCACCGCACTCCGGGCAGGCCCTGCGGTGTGTCGCTGATTGCTGCATCCTTATCCCGAGGCATTCCCGTGACTGGAGATTGGGTCTGGGACTTCCATCGGTTATCGTGCACTCCGACACCTCGTCAAGCCGCTTTCTGCCTGGCCTCCCAAAGATCATATTCCGCCTGCATCCTGACCCACATCTCCGCGGATGTCCCAAGCACCGACTCAAGCGTAATGGCGAATGACGGCGAGATCCCACGCTTGCCGTTCACGATCTCGTTGATTTTCCGCGGGGAGCAGCCGCAGGCTTTCGCCAGTGCCGTCTGATTGAGGTTGAGTTGCGACATGTACACCTCGGCGAGCACTTGTCCCGGGTGCATGGGTAGCGGGTTCTTAATCATGTCGACACCTCAGTGATAGTTTTCGATTTTGACCTCGGAGAATTCACCATCGCTGAACCTGAAGGTGATGCACCAGGGCAGTTTGATCGTGACACTCCAATAGTCTTTCCGGTCACCCTTTACCTTGTGCAATCTGATCTCGGGTGGCGCACCGTTTATCTTGAGGTCATCAAGCGAACGGGTGGCGTGCATGATAGTCAGCAGGGCCTTGGCACGAAGCCAGAGGTCTCTTGGCAGCGCCTTTGACTCGTTGTTCTCCCAAACATCCTTGGCGGTCTTGCCGCTGAAGCTGGTGATCATTCAGGATCGTCTATTACACTAGGTGTAATAGTGTAATAGTCTGAGCTGTTCGTCAAGTCGGCGCCCTCATTCCCACGCTGGCGCTTACACCGGTGTTCATGGGCACCGCAGGCGCCGCTTCACTTCCCGTGACGCAAAAGCCCCTGTTGCACGGCACCGAATGGGTCGCCATCACCGGCAAGCCGCTGGCCACCACCACCGGCGCCAAGATGTTCATCAATGGCAGCAACGCCGTCGACGCCGCCTGTGCCATCAACAAGTGCGTGGAGGGCGTGCTGCACAAGCACCCGGACATTGAGGACGTGGCGCTGATCGGGTTGCCTAAGCGCTCGCTGGGCGAGGAAGTTGCGGCGGTGATCAACGTAAAGGCAGGCAGGCTGCTCAGTGAGGGTGATGTGCAAACCTGGGTGGCCGAGCGGCTCGCGCGGTTCAATGTGCCGACGAAGGTGTTCTTCCTGGAAGAGCCGTTGCCGCGGACGGCGACGGGGAAGGTGTTGAAGCGGGAGTTGAAGGAGCGGTTCGGGGGCGCTTGAGCGCGTTGTGCCAAGGGCTGTCGCTGAGGCATAGAGCGCCGTAGACTCTGCCCATGGCAGCCGATTACTACTCGAGTCACGCCAACCTACTGTTTGAACAGTATCTTGCGGTTTCGGCGGACGACGTACATGCGACATGGCGCAAGCACCTGCTGCGCGATGAGCCCGGGTTGGCTTGCGATATTGGGGCGGGCTCGGGGCGTGATGCCAATTGGCTGGCTTCGCTTGGCTGGAACGTGGTTGCGGTAGAGCCCAATGATGAACTGCGGCAACTCGCAGAAGCCGATTCTTACCCCAGAGTCCAATGGATCAACGACAAGCTCCCGGCGCTGAATCGACTGCGCAGGGCCGGGCATCGGTTTGATCTGATCCTGGTCAGCGCGGTGTGGATGCACGTTGCCCCCCGCGATAGAAAGCGCGCCTTCCGTGTGCTGACTGAACTGCTGGCGCCTGGCGGCGTACTGATCGTTTCTCTACGTCTGGCAGACCGGCAGGAGCCCGAGCGAGGCTTTCATCCCGTTGATGCCGATGAGCTTGTGCGGCTCGCCAGCGATCGCGCCATTGCCAAGGTGCTTGATGCATCGTCCGACGACGCCATGGCACGCGACGGCGTGCGCTGGCAAACCCTGGGCTTCCGGCTGCCGGACGATGGCACCGGCAGCCTGCCGCTGCTGCGGCACATCATCGTCAATGACGACAAGGCATCGACCTACAAGCTGGGCCTGCTGCGCACGCTGATACGCATTGCCGACAGCATGCCGGGCATGGTGACGCGCTGGGATGAGGAGGCCGTTGAGATCCCGCTCGGGCTCGTTGGGCTGGTGTGGATCAGGCTCTACCATCCGTTGCTGCTGAAATATGATCTGCTGCAGGCGCCGCGACGCCGTGATGGTGCAAGGCCGGGTTTTGCTACGAGAGACTTCTTTGCGCTGGAAGACATTCCGCCCGGTACATTGCAGATAGGCGCGACGTTCCAGGGTGAGACGGCAGCCACAATCATCCGCGCCATTCGCGATGCCTGCCAGCTGATCCGCCGGATGCCGGCGCACTACATTACCTTCCCCGGCACATCCCGCCAGGTCTTTGAATGCGACTATCAATCGGTTCGCGCCAGCGGCAGCCTGCGGATCGACAAGGACACGCTGTCACGCTTCGGCACGTTCAGGATTCCTCGCAACATCTGGATGACGATGGGCCAGTTTGCCTGCTGGCTTGAGCCCGTGATCGTCAACGAGTGGAAGCTGCTGATGCAGAGCTGGCAGATTCGTTACCAGCCCGGTGACTTCGAGCAGGCCATGGCGTGGGAGGTCAGCCAGCGCGACACGAACGTGGTTCGCCAACTGGTGACAAACCGCGTGCAGCGCGGCGAGCCGGTTCGGTGCGTCTGGACGAACAAGACGCTGCGCCTCGAGCAGTACGCCATTGACCACTGCCTGCCCTGGGCACACTGGCCCAACAACGATCTGTGGAACCTGCTGCCTTCAACCCGCCTCGCGAACGGCAGGAAGAGTGATGCCGTGCCTTCGGCTGACCTGATGGTGGATGCCAGACCGCGGATTCTTGAGTGGTGGGACGAAGCCAGTCATGGTGGCAACAGCGAGCGGTTCTATCTTGAAGCTGAGGCGGCGTTGCCGAATTGTGATGCCGCTGGGGGGTTGAGTGGGGTGTTCGAGGCGTTGCAGCATCAGCGGATTCGGTTGATTAGTGATCAGCAGTTGCGGGAGTGGGCGGGGCTCTAATCTGATAGCGTTGTACTCGTATGACGAAGACGTTTGCAGAAGGGGCTTAGGGTGGCACTGGAAGGGCTCTTTGAATCGCTTATCACCGAGGCACTCAATCAGGAGCTAGCGCGCGCTAGCGCCGAAAACAGATCAATCGGCAAGCGAAAGCTGCACCCTGCGGAGTCGAGCGATCGACTAGCGCTGCATCTAGGCAAGGTGCTGATGACAGCACTCGCTAGTGTGAACGATGCTGACCGCGTCGAAGTGGGGGTCAACCTTGTTCGCGACCTGATCGCCAGCATCGATGCTGTCATCGCGAAAGCGGGAGTTGGTGAAGATCAGATATTAACGCCCGGTGAAGTCCTAACTTCTGTGCTTAGGCTGAACCCAGACGGCTCCGAACCAGATTTCCCGCAGCCTCAAACACCACTGCTAGACACGACGCTACTGACCAACGTGCGCGGTGAACCGCGCATCGGGGCTCAGATCCTCTCTGAGATTGCCTCCGCTGATCGAATAGATGTGGTCATGGCGTTCATCAGAATGAGCGGCATTCGACCTTTCATGGATGCGCTGAAACGACACTGTGAAAAGGGCAGTGACAAACCAAATCTTCGATTTCTAACCACAACGTATACGAACTCCACTGAGTTGAAGGCTCTCGAGGCTCTTCAAGAACTAGGCGCACAGATCAAAGTCTCCTACGACAGCAGCGCAGCCAGGCTCCATGCCAAAGCCTGGCACTTTCATCGGAACTCTGGAGCGTCCACCGCGTTTATTGGCTCGTCGAACCTGACCTATTCGGCGCAAGAAACCGGAATGGAGTGGAATGTTCGAGTCTCTGGCCTTCGAAACCCTGATGTCATTCGAAAGATCGTTTCGATGTTTGAAGCGTATTGGAGTGGCGGTGACTTCGAAGCCTTTGTCGCGGAGCAGTTCGCCGAACGAACCGCGAACGAAACGGATAATGGGCCGCAAGTCTTCCTGAGCCCAGTCGAGATACGTCTAGAGCCCTTTCAAGAGAGGTTGCTCGAGCAGGTCAATTTGGCAAGGCGCCAGGGCCACCATCGCAATTTACTCGTCGCGGCCACCGGGACGGGCAAGACGGTGATGGCTGCGATCGACTACGCACGTTTGCGAAAGGAATTGCCTAGAGATCGCCTTCTATTCGTGGCGCATCGCGAAGAGATACTCGATCAGAGCATGGCGACATTCCGACACGCGCTTCGCGAACCCGCTTTTGGTGAGAAGTGGGTTGGTAGGAGCAAGCCTGCCCGCTTCGAGCATGTTTTCGCCTCAATCCAATCGTTGAATGCAGCGGGTTTGGATAATCTCGAACCTGATCACTTCGATATTGTGATCGTCGATGAATTTCACCACGCGGCAGCGCCGTCTTACTCAAAGCTCCTTGACCACGTGGAGCCAGCGGAACTCCTTGGCCTTACCGCAACGCCAGAGCGCTCTGATGGGCTATCAGTACTCAACTGGTTTGATGATCGTATTGCGGCCGAGTTGCGGTTGTGGGACGCCATTGACCAACATCGACTCGTGCCGTTTACCTACTATGGTATTCACGATGGCCTAGATCTTTCGGATATTCCTTGGCGACGTGGCAGGGGTTATGACATCGCGGAGCTCAGCAACCTGTATACGGCGAATGATGCCTGGGCAAAAAGGGTCATCAAGGAGGTGATCGAGAGAGCTAATGACGTTCATGCGATGAAGGCATTGGGCTTCTGTGTGAGCGTTGAACACGCAAGATTCATGGCCATGCATTTCAATGCCGCCGGAATTGCTGCGGCTGCTGTCTGGGGCGATACGCCGGATACCGAGCGGAAGTCGGCCCTCAAGCAATTGGCAAGTGGCGAGATTCGTATCCTGTTCTCTGTCGATCTCTTCAACGAGGGTGTTGATGTCCCATCCGTCGATACGTTACTGCTGCTCAGGCCGACAGAGAGTGCGACGCTATTCCTGCAGCAGTTGGGAAGGGGGCTTCGCAAAGAAGAGAATAAAGCGGTTTGTACCGTTCTCGACTTCGTTGGCACTCACCGAAAGGAGTTCCGGTTTGATCTGCGGCTTCGGGGTCTGCTCGGTGGTACACGCAAAGGGATACAAGAGCAGGTAGAGAAGGGCTTTCCGTATCTGCCTGCAGGTTGCCATATGGAGTTGGACCATGTGGCAAGAGATATCGTGCTCAACAGCCTCAAGTCCGCTTTGCCCAGCCGTTTTAATGAGAAGGTAGCCGAGCTGCGGCGCATGATGGACAGTGGAATTGACCCATCTCTTGGGCGGTTTCTGGATGAGTCTGGTCTCGAACTCCAGGATGTCTACGGCAGTAACAAATCCTGGTCCGATTTCTTGGATGCTGCAGGGGCATTGATGCGAGAGAATGGGCCGAATGAGGCGACCTTACGCCGAGCGATTGGTCGTTTGCTTCACATAGATGATGAAGAGCGGCTGAGCTTCTATGACAGCATCCTCGGTAGCTCAGAAGAGCCAGACTTGGCAGAGCTGTCGCCTCGAGAAATAAGGTTGCTGCGCATGTTGGTTGCTGCAGTTTGTGAACAGATTCTGGCCAAAGACGTTACGTTGGAAGAAGGGGTGACGTTGCTCTGGGCGCATCCACAGATTCTCGCGGAGCTCCAAGAAGTCTTCGCTCTGCTGCTGAATCAGATTGACCATTTACATCAGAGCCTCACCACAAACCCGAATGTTCCCCTACAGATCCACGCGAAGTACACCAGGATTGAGATGCTTGCCGCATTGGGAGTTGGAGGTTATGCCAAGACCAGGCCATGGCGAGAAGGTGTGCTCTGGGTCGAGGATGAACAGGCAGATGTACTCGCCTTCACGCTCGACAAATCAGGAGGTAACTTTTCTCCCACAACGATGTATCGAGACTACGCAATCAGCCGAGAGCTGATTCACTGGGAGAGTCAATCAAACACGAGGGCCGAAAGCCCAACAGGTCGCCGCTACTGCAACCACACTTTAATGGGTACGAAGATTATGCTCTTTGCCCGCGAAACGACTGAAGACCGAGCATTTTGGTTTCTAGGGCCGGCAACCTATGTTTCTCATGAGTCAGAACGGCCTATGGCGATTGAGTGGAAGTTGGATGTTCCGCTTCCAGGTGACCTGTATGCTGAGTTCGTTGCGGCAATGGCATGAATCGCACTCTGCAGATGTGAACAACTGCGATCGAGCGTCCTTCTTGGAACTGTCTGACAATAGAGTCTTAAGCCTAGACTTTCTGGAGTAAATATGGCGCATGAACGAATTACTTTCGACTATCGTGACGAGTTCCTTACTCGTCCTATCGCAGAACGGATGATTCGCTTGATCTCAGATGAGCGACTTAAGCTTTCTCCGATCATGCTTGAGGGTGCGTGGGGTACTGGGAAGACAGAATTCTGTTGCAAACTCGTGAACCTTCACAAGCATACGCATCCAGATGATCTCGTGGCGTATGTTGACGCGTTCAAAGCCGATGTGGGTGGGATACCTATCGTTACTATACTCGCGGCTCTTCAAAATCTGCTCCCTGAAGAAAAGGCAGAGGCGGTTCGAATCGCAGCGATACCTGTTGTTAAGTTTGTATCCAAAGTTGGGCTCAAAGCCGGAGTTGGATGGCTGTTGCGGCAAGATGCTGATGTTCTTGGTGATGAGCTTCGTGAGGAACTCGATCTAGCGGCAGGTCGGGTGATCGATTCCGCCGTGGGAGAACTCATCGACTCTCACCGAGCATATGAAGATAGTGTCGAAGAACTACGTAAACTGCTGGCAGAGTTGGCAGAGGAGCGGAGAGTAACCATCTATATTGACGAACTCGATAGATGTCGTCCAAATTTTGCGCTTGAGTTGCTCGAAAGTATTAAGCATGTCTTCGAATCGCCTAACGTTTGCTTTGTGTTGGTTGCAAACGCTGAGCAGCTTATGGAGAGCGTCAGACACGCGTACGGTCTTAAGCTCAGACCAGCTGGTTATCTCGACAAGTTCATAAAATACAGGCTCTCTGTGCCAACGGTTAAAACGAATGCCGACCAGTTGGATCGCATTACCTATCAGCACTATTTGAATTTGCTCGAGGGTTCGGGACTGCTCGCAAACACTTCGTTGAATAATCAATCCTATCTGCAGACCGCGAAGGAACTAATCGAAGTCAACAAAGACTCTCTACGAGAGATCGAGGCTTTTGTGAGATGCCTTGAAACATATGTAGTTCTTTGCGATGGCTTTCCTACCAATATTATCGAGGGGTACGGCCTTCTCAGGTTTACCGCGATCTACCTTTTTAGCCGACGTGTAGACCTAGCAAGCTACGTATGTGATCAGCCTGCTGCCATGTGGGCGCCGAAGGTAAAGGAATTCCTAGGAGTAGGACTGTTAGAAGACCCCAACGACTCACCATACTGGCGCCGCCTAGAATGTATTTCACTAATGCTTGTCCAATACTACATGGGGACTTCAGAAATTTTTAAAGACTCTTCTGACCGCGAACTACAGTCGGCTTGGATGCAAATTGTTGGATCGCATTTTGGAGGCTCTCTTGGACGCGGAAGTTCGGCGTGTGTAAACTCGTTCCGAGAAGCTATCGAAGTCATGATGCTCACGCGCGGTTCATAAGGGCTTACGAACAAATTAGATGTCCGCTTAAGTGTCGGTAGGTTATCTTCCGTATTGCACTGGTTCCCTGGTAATCCCCCCGGACTTTAAGTTGCCGAAAACTCGATTCATTTGATAGCGAATCCAAAGGAGGAGTCTAGTGGGATTTTGGAAATTCATGGCTCGAAAGGGTGCCGTCGGGGTACCGCGCGACTCGTAGCGCAAGGCTTCTGGTCTGCCATGCAAAGTGGTTTGATTGACTTAGATAATTTGGAGACCGAAGAAGGACTGAAATCCGAACTACATAAGGTAGCCGAGTATGTCTTGAAGGTAAGATTTGCTCAATCGCCAAGCCCAGACCATCAAGAAATCTTGGATCGTTACCACAAAATCTATGGACCGGGGCTAACGGGACTTACAATCGCTATTCTAGCGGTAGAAGCAGGGTACGAAGGCAACCTCGAAAAGGATAGGGACATGTTTAAAGAGTTTGTCGTTGAGGAGCTAACTAGTAAGGGCGTCGGCGCTAGAATAATGTGATGAACGAAGAACTAGAACTGCCTTCATTTCTCGTCTCTTTATCGCGCTTTCAGCAACTGTTCGCTGATATCCGGGAGGTTTACAAGGCGCCGTCTGGCAAAATAATAGCTCTAGCCAAATAGGCGGCGTTGTTGTTCGTTCTTGAATGGTCGTTCAGCTTCGTCACCACTGTTATTTGTTATGGGCTTCTTCATAGAATCTCCTTATGCGGAAAATTCTACTCGCAACCCCGATCAATTTCCGAGGGGATTACAGGGGAGGTTTACAGGGCACTCGCGTCAGCTCAGGCACGATCTCCGGTAATACCCCCGTTTCTAACCGAGCTCTTTAGTAGAGAATTTAAGCAGCCGCTTCCAGTTTTTGGATCGGCGTAATTCCTCCGATGGCCATGTTTGGCCGTTCATTGTTGTATCGCCACAGCCACTCGGTGGCTGTCTCTTGGGCATGGCGGATCGATTCGAACAGATGCTGATCCAACCACTCGTGTCTCACAGTTCGGTTGTAGCGCTCGACGTACGCGTTCTGCTGCGGCTTACCGGGCTGGATGTATTGAAGCGTGATCCGTCGTTGCTTAGCCCAGGCCATCAGCTGACCCGAGATGTATTCTGGACCGTTGTCACAACGAATCGCATCCGGTTTGCCGCGCCATTCGATGATGCGTTCCAGCGTTCTGATCACTCGAAGCGCGGGCAGTGATCGATCAACTTCGATACCGAGTCCTTCACGATTGTAGTCATCCAACACGTTGAAGGTGCGGAATGATGTGCCGTCAGCCAGCGCGTCGTGCATAAAGTCCATCGACCAGGTCGCATTGATCTGGCGTGGAACGGCCAGATCCTCCGGCGCGTCACGCTTCAAGCGGCGCTTCGGCTTGATCCGCAGGTTCAGCTCCAGCTCCCTGTAAATGCGGTATACGCGCTTGTGGTTGTAGCCGAAGCCCTTCACATTGCGTAAATACAGAAAACACAGGCCGAAACCCCACGTCCGGTTGGTGGTAGTCAGCCTGAGCAGCCAGTTGGCAATGAGTTGGTTATCGCCGTTCAGTTGCGGTTGATACCGATAACAAGTCTCGCTGATCTTGAAAGCCTGGCACGCCAAGCGAATGCTGAACCCTCGGTCAGCCACAGCACGTTTCGCCATCTCTTTGCGGTGAGATGGCTTCACCACTTTTTTTGGAGTGCCTCCTGAACGATCTCAGCCTTCATCCGTTCTTCGGCATACATCTTCTTCAGCCGGCGGTTCTCGTCCTCAAGCTCCTTCATCCGCTTCATCATCGACGCATCCATGCCGCCAAATTTGGCGCGCCATGTGTAAAACGTCGCATCGCTCATGCCGTGCTTACGGCACAGGTCAGCGACTTTTACGCCGCTCTCGGCTTCTTTCAGGATCGCCATGATCTGGCTATCGGTAAATCGGGACTTCTTCATGCAGGTTCTCCTTCAAATCACTATATGGGAAAACTCTACTTTTGAGCACCGCTAATATCCGGGGGGATTACCCTCCAAGCTCAACCAGCGCGAACCGATTAAACGCTAATCGAGCTGTATTAATCGGGTTCTTCCTCTGCGCCTCTTGTGGTTACGCGTGCTTGTCTACCGCCATTGAGCCGATGCCAAGGGCGCGATGCAGCATACGATGAACTCTGATTTGGCTGACCCTCTTTATCTCTGACTGGGATAGTTTCGCGTTGTCAAAATCAGACCAAAGGAAGGGGTCAGTTGCACCCATCTTTACTCCAATTGTTCCTGTCCGAAATAAACAGTTGAGCACTTCGGCTGTAACATCGGATTCACTGAGTGCGCCAGGTCCACCGTTACAGTAGCTGATGACTGCTTGGCCACAGGGATCTAGAGGGGCTTCTGTGAGACTAAGCGCCAGCGAGTCTAGCCGCTCCGATATTTGGGTCCGATCGAATGCTTCTGGTAGTCCTCGAAGAATTTCTAGCGTTTGAGGCAAAGCAGGATACACTTCACTCCACTCTTCGCTCAACGACGCTAATCTCTTTTGAGAGTAGGTGCCCTCGGCGCTCGTAACATGGCGCCAACTCACCTTACCTTTGTCAACGGCATTGATTAAACACTCGTTAGTAAACTGAAGCACATCTCGAGGTCTGAGCAGCGTTCGCTCGAGAATGTAGTCCATGCTTGTCTGCCCTCCGCCTTTTCTAGGCGGAGGAAAAATATCATTGAACGTGACGGATTTGCTTGTGTATTGCCTTCTGAAGACTTCGCTGACCCTCTTCTCCGTCATTTGTCTCAAAGAAGCTTGCGACCACCTAAGTCCCAATAGATAGGACTCATATTTCTCCTGCTGGAATCCGGCATCACGTGTACGATCAAATACGATATCAAGTAGGTCTCTCCTCAACGCGACTAAGACTTTTATATTGCGGACGCGTCTAAAAACCTTGATCTCTTCTATCAAAGCTCGGATAAAACGACAGCGTGTGTTTGTATCAGCCCAATCCTCGTCGAGCTTGTCGATAAGCAGGAAAAATCTCCGCTGGTCATCGGTGAAAACTTCCTGCTCAAAGAGATCTAGAACGTGCGCTAGCTTCTGAATCTGTATTTGATTGACGACAGCATTGGCGCGATGCACGATTTCGGATTTCTTCTCAGTCGAGAGGGAGCGCGCCCCAGTAGCTGAGATTTCAACGCCTTGTAACTCGCTGGCCAGCTTGCCTCGCATGTCCTCGCTAAGCTTTTCTGTAATTTCTCGTATCTGTTGATCGGTATCCAGCCAGAATTTGCCACCCCATTGTTTGAGGTAGTTTAGAGCTTCTCGCTTGGCCGAATCGCGTGTTACGAATGAGAGCAACTTTTCAAAAACGTTTTCACTATCAACTTCATTCTTAAGTCCGTAGCGGAGCTTTAGAAATTCGATAGTAAGGACGTGGCGCCAGAGAAGTTTATAAAAGAGGTCTAACTTCGCTCCAATACTCTCGAAGAACTGCAGTACGTCCGAGTGCTCTAGAAACTTCACTGAGATATCGTTTGGGTCAAGTAGGCGAGCGTTCGTTTCCGTCGACTTAAATTTGAGTAGTAGCGCTGATTTTCCTGCTCCGGTTCGTCCAACAATTACGCTTTCTGGTCGTTCTACGTTTCTGAGGAGATCTAACTCGCCATTGTCGACGAAACACGCTGTCAGGAGGTCTTCATCGGTCTCCGCTTCAAGGTCTCCAATTCTAAGTCCGCGTCGAATGATAATGGGGTTAGACATTGCTCAATCCATTGATATCTAAATAACATCGTGCAATTTGAAACTTTACCTTTGAATTGTACTGGGAATTAACGGTTTTGGCGTTCGCCCCCGTGTACGAGACTCCTACCTAGTCTTTACTTGGCATTCTCGCCAGTTCCATTTTGATTTTGCTTGGCTTCATTGTATAGGTCACGGAATATGTGAACCGGAATCGGTAATCGAAAGTGCCGACATGCAACTAAGACTATTGGCCAAAGGTTTGATTTCACAGCAGATAATTCTAGAAATTGATCGGAATGATCACATTCTCCGTAGACCTGAGCTGCAAAGCTCTCCATTGGTTGCTCCATATTCAATTCGGAAAGAACGGCGCCGTGAGCGTCACTATTAATGTAGATGTGTTCTTCTGATTGTTCGTCGGGAAACCAAAGTTGGAAATTGCAGTGTTCTAAGTGCTCTCTCTTGATGTTCTTAACCTTTTCATAAAGCTCAACATCGTTGCAGAGATCTGCGAACAGGCTGATCATTGGATACAGAATGCTACCTTCAGTTTTCGCTTTGAAGTAGTCCTCGTCGTGGCTTGGGTGCTCAAGAAGTTCTGAATATGACTGTATGTTGCTTGGGTACTTCCCGTTCACTTTCATTGCGAAGGTAGCGCGATCGAGTATTTCATTGATCCAGATATCTACATCTTGATCGCTATCTCCTCGCATGAACAACATCAATACAGCGAGAGTGAGATCTATTGCCTGATCATCTTTGATTGGCAACTTGAGGGTTGGGTTACTTGCAACAAGTTGTTTGATCGCTTGTGAACATCGGTCTAGCTGGCCCATGATTCCTTCCCGCATTTCCTTATCCTTCTCGGGAATTCTTTGTATTGTTGAGTAGGTCCAGATCGTGCTGATCGCCAACCGGCCGATAACGTCGAACAGGCGAAGGTTTACGTCCACCTCGTTAGCTGCGACAACAGAAGTGGACAATGCATGTTTTTTGTCCGCAAAAGGTAGGACTGTTTTCTCGACGAAAGAAAGCGTTGAGTCAAGGTACAGACCTAATATCGCGTTGAGCGTGTCTTGTATTGCTTGGGACGATTTGTCTTTCTTGCCGACTACCGTTTTCGAAATCTCCCACGCATGTAGAAGAGTGAGCTCGCTTATCAAATAAGTAGCTTCCAAATTTCCAGCCTCTCTAGCCCAAGAGTAATGAACCCATAGACAAAGATTCATTTGTCTTATAGATGTGATGATCTCCTTCGGTTTACTATGATTGTTGGTCAACAGAATCCTGAGAAGGTTTGAATAATGACGGTAGGAAGCTTCTGGTTCGTCAATAAGTGCCAATGATTTTCGGAACAGCGATCGAGCGTCAGGCGATAGTAATTCCTCACGGAGAAAGTTTTCCTGGATTAGCTCTGCAAGCTTGTCTCCATTCCACTCTTCAAATGAGATTTGGTCGGAGGTTGCGTTGTCTATGAAACCTCTTACTTGAGGTCTAACTTGTTCTTTTATATACCCGCCAAAACAGAGGCAGATAACAATTGGTTTGTCCTTGTGTTCGGTTGGTAATCTATTCGGGATGTACGAGTCAATGATCTCATTCAGAGAGGGCCTCAAGGACTGTAGAGCGTCTCCATCCCAGTCGTTTCGCGTCAAATCTCCAGCTTTGATCGAAAAAAGATAGACCTTATCTATCTTTCCATCTAGCTTGCCAACCGCCCCGACGTCTACTCCGTCTTGCCTGGTTCCACGCCCCGGTTTTGAAAAGACATTGAGGCCCAACTGACTGAGCAGGTCGGGAAGAATTGCATCAAGCTCGTCTCTTTCTTTAAGCGACGCTAGATAGTGTTGGAGAATCAGCTTCATTCAATCATCTGTTCGTATTTGAAGCGGCGGAGCATCAATTCCATGCCGAGAGGGTCAATGCTTTGAAGTCGTGGTAGCTCCATCTGGACTGAATGCTCTTGCAGGGGCACTTCCATGCGCTTGGCGGAACTGGTTCCCGCAGGGGAGTAACTGATAGACTTTCTTCCGTAAAGTAAAACTGAGCGATTGACCAGAGACAGAAGCACTGACTGCGCCTCAGCTTCTTTCATCGCTTCACTCATTTTTTTAGTCAGGTGCTTGTGATGGGACTCGAGATTTCCTAAAGGAGTGTGGTGCTCCTGAATTCGCTCAACACCTCGTAAATCATCAAGGTACTCTTCAAGAGCGGACAAAGAATTTCGAACATGTGTTTCTATGTTCTTATCATCTAATCCTATTAAATAATTACGTACTGTCGCTGAGTAGTTGATCAACAAAGGTTCAAATAGCAGGCTAGAGATCACTTCCTTTGTATGGTCGTTCGTAGGCAGTCTGAGAAGTGAAACTAGAAAGGTTGCTGCGGTGAGTGGTGTGAAAAAAAGGGTATCCAACAGCCTTTCGAGCAGCAAACAGTAAGTGAGGAAGGTCTGTGTCTACCAACTCCTCAGGGACGACCTGTAGGTGGACGGCTGATTCATCATGCTTTAGATCTAGAAGGTCCGGAAGAACACGACAGAGTTCTAGTGTGCCTCGAGCTAGCCATCGAGTGGCAAGTCGATCTAGAAGGTCATTCTTGTTTTTGAGCAATTCTCGGGCGGCACTATCGAACATAGCAATACGAATCTCTCGGTTGGCTACCAGGAGGTTTTCAAGGAAGTAAACTCCGATGGTTGGATCTTCTCGATTAATCAAGTCTGCTAGCGCATAGTCTATGTTGTCTAACGTGCCGATGTTTTCGTGATTAACCGTTGTAAGGTGAGATATAAAAACGCTAGCTAGCGCCGCTGGAACGTCCTTGGTGTGAAGGCCAAAGATTTCGGATGCTTTGTGCAAGGAATATTCTTTAGCTTTGTTAAGTACAGAGTTGGCCAGTTCAACAGCCGTTGAGGCCAAGGATCGATCTTGTTGAAGTATGGCGAATGATGCTTGAAGCACCGACGCAAGTACTTCGTCGTCCGTTTCGTCTGCGTTGATTTTTGACAACAAGGCCATTGATTCGCTCACCAATGGCGATCCTTCTGCGTATTCCATCCTTCCTAGCGCGATTATTGCTCTCTTCTTCAGCTCAGTATGCCCACTGCCTACTAAAGCAACTGTTTCAGCCCAAGATTCCTTCTCATCAAATCTAGTTCCAGCGACTATGGTTGGTGAGAGCAAATCCATAAACTCTGGATTTTGCTTAATATATTCAAGCGCCACAGAGGGTCTTTGCGGATCTTTGGAGCAAAACTCCTGGTAGGGTGGGAACAACATGCCCGCCGCCATATCGTGGCCCGCTTCGTTGGTAAGGTGAATTACGCATTGCATAACCAATGGAACGTCTGCGTCTAAATTTGGCAGTACCGCCTCAAACACATGGCGCGTGAGGAAAAAATCGTAGTCTCCGTCATGATTCTTCAATGCGATGAATTCAGAAACTACGTCAATCTCGTTGCGGTTATGGAGCAAGGAGAGTGCCGTTGGGAGCCACTCTCGCAAGTCTTGATCGAGCGTCCGTTCGTAAACAGCTCTTAAAAAGGTTCCAGTCTTGGCTGAATCGATAAGATGATTCAACAACTCGTCTTTTTGTTCTGGTGTCGGTTCTTTTGGCACAACTAACCTTAATTTCGCTGTCGTTTGCGACTACCTAGTTGGAACAGCCCACCATAGGTCAAGTGGTCGCGAAGCATCTGTGCTCAGCCTGCAAGCGCTGAGCTGACAGCCTTCCAGAAAAGGGTGCGCTGAGAATTGCGTTTGTTATGCCTCATACGTTGAGATCCAGGCATCATCGCGCATTGGCTGAACCAGTTTCAGCTTGACCGTTTGGAGCTAGACGGCCATCGCTGCTTTTATGGCTGAGTGATGTTCATAGGTTTTGAGTGAGAAATGATCAATCTCAAAGTCATCTATCGATGTTTGATTGCGATCGTCAATCTGGAGCGTCGGTAATGCAAATGACTTGCGGGAAAGTTGCTCATTCACCTGGTCAACGCTGTCGAGGTATATATGAGAGTCCCCGATAGTGTGGATGAATTCGTAGGGTTCCAGATCGGTGATCTTCGCGACCATTGCGAGCAGCAGAGAGTAGCTCGCGATGTTAAGCGGCACACCCAAGAACATATCCGCACTCCGCTGATACATCTGCAGCGAAAGCTTCCCGTCGGCCACGTAGAACTGGAAGAAGGAGTGGCAGGGCGGTAGCGCGACCTCATTAGGATCGATCTCGCCCGGATTCCAGGCGTTGACGATGATGCGGCGGCTGGTGGGGTTGTGCTTGATGAGATTGATGGCTTCCTGCAGCTGGTCCACCTCGGTGCCGTCCGGCCGGCGCCAGTGGCGCCACTGGCGGCCGTAGATGCGGCCCATGTCGCCGTCGGATTCGTCCACCGGGATGCCGCGGCGTTTGCAGTAGTCCTCGAAGTTCAGGTCCCAGAGCTTGTTGTGCTTGTAGATCTCTTTCAGGTCATTGATGTTGCCGCTGCCGCTGATGAACCAGAGGAGTTCGCTCACCATCGACTTCCATACGAGCTTCTTCGTGGTGACGGCGGGGAAGCCTTCTTGCAGGTTGTAGCGGGCTTGCATGCCGAAGCAGCTGAGGGTGCCTACGCCGGTTCTATCCTCGCGCTTCACGCCGTGGTCCAGGATGTACTGGAGTTGGTCGAGGTAGTTTTGTTCTGAGGTTCTAACCGGGGAGGGGGTTAGGCCTTCGGGGGTTTGGGCGTTGGCGGGGGTGTTCAATGCCTTTTGTTCTTCTCTGGTTGCGGTGATCTGTTCAGGTCCTTCGGCGCGCCGCCTTTCGCGGCGGGCCTCAGGACGATGGGTGGTTGGCAGCGCTTCGGCCGTTACGAGCCGCTCTCGCAGGTGTTGCTTCGCAAACCTGCTGCCGCGGCGCCGCGCCTTGCTGCGCAAGCCGCGGGGTCACCCGCATTTGCTATCCCCGCAGCTGAGGCAGGTCATGCAGCCGTCCATCATGACCATGGCCTTGGTGTGGCACTTGCCGCAGAGCTCGGCGCCGGGCGGGTAGCCGCTGGCGCCGTCGTCTTCGTTGGCGGCGTTGACGGCGGCGGCGCCTTCGAGGGCAGCACGCTTCTCGGCAATCAGGGCCTGGTGGGCGGCGCTCAGTTCTTCATCTTCGATGAGGCCGATCTTCTTCATGTGGGTTTCGAGCACTTCACCGATTTCGGCGACGAGGCTCGGCATGAAGCGGCCGCCTTTCTTGAAGTAGCCACCCTGCGGGTCGAACACCTGCTTGAGTTCTTCAACGAGGAAGGTGGCGTCACCGCCCTTGCGGAACACGGCGCTCATCAGGCGCGTGAGCGCGAGGATCCACTGGAACTGGTCCATGTTCTTGGAGTTGATGAAGATCTCGAACGGGTATTCCTGTTCGTGTTCGCTGCCCTCGTTCAGCACGATGTTGTTGATCGTGATGTACATCGCGTGGTCGCTGAGCGGCGTCTTGATCTTGTAGGTGTAGCCGCGCAGTTCGTCCGGGCGCTGGATGTCTTCGTGCATCAGCTCCTTTTGCGGTTCGGTGGGCGCGTTGGCGGCTTCGTCTTCGGGCTTCTTGATGCCGAAGCCGATGATGGGTTGTTCGATTTTCAGGGGCATAGTCGGTGTCCTTTGGTGGGTTCTACTGACGGCAAGCTAGAACTTGCCGTAGTAGCCTTCCTTGATCGCGTCGTAGAGGTTGGCGGCGGTGTGCAGCTCGCCGTCGTACTCCACCATCTCGTTGCCCTTCGCCTCGACGGTGGTGCCGTCTTCGAGCTTGAAGGTGTACGTCGTGTTTTCCAGGTCTTTCTCTTTCACCAGCACGCCCTGGAAGGCTTCGGGGTTGAAGCGGAACGTCGTGCAACCCTTCAGGCCCTGCTCGTAGGCGTGCAGGTAGATGTCCTTGAAGTCCTCGTACGGGTAGTCCGTCGGTACGTTGGCCGTCTTCGAGATTGAGGAGTCAATCCACTTCTGCGCAGCCGCCTGGATGTTCACGTGCTCAATCGGCGTGATGTCGTCGGCGGTCTTGAAGTATTCCGGCAGCTGCTTCTCGGGGTCGTCGGTGTAGGGCTCGGCCTCGGGGTTTACCATCTGGCGGTAGGCCAGCAGCTCGAAGCTGAAGACGTCGACCTTCTCTTTACTCTTTTTGCCTTCGCGGATGACGTTGCGCGAATAGTGATGCGCGAATGAGGGTTCGATGCCGTTCGAGGCATTGTTCGCGAGCGACAGCGAGATGGTGCCGGTCGGCGCGATGGAGGAGTGGTGCGTGAAGCGGCAACCGGTCTCGGCGATTTGCTGCACGATCTCCGGCGCTTCTTCGGCGACCTTCTGCATGTAGCGCGAGTACTTCGCGTGCAGCACCTTGCCCTTGAGCTTGTCGCCTTCCTTGATGCCGTCGCGCTTCATCTCGGGGCGCAGGCGCAGCATGTGGCCGGTGACTTCGAATTCTTCGTCCATGATCGGGGCCGGGCCCTTCTCCTGGGCGAGTTCGAGGCCGGTTTCCCAGCCGGTGAGCGCCATCTGCTTGGTGACTTCCTCAGTGAAGGCCACCGAGTCTTCGTCGCCGTAGCTCATGCCCATCATCGTGATGGTGGAGCCGAGGCCCAGGTAGCCCATGCCGTGGCGGCGCTTGCGCATAATCTCGCCGCGCTGCTTCTCGAGCGGCAGGCCGTTGATCTCGACCACGTTATCGAGCATGCGGGTGAAGATGGCGACGGCGCGCTTGTAGGTGTCCCAGTCGAAGCTGGCTTCTGCCGTGAACGGCTTCTGCACGAAGCGCGTGAGGTTCACTGAGCCCAGCAGGCACGAGCCGTAGGGCGGCAGGGGCTGCTCGCCGCAGGGGTTGGTGGCGCGGATGTTCTCGTCAAACCAGTTGTTGTTCTGCTCGTTGACCTTGTCGATCAGGATGAAGCCCGGCTCGGCAAAGTCGTAGGTGGTGGTCATGATCATGTCCCACAGCCGGCGAGCCTTGATGGTCTTGGTGATGCGGCAGGCAACGAGGCCGGAATCGTTGGTCACGTACTTGCGCTTCACCGGGAAGTCGCGCCAGATGACCTGGCTGCTGTCGTCGAGGTCGACCTCGTCGTTGTCGACTTCCTCTTGCGTCATGGGGAAGGAGAGGGGCCACTCGGCGTCGGCCTTGACCGCCTCCATGAACTCCTCGGTGATAAGCAGCGACAGGTTGAACTGTCGCAGCCGCCCATCCTCGCGCTTGGCGCGGATGAACTCCATAACGTCGGGGTGGGAGACGTCGAACGTCGCCATTTGTGCACCCCGCCGCCCCCCGGCAGAAGACACGGTAAAGCAGGTCTTGTCGTAGATATCCATGAACGACAGCGGGCCGGAGGTATACGCGCCGGCGCCAGAGACGTACGCGCCTTTCGGGCGCAGCGTCGAGAATTCATAGCCGATGCCACAGCCGGCCTTGAGGGTGAGCCCGGCTTCGACGTTCTTCTTCAGGATGTCTTCCATCGAGTCGAAGATCGTGCCGCTCACCGTACAGTTGATAGTGGAGGTGGCCGGCTTGTGCTCGAGCGCGCCCGCGTTCGAGGTGATGCGGCCGGCCGGGATCACGCCCTGGCGCAGCGCCCACAGGAACTCCTCGTACCAGTGATCGCGCTTGTCTTTGTCCTCGACGTCGGCGAGGGCGCGGGCCACCCGCTTGAAGGTGTCGTCGATGGTTTTGTCGACCATCTCGCCCTTTTTGGTCTTGAGGCAGTATTTGCTCTCCCAGATGTCGAGGGAGGTTTCCTGGTATTTGATTTCGTTGACGTTCTTCGGGATCGCTTTCAAGTCGGGCTTGCTGGCCGGCTGGTCCATTGTCTCTTGGGGGCTCCTGCTATTGGTTATCCAGTTTTACACAGCTTTTTGACAGCTTATCTGGCTTTTTATGCCGGGTTTTCCACCGCTTATACAGCTGTTTTCCACAGCTTTTGCACGGGCGGGATTTCGGCGGCAACGGCAAGATAGTGTGCCTCACGGGGGCCGAGAGCACAATATCTAGTGTTACCGATCATCTGGTGAAAAATGGATTTTTGGTGGAATTTTGGGGGCAGGTTTAGAATCTGACGAATTCGCTAAGGGGTGCCAGTTCTTGAAAATATGCTGATATTTCAGTGCAGGATTCGATGCTGCTGCGCACCAAACTGGCGGGCATTGCAGTGACGGCCCGGGTGGCGGCAGTATTCAGGTTTTCGATGAGCAGAGGGAGAAAGCGCATGGCATTCAAGGGATTCCATCATGTGGCGATTCGGGTCAGGGATCTGGACGCCGCCGTTGAGCAGTGGACGACGCAATTCGGGCTCGAGTGCGAGCGTCGCAGCGAGAACGAGGGGCTGGGCATCAGGCAGGCCTGGCTTAAGATGCCTGATGGGAGTTATTTCGAGCTGGTGGCACCGCTTAACGATGAATCGCCGATCGCCAAGGCGCTCGAGAAAAATGGCGAGGGCCTCCACGCCGTGTCGATGAACGTCGAGGGCGCAGAGGGGCTGCGGGCGTCCATGGCTGACAAGGGCGTCGCATTCGCGGGCCCGTTCGTGCACCCGAAGTCATCCAACGGCGTACTGATCGGTATGACGGAAGTATGATTCGATCGCCTCGGCGAGCCGTTTGATGTTGAACGGCTTGCCGAGCAGCGGGTAGTCGCTGGTTCGGTTCTTGAGCACTTCCTGGGGCGGGTAGCCCGACACCAGCAGAATCTTGATGGCCGGGTATTCGGCCGAGACGCGGTCGGCGAGTTCCACGCCATTCATGCCGCGGCCGAGCATCACGTCGGTAATCAGCATGTCGGGCTGCATGTTCGGCAAGAGCTTGAGCGCCTCTTCGGCGGTCGAGACCGAGGTCGGTGTGTGGCCGAGCCCCTTCAGCATCAGCGTGACGACCTTGGCGAGTTCAGACTGGTCTTCCACCAGCAGGATTTCGAGTGAATCCGCGCTCTTGCGGGCCGGCGCCGAGCGTGGGCTTTCTGCGTCTTCTTCGCTCGCTCTGGGCAGCAGCAGCATCACCGCCGTGCCTTCGCCCTCAATGCTTTCGATGTCGAACTGTCCGCCGGACTGCCGCACGAACCCGTACACCATCGACAGGCCCAGCCCGGTGCCTTCGCCGTTGGGCTTGGTGGTGAAGAACGGTTCGACCACGCGTGGCACCAGATGCGCGGGCATCCCGCAGCCGTTGTCCGAGACCACAATCTCGACGTAGTCGCCGGCCTCGAGACCGGGGCGGCCCTCCAGTGAGCGGTTTCTTGCCTCGATTGTGACGTCGCCGCGCCCGTCGATGGCGTGCCGGGCGTTGATCGTGAGGTTGAGCAGGGCGCTTTCGAGCTGGCTCGGGTCGATCTTGGCGTGCCAGAGGTTGCGGTCGCGAATCAGGTGCAGCTCGATCTCGGTGCCGAGCGTTCGCTCCAGCATCGAGGCCATGTTGTCGAGCAGTTTGCTCGCATCGACATTCCGGGGCTGCAACGGCTGGCGCCGGGCAAATGAGAGCAGCTGCGCCGTCAGTTCGGCGGCGCGGTCGACCGCGGAGTTCGCGGCGTCGAACTTGACGGCATCGAGCTTGCCGCCACTTTCGAGCTGCAGCAGTTCCAGGTTGCCGGCGATGACGTTCAGCAGGTTGTTGACGTCGTGGGCGAAGCCGCTGGTGAGGCCGCCAATCGCTTCCATCTTCTGGATGTGATGCAACTCCCGGTCTTTCTCGCGGAGTTCCTGCTGGGCCTGTTCGTAGTCGGTGATGTCAGCGCCGGAGCCAAGGTAGCCGATGAAGCGGCCGTCGTCGTCGAAGTTCGGCTCGCCACGGATGCGCAGGTAGCGGGCGCTACCGTCGGGCTGCGGCACGGTAATCGGGAAGTCGCGAAAGGGCTGGTGCGCCAGCAGCGATTCAACGCTGGCGGGCGAGACTTCGGGCACCCAGTCTTTCAGCACGTCGATCATGTTCCGCCCCACGAATTCGCTGGCGGGCCGGTCGATGATGTCGGCCAGGCGAGGCGACAGATAGGTGACCCGCATCTCAGCGTCCGCTTCATAAAGAAAGTCAGAGGCGATCGCGGCGTACTGGCGAAATCGCTGTTCGCTCGCTTCCAGTTCCTGCTTGGCTTTCAGCAGGCGTTCCTGTTCGTCGAGGAGTACGCGGTTCCGGTTGTCCGCGCTGCGCTGCGCTTTGGCCCGCAGTGCTTCGAACGTGACCGAGAAGCCGACCATCAGCGCGTAGACACAGAGGTAGGCCGACGCCGTGAGGTAATCGGGTTCCGGCGCGCGGAAGATGAGCCAGGCGGTCAGTACCAGCACGCCGGTCGACCACGCGATGCCCTCGCGAATGCCGAAGATCAGGATCGATGACAGCGGCACAATCATGTAGAAGACGAGCGCGAGGTTCTCGCGCCCCAGCCCGTGCGAGTAGAGCAGGAGTACACCGAGGTAGATGTAGAGACCCCGGGTCACAAAGGGCGAAAAATGCCGGCTGAGCGCAATGATGAGGCCCGCGCCGGTGAGCACGACGCCTACGCCGAGCAGCACGACCATTTCCCACATCCCGCGGTACCACTCCAGCACCATGAAGAGCGCGCACGTGGGGATCAGAAAGCCGGTGCCAACCACAACGAACAGGCGCTGGCGAATGTCCGCGCCGGGCATGGGCAGAGAGAGGTTCATGCAACGGTTTCGGTCGGACCGCGATAGACTTTAGAAAGTTTGAGCATCATTTCTGTAGTCAAGGGGGAAACATGAATCGAGTTGATGGCAAGGTCGCGATCGTCACCGGCGGCGGCAGCGGCATTGGCGCCGAAAGCGCGCGGCTGCTGGCGAGGGCCGGGGCGTCGGTGCTGGTGACCGACGTTCGCCAGGAAGCCGCCGAGGACGTGGCGGCCGGCATCGCGGCCGACGACGGTGATGCGATTGCCATGGGGCATGACGTCACGCGCGAGGCCGACTGGGATGCCGTGATCGGCAAGGCTGTCGACCAGTGGGGCAAGCTCAACATCCTCGTCAACAATGCGGGTGTCTCCGGCGCCGGGATGGGCACGTGGGAAGACCAGTCGCTCGAGGATTTTCGCAAGATCATGGCGGTGAACCTCGACTCGATCTTCATGGGCTGCCAGCGCGCCATCGGGCACATGGCAATGAGCGAGGGCGGCGGTTCGATCATCAATATCTCGTCGGTGATGGGCATCGTCGGCGGCGCCGGTGCGGCCTACAACGCGTCGAAGGGCGGTGTGAGGCTCATGACCAAGTCGCTCTGCAATCACTGCGGTAATCTTGGCTATCCGATTCGTGTGAACTCGATCCACCCCGGCTACATCTGGACGCCGCTCGTGCGCGCCATCGTCGATGTGATGCCGGAAGAAGAGAACATGACCGAAGACGGGCTGCGTGCGCTGCTCACAGAGAAGCATCCCATCGGCCGGCTCGGCGAGCCGATCGAGATCGCGCGCGGCGTGCTGTTTCTGGCCTCGGATGATTCGAGCTTCATGACGGGTTCCGAACTCGTCATCGACGGCGGCTATACTGCGGTCTGAACAGCATCCGCAGAAACAAGAGGGAGATCACTATGGCCGGACGGCTGGAAGGCAAGGTCGCCGCGATTACCGGTGCGGCATCGGGGATGGGGCTCGCGACTGCGCGGCGCTTCCTCGCAGAGGGCGCGAAGGTGGTCATCGCCGACGTGCAGTCAGAGGCGGGCGATGTACTTACCGAGGAACTCGGCAGCAACATGCGCTTCAGACGCTGTGATGTGAGCCGCGAGTCCGAGGTCGAAGCGCTGGTGGACTTCACGGTGAGCGAGTTCGGGCGGCTCGACTGCATGTTCAACAACGCGGGCTTCGGCGGCGTTGCGGGCGAACTCGAGACGCTCGACCTGGGCGATCAGTATCGCTACACAATCGACGTGCTGTTCACCGGCGTGCTCGCCGGCATCAAGCATGCGTCCCGGGTCATGAAGACAACGGGCGGTGGCAGCATCATCAATACCGCCTCGGTGGCGGGGCTGCGTGGCGGCTGGGGCCCGCACGTCTACACCGCCATGAAGGCCGCGGTGATCAACATCACGCGCTCGACGGCACTCGAACTCGGGCCGGAGAATATTCGCGTCAACGCGATCTGCCCGGGCTTTATCGCGACGGCGATCTTTGCCGGGCAGGCCAACATGAACTGGCAGCAGCGCATGAAGTTCATCGAGGCGCTGGAGCAGACGCAGGCGGTGGCAACGCCGATCCAGCGTGCCGGCACCGGGCAGGATATCGCGGGCATGGCGCTGTTCCTTGCCAGCGACGATTCCACGTTTATCACTGGCCAGCCGTTCGTCGTTGATGGCGGCCTGACGGCTGGGCAAAGGCGCGAGATCGATCCGGAAGCGCCGAACCGGTTCCAGCAAATTCTCGATCACATTCAGGCAGGAGAGGGCGATGGCTGATTTTGAACATCTCGAGGTATCGCGCCACGGTCACGTCATGACCGTGAGCATGTCTAACCCGCCGCTGCACACGATGGTGCCGTCAGAGGTCATCGAGCTGAACACGCTGATGAACGAGGTGGAGGCCGATGACGAGCTGCGCGTATTGGTGCTGACCGGCGGTGCCGACGACTACTTTGTGCGTCACTATGACGTGGGTGAACTCGCCAATGCGTCAGAGACGATGCGGGGCGATCGCGAGAGCGCCAGCCCGGCGGCTGATGTCGACCCGAAGGCCCGCAGCTTTCAGGGGCTGATGCGACGGCTCGAGGCGTGGCGTGGTGTCACCATCGCCGCGATCAACGGCAACGCGGCTGGCGGTGGCTTTGAGCTGGCGCTGGCCTGTGACTTCCGGGTGATGCGTGACGGTGAATTTCGTGTGGGCCTGCCGGAGACATCCGTGGGGATCATCCCCGGCGCGGGTGGTACTCAGCGTATGCCGCGGCTGATCGGCATGGCGAAGGCCATGGATCTCATCATGCAAGCACGCTTGCTGTCGCCGGAGGACGCGCTCGAACTCGGGCTCGTGCACCGGGTATTTCACTTCGCGCACTGGAAGGAAGAGGTGGAAGAATTCGCGCAGGGGCTCGCCGCGCGTGCACCGCTCGCGATTCAGGCGGCGAAGCGGGCGATCCGCGACGGCATGACGATGCCGCTCGATGACGGCATTGCGCTCGAGGCCAAACTGTTCGGCGAACTGATGCGCAGCGAAGATGCCGCGCAGGCGCTGCGGCAGGTGGCCGGCGGCAACCCGCCCGGCGACTTCAAGGGCCGCTAACCCGGGTGGGGCGCTACGCCGCCCGCACCCCCTTCGCCGCTTCCGCATACTTCTTGTCGATGCCGCAGATGTGCGACTTCAGCCAGAAGGTCAGAAAGCGGAACACCTTCGGGTCGAGCTCCCGGTTCTTTCTGAACTCCTCATAGTGCTCGCCCATCTCTTTCAGCAGGCGTTCGTGGATCACCTTGTGCGATCGCAGACCCTCAAAGTCGATCGACTCCATGAACGCTTCTTCATCTTTGAAGTGCTTCGTCGTGTATCTGGCGAGATCGGTGAACGCACGGTCGAGTTCCAGAAAGCTTGCGCCGCTTTCGTGGGCGACCGCCAGCACGTTCATCAGGGTGATGATTTGCTGGTGCTCGCGATCCATGGGGCCGACCCCGATCTTCAGTTGATCGCTCCAAACAAATTCAGTCATCAGTGGTTACCTTCAAGCAATGGATACCCGGGTTTTCGGTCGGGGCTTTATTCGCTTGAGGGCAGTTGGTCGGAAAGTTGACCTGGATCAACAGGAGTTAAAAAAAGACCGTCCGGGTACATACCGAAACGCCTGTCCCGGACGGTCCAACGTTGCCTGCGGATATGGGACCAACCGCAGGAGAGAGAGCTCGTGAAACTCTGTCCTGTGCGATATCAGACCGCGCGACGGGTCGCCGGTTTCCGCGCCGGCGACGAGTGGTTGCGATCGGTTCAGGTTCGGTTCAGCTAGCTAGTTGGGCCGGCGCTCGCCGCGGCGTTCGTCGCGTCGTTCCATCATCTGCTTGCGCTGCTCCGGCGTCATCGACTCGAGCCGCTTGCGGCGTTCGGCACGCATTTGGGCGCGTTCCTCTTCGCTCATCGATTCCCAGCGTTCACGCCGCTCGGCCCGCATGGCCTCGCGTTCCTCTGCCGACATCGACTCCCATTGCGCCCGGCGTTCGGCGCGCTGCTCTTCAGCCGGCGCGGCGTGCACGGCACCCGACATGAGCGCAATGCCAAGGGCAATCAGTTGAATCCGGTTTTTCATGTTGCGGTCTCCAGTGTGTGGTAACCGCTTTACGTGCGGCGGCGGGTTATCTGTCGCGTTCTCCAACGCCGGAGGTCCTTGTTCAGGTGGCGTTCAGGTTTCGTCGACAGATGGCGACCGCGTTGCGCGTACAGCGGCTTGTCATCAATAAGCTGAAGGGTTGCCCATGCTGTTTCGTCCCGTATCTGCCGTACTTGTTTCTTCTCTCGCCTTCTTTCTCTTTGGCTGTAGCGGCAGCGATGATGACGATGCGTCGACCAGCGAAGTCGCGCGCCTTCAGATAATCAATGCGATCCCTGACTCTCCGACGCTCGCGATTTCGGTCGATGAAGAGACCGGGGATGACGACGACGATGAGACAGTGTCCAGCGTGGTCAGGCTGCTTTCGTTTATGGATGCGACCTCAACCATCCAATCCGATGCCGAGTCCGTTGTGGTCGGCGTTACCTTCGAAGACCCGGATTCCGACGCAGACATCGAACTGCTCGATGAGCTCGAGATCGCGTTGGTAGAAGACTCGATTCACTATCTGGTATTGACCGGCTCCTTCGCGATTCCTTCCATTGAACTTGTCACCAGAGCCTATGGCGATCTCGATGAGGTCGAGGAGGAAGATGTCGCCGAGGTGCAGGTCATAAACGCGTCGACGCTTGACCCGGCGGTGGTCAACCTCGTCGGCACCACTGGCCGGACATTCACGCTATTCCCCGGCGCCTCTTCGACGGTTGAGCGGCTTGATGTCTCAGACGACTATCGTCTCGAGCTCGATCACGCGAGCGGCGACGCTCGATTCGAGATTGAGGCATTGAGCTTTGCCGAGCGGGCGCGTTCGCTGGTGGTTGTTGTCGACCGGGCGGAGGGTGGGCCGATGCCAATCGTGGTGTCGGCGCTTGGCGCGTCGACGGTTTTCAGTGACGAGTCCCGCCCCACATACGTGCGTGTGCTCAACACCATGCCGGACACCAGCCAGATTGAGTTGATGTTGAACGATGCGTTCGGAGGGCCGGATTCAGCAGAGTTTTCGCTTGATTATCTGCATATGAGCCTGCCTTTTGAGGTTCGTAGCGAGACGTCGTTCATCAATGTTGATGTGCGCGAGGGAACAGACGCTTTCGAAACCGTCGTGAGCATTAACCCTGATTCGAACGATGTCTTGATCCTCGGCGGACGTCTGAGAGATGAAACCGCTGCCGCTACAGTCACATCGGTAAGGACCGTTGCGCCCGCGACCCAGGTGAGCCTCATGGTGCTCAATGCTGCCGACGTGCAGGTGCTCGATGACGATGACGAACCGGTCCCGCTCGACATCAGCTTCCATGTGCTGGAAGCCGGCGAGGGCCTTTCGGAATCATCTGCCGACGCTGCGGGGCTGGACCATCTGGACAGCCGGGAGTTCTATGCGAAAGCGACACCGTCAGTCGTTGTCGCGACGCGCGCGGGCACCAATGACATTGTTGCCGGGCCGGTCGCGCTGCCCATGCTGAGCGGTACGTCGGTGCTGGTTGTGGTGGTTGAGGCGCCGGGCGGCGGCAGACCGCTGTCGCTCTTGATTCAGGAGTTATCGCAGTGAGCTGCTGCTATCAGGCCTGGCCCGCGACCGGGGCCGACATCGGGAATTCGGTGGCAATGCGCAGTCGATCTTCGATCTTGAGCAGGCTGTGGCTGATCTCGGGCTTCTGCATGCTCTTGTCTTCGAAGCAGAAGCGGAGTCGTGTGCACCACATGCCGTTGTCTTTCTTTTCGGAGCTGACCACGCTGGCGCGAAGTTCGTCGGCGCGCAGATCATAGACCCTGAGGTCGACGATGACTTTCTCACCCTGTCGGAAGGGCTGGTCGGAACCGAACTGAAGGCCGGTGAGGCTGAAGTCCAGGCATTCCGTTGACGGATTGACGCTGAGGATGCCGTTGATGCCGGGGCGGGCAACCTCGAGTTCGAGGTCAGACTGTGAATACCGGGCGTGGCGCCTTCTTTCCTGTTCCATTATTTGTGCGCTTTTTGGTAGCTTTGGTTACTAGTCGGACAACAGATATCCAGCGGTGTTCATTATGTCTCCAATCTTCTGGAAAATCTACCTTAAGTTTGTCTGTTAAGTTATTGATTTAATGAAACTTTGAAAAGAGGGAAAAGATGCATCCTACGACTCTGGCCAAACAGAATCCTGACAAGCCCGCCTACATCATGGCGGAGTCGGGTTTCACCGTCACCCGAAAGGAACTGGACGAGACCTCGAACCAGGGTGCACACCTGTTTCGCAAACTCGGGCTGAAGCGGGGCGATCACATCGCAATCCTTGCGGAGAATCACCCTCGCTATATCCAGATCTGTCTGGCGGCGATGCGCTCTGGCCTCTACTACACCGCGATCAGTTACCGCCTGCAGGAGGAAGAGGTGGAGTACATCGTCAATGACTGCGGCGCGAAGGTGTTTATCACTTCGAAGGATCGCCAGACGGTGGTCGAGAAGCTCGTGGGCAAGATGGAGCACGTTGAACACGCGTACATGCTCGATGGCACCATCGCCGGCTTCGAGAGTTGGGAAGACGCCATCGCCGGGATGCCAACAGACCCGATCGCTGACGAGAGCACCGGGGCGTCCATGCTGTATTCCTCTGGCACCACCGGCCGGCCCAAGGGCGTGCTGAAGCCGCTGCCCGAGGGCGAGTTCCAGCCGGAGGACGATGAGACACCGAACCTGTTCGCGCTGCTGTACGGCGCGACCGAAGACAGCATCTATCTCTCGCCGGCACCGCTTTATCACGCCGCACCCCTGACCTTCACCATGGGCTTTATTCTGGGCGGCATGACCTGCATCGTGATGGCGCACTTCGAGCCGGAGGCGGCGCTGCAGGCCATTGAGAAATACAAGGTGACGCACTCACAGTGGGTGCCAACGATGTTCATCCGCATGCTGAAGCTCGACGAGGACGTGCGCCTGAAGTACGACGTCTCGTCGCTGGAGTGTGCCATCCATGCGGCCGCGCCGTGTCCGATTCCTGTGAAGGAGCAGATGATCGAGTGGTGGGGTCCGGTGATCCACGAGTACTACGCCGGTACCGAGGGTAATGGTTTTGTTGCCATCAATTCCGAGCAGTGGCTGCAGCACAAGGGTTCAGTCGGCCAGCCGATCACGGCGCAGGTGCATATCTGCGACGACGAAGGCAACGAGGTGCCGACCGGCGAGACGGGCACCATCTACTTCGAGGGCGGCGGTGAGTTTGAGTACTACGGCGACGAGAAGAAGACCAATGAGTCACGGCACCCGAAAGGCTGGACGACGCTCGGCGACGTCGGCTACGTGGATGCGGACGGCTTCCTGTACCTGACCGACCGCAAGAACTTCATGATCATCTCGGGCGGCGTGAACATCTATCCGCAGGAAACCGAGAACATCCTGGTAACGCATCCGAAGGTGATGGACGTGGCCGTGTTCGGGGTGCCGAACGAGGACTTCGGTGAAGAGGTGAAGGCGGTGGTGCAACCCAAGCACTGGGAAGATGCGACGCCGGAGTTTGCCGAGGAGTTGATCGAGTTCTGCCGCAGCCACATCTCGCACATCAAGTGTCCGCGCAGCGTGGACTTCGAGAAGGAACTGCCACGCCACCCCACGGGCAAGCTCTACAAGCGCCTGCTCAAGGACCGCTACTGGAAGGAAGCCGATGCTGCCAAGGCTTAAGGGCTAGTAGATATCCCCACGCAGCAGATTCGCCGGCGAGTACTGATCGGTCAGTACTCGCCGGTTGTGATTCCAGTCCTGCCCGCGGCTCATGTTCTGCGGGTACCTGGACAGGTCGACCGCGTACTTCTCCAGCACCGGGCCCAGCGCCTCGGCTCTGGCCTCAATCGTCTCGTCTGACGGCAGGCCGCTCTCCCTTGCGATGATCACCCGGTTGCCGGTGATTGGCAGCTTGAAGTTGAAGAACGGCCCGAACGCCGCTTTGTACGTCTCCGACTCGTGGTCGTACAGCGCGCTCGTCGAGAACGTGTTGGCCACCAGCACACCGTCGTCATCCAGAATCGTCTTTACTTCTTCCAGGAACTCGAGCGTCATCAGGTGCTCGGGAATGTAGTCGCCGGTAAAGGCATCGAGGATGATGAAGTCGTAGGACTGCTTCTGCAGAATCGCGCGCTTGACGAAGACCCGGGCGTCGGCCACCGCGATCTTCATGTTGTCGTTTTCCCGGAACGCGAAATATTCCTGCGCCACCCGGACTACCGCCTCGTCGATTTCCACGACGTCGATCTTCGCGTCCGGATACATCTCGGTGAGCACCATCGGAATGGTGCCGCCGCCCATGCCGAGCATCAGGATGCGTGTGGGGTCAGGTTCGACCAGCAGGCCGCCGAGGCTCATGCGCACGTAAGGGAAGACGAGCCGTCGCGGGTCGTCCATATCCATGCAGGTCTGGTTGCGGTCGCCGCGCTTGACCGAGAACACCAGACACCGCAGGTCGCCACGCTCGCGCACGACGATGTTCCGGTACAGCGACTTTTCCCGGTGGATGTCGCGGGCACCGGCTTCGGGCACGTCGACGACGAGGGCGACTGTCAGGCATGACAGCAGGATGAGCAGGCGCATGGGGTTACTCCTCAATGACGAGTTCCGGCTCCGGCGTCGGCGCGAGCCGGTAGTGGCTGAAGATGGCGATGCAGCCGCCTGCGATGAGCGTGCCGAACATCGTCAGCAGGATGTTGTTCACTTCAAGCCAGAGTACAAGGTAGAACGAGGTCGCCAGCGTCCCGAGGGCGCTGCCAAGGGTCGAGACGAAGTACAGCCCACCCGCGACCTTGCCGCTGTGCCGCGCATGCTCGACCATCAGGCGTACGGAGTAGGGCGCAATCATGCCGAGCACCGCCGTCGGCACGAAGAACAGCAGCATCGAGGCCACCAGCGAGCCGTAGCGGGGGTCGGTGATCATGCCGAACACCCAGTCGAGCATGGCCTCCCCGAAGGCGATCGTCGGCAGCAGCGTGATCGCGGCGCCAATGAAGAAGGTGCCGTAGCGAAACAGGTTGGGGTTATCCACTGACAGCCGGCCGCCGATCAGGTAGCCGATGGATAAAGACAGCATGAAGACCGTGATGATGCTGCCCCAGACGTAGATCCCGCTGCCGAAATAGGGCGCGAGTATCCTGCCGCCGAGGAGCTCGATGGACATGATGATGAAGCCGGATGAAAAGGCCAGAACCAACACCAGGGCGTTGGTGACAACGTTACTGCTCATGGCCCGAGTATAGGGTTTTATGCAAGAATTAAAACGTCTCACATGCAGTCCAGTAGTTTGAACGCTCTTAAACGCCTATTGCCATTCGTCGAACCTTACCGGTTCCGGATCTATGCGGCGTTCTTTACCTTTTTCGTTGCGCGGTTTTTCGAGATCAACACGATCTTCCTCGTGTCCTACGGTCTCGATGCCATCAAGGCGCAGATCGAGGGCGCGACCACGCCGTATTCCCTCGCCGAGATCGCGGGCGGCATCGTCTTCTGCGTGCTCATGCGCTTCGTGTTCGTGGTGCATGCGCGCCGGGCGGTGCGCCGGGTCGGGATCAGCGTGTCGTACGACCTGCGCCAGAAGCTCTACTCCAGCGTGCAGCGTCAGGGCTCTGATTTCTTCGCGCGGATGGGTGTCGGCGACATCATGACGCGCGCCATCCAGGATATCGCGCTCATCCAGCGCCTTGTGGCGTTCGGCGCGATCCAGATGGTGATCATCGTGTACGCGCCGCTCTTTGCGCTCGCCTATATGCTGTCGAAGTCGGTGACGCTGACGCTGCTCGTGATGCCGCTGCTGCCGGTCCTGTTCTTCTATGCCAAGTACATGTCGCGATCGATGGCGGTCGCATCAAGGGAGGTGCAGGAGCGTCTGTCCGGCCTCGGCGCCCACGTGCAGGAGAATCTCGGCGGCATTCGTACCGTGCAGGCCATGGCGCAGGAGGACAACGAGATCCAGCGCTTCTGGCAGACCAACGACGCCTACGGCCAGGCGTTCTACGAGCAGGCCCGCATCCAGTCGCTCATGAATGCGTGGATGCCGTTCTTCGCATCAGCGGCGCAGCTGGTCATTGTCACCTACGGCGGCTATCAGGTGATGGAAGGGCAGATGACGGTCGGCGACCTGTTGTTCTTCCTGTTCGGCATCAACATGCTGCTGCAGCCGATTCGCATGGCCGGCATGTTCATCACGCTGATCCAGCGGGCGGCCGTCGGCATGGGCCGGCTCTGCGAGATCTACGACGCCGAGCCCGAGATCGAGGATCAGCCCAGCGGCAAGACGCCGGAGCAGATCACCGGCGAATTCGAACTGCGGCATCTGACGTTCAGCTACGCGGGTGGCAGGGAGCCGGTACTGAACGACATCAACCTGCATATTGCGGCCGGGGAATCGATCGGCATTGTGGGGCGCGTGGGCTCCGGCAAGTCGACGCTGCTGAAGCAGTTTACGCGCATGTGCAATACGCAGCGCGGTCAGCTGTTCCTCGACGGCCATGACATCTGCGACTACCCGCTGTCGCAGCTTCGCTCGCAGATCGCCCAGGTGCTGCAGGACCCGTTCCTGTTCGGCGAGCCGCTGCGCAACAACATCTCGTACGACGATCCCGAGCGGAACCTCGAGGTGATCTGGGATTCTGCCGAGGCCGCGGCGCTGCGAGATACGATTGCCGAGTTCCCGGCGCAGATGGATACGCTGGTCGGCGAGCGCGGCGTCACGCTGTCCGGCGGGCAGAAGCAGCGGGCGACGCTGGCCCGGGGGCTCATTCGCAACGCGCCGGTGCTGATTCTCGACGACTGCTTCTCGAGCGTCGATACCGAGACCGAGGAACATATCCTGCGGCGTCTCAAGCAGATGCGCAGCCAGAAGACCACCATTCTCGTCAGTCACCGCGTGTCGACGCTGCGGCATTGCGACCGCATTGTAGTCATGGACAAGGGCGCGATCATCGAGGTCGGCTCGCATGCCAAGCTGCTGAAGCAGGACGGCATTTACGCTGCACTCGAGCGCATCCAGACCCAGGGCGGTGATCCGCGCCAGGGGCTCGAAGACCTGGAGCTGTCACCGGTATGAGCGAAGCGACCAACAGCACCGGCAACGAGAAGCGCGATCACTCGATGTTCGACGCCGAGCTGTCCGGCGCGGTGCTCAACCTGCAGCTCTTCATGCGCATTCTCAAGTGGCTGAAGCCGTACCGGCTGACGCTGGTCGTGAGTGCGATTCTGATCCTGCTGTCGAGTACGTTCGCGGTCATGATGGAAATCGTGATCTCCCGGGTGCTGGTCGACTACATCATCTCTGGCGTCACCGAGAGCAACATGCCGGATCTCGGCATGATCGCGCTCACCCAGTGGATTGAGGCGCAAACCGGCTGGGATCCGATCTTCTGCGCGGGCGCGCTGTTCGCCGCACTCATGAGCCTCTTTACGCTCACCGGCCATGTGCACCGCCTGACGCTCATCAGCTCCATCGTGAAGTCGCTGCGCGATTTGCGGCAGGACCTGTTTTCGCACATGGAAACACGCCCCAGTTCGTTCTACGACAAGGTGCCGGTGGGGCGCATCATGACCCGCGTCACCAACGACATCGAGGCGCTCTACGAAATGCTGCGCGGCATGGGCGGGCTGATCGGTGAGTTTGTGCCGTTTCTGGTCGCGCTCGCCATCATGTTCTCGACCAGCGTCGAGATGACGTTCATCCTGCTGATGCTCGTGCCCATTGTCGGGGTCGCGACCATGCTGTTCCGGCGCGCCAGCCGCGAGGTGTTCCGGCTGACCCGCAACAGCGTCTCGGCGCTCAACCACAACCTGCAGGAGAATCTTTCCGGCATGCAGGTCGTGCAGCTCAGTGAGCGCCAGGAGCGCAACCTCGAGGTGTACACCGACATCAACAAGAGCAACCGGCGGTACGAGTTCCGCTCGATCAACCTGTCGACGTTCTACGGCGCCTTCAACGACTCGTTGGCGTCAATTGGCCTCGGGCTCATCATCTGGTACGGCGGCGGAGCAGCCGTGCAGGACGAAATGACGCTGGGCGGCGTGATCCTGTTCACGCGCTTCATGAACATGCTGTTCACGCCGGTTGTCATGCTGGGTGAGCAGCTCAACGTGCTGTTCCGGGCGATGGCTAGCGGTGAGCGGATCTTCCAGGCGCTGGACTGGGACGAGCAGATCCACGAGCCGGAGCGTCCGGCTGACCTGCCCGAGCGGCTCGCGGGCACGATCGAGTTCAAGCACGTCAACTTTGAGTACGAGCCTGATGTACCGATCCTGAAAGATGTGTCCTTCCGCCTCGACGCCGGCAAGAAGCTTGCGATCGTCGGGCCGACGGGCTCCGGCAAGAGCACGATGATCAGGCTGCTGGGGCGGTTCTACGATTTCGATGACAACATGATCTTCCTCGACGGCATCGACCTGAACCGCATCCGCTCTCAGGAGGTGCGTCGTCGCATCGGCGTGGTGCTGCAGGATTTCCACATCTTCTCGGGCAGCGTGATCGACAACATCATCCTCGGCAATCCCGAGATCACGCGCGAACGGGCGATCGAGGCGGCGAAGACCGTGAACGCCCATGAGTTCATCTCGAGCCTGCCCCAGGGTTACGACACGCCGCTGGTGGAACGGGGTTCGAACCTCTCACAGGGGCAGCGGCAACTGCTCGCGTTCGCGCGGGTGCTGGCTGCCGACCCGGAGATCCTGGTGCTCGATGAAGCCACCGCGAGCATCGATACCGAGACCGAGCTCCTGATCCAGGACGGTCTGCGCAAACTGCTCGAGGGGCGCACCGGCATTCTGATTGCGCACCGCCTGCAGACCATCCAGGAAGCAGACGCGGTGCTGGTGCTTCATCACGGTGTCGTCAAGGAATACGGTTCCCATGAGGAGCTGCTGGCCCTGAAGGGCATCTACTACACGCTGCATGAGTTCCAGTTCCAGGATGTGTCGATCGACGACGAGGGCAACGTCGAAGACCCGGACCCAACCGAGCCGTAGCGCTTTACACAACTTCACAAAGCAGTCACAGACGGATTACCCGCAGCGGTTAGCCTCGGGGCTTTTAGGTGCCTTGGGCCATGTCACCTGGAATGCCGCCATACGTGCCGCGAGGCACGCGTCTGCTCGTCGTCGATGATGAGCCGGCGTTGCGCCGTGTGCTGGAATTTCGTCTGGGGCGGATGGGTTTCGAGGTGCTGACGGCGGCCACGGCGGATGAAGCCCGTGAACTGGTCGAGTCAGGCTTGCGGATTGATGGCGTGCTGTCGGACATCCGGATGCCCGGCGAGATGAACGGGGTCGCACTCGCCCGTTACCTGCAACAGCATCACCCTGATATCGCGGTCATCCTGTGCACAGGCTTTGCCGAGGAAGCCGCCGATGGTTCGATTGCGGATCTCGGTATCCAGATCCTGAGAAAGCCGTTCAGTGCCAGTTCACTCACCGAGGCGCTGGTTATCGCCCTCGACCTGAACGAGGGCGGCCCGCGCTAGAACGCGGCTAGAAGCCCATGAAGGGGTCGGCGAACGGGTTCTTCTGATCCTGGTCCAGCAGCTCTTTCAGTTTTGCCTCGCGATCGTAGGTGGTCTCGCCGTCCTGTGCTGTGGCGTCCTGTTGCTCTGTCGGCTTATCGGTTTTCTCACCCATGGCATCTGCCTCTGGTTTCAGTTGCGTTCAGGCTCATTTGACGACGCAGGGGCCGTTCATGCATTGACGCGGGTCAACCATTGGTCGGTGACGATGAATCCCCGGCTGACCTCGCCCTCGTCAGCGATCATTGCCACGTGGGTTGCCTGCTCGGCGCGGGGTTGCGCCAGCCTTGCCAGCAGTTGGTCCGCCGAGAGCGTCGCTTCGATATCCCCACCCGCGAGTGGCGCGAGCCACAGCGCTTTGGGCAGTACCGCAAAGCGCGCGTCAGTGCCGGCAAAGCTTGATGCGAAGGCTGTTGCCGTAAGCCACCAGCCGCGCTCGTGCGCCGGGTTGACGGATGCCGGCTGTTCGCGGTCAGCTCCTGCTGGATGAAACAGCCGGCCCTTCATGAGGCAGCGGCTGCGGGCAACCTGAATCCCCCGTGCGGCGAGCATCTCGCGGGCAGCCGGGTGTTCGGCGAGGCGGAGCTGGTGGCTGCGCAGCCGATCGAGCTTGAGGTCCAGACGGTCGGCCGTGTTCGGGCCAATCCAGTTGGCGGCATTCGTGCGGTCGCCGGTGCCGAGATAGAACTTCACCGCTGCTTCCCAGTGTTCGACCGCGCCGCGGAAACGCACGAGGAAGTCGAACTCGCCGATGGTCTGCTTGCCTTGCCGCACGGGCAGATTCGCCTCGATCAGTTCAATTTCATCCGAGGCGTCCATCCAGGCTCGCAGCAGTAACTCGAAGTGGCGCCCGAGCCGAAAGCGGTGAACGTCCGGCGGTGGTGCGAGGGTGAGGCCGGCGGGGAGGGCCGCGGCGAATTCACACCAGGCCTCGTCGGCAGCGAGGGACGCGCTGCCCAGACACCACGCGAGGTCGCGGTTTAACCGGTTTTCTGACAACATCGCCGGATCATAACGAAAGGGATAGTGCGGTAACCAATGAGCATCAGGGCGAGCCTGCTGAGTTTCATGTTGCGACGGACGATCAAGAAAACGATCGCCGCGGCGGAAGATATGACCTCGTTCAAAGAGGAGATGGCCAGGGCCGCGGGCCTTGGGCCGAAGCTGCCGGACGATGCGAAAGTCGAACCCGTCACCGTGGGTGATGTGCCTTGCGAATGGGTGGGCGCCGAGAGCGACCGCGCGATGCTCTATCTGCATGGCGGCGGTTATGTATTCGGCGGCCTCGACAGTCATCGCGATCTGGCCTGGCGGCTCTCGGTCGCTGCCGGGATGCGCGTGCTCGTCGTGGACTATCGCCTTGCGCCGGAGCATCCGTTCCCGGCCGCATTGGAAGATGCGACCGCCTGCTATCGCTGGCTCGTTGACCAGGGTTACACCGGCGACAGGCTCGCCATTGCCGGCGACTCGGCGGGCGGTGGCCTCGCCGTTGCCACCATGATGAACGCACGCGGCCTCGGCATGCCCATGCCTCACAGCGCGGTGCTGCTGTCGCCCTGGGTCGATCTCTCACTGTCCGGTGACTCGATCAAGCTGAACGCCGAGGCAGATGCAATGTTGCCGGCCTCGGGGCTGCAGAAATTCGCCGATGCCTATCTCGGTGATCGCGACCCGCGGGCGCCATTCGCCTCGCCGCTCTTTGGCGACCTGAGCGGCGTGCCGCCGATGCTGATCATCGTCGGCAGCACCGAGGTACTGCTGAGCGATTCAAAGCGGCTGGCCGACAAGGTGCGGGAAGCCGGGGGTGAAGCCCAACTCGACGTCTGGCCGAAGATGCCCCACGTCTTCCCGGTCTTCGCCGGTCGTGTGCCCGAAGGCAAGCAGGCCATCGAGAAGATCGGTTCCTTCCTGAAGCAGCGGGTGACGGCCAGCGCCGCCGACTGAATTTGAAAGCCGTCTCGCCTATCGCCAGAGATCTCGTACTCGTCGGGGGCGGACACGCGCACGTGATCGTGCTGCGGATGCTGGGCATGAAGCCGATGCCCGGACTGCAGGTCACGCTGGTCAGCCCCGACAGCCGTACGCCGTATTCAGGCATGCTGCCGGGCGTCGTCGCCGGCCACTACACGCCGGATGATATTCACATCGAACTCGGGCCGCTGTGCCGGTTTGCCGGTGCGCGCTTCATTCGCAGCCGCGCGACAGGGATCGATGTGACGTCAGGGCGCGTTGTTTGCGAGGGCCGGCCCGATGTTCCCTACGACGTGCTTTCCCTCGACATCGGCATTACGCCCTCGACGGAAAACCTGCCCGGTGCGGATGAACATGCCATTGCGGTCAAGCCCATCAATCGCTTCCTCGACAAGTGGGAGGCGTTTCTGGCAGACGCACGCGCGGGCCGCGTGCAACAAGTCGGTTTTGTTGGCGCCGGTGCCGGCGGCATCGAGCTGTGCCTCGCCGTTCACCACCGGCTACGGCACGAGGGTGTAGACGGTGTCGGGATGCACCTCATGGCCGACAGCGCCGCGCCGTTGCCTGGCTACCCGGCGCAGGTGCAGGCCCGCTTCGAGCAGGAACTCGCCAGCCGGCGCATTGCCTATCACGGTACGTTCCGCGCGGCCGAGGTGCGGCCGGATGGTGTTGTCAGCGAGCGCGGCGAGTTCATTGCGCTCGACCAGACGTTTCTCGTGACCAACGCCGCCTCGCAGGACTGGCTTGCCGAAACCGGGCTTGCGCTCGACGAGCGTGGATTCATCCGGACCGGGGCAACACTTCAATCAGTGTCCCATACCGACGTGTTTGCCGTCGGCGACATCTCATCGAATGACGATTACCCGCGTCCGAAGGCCGGCGTGTATGCCGTGCGGCAGGGCAAACCGCTGCATGACAACCTGCGCCGCGTGCTGCTCGGCCAGGCGCCGAAGCCGTTCAGGCCGCAGCAGGACTTCCTGTCGCTGATCTCGGTCGGCGGCAAGCGCGCCGTCGCGTCGAAGTGGGGCCAGACGGCGGCGGGCGCGTGGGTGTGGCAATGGAAGAACTGGATCGATCGTCGCTTCATGGCGCGATTCAACGAGCTACCTTCGATGGCAGCCGAGCCCCGCGATGGCTTGCTCGCCGATTTTGATGACCAGATGCAGTGTGGTGGCTGCGGCGCCAAGGTTGCCGCAGACCTGTTGGCTGAAGTACTCGGCGAGATGGGTGTCAGCGGAGATCTTGATGATGCCGCACTGTACGAGGTGCCGCCCGGCAAGCTCATGCTGCACACCGTCGATCACTTTCGGGGTTTCATCGACGACCCGTGGGTGTTCGCGCGCATTGCGGTCAACCATGCGCTGAGCGATATCTACGCCATGGGCGGCAAGCCGGTGACGGCGCTTGCGGTTATGACACTGCCCTATGCCACGCCGGCGAAGACGAGAGAACTGCTTGCGCTGCTCATGCGGGGCAGCCTCGATCAGCTTGGCGCAGAAGACGTCGCGCTGGTCGGCGGGCATACCAGTGAGGGCATGGAACTCTCGCTGGGCTTTGCGGTAAACGGCTTGATTGACCCCGATCAGGTGCACCGCAAGGGCGGGCTCGTGCCGGGGCAGGCGCTCGTGCTCACGAAACCGATGGGTACCGGCGTGCTGCTCGCGGCTGACATGCAGGCGAAGGCGCGGGGCGCGTGGGTCGAGGCCGCGACCCGGATCATGCTGCAATCAAACAGGGACGCCGCGGCGCTATTGATCGACGCTGGCGCAACGGCGATGACCGATGTCACGGGCTTCGGCGTTGCCGGGCATCTCGGCGAGATGCTGGACGCCTCCGGCACCGGCGCTGAACTCGTCCTGGCCGATGTCCCCTTATTGCCCGGTGCGCGCGAGATGAGCGCGGCCGGTATCGAGAGTTCGCTGTACGCGGGCAATCGGCGCTCGGTCGCCGGCTTTACCGCCTGTGGCGACAGCCGTGAGCCCTTGCTGTTTGATCCGCAAACCTCCGGTGGGTTGCTGGCCGGCGTACCCGCGGAACAGGCGACTGACGTTGTCTCGAAGCTGCGTGCGGCGGGCTATGAGCATGCTGCGGTCGTCGGGCACGTCACCGAGACCGGCGGCATCACCGTTCGCTAAACCGGCGTGAACTCCTCGTCGAGTAGCCAGCTCTGGGCCAGCACGATCTCGCGGGACGAGAAGCCCGCCTCGATGCTGTAGCGGGCTCGCTCGAGCTGCCAGCCGCGGGACTCGTCGTAGTACTCAAGGTCTTCGTCCATCAACTCGAACCGCAGGGTCTTCGTTTCCCCGGGTTCGAGCTCGAGCCGGCCAAAGCCCCGCAAGTCCCGCGGCGCACGCTCGACAGCCGATTCGCTGACGGCGACATAGAGTTGAACCACCGCGGCGCCGGGGCGCTCGCCGGTGTTGATCACATCCATGTTGACCTCGAAGCCATTGTCGTAGCGCTCGATATACAGGTTCTCCAGATCGAACGTCGTGTAGCTGAGGCCAAAGCCGAACGGGAACGCCGGCGTGTGGCCGCCGGCATCGACATAGCGGTAGCCCTGCAGGAATTCATGCTCGACGCTGAGCGACTCGACGTCCCAGGGCGGCAGTTGCGCCATGTTGGCAAAACTGACCGGCAAGCGCCCACTGGGGCAGACGTCGCCGAACAGCACCCGCGCAATCGCGTGTCCGCCGCGGCAGCCCGGATACCAGGCCATGAGCAGTGCATCCGCCTGGTCCAGCCAGCTTTCGACGTCGATGGCGCTGCCGCCTTCAAGGACGACGATCAGCGTTGAGGCGTGGGCGCGCGCCCGCTCGATCAGTTCGATCTGGTGGTCGGGGAGGGTGAGTTCCCTGCGATCGCCGCCCCGGGCCAGATCGCTGCCCTCGGCTTCCTGCTGCTGGGTGGGAATGTATTCGCCTTCCTCGCGATAGGTGAGCCCGACCACGAGCACCGCGACGTCGAAGTCTGCGAGCGCGGCGAAGTCGCTGTCAGAAGGAAAGTATTCACAGTCAGGATGCCGGGTGCGTATGCCGAGCAGCGGCGTGATGATCTCTGACGAGGTGACGAAGCTGCTGCCGCGGTCGCCGAGGTTGGCCGTATCGGCGAGATCGCCAACGACAGCAATGCGGCCGGCCGACAACGGCAACACATCATTGTTCTTGAGCAGCACGATGGATTTCTCGGCGGCCTCCTGCGCGAGGCTGAGGTGCGCTTCCGACGCGACGACGTCTTCGGGCGGTGTCGTCGCGTTGGCCAGATCCCAGGCCAGCTTCTGGTGCAGGGCGCGCCCGGCGGCGCGGGCAATGGCCTCCTCGGTGAGTTCGCCGGCATCGACGGCGGCTTTCAGCTTCTCGTCCGTGAAGCGGTAGGGCGCCGGCATTTCGATATCCAGCCCGGCATTGATGGCGGGCGCTGTCGATCGCGTACCGAGAAACCAGTCAGACTCGACGAAGCCGCGAAAGCCCCAGTCGTCACGGAGGATGTTCGTCAGCAGCTCCGGATGCTCGCCGCAGTACACGCCCTGCAGCTTGTTGTAGGCGGACATGACCGAGGCGGCGCCGGCTTCGACCACACAGCGTTTGAAGTGGGGCAGGTAAACCTCGTGCAGCGTTCGGGCCGAGAGTTCCGCGCTCATATCGAAGCGCGTGAACTCGACATTGTTCACGGCGAAGTGTTTCGGGCTCGTGAGCACGTGGTTCTGCGCACCCGCAATGAAAGCGCACCCCATCGCACCCGTCAGGTTTGTGTCCTCCGAATAGGTTTCCTGGGCGCGGCCCCAGCCGGGATGGCGCAGAAGGTTGATGGTCGGGGCCAGCAGCACGTTGCCGCCCTTGGCGGCGACCTCGAGGCCGATCGCCATGCCGACGCGACGTTCGAGGTCGACATCAAAGGTTGCTGCGCGCGCGATCGCGACCGGGAACGCGGTGGCTTCACCCGCACGTGCACCCCGGGGGCCATCGACCATCTTGTAGGGCGGGATGCCCAGCGTCTCGTCGCCACCCGCATAGTAGAGGCCGTCGATCGGTGCCTGTTGTGCACCGCGGATCTCGTTGATCTGCTGGCCCAGCGTCATGGAAGCCAGCAGGGCATCGACCCGGATATCGATCGCGTCGTGGTCGATGGCGTGGGCGCGGTTGCCGGCCTGGATGGCCTCGTCGTCAAAGGCGAGGAGAGTTTCGGATTCGGACATGGACGCTACTCTTTTTTAGATATGATACAAATTAGTCAGCCAATAAGAGGGGTAATCATGACCGTGTGGAACTATGGCGACATTCTGGATGTCGTCGATTCAGTCGTACCGGCCGACCGGCCAGCGCTCATTCATGGCGAGCGCATCATTCCCTGGGGTGACTTTACACGCCGCACCAACAATCTGGCACGCAATCTTCTCGAAGGCGGTGCCGAGCCGGGGGACAAGATCGCGTTTTACATGCGCAATTGCCCGGAGTACAGCGAGGGCATCGCGGCCGGCTTCAAGGCACGCCTGACCCACGTCAACGTGAATTACCGCTACATCGAAGACGAGTTGCTCTACCTGCTCGACAATTCTGATGCCACGGTGGTTGTCTACAAGGCCGAGTTTGCCACCCAGGTTGCCCACATTCGCGACAAGCTGCCCAAGGTGAAGCAGTGGGTCGAAGTGGACGAAGCAGGCGAGCAAGGTGGCGAGAACGTCATCGCCTACGAGGACATCGCCGAGCGGGGTGATGGCTCACCGCTCGACATCGAGCGTTCCGAAGACGATCTGCTCTTTATCTACACGGGCGGCACCACCGGGATGCCCAAGGGCGTCATGTGGCGTCACTACGATCTGTGGAACGTGCTGGGCGGTGGCGGCAACCCGCGTCTGGGTGTTCCGCCGGTGGAGAACCTCGACGAGTATCGCGAGCGACTTGCGAACGAGCCGGCCCCGGTCAATCTGCCGCTGCCGCCGCTCATGCATGGCACCGGCCTGCTGTCGGCCATCGGCGCGTTTTCGCGCGGCGGCACCTGCATCACGCTGCCCTCGAAGAGCTTCAAGCCCGAGGAGGCGCTCGAGGCCATCGACAAGCACAAGGCAACCGCGGTGACGATTGTGGGCGATGCTTTCGCCCGTCCCATCGTCGAGGCGCTGGATGCCGACCCCGGCAAGTGGGATATCTCGTCGGTCGTCGCGATCACCTCGTCGGGCGTCATGTGGACGCGCGACGTGAAGGCGGGCCTCTTGCGACACAACGAGAATCTCTTGCTGGCCGACGGCTTCTCGTCGTCAGAAGCGATCGGCCTTGGCTCATCCGTCATGACCAAGGATGCCGTGGTCGAAGTCGCGAAGTTCCAGCTCGGTGAGCGCTGCAAGGTGTTCACCGAAGACGGCCGCGAAGTGCAGCCCGGGGACAACGAGCCGGGGATGGTCGCGGTCAGCGGCTTCTTGCCGATGGGCTACTACAAGGACCAGGAAAAGACCGACAAGACCTTCCGGACGATCAATGGCGTTCGCTATTCGATCCCGGGCGACTGGGTGAAGGTCGAGGCCGATGGCTCGCTAACGCTGCTCGGTCGCGGCAGCAACTGCATCAACACGGCGGGCGAGAAGGTGTATCCGGAGGAAGTCGAGGAAGCGCTCAAGCATCACGATGCCGTCGCTGACTGCCTCGTGGTGGGGATCGCCGATGACAAGTGGGGCCAGTCCATCACCGCGGTCGTGCAAATGAATCCCGGTGAGTCGCTGGATGAAGATGCGATGCGTGAATTTGCGCGCACCAAGCTCGCTGCCTACAAGGTGCCGAAGCGTATCCTCGTCAAGGACGATCTCGAACGCGCACCGAACGGCAAGGCGAACTACAAGCTCATCAAAACGTTTGCGGAGTCGCAGCTACTCGCTGCTCAAAGCTGATATCTCCCGCTGCAGCATCACGCTGCAGCGGTCGCAAACATCATTTCTGAGCCTTGGCATCACGGCCCAGCCAAACAGGTCGAGTTCGCGCATGGCCTCCTCGACCTCCAGCCAGCCATCGTCTACACCGAAGCGCTTGCACCAGCTGCAGATCGTCAGCTCGTATTCGCTCGTCGGGCGATTCGTGTCGAGCAGCTCAGCGCGGGGCCGGCGTTCCTCGTGAATCAGCTTGCCCTCGAATTCGACGTGGTCTCCGGGCTGGCGCGTCATGTGTAACTCCATGTAGCGCCGTTTGTCCGGACTGTCACATCGAAAGGGGATGCTGGGCCGCTTGCCCGTGTGGCGAACGATGCTCAGCAATTCCCGGTAAATTTCGCGGCTTTCCTGCCCGTCGATAAAGTCGAACAGTGGACGGCCAATGACCGAATCGCGCGATATGCAGGGTGCATCATTGGTTTGTGCGAAAGCCAGCCAGGCGTCGTCGACGCTCGTCAGACGATCCTGCTGGTCGACAGAATAGCGGTAGGCATTCATACCTACCGCATTCTGTGCCTTTTTTTGTCGTTAGGCCAGTCGATGGCGTCAGGGTGATATCAGTCGCCGACGATGACGCCTTCGTTGCGGTGCATCGAAGACAGCTCGCGATGGCCGATCTTGTCGATCATCTCGTCGAGCTTGGCGTCGACGCAGGCCTCGTTCTGCTGCTTGTTGTAGAGCGATCCGGCCTTGCGCAGGTTGGTCGACCCGCAGACGGCCTCGACGGCCAGGCGAAGCTCGCGGTACACCGCCGCGCGACCGCGCTCGGTGTTCAGTTCATCGGCCGAGTAGCGCACGGTCTGCGAATCGTAGTTGCCTGCGAAGGCGGATGCTGACCCGACGATGGCCAATGCAACGGCAGTGCTCTTGATGATGTTTTTCATATCGACTTCTCCACTCTGTTGAAAGTCGTAACCGGCTCGCTGGTTACATGACTATTGACGCGCATCGAGCAGAAATAGTTGAGAGCGTATCGCCCACGAGTGGCCGATCTGCGATGAGTTGCATCGGCTGAGCGGTGAGTTGAATATTGCAGGTGGAAGAGCGACGGCCCCGGTGGGTCGCGCGGCCTTCAAAGCCGTTGAGCTGCTGTTGAGGCGGCTGGTGGGTTCGACTCCTACCTCTTCCGCCAGCTTTCGCAGTTGCTTCGAAGCATTTGAGGGTTGACTCTCGCCGGGCCACTAGTTGGTGGAACTTACTGGTTTGGCCAACGCGCTGTGGGCAATCATAGGTGGGCTATTGTCCAAGGTTTCCTGTTCGATCGTAGGGGAATCGGCTATCGTCGTGCGTTCAACGCAACGCAACTCCGCTTTAGGTCTCGCCGTAGAATCGGGCTTCCATGGCAGCTGAGTATTCCCTTTCGCAGCGGTCCTGAAGTCCCTTAAGTAGATTGTATTTGATCTTCGCGTTTTCTAGTAGTCGTATGTCCAATCTGTCACGCCGATCGCCGTAGGCAAGATTCTTTAGAATGTGATCGGCAATAGAACCGCGAGGTGCGGGTGTGAACAAGCTCCCACGCGCCCGTCTATCGTCGATGTCTTCGTCAATCCACAATGATGAAACGACTACGTGAGTCGGCTCAGGAAAATCCCGCCGAAGCAAAGGTGAGAAGCAGAGAGAATAGAAATCGGCAGTCTCCCCAACGACGGCGCCTTCAAAACCATATCCTGGATTGAGTTCCATCAATTCATCGAATGGAAGCACGACCTCACCACAGAAGACCTGCCAAGTCTCCGCTCCTTGGTGTAGGGCTCGGACGACAAAGACCTGTTCTTGGGTAGGTTCAAAGAATGCAAAAGCATCAGTTGCAATGTTTTCTTCCGACCCGAAGGGTGTTTTGCCGACTGAGAGATAGCCTTGCCCAATAAGCCCTCTAGTATTGTGGTGGAGGCTTGAAACGGCGACGGGTAAAGCTAGTCGAGCTCTCCAGATAATCACTGGTTTCCATTTTTCGAGCCTCGTATCGTAGCGGATCTCTAGATCTAGTGCGGTGCGTTGGTAAACGCATGTATCGGATTCAATGACCGTAAACATGTCTGATATGCGTTCAATCGCCTCACTGGCATCGATGCCCTCATCTATTGACCAGTTGACGAGCATGTTGCAGAACTCTTTTTCAGTGAGATCGTCTGGCCTTTTGATGATGACTAGATCTTGCGGAGTAAACCTCGTAAAGACTGTGGCCACGTTTGCAACAGGCGGAAGGTCATCGTAGGTCCACCCATCCATCAAAAATCTATTGAAATCGTCTTCCCACGCTTCTGAGTTCGCGAGGTCGACCGCTTCGGGTAGATATCTGTCGCCAGTCGACCAAAAGGCAGAATGCTCACCGCACCACGCTCTCATCCAGTTGAGGTCCACTTCCCGATCTATTCGAGAGACGACTTGCTCAAGGGCTCTATCGAGTTCTTGTTGATACGCTGAATGGAATCGTTCTCTATGCGCGGCTTGGTAGTCGAAAGACGTGCCTTCGACTAAGCACAGCAAGCATTTTCTCCGACGTTCTTGACCGTGCTCAGACGAACTGTGCTTTGCGATGACGTCAAAGAGTTGCAGGTACTGTTTGGGTTGTGTTCGGAGCTTACTCGCGGGTGCCTCGTTTGGTAGGCACAGAATCGTTTTGCGTTTCTTGTAGAGACTTTCTCCTGATACATCGCCGAATGCTTCGATGAAAATCTGACGCAGGCTCGTCTCAGTCAAGGTCTTGTGGGCTAGCTGCCCGAGGTTTTTCGCCAATCGCTCACGATCTCTGACTTCAAGCTTCTTGGTGTGGAGTAGTTGTTCCTCCGCTGCTTCAGCGTGGGAGAGGGGCGTTTGCTCGATGTTGAGTTGTGCTCGCCTTTGCTCTTTTTCCATTTCGGCTCTCACCTTTGGCGGCGATTTGTTCGGCCAAGCTTTCTTTTCATACGTCTCGCTTGGAAGTATGCAGTGACAACGGGGCCAGATGATTCTCCAGTTACGACTATCAAGTTGGATATCTTCTCGCATTCCGACGACGAGAAGCCTTCTGCTGCGAGTTCCTTCATTACGTCCGGAGTGAGCCAGTACCTCGTGCAGCCTTTGTGGTTTTCGGGCTTCCCATAGTTCATCACCGTTCGAATATGGGTCTTGCTGATGGCACGTTGTTGCATTCTCTTCTCTGCGTGTCTGGTTATTTGCATGCTCTTTCTGCACTGCCGACTTGGTTCGAGAACCATCATCTGGCAAATCTACGTCATAAAATATCACTTTTTGTGGGGCAAAATAGGGGATGAATAGTGTAAAAAAGAGGGATATTGTGTGGGCACTGTTGCGAAAATGCGGATACACCTACTTGCAGGCTTCCACGATGTGCGTAGCTGTTGATCCCGGAAGAGTTGGTAGATCTGGGCTTGTGGTTCTCGCTATGCAGGTTGCGAGACAGTCCACGGCTTCCCTGAGTTCGGCGGCGAGATCCGGGGTCTGCAATCGGTTCAGGAAGGCCTCTAACTGTTTGTTCTCGAATCAGGTTGTCTCTGCCTTCGTCGCAGAGAAGTGCTCGAATGCCGACTGCCCAATCGCAGGATCGAGCAGTATCGACGGGTTGGCGGAGACTGTTTGCGTCACTGATGCGGAGAACTCTGTGTCAGTCGGAGGGGATCAGGGTGGCGCTCGCTGCGTACCCCGGTTGTAACTTATGCACGCTGCCAGTTTCTTTGCTTGGCCACTCCAAGGTTGGTTCTCGATACCCGGGATTAGGATGTGACTCGAGTGCTCTCTGCTAGATCAACATTGCGAACGGCGTACGTACGATTGGCCGCTTATTCCTGTTCGTCTGACTCTGCGATGTTCGGTTGGAAACGTGGTTCAGCGCCGATCATGGCAACTTGGCGTGCACAAGCTAGGCGTTGTCTTTGGTCGGTGAGATGACGTCGGCGATCAGCACCGATACACGAGGTTTTGTCCAATCCAACTCGAGACCGCTAGTTGAACCAAATTGGTTGAAAAGGTTCAAGAGTAACCGAAAAGGTTAGTAACAAACTTGGTTAAGAACCTAAAAAATAAACCAAAATGGTTATTACTACCTGCTTGGTCAGACAGAGATGTGTTCCACGACGCCGCTGAGCTCTGCGGCGAGGCGCGGTGCGGGTGATCGCTCCCGAAAGATCTTTGAGAGGGTCTGGTAGTACCAGAGTGTGTCTGCCTTCGTTGCAGAAAAGCGCTCAAAGACGGATTGCCCGATTGCGGGATCGCGAAGGTCACGCAGGATCGACGTGGCGTTGTGGAGCTTGTCGGCATTGCTGACGCGGAGAATGCCCTCATCCTGAGTTGTGCGGAGGTGATCGAGGTAGCGCTCCTTGCGTTCGTGCCAGGGGCCCTTGTCCTCGTCAGGCTTCAGGTCGGCGTCCGACAGTCCGACGACAATGTCGGCAACACGCTCACCGAATCTCACGGCAACGTCTTCTCTCGAGACGTGTTCGCAATCCTCCAAGACGTCGTGGAGCAGCGCGGCGATACATTCATCGGCATCGCCGCCGTTTTCCATGACGAGGCTGGTGACAGCTATCAGGTGTGAATAGTAGGGAATATCAGTTCCGTTTCGCCGTTGATCGGCATGCATCTGGTTCGCCCACACGAGCGCGTCGGCAAACCGTCCATCGCGGTTTGGCATCAGTCATTTCCTTTTGTTTTGGTGGTGTGACGGGGAGTGGCGAGGCGCCGATGTCACAAACCCAATACTAACCTGCCGACCCTCTTCAGTCCATCTGTTTCGTCGGGTACGCGTTACGCCTGGCCGCTGAGCGCGGCCATTAGTGGCGCCGCGGCGGCGCTGTCGAAGTATTCGCGCATCGCCGTGACCTTGCCGTCACTCACGTCGGCGACGACGCAGATGGGGATGCGGAGTGCCTTGCCGTCGGGCAGTGTGGCGCAGACGTCGTGTTCCTCGACGAAGCCGGTGGATGTTTCGCTGCGCACGGCGTTTTCGTAGCGGAAGTCCGGGAGTGCTTTCTTCACCGTGGTGGCGAGCCACACCAGCGACTTCAGGTTCATGTCGGGGCCGCCGTTCTGGGTGCCGACGAAATCGGGTGCGCAGACGGCGGTGAGTCCGTCGGCATCGCCGGCGCCGGAGGCTGTGAAGAATGCGGCAGCGAGTTCGAGATTGTTGCTCATGGTCGTTGATCTTGTTGGCTCAGCATGCGATTAAGATAGCACCCCATCAGCAGAATGGCAGAGGAGGTCCCGGCGATGAGCGATGAGATCATGGAACTCGAAATGGAGATCATGCAGAAGATCACGAAGCTGAATGAACTCCGCAAGGCCAACCGCGGTGATGCGGTGAAGAACTACCGCTTCGAGACGCAGGCTGGGGAGACCGACTTGCTGAGTCTCTTTGGCGACAAGCAGCAACTGCTGCTGATCCACAACATGGGCCAGGCGTGTCGCTACTGCACGCTGTGGGCCGACGGCTTTAACGGGCTCGTGCCGCATCTCGAGTCGGTGATATCGGTGGTGCTGGTGTCGAAAGATGATCCGGCGACGCAGCGCGAGTTTGCGAACTCGCGGGGTTGGCGATTCCGGCTCGCGTCTCATGGCGGCGGCGAATACGCGCAGGAGCAACAGCTTTACGACGGGCAGTCGAATATGCCGGGCGCGATTGTCTACGAGCGAGAGGGCGACACCATCTATCGCAAGAACGCCTGCATCTTCGGTCCGAACGACATCTACTGCGCCGCGTGGTCGCTGCTTGGTCTTGCCGGTATCGGCGAAGCCGAATGGCATCCGCAGTACCGGTATTGGCAGCCGAAGGAGCAACTGATCGACGGCGGGGACCGTTTCAACGAGGCGGGCTGACGCCGAACACCAATTGAGAAGAGGGAGAATCAACGTGCGAAACATCTTCGTTGCGTTATGCCTGACAGTGCTGGCGTGCACAGCGGGCGCCTCGCCCGCGGTCGACCTGACCAGCGGGCGAATCGAGGGCACGCTCGCGGAAGGCGTGCACATCTTCAAGGGCATTCCATTTGCGGCGCCGCCGGTTGGTGAGATGCGCTGGCGAGCGCCGCAGCCCGTCGAACCCTGGGCGGGGACGCGCGATGCGAGCGAGTTCGGGCCCATCTGTCCGCAGATGCGGCCGACGCGATTGCCTGAGAGCGAGGACTGCCTGACGCTGAACGTCTGGGCGCCGTCCGACGTCACTGAGCCATTGCCGGTCATGGTGTGGATACACGGCGGCGCGAACGTCAACGGCAGCGGGCGCACCGATGGCACGTCCTTCGCCCGCGACGACGTGATTCTCGTGTCGATGAACTACCGCCTTGGGCGCTTCGGTGTGTTCGCGCATCCCGAGCTCACGGCAAACCGTCCGGAAGGCGAAGCCATTGGCAACTACGGTTTGCTCGACCAGATCGCGGCGCTCGAATGGGTGCAGCGCGAGATCGCCGCGTTCGGTGGCGATTCGGAGCGCGTCACCATCTTCGGCGTGTCGGCAGGCGGCTCATCTGTGAACATGCAGATGATCTCGCCGCTCTCGGAGGGGCTGTTTCACCGGGCGATCTCGCAAAGTGGTGCCAACGGGATGTCCCGGCCGCGCGACCTCGCGACAATGGAGCGGTTTGGCGCGGCGCTGGCGAGGCAGAAGGGCGTCGACGGCATCGACGGACTTCGCGGGCTGGCCTGGCGCGATCTCGTTGACCAGAGCGCCGAATATCGTACGCAGACGAATATGTTCATCGACGGCACCGCGATTCCGATGGGTGTCGGTGAGGCCTTTGCCTCGAGGCTGCAGAAGAACGTGCCGTATCTCGCGGGTGCCAACAGCTACGAGGGGAGCCTCGCTGCGGTGATTCCCATTCCTGCCTACGAGCGCGTCATGCAGGACAACATCGAGGCGGTCACCCGGGCCTATGGCCTGCCGGCCGATCACCCCGGACTGTTCCAGATCTTCTATGGGGATATGCTGTTTGTCGCGCCGACGCGATACCTGGTGGAGCACATGCGAACCGTGCCCGCACCGGCGTGGCAGTACCATTTCGACTACGTCATGGAATCGATGGATGCGAGCGTGCCGGGCGCCCGCCACGGTGGGGAAGTCTGGTTCGTGTTCGAGCGGCTCGAGGATCTGTCGATCGACCGGGCAGGTTCGCGGCGCTTCGGCGTGCCAGAGGGGGAATACCCGGTGAGCGAGCGGGACCGCGAAGTGGCCTCGATGATCCAGGACTACTGGATCCAGTTCGCCACGACCGGGGCGCCGAATGGCGGCGACCGGCTGGTGTGGCCAGCGTACGATCGGCGTTCGGCGCCGTCGATGGTGTTCTCGAACGATGGCATCGGCGTGCAGCATCACGTGCGCAAGCGCCAGCTCGACCTCATCCAGGAAGGCTACGAGGCGGCCGGACGGTAAGCCGCGGGTCTCAGGCCGAGAGTCTGTCGAGCTCGGCCTTGATCTTCTCGGCCTCGGCGGTGAGCAGCGAATACTGCCTGACGTTGCCGTTCTGTTGGGCCTGGTAGGCCTCCTGCACCTTCTTCTCGTAGTCCTTCTTCAGGCGTTTGGCAGGGTCTTTGCGGAATAGCGAAAACATCGTTGGCTCCGGTCGGTTTGAGGCTGTTACGTCGCTTCGCCCGTATCAGATGGACCGGCCTGACTGATATCCTTCGCGCCATGAAACTCAAGGTCTCCTGCGAGCTCGATTTCGATATCGAGACCCCAACCCCGTTCGTCTTCATGCTACGCCCGAGAAGCGGTGCGCTGCAGTGGGTCGTGCGTGATGAATTCAGGCTGACGCCGGAGGTCACCGCCTTCGAGTTCACCGATGGCTACGGCAACCTGTGCCAGCGACTGACGGCGCCGGCAGGCTCCTTCCAGGTCGAGACGCTGGCCGAGGTGGTGACGTCTCCCGAGACCGACCGGCAACCCGGCGCACCCTTCGTTGAGATCCAGTTTCTGCCGGACGCGGTGATGAGCTACATCCTGCCGTCGCGATACTGCGAGTCCGACCGGCTGTTCGAGCGGACGATGGACGTCGTTGGCAGCGCGCTGCCCGGCTACGATCAGGTGGCGGCCATCGAATCGTGGCTGCGCGAACAGGTGAGCTATGTACCCGGGTCGAGCGAGATTCCCAACTCCGCGCTGGAGATTCTGGCAGCGGGACGGGGCGTTTGCCGTGATCTCTCGCATCTCGGTATCGCCATGTGCCGCAGTATCAGCATTCCCTCGCGGCTCGTGGTGGGCTATCTGCATGAACTCGAGCCGATGGATATGCACGCGTGGTTCGAAGCCTATGTGGGCGGCCGCTGGTTTACATTCGATGCCACGCAGCAGGCATTGCCGGGCGGGTATGTGCCGCTGGCGTACGGGCGGGATGCCGCCGACGTTGCGCTGTATACGCAGTTCGGTACGCCCGTGCCGCTCAAGCGGCAGGTTGTCTCTGTCGTGCGACTCGAGGATGACGCGTAGTGGAATCGCTCAGTGTCTCGCTCGGTCGCGAGACGATTCCGGTATGGCGCGCTCGCGGCCCCGAGGGCGCACCGACGGTCATGCTGGTGCACGGGCTCGGCGTCACGGGCTGGCTGAACTGGTTCACGATCATCGAGACCATCTCGGCCGAGTTCGACGTCGTTACCTTCGACATGCGCGGCCACGGCAGCGGTCGCCGTACGCTGCGGTTCAGTCTCGAACAATGTGCTGACGACGTTGCCGAGGTGGCCAGCGCGCTGGGCATCGAGCGCTTCTTTGTCGCCGGCTACAGCATGGGTGGCCCCATCGCCAAGACAACCTGGCGCCGGCATCGCCATCGCGTGCTTGGTCTCGTGCTCGCTGCGACAGCGGGCGAGTTTGCCCGGCGCATCAGCCCGCGGCGAATTCGTATGGCGCTCAATGTGGCGCGCTCGGTGGTGCTGCTTCGGCCCGGCTGGGTAAAAAAGCGCGTGCTGAACTGGGCGATCTACCGGCTCGGGCACATCATTCCGCCGGCGCGTATCGAGGAGGAGATTGCCGGGCACCGCTTCAACAACATCCTGCAGGCCGCCGAGGCGCTCTCGGTTTACTCGGCCTTTCCGTGGCTCGATGAGATCGATGTACCAGTCGCCGTTGTGGTCACGGCGGACGACGACCGGATTCGTCCGGACTCGCAGCGCCTGCTGGCGTCGTCCATTCGCGGTGCGAGTGTGTTCGAGACGCCGGGCACACATACCGCCTGCATCACCGACGCCGAAACGTTCGGTCCGGCGATGCTGATGGCGCTGCGTGATGTCTGGCAGCGCAGCGAATCGGACGCTATTTCCGCCTGAGCCGGCCAACGCGTGCCGCACGCGGCAGGCGCATCGGCGCCCGCGCGCCGCTGATGACAAAGAGATCGCCGTTCTCGCCGACGAGGGTTGAGGGCACATCGCACTCGGCGGCGATGCGCGCGTTTTCCGTCATGTGCCGCGCCTCACCGTGGACGGGAATGGCCAGCCGCGGCTGCACGAGCCGGTACATGTCCCGCAACTCTTCCTGGTACGGATGCCCTGAGGCATGAATCGGTGTCGGATGCCGGTCCGCGTGAATCACCTCGATATCACGCGCTTCGAAGCGCTCGATCAGCCGCGCCACTTCGTTCTCGTTACCGGGAATCGTCTTTGCACTGAAAATGACGCGGTCGCCGGGGTCGAGGTTCAGGGCCGGGTGCGAGTCCATGGCAAGGCGATGCAGCGCGGAGCCGGGCTCACCCTGACTGCCGGTGGCAATGGCCATGACCTCGTTGCGGGGCAGGTACCCCAGATGGTCCGGCTCGACGGGACTGAAGTGGCGTTCAAGATAGCCGCAGGCGCTTGCGCTCTCGCTCATCCGTTTGAGTGACCTGCCGAGAATGGCGAGGTAGCGGCCTGATTCGCTGGCGAGGGTCGCGAGCGTCTGCAGGCGGGCGATGTTGCTGGCGAAGCAGCAGGCCACCACGCGACCGGCGGTGCCGGCGATCAGTGATTTGAGACCATCGTGCAACATGCCTTCCGATACCGATCGGCCGGCCTGGGTCGCGTTGGTGGAGTCGCAGACAATCGCATCGATGCCGTTCAGGGCCGCAAATCGCGCGTTCTCGAAGGCGCCGCCAACGACAGGGCTGGGGTCGATCTTCCAGTCCGCCGTATGGAAGACGCGGCCGACCGGCGTATCGATGCGCAGGCCGTGGGTCTCGGGCGTCGAGTGGGTGATCGGGAGCCAGGTGACGTCGAAGGGCCCGATCTTCAGTGTATCGCCGGCGGTGACCTCGATGATCGAGACACCTTCGATGCGGCGCTCGGCAAACTTGTGGCGAATCACTCGGCTCGTGAACGGCGTCGTATAGATCGGCACCGGAAACCGCTGCCACAGATCGGGCAGGGCGCCGATGTGATCCTCATGGGCGTGCGTCGCGACAATGCCAACGAGCGCATCCCGTCGCGTCTCGATGAAGTCGGGGTCGGGCATGACGACATCGTTGCCTTCGAACGTGATGCCGCAGTCGACCATGAGCCACGCCCGGTCGTGTCCGTACAGGTTCAGGTTCATGCCGATTTCACCGCAGCCGCCGAGTGGCAGGAACCAGAAATCATTCTCCAGCGGCGTCATTCCGGCTGGCAACCCGGGCACCAGTAGAGGCGTCGTGACGAGACTTCCGTGCGGACGATCGGCGTCTCGCAGCGATAGCAGGGGCGGCTCTGACGGTCGAATACGGAGAAGCGATAATCGCGCCGCTTCTCGCCGGCTTTCTTCATGCGCTTGACACGTGCAGCGTCGTTCGTGATGCCGCCGGTTTCGTAGGCGCGATGCATCAGCTTGTGCGTGCTGCGGGCGAGGCGCGTGAGCGCGCTCCGCGGCAGGTCGGCCGGGCGCGCCCAGGGGTGGATGCCGGCGTCCCACAGCATCTCGGAGCGCAGGTAGTTGCCGATACCGGCAATGAACTGCTGGTCGAGGTACAGCGCCGCGAAGCTGCGGCGCCGGAAGTTGATGAGTTCGAGCCGCTCGCGGATGTCGCGAGCCGAAACCTCCTCACTCAGCAGGTCGGGGCCGATGCGGGCAAGGAACGGGTGCAGCGGCAGCTCGTCGGTCGGCCAGACGCTGATGTCAGAGGCACTGAACAGGAGCGCGCTCTTGTCTTCGGTATGGATGGCGAGCCGCAGTGAACGGCGCGTCTGTGGCACGGTACCCCGGTTCACGATGCGCCAGACGCCATAGAGCTGGTTGTGCGAGTAGATGGAGTAGCCGTTGTCGAAGTGGGTCAGGATCGCTTTGCCGCGAGTCTCGACGCCGCTAATGCGTTGTCCGCTCAGTGTCTTGCCGTGACGGCGGAGCGCGGGTTGGCCGAAAGATACCTCGACGGCGACCTTGCCGCTGACCGCCTCGGCAATCCTGTCAGCGGCTCGGCGGATTTCGGGACCTTCAGGCATGCCATCCTTTACGCTCGGGTTCGGTGATCGGTTCGGCTATTCTAGCCGGCATGGAACGAATTGCACTGAGCGATCAGGAGCGGGCGTGCCATCAGCTGACGCCTGCCCATCTCGCTGCCGCGTGTGAGGCGATCAGGCGCGATGGCGTGGTCGTGCTCGAGCAGGCCGTACCGGCTGATGTGCTTGAGCGCCTCAGGACGCGCATGGATGAAGACACCGAGGCGCTGCTGGCATTCCAGGCGGCGAGGGGCGGCAATCCGCGCGCCGAGGGGCACCTGCAGCAGGGGCCACCGCCGTTCGCACCGTATGTGTCCCTGGATGTGACCGCGAACCCGTTTGCCATCGCGGTCTCGAAGCACATGCTGGGTGAGGGCGCGTATCTCGCGTTCTACAACGGCAACACGAACCTGCCGGGCAGCGTCTATCAGGCGGTGCATCTCGACCAGCCCCACCTGTGGTCGCCGGCGCAGGGTGACGCCGCGCCGCCGTACTCGCTCATCGTCAACATTTCACCGATGGATTGCCATGCCGGCAACGGCGCCGTGGAACTCTGGCCCGGCAGCCATCGCGTCATGGACGCCTACGAGGGGAACCACGTGCCGCGGCACCTGCTCGACGCACGCCGGAGGCATTCGCCGCCGGTTCGCTGCGAGACGCGCGCGGGTGACGTCGCGATCCGCGATTCGAGGCTCTGGCATCGCGGCGTACCCAACCTGTCAAGCGAAGCGCGCCATATGGTGGCATCGATTCATGCGGCCCCGTGGTATCAGCGTCGGCGCCAACTCGAGTTTGGTGAGGATTGCCGCGCACTCCTCGACGCCGTCGATTTCGACTTCAATGCGATCTTTACCAGCGATCCCATCGACTATCTTTTCGGACCAACACGCGAGATTTACGACCGAACGGGCATCTGGCGCGAGGACAGGGCGGCGGCTGCCCGGGAGGCCGCGAATTCCGGGCGCTTGCCCGGAAAATGACCATTTACATTCTGCTTACCAAACGTCGCCTGACGGGTACTGCCCGACCGGCATTATGGGTTAGTATCGAGGAGTCAGTAAGCGGTTGAATCATCCTTGAGCTCCGAGAACGATAACAACGGCGCGGGCCACGCCACGGTTCTACTTCCCGACGCTTCCTTCCTGCTGTTCGGTGAGCTCACCCGGGTCGGGTTCGACCTGCATATCACGAATCCGGGCGGTGAAGTCTTCATCGTCCATGACTACTTCTGGTTCGACCCGCCGCCGCATCTGGTGATCGAGTCCGGCGCCATGCTGACGCCGCAGATGGTCGATGCATTGATGCCCGATGGTCTCGAGGGCGTCATGTTTGCGGGCCCGGCGACCTCAGGCGCGGTGCTTGAAGAAATCGGCACTATCCGGTTTGTGCGCGGCGACGTCACCATCGAGCGGGCCGACGGCACCATTGTTCAGGCCTCGCGCGGCGACCGCGTGCACAAGGGCGACATCATCAAGACCGGCGATGGATCGTTCATCAACATCCGCTTCGACGATGGTGCAGGCGCGAAGAGCACCCGATTCAACCTCGGCTCCAACGCCGAGGCAACGCTGAATGACTTCCAGCATGAGCCGGACAACAACATCGGCAAATTTGATGTGTCGGTGCGTGCGGGTGGCTTCAAGTTCAAGAGCGGCGGTATCGGTGACTTCGGTACGGCCAACAAACACACGACGATTCGCACGCCCAGCGCCGTCATCGGCGTCCGGGGCAGTGAACTCGAGGGCACGGTCGACCCGGTGACGGGCGCGACGCTGATCGTGCATCGCTCCGGTATTCTCGATGTCGCTGACGCCAACGGCGAGAACCAGACCACGCTGGATTCGCCCGGGGAGACGTCCTTTGTGACGCTGGGCGGCTCGCCCACCTTCAGCCCGCAGCCGTCGCAGCAGCAACAGCAAACCCTCGAAGAAAATCTGCCGCCGCCGCAGTCCGAGCAGGTCGATGACCAGATTGACCAGCAGGAAACGCCGGACGATACCGGCGATGAGGGCGAGGGCCAGGAAGAAGGCGACTCACAGGGCGATGAGGGCGACGGCGGCGAAGATGCCGGTGATCAGGAAGCCCCGGAAGCCGGCGAAGCGGGTGAAGGTGAGGAAGGCGCCGACGATGAATCGTCGGGCGAAGAGAATACGGATGACGCTGATGCTGACGAAGGCGACGGCGAGGAAGGCGAAGAGCCGACCGACGAGAACGCCGAAGGCGAGGAAGGTGATACCGGCGAACCGGGTGATGAAACCTCGGGCGAGCAGGACGACGACGATGAGAACATCGGGGCGGCAGCCGGCTCAGACGAGGGGGATGGCGACGCGCCCGACCAGAATCAGGGTGACGCCGGCGATGACGCCGGGACGGGCGACAATACCGGTGATGGCGGCGACGGAACGACCGATGACGGCGGCTCCGGCTTCGGCGACGACGGGAATCCGCTCGATGATGTGACGGGCGACGACGGCGGCGATACCGGCACGGGCGACACCGGAACCGGTGATACGGGCGCCGATGGTGGCGACGCCGGCGACACAGGCGATGCCACGACGGGTGGAGATGGCACCAACACTGGTGATGACCCGGGGGCTGACGACACGCCGCCGGCCAACGAGCCTGAGATTCCGCCCAATGTTGCGCCGATTGCCGCGCAGGACGCCTTCACGCTCGAAGAAGACACGACGGTTACCGGCAACGTACTCGACAACGACGTCGACCCGGACAGCAACGTCTTCTCTGCCAACCCCACGCCGCTCAGTGCGCCTGCCAACGGCAGTCTGACGCTCGCAAGCGACGGCACTTTCTCCTATACGCCAGACACCGATTTTGTCGGTACCGACACCTTTACCTACCAGGTGCAGGATGCCGTCGGCGGTGTGGATACGGCGACGGTGACGTTCACGGTGACGCCGGTGAACGATGCGCCGACCGCCGTTGACGACACGATCAATGCGACAGAAGACGAGCCGCTGGTGTTCTCGTCCGCGACGCTGCTGGCGAATGATACAGACGCCGATGGCGACGCACTGACGCTGACGAGCGCTGGCCAGCCGGCCAACGGCTCGTTGCAGCTCAGCACTGACGGCAGCTTCACCTACATTCCCGACGCGAATTTTGCGGGCCTCGACTCGTTCGACTACGTCATCACCGACGCCACGGGCGAGACTGCCGTCGGCACGGTCACGCTGAGCGTCTCCGGCGTCAACGATGCCCCGGTCGCAGCGGACGATGCGGCGACAACCGACCAGAACACATTCATTACGCTCGGCCCTGCGGAGGGCGTGCTGGCCAACGATGCCGACATCGACAGCAACTCGCTGGCGGTTGTCGAGGTCGCCGGCCAGAGCAGCGCGGTGGGCGTCACACTGGAATTTGCCAACGGTGCGCAGGTTCAGATCAATGCCAGCGGCGCCTGGGCATTCGAACCGAACGGCGGCTTTGACGATCTCTCGGCCGGCGAGTCAGAAAGCGTCTCGGTCTCCTACACGGTCGGCGATGGCGAGGGCGGCGAAGATGATGGCCTGCTGACGCTGACGGTGACAGGCGTCAACGACGCGCCGGTTGCCGAGGCGGACGAATTCGAGACAGGCGAGGATCAACAGCTCACGAGTTCCTCCGGGCTGCTGGCCAACGACAGCGACCCGGACGCCAGCGACGCCGGTCTGCTGCGCATCGCCGCGGTCAACGGTGATGCCGAGAACGTTTCGGTGCGAACGCCGGACGGCACGTCGACAGAGGTTCGCGCGGTTACGCTGAACAGTGGTGCCACGCTCGTCGTCTACGATGACGGCAGCCTGCGCTACCAGCCAGGCAGTCAGTTCGACGCCCTCGGCGAGGGCGACTCGGCCGTCGACAGCTTCACCTACACGGTTGTCGACTCCACCGGACTTACCGCCACGCAGTCCGCGCAGGTGCGCGTGCTGGGCACGAACGATGCCCCGGCCGCCATTACCGATGTCTTTCAGGTTGATGTCGGTGAATCGCTCACGGGTGCCAACTTCCTGGCCAACGATGTCGATGCAGAGGGTGACCCGATCCTCTTCGACACCGCATCCGTGTCGAACCCGGCCAACGGCACACTCACCGTCGATGCCAACGGCGACTTCAGCTATACGCCGGATGCAGGCTTCAGCGGCACCGATTCCTTTACCTATGAGATCGCTGACGGCAACGGCGGCAGCGATGAAGGTGAGGTCAAGATCATTGTCGGTGAGCCCAACACGGCCCCGGTGGCAGCGGATGATCAGTACTTTACGCAACCCGGCTCCGTGCTCGAGATTGAAGCCTCGCAGGGGTTGCTGGCGAATGACACGGACGCCGACGGCGATTCGCTGACCGTCTCGACCACGCCGGTCGAGGGGCCGGTGAACGGCTCCCTGACGCTGTCCGATGATGGCGCATTCGTCTATACGCCGGATGCCGGATTCTCCGGCACCGACAGCTTTACCTATGAGATCTCGGACGGGCGGGGTGGTACCGCGCAGGCGACAGTTACGCTGCCTGTGAGCGCCGTTAACAACGCGCCGATCGCCCAGGCAGACAGTGCGCAGGCTGATGAAGACACGGTGCTGACCGTCGATGCCGCGGCCGGCGTGCTCGCGAATGACAGCGACCCCGAGGGTGGCGCGATTTCCGTCGTCTCGGTGTTCGGACAGGCCAACAGCGTCGGCAGTGACGTCGGCATCGGCAATGGCGCGACGATTCGAATTGACGCCGATGGCAGTTTCAAGTTCGACCCGAACGGTGCCTTTGACAGTCTGGCCGCGGGTGAAACCTCAACGGTCGACGTCGACTATGCGATTGCCGACCCTGACGGCGGGACTGCGGCCAGTGTGCTGACGATCGTCGTGACCGGCACCAACGACGGGCCTGAGGCGAGCAACGATGACTATCAGGTGTTCAACGCGCCTCTCGTGGTCAGCGCAACCGACGGCGTACTCGCCAATGATCTCGACGTCGACGGCGATGCGCTGACGGTCTCGCTGTTGCAGGACGTTTCGAACGGTACGCTGTCGCTCGATGCCGACGGCGCGTTCACGTACACCCCGACGACCGGATTCTTCGGCTCTGATTCGTTCGGCTACCAGATCACAGACCCTGGCGGTGAGACGAGCACGGCGAGCGTCTTCATTAATGTGCTGCAATCGGCGCCGCCATCGGCGGTTGACGACGGCTACCTGGTCGCGAAGGACGGAACACTGACCGTCGGTGATGCGGCCGGGCTCCTTGCCAATGACAGCGACCCCGATGGTGACCCGCTGACGGCAGCGCTCGAGACAGACGTGAGTCACGGCAGCCTGAGCCTTGACGCGAATGGCGCGTTCACCTATACGCCAACGGCGGGCTTTACCGGCACCGATTCATTCACCTACCGCGTCAGCGACGGCAATGGCGGCGAGTCGACAGCTACGGTGATTCTGCAGGTGCAGGATAATGACGCACCGGTCGTCGCGGGCCCGGTTACGGCCGCGCTGACCGAAGACGCGGCGGCAACCACGATCGACCTGCTGGCGAATGCGACCGATGCCGATGGCGACACGCTCACGGTAACCGGCGTTGACGTTACCGGCGATACCGCTGGCACGGCGCTGAGCGGCTCGATTGTGACCGTCGACCCGGCTGCCTATTCCGGCCTCGGTGCCGGCGAGACAGAAACGATTACCTACAGCTTTGACGTCTTCGACGGCATTGCCTCCACGCCGGGATCTGCCATCGTGACGATTGCGGGCGTCAACGACGCACCGTTGGCCGGTGACGACACGGCAACGACCAATGTTGATGTCGATCTCAGCGGTACGCTCGCGGGTGTGGCGAGTGACCCTGATGCGAACGATTCGCTGACTTTTGAACTGGATACCGACGGCAGCAACGGCACGGCGACCGTTGATGCGAATGGCGACTACCTGTACGCGCCGTCATCGGGTTTTATCGGTACGGATTCGTTCAGCTATCGCGTGACCGATGAGGCCGGTGCCACGGCTGTCGGTACGATTACAGTTGAAGTGACGTCATCGCCGATTGAAGCGGTTGGTGACATCTACAATACCGACGAGGACACGGCGCTCTCTGTTGATGCAGCGAACGGTGTACTCGCCGACGACATCGGCCAGGGGCTCGCGGCGTCGCTTGTCACCAGCAGCAGCGGGGGTACGGTCTCGCTGAACCCCGATGGTTCTTTCGACTTCTCGCCGGCCAACAATTTCAGTGGCCTCTTCAACTTCGTCTACCAGATTACTGACGCGTCGAACCAGACGGACACCGCCAGTGTCACGATCTCGGTCTCGGGCGTGAACGATGCACCCAACGCGATTGCCGATTCGTTCAACATGAGCGAAGACGGCGTGCTCGACGTCACGGCATCCGGTGGCCTGCTGCTGAACGATTCCGATGTCGACGGTGATTCGCTGACGGTCATCACGACGCCGGTTTCCGGGCCGTCCCACGGCACGGTATCGCTGTCGAGCAACGGTGCCTTCATCTATACGCCGGATGCCGGCTACGACGGCACCGATACCTTCACCTACCAGGTGAGCGATGGCGCGCTGAACGATTCGGCCGTGGTGACCATCAACATTGCGAACATCAATAACCAGCCGGTCAACACCGTGCCTGTATCGCCGGTGGCAGCGACTGAAGACACGCCGGTCTCCATTCCGGGTATCTCGGCCACGGATTCTGACGGCACGATCACATCCATGACGATCAGCGCCGTTGGCGGTGCGTTCACCACGAGCTTTGTGGCGGGTTCGAGCGTTGACGGTACCGAGACCAATATTCTGACGATTACGGGTAGCGAAACCGCCATCATGAGCCGGGTCGCGACGCTGGGCTACATGCCGCCGTTCGACTTTGCCGGCACCGCGATCATCACGGTGCGGAGCCAGGACAACGAGGGCGGGCAGTCGACGGATACGTTCCAGGTGCAGGTAGCCGGGACCAATGATGCGCCGATTGCCGTGCCGGACAACTTCGATACCGCGGGAGAAGACGAGCCCATTACGTTCGACGTGCTCGCCAACGATATCGATGCCGATGGCGATACTCTGACCATCCTGCAGATCGACGGGCAGGCGATTACCGCGGGCGGCGCGTCGATCACGCTGACCAACGGTACCGGTGCCGGCACGATTGCGCTGAACGCCGACGGCAGGACCGTCGAGTTCCAACCCGGTGCCAACTACACCGGCGGCATCGCATTCACCTACGAAGTCACCGACGGCGTCGCGAATTCGACCGGCACGTTCTTTGGCACGATCCTGCCGGAAGTTGATGCACCCGTCGTGACCGGCGTGCCCGACCAGGTCGTCTCTGAAGACGGTACGTTTACATTCTCGTCAACTTCGGCGATCACGGTCGCGGACGTCGATGGCGATCTGGCCTCTGTGCTGGTGTCGGCGACGAATGGCGTGCTGACCGCATCACCCCAGGGTGGTGCCGCGATCAGCGGCAACCTCACTAACGCGATGCTGGTGACCGGCCCGCAGGCAGACATCATCAGCACGCTGGCGGTTGTTCAGTACCAGCCCGACACGGACTTCACGGGCACCGACACCGTATTCGTTCAGGCGGTCGATGACTTCGCGCTGACGGACACGACGGCGATCGGTATCACGGTCACCAACGTCAACGATGCGCCGACGATTACGGCCAATACGACCGACACGGCCACCGAGGATGTTCCCGAACTGATTCCGCTGTCGGTGGCGGACGTGGACGCCGGTGATGTGCTGACGTTGACGGTCTCGACGTTCTACACGCCGCTCTCAGCCACGGCGGATACCGACGGTGACGCCTACACCGTCACGCTCACGGGCACGGCAGCGCAGATCAACACCGACCTCGCTGACCTCACGTTCTCGGCGACGCCCGATTTCACGACGACATCGACCACGGTCGATGTCGTGCTGACCGACGGCACCGCGACGACGTCGACGTCTATTCTGTACAACATCACGCCGGTCAACGATCCGCCGAGCATTACGGTACCCGGTGCGCAGACCGTCGATGAAGACATGGCGCTGGACTTCACCAGCACGAAGACGATCTCTGCTTCAGATGTTGATGGCAGTATCACGTCAATCAACATTCTCGCCGCCAATGGCGACCTATCTGTGTCCGGCCCGGCGACCATCTCGGGCAACTTCACGTCGAACGTCACCCTTACCGGCACTGAAGGCGACATTCTCAGCACGCTGGGTACGTTGAGCTATCAGGGTTTCTTCAATTACAACGGCAGCGACACCATTTCGGTGACGGCGCAGGATGACGGTGCCGAGACTTCGACCGCCACGATCTCGATCACTGTCAACCCGGTGAACGATCCACCGTTCGGCATTTCCCATACCGAGACGGCGACGGAAGACATGGCGCTCATGGGCGACCTGAACTCGGGTGTCATCGATGATGACGGTGACATGCTGACGTTCAACACGACGCCGATCAGCGCGCCCAGCCATGGCAGCATCGTGATCAACACCGACGGTACGTTCACGTACACGCCGGACCCGGATTCAACGAACAGCGACTCCGTGATCTTCGAGTTCACGGACGGCAGTGCAACCGGTACGGGGACGCTGCAAATCTTCGTGACGGCCCAACCGGATGCCCCGGTCAACAACGTACCGGCTTCGGTGATGCCGGTTGAAGACACGGCATTCTCGTTCACAGCCGGCGATGCGGTGTCCGTCGACGATCCCGATGGCGATCTGAGCGCGGTCGTCTTGTCGGTGAGCAGCGGCACGCTGACGGTGACCGGCCCTGCGTCAATCTCGGGTAGCGGTACGGCGTCCGTGTCCATCTCCGGCTCGCAAGCGGATATCAACACAACGCTGTCGAATCTTTCGTATCTGGGCAGTTCAAACTTCGACGGGACCGACACGCTGATGATCACGTCGGTCGACAGCACGTCGTCGGTCACCGACTCGATTACGCTCAACGTTCAGTCTGACAACGACGCGCCGACCGGCGATATCACCATCAACGGTCTGGCGATCGTCGGCCTGACGCTCACTGCTGACCCGTCGTCAATTGCGGACGTCGATGGGCTGCCGGGCGACCCGACCACAGACACCACCAACTTCTCGTTCCAGTGGTTCCGCGATGGCTCGCCGATCTCGGGCGCGACGGACATCACGTATACCGTCCAGGCGGCAGACCTGCTTGCCGAGTTGACGGTCAATATCACGTACTTCGACAACGACGGCTTCCCCAATACCGTGTTCAGCGGTACCGGTACGGCCCCGGTAGACGACACTGCGATTTTCGACAACGGTAACGGCGACGGTATCTGGGGTGTGCCCTCGAACTGGGCCGCGGGCAATCTGCCGACGTCGACGCAGGATGTGACGATCACGAGCTTCATGGTGGATCACATCAGTGGCTCGAGCTCGGTGGCGAGCGTATTGCTCGAAGACAGCGCCGATCTCACGATTTCCGGCGGCGACCTGACCGTCAACGGGCCGGCGAATTCCACCATTGATTCGAGCTCGGCACTGCACGTGACCGATGGCACGCTGACGGCGACCAATACCTTCGATGTGCTGGGTACGCTCGAAATCGGGGGCAGCACGTCCTTCATCAAGACGATCGACAACGCGGGCACCGTCTTCCTGGACGAGGGCACGGGCTCCTTTGCGAACTCGCTGTTCTCGGCCGACGCGGTCATCAACCAGTCGGGTGCGTTCTTCTACCTCGACCACTCCGGTACCGGCGATCACGCGGCGTCGCTGATCCAGAACGTGAGCCCGTTCCAGAACTCGGGCACCGTGCGCACGATGGACACCAACGGCGGTATGTCGGCCTCGACGTACCACCTGATCAATGGTGGCTTCGACAATCTCGCCGGCGGCCTGCTCTGGGTCGACGGCGGGAACCTGCAGATCGATAACGGTAACCTCGATTTCTCTGCCGGTACGGTCGAGGTCGCGTCCGGCAAGGAATTGCTGCTGACCAACTCGACGATCACCTGGGGCGGCGCGCTTCAGGGCACAGGCACAATTTCAACGTCTGGCACGAACACGTTCGGTGCCGCGGTTACGTTGGACAATACGACGCCCGGGTTCGATCTCAGCGGCGGTATCGCGACTTTCACCGGCGCCTCGACGCTGACCATCGGCACGACCCAGACGCTCGCGAGCGATGGTGATGCCATCAATAATCCGCTGGTCGTCGACGCAGGCGGTACCTATCAGGCAACCGCTGCCGGCAACACGATTGGCGGCTCGCTGGGCGTGAATGCAAGCGGTACGTTGGAACTGCTGGCTGGCGCGGCGAATGTAGACCTGACCGTTGCCACTGGTTTCACGAGCCTTGGCGATATCGTCCTCGACCAGATCAATACGTCATCGACCGATGCGCGGCTGACGATCACAAGCGGCGTGCTGGTCAACAACGGCATGTTCGAGGTGATGAATACAGGCGGCGGCGTCAATCCGAACCACGAGTTCACCGGTGACATGAATGGCACTGGTGCGGTGAACCTGACTGATGCAAACCTGCTGCTCAAGAGCGGCAGCAGCCTCGACGTCCAGAACGGCAGTCTGGATATCGACCCCACGTCAGTGCTGAGACTGGAGTCGGCATCCACGCTGACGCTCACGGGCGGCGCGAACTTCACCGGTACCGGGTCGATCGAGACGGTGAGCGGCACGACCACGATCACGATTCCAACGTCGCTGACCTTCAATGCATCGAGCCCCTCGTTCGACCTCGATCAGTCGACCACCATCTTCAACGGTTCAGGACCGCTGACCCTTGCCAGCGGCAAGACGCTGAACCTGCATACCAATGACACAGTCAGCGTACCGCTGGTCAACAACGGCACGTTGGAGGTTCGGGGTACCAATAACAGTGTGACTGGCGGCCTGACCCAGAATTCGGGCGCTGCGATTGAATTGCTTTCAGAGAATGTCGACGCCGAGCTGACGATCAGCGCCGGCTTTACCAACGACGGCACCGTGTTGCTCGATCAGCTGAATACAAACTCCACGAACGCGATCCTCACGGTCGGCTCGGGCGTCCTGACCAACAACTTCGAATTCAAGACCGCCAACACGGGCGGTGGCGTCATGCCGAACCATGAGTTCACCGGCGATCTGGACGGCACCGGCACGTTCAACCTCGATGCGAACCTGATCCTGAAGAGTGGCAGCAGCCTCGACGTTCAGAACGGCAGCCTCGATATCGCACCGGGTGCAGCGCTCAGGCTGGAAGCAGGTTCCTCGCTGACGCTGACCGGCGGTGCGAATTTCTCCGGTACCGGTTCGATTGAAACGGTCAGCGGCACGACGACGATCACGATTCCGACGACGCTGACGTTCGAGGCGGCGAGCCCGTCGTTTGATCTCGACCAGTCCCAGACATCGTTCAACGGAACAGGTCCACTCACGCTTGCCACCGGCAAGGTGCTGAACCTGCATACGGCCGATGCGCTCAACGTACCGCTCGTCAACAACGGCACGCTGGAGATCCGTGGCACCGCCAACCTCGTGAACGGCGCGGTCACGCAGAACGGCACCGGCGCCATCAATGTGCTTGCCGATGCGAGCAATGCCGTCGTGACGATTGCGAACGGCTTTACCAACGATGGCATGATCCTGCTCGATCAGGTGACAACATCATCGACCGATGCGCGCCTGACCGTGACAACCGGTACGCTGGTCAACGACGGTACGTTCCAGACCGCCAACACGAATGGCGGTGCGCTGCCGGATCATGAGTTCAATGGCCAGATGTCCGGCAGCGGGATGGTCGACCTCGATGCCAACCTCATCCTCAAGACGGGCGGCAGTCTCGATGTCCAGAATGGCAGCCTCGATATCGCCTCCGGCGCGATACTGAAAGTCGAGAATGGCGCATCACTGACGCTGACTGGTGGCGCGAACTTCGCTGGCGGCGGTGTCATCCAGACGACCAGCGGTACGACGACGATCACGATCCCGACATCGCTCACGATGGAAGCCGCGAGCCCCGTTTTCGATCTCGGTCTGTCGGCGACAACCTTCAATGGTACCGGGCCGCTGACCATCGGCATTGGCAAGGTCTTTAATCTCGATACGAATGACACCGTGGCAGTGCCGCTGATCAGTAACGGTGTGGTCGAAGTGCGCGGCGCTGGCAATGACATCAGCGGCGCGCTGACGATCAACCCGATCGGCAAACTCAATCTGATCGCCGATGGTTCGCCGGCGTCGCTGTCGATTGCGAACAGTTTCACCAACGCGGGCAAGATCCTGCTTGATCAGGATGCGGGCTCGTCGGCGGATGCGAATCTGACGGTGTCCGGCACGCTGACCAACACCGGCGAGTTCGTCGTCCGAAACACCGGTGGTTCAGGCGGCGTCTTGCACACGTTTGATGGCGATTTCGCCGGTCATGGCGTCCTGGATGTCGATTCATCCTTCCAGTTCGTAGCGAACAGTACGCTCGACGCGTCCACTGCGACAGTCGATATCGCGCACATGCAGGTGCTCGAGCTCGTGGGCTTCTCTGGCGGTGGCGTCGTATTGACGCTCGACAGTGATTCGCAGCTGAAGGGCGGGGGCACGCTCGAGATTGGCGGTACCAGCACGGTGACCATGACATCGGCGCTGTCGTTGCAGGCAACGGCGCCGGCATTCGACCTGAGTGGCAACGTCACCTTCTCTGGCGCGGGCCTGACAGTGGGCAACGGTTATCAGTTCGATCTGGCGACAAACGATGCCGTCACGGCACCGCTGCAGAACCAGGGCACGATTGTCGTCACCGGGACGAACAACAGTATTTCCGGCGCGCTGACCCAGAACAGCAGTGGCGTGATCGCCGTCGACGCGGGCGCGGTCGCTGCCGACCTCACCATCGCGAGCGGCTTCACCAACTTCGGCCGGATTGAACTGGACCAGACGGCTGGCAGCTCGACCGACGCCTCGCTGACGGTGACGTCAGGTGTGCTCGTCAACGACGGTGTGATTCAAACGGATAACTCCTCTGACGGGCCCAGCGTCATTCATGTGCTGAGTGGCGATTTTGGTGGTACCGGCACATTCGATTTCGAGGCTGATACACAGCTTGCGGCAGGCAGTCTGCTGGATATCTCGTCTGCCTCGCTGCGGTTGCCGGGCAGCATCCTGACCATCGACAGCTCAACGCTCGGGCTGGGTACGCTGACCGAACTCGACGGTACCGGGACGATTGCGTTCACGGGGACCAGCGACATCAATCTGGTCAATGACACGGTGATCAGCGCGGGTGGGCCGACCTTCGACCTCTCCGGCGGAACCGTGACCGTCACGGCGACCAACACCCAATCGCTGACACTGACATCGGTTGGCTCACTGACACTGTCGAGCGCCGATACCATTGCCGTCGATACGTTCAATGACGGCGTGATTACGGCGAGGGGCACCGCCAACGCAATTACCGGTGCACTGTCTCTCAGCTCGAACGGCATCGTTGAGGTGATGGCAGACAGCTCGACCGGTGCTGGCGCCCTTAACATCAACGGCAACTTCACGACCACCGGCACGTTCATCCTCGATGAACTCAGCACGACGTCCAACGCTGCCGCGCTCACGTTCAACGGCGGTACGGGCATCCTCAACACGTCGGGCGACTTCTATTCGCTGGCCTCGTTTGGCGGCAACAAGGTGAACGTGCTGAATGCGACGATCAGCAACCAGGGTTACTTCGAGATTGGCCAGAATCTCGCCATCAACTCGGCGGGTGCGCATCAGAACAACGGGTCGATGCAGATTGACAGCGGTGAAACGCTGTCGGTGGCCGGCGCCTCGTTCCTGAATTCGGCAACCGGATTCATTTCCGGTGGCGGTACGCTCAATGTGAGCGGTACGTCGTTCACCAATAGCGGCACGCTTGATCCGGGAACGGATACGACCATCGGTACGCTGACGATTACCGGCAACGTTGTTCAGAACAATACGGCGGTGACAGTCATCGACATTGCGTCACTGGTTTCCCACGATGCGATTTCGGTGACTGGCAACTATGACTTCGTCGGCACGTATGATCTGTACTTCGATCAGAATCCGGGCACCGGTTCCTTCGATATCATCACCGCAACGAACGTGTTCCCGACGATGACGCAGACGGTTTCGCACGATCTGGCCGCAGGCTATGACGTGTCGATCAGCAATACCACCGGTACCGTGACGGTCACTGTTTCCACGGGCTTCGAGTTCCTCTCGAACTTCGCGGGTGCCTGGGAAGATACATCAACAACCTCGACCACCGTCTGGATTCAGACACCTGCGCTTCCGACGCTTTCAGATGACGTATTGATCACACACGCGATGACGTCGGGTGCGGTTAACACGGCGAAGTCGATGTCGATTGAGACAGGCGGGTCTCTCCAGGTCCTCGACAATTCACTGACGTTGGCATCCAACTCAAGGGTGGATGCCGGCACGTCACTGACGCTGAATTCGAACAGCATGGGAAATGGCTCGCTCCAGACCGATGGTATCCTGACTGTGGATGGCCAGTTCGTCTGGAACAACAAGCTGCTGTCGGGCTCGGGGGGCGTCGTCGTCAATGGTTCGGCGACCGTCAATATCGGCGACTCGACAACACTCACCACGACGCTGGATATCTTCGGTACGGCGTCGATCAATGCCGGCAGCACGACGTCGTTGGGCGGCGCCGGTGCGATCAACAACTACGGCGCGCTCGATATCGTGGGTGGCATCAATGTGGCACCGACGGTGATGAACGCCGAGGGCGGTACGCTCAGCATCCTCGATGGCGGCGTCGACGCGACATCGACCATCACGCAGAACTTCACCAATGCCGGGCAGCTGGTCGTTGACAATACTGACGTCTCGCCCTGGGACGTGAAACTGTCCTTTGGCGGTACTGCGCTCAACGAGGGAACGATCACTTTCAGCAACACCGGTGGCGGTGGCGGGCTGCGAACGATCAGCACGACCGGTAACTTCACCAACAATGGCACGATCGATGTCAACTACGATGCTGTTCTCGACATGGCGAGCCAGACGCTCGATTCAACCGGCGGCACGATTGATATTGCGGCCACCCGGACGCTGGGTCTCGACGGCGGTGTGACCTTCATCGTCGGCCCGGGAACGCAATTCCTCGGCAGCGGCACGCTGGAGTTCCTCGGTGCGACCACGCTCGATCTCTTTGGCGATGTCTCGTTCGGCTCGCTAGCGGTAACGGGCAATGGCGCGCAGGCCACGACTATTACCTCGACCACCTCGGTAACCCTGACGAATGAAGGTTCGTTTGAACTCGACACCAGCGATACCGTTGCGGCGGTCGTCGGATCGATAACAAGGGAACATTTGATTTCACCGACGGCAACATTCTCGTTCAGGGCAGTTTTGAGAATCAGAGTGGCGCTACGCTGAACATCAGTGCCGATGGCAGCATCGGCGACCTGTTCTTCGAGCAGTCTTTCGTGAACTTCGGCACGATCAATTTCGACAAGGCGGCGACGACGGCCTCCTCCTGGAGTTTCCAGAGCGTCGGTGCCGGCACGTTCGTCAACGAGGCGGGCGCTACGCTCAACGTCACCAATACCGAAGGCACCATCAGTGACGCGACGACCCTCAAGGGCGTTGTCACAAACCACGGCCACTTTGAGCTCGATTACGAACTCAGGCTCAACGAAACGTCCACCGGCACGTGGACCCACGTCAATACCGGCACGATCAATATTGATGACGGCACGTCGACCCAGGGAGCGCTCCTGATCGCCACCGAGAACCGGCTCGAAAACGTCGGGACCATCAGCGGTGAGGGCAACATCTATCTCGTCGACAACCTGTCGCTGGACAATCAGGGCACGCTGAGCCCGGGGCTTGGCGGTACCGGCGACATCGGTATTCTCTTTACCTCCGGCGCCAATATCGAACTCGGTGCGAACTCGAAAATTGAGATCGAGCTCGACGGCTTTGGTGGTGCGGGCATCGGGCACGATCAGCTCAAGTCCTTCGACACGCTGACCCAGCGTGGGCGATTGAATCTCTCCACAAACTTCGTCCAGACCGCGGGCAACGGTTTCGGTGTGATCGCTGCGTCGACGCTGCTCGGCGCGTTTGATTCAATCGTCGGCCGCGATCTCAGTGCCGAATCGCTGATCTACGATGTTTCGACGACAACCGGTACAACTGACACGCTCGTGTTGACCACGGTTGCCGCCACCAGCTTTACCGCGGGCGACGACACGATTATGGGTACGGCAGGTGCGGACGCAATTCTTGCCGGCGACGGCAACGACGACATTGATATCTCCGTCGGCGCGGCGGGTGACAACGTCTTCGCGCAGAATGGCGATGACTACATCAAGGCAGACCTTGCGGCGGATACCGTCGATGGTGGCGCCGGGATTGATACCGTCAGCTATGTGAACACGACGCAGGATCTCACCACGGGCCTCTTCAAGGGCTACGCGATTGAGAACATTGAAATCTGGTCGCTGCGGGATTCGACGGGCACCAATGTACTGACCCTCGATACCGACGCGATCCGCGCGATCGTCGACGGGGCGAATGACCTCACTGGCGTCAACAATTCGCTTGTCGTACTGGGTCAGGCCGATGGCCAGGACAAGGTGATCCTGCAGGGGTCATTCTTCGAGAACGGAACGACGATTCTCGACCCGGGCACCGGGCCAGAGGAGTTCCTGATCTTCGTCGGCAGCGATGGCGAGACGTCGCTGTATCTCGACAAGTACACGCAACTCGAGATCCCGAGCCTCGATACCAAGTATGGCGGTAGTGCAGACGATACCCTGACAGGTACAGACGGTGTCGCAGATTCGCTGTTCGGGCGAATCGGCAACGACACGCTGGATTATGAGGCCGGTGATTCCTTTATCGATGGCGGCACCGGTCTGGACACAATTCTGATCGAGCCGAACGATACCGTCGACCTGACCGGCGTCAGCAACCTCCTGAATGTCGAGGTCATCGACATGACCAACGCGACGGTGAACTCGCTCGATATCGACGTCGTGGACATTCTCGATGTTGTGGGCGACAACCAGATCGATATTCTGGGCGTCGGCAAAGACGCATCGACTGACGGCTACAAGAAGATCGCGATCACCGGCGATGCGACCGACAGCGTCACGCTGAACGGGTTCGACCTGACCAATATCACAGGCAATGCGACGCCGACGGGTATGACATCGGACTACACGTCCTTCGATGCGTTCGGCGACAGCGAGATGTACATCAGCTTCATCGATTCAACCAATCAGGTCGAGGTGCTCGTGCACGAAGACCTCGTTGACCCGGACCCGGTTGCCTAACCCCCGTCGTCTCCCAGCCAGACCCGATTGAAGAGCTTGAGATAGCCGACCGGCGCGAGTCGTTCAACGATGCTCGCCATCATCGCGTCGCGGCCGACGAGGATTCGGGTCTTGTTCTTGCGCACACCCCGCAGTATCTGCTCGGCCGCCTGCGTCGGCGTGAGCTGGGCAATTTCCTCGAAGCGCGCAACGAATTCCTCCCGCGTTGGCGCGGTATTGTCCGACGGCACGTAGCGTGAGTCCTTGACGATGTTGGTCTTGACGCCGCCGGGCTGAACGCAGCTCACGCCGATGTGCGAGTCCGCGAGTTCGGCCGCGAGGGAAAACGTGAACCCCTTTACGGCGAACTTTGACGCGTTGTAGGCAGACTGCGACGGCACCGCGATAGTGCCGAAGATGCTGGAGGTATTGACGATGTGTGCTTCATCAACCTGTTGCAGCCAGGGCAGGAATGCCTTCGTGCCGTGCACGACGCCCCAGAAGTTGATGTTTATCAGCCACTCGAAGTCTTCATAGCTCATGTGCTCGACGGTATCGGTCACCGACACGCCGGCATTGTTGAAGATCATGTTGACGCGCCCGTGCTGCTCTGCGACGTCCGCCGCGAACTGTTCGACGGCTTCACGATCGGCAACGTTGAGCGGGTGCGTAGTCACCTTGACCGGTGCCCTGATCTGGCTGGCCGTCTCGTCGAGGGACGCTTCGTTCACGTCCGAGATCGCGACGTCGCATCCGTAGCTCGCCAGCGACTGTGCAAGGGCGCGCCCCATGCCCGAACCCGCGCCGGTGATGGCGGCCACCTTGCCCTTGAACGTTTTCATCTTGTCTCCTTGTGCTGAATCTTGCGCTCGTCGCCGACACGGATCGTCCTGCCCGTGCGGTCGAAGTATTCGAGGATCTCTATCGAGAGGTTGCGGCCGAGGCCGGTGGCGTCGCGATACTGTTTGACGGTGAACGAGCCCCCTCCCGCGTCGGCGGTGCGGCGTGCGAGTTCGAACAGTTCCGTCATCGCGTCCGGCAGAAAGAAGCGATTCTCGGTCGGCCGTACAAGCAGGGCGGCGTGCACGCAGTGCCCAAGCAGCTTCGCCACCGTCTTGGGCGGCAAATTCACTTCGGCGGCAAGATCGTGCAGGACAGGCGGTTTCAGCGGCTCCCGCGCGAGAATGGGCTCGACGCGCGACCACAATTTGGCCGCCGCAGGGTCGAGTTCGGCCTGCCGGTTCGGTAACCGGTAGCTGCCGCCGGAGGTTGCCAGCAGCCTGGCGGCGACAAGCCGTTCGAGTATCGGGTTGATGAGAGCCCTGGGTGTGGTCGTGATCTCGGTGAGATCGGCGACAGTGAGCGAATCGCTGGTGGGGTTCTGTTTGAACCAGCCCGAGATCTCATCGAGCATCTGCCGTGCGATTGCCTCGGCCCGTGCTCGCGCAATGGCAATGTTGCCGACGCGGGTGCCTCCATGGTCTTCGAGCATCGTGTGTAGGGTCTCGCGTGGCGCCGTTTCAGCGATTGCGAAGCGATCCCAGTCGAATCCCTGTGCTGAAACCTGGAGCAGGGCGGCGATACGGGCATCGGGCTGCGGTTCCGCCAGCGCCCTGAGGTACTCCATTCTCGGCGCCCGTGTGCGCCCCCTTGCCGGCGCCGCGGGGTCGAGCACGATGCCGCCCCCCAGCGTGTACTCGGCGGCCTGATCCCGGATGATCAGGCGGTCGCCGCGCCAGGCGTTGATCGGCGTGTCGAGCACGAACTGGACGAGGCCGGATTCGCCGGGCTCGATCGATCGTCCTTCGAGCGTTGCGATGTGGGCAGTGACGTGATTGGCCGCGGTATGAAGGTGCGCGGGCATCCAGTGCGTGATGGCGCGAGCGCCCGGAAGCACGCGCACGCGCGCATCAATTCGTGTCGTCGCCGGCGCTGGCACCGACGCAATCCAGTTGCCGCGGTGGATGTCACCCGCCGCCGCATCACCGGCGAGGTTGAGTGCAAGCCGGTCGCCGGCGCCGCCGGTGTCTGCGTCCTCGTTCTGCCGGTGCAGGCTGCGGACGCGCAAACGCGTGCCGGCCGGCAGCAGCGAAACCTCATCACCGATACCGATCTTGCCGCTGAAGACCGATCCCGTGACGACGAGGCCGGCACCCTTCAGCGAAAACGCACGGTCGACGGCAAGACGGAAGTGCGCGTCACGGGGTTTTGGCGTGGTTGTCCGTGCAAGTGAAAGCAGGTGGCTTGCGAGTACATCAAGCCCCTCTCCGGTTTCGCTCGACGTCGGGATCAACTCAGCGTCGGCGAACGACGTTCCCGCCAGCATGGCCCTGATCTCGTCGCGAACCGCATCGACGCGAGCGGGTTCGACGCGGTCGATTTTCGTGATGGCGACAACGCCGCGATCAATGCCGAGCAGGTCGAGTACGGCAAGGTGTTCGCGGGTCTGGGGCATCGGGCCGTCGTCAGCCGCAACAACGAGCAGCCCGGCGTCGATGGCCGAAACGCCCGCCAGCATGTTGTTGATGAACCGGATATGGCCGGGCACATCGATGAACCCGACGCGCCGGTCGTCGAAATCTGTATAGGCGAAACCGAGATCGATCGTCAGACCGCGGGCCTTCTCTTCGTCGAGTCGATCGGTATCGACACCGGTCAGATGGCCCACGAGCCGGGTCTTGCCGTGATCGACGTGGCCGGCGGTGGCAACGATCATGGCAGGCGCAGTCGTGAAAGCTGATCGATCAGGGGCGCCGCATCTTCCACCGTTCGCATGTCGAGCCAGAGGCGCCCGTCACTCACGCGGCAGATGACAGGGCGGGGGAGTTGTCTCAGCGCCCGGCTGATTGCCTGAACCATGCTGTCGCCTGCGACGGTTGGCGTGATGACACAGGCGTAGCCCGGCAGAACCTCTGTCGGCAGTGCGCCGCTGCCAATCTGTGCGTTGCAGGGCTCGGTCGTGACGCTCGCGATGCCGTCGAAGGCGCGGGCGAGCGCGGGTTGCACCGACGCTGCCGTGTCCCGAATGTCCTCCGGTGATCGTGCCAGCAGTCGAAGCGTCGGCAGATGCTGAATCAGGCTGTCGGGGTCACGATAGAGTTTCAGCACCTCGAACATGGCGGCCAGCGTGAGCTTGTCGACCCTGAGTGCGCGCTTCATGGGGTTCGCCTTGATGCGTTCGACCAGTTCACGCTTGCCGACGATCATGCCGGCCTGTGGCCCGCCGAGGAGTTTATCGCCGCTGAAGGTGACGAGGCCGGCACCGTCTGCCAGTGCCGCCTGCACTGTCGGCTCCGGCGGCAGGCCGTAGCGTGTGAGATCGGCCAGCGTGCCGCTGCCCAGATCGTTGACGAGCGGAATACCGGCCTTGCCGGCGATGGCCGCGAGTTCCCGCTCGGCGACCGCGTGGGTAAAGCCCCGGATCTCGTAGTTGCTGGTATGCACTTTCATGATGAGACCGGTTCGTTCGCTGATCGCGGCCTTGAAGTCACGCCCATGGGTGCGGTTCGTCGCGCCGACCTCGCGGAGGCTGCAGCCGGCGCGTTGCATGATCTCGGGAATGCGGAACGATCCGCCGATTTCCACGAGTTCGCCGCGCGAGACAATCACCTCTCGCCCCTCGGCAAAGGTGTTCAGCGTCAGCAGTACCGCGGCCGCGTTGTTGTTGACGATCGTGGCGGCTTCGGCACCGGTGATCTCGCTGAGCAGCGCCTCGATGTGCACATCGCGGTCGCCCCGGCGGCCGGTTTCAAGATCGTACTCCAGGTTCGATGCGCCGCTGGCGACCTCCGCCATTCGTTCAATCGCCGAGGTAGGCAGGGGCGCGCGCCCGAGGTTGGTATGGATCACGGTGCCGGTCAGGTTGTAGACGGTCCTGAGCGACGGTGCGCCCGAGGCGTCGAGCAGTTCGCCGGCGCGGCCGAGTATCGTTGCTTCATCGGGTGTGGCGGGCGGTGATGCGTTTCGGCAATCGTCGAGTACCCGCCGGAGGGATTGCTTGAGCGGCTCCCTGCCGTGTGCCTCGATCAGGCGCGAGCCGAGGGGATGGTTCAGCAACCGATCGACGGACGGCAGTGAAGACAGCGCCCCGGTCGACATGTCAGGCGTCGTTGCTCGCCAGCCGGATGGCCTGCTGCAGCGGGCCGAGTTTCCTGATCCACGGCTTGACCTTCAGCGACTTGGTTCGTTCCCAGTCGTCCCGCGCCGTTCGGGCGCTCGACTCGTCGGGGTAGACGCCGAGCAGCAGCACATGCCATCGCGACCCGTTGGTTTCGATCTCGGTCATCAGCGGATCTTCAATCCCGTTGGCCTGGGCGTAGGCAAGCACGCCATCTTTCTCTTTCAGCGCGATGAGCTGCACGGCAAAGTACTCCGCAGGCTGCGAGAGGATCGGCGTTTCTGCGGCCGGTGGTGTCGCCGACTGCGCCATCAGCGACGGCGGCGCTGAAACGGCCCGCTCCGGCTCCCGCTGCGGCAGGGGCATCGCGGCCGCTTCCTGGGGTGCGCGCGGCTCGATGCTGCGGACCTTGGATGGGTCGGCTTCCTTCTCGCAGTCCCAGCTCTGGTCTTCCTTGCCGTAGCACCACCATGTCTGGTTGGTCACGGTGTTGTCGAGCAGGCGTGGAGCCTGGCGTTCCTCTTCGGTTTCCGAGTTCTTGAACCAGGAACAGCCGCTGATGAGCGAGGTTGCAAGCAACAGTGTCAGCGCGGATCTTGTCGTATTCATCATGGATGCAAATTCTTTCATAGGTTCGCGCGGCTTGGAAACAATCCAAAGAGTCCGCCTGTGTGAATGAAAACGACATCGCTCGTGTCGTCGAATCGTCCCTTGCCGATCTCCGTCAGCAACGCATCGAATGCCTTGCCGGTATAGACGGGATCGAAGATCACGCCCTCGAGCGCTGCAACCCGGCGGATCGTCTCGAAGACGTGGGGATCGGCCCGGCCGTAGCCAGGGCCGACATAGCCATCGATCACGTTGATGGCCAGATCATTCCAGTCGAGCCGGTGTTCATAGCGCTGCTCCCAGCGCTTGATGTCGGCCCCAATTTTCTCGCGAAACCAGGCCTCGTCGTCGCAGACGTTGAAGGCCATGACTGCAGCGTCGATCGACTCGAGCTGGCGGCCAACGATCAGGCCCGCCTGGGTGCCGCCGGAACCGGTCGCCGAGATGATCGCGCCGGGCTCAATACCGGCAGTCTCGAAGTCGCGCTTCAGTTCTGCGCTGGCGCTGATGTATCCCCACATGCCGATCTCGTCGCTGGCACCGGTCGGAATCGAAAACGGCGTCTCGCCCCGGTCGCGCCATTGTGACGCCGTCTCTTCGAACAGGCGGTCGAGCTCGCCCCATTCGGCAGCCGTGACGAAGCGCACGTTCGCACCCAGCAACTCGTCCAGCAACAGATTGCCGTCGGCCGGCCCTGTGTCCGGTCGCCCCCGAAGCAGCAACTGGCACTTGAGACCTCGCTGGGCGGCAATGGTTGCGGTGGCGCGGCAATGATTGGACTGGATGCCGCCGCAGGTGATGAGCACGGTGGCGCCTTCCTGTTCGGCCTGCGCAACCGAAAACTCGAGCTTGCGCAGTTTGTTTCCACTGGCCGTCATCTCGGTCAGGTCGTCGCGTTTCAGCCAGATTCGGGGGCCTCGAACGGACGCTGAAAGGCGATCGAGGGGGACGAGCGGTGTGGGTAGCCTGGCGAGTGACAGCCTCGCGGGTTCAATCATGTGAGCGAGATGACGTAGCGGCCTGACAGCGTCATGGCGACGTCGTCGCCAACGACGACACTCGGCTTCAGAATGAGCGACGCACGTCCGTTCTCGAGCAGCGTTTCCCGGCAGGAGTCCCAGGTTTCCGGGAGCTCGCAGATGCAGTCGAAGTCCTCGAATACTGGCCGTTTGTAGCCCACATCGGTATTGGCGATGACCGTATTCGAGGGCCGGTCGAGATCCGCGAGTGCAAGCTCGATGATGCCCCAGCCGGCGAGCGCCGCGATGGAGAACAGGCTGCCGCCGAAACCGGAACCCTGATGATTGATATTGGCGGCGAGCGGGGCATGGAGCACGAGCCTGCCGTTGTCCCACGACTTCACGCTGATCTGCATGTGGGCCGAGATCGGAATCAGTTCGTGGTATGCCGCCTCCAGTCGGGCGGCGGTGTCGATGCGATGAGGTGCGTTCAACGTGGATGCTGCACTGCAAGATAGTGAATGAAAGCTTACAATACTAGCAAAATTCACCCGGAGAACCTCGGTGTATCGACTGCTGATTGCGTGCGTGACGGCTTGTCTGCTGGTGGCGTGTTCGCAGCCGGAATCGCCACTCGTCCTGAACGGCAGCACCATGGGAACGACCTGGAGCGCGCGGATCGTTGGCGAGGTCGACGAGGCGGCGCTGCAGTCTGCGATCGAGGCAGAACTTCTCGCAGTCAACGCGGCGATGAGTACCTACCTGCCGGATTCCGAGATCTCGCGGTTCAACCGGGCGCCGGTCGGGGAATGGTTCCCGGTATCCGCGCCGATGGTCGAGACCACGCGGCTGGCAGCCAGGCTCTTCGAGGACTCTGGCGGCAAGCTCGACGTCACCGTTGGCCCGCTGGTGAATCTGTGGGGCTTTGGCCCGACGCCGACGGACGATCAGGTCGCGCCGCCGGCTGATGAGATCGCGGCCGCCCGGGCCCGGGTCAGCATGGAACACGTGGGCATTCGGGACGATGCACTGCGGCGGCGGAGCGACATCTACCTCGACCTGTCGTCGATCGCGAAGGGGTACGGTGTCGACCGGATGGCGGCGATCGTCGAGGCGGCTGGCGCCTCAGACTACCTGGTGGAGATCGGCGGGGAGTTGCGGGGTCGGGGCGTCAACGAGCGCGGCACGCCATGGCGCATTGCGATCGAGCGGCCCGACATTGGCTCGCGGGCACCGTTCGAGACTGTGCCGCTGAGTGACATGGCGATCGCAACCTCGGGTGACTACCGCAACTATCATGAGATCGACGGCGAGCGTTATTCCCACCTCATCGATCCGACGACGGGCCGTCCGATCCGGAACAGGGTGGCATCTGTGACCGTGCTGGCGCCGACCTGCGCCGAGGCGGATGGCTATGCGACAGCCATCTCGATCATGGGCGCGGACGCCGGTCTGGCGATGGCGGAGGCGAAGGAACTTCCCGTTTTTGTTATCATCAAAGGAGACGACGGGTTCGAAACCCGCTACACGACTCCATTTGAGACCATACTCAAGGTAGGGCAACCGTGATCGAATTTCTGCTGACGCTGACCATCCTGCTTTTCGTCGTCGCCGCCATGGCGGTGGGCGTGCTGAATGGCCGCAAGCCGATCAGCGGCTCCTGCGGTGGCCTGAACAATCTGGGTGTTGGTGGCGCCTGCGAGATCTGCGGCGGCAACATGGACAAGTGTGAAGAGCGCAACGGCGCCGAGGCCGCGCGCAACGGCCCGGCGAGGTTCTACGACGCGAGCTAGCCCGCGTCCTTCCAGATTTCCCGACGTCGCTGGTAGAACTCGTGCGACGCTTTCATATCCTCCAGGAATTTTGGCAATTCATCGATCAGCAGGGCCTGTGGTCCGTCCACGAGCGCCTTGGTCGGCTCCGGGTGAAAGTCCACCAGCACCATGTTTGCGCCGGCGACGACGCCCTGGGCGGAGACATGCGCCACGTCCAGGATGCCATCGGATGATTTCTCGCGGCTGCCCACCGAATGTGACGGGTCGACGCAGACCGGCATTCGGGTGAGGCGTTTGACCACCGGCACATGTGCAAAGTCGACCATGTTCCGGTGAGGCGCGCCGGCAGCGCCGTGCATACCGCGCAGGCAGAAGATGACGTTGGAGGTTCCCTCACTGGCCAGGTACTCGGCCGCGTTCAGCGACTCGTTCAGCGTGACACCGTAGCCGCGCTTGAAGAGCACCGGAAACTCCCGCTGTCGGCCCACGTGCTTCAGTAGCTCAAAGTTCTGGGTATTTCGGGTGCCGATCTGGAGCATCACGCCGGTCGGTCTCCCGTCGCGTCGAGCGCCTGCCTGATTTCCTCGATATGATCCTCGTGAGTCACCTCCATAGCGACCACCTTGATGCCGTACTTGCCCGCCAGTTCGAACACAAAGGGCAGGCATGACTTGCCGTGGCCCTGGAACGAATAGGGATTGGTGCGTGGCTTGTAGGCGCCCATTCGGGTGCAGACCTGACCCTGGTCCGCGACAGCCTTCATCATGATCTCGACGTGCTCCGGCGTGTCGACGGCACAGAGGCCCGCAAACACATTGAGATTGTCCTGACTGAATTCGACACCGTTGTAGGTGAACCCGGAGGAGCGATGCTCGTCCTTGTGGCGACCGAGAATGCGGTATTCCTCGGAAACGCGAATGACCCGCTCGACCGCATCGAGTGCCTCGATGGGGGCCGATTCGACCTTGTAGGTATCGCCCAGCAGATAAATCTCGGTGAGCTTCTGTTCCTGGCCCTGAATCTCGTGCAGCCGGAGCTGGATGTTCGGCAACTGTTCGAGATAGGCCATCGTTTCGCGAAACGCGTTCCCCTCAGTGTCAGTGTTGGGGTGGAGGATCACGATCATGGTTCAATGGCTCCGTAGTCTTGATCGCCGGTCTTCTGCCTGGCGGTGAATGATGTAGCGCTGGATGAGTTTCTCGTCGCCGGTGTCGAGGGATTCGAACCGTGCACCGACGACATAGCGTTCGCCATCTTCGGCGAGGCGGCAGTGTCTCACCTCCGCGTAGGCGGCAAGCGCGAGCAGGGAATCCCGGAAGCTGAGCCGCAGCGCCAGCAGACTCCCTGCAGGAATGAGTTCGTCGCCGATGAAGGAGATACCGCCCTGGCTGATGCGCGCCGGTGCATCAAATTGCGTGGGTTCGCCCTCGGCGACACGCATGGCCTGACCGAGCAGCACGACGCGCTGGTTCAGGTTGGCGAGAAAGTCCGCGGTTTCCTTGTCGGTCTTCGACATGCCGCGCAGGGTTTCCCTTGCCTCGAGGTCGAGGCGGTAGAGTTCCTTCAGTATCGGGAAGATGCTGCTGCCCTTGAAAAAGCGCTCCGGGCTGCCAGCGAGCGTGTCCTGTCGCGACACATGCCGGTACTTGACCTGAATGTGATCGGCCAGCCGGTAATGGTCTCGCTTGTCGGGAGTCAGCATGCGCATAGTCTAAACCAATGCAGTCCCCGCGTGCGCATCACGGGCGACTTTCATGGGACAATAGCGGCTTTGCACAAACGGGAAGTTGCGACGGTGTCGGGCTGGTGCTGGGCGGTTGCGATCCGCTATACGAGATCGGGTACGAACGACAAGCTGGTGTCGTTCATGTCGCTCGTCTCGATCATTGGCCTGATTCTCGGCGTCGCGGTCCTGGTGATCGTGCTCAGCGTCATGAACGGATTCGAGCGCGAATTGCGTGAACGGGTACTCGGCGTGCTGCCGCACGCGGTGGTCTATCGTGACGAGGGTTTCGCAGACTGGCAGACGTACGCCGATGAGCTTCGTGAGTTTCCGGGTGTTGCCGCGGTGGCGCCGGTCGCGGAGGGCGCCGGACTGATTGTCGCGGGCGACGTTGTCCACGGCACATTGTTCTACGGCATCGATCCGGCGTTTGAGCCCGGCGTCTCGATCATCGACGATTTCATGGTTTCAGGCTCTCTCGACGTGCTTGCGCCGGGCAGTTTCCGCCTTGTTATGGGCCGGCCGCTGGCGCGGGAACTCGGTATCGACGTAGGTGACGACGTGACGCTGGTGTTGCCGGATGCGCAGCTCACGCTGGCGGGGCCGCTGCCCCGTACCCGGCGCTTCACCGTCAGTGCATTGTTCGAAGTGGGCGCCGATGCCGACCGGGCCCAGCTTTTCATGCACATCGAGGATGCCCACCGCCTGCTGCGGCGCCGGCAGGTCGAAGGCATTCGGCTGCGACTCGACGATCTGTTCGAGGCGCCGGCGGTGATGTCTGCCGTGGTTCGCGAGTCAACGCTGCGCGATGTATACGGCAGTACCTGGATGCGTCGTTACGGCAATCTTTACGATGCGATCGAGCTGCAGAAGGTGACGATGTTTCTCTTGCTGCTCATGCTGATCGCGGTGGCCGCCTTCAACGTGATTTCGAATCTGGTGATGACCGTGGATGACAAACGGGGTGACATTGCCATCCTGCGCACCGTCGGTGCATCGCCCGGTGAGATCATGCTGGTCTTTCTCGTTCATGGCGCACTGATAGGCGCGATCGGCGTCGCCGCCGGCCTCTTGCTCGGGGCGACGCTCTCGGTTTTCGTTGGAGACCTGTTTGCCGCATTGAACGGGCTGACCGGTGGCGGATTGATGGCGGAGTATTTCATCCAGTATCTGCCGTCCGAGCTGCTCGCGGCGGATCTTGTGGTCGTTGCCGGCGTCTCGATGCTCATCTGCCTGCTGGCCACGCTGTATCCGGCCTGGCGAGCGGCCCGCGCCCATCCGGTGGAGGCACTCCAGTATGAAGCCTGACAGACCGCTCGAGGCGCGGGGCCTGCACAAGCACTATCGGCAGGGTGATCGTGACCTTCACATTTTGCGCGGCGTCGATCTGGTCGTCGAACCGGGTGAGCGTGTCGCCATCGTTGGCCTGTCAGGGAGCGGCAAGAGTACGCTGCTGCACATCCTCGGTGGGCTCGATGCACCGGATGAGGGGAGCGTGCGAATCTGCGGCGTTGATCTCGCGACGCTCGGTGCTTCGGCGCTCGGCAAACTGCGCAATCGTCACCTCGGTTTCGTTTACCAGTTTCACCACCTGCTGGCGGAGTTCACAGCGCTCGAGAATGTCGCCATGCCGCTGGTCATCGGCGGGCAAAGTCAGCGGGCCGCGGCAGAAGCGGCGCGCACGATCCTTTCTGAAGTCGGACTGGCCGACAGGACGACCCACCGGCCCGGCGAACTCTCAGGCGGTGAGCGTCAACGCGTGGCGCTGGCGCGGGCACTCGTGACGCGTCCGGCCTGTGTGCTCGCCGATGAGCCTACCGGCAATCTCGATGAGGAAACTGCCCGCGAAGTCGACGATCTGATGATCGGGCTTTCGCAGCGATTCGAGACCAGCTTTGTCGTCGTGACCCATAATCGTGAACTCGCGCAGCGGATGGACCGGCTGCTATCGCTTCACAACGGCAGGCTCGAGGCGTGAATCTGCCGCTTGCCATCGGGCTGCGCTACTCGAGCGCAAGAAAGGGCGGCTTCCTGTCCTTTATCTCCGGTATCTCGTTCTTTGGCCTGCTGCTTGGCGTCATCGCGCTGACGGTGGTGGTCTCGGTCATGAACGGCTTCGACCGGGAACTCAAGCACCGTATCCTGGGCGCTGTTCCCCACGTCCTGCTCGAGACCGGAGACGTGAACGCAACAACCGACTGGCTGTCGCGGCAGGATGCCGTGACCGGATACGCGCGCTTTATCGAGCGCCCCGGTGTCATCGTCAGCGGCTCCTCGAACCGTCTGGTCTCGCTGTACGGAATTGATCCCGCAAAGGAAGGGGCGGTGTCGATTGTGCCCGAGAACATGACATCCGGTGACATCTCGACGCTGGCGGCCGGATCCAATCACATCGTGCTCGGCCGGCCGCTGGCCTGGCAACTTGGCATCGGAGTCGGCGATGCCATCACCGTGATTGTGCCCGAACCGTCAGGCAGCGGCCGCGCCATTCGGCCAAGGCTGGCGCGGGTTGTTGTCTCGGGACTCTTCGAGCTGGACTCGGAACTCGATTACTCGCTCGTCCTGCTGAACGCCGATGACCTCGGCGGGATCGTGGGCGTTGATGCGCGCCAGTTGCGTATCCGGCTCGACGACATCTTCGCGGCACCGGGATTTGCCCGACGGGCAGCGCAGGAGTCGCCGGTGACAGAGGCACGGGACTGGACCGTGCAGTTCGGTGACTTCTTCGAGACGGTCCGCATGGAGAAGACCATGATGTTCGTCCTGCTGACGCTCATCGTGGCGATTGCGGCGTTCAACATCGTTTCCAGTCTCAGCATGATGGTCAAGGACAAGCAGGCCGACATTGCCGTGTTCCGGACGCTCGGGCTCGGGCCCGGTGGCGTAATGGCGGTGTTTGTGACGCAGGGCGCGATCGTGGGTTTGCTCGGCACCGTGCTCGGTCTTGCAGTCGGTGTACCGCTGGCTTTCTACATCCCCGATATCGTCGCGTTCTTCGAGCAGCTGTTCGGTGCACGCATGCTGGCGGGGACCTATTTCGACCGCCTTCCGAGTGATATCCGCGCCGCTGATCTGATTGTGATCGGTGCCGTGTCGTTCATGATCAGTCTTCTGGCGACGATCTATCCGGCGCGTCAGGCCGCGCGTCTTCAGCCGGCTTCCGTGCTGCGTTACGAGTAGCCTCGACGAGTCTCATTCGCTGGGCGCGACGTCGTGACCATTCCTTCGACACGCGCCACCGCCACCAGAGCCGCGCAATGACAAAGGCAATGCTGCCCGTCGCGATGCCAGTGATCAGCGAGCCCAGAATCAGCGGTGCCCACACGACGCCGATCTGCGCTGACAGCCATTCCCACGACAGGCTGATGCGGCTGACTTCGTGCGGCTGGCCGAGGATCCATGTGCCCAGCTTGTAGGTCGCGAAGAACATCGGCGGCATGGTGAACGGGTTGCTGATCCAGACGCACACGATCGCAATGGGAATATTGCAGCGAATCCAGATGCAGATGATGACGCAGGCCACCATCTGGAACGGGATGGGCAGAAAGCAGCAGAAGAGGCCGATGAGCAGCGCGAACGACACCGAGTGACGGTTGAAGTGCCACAGGTTGGGCTCAAACACCACATCCCCAAGGAAACGCAGCGCGCGGATTGATCGAACGCGCTCCCGGGTTGGCAGGTATTTTCGGTACGGCATGCCTCAGCCTGGCGTGACGAAGGCGCCTATTATGCCTGCGGCGGGCGGCCCCGGCGACTGACGTCGATATCCGGCGCGAACCGCGGCCGTTCGCTGACAGCGCCCGTCGGCGGTCTGCGGAATGCTGTGGCATTCAATCGCGCGTTCCAAACTGATGCCGTGCATTCTCGCCTTTGTTGCCGGAGTCGGTCTCGCCCTCGGATTCGAGACGCTGCCCACGCCGCCGACGACGGCCTTGATTGCGGCGGGCGGTGCAGGCGCGCTGCTGATTCGCCGGGTGCGATGGGTGGGGGCGCTGATGCTTGGCATGGCCTACCTGGTCTGCTTCGCGGGTCATCGCCTTGACCTTCGGCTGCCGGACGAACTCGCCGGCACGGATCTGCGCATCACCGGCAAGGTCGTGTCGCTGCCGTCTCGGGACGACCGTATCGTCCGGTTCCACTTCTCACTCGACGGCGGAGAGGCCTGGGCCAGGACGACTGTCGCCCTCAGCGCCTATGATGAGCATTTTCAGCCACGCGTCGGCGAGCGTTGGGCGCTGACAGTCCGTCTCGAACGACCCCGGGGAAGCGTCAATCCCGGTCTCTTCGACTACGATGGCTGGATGCTCGGCGAGGGGATCAGCGCGCGCGGATATGTGCGCAGCGAGCCGCCGCCAGGGCAGTTGTCCGCGGCCGGCAGCATATCGGTCGATGCGCTTCGAGACCGGCTCTGGCGCCTGATCGACAGGTTGCCGCTCGACGCTGACATCCGCGGTTTGCTGGTGGCGCTCACGATTGGCGAGTCAGCTGAAATCGGCAGCGTGAATTGGGCGGCGCTGTCTGCGACGGGTACCAATCATTTGCTCATCATCTCCGGACTGCATGTGGGGCTCGTGGTTGGCGGCACGTTCCAGTTGTTGCGGTTGTTGGGGATGGCGGTCCCGGGCGCGGGTATTTCGGCGCTCATTGTCGCGACAGGTTATGGCCTCATTGCGGGTCTGGGACTGCCGGTGCAGCGGGCGCTGGTGATGGCCGCTGTGGCGCTAACGGGCGTACTGCTGAACCGGCGTATCCCGCCATTCACACTGTTCTGTCTCGCGCTCCTCGCGGTCACGCTGGTCAATCCGCTGGCGTTGCTCGGCGCCGGGTTCTGGCTCTCATTCGGTGCCGTGTTCTCGCTGCTGGCCGCGTTCGCGGTGATTGTTCCGGGTGATTCGCGCGGTCTGGCCGGGTGGTTCCTCGACGGGCTGAAATCGCAGTGGGTGGCGTTCGCCGGCACATTGCCGCTGCTTGCCTGGCTGGTGGCGCAGGTCTCGCTGACTTCACTGGTTGCCAATGCTGTCGCGATTCCGTGGGTTTCGGTGCTGGTGATCCCCGTGGTGCTTCTTGGCGTCGTGTGTTCGCTCTTCAATGAGCGTGCCGCAGCCGCGGTATTCACGTTGGCGGGGTACGGACTCGATGCGATCTGGCGGTTCATTGCCGAGCTCGCCGACATGCAGGCGATCATGCGCTTTGAAGACGTGCACGCGTTCTGGGTGGCCGTCGCCTTTGCCGGCAGCTGCCTGCTGCTCGCGCCCGGTGCTCCCTTGCCGCGCTGGCCGGCCCTGCTGCTCTGGCTGCCCGTATTTGCCCCGATTGCCAGCGGCCCGGCGCGTGACGAGATGATCGTCCACGTTATCGATGTCGGGCAAGGACTGTCGGTACTGGTTCGCACTGTCGACCATGCGCTGCTTTACGATGCGGGCCCGCGATACGGCGACCGCTTCGATTCGGGTGAGCGCATCGTCGTGCCGGCGCTGCGTCGCATCGGCTACAGGCACCGCATCGACAGCTTCATCGTGAGCCACAGCGATATCGACCATGCCGGTGGCGAGGCCGCGGTCAGGGCGGCGGTGCTGCCGGTGCGGTACGTGCCGCCGGACGGGTGTCGCGCGGCCCGCTGGCAGGCAGGAGCGACCACGGTGCGGCTGATGCCGCTTGATGATGGCGGCTCGGACAACGATCGCTCCTGTGTCGTGCTCGTCTCGCACCGTGGGCAGACGGTGCTGCTGCCCGGTGACATCGAACGTGCCGGAGAGCAGCGGCTCGTCGCGCACGACCTGCCGCCGGTCGATGTGATGCTGGTTCCCCATCACGGCAGTGATTCGTCGTCGACCCCGATGTTGCTGAACCGGTTGCAACCTGGCCTCGCCATCGTCTCATCCGGATACCGGAACCGGTTCGGGCATCCAGCGCCTGGCGTGCTGAATCGCTACAGGCTGCGCGGCATTCCGGTTTACGACACGGCGACCTCGGGCGCGATCACGGTCCGGCTGCGCCCTGATCGTCCACCGGTGATCGAGCAGGCACGGCTCTCGGCCCGGCGATTTTGGTATGATTGAGGCCTTTCGTGACGGATGTACCCATGTCGATTCTTTCCTCCCTGCTCGGACAACTCGATCTCGAAGAGATCGAATCCAACCTGTTTCGCGGCTACAGCACGCTGCCGGGGCCGCCTCGCGTGTTCGGCGGGCAGGTGATCGGGCAGGCCCTGATCGCGGCATCCCGAACCGTTGATGATCGCCCTTGCCACTCGCTGCACGGTTACTTCCTGCGGCCCGGCGATCCGTCGACGCCGATCGTTTTCGAGGTTGATCGCATCCGCGATGGCCGAAGCTTTACGACCCGTCGCGTCGTTGCCATTCAGAAGGGCAAGGCGATCTTCAATATGTCGGTCTCTTTTCAGGTCCAGGAAGAGGGACTGTCGCACGCAGTCCCCATGCCGGACGTGCCGCCGCCGGAAGAGTGTGTCGATGATACGGAAGCGTTCCGGGCCCATGCCGACGAGCTTCCTGAAGGCGTGAGCAACCACATGATGCGGGAGCGGCCGATCGAGATGCGCCGCGTGGAGTCGCATTCCTTTCTGAAGCCGGAGAAGAAACCGCCGTACCAGCATGCCTGGTTGCGGGCCCGGGACACCGTGCCGGATGACCCCCACCTGCACCAGTGCATCCTCGCCTATGCATCGGATATGGGTATTCTGAGTACCTGCACGCTGCCTCACGGCAAGTCATTCATGACGGGGCTCATGACCGCGAGCCTCGACCATGCGATGTGGTTCCATCGCCCATTTCGCGTTGATGAGTGGATCCTGTTCGCCCAGGACAGCCCGGCGGCCGGTGGTTCGCGCGGGTTCAATCGCGGCATGATGTTTACGCAGGACGGGACGCTGGTCGCGTCGGTGGCCCAGGAGGGCCTGATTCGCGACGTCAGTTGACGCGTTGCTGCTGGTAGGCGGCGACCATCTTGCGGAGTTCGGCAATCAGCCGGTGCTTGTCCTTTCGGCTGAGGAAGCTGCCGAGCTCCAGTTCCTCGCCGTGCGAGCGAATCGAGACGACGTCCGGATCCCAGGGATGGCGTGCCGGCTTGACGAGGAACTGTGCCCAGATGCGATGGTAGTTGTGCTGGTCGGTCGGTGTTTCGATGCCGCGCTCGATCTGCACCTCATGCTCCGAAATCGTAATGACTTCCTGCCGGCGGCACTGGCGTACGCAATACCAGATGCAGGCGAACAGGACCGCAAGCTCGGCAATGGTATAAGGCAGGACGACCCAGGCGCCCATGGCCAGGAAGCCGAATCCGATCGTGAGTGAAATGGCCGTGAGGGTGTACAGCAGGTACAGGTTCGCGCGCCAGCTCCACGACGAGTTCGGACGCAGGATGATGCGTCCGGTATGCGCTGACTCGTCGATATGAGCTTCAACCATTGTCTGTGTTGTCCGCGTGACCGCCTTTATTTAGCCAGCGATCATTTAGCCAGCGATGTCAGCGCGGCGACAAGCCTCGCGTTCTCTTCAGGGGTACCAATCGATATACGGAGTTTGTCGCGGAGCCGATCGGCGTCAAAGTACCGCACCAGTATACCCTCTGCCTTCAGCGCCTCGTAGACGGCCTTCGCGGGGGGCAGGGTATCGGGCACGGTTGCAAGCAGAAAGTTCGCGTGTGAGACGGGGGCCGTCATGCCGAGTTCTGCCAGTGCGGCGCTGAGGTGTTCGCGCTCGGCTCGCGTCTTTGCCCAGGTGTCCTGCGCCCAGGCCTGATCTGTGATGGCGGCGGTCGCGAGGCGCTGGCTGATCGCATCGAGGTTGTAGGAATCCCGGGTCTTGGTTCGCATTGGCTCGATCAGGCTGACTGGACCGATACCGTAGCCGAAGCGCAACCCCGCCAGGGAGTAGCCCTTTGACAGCGATCGAAGAATCATCAGGTTGTCATGTTCGCGAATCAGCGGCACCGCATCATGGGCCTCTGCCGGGTCGACGAAATCGATGTAGGCCTCGTCCAGCAGCAGCAGGCCGTCGAGTTCGGCGGCAATGGCCTGAATGCGCGAGACCGGCACCAGCGCGCCCGAGGGCGCGTGCGGGTTCACGATGAAGGTGAGCCGCGCGCCCGCCGCATTGGCGCGGGCGGCAAAGTCTTCGGGCAGGCCCCAGTCGTCGTCGAGCGGAATGCGATGAATGCGCGCATCCTGCACCTGTGCCAGTACCGGATACAGTGAGTACGACGGGTCCGACATCGCAATCACTTGCCGCGGGTCGACGAACGTCGTAATGGCAAGCCGGAGCAATTCGTCGCCACCGCGGGTCGCGAGAATCGAGTCCCGCTCAACGCCGTGCAGCGCTGCCACCGCGTCTCGGAACGCGTTCGAATCCGGTGGCGGATACCGGCGCAGCTGGTCGACCGTGATCTCGCCCAGCGCGTCCTGCACCCGGGGCGAGGCCGGGTACGGATTCTCGTTGGTGTTGAGCTTGATGGTGCTTGCATCATCCGGTTGTTCGCCGGAGGTATAGCCGGCCATCGCGCGGATGTTGTCGCGTTCGTAGGTCATCGGCCGGCAGCAGTCGAACTGTCGAACGGTTCGTAGCTGACCTCGACAACGGACATTTCGGTGCGACCGATCGGGCGCTGGATGACCACGTCGTCGCCCTCGTACTTGCCGAGCAGCGAACGCGCCATCGGAGAGTGCAGGCTGATCCAGCCTCGCGACATATCAAACTCGTCAGCACCCACGATGCGCACTTCGGTCATCTCGCCGTCGTCATCTTCGAGGCGCACCCAGGCGCCAAAGAAAATCCGGTCCTGTTCGGGCGGTTTGCGATCAACGATCTCGAGATTGTCGAGACGTTTGGTGAGGTAGCGGATGCGCTTGTCGATCTCGCGGAGCTGCTTCTTGCCGTAGATGTAGTCGGCGTTCTCGGACCGGTCGCCAAGTGCAGCGGCGTCAGAGACCTTCTGTGTGACCTCGGGGCGCTTCTCTCGCCAGAGATGGTTCAGTTCGTCACGCAGCCGACGGGCACCGTCGGGGGTGATATAGACTTTGTCCGGCATTGGCCACTACAGCCCGTAAAGTCGGCGGACGAGGAAGGTCAGCCAGACGATGCCGGCAACGATGAGAGACATCATGACGGCGGCAGAGCCGTAGTCCTTGGCGAGACCGGCAAGTTCATGGTGGTCGCGGCCGATTCGGTCGACGGTCGCCTCGATGCCGGAATTGACGAGTTCAACCGTCAGTACGAAGCCGGCGACCGCCATCAGCGCAATGAAGTCGAGAAACGTACGAGACATCCACACCGCGAGCGGGGTCAGCACCAGCAGCACCGCGAGTTCCTGACGAAATGCCGCCTCACGCCGGTATGCCTCGACGAACCCGCGGGCAGAAAAGCGTGCTGCGTTGCGAAAATGCGTAAAGCCCCGGTTCGACGCCTTGTCGAAGTAGGGTTCGGAGTGTTCCTCGGGCATGAGGGGCAGGGTCAGCTCTTGAAAAGGTGGAAATTGCCATACGACCTGACCTAACGCAACTGATACCCCTGCCGGAAGTGCTTGAATAGTCTGGACAAAGCCCCACGTTAAGGCCATTGCCATTGCTTGTATGAGAACAGTCCAATGAGAATCGACCGCTTTACCAGCCGCCTCCAGGAAGCGCTTTCGGATGCGCAGTCCATTGCCGTCGGCAAGGATCACAACCAGGTCGCCCCGGCCCATCTGGTGCTGGCGCTGATTCGACAGCAGGGAGGCTCGACGCGCCCGCTGCTCACCCAGATGGGTGTCGATGTCGCCAAATTCACTGAGGAACTCGAAGATCTGGTCGGTGCGCTGCCCACGGTCAAGGACAATTACGGTGACGTGCAGATGTCGCCGGAACTCGGCCGGCTGCTGAACCAGGCGGACAAGCTCGCCCAGCAGCACAAGGACCAGTACATCTCGAGCGAGCTCGTGTTGCTCGCAGCTGCAGACGATCGCGGCGATCTCGGCAAGCTGTTCGAACGCTACTCGATTCGCAAGGACGCGCTGACGCGCGTGATCGAGAACGTGCGAGGCGGTGAGCGCGTCGATGATCCGAATGCCGAGGACACCAGGCAGGCGCTCGACAAGTACACGGTCAACCTGACCGAACGCGCGGAAGCGGGCAAGCTCGACCCGGTGATCGGCCGTGATGACGAGATTCGCCGCACAATCCAGGTGCTTCAGCGCCGAACCAAGAACAATCCTGTACTGATCGGTGAACCGGGCGTGGGCAAGACCGCGATCGTCGAGGGGCTCGCGCAGCGAATTGTCGACGGCGAAGTGCCCGAGGGGCTGCGCAACAAGAAGATTCTGGCACTCGATATGGGCTCGCTCATCGCCGGCGCCAAGTATCGCGGGGAGTTCGAGGAGCGTCTCAAATCCGTGTTGAATGAGCTGGCCAAGGAAGAGGGTAGCGTCATCCTGTTCATTGACGAGCTTCACACCATGGTCGGGGCCGGCAAGGCCGAGGGCGCCATGGACGCAGGCAATATGCTGAAGCCCGCACTGGCGCGTGGCGAGTTGCACTGCGTTGGCGCGACAACGCTGGACGAATACCGCAAGTACATTGAATCGGACGCCGCACTCGAGCGGCGCTTCCAGAAGGTCGTCGTCGACGAGCCGAATGTCGAAGATACGATCGCAATCCTGCGTGGTCTGAAGGAGCGCTATGAGGTGCACCACGGCGTCGATATCACCGACCCCGCGATCATCGCAGCGGCGAAGCTCTCCCATCGCTACATCACCGACCGGCAGCTGCCGGACAAGGCGATTGACCTGATCGATGAGGCGGCCAGCCGGATCCGCATGGAAATGGATTCCAAGCCTGAAGAGATGGACCGGCTCGAACGTCGCCTGATTCAGCTCAAGATCGAGCGCGAGGCGCTGAAGAAGGAGAGTGACGACGCCTCGAAAGGGCGTCTCGATACCCTTAATGAGACGATTGGTGAACTCGAGAAGGAATATGCCGACCTCGAAGAGGTCTGGAGCGCAGAGAAGTCGGCGCTGACCGGTGCGGCCCAGACCAAAGAGGAACTCGAACAGGCGAAGCTCGAACTCGAGAGCGCGCGACGCGGCGGTGATCTCACCAAGATGTCGGAGCTCCAGTACGGCAAGATTCCCGAGCTCGAAAAACAGCTCGAGGCCGCCATGGCCGCCGAGACATCAGGCGCCATGAAACTGTTGCGCAACAAGGTCTCGGACGAGGAGATCGCCGAGGTTGTCAGCAAGTGGACGGGTATTCCCGTCTCGAAGATGCTGGAGGGCGAGAAAGAGAAGCTCCTGCGCCTGGAGGATGAATTGCACAAGCAGGTCGTCGGCCAGGGTGAGGCGGTCGAGGCGGTATCGAATGCCGTGCGCCGCTCAAGGGCCGGCATTTCGGACCCGAACCGGCCGAACGGCTCGTTCCTGTTCCTCGGCCCAACCGGCGTCGGCAAGACCGAGCTCTGCAAGGCGCTCGCCCGTTTCCTGTTCGACACAGAAGAGGCGCTCATCAGGATCGACATGTCGGAGTTCATGGAGAAGCACTCGGTCGCGCGTCTGATCGGTGCGCCGCCCGGCTACGTCGGGTACGAGGAGGGTGGCTACCTGACCGAGCACGTTCGCCGCAAGCCGTACTCGGTGATCCTGCTGGACGAGGTCGAAAAGGCCCATGCAGACGTCTTCAACGTGCTGCTGCAGGTGCTTGATGACGGTCGCCTGACGGACGGGCACGGCCGCACCGTGGACTTCAAGAACACGGTGCTGGTCATGACGTCGAACCTCGGGTCCGACCTGATCCAGACCATGGCCGGTGAGGCGTCGTATGCCGACATGAAAGACGCGGTCATGGGCGTGGTGACACAGCACTTCCGGCCGGAGTTCCTGAACCGTGTCGACGACGTGGTGGTCTTCCATCCGCTCGCGAGGGACCAGATCAAGGGCATTGCCGAGATCCAGCTCGGGATCCTCAAGCGGCGCTTGGCGGACTCGGATCTCGATCTCGAGATCGACGATACAGCCCTCGATTTTCTCTGCGAGGTCGGCTACGACCCCGTTTACGGGGCAAGGCCCCTCAAGCGGGCGATCCAGCGTTATGTGGAGAACCCGCTGGCCGAGGCAATCCTGTCGGGCAAGTACAAGGCCGGCGACCGCATTGTCATGCAGCGCGAGGGCGATGCCCTTGCGGCTGCAGCCTGAGGCAAAAAGTACTGTACAGGCAAACAGTATTAGGGTACTGTGTATTCATCCAGTAAACGGATGCGGGTGGACACCGTATGAGTATGCAAACCAGTACTGAAAGCCAACGGATCTTCAGCGGAGCGTTCTTCAAGGAGAGACTCATGGAGATGACAATTCAGGAAAGTCCTGCTGCGGATCATGCCGCGCTGGCGATGCAGGCGGCGAAGAAAGTTCGCCGGGCGCGTCGCCAGAGCCAGAAGGAGAAGATGGGCCATGCGGTCTGCCATCACCTGCTGTGCATGCTGAACCGAGAGCCGGAACCGTCACATCGCGAGAAGCGTCTGGCGCGCCCGCTGGACGTGAAGGGCATGGAGAAGGCAGAGCCGCTCGATGCCCGGGATGACGGGCAGCTCTCTATCGGGTTCTAGCGGCTTCTAGCGTTCGTCGAACCAGACGCTGACGCGTCTCAGCCACGGCAAGTCTGCGCCGGCCTGCATCAGATCGACGGTGAAGGTCGGCGTCACGCGATCCTGAACCTCGCGAGCCAGGTAGAGCTCCACATCGACGCCCCGGCCGAGATAGTGGAGCGTTATTTTTCTGATTTCTTCCGGTCGAATCATCCCTGACCACGTTTCCAGCAGTGCCTCGCGTACCGCGCGCCGTAGCGGCGGCATGCCGTCGAAGTCCTTGACCGCCTCGACATGCTGATCGTCCTCCACATCGATGTGGACGATCACATCGTTGATTTCCTCGAACGAGGCCAGCAGGTACCGCGATACCCAGTCGCCGATGTGATGACCCTCGGAGGCACTCACGTAGGGCTCGACCTGGAGGTGAACGTCCACCAGCACATCCGGACCCATGCGTCTCGTGCGAATACTGTGTACATCCCGCACGCCGTCGACTTCCTGGATGCGGCTCTCGACTTCCTCGACGTAGGACGCCGACTGCGCGGTATCGACAAGTTCCTCGACGCTCTGGCGCGTCAATCCCCAGCCGATGTTGGCGATCATCAGCGCCACGCCGATTGCAGCCAGCATCTCGAGCCAGAGCAGCCCCATCATGGCGCCGCCCACACCCACCAGCACAATGATCGAAGACAGCGAATCGCTTCGGTGGTGCCAGGCGTTGGCGACAAGCAATTTGGAACGCGTCTTGTGGCCGAGGCGAAGCGTGATCTGGTAGAGCCACTCCTTGCCGCCAATCGAGACTGCGGCTGCGACGAGCGCGGGCCAGGACGGGATTTCGACGCTGGCGTAATCGATGAGCCGCATCGCGTTCTCATAGATGAGGAAGGCGGCCACAGCGATCAGGATGCCGCCGAGCAGCATCGTCCCCAGCGTCTCAAAGCGGGCGTGGCCGTAGGGGTGATCCTCATCCGGTGCCTGGACCCCGACCTGATTGAACAGCCAGACCATCACGTCGGTCGCGAGATCGGACAGCGAGTGAATGCCGTCCGCAATCAGGGCCTGCGAATTGGCGATGAAGCCCACGGCGACCTTCATGAGCCCGAGGGCACCATCGACGATTGCGCTGAGAATGAGCAGGCGCTCGGTTTCCCGGTTACCGGGCGGGGTGTTTGAAGCAGACATCATGAGATAATCACCGGACAGCGTGCATTATAAAGTGTTTGGGTAGCCGGGTTTGGATTACATTGATTCCTGTGTGGTGGGAGCGGGCGTGGTGGGCCTCGCCGTGGCCCGGGCGCTTGCCGTTGCCGGCTCCGACACGATCATCCTCGACCGTGAACACGAATTCGGCCAGGGCATCAGCAGCCGCAACAGCGAGGTCATTCACGCCGGCATCTACTACCCGCAGGGCTCGCTCAAGGCGCAGCTGTGCGTCGAGGGCAAGCATCGCCTCTACGAGTATTGTGAAGCCCGGGGAGTGCCCCATCGTCGGTGCGGCAAACTCATCGTCGCCGTCTCGGCGGACGAGGAAGATGTACTGGAGGAGATTCGCCAGAAGGCCGCGGACAATGGCGTCGGTGATCTCGAATATGTGTCGGGCGCCGGCATCGCCGCGCTGGAGCCCGAGGTCAACGCGACCCTCGCGCTGCTGTCACCGTCGACCGGCATCGTCAGTAGTCACGACTTCATGCAGGCACTGCTCGGCGATCTCGACCAGCATGGAGGATTGTTCGTCGGTGGCACACAGGTCGAGGCCGTGAGTCGGGAGGGTAACGCTTTCACGGTGCACTGCGCAGACGGGTACGTATTCTCGTGCCGGCAGATCGTCAATGCCGCCGGGCTTGGCGCCCAGGCGCTGGCGCGGCAATTCGACTTTCTCGATGCGATGCGGGTACCGCCGCTGCATTTTGCCAAGGGGAACTACTTCACGCTCACCGGCAAATCGCCCTTCAGCCGGCTGGTTTATCCCGTTCCCGAGAAGTCCGGCGCCGGCCTCGGCGTGCATGCGACCCTCGATCTCGGCGGTCAGTGCAAGTTTGGGCCGGACGTTCACTACATTGATGCTGAAGACTATAACGTCGACATCCACCGCAAGGCGGAGTTTGCTGCCTCGGTTCGACGCTACTTTCCGGCGCTCGACGAGGACGCGCTCGTGCCGGGCTACGTCGGCATTCGGCCGAAGCTGCAGGCGCCGGGCGAGCCGCCAGCAGATTTCATGATCCAGGACGAGCGAGACCACGGCGTGGCCGGGCTGGTGAATCTGTTTGGCATCGAGTCGCCCGGCCTGACATCATCACTTGCCATTGCCGACGAGGTCGCGGGACGGCTCGCGTCACTCGCGGGTTGACCTTGTACCAACTCGACGGTTTATCTTCCTGATCATGCACGCACACAGTCATTCCCACGATCACGATCACACCCACGGGCCGGACGATTTCTCGAGCGTCAATACGAGCTTTCTGATCGCGGTGGCAGCGAACCTCGGCTTCACGATCATCGAGGCGATCTATGGCGTGCTGGCCAACTCGGTCAGCCTGCTTGCTGATGCCGGCCACAATCTGTCGGATGTGCTCGGGTTGCTGCTCGCCTGGGGCGCGGCGTACCTCGCCGGTCGCGCCAGCAGCAGTGCGTACAGCTACGGCTTCCGAAAGTCGACGATCCTCGCCGCCGTCATCAATGCGGTGGTGCTGGTCCTGGCGGCCGGCTTTATCGCCTGGGAGTCGATTGAAAAGTTCATTACGCCGGCGCCAATCGCTGCCACAGCGGTGATGGTCGTTGCCACGATCGGCATCGGGGTCAATGCCGGGACGGCGCTTCTGTTCATGAAGGGCAGCAAACATGACCTGAACCTCCGCGGCGCATTCCTGCACCTCGCCTATGACGCGGCCATCTCGGCCGGCGTCGTGGTCGCCGCGGCACTCGTGCTGTTCACGGGCTGGGTCTGGATCGATCCGGTAATGGGGCTCCTGATCGTCGCGGTGATCCTGCTGGGAACGTGGGGGCTGCTCCGGGATTCGGTCAATCTGATCATCGACGCGGTGCCGCAGGAAATCGATCTTGATGAAGTGCGCGATTTTCTGGGTGAGATCGACGGCGTGGTCAATGTGCACGACCTGCATATCTGGGCCATGAGCACGCGGGAGAACGGCCTGACAGCACATCTCGTGATGCCCGAGAACACGCTCTGGGACAATGACGACGGATATGCCAGCATCTGCGAAGCACTCGAGCGTCGATTCAATATTCACCACGCGACGCTACAGGTCGAGAAAGACACTTCGTGTGCCATTGATTGTGACTAGTATCGTGATTAGGAGCCTTTATGCCCTCGTTGGCAGAGTTTATCGATAACAACAGAAAACAGATTGCCTGGGAGCCGATCCGCCTCGATGAGCCGGTGCCGCTCGAGGAACTGCACACACCGGCTCTCGTCATTGATCTCGATGCCTTCGAGGCCAATCTCGACAAGATGCAGTCGGACCTGTCCTCAGCCGGTCTCGGTCTGCGCTGCCATACCAAGATGCACAAGTGCCCGATCATTGCTCACCAACAGATTGAGCGGGGTGCGCTCGGGGTCTGTGCGGCAACGGTCAGCGAGGCGGAGGTCATGCAGCTTGCAGGCATTCGCGACATCCTCGTGACGTCTCCGGTGATGACGCGGGAGAAGATCGAGCGCGTGGCTGCGCTGGCAGAGGCGAACAGCGACCTGAAGGTCGTCGTCGACAATCTCTCCGGCGCGTCAGCACTGAGCGCAGCAGTGAAGAATCGTGGTACGACGATCGGCGTCTTCATTGATCTCGACCCCGGCATGGGGCGAACGGGGATCTCCCCGGGTGAGCCCGCGCTGGTGCTGGCGCGTCACATTCGTGATGAATGCGACGGCCTCTCCCTGGCCGGACTGCAGATGTACGCCGGCAACTGCATGCACATTCCTGACTACGACAAACGTCGCGGCAAGTACGAGCACCTGATGGAGAAGGGGCGTGAGACCCGGGAGGCGCTTGAGGCCGAGGGATTCGTGATCGATGTGTTCTCGGGTGGTGGTACCGGCACTTACGACATGGAGGGTGAGATCGGTATTCTCACCGAACTGCAGGCGGGCTCATACGCGTTCATGGATATCGAGTATCGCGACATTGCGAGTCGTCAGGGCCCGCGATTCGACGATTTCGAGCCGTCCCTGTTCGTGCTGGTCACCGCGATCAGCAAGCCGCAGGATCGACTCATCACGGTTGATGCCGGCTTCAAGTGCCTGGCATCGGACAAGGATGCGCCACAGTTCCGCGATGTCGAGGGCGTGACCTGGCACTGGGGCGGCGACGAGCACGGCATCATTGCACTGGAGAATCCCTCCCGCACGCTCGCGCTGGGCGACAAACTCGAGGTGCTGACTCCGCACTGCGATCCGACCGTCAATCTTCACGACTACTACTTCCCGTATCGTAACGGGATGGTTGAAGAGATCTGGCCGATCGCGGCTCGCGGGTGCTCGCAGTGATTGCGCCGTGGTTCGAGGATTTTGAAGTCGGCGATGAATTCAACGACGTCCCCTCGGTCACGATCACCGATGGACACGTTGCCATACACCAGGCGCAGTTCGGTGATCGGCTGGGGCTCGTGCTCGACCATGAGCTTGCGCGGAAGGTTACCGGGCATGAGCGCCCCCTTGCCCCATCGTCACTCGTTTGCAATATCGCCATCGGGCAGAGCACGATTCCCTCACAGCGGGTGATGGGCAACCTGTTCTACCGCGGGCTGGTGCTGCGTCAGCCGGTCTTCGTCGGCGACACATTGACCACAAGCACAAAGGTGGTTGCGCTCAGGCAGAACACGATAAAGCCCGGGCGCGCCGCTTCAGGCATGGTAGCGCTCGAGATACACGTGCGTAACCAGCACGGCGACACCGTGTTGCTGTTCTGGCGTTGCCCGATGATCCCGTGCCGTGACCGGGATGCGGAAACCGGCTGGGCGGACAGCTTCGACTTCATGCCTGCAGACATCACGGAGGATGACCTGACCGCGGCGGTGCCTGCATGGGATCTCGCCCTGCTGGCAGGGGCGAGACCGACGGTGGGCGAAGCCATCTTGGTCGAGGCACGCGATACCGTCACGCTCGCGCCGGAGCTCGTGAGACTGACCCTGAACATGGCGATGACGCACACGGATGCCGGGCGCAGCGTCTACGGCAAACGGCTCGTTTATGGTGGACATACGATATCCACAGCCGCGGCTCAGCTGACGCGCGCGTTTCCTGCAATGGCATCCGTTCTCGCCTGGTACCACTGCAATCACGTCGGCCCTGTGTTCGAGGGTGACATCCTGTCGTCACGGTTGACGCTGGAGTCTGTGATTGATGCCGGCAGCGGAGACATCGGTGTCGTACAGGTCGAAACACTGGCAGAGCGGGGAGCAGAGGCGCCGGAGCCTGGGAAGGACATCCCGGTGCTCGACTGGAAGCTCGCCGTTCTCATGGGCAAGGAGTCGTGATGCAGGGAAGTCTTCCACAGGGAATTCTGGCAGGTATGCGGGTCGTCGAAGGATCTGCGTTTGTGGCAGCGCCGCTGGGTGGCATGACGCTGGCCCAGCTGGGCGCCGATGTCATCCGGTTCGACCCGATCGGTGGCGGCCTCGACTATCGTCGCTGGCCGGTGACGGAACGCAATGAGAGCCTGTTCTGGGCAGGTCTCAACAAGGGCAAACGATCGATCCAGATTGATATCCGCAATCCCGCGGGGCAGGAACTGATCAAGGCGATGCTGGGCAGCGGCGGCGACGGCGGCGGGCTCTTTCTGACGAACTTTCCGGAGCGTGGCTGGCTTGCCTACGACAACCTCAGGCAGGCGCGGGAAGACCTGATTTACGTCAACGTACAGGGTGACCGTCAGGGCGGCACCGCCGTCGACTACACGGTCAACTGCGCGGTGGGCTTCGCGCTGGCGACGGGCGACGGTCCGGTGCGGGAGCCCGTCAACGCGCTGCTTCCGGCGTGGGACAACATCACCGGCCAGATGGCCGCCGTCGCGCTGCTGGCGGCAGAGCGACACCGGCGGACGACGGGCGAGGGCCAGCTCGTGAGGCTTGCGCTCAAGGATGTCGCGCTGGCCACCGCCGGGCATCTCGGCAACATTGCCGAGGTCATGGTGAACGACGTCGATCGTGAGAAGTACGGCAATTATCTCTACGGCGGGTTCGGCAAGGACTTCGTTACGAAGGACGGCAAGCGGTACATGCTGGTGGGGCTGACGGGAAGACAATGGCGCTCGATCGTGGATGCCGCGGGCATCGCGGCCGAAGTCGATGAGCTCGCCCGGCAGCATGACGCGGACCTGTCGCTGGAGGGCGAGCGCTTCAGGTTGCGCGAGGCGTTGGCCGGGCTGATCGGACCCTGGTTTGCGGCCAATGACAGTGCCACGGTAACTGCTGCGCTGGATGCACAGGGTGCCTGTTACGGCCCGTATCACTCTTTTCGGGAGATGGTGGAACTCGACCCGGATTGCTCTTCCGACAACCCGCTGTTCGGGATGGTCAATCAGCCGGGGATCGGCGAGTACCTGGCGCCGGCCTCGCCGATCCGGTTTACCGGTGCGACGAATCTCGAGCCGCTGCTGGCACCGACGCTCGGTCAGCATACGAACGAGATCCTTGCCGATGATCTCGGTCTGCCGGATCATGAAATCGGCAAACTGTTCGACGAGGGAGTCGTGGCGTGACAGAGACATTCACCAACTGGTCGGGTAATCAGCAACATCCCGGGGCACAGGTCATCAGGCCGCGCAGCGATGACGAGATCGGCCACCTGCTGCAGAAGGCAGCGTCGGAATCCCGCGCGGTTCGGGCCATCGGTACCGGCCATTCCTTCGTGCCGTTCTGGACCGACGACTATGTGGTCTCGCTCGACGATATGCGCGGCGTGGTCAGCCACGATCCGGAGGCGGGACAGTTGACGCTGCGAGCGGGCACAAAGCTCCACGAAATCGGCGAGCCGGCCTGGGAACTCGGGCTGTCGATGCGCAATATGGGCGACATTGATCGCCAGTCGATCGCGGGTGCGATCAGCACAGGCACCCATGGCACCGGGCGAACGCTCGGCAACCTGTCCTCCCAGGTCGTGGGCCTGAAGCTCGTGACGGCGGCCGGCGAGACGCTGTCGCTGACACCGGCAGACGGCGACCTGTTTCGCGCGGCCCAGATATCGATGGGTGTGCTCGGCATTCTGACCGAGGTCACGATGCAGCTCGTGCCGCGCTATTACCTCCATGAACGCAACTGGCTTGCCTCGGTCGATGAGTGCGCGGCAGCGCGGGATTCGCTGATTGATGGTCATCGCCACTTCGAGTTCTTCTGGGTGCCCGGTACCGACGAGTGCATGATGAAGACGCTGGATGTGACCGATCGGGAGGAGAACATCTCGATCTCCGAGGATGAGCACATCGGGCCGAACTACGTGATCCTGCCTTCGACGCGGGACCGCAAGTTCAATGAGATCGAGTTCTCGGTGCCGGAGGAGGCGGGCTGGGACTGCTTCCTGGAAATCCGGGCCCTGATGCAGCGAGACTTTCCGGAGGTGAAGTGGCCGCTTGAGTATCGCACGCTGCACGCCGACGACATCATGATTTCATCTGCCCACGGCCGTCCGACCGTGACGATCTCCGCCCATCAGGGGGCCAGCCACGACTATGAGGCGTTCTTCCTCGCCGTCGAGGACGTTTTCCGTCAGGTCGGCGGACGCCCTCACTGGGGTAAGTTTCATCGCCACACGGCACCGGAACTGGCGCGGTTGCTGCCCGAATTCGAGCGCTTCTGCAGTCTTCGTGAGCACCTCGATCCCGAGGGTCGGTTCTTGAATCCCTTCCTCCGGGATGTGTTTGGAATTCATTGATTTAATTAGGGATTTGGGGCTTTTGTGATAGAGTAGCCCAAACCTGACTGGAGAATTCCCGAGTGTTCGAACTGGTTCAGGCCGGTGGCTGGCTGATGATCCCGATCATCCTGTGTTCGATCATCGCTGCTGCGATATGCGTCGAACGATTCTGGACGCTGCGCCGGGAACAGATCGCACCGAAAAACCTTCTCGCCCAGGCCTGGTCGCAGATCAAATCGAACGAAATGGACGGCAAGAAGCTGCGTGAGCTGCGTGCCGGTTCGCCGCTGGGCGAGATTCTCGCGGCCGGTATCGCGAATCACCGTCGCGGCCGGGAGCAGATGAAGGAAGCCATCGAGGAATCCGCGGCGCGGGTCGTCCATGAAATGGAGCGATACCTCAACACGCTGGGCACAATAGCGGCGGTGACGCCCCTGCTCGGTCTGCTGGGTACGGTCATCGGCATGATCAAGGTGTTCAGTGCCATTCGTCTCGAAGGTACCGGCAATGCACAGGTGCTCGCGGGCGGCATCTCCGAAGCGCTCATCACCACGGCGGCCGGACTGACGGTCGCGATTCCCGCGCTGTTCCTGTATCGGTTCTTCCAGCGCAAGGTCGACGAACTCGTCGTCTCGATGGAACAGGAGGCGATCAAGCTGGTCGAAGTCATGAATGGTGATCGTGGCGACCGGGGTGATCGCGCGAAACCCGAGATCGCCCAGGTCGCGAGCCGGTAGTTCCTGTGAAATTTGCACGCCGTGTCAGGACAGACGTCGAGGTCAACCTGACGCCCCTCATTGATGTCGTTTTCCTGTTGCTGATTTTCTTCATGGTTTCCACCACGTTTACCCGTGATACACATCTGTCGATCGATCTGCCCGAGGCAGACGGCGAGGCGCAACAGGTCGCACCGGACCAGATCGAGATTACGGTCACGCGGGGCGGGGAGTACGCCATCAATGGCGTCGCCCTCGTCAACAGCAAGCTCGAGACGCTGAAGTCGGGGCTGGAGAAAACTGCGCGCGGCAGCACCGACGTGCCGCTGATCATTACCGCCGATTCAGCGACCCCCCACCAGGCCGTTGTCACGGCGATGGATGCTGCCGGGCAGCTTGGTTTCGTTTCGCTCAGTATCACCACGCGCAATGCCGAAGAACGCTAAGGCAGGCGCCGCAAGCGACGCGCAGGTCTACGGTCGCCTGCTGTCCTATGTCACTCCCTACTGGGGAGCATTCCTGCTCAGCATGTTCGGCTTCATGCTGTACTCGCTGTCCAACGTCGGCTTCATGCAGCTTGTCGCCTACATCGTCGATTCGCTGAGCGGCAAGGACCCGTTGATCGACACCCGGGCCGAGCCGGTGCTGCGCAGTCTCTTTGGCGATGCAGACAGCCTCAACCGGAACGTGATTCCGATGGCGATCGTGTTCATCGCGATCACCCGCGGTCTCGGCACGTTCATCGGCAACTACTTCATCACGTTCATCGGCACCAATCTGATCCACAGCCTGCGTTGCGAATTGTTCGAGCAACTCCTGCGGTTGCCGAGCGGCTTCTTCGACCGAAATTCGATGGGACATCTCGTTGCGAAGGTTACGTTCCACGTCACCCAGGTAACCGGGGCTGCCACCGACGCGATTCGTATCATCATTCGCGAAGGCTTTACGGTCATTGGCTACCTTGCGTTCCTTCTGTACCTGAACTGGAAGTTGACGCTGATCTTTCTCGCTGTTGCCCCGTTCATTGCGTTACTCGTTGATTACGCCGGCAAGCGGTTCCGGCGTATCAGTGAGCGCATCCAGGACTCCATGGGTGATGTCACCCATGTCGCGTCTGAGGCGGTCCAGGGCTATCGGGTCGTACGCACCTTCGGCGGCACCGACTACGAGCGGGATCGCTTTGCGCGCGTCAGCCATGACAATCGCCGCCAGTCGATGAAGATGGTCGTGACTTCATCGATTGCAACTCCCGTGATTCAGGTGGTGGTCGCGATCGCGCTCGCGTTTCTGGTCTGGCTGGTGCTCGATCCGGTGCTGCTCGCCAACATGAGCGAGGGCATGGTGGTCGCATTCATCGGGACGGGTGGTCTGCTCGCCAAGCCGATTCGGCAGCTCTCGGAGGTGAACTCGACGATACAGAAGGGCCTCGCAGCGGCGAAGGACATCTTCGAATTGTTCGATGAACGGCCGGAGCCGGATGAAGGGACGCGCGTGATCGACCGCGCCCGTGGCAAGATCGAGTTTCGCCATGTGTGGTTCCGGTACGACGCGCCCGCGGGCGACGACGAACACGATGAGCCCGTGCTCAAGGACATTTCATTTACCGTGCGCCCGGGCGAGACGATCGCGCTGGTCGGGCGCTCCGGTTCGGGCAAGAGCACGCTCGCCAGTCTGATCCCCCGGTTCTATACACCCTACAAGGGAACGATCCTGCTCGACGATGTACCGATTGACGAGATCAGGCTGGCGTCGCTGCGACAGCAGATTTCGATCGTCAATCAGGATGTCACGCTCTTCAACGACACCGTCGCCCGCAACATTGCCTACGGCACACTCGTCGACAAGAGCGACGACAAGATCCGGGAGGCGGCGACGCGAGCCTATGCGTGGGACTTTATCAACGAGCTGGACGATGGCCTCGATACGATGGTCGGTGACGATGGCGTATTGCTGTCGGGTGGTCAGCGCCAACGCATTGCGATCGCGAGGGCATTCCTGAAGGATTCGCCGATCCTGATTCTCGACGAGGCGACCTCGGCGCTCGATTCTGAATCCGAGCGCTTCATTCAGCGGGCGCTGGACGCCGTCGTCGAGGGACGTACGACCTTTGTGATCGCGCACCGGCTGTCGACCATCGAGAAGGCCGACCGGATCTTCGTCATCGAGAGCGGGCGCATCGTCGAGGAGGGCACGCACGCGGAACTGCTTGCGAAGGAGGGCGCGTACGCGGCACTTCATCAGCACCAGCATTCGGGCGTACTCTCGAGCGAGAAGGTCGTACGGGCGCTGCCGCCATCGAGCTTCCAGCCGGTACCCGTGACGCGGGAGCGCTCCTGGGAGTGGTTCTCTGACGACTTCAATCCGCTTTCGCAGGCCTGGTACTCGAATGCGTTCTGGCCAAAACTGCTCTGGCCCTTGTCCGTGATCTACAGCCAGCTCGCAGGGTCACGCCGGCGCAGGCTCGAATCCGGTGCCGGGCGTCAGTGGCAAGCGCCGGTACCGGTGATCATTGTCGGCAACATCAACGTTGGCGGCACCGGCAAGTCGCCGCTTGTCATCTGGCTTGTCGAGCGGCTGCGGGAACGCGGCCTCAACCCTGGCGTCGTGAGCCGTGGATACGGGGGGCATGCTGCGGCCTGGCCTGTGGATGTCACGCCCCAGACCGATCCGCTCGCCTGCGGCGATGAAGCCGTGATGATGGCGCGCCGGGTCGGATGCCCGATCGTCGTCGATCCCGACCGCGTCAGCGCGGTGATGCATTTGCTCGATCATCATGGGTGCGATGTCGTCCTCAGCGACGACGGGCTGCAACACTATGCGCTCGGCCGCGATATCGAGATCGCGGTGGTAGATGGCGAACGCGGTCTCGGCAATGGTCTTTGCCTGCCGGCGGGGCCGCTCAGGGAACCGCCGGCACGCCTCAGGGAAGTCGACTTCGTGATCGTTAACGGCGCGCAGAAGCCAAAGCTTCCGGTACCGTTCATCCGCATGCAACTGACGCCCGGCGCGCTGGTCAACGTCATGAGCGGCGAGCGTCGACCGGTCAGTTTCGATACCGCCGTTCACGCGGTGGCGGGTATCGGCAACCCGGTGCGATTCTTCCGGACGCTGCGTGATCTCGGGTTGCACGTCGTCGAGCACCCGTTTGCGGATCATCATCGATTTGCGCTGGACGAATTGACGTTCGGCGATAACCTGCCGGTCGTCATGACCGAGAAAGACGCGGTCAAGGTCGCGCGACTGAACCCGTCAGTGATCCATGACGAGTTCTGGTATCTTGAGGTTGAAGCAAGCGTCGATGAAGATTTCGTCGACCGGATGCTTGGACAATGTGGTGTCGATGCACCCGGGCGCCGTACAGGCGCCAGCGTCGTCGCCGAACCATCGATTGCGAGGGAGAACTGAATTGCCCGTCGACAAGAAGCTGCTGAGCATTCTGGTGTGCCCGTTATGCAAGGGCCATCTGGACTACGATGCAGAAGCCGAAGAACTGATTTGCCGGGCAGACGCTCTGGCCTATCCGATCCGGGATGACATTCCCGTCATGCTCGATAGCGAAGCCCGTTCGCTGACGACGGACGAGAAACTCGATTGAGGCATTCGCGTTGAACCCCTCGTTCACCGTCATCATTCCTGCGCGACTGGCATCGACGCGCCTGCCCGACAAGGCACTGGCCGATATCGGCGGCAAGCCGATGATCGCGCGCGTGCTGGAGCAGGCATCGCAGAGCGCAGCGACCCGCGTCGTCGTTGCGACAGACAGTGAGGCGATCGCCGAGGTCGTTCGCACGGCAGGCGGCGAAGCATGCCTCACGTCTTCCTCCCATCCCTCCGGTACTGACCGGCTGCAGGAAGCCGCAGCGATGCTGGGCCTTTCCGGTGACGATGTGATTGTGAATGTTCAGGGTGACGAGCCACTGATCCCGCCGGCGGTGATTGATCAGGTCGCGAGCCTGCTCATGCAGTCGAGCGCCAGAATGGCCTCGCTTTACGAGCAGATCACCGAGAAGCGGGATGCCGACAATCCCAACGTCGTCAAGGTCGTGACTAACGAGCGGGATGAGGCGCTGTATTTCAGTCGTGCCCGAATTCCGTTCGATCGGGACGGTGTCGCGCAGATCGGGGTGTGTCATCGCCACCTCGGCATCTACGCCTATCGCGCCTCGCTGCTCGATGACTTCGTTGCGTGGGGGGCATGCGAACTGGAATCCATCGAAAAGCTCGAACAGCTCCGCGCGATGTATCACGGCGTCACCATCAAGATGGCTGAGGCCGTCTCCATGATTCCGCCCGGCGTTGATACGGTGGAGGATCTGGAGCGGGCACGTCAGGCATTCGAAGTCGATGGCTGACTTCATCGTGGTGGTGAAGGCGGGCTGTGAGACCTGCCAGACTGTCGCTCCTGCGCTGCGCCAGCTCGTCGACGGAGCCGAAGTCGAGTTGTACAGCCAGGACGACCCCGGGTTCCCTGACGGTTTGCCGGTCGTTGACGACACCGCGCTACGGCGATCGTGGGAGCTGGATATCGAGATCGTGCCGACGCTGATCCGTGTCAGTGATGGCGCCAGGACCGAAGGCTGGATTCGCGCTGAGTGGGCGTCGCTGACGGGCCTGACGTTTGACGAGGCATTGCCATCCCACCGGCCGGGCTGTGGTTCGCGGACGCAGGACCCGGGTATGCCGGAGAAGCTGGCGCTCGCGTTCGGCGCCGAGCGCCTGTCGGCGCGGCGGCTCGAGTTTGCCGACGAGGAGGACGAGTGGGAGGCATGTTTTGATCGGGGCTGGTCGGACGGTCTGCCGCTCGTACCGCCCACGGAACTCAGAGTCATTCGGATGCTGTCGGGTACCGATCGTGATCCTCGTGAGGTGATCGGCGACGTGCCGCCTGACTACGCGCCCTGTACGGTCGAAAAGATTGCGATCAACGCGGTCATGGCGGGCTGCAAGCCCGAATACCTGCCCGTCGTGATCGCTGCCGTCGAGGCCGCGCTGCAGGATGAGTTCTGCATGCACGGACTGCTGGCGACGACCTATTTCTCCGGGCCCATGGTTATCGTCAACGGCCCGATCGCAGGACGCATCGGCATGAATTCGGGAGGCAACGCGCTGGGGCAGGGTAACCGCGCCAATGCGACGATCGGGCGTGCGCTGCAACTCGTCATCAGGAACGTCGGAGGCGGCCGGCCGGGTGGCGTCGACCGGGCGGCGCTCGGCAACCCCGGCAAATACACGTTCTGTTTCGCCGAAGACGAAGCCAACTCGTGCTGGGAGTCCCTTGCCGTCGAACGTGGATTCAGCCCGGAGGCGTCGACGGTTACACTGTTTGCCGCCGATGGCGTTCAGGGGATCGTCGACCAGAAGTCGAGAACGCCGGATTCGCTCGCGCGCTCATTTGCCGCCGGCCTCCGGGTCGTCTCGCATCCGAAGATGGTCATGGCGGCCGATGCGTTCCTCGTGGTGTCGCCCGAGCACGAGCGTGTTTTCAGGGAAGCCGGCTGGAGCAAGTCGAAACTTCGGGCGACGCTGGGTGAGTTGCTTCAGATTCCCGGCGAGGAGCTCGTTCGCGGTGCCGGCGGCATCGAGGAGGGCGTTCCTGAAACGCTACGGGACCGCACGCTGCCCAAGTTTCGCGAGGGCGGTCTGAACATCGTTCGTGCCGGCGGCAGCGCCGGACTCTTTTCTGCAATAATCGGTGGGTGGGGAGCCAGTGGCTCCATGGGAAGCATCCCCGTCACCAGGGAGATCATTCAATGACGAGATTCATGGACCCGACATCGGAGCGTTCGCCGGAGCAGCGGCAACCGCTTGCCCGACCGCAATCACTCGAAGGCCTGACGGTTGGTCTGCTCGACATTTCGAAGCCGCGTGGCAATGTGTTCCTCGATCGCCTCGAAGACCTCCTTGGCCAGCGCGGCATCAGCACACGGCGGTACAGCAAGCCGACATTCACACGCGTCGCGCCGGTTGATCTCAAGCAACAGATCGCCACAGAGTGTGATGTCGTGGTCGAGGCGTTAGCCGACTGAGGCTCATGCACGTCGTGCAGTTTGCATGACATTATGGATCTGGACAGCCGGGGCATTCCTGGCGGTTTTGTGGCGACCGTGGAGTTCGTCGAAGCGGCGAAGGCCCAGGCCCAATCGCTCGGCTTCGATCCGTTCAAGGTGTTTGTGGCGCATCCGATCCAGGACCGGACGGACGAGGAGATGGCGAAGATCGCCGAGCACGCCTTCGAAGACGTGCTGGCGCTCATTCTCGACGCGGGCAAGTAACCGCGCCGTCATGCCGGCCTTAGCGGGGCTGCATCCGGATACCGCTGTCCAGACGAATCACTTCGCCGTTGATGTAACCGCAGTTGACGATATAGGCCGCGGTCTGGGCGAACTCGGACGGCTCGCCAAGGCGGTGCGGGAACTGCGTCATTTCGATCAGCGGTTCGCGAACCTGGGGCGGCGCACCCTTCATCATCGGGGTTTCGAAGATGCCCGGTGCGATCGTGGCAATCCGGATTCCCATCTTGCAGAGATCGCGCGCGATCGGCAGCGTCATGCCGGCAACACCACCTTTCGAGGCGCTGTAAGCCGCCTGTCCGATCTGGCCGTCGAACGCGGCGACGGATGCGACATTCACGATGACGCCGCGCTCTCCGTCCGCCGTGACGGGCTCGTTGTTCTGCATCTGCTCGGCGCAGAGGCGGAGCACGTTGAACGTACCGATGAGATTCACGCGGACGACGAACTCAAAGGTCTTGAGCGGCATCGGGCCATCTCGCCCGACGGTTCGCGCGGCGGCACCGATACCGGCGCTGTTGATGTTGATGTGAATCGCGCCAAACGTGTCCAGCGTCTTCTGGATGGCCGCCTTTACGGCTTCTTCGTCGGCAACGTCACCGGCCGCGTAGGTTGCGGCATCACCCAGTTCCTCGGCAGCAGCCCTGGCGTTGTCCTCGTTCAGGTCGAACAGCATTACCTTGGCACCGGCGGCGACGAAGGTCTCGGCGGTCGCCTTGCCCAGGCCCGAAGCGCCACCCGTGATGAACGCGACTTTGTCCTTCAAATCCATACTGTTAGTCTCATGCGGTTAGAAAGCCCCAGAAGTATACGGATGTGACCCTCGAAATTCAGCCTTCGCACTCGCTCGCAGGCCTTAATACGCTTGGCCTCGACGTGCTTGCAGCGTACTTCGTTCGTGTCTGTTCAGTGGCTGATCTGAGATCTGCGCTTGAGGCGGCGCGGGCGCATGACTGGCCCGTGACCCTGATGGGCGGGGGCAGCAACATCGTCCTGACGCAGGACCTGCCCGGGCTCACGGTGCAGCTTGCCCTGGGTGGCGTCGAGATCAACGGCGAGCACGTGACGGCCGGCGCCGGAGAGAACTGGCACGACCTTGTGATGCAGACGATCGATGCCGGTCTGTCCGGGCTCGAGAATCTTGCGCTCATACCCGGATCGGTCGGGGCGGCGCCCATTCAGAACATCGGCGCATACGGCGCCGAACTCAGCGACACGTTCGAATCGCTCGATGCGATTGACCTGACGTCGCTTCGGGAAGTGACGCTGTCGAGGGAGGCCTGCCGGTTTGGCTATCGTGACAGCCTCTTCAAGGGCGAGGGGCGCGACCGCTATGCGATAACACGTGTGCATCTCAGACTCTCGGCGCAGTTTGTGCCAAACCTCGGCTACCGTGACCTGAGTGAGCGACTGTCAGGGGTTGAAGCACTGACGCCGGCGCGCGTCGCCGACGAGGTCTGTCGCATCCGTCGGGAAAAGCTCCCTGACCCGTCGCTCATCCCCAACGTGGGCAGCTTCTTCAAGAACCCGGTCGTGACTGCGCCAGTGCTCGCCGCGATGCTGGAACGCTGGCCCGATCTGCCGCATTGGCATCAGGAATCGGGTGCCAAGATTGCCGCAGCCTGGCTGATCGACCAGTGCGGGTTGAGAGGGGAGCAGGAGGGTGGCGCTGCCGTCTATGACCGCCATGCGCTGGTGATCATCAACCGGGGTCACGCGACCCCGGGTGACGTCGAGCGGTTATCGCTTCGTGTCAGGAATGAGGTGAAGGCGCGGTTCGATATCGATCTCGACATCGAACCGCGAGTCCTTCCCTAGGGAACCTCTGAACTATTCTGCGCGTGTCTGCGTGACCTTGCGCGCGCGGCTGCAAGGCGTTTCGCGCCGCCAATATCGTGAATATTGGCAAGCGGAACAACGCAGTCAGCCGTGTGCGCAAGGCCGCGCCCGGCGGGGCTTTCAGCGAACACGAATCTCAGCGTCGATCCCCCTTGAAATGTTCTCGACATTCCTGCGGGGTACCTCCTTGATCTTCGCGCTCGCTGAAAGCCAGACTCGTGCAGAATAGTTCAGAGGTTCCCTAGCCCTCGGCGGATGCCGGCGCCGAATCGGCGGCGTCATCCATTCGCGGGTCATTGGCGGCACGGCCCCAGGTGCTGGGGTGATCCTCGCCGATGGCGCGCTCTGCAGGCGGCAGTGCCGGTGCGGCAGGTCGCGGCGCAGCCTCGGTGAGCACTGGCCCTTCGACCGGCTTGCCTGGCTTGATTCGCGGATCATTCGCGGCTCGACCCCAGGTTGACGGGTGTGCCACTTCAGCAGTCGCCGCGGGCGCGGCTTCGGGCGCTGCGGCGGCTGCAGCCTCTGCCGGCTTTTCGGCGGGCGTCGGAGGGGTGGCCGTTTCGGCAACTGGTGCAGACGCTGGCTCGGCCGGCTGGTCGGCGGCGGTCTCTACCGTTTCAGCTTCAGCCGGTTGAGCGGCTTCTGCTTCAGATGGCTGAGGTGTGGCCGGCTGCTCCGTCGACTCTGGTGTTGCCTCGCTGGCTGTTTCCACGTTTGACACCTGTGCCGTTTCCTCGTCCCGTGTGCGCGAACGTCGACGGCGCTGGCCGCGTTGGCGATTGCCCTGATTACGCTTGTCGTTGCTGCCATCGTCAGATTCGGACTGCTGGTCACGGTCTTCGCGAGACGGCCGGGCGTCTTGAGTCTGCTCAGCGCCCTCGTCGTCACGGGGTTTGCGTCGACGACGCGGTTTGTCGCCGCCTTTTTTGCCCTCGTCAGCATCCTTTTGCTGCTGATCACGGTTCTGGTCTTTCTTCTGGTCGCGATTCTGCTCGCCATCGTTCTTGCGCTTGCCCTGGCCACTGCCGCGGCGACGCCGTCGACGACCGCCGCCTTCTCGCTGGCCATCCCGATCCTTGTCGTCCTGGCCCTGTTTCTGTGATTTGCCCTTGGCCGGCTGGGCCTTTTTGCCCTGATCCTGTGCTGCCTTGCCTGAATCGGGCGTGTCGTCGCCGAACAGTGCATCGACGATACGTGCGAAGAAGCCCTTGGGCGCCGGCGCCGGTTCCTGTTGCTGACGACGAGGCTTGCCCGAAGGCTTCCCTGACCGCTGCTTCTGTTCACGCGGCGCGTCTTCCTTCGCTTCTTCCCGCGCGGGCGGCGGGGCCGATGGCGCAACCGTCTTGACGGCCGCTCGCTCGGAAGGTGCTGCCTTCGCCGCAGGCTGCGAAGCGGGATCGGGTTCTACCTCGACCTCGATTTCATAGCTCGCCTCATCGGTTTCGTCGTCCTGGGTGCGGATTCGCTCGACCTTGTAGTGCGGCGTTTCCATATCGACCGAGGGAATGATGACGACCTTGACGTCGCAGCGCTGTTCGATCTCCGTGATCACGCTTCGCTTCTCGTTCAGGAGGAACGATGAGACAGAAATCGGCAGGAACGCGCGAATCTGTGAGCTGGTTTCCTTGAGGGCTTCTTCCTCGATGAGCCTGACAACGGCCAGTGCGCTCGACTCGACATCGCGAATGGAGCCAAGACCGCTGCATCGCGGGCAGACAATGCCGCTGCTTTCGACGAGCGACTGGCGGAGACGCTGTCGTGACATTTCGAGCAGCCCGAACCGGGAGATCTTGCCGATCTGTACCCGGGCACGGTCAACCGAGAGTGATTCACGCATCTGGTTCTCGACCTTGCGCTGGTTCTTGGCGGCCGACATGTCGATGAAGTCGATGACGATGAGCCCGCCGATGTCGCGCAGCCGGAGCTGTCGACAGATTTCCTCAGCGGCTTCGAGGTTGGTGTTGAGTGCGGTTTCCTCAATGTCGGCACCGCGCGTCGCGCGGGAGGAGTTGATATCGATCGAGACCAGCGCTTCCGTCTGGTCGATCACAATGGAGCCGCCCGACGGTAGGCGGACTTCGCGCTGAAATGCCGATTCGATCTGGTTTTCGATCTGGTACCGGTTGAACAGCGGGACATCGCTGTCGTAGCGCTTCAGTCGGGATTCGAACTGGGGCATGACCTGGGTGACAAACTGCCGGGCCTGTTCGTAGGCTTCGGGCGTGTCAATGAGGATTTCACCGATATCGTCCCGCAGGTAATCACGAATGGCACGGGTGATGACGTCGTTTTCCTGGTAGATCAGGAACGGCGCGGCGCGATCTTCGGCGGCTTTCTGAATCGCTTCCCAGACCTGGACGAGGTAGTCGAGGTCCCACTGCAGTTCTTCGGCGGTACGGCCGACACCAGCCGTTCTGACGATGGCCCCCATGCCCTTGGGAATCTCGAGTTCGGACATGACCGACTTCAGTTCGTCGCGGTCATCACCATCGATGCGGCGTGAGATGCCGCCGGCCCGCGGATTGTTGGGCATGAGTACCAGATAACGACCGGCGAGGCTGCAGAAGGTGGTGAGGGCAGCGCCCTTGTTGCCACGTTCTTCCTTCTCGACCTGGATGATGATCTCGGTGCCTTCCTTGACCACGTCCTTGATGTTGACGCGGCCGCCGCCCTTGGCATTACCGGTGAAGTACTCGCGGGCGATTTCCTTGAGCGGCAGGAAGCCGTGGCGGCTGGAGCCGAATTCGACGAAGGCGGCCTCGAGACTGGGCTCGACCCGGGTAATCTTCGCCTTGTAGATGTTGGCCTTCTTTTGTTCTCGCGCCTGGCTTTCTATGTCCAGGTCGAAAAGCTTCTGCCCGTCTACCAGGGCAACACGCAACTCTTCGTTGTGAGTTGCGTTGATCAGCATTCTCTTCATTACGATTTCACTGTGTTGGGGCGGCTACCGGCCTCAAGACGTGGAATCGCCAAATCTTGTTGGTCTTGTGACTGTCTTATTGACTAAGGTGTCTATAGATCTCCGAATGTAGGCTCAGGGTGCAGATTCAGGGCTTCGTGTTGCAGCAGTCGTGGTGAATATTCCCGGTGGTGTGGGAGGTGGTCAGATATTCGCTTGTGCCTCGACGCGCCTTGAAATCCCGCCTCTGCGGTTGAGATTACAGTGATTTGACGTTTCCTGTTTGCGGTCAGCAGATCGCGTTCTTGTCAAAGGCCCGGCGACAGTTCCCGCAATGGGGCGCGCCGGGGCGTCAAAATTCGTTTCGCGGTGTTACCTGGACGCGATGAGGCGAGGGCACCATCAGGGGCCAACTGCGCCGGGCGCGTGTGCGATAATCCGCTTTGAGCCGCACGGTCGTCTGCTTCTGCAGATACAACCGGTGAATTTTCAGCTCGGCCCGCATCATATCAACAAATATTATGGCCTTCAAAGCAGTTCAATTGATCGAGATCGACGCCGAGGACGACGGCCAGAGAATCGATAACTTCCTGTTTCGCTTGCTGAAAGGCGTGCCGAAGTCCCGGGTCTACCGGATTCTGCGAAAGGGCGAAGTGCGGATCAACGGGCGGCGTGCCCGACCCAGTCAGAAGCTTCAGGCGGGCGATCAGGTGCGTGTGCCACCGATTCGTCAAGGCGAGCCTGCAGACGCCGAGGGACCGTCCTTCGACACCATGGAAAGGGTCGAAAAATCAATTATTTATGAAGACAATGAAATGCTGGTTCTCAACAAGCCTGCGGGCATCGCCGTGCATGGGGGGAGTGGTATCAGTGCAGGCGTCATCGAGACCCTGCGCAAGCTTCGTCCGATTGAGAAGCGCCTGGAACTGGTCCATCGCCTTGATCGTGGAACGTCGGGATGCCTGATGGTGGCTCGAAAACGGTCAGCGCTCCGGAGACTGCAGGCGGCGCTGCGGGAAAAAGTCGGCATTCGCAAGACCTATGAGGCGGTTGTCCATGGCGAGTGGTCTGCAGCGCGCACGCTGATCACGCTGCCGCTGATGCAGGTGACCACTGAGGGGGGCGGCAAGATCAGTCGGGTCGATGAACGGGGCAAGGAGGCCGAGACGCGGTTTCAGCTGCTGGCGGCAACCCCGGCCTTTTCACACATCGAGGCCCAGCCGGTGACGGGTCGCACCCACCAGATCCGTGTGCACTGCGCGACCAGCGGCCATCCGATCGCCGGCGACGACAAGTACGACGGCGGCTGCGCCGGTGCGCTCGGCGATCGGCTCATGCTGCACGCGTCCCGACTGTCATTCGTTGATGCCAATGGCGTGACAAGGGAGGTGGAGGCGCAGCCGGACGAAGAGTTTGAGGAGCTAAAAAGACTATATTTAACAAAGAAATAGAGCTAATAGTTAAAGTTGCTTAGCGGGTCGATACCGGTCTCGGCCAGCAGGTCCTGGAGCAACATCAGGGGTAATCCCAGGAGCGTATTGACGTCCCGTCCGCGGGTTTCGGCTAGCAGTGTGATGCCGAGGCCCTCGGCCTTGATGCTCCCGGCGCAGTCATACGGCTCCTCGGCGTTGAGATATCGCGTGATCCGGTCGGCGGTCAGCTCGCGAAAGCGGATGTCGAACCGCTCGGAACTGACGATGTCGTGGCCCTCGGAAGACAGCAGCGCGACGCCGGTCTCGAAGGTGACACAGCGGCCGGCGCACTTGCTGAGTTGGGCATGCGCCGCCGCAAACCCGCCGGGTTTGCCGAAAATCTCTCCATCGAGATGGGCGACCTGGTCGGACCCGATGATGAGCCACGGCGCCGCCGGCTCCTGATCGGCGACGGCAGCAGCCTTGGCGCGGGCGAGCCGCTCGCACATCTTCGTTGGCGACTCGCCGGTGACGGCCGATTCGGTGTACTCCGGATCGATCTGCACAAAGGGCAGTCGGAGCTTTGCAAGCAGTGCGGCACGGTAGCTCGAAGTGGAGGCGAGGATCAGTTGCAATCGCGGCTTATCTTTTTGAATTGGCGCAAATTTTCTTTTGACAGTATACAACCTCGGCCCTAAGATGCGCCCCTTATGTCACCGGGGCCCCTGCCAGCGCGCATCGACTTCCGGAAGCTGGCCGAGCAGCGAGCTTCAGTCGAGGGCAATTTGCCCGTTGCTTCCTTCAGCAGGCTTTGCGCTTTGCTGGAAGCGAATGCGGGCAAACTTTCGATCGCGTTGTCGTTCGAACCCGGCAAGGGACGAAACCCGCGGGTCACGGGTCGCTCTGCCGGCACGGTTTCGATGCTGTGCCAGAATTGCCTGGAACCTGTTGAGGTGACGCTCGAGGTCGATACCGACACGTTCATCGTCGCGACCGTGGATCAGCTCCTTGAACTGGACCAGGGTGAAGACGGCATTGTCTGCGAGGGCAGCCTGCTGACGGTGAGTGACATCGTCGAAGACGAGTTGATGCTGGCCTTGCCAATGGTGCCCCGGCACGCTGACGGCGACTGTGGTGAGACCGCGGCGCCCGAGGGTGACGTCGCCCCGGAGGAAGAGCGTAGCCCGGACACGTACCGGCCGTTCGCCGGTCTGGAGTCACTGAAAAAAGATCTGAAAAGGAGCGACTAATGGCCGTTCAACAAAACAAGGTTACCCGTTCGAAGCGCGGCCGTCGTCGCGCACACGACGGTTTGAAGCGTGCGACCCTGTCGGAAGATCCGACCACCGGTGAGACGCATCGTCGTCATCACGTCACTGCCGATGGTTTCTACCGCGGCAAGAAAGTCGTACACACCGCCGAAGACTAGGGCGTAAGCCCTCGTTCTTGCTGCGCGTCGGGATGCGCATCGCCGTCGATGTCATGGGCGGGGATCTCGGCGCGAGCGAGATCGTTCCTGCCGTCGTTCGCGCGAGCCAGGATTATCCTGATACCGAATTTGTCCTTTATGGAGACGAGGTCTCGATAGGGCAGCGCCTCGAGCGTTCCCACAGCTTCGAACTCGTACACACGACCGATACCGTACAGATGGATGACAAGCCGGCCTGGGCGCTGCGCCACCGCCAGTCTTCATCCATGTATCGTGCGGTCACCGCGGTGGCCGATGGCGACGTTGAGGGTTGCGTCAGTCCGGGCAATACCGGCGCGCTCATGGCGATCAGCCGGCATGTTCTCAAGACGGTGCCGGGCGTGGACCGTCCCGCCATCATCAAGGCCATTCCATCGACGCACGGTCGCTGCTATCTACTGGATCTCGGTGCCAACATCAACTGTTCCGCCGATAACCTGGTGCAGTTTGCCGTGATGGGTTCGCTGATGTGCGGTGCGGTCGAGGGCATTGAATCGCCCAGGGTCGGCTTGCTCAATATCGGCGAGGAGGAGTCCAAGGGCGAGGATGTGGTTCGGGAAGCGGCAGCGAGGCTCCGCGACATTCCGGCCGTCAACTTCATCGGCTTCGTTGAAGGCGATGGCATCTATCAAAGTGAGGCCGATGTACTGGTCTGCGACGGCTGGGTCGGCAACATGGTGCTGAAGACGAGTGAAGGCCTTGCCCGTTTTGTGGCGCAGATGATCGGTGAGGCTTTCCGAAAGGATCTCGCGGCCATGGCCGCCGCGCTGGTCTCCGATCCGGTGCTGAAGAAGCTGCGCGAAGCGCTCAGCCCGGAAATCTATAATGGAGCGACGCTGCTCGGCCTGAACGGCATTGTCGTCAAGAGCCACGGCAGCGCCAATGCGAATGGTTTCTATCACGCGCTTTGCGAGACCAGACGCTGCGTCGAACAGGCGGTACCTGACCTGCTCGGCGCGAAGATTGCGCAGTTAACAGGGGAATAGAGGGGACACATGACCAAAACCGCATTCGTTTTTCCGGGCCAGGGCTCCCAGTCAGTCGGGATGCTGGCAGATCTTGCCGCCGACTTTGACGTCGTCGGACAGACGTTCGCCGAGGCGAGCGAGCGTCTGGGATACGACCTCTGGGATCTGACCCAGTCGGGACCGGAAGACAAACTGAACCAGACCGAATTCACCCAGCCGGCGCTGGTCGCCGCGAGCATCGCCGTATGGCGCGTCGCATCGTCCCGCGGCGCCCGTACGCCAGATATCGTTGCAGGCCACAGCCTGGGCGAATTCGCGGCGCTGGTTGTTGCCGGCGCACTGGATTTTGGTGATGCGGTCGCCCTGGTTCGCAGCCGCGGCCAGTTCATGCAGACCGCAGTACCGGTCGGTGAGGGGGGCATGGCGGCGATCCTTGGTCTCGAGGACGAGCAGGTCAAGGCGATCTGCGCCGAGGCATCCGGTGACGCTGTTGTTCAGGCGGCGAATTTCAACGCGCCCGGACAGGTTGTGATTGCCGGTGCCACGTCGGCACTCGAGGCCGCCATCGAAGCGTGCAAGGCGGCCGGTGCCAAGCGCGCAATGCCGCTGCCGGTCAGTGCACCGTTCCACAGTGAACTGATGCGACCGGCCGCCGAGAATATGGCGACCGCACTCGCGGATGTCGAAATCCGTCGCCCGGAGGTGCCGGTCATCCAGAACGTGCACGCACGCGTTGAAGCCGATCCGGAGAAGATTCGCGAGAATCTCGTCGCGCAGATGTACAGCGCCGTGCTCTGGACAGACACCGTGCGAAGCATGGCGGCCGACGGCGTGACGGGCGCCGTGGAATGCGGCCCGGGCAAGGTGTTGTCGGGCCTCATCAAACGAATCGACAAATCGATCGACACGGTCGCTATCGGTGATGCTGCCGGCATGGAGTCGGCCGCATCGGAGCTCTGGTCGTGAGCGTCTCGGGCAGGGTCGCGATCGTGACCGGCGCAAGCCGCGGTATTGGCAAGGCGATTGCGACCGGCCTTGCGGAAGCCGGCGCCGAGGTCATCGGTACGGCAACCAGCGAACAGGGCGCAGCTGCGATTACGGAGACCCTGGCGGGCAACGGCAAGGGCTACGTGCTCAATGTCTCTGATGCAGCATCGATCGCGTCTTTCTTCGACGCTATCAAGGACGCCCATGACGCGCCGACCATTCTCGTCAACAATGCGGGTATCACGCGCGACAATATTGCGCTGCGCATGAAGGACGACGAGTGGGACGACGTCATCGAAACGAACCTCTCTGCCATTTTTCGTGTGACCAAAGCGAGCCTTCGCGGCATGACCAAGGCGCGGTGGGGCAGGGTCATCAATATCAGTTCCGTTGTCGGCAGCATGGGCAACCCTGGTCAAAGCAACTATGCGGCCGCCAAGGCCGGCATGGAAGGCTACTCCCGGGCGCTCGCAAGCGAACTCGGTTCGAGGGGCATCACCGTCAACTGTGTGGCACCCGGCTTCATCGAGACTGACATGACCGACGATTTGCCCGACGACCAGAAAGCGATGTTGCTGTCGCGGGTACCTGCCGGTCGTCTCGGCCAGGCAGGCGAAATCGCGGCTGCCGTCGTGTTTCTGGCCGGTGATTCAGCGGGCTACATCACCGGTGAGACATTGCATGTCAATGGCGGCATGTACATGAATTAGCGATTTTATTTTCACTTGATCGCCAAGAAGGCATTTCATTAAACTAGCGCAGCTTGACTGCATATCAGGAGTAAACCACAGCATGAGTACCACGGTAGAACGAGTCACCAAGCTTGTCTGCGAGCAACTGGGCGTAAAAGAAGAAGAAGTAACTCCGGAGGCCTCTTTCGTCGAAGACCTGGGCGCTGACTCGCTCGATACGGTTGAACTCGTTATGGCACTCGAAGAAGAATTCGAAACGGAGATCCCGGACGAAGAAGCCGAGAAGATCACCACCGTCAAGGAAGCCATCGACTACATTGAAGCTCACACGTAAGCATCAGGCCGCTTTGGTCTGATACTTACGTCTGGGTCAGTCAATGAATCAGGAGCCGCATACGCAGCCAGCGATGCGGCTCTTGTTTTTCTGTCACGATTAAGTGCACCTCATTTGAATCGTTAGCCGCAAGGAGGGTCCGATGAAGAACCGCAGAGTGGTCGTTACGGGTATGGGCATGATCTCGCCTCTCGGTGCCGATATGGAGACGAGTTGGCAGGGCATGCTGGCGGGCAAGAGTGGTATCGGGCCCATCTCGGCATTCGACGCCAGTGAGTATCCCGTACGTTTCGGCGGTGCCGTGCCCGAGTTCGACATCGCCGAGTACATTCCTGCGAAAGAAGCCCGGCGGATGGATGGCTTCATCCAGTTTGGACTGGTAACAGGCATTCAGGCGATGCGGGATTCGGGCCTCGAGGTCACCGATGACAATCGTCATCGCATCGGGGTCGCAGTCGGCTCCGGTATCGGCGGTATCGTGACGATCGAGACATGCCATGACGTCGTGAACACGCGCGGACCCGGGCGCGTCTCTCCGTTCTTTGTCCCCTCGTGCATCATCAATATGGTCGCGGGTCACCTGTCGATCATGTACGGCCTGCAGGGGCCGAATATCGCGATTACCACCGCGTGTACGACGGGCACCCACAACATCGGTTTTGCCGCACGCATGATCGCGGCGGGTGATGTCGACGCGATGCTCTGCGGTGGCGCCGAAAAATCCACGTCACCGACAACGATGGCCGGGTTTGCGGCGATGAAGGCACTCTCCACCCGCAACGATGAGCCGGAACTCGCCAGCCGCCCCTGGGACCGTGACCGTGACGGCTTCGTGCTGAGCGACGGCTCCGCCGTCCTCGTGCTCGAGGAGTACGAACACGCGAAAGCCCGGGGCGCGAAGATCTATTGCGAACTCGCCGGCTTTGGCATGAGCGCAGATGCGAGCCACATGACCTCGCCGGCAGAGAACGGCGCCGGCGCAGCGATGTCGATGCAGAACGCGCTCGCGAGCGCAGAACTCGATGCCTCGTCTATCGACTACATCAACGCGCACGGTACCTCGACGCCGCTCGGCGATGTTGCCGAGACCATGGCCATCAAGACCGTCATGGGCGACGACGCTCGCAACGTCGCAGTGAGTTCGACCAAGTCAATGATCGGGCACCTGCTTGGTGCGGCCGGCTCTGTGGAAGCGGTTGCATCCGTGCTGGCGATCCGGGACCAGGTCGCTCCGCCGACGATCAATCTCGACAATCCCGACGAAGCTTGCGATCTCGATTACGTACCGGGTGCGGCTCGCGAGATGCCGATCAACGTTGCGCTCTCAAACTCGTTCGGATTCGGCGGCACAAATGGCACGCTGATCTTCAGGAAGGTTGACTGAGCCAACGCTCACCCTGGTCGATGGCAGACCGTCGAATGTCGTCCCGGCGGCGAACCGCGGTCTTGCCTACGGCGATGGCGTCTTCGAGACCATCCGGGTGCTTGGCGGCGAGCCGGTTTTCATGGCCCTGCATGTCGAGCGGCTGCTGGCGGGGTGTGCCCGGCTCGGGATCGCCGTAGCAGGGCTGGCCGACGCGCTCGCTGTCGATACGGAAACTGCCTGTGCAGCCGCGCCCGAATCCGCCGTCATGAAGGTTATCGTCACACGGGCCGCAGGTGGCCGGGGCTACGCGCCGGCGCCTGATGCCGGAACCTGTCGGGTCGTGACCGTGTCTGCCTATGCACCCGATACGAAAGCGCGTGATGACGGGATTGATCTCATGCTCTGTCGCACCCGTCTCGCCATCAATCCCGCACTTGCCGGTATCAAGCATCTGGGGCGACTCGAGCAGGTACTTGCCGCGGCCGAACTGGACGGCGCCCGTGAAGGGCTCATGCTCGATATGGAGGGCCAGGTCGTCGAGGGTACGAAAAGCAACGTGTTTCGTGTGACCGATGGTGAACTGCTGACGCCGCCGGTAGAACGTTGCGGGATTGCCGGCGTCATGCGCCGTTACCTCATTGATGAATGTGGCGCACGGGAGCAGGGAGGCGGGCTTGATACGTTTCTTGCGGCCAGCGAAGTCTTCGTCTGCAACAGCGTGTTCGGCATCTATCCGGTTCGTCGGCTCGGCTCGACATCGTGGCCGGTTGGCGATGTGACGCGGGAACTTGCCGCCCGCGTCGCCCGGGAGGTAGGCACGCTGTGATCCGATGGCTGCTCATTGCGCTGCTTGCCGCGGCGGTTGCGATCGGAGGTGGTATCGCCGCCTTCAACGCGATGATGACGAGGCCGCTCGTCATAGAAGGCGAGCGGCAACTCTTTGAACTGCCGATCGGCGCGTCGGTGACGCAGGTATCGCGGCGACTCGTGGCGCAGGGCATCTCACAGACGCCGGGTATTGTGTTCAGGGTCTATGCGCGTCTGACTGCCGATCGTGGATTCCCGCAGGCCGGCGAGTACGAACTCACACCCTCGATGACCACGGCCGATGCGCTCGCCCTGTTCCGCTCAGGCCGGGTTTTGCAGCGTACGATCACGTTTCCGGAGGGCTGGACCTTCGATGAATGGCGTGCGGCGCTCGCGGCGGAAGCGCTGATCGACGATACGATATCGTCCTTGCCTGACGAGGCAGTCATGGTGCAGCTCGGCGCGGAACCCATCGCTGCCGAGGGTCAGTTCTTTCCGGATACGTACCATTTCGTTCGTGGTGAGAGTGACCTCTCGATTCTCGCGCGCGCCCACGCCCGGATGAAATCCGTGCTTGATGCAGAATGGCGAAAGCGATCGTCGACCCGCGCGATCGAAACACCCTACGAGGCGTTGATCCTTGCCTCCATTGTCGAGAAGGAAACCGGTGTCGAATCCGATCGAGACCCGATCGCCGGTGTGTTCATCAATCGGCTTGTTGCGGGCATGCGCCTGCAATCCGATCCCACGGTCATTTACGGAATCGAAGACTTCGACGGCGATCTGAAGCGCTTCCATCTGCGTGAGGCAACGGATTACAACACGTACGTGATTCGGGGCCTGCCGCCAACGCCGATCTGTAACCCGGGGCTCGAATCGATCCGGTCGGTGATGAACGCGCCGGCCGTGCCCTACTACTATTTCGTTGCCCGGGGTGATGGCAGCAGTCAGTTCTCGGTGACGCTCGACGAGCATAACGAGGCCGTTGCCCGCTATCAGAAAGCTGGTAGTGTGAAGTGATGACTCGCGGCAAGTTCATCACCATCGAAGGCATGGAGGGCGTCGGCAAATCGACCAACCTGCAGGCCATCGAGTCGTTTCTGGCAGACAGCGACATCCCGTTCGTGACGACGCGGGAGCCCGGCGGCACCCCGATTGCCGAGGACATTCGCTCGCTGCTGCTCGATCACGGGACGGAGCCGATGGAGATCATGACCGAACTCCTGCTGGTGTTCGCTGCGCGGGCCCAGCACGTCCGGCGGTTCATCGAACCCGCCCTCGATGCCGGCACCTGGGTCGTATGCGACCGCTTCACCGATTCGACCTGGGCCTACCAGGGTGGCGGGCGCGGGGTTCCTGATCACGTGATCGACGATGTTGAACGTGCCGCTATCGGCGGTTTTGCACCGGACCTGACGCTGGTGCTGGATCTCGACCCGGAAGTCGGGCTCGCACGGGCTGCGGCTCGCAGCGAGAAAGACCGTTTTGAACGCGAAGGGCTCGACTTCTTCCGGCGGGTGAGGGCGGTCTATCTTGACCGGGCGCGACGGTTCGAGCGGATGAAGGTGGTGGATGCGAGCCAGTCCATCGAGGTCGTCGGCAGCACGATCAGGCAGGTGCTCGCAGGCGAGATCAATCGATGACCGGGTTTCTGCCCTGGCACGAACCGCTACGACAACGTCTCTTCTCACTCAGGCGGGGCGATCGCCTGCCGCACGCGATGCTGCTCTCTGGCCCAAAACACGTTGGCAAGCGTGAGTTCGCGGCAGCCACGGCGGCATTCCTGCTCTGTCAGCAGCCGACGGATCGCGGGCATTGCGGGACCTGTGACAATTGCCTGCTGTTTGCGGCGGGGACCCAGCCCGACTTTCAGCACCTGCTGCCGTGGGAGCGCAAGAGTGGCAAGCCGATTCGGATCGACGAGCGCAGGCTGATCATCATCGATCAGGTCCGGGACATGATCGAATGGGCCGGACAGACCGCACAGCGTGGCGGCATGAAGGTCGTCATCATCCAGCCGGCGGAGCAGATGAACAACGCTGCGGCGAACGCGCTGCTCAAGTGCCTCGAGGAGCCAACCTCAGGCATGCTGCTGATGCTCGTCAGCGACACGCCCGGGCGGCTGCTGCCGACCATCCGGAGTCGCTGTCAGCATCTGGATTTCGTGCTGCCCGAGCGTGACCAGAGTCTCGAATGGCTGGCCCGCGAGTGCCCGGAACGTGACGCGGATACGCTGTCATTGCTGCTGTCGATTGCCGGTGGTGCGCCGCTGGCGGTGACCGTCGATTTTGACGACGCGTATCTGGCCCGGCGTCAGGAAGTCGCGTCTGCAGTGGAGCAACTCGTGCGCGGCGGCAACCCGCTGAGCGCCGCCAGCGCCTTTGCCCGGGGCGATGCGATCACTGATATCACGATCATGGCCAGCGTCTTCGCCGACGCCCTGCGCCTGTCGCTGACGTCTTCGGAAAAATCGATTAAAAACAAGGACCTGACGGGACTTCTGAGGACGATCGTACAGACCATGCCCACCGCACGACTGGTGCAGTGCGTCGATGTCATCGAACGGGAGCGACGCGCGGTCGCGGGCCCGTCCAACCCCAACATCGGTCTGCTGTTCGAGGCGATGTTCGTGGAACTCGCCGGCTTGTGAATGTGGCAGTCATAGGGCACTATCATCGTCCCAAGCAGCCGAAATTCTGGTTCGAGAAGAGTAAATAATGGGCAAGCTCGCAAGAGGCGGCGCCAAGAAGACGATGATCGCGCTGACGATCAAAGACAAGGTCGTCCTCCACAATTACTACATGCCCTTTATCAAGCAGGGTGGCCTCTTCATTGCCAATCGTACCGAGTACGATCTCGGTGATGACGTCTTCATTCTGCTGAACCTGATGGATGAAACCGAGAAGATTCCCGTTGCCGGCAAGGTCGTCTGGATCGCCAAGAAAGGCGTCAAGAGTCCGCACACGCCCGGCGTCGGCATTCAATTCTCGGACCCGGACAACATCGCCAAGGACAAGATCGAAACCTATCTTGCCGGCTCGCTGGGATCGGCGAATTCAACCGCCACGATGTAACAACCAGGCCGGGACACCCCAATGACATATTGCGTGGCGATTTCCGTGGATGCGGGCATATGCTTCATCTCGGATTCGCGAACCAACGCGGGCGTCGATAACGTCAGCACCTATTCGAAGATGTTCAGCTTCGGTCGCGACGGCGACCGCCAGATCGTATTGCTGTCTGCCGGCAATCTCGCGACGACCCAGGGCGTGGTCAACCAGATCGAGAAGGACATCAGGCAAAGCACCCGTCGCAACCTGATGACGGTCAGCAACCTCGAGGATGCCGCCGACTATGTCGGTGAAATCAGCGTTGCGCAGCAGTCGAAGCATGGCGGTGGCAGCGTGTACGAGGCGAGCTTCATCGTCGGTGGACAGATCGCCGGCGAACAGCATCGCGCGTTTCTGGTCTATCCGCAGGGCAACCACATCACCACAAGCAGCGATACGCCGTTCCTGCAGATCGGCGAGAGCAAATACGGCAAGCCGATTCTCGACCGGATCATCACGCTCGACATCCAGCTCGACACGGCAGCGGTGTGCGGCCTTGTGTCAATGGACTCGACGATGCGCAGTAACATCACCGTCGGCCCGCCGATCGAAGTATTGATCTATCACGGCGATTCGCTGCTGATTCAGCGTCGCTACCGGTTCGAGGAGTCGAGCGAGTACCTGCGCCAGATCAACCGGAGCTGGGACGAAAAACTCAAGGAATCATTCGCCAGCATGCCGCCGATCAGCTGGAGCGAAAACTGGGACGCTTCCGCCGACAAGGGCAAGTCCAGCACCTGATTCCTCATTCGAGGTATCCACTATGACGATCAAGGTCGCGCTCAATCACCGGACCGAGTACCGGTTTGATCGCCCCATCACCGTTCACCCTCACGTCATCAGGCTCCGGCCGTCTCCGCATTGCCGTACGCCGATCAACGCGTACTCGCTGAAGGTGACGCCGGAAGATCACTTCCTGAACTGGCAACAGGATCCGTTCGGCAATTACCTGGCCCGTTTCGTGTTCCCCGAGAAAACCCGGGAACTCAAGATTCACGTCGAATTGATCGCAGAGATGACGGTGATCAACCCGTTCGACTTCTTTCTGGAAGAAGCAGCGGAGCAGTTCCCCTTCAAGTACGAGAAGTCACTCGCACGCGATCTCGCGCCGTATCTCGAGGTGCGAGAGGATGGCAAGCTGCTGAACAAGTGGATCAAGGGGATCGATCTCACCCGTCGCGGCAGCGTCGACTTTCTCGTCGACATCAATCAGCGGCTGCAGCGTGACATCGGTTACATCGTGCGGTTCGAACCCGGGGTCCAGACCTGTGAAGAGACGCTTGGCCGCGCACGCGGCTCCTGTCGCGACAGCGCATGGCTGCTGGTGCAGATCCTGCGGCATCTCGGGCTCGCGGCGCGATTTGTATCGGGCTACCTGATTCAGCTCACGGCCGACCAGAAATCGCTGGACGGGCCTTCCGGCCCGGAGCAGGACTTTACCGACCTGCATGCGTGGACCGAGGTCTTCCTGCCCGGCGCCGGGTGGGTCGGGCTTGATCCGACCTCAGGGCTGTTTGCGGGCGAGGGCCACATCCCGCTCGCCTGTACACCAGAGCCCGCCACCGCGGCTGCGGTCACCGGCGCGACCGAGCCTGCGGAAGTGGACTTCAGCTACACGAACGAGGTCACGCGGATTTATGAAGATCCCCGGGTGACGAAGCCGTTCTCGGACGAAGAGTGGCGCTCGGTCGAGGCCGTTGCGCTGCAAGTGGATCAGGAACTTGCTGACGGTGACGTTCGGCTGACCATGGGCGGCGAACCCACGTTCGTCTCGATCGATGATATGGATGGCGCCCAGTGGAACACCGCGGCGCTTGGGGATGACAAGCGCCGGCTTGCGGGCGAACTGTTCGACCGGGTCAGGGCGCGGTTCGGCGCCGGTGGTCTTTCCCATGTCGGGCAGGGCAAGTGGTACCCTGGAGAGCCGCTGCCGCGCTGGGCACTCTCGCTGTATTGGCGAGAAGACGGTGAGCCGCTCTGGACTGACAGTTCCCTGTTCGCCGACGAATCAGCAGAGGGGCGACTGCGCCCAGGCGACAGTCTGCGATTCGCCGAGACCATGGCGGATGCGCTGGGGCTCGAACGCTCGCGGGTCGTGCCCGGCTATGAGGATGTCGGCTACTACACCTGGCGTGAAGGACAGCTGCCGGAAAACCTCTCGCCCGAGAACAACAAGCTGGACGACCCGATGGAGCGGGAGCGGTTTCGCCGACTCTTCGCCGACGGAATCGGTAGCCCGGTCGGCTTTGCGCTGCCGGTCAAGTGGGAGTCGACGGACTACGACGAGGGCTTCTGGCGATCCTCGCGCTGGACCTTCAAGGCCGGACACATGTATCTGATTCCCGGCGATTCGCCGATGGGGCTGCGGATGCCGCTTTCCTCATTGCCGTGGGTTGACCCGAAAGCGCGCGAGCAGGAGCCCGAGGTTGATCCGTTCGCGGATCGTCCGGCCGCGGTCCGAACGGTGACGCCTCCCGCGCAGGTCACATCTTCCCAGCGGCGGGACGAGGATCTGCTCGCCGATGGCGAGGTCACACACACGGCGATCTGCTTCGAGGTCCGCAAGGGTCATCTGTATGTCTTCATGCCGCCGCTGACCCGGTTCGAGGTCTATGTCGCGCTGCTGAACAAGGTCGAATCGGTCGCTGCCGAACTCGAACTGCCAGTGATCATCGAGGGCTACGAGCCGCCGAAGGATCATCGGGTACGACTCCTTCAGATCACGCCGGACCCTGGCGTCATCGAGGTCAACGTCCACCCGGCCTCGAGCTGGCCGCAGCTCGCTGACATCGTGAACGGGATCTACGAGGACGCGCGTGCATCGCGGCTCGGTACCGAAAAGTTCATGGTCGACGGACGCCATTCCGGTACCGGCGGCGGCAACCATGTGACGATGGGCGCCGCGCGCGCCGAGGACTCCCCGTTCCTGCGCCGTCCGGACCTGCTGAAGAGCCTGATCCTCTACTGGCAGAATCATCCGTCGCTCTCCTATCTTTTCTCGGGACTCTTTATCGGCCCGACCAGCCAGTCGCCGCGCGTCGATGAAGCGCGTGATGACAACCTGTATGAACTGGAGATCGCATTGGCGCGGATTCCCACCGGCGGCACGGATCAGCCCTGGCTGGTAGACCGGCTCCTGCGGAACTTCCTCGTGGACCTGACCGGCAACACGCATCGCGCCGAGTTCTGCATCGACAAGCTGTATTCACCGGACAGTCCGGGCGGACGTCGAGGGCTGCTCGAATTCCGCGCGTTCGAAATGCCGCCGCATCCCCAGATGAGCCTTGTCCAGATGCTGCTGCTGCGGGCACTCATTGCGAAGTTCTGGCGAACACCGCTCGAGCGCCGGCTCGTTCGCTGGGGCACGGAACTGCATGACAAGTTCATGCTGCGCCAGTTTATCGAGCAGGATTTTGCGCACGTGATTGATGACCTGCGGCAGGCCGGATACGCGTTCAGCCTCGACTGGTATGCGCCGTTCTTCGAGTTCCGGTTCCCGCGAATCGGCGGCGTCGAGATCGAGGGCATGGAGCTTCAGCTGTACACCGCGCTCGAGCCGTGGCACGTGCTGGGCGAAGAGGCGACGGGGCAGGGTACGGCGCGCTATGTCGACTCGACCGTCGAGCGCATTGAGGTCATGCTCGACAACGCGGTGCCGGATCGATTTGTTGTGACCTGCAACGGAAGGCGCGTACCGATGAGATCGACCGGTCGCAAGGGGCGCAGGGTGGGTGCTGTTCGCTTCAAGGCGTGGGATGCTGCATCCAGCCTTCATCCGACCGTCAAGCCGGACCTCCCGCTGGTGTTCGACATCGTCGATATCTATAACCAGCGCTCACTCGGCGGCTGTACGTATCACGTATCGCACCCCGGCGGTCGCAATTACGAGACGTTTCCGGTGAACGCGGCCGAGGCGGAAGCTCGACGCAATGCGAGATTCTGGGAGATCGGCAAGACGCAGGGGCGGGTCGACATCCCGCCGGACGAATCCCATCCGGATCAACCGCTGACCCTCGACCTGAGGTGGCCAGCGCCTGTCTAGGCGGTGATCTGATCGACCGGGTCGCTCTGCGGCTCGGGCAGGTTCAACCCAAACCATGTTGATGAGACCTGCTCGTGGATGGACGCGAGGTCGAGCTGGATGTCGTCGATGAATTCGTGAAGCTGTGAACGTTCGAGCAACTCTGCGACTTTCGCGTTGGAGACGAGACGCTGGGTATGGTTGATCGAGCGGGCGACGTCCTCGTTGCGGGGCATTTCAAGGCAGCACTGTTCCGCTTCGGTCAGGCAGTGGGCAACCGCACGCGGAAACTTGCGGTTTGTCAGCAGGAAGTCGACGACATCCTCGCCGTTGACGACGTCCTGCACGTGCTGCCGATACATCTGGTAGGCCGTCAGTGACTTCAGGACGTTCATCCAGAGGATGTTCTCGTACTCGGCAAGGTCAGTCTGTGCCGGGTTCATCAGGTTGAGACAGCCGACATCCACGATGCGGGTGGTCATGTCTGCCCGCTCGAGGTTGCGGCCGATCTTGGCAAAGTTGTAGCCCTGGTCCGCTGACATGTTGCCCGCGAGGAGCCCGGTGAGCTGGTGGCAGCGGCTCATGACCTGCGCCAGGAAGGTATGCCGCTGCTCGCGCTTCAGACCCTTGTCGAGATTCTTGCGCACGTAAATGTGCATCTCGTTGATCGCTTCCCAGGCCTCGGTCGGCATGATCTCGCGGGTGGTACGGGCATTTTCCCGCGCCATCCTGACGGCATTGCGGAGTGATCCGACCTCATTTTCGAGCAGGAACTTGATGACGTTGCGTTCGTCTTCGCGCGTGAATCGTTCCTCGAACTGCGGGCGGAAGCCGGTGATGTCGATCATGCTGCCCCAGATGTGCTTCGCGCGGGGCATATCGAGGACGAGGTTCGTATTGACGTAGATGAGGCGAGCCGTGTTCTCGGCCCGTTCGACGTATCGGCCGAACCAGTACATTCGTTCTGCGGTTCTTGCGAGCACGTTTCCTCCTAGCGTCTCCCGCTTGCGGCATCATCATCGGCGATGATCCAGGTATCCTTGCTGCCGCCGCCCTGTGATGAGTTGACGACCAGCGAGCCGCGAACCATCGCGACACGGGTCAGGCCGCCGGCGGTCACGTAGCTGCGATCGCTCTGCAGGATGAATGGCCTCAGATCGACGTGGCGCGGTTCGATCGCGCTGTCGATGAGGGTGGGCACCGTCGACAGGTTGATGATCGGCTGGGCGATGTAGTTGCGCGGGTTCGACTTGATCAGGCGCTTCATCTCGGCCGTCCGCTTCTTTGTCTCCCGCGGGCCGATGTACATGCCGTAGCCGCCGGACTCGTTGGCCGGCTTCACGACGAGGTTTTCGAGATTCTTCAGCACGTGATCCCGCTGTTTGGCGTCAGAACACATATAGCTCGGCACATTGGGCAGGATGGGCTCTTCGGACAGGTAGTACCGGATCATCTCCGGAACGTACGTGTACACCACCTTGTCATCGGCGACACCCGCACCGGGTGCATTGGCAAGACCGACGTTGCCCTTCTTCCAGGCGCGCATGAGGCCCGGCACGCCAAGCACCGACTCGCGGTTGAAGACTTCAGGGTCGATGAACAGATCATCGATCCGGCGATAGATGACATCGACGCGGGACAGCCCCTCGACGGTGCGCATGTAGACGCAGTCGTCGTCGCCGACGACGAGATCCTGGCCCTCGACGAGTTCCGCACCCATGCGCTGGGCCAGAAACGAATGTTCGAAGTAGGCGGAGTTGTAGATGCCCGGCGTCAGTACGACCACCTCCGGAAAATCCTTCGGCCGCGGTGACAGCGCACCGAGCGTGTCGAACAACTGCGCCGGGTAGTCATCCATCGGCAGGATGTTGTGTTCCTCGAAGAGCTCCGGCAGTACGCGCTTGCTGATGTTGCGGTTCTCCAGCATGTACGAGACGCCGGAGGGCACCCGCAGATTGTCCTCGAGAACGTAGAGCGTACCGTCGGTGTCACGGATGAGGTCAGTGCCGCAAATGTGGGCCCAGGTGCCTGCAACCGGCGTGATGCCCATGCACTCCTTGCGAAAATCCTTGGAAGATTTCAGGAGATCTGCGGGTACGCGCTTGTCCTTCAGGATCTTGCCGTCGTTGTAGACGTCGTTGATGAACATGTTCAGCGCGGTGAGGCGCTGGATCAGGCCCTGCTGAACCATATCCCATTCGCGCTTGCGGATGACGCGCGGGATGATGTCAAAAGGCCACTCCCGGTCGATGTTGTCACCTTCGCTGTATACCGTGAAGGAGATACCGAGGGTCGTGATGGCCAGTTCAGCCGCGCGCTTGCGCTCATTCAGGTCGCGGGCGCTGCTCTTCTTGAGAAAGTTGACCAGTTGCCCCAATCCGGGGCGTGCACGACCGGCGTGCGTGAGGAGTTCGTCGTAGATGTTCTGGGAAAGCTTGTAGGACTTCAGATCCATGCCACTAGTGTAACAGGGTCTCGAAGAGTCGGTAATCCGTTTCTGTCATGCCCAGCGCGCGATAGGTGTCCATGGCTCGCATGTTGTCTTTCTCGACGTACAGGCGGATGCCGCAGACGTCCGGCTCGGCGGCCGCCAGCTCGCCAACGTGCGCGTAGAGGCGACTGAACACGCCGTGGCGTCGATGCGAGGGGCTGACGTAGACACTCTGGATCCACCAGAAGAGGCCGTTGCGCCAGTCACTCCATTCATAGGTGATGCCAAGGCAGCCGGCGATTTCACCGTCACATTCCGCGACCAGATAGAAGCCGAGGCGCGGGTCGGCAACGAAGCGCGCGACGCCGGCTGAGATCGTTGCCGGGTCGAGATGCTTGTGCTCGGTCTCGAGTGCCATGGCGCTGTTGAATGTCGCAATGATCTCGACGTCCGCCGGTGATGCCGTTCTGATCGCAATTTCCTGGCTCATGTCCCGTCCTTCAGCCAGCGGTCCAGAAAACGATCCATCAGCGAGAAGCGGTGAATGTTCGTTGCGCGACCCGCGATGCCGTGTTTGGCGCCCGGGTACGTCATGAGTTCGAAGTCGACGTTCTCGTCCTGCAACACTTTCATGAGTCGCGTCGTATGCGTGAACAGGACATTGTCATCGGCCATGCCGTGAATGAGCAGCAACTTGTCCGAGAGGCCGTCGACATAAGGGAACACCGCGCTCGCCTCGTAGCCTTCGGCGTTTTTCGCCGGATGGCCGAGATACCTTTCGGTGTAATGGGTGTCGTAGAGATGCCAGTCGGTCACCGGGGCGACACTGATGCCACAACGAAATGTGCCCGGCGATTTCATCAGCAGCATCAGCGTCATGTAGCCGCCATAGGAGTGGCCGAAAACGGCAAGGCGTGAGGGGTCGACCCAGGGCACGGTACCGAGGAAGTCGGCGGCAACGAGCTGATCTTCGACCTCGACCACGCCAAGTCGTTCGAAGATCGGTGACTCGAACCGCTTGCCCCGGTTGGCGCTGCCCCGATTGTCGAGCCGCATCACGCCGTAGCCCCGGGATGCCAGATAGAAGGGGTAGGGGCCAATCCAGTCGCGGGTCACCCGCTGAACGCCGGGGCCACCGTAGACCTGCAGGATGACCGGGTACCGCTCGCCTTCGCGCCGGTTCTCCGGTTCGACCAGCATGTACTGAAGTTCCTGCCCGTCACTGGCGTGCAGCGTGCCGTAGACAACATTGTCGGTTCGCTGCACCCAGGGAAAGATCGGATGCGACTCATCGAGGTCGTTGGCGGAGATCCGTTTGACCACCTTGCCGCTGGCGTCGCACAGGTCAATCGATACGGGTTGTCCCGGGCCGGAATACCGGTCCAGAAAGAAGCGGCCGTCTTTCGAGACGACGGTATGATGGGTGAGGCCTTCGCGCGTCAGGCGGCGAGGCTCGGTCGCGCCGTTGGCCGAAGTGACGTACAGGTGGGTCTCGAGCGGCGTATCCCGATTGCCCTCGAACCAGATTTCGCCCTGATCGCGATCGATGTGGCAGATCCTGGAAACAATCCACTCGCCCCGCGTGATGGCGGCCGGTGTGTGCGTCTCGCCATCGAGTCTGTACAGGTGTGTGAAGCCGCTGCGCTCGGAGCCCCAGATCATGCCGTCCTCGCCGAGATCGCGAAAGTGGTCGTTGAGGTTGATCCAGCTTTCGCTGGTTTCCGAAACCAGCACCCGGTCAGGCGCGCCCGGTTCACAGACGATGAGTTCGAGGAGCTGCTGGTCGCGTGACTGGATCTGCAGCGCGAGGCGGCGGCTGTCGGCGAGCCAGTTGATCCGTGCGATATAGCTTTCTTCATCGCGTTCCGGTTCGACCCACTCGGTTGTGCCGTCGAGATCTACAATACCGATTCTGACGCGCGCGTTGGCCTTGCCGGTGAAAGGATAGCGCTGATCGTGGATCGTGATGTCATCCGCTTCGATCTCGAAGCGACTGGTCAGTTCGACCGTGGATTCGTCGACATGGGCAAAGGCGATGCGCTGGCTGTCAGGCGACCACCAGTAGCCTTCATACCGGTGCATTTCTTCCTGGGCGATAAACTCGGCAAGGCCGTTGGAAACCGTTCCGCCGCCGTCCTGGGTGAGCTGCCGGAGTTCGCCCGTCGCGAGCTCCAGCGCAAAGAGGTTCCGGTCACGGACGAAGCTCAGGTAGCGGCCGTCCGGGGAAAATCTGATGTCTGTCTGGAACGATTCATCATCGGTGAGCTGGCGGGTCTCACCGGAACCGGGCACATGCAGAAACAGCGTGCCGTCGAGCGGGAAGAGTACAGCGCTGCCGTCGGGGTGCCAGAAGTATTCGACGATCCCGCTTTCGAAAACGCGCTTTCGCTCGCGACGCGCTTTCTCCTCGTCTGACAGTTCTCTCGGGGCGCGGCCGAGATCGCCTGACGCAACGAGCACGTCGCGGCGGTCGGCATCGATATCATATTGCCAGAGGTCGAGGCGCTCGGTATCGCCGGCGCTGCCCTGAAGCCAGGTCACCCGCTTGCCGTCCGGCGAGAACTGTACCTGTCGCGGCACGGCGCCGTTCAGGTCAGGGTGGCCGAATACGCGTTCGATCGTGAGTGCTTCGCCCGGGCTAGTCATGATCAGCGAACGCCTCGCGGGTGAGGTTGACCGGCTTGCCATCGATCATGGCGACGTTGTCTTCGATGCGAATGCCGCCGTAGGGTGTGAGCTGATCGATCAGCGCAAAGTCGAAACGCTCGGCGAGGGGGGAGGTCTTGAGTTCCTCCAGCAGCATCGGAATGAAGTAGAGCCCCGGTTCGATCGTGAAGACCTGGCCGTCTTCGATCGGCCGGGTAAGGCGCAGCGCCGGATACTGTTCGGGTGCAGCGCGGGTTGTGCCGGCCCGGTCCTGCTGGAATCCGCCGACGTCGTGGGTCTGCAGTCCAATGAGGTGCCCGAGTCCGTGCGGCAGGAAGGTGAATGTGGCGCCTCCGGTCACGAGATCCTCTGGTGCACCGCGCGCGATGCCGGTATCCGCCAGTACCCGGGCGACTCGCTCGTGCATTGCATGATGCAGGTCTGCATAGTTCATCCCGGGCGAGATATCGGCAATGATTGCCTGCTGCTCCCGGTCGAGCCGTTCGACGAGCGCGCCGAACCGGTCATTCTCGGCGGCGTAGGTGCGGGTGACGTCAGCGGCATAGCCGCGGCAGCCGGCCCCGGCATCGATCAGCATCGAGCGGATCACGGCGGGCGGTTCGACATCGTAGAACTGGTAGTGCAGAACGGCGCAGTGCTCGTTCAGCGCCACGATGTTGCTGTAGGGCGTCTGCTGTTCGCGTTCGCGGGTGGCGGCGAGATACGCCTGCTGGATATCGAACTCGGCAGCGCCACGGCGAAACGCGGCTTCTGCAGCGCGGTGGCCAAGGGCGGCACGTTCGTTGGCCGTGCGCATGCACGCGATTTCGTACGGGGTCTTGTACGCACGGTCGAAATGCAGGTCGGCAAGCAAGCCAGACGGGTTGACCGCCTTGATGCCCAATGCGGACGCAGTCGCGTCGTCCTCGCCGATCCAGGCCAGATTCGATGTGTCACCCAGCGCATTGTGCATGTCGGCTTCGGCGGCGATGGGCGTAATGTCCCAGTGCCGTGTCCACTCGCCGGACGGGTTCTCCGGCGGAAGATGCCAGTAGTCTCGGGGCTGGTGAAAGAACAGGCGGGGAGTCTGGCCTGGCCTGATGACAATGAAACTGTCGGGGACGTCCGTCAGCGGTACCAGCGACTTGAAGTGCGGGTTCACCTTGAACGGGTATGTCATGTCATCGAGAAAGGCCGTCTTCTGACTGCCTGAGGCAATGATGAGGCCGTCCTGCTGCGATGAGCCGAGTGCGCGTTCGATGCGCCCCAGCATCACTGTCAGATGGTCGGCGTATAGTGTGTCGGGATCAATCGGGTTTTTCATGCCGGAATTCTACGTTATCGGTATAGCTTGCGCTCGCCTGCCGGGCGAATGTTGAAGCGGCGGGCCGACCAGCGATATCGCGACGGATTCCGTGCGACCAGCGCTTCGAGCGCGCCGTTCACCTGCTCGAGTATCCCGGGGTCAGTCGCGTCTGCGCGATACTCGATGCGCTCCATCGTCACGACGTGGCCGTCATCGTCCCGCCAGGCCGCTGCCATCAGGAGCGGCGCACCGGTTGCACGCAGCAGCCGGGGGATGGTGAGCGTCGTCAGGGCAGGCACGCCGAAGAAGGGGACGAATTCTCCACCGCGCAGCCGTGGCTGCTGATCCGGGGCGATCGTCGCGATTCCGCCGGCACGGATTGCGCTGGCAAGGCGTTGCTCGCCGTCGCCGGTTTCCGGTGCGAGTCTGATCCCGAACCGGTATCGCGCCTCGCGAATCAGATCGTCGCGGGCACTGTTCTTGTCGGGGTGGTAGTAGTCGACGACGGCGCCGCGACTCGCGAGGTATCGCATCAGCACCTCGCGACTGCCCAGTGCCGGCGTCAGGACAAGACAGCCCGCCGGATCGACGTCCGGGGCATTGTGAACCATCAGTCCCGCGCCCCGCGTGCTCCAGACCCGTGCCGTTTCGGCGAGGTTCTTCCCGTCTTCCTGCAGTGACGCGCGGGCGGTTCCCAGCGGAAACCCGGTGACACCAGTATTGGTTCGTGCAATCCGCGCGGGGGCAAGGCGCAGACGCCAGGCGAGATCGCCCCCCAGCGCGCCGAGACCCCACAGCAGGCGCGGTGGCAGCCCGCGAGCCGCCTGCAGCAGGAGCCGGCAGGCGGTGCGTTCAGCCATCACCCGCACCGGATGCTGGCGGAACTGGTAACGCTCGGCTTCCCCGGGTGGCCGGGTGCGGAAGCGCTTGTAGGTCCACAGGTACTGCGCCGGACACTGCCGGACCGCTGATTCAATGGCGGCGTTCAGTTGCGTCGGCGTTGTGAGTGCCGGCAGCGGTTTCAGCCGGATCCGAAACCCCCGCCGGCCGGTACGTTCGCACCATGCGATGACCGGGGTCGCGCGGGAGCGCGCCACGAGCGCAGGCACAACGGTACCGGTGAGACATTGCTGCCCGAAGAACGTCGCGAACTCACCGCCTCGAACGTCGGGCTCCTGATCGGGCATCGAGCCGATGTGCCTGCCTTGCCTTAGCTGCCTGACCTGCGCGCGGATGCCCGCGCGACCGGCGGGGACGAATCGGGTGCCGGTGCGCGCCCGCTGCGCGAGTACCAGCGCGTTCAATGATCGGGAACGCAGCGGTTCGTACATGTGCGTCAGCCCGAAATGCCGGCCCAGATAGTGATTCAGGATTTCCCAGTTGCCGAGATGGGGCAGGACGAAAACGATCGGCCCCTCGATGGCGAAGACTTCATCGTCACCGTCGACGGCGACGACGAGATCGAGGCAGGCTTCGTTGCCCCGGGTCCACGCAATTGCGGTTTCGGCCAGTGTTCGACCCGCATGGCACATTGCCTGGCGCGCGAGGCGGCGTTGCCCGGCCTCGTCGAGTTCGGGGAAACACGTCGCGATGTTTTCGCGGCAGACGAGCCACGCGCGGCTGCGCGTGAGGATGGAGAGCCAGCCGAACACGGTGCCCACGAACTGCAGTACCGGCAGCGGAAGCCGCGCTGCCAGCACCAGCAAGAGATGTGCGGCGCGGGCCGGCAGGGGGAGAACCTCGTTCATCGCCGGAATCTACCCAGTGCTACCCGTGAGCGCAATTGGCGACGGACGTTGTACTATCCCGATTCGTATCAGGTCTTCATCGAACAGGAGAGATTGATGGAATTGCTGACTGTGATTTCCATGCTGGCGCTGGTCGAGTTCAGCGTGTTCACCGGCCTCGTCGGCTACGCGCGCGGCAAGTACAACGTGCCGGCACCGGCCGTCACCGGCAATGAGATGTTCGAGCGCTACTACCGGGTTCAGTGCAATACCCTCGAGCAGTTGATTCTCTTCTTTCCCGGACTCTGGGCCTTCGGGTACTTCGTCGGCCAGTACTGGGCGGCAGGTCTCGGCGTCGTGTTCCTGCTCGGCCGCGCGCTTTACGCCTTCGGTTACATCAAAGACCCTGCGCGTCGCGCGGCCGGATTCCTGCTGTCGATCTTTCCCTGCTGGATTCTCGTGCTCGGCGGCCTCATCGGTGCGTCCATCAGCCTCTTGACCTGATCTTGCCTTTCCATGCCAGTCGCCGTCATGTTACAACTTGAGCGTGACTGACCAGCGGTCACATCGGTAATGGCTCAGGTTTTCGGGGAGTAAACGAATGGCCGTGATGGAATACAAGGCGGCGACCTCGCTCGACGAGGCCGTCGAATTTCTGGTGAACGCTGCGCACGCAGCCAGGGTACTGGCCGGTGGCACCGATCTCATCATTCAGTCGAAAGGCAAATACGATAATCCGGTGACCGTCATCGACGTCAAAGGCATCGAGTCGATGATGACGGCGGAGCTGAGTGATGACGGACTCGTGCTCGGCCCGTCAATGAGCTGCGCGAAATTCACCGCACGCGACGACATCAAGGCCGTCTATCCGGGCCTCGTGGAGGCGGCGTATCTGATCGGCTCGACGCAGGTTCAGGGCCGGGCGAGCGTCGGCGGCAATCTCTGTAACTCGTCCCCGGCGGCAGACACGGTGCCTGCGCTCATTGCGAACGCGGCGATCTGTGTCATCCAGGGCCCTGGCGGTCAGCGTGAGGTGCCAGTCGAAGCATTCACAACCGGTGTCGGTACCAACGTCATGGAGAAGGGCGAACTGCTGTGCGCGCTTCGTCTGCCGCGGCCCGCGCCCAACACGTCGGACGCCTACCTGCGTTTCATCCCGCGGACGGAGATGGACATTGCCGTCGCCGGTGCCGGCGTGAGCATTACGCTCGGCGAGGACGGCAAGGTGACGGCTGCACGCGTCGGTATCGGCGCCGTTGCACCGAAGGCGCTTCGTGTCGAGGCGGCCGAGCAGGCGCTCATCGGCTCCTCGCTCGACGATGCGGCACTCGATGCCGCTGCCAAAGCGGCGAGCGATGCATCGAGCCCGATCTCTGACCGGCGGGGGACTGTCGAGTATCGTCGTCACGTTGTTGGGGTACTGGTCAAAAGGGCAGCAAAGATCGCTGCCGAGAGAGCGAAGGGGAACTGATCATGAAGAGTCACGTAGCAACCACGGTCAATGGAGAACCCGTCGAGTTTCTCTGCGAACCCCACGAAACGCTGCTGGAAGTCCTGCGCGAGCATCTCGGCCTGACCGGGACAAAAGAAGGATGTGGCTCGGGCGACTGCGGCGCCTGCTCAGTCACCCTTGACGATGCGCTGGTCTGTTCCTGCCTTGTGCTTGCGCCCGAGGCCAATGGCAAATCGATCGGCACGATCGAGGGCGTGGGTGAGCCCGACAAGCTGCATGTGCTGCAGCAGAAGTTTCTCGAGCACGCCGCGCTACAGTGCGGCATCTGCACGCCCGGCCTGATCGTTTCGGCCAAGGCGCTGCTCGAGGAGAATCCGGACCCGACCGAGGAGGAGGCCCGCTATTACCTCGCTGGCAACCTCTGTCGGTGCACGGGATACGACAAGATCATTCGCGCCGTGATGGATGCGGCCGAAACCATGCGAGGAGCTGCCTGAGATGAGCGAAGCACGCGATTTCAAATATGTCGGGACACGTTCAATTCGCCCCGATGGCTATGACAAGGTCACCGGCCGTGCGAACTACGGCGCCGACCTGCGACTGCCCGGCATGATCTGGGGCAAGGTGCTCCGAAGCCCCCATGCCCACGCGAAGATCCTGAAGCTCGATACGTCGCGCGCAGAAGCGCACCCCGGCGTGATGGCCGTCGCCACCTTCGAGGACTTTCCGTCGGTATCATCGGAAGCTTTTGCCGCGGGTGAGGCACCGACCGATATTCTCGACCTCGCTTGCAATGTGCTGGCCAAAGACAAGGTGCTCTATCACGGCCACGCGATCTGTGCGATTGCCGCCACGTCCGAGGCGGTTGCCGAGCAGGCGCTGGCGCTGATCGATGTCGAGTATGAAGTGCTGTCGCCGGTCATGAGCATGGATGCGGCGATGCAAGACGACGCACCGGTGCTGCATGAAGACATGTTCACCCAGGGGCTCCCCGAACAGCCTGACAAGGCGTCGAATGTCGCAGCGCGTATGGAGCTCAAGAAGGGCGATATCGAGGCCGGCTTCAAGGAGGCCGACATCATCATCGAACGCGAATTCTACACGCCGACGATCCATCAGGGCTACATCGAGCCTCACGCCTGTACCGTTCGCTATGACGACAAAGGGACGTCGATGGTCTGGTGCTGCACGCAGGGTCACTTCGACGTGCGTGCCGCGACGGCGAAACTGCTGAAGATGGATCTCAGCAAGCTGAAGGTGGTTGCCAGCGAGATTGGTGGCGGGTTTGGTGGCAAGACCACGGTCTACCTTGAGCCTGTCTCGCTGATCCTGTCGAAGAAGTCCGGACGTCCGGTCAAGATGGTGATGGATCGCGATGAGGTATTCATGGCCTCGGGGCCGGGTTCGGCCACGCGCAACTGGATCAAGATCGGTGCAAAGAAGGACGGAACGTTCACCGCGATGCAGGCGAAGCTGATCTACGAGGCGGGTGCCTTCAAGGGATCGCCGATGGGTCCGGGCTGCATGACCGTCTTTACGCCCTACGACATCGAGAATGCCTATGTCGAAGGCTACGACGTGGTCGTGAACAAGCCGAAGGTCGCTGCCTATCGCGCGCCGGGTGCACCGCAGTCGGAATTTGCCGCCGAGATGGTGATCAACGAGATCGCAAAGGAACTCGCCATGGACCCGATCGATCTGCGTCTCAAGAACGCGGCGAAAGAGGGCACCCAGACGCTTTACGGCCCCAAGCTCAAACCGGTGGGCCTTATCGAATGTCTGGAAGCGGTCAAGCAGTCGGACCACTACCAGAGTGCGCTGAAGGAAAATCAGGGCCGTGGCGTTGCGGCCGGTTTCTGGTTCAACGTCGGCGGCCTCTCCAGCGTCACGATCAACATGAACCCGGATGGCACCGCCACACTGGTCGAGGGGTCACCGGACATTGGCGGCTCGCGGGCGTCGATGCAGCTGATGGCGGCCGAAACGCTGCAGATGCCGGCAGAGAAAATCACGCCGCTGGTTGCCGACACCGAGGTCCTGGCCTACAACGGCACCACGGGTGGCAGCCGAACGACGTTCGCGACGGGCATGGCCGTCATCGAAGCCGCCGAGGATGCGATCCGGCAGATGAAAGAGCGTGCCGCCGCGGTCTGGAACGTCACGCCGGACCAGGTCGAATGGGCTGACGGTGCCGCGATCAACACGGCGGGCGAAGGCCGGCTGACGGTAAAAGAGATCTGTGAAAGTGCCGATCGCACGGGCGGGCATATCAGCGGTCGCGGCAACATCAATGCCCGCGGTGCCGGCCCGAGTTTTGCCGTGCACCTGGCTGATGCCGAGGTCGACCCGGAAACCGGCCGAACCTGGATCACGCGCTACACCGCTTGTCAGGATGCCGGCAAGGCGATTCACCCCAGCTACGTCGAGGGCCAGTACCAGGGCGGCGCGGCACAGGGTATCGGCTGGGCGCTGAACGAGGAGTACGTCTACAGCGAAGATGGACATCTCGAGAACCCGGGTTTCCTGGACTATCGCATTCCGCTCGCTTCGGACCTGCCGATGATCGACACCATCATTGTCGAAGTGCCCAACGCGTTTCATCCGTTCGGCGTTCGCGGTGTGGGTGAGACCGGTATTGTGCCGCCGCTGGCGGCGGTTGGCTGGGCTGTCGGCGAAGCGGCCGGCATCCAGGTTACCGAACTCCCGCTGTCGCCGCCTCGCGTGATGAAGGCGATTCTCGACAAGGGCGCTGCCTGACCCGATGGCGACCATCATCTTCTCCAGTGAGCTGCAACGGCTCACCGGAGAAGACAACCTGACTGTGGATGCCACGACCTATCGTGATCTGGTCGATCAGGTCGTCGCGCGCTACGACAAGCTCGAGCGTGACACGCTGATGCAGATGGCGGTGGCCATCGACGGCGAGATCATCCACGACCCGCTGCTTGAAGCCGTGGGACCGGACAGCGAGGTCCACTTTCTCTACAAGATCTCGGGCGGCTGATTGCGCCCGCAGGTCGAGCAACTCGCGACGGAACACCCTGATATTGATCGCTGGTCGATCGAGAATGAGAGGCTGCGTCTGCTCGTTCTCGATTACGGGGTTCGCATGCAGCGACTCGAAGTCCTCGTTGGCAGTGAATGGCGGAATGTCGTCCTAGGTTTCGATCGGGTTCAGGACTACCTCGCCGATACGGCATCGGTGGGCGCGGTCGTCGGGCGCTGCGCCAACCGGATACGGAACGGCGCGTTTATGCTGAACGGCACGCCGATTCAGCTTGAAACGAATCACGGGCACCATCATTTGCACGGCGGCGCGGCAGGATTCGCAGACCAGCGGTGGTCGGGCGAGGCCCTTGACGGCGGCGTGCGCTTTCGCCTCGTGGAACCGGACGGCTACGCAGGCTATCCCGGTCGTCTGGAGGCGATGGTGGATATCGAGATCAACGAGTCGGCTGTCCGCTATACCTTCAGGGCCCGGAGTGACCGCGATACGATCTTCAACCCGACCTGCCACAGCTATTTCAATCTGGTGGGCACGGGATACGTCCATGAACATCACCTCGAAGTCCGCGCGTCCCGGTATCTGCCGACCGATGACGACTTCCTGCCAACCGGGGACGTGAGTCCGGTCGAGCGAACGCCGCTGGATCTTCGCGCCGGCGTCCGACTCGGTGATGTGATCCCTGCGACCGGAGGGCTCGATCACTGCTTCGTTCTGGATCAGGGGGACGGGCCCGCGGCGACGCTTGCCGCAGCAGATCTCACGATGACGGTGACGACGACCGAGCCCGGGCTGCAGGTCTATACCTCGAACGGACTCGCGCGGCCGCATCGTGCCGTTTGCCTCGAGACCCAGCACTTTCCGGATGCGCCCAACCATCCGCAGTTTCCCGCCGTGGTGCTGCGCAAGGACGACACGTTCCACAGTGTCACCACGTTCGAGTTTTCAGGTAATCTTTCCGCATGAGCAAAATCGTCATCATCGGGGCAGGAAGCCTCGTCTTTTCCAGCCGCCTGACGGCGGACCTCCTGACCTATCCGCATCTTGCGGACGCACACTTCGCGCTGGTGGATGTCGACCGGGAGCGACTCGACTACGCCGGGCGAATCGTCGAGCGCATCTTCGAGACCGGTGGGTACGATGGGGCGTCGTTCTCGCTGCACGAGGATCGCCAGGAAGCATTGCCCGGGGCCGACTACGTCATCACGAGCATTCTCGTTGGCGGTTTCGATGCGATCGAGCGGGAGATCGATATCCCGAAACGCTTCGGCGTCTGCCAGGCGATCGGTGACACGCTGACGCCCGGCGGCATCATGCGCTGTCTGCGAACGCTGCCCCACCAGATCGGTGTTGCCCGCGACGTCATGGCGCTGTGTCCGGATGCCGCGCTGCTCAACTACACGAATCCCATGGCCATGCTGTGCTGGGGCATGACGGATGCGGTGCCCGGTATCCGGCTCGTTGGCCTGTGCCATTCCGTGCAGGGAACGACAGGGCAGTGGGCCTCTCGCCTCGGCGTGCCGCTCGAAGACGTGAACTTCGAATGTGCCGGAATCAACCACCAGGCGTGGATTACCCGGTTCGAGCACGAGGGCAAAGACCTTCTGCCACGTATACGCGAACTGGCCGTCGATCCCGAACTGTGGCGCAAGGACACGTCGCGGATGGAGTACGTCAAACACTTCGGCTATCCGGTCACCGAAGCGGCGGGTCACAACTCGGAATACAGTCCATGGTTTCGCAAGTCGGATGCCATGGTGGCGCGGTATTGTCCCGGTGGTGGCTGGAACGGCGCGCCCGGTTTCATCAAGGAACTCTATAACCGGCCCGACTGGCGGGACACCATGGAGAAGATGGCGAGTGGCGAGACGCCGGTGTCGCTGGAGCGGAGCATCGAGTACGGCTCGCAGATCGTTTCTGCGATGGCTGGCGGGGAGCGAGAACTGGTGTACGGCAACGTCAGGAACGACGGTCTCATCGACAACCTGCCGGAGGACGCCTGCGTCGAGGTCGCCTGCCTTGTCGATCGCAACGGGGTGCAGCCGATCCGCTATGGCCGCCTGCCAACCCATCTGGCGGCCATCAACCAGAACCAGATCAATGTCCAGCGCCTTGCGGTTCAGGCCGCGCTCGAGGGTGAGCCCGAAGCGGTTTTCCAGGCGATGGCCCTGGATCCCCTCACTGCGGCAATTCTCACGCTTGACGAGATCCGCAGCATGACGGCCGAGTTGCTGGACGCCCATGCGCAATGGTTGCCGGAGCCCTTTCGCACGAAGTCACTTCGGCAGGCGCCAACCCTCTACGCCACGTGAGCGCGAATGCGTTGACGCCCACGGCCCGTTTCCGGGCGGTCTTCTCTGGCGAGCCGTCGTCCCGGTGCTTCTCGCCGGGGCGCGTCAACCTGATCGGTGAACACATCGACTACTGCGGCGGTGATGTATTGCCGATGGCCATTGACCGGGGGACCGACTGCGCGTACGCCGCCAACGGATCAACGCTGCTGCGAATTCACAGCATGAGTTTCGATGAGACGGTTGAACTCGACCTGGGGGCGTTGCCAGCGGCGCGTGGTCACTGGAGTGACTATGGGGCCGGCGTTGCCGCCGCACTCGAATCAGCGCGCGGTGTCGACATTGTCGTGCACGGCACGATCGGCGGCGGGGGCCTGTCGAGTTCTGCATCGTTCTCGATGGCGATTGGCTACGCCTTGCTCGAGGCGGCCGGCGCAGCGCCGGAGACTGACGCCGAGCGCCTGATGCTCGCGCAGCAGTGCCGTGCGGCCGAGAACGATTTCGTCGGGGTGTCCTGCGGCATCATGGATCAGGCATCGATCGCGCTGGGCGGCATTGTGCGACTCGACTGCGACTCACTTGAATTCGATCGGGTTGAACCGGGAGACATGGACACTGTCTGGGTGGTGATGGACACGCGCCATCCGCGCACGCTGGCTGGCTCTCGCTACAACGAGCGGGTGGGTGAGATCAGGTCGATCTGCGATCAGTGCGACGTCCCGGGCGGCATGGCGTCCCTGTGCCGCGTGGTCGACCCGGACTCGTTGCAGGGGCCGGGTGGTCCGTTCTCAGGGCTGGACGAGACGCTGTTTCGACGCCTGCGTCACCTGGCCACGGAGCAGACGAGGGTGACCGAGGCTGCGCGAGCGCTGGCGGCAGGGGATGCAGCAACGCTCGGCTTGCTGATGAATGCGAGCCACGCCTCGCTGAAAGGTGATTACGAGGTAACGGGCGAGGCGCTCGATGTCATCGTCGGGATCAGTCAGGGGTTCGACGGCGTCTACGGCGCGCGGATGACCGGGGCCGGTTTCGGTGGCTGCGCCATCGCGCTGGTGGCGAGAGAGGCCGTTCGCGCACACGCTGACCATGTCCGCACCGCCTTCGAACGCGAGACCGGTGTCGCGCCAGAAGTGTTTACCGTGACGGCGGCGCCGGGGGTGGGGCTCGAAGCCTAGCTGTGGCTAGCCATGATAGCCGCGCGGGTGTTTCTGTTGCCACCGCCAGGCATCGCGGCAGATGTCCTCGACGGTTTTTTCTGCCTTCCAGCCCAGTTCTGCCGCAGCGCGCGCCGGATCGGTAAAGCTTGCCGGGATGTCTCCGGGACGCCGCGGCCCGACCACGCGAGGAATCCCGACGCCGTTCGCGCGCTCGAACGCATCGACCATCTCGAAGACAGACGTGCCGCGACCCGTACCAAGGTTGAAGGCACGCAAGCCGTTGCCGTTGCTGGCCTTGAGCCAGTCGAGCGCAGCAAGGTGACCCCGCGCCAGATCGGTGACGTGAATGTAGTCACGGATACAGGAACCGTCCGGTGTCGGATAGTCATCACCGTTGATGGTCAGGCGTTCCCGTTCGCCCACGGCGACCTGCGTGATGTAGGGCATCAGATTGTTGGGGATACCTTTCGGGTCCTCACCAATGTCGCCGCTGGGATGGGCCCCCGCAGGATTGAAGTACCGAAGGCTGGCAACCGCAAACGCGTCCTGTGCCCGTACCACATCTTCCAGCATGCGCTCGATCATGAGCTTGGTTCGGCCATAGGGGCTCGCCGCGTCGGCAATCGGACTGTTCTCGGAGATGGGCGGCGACACGTCTTCGCCATAGACGGTTGCCGATGAACTGAAGACGAGTTGCGTCGTTCCTGAGGAGATCATGCTGTCCAGCAGATTCAGCGTGCCGAGAAGATTGGTTCGGTAATAGCGAAGGGGATCGGCAACGGATTCCCCGACAGCCTTGAGGCCCGCGAAGTGAATGACCGCGTCGAAGCGGGATGCAGAGAAAACCGACTCGACGGCACCGCGGTCGAGCAGGTCGACCTCGAACAACTGCGGGGCAACGCCGGTCAAATCGCCAATACGATCAAGTACCGCGGGTGAGCTGTTCGCGAAATTGTCCAGAACGGCAATGTCATGACCCGCGCCGATCAACTCGATGGCGGTATGCGCGCCGATGTAGCCGGCGCCGCCGGTCAGCAGGACGCGCATCAGCGCAGGGCGATGCCGAGATGACCCTCGAGTTCGGCGAGCGCGTCATCGGGGTCGATGACCTTGATCGTGGTCATGCCAAGTTCCCGGGCGGGCTTCAGGTTGATACCCAGATCATCGAGAAACACCGCTTCCTCCGGCGCAACGCCGATCTGCGTGCAGGCGATACGATAGATTTCGGGGTTCGGCTTGCGGATGCCGACCTTGCTCGACTCGATGACGACGTCGAAGAGATCCATGACCTCGGCGACGCGGCTGACGCGCTCCGGCGTTCTGGCCATGCCGGGCCCTTCGCCTGAGTTTCTGACGTTGTTCGTGATGCAGCCGATGGCGAGATCCTGCTTGATGCGCCGGAGTGCATTGACCATGCTGTCGCGAACGTCGCCGCTCAGCAGGGCGAGTACTTCACTGCCGCGAACCTCATGGCCTTTGAGCCTGGCTTCGGCCGCGAACATCTCGTCGAACTCATCGACGCCGATTTCGCTGCTCTCGAGTCTGGCCCAGGCATTCGATTCGGGATTCGTTGCGTTGATCGACCGGATGAAATCGACAGGAAGGCCCCTCTCGCGTTCGTAACGGTTGAAGGCTTCGAACGGGCTCGTCGTAATGACACCGCCGAAGTCCCAGAGGACTGCTTTGAACATGAAGGGCCTACTCGCTGACGTTGATTTCGAACATGGCGGAGTCCGGACGGGCCAGGCCGCGCTGGGAAGAGTTGATGGACTCGATCATCAGCTGCACATTGGCGGAATCGGGAAACTCCTGTTGCACTTGCTGAACGGCGTCCTCAAGGCGCATCTCTCGCATGAACAGGATCCTGAAGGCCTTTCGCACCTCTGCAATCTCGTCACTCGAATAGCCCGCACGTTCCATGCCGACCTTGTTGATCACGCGCATGTGGGCCGGGAACCCCTCTGCGATCGTGAAAGGCAGGACATCCTGTACGACGCGACACATGCCGCCAACCATGGCGGCGCGGCCGACGTGGCAATACTGGTGAATCGCCGACAGCCCGCCGATGTTCGCATAGTCGCCGATGGTGACGTGGCCCGCCAGCGTTGCGGCGTGCGACATGACGACCTTGTCACCCACTGTGCAGTTGTGGGCGACGTGGGACTGCGCAAGCAGGGCGCAATCGTTGCCAATTGCCGTCGAAGAACCCTCTTCGGTACCGCTGTGTACACTGACGAATTCACGGATGATGTTGCGATCGCCGACGCTCGTGTACGTGACCGTACCGGGCACGTACTTCTGGTCCTGTGACTGGATGCCGAGGGTCACGAACGGAAAGATCTCGCAATCCTCACCGATGGTGGTATGGCCCTCGACCACGACATTGGAGCGCAATGTGGTATTGGCGCCAATCCTGACGTTGGGGCCCACCATGCAGAAGGGCCCGATAACGCAATTGTCGCCGATCTGCGCGTCTTCATGGACGACCGCGTGCTTGTCCACCTGAATCATTTGGAGTTCCTGAGCGTTATTATTCTACGAGCGTTGGACTGCGCGATTGGCTACCGGTTCCGTAGCGCCGCGAGTCACGGAAAGCAATTTGCGTCCGGTAGATCAATGATATAATTTCGCCTCCCGTATTTCATTGGGTCATGCGGTCTAAGGGGCAGGCATGATTCACGTTGTCCGGCTACCGGAATCCCTATGACAATAGACAAGAAAACGGCGAGGCCGCTCGACCGGTCTCTCATCGACAAGCATTCCTTTACCCGGGACGAATTGCTGGACTGTGGCTACGGTCGCCTGTTCGGGCCGGGTCGCGCCCATCTGCCCATCGACGAAATGCTCATGGTCGATCGCATCACCGAGATCAACGAAACCGGTGGTGTGAATGGCAAGGGCAAGATCATCGCCGAACTCGATATTCATCCGGATCTCTGGTTCTTCAAGGTGCACTTTGTTGACGACCCGGTCATGCCCGGCTGCCTCGGGCTCGATGCGCTCTGGCAACTGGTCGGCTTCTATCTCGCGTGGAAGGGCAACTGGGGTGTCGGACGTGCACTCGGGTGCGGCAAGGTCGCATTTCGGGGTCAGGTCTTGCCGACCGCGTCAAAGGTGACCTACGACATCGATATCACCCGGGTCCGGGAGGGCAGCACAGTACTGGGCATTGCCGATGCGCGTGTGCTGGTGGACGACAACCAGATTTACGTCGCCGAGGATGTCAAGGTCGGGCTCTTCACTTCACTGGACGACTTTTAGGAAGCCGCTATGAAACGCGTTGTCATCACCGGGCTGGGTGTCGTTTCACCGCTGGGTTACAACAAGGCAGATACGCTGGCCTCGCTGCAGGCCGGGCAATCGGGAATCCGCTTTCAGGAGGAGTACGAGGGCCTCGGCATGCGCAGTCATGTCGCCGGCAGCATCGGGCTCGACGCGTCTGAAGTCATTGATCGCAAGCTGCTTCGATTCATGGGTGATGCGGCCGCGTGGTCGTACATCGCAATGAAAGAAGCGATTGCGGATGCGGGCCTCGAGGATGACGAGGTTTCCAACGAGCGTACCGGGATTGTCGCCGGCTCTGGCGGTGCTTCGTCGGCAAATCAGGTCGAGGCGGCTGACATCCTGCGGGAAAAGGGGCTCCGCCGGGTTGGCCCGTACCGCGTCACCCGCACCATGGGGTCGACAGTCTCGGCCTGCCTGGCGACGCCGTTCAGGATCAAGGGCGTCAACTATTCGATTACCTCTGCCTGCTCGACGAGTGCACACTGCATTGGTCACGCCGCGGAGCTGATTCAGCTTGGCAAGCAGGACATCGTCTTCGCCGGTGGTGGCGAGGAGGAGCACTGGAGTCTGTCGATGCTGTTCGATGCGATGGGTGCACTCTCTTCAGGTTACAACGAGACACCGGAGCGCGCTTCCCGGGCTTATGACAAGGACCGGGACGGTTTCGTCATCGCCGGTGGCGGCGGATTTCTGGTGGTCGAGGAACTCGAACACGCCAAGGCACGGGGTGCAAAGATCTACGCCGAACTGGTGGGATACGGTGCCACCTCCGATGGCTACGACATGGTCGCGCCGTCAGGCGAGGGCGGCGAACGTGCGATGCGCCTCGCCATGTCCACGGTCGAAGGGCCCATCGACTACATCAACGCCCACGGCACCAGCACGCCGGCCGGTGACATTCCGGAGGTCGATGCGATCCGTCGCGTGTTCGGCGACAAGATGCCGCCGATCAGCTCGACCAAGAGCCTCTCCGGGCACTCGCTCGGTGCTGCCGGTGTTCACGAGGCGATCTACTCGCTGCTGATGCTCGAGAACGATTTCATCTGTGCCTCGGCAAACATCGATGAACTCGATCCGGAGGTCGGTGACGCGCCGATCGTGCGCGCGCGGATCGACAATCCGGGCATACGCACCGTCATGTCGAACAGCTTCGGCTTCGGTGGCACCAATGCGGTGCTGGCGTTCCAGAAATATTCGTGAAGAACCCGTTAAGACGCGTGCTGCGATGCGTCATTGCGTTAAGAAACGGTAAATAAAACAAGAATTGTTCACATGATCTTCATGCGCGGGTTCTACCATTCCCCCGGGGGTGATGGTTGAATAGGCGCGTTTTGGAACAGGGACTCCGTCGATGAGCAGATCGAAAGTCGTCATTATCGAAGACGAACCCGATATCGTCGAAGTCATCAGCTACAACATGAAACGCGAAGGCTTCCAGGTCGCATCGGTCGGCCGGGGTGACGAGGGCCTGAACCTCGTTCGGAACCTTTCTCCCTCGCTCGTCATTCTCGACCTGATGCTGCCGGGTATGGATGGCCTGACCGTCTGCCAGCAGATCAAGTCTGACCCCATTACGCGTGATATTCCGATCATTATCGTCTCCGCCAAGGGCGAAGAGAGCGACGTCGTGATTGGCCTTGGGCTCGGCGCCGATGACTACCTCGCGAAGCCTTTCAGCCCGCGGGAACTGCTTGCCCGGGTCAAGGCGGTCCTGCGGCGTGGCCCGGTCCGTGAGGACCAGCACAAGGAGCGAATTGTCGTCAAAGACCTGCTGATCGACATCGCGCGCCACGAGGTGCGGGTGGCGGGCGAACTTGTGAAGCTGACCGCCACCGAGTTCAAGATCCTGTACCAGCTCGCCTCCCAGCCGGGGCGCGCCTTCACGCGGGAGCAGTTGCTGAATCGCGTCGTGGGTGAGGGCGTGGTCGTCGTCGATCGCAACATTGACGTTCATATCCGGGCGGTACGAAAGAAACTCGGGCCCTATGCCCAGATGATCCAGACGATTCGCGGCGTGGGTTATCGATTCGTCGAAGACTGATCGATGCTGCGCTCACGGTTCCTGTGGCAGCTCGTCGGTGCGCTTGGGGCCATCATTCTTGTTTCCACGCTGGTGTTCGGGTCACTCGCGACCACCCAGGTGCAGACCGATGCCCGCAACAATATTCGTGAATCCCTGCGCTCGCAGGCCTCCATTCTCACGCAGCTCTTGCTGCCGAGCCTCCGCCGCGATGAGCTGATCTCACAGCAGCAGCTTCAGGCGATCACGGGCGGGACCAACATCCGCATTACGCTCGTCGATGCAGAGGGAATCGTGCTTGCGGACAATCGCGAGACGCCAGGCGCCATGGACAATCACCTCAGTCGTCCGGAGATTGAACTCGCCCGGCGAGAGGGCATGGGAACGTCCGAGCGCTTCAGCAGGACGCTCAACCAGAATCTCATGTACGTTGCGCTTCGCGTCGACAGTGAGGCCGGAAACCCGCTCGGCTTTGTTCGGGTCGCGGTGCCGCTGGCGCGGGTCGAGGAACAGCTGGCGAGCCTGCGCAACCAGATCCTGCTGAGCGGCACGATCATCGCCGGCATCTTTCTTGGCCTCGGTTTTCTGCTGGCGAGGCAATTCACGCTGCCGATCGCCCGTATGACAGATGGCGCTTCCCGTATCGCCCGCGGCGATTACGACTTCCGGCTGCCGGAAGACCGGCATGACGAGATCGGCGAGCTTGCGGTCGCGCTGAACGAACTTGCGCGCGGCACGCAGGAGCGAATCGGCGCGCTGACGAGTTCGCGAAACCAGCTTGCGGCCATCCTGTCCGGACTGACCGAAGGTGTCATTGCGGTCGATCTGGAGCAGACGATCCTGCACATCAACGATTCGGCCCGCGGCATGCTCCACCTGAGCCAGCGTGAAATCGTTGGCGGCATGCTGCACGAGATTGTTGATGTGCCGGAGATCGCGCAGGCCGTCGATACCTGCCTCGCAGAGCTCATCACCGTCAATTCGACGGTGAAGGTCGAGGGCAAGACGCTCGATGTTGCCGTCGTGCTGCTGCGCGATCATGACTGGACGTCGGCTGCCGGCGCGATCATCGTGCTGCAGGACATCACGGAGATGCTTCGCCTGGAGCAGGTGCGCAGCGACTTCGTGGCCAACGCCTCCCATGAACTCAAGACGCCGATCTCGGCAATTCGCGGATTTGTCGAGACGATTCTCGATGACGCCAACATGCCGGACGAGGTGCTGCGACGCTTCATGAGCCGGATTCGCAGTCAGGCCACGCGCCTCGATTCGATCGTACAGGATCTGATTCATCTGTCACGCTTCGACACCCACGCCCGGAAGATGTCGGTCACGCAGATCGACCTGTCGTTCCTGCTGCGTGAGGTCTACAACGCCAAGAACGAGGATGCGATGGATGCCGGCGTGGCACTGAAGCTCGACATTCTGGACAAGGAGGTCGAGGTGGAGGGAGAGCAGGAAGCGCTCTACCAGATGGTCACGAACCTCGTCGACAACGCCATCAAGTACACGCAGGGCGACGGGGACGTCACGATGCGGCTGCGAACCCTCGGTCGCATGGCGGTGATCGAAGTCGAAGACACGGGCATCGGGATCGCCGAGGAAGAACAGCAACGCATCTTCGAACGCTTCTACCGGGTCGACCGCGCACGCTCGCGAGAGCAGGGCGGTACGGGGCTCGGCCTCGCGATCGTCAAGCACATCGCGCAGTCACACAAGGGCAGCGTGATGGTGACGAGCCAGATCAACAAGGGCTCGGTGTTCACGGTTCGTCTGCCGCTCTCGGGCTAGAGCGACCGCAGGATCTCCCGGGCGGCGTTGTGACCGGGGATACCGCTCACGCCGCCGCCCGGGTGGGCGCCGGACCCGCACAGCCAGAGTCCGTCGATTTCCGTCCGGTACTGTGCCATGCCGAGCATCGGTCTTGCCGAAAACAGCTGATCGAGGCTGAGGCGGCCGTGAAAGATATCGCCACCGACAAGGCCGAACTTTCGCTCGAGATCGTGGGGTGAGTGGACCTGCCGGGCGATGATCAGCGATCTGAACCCGGGCGCGAAGGATTCCACCGTATCCAGAATGTTGCCAACGGCCTCGTCCCGTCGCGCGTCCCATTCGTCGCCGAGGTGAGGGTCGAAATGCTGGCAGAACAGGCTTGCCACGTGCTGGCCCGGTGGGGCGAGGGAATCATCGACCAGGCTCGGAATCAGCATCTCCACAATCGGACGTCTCGACATGCCGTGGGCGCGGGCATCGGCGTAAGCCTGGTCCATGTACCGGAGCGACGGGGCCATGATGATGCCCCCGGTCAGCGCCTCCGGGTCGGGCGAGCCGGCAAACGCGGGCAGTCCGCTCAGCGCGACGTTCAATCTGAAGGTGCCGCTCTGGCACCGGTACTGCTGGAAGTGGGTTCGCGTTTCGGCCCGAACGACTGAAGGATCGAGAAGATCGAGGAAGAGCAGTTTCGGGTTCGTGTTGGCGACAATCAGATCGGCCTCGAGCTGATCGCCGGCGAGCGTGGTGACGCCGGTTGCCCTTCCGCTGCGGACCTGAATCTCGCGCACGCCGGCACCGGTTTCCAGCCTGACACCGAGGCGACGCGCTTCGGCCGCGATGGCATCGCTGATCGCGCCCATCCCGCCCATCGCGTGCCCCCATGTGCCGGACTTGCCGTTGACCTCGCCGACCACGTGATGCAACAACACGTAGGCGGAGCCGGGTGAGTAGGGGCTGGCGTAGTGGCCGACGACGGCGTCGAAGCCGAGCAGTGCCTTGATGCTGTCGGACCTGAACGTGTCGTCGAGAATCTCCCCGGCGCTCGAGCCGAGCAGGCGAAACAGGAAGCGCTTGTCCTCATCGCCCAGTTGCAGGTAGTGGCGGCTCAGCCGGAACATGCGGGTCGCGTCGCTCAATGACAGGCCGGTGAGGGCGGGCGGCGTCATCATCATGACATCGCGGATGAGGGGGACGATGCGGTCGAGCTTTCTGCCGTAGACTTCAAGCGCGTCCGCGTCCTCCGGATGCAGGCGCTCGACGGACGATCGAGCGCGGTCCGAATCGGCGTACATGACAAGGTCGTCTCCGGATTCACACGGCACATAGTTGTTCACCGCGCGAGGGCGTATCTCGAGCCCGTGCGCCGCCAGATTCAGGTCCCGGATGATCTTCTGCTGCAGCAGGCTGACGGTGTAGCTCGCCGTCGAGTTCCTGAAGCCGGGGTGAAACTCCTCGGTAACCGCAGCGCCGCCCAGGATATCCCGACGTTCGAGTACCGTGACGTCGGCACCGGCCCGCGCCAGATAGCAGGCACAAACGAGCCCGTTGTGGCCGCCACCGACAATGATGATGCGCTTCGACATCGCGTTATTTTGACACCTGTTGAGCCGTTCGAGTATCTTAGCGGCGCTTTGGTGCCCGCGACGCGCCCGGCACCGCATTCACACCACCTTCCGGAACCACGATGAGCGATACGCCTTCCGGCGCTGACGATGATGCGTCTGCGCTACCCGACCGTCCTGCCCTGGGCATCTGGGAACTCGCGTGGCCGGCGATCCTGACGAATCTGCTGTTCTCCGTCATCGGCATTATCAGTATCAAGATTGTCGGCGAGCTGGGAGCAAGCGCCGTCGCGGCGGTCACCACGGGCCAGCGAATCTTCTTTGGCCTGCAGGCCATCCTCATGGCCGTGTCGGCGGGGACCACGGCGCTTGTCGCGCGATCGTGGGGCGCGAAACAGTTCGACGAGGGCGCGATGGTGACGAGTGCCTCGCTGTGGATCGGCAATGGCGTCGCCCTGGCGCTCATGGCGCCTTGCCTGCTGTTCCCGCGGCAGATCGCCGGCATCTTCGGGCTCGATGCCGAAACCACGGCGCAGGCCGCCGACTACATTTTCTACCTGAGTCTCTTCAACGTCGCGTTCGCGGTGAACATGGTGCTCGGCGCCTCGCTCCGGGCGGCGGGAGATACACGTACGCCGCTCTGGATCGGTGCGATCACGAACGTGATCAACGTGCTGATGGTGTACTGGTTCGTGTTTGGCGGTCTGGGTGTGCCGGCCATGGGGGTGGCGGGGGCCGGTGTCGCGAACGGCGCGTCCTTTGCCGTTGGCGCGGTCATTCTGCTGGCGCTCTGGTACGGGCGAATGCTCAAGGTCGGCGTTGGCGGTGCGGGATCGCTGTCGCGAAAGCGTCTCAGGCAACTCGTGCACATCGGTTATCCGGCAGGCGTCGAGCAGTTCGTCTTCCAGGCCGGTTTTGTCGCATTCCTGTGGATCGTCGCGTTCTACGGGACCGAGGCGTTTGCCGCCTACGGTATCGGGGTGCAGATTCTGTCGCTGTCTTTCGTCGTCGGCTTCGGCTTCTCGATCGCCGGCGCGACCCTGGTGGGTCAGCACATGGGCGCAAGAGATCCTGCGGAAGCGACGAAGCAGGGCTGGCGTGCGACCGGGCTCGCGATCGGCAGCATGCTGATCCTGAGCGTCTTCATCATTGGTTTCGCCGAAGAGATTGCCCGTCTGTTGATTGACGATGACGAAGTCGTCCGACTGACCATGATCTTCATCTACATTCTTGGCGGTGCCCAGCCGCTGATGGCGATCGAATTCACGCTGGGCGGCTGCCTGCGTGGTGCCGGTGATACGCGCTTCCCGCTGGTGACGACCATGATGGGGCTCATCGGCGTGAGAGTCGGCCTGGCCGCGATCGCGTACTTTCTGGGCCTCTCGGTTGTCTGGATCTACGCCGCGCTGATCGGGGACTACATCGTCAAGGCATCAATGCTCGTGTGGCGGTTCCGGTCTGATCGCTGGAAGCAGATTTTTGCAGACTCCGAGGCTCGCTTCGCCTGAACCGGATCGCACCAGCGACACTGCGTTCTCGTTAGCAGTGCGACATTAATTTCCCGTTAATTTGTGCTTTCCCCTTGACCGGCGGAATTTCCGGAGTAATATGGCGGGCTTTTCGCGGGTGCGGCTATTCGCATCCTGAACCGGAACACGAGATTCCAATGAATACCCGACAGCAAACGACCCTGCACACGAGCATTCACGCGACGCTGTACGCGGCGCTGTTCACGTCCGTGAACAAGACCATGATGCCGTCCGCAGGCGATCTGCGAGGCTGGGTCGCGCGCGCGTGTGCACTCGTGGAGCGTCGGCCGGGAGCTGGAATCGGATGATGGGATAACCACTGTCCAACGATTTCCCAAAGCCCCCGGCGCGAAAGCTCCGGGGGCTTTTTTTTGGTCGGGATTTTCCATTCAGGAACCACCGCAATGAACAGACAATTACAACGAAACATACCGGTACTGTACGCCTTCAGCTTCTTCTGGCTGGCGATGGTCATCATTCCCGTCATGGTTCCCTTCTTCGAATCACGGGGGCTGACGCTCGCCGAGGTGTTCTACCTGCAGGCTTTCTTTGCCTTCGTCGTCGTGTTGTTCGAGGTGCCCAGCGGTTACGTGGCGGACATGCTGGGTCGACGCAATGCACTCATTGCCGGCAGCGTCTTTCACGCCATTGGTTTTACCTGGCTGTGTTTTGCCGACGGTTTTGTCGAACTGATGATCTTCGAAGCACTCGTCGGTATCGGCATGAGCCTCTTGTCAGGTGCTGACCTGTCGCTGTTGTATGACACGCAGGAAGCACTCGAACATGATCCCGGTCGGCGGGCAGACGGAATCGCCAACATGCGATTCATCAAGTCGGTTGCCGAAGGCGTTTCAGCGTTGATCGGTGGCGTGCTGATCGCCTGGTCGTTCGAGGTGACGATCATCGCGAATGCGCTGTTTGCGTGGGTGCCGCTCGCCTTGTCGGTCATGCTTGTGGAAGCACCTTTCACGCGCATGGAAGACGGACAGCATCTCGGCAACCTCAGGAAAATCGTGAGGCATCTTTATGTCGACAACCGGTTGTTGCGCCGCATCTGCCTTTCGGCGACGCTGTTTGGCCTGATGACGTTCTACGTCGTCTGGATGCTGCAGCCGTACTGGCAGGAGCAGGGTGTGCCGCTGACGGCGTTCGGCATCCTGTGGGCCTCCCAGAGCTTCCTGTTCGCCTTCGTGACCCGGCTGGCGATTCCACTCGAGCGACGTTTCGGGGCGGTGCCGGTACTGCTCGTCATGGCGGCGCTGCCCGTGGCGGGATATCTCGGCATGGCGACGGCAGGCGGGGTGCTGGGCATCCTGTTCAGCTTCACGTTCTTCGTGAGCCGGGGGATCAATTCGGTGATTCTTGCCGATGCCCTGAACCGGCGTATCCCGAGCAGCTATCGGGCGACGGCCAACTCGATGACGTCCTTCATGTTTCGGGGGATCTACATCGTCACGGGGCCGATCGTCGGACTGCTGATCGAGTGGCAGGGTATGCAGACCACGTTTCTCGTGCTCGCCCTGGTGGCGGCGACGCTGTTCGTCAGCCTGATGTTGCCGATGGTGGCGGACGTCCGGGAGGCGGAAGCAGCGAATGCGCGGGCAGCCGGCTAGGGCTACAGCGCGGTCATCACGAGGGGTTTTCCCTTCGTGATGACCATTGTGTACTCGTACTGGGCTGAGAAGTTGCCCTTGCCGGTGAGCAACGTCCAGCCGTCATCAGCGGTCTCGGTTTGCTCGGCGCCGGTCGAGAGGAAGGGTTCGATGGTGATGACCTGACCCTCACGCAAACGTCGTCGATCCGATCGGTCGTGGTAATTCGGGATGAAGTGGGGTTCGTCATGCAGGCTCCGGCCGATACCGTGGCTGCCGAGATCCTTGATCGTCGTGAAGCCTGACTGCGTGGCGACCTTCTCGATAGCGAGTCCGATCTGGTTCAGGCGTGCCCCGGCGCGAGCGGCCCGCATCGCGCTGTTCAGTGCTTTCCGTGTCGCCTGGCACAGATAGTCGAGCCGCGGCGGTATCGGTGGAACCGGGAACGTTGCGCCGGTGTCGCCGAAGTATCCGTCCAGTTCGGCCGAGACATCGATGTTGACGAGATCGCCGGCGAGAATCTGCCGGTCGCCCGGTATCCCGTGAGCGGCTTCCTCGTTGATGCTGATACAGGTTGCGCCGGGAAAATCGTAGGTGACCTCGGGGGCCGAGCGGGCGCCATAGCGATCGAGGTTCCGGCGACCGATGTCGTCGAGTTCCCGGGTCGTCATGCCCGGTTCCATCTGCTTCTTCATCAGCATCATGGTCTCGAACACAATACGACCGATCGTCCGCAGCTTTTTGAGGTCGTCTTCATTGTCGATCGTCATGGGGGCGCATTATGGCATACTGGTCGGCACGTACGACGACGGAGAATGACGATGTCCCGAATCCTGATGCTTGTCGCGGTCCTCACGGTCGCGGGATGCACGTTTTCGCGTCCCGTACCTTCTGAAGAGATCATCGGCCGCTGGTCCGGCGAGATCGGTGGCTATCCCGTGGAGGTCGCCTACGATGAAAGCGCCGTGACGGTCACCGGCTCCGGGCCCGTCCCGTATCGCCTGAACGGCGACGAGCTGACCTTTGAGGGTGGCGGGTCACAGGTGCGCATCGTCAGCTTTCCTTCCGCTAACGAGATGGTGCAGTCCGACCCCATGACCGGCACGCAGCACGTGTTCACGCGCATCAATTGAGACTGTATATAAATACAGTTATCATGTCTCGGCATGGTCGAGACAGCACGCGCACTCTCCGAAGGATATTACGTCGACAACTTCAATGTCGTGCTCGATCACGTCAGTGCTCACCACGATGCGTTGCTGACTGATGCAGAACGCGATTTCCGATCGACTTTCCAGCGCCTGAGCCAGGCCGCCCAGCGTCTCTATGTCCGGCTGATGGGCCGCAAGGGACCGCTGTTCCGCGCCGACCTGCTGAGATATCCCGAGATCGAGTCGATCGATGTCGCCATCGGTGAACTTGAACGCGCCGGTTTTGCCGATGCGGCGCCCGATGCAGGCGCCGGTGAACTCGTCCGGTTGTTGCGCAAACCCGAACTGGCGCCGTTGTCGTCGCTGCCTGCATCCACGAAGCGGGCCGAGATCGAGGAGGACATCCTGGCCTGCTGCGACCCCGCGCGAATCCGGGCTGCGATTCCGGGTCGCATCGTGCAGCTTCATCGCCAGAACGAGATTCGCGTGTTCCGGCTGTTGTTCTTTGGCAATCTCGATCAGGACCTCACCGAGTTCATTCTCGACAGCCTTGCGATCACTCCCTATGAGCGATACCCGATAGATCCGGGTTCCTGCCCGTTTCGTTCGCGCGAGGTTGTCGAGCAGACCTGCGTCCTCTATGAACTGCGCGCCTTTGCGCGCGAGACGCTGCCGCAGTTGCCCATGGCGGCGCTCGTCGAACTGGCTGATGCCGTACCATCGATCGGAGAGCCCGTCATGGCACAACGGGCAGGGCGACTGCTGAACCGGATTGCGCGTCAACTCGAACGGCTGGGCGAGCAGGATCTCGCGCTCGGGATCTATGAACGGACGCTGACCGCACCTTCGCGCGAACGTCAGGCGAGAATCCACGCGGCGCGGGGCAATGATACCGTCGCCATTGAACTTTGCGAGTCGATCCTCCGGGCGTCGGGTGACGAGTCGGAGTTCGAGTTTGGCGTCAAGTTTCCGATCCTGCTGTCACGACGCCGGCGCTTTGAACTGATCGGCTGGCCCGAGCCGGCAACGGAGCGCATCAGGTACTGTGACGCCGTGTTGCCTCCGGACGACTGTCGTGTCGAAGAATCAGCGCGAGGTTACTGGGAGGCTCAGGGTCATGATGCGAGATATGTCGAGAACAGTCTGTTCCCGGGACTGTTCGGGCTCGCATTCTGGGACATCATCTTTCATCCGGTCGACGGCGCCTTCATGCACCCGTTCCAGCGTGGGCCGCTGGACCTGTTCACACCGGCATTTCGCGAACGGCGCCGGGACCTGATTGAACGGCGCCTGCGGGAAGTCGAGGATCAGGCGGTGATGCGGGCGCGCGTCATGACGGCCTGGCAAACGCGGTTTCCACTTGCCAATCACTTCGTGTTCTGGGGGCGGCTGAGCGAAGCGTTGCTGTCGACCGCACTCGAACGCATTCCGCCTGCGCATCTGATTGCGGTTTTTGAGCGACTTCTGCGTGATCCGCAGCACAATCGCAGCGGGTTTCCTGATCTCATCGTGTTCCCCGCCGGGGGTGGCTACCGGCTGGTCGAAGTCAAAGGTCCGGGGGACACGCTTCAGGCCAATCAACGGCGATGGCTGCGGTATTTCGACGCCCATGGCATTCCGGCGCAGGTCCAGTCTGTGGCGTGGGCCGCACCATGAGCAAGGTCACGACGCTGGCCGTTCGCGACCTGGTGGCATTCTGTGAACGGCGGGGTGACATCAACTTCCGGTTCACGTCCCGAAGTTCGGCCATGGCCGGCATCAAGGGTCACCAGCGGTTGCAGCGGCGGCGGGGCGAAGACTACGTGGCAGAGAAGTCGGTCAGCGATGTGATCCTCTCGGGCGAGATAGAACTGCGCATTCGCGGGCGGGCCGACGGTTACTTCCCGGGCACCGAGCCGCTCATCGTCGAGGAGATCAAGACGGTGCGCAGCAATGCCCGCGAGATACCGGACGCAATCACGCGCCTTCACCTGGCCCAGGCCCAGGTCTACGGCTGGCTGCTCGGTCAGGCAGAAGGAGCGGGCCGCGTGATTGCGCGAGTGTGCTACCTGCAGTTGGATAATGATGAAGAAGTGTTCGTCGAGGCGGAAAGCACACTCGAGGAGCTGGGTGATTGCTATCGGCGTATGGTCGAGCGTTACCTTGCCTGGGAAATACGCCGCCGGGAATGGCGCGCGCAGCGCGACCAGACCATCAATGCCTTGCCGGCACCCTATGGCGGGTTTCGGGAGGGTCAGCGCGCGATGGCGGTATCCGTCTGGCGCGCCCTGCAACAGTCATCGGAAGTCGTGATTCAGGCACCCACCGGCATCGGCAAGACCATGGCGAGCCTGTATCCGGCACTGAAGGGGCTTGCGTCGCTCGACTATGACAAGGTGTTCTTCCTCACGGCGAAAGGTTCGGGGCAGGCGTCTGCCCGCGACGCCATCGATGCCTTGCGCGGTGACGGCCTTGCGCTGGTGGATGTCACGATCACAGCCCGGGACAAGGCGTGTTTCAATCCCGGCGCGGCGTGTCATCCTGAGCAGTGTGCCTATGCGTCCGGTTACTATGATCGACTGCCGGGCGTGCTGCAGGCAGCAATCGGTGAGTCCCGCAGCTTTACGCCGGCCCGGGTTTCAACGCTGGCTGAACAGCATGGCATGTGCCCGTTCGAACTCGGTCTCGATCTTGCGCTGATCGCCGATGTCGTCATCGCCGATTACAACTACGCGTTCGATCCCTGGGTTCACCTGCGACGGTTCTTTGATGACGGTACCGGCCGATTCGCGTTTCTGGTGGACGAGGCCCACAACCTCGTCGATCGTGGGCGTGACATGTTTTCAGCGACGCTGTCGAAGGCGGATGTGCTGCGCGTTCGGCGAATGGTCAGGGCAAGTGCCCCGGGGCCCGCAAGAGCGCTCGCCGGGGTGAATCGCGCGATCCTTGCGCTGCGACGTGAGCATGAGCCCGTGCTGGCGCAACGCCGCTACGCGACCGTTTCGTCGTTTCCCGTCTCGTTGCTCAAGGCGCTTCGCCGGTTTTGTGATGTCGCCGAGGAATGGCTTGTCGATCACGGCGACGAGGCGCTGCTCCAGCTCTACTTCGATGCATCACGGTTTCTGAAGACGGCAGAACTCGTCGACGAGCATTTTCGCTGCCTCGTTGCCGAAGAAGATGATGAGGTGGTCCTGCAGATCGTGGCGGTCAATCCCGGGCCGGGATTACGCGCAGGTTTCGATCGGGCGACGGCGACGGTGGCGTTTTCGGCGACGCTGATGCCACAGCCCTACTTTCGCGAGCTGATCGGGACGCGGGAGGAGGCGGGGTGGCTGCGCGTCGATTCGCCGTTCCCGCCTGAGCATCTCGGTGTTTTCGCGACAACGCATATCTCAACGACCTGGCGTGACCGCGAAGCGTCAGTCGATGAACTGGTGGCGGCGATCGAAGTCGTCACTCGTGCAAAGTCCGGCAACTATCTCGTCTATCTGCCTTCTTTTGCCTATCTCGAACGCGTGCATGCAGCCTTCGTCGGCCGCAATCCCGACGTGCTGACCTGCGCTCAACAGGCTTCAATGCGTGAGCCGGAGCGCGCGGCATTTCTGGCGGGCTTTGACGACCCGACGACGCAGGTCATGGGCTTTGCCGTCACCGGTGGCGTCTTCTCGGAGGGCGTGGATCTGATTGGCGACCGACTCATCGGCGTCATCGTCGTGGGCGTTGGTCTGCCTGGACTGTCAGTCGAGCGTGAGGTCATCAGCGACGCGTTCGGCCAAGCAACTGATCCTGAAGCCGGCTTTCGCATCGCCTACCAGTACCCCGGCATTAACCGTGTGCTGCAAACCGCGGGGAGGGTGATCCGGTCGGAAACCGATCGCGGTGTTGTCTGCCTGATCGACCAGCGCTTTGCCGACGCGCGCTACTCAAGACTGTTGCCCGGTGAATGGCGGGTGAACCGGGTGTCATCCCGCCATTCACTGGCCTCGGCAGTTGACTCCTTCTGGGGCGCTGGTGCTACCAGCGATGGCGCTTCGATTTGCGAATCGCGTCCCGATAGCCTTCCCGATATCCCGCCTGATAGCCGGACTGGTAACCGCTCCGGTAGCCCTGACGGCCATGATGACGGGATTTGTCCCGCCGGTGATCCCAGCGGTCCCGGTCATGCCCGCGATACCGATTGTCGATCCAGACGTGATCGGCCCACGACGGAGATCCAATCGTAAAGCCGAGCTGGATACCGCTCGTGTCATAGCGGTGGGGCACAATTTTCCGGTGGCGTTCGACATGTCGTCGGTGCTTGTGACGGTCTGAGCGATGATCCCGGAGATGGTCGCCATGCTTGATGATGACAATCCGGTCTCTCGATCCCCGATCCCTCGAATCCCGGTCCGCAGACGCCGGCATCGCGACGAGACCGGCGCCGAGCACCGCGGCAATGAACGTAATCCTGATGGCATTCATGAGTTGCTCCTTCGTTGAACCCGGGAACAACGATAGGTTGCCGCAACTGAATTGCGGCTGAATGCGCGCACAACCAGGGTTCAGGCGGCGCGGCGGGCCGGGGCCGGTGGGGCATGTACCGACCGGAGTTCGCGCTGTTGCAGCCAGTCGATGATCTCGAGATTGCCCTCGGCGTCCTCGGTCAGCGCGGTGCAATGTTCCACCCAGTCACCGGTGTTCAGGTATCTGACGCCATGGATCTTCGTGTTGTTCGGGTGATGAATGTGCCCACAGACGATGCCGTCGAAGCCGAGTTTTCTGGCGTAGGCGGCGGCCGTGTGTTCGAAGTGCTCGATGTAGCGAACGGCCTCTTTGAAGCGGTATTTGACGAAGTTCGCAAACGACCAGTAACCGAAGCCGAAGTGTTTGCGCACGCGGTTGAAGTTTCGGCTCATGATCATGATGAACTCGTACATCGTGTTGCCCACGAAGTCGAGGAAGCGGTGGTGCCTGACGACCTCGTCGAAGGCATCACCGTGGAGGATCAGCAATCGTTCGCCGGCAGCGGTCTTGTGTACCGTCTCCTGTCGCAGATCGATACCGTTGAAGTCGTGATCGACGAAGTCCCGCATGAGCTCGTCATGATTGCCGGGCACGTAGACGACACGTGTGCCGCTGTTCGCCTTTTCGATCACGAGGTTGACGAGATCGTTCTTGACCCGCGGCCAGGTCATCGAATAGCGGATTTTCCAGAAGTCGAAGATATCGCCGACAAGATACAGGTATTCGCTCTCGTGCTCGCGCAGAAACTCGAGCAGGAGTTCCGCCTGACAATCCGGTGTGCCGAGATGGACATCCGAGATGAAGATACTCCGGAAGTGCTTCGCCACGTACGATCCCCCACCTAACCATCTGATTTGCCGAGATTTATAGGGCGGCTGTATTAAGGGCAGGTCACCGGCAAGGTTAAGTTACCGTTAATTCGTCAACACCTGACCCTAGGGAACCTCTGAACTATTCTGCACGAGTCTGGCTTTCAGCGAGCGCGAAGATCAAGGAGATACCCCGCAGAAATGTCGAGAACATTTCAAGGGGGATCGACGCTGAGATTCGTGTTCGCTGAAAGCCCCGCCGGGCGCGGCCTTGCGCACACGGCTGACTGCGTTGTTCCGCTTGCCAATATTCACGATATTGGCGGCGCGAAACGCCTTGCAGCCGCGCGCGCAAGGCCACGCAGACACGCGCAGAATAGTTCAGAGGTTCCCTAGAGCCGTATCCGGATTGTCCTGATGTCGAAGGGCTTCATGCTGAGGCTGATCTGTTGTCCGTTGCGCTTGACCGGTTTGATCGGGCGCTCCAGCAGGTCGACCTCGTCGCACTCGAGGAACGGGCGATGGAAATGCAGCGTCGCCGTGCTGTCCATCCCGCAGGACTCGTACAGCCTGATGATGACGCTGTCTTCGTCTTCCGCCTTCTTGATGGTGTCGATGATAACGTTCGTCTTGTCACAGGAAAGCAGTGATGACTTGGCGGGCAGGTCGCCCGGCGACGCGTTTGCACGGTAGATCCGTGCCGGCACGTTGAACTCCCAGGCACGATTGACGACCTCGGCTGCGACCAGGTCGCCGGGGTGCGGGTACAGCGCGTATCGGAACTGGTGCACATGGCGGTCTGCCTCGGGGTCGGGCCGCCTGGGGCTTCTGAGCAGGTTCAGTGAGATGACGTCGCCATGGACACTGTGGCCGTACTTGCAATCGTTCAGCAGCGCGACGCCGTAATTCGGCTGCGACAGATCCACCCACTTGTGTGCGACAGACTCGAATCGCGCCATGTCCCAACTCGTGTTCCGGTGGGTCGGCCGGGCGACATGACCGAACTGGATTTCGAAGTTGGCATTGCCCGCGCGAACATTGACGGGAAAATCGACCCGCAGCATGTGCTGCGACTCGCGCCAGTCGACCTCGGTGTCGAACTCGCTGATCCGGTCCTGTTCGCGCAGTGAGATGCGCTGCACGATCCTGTAGTGCTCGTCTTCCCAGATCTGCTCGATGATCGAGATCAGCGGGCCATTCTCGACCAGACGTGATGACACGAACTGCGGCGACCGCGGCGCTTTCTCGAGATAGAACGCGTCGATATCCCATGCCTCGTAGGCGAGGGGCAGGTCTTCGTACAGCCTGAATACGTTGGCGCTCATTCCCGGTCGAACGACATCACGGCTGGCCGCCTTGTCGTAGATGCGCTTGATCTCCCCGTTGGTGGCGAAATCGACGCGGATGAGGTCATTCTCCAGTCGGCGATCGCTCGCCGGTAGCGGTGTTCGCGGGCGCGTTGGCTGACCCAGCGCCACGTGCAGGACGTTGTGACCCATCGCCGGGACGTGCAGTTTCACAAAGACGCCACCGTTGACGCGTTGGCTGTCGACCGGTTTGCCATCGCTGTCTACCCAGAGGATGCGGCTGTCGCCCGTGAGGTAAACCATGGTTTCCCGTTCCCAGGACAGGGAATTCAGTACCACGTGCGGATCCTGCATCTGTTCGGTCGCAACGCGTTCGCTGTAGACGCGATCGGCATGGGCGCGGAGCGCCGTCAAGGATTCGTGGGCGTCCCGATATTGCTCATGAGCTTCGGTGTAGACGCGAGTGATCGACGAGCCGGGAATGATGTCGTGGAACTGGTTCAGCAGCACGATCTTCCAGACGCGCTCGAGTTCATCGGCCGGGTACGACTCGAGCGGAAGCTGGGCGTACAGCAGTTCGACCTCCCGCAGCAGTATCTCGAGCCGTCGGTTCATCTTCTTGACGAGCGCCTGCGTCGTGTAGGTGCCACGGTGATACTCGAAGTAGAGTTCGCCAACCCAGGTCTGCAGGTCGACGGCGCTCGACTCGGCCTTCGGGAAGAAGTCGGCCGCATGTTCCATGGTGACGCGCGGCAGACTCTCGGTGTTCTCGGCAAGCGACGTCCACTCGATATGGGTGCGTCCGGGCCCGCCGCCGCCGTCGCCGATGCCGAAGAGGCACAGCGCATGCCGGGTTCGGTCACCGTCGCGATTCTTTCGCTCGAAGTTCATGAACGCGCCGGGCGTGGACGGCACGTTGTAGTCGTTGCCTGCCATGAAATGCGAGAAGATTTTCGTACCGTCGATGCCTTCCCAGTACATCGTGTGGTGCGGAAACTCGTTGAACTGGTTCCAGTTGAGTTTGTGCGTGGTGAAGTAGTCGATGCCGCTCTTCTTGAGGATCTGCGGCAGGGCGCCGCTGTACCCGAAGACGTCCGGCAGCCAGAGATGACGAACATCGACGCCGAATTCGTCACGGAAGAAGCGCTTGCCGTAAAGGATCTGGCGGACCAGCGACTCGCCTGACGGGATGTTGCAGTCGCTCTCGACCCACATTCCACCCTGGACTTCCCATTTGCCGGCGGCGACTGCCTCGCGGATCTCCTCGAAGAGGGCGGGATAGTGATCCTTCGTCATCTGGTACAGATGCGGCTGGCTGGCCCCGAACCGGTAGTCGGGATACTCCTCCATCATGCGCAGTGCGGTTGAGAAGGTTCGCGCGCATTTGCGGACGGTTTCACGCAGCGGCCACAGCCAGGCGACATCGAGATGCGCATGGCCGATGGCGGAGACCTCGAGGGAAGAATCTGCCGCGGGGCGTGCGAGTTCGGTCGCGAGCCGCTGGCGCGCAAGCTGGATTTCCTTGTCGGTGTAGTGCGTCAGGATGTTGCACACGTCATTCAGCGCACGCAGCAGGAGTTGCCCGCGACGGGCGCCTTCGTCGAGTTCGAGGAGCAGCAGTTCGAGGAACCGGTACTCATGGTAAAGCTTGCGGAGGGGTTCGTTGACAATGTAGATCGCGGCTTCCCGGAACTCGGCCCCGCGCTGACGTCCCTGCAGGTGGTTGGCGCCGGCGTCGAGCGTCAGGTTGATCGTTTCGGTACCGCGGGCCTCGTCGCGAATCGGAATCTCCTTCTTCGGGCCGATGACGCCGCCGTGGCGATCGTCGAAGAGCGGCGTCAGACCCTGTTGCGGGCGACCATGACGATCGAATACGCAGGCCTCGCCACCGAGGTCGACAATGGCGATGACCTTCCTGCCACGATGCCTTGCGTCGAGACGCCCCTTGAGGCGAAACCAGGCGCACTCGAAATTCGCGCCCCAGACCGTCCCCGGCTCGATCGGCGTGAACTTGTGCTTTCGAATATCCCGGAAGGGCACGGGCTCATCGGTCTTGAAGTAGAGGGCTTCGAGCGGTTTCGGATCGGTATAGATCTGGCGCAGGATCCTGCGACCGACGTCACTGATCCTGCCGAGTGTGAGTTCGCGGTGTTTCTGCATCTGGTTGATCTACTGGCTGACGCGACAAACCATGCAGTGGAGGAAGACGCCTCCCTGTCGCTGCATATCGAGGAGTGCACGCATTTCAGCGTTGACACGATCGACGCCGGGAATACTGACCCACCAGTCGCCAAGCCCCTGACGAACGAGGGCCGACGTGCTGTTCGCAAGCTCCTGGAAGAACTGTTCGCGTGGCGTCAGGGTCTTCTCAACGCGCAGGATCTCATAGTCGGTCACGTCGGCGAGCAGGGCGGCCGACTCGACCGCATCGTCGAGATTCCCCAGCGCATCGACGAGGCCGCGATCAAGCGCCTGCTGCCCTGACCAGACCCGCCCCTGTGCGATGTCGTCGACCGCCTCAACGCTCATCTCGCGCCCCTCGGCCACGATGTTCAGGAACTTGCGGTACGTGGTCTCGACCGAAATCTGCAGCATCCGCTCAAAGCGGGGGTTGAGAGACCGCGTGACGTCCAGACTCCCCGAGAACTCGGTTGTCCCGATACCGTCGGTGCTGATGCCGATTTCAGCGAGCGAGTTCTCGATGGTTGGCAGGATCGAGAAGGTGCCGATCGACCCGGTAATCGTCGTCGGCTGCGCGAAAATCTTGTTAGACGTTGCCGCAATCCAGTAACCGCCCGAGGCGGCGGCGCCGCTCATCGAGACAACCACCGGTTTGCCGGCACGCTGCGTGAGGGCGAGCTGCGAGCGAATACGCTCCGACGCGGACGCGCTGCCGCCAGGACTGTCGATACGTACGACGACAGCCTTGACTGACGAGTTCTCCCGGGCGCGCTCGATCAGCCCGGCCATGGTTTCGCCGCCGATGGTGCCAGCGGGTTGCTCGCCGTCGAGGATCGTGCCCTTTGCGGTGATGACGGCGATCTGGCTCGCGCCGGGCGTCGGCACCGGGATTGGCGGGCGAATGGTCGAAAGATACTGCCGGAAGCCGATTCGGGCGAATTCGCCGCCTTCCCCGCGACCGACCACGCCGAGCATCTTGCTCTCGAAGTCTTCGCGGCTCATGCGCTCATCAACCAGACCCTGGTCGATGGCGAGCTGCGCGCCATCGCCGCTGGCGGCGCCGAGCAGCTCGTCGTAACGATTGGTGTAGTTGTCGAACGCTTCGCGACTGATGCCGCGGCGATCGGCGATGCCGTCCGCATAGGCATCCCAGAGGTCTCCGAGCCAGACGCGACTCTCTTCCTTCGCCTCATCGCTCATGCTGTTGCGGGTGTACGGCTCAACGGCTGACTTGTACTTGCCGACGCGGAACGAGTGGATGGTGACCTTCAGCTTCTCCAGGGCCTCGGCGAAATAGGTCGGGTAGAGCGCGAGTCCGGTGATGAAAACACCGTCGAACACGCCGAAGCTGTGGCTGTCCAGAATGACCTCGTCGGCGTGGGCGGCCAGATAATACTGCCCCTGGGAGTACCGGCTGCCGAAGGCGTAGACCGGCTTGCCGCCGTCCCGGAATGCGTCCAGCGCGGCACCGATCTCCTGCATCATGCTCATCGAAGCGCCGCCGAGACTGTCGAGCTGGAGCACGATCGCCTTGATGCGATCGTCGTCGCGAGCCTCCGAGATTGCCTCGAGTATGTCGCGAAGCAGCGTTTCGGTCTCTTCTTCCTGGTCCGAGAGAATCTCGGTGAATGGGTCGACGGGCTGTTTCTGCTCGACAATGACACCGCTCGGGTTCAGTACGAGCGCGGTGCTGGACGGAACCGTGATCGTTTCGGATGAGAAGATGCCAACGATGATCGCAATCAGGATCACGAGGAACAGCAGGTTGAACGTGATATTCCGTAGTGCCGTCAAGCCGTTCCAGAGTCCTCGCAGAAGCCCCATAAGTCCTTACTTCCTATAAGAAAATCGCGTTCCATGCTACCACAGCCGCGGCGAGGCGCCTCCCGGCAGTACGCATCCTTCTATTCGGGCACCCAATGTCTAGAATAGACGTATGCGTGAAATCGTTGCCGAATCCTGGTGTCACCTTGAGGAGCTCCTTTTCGAAGACAGCTGGAACGAGGATATTCAGCGCTACCGTGCGCCCCACGCGTTCCGGGGGCTGCCGGACTCGCGCTTTGAACTCTCGACCTCGCTCATGCGTCTCGGCGGTAACTACCGGGAGCTCGAAAAGCATCTGTTGCGGAACTTTCGCAAGTACGCACACAGCAGTGAGGAGCACACCGCCAATTCCGTCTGGAACTGGATGACGATCGCCCAGCATCACGGCCTGCCGACGCGTCTGCTCGACTGGACGTACTCGCCGATGATTGCGCTGCACTTTGCGACCAGCGCGCTGGGTTCCTTCGGCGTCGATGGTGCAGTCTGGAAGGTGAATTACCACGAGTGCGCGCGGCAGATCCCGTATCTGCTCCGCGGTACGCTCGAGGAGGAGGGTGGTCACGTCTTTACTGCCGACAGCCTTGCGCGGGCGGTCACCAGTCTGGACGAGTTCGAGCGTCTGACCCGTGAGGATTTCTTCCTGTTTCTCGAGCCGCCCTCAATCGATGCCCGTATCATCAACCAGTTTGCGCTGTTTTCGATTGCATCCGATCCGACGGCACCCCTGGACCGATTGCTTGACCAGACCGAGATCGACAACGTGAAGATCATTGTGCCCGCGGCACTCAAATGGGAAGTCCGCGATCGCCTCGATCAATCGAACATCACCGAACGCGTGCTCTTCCCCGGGCTCGATGGCCTCAGTACCTGGCTGAAGCGTCATTACTCACCGGTCTCGCCAGACGACGGCAGGGAGCGGCGGGCAGACGGCGCGCCTCAACTCATCAGCGACGCCAGATGGCGTGATACGTCCTGAGGGCCGCGCGCGAGTCTCGCGGTGAGCCCGACCCCGCTCGCCGCCTCGACATTGACGGCGTTGTCATCAAAGAACGCGATCGTTGACGGATCGACATCCAGCGCGGCAACGACATGCTCATAGATCTCGGGATCAGGTTTCATCATGCCCAGGTGGTGCGAGGCGAACGTGGTATCAAACCAGCCCGGCAGGTCATGTTCGGCATCGAAGCGTTCCCAGTGAAGGGCATTGGTGTTCGACAGGCAAGCCACGTGATGGCGGGCGCGCAGCTTCTCGATGGTGTCTCTTGCGCCGGGCATCGGACCCTGCGGCCAGCCTGTAAAGCGCTCGATGAACTCTCCGGCCGACATCGCCAGCTCGAACTCGGCAATCGCCGCAGTGCCGAACCGCTCCGGCGTGGATCGGCCGCTTTCGAAATCGCGCACCGCCCGCGACGTCAGCCACCTGGATTTCAGCTCAGTCTCGGAAAGTGCTGATCTCGCCATGAATGACGCCATTGGCGGCAATTCGATGAGGACACCGCCGAGATCGAAGAGGACAACGTTGATCAAGGGTGTACCTCGGTGATTAGACAGAGTCTTCATGGTAACTTTTCGTTCAGATTGAGACCAAGAGGGAAGGCACCCACATGCCCGGTATCTACGACGCCGGCCTGGCACAACAGGCCGCAAATTTCGAGCAGCTGAGTCCGCTGAGCTTCATCCGCCGATCTGCCCTGGTCTATCCGGACTACGAGGCGGTGGTGCACGGGGTGGTGAGCCGCACCTGGCGCGAGACTTATCTCAGATGTGTTCGGCTGGCATCCGCGCTTGCGGCGGCGGGTGTACGACCGGGCGATACCGTCGCGGCGATGCTGCCCAATATACCGGAGATGTTCGAGTGCCACTTCGGCGTGCCAATGGCGGGGGCGGTGCTTAACGCCATCAATACACGGCTGGATGCGAAGACCGTGGGTTTCATCCTCGGTCACGGCGAGGCGAAGGTGCTCATCACCGACCGGGAGTTCTCTGATGTGGTGCGTGAGGCGCTGACCCACTGCGACCATGACGTACTGGTCATCGATGTCGATGACAGTCAGTTTGAAGGCGGTGATCTGATTGGCAGGACAGACTACGAGTCGTTCATCGCTGGCGGGGATGAAGGGTTCGACTGGTCGCTGCCCGCAGACGAGTGGGATGCGATCTCGCTGAACTATACGTCCGGTACGACCGGCAACCCCAAGGGCGTTGTCTATCATCACCGCGGCGCCTATCTGAATGCCATCAACAATGCGGTGACCTGGGGCATGGGAATGCATCCCCGCTACCTGTGGACGCTGCCGATGTTTCACTGCAACGGCTGGTGCTTTCCCTGGACCATCGCCGCGATGACGGGCACGACGATCTGTCTGCGGCATGTCCGCGAAGCGGCGGTTTTCGATTCCATCCGAGACAACCGTGTGACCCACTTTTGCGGCGCGCCGGTAGTACTCAATACGCTGATCAATGCGCCTGACGAGATGAAGAAGGGGATTGATCACGAGGTCAGGGTCATGACGGCGGGCGCGGCGCCCCCCGCTGCCGTCATTCAGGGCATGGAGGCGATGGGCGTTGAGGTCACCCAGGTTTATGGGCTCACTGAGACCTATGGACCCATGATCGCTTCTGCCTGGCGCTCGGAGTGGGACGGCGCCAGCGATGAGGAACGTGCGCGGCTCAAGGCGCGACAGGGGATCTCCTCAATCATGGCTGGCGCGATGATGGTGGCTGACCCTGACACGCTCGAGGAGGTGCCCTGGGACGGTGAGACGCAGGGCGAGGTGTTCATGCGCGGCAACATCGTCATGAAGGGGTATCTTAAGAACGAGAAGGCGACCGAAGAAGCGTTTCGCGGCGGCTGGTTCCATTCCGGTGACATTGCCGTCTGTCATCCTGACGGGTACATCCAGATCAAGGACCGTTCCAAGGACATCATCATCAGCGGCGGCGAGAACATCTCCAGCATCGAGATTGAAGACGTGCTGTTCCGGCATCCGCAGATCCTCGAGGCCGCCGTCGTCGCACGTTCGGATGACAAGTGGGGCGAGCATCCCTGCGCGTTCGTGACCCTGAAAGAGGGTGCAACGCTCAGCGAAGCAGATGTCATCGACTACTGCCGGGAGGAACTGGCCCGGTTCAAGGTGCCGAAGACGGTGATCTTCGGTCCGCTCGACAAGACCTCGACGGGCAAGGTGCAGAAGTTCCTGTTGCGGGAACGCGCCGAGGCCCATCAGGCGGGCTGAGGCCATGACGACACTCGAACCCGGCACGGAACTCGCGCTGGCACGCCCGACCGACGCCCTGACCCTCGCGGAAATGTCCCGGGATCTCGTCGAAAGCGGCCTGGGCTGGAGCTGGAAGCCGTCTCGCATCCTCGCGATGATCCGGCATCCCGAAGCGGTCGTGCTGCTCGCGCGTACCCGCAACGGCACCGTCGGCTTCGCCATCATGGAGTTCCACGACACGTATGCGCACCTGAACCTGCTTGCCGTGAAGCCGAGATTCCGGCGGTCCGGCGTTGCGCGTGCGCTCGTCGAGTGGCTCGAGGAATCCGCCCGCGTCGCCGGTATCGGGGCAATCCATCTGGAGGTCCGTGCGACCAACACCGAGGCAAAGGATTTCTACAAGTCGCTCGGCTACAAGCCCGAGTCCACGATTGACGGCTACTATCGGGGCCGCGAAGACGCCGTGCGCATGGTTCACGAGCTGATCGAGCCGGATATGGCGGCGAGGCGCCCGGAATGAGCGACACATCGCTCTGGCACTGGCCGGACCTGTGCGCGGCGCTTGGGCTTGAGGCCCGAACAGGGCCGGATGTCAGCGGCATCAGTATCGATACCCGCTCGCTGCAGCCCGGCGAACTCTTCGTCGCCCTGGCCGGGGAGCGGGACGGCCATGATTTTCTTGATACCGCGCAGTCGGCCGGCGCTGTCGGCGCGCTGGTACGGCGGCAAACACATCATGACCTCCCGCTGCTGCCGGTCGAGGATACGCTGGAGGGATTGACTGCGATCGGGCGTGCGGCGCGAGCCCGGATGGACGGGCGCGTTGTCGCAATTACGGGCAGCGCCGGCAAGACCACGGCGCGCGAATGGCTCGAAACCATTTTGCGCCAGCAGTCACGCACACACGCATCGACCGGCAGCTTCAACAATCACATCGGTGTACCGCTGTCGCTGGCGCGCATGCCGCCGGACTCGAGCTTCGGCGTGTTCGAGATCGGGACCAATCATCCCGGCGAAATCGCACCGCTCTCGAAGCTGGCGATGCCCGACGTGTCAGTGTTGTTGAACGTCCTGCCGGCTCACATCGGCAACTTCGCGGATCTCGATGCGCTGCGGCAGGAGAAGCTGAGCATCGAGGCCGGGTTGCGTGAGCGCGGCACGTTGATCGTGCCTCACGACCTGGACCTGTCAGGCTCGCGTACGCGAAATGTATTGACCTTCGGCATGAGCGAGAAAGCCCATGTGGCCGGTGAGGCGATCTACGCCGGGGGAGGTGCCGACGTAACGGTGACGATCGGCGCACGGCGATTCTCGTTCCGCCTGAACCTGCCCGGCGAGCACCGCGTCCAGACTGCGCTTGCTGTATTCGGTGCGCTGTTTGTGCTCGACGCCGACCTCGAGGCGGCCTGTGAGGCGTTTGCAACGCTGTCCCTGCCGAAAGGTCGCGGCAACACGACGAAGGTCGGTCATGTGACGGTGATCGATGACAGCTACAACTCAAATCCGGTCAGCATGCAGTATGCTCTCGAGGGGCTTGCCGCCGAACGGGGCACGCGCGTTGCCATTCTCGGTGAAATGCTCGAGCTGGGAGATGCCTCGGCCAGTCACCACGCCGCGCTTGAAGCGTACTGCGAAAGTCTGGATGGAGTCGTTACCGTCGGTGCCGGGTTCGCGAGCTGGGGCGAGCGACTGGGCGACCGCCATTTTCTGCATGTCGACGACGTATCAGCGATTGATCTGGATCGGCTCGCGGCCAGGCTGGGCGAGGGCGGGTCGGTGCTCATCAAGGGCGGCAACAAGATCTTCTGGATCCATCAGTTCGTAGACAGACTGATCGATGCGCTCCGGCGTTCACGCTGATTCAGTCGCCGCATCCATGCGATAATCCATTTCTCAGCCAGAGGTTTCACCATGATTGTCGATCGCCTGGGGCGCCGTTTCCGGAATCTCAGGGTCAGCCTGACCGCCGCCTGCAACTATGCCTGTACGTACTGCGTACCTGATGGCAAGCGACTCATGCCCGCGAAAAATGAGCTGGGCGCGGACGAGATTCTCGAACTCGTGCGATTGCTGCAGGAAGCGACGGGTATCGACAAGCTCCGCATTACCGGCGGTGAACCACTCATTTCGCCAAAGTTCGACGAGTTCCTGCTCGGCGTAATGAACCTCGGCCTGACCGACGTCAGTCTCACCACCAACGGGCAATTCCTGACGCGCAAGCGCGACGTCATCCGGGAATCCGGCATCGAGCGCATTAACGTCAGCCTCGATACGCTGCGCCCGGAGAAGTTCCGTGACATTGCGCGCAGCGGGGATCTGGATACCGTGCTGACCGGGATCGACCAGCTGCTCGAAGACGGCGTGCGGGTCAAGATCAACATGGTGCCGCTGCGGACGCAGAACGGCGGTGAGATCGTGTCGATGCTCGACTACTGCCTCGACCGCGGCATCGAACTGCGCTACATCGAATTGATGCGGATGGGCCATCTGCTGGGTGGCAACCAGTTTCAGGCAGACTACCTCTCGATGGCGTCGCTGCTCGACATCATTGGCGAGAAGTACGAGTTTTCCCGGACGGATGCGCCGTATGATTCCACCGCGGTGCGGTTCCTCATCCCTGACCGCGGCGTGTTTGGCATCATTGCCAATGAGAGCGAACCCTTCTGCCGGTCGTGTACGCGCCTCCGCCTCTCGTCAGACGGTCATCTTTACGGCTGCCTGTCCAATGCGCGCAACCAGCGCATCAGTGACCTGCTGGATGAGCCGCGGCACGTGGCGCTTGCGAAGCTCCAGAAAGTCCTGATGTCAGCGCTCGAAGACAAGAAGCTCGCCTTCGAAGGTGAGGTCACGGTCATGAAATTCATCGGTGGCTAACGCACGTTAGCTCCCCAACCGAGGAGCGCCGCAATGCCAGACGCACCCTATTCACTGATGGCCGAACTCGAGAAGGTCAAGGACCTGGATCGGCCGCCCATTCACCTGTGGAATCCTGACAACGTCAAGGACATCGACATGGTGATCCGGCGTGACGGCCGCTGGGAACACGAGGGCACGGAGATCACCCGACCGCGACTCGTCCGTCTGTTTTCGACGGTGCTGCGCCTTGAGGACGACGGCGAGTACTACCTCGTCACGCCGGTCGAGAAGTGCCGGATTCGGGTTGAGGACGCGCCGTTCCTTGCGGTTGCCGTCGATGTGAACGGGGAGGGCGAGCAACAACAGCTCACCTTCACCACCAATGTTGCCGAAACGGTCGTCGCCGACGCCGATCATCCCATACGCATGGAAGTCGATGACGCCACCGGCGAGCCGGCCCCGTACCTGATGGTGCGTGACGGGCTCGAAGCGCTCATCAACCGGGCGGTCTATTACGAACTGGTCGAGCTGCTGACAAACCACGAGATCGGCGGCATCGAGTTCTCCGGCGTCTGGAGCGGTGGTCAGTTCTTCCCGTTCATCGAAGCCGATCGGCTCGACTGACATGCTGCTCGTGGCGCCGCCCGATCGGGGCCAGCTCCTCGCCGTGCTCGAGGGGCTGATCGACGGGAGCTATCAGCGCGACGAGGTCGTTGCCTGGTATCACGCGGTTCAAGGCGAAGCGCCTGACGCTGTGCTGTCGGTCGATGACGGCTATTGGTACTTCGAATCCCTGTCGGCGCTCGATGTGCCGATTGCGATCGAACCGGGCGAAGACTGGTTCATTCGAACCCGGGATCTGCGGGAGTACGTGGCGGACCTGAAGAAGGTGCCTGGCGAAAGAAGCTACAACGGGATTACGCGTGTGCGTGAACATCAGACCGAGCGGGATGCACTGAAATGGCCGCTGCTCATGTTCGAATACCCGGACTTCCGGTATCTGGAAGAGCTGGGGCTGCAGCCGGTGCGCGGCATCTTCGATGTTCACCGCGACCTGGTCGAGCACTCACATCTGTACTTTGAGGGCAGCCTCTATCTCATCGTCAGGCAGTACGATGATCGGGCACATCAGCTGATGGTGCTGGGCACCGATCGGGACGAGGCGCGGCTGAAAAGGTTTCTCGAGCGGCTGGGGCTGGGCTGAGCGGGGAAGGGAAAAGGCGGGCCGACGACTGATGCGAACGGCCCGCATCCAGACTACATGTTGCCGTAGTTCGGGCCACCCGTGCCTTCCGGCACAACCCAGTTGATGTTCTGGGCCGGATCCTTGATGTCGCAGGTCTTGCAGTGAATGCAGTTCTGCGCGTTGATCTTGAACTCCTTCTCGCCCTGATCGTTCTCGACAACCTCATAGACGGCGGCCGGACAGTAGCGCTGTGCCGGTTCGTCGTAGAGCGGCAGATTCGAGTTGATCGGGATATTCGGATCTTTCAGCTGCAGGTGACAGGGCTGGTCTTCCTCGTGGTAGGTGTTGGTCAGGAAGACGCTGGACAGCTTGTCAAAGCTGATCACACCATCGGGTTTCGGATAATCCGGCTTCTCTGACTTCGACGCCAGCTTCAGCGCCTTGTGCGGCTCCTTCTTGTCACGGAACGTGAACGGCAGCATGCCCTTGAAGAGTTGATCGACGAAGATGAATGCGGCGCCGATCAGCAGGCCGAGCCGGTGCTGCAGCGCGGTCGTGTTTCGGGCCTGATAAAGCTCTTCGTAGAGCCATGAGGCGCGGAACTTGTCGACGTAGCTGGTGAGTTCCTCACCGCCCTCAGACCCCGCCTTGACCGCTTCGAATGCTGCTTCTGCGGCGAGCATGCCGGACTTCATCGCCGTATGCGTGCCTTTCTGCTTCAGGTTGTTGAGGAAGCCGGCATCATCGCCCACCATCAGGCCACCGGGCATGGTCAGTCTGGGCAATGCCGAAAGACCACCCTTGATCACGGCGCGTGCGCCATAGGCGAGTCGTTTGCCACCCTCGAGGGTCGGCTTGATGAACTTGTGATGCTTGAACCGCTGGAACTCGTCGAACGGTGACAGATGCGGGTTCGAGTAGCCGAGATCGACAATCAGACCGATCGCAACCTGGTTGTTCTCGAGGTGGTAGAGGTACGAGCCGCCGAGCGTGCCCCCGGGGAAGTGCCCGAGCGGCCAGCCAATGGTGTGCACGACCTTGCCAGGTACGTGCTTTTCGGGCTCGATCTCCCAGATTTCCTTGAACCCGATGCCGTATTGCTGCGGATCGGCGTCCTTGCGAAGGTCGAACTTTTCCATGAGCTGCTTGCCGAGATGGCCGCGGCAGCCTTCGGCAAACAGCGTGTATTTGGCATGCAACTCGTAACCCGGCTGGAACGTGCCTTTCTTCTCGCCATCCGCGCCAATGCCCATGTCACCGGTGGCGACACCCTTGATGGCGCCGCTTTCGCTGTAGAGCACTTCTGATGCGGCAAACCCCGGAAACAGCATGACGCCCATTTCTTCCGCCTGCTCACCGAGCCAGCGGCACAGATTGGCGAGACTGGTCGCGTAGTTGCCGTGATTGTGTAGTGCCTTTGGCACCATCAGCGGCGGAAACCGCAGACCCTGTGCCTCGTCGGTGAGGTAGTAGACATCGTCATCGGTGACCGGGTTGTTGAGCGGTGCACCTTTCTCTTTCCAGTCCGGAATCAGCTCATCGAGCGCGCGAGGCTCGACAACCGCGCCCGACAGTATGTGGGCGCCGATTTCCGAGCCTTTCTCAACCAGACAGACAGAAGGTTCGTCCCCGGCCTCGATTGCGAGTTGCGCGTAACGAATGGCCGCCGACAGGCCAGCGGGACCACCGCCGACGATGACGACATCAAATTCCATCGATTCTCGTTCTTCCACCTGAACCTCCACTTCGGTTGAGGGGCGCTATTGTATGAAATGGTAGGCCCGCTTGGAAATCACCATTATCTATGGGGGTAGATAAAAAGCGCGCCCCGATTCCCCCAAAATTCGGAATGAAATCAGAGGCTTGCCCGCTGAATCTGCCTGACGCGTCGAATTGACCGCTACAGCCGAAACCGGCAGAATACGCGCTCTTGTGAATGGCCGCGCCTCGAAGCGCATACCCGTGCGTCGCTGTCCTTCCCGTCTTTATCAATAAAAACCTTCTAGAGGAATCGCATGAAAGTTCTGGTAACTGCCAAGCGTGTCGTCGACTACAACGTCAACGTGCGCGTCTTGAATGACCACAGCGGCGTTGATCTCAACAACGTCAAGATGTCGGTCAATCCGTTCGACGAGATTGCCATCGAAGAAGCTGTCCGGTTGAAGGAAGCTGGCAAGGTAGAGGAAGTCGTCGTGGTTTCCGTTGGCCCCAAGCAGGCGGCGGAACAAATCCGTACAGCACTCGCGCTCGGCGCTGACCGCGGCATTCTGGTCGAAACTGACGAGGACATGCAGCCGCTCGGTATCGCCAAGCTCATCAAGGCGATCATCGAGAAGGAAGAGCCGAACCTGGTCATCACCGGCAAGCAGGCCATCGACGGTGACAACGGCCAGACCGGCCAGATGGTTGCGGCCCTCATGGGCTGGGGGCAGGTCACCTACGCCAATGAACTCGATCTCGGCAGCGACAGCGCCACGGTCTCCCGCGAAATCGACGGCGGTCTCGAGACGCTGTCCGTGAAACTGCCGGCCGTGATTACCACAGACCTGCGTCTGAACGAGCCGCGCTATGCGTCGCTCCCGAACATCATGAAGGCCAAGAAAAAGCCGATGGATACCTACACGCCGGAAGATCTGGGCGTTGACCCGACGCCGCGCGTGAAGACCCTCAAGGTCGAGCCGCCACCCGAGCGTCAGGCAGGCATCATCGTCGAATCCGTCGACGAACTGGTCAATAAATTGAAGAACGAAGCGAAGGTAATCTGATGACTATTCTCGTAATTGCCGATCACGACAACGAATCGATCAAGGGACCGACGCTGGTTACCGTCGCCGCGGCGAAGGCTATCGGTGGCGACATTGACGTCCTGGTTGCCGGCAAGGGCTGTGGCCCGGCCGGGGAAGCCGCGGCAAAGATCGACGGCGTCAGCAAGGTGCTCGTTGCCGACAACGATGCCTACGATCATCACCTGGCAGAAAACATGGGCGAGCTTGTTGCCGAAATCGGCAAGGACTACTCCCACATCCTGACGTCCGCGACCACGAGCGGCAAGAACTTCATGCCGCGGGTCGCCGCGCTGCTCGATGTCGCCCAGATCTCCGAGATCATCGGCGTCGAGAGTGAAGATACCTTCAAGCGTCCGATCTACGCGGGCAATGCCATTGCAACCGTCCAGTCGACGGATTCGATCAAGGTCATCACGGTCCGTGGTACTGCATTCGATCCGGTTGCCGCCGAGGGTGGCAGTGCGTCGGTCGAGTCGATCGACGTGGCAAAGGACAGCGGCCTGTCGACCTGGGAAAAGGAAGACATCGTGGAACTCGACCGTCCGGAACTCACCGCGGCCAAGATCATCATCTCCGGTGGCCGGGGTATGCAGAACGGCGAGAATTTCAAACTGCTCGAATCCGTTGCCGACAAGCTCGGCGCTGCCATCGGTGCTTCACGCGCTGCTGTCGATGCGGGTTTCGTGCCGAACGACATGCAGGTTGGCCAGACCGGCAAGATCGTTGCACCGGAACTCTACATCGCCGTTGGTATCAGTGGTGCGATTCAGCACCTTGCGGGCATGAAGGACTCCAAGGTCATCGTCGCCATCAACAAGGACGAGGACGCGCCGATCTTCCAGGTTGCCGACTACGGCCTTGTCGCCGACCTGTTCAAGGCTGTGCCTGAGTTCGACGAAAAGCTCGGCTAGGGATTCTCCCGGGCCGCCAGGATCGCGGTTGCCGTGTTCGAATCGATGGGCACGGCAATCGCCTCCGAAATCCACGCCGCGGTATCCACGACCTGTGACAGGTCGATCCCCGTCTCGATACCCATTCCTTCCAGCATGTAGAGCACGTCCTCGGTTGCGACATTGCCTGTCGCGCCTTTCGCGTAGGGACATCCGCCGAGACCGGCAACCGACGAATCGATCACCGCAACACCCTGTTGCAGTGCTGCGTGCAGATTCGCGAGTGCTTGTCCGTAGGTATTGTGGAAGTGTGCTGCCAGTTTCTCGACCGGTACGCGGGCGCTGACGCGTTCGATCAGGCGGGCCGTCTTGAGCGCATTGCCGCGACCAATCGTGTCCCCGAGGCTGACTTCATGGCAGCCGAGGGAAACGAGCCGTGCGGCGATGTCGGCGACGCGGTCCGGCCCCGTACTGTCGCCCTCGTAGGGGCAGCCCATCACGCACGAAATGTAGCCGCGCACCGGTACGCCATGCTCCGAAGCCATCGCGAATATCGGTTCGGTGCGCGCAAACGCCTCGTCGATGGAGCAATTGGTATTCTTCATCGAGAACGATTCTGTCGCAGCGAGAAACACGGCGACTTCATCGGCGGCCGTGGCGAGCGCCTGCGTCATACCCTTCTCGTTGGGGGTGAGTACGGAATAGACGACGCCGCTGCGCCGGTGGATTCTCGCCATGACGTCGGCGGAATCCGCCATCAGGGGAACCCACCGGGGACTGACGAATGCGCCGGCCTCAATGTGCCGGATGCCGGCCGCCGCGAGGCGGTCGATCAGCTCGACCTTGACGTCGGTCGGTACCGGATTGGGCTGGTTCTGCAGCCCATCCCGTGCACCGACTTCGACGATGCGAACCGAGGTCGGGTAGTCAGGCATGACCAGATGGGGCGCCTTACAGGCTCTCCAGCCATTCGTCGTCGGACGCTTCGCTGATGTTCTCAAAGAGCGGTGTCGACAGGTAGCGTTCCCCGGTGTCGGGCAGCATCACGCAGAACGTGCTGCCGGCCGGTGCCCTGGCGGCCACTTCGAGCGCTGCGTACATGGTCGCGCCACAGGAGATGCCGCAGAAGATGCCTTCCTGTGCGGCAAGCGCCTGGGCAGTCTCGATCGCCTTGTCGTCGGGCACCGGAATGATTTCGTCCATCACGTTCTTGTCGATGACGCCGGGGACGAAATCGGGGGTCCAGCCCTGAATCTTGTGCGGGCTCCATTCCTTGCCGGCCAGCAGCTGCGCGTTCTCGGGTTCGCATCCGATGATCTGGCAATCGGGTCGCGCCAGCTTGATGACCTGGCCCGCGCCGGTCACGGTGCCACCTGTTCCCCAGCCGCTGACGAAGTAGTCGAGATCCTTGCCCGCGAAATCGCGCAGCACTTCAGGGCCTGTGGTATTCCTGTGGTAGGCGGGATTGGCCGGATTCTCGAACTGGTCTGCCTTGAACCAGCCGTATTTGTCGGCGAGTTCCTGCGCCTTGCGGACCATGCCGGAGCCCCGTTCAGCGGCCGGCGTCAGAATGACCTTGGCACCGTAGGCCTTCATGATCTTGCGTCGCTCGACAGAGAAGGATTCGGCCATTGTGGCCACGAACGGATAACCCTTGGCGGCGCAGACCATCGCGAGCGCGATCCCGGTGTTGCCGGACGTTGCCTCGACGACCGTCTGCCCGGGCTTCAGTTTCCCCGAGCGTTCGGCATCTTCAATGATCGCAATGGCGAGACGATCCTTGACGGAACCTGCCGGGTTGAACGCCTCGACCTTGGCGAAGATGTTCTGGTTCTCCGGCCCGAGCCGGTTAATGCGAACGACCGGCGTGCGGCCGATGGTATCTAGTATGTTGTCGTGGATCATGTGGGTCTCCTTGCTCGGCAGTGAGCTTATGGAAATCGGTTCAGGGTGTCGAGCAGCAGGCGGATGATCGCATCGCCGTCCGCTGACACCGCAACCGAGGCATTGGCGGGTTGGGCGGGTTCGATTCCTTCTTTTGCAATGGCGCCGCGAAGGTCGCAGACGGTCATGCCCCGCGTCAGCGCGCCCTGGCATTCGATGCCAACATGAATATCGGTATGCCGAATCAGGCCGGGATGACTGAATGGCAGAACCGCGCAGACATCGTGGACGGGCGCCCGGGTACGTTCGTACATGGCAGCCTGTCGCGATAGATAGAACGAGAGGGCGCCGGCGAGTTCACGGGCGATTCCCGATGAGCTCTTTGACAGCGAGTCCAGGTGGTGCTGCTCGAGACCAAACGATGTCGTGACGTTGAGACCGACCATGGTGACAGGCACACCGGCGTCGAACACGATTGCGGCGGCCTCGGGATCGGCGAGGATGTTGAACTCTGCTGCGGCGGTGGCGTTGCCACCCTCCGTGGAACCGCCCATCACCGAGATTGCCCGGAGCTTCGTGGCAAGGTCGGGATACCGCGTCAGTGCCGTCGCCACGTTCGTTTCGGGAGCGACAGCGATGACGATCAGGTCATCGCCGGCACAGGCCTGCTCGTAGATGAAGTCGGCGGCGTCGGCATCGACGGTCCGCCGGCGTGATGGGGGCAGATTCGCACCGTCGAGACCGGTTTTGCCGTGGACCGATTCGCCGGAATGAATACGGCCCTCGAGAGGCTGGCTTGCGCCGGCGGCGACGGGTATATGTTCCAGGCCAGCCGCATCCAGGATCGCCAGCGCGTTGGCAGTGGTGTTCTCCACCGTGGAGTTGCCGAAGACGGTTGTGACGCCAACGAGATCGAGATGGTGCGCGGCCATCAGCAGGGCGAGTGCATCATCGTGGCCCGGGTCGCAGTCCAGGATGACTCTCATGCTTCGTCCTCGATGGTAATGAGTTCCGCGCCATCCGCGACAACGTCGCCGACGGCGAAGTTCACGCCGGTAATGACGCCGCGCGAGACGGCCTTGATCGTGTGTTCCATCTTCATTGCCTCGATGACGATCAGCGTGTCGCCCGCATCGACCGAGTCTCCTTTGCTGACGCGCACATCGATGACCTTGCCTGACATGGGTGAGCGGAGACTGCCGGCATCATCCTGAAGCGCGGTCGTCTCCGGGAAGCGAAGGAACGTCGCTGATCGCGCGCCTGCGGACACTGCAATGGCCTCGTCTGTTGCCGCAATCGCGAAGTCGGTATCGCGACCGTTCATCTCGAGCCGCACCGAATCAGCTTGCCGGTGAATGACCCGCACTGACGCACGGTGTGTACCGTCATCCACTTCCCAGCGCTGGTGCCGGGCGGTGATCGCGAGATCGACTGAGCCGGTCCGATGGTGCAGGGGCAGACGCTGGCCAGCCGGCTCGTTCAACCGAAAGGCAGCCAGCGGCGAGTGCATGAGCCACATCGCCGCAGCGGCAGCCAGTTCGAAGCGCATTACCGGCGGCAGTTCCCCGAAAATCGTCTCGCTGTCGAGGAAAGACGTCCAGACCCGGCCCTCCTGCAGTACGGGATGCTGTGCCGCGGCGATCAGGAAGTCGCGATTCGTCGACACTCCTGAGATCAGCGTGTCGTCGAGCGCCGACAGCAGCCTTGCAATACAGGTCCTGCGATCATCAGCGTGCACGATGAGCTTCATGATCATCGGGTCGTAGAAGACGCTGACGGCATCGCCGGAATCGACACCGGTATCGATCCGAATGCCGTCGCCGCCGGGTAACCTGAGCACATTGATTCGACCGGACGCGGGCAGAAAGTCGTTGGCCGGATCCTCGGCGTAGATCCGTGCTTCCATGGCATGGCCTCTGAGCGGGATCTCGTCCTGGGCGAGGGGGAGCGAGTCTCCGTTTGCAACCCTGATCTGCCACTCGACCAGGTCGAGGCCGGTCACGCTCTCTGTTACCGGGTGTTCCACCTGCAGGCGCGTGTTCATTTCCATGAAGAAGAACTCGTCGCCATCCAGCAGAAACTCGATCGTTCCCGCACCGACGTAGCCGATGCTCCTGGCCGCGGTAACCGCGGCAGCGCCCATCTGCTGGCGGAGCGCATCCGACATGCCCGGTGCCGGGGATTCCTCGATGATTTTCTGGTGGCGACGCTGCAGTGAACAGTCACGCTCGTTGAGGTGCACGACGTTACCGTGGGTGTCGGCGAACACCTGAACTTCCACATGCCTGGGTTTGCGCAGGTAACGCTCGAGAATCAGGCGATCGTCACCGAATGCGCTCGCCGCTTCGCGTGCCGCCGTTCTGAGCGTCGATGCGAGTTCTGCAGCATCCTCGACGATATGCATGCCTTTGCCGCCGCCGCCCGCGGTCGGTTTGACCAGCAGGGGAAAACCGACGATTGATTCGATGCGCGCCTCATCAATCTCGTCGAGATTCAGCTCGTCGATACCCGGAAGCACGGCGACGCCGGCATCAGCCATCAGCTGACGGGCGTCGCCCTTCATCGCCATGGCTTCCATGGCCCGGGCGGGCGGCCCGATGAACACGATGCCTTCGGCTTCGCACGCGCGCGCGAAGGCGGCGTTCTCGGCAAGGAAGCCATAGCCCGGGTGAACGGCATCGGCGCCGCTCTCGCGAGCAACCTTCAGGATTGCGTCGATGTCGAGATAGCTTTCCGCGGCGGGTGGTGGGCCGAGCCGGTGCGATTCATCGGCGACGCGCGTATGCCTGGCACCGGCGTCCGCGTCCGAATAAACGGCTACCGTACGCAGCCCCATGCGCCTGGCCGTTTGCATGATGCGGCAGGCGATCTCGCCGCGATTGGCAACCAGCAGCGTCGTTATCACTTGTCTTCCTGCCACGCCGGCGGTCGTTTTTCGAAGAACGCCGAGAGACCTTCCTGACCTTCATCCGACACGCGAATGGCGGCGATCTCTTCCTGCGTAAACCGGATGAGCGCGTCATCGACGGGCGCGCCGGACACGCGTCGAATGAGTCGTTTGGTCACCTGCATCGCCTGGGGAGACATCCTGAGCCAGTTTTCCACAATGGCATCGGCCGCTGAATCGAGATCGTCTTCGGCAACGATCTGCTGAACCAGATCGAGGCGACGGGCCTCGGTCGCGTCGAAGACCTCGGCACTCAGAAAGTAGCGCCGCGCGGCCCGTTCGCCGATCACGGCGACAACGTAGGGTGAGATGACCGCGGGCGTGAGGCCGATCCTGACTTCGCTGACGCAGAACACCGCGCGCTCGCTGGCCAGTGTGAAATCGCTGCAGCACAGGAGACCAAGGGCGCCGGCATAGGCGGCACCCTGAACGATGGTGAGCACCGGCACCGGCAACGTGTTCAACAGCCGCATGAGCCGGGCGAGTTCACCGGCATCCCGGACGTTGCCGTCATAGTCCAGTTCTGCCATCCGCTTCATCCAGTTCAGGTCGGCGCCGGCGGAGAAATGCTTGCCGTTCGATCTGATCACCGCGGCGCGGACGCGTGGCGAGCGTGCCTGATCGGCGATGTGCTCGAGACAATCAATCAGCCGTGCAATGACCTCGTCATCGAAGGCGTTGTGTACCGAAGGCCGGTTCAGGGTGATCGTCGCGACGCCCCGGCCGTCAACGTCGAAGCGTACTGGATCGTCGTTACTCATCGTGTCACATCCTGAACACGCCGAAGCGCGTCGGCTTGATGGGTTTGTTCAGTGCGGCTGCCAGACCGAGTCCGATTGCCTCGCGCGTCTGCGCCGGGTCCAGAATGCCGTCATCCCAGAGACGGGCGCTGGCGTAGTAGGGATGACCCTGGCGCTCGTATTGCTCGACAATCGGCGCGCGAAACTGCTCGCGTTCGTCGTCGCTCCACGGCTTGCCGGCGGCATTCAGGTTGTCCTCGCGCACCTGTGCCAGTACGTCTGCCGCCTGCGCGCCGCCCATGACCGAGACCCGCGCGTTCGGCCACATCCAGAGAAAGTTCGGATCGTAGGCGCGACCGCACATACCGTAGTTCCCGGCCCCGAAACTGCCGCCGATCATCAGCGACAACTTCGGTACGCTGGCACAGGCGACGGCGGTGACCATCTTTGCGCCATGCTTGGCGATCCCTTCGGTCTCGAACTTCTGGCCCACCATGAATCCCATGATGTTCTGCAGGAACAGCAGTGGAATCTCGCGCTGACAGCAGAGTTCGATGAAGTGCGCGCCTTTCTGGGCAGACTCCGAGAACAGGATGCCGTTGTTGGCGAGGATGCCGACGGGCATGCCGTAGACCTCGGCGAAGCCGCAGACGAGGGTTTCACCGAAGCGCTGCTTGAACTCATCGAATACCGAATCGTCGACCAGGCGGGCGATGATCTCCCGCACTTCGAATGGCCGCGAGAGCGCCCCGGGCAGAATGCCGTAGATTTCACGCGGGTCGTATCGCGGCCCCGGTGCACTGCCATCGAGTCGCCACGGTGGGGCAGGCCGGTTCAGATTCGCGATGATACGGCGAGTGATCTGCAGCGCGTGGGTGTCGTTCTCGGCGAGGTGATCTGCGACACCGGATAACCGCGTGTGCACGTCGCCACCCCCAAGGTCTTCTGCCGAGACGACCTCGCCCGTCGCAGCCTTGACGAGCGGTGGCCCGGCCAGAAAGATCGTGCCCTGGTCACGCACAATAACGCTCTCGTCAGCCATTGCCGGAACGTACGCGCCGCCCGCCGTACAGGAGCCCATCACGACCGCGACCTGGGGAATCCCCTTGGCGGACATGTTGGCCTGATTAAAAAATATCCGGCCGAAGTGGAAACGGTCGGCAAAGATCTCGTCCTGATGCGGCAGGTTTGCGCCGCCGGAATCGACCAGATAGATGCAGGGCAGATGACACTGCTCGGCAATCGCCTGCGCGCGGAGGTGCTTCTTGACCGTGACCGGGTAGTAAGTGCCGCCCTTGACGGTCGCGTCGTTGGCGATGATGACGCACTGCTGGCCCGAGACCGTTCCGATACCGGTGATGATGCCGCCGCAGGGCGCTTCGTTGTCGTAGAGGTCGTAGCCGGCGAACTGCGACAGTTCGAGGAACGGTGATCCCGGATCGAGCAACTGGCCAACGCGATCACGCGGGAGCAGCTTGCCGCGAGCAACATGGCGTTCGCGGGATGACTCGCTGCCACCGGGCCGGATCGAGGCGAATGTCGTTCTGAGGTCTTCAGCCAGACCACGATGGTGCGCCTCGTTCTGCCTGAACTCCTCCGAGGACGTGCTGATCGATGATTTCAGCACGGGCATGTCAGGCTGACTCCGAGAAGAGTTCGCGCCCGATGAGCATGCGGCGGATCTCGCTTGTTCCGGCGCCGATCTCGTAGAGCTTGGCATCGCGGAGCAGACGGCCGGTCGGATAATCGTTGATATAGCCATTGCCGCCAAGCAGCTGGATTGCGTCCAGCGCGACCTGGGTCGCGGTCTCAGCCGTGTACAGAATGACCCCGGCCGCATCCTTGCGCGTCGTTTCGCCACGATCACAGGCGGCGGCGACGGCGTAAAGATAGGATCGCGAAGCATTCAGGCGGGTATACATGTCAGCGACCTTGCCCTGGACGAGCTGGAACTCGCCGATCGCCTGGCCGAACTGCTTGCGTTCGTGAATGTAAGGCACGACGACGTCCATGGCGGCCTGCATGATCCCGACGGGACCGCCAGCAAGTACGACGCGCTCGAAATCGAGACCGCTCATCAGCACCCGCACGCCCTGGCCGACCTCGCCCAGCACCTGCGTGGCGGGCACCCGGCAATCCTCGAAGACCAGCTCACAGGTATTGGAGCCACGCATGCCGAGCTTGTCGAGCTTGGGCGAACGGGAGAATCCGGGTGTGTCCCTTTCGACGATGAACGCCGTAATGCCGCGGGCACCGGCATCCGGGTCGGTCCGGGCGTAGATGACATAGGTATCGGCATCCGGGCCATTGGTGATCCACATCTTGGCGCCGTTCAGCACGAAGTCGTCGCCGTCGCGGACCGCCTTGAGCTGCAGGCTGACGACATCGGAGCCGGCGCCGGTCTCACTCATCGCGAGGGCACCGATGTGTTCGCCGCTGACGAGCTTCGGCAGGTACTGCCGGCGCTGCGCGTCGCTGCCGTTCCGGTAGATCTGGTTGACGCAGAGGTTCGAGTGGGCGCCGTACGACAGCGCGACGGAGGCTGAGGCGCGGCTCAGCTCTTCCATGACCAGACAGTGGGCGAGATAGCCCAGGCCGGCGCCGCCAAACTCTTCGCTGACGGTAATACCGAGAATGCCCAGCTCGCCCATCCTCGGCCACAGTTCGAGGGGAAACTCATTGCTGGCATCGATCTCTGCTGCCCGGGGCGCAATGACGTCGGTTGCAAAGCGGTTGACCTGCTCAACGAGCAGATTGAGCGTCTCGTCGAAGCCAAAGCCCAGACGATCATAGTTGGCAATCATGTGAGAACGTCCGAAGACTAAAAGCGCCCAGCAGTATACCAGTTGACTTCCCGCGCATGCCGGTCGACCTGGTCGACCACGTCGAGAATCAGCGCAAACAGCGCCATGCGGATGATCACGCCATTATCGGTCTGCCGGAAGATCGCGAGGTTCGGGTTCTCGTTCATGTCGTTGTCGAGTTCGTTGGCGTCTGAGCGCGAGTCGCGGGGCAGCGGGTGCATGATTACCGTGTTGGGCTCGCAGAACTCTGTGTAGATCGACTGATTGAGCCGGAACAGGCCCTTGTACTTCTCGGCTTCCTCGGGTGTCGCGAACCGCTCTTCCTGCGTTCTTGTGACATAGAGAATGTCGGCGTGGGAAATGCCGGTGACGAGTTCGTCGAGTTCCACGACCTCGTGCCCCGCAGCGCGCATTTCTTCGACATATCTCGAGGGCAGGCGCAGTTCTGCCGGTGACACCAGCGTGAAGTGGACGTTGTCGTAGAGCGCCAGCAGCCGGCAAAGGGAGTGAACCGCGCGTCCGTTGCGCAAATCGCCAATCAACGCAATGCGCAGGTTTTCCATGTCCTTGCCCTGTGCGGCGATCTCCTTGCGGATGGTGTACAGGTCGAGCAGGGCCTGGGTGGGGTGCTCGTTGGCGCCATCACCGCCGTTCAGTACCGGGACCCGGCTGGCGGAGGCGAACTCCTCGACGGATCCCTCTTTCTGGTGCCGCATCACAATGACGTCGGAGTAGCCGGACAGTACGCGCGCCGTGTCGTAGAACGATTCACCCTTGGCGATCGCCGAGGTCTTGACCTCTGCGGTCTCGCGGACCTCGCCGCCGAGCAGGTTGAACGCGCAGCCGAAACTGACCCGGGTTCGCGTACTGGGTTCGAAGAACATGTTGCCGAGGATCGCGCCTTCGAGGACGCGGGTGACACGCTCACGCCGGGCGTAGGGCACCATCCTGTCGGCAACCTCGAAGACCTTTTCCACGGCGGCCCGGTCGAATTGTGAGACCGAGAGGATATGGCTGCCGACGAAATTCATTTGCGCCTCGCTGATTCTGTTAGACGTTCTTGTTGTTGCAGGTCGCGACTAGTCGTTGCCGGGAATCTTGCCCGGCAGTTCGAGGATGATGTCACGAATCCAGCGATTCGCCTGGTCCTTGTCGGTGCTCTCGTGCCAGTAGAGGTGCGTCTCGAGATTGGGCACTGAAAAGGGCAGATCGAGATAGCGCACAGGATATTGTCGAACGAGGAAATCCGCAAAGATTCGCGGCACGGTCAGCACAAGGTCGGTGCGGGAGACGAGCTCCGGCGTCGCCAGGTAGTGCTGGGTTCTCAGCGAGATCTTGCGCCGCCTGCCGAGTTTGCCGAGCGCGAGGTCGACGTGACCGAGCCCGCCGCGCCGCGAAGAAATATGGATGTGGCCAACCTCGAGGTAGTTGTCGGTGGTCAGCGTGTCCTTGATGAGCGGATGGTCTTCACGGAAGACGCACACATGCGGGTGCGAGAAGAGCGGTGCCTGGTTGATCTGGGGGTCAGGCGTCAACGGAATGTCGACGGCAAGATCGAGATTGCCTGACGCGAGTTCGACGTTCAGGTCACGGCGCCGCACCTGGTAGCAGTCGACAGCGATGCCCGGCGCCTCGCGCGAGAGGCGACCCAGAAGGTAAGGAAATACGATAGACTGCGTCAGGTCGGAAAAGCTGACCCGGTATCGCTTCTCGGACGCCATCGGATCAAAGTTGTCGCTCTCCTGGACGCTTGATCGGATGAGACCGAGCGCCTGCCGCACGGGCCCGACGATGTTCTGGGCGACCGGCGTGGGAACCATTCCTTCTGCGGTGCGGACAAACAGAGGGTCATCGAACATCTTGCGCAACCGGGACAGCGAATTGGAGACCGCCGGCTGTGTGATCCCGATGATCTCGCCGGCACGGGTGAGATTCCCCTCGGTATAGATGGCGTCGAAGACGACGAACAGATTGAGATCGATATCGCTGAGTTTCATGACGTTTGCAAAATAACGCTGTTGAATCGCAAATTATAACTCTGATAAACGATATTTATAGTAAGCCGGATCACTTCGTGTTGAAACACGGGCAGGTGCACCAGAATGAGTGAAATCACGACAAGGCCACGCCTTCCATTCAGCTTCGCCAAGCGTCACGGCGTGCTGCTGGTCTCCTCGCCGGAGTCGGATGCGCTCGAGGCCATCTACCGGCCGGGACTCAGGGTCGAGGCGCTGTCGGAAGTCCGGCGATTCGCAGGCGCACCCGTGCGCTTCCGTGAGGTCGATCCGCCCACCTTCGACCAGCGGCTCTCGACCGCGTATCACGATGACTCCGGCGAAGCGATGCAGATGATCGAGGGGCTCGGCGATGACATGGATCTGTCGAGCCTCGCGGAGATGATCCCGGAAACCGGCGACTTGCTCGAACAGGACGATGACGCACCGATCATCCGGCTGATCAACAGCCTGCTGACCGAGGCGATCAAGGTGTCGGCCTCGGATATCCATATCGAGACCTACGAAACCCGGCTGGTGGTCAGATTTCGGGTCGACGGTGTGCTGCGCGAAGTCGTCAGTCCGCGCCGCGCGCTGGCGCCACTCCTCGTGTCACGCATCAAGGTCATGGCGAAGCTCGACATTGCCGAAAAGCGGCTCCCCCAGGACGGTCGTATCTCGCTGAGGGTGGCCGGCAAGGAGGTGGATGTCCGGGTGTCGACGATTCCCGCGTCCAACGGCGAGCGCGTGGTCATGCGGATTCTGGACAAACAGGAAGGACGCAGGGACCTTGCCGATCTCGGCATGCGGGAGGCGGATCTCAGGGCCATGCGCTCACTCCTCGCCAGACCCCACGGCATCCTTCTGGTCACCGGCCCGACCGGTTCGGGCAAGTCAACGACGCTCTATGCCTGTCTCGATACGCTCAACGACCGATCGCGCAACATCCTGACGGTCGAGGATCCGATCGAGTACGACGTCGAGGGCGTTGGCCAGACCCAGGTCAACATGAAGGCCGAAATGACCTTCGCCAAGGGACTGCGCGCGATTCTGCGGCAGGATCCCGACGTCGTGATGGTCGGCGAGATCCGCGACTTCGAGACGGCGGAAATTTCTGTCCAGGCGAGTCTGACCGGCCACCTCGTGCTGTCGACGATCCACACAAACACGGCCATCGGCGCGCTGACGCGACTCGCCAACATGGGCGTGCAGCCCTACCTGCTCAGCAACAGTATCGTGGGCCTGGTGGCCCAGCGCCTCGTACGCGTGTTGTGCGAGCATTGCCGGGAACCCCACGTGGCGGATGACTATGAATGCCAGTTTCTGCGCGTCGATCCGGCGGATCCGCCGACGCTTTACCGGGCGAGCGGCTGCGACCGATGTGCGCATGAGGGCTTTCGCGGGCGCCTCGGCATCTACGAGGTCGTGACCATCGACGATGAACTGCGCCGCATGATCCACAGCGGTGCCTCGGAACTCGAACTCGAGCAGTATGCGCGCTCCCGTGGCACCGGTATTCGTGAGGATGGTCGAGCCAAGGTGCTGGCGGGCCTCACCACGATGGACGAAATTCTCCGCGTCACGATGGACGACTAGTGGCGGCATTCGAATACGTCGCCCTGAATCCCAAGGGGCGGGAAGAGAAGGGCGTTCTCGAAGCGGATTCCTCCCGCCAGGTGCGACAGATCCTTCGAGACAAGGGCCTTGCGCCACTGTCGGTCGCCGCCACCCGCGAACGTCAGCAGGCGTCGGGCAGTGGCTGGCGTACATGGTTCCGGCCGTCGCTGTCGGTTCGCGACCTCTCGCTCATCACGCGCCAGCTCGCGACGCTGATTTCCGCCGGATTGCCGGTGGAGGAAGCGCTGCTTGCGGTGTCCCGCCAGACGGAGAACGCTCGCGCCCGGTCGATGATGGTGACCGTGCGCTCAAAGGTGATGGAAGGGTACTCACTGGCGAACAGTCTCGGCGAGTATCCGCGTGCGTTTCCAGGCCTCTATTGCGCGACGGTCGCGGCGGGTGAGTCGGCGGGGCATCTCGATCTCGTCCTCGCCAGACTGGCGGACTACACCGAGACGCGGCATGAATCGAGGCAACGCGTGATCCAGGCCCTCGTCTATCCGGTGGTACTGTTTGTACTCACGATCCTGATCCTGGCCGGACTGCTGGGCTACGTTGTTCCCGACATCGTCAAGGTGTTCAGCGACACAGGGCAGGATCTGCCCGCCCTGACGACGTTCATCATCGCGGTCAGTGACTTTGTGCAGGCCTGGGGCCTCACGATCCTCGGTATTCTCGCCGTGCTGGCGGTTGCGATTCGGCAGGCCCTGACCGTGCCCTCAATCCGTATTGCGTTCGATCGCCGCCTGCTTCACCTGCCGATCGTCGGCAAGCTGAGCCGCGGGACGAATACGGCGCAGTTCGCCAGTACACTCAGTATCCTTTCGAGCAGCGGCGTGCCGCTGGTCGAGGCCATGAACATCTCAGGCAACGTGCTGACCAATACCTGGCTCAAGGCCAAGGTCGCCGAGGCCACAACGCGGGTCAGTGAAGGCGCGAGCCTCAGCAACGCGCTCGAGAAGAGCGGCTATTTCCCGCCGATCATGCTGCACATGATCGCAAGCGGCGAAAGCAGCGGCGAACTCGACAACATGCTGGGCCGGGTCGCCGCATATATGCAGCAGGACGTCGAAACGCTGCTCGGGATACTGCTGAGCCTGTTCGGCCCGTTCATGCTGCTGTTCATGGGCGGTGCGGTTTTCACCATCGTGATGGCGATCCTGCTGCCCATCATCAATCTGAATCAGCTCGTGTTCTGACGACCCCCACGGTCGATGTAGAATAACGCCCGGTCCACGTGGTAGCTCAATATGCAGTCAGCAAAACAATCCGGATTCACGCTCATCGAAATCATGGTGGTCGTGGTGATTCTCGGCATTCTCGGGGCGCTGATCGTGCCCAATATCATCAGCAAGCCTGAAGAAGCACGCGTCTCTGCGGCGAAGAATGATCTTCGGGCGATCGCGACTGCGCTCGAGTTCTACCTGCTCGACAACAGCACGTATCCCTCGACCGAGCAGGGGCTGGAGGCGCTTGTCTCACAGCCATCGGGCTATCCCGAGCCGCGCAACTGGAATTCCGAAGGCTATCTCGACAAGGTGCCGACAGATCCGTGGGATGAACCGTACCTCTACTACAGCGAGGGTTCGCGGCACTTCGAGGTTTACAGTTTCGGCGCCGATCGCAAGGAAGGCGGCGAGGGCTTCGACGCGGACATCTACTTCTCGGAACTCTGATCGGCACGCTGATGACCGGCTGTGGCCACAGGCATTGGCGTCAGCGTGGCTTCACGCTGATCGAGATCCTTGTGGTGATGGTTATCGTGTCAGTCATGGCGGGCATCGTTGTCGCCAACATGCCAACGATCGTCCAGAGTCGCGACTTTGATACCGAAAGCCGGCGACTGATCACGCTGCTGCGGATGGCAAGGGAAGAAGCCGTACTTCAGGGGTTGGAGTTCGGGCTTCAGGTCCATCGCGAAGGCTATGAGTTCCTGACCTACGACGAAGCGTCACAATCCTGGTCACCGGTGACGACGAGACCGTTTCAGGGGCGCAACCTGCCGCAAGGGCTTGAGCTCAGCGTTGAAGTAGAGGACACGGCACTCTCCTTCGGCGATGAGGCGGAAGATGAGGACAATCCGGTGCCACCCGTGCTGCTGCTCTCCAGCGGTGAGGTGACGCCGTTCGAAGTGACGCTGGCCATGCCTGACGACAATCTGGTCAAACGTCTGGGCAGCGATGGCTATGGTGCGATCGAGTGGCGAGGTGAAGACGATGAAGCGCGCTAGCGGCGGGTTCACGCTGCTCGAGATCATGATCGCCGTCGCGGTGTTCGCCACCGTGTCGGCCGCGCTGGTGAAAAACGCTGCCCTGACGGTTCGCCAGACCGGACTCATCCGCGACAAGACCGTTGCCTACTGGATCGCGGAGAACGAACTCGCCGCGCTTCGGGCAAGGCCCAGGGCAGCGGGGGACTTCCCCCGCACCGGTACGTCCCGTGCCGGTGTCACCATGGCCCGGAAGGACTGGGAGGTCGTCACCTCGATCGACTCGACCCGCAACGAAGACGTTCGACGTATCGATATCACCGTCTATCGCGACGAAAACATCGAAGATCCGCTGGCCACGCTGTCGGGCTTCATCGGCCGGCATTAGGCGGATGACAGGATGAATCGCGCACGAGGATTCACGCTGCTGGAGGTGCTGATCGCCATCTCGATCTTTGCCCTGATCGGTCTTGGTGGCTACCGATTGCTGACGACGATGACCGACACACATGCCCGTGTCAGGGAGGTCGTCGACGACTACGGCAATCTGGGTCGGGCGATGACCTTCATCGAACGCGACGTCTATCAGGCCGTCGACCGTCCCGTACGCGACGAATACGGTGAACCGCTGCCGCCCCTGATGGCCGGTGTCGGCAGATTCCCGATCGAGTTCACCCGGAGCGGCTGGGGCAACCCGGCGTCACTGCCGCGCAGCAAACTCCAGCGTGTGGCCTACGGTATCAACGCCGAAGGCGAACTCGTGCGCTATTTCTGGCGAGTCCTCGATCGTGCCGAAGACACTGAACCGGTCGAGCAGCCCTTGCTGGGCGGCGTCAGTGAGTTTCGCGTGACCCTGTTCGACACGGACGGCGAGCCCACTGACACATGGCCGGTTTCGGCGGGCGGTGACCCGCTGCCAGCGGCGCTGGAAATCATTCTGGCGACCGGTGCGACGGGTGAGATCCGGCGCTTGTTCCCGCTGGTCGAGGCCGTGACGGCACCAACCGGCGCCGGTGATGCCGGTGGTCCCGGTGACGGGACCGATGGAGTGCCCGATGCGTAGCCGCGAACGGGGTGTGGCCCTCATTTCGATCATGCTCGTCGTCGTCATTGCAACCGTGCTCGCGGTCCAGATGACGAACGAGCAGAGGCTGGTCATCCAGCGAACCGCCAATCACTTCGACGCCGCGCAGGCGAGGCAGTATGCGCTGGGAGGCGAGGAACTCGCCCGGCAGATTCTGCGTGCCGACTTCGAGGAGCAGCCTGGCATCGACTCCAATGCAGATGCCTGGGCGAACCCGGAATTGCAGTTCGAGTTCGAGAACGGCGCCGTCGAGGTGCAGATCGAGGATCTGCAGGGCCGGCTCAACCTGAACAACCTTTACCCGTTGCCGCGGGACGGCGGGGACCGCGGTGGTGACGCCAGCGTGCCGATGCTGCCCGTGCTGAGCCGGATGATGGGGCTGCTCGGCGTCGATCCCGTGTTCAGCGAGCGAACGATGGACTGGATTGATCCGGATGACGGCAAGGGCTCTCTCGGTGCCGAGGATTTCGACTACCTGGGTCTCGAGGTACCGTACCGGGCTGCCGATCGACCGATTGCCGACGTCTCTGAACTCCGATTGCTGCTCGAAATGACGCCCGAGGCCTATGGGGTGCTGTCACCGTTTGTCGCGGCGCTCCCGGCTTCCGGGACGACGGTCAACGTCAACACCGCACCGGCGCCGGTGATTGCGGCGCTGGCCGAGACGCTGACGCTGGAGTCGGCCGAGGCTCTGGTTGCGGCCCGGGATCAGGGCAGCGTCTATGAATCCGTCACGCAGTTCTTGCAGGACCCTATCCTCGCGGGTAGCGGACTCGCACCTGATGGCCTTGGTGTACAATCCGGTTTCTTTCGCGTGAGCGTCCGGGCCAGGTTCCTCGATCGCTTCGCGTACCTGACCAGCATTGTCCAGCGAAACCCAACGGATGGCAGTATGCGCGTCGTGTACCGCGACATGAGTAAACAGATTCTTCCGATAGCGGCCCCGGGTTCGAGCAACGGCGATGGCTGAACATCTCTTTCTCAGCATCGGATCGGCCGGACTCGAATGGCTCTCCCTTGACGAGGGATCGGGCATTGTCCGTTTTCGTGGCGAGGGTGACTGGAATGACGTTGCGGCCATGGCCGGCGAGATGGACTGGTCGGGCCGAACCCATGTGATCGTGCCGGGCGAGACCGTACTGCTGACCCGCGCCAGCGTACCGAGCAAACAGATGCGGCAGGTCTTGCAGGCTGTGCCCTTCATGGTCGAAGAGAGTCTCGCCTGCGATGTCGAGGACTGTCATTTCGCCGTCGGCGGACGCGGCGACGGTGGTGCGGTGCGCGTTGCGGTGATTGATCGCGAGACCATGCAGGACTGGTTCGGGCGGCTTCGGGATGCGGGTATCGTGCCATCGACGATGACGGCCGATGTCGAACACCTCGGCCGCGACCGGACGGGTACGTCAGTGCTCATCGATGGCGAGCGGGCACTCGTTTGCTGCGGCGACAACGCCTTTGCGACAGAGCTGGATTCGCTGCCCATGGCGATCGGCCTGCTCGGTGAGGCCGCCGGTGATGTCAGCGTGCTGGCACCGCCGGAGCAAACGGACGCCATCGAAATGTTCACGAGCCAGATTGCCGCAGACGAACGTGTCGTGACGACCGATGAGATCGACTACGGCGTCTTCGAACTCATCTGCAGACAGTTCGATGAGGGTGCGATCAACCTGTTGCAGGGTGCCTTCAAGGTTGATGAACGCCGCCGCGAGCGCCGCAATCCCTGGCCGGCGGTGGCCGGGCTCGCTGCCGCAGCGTTCGCGCTGCACATCATGCTGCTGATCGTGCAGGGCATCTACCTCGATGTGAAGGCGGCGCAGTTCGAGCAGGAGGCGAGGGCGCTCTATGCCGATGTCTTTCCGAACGATCGCAATGTCCGTGACCTTCGGCGCCGATGGCAGTCGCGCATCCGGGCAGGGACCGGCGAAGGCGGAGATGACTTCGTGGCCTTGCTGGGTGAAGCCGCCCGCCAGATACCGGCGCGGATGCGCCTCGAGAACATCAACTTCAATGAGACCCGTGGCGACATGAGTCTTCAACTCGTCGCCGGACAGTCTTCGGAGTTTGTACGCTACGCGCAGTCACTGACGGCAGCCGGTCTCGTTGCCGAGGTCGGCACCATCAACCAGATTGACGACGGCGCCCGCGGCAATATCAAGATCAGGACGACGCCCTGATGGCGAACTCGTTGAACACGTCAATCGCGAAGCTGAAGAGTCGCTATGCTTCGCTCGAGCAGCGGGAGCAAACGTCGCTGGCGGTGCTCGCCGTCTTTTTTGCGGGACTGTTTCTCGTGTACGGCATCTGGTATCCGGCCAACGATTTCTATCGATCGAACCTCGATGACCGCGATCGTCAGTTTGAGCTCCTGCAGTACATGCGCTCGACCGAGCAGGAGGCCAGAACGCTGGGCGATGCCTCGGCGAGCCTGCCAGGCGGGCAGGATCTGTTGACCCTGGTCTCGCGAACGGCAAGCCAGTACGGCATTACGCCGAACCGGCTGCAGCCCGAAGGCAATGGCGTCAGCGTCTGGTTTGACGACGTACCGTTCAACGACTTCGCGCGCTGGCTGCAGGCCCAGTCCGACGCTGGCGTGTCAATCCAGCAGGCGAGGATCGACCGGCAGGAAGAGGCCGGTCTCGTCAGTGCGCGCATCCTGCTGCGCGGGACCTGAGTCAGAGGTTCCCTAGCGAAAGTCCCTCGACGGGGTTTCGAACTCGTCGAGATGGAACGTGAGATTCTCGACGTGGCCTGCAATGACGTGAATCACCGAACCCTCGCGCTCCAGAACACCCTTGATTCGCAGTAGCCGGCCCTGCAGTATTTCGGCGCGAAAACGATCCAGAACGCGTGTCCAGACGACGACATTGATGTTGCCGAATTCGTCCTCAAGCGTCACGAAGAGGACGCCGGAGGCGGTTGATGGCCGCTGGCGACCGGTGACGAGTCCTGCAATGCGAACGAAGCGACCGTGATTGATCGTTTCCAGGTCACGGGCCGTCCTGAGATCGGCAAAGTCCCTGTCGGCCCGCAGCATCGCCATGGGATGTCGGCCCAGTGTCAGGCCGATGCTCGCATAGTCCGCACACAGATCTTCCCGCTCGGTGGGTGCCGGCAAATAAACAGGGCTGGTATCGGCGCACTGGGCGAAACCGAGTGGTGCATCGGGCTGCAGAGCCTGTGCTTCCCAGTGCGTCTGGTAACGATGTCCTGACAGATTCTTCAGGGCGCCACCTTCGGTCAGGCGGGCCAGATCGCCACGGTCGAGGGCGGCAGACCGGGCGAGCGTATCCAGTGAGGTGATGTGCCCAAGGCGGCGAGCAGCGACGATGCGTCCGGCGGTGTCGGCCTTCAGTCCCTTGATGCGCTGAAGGCCGAGGCGTATCGCGGGTGAATGACAGCCGTCGAGCGGTGCCTCGAGTGTCGACTCCCAGTCGCTCGCGAGGATGTCGACCGGCCGGACCTCGACGTCGTGACGCATGGCATCCTGTACGAGTTGTGATGGCGAGTAGAATCCCATCGGCTGACTGTTGAGCAGCCCACAGTAAAAAGCCGCAGGCTCGTGCTGCTTGAGCCAGGCCGAAAAATACACGAGCAGGGCGAAGCTCGCCGCGTGCGATTCAGGAAAGCCGTAATCGCCGAACCCCTTGATCTGCGCGAAGATGCGCTCGGCGAAGTCACGGTCGTGACCGCGGGCGAGCATGCCCTGGACGATCTTCTGGTGAAACTCCTCGAGACCACCCCGGCGCTTCCATGCTGCCATCGCCCGCCGGAGCTGATCCGCCTCACCCGGTTCGAAGCCGGCCGCAACGACGGCGAGCTTGATGACCTGCTCCTGAAAGATCGGGACACCCAGCGTTCGCTCCAGCACCCCCTTTACCGCCTCGTTGGCGTAGGTGACCGGCTCCTCGCCGTTTCGGCGACGCAGGTAGGGGTGAACCATATCGCCCTGGATCGGGCCCGGCCGCACGATGGCGACCTCGACAACGAGGTCATAGAACTCGCGTGGTTTCAGTCTGGGGAGCATGGACATCTGGGCACGCGACTCGACCTGAAAAACGCCCACACTGTCACCGCGACACAGCATTTCGTAGGTCGCCGGATCCTCGGCGGGAATGGTCGCGAGCTCGAGGTCTGTGCCGCGATACTCGTTGATGAGATGGATGCTCTTGCGGATCGCGGTCAGCATCCCCAGCGCCAGCACATCCACCTTGAGCAAGCCGAGGGATTCGAGGTCGTCCTTGTCCCACTGGATGATGGTGCGTTCAGGCATGGCGGCATTCTCTACCGGCACGAGATGCGAGAGCGGGCCACTGGAAATGACGAACCCGCCGACGTGCTGTGACAGGTGACGGGGAAAGCCGAGTATCTGGTCGACCAGCGTGACGAACTGGCTGATGACCGGATTGCGCGCACTGACACCGGCTTCCTCGAATCGGCTCAGGAGTTCGTCACGCTTGTCCCACCATGACAGCGATTTGGCCAGGCGATCAACGAGGCCGGGGTCGAGGCCGAGCGCCTTGCCGACATCGCGAACGGCACTCTTCGGGCGATACGTGACGACCGTGGCGGCAATGGCGGCCCGTTCGCGGCTGTACTTCTTGTAGATGTACTGGATGACTTCTTCGCGCCGCTGGTGCTCGAAGTCGACATCGATATCCGGTGGCTCGCCGCGCTCCTTCGAGATGAAACGCTCGAACAGCAGGCTCATCCGGGACGGGTCGACCTCGGTGATTTCCAGGCAGAAACAGACGGCGCTGTTGGCGGCGGAGCCGCGGCCCTGGCACAGGATGCCGTTCGAGCGTGCGAACTGGACCACGTCATAGACGGTAAGGAAATAGTATTCGTACTCGAGCTCGGCAATGAGCGACAGTTCTTTCTCGATCAGCGCCCGCACTGATGCCGGCTCGCCATCGGGCCATCGTTTGCGCACGCCGGCCTCGGTGAGCTGGCGCAGGTAAATCGTCGGGGTCAGGCCCGGCGGAACGAGTTCCTCGGGGTATTCATACCGCAATTCTGCCAGCGAGAAGTGACACCGGCGCGCGATACGCACCGTCTCTTCGAGCAGCGCTGCCGGATACATCTTCTCGAGCAGAGACAGCGGGCGAAGATACTTCTCGCGGTTCGCAAAGAGCAGGCGACCGGCCGTTCTCACGGACTGGTGTATGCGTACGGCAGAAAGCACGTCGAGCAGGGGTTTGCGGTCGGGGAGATGCATGTGGACGTCGCCGGCGGCAACCATCGGCATCGCGAGTGACGTCGATAGCTCGAAGGCCTGCTCGTAGCGCGAGATATCCCGGCCATCCGGGAAGATCTCGACCCCGAGCCACACATCGCCGTCGAACAGCGACTGCAGATGCTCGCCGACCTGCTGCTGGCCGGGCGTCTCAGCCTCGGGGAACCAGATCGCCAGCACGCCGCCCAGGGGGCAGCGTTCCAGGTCTGCGATCGAGAGCCGGTACTCACCCTTGCCGGCGCGTCGTCGGCCAACCGTAATCAGGTGTGAGATTCGACCATAGCTCTGGCGGTCGGTGGCCAGCAGGACGAGATGGACCCCGTCATCGAACCTGAACTCCGACCCGATGATGAGGTGTATACCCAGTTCCATCGCCGTGACGTGCGCCTTGACGACGCCGGCCATCGAGCATTCGTCAGTGATGGCGATGGCCCGGTAACCAAGCTGGGCGGCCCGTGAGACGAGTTCCTCGGGATGCGAGGCCCCGCGAAGAAAAGAGAAGTTGGTCAGGCAGTGGAGTTCTGCATACCCGGCATACTCTGTATCTGGATGGCGTGCATGTGGATGGCGTGCATGCATAGGTGGAGCGCATATCGGTAACTGTATATTTGTACAGTACTGTACTGCGCCACCGGTAGCCGGTGCAAGTCAGGGTTTGACGAAACGGTAATGCCCGACATGCCAGTGCTGTCCGTTGCCCCAGGCGAACAGTTCGCGACAGGCCATGAAGAACATCCGCCAGCGCTGGCACTGGACTTCCGGCGGTGCCGGATTGTCACCCCCGGCGAGCGCAGCGATGACCGTCGCCCTGTTCCGGTCGCAGTTCGCAAGCCAGCGCTCACAGGTGAGCGCATAATGCCGGCCATCGATCGCCCACCTGTCTTCGAGGGTCAGCGCGTCCTGCGCCAACAGCGGCAGATCCCAGGCGGGCATCATGCCGCCGCTGAAGAAGTGGCGTGCCATCCAGTCGGTTTCCGAGCGGACCTCATAGAAGTAGGGGAAGTGGCGGTGACAGAAGATATGGAAGAACAGCCTGCCACCGGGCTCGAGCCAGTTCGCGATACGCTCGAACAGCAACCTGTGATTGCGCATGTGCTCGAACATCTCGATCGAGACGACCCGGTCGAACGTCTCTGATGTCTGGAAATCGTTCATGTCCGCCGTGATCACCGTGACGTTGCCGAGCCCCCGGGCTGTCGCCTCACTGTCGATCCAGGCCTTCTGGGTCGCAGAGTTGCTCACCGCGGTGATCCGGGCGGCAGGAAACTGCGCTGCCATCCAGAGCGTCAGCGACCCCCAGCCGCAGCCGAGTTCGAGGATGTGCTGCCCGTCCTCGAGTTCCGCCCGCGCCGCAGAGAGCGCAAGCATCCGTTCTTCCGCCACCTCGAGCGAATCGTCTGCATGGTCGAACAGCGAGCAACTGTACTTGAAGCGCGGGCCAAGCACGGTGCGATAGAAAGCGGTCGGCACTTCATAGTGCTGCGTATTGGCGGCGTCGGTTGCTGCGGCGAGTGGACTCCGGTCCATCTCCGCGAGGAAGTCACGCCACGCAGCGGGTTCACGGTACTCACGATGCTGTTCAACGTGACGTGAGCGGATGATCTGGCGGATGCCGGTCCGGGTGATGAAATCGGGAATGCGGCCCCGTTCGACCAGTTCGATGGCGTGATTCAGCACGTTGTGGTTATCCTCCGTCTGCCATGAAGATCCTACGACGCTCCCGGCTGGCCAGATCGACCCTGCTTCTGATGATGCTTGCAGGATGCCAGCTCGTACCACTGCCGATGGGTGAACTGAGGGGAGAGGAGCGCAGGGTGGAGAGCTTCGACTTCGCCAGCGAGTACCGCATTCTGCAGCTGGAAACCCGACCGGCAGATCCCTATAGCGTCAATCTGCGGGTGACCGTGATCGATGGCGAACTCTTCATCGACGCCGGCGACCGGCGCTGGCATGAGCATCTCCAGGAGGATCCGCGGGTGCGCGTCCGGCTGGGCCGGTTCGTCTATCCGGCGATCGCAATCGAAGTGTCCGATCCGAATGTTAAGAAACGGTTCAGTTCCAGCCGAACCGTCTACAGGCTTGAGCCGTCAGCCCCGCCGCAGGGCCGCAGCAGCGCTCTTTAACCGTTCGTTTAGATAAACTTTAAGCGTTCTTTAAGAAGGTTTATTTTCCCTTAATCGCCCGTCCCTATGCTTCCCGCGTGGTTAGTCAGGCCCCTGTGTCTGCGCGACTCAAATTCTGTCCAAACAAGAATCGGAAGCTCCCTATGAAATTGATGAACGTATCGAAGACATGCGTTTTCGCGGCAGCTGCGTTTTTGCTGGCATCCTGCGGGGATGATGGCAATAACGTATCTCCCGGCACGGTTGTCGTGGTCGAAGAAGTCATTGTCGATGGTGGCGGTGACGGCGGCGACGGCGGTGACGGCGGCGATGGCGGTGACGGCGGCGATGGTGGTGACGGCGGCGACGGTACGGTTGTCGCGTCAGTCATTCCCGACAGCCTCTCCAGCGCAATCGCAGACTCCGGCGAAACAGCCAGCGCCGAATTCGGCGACAAGCCGATCGTCGAGATTGACGTCTCTGCGCTCGACGGCGGTCGTCTTGACCCGACCGGGCTGACGCTGGGTAACGACTCGGTCTTCTCTGTCACTGGCGGTGCACTTCGCGTGTCCCCGGCAGCTTCCGGTGGCGCCAACCCCAACGCGCTCGAAAATCCCGACACCGACTGTGTGCTGAACATCGCACCGGGTGCGGTCATTGTAGGCTCAACCGCCGAGGACTTTATTGTCATCGAGCAGGGTTGCGCCATCGTGGCCAACGGCACGGCAGAGCAGCCCATCGTCTTCACGGCCAAGGCCGAGGTTGACGGTACGGCAGAAGACAGCGATCGCGGTCTCTGGGGCGGTCTGGTCATCAACGGTTTCGCGCCGATCAACGATTGCCCCGAAGGGGCAACTGGCGGCACCGCCGAATGCACGAAAGAAGGTGAAGCCAACTCCGGCACGTTCGGCGGTGATGACCCTGAAGACGATTCAGGCCTGCTGCGCTACGTCAGCGTCCGGTTCGCCGGTTCCAACGTCGACCCCGAGAACCAGCTGAACGGCATCGCGTTCCAGGGCGTCGGCAGCAACACGGTTGTCGAGTACGTTCAGGTTCACAACAACCTCGACGACGGCATCGAGTTCTTCGGCGGTACCGTCAGTGCGAAGTACGTTGTACTCACCGGCAACGCCGATGACTCGCTCGACTGGACGGATGGCTGGACGGGTAACATCCAGTACCTCTACATCGAACAGACGGACTCCGGCGACAACGCCATCGAAGCGGACAACCGCGAAGGTGACGAAGGCGCAACGCCGATCTCCAATCCGAAGATCGCCAACATGACGGTCATCGGCAAGTCTGACGAGAATGCACTTCGCCTGCGCCGCGGCACGGGCCTGACGCTGGCCAACAGCTTCATCGACGGCTCGGCGACCTGTATCCGCGTGGACGGATCTTCCCGTGACCTGCTCGGCGCAACCAGCGATCCGACGATCACAATCCAGGGCACGAGCTTCGCGTGTGCGGAAACCAACACCAACGACAGCGATGGGGCGGTTGCCGCCTACCTCGCCTCGGCGACAAACGTATCCACCAACGGTGAAGAAGTCACCCCGACGAACATCGACGATGTATTCTTCGAGAACACCGACTTCCTGGGTGCAATTGGTGCAGAGAACTGGACAGCAGGCTGGACCTACCCGGGTTCGGTCAGCCAGACCGAACAGCCCGACTTCGGCTGCCCGGCAGGCACGACCACCAGCGCCGAGACCATCGGCGGCCAGCGCATCTGTCAGATCGCCGGAACCGTGACGCAGGACCTCCTGCTCACCAGCAACAACCTCTACCAGCTCGTTGGCAACGTCCAGATCGGCGGCGACAACACCGATTCTGCAACGCTGACGTTGCAGGCAGGCACGACGGTCTTCGGCGGTTCGCCGGAAACCTTCATTGAAATCTCCCGGGGTTCGCAGATCATCGCAAACGGTACGCGCACGGCACCGGTTGTCTTCACGGCTGAAGACGACGTTCAGGGCCTCGCTGATGAAGCGACCGACCGTGGCCTCTGGGGCGGTCTGGTCATCAATGGCAACGCGCCGATCAACGATTGCCCTGAAGGTGCAACCGGTGGTTCAGCCCAGTGTACGAAGGAAGGTGAAGCCAACTCCGGCACGTTCGGTGGTGATGATCCCAACGACTCAAGCGGTCGTCTGAACTATGTCGTCGTCAAGTACGCCGGCTCCAACGTCGACCCCGAGAACCAGCTCAACGGCATTGCGTTCCAGGGCGTCGGTGACGGCACGGAAGTCAATTACATCCAGGTGCACAACAACCTCGATGACGGCGTCGAGTTCTTCGGTGGTACGGTCAATGCCAAGTACGTCGTACTGACCGGTAACGCTGATGATTCTCTCGACTGGACCGATGGCTGGCAGGGTGAAATCCAGTACCTGGTCATCAACCAGGCCGACGACGCCGGCGACAACGGCATCGAAGCGGATAACCGTGAAGGTGACGAAACGGCTGAGCCGCGTGCACTGCCGAAGATTGCGAACATGACGATCATCGGCAACCCGGCAGAACGTGCCATTCGTCTGCGTCGCGGTACCGGTCTCGAACTCTACAACTCGGTTGTCGAAGGCAGCGCGAATTGTCTGCGCATTCAGGGCGATTCCCTCAACCAGCTCGGCACCGGTATCCAGTTCGGCGGCGTGAGCTTCGACTGTGACACGGTTGTTGAAGGCGACGACGTGGCTGCCATCCAGGCTGAACTGGATGCCAGCGAAAACATCTCCGAGACCGGCGCTGCGGTCGCCGCTGTCAGCACGGCCGCTGCCAGCGACTACTTCGACGAAGTCGACTTCATCGGCGCCATCGAAGACGCCGACAACGACTGGACGATGGGATGGACGGTTGGCAACCCGACGGGTCAGGCAGACTACGCTTGCCCGGCCGGCACGACGACGGTCACCGAGATCGACGGTTCAACCGAGACCTGCCAGATGTCCGGCACGATCTCTGTCGACCTGACCCTGTCTCGTGACAATCTCTACGTTCTGGACGGCGCGACCTTCATCGGTGGCGACAACGCGGACTCGGCCACGCTGACGATTCAGTCCGGTACGACCATTGTCGGTGACGACCCGGAAGATTACCTCGTGATCTCCCGTGGCTCGCAGATCATGGCCAACGGCACGGCAATGGCGCCGATTACGCTGACGGCTGCTGACGATATTCTCGGCAACATCGCAAGTCCGGCCACGACACGCGGTCTGTGGGGCGGCCTTGTCATCAACGGCAACGCGCCGATCAACGACTGTCCGGAAGGCGCCGAGGGCGGCACGGCCCAGTGCACGAAGGAAGGGGAAGCGGCCTCCGGCCTGTTCGGTGGTGATAATCCGACCGAGTCCAGCGGCAAGCTGAACTACGTTGTCGTCAAGTTCGCCGGCTCGAACGTCGACCCCGAAAACCAGCTGAATGGCATCGCCTTCCAGGGCGTCGGCTCCGGCACCGAAGTCGACTACATTCAGGTCTACAACAACCTGGACGACGGCGTCGAATTCTTCGGTGGCAATGTGAGCGCGAGCCATGTTGTCCTCGTGGGCAACGCCGACGACTCGCTGGACTGGACGGATGGCTGGCAGGGCAGCATCCAGTACCTGTACATCGTGCAGGCGGATGACGCCGGTGACAGCGGTATCGAAGCAGACAACCGTGAAGGTGACGAGACGGCCATGCCTCGCTCGCTGCCCGATATCGCCAACATGACGATTCTCGGCAACGTCGATGAACGCGGCATTCGCCTGCGTCGCGGCACGGGTCTCGACCTTTACAACTCGCTGGTGTCCGGCAGCGCCAACTGCCTGCGAATCCAGGGTGATTCCCTCAACCTGCTCGGCGATGGACTGAGCTTCAGCGGCGTCGGCTTCAACTGTGCAACCGTTGTCGAAGGCGACGATGTCGCAGCGATTGAGGCCTTCCTCGACAGCTCGACCAACGTTGCCACCGACGGTACCCAGCCTGAACCGGTCACCTTGCCGGCGGGCTTCGATGCCGCAGGCAGCTCGGTGGTCGGTGCTGACTTCGAAAGCTGGGGTACTGGCTGGACGGTTGGCTTCTAGGGAAGCGACGGTTTGAGTCATTGCCGTCCGGATACAGCGTGTCCGGGCGGCATTTCCTTTGAGTCGCGATAGAAGACTGGAATCCCATATGAACAAAAAGTTAGCGATTTTTCCGGCACTGGCGCTCGTGTCAGCCGGCCAGCTGGCGCATGCAGCGGAACTCGATCTGCAGCCCCAGATGGAAGAAGTCGTCGTCCAGGGCAAGTTCGTACCCGACGAGAAGCGGGATACGTCGGAGATCTCCAACGTACTCGACGAAGAAGCCCTCGACCTCCTGGCCGACTCTACCGTCGGCGACGCACTGTCGCGGGTGACGGGCCTCAGCCTTGTCGGCGGCAAGTACGTCTACGTTCGCGGTCTCGGTGAACGCTATTCCTCAACCCTGATCAACGGGTTCAGGATTTCATCACCGGTACCGTTCCAGAAGACGGTACCGCTGGACATCGTGCCGAAGGGCATCGTCAGGAACCTGCTGGTTCAGAAGACCTACTCTTCAGAGTATCCCGGCGACTTCAGCGGGGGTGTCGTGGACATCCGCACGCTGGCAACGCCGAACGATACCTACCTCAACGTCAACCTCAGCGTTGGCGGCAATGAACGCACAACCGATGGGACCGGCCTGACCTACGACGGCGGCAGCTGGGACAACTGGGGCTACGATGACGGTACCCGGGATATCCCGACCAACATCGCAGCCCTCACCAGTGAGCAGTTCGAGGCGGTCGACTATCCGGATGATCGCGCACTCGGCGCGTCCTTCTACAATCGTTGGGAGATCTTCGAGAAGGAGATGAAGCCCAATGTGGGTGGTGACGCGGAACTGGGCGTCGTTCATGAACTCGACAATGGGACCCTGATCGGCTTCCTCGCCGCCGTCGAGTACGGCAACGACTACATGAATACGTTTGAGGATTTCCGCCGCTACGAGTTCACGGGTATCGACGGTGGCTCGAATCAGACCGTGCAGTTCGACCAGAACACGACGACGCAGACCGTCAACATGAGCGGCTTCTACAGCCTCGGCATGGAGACCAACAACCTGTCGCTGTCGCTCGCTCACATCATCCTTCGCCAGACGACTGACGAGGTGCAGCAGCAGATCGGTACGTCGTCGGAAGACGATGTGAATACGGGTACCGAGGTGATCAGCTACCGCATGCAGTTCATCGAGAACGAGATCACATCCACCAGCCTGAGTGGTCAGTACTACTTCGACATCGGGCCGGTCGAGGGTGGCGTGATGAGCTTTCGCCTTGTTGATGGTGGTGCCGAGCGGACGTCTCCGGATCGACGTACCTATACCTATGCCTTCGATGACGGCGTGTGTCTGGATGCATCGATTACCTGCTCCAGTGGCGACGGACTCTATCGCGTTGTCATTCCGAGTCAGCAGGCCGCCGGTGACCTTCGCGAGGTCTTCCAGGCGCCGGATCGCAACTTCTCTGAGCTCGAGGATGAGATCGAGGAGTACGGATTCGACTTCGAGCTGCCGTTCTACTTCGGGTCTACCGGCGAAGCGACCATCAAACTCGGCTACTCGGATTATCAGCGAACCCGAGCCAGCGTCGATCGGCTGTTCCGGTTCGACGTGACGACGGCAGCGCCGGACTATGTCACGTTGATGACGCCGTACCAGCTCTTCGACATTCCGAACTGGGCAAACGGCTGGGTTGATGCCCGCGACTTCTCGGCCAGTGCCGCGAATGCCAGCGGCATCTTTCCGTTTGCATCCTCCGGGGAGGAAAACTCTGGCTGGTATATCGCGCTCGACAGCATGATCACGCCGACGATCAGGATTCAGCTCGGCGTCCGCTCAGAAGACACCACGCTGTCTGCCGACGCCTGGGGTGGTAACACCGACCCGGGTACCGTCAACGCTTCGCGCACGGAGTACTCCGATACGCTGCCCGGTGGCTCGATCACCTGGGAGTTCATCCCGGACATGCAGGTGCGCGTTGCCTACTCCGAGACGGTCAATCGGCCGAGTCTGCTGGAAATCACCGGTACGACCCTGCGTAATCCACAGGACAACCAGCTCTATCGCGGTAACGTGTTCCTGGAGCCGGCTGAACTCGAAAGCCTCGATGCTCGCTGGGAGTGGTACTTCGGCGCCAACGACAGCATGTCTGTTGGCGTGTTCGACAAGCAGTTCACCAACCCGATCGAGATCGGCAAGGTCCAGGCCCAGAATGACATCTTTACCTGGTTCAATGGTGAGGAAGCAGAGTTGAACGGCGTAGAACTGGAGTTTCGCAAGGATCTCTTTTTCGATGACTGGTTCGACTGGGGGGAGGCGTGGAATGGCTTCGCGCTGAACGCGAACGTCTCGTTCATCGACTCGAACGTCGTGCTGTTCGGACCGGGAGAGGGGCCCAGCGATGTGCCTGTGACCGGTAACCGCCAGATCGACGCGCTGTTCCAGAACGAGCGCCCGCTGACCGGCCAGTCCGATGTCCTGGGCAACCTGATCCTTAGCTACGTTGACTTCAATAGCGGTATCGAAGGCTCGATCGCCTACAACTACACGGGCGAGCGTACCGTGCTTGTCGGCGCTGAGAACGCCCCGAACATTATCGAAGATGCACGGGGCAAGCTGGACTTCCTGTTGAAGTGGAACTTCACGCTGCTGAACACAGATATGACCGTGGAGTTCAAGGCGCAGAACCTGCTCGACGAAGAGGTGCTGTGGACGCAGGGAGGCCTACTGTACGAGCGACATGAGCCGGGTATTTCCTACTCGGCCTCGTTCAAGGCGACGCTGTTCTAGGCTGAAATCGAGCGAATGTTAAGATACTCTTAACATTTCGATGTCCTGGAAACGGGGGCTACGGCCCCCGTTTTCGTTCATAACCTATTGAAAATGAAAGAATTCCAGAAAATGTAGAAAATATTAACAATATAAAGATTGCATTAAGACTACCGTTTTCTTAGTCTTTTCTTAACACACGACGTGAGAAGAGGAGACAAGATGAAGTTCCTTACGTTTATTGCGGCCATGGCCATCAGCGCCGCTTCCTTTGCAGGCCCCGAGAACCAACCGACACGGCTGACCGCTGCTGGCGATGTCTATTCGCAGCTCTGCATGGCAGCACTGGAATCCAAGTACGTCCTGAAAGAGAAGGCCAAGGAACTCGGCGTGAATCACACGCGGCTTCGCCAGTTGACCTGTAACGGCATGTCGCCGCGCGAATTCCGCGCGGAATACGGCACCGAGCAGATCATCACGCAGGTTGTTCCGCAGCCGAAGCGCGAGCAGTAGCCCTTTCAAACATCGACACGATCAGTCGATCGAAGCATGAAGAGCGCGAACCGAAAGGTTCGCGTTTTTTTTGTCCGTCTGGGCGCACTCAACCCTGAATTGAGTTTCGCTTGGCGAACTATCGCGTTACCGTAGCCCGGAAGGCGAGCAGGAGCGCGACATGATCGAAAAAATCCCTTTCGGCAACACCGGACACCAGAGCACCAGAATCCTTTTCGGCGCCGCAGCGCTCGGCGGCATGAGCCAGGAGCGCGCCGACCGCACGCTGGAACTCGTGCGAGACTATGGCGTCAACCACATCGATACAGCCGCGAGCTACGGTGAGTCCGAACTCCGTCTTGCACCGTTCCTGCAGGATCATCGTCAGGATGTGTTTCTCGCGACCAAGACCGGCGAGCGGACCCGTGATGGTGCAATGGCAAGCATCGAACGCTCGCTGGAACGAATGCAGGTTGAGCACGTCGATCTGATCCAGTTCCACAACCTGAACAACGACCCGGACTGGGAGACCGCGATGGGGCCGGGTGGTTGTCTCGAGGCCGCCGTCGAAGCCCGCGAGCAGGGGCTCGTCCGCTTTATCGGCGTGACGGGTCACGGCACGCGGATTGCGGAGATGCACCTCCGGAGTCTGGAAGCGTTCGACTTTGCCTCGGTCCTGTGTCCCTACAGCGTGATGTCGCTGCAGGACAAGCGGTACGCCGAGGAGTTCGAGCAGCTTTATCAGGTGTGCCAGACACGCGGCGTCGCCATGCAGACGATCAAGGCAATTGCGCGCCGGCGCTGGCGAGAGGATGACGAATCCCGGCGCCTGAGCTGGTACGAGCCAATCCGGGATGCCGATGCCATTACGCGTGCGGTCCAATGGGTCCTGAGACGTCCCGGACTCTTCCTGAACTCATCGAGCGATGCGACGCTGCTGAAGACGGTGCTCGATGCCGCGGCGGCAGCGCAGCCGGCTGATGTCCGTGCCCTCGAGCAGGCTGTCGAGAACGATGCCTCAGGACTCGAACTCGAACCCCTCTTTGAGCGCGGCGTCATGGATGACGTGCGTTAGGGCCGTCACTGCAGCTGATTGAGTATCCGTATCGCGGCGCACGCGGCGCCATAGCCGTTGTCGATGTTGACGACGGTGAGTCCCGGCGCGCAGCTGACCAGCAGCGAGCGGAGCGCGGTTTCGCCACCCGATGTCATGCCATAGCCAACCGAAGTCGGGACGGCAATCATGACGCAGGGTATGAGTCCGCCAAGCACGGTCGGCAACGCGGCATCCATACCCGCAACACAGATCGCTATCCGGTGCGCGCGAATCTCATCGAGCCTTTCCGTTACACGCCAGAGACCCGCGACCCCGACATCATTGATGCGGGTCGAACGATGACCGTAGTACGTGAGGGTTCGCGCTGCTTCTGCGGCAACCGGTACGTCGGAACTGCCACCGGTAACGATGGCGACGTCGGTTGCGGTGCCGAGGGCAGACGCGCCCACGAAACCGGTTTTCGAGACCTCGTCGTAATCGATGAGCCCGGGGAACGTTGACGCCAGTGCCGTATATTGTTCGCGCTCGAGGCGAGTGAACAGCATTGACTGGCGGTCGGCGACGAGCGACTCACAGATGGCCTCCAACTGCGCTGGCGACTTGCCGGCGCAGAAGACCGCCTCCGCGAGCCCTGTTCGCCGGACGCGCTCGAAGTCGAGCTTGACCTCATCGTTCATGGACTGACCTCGACCGACTCGACGAGAAACGCGCTGCCGCGCCGGTAGGGTTCGACCACGATCCGATGGGCCCGCTTATCGTAACCGGCGGCGCGAAGCGTTTCGGCAGTGAAGTTCCTCGCGTCCCTTGCCCAGATTGCTTCGGTATCGAGTGCGGCCGACGTCTCGATCTCAATGGCGACTTCTTCCGGGCGAATGCGACAGCGCACGCCCATGACGCCGAGTTCGGCCGGGAGGCGCTGCCACAATCCTGACTCGATCGTGTTGATAACCGGCAGCAGTCCCGCATCGATGGCAATGCCGGTGGTCACGCGACTCGAGAGGCAGGGTGCGGCAGGCAACGTCGAAAGGTCCGTCAGTCCCAACGAGCGGGCAATGTTGCGAAGCGTTGATTTGTCGATGCCCGCCTCGACGAACGGATGGCGAACCTGGTGTTCGCTCGCGGCAATCAGGCCGGGCCGGTAGTCACCCAGATCATCGAGATTCGTCCCGGAAACGACACACAGCGACGTGTGCTGTGTCACGGTATCGTACAGATTGGTCTTGCAGAAGTAGCAACGATTGACCGGATTGCCGAGGTAGTCGGCATCGTTCATTTCGCCGGCATCAATGAGCCTGAGAGACCAGCCATTGCGCTCGGCGTACGTCTTGACCCGGTCTGTTGCCTGCGTCGGCACCGCCGGCGAGAGCGCGTGGTAGATTTCCGTCGCCGGGTCGATTTCGTGTGCGACGTAGGCGAGCGTCATGCTGTCGACGCCGCCACTGACGGCGACCGCAACGGGCCCCATCTCTCGCAGACTCGCCTTCAGCGCATCGAGGTGACTCATTCCGAATTGCTCCGCAGGTGCTGGATAGCCGACTGCATCCGGCGGCGCTCGGCGAGGGAGTCTGCCCTTGCAAGGTCGCTGTCTTCGATCTTGACCGTCGTGCCGCCCGGGCGGTCCGCACGCTTGATGCTGATGTCATTGCCGTCGATGCCGGCCGTGGCTTGCTCCCGGCGCAGTACCGCGCGTGTTGCGATCTGTCGCCGAATGCCGAGCGTGGTCGTGAACCGAAAGCAGGCGTCCATGACAGCGGCTTCGTGATCCGGCGTCGACAGAACGCGCAGCGTGACGGCGGGGCGCCCCTTCTTGCCGATGACCTGCACAGTGGTGACGTCGAGGACACCTGCGGTTTCCCGCAGCTTTCCGGCTCCCCATGCGATCTCCTCGCCGGTCTGGTCATCGACCTCGAATTCAAGCTGCAGCACCTGGTCAATGTCCCAGGGCGAGGAAGAAGTCTCGTCGAACACCAGCACCCGCGTCACATTCGACAGACCCTGAAAGCGTTTGCTGCCGAAGCCGAAACCACTGGCGGTGATGCGCAGCCCGGGCGGTGGCGACCGGGATGGATCGAGATGGCGCAGTATCGCGGCGCCGGTCGGCGTGACGCGCTCACCGTCGATGCCGTCGTCATGGCATTCGAAGCCTTCAAGCATGAGTGCGGTGGCCGGTGCCGGAACCGGGAGCATGCCGTGTGCCGTTTTCACCTGGCCACGTCCCAGCGGCACCGACGAGACACTCCATGAGGCGTCCAGTTCGGCGATGAGCGACGCCGCGCAGACAATGTCGGCGATCGAGTCCCAGGCGCCCACCTCATGGAACGCGACATCGTCGATGGACTTGCCGTGAATGGCGGCCTCGGCTTCGGCAATGTGATGGAAGATGCCGACGGCATGTTGCTTGACCGCGTCTGTGAGCCGGGAATCGCCGATGATTCGACGGATTTCGCTGTAGTGCCGATGGTGGTGGCCATGGGCGTCTGCCGCCGCGTGGACCCGAAAACCTGTGCCGGTCAGGGTGCCGTCGTTGACCACCTCACGTTCGAGGCGCACGAGGTCGGTGAAGCCGGCATCCTCCAGCTGGCCGGGCAGCGCATCCGCCAGATGCGGAAAGGCGTCCAGCAGACCGCCGATGAACATGTCACCCGACAATCCGCCCACGAGGTCGAGATGAATGTGCAATCAATCAGCCCAGCATGAGGTGGGTCGGCCCGCACAGTTTGGCGATATTGAGACCGTGGGTGCAGGCGTCCTGACAGGGTTTGCCGTCGCAGCCGAGACAGGCCGCGGCGCCACCGCCGAGCCCTGCATACTCGTCCTTCGCGAACGCGAGATCCTGATAGTCGACGGCATACATTCGGGTACGGAGGACGTCGGAGATCGGTACCTCGAAGGGGCAGGAGCCCTCACAATCGTTGCACGCGTGCCGGCAGTACGTCATGTCCGTCATGCGCGCGTAGGTTTCCAGCAGTTCGAAATCGTGCTGGGTGATTTCGGTCTCGCCGGACGCACCGAGAAACTCGTCGATGAGATCCGTCGACGTCATCGAGATGACAGCCGCGTCGGTGGTGTCCATGCGCAGCGCCCACTTGAACGCGGCCTGTGAATAGGTGTGGCCGTTTTGTTCGAACGGTCGCATGTCATTCAGTTTTGCACCGCGAAGCACTTTCATGGCGACGATACCCACATCCTTTTCTTTCGCGCGCTTCATCGCAGCGGGGAGGCCGGTCTGGTTCGCCACGAAATCGAATGCTCTGGTGAACTGCTCGTAGAAGGCGGGATCCTCGCCGAAGTTGTGGGCCAGCAGCATCACGTCGAACATGTCCTCATCAACCGCATAGTTGACGCAGTCGATCAGGTAGCCGCCGTGACCCGACATGCCGGTGAACTGGATCTTGCCTTGCCGTTTGGCGCGCTCGACGAACTCGAACCACTCAGGATTGCGCAACCGGTTGACGTCGTTCACTGCGTGATTGAAGAACACCTCGACGTGGTCCGTCTGCAAGCGGCGCAGGCTGTCGTCCAGCCGATCCATGATGGATTCGGCAGAGTCCGAGGCGCCAATCGAAGCCTTCGTCGCAATGATGACGTCATCCCTTGGACGCCCCTTCAGCGCCTTGCCGATCACGGTTTCGGAAGCACCGCCGGTATAGCTCTCGGCGGTGTCGATGTAGTTCACGCCCTTGTCCAGCGCGTGGTGCACGAGATGTTCCTCACCGGTTCGGAGCCGGCTCGAACCGAACGAGATATCCGCGATTTCGAGATTGGTCCGGCCAAGTCGCACGTAGCGGTTGACCCTCGCCTGGCTCGCGGCGCCGGCGGTACTGGCGCTCGCCCGAGCCGCGGTGAACGGGATGCCTGTTGCAACGCCGGTCAGCGCAGACAGGCGAAGAAAGTTCCGTCGGTTCATCGGCTTCTTCATCGAATCCTCCGTGGCAGAAATGCCCCTTTGGTCTGACTATAACGATGGCATGTCGAGCGTCAACGAGAACCGTGGAAGACCCCAATCAGGATACGGTTTTACGGTCGAAGAGCGTTTCGATCTCGTCGTCGCTGTAGCCGGCACCGGACAGCAGTTCCCTCGTGTTCTCTCCGGGCTTCGGGGCGGGCCGGCGAGGGCCGACCTCGGCGGTCTTGAAGCGGAAAGGGATGCTCACGGTGCGGTATTCGCCGATGGTCTCGTGCGTCAGACGCGGAAACAGGCCAATGGCCTCGGCCTGGGGATCGGACGCCACCTCATGCAGTGCGAGCACGGGACCCCAGATGAGCCCGGCTTCGTCGAAGACCGTACCCCATTCGTCTCTCGACCGTGCAGCCAGTGCCTCGTCGATCATGGGTACGAGTTCCGGCATGTTGCGATATCGGGATCGGGCATCGACGAAACGTTCATCCTCGAGCCATTCGTCACGACCAATGGCCTTGCAGAACTTCGGCCAGGCGGTCGCTTCGGGCATGTTGAAGACGACCCACTTGCCGTCGCCGCAGGGATAGCGGTTCGCGGTCGGCAGCAGCATGTTTTCGCGGGAGCGCCGCCGGACCGGCGCACGGTCAACCGCCGTCGTCGCATAGTCGCTGGCCTGGGTCCAGACCGCGGTTTCAAACAGGGAGGTTTCCACGACCTGACCCTCGCCGGTCTTCTCGGCGTGGCGCAGCGCCGCGAGAATCGCGGTCGAGAACGCAAGGCCGGTGCTGTGGTCACCCTGGGCGGGACGCGCCATCGGCACTTCGCCGTTGTCTCCCTCGCGCATTGCGTCGTACAACCCGGACCGGCCGAAGAACGCGGTAACGTCGTAGCCAGGCCGCCAGGCATCGGGACCCTCGGTGCCGTAGCCGGTCAGCGTTGCATGAACCAGCGACGGATTGATCGCCATGAGCGTCTCCGGGTCGAGGCCGTATTTCGCTTGCCGACCAAGCAGCAGGTTGCACATGAACACATTGGCGCCCTTGACGAGACGGTGAACGATTTCGCGACCGTCATGACTCGTCAGATCACAGAGCAGCGACGACTTGCCGCGGTTGTCGACATCGAACTGAAAGTCGAACTCGCTGGCGGCACCTTCAACCTTGGCCGGTCGACCATTGCCACGCATGGGGTCTCCGGTCAGCGGTTCGATCTTGATGACCGTTGCCCCGAGATCCGCGAGGATGGCGCCGGCACTCGGGGATGCCATCCAGTTGTCGATTTCGATCACGGTGATGTCGTCGAGCGGTGCTGCCACTTTGTCTCCTTGGTTGTCTGGTCCTGTGTCAGGCGAGGCGAAATGGTAACTGTTTTTCGCCGCGATGGCGCCAGCGAGATATAGTTGCCGGGGCGAAGGAGGGCGATATGACATTCGATATTCGCGGCTACCATCCGAGTGATCTCTATATGCTTTATCGCATCTGTCTCGAGACGGGTGCAGACGGCGCCGATGCGACGGGCACCATTGACGACGAGATTCTCGGTCATTTCTTCGCAGCACCCTACGCGGTGCTCGAGCCGGATCTCTGCTTCATCCTGACGCGCGACGGCGCCCCCTGCGGTTACGTGCTCGGCACTGCGGATTCGGTGAGGTTTGCGGATCGAACTGATCGCGAATGGTTTCCGCCGCTGCGGCAGAAGTACCCGATGCCCGGAAGGGACGAGCGCTCCCGCGAGGCCAACATGATCCGGGCGATTCATGCAGGCTATCAGCCACCGGCGTTCGCGGATCGCTATCCGGCGCACCTGCACATTGATCTGCTGCCGGCGGGCCAGGGGCAGCGGCAGGGGCCGCGTATGATCGACATGTTCCTGACGGCGCTTCGCGCCAGGGGTGTCATCGGCATCCACCTTGGCGTCAGCAGGCGCAACGCCCGTGCGCTGCGCTTCTATCCTGCGCTCGGTTTCGACGTGATCGACGACTCGGGTTCGTCAGTGAACTTCGGACTCCGACTCGCCTGATGAGCGCGATTTCAGGTACATGAAGAGCTGACGGTCGTGTCGGCTGGTCGCGCTGAGCCGGCCCGGTCTTACCCAGGGCTCCCATGCCGGTTGCTGCGCCCCAACCGGGTCGTCACCGGTGACCGTTACCCGCTGGATGATCCGCTCGCCGTCGAAGTCATTGAGCACAAAGTGCTGGGTACAGCGATTGTCCCAGAGCGCAACCGTGCCCTCGCTCCATCGATAGCGCACGGTAAAACGCGGATTCTGGACCCAGCGTGTCAGGTGGGCGAGCAGGGCATCACTCTCGGTCGCATTCATTTCGACAATGCGTCGGGTGAAGTGTTCGTTCACATAGAGTGCCTTCCTGCCGGTTTCCGGATGGACCCGGACCACGGGATGAATGGCCATCTTGTCAGGCCGGTTGTGGGGCAGCGCGTCGTGTAATGCGGTGAGCCCTTCGCACATTGATTGCATCGGTGCAGACATTTCGTCGTATGCGGCATACAGGCTCGCCCACATGGTGTCGCCGCCGGTGGGCGGGCATTTCACCATGTGCAGGATCGACATCAGGGCAGGCTGGTCCTGAAACGTAATGTCCGTGTGCCACTCGTCGGCGACACCGCCGTGCGTGGCCGCCAGTTCGAACAGTTCGGTGTGCTGTGTGAACGGGTTCTTGAGATTTGGGTGTCCCTCGAGTTCACCGAATCGCCGCCCGAATTCGACATGGGTATCGACGTCCGGCGCCTGATCCGGCAGAAAGATCACGAGGTGATCGAGCAGCAGTTGTCTGATCGCCGCGATGCCGTCCTCGTCGAGTTCCCCAATCCGCAGCCCGCGAACCTCGGCGCCCAGCGCGCCGGCGAGCCGGGTGACCTCCCAGGAGTCTGGTATCAATTGCTTCATTGCCTTAGCCCTCTATGCACAGGGCGACTAAACTAGACGGTTTTTGCGAGGCAGACAAACATGAAAGCGCTCTGGCTGGATCATGGAAAGCTGTCGCAGCGGGAACTCCAGTCGCCTCATCCGGACGCGAATGAGGTGCTGCTCGAGGTCGAGCGCGCCGGTGTGTGTGGTACAGACCTCGAACTGCTGCAGGGATATGCTGCCTTCACGGGTGTGCCAGGCCACGAGTTCTGTGCCCGTGTCATCGAGGGTCCGCCAGAACTGCTGGGCCGCCGTGTCACGGCGAACATCAATATCGGGTGCGTTGAGTGTGCAAGATGCCGTCAGGGCCTTGCCAAGCACTGCTCGAATCGTTCGGTCGTCGGCATTCGTGACCATCAGGGCGCCTTTGCCGAGAAGATTGTTGTGCCGGCACCAAACTGCCTGATCCTGCCAGAGGAACTGCCGGTCGAGTACTGCACCCTTGCGGAACCGTTGGCAGCGGCGCTCGAGATTCCGGACAGTCTTGAGATTCGTGACGCAGATCGAATTCTGATCGTCGGTGCCGGCCGACTAGCGGTACTCATTGCGCTGGTATTGCGAACCGAGGCGTCGGCCGTCGAGGTGCTGGCGCGCAATCCCCGGCGCCAGGAGCGGCTGGCGCACCTGGGTATCGACTTTGTCGGTGTGCCGGACGGTCAGTACGACATTGTCGTCGAGGTGACCGGTAGCCCCGAGGGTTTCAGCATGGCACTCGAAGCGACGCGCCCCCGTGGCACTTTGGTCATGAAGAGTACCTATGCCAAACACATCAATCTGGATGCGAGTCGTGTCGTCGTTGATGAGGTGCGGCTCGTTGGCTCGCGTTGTGGGCCGATGGAAAAGGCAGTCGCCTGGCTGGCTGAGGGCAGGCTGGCACTTTCGCCTCTGACGTTCGAGACGTTCCCGCTGTCGGGTTTCGAGGAGGCGTTCTCGGCTGCCCGCTCCGCCGATGTCTACAAGGTGCTTTTCGACCCTAGGGCGTAAAGTCGCCACCGAGCAGGACTTCCGGCGGGGCGCCGCCGCCAGCCGGGTCAGTGACGTAGATCGAATACAGCCCACCGTTCATGAGATCGAGGCCCAGCGGGCCGACAAGCACGTCACGGGTACCATCGTCTGTGACGTAGAAGTCATAGCTGCCTTCCTCGACGAGGATATTTCCGGAAGCACTGGCATCAGGCACGGCAGTCAGGCGCACGCGCGGATTGAAATCCGAAATCGAATCACCGGCCTCGACCACGTAGATATCGACGGTGCCCTGGCCGGGCGACGCGTTCGACACGTTCAGCCGCGCCCGCGAGGGAATGCGCCGGCGATCGTTCCCGAACAGTCGGGCGGTGACTTCATTCTCGCTGGTGGTCGTCGAGATAAGGGTCACGAACGAGCCGGGCAGCAGGGCGAAACCGTCAGACTCGAACAGCACGTTGCTGCTGTCGCCGAATGGCGCGATGCTGATGTCGATCTCGCCGGCATCGGTGTCGGTGAAGTCGGACACGTTCTGGAACGGAAGATTTGTCGCGAACAGCGACCCGCGTACGGTGACGTCGAGCGGCCCCTGTGTTGCTGTCATGTTGGCGACGCGAAGGGCAGACGGGAGTGTCTCGTTGGGGAAGGGCGCTGAGCCTTCCGATGTCACACGCAGCCCACGCAGTTCCGCAGGACCGGGGCCGAAGTAGTCCGTCAGCATTACGAGCGGACGTGATCCCGCGGCGAGTGTGGCGGTGCCTGAACTCCATACCAGTGCGCCCGACCCATCGCGCGCCTCGATGGTGTAGTCATCGCCGGCGTCGAGCAGAACGAGCGGCGATGACTCGCCGAATTCGAGCGTTGACTCCGTGACGGTTGCGCCGCCCTGAATCAGGGTCACGGTGACCGGACCGGGCGCGTCGGTTGCCACATGGGCGAACTGGAGCTCGAGCTGGGTCGTGAAGTCGATGTCGGTGGGCGGCTCGTTCTCGATGCGAATGAGCTGCGGTGCTTCCATCGAGCCGGCGAGGACCAGCGTCATCTCGTTGTCGAGCCCGACCAGCAGCGATTCATCGCGGATGAGAAAGGTCTGCTCGCCGCGCGTGCTGAAGTAGGTGTCGAACGAGAGCGGCAGGTCGGCGAGTGATGAGACGAAGCCGCTCGACTGTCCGAATGCCAGCGCCTGTGGCGTCTGGGTACCGATCTCCACGAACAGGTTCGGGGAGTCGGGGATTGCATTCACCGAACGGATGAAGGCGGCGGGTACCTGGATATCGGTGAACCCTTCGTCGTTACCGCAGGCCGCAACGAGGGCAAGCAGCGCCGCGACGACGGCACCTTTGAGGAGTCGACACATAGAACGGACGAGAATCTGGTTGATCGCGAAAAGCCGCAACAATAATTGAAAAGGACCTGTGATGCTACCGGGGAGCGGCGTCGCCCCGGCCCCGGAAAACCGGTGCAAATGCGACGATCCCGGCCGCGACGGCAACGTTCAGCGATTCGATGCCCCGCGCCATCGGCAGGCTGATCAGATCGTCGCAGCGATCCCTGACTTCGTCGGACAGTCCGGTCGTCTCATTGCCGAACACGAGCACGTGTGGTCCGGGTTCCAGTTCGGCAAGCGCCTGGGTGGCGTTCGCATCGAGTCCGCAGATTCTGTAGCCGATGGACTTCAGGCTGTCCAGCGCTTCGGGCAGGCGGTCACACCGATATACAGGCGTGCGGAAGAGGGTGCCGGCACTGGCCTTGATGACCAGTCCTTCGATTGGCGCGTTACCGTGGCGCGCCAGGATCAGCCCGCCTCGCGGGGAGGCGCCGACGGCACGTATGATCATGCCGAGATTCTGCGGGTTCGTGATGCCGTCGACCGCAATCAGCCCACTCGTCACCGGCTCGCCGTCAACGAGATCATCGAGGCGCTGCCAGGCCGGGGCGCGAACATCAACCGCAACGCCCTGATCCTGCTTGCGGTTCTTCGAAATGCGCGACAGTGCCTCCCGGGAGTGATACCGGATATCGGCACCCCGTGCCGAGGCGGCCTCAATCAGACGCTCGATTTGCGCCGAGGGGCGATTCGATTCGGCGAGGTGCAGGCAGACCGGTTCGACGTCCGGGTCAGTCAGTGCTTCTTCCACGGGCTTGCGGCCAAACAGCGTCATCAGGCTGTCAAAATAGGCCTTGCGGGCCGCATAGTCGCTTGCCAAGGCATTCTCCGCACGATCATTCACCGGCGGATAGTAGCACTGGCCCCTGATTCGTCGCACCGAACCATCGACAGGCCGCAATTCGATGAGCCTTGCCTGACAGCGCTCTAGACTGGGTGCATGTCAGGAAGAACGTTCATCACGGCGACGATAGCCCTTGTCTGTGGGCTGCTGCTTTCCGTTTTCAGCAATCCCTCACTCGCCGGACCCGGCGAAGCCGATCGCCGTGTGGCAACGCTGCTCGAGGCGATGGGCGGGCGCCACGTCTGGGCCAACGCCAGCAGCGTCTTCACCATGGAGAGGGCCCGCTACCCGCTTTACGGCGATGGTGTCATCGCAACCCACTGGCTCGATCTGGAGTCGCCGGGTGAGCGCGTGTCTCTGGAAGGCCAGCACATTGATCTCGAATGGGCCTGGCGCGGTGATGCCGGATGGATCCGGCGAGGCCAGGACATCCGTGACTTCGATGCGGCGGAAATCGACGAGCGCAAGGCGGCATGGCAAGGCGATCTTTTCCGTCTGTTGCGTCGGCTGGCCCTGTCAGATGAGGACCTGCGTCTCGAAGCGATCGAGCCGATGGGGATTCGGATCAGTGACGTTGGCAACAAGACCGTTGGCGAGCTCCATCTCACCCGCGATGGGGACCTGTACCGATGGAAGCGACTGCAGCCGCGGGAGGCGACGATGATCTTTGGATCACACCGCAATTTCGGCGAGATTCGCTTTCCGGACTGGGGCACGGTGGCCTCCGGGGAATGGTCAGCCTACTTTACGCAGGTATTCGCGAGTCCGCGCCCGTTCGAGAAGCACGTCTCGATCAGAAAGCCTTCGCCGGAATGGCAGGGCGGCGCCCTGCATCCGGACAACTGCGAGCGTTAGCTGCAGCGGCTAGAGCAACTCGTCGAGCTTTTCGGCGACCTGTTCGGGTGTGACCTGGGGGCCAAATCTCACGACCTTGCCCGCCGGAGTGATGAGGAACTTTGTGAAGTTCCAGGGAATGTCCTCGTTGCCATCGTCACCCGGCGCCGCGCGTTTGAGCTGCTGATAGAGCTCGCAGGCACCGGCGCCGTTGACCTCGATCTTGGCGAACATCGGAAAGTTGGCGTCATATCTGGATCTGGCGAACTCGAGGATTTCCTCGTTGGTTCCAGGTTCCTGAGCGCCGAACTGGTTGCAGGGAAAGCCGAGGACAGTGACCCGTCCTGTTTCATGCAATGCACGCAGACCTGCGTACTGTGGGGTCAGGCCTCACTGGGAGGCGAGGTTGACGATCAGCAGCGCCTGTTCCCGGTACTCGGAGAATGAGACCGGTTCGCCGGTGATCGAATCCATTGTCAGATCGAAGATATCCATGCGCCCATTCTAGGAGAAAATCCCGTGCAGATACCATCGGGAATTCGTGGAGGCGCCGGACGGGTCGACGGGATACTCGAATATCCAGAACAGGGCACCATCGCTGGAGCGAGCGACATAGTAGTCACGTGCTGCCGGCCGGTCGGGATTGTCGAGATCCCACCAGCCATAGTCGATTCGCTCCGGGCCGCGCATGAGGATGAGTTTGCCCTCGAGAAACGGCTCACCGCGTTCGGAGCGGAGCGGGCGGGGTGTCGTCAGCAGGAAAGCCGGCCGCGGATTGTAACCGGCCATGGAGGGCGCTTCGCGGCGAGTGATTTCTGCGGCCCGAACTGTACGCCATGCCTTCTCGGGGCGATGATCGTCTGCCACGGACAGGCCGAAGCAGCTGTCGCTGCCGAGACGGGCTCCCAGCATGTTCAGCAGCGCGTTGGCCCGGGCATGATCTGCGATGGAACTGACCCGGCCATCGCGACGCCGGAAGCGTGTGCCCTGGAACAGGTCGCCGCTCAACTCATCGACCGGACGATGGCCACCGGTGCGGGCTTCCGCTGTGGAGAACTCCCGTACCGTCAGCGAGAGGCTGTCGACCTCCCGGATGCCGGGAACGCGTTCGAGCTTGAGCTGCATCAGCGACAGGAACAGTGCCGGGTCGTTTTCGGGCTCGGCCATCGATATCGAGAAAGACAGCGGTTCGTGACTGCGATGTGAAAGCCGCCAGGAAAGGTGGCTGGTGTAGAGCTGCCGACCGGTCAGGAACTCGCCGAGTTCGGTGAGCAGGCGGTTGATCGGGAAACGCAGGGCTTCCTTGTCGGTAACGTCTGCCAGGAAATTGATCTCGCTGAAGAAGTGTGGCTCGGGTGTGATGAACTTCTGCGGGTCGGCCAGTTCGCCCGTCATTCGACCAAGCCAGTTCGTGAAGTAGACACCAAACCGGCGGTTGAGCGAACTCGTGGGCAAATCCAGCAGCCGGCCGATTGTCCTGATCCCCATTCGGTGCAGGTCGGCAATGTGTTTGGGTTCGATGGCGGGATCGCTCGCCAGACGGTCGACGGACATCGAGCGAATCGATTCAATCGAGGCGATGCGGTCATCGCTGGCTGTGGCACCCAGCCGGGCAGCGAGAGGCGTGTGCCCGCGACCCAGTGCCGGGACGAAGCCAAGCCCGTGCAGTCCTGTTTCGATACGGTCGCGCAGCGGCTCCCATCCGCCCCAGAGTTTCAGACAGGAGCCGATTTCGAGGACGAGTGATGCCGGCGGCATCACCGAGACACCGGGTGTGAACTGATAGGCCCACTGGGCCAGTCGATCGAGATTGACCCGTTCCTTGTCAGGATCACGCTCAAAGCTCGACAGTTTTTCGCTGATGCTGAGCGCTGTGTTCATCGTGCTGCCCATCTCGATCCCGAGATCGGCAGCTGCCTCGTTCAGCCGGCAGACCCGACCTCCTTCGGTGATGACAATCGGTGCCGTGGCCTGTTCGTTACCGCGCGCGAATACCTCGAGCGGCAACTGCCCGAAACAGAGGCAAAGCCATAGCGGTTCAGGGCGAGGTGTCGAGCGTCGGGACATAATCGAATTCCGTAAACTCGCGTTCAGCCTGCCGCAGGCGGGCCGTGCGAGGCTGACGAAACTGCATGTCCGGGTAGTTGGGCGTGACCCGGTTCAGTTCGTCGTCGAATCGTATTTTCATTGGCGCAGTCGCCCAGCCGCCGCGTCGCTTGAGAATCTCGACCTGCATTTCAGAGGCGTCGGCAAATGGCGACGCCACGGCACTGTTCAGCCGCATTCGGAGCTCGGCCGGCGACGAGTCGCTTGCGACAGATGCCGGGCGCATCAGGATGCCGAGGCAGTTGCCATCTTTGCTGGCGACCTGGATGCGCCGGATCTCCGCCGGTTTCAGGGTTCTCGGCCAGGCCAGCACGGCGCTGCAACTCTGTGACGAGAGCGCCTTCTCGAGGGTCCAGAGCGCATCCCTGCGATTGTCCGGTCTTGCGATGAGCACCCGCGAGAGATCGATACCGGCACGTGCCAGGGCGGGGGGATAGGGCAGCCAGGGCGGTGATACCCAGAGCAGCCAGCGCGATTGCTCCCGGCTGAGCTGTGCCAGTGCCGGCGCCAGCAGCCGCAACTCGCCAATACCCGGATGATCGAACAGCAACTCGATGACACCGCGTTCCGGCCAGCCGCCATCGGCGAGTTTCTCGTCGAGTTCAGGGAAGCCGGTCGGCGTTCCCCGCTGTTCGAGTGAGTCGATGCGGGAGGCGCGCCACATGCCGGTTTGCTGGAGCAACGTGCTGACCTTCATACTGTTAATATATACAGTAGTTTCGCCGCTCGCAATCATTGCCCGTCAGGCAGAATCCGGGGACACTACCGCCTTCATTCCACCGGCCACCGGAGACAGCTATGCGCATTGGCGTACCGCGCGAAATCAAGAACCATGAATACCGGGTCGGCCTGATCCCGTCGTCGGTTCGAGAGCTGACCGAGCGTGGCCACGAGGTCATTGTCGAAACCGATGCCGGCGCGGGCATTGGCCACTACGACAGTGACTACGAGCAGGCCGGTGCCCGCATTGCGGCCACCGCAGAAGACGTCTTCAGCGCCGCAGAAATGATCGTCAAGGTCAAGGAGCCGCAGGCCGGTGAGCGCAAACTGCTGACCGCCGATCACACCTTGTTCACGTACCTGCATCTGGCGCCGGATCCTGACCAGACCCACGACCTGATCGCCAGCGGCGCGACCTGTATCGCCTACGAAACCGTAACCGACAGCATGGGACGGCTCCCGCTGCTCGCCCCGATGTCCGAGGTCGCCGGTCGCATGTCCATCCAGGCGGGCGCGACCTGCATGGAGAAGATCAACGGTGGCAGCGGCATCCTGCTTGGCGGGGTGCCCGGCGTCGAGCAGGGGCGCGTCCTCATCCTGGGCGGCGGTGTCGTCGGCTACAACGCGGCAGAAATGGCCGTGGGGCTGGGCGCACACGTGACCGTGCTGGACAAGTCGCTGGACGTACTGCGCCAGCTCGACCGCCAGTTCGGTGGCCGCATTCACTGCCTGTATTCGACCCGGGACGCGGTGGAGCGAGCGGCCATGGAAGCCGACCTGATTATCGGCGCCGTCCTGATACCGGGCGCTTCGGCACCCAAACTGATTACTGCCGACATGGTGAAGGCGATGTCGGCCGGGACAGTCCTTGTCGATGTTGCGATCGATCAGGGGGGTTGCTTTGAGACCTCGAAGCCCACGACCCACGCTGATCCGACCTATATTGTTGACGACGTCGTGCACTATTGCGTCGCGAACATGCCCGGCGCCGTTGCGCGCACGTCGGCTGCTGCACTCAACAACGCGACCTTGCCGTTCGTTTTGCAGATTGCGGGCCGCGGCACGCTGGCAGCACTCAAGGCGGATCGTCATCTGCTGAACGGCCTGAACGTGTACCAGGGCAGGATTACCAACGAGTCAGTCGGCGCCGCGCACAATCTCGAGTTCGTCTCGCCGGAGGCGGCGATCGGGAGCTAGGCCGTCCGGCGTCGCGTCAGGCGCCAAAGCCAGCGCTGCAGTCCGGCCGGCGCGAACCGGACGATCGCTTGCACGACCCCGACGGCAACAAAACCGGGCAGCCCGAGCATGCCGCGCTGGTGCATCCACCACCGCAATGCCATCTCATTGCGAAAGTTCGTCCAGCCCGACCGACGGCCGATTGTTGCTGCATCGAACCGGTACGCAACAAGCGGCGCCTGCAGGTTGTGAAACCTCACGCCGCGGTTGATGAGCTGCGCCCACAGAAAGTAGTCCTCGACGAAGCGGAGGGCCGGGTAGCCGTCTGCCGAGACCAGTTCGCGCCGAAAACACACGGTCGGATGATTGACGGGATTCCGGACCGGAAGCCGCCGGACAATCTCGTCATGGGTCTCCGGAACGGGCTTCATCCGAACCGGGCGCTGCGGGTCGAGATCGAACTCGTTCATCGCCGTGCCCAGAACGCCGATCTCCGGATGTTCCTCCATGAACTCGCGCTGCACCCCAAACCGGTCAGGCAGGGAAACGTCGTCCGCGTCCATCCGGAACACGAGCTCACCGGCACAGCGATCGAGCCCGGCGTTCAACGCGCCAATGAGGCCGACATTCGCTGTCAGGCGCAGCACGTCCAGCGGCGCGCCGTCTGCAATTGCCCGTTCAATGACTCTCTCGTGCGCTTCGCCGAGCGGGCCGTCGCAAACGAGCACAATCTGGTCAGCGGGGGCCCGCTGCGCGACGACGCTGCGCAGCGCGACATCAAAGTGCGCCGGGTCATCGCCGGCGTAAACGGTCATCAGGACGGAAGTCTTCACGGCGCAGAGCATAGCGACATTGACGAAATCCGGCGAACTCGGCATAGTCGCGCGCTCGAATTCCATGTCCCCGATCATGACGACACCAACGATATGCGGCCGCAGGTTCCTTGCTGCAGTCATCGGGACCCTGCTGCTCACCTCATGCGGCTCACCTGAAGAAGAATCCGGCATGACGCCAGCTCCGCCCGTGGCACACAAGGTGCCACACGAAATCACCGTTCACGGTGATACGCGCGTCGACAACTATTACTGGATCAGGGACGACTCGCGTTCGGACCCGGAAATGCTGTCGCTGCTGGAGGCCGAGAATGCCTACACGGCGGCCATGATGGCACCCACCAGCGACCTTCAGAACGAACTCTTTGCGGAGATGACCGGCCGGCTCAAGGTCGAGGACGACACCGTGCCGATCAAGCGCGGCAACTATTTCTATCACCGTGAATATCGGGCCGGTGGCGAGTATCCCATCTACCTGCGGCGGCGGGATGCGCCGGCGTCGGAGCCCGAAGTCATGCTCGACGTGAACGAGCTGTCCCGTGGTCACGACTACTACGCGGTCGGCAACTGGAGCGTGAGCCCCGGCGACGATCTGCTTGCCTATGCCGAAGACACCGTGAGCCGGCGTGAGTACACGATACGGGTCAAGTCACTGGCTACGGGCGAACTGCTTCCTGACTGCCTGACCGGGGTTGAAAGCGATATCGCCTGGGCAAACGACAACCGGACGCTGTTCTACGTCGTCAAGGATCCGCAGACGCTGCTGCCGTACCAGGTCTGGCGACATGAGATCGGGTCCCCGCGCGCAGATGACGTGCTGGTCTACGAAGAAAGCGATCCCGCCTTCTACACCTCCGTGTACAAATCACGCTCGGACGACTACATCGTCATCGCCGTCAACAGCACCGACGCCTCCGAGATCCGCCTGATCAGTGCAGACGATCCGGCATCGACGCCCGAAGTCTTCCTGCCGCGGTCAGAAGGGCTCGAGTACCGGATCCGTCATGTGCCCGGGTGGTTCTATGTCATCACCAACTGGCAGGCAAGGAACTTCCGCCTGATGAGGACCCCCGATGCTGCACCCGGCGGACTGGACGAGTGGGAAGAGGTCGTGCCGCACCGTGAGGATGTCCTGTTGCAGGACGTCGAGGTGTTCGAGCGCTATGTCGTCGTCAGTGAACGAAAGTCGGGTCTGACCCAGCTGCGGGTCATCGACCGTGAAACCGGCGAGCAGTCGCCCATTGAGTTTCAGGACGAGGCGTATACGGCGCGCCTGCATTCCAATCCGGAGCCGTCGACCACGAAGCTCCGATTTGTCTACTCCAGCCTCACAACGCCGGAGTCTGTGATCGAGTACGACATGGCCTCCGGCGCCTCCCGCCTGCTGAAGCAGGATGAGGTCGTCGGTGCATTCGATCCCCGCGACTACACATCAGAGCGTATTTTCATCGAGGCACGCGACGGCACCGCAGTGCCGGTCAGCCTTGTCTACCGGCCAGACCGGTTCACGCCTGGCGAGAGTCCGCTGTATGTGACCGGCTACGGCGCCTACGGCATCTCCAGCAACCCGTCCTTCCACACGCTGCGGCTGTCGCTGCTCGATCGTGGTTTCGTGTACGCCATCGCTCACGTGCGCGGTGGGCAGGAGATGGGACGCGAGTGGTACGAGGACGGCAAGCTGCTCAACAAGCGCAATACGTTCAACGATTTCATCGACGCAACCCGCGCGCTGCTTGATGAAGGGTTCGGGTCTCCAGACGCGGTCTTCGCCGGTGGCGGATCGGCCGGCGGTCTCCTCATGGGGGTCATCGCCAACGAGGCACCGGATCTCTATACGGGAATCGTCGCCCATGTCCCGTTCGTCGATCTGATGACCACCATGCTCGACGAGTCGATACCGCTGACGACCGGCGAATACTCGGAGTGGGGTGATCCGCGCGACCCCGAGTTTTACGACTACATGCTCGGCTATTCGCCGTATGACCAGGTGAGGGAGCAGGCCTATCCCCACCTGCTGGTGACAACCGGGCTGTGGGACTCGCAGGTGCAATACTTTGAACCCGTCAAATGGGTGCAAAAGCTGCGCGAACTGAAGACCGATGACAATCTCCTGCTGCTTCATGTGGACATGCAGACCGGTCACAGCGGCGCGTCTGCGCGCTACGAGCGCTATCGGGTCGATGCCCTGGAATACGCGTTTATCCTGCACGTCCTGAGACAGACCCGCCAATCCCGGGGTTGACCGGTCGGGAAATTGTCCTCGACCTCGAAACGATGGCCGCTAAAATCGGGTCTCAGGAGAGACAACCCTCGGCCAAGGACGCCATGCGATATCTTGCGACCCTCACATTGCTCATGCTGCTCGCTGCCTGCGGCGGCGGTGGTGGCGGATCATCCACCCCGTCCATCCAGACACCCCCCGTTGGCCAGCCCCCGGCGGGTGGAGGCGGCAACGATGCGGGCGACGGCGGTTCCTCCGCGCCGTTCCTGCTCGATTCCGTGACGCGCGGGCTTGCCGCGCCTGCCGTTGCCTCGCCCACGGGCGAAGCGGCGATGCGCTGCGCCGTCATGCTGCGTGAGGATGAGTTCTGTACGCTGAACGACCTTTCGCTGCTCGGCATGGAAACCACGGACCCAACGATCGACGACATCATGCGCCGCGTCGTCGTGACCCATGACTGGATGGCTGTCCGCTTCCGCGAACTGCTGGAACTCATGCCGCCTGAAGTGCTGTTGATGATGCGCGGGCTGACCGCCGTGGTCATCTCGAGCGATGTCCGGCCATCGTTCTATACGGCGCGCACCGGCGCCATCTACCTGGACCCGGCCGGCATGTGGCTGACCGAAGCGGAGCGGGCGGTCATCTCAACCGCTGACGATCCCAGAACCGAGGATATCCAGGCGTTCCAGTTCCTGATTCTCTGGCGCTACGTGCTGGATGGCACCGACATCAGAAATCTCGACAGGTCGCTCGAAAGCCTGAGCTATCGTGCGGCCGCATTGCTGTTTCACGAACTCGCGCATGCCAACGACTACTTTCCGCCCGGACGTCTGGGGCAGCTCGATCCGACGATCCCGATCTACAACAACATCTCGACCGCGGCGCTGCCATCGACCCAACTCGCCAATTCGTTGCCGCTTCAGTCCGGGTTCATGCGTGGGCTGGCCGCCGCCGCGTTTCGGGGCGTTACGCCATCAGCCGCGCAGCTGGCAACGACGGCCGATGAGGTCGCGGCCGAGTTCCCGCTGGATATCGCAAACGACTATTACAACTACAGCACGTCGCGGGAGGATCTCGCGATGGCGTTCGAGGAGGCGATGATGCTGCTGAGCTATGGCATTGATCGTGATGTGGGCATCGTGGCATATCCCGGCGAGATCGAAGGCTGCAACGATTTGCTGGTGGCCTGGGGCCAGCGAAACCGGATCGCCGAATCGTCGATCGGACCGAGGTCGCAGCTCGCGGTCGACAGGATTCTGCCAGAGGCGTCAGCCGCCGTTGAGGATTTGCTGGCTTCCCTCGATCTGCCGCTGATGATGCAGCCGGATGTCGGCTGGTGTGCCAACATCGATTTTGGCGATTCGACGAGCGGTGCCCGGGCACTGACTTTGCCGGACAATCCGCCAATCGGCGACAACGTTCACTTCCTGCCGCATCACTGACCGCGGCGAACCTCGCTGGAGGAGACGTCGACCCGGAACTCGCTCTCGGGAACGCCGTCGCTGATCTGTCTGAGAAGCGGCGGCACAGTGATTTCGTCGAGTCCGGTGAAGCAACCGTTCTCTGCGCGGCCGAATACCAGAAACCTGATCCCGCGGTCGGCCATTGAACGGATGGCGATATCCCGCAACTCATGGCTGTCGTGGTAGTAGCGGGGCTCCCCGATCCGTGCGAGCGTATCGGAGCCGACAGCGAACAGGGTCCCGGGGAACAGCGACGCCTTGATCGTGAAGGTCGGCGCATTGGTGAACGTCAGCGGGAACTCGTGGGCGATGCCCTGTTCGCGGGCTGCCATCTCGATGTAATCGAGCGCGGGTTTGTCGACGTTGTAGGCCGATACCTCGAGGACAACCGGTCCGCCGGTTCGCGCCTCGGCGAGACGCGCAATCGCACGGTGCCCGTCGTGCAGCGGGTTGAACGCGCCGGGGAAGATAACCCGCGGCGCCCGATCACCGAGCGAGGTGTATTCACGCGTGTGACGATACAGTTCGACCCACTCCGGCTGTCCTTGCTGTTCGCGGCGCTCCAGACGCTCGTCGTCCATCAGCCGGAAAGGCGGTGGATCGAGTTCGCAGCAGTGCGCCATGGCGTGCAGGATCAGATCGGCACAGGCGCCTTCCTGCGAGGCCCGGTCACGATGATGGCGTGACAGGTGCAGCTCGAACTCCACGGTTTCAGTGATCGACTGGATCGCCACGAAGCAGCGATCAGACCCCCGACGCTCGCGATCGGTGGTGAGGGCTGCCGTGCAGCCGATGCCGAAGACGATGCGCTCATCCGGCTCGTAGCGGTGTGCGCGCTGAAACGATGCCATTGCCAGCGAACGCGCGGTCTTTCCGGAGCAGGCCTGATCCGGTGTGCCGCCGATGTACGCGGCAAGCGACGCGGGATCGTAGGGCACTGTGCTCTCGATCACCGTGCGTGACGCACCGGGGAGTCCGAGCAGCGCCGACGTCGCTGAGCTGCCGCCACCGGTCGCCGCAATGACGAACTTCCCGGGTGCATCGTGAATGGCGGCGATCAATTGCTGCTTGTCCATCGTTGAACCGTCTGACAATGAAGGGTCAAAGATACCAGATGGTCGACGCTTGAAATGCGCGTACACTCCCCAACATTCCCTCATACGACCAACGAGGATCGACGACGATGATTCGAATCCTGTTCACGCTGCTCCTGATGCTGCCGCTGCTGGCGATGGCAGCCGAGGATGTGCCCGTGCAGACGCTGACCGAGGAAGAACTCGAGTCGTTCGAGTTCAGCGAGCAGGAGGACGAGAACCCGCCCGAAATCGAGGAGTTATCGGTGGGGCAGCGCTACATCCTCTCGACCCAGCGACGCGAGATCAAGGAACTGATCGCCCGGGAGCTCGGCATCATGAGCCTGCGCGGCGATGCCAGCGACCTGCCGACCATCCAGCGTCTTTACGACCGCAAGGTGCTGCGCGAAGATGACGTGCGCGAGTGGCAGGCGGTGGGCGTGCTGTTCGGCGATATTCTCGTCGAGGAGTACGACTTCGAGTGGGTCAGCTATGAGGACGATCTCGGCGTGAGCAAGGCGCTGCGGTGGCGGGATACCAACAACTTCGTTTTCCCGGTGACCGTGTTCTCGAAGCGCATCCAGTTCGGGCAGGATATCGACGCCGAAGCCATCTACGACAAGATCAAGGGCGACATCGAGCGCTTCATTGCGTACGAGCAACGACGACGTGAACTTGGGCTCGGATCGAGCTAGAATACGCGCCGTCCCAAGGCCGCACGAACAACAGCGACATGATCAAGAAGTACATCCAGCGCACACTGAAGTTTCTCTTCGTCGACTCGACCGTCAACATTCTGGGCGATCTGTTCGAGCAGCCGCTCATCAACTGGGTTTTCATCGGCTGGGGATGGCTGGCCGTCCTCGTGATGATTGCGAGTCTCGTTACCACGATCCCGCAGCTCTAGCGAACCTGCGGGAGCGAACCTGCCGGGACCAACGTCGCGCTGGCCCGGCGCGCAACACCTTACGCGAGGCGCTTGTCCAGCGCTTCCATGACACGGTCACCGAACTGATCGGTCGAAATTGACTGTGTCGTTCCGCTGCCGCCGCCGAGATCAGCGGTCGTATAACCGTCTTCGAAAACCTGTTTCATGGCATCCCAGACCGCGTGTGATTCCTCGGTCATGCCGAAGCTCATCTCCAGCATCATCGCGACCGAGCCGATCATCGAGTAGGGGTTCGCAATGTTCTTGCCGGCGATGTCCGGCGCCGAGCCGTGAGAGGGTTCGTAGTACGCCTTGTCAGGGCCAATGCAGGCAGAGGGCATCAGGCCGAGTGAACCCAGGATACCGCCACCCTGGTCGCTGAGGATGTCCCCGAACATGTTTTCCATCACCATGACGTCGAACTGCCCCGGGTTGAGACACAGGGCGGTTGCGGCGGCATCGACGAGCATGTGCCTGACCTCGACATCGGGGTAGTCAGTCCTGACTTCCTCCAGAATTTCGTACCAGAACACGCTGGACATCAGCACGTTGCTCTTGTGGATATTGTGCAGGACCTTCTTGCGCTTGCGTGCCTGCTCGAATGCGACACGCAGCACGCGGTCGACCTGCGCATCCGTGTACTCCAGTGTCTCTTCGACGTAGCGGGTTCCGTCGTCCCGGGTACCGCGTTCCTTTTCACCGAAGTAGAGGCCCCCGACGAGTTCGCGTATCAGGAGGATATCGATGCCGTCGGCAATGACCTCGGGCTTGAGCGGCGAAAAGTGGGCCATGTCCTTCGACAGGAAGATCGGGCGAAAATTGGCAAAGGTATCGAACCGCGCGCGAAGCGGCAGGATGGCGCCGCGCTCAGCCTGTTCCTCGACGGGGATCTTCCGGGACTCCTCGAAGCTCAGGCCGACCGGACCTTTCAGAATTGCGTCTGCCTCGTCGCAGACAGCCTTCGTCGAATCGGGAAATGCCTTGCCGTGCTCGAAGTAGGCGCCGGCGCCGAAGGGTGCATCGATGAGTTCGAAGGCGACATCGCGGTGTTGTTGGATGACATCGAAAACCCGTACGGCCTGCGCCATGATTTCCGGTCCGATCGCGTCGCCCGCAAGGACGGCGACTTTGTAGGCATTGGTCATTGTGCTGTGGTCCGATTCAAAAAGCCGCGATTCTATCGCATCAGTAGCTCATGTGTGGTGCGCGTTCCTCGATCCAGCGTGAACGATCGGCGTCGAGTCGCTGCTCGAACTCATCGAACGTCGGCAGTCCGTCATCCACCCATTCCCGGAGCGCCGGGCCGCCGTTGATGACATCGATCGGGATTCGGTCCAGCTCATACTCGTAGTCGTGGTGACGCCAGAGGATATAGTCCGGACGCACAAGCCGGAGCGCTTTCATCAGACCGGCAACAAGGCGGTAGGGTCGAAAGCGGCCATGGTCATAGTCAGCGCTATCGGTGTGGAACATGATCCCGGCGCACATCTCGCCGACGTGCTTGTGGAAGGTGGGCTCGAAGTGGCACGGACGAACCCAGGCCCCTTCGAGCCAATGCGGTACGGCGTTGTTCAGGACATCGAGTACCTCGCGTACCGGCAGGCCCGGCGCACCGATCAGTTCCAGCGGCGTCGTCGTGCCGCGCCCCTCGGAGAGTTCCGTGCCCTCGAGCAGCACGGTACCGCCGAAACAGCGAGCCATGTTCAGGCTGGCCGCATTCGGGCTGGGGTTGACCCACGGCCGAACGAGCGCCGGCCAGCCGTAGCCCGGTGCAGCCGCCGGGTCGTAGCCCGCCATGTCGATGACTTCCAGCGCAACGTCGAGCTGGTTCGTCGACACGAACCAGCGCGCCAGTTCCCCAACCGTCAGCCCATGGCGCGTTGGCATCTCGTCACAGCCGACGAAGCTTTCCTGTCCGGATTCGAGATAGAGACCGTCGACCGGACGGCCGGCGGGGTTCGGTCGATCGAGAACGACAAAACGTGTGTCCGAACCGCTGAGCGCTTCGAGGAAGTACTTGAGCGTCGAGATGTAGGTGTAGATCCGGCAGCCCACGTCCTGCAGGTCATAAAGAATCACGTCGAGACCGTCCAGCATCGGACCTGTGGGCCGGCGGTGTTCGCCGTAGAGGCTGATCACCGGAATACCGTGTGCCGGATCGACGTAGTCCTCACTTTCAATCATGTTGTCCTGCTTGTCGCCGCGCATGCCATGCTGGGGACCAAAGCAGCGCACGACATTCACGCCGGCACCGACAAGCGCATCGAGGGTATGCGCGCCGCTACCGGTCATCGATGCCGGATGGCCGACCAGCCCCACCCGCGGGTTTACGCCGAGGCGCGCCGGGGATGCCAGCAGCCGGTCAATGCCGAAGCTGATCATGATTCGGCGGCCGGCAGCGTGACGTGATTGTCAGGATGGTGGAAGTCCGGTGTCGCCGTGGCATGCGCGAGGGCGAAGTAGTGCAGACCGCCATCGGTGTCCTCAATGACCGCCGAGAGCCCGAGATGGGCGGGCGAGGGTGGCGGCCCGTCCAGGGCAATGTGTGCCTCGATCAGCGCTTCCCTGGCGCCGTGATGGACGACGACGGAGAGGGGCTGAATGCCACTCGCTTCGATCATGCCGCGCCTGAGACCGTCGAAGTGGAACGCATTCCAGTCCTGCGAGGGAGAGAGGTTGAACTCGATGTATTGATCGAACGTCGTTGGCCCGAGAAACCACTCGAAACAGGTCGAATGCCACAGCCCGTGAACGCGGCGCGGATTGTCTGTAACAACCGGCCATCGGATCGCGTCGATGTTTCCGTCGAGTCGCCAGCGGCACTCGATCTGGCGACCGGGCGTGAATTCCGCGATCGCATTGTCGATGAATGGACAGGGCTTGAACGGAACGAGGGTATAGGTCATCTGTGTTAGCGTAACGCGGCGATGAGTTCTGCCGATGGAGTGTAATCAATGGGGACATACGATTTCGATCTTTTCGTGATGGGCGTCGGCTCGGGCGGCGTGCGGGCTGCACGCATGAGCGCGGCCTACGGCGCCCGGGTCGCGACAGCGGAGGATCGGTTCATGGGCGGAACCTGCGTCAACGTCGGCTGCGTACCGAAGAAGCTCTTCGTGACGGCGGCGCACTACCACGACGACTTCGAGGACGCACGCGGGTTCGGCTGGGATACCGGCAAGCCGTCGTTCGACTGGCCAACGCTGCTTCAGAACAAGAATATCGAGATCAAGCGACTGAACGGCATCTATCAGGGATTGCTGGACAATGCCGGCGTCACGCATTTCGACGGCCGCGCACGCATCGTCGACGAGCATCACGTGTCGATCAATCATGACACCGTGATCTCGACGGAGAAGATTCTGATCGCAACCGGCGGCTGGCCGACGATTCCCGACGTGCCGGGCAGTGAACACGTGATCACGTCGACGGAGGCGTTCTACCTCGATGCGCTGCCCGAACATGCACTCGTGGTCGGCGGTGGCTACATTGCTGTCGAGTTCGCCGGGATCTTTGCGGGTCTCGGCGTCGACACCCATCTGTCCTACCGCGGGCCGCTGTTCCTCCGGGGCTTCGATCATGACGTGCGCGAGACCGTGCGCGATGAACTCGAAAAGAAAGACATCCACCTGCACTTCAACAGCATCGTCACGGCAATCGAAAAGCGTGATGAAGGCCACTATGTCGTCCAGTTCCAGGACGGGTCAGCGATGGAGACGGGGCTCGTCATGTATGCCACCGGACGTCACCCCAATGTGCACGACATCGGTCTGGAGAACGTCGACGTCAAGCTGAATGCGAACGGCGCCATCGAAGTCGACGACGAGTTTCGGACATCGGTCCCGAATATCTTCGCGCTCGGCGACGTCATCGACCGGTATCAGCTCACGCCGGTCGCGATCTCAGAGGCGATGGCATTCTCGAGTACGCAGTTCCGCGGCATCCCGGTACCAATGGACTACGATCACATTGCGACCGCTGTCTTCTGCCAACCGAACATCGGCACCGTCGGCCTGACCGAGGAAGAAGCCCGGGCACAGTTCGCGAACATAGACATCTATCGCTCGACATTTCGCGCGCTCAAGCACACGCTGAGCGGCAGCGACGAGAAGACGATGATGAAGCTCGTCGTCGATGCCGATTCCGATCGCGTACTGGGCGTGCACATGGTGGGCGCGGAGGCGGGGGAGATCATCCAGGGTCTGGCGGTTGCACTGAAAGCGGGCGCGACCAAAGCTGTTTTCGATGCGACGGTCGGCATTCATCCGACGACCGCAGAAGAGTTCGTCACGATGCGCGAGAAGGTGACGGCGTAGCGTCCACGAATCTGCTAAGGTCAGCGGCTTCTACAGGCTTTAGGGATCGCTTTGGAACAACTCACCGCCATCCTCAATTTCATCGATGGGTTGCTCGGCTCGGCCGCCTATTTTCCATTCCTGCTGCTGGGTACGGGACTGTTCTTTACGCTGTACCTGAAATTTCCGCAGGTACGTTTCTTTGGCCATGCCTGGCGGGTTGTCCGCGGCAAGTATGACCGCAAGGGTGACGAGGGCGACGCCTCGCACTTCCAGGCACTTTCGACAGCGATGTCCGGCACTGTCGGCACCGGCAACATCGGTGGTGTTGCGCTTGCCATTTATCTTGGCGGCCCGGCGGCGCTGTTCTGGATGTGGGCGACAGCATTCTTCGGGATGACGACGAAGTTCGTCGAGGTCACGCTGTCACACAAGTATCGTGAAACAGACGCCAACGGCCATATCGTCGGCGGGCCGATGTATGTCATGGAGCGCCGCCTCAACATGAAGTGGCTCGCCGTTTTCTTTGCGGCCGCGACAGTCGTGAGTTCCTTCGGCACCGGTAACCTGCCGCAGAGCAACAACATCGCAAGCGGCATCCAGAGCACCTTCGGCGTGCCAACCTGGATGACCGGTGGTGTCCTGGCCGTCCTGCTCGGGCTGGTGCTGATCGGTGGCATTCGGCGAATCGTGCAGGTGGCGCAGAGCATCGTGCCGCTGATGGCGACGATCTACGTCATCGGGGCGCTGTCAGTCATCTTCGTCAATCTGCCTCAGGTGGCGGAATCGTTTGTTGCCGTTTTTCGTGATGCCTTTACCGGGTCCGCCGCCAGCGGCGGATTCCTCGGCGCCACATTTGCCTATGCGTTCAATCGCGGCGTCAATCGCGGGCTGTTCTCGAACGAGGCAGGCCAGGGTTCGGCCCCGATCGCCCACGCCGCGGCCCGTGCCCATGAACCGGTCTCTGAAGGCATGGTGTCGATTCTCGAACCGTTCCTCGACACGCTCGTCATCTGCACGCTGACCGGCCTCGTGATCCTGTCGTCGGGCGTGTGGACCGAAAAGTTCGAGAACGATTTCCAGCAGTTCGATACGGCGATCGTTGCAGGCACCTGGAGTGAGGATGATCCCGTTCAGCGGCAGCAACTCTTCGAACACCTGAGCCTGTCACCCGAGAACGATCCGGTGCAGCCCTACAGCGGCGAACTGACGGTGACATCCGGGCGCATTACCGGCGCAGACGTGACCGTGATCCACAACCGCTCAATCGCGGAAGACGTGAGGGTCATGCAGGGAGAGACGCCGTTCACCGGCACGATCACCGTGGCCGACGGCAATCTCGAGAATGGCGACATTTACCTCAGAGGCAAGTCCCTGATCCATTCCGTCGACCTGACGTCGAAGGCCTTCACCCGCGGCATGTTTGGCGAGTATGGCCAGTACATCGTCTCGATTGGTCTCGTGCTGTTCGCGTTCTCGACCGCGGTTGCATGGTCGTACTACGGCGACCGCGCCATGACGTACCTGTTTGGCGTGCAGACCGTATTGCCGTATCGCGTGATCTATGTCATCGGCTTCTTCTTCGCCGCCGTGGCGGACACATCGCTGATCTGGCTGGTGTCGGCAATTACGATCGCCTTCATGACATTGCCCAACCTGTTCTCGATCCTGATGCTCCGGAAGGAGATGAGTGAGACGATCGACGAGTACTGGGAAAGCTTCGACAAGGAATACCCGGGCGAACGCGGTGGGTGATCGACGTTCCGGCCCGCAGGCCAATGCGCACGAGGCGTTCGAAAAGCGTCACAGCCGTCGTATCGAAACGCTGAACCTCACGGTTCACGAGTACGAACATCGCAAGACCGGCGCCATGCATTTTCATATGGAGGCGCCGAACGCCGAGAACGTGTTCATGGTGGCGTTTCGCACCGTGCCGATGGATTCCACGGGCGTCGCCCACATTCTCGAACATACCGCGCTCTGCGGCAGCGAAAAGTACCCGGTCCGGGACCCGTTCTTCTGGATGATCCGTCGATCCCTGAACACATTCATGAATGCGTTCACGACCAACGACTACACGGCCTATCCCTTTGCGTCGCTGAATCGCAAGGACTACTTCAACCTGATGGATGTGTATCTCGATTCGGTCTTTTTCTCCCGTCTCGACGAGCTCGACTTCGCGCAGGAAGGCTACCGGATCGAATTCGATGATCCTGAGGATCCGGCCAGCGAGCTGGTCTATCGCGGCGTTGTCTACAACGAAATGAAGGGCGATTCGTCGTCGCCGATTTCCGTGCTGTTCGATGCCATGAACGAGGCGCTGTATCCGACGACGACCTACCACTTCAACAGTGGCGGCGATCCCGAGGCGATCCCGACGTTGTCCTACGAAGAACTGCTCGCTTTCTACCGCACGCACTATCATCCGAGCAACGCAATATTCATGACGTTCGGCGACATCCCCGCCGAGGAGCAGCAGGCCGTGATCGAGCAGCGCGCGCTGTCGCGATTCGAGCGGCTGCCCGGCCGGATCGAGGTCGGCCGGGAGCAGCGATTCCAATCGCCACGGTCGGTGACACGGCACTATGGGGTCGATGCCGAGGCTGATCTGGAGCGCGGCACCCACGTGGTGGCCGGCTGGCTGCTGGGAGACAACACCGATCTCGACCTGCTGCTGGAACTGAATCTGCTGTCGGATGCCCTGCTGGACACAGCGGCATCGCCACTTCGGGAAGCGCTTGAATCCAGCGACCTGGCCGGTGGGCTGTCGCCGATTTGCGGACTCGAGGAAACCAGCCGGGAGATGAGCTTCGTCTGCGGCGTCGAGGGCACCGAGCCCGAGCATGCCGCCGCGATCGAGCGGATCATGCTCGACACGCTGGAACGCGTCGCCCGTGAGGGCATTCCGGTACAACAACTTGAGGCATGCCTGCATCAGCTCGAGCTCTCACAGCGGGAGATTGGTGGCGACGGCGCGCCTTTCGGCCTGCAGCTGATGTTTTCATGCATGCCGGCGGCGATTCACCGCGGCGATCCCATCGGGCTGCTTGATCTCGACCCTGCACTCGAGCGGCTACGGGAACGCATCACCGACCCCGACTTCATTCCGTCACTCATCCGCACACATCTGCTGGACAATCCGCATCGGGTCCTGCTGACGATGGCGCCGGACATTGGCTACGCGAATGAAATGGCAGCGAGGGAAAGGCAGCGCCTTGAAGACATCCGAGCGCACCTGTCGGCGCAAGACAGCGACAACCTGGTCGCGCGGGCGAGAGCACTGGCTGCGCGTCAGGCCCGGATCGATGATCTTTCGGTTCTGCCGCGTGTCCGTCTCGAGGATGTCGGCAAGGCGCGAGCATTTGTGGAGCCTGATCGCGAGCCTCTCAATGGACGGCTTCAGGTCTTCGAGGCGGGTACCAACGGGCTCGTCTATCATCAGACATCGTGTCGACTGACGGCGCTCGACGAGCCGCTGCTGTCGGTACTGCCGTTGTACTCCAACCTCGTGACCGAAATTGGCTCCGGCGGTGAGGGGTATCTCGAAACGCAGCGACTGCAGCACGGGATGACCGGAGGCATTAATGCGTTCGGCAGTTTCCGCGCCGCGCGCCACGCGCCGGATGAGATTGAGGCGTGGTTCACGCTGTCGAGCCGGACACTGGCGCGCAAGGCGACGTCAATGACCGATCTCGTCAAGCGAACCCTGGATGCGCCTGATCTCGACGAACGCAGACGCCTTCGTGACCTCGTCAGGCAGCTTTGCCTGAGACGACTGGGCAACATTACGGGTAATGGCCACGGCCTCGCCATGATGGCGGCATCGGGTCACTTCCGCCCTGTGCCGTTGCTGCAGTTTCGCCTCTCCGGTCTCGCCGGTATCGCCGCGCTCAAGGCGCTCGACGCGACGCTGGACGACGACGCGGCAATGAGTGAGTTCGTCGATTGCCTCGATGCCCTGAAAGATGTCCTTGCCCGTGCCGAGAAGCGGTTGCTGCTCGTGGCGGACTCATTGTCGGCCGATGACGTCGAATCGCATCTCCGCGAACTGTGGTCTGCGCAGCTGGGCAGTTCGTCGGGCGGCGCGTTCAGCGCCGTTGACACCGCGCCCGTGCCGGCACGACAGGCCTGGATCGTGAACACGCAGGTCAACTTCTGCGCGCAGGCACACCCGACGGTGCCGGAGCAGGATGAAGATGCCGCTGCGCTGAGCGTTCTCGCTGGCGTACTTCGCAACGGTTTCCTGCACAGCGAACTCCGGGAGAAGGGCGGTGCGTACGGCGGCGGTGCAACCCATGACAGTGGCAACGGCGTGTTCCGCTTCTACTCCTATCGCGATCCGAACCTCGAAAAGACGTTTGACGTGTTTGGGCAGGCAATCGACTGGATCGTCGATACCGATATCGGCTTCGACCCGATCGAAGAGTCGATCCTCGGTATCGTCGCCTCGGTGGATGCGCCGTCATCACCCGCCGGTGAGGCAAAGCAGTCATTCCAGAACGGCCTGTTCGGGCGAGACGCCGCCTACCGGCGCCAGCTTCGAGATCGCGTACTCGCGGTGACAATTGATGACGTCAAACGGGTCGCACAGACCTACCTGCGCGGTGACGTCTCACGCGCGGTCGTGACCAACGAGACGACAGCGAACTCGCTCGACGGGTTCGATGTGTTCAGGATCTAGGGAACCGGGCTGCACAGCCCGCCAACTTGAAGGAGGGAACATCATGGGCAAGCACATCACACTGAAGGCAAGCGACGGCTTCGAACTCGACGCCTGGCTGGCCGAGCCGGAAGGTGCACCGAAGGGCGGCATCGTCGTCATTCAGGAGATCTTCGGGGTCAACCAGCACATCCGGGAAGTCGCGGACGGCTTCGCCGCCGATGGCTACCTCGCCATCGCACCCGCGGTGTTCGACCGTGCCGAGCGCGGCGTCGAGCTGGGTTACGACGAGCAGGGCATCCAGACCGGCGCGGGAATTGCACGGGGCAAGCTGGATATCGCAAAGACGATGCTCGATGTCCAGGCGGCCATCGACGAGGCAGCGAAGGCGGGCAAGGTGGGCGTCGTCGGCTATTGCTTCGGCGGCCTGCTCACCTGGCTGAGTTCCGGACGGGCATCAGGCCTTGCCTGCGCCGTCGGCTACTACGGCGGGGGAATCGCCGGCTCGCTCGATGTTGCGCCACAGGTACCGACGATGCTCCATTTTGGTGACAAAGATGCACATATCCCGCTCAGTGATGTGGACAAGATCAAGGCAGCCTATCCGGACGTCACGGTTCATGTGTACGAGGCCGATCACGGATTCAACTGTGATCATCGCGGGAGCTATGACGAGAAGGCGGCGACGACCGCAAGACAGAGGACACTGGAATTTTTCGCGGCGAATCTTTAACTCCGCTTGACCCGAAGCGCGCCGACGCACGTTAGCCTACCGGAACGGACAGGTGGTGTGCGGCGTTGATCGGGTTGGCAGACGCAGGATTCGCGGAAGAACATGACGCATTGCGAAACGAGAACGCGTCATATCGCCGAAAGGCCGTCAAGACGGCATTTCAGGCGATGAATGCCGGGCCGGAGTGGCAGGGGTCTCAGCTTGACAAAGCAGAAGCGCTTCTACATTCTCAGGGCCCTGTCGGAGCAGCCAAATTGCGGGAACTCTCGCCGGTTGTATCGTCAAAAAAATAGTTATAAGAGCAACAAATTCCTGGAACGTAGGTATCACTCATGAAAGAGCACCAGATTGGTCGCCACCTGTTCGCATTTGCGATCGCCATGGCGACCATCATTCCGTGTCAGTTGAATGCCCAGACACTCGATGATGTGTTGGGCGTCAGGGAAGCAACGACACAAGAAGGACGCAGATCCCAAGTCAAGATCGATGAGATCCAGGACGAAACGCGTGACCTCCTGTCGCAATACAAGCGGGTCATGAAGATCGTCGATGGACTCAGGGTCTACAACCGGCAGCAAGAGCGCCTGATCTCCAATCAGGAACAGGAAATCAGCGAACTGAACCAGTCGATCGACGAAGTGACGGTGATCGAGCGCCAGATCGGCCCGCTCATCCAGCGCATGATCGACAACCTCGAGAAGTTCGTCGAACTCGACTTGCCCTTCCTCATGAGTGAGCGCAACGAGCGGATCGAATTCCTCAAGGACACGCTGGATCGCGCCGACGTATCGGTGGCAGAGAAATTCAGCCAGGTACTTCAGGCCTACCAGATCGAAAATACCTACGGCACGACGATTGAGGCCTACACTGATTTCATCGAGATCGACGGTCAGGAGCGCAAGGTCGATGTCCTGAAGTGGGGCCGCGTCGCGCTCGTCTTCCAGACCCCGGATGGTGAAGTCACAGGCGTGTGGGACAAGGCAGCGGGCGACTGGCAGATCGTCGGCGACGAGTACCGGGCAGGCGTCCGCAGTGGCCTGCGCATCGCCCAGAAGACCCAGACTGCCGACCTCGTGATCCTTCCCGTTCCAGCCCCCGGAGAGTAACCAACAATGAAAAAGCTACTGATTACACTGATGACCGCAGTACTGGTCGCACCCGGTGCCTGGGCTGCTGAAGAGAACGAAATCGAGGCGGCATCGCTCGATGAACTGCTGCGAATGGTGGAAGAAGGCCGTGTCGTGAATCGCCAGGAGATTGCGCGTCGCGAGCAGGAATTCATCAACAATCGCAATGAACAGCAGCGTGAACTCGAGCGTGCGCGCCGCCAGCAGGCCGAAGAAGAAGCTCGCTCGGAGCGCCTCGAGGCCCAGTTCGAAGAGAACGAACGCCGTATTGCCGCGCTTGAAGAGCAGCTGTCTTCCCGTCTCGGTTCACTGCGCGAACTGTTCGGCGTACTCCAGCAGGTCGCTGGCGACACGCAGGGTGTTCTCGCGAACTCCATCGTGAGCGCCGAGTACCCGGGCCGCGAGCAGTGGCTGTCGGAGTTTGCCCAGTCGATGGGTCGCAGCTCGAAGCTGGCTTCGATCGAAGAGATCGAACAGCTCTGGGCCACGCTGCAGAAGCAGATGACGGAATCCGGCAAGATTACCCGCTTCACGACAGACGTCATCAGCCTCGACGGCGAGACGGCACCGCAGGAAGTCGTTCGTGTCGGTACCTTCAACCTCGTGAGCGGCGGCGAGTACGTCTCCTACGATGTCGAGAACGATGTTGTGGCCGAGCTGCCCCGTCAGCCCGCCGCACGTTTCGTGCAATCCGCTGCCAATCTCGCGAATGCGCAATCCGGCTTCACGCCGATGGCGCTCGACCCGACCCGCGGCCAGCTGCTGGCACTGCAGGTTCAGGTGCCGACGCTCGAAGAGCGTATCCAGCAGGGCGGTACGCCGGGCTACGTGGTCATCTTCCTCGGTATCATTGCCGTGCTGCTGGCCATCTACAAGTTTGTGACGCTGTCGGTCATCGGTGCACGCGTACGCGGCCAGATGAATAACACGACGCCGAATACGAACAACCCGCTCGGTCGTGTCCTGTCGGTCTACAACGAGAACAAGGACGTCGATCCTGAAACGCTGCAGCTCAAGCTGGACGAGGCGATTCTGAAGGAGCAGCCGTCCATCAACTCCTGGATTCCGTTCATCAAGATCATCTCGATGGTCGCGCCGCTGCTCGGTCTGCTTGGTACGGTTATCGGTATGATCGTGACCTTCCAGGCAATCACGCTGTTCGGTACCGGCGATCCGAAGACAATGGCCGGCGGTATCTCGCAGGCACTGATCACGACCGTTCTCGGTCTGACAGTCGCGATTCCGACAGTACTGCTGCACGCCATCGTCAACTCGCGTGCGCAGAACATCATGCACGTACTGACGGAGCAGAGTGCAGGTCTTATTGCCGAGCAGGCAGAAGAGAGCAACAAGTAACCGACCATGATCGAACAGGTCTTCGTTGCAATTCGCTCCTTCATGGAGGCAGGTGGTGATGTGCTCTGGCTCATCGCCGCCGCGACCTTCATCATGTGGGCCCTGATATTCGAGCGCGTCTGGTACATCAATACGGATCACCGTAAGGATGTGGCCAAGGCGCTCACCTACTGGGAATCGCGCCCCGAGCGCACTTCCTGGACGGCGCACAGGATCCGTGAGCGCCTGATCTCCGAGGTCAACCAGAACCTCCAGGCCAACATGAGCTTCATCAAGACGCTCATTTCATTGCTGCCGCTGCTGGGTTTGCTCGGCACCGTGACGGGTATGGTCCAGGTGTTCGAGGCCATGACCTATTCCGGCGGCAACGCGCGATCGATGGCGGCCGGCGTTTCCGCGGCAACGATCCCGACCATGTCGGGCATGGTCGCAACGCTGTCCGGTGTACTCGCGAATACCTTCCTGACCTCCACGGTCGAATCTGAATCCGAATATATGGAGGACACGCTGACGATGGATCACTAGGCAACGCCTGGTGAAGATCGTGAGTTACCCGCTATGAAAAGAAGAGTTTCCCAGGATAGTGAAGAGAAGGTTGCTGACCTGACACCCATGCTGGATGTCGTGTTCATCATGTTGATCTTTTTCATCGTGACTGCAACCTTCATCAAGGAAACCGGCGTCGAGGTGAATCGCCCTGACACGGTCACCGCCGAACAGAAGAAGACAGTATCCCTCCTGGTCGGTGTCGCGCAGGACAGCTCTGTCTGGATCGACAAGAAGAAAGTCGATGTCCGCGATGTCCGTCCGCTCATGGAACAGCTGCATGCTGAAAACCCCAAGGGCGGTCTGGTCATTAAAGCCGACAGTGAATCCAAGGTTGAAAAAGTGCTCGCAATCATGGACGCTGCCAGAGGTATCGGCATTACGCAGGTAGCAATCGCCTCCGAGGAAGAATAGTTATGATGGTAGTCAGACTTGGAGTCGCGATGGTGGTTGGTGCAATTGTCACCATCGCACTTTTCTATTTGATGCAGGCGTTGATCGCGACAGGTCGGAACGCCATTACCGAAGACAACGTCGGGTCCCTGGTCGACTTCGTCCGCGTGAAGCAGGAACAGCAGGTCGAAACCAAGGATCGCAAACCGAAGAAGCCACCACCCCCCGACGAACCCCCACCCGAAGTACCGCCACAGAACTTCAATGTGGCTGTCGATGACTCGGGCTTTTCGATGGCGGGTGCCGACCTCAACGTCGGCGTCGAGGTCGGCGGCGGCGGATTCGGCATCTCCGACGGCGAATATCTCCCGATCGTCAAGGTCCAACCCGTTTATCCGCGTCGTGCGTTGTCACGGGGAATGTCGGGTTGGGTGATCGTTGAATTCACGGTGACGGAGCAGGGCACAGTCCGTGACCCGCTGGTCGTCGAGAATTGCGCCTGGATCAAGGGTCCGCGCAACGACGGGGAATGCTTCGACAACCCGAACAGTATCTTCGACCGCGCGGCCATGCAGGCGGCGGAGAAGTTCAAGTACAAGCCCAAGGTAATTGACGGTGAACCGGTCGCGACAGCGGGCGTTCAGAACAAGATTACCTTCGAACTCGTCGACGAGTAGGGAGAGCGGGTATGAAGCATCTTATCGTTACGGTCATTGCAACCACCCTCCTGCTGGCGGCTGGCTATGCCGCGGCAGAGGAGAAGAAAGAGCGTCGAAACGTTCCGCCGCTGACAGAGCGTGTTTACAAGCAGCTCTCGGAAGCGCAGCTCCTGATCGACCCGGAGTCGATTCCGGTCGAGGAGGGCGAGGAACGTCCTGACGTCGAGCCCAATCCCCAGGAAGGTCTTGCGATCCTCCAGAAGCTGCTCGAACGTCGGGGCATCAACAGCTATGAGCGGGCGCAGGTGTACAACACGATGGCGTTCGGCTACTACACGCTGGACGACGTTCCCAACACCATCAAGTCCTACGAGAACGTCCTTGGCGAGACAATCACTGAAGCCCTCGAACTGACGGCGCTGCGCGCCCTGTTCCAGCTTCACTACGCCGAGGAGAACTATCAGGAATCGCTCAAGTACATTGATCGCTGGCAGACGCTGAAGGGCACACCGGACCCCGATGTCATGTACATCAAGGCGACGGTCTACTACCAGCTCAACGAGTACCAGAAGGCACTGGACGTTGCGCTTGATGTCGAGCGTGTCGCATTGGAGCAGGAGCGAACGATCAAGGAGAGCTGGTGGTACATCCAGGTTGTTCTCTACAACGAGATGAAGGATTACCAGAACGTCATCCCGGTGCTCGAGAAGCTGATCAAGACGTATCCCAAGAAGCAGTACTGGATGCACCTTGCCGGTATGTATGCCGAAACGGACCAGCCTGACAAGGCGCTGTCTGCTTACTACGCTGCCTACGCGCAGGGCATGTTCGAAAAGGAGTCCGAGGTCGTCATGCTGGCACAGCGGCTGCTCAACGCGGAAGTTCCGTTTGAGGCTGCGCAGGTACTCGAGAAGGGCTTCAAGGATGGTCTGATCGAGGAGAACGAGAAGAACATCAAGCTGCTCGCGACGTCCTATACGATGGCCCAGGAGATGGCGAAGGCCATCGATGCCTGGCGTGATGCGACGAAGTACGCGGAAGACGGCCAGCTCTACTACCGTCTGGCGCAGGCGCTTTCACGTGAAGATCGTCACGACGAAGCCGTCACGGCATACCGCGACGCACTCGAAGAAGGCGGCCTGAATGACATCGCCGACGCGCATTTCTGGCTCGGCATCTCGCTGATGCAGCTCGAGCGCTGGGACGAGGCCACGCGGGCGTTCCGCGAGGCCGCAAAGGACAAGGACAAGGCCAAGTCGGCCCGTCAGTACATTCAGTACATTGCGGGTGAGAAGAACCGTCAGGAAGAACTTCGCAAGATGCTCGAGACGGCGCAGGCGCCGATTGAGGATCTCGATCCGACTGCGGACGACTGATTCGCCGACCGTCGGGTCAAATCAAACAGGAAGGGGGCGTCAGCCCCCTTTTTTGTGCGCGTTCACACATCCCGCTTTGTCGGACGCTTGCGGATGCTCTTCGAGAACTTCTTCCATTCCTGTCGTCGTTCGGCACGAGCCGCTGCGTCATGTTTTTCTTCGAAATGCTGGAGCTCCCGCTGGAATTTGTGCCAGGACTCGACCCGGGCCGCTTCGAGTTCACCGCGTTCAACCGCTTCGCGAACCGCGCAACCCGGCTCGGAATCGTGGCCGCAGTCATTGAACCGACAGCGGGTGGCAAGTTCCTCCACATCGTCGAAGCCGCCAAGCCCATCCTCGCTCCAGATCTGGATCTCACGCATTCCCGGCGTATCGATCAGCAGCCCCCCGGTCGGCGCAACGCAAAGCTCCCGGTAGGTGGTCGTGTGTCTTCCCTTGCTGTCGCCCTCACGCACTTCTCCGGTCTCGAAGCGCTCGTAGCCCAGCAATGCATTGACAATGGTCGACTTGCCGACGCCGCTTGACCCGAGCAGTGCGACCGTTTCTCCATCGGTCACATAGGCCCTCAACGCATCGAGGCCATCGCCGTCGATCCCGCTGACGACATGTACCGGTGTGTCCATCAGCACGGGCGCCAGTGCTTCACGCCGCGCATCGATCTCCTCGTCAGTCAGCAGGTCGGCCTTGCTGAGGACAACCACGGGCCGCGCGCCGCTGTTCCAGGCGAGCACGAGATAGCGCTCGATTCGGCCGACATTGAAGTTGTTGTCGAGGCCGGTCACGATGAAGACGGTGTCGACATTGGCAGCAACGACCTGTTCCTCGAACCGTTCGCCGGCTTCCTTCCGGGAGAATTTCGACTTGCGTGCCAGCACGCGCTCGATGACGACGCTGTCGCCATCCGCGCCAGGGCGATAGAGGACCCAGTCGCCGACGGTGGGAAGTTCCGCCTTGCTCGTCGTCTCGATGCGGAATCTGCCGGGCAGAATGCCGGCTATATCACCTCGCGGGCCGACGAGATGGTAGCGGTCGAGATCCTGGCGGCACACGCGTGCGGGAAGCAGATCGGTATCGGCACCAATCTGTGTGGCGAAGAACTTTCGCCAGCCCAGGGATTCCAGGGTATTCAGTTCATCTGTTTCAGTCACGTCTCGTTTCCTGTTCAGGTTCGTTGGGGCCGAGCCTGACGTGGAGCACGTGATTCAAACGCTAGTAGAGGACGAGCGAACCCCGGGCGAACGCGCCAGGCGATGCGAATGCAACATCCATAAAGCAGGCCTCCGGGATTGGGTGGGTGATTAGCCGACAAGTTAACAGAAACGCGGGCGAACTCAAGCCCGGGATGGCACTCAGGCTCGCAGGCCGATGATGCGGCGCCAAAGCGCACGCCACAGGGGCAGTGTCAGCACGATCGCCGTGATGACGACCAGCACCAGTGTTGTCGGTCGTTCCCAGAGGAAGGCGACCGAGCCGTCAGAGAGCGTAATTGCCCGGCGGAGGTTGTCCTCGAGGATACCCCCGAGGATAAAGCCCAGCAGCAATGGCGCCATCGGAAACTCGAGCAGCCTCAGGACGACAGCAATCAGCGCGACCAGCACCATCAACTGGATATCGAAGGTGTTGAACGAGACCAGATAGACACCGATCAGGGAGAAAAACATGATGATCGGGATCAGGTAGGGCTTCGGCACCATCAGCAAGCGGGCAATCCATGGCACCAGCGGCAGGTTCAGTGCGAGCAGGAACAGGTTGCCGAAGTACATCGAGACGATGACAGACCAGAACAGTTCGGGTTCATCGACGAAGAGCCGCGGGCCCGGCTGGATGCCGTAGGCGATGAGCGCACCGAGCAACACCGCCGTCGTCCCGGAGCCGGGTATACCAAGCGTGAGCAGGGGGACGAAGGAACCTGTGCTGGCGGCGTTGTTGGCGGCCTCCGGCGCAGCCAGCCCACGCAGGTTTCCCTTGCCGAAGGGGATCCCGGGCCGGCCGGCAATGTTTCGTTCGAGTCCGTAGGCCAGAAACGAAGCGATGGTTGCTCCGGCCCCGGGCAGCGTGCCGACGAAAAAACCGAGAACCGATGATCGGCCAACAGCCGGTGCGACCGACCGGACTTCGTCCGCGGTCATTCTGAGGCTCGTGTTCTCGAGGCTGATTGGCTTGCCGGTGCCGCCGGGACGCAGCACCATCATCACCGCCTCGGACAGGGCGAATGTGCCCATCGCGAGGAGCAGGAAGCTGATTCCGTCGATCAGGTCCATGCGGCCGAAGGTAAATCGCTGCACACCGGCGGAAAGATCGGTACCCACCGTCGACAGCATGAGACCGAAGACGGTCATCATCAGGGCCTTCAGGAACTCGCCCTGGGCCGAGAACGCGGAGACGAGCGTGAGGCCCAGGACCATGAGCATGAAGTAGTCCGCAGACTGGAAGCCGAGCGAGAATCGCGCCAGATAGGGCGCCAGAATCACAAGCAGGATGGCCGCGAGCGTTCCACCCACGAATGACGCATAGGCCGCCAGCGCGAGCGCCTTGCCCGGCTGTCCGGCGCGCGCGATCGGATAGCCGTCAAACGCCGTCGCGACCGTCCCGGCAATACCCGGCGCGTTGATCAGTATCGATGACGTCGAGCCGCCGAAAACCGCGCCGTAATAGACACCGGCCAGCAGAATCATGCCGGAGGTCGGATCAAAACCGTAGGTCACCGGAATCATGAGGGCAATGGCGGAGATCGGGCCCAGTCCGGGCAACATCCCGATCAATGTGCCCGCTGCGCACCCGGCGAACACCAGCAGGATGTTCTCGACCGTGAAGACCGCCGACAATCCGAGCAGCAGGCCCTCGATCACGACGTTTCTCCAGAGAAATAGGGCGCCAGCAGTTCGCCCGGGCTGAGATAGATGCCGAGTTGGTGCATCAGCAGCCAGAAACCGAGCACAAGCGGAACCGCGACACCGATCATCCGCAGCCAGTTGCGCTCGCCCAACATCATGAAGGCGAGCAGCAGGAACAGGAGCGTGGAAAGCCCGAAGCCGAGCATCTCGAACCCGCTCGCGTAGCCCCACATCAGCAGCAACAGCGCTGGCGGTCGTATCCAGTCATACACGGCGAAACTGCGCCAGTCGGTTGGCTGCGAAGGCAGCACGATCAACAGGGCGGAGACAATCACACCGCACACACCCAGAAACTGCGGCATGGAGCGCGCGTTGAACGCTTCCTGCTGGGAGAAGAAGTCGAGTGGAATCTGGGTTGCGTAGTAGCCGTACCCCACGCTGAACATCAGAAACAGGATGCCACCGACCCGGGTGTTATTTATTAATTTCAATAACTTGCCGAGCTATCTTAAGTATCTGGTTTATTGCCTGAGGAACCCGAGCTGACGCATGAGCGAACCAATCTCCTGCTCCTGCCGCTCGAGGAAGGCGTAAAACTCTCCTCGCCGGTGGTGGAGCAGCGTCCAGCCGTTTCGTGCTCGCACGGCTTCGAATTCCGGTGTTTCGATCGTGCGGGTCAGCGTTTCGGTCATGTCCGCATAGCGCTGCTCTGGCAGCCCCGGCGCCGCGAAGAACCCGCGCCAGTTCGCGAACTCGAGCGGATAGCCCAGTTCAACGAGCGTCGGCGTCTCCGGGACGGCATCGAGTCGTTGTGGCGCAGTCACGATCAGGATACGCGCCTCACCTGCACGCGCCATGTCGATCGCTTCTGACAGGCCGGTCGAAAGAATCTGGGTCTCGCCGGTCAGGATGCCGGCCATCGCCTTGCCGCCGCCATCGTAGGGAATGTAAACGACCTTGAACGGATCGCCGCCGGCAAGCTCGATGGCCCGCGCGAAAATGATGTGATCGGTGCTGCCGCGCACCGACCCGCCGGCAACCTTGACTGCCCGGGGATTCGCGTCGAAGGCGTCGAGGACGTCCTGCCAGGTTCGGAGGGGTGAATCTGCGGGCACAACAAACGCCGTGTAATCCGCGATCACGCTGGCAATGGGCTCGAGATCACGAAACGACTGCGGGAAGATCTTCTGCAGCGAGCGAACGACCATCGGCGTCGAGTTCACCAGCAGCGTATACGGCTGGCGATCCGCAGTCTCGATGAGCTTTGCGATCGCCCGGCCACCACCGCCACCGGAGAGATTCTCGAAGCTGACATCCTGGATGAGCCCGGATTTCGTCATGGCCTCGCCAACGCCTCGCGCCGTGCCGTCCCAGCCGCCGCCGGGGCCGGCCGGAATCAGGAAGTGAACCTCAGGCAGCACGTCGCTCGCAGCCGGTGCCGCGAGCAAGACGAGGCAGAGCGAAAATAGAATATGCCGCTTCATGTGTTCAGGAAGTTCAGTGGCAGGCCTGGGCAGCGCCAGGGCATCGAGACGAGTTTGCCGGTGGATGACAGCGTGATGAAGGCCGTCTCGAGGTTGTCACCGCCAAAACAGATATTGGTCGTCAGCAGGTCCGGCATCGGGATGTGCTGTGCGCGCTCACCATCCGGGCTGTGTACGGTGATTCCGCCGTTGATCAGCGTCGCCACGCAGATATTGCCCTCGGCATCCACTGCCAGCGAATCAAACAGGTGGTAGTCAGGGATCTGCGCCATCATTTCGCGGCCACTGCCGAGAACGCCCGGCGACTCGATGGGAAAGGCCCAGAGCCGGCCGGTCGGGGTTTCGGCCACATAGAGCGTCTTCTCGTCCGGCGACAACCCGATTCCGTTCGGTGCTTCGAGCGGAAAGATGACTTCGGCAATGTGGCTGCCGTCAGGCTTTGCGTAATAGACGCCGGTGCGGTCTTTCTCTCGTGGGCGGTTCTTGCCATGGTCGGTGAACCAGAATCCACCGGCGCGATCGAACACGATGTCGTTCGGTCCGCGGAGCGGGTTGCCGTCACATTCCGTGTAGAGCACGTCAATGGCGCCGGTTTCCAGATCAATGCGCTCAATACGCCCGCCGGAATAGTCCGGCGGCTGGTCCCCCGGGAAGACGAGGTCCCCGCGAAGGTGCCACTCGAAGCCGCCGTTGTTGCAGACGTAACAGGCACCATCCGGCCCGATGGCGGCACCGTTCGGGCCGCCGCCAGGTTCGGCGATGACCTCGATTTTTCCGTTCGGGGTGACGCGCGACAGGGTGCCGCGCTGGATCTCGACGACGATGATACTGCCGTCCGGGAGTGCAATGGGTCCTTCCGGGAACTGGAGGCCCGCAGTGATTTCAGTCAGATCAGTCATAGGGCCTAACTATAGAGAAGGCCCCGCCTGATTGCGATCAGGCCTGGATGCGCCCCAGTGCATCTTCCACGGTGGGCGACGACTCGATGATCGTGTCGAAGCCCGAGATACTGAAGATCTCCCGGACCGTCTCGTTCATGTTCGCGAGATGCAGGGTGCCTCCTTCGCTGCGCTGGCGCTTCGCAAGACCGAGCAGCGTGCGCAGCCCGGCACTCGTAATGAAATCGAGATGCGAGAAGTCGATCAGCAGCTTGCCGGCGCCCTCGTCGATGGCGCGATTGAGCGAGGCTTCTGCCTCGATCGCCGTGAGCGTGTCGAGGTTGCCGATGATCTCGGCGATCGTGACGTCTCGGTCACGGTTCATTCTGATGTCCATGTCAGGTTCCTGTTTTGAGTTCGATGGCAGGCGACGCCTGCGGTATGTGTTTGAGCAGGTTGATGACGTTCTGGCTCTGGCGCCGGTGATACGTCATGTCGTCCATCAGGCTGCGAACGATGTGAATGCCGAGTCCGCCGGGTTCACGGTCTTCCAGTGATTCCGTGACGTCGGGCGGTGGCACAGCCAGCGGGTCGAACGGAACACCATGGCTCGCAATAGCCACCTTGACCCGCGTCGGCACGATTTCGATCCGGATTCGGACTTCCGTGCTGTCGCCCTCGCGAAGCCCGTGAAAGATGATGTTGCTGAGCAGCTCGTCAAACGCGATGTTGAACTTCTGAATGATGTCAGTGCCGATGCCGCATTCGCCGGCGATTTCGCTGAAGGCCTGATTGACGTGTGCGATTTCCTCGAGTCGGTTCTCGCGATCGAAGTCGAGTGCCAGGATTCTGGACTCTTCAGCCTCGTGGGCAAGCCGAACGGAGAGTATCGTGATGTCGTCGGTCTGCGCAGCATCCCCTTCGAACTCCTCGACTTCCTCGGCAATCGTCCTGACGATGTTGGTTGCGGTCTCGAACCTCAGCGATTCGAGAATCTCCCGGAACCTCGGTTCCCCGAACAGTCCGGCCTCTTCGCTGATCGCCTCGGTGACGCCGTCGGTGTAGATGACAAGCGCATCACCCTCACCGATGGCCATCTCGTCGACGCCGTAGGGAACCTGTTCCAGCGCGCCAACGACAGGCCCGTGCCGCTTGTCGAGCCGTTCAAGCGTGCCGTCGTCGCGAATGAGATAGGGCGGGTTGTGGCCGGCGTTGCTGTACCGCAGCGTGCCGTGTGCAGGGTCGAGGAACGCGATGAACAGCGTCACGAACATGTTCGCCTCGTTGCCCTTGCACAGATCGTTGTTGATGGCCGTGATGATGTGACCGGGGTCGGGATCGTTCAGCGCGCGAGATTTCACCATCGTCTTCGCGAGCGTCATGAACAGGGCAGACGGAATTCCCTTGCCGGACACATCGCCTACCACGAGACAGATCCTGCCGTCGGGAAACTCAAAGAAATCATAGAAGTCACCACCGACCTCCCGGGCCGGTTTCAGGTAGGCAAAGAGATCGACATCGTCGCGCTCCGGGAACGGCAGGAACCCGCTGGGGAGCATGTTGAGCTGGATTTCACGTGCGATGTTGAGTTCGCTCTCCATCTTCTGTCGCTCGCTCATGGCGTGAAGAAGATCGGACTCGACCCGTCGCCGTTCGGAGATGTCTCGCATGATGCCGGTAAAGAGCGTCTCGCCCGAAGGCAGGACCGTTTCACTCACCGAAATCTCCATCGGAAACAGCCAACCATCGGCGCGACGGCCCTCTGTCTCGGTACTGAAGGTCAGTGCATCGTCCGGCGGCGTCTCGAATCGCTCCCGAATGTCCTCGTAGCTGCGATTCGCCATACCCGGGATGAGCTCGGAAAGCGACGCCAGGGGCGCCTGCGTGTCGGTCAGTCCGAACATGCGACGCCCGGCGGGATTGATCGATTCGATGTGGCCGTGGCGATCCCAGGTCAGGATGCCGTCGATGGCAGCGTCGAGAATCGCGCTTGTTCGCTGGTGGCCTTCCTTCTTCTTTCGACTCACAAACAGAAAGACCAGTGCGGTAATGACGAGAAACCCGCTGCTGGCGGCTGCGAGTGCGTAAACCCATCGGGAGGCGATGCGCACGGTCGCTTCGGAAGCGACCGGTCGAAGGTGATCGACAACCACGTCGGCGAGGGCGCCAATGACGAGAATGAACGAAAGAATGATCGCCGGCATCAGCGCAAAGTGATGCGACAGGTGCCATTCCCGCGCTCGACCGCGGGCGTAGAATGCCAGTGCGATGACAACGGCCAGGGCACCGGAGAGCATGAGTGCGGCCGGGATACTCATCTTCCCGGGCAGCACCACGCTCGTGAGCAGCGGGTTACTGTCTCCAGCATCTGCGTGTCTTTCATCCTTGAGAGCGTTTACGCGACTCAGGAATTATCGGCAGGCTGGCGGGCGGCTTGAGCCGCCCGGGATATTCAGGCGGCCCTGATCTCCTCGAATGCCCATTCGATCCAGGGCATAAGGGCCTCGATGTCGCTGGTTTCCACGGTGCCGCCACCCCAGATTCTGAGGCCCGCAGGCGCATCGCGATAGCTGCCGATGTCGTAGGCGACGTTCTCGGCATCGAGCAGCGCGACCAGCTTCTTGATCAGGGCATTCTGCTCGTCGTCGCTCTGAGCCGTGAACCAATCGTCGGTGATCCTGAGACAGATGGAGGTCGAGGACCGGGTTGCGGGATCACTGGCGAGAAAGTCGACCCAGGGTGTGCGTTCGACCCAGGCATTGATCGCGCTGAGGTTGGCCTCGCTGCGCGCAATCAGGCCGGACAGTCCACCGACGGTGTCTGCCCACTCGAGGGCATCAATGTGATCCTCGACGCACAGCATCGAGGGCGTATTGATTGTCGAACCTTCGAATATCTCACGATTAACCTTGCCACCCTTCGTCAGGCGAAACACTTTCGGCAGAGGCCACGACGGCGAGAAAGACTCAAGACGGACAACGGCACGCGGTGAAAGTGCCAGCATCCCGTGAGCGGCTTCACCGCCCATCGCCTTCTGCCATGACCAGGTCACGACATCGCAACGCGACCAGTCGAGATCCATGGCAAAGAGGGCGGAAGTCGCGTCGCAGAAAGTCAGGCCCTTGCGGTCTGCCGGGATCCAGTCGGCGTTCGGCACACGAACACCGGACGTCGTTCCGTTCCAGGTAAAGAGGACATCGCGATCGCAATCCACCTCCGCAAGATTCGGCAGGTCGCCGTAGTCGGCCTCGAAGGTGCGAACGTCGTCGAGCTTCAGCTGTTTCGTCGCATCGGTGAGCCATCCCGCACCGAAACTCTCCCAGGCGAGAATATCGACGCCGCGTTCGCCCAGCATCGTCCACATGGCCATCTCGAAAGCGCCGGTATCGGAACCCGGCACGATGCCCACGAGATAGTCATCCGGGATGCCGAGAATTTCCTTGCTCTTGTCGATGAGCAGCTTCAAACGCGATTTGGCACCCTTGGCACGGTGGGATCGACCCAGACTGTCCGTTGGCAGGGAGGCGGCACTCCATCCCGGTCGCTTCGACGTGGGACCACTCGAAAAGCAGGGGTTGGCGGGGCGCGTTTGCGGCTTGTTCATGCTGTCGACAATCTCCGTTCGGAAAGCTGCGCACAGTGAATGCAAGGTGATCGGCTGTCAAGCGCTTCGCGGCGGTGATCATGTGTTTGTATACTCATGCATCACCTTGAACGGGGAGCAGCGGGTGGCCGATACGCCCGACATCCGGCTCGATCACATCAACCTTCCGGCGGCGCGGCCCGAATGGCTCGCCGACTGGTATGCAGAGATGTTCGGCTTCCGCTCAGAGGGCGGCTTCGTGATTGGTCCCGGCACGCTGATCGTGTTCGAGCAGGGAACACCGATCGACTACGGTGACAACGCACACTTCGGCTTTCGCTGCACCGACCGCGAGAAGGTGCTCCTCTGGGCCGAAAAGCTGGCCGCGACGGTGATATCCGAAAGCGACTACTGCGGGTTCAAGGCGCGCGATCCTGAAGGCAATCACTTCGAGGTTTACTGGGAGGTCCCGCGATGAGCCGCGAATACTGGGTCGCCGGACTCATGGCCATGACGGCAATGTTCACGCTGGTCGGCTACGAGTTCATGCGCTCCGCATCAACGGTTCTGTTCAAGACGGCCTACGGTGCCGAAAATCTTCCGCTCGTCATGGCGGCAATGCCGGTCGTGGTCTTCGGCACCGTCTGGGTATATGGCCACCTCCTGACGCTGCTCGGGCCGAGGCGGACACTCATCGTGACATCCCTCGGCAGTGCCGGCCTGATCCTGACCTGCTATTTCGTGCTGTTGACCGGCGCAGACTGGATCACGCCGATACTGTTTCTCACCAAGGAGGTCTACATCGTCCTCCTGATCGAGCAGTACTGGAGTTACATCAACTCCTCGGTCTCTCCGGCGACGTCCCGGCGCGTCAACGGGCCGGTCACCGGGATTGCCGGGTTCGGCAGCGTGCTGGGCGGCATGCTGACGGGGCTGACCGTTCAGGATTTCGGCACAGAAACAATGATCCTCTTCGGCGCGCTCATGCTGCTGCCGTCCGCGGCACTGGCGAACCTGACCTACTCGATCCACGGCGAACCCGAGATTCCACCGAACGAGCAGAGCGTCACGAGTCACATGGGGTGGCGCTGGCTGAAAGAAAATCCAACCTTGTTCTATCTGCTCATGATCGTGCTGTCGACGCAGGTCGTCTCCGCCGTGCTCGACTTCAAATTCCAGGAACTGCTGTCGCTCGAGTTCGAGGGCAGACCCGACGAGGAAACCGCGTTCCAGGGCTGGTTCTGGGGCACGCTGAACACGAGTTCCATCGTGCTGCAGTTCATCGTCGCACCCATCCTGCTGAGTCTGGTTTCCCTGCGGCTGATTCACATCATGATGCCGGTGATACACATTACAGCCATCACGGCTGCGATCATTGAACCGTCCGTCTTCACGGTCGGTCTGGCCTTCGCGTTGTTCAAGGCCTTCGACTACTCGATCTTCCGCGCCGCCAAGGAAGTGCTCTATGTGCCGTTGTCCTACGACGAGCGATACCGCGCCAAGGAAATCATCGATGTCTTTGGTTATCGCACCGGCAAGGGCGCATCGTCGGTTGTCATCGTGGCCCTGCAGCGACTCGGTGTCGTCATGGGGAACTACTACCTTGGTGTCGCCTTTGTCGCCGTTGGCGTCTGGCTGGCGTTGATCTTCCCGCTGACCCGGCGAGCCACCGAGGCAGAGGCAGCGCGCGCCGAGCGGACGCCAGCGAGTTCAGAGGTTTCCTAGCCCCGGGCGGGCACGCTGCGCATGAGTGCTTCGGCGTCGACTTTCTCGATGTGGGTCATGATGCGCTTCATCCAGGTACCGATGATCTCGTTGCCCCGCCCGTCGCCAAGATCGAGCATATCCTGGAATTCGGCTGGCACCAGCCGGTGCAGCATCGCGAGCAGGCCGACGTCGTATTCCCAGCGCAGCACTTCAGGCGCCACGTCAACGCCTTGCTTGCCCAGTTCCTGGCGGTAGTACTCGAGTAGCTCGTCGACACTGCCAGCTGGCGCATCCTCGCTGATCGCGGCACTCAGGAAGTAGGCGAGATCAATCGAGCCACAGCTCACGCCGAGCGTTTGCCAGTCAAACAGAATGACGTCGCCGGTTTCATCGTCGAAGCAGAGATTGTCGAGACGAAAGTCGCCGTGGACCAGCGTTGATGGCCGGGATTCGAGTGCGGTCATCAGACTGAAATAATTGTCCCGCAGCCAGTCGATCAGTGATCGCGCGTGGGGCGTCAGCACATCCTCGTATCGCGCCTTGAACGGATCCGTCGCGCGCCGGTACATCATCTGCAGCGGTTTGGCCGCATACCGGTAGGGCACGAGCCACGCATAGGTGTCGAGTACCGGATTGTCCCGAAACTGCGCATGCATACGCGCCATGGCGGCAAGCACGCGCTTCGACTCTTCATCCGAGCAACCCGCGACCTGATCTCCGATCCGGTATTTCTTGAGGTGCTCGATCAGCAACACGTAGTGATACTCCGCACGTCCATTGGCCCAGTTGATGAGCGGAAGCAGAATCCGGATCAGCCACATCGGCAGTCGATCGAGCAACCGGATGGCCTTGAGCCCGGTTTCAGGTTCAACGCGCGTGTTCATCGCCGAAAAATAGTGGCGGGGTGTTCGGATCGACAGATGCGGCTGGAACTCCCGGTAGAAACGGATCTCACGTTCGTAGACGCCGAGGGTCTGGCCAATCTCGCGATTCTTCGACGCGGTGGGGATTTTGAGCACAAAGGCACGCTCGTCCGCGTCGGCATCGTCGGAGTACTGCAGCGACAGATCGACGACGTCACCCATGAAGCCAGCGCCTTCGCCGATCACGCGACTGTCGAACGACGTCACGCGGCCGCGCGTCAGGAGACCGGACTGACGGAGCGCCATTGTCAGGTAGTCAGGCGTCAGGTCGTCGAGAGACAGCGGAATGGCAAGATCAGCGTCGGACATCAGGTTACTTTACGCCCGATTCGGGATTCGGCAAAGCGGCGCGGCTCAGCTCGACTGTTCCTTTCGAACGCCTGCCGTCAGGACGAATCGCATGGCTTCCTCAATCGACATGTCGAGCGGCGTCAGCGCAGACTCCTCGATCAGCAGGGTATAGCCACCAACCTGATAGCTCATCGGCAAATAGACGAGAACCTGTCCCTTCCCGGCGCGTGCCAGATCGGGGCTCGAGTCGGTCACGATCCCGACGAGGCGAAAGCCCGAGACATCCACCAGCACCGGTCGCCCCTGGCTCGTATCGTCCTCAGAAGAAGCCACGAACTCCATGATGTCCTTGATGGCGGTATAGATGGACTTCACCAGCGGCACACGCGAGAGGATGGCATCACCGAGCTTCATCGGCAGGTTGACGATCGGCACCCGCGCCAGATAGCCGATGAGCGTGATCAGGCAGATCGTCAGGAGCAGGCCGCTGCCCGGCAGGTAGTAGTCGCCCATCAGTGCGCGCACGACGCCACCGACGGTTCGTTCTGACCAGCTTCCAAGCGCGACAATCAGGTAGAGGGTCAGGCCGATGGGCAGTACCGCGGCAAGACCGCGCAGGAACGCCTTGCTGAGATCAAACATCGGCTACTCGATCAGGATGTTGGTATCGAGCGTACCGCGGGCAAGCCCCTCAATCAGCACCGTCAGGTGATGTGCGCTTCTCGCGAGTTGCTCGATCACGACCGGCTTGTTGCGTTCGAAGTAGGCGTCGCCCAGCACCGCATCCATGCCGACCGGGCGGCCGCCAACATTCGCATAGGCATGGCTGCGGGCCAGCTTGAATGAAGCCTGCAGGGCCTCGAGAACACCGGGTGGCTGTTCGACCTCGACTGCAGCAATCACGTCGAGGCTCTCGGGGTAGGTGATGTTGGCACGGTCGAGGATTCCGCTGTCCCACACGCGGTGCAGGTTCGAATCCTCACCAAACCACGTCACGCTGATCTTGTTGCCGCCCCAGTCTTCGCCGTGGCCGACGTGCAACGGCTGATAGAGATCACCCATGTAGTGGCCCAGGAACCGGAGCGCCGCTGCCTTGCGCGCCTCTTCACGCCGACTCTCGGCGGGTCGGGAGAGATAGGTGAGACTGCGCTGGATGCCGACCGCGATACAGTCCATCGCCGCACAGTCGCGCGCGAAGTCGATGTTCCGCGCCGTGCGGGGCACGTTGATAAAGTGCTCCTCGTAAGTGCCCTTGTAGGTTTCGAAACGCGCAGCATCGGGCCACAGGCAGGCTGCCGCGAGGTCGTTCTCGCCGTTGCCGTCGAGTTCCTCACCCATGGCGAGCGTCTCTGCCACAAAGGCCCGGGCAGGTTCAGAGAGCCGGTCCCAGGCAAGCTGGCAGACGAGCTGGTGGCCATCGGCGCCCCAGGCCGCGGCCCCCTGGCTCAGCAACAACGCAACGAGACTCATGATCAATCGCATGGATATACTTCCCGGCTCCTGTTACCGCGATGCTAACCGCCGCCTTTCGCGAATGAAACCTGAACCGGATATCCGGGTTCTCGAACCCGCTGACGCAACCGAGTACAAGCGCCTTCGCGTAGAAGCAGCCGATGACCCGTCATTTGGCACGACACCGGCGCTCGAACTCGCCTGGTCGACGCCGCTGCTCGCCCAGGCGCTTGGTCAGGATGACGGTGGCTTCATTCTCGGCGCCTTCGACAGTGTCGACCGAGACCGTCTCATCGGCATGGTCGGCTACGGCCGCGGCATGATCGAGGGTACCGGTTCGCTGTTCGGGCTTTATGTATCACCAGCGCACCGACGCGCTGGCGTCGGGGGACAGCTCTGCGAGGCGCTTGTCGCCAGACAGCCGGGCGATACGATCCGCCTCGAGGTGCTGCGCAGCAATACGGGCGCGATCTCGCTCTACCGCACACTGTCGTTCGATATTCAGCAGACCAACGAGGAAACCGTGGTGATGGTCAGGCGGCCTTGGCCAGCGCGCGCTTGCTGACCCGGCAGATCCGCCAGGAGCCACCTTCGGGCGTCGGCACCAGTACGCGATCGGCGAGCGCGAGCGTCTGCCGATTGTGCGAGATATAGATGCAGGTGACCCCGAGTGCGAGCAGATTCTTCATCACGGCAATCTCGGTCTGCTCATCGAGATGCGCAGTGCCCTCGTCGAGAAACAGGATGCGCGGCGCGCGATAGATCGCCCGTGCAATCAGGACGCGCTGTACCTGGCCGGCTGACATCGAGGCACCCATCTCGCCAACCAGACTCTCATACCCCATCGGCATGCGTGTAATGTCATCGTGAATGCAGGCAACGGCAGCGGCGGCCTGCACGCGCTGCATGTCCGGCGCAACCTCACCAAAGGCAATGTTCGTCGTCAGCGTGCCTGACAGCAGCGTGTCATCCTGCATGACGCTGGCGCAGATCGCCCGGTAGCTCGCAATGCCGGTCGCATCCAGCGACTGCCCATCGATCAGCAGCTCGCCGCGTTCCGGCCTGAGCGTGCCCTGCAGGCAAGACATGAGCGTGGTCTTGCCTACGCCGGAAGGACCATGGATCGCCAGTGCCTCACCCGCCCGGAGCCTGAAGCTGACGTTGTCGAACAGCAGAGGTTCGGTGCTGGCATAGCGCCAGGCGACGTTTCTGAGTTCAATTTCCTGAGGCGCGAGTTGCCGGATGGGGCCTTCATCCGGTTCGGGTTCAGCAAGCTTGATGTCCGCAAGCCGTTCGAGATGGAGCGATAGCATGAGGTACGCGACCAGTTCATCGACCAGTGATGTCATCGCATTCGTCATGTGATTCCGGTACGCGAGAAAGGCATAGAGCATGCCGATCGTCATGTCGCCGGCGAGCACGACTCGCGCGCCGACATAGATGACCAGCACATGAGCCAGACCGCTGGTCGCGCGGTCGCCAATCTGCAGCCAGAGTGAGAGTCTGGCAGTGCGCACATGCGCATTGACCGCATCGGCGTGGCGATTCTGCCACTCGCTGCCGCGACTGGCCTCGATGCCGTATCGCTTGACGGCACCCATCGAGCGAATCGTTTCAATGAAGTGAGTCTCGGTTCTCGCTTCCGCCACAATCTGCTCGTGGCTGCGCCGGTTCAGTGGCGCGAACAGCGCCAGTTGCAGCAACAGGTAGACACCGAGCGCGGCAACAACGACGGCAGTCAGGAGCGGTGAATAGATCAACATGAGCGTCAGCGTGGTCAGCGCCATGACGCCATCCAGAACGACGCTGATGCTGCTGCTGGTGATGAAGTCCTGCACGGGCCTGAGCGAGCCGAATCTTGAGACAATGTCGCCCACCTGACGTTTGCTGAAGAACCCGACCGGCAGCCTGAGCAGATGTGTGAACAGTCGTGCCCCAAGCACGAAACTCAACTGGTTCGTCAGATAGATTCCCGCGAACCCACGTATCGTCTCGGTCAACAGAGAGAACGCCGTAATCGCACCAAATCCAACGGCAAGCAGTGTCAGCAGGTCGGCATCCCGCTTGACGAGCACCTCGTCAACCACGATCTGCAGATAGAAGGGCATGGCCAGTGCAACGACCTGTAGCAGCACAGACAGAAAGAGGATCTGTCCAAGTACCGGTACGAGCGCGCGGATGCCATCGAACATCGACGCAAGCCGCACGCGTTCCGTAAAGTCCCGCTTCTCGAACGCATCCCCGGGCGACAGCTCGAGCGCGACGCCGGTAAAATGCTGGCTCAACTCATCATGCGTCAGTACCCGTTCGCCAGTCGCGGGATCATGAATCGTGATGTGGTGACGCCGAACGCGGGTCACGACCACAAAGTGTGCAAAGTCCCAGTGCAGGATTGCCGGTAGCTGGAGCCTCGCCAGTTCAGGCAGTTCACAACGCAGGGCACGACAGGTGAGCCCGAGATCAGCGGCCGCAGCCATGAGCTGATTCAGTGTGGCGCCGCGGGCCCCAATGCCGAATCGGCGTCGAAGCGACTGAAGTCCCTCCCGGTTGCCGTGATAGGCGGCGATCATGGCCAGCGAAGCAAGGCCACATTCGGCAGTTTCGGTCTGCAGGATGACCGGCACCTTGCGTGCACCGGTGAGCGACAATCGTTCAAGCATCATGTGCGTCCCCGCAGGATATGAAGTGGTTCGAGCAGCCACTGCCAGAGTGATCGCTCTTCGAGCACAATGTCGGCTCGCAGGGTCATCCCGTGCCTGAGCGCAACCGACTCTCCATAGGCACGAACGCGATCGCTTTCGAGCTTCACCACAGCCTCAAACATGGGCACATCCGTACCGGACGTGCCGGCTTCGACACCGCTCACCGGGTGTCGGGACAGCGTCTCGATCGTTCCGGCGTAGGTGCCGAACTGCTGATGGGGATATGCGTCGTACAACAGGTTCACGCGTTGGCCGGCGGCGACAAATCCAATCGACCGGGACGGAATGAACAGCCGTGCCTGAAGGTTCGCATCCACGGGAAGCACCGACGCAATCATCTGATCCGCCGTCAGGGTCTCGCCGACCTGCCCGTAAACTCGCGCCACAATGCCACTGGCCGGCGCCTTCAGATCGAACGCCAGTTCGCCACGAATGCCGGCGATCTGCTGACGAATGCGGGATGCTTCCTGCTCCAGCGCGCTGATCTCGCGTCCGTAGCGAGCGGGCAATTGTTCGATGGCAACCTGGTTACTCACGATCTCGGTCTGGCGAGCGGTCTGCTCGGCCACGAGTCGGGCGAGTTGTTGGCTGGCGGCGAGCGCATGCTCACGAAGACGCCCCCATTCGAGCCTGGACAGCAAACCCTCGTCGTAGAGCGACTGAGCCGCCGCGAGCGTCTGGTTGGCGTCATCGCGCTTGAGCGCCTGCAGGCGGACGACTTCGCGATGCCGGTTGATGGCCAGCAGCAGCTGTCGGTTCGTTTCCTCCAGACGCGTCTGCTCCGAATGCTGCTGCGCCTCAACCAGCCCGATGCGGCTTGCCAGTGCTGCAAGCTGACGGTCGTATTCGGTGAGTGTCTGCTGGCGCTCGGCTTCGTCAATCGCGGTCAAGGCTCGCACACGAGCGACGGGCGCTCCGGCAGTCACGCGACCGGATTCATGGACATGGATCCTCTCGATCACGACCCGGCGCGGCGCGACAATGCCCTTGATGGCAATGTCGCTGTCGATGATGCCCGAGACAGTCTCCTTTCTGGCGTAGCTTCCGCTCGCAAGAAACACCAACGCCGTCGCAAGCGCCGCCGCGAGCAAGAGGCAGCTCGCGAGCAGTCCGGGCGGGGCCGCCAGGCGGATGCCGCCGTGGTCGGCACTTGCCCGGAAGTGCCTGGCTTCTTCCCTGAACAGGTCGCTCATGTCCCACCGGGTTTGCAGATATCCCATGCATCATGAACGCAGGCGGCGGACCCGTGCGCCAGCGAGTTCAGCATCTCGCTGTAGGAAATCGGCTATTGGATGGGGGCGATTCAGCCAGCGAGCCAGATCAGCAACGCGCTGACCACCGGGATGGAAACGGCAGTCGAGACGACAACGGCCGCCGCTGTCGACGGCACGATGGCGCGATACCGGTTGGCAAAGAGATACGCGTTGATGCCACTTGGGCAGGCCGCCAGGATCACGAGCACCGCGGTCCATGTATCCGGCAACCTGAAGATCAGGGCACAGGCGATCCAGACGAGCAGCGGGTGAGCGACGTTCTTCAGGACGACCACGGTGCCGATTCTGGCGATGTCGCCGCGAATCCGGTACTGGCTGATCGACGCGCCCATCGAGAACACGGCGCAGGGCAGGGCAGCCTCACCCAGGTAGCTCGCCATGCTGTCGACGGTCGCCGGCAACGACAGGCCGGCCAGATTGACAATGAGTCCCAGCACCAGGCCGACGACGATCATGTTCCGTGCGAGCGTCATGATCGTCTGGCGTGGCAGTTCGGCGAGCCGTTCACGCTGCCCGGAACCAAGCTCCGCCAGCAGTGTGGTCACCACGAACATGACCGCGGCATGGGTCGAAATGATGATGAACAGGGGTACGCGAGCCGCTTCACCCAGCGCCCCGACAATGATCGGGATGCCGAGCAGTACGACGTTGCTGTATGAGGCGCTCATACCGAAGATCGCAGGCTCCGCACCCGCAAGCGAGAACAGCCGCCCGGCCAGCATGGTCACCCCGAACAGCGCAAGGGTTGTGCCGTAATAAGCAAGCAGGAACGCCCAAGGCATCGCGGCGGGAAGTTCCGCGATGGCGATGCTCCGGAACAGCAGCACCGGAATGGCGAAGTTGAAGACGAAGGTCGACAGTCCCTCGATGCCGGCCTGGCTGATCCAGCCGGCTTTGCCGGCGACGTAGCCGAGTGCCACCAGGCCGAAGACCGGCAGAATGATGTCGACGGCGAGATTCACGACACGGAGCGAGCGCCCCTGGAACCGTCCTTGTCGTCCTGCCGGAAGAATTGTGTGGTGTCCTTGCCCGCGCGCTTCGCCCGATACATGGCCGAGTCTGCGCGGTTGATCAGGTCGTCGAGGCTGTCACCATCGCGTGGACAGAGTGCGATGCCGATCGAGCAGGTCACCTGAATGTGGATGAGATCGGAGCGATTGCTCTGGGCCACGACCCGGTGCGCCACCGCTTCCTGAATCCGGCTCGCGGCAATCTTCGCCCCGTGATCGTCCTGAACGTGTTCGGAGAGGATCACAAACTCGTCGCCACCAATTCGCGCCACAGTATCCTCGTCCCGGACCCGCTCCTGCAGGTTGGCCGCGATCTGGCGCAGCACTTCGTCGCCAACGGCGTGGCCATAGCTGTCATTCACGGATTTGAAGTCGTCGAGATCCACGAACAGTACGGCGAACTGGCCGTGATGACGCTTCGCGCGCGCCAGCGACTGGCCCATTCGTTCACGCAGCAGCAGCCGGTTTGGCAGACCTGTCAGGCTGTCGTGCAGCGCGAGACGTTCGTGGTTGTCGCGCTCCTGCGCCAGTAGCTTCACCTGTGCGAAGAGTCGGCGACGCTGCCGGTCAATCGTGTAGCTGATAGAAATCGACGACACGAGGCCGATGACGAGAAAGAGCCCAGCGTCGATCAGCGGTGTCTGGTCAAAGCCTCGACTGACACCCCACGCCCCGACGATCGCCATGACAACGAGCGAACCCACGATACCGAAGAGGTATCGGATATGGACATAGTTCGACAGCAGGACGACCATGATCAGGCCGGGCATCATTCGCTCGAACTGCGCCTCGGTATCTGCATAGGAAAGCAGCAGGGCGGTCGTGCACACGAAGACCAGCAGGATGCCGTGCTCGATGAAGCGCGGTGCGTACAGGGCGACCAGCAGCAGGATTGCCAGCAGTACGGCAACCCCGGCCGCGCTCGTCCAGTCTGCCGGCATGTCGATGAGGCCGGTGATTTCGAACACGGCCATGAGTACCAGAATCGGGAGCAGGGACATCACCACCGGCTTCACCGTGCGAATGAGGGCCTGCGGCGCGTATTGCATGTACTCCGCTTCAAGCGCGGCGTCGCGATAGCGCAGCGTGAAGCGATCGAGCTTGAAGTCTGTATGGGGTTCAGCAGCCACAATCAGGGTTTCTTATTCTTCTCGCTTCCCGATTCTACCCTTTTTGCAAGCGTCAAAACGACTGATATATAGTCAGGGCTCCCGTTCGCGCCAGTCTACCAGGAGCTACCACCATGGCATTCGATCCGGACAGCATACTGACCGTCCAACCCATTCCCGGCCTCTCGGATGAGGTCAACCAGGTTCGCCTGGATACCGCCGAGATTGTCGGCAAGAAAATCATCCCCAACGAAAAGCTGCTCGCTCAGCGCTGGGACAACAGCGATGCCAAGCAACTCTGGGATCAGATTGTCGGCGAGGTCAAGGAGCGTCATCTGTGGGCACCCCACCTGCCCGAGGAATACGGCGGCAACGATATCGGCTTTCTGGCGCACGCCTACATGAACGAGATCCTCGCCTGGAGTTCGGTCGCTGCCCCCATGTTCGGCGTGGTTGCACCGAATTCGGGTACCCAGAAAACGCTGGTCAAATATGCAACACCGGAACAGAAGAAGAAGTGGCTCGAGCCGCTCGTGGCCGGCGAGACCCAGTCGTGTTTCTCGATGACGGAACCTGACAACGCCGGTTCTGACCCGCGCTCGATCCAGACCCGGGCGATCCGGGATGGTGATGAGTGGGTCATCAATGGCCACAAGTGGTTCACGTCCAACGCGGTTCGCGCAGACTGGGCGCTTGTCATGGCGCGCACCGAGGAGCCCGACGGCAAGGGCGGCACCAACGAGAAGATGTCGCAGTTCATCGTCCCCACGGATTCGCCCGGGTTCGAGATTGTGCGCAGCGTTCCGGTGTGGGGCCACACCGGCGGGCATCACTGCGAGATTCTCTACAAGGACGTTCGTGTGCCGCACGAGAACATGCTCGGCAAGGAAGGCCAGGGCCACGCTGCCGCGCAGGAGCGTCTTGGCGCCGGCCGCGTGTACCACTGCATGAACTCCATCGGCAAGATGTGGCGTGCGTTCGACCTCATGGTCAAGCGCTCGATCGAGCGTGAGGTTCATGGCGGCAGGCTCGAAACCAAACAGTTCATTCAGGGCTTTATTGCCGAGTCCTACATGGACATTCAGGCGGCGCGCCTCATGACCATCAACTGTGCCCGCGTCATGGAGGAGGGCGGCGATCCACGTACCGAGATCTCGTCCATCAAGGTCTTTGTGCCGGCGGCATTCCACCGCGTGGTCGATCGCGCCATCCAGGTGTTCGGCGCCAAAGGTGTGTCCGGCGATACGCCGCTGGCGAGCATGTATCTCGGCGCCCGTACTCTCCGGCTCGCAGACGGCCCGGATGAGGTGCACAAGATCCTGATCGCCAAGAATGTCCTGAAGCACTACCACAACGGTCAGTCGTGGGACTTCGGTATCTGATCAACCAACGATAACAGAGGGAGAAATCATGGGAGCATCGATCAACAAGGACGGTGTTCTCGCTGGCAAGGTGGCTGTGGTCACCGGTGCCAGTCGAGGTATCGGCGAAGCGATTGCGCTTCGCTATGCGATGGAAGGAGCGAAGGTCATCGTCTCTGCTCGCACGGTCGAAGAGGGTGACCACATCCTCGAGGGCAGCATCAACAGTGTCGTCAGGAAGATTCGCGATGCGGGTGGTGAAGCCCATGCGGTGCGCTGCGACCTCGCACTCGAGGAACATCGCGCCAATCTGGTCAAGGAAGCTGAAGAGACGTTCGGCCCCGTCGACATTCTCTGCAACAACGCGGCCGTGACCTACTTTGTGCCCGTCGTCGACTTCAAGGAGAAACACTACCGGCTCATGATGGAGGTTCAGGTCTATGCGCCTTTCCACCTGAGCCAGCTGGTACTGCCGAAAATGCAGCAGAAGGGCAGCGGCTGGATTCTCAACATCTCCAGCCATGCCGCGCTGCATCCGCAGAAAGACGTCGGCGGTCGGGGTGGCACGGTGTACGGCATGTGCAAGGCGGCGCTCGAGCGGTTCACAACCGGGCTCGCGAGTGAGGTCTACAAGGACAACATCGGCGTCAACGTCATCTCGCCCGGACTCGTTGCGACGCCCGGCGTGCTGCATCACAAGCTCGTCACCGACGATACGCCAGAAGAGCGCATCACACCGGTCGAGCACATGGCTGAAGCCTGCCTGCGACTCTCGTACGGCGATGCGAAGGAGATCACTGGCAAGATCACCTATGCCGCCGACATGCTCAAGGACTACAGCCTCGAGCCGGCAGAACTCATCGCCTGAGAACCAGACGACCTAGACGAGCGCCATCCGGGGCTCGTCTACGGTTGTTCCCACCAGCGATTCATCATATGGCGTCAACTGGTAGACGTAGTAATTGAGCCAGTTCTGGAACAACAGGTTGCCATGACTCTTCCAGGTAATGATCGGCGGCTTTGACGGATCGTCACCGGGGAAGTAATTCTCCGGAATCTCCGGGTCGAGGCCCGCCGCCAGATCACGTTCGTACTCGTCCCTGAGACACGTCGGCTCGTACTCGGAATGGCCGGTAATGAAGAGCTGCCGGCCATCTTCACGAAGGATGATGTACGGTCCGGCGACTTCCGACGAGGCGACGATATCCAGTTCCGGGTGCGCCATGATCGCGTCGGCAGGCACTTCCGCGTAGCGGGAGTGGGGAGCGTCGAATGCATCGTCGAAGCCGCGCACAATCGGCGAGAAAGGCTTGATGAGTTCGTGCCGGTACACGCCGGAAATCTTTTTGGGCAGTACCCGTTTGTCGATCCCGTAAAGGTGGTACATGGCGGCCTGCACCGCCCAGCACAGGAACATCGTCGAGGTCACGTGATCGAGAGACCAGTCCATGATGTCCTTCAGCGCGTCCCAGAAGCGGACCTCGTCGAAAGGGACCTTGCCGAGGGGAGCACCAGTGATGATGAGACCGTCATAGCGGGCATCACGAATCTCGTCGAAGTCCTTGTAGAACCGCTCCATGTGTTCAATGGGCGTGTGGCTCGATGGCACGTCGTCAATGCGCAGGAACTCCACATGAACCTGGAGCGGCGTGTTGGCGAGCATGCGCAGGATGTGGATCTCGGTCTCGATTTTCTTCGGCATGAGATTCAGGATCAGAATCTTCATCGGCCGGATGTCCTGGCGCAGTGCCCGGCCGGACGTCATGCAGAAAATGTTCTCCCGGCTCAGTACCTCGTAGGCCGGCAGTCCGCCTTCAATGTTGATTGGCATCTGTCTCCTCGCTCGCCTGACCCTCTGTTACACGCAAAAAATGCAGGCGAAAAAAAACCTACTCAGCTTTCGCTAAAGTAGGCTCTCGCGTCTCTTTAGCGGTATTTGTAACGCGCCCGCAAGCTGAACTCAAATCGGCGCAGACGAGGATTATAGACACCTCGTCACAGAGGTCAAAGTGACGTCAATTCATTACGAGTTGTACCTCGCTTGCAGTTTCTGCATGCCCCTGATCCATCGGTCGTAATCGCCGGTCTTGCGCTGCATGTAGGTCAGCACCTCCTCGTGCGGCAATACCAGAAAGCGCTCGGCGTCCAGTGTTTCGATCACCGTGTCACAGAGTTCCTCAGGCTCCATCATCCCGTCGATCGAAGCAACACCGTCCTCGTTGCCGGCTGTCATGGCGGTGCGGACCGCCTGGGGACAGAGAACGGACACCTTGATGCCACGCCCGCCGTAGGTGATCGCCAGCCACTCCGCAAACCCGACCGCGGCGTGTTTGGTGACGGCATACGGCGCGCTGCCAATCTGCGACAGGAGTCCGGCCGCCGAGGCGGTATTGAGAATGTACCCGTCGCCACGTTCCAGCATCAGGGGCAGCGCGTGCCGGCTCGCATAGACATGTGCCATCAGGTTGATATCCCAGATCCGCTGCCAGTCCTCGTTGGCCGTTTCGGGGCCACCGCCAACGCCGATGCCGGCGTTGTTGCAGAGCAGGTCGATCCGACCGCGCTCGGATTCGGCTCGCTGGATCAGCGCTTTGACGTCTCCTTCGCTGGAAACGTCAGTGACCATCGCGGTTCCACCGATCTCGTTCGCGACCGCTTCGAGCGCATCCGGGTTGAGGTCGGCGACATAGACGTGTTCGGCCCCCTCGGCGACGAATCGCCTTGCCATGGCGCGGCCGATCCCGCTGGCGGCGCCGGTGACGACGGCAACTTTGTCTTTCAGTTTCATGGTGTATTCCTGGCAGCTTCAATGATGGTATCGAAGATAAAGGTGATTTCATCCTCGGTAATGGTCAGTGGTGGCGACTGTACGACGGCATCTCCGATGACCCGCGTCCACAGTCCCTTGTCATAACAGAATTTTCCGACGTCCTTTCCGCGCGCCATGGGTTCGCCGTCGCGCGGCGCGAATTCGATGGCACCGATCAGTCCGTGGCAGCGAACATCAATCACGTTGGGTTCGCCGCGCAGTCGCAGCGCCTGATCCATCCAGTGATCGTGAAGCGCCGCAGCGCGCTCGAAGAGTCCCTCGCGTTCGAAAATGTCGAGCGTCGCCATACCGGCCGCACAGGCAACCGGGTGGCCCGAGTATGTGTAACCGTGCATGAGTTCCACACCCGGCGTGTCGATGCCCATGAACGCCTCATAGATCTCGTTGGAGACGAACACCGCGCCGAGCGGGATTGTGGCGTTGGAGATCCCCTTGGCCATGGTGATGATGTCGGGCGTGACACCAAAACGCTCAGCCGCACTGAACGCGCCGAGCCGTCCGAAGCCCGTAATGACCTCGTCGAAAACCAGCAGAATGCCATGTCGAGTGCAGATCTCCCGCAATCGCTGAAGATAGCCCTCGGGCGGCAGTATGACGCCACCGGCGCCGCTGATCGGCTCAACCACAACTGCGGCAATATTGTCACCGCCATGCAACTCGACCAGCCGCTCGAGTTCGTCGGCCAGTTCAACGCCGTGAGCAGGCAGACCGCGCGAGAACGCATTTCGTTCGATGTCGTGGGTGTGGGGCAGGTGGTCAGCGCCGGGCAGCAGGGAGCCGAAGGCTGCCCGGTTCTTGCCGATGCCGCTGACGCTGAGTCCGCCAAAGCCCATGCCGTGATACCCCTTTTCACGACCCACAAGCCGGGTTCGGGTACCTTCGCCGCGGATCCGGTGGAAGGCCAGGGCGATCTTGAGTGCGGTATCCACCGATTCGGAGCCCGAGTTGGTCAGGAAGACATGATCCATGCCGTCTGGCGCCTTCCCGACGAGGCGTCGCGTGTACTCGAACACGAGCGGATGACTGGCATTGAAGCTGTGGGCGAAGTCGGTCTGTTCAAGCTGGGCTGCGATCGCCGCGTTGATCTCGGGTCGGTAGTGCCCCGCGTTGACGCACCAGAGGCCGGCGGACGCATCCAGTACCTCATGCCCGTTGCTGTCCGTGTAGCGTGTACCCCGTGCCTTGACGATGAAGTGCGGCTGCTCCTGAAACGCGCGATTCGCCGTGAATGGCATCCAGAAACTGTCGAGTTGCTCCGGGACCAGATTATGGTCGACGAGTGATGTGCTCATGGCTCCTCCATCAACTGTGCTGGCGACCCAATGAGTCGATGGGCGCCTGCCGACGTCAGTTCGTCGGCGTCACGAAAGCCCCACAGTACACCCACGGCAACGTTTCCGCACGCCACGGCGGTCCTGATGTCGGTCGCCGTGTCGCCCACGAAGCTGACGTTCGCAGGCGCGAGCCCGAGTGAGTCGCAGACCCATCTGGCGCCAGCCGGATCCGGCTTGTGCGGGAACTGGCCGCTGAACCCCTGAACGATTTCGAAGCGTCCGGGAAAGTAGTGTTCGATGCAGCGAACCGTAAACTCATGGTTCTTGTTCGACAGCACGGCAAGCTGCGCACCCTGCCGAACGAGATCGTCGACGAGATCAATCACTCCGTCGTAGGGCGCGGCCGTATCCCAGGTCGCGGCGTAGTCCACCTGCTGGGCCTCCATGAATCGCAGTACGGTTTCTTCCGTCAGCGCGCCTTCGGGCAGACAGCGTTCAACGCAGGCACGAAGGCCGTCGCCGACAAAGTACCGGTAACTTTCCACCGGATGCGGTGGGTGACCGAACGCCTTCAGCACGCGATTGAACGAGTTCGCCAGGGAATCGAGGGTATCGAGCAGCGTGCCGTCGAGATCGAAGATGTATCCGGGGGTCATTTCTGCTGAAGCCATGAGGCAATGCGTCCGCGGGTCTCCATCACTGCAACCTCGTCAGGAAGTCTCATCGCGAGAAACCGGCTTCGCAGCCGCTTCGCCTGCTCACCGCCAATGGGAGGCTCGTTGTCCCCGGGATGATCGGGCACCAGCGAAAGATAGCCCAGGACATCCCGGGCCAGCGCGGTCATCTCGGTATCGACGTCCTGCAGCTTCAGGCGGGCGGCTTCGCTGGCGGCGCTGCCGGCATCGGTGCGAGACAGCGTGATCTCGGCGGCGCCGAGTTCGATGTCGATACCCGCGAGGCGTAGCCAGACCGGGTCATCCCGTGCGAGCGTGTCGTCGACACCGATGGCATCCTTGAGCAGGGCAAACGAGGCCCGCGCGGCGGCGGCATCGATCATGCGTCATCCTGCCGCGAGTTCAGCACGGGCTTACCGCGAATGACGACGGTACCTGCGAGCTTGTCATGCAGACCCTGCTTGCGTCGATCGAAGGCGACCCAGAGAAAGCCGAGCATCAGCGTGAGGATCGACAGGTAGTAGCCGAGGTAACGGACAACGAGCTGCCAGGGTCTCGGCTTGCCGAGTGTCTTCGCGTCAACGATATAGGCGTTGATGACGAGCTTGCCCGGCGTCGTAGAGAGCAGGAACCAGAATCCCAGAACAAAAGCAGCGTTGACCGCGAGTTGAATCAGCTGCGAACGAAGCTGCTCCTCGGTGGCATTGAGCAGGAACAGACCGTCGGCGCCGAAGACGGGAATCAGGATCACGGCCAGCGACAGCGTCACGGCGATGCTGTCGACGATCGCGGCCAGCACGCGGCTCCAGAATCCGATGTATTCCGGCTCGAACGGGCGCTCGCTCATCGACGACCCTCACCAAGATGCCGCATCAGCACCTCCTTGGCCTCGTTGATTCTCGCCGCGAGCCACGTCGAGCCACCATGGTCCGGATGGTGGGTCTTGATGAGTCGCCGGTGTGCGTCCCGGATGTCCTGCTTCGACGCGCCGGGTTCGAGACCCAGGATATCGTAGGCATCATCGACGCTCAGGGCTTCATTCGATGTCGATCGAGCGGATGAATCTTCGCGCTCCTGGCCTTCCGCCCATTCCGGATGCTCACGATCGAGAAAGGCACGCAGCACGTTCTCCGAGTCGGCATCCACACTGACCTCGTGCAGGAGGTCGAGCAGCGAATCGAGTGACAGATCGGAGAGCTGCTGCCCCTCAAAACGCCCCTCGAGGACACGGCCGTCCATCGCGCCGGAATCATGATCGAGCGTCATGGCAAAAAAGCGGGTGTTGAGTTCGGACTTCTGACCGGAAGAAGGTGCCGAACCGGTGGTCATGCGCTGAAACCAGTTCACGGCCTGCTTGAGATTCATGAGCTGGAGGACAAATGGAATGATCCGGAACAGGAAGGGCAGAAGGACCCCCAGCACGGCGAAGAGCCAGTTGAGGCGACCGGTCACGCCCAGATACAGCAGCACGAGGCCGACGAGCGCCGCCGCGTAGATCAGGAAGAACTGGCGAACCGTCACCTGCCGACGACCGAGCGCGAGCCGCAGCGCGACAAAGACCGCCAGCGCGATGAGAAAGAGCAGGGTGAGCCGAAAGACCATCGTTTATTTGAGCTGTTGTGTCAGCCGCAGCACCTCGCCACCGGTCTTCCTGCTGAAATTCTCGAGCGCCTTGCGCCCGCCCGCGGCAAAAACTGCCACGGCAGACAGCAACTCGCGAAGCTGATCGGCACTCGACCGGTCGAACGGCGCCCATGCACCGCCGGACACCCTGGCGATTTGCTGGAAGACACCCCTGACGGCGGGATTCTGTCCTTCCTGGAAGATGAAGACGGGCAGGCCGAGCATACCCAGCTGTCCGGCCTTGTGGCAGACATCATCCGCGTCCTCTTCAAATGCGTCACCGACGAAGACGACAGCCTGAACGCGCTGCTGCGACATTGCTGAACGCGCGTGATCGAGCACGCGGCCAATCTGCGTGTGGCCGCCGAGGCACCGAACCGCGGTCATCTGGCGCAGCAGGGAATCGGTGTCGGTACACCAGTCTCCGGCATGGAACTCGTTGAAACCGCGATACCACGCGAGCTGGATGGCAAGCCCCCCGAGGGCGCCGGTTTCACGAAACATCTCGCCCTGCAGTTGGCAGGCCGTATCCCAGGTCGGCTCGCGGCTCGCAGTTGCGTCGAGCGCAAAGATCAGCCGCCCCTGACGACCGCTGGCGCGAACCGGCGTCTTTGCAACCTTGTCGAGAAAGTCCGAGACCGCCCGGCTGGAGGCAGGTGCCGGCCTGTTTTCGTTAGCCATTACGCGGGATAATTGGGTTTCCGCCCATCAATTACAAGTCAGAGACGACGTTAGCATGACATCGGATCAGGCCGTGGAGCGCCTCGTCGTCGCCACGTCCAGCAGCGCCCTCTTCGATCTGCGAGAAAGCGACGAGGTCTTCCGGCGCGACGGGCTCGCTGCCTACGCGGACTACCAGAAGGCGAGGGAACTTGAGCCGCTCGAGCCCGGCGACGCCTATCATCTAGTCGAGAAGCTCCTGCGCCTCAACGATCTCCAGGATGCCGAAGTTGTCGAGGTGATCCTGCTGTCCAGAAACAGCGCCGATACGGGCCTGCGTGTCTTCAATTCGATCCAGCACTACGGGTTGCCGATTATCCGCGCCGCGTTCACCGGCGGCGCGCCTCCGTATCGGTATATGGCACCGTTTCGATGTCAGCTGTTCCTGTCGACGAATCCCGATGATGTACGCGAGGCGTTGGCGAACGGCAAGGCAGCCGCGAGCATCGTCGGCGGCAACCGGCGGCCCTCGACCGAAGACCAGTTGCGAATCGCGTTTGACGGCGATGCCGTGATCTTCTCCGATGAAGCCGAGCAGGTCTTCGCGGCTTCAGGGCTCGGCGCATTTCAGGAAAACGAGCGCGAGGCGGCAGATCGCCCACTCGCTGGCGGGCCGTTCAAGGACTTTCTTGCGGCGCTGCACCGGCTGCAGAGCGAGTTCGGCGCCCGGGATATCCAGCCGATTCGCACCGCACTGGTCACCGCGAGGTCGGCACCCGCCCACGAACGCGTCATCAAGACGCTCAGAGAGTGGAACATTCGCCTCGACGAGTCGCTGTTCCTCGGCGGCATGACCAAGGCCGAGTTTCTGGCGGCATTTGGCGCCGACGTGTTTTTCGACGACCAGGCTGAGCACTGCCGGCTCGCGAGCGAATTCGTGCCGGCGGGCCATGTCTTGCACGGCGTCAAGAATGACGGCGGAGAGTCGGGCTAGCAGAGTCGGTCTAGAAGAACGCGAACTTGATGCCGATGCCGCACAGCATCGTTGCGAGGACCGGGCGCATGACGCCGTCGGGGACAAAGGTCGCGAGCCGCGCACCGATCGAGACGGCAGGAATGGAACCCAGCAGCAGCGCGGCCAGCAGCAGAAAGTCGACGTTGCCCAGCAGCAGGTGGCCGAGACCCGCGAAAAACGTCAGTGGTACGGCATGGGCGATGTCGGTACCGACGATCTTGAGGCTCTGCAGCGCCGGGAACGCAATCAGCAGCATCGCCGTTGCAATGGCTCCCGCGCCTACGGATGACAGCGTGACCAGAACACCGAGCAGGGCGCCCAGCAGCGGCAGGATTCGTTTCGGGGTCGCCTCCCGCTGGTCGGCGTCGGTACCGACGAGGCCGGAGAGCCGCGAGCGAAAGACGATCGCCATCGATGTCAGGATCAGCGTCAGCCCCAGTGTGGTCGTCAGGATACCAGCGTACTGGTCGGGCGAATCGAACAGAAAGTACAGGGCGGCAATCGTGAGGCCAGCGGCGGGCAGGCTGCCGGCCGCCATCGCCAGGGTCAGGTCCCATCGCACGCTGCCGAGCCGGGCATGCGTCCAGGCGCCACCGGACTTGGTGATTGCCGCAAACAGCAGGTCGGTACCCACCGCGATGTGAAGCGGGAAGCCAAAGGCGAGCAGCAGCGGCGTCATCAGCGACCCGCCACCGACGCCAGTCAGGCCGACAGCAAGCCCGACTCCCGAGCCTGCCAGAATGTAATACAAGAACTCGATGGGCGGCTCCGCGCGCTGTGCGAGCCGCCCAATTTAGGGTAGTGTAAGTATTCTGAAAAAGAATATTTCTTGATAGCTTTAGACGGTTAGTGAATAACCGGACAGGCGTCCGGGACCCCGGATTCGGAGGAATCCCCATGAAACTCCAGCAGCTTCGCTATATCTGGGAAGTCGCACACCACGACCTCAATGTGTCGGCCACCGCTCAAAGCCTTTTCACGTCGCAGCCGGGCATCAGCAAACAGATCAGGCTGCTCGAGGACGAACTTGGCGTTGAGGTCTTCGCTCGCAGCGGCAAGCATCTGACCCACATCACACCGGCCGGCGAGACAATCATCGAGCAAGCCGGCGAAATTCTCCGCAAGGTGGAAAGCATCAAGGCCGTCGCCCAGGAGTTCAGTAACGAGAAGAAGGGCAGTCTCTCGATCGCAACGACTCACACGCAGGCACGCTATGCGCTGCCACCGGTTATCGACGGCTTTATCGAACGATACCCGGATGTCTCACTGCACATGCATCAGGGCACACCGATCCAGATTGCAGAGATGGCAGCCGACGGGGCCGTGGATTTCGCGATTGCAACCGAGGGGATGGAACTGTTCGGCGATCTCGTGATGATGCCGTGCTATACGTGGAATCGGGCGATCATCGTTCCCGAGGGCCATCCGCTCACCGGGCGCGAGCCACTCAAGCTCGCCGATGTCGCAGAGTATCCAATCGTGACCTACGTCTTCGGCTTCACCGGGCGCTCCAAGCTCGACGATGCCTTCAACCGACAGGGCCTTGAACCGCGCGTCGTGTTTACCGCCACCGATGCCGACGTGATCAAGACCTACGTGCGACTGGGACTCGGAATCGGCATCATCGCCCACATGGCCTACGACGCAGAAGAGGACGACGGGCTCGTTGCGCTCGATGCGTCCCATCTGTTCGAGCCCAGCACAACCATGATCGGCTGCCGCAAGAGCACCTTTCTCAGGGGATACATGTACGATTTCATCGAGTTGTTTGCCCCTCACCTGGACCGTGAGGTCGTGCAGGAGGCCTTTTCGAAATCGAACCGGGCAGAGGTGGACGAACTGTTCGCCGAGGTTGGATTGCCCGTCAGATAAAGTCGAGGTCGGGATTGTCGTTCAGGATCTCCTTCGCCTGATCGCCACTCGACGAGGCCTTGCCAAAGACCTCTTTTGCAAACTTGAAGTACACCGTGTAGACGCGTGGCTCCGCGTCGCCTTCTTCCTGAACCACGAAGAAGGGTGCACGCGTGACGCCCAGCGTGGCGGCGAGCTTCATGCCGGCGGATTGCGGGTCCCGCTCATCGGCAACGAGCACTTCATCAATTGACGGCAGCTGCCCGTTCTTTTCGAGCAGTGCCTCGACGTCGGCGCACTTTGCGCAAGGTTCGCCGGAGGCGAGGATCTTCTTGACGAAGGTGATATGCACGTTCAGTCCTCGACGTTGATGATATGCAGGCCGCATTCGCGTTTCGTGGCTTCTTCCCACCACCAGCGCCCGGAACGCTCATGCATGTTGGGGCCGACAGGGCGCGTGCACGGCTGGCAGCCGATGCTGATATAGCCCTGATCATGCAGCTTGTTGTAAGGCACATCGTTGTCGCGAATGTATTGCCAGACCTGCGCTGAAGACCATTCCGCCAGCGGGTTGTACTTCATGAGCGTACGTCTGTCGTCAGAGAATGCACGATCTTCCTGAATCTGGGGTACAGCCCCCCGGGTTGGGCTCTGGTCCCGGCGCTGACCGGTGATCCAGCCATCGAGGTGTCCGAGATGGCGCTGCAGCGGTTCGATCTTGCGAATGCTGCAGCACTCCTGGTGCCCATCCTCGTAGAAGCTGAACAGACCCTTCTTTTTGACGAATGCCTGCAGGGCCTCGGGATCCGGGCTCAGCACGTCGATCGCAACGCCGTAGTGCTCTCGCACGCGATCGATGAACTCATAGGTTTCGGGATGGAGACGCCCTGTATCGAGCGAAAATACACGGACATCCTCGAACAGATTGCAGGCCATGTCGATCAGGGCAACATCCTCGGCGCCACTGAACGAAATCGAGATCCGGTCCAGGCCATGGCGTTCCGCGGCTTCTTCGAGGACGTCGGTCGGGGTCATGATGGTATTCAGCGCAATGTTGCTCACGATGGGTCTCCGATTAGAGGCGGAAAGCCTAACAACCGGAAATTCCCAAGAGAAATCATCATGGGAAATATCGAAATAACGATACAATCTGTATCCCCAATCCAAGCCATCAATCATCAGGAGCAGTCATGGATGTCGTTTGTCTCGATCTCGAGGGCGTTTTGGTCCCGGAAATCTGGATCGCCTTCGCCGAAAAAACCGGTATCGAGGCACTGAAAAAGACGACCCGGGATGTTCCCGATTACGATGAGCTCATGACCGGGCGGCTCGAGATCCTGGACGCAAACGGGTTTCGGCTCGATGACATCCAGGCCGTGATCGCCGAACTGTCACCGCTGCCCGGCGCAAAAGCATTCCTCGACGCGCTGCGACAGGACTATCAGGTCGTGATTCTCTCCGACACCTTCTACGAGTTCTCCAGGCCCCTGATGGCGCAGCTCGCGTGGCCGACCATCTTCTGTCACCGCCTCGAGATCGATGACGAGGGTCGTGTAGCGAACTATCGGCTGCGCCAGCCCGACCCGAAGCGGGCCTCAGTGAAAGCGCTGCACGCGCTCAATTACCGGGTCTTCGCCGCGGGCGACTCCTTCAACGATACGACGATGCTCGAGGAAGCGGATCGGGGATTTCTGTTCCATGCCCCGGACAACGTCGTCGAAGCGTTTCCGCAGTATCCGGCGGCTAACGAGTATGACGAGTTGCGCGCATTGATCGACGGGGCGGCAGCAGCGCCTCGCGAATGAAGTCGACCTTGGCGAGCGATTCTTCATACTCATCGCGCGCCGTCGAATCTGCCACGATCCCGCCACCTCCCCAATAGCGGACCCGACCGTCACTGTGAACAAGGGTCCTGATCGACAGGTTGGTATCCATGTCACCCGCATAGCTGAGGTACCCGATAGCCCCGCAATAGGCCTCGCGGCGTACGGGTTCCAGCTCAGCGATGATCTGCATTGCACGCACCTTGGGTGCGCCGGTAATCGAACCGCCGGGGAAGCAGTTACGCAGCAGATCCATGGGCGTGATGCCATCCGCGAGCCTGCCGGTCACAGTGCTGACGAGGTGGTGTACGTTCGGAAACGACTGCAGTTCGAAAAGGCGCTGGACCTCGACGGAACCGGTTACGCAACTGCGGCCGAGATCATTCCGGAGCAGATCCACGATCATGAGATTCTCTGCCCGGTCCTTCTCGCTGGCGACGAGCATCTGTGCCAGTGATTCATCCTCCTGCGGTGTCACCCCGCGTGGTCGCGTCCCCTTGATCGGCTGCGTGAGGACGTTGCCACGCTCGACCCGCAGGAATCGCTCCGGCGAGAAACTGAGGATATTGCCGGCAGGGTTGAGCAAACAGGCCGCGAACGGGGCGCACTGGCGGGCGGATATGCGCTCGTAGAGCGCAACCGGATCGATATCGATGATCGCCTCGAAGCGCTGCGCGAGGTTGACCTGATAGCAGTCGCCGGCGTTGATATAGGCAAGTATCCGCCGAATGGCGTCCTGATAGGCCGGCCAGGGAAGGCTGCTGGCGACATCGGCGGCACCACCTTCGCTGCATCCCGCCGACGGATCCTTCCCTTCACAGAGGGAAACGAGTTGCGCGAACACCTCATCATCGACCGCTGGCGTTGCAATGAGCAATGTCTCATCGTCGCGTCGGTCCCGGACAATGAACCAGTCATAAATGCCGACACAGAGATCAGGCATCGAACCCTGGCGCGGCCCGCAGGGGCCAAGCGCCTCCAGACCGTAGGCCAGCTCGTACCCGAAGTAACCCACCGCACCACCACAGAAGTCGATGTCGACCGGGCAACGGGACGCCGGTGCCCGAGTACCGACGAGGCGAGCGATTTCCGCGAACGGATCGGCAATGGCGCGCGTTCCGGTGCGGTCGATGACTTCACTCCTGCCGTCAAGGCTCTGCACGACCGTGCCCGGCGCCGCGCCAAGCAGATCGAACCGCTGCCCGGCGCTCGCACTGCTCTCCAGCAGGAAGGCGTGGGGCAGGTGTCGAAGGCGGCTCAGGTAGCCTGCGGGCGTGATCCGTGCAGGCAGACGGTGAACTTTCCAGGTCAAGGAGCGGGTCAATGAGGAGCGTGCGACGCCAGTGTACTGGCTGAGGCACGGAAACTCGAATTCTGTATACTACCGCCCCGAAAACTTAGCGGAGAACCAATAAATGTCGACCCCCGGCGAGCGCTTCAGACAGGCGATCAAAGAAGAGAAACCCTTGCAGGTCGTCGGCACGATCAATGCCTATGCTGCGATGCTGGCTGAGTCGGTTGGCTTCCGGGCGATCTATCTGTCCGGCGGTGGCGTTGCCAATGCATCCTATGGCCTGCCGGACCTCGGCATGACCTCGCTCAACGATGTGCTGGCCGACGTCGAACGCATCACCAACGCCTCTTCGCTGCCGCTCCTGGTCGACATCGACACAGGGTGGGGCGGCGCCTTCAACATTGCGCGCACCGTCAAGGGCATGATCAAGGCTGGCGCAGCCGGCGTCCATATCGAGGACCAGGTGGCGCAAAAACGCTGCGGTCATCGCCCGAACAAGGAGATCGTCTCCCGCGAGGAGATGGTCGACCGGATCAAGGCCTGCGTCGATGCCAGGACTGACCCGGCGTTCGTGGTCATGGCCCGCACGGATGCGCTTGCCGTCGTCGGTCTCGACGAAGTGATCGAACGCGCTCAGCTCTGCGTTGAAGCTGGCGCTGATGCCATCTTCGCCGAGGCGATGACCGACATCGACATGTATCGCAAAGTCGTCGACGCCGTCGATGTACCGGTGCTCGCCAATATCACGGAGTTCGGCGCGACGCCGCTGTACTCGACCGAGGAACTTGGCTCGGCCGGTATCTCGATGGCACTGTATCCGCTGTCTGCATTCCGCGCGATGAACAAGGCGGCACTGGCCGTCTATACGAAGCTCAGGGAGGAAGGTACCCAGAAGAACGTGGTCGACATGATGCAGACCCGCGATGAGCTTTATCATTACCTCGGCTATCACGAGTACGAGCAAAAACTCGACGAACTCTTTGCGGCTGACGGCAACAATCGCTAGCCGCGACCGAATCACTGTCCAAAAGACAATTCATTAAAGGGGAACATCATGGTTGAAAAGAAACTTGGTGGCGCGGGCCTTCGAGGGCAATCTGCTGGCGAAACAGCGCTGTGCACGGTTGGCAAGGAAGGCGCCGGACTGACGTATCGCGGTTACACCATCGAAGATCTGGCCGCGAATGCCAAATTCGAGGAAGTTGCCTACATGCTGCTCTACGGCGAGCTGCCAAAGCAGCAGCAACTCGATGACTACATGGCGAAGCTCAAGTCCCAGCGCGTGCTGCCCGATGAGCTCAAGACCGTACTCGAACTGATTCCCAAAGACACGCACCCGATGGACGTCATGCGCACCGGCGCCTCGATGCTCGGCAACCTCGAGCCCGAGAAGACCTTCGACGATCAGCAGGAAGCTGCCGACCGGCTGCTGGCGGCCCTGCCAGGGATTATCTGCTACTGGTACCGGTTCAGCCATGACGGCGTGAAGATCGACACCGATACCGATGAAACCACCATCGGCGGCCACTTCCTGAAGATGCTTCACGACAAGACGCCGGAAGACCTGCATCGCGAGGTCATGAACTGCTCGCTGATCCTCTACGCGGAGCATGAGTTCAATGCATCGACTTTCACCGCGCGCGTCTGTGCCGCGACGCTGTCCGACATGTACTCCTGCATTACGGGCGCCATCGGCTCCCTGCGCGGCCCGCTCCACGGCGGTGCCAACGAGGCCGCCATGGAACTGATCGAGAAGTTCAAGAGCCCGGAAGAGGCGAAGCAGGGCATTCTCGACATGCTGAAGAACAAGGAAGTCATCATGGGCTTCGGCCACGCGATCTACCGGACACACGATCCGCGAAATGCCGTCATCAAGGACTACGCCGAACAGCTTGCGAAGCTCAATGGCGATACCACGCTGTACGACATTTCCTGCGCTGTCGCCGATACGATGTGGGACGAAAAGGAACTGTTCCCGAATGCGGATTTCTTCCACGCATCGACCTATAACTACATGGGCATTCCGACCAAGCTCTTCACACCGATCTTCGTCATGTCCCGCGTTACGGGCTGGGCGGCCCACGTGATGGAACAGCGATCCAACAATCGCCTGATCCGTCCGAGCGCCGATTACATCGGCCCCGACACCCGACCCTACGTACCCATGGATCAGCGCTAGGCTCATATGAACGAGAAGTACCGCAAGTCCCTGCCGGGCACCGACCTCGACTGTTTCGACACCCGGCAGGCCATCGAGGACATCAAACCCGGCGCCTGGGCGGAACTCCCGTTCGTGGCGCGCGTCCTCGCCGAGAATCTCGTCAGGCGATGTGACCCGGAGACGCTCACGCAGAGTCTGGAGCAGATCGTTTTTCGCCAGCGCGAGCACGATTTCCCCTGGTTTCCTGCGCGCGTGGTCTGTCATGACATCCTGGGCCAGACAGCGCTGGTCGACCTCGCGGGCCTGCGCGATGCCATTGCTGAGCGCGGTGGTGATCCGGCCCGGGTCAATCCCGTGGTGCCGACACAGCTCATCGTCGACCACTCGCTCGCCGTCGAGCATCCCGGCTTCGAGAAAGACGCCTTCGAGAAAAACCGCGAGGTCGAAGAACGTCGAAACGCCGATCGGTTCCACTTCATCAACTGGTGCAAGACCGCGTTCGAGAACGTGGATGTGATTCCGCCGGGCAACGGCATCATGCACCAGATCAATCTCGAGAAGATGAGCCCGGTCATCCAGAACCAGGATGGCGTTGCATTTCCGGATACCTGTGTCGGCACCGACAGCCACACGCCGATGGTTGACGCGCTTGGCGTCATCTCGGTGGGTGTGGGCGGTCTCGAGGCAGAAACCGTGATGCTGGGCCGGCCCTCAATGATGCGCCTGCCTGACATCGTTGGCGTCGAACTCACGGGCAAGCTGAAGCCCGGCATTACCGGCACGGACCTCGTGCTTGCCCTGACCGAGTTTCTGCGTACGGAACGCGTGGTTGGTGCATGGCTCGAGTTCTACGGGGAGGGGGCAAACAGTCTGACCGTTGGCGACCGCGCCACCATCTCGAACATGACGCCCGAGTACGGCGCGACGGCCGCGATGTTCTACATTGACGACCAGACGCTGGACTACCTGCGCCTGACCGGTCGCGAGGACGATCAGGTTGCGCTCGTCGAGCAGTACGCCAAACACTGCGGTTTCTGGGCCAGCGATCTCGAAGGTGCCAGCTACGAGCGCGTTCTGAGCTTCGACCTGTCGGGCGTGGAGCGCACGATGGCGGGGCCGTCGAATCCGCATGCCCGCCTGCCGGTCTCGGAACTGGCCAGTCGCGGGATCGCCGGTGCCTGGGAGGAGAAGACCGGCGAGATGCCGGACGGCGCTGTCATCATCGCCGCCATTACGAGCTGCACGAACACGTCGAACCCGCGCAATATGGTCGCGGCGGGTCTGATCGCAAGAAATGCGAACCGGCTGGGACTGACGCGCAAGCCCTGGGTCAAGTCATCGCTCGCGCCCGGTTCCAAGACCGTGAAAATGTATCTGGAGGAAGCGAACCTGCTGCCTGAACTGGAGCAGCTCGGATTCGGTGTCGTTGCCTTTGCCTGCACGACCTGTAACGGCATGAGCGGGGCGCTCGATCCGAAGATCCAGCAGGAAATCATCGACCGCGACCTGTATGCAACCGCGGTGCTTTCGGGCAACCGGAACTTCGACGGTCGCATTCACCCCTATGCGAAGCAGGCGTTCCTCGCATCGCCGCCGCTGGTTGTTGCCTACGCCATTGCCGGTACGATCCGGTTCGATATCGAGAAGGACGCCCTCGGCACGGACAGCGAAGGGAACCCGGTCACGCTGAAGGACATCTGGCCCGATGATGCGGAGATTGATGCCATCGTGAGCGCGGCGGTCAAGCCCGAGCAGTTCCGGGACGTCTACATCCCGATGTTCAACCTGGACAAGGCGGGCGCGGCACAGGGCAACCCCCTGTACGAATGGCGGGACATGAGCACGTACATTCGCCGGCCACCGTATTGGGAAGGCGCACTGGCGAACGCACCCACCCTGAAAGGGATGCGACCGCTCGCCGTATTGCCGGACAACATCACGACAGACCACCTGTCACCGTCGAATGCGATCCTGCCGGACAGTGCAGCAGGAGAGTACCTGGCGAAGATGGGCCTGCCGGAAGAGGACTTCAACTCCTACGCAACCCACCGCGGGGATCACCTCACCGCACAGCGTGCGACGTTCGCCAACCCGAAGCTCTTCAACGAGATGGTCAAGGACGAGAACGGCGACGTGCGACAGGGCTCGCTGGCACGAATTGAACCGGAGGGCGAGGTCGTGCGCATGTGGGAAGCGATCGAAACCTATATGGCGCGAAAACAGCCGCTCATCATCATCGCCGGCGCTGACTATGGTCAGGGCTCGTCGCGCGACTGGGCGGCCAAGGGGGTCCGGCTTGCCGGCGTCGAAGCGATCGTCGCAGAAGGCTTCGAGCGGATTCACCGCACGAACCTGATTGGCATGGGCGTCATGCCGCTTGAGTTCATGCCCGGCGATACGCGCCACACCTACGGCATCGACGGGACTGAGACTTTCGATGTCATCGGCACGCCGGCGCCGGGTGCCAGGCTGACACTCGTGATTCACCGGGGCGACGGCGAGAAGGTCGAGGTGCCCGTGAAGTGCCGACTCGACACAGCCGAAGAAGTCTCCGTCTACGGCGCGGGCGGCGTGTTGCAACGCTTTGCCAAGGACTTCCTCGAGGCGGAGGGTGTCGCCTGATGGCGTTCGCTCCGCAGATCAGGATTCCGGCCACCTATATTCGTGGCGGAACCAGCAAAGGCGTTTTCTTCCGACTCGACGACCTGCCGGAAGCCGCGCAGGTTCCGGGCCCCGTCCGTGATGCACTCCTGCTTCGCGTGATCGGTAGTCCGGACCCCTATGCCAAGCATACCGACGGCATGGGTGGTGCGACATCGAGCACCAGCAAGACCGTGATTCTGTCGAAGAGCCAGCACGAAGGATACGACGTCGACTATGTGTTCGGACAGGTTTCGATCGATGCCGCGTTCGTCGACTGGAGCGGCAACTGCGGCAATCTCTCGGCCGCCGTCGGTCCGTTTGCGATTACGGCGGGCCTCGTTGATCCTGCGCGAATTCCGGCCAACGGTATTGCCGAGGTGCGAATCTGGCAGGCAAACATCGGCAAGCCGATCGTGGCACACGTGCCGATGACCGATGGCGTACCGCAGGAAACCGGCGATTTTGAACTCGACGGTGTGACGTTTCCCGCCGCCGAGGTCATGATCGATTTCATGGATCCTGCCGACGGCGAGGGTGCGCTGTTCCCGACCGGCAATCTGGTTGACGATCTGGAGGTGCCGGGCGTCGGCACGTTCAAGGCCACCATGATCAACTCCGGGATACCGACGATCTTTCTCAATGCCGATGAAATTGGCTATACCGGCACTGAATTGCAGGAGGCGATCAACGGAGATCCTTCAGCCCTGGCCCGGTTCGAAACCATGCGGGCCTGGGGCGCCGTCGCCATGGGCCTCATCGATGATATCGAGGAGGCCGCAACGCGACAGCACACGCCGAAGATCGCCTTCGTCTCACCGCCGAAAGACTACGTCGCCTCGAGCGGAAAACAGATCAGTACCGGCGATGTCGACCTGCTCGTACGCGCACTGTCGATGGGCAAGCTCCATCACGCCATGATGGGCACCGCCGCGGTCGCGATCGGCACGGCCGCAGTCATTCCGGGCACGCTGGTCAACGTCGCGGCAGGCGGCGGGGAACGGGATGCGGTGGTCTTCGGACACCCGTCCGGGACGCTGCGGGTCGGTGCCGAGGCTTCGCTGGTCGACGGCGAGTGGACTGTCAGGAAGGTGACGATGAGCCGTAGCCAGCGAATTCTCATGGAAGGCTGGATCCGCGTTCCGGGCGACGTTCTCACCGCGGCCTGACGAGTTATCGCGATTTCTTTAAGGTGACCCCTGAACCCCTTCAGGAGGTCACCCGATGACCAGCGCAGATCGTCCGTCACCCGACCAGGAACTGGTCGACATCGCGGACTACGTGATGGATGCACAGATCGACAGCGCAGAAGCCTTCGACACCGCGCGATACTGCCTCATGGATACGCTCGGCTGCGGGTTTCTCGCACTGCGATTCCCCGAATGCGCAAAACATCTCGGCCCTTTCGTGCCGGGCACGGTCGTCCCGAACGGTGCCAGGGTACCCGGTACGTCTTTCGTTCTCGATCCCGTCAAAGCTGCCTGGGATATCGGTGCCACCATTCGCTGGCTCGACTACAACGACACCTGGCTGGCCGCGGAATGGGGGCATCCCTCTGATAACCTGGGCGGCATCCTCGCCGTTGCCGACTACCTCTCACAATCCCGTGTGGCGCGAGGCAAGGCACCGCTCACGATGCGCGATGTGCTCATCGCCATGATCAAGGCCCATGAAATCCAGGGGTGTATCGCACTCGAAAACAGTTTCAATCGCGTTGGTCTCTGTCACGTGTTGCTGGTGCGTGTTGCGACCACGGCGGTGGTGACGAAGATGCTGGGAGGCACGCGCGAGCAGGTCATCGATGCCGTATCGCAGGCCTGGATAGACGGATCGGCACTCAGAACCTATCGCCACGCACCCAACACCGGCCCGCGCAAATCCTGGGCGGCGGGCGACGCGACCAGTCGGGGAGTCCGCCTTGCGATGCTGACGATGACCGGTGAGTCAGGATATCCCGGGGCCCTGAGTGCGGACACGTGGGGGTTCTATGACGTCTGCTTTGGCGGCAAACCGTTCGAGTTTCAGCGCCTGTACGGCAGCTACGTGATGGAGAACATCCTGTTCAAGGTGTCGTGGCCCGCGGAGTTTCACGGGCAGACTGCTGTCGAGGCCGCGATTGCGCTCCACCCCCTCGTGCAGGGCCGCATCGAAGAGATCGAGCGCATTGTCATCACGACACACGAATCGGCGATCAGGATCATCTCGAAGTCCGGCAGACTGTCCAATCCCGCCGACCGCGACCACTGCATCGAGTACATGACGGCGGTCGCGCTGCTGAACGGGACGCTGCGGGCAGAAGACTACGAGGATGATGTCGCCGCCGACCCGCGGATAGACCGCCTTCGCGAGCGAACCGTTGTGACCGAAGACGCCCGGTATTCCCGCGAGTATCACGAGCCTGACAAGCGCTCGATTGCGAATGCCGTTCAGGTCTTCTTCACCGACGGGACATCGACCGACAACATTGAGGTGGAGTACCCGATCGGACACCGGCGCCGACGCGACGAGGGCATCGTTGCACTCAGGGACAAGTTCGGGGCAGCGGTGCGATCACGTTTCCCGGCGAAGCGGGCCGCCAGAATTCTCGATCTATGCGAGGACCAGGCGCAGCTCGAATCGACGGCGGTCCACGAGTTCATGGACCTGCTCGCCATCTGATTCAGTCTGCCGCCTGCCTCGCGGTGCCGCCCGAAAGGTGCGAGAGCACCTTTTCGATATAGCGGCGGGTTTCGGGGTAGGGAGGGATGCCGCGGTACTGTCTCACGGCACCGGGGCCAGCGTTGTAAGCCGCGAGCGCGAGACGGACATCACCATCGAACTCCTTCAGCAACCGGGCCAGGTAGCGCGTCCCGGCATGGATGTTCTCACGCGGGTCGTGACGCTCGACCACGTCGTAGTCGGCGGCGGTTGTATCCATCAATTGCATGAGACCGGTCGCACCCGCGCGGGAAATGGCATTGGGGTCGAAACCCGACTCAACGTGGATGACCGCCTCGATGAGGTCGGCGCGAACGTTGTAGCGACGACTGGCAATTCTGATGTGACTCATGATTTCGTCCCGGCTGCCGGGCGCCATCCTTCGCTTTGCGAGGATTTCACCGGCGTCCTGAATCGAGTCGCGCTGCGTCAACAACTCATATCCGGGTGATGTGACCGGACGATCGCTCACCATGCGTTCGCCGTCCGGACCGGTATAGATGTAGATGTCTGCACGCGCGAGCGAAGTCGTCAGCAGTACCAGCAGTATCGGGAGTCGGCGTTTCACCGGAGTCCTCTGCTATCATGCGGCCTGCCAGTTTAGCAGGGATATGAAATGGACGTACTGCCAGACCTTTGTGATGAGTTTCCGGACAGGATCCGGGTGGTCGAACCGGGATTCCGGAACTTCGGCAAGCGGCGGTACTTTCACGGACCGGTCTCGACGATCAAGTGTTTCGAAGACAACTCGCTGGTCGCCGATGCCGTCGAGGAAGACGGAGATGGCCGCGTGCTTGTGGTCGATGGCGGCGGGTCATTGCGCTGCGGGCTGCTGGGCGACAACCTTGCAGCCAAGGCGTCGGCCAACGGTTGGGCGGGAATCGTCATCTACGGCTGTCTCCGTGACGTGGATACGATCGGTGAAATTGATCTGGGCGTCCAGGCCCTCGCCACCAACCCACTGAAGAGCGTCAAGCGGGGTATCGGGCTGCGTGACGAAACCGTCACCTTCGGGGGCGTTGATTTCGTGCCGCACAGCTATCTGTACGCCGACAACAACGGGATGATCGTCGCAGCCGAGATGCTGCCCGAAATCAGATCCTGAGTCGGCGCAGATTGGGGTCGAGTATTCCGCTCTCCCATGCACTGCGGAAGATGCGGCCGAAGCGCGATGCCTCGGTCTGGTCGTAGAAATTTGCGTAACCCTCGAAGACCTCGTGGTCGTGTCGGAAGATCAGACCGGTTTCGTCCGCAATCACAAACTCATGATTGATCTGTCGCAACTCCGGATGCACGACCTTGATGCCCATGCTCGACGGCAGTTTGCGGGAGAGTTCAAGCAGTGCATGGCCGTTCTTGACGATGCGGTGAGGATCGTAAACGAGTATCTCGACGATGGTGTACTTGTTGCGGCGGGCGAGGGCCGAACAGATATCACGGATCTCGGCGTTGTCGAACAGCTTGTGTTCGAGCACGGGAGAGAGAATGCGTATCGATGATGTCGCCTGCTTGCACATCTCCGTGATGATGTTGACGAACTCTTCTTCCCGCCGCAGCAGCAGGAGCCGATTGTCGACGCCAAGGCGATAGGTGACCTCGCCATCGTACGTGTCGCCCGACAACGCTGATCGGGGTCGATCGAATGGATCATCCATCACGAGTCGCTTGAAGTACTCCTGATGTTCATGGCCCTGCGCCATGAATTTTCCGCCTCTCGGTTCAAAACCGGCGGTGCTGTAGAAGCCGGCCAGTGCAGTCAGAGCCGCGAGCCTGACCTCGCTGAAACTGAACCTTCTGGCCTTGGACACTGCGAGTTCAAGGAGGGCCTGGCCAACCCCCTGATGACGAAATGCCTCGAGTACAGCCAGTCGGCCGATCGTGCCGTCGAGTGCCATTCTGATCGCGCCCACGACCTGACCGTCCGGCGCGACCGCCTGCCAGTGATAGGCACGATCATCGTCCTCGTCCTGGACTATCGAACGCTCGAGCCCCAGTTCGTGTACGAGCACGGCTTCCCGGATCTTGCGAATGATCTTGCCGGCCTCGGCCCAGGGCACTTCCGCCACATCGAACTGACGGATCGAAACGTCGGGTGAGCTGCCACTGACATGAACGCGCTGAACGCCGTCAGCCAGCGGTTCGAGATCCCGCGTCATGCGCCGGTGGGGAATCCCCGCCTCATCGAACTCGTCACCTTCTGCGGTGAAACCGCCGGCCTCGTAGAACGTGAGTGCGTGAGTCTGGGCATTCAGAAAGACAGAAGTGAATCCCAGATGACGCGCTTTCTCGCAGGCGTGGTCGAGCAGGGCGGCGCCCACGCCCCAGCCACGGTAGTCCTTGAGCACCGCCATGCGACCAATCTGGCCGTCGGGAAGCAGCCGCGCACAGCCGATGGGTTCATCGTCGGCATTGGTCGCCAGAAAGTGCCACGCATCGTCGTCGCGACCGTCCCATTCTTCATCACGGGGCACATTCTGCTCAACGATGAATACGAGCCCGCGAATGTGCGACAGGGTTCTGGCGTCGCTCGTCCAGTTCGCCTCGCGTACATTGAAGTCCCTGAGTTCGAGCGTTCGCGCCATGCTCAGTCCGTTAGCTGCAACTCGTCGAGCAGCCGAAGGGTCAGTGCCTCTGCATCACCGGTGTAGCCGGCCGGAGTGAGCTCGCGGATCTCCTGTTGCGCGGACTCCGGAAGGGCGAGCTCGTCGATCATCGACTCAATACGCTCCCGGGTCAGCGACTCGCCGCGGGTCAGCGCCTTCAGCTTCTCGTACGGCTCCTCGATGCCGAACTTGCGCATGACGGTCTGGATCGGCTCGGCGAGAACTTCCCAGCTCTGGTCCAGGTCGGCCGCAATGGCCGGCTCGTTGAGCTCGAGCTTGCCCAGCCCCTTGAGCGTCGACTCGATCGCAATGCACGTATAGCCGAGACCGACCCCGAGGTTTCGCAGCACGGTGGAATCAGTGAGGTCGCGTTGCCAGCGGGAGATCGGCAGCTTTTCACCGAGATGTGCCATGACCGCGTTCGCGATGCCGAGGTTGCCCTCGCTGTTCTCGAAATCGATCGGATTGACTTTGTGCGGCATGGTCGACGAACCGGTTTCTCCCTCGACCTTGCGCTGCTTGAAATATGCGATGGAGATGTACGACCAGATATCGCGGTCAAGATCGATGAGGATGGTGTTGAACCGGCGAAGGGCATCGAACAGTTCAGCGATGTAGTCGTGTGGTTCGATCTGGGTCGTGTAGGCGTTCCAGTCGAGCCCCAGCGAACTGACAAAGGCTTCACTCGCCGCCGGCCAGTCGACGGACGGATAGGCTGACCGGTGCGCATTGAAATTGCCGACGGCGCCGTTCAGCTTGCCGAGCAGGGCGACGCCCGCAAACTGGTCGCGCTGCCGGGCGAGGCGAACCACGACGTTGGCCAACTCCTTGCCCATGGTTGTCGGCGATGCCACCTGGCCATGTGTCCGCGACAGCATCGGCACGGCGGCCGTCTGGCGGGCGAGCGATGCGAGTGCCCTGATGACCCTGTCCATACCCGGCAACAGGAACGCGCGGCCCTCACGCAGCATCAGGCCGTGCGACAGGTTGTTGATGTCTTCTGATGTGCAGGCAAAGTGCACGAATTCACTGCCGGCCTGCAGCGCGCGAATACCGCTTTCCCGGATGCGATCCTTGACGAAGTACTCCACCGCCTTGACGTCATGGTTGGTGCGCGCCTCGGTCGCCTTGATGCGTTCCGCATCGGCGACGGAAAAGTTCTCGACCAATGTGTCGAGGTACGCATTTGCCTCAGCGGGGAACGGAGGCAGTTCGGTGATGCCGGGGTGGTTAGCGAGGAACTGGAGCCAGCGCACCTCGACGGTGACCCGGAAGCGAATGAGGCCGTACTCGCTGAAAACAGAGGAAAGCGCATCGACCCTGGAGCGGTAGCGGCCGTCGAGCGGTGAGATGGCAGTCAGTGAACTCAATTCCATGCGTGATTGTTCCGGGATTGACGGTTAAAGAAGAATATCGACCGCTTCGGCCAGCTTGCCGCGCGAGAACAGGAAATGCCAGCGGCGACCGCCGACCTGGCGCCAGAGTACGGCAGACCGGATCGCCGCGAGCAGGAGTGCGCGTATCCGGTGGATGTTGTCGGCATTCTGCAGATGATTGCGATTGCCGGTCACCCTGATGCGGGGCGCCACGGCGCTCAGATTGTCCTCATAGGCACTGGCAAGTCGTGCGATGACGTCAGCGTTCAAGGGACTCATGCCGGCATCCTGATGACGCCGCAACTCGTCGATGCGCTCGATGTCCGCCCCCAGTCGCCGGTAGACCTCGGGCTGGCGTTCTGCCGTGAGGTCCAGCTTGATGACCGCGAGCAGATATCTCAGATCGTCGCCGTGTTCGTTGAGGTCGAAGTGTTGCAGCATGTCGCGCAGGCGTCTGAGCCCCAGCCGGATGCCCTCTGTACCCTGGTAGACCTCGGAGATCGACGACGGATTGGTGACGAAGATGCTCTTCAGCGACGCTTCCATCGAGTCCTGCGAGACGAGTCCGGTGCGAGCGACCGTCGAGACGAGGTGGGCCGCCTGGACGATCCCGGCGAGCGCCATGGCCCGTTTCTCGAAGGCCACGCTCGTCACGGTGCGCCTGCCGGCAGTCGTGTTTCAATCACACCGCCGCCGAGGCAGACATCGCCGTCGTAAATGCAGGCCCACTGGCCTGGCGTGACGGCGCGCTGGGGCTCATCGAAACGGATCTCTGTTTCGCCCGAGTCGAGCCGGTCGACGGTTGCCTGCTGGTCCGGCTGCCGGTACCGGGTCTTGACCCCGAAGCGCCCGGGGAGGGTCGGCGCCTCCCCGGATATCCACCGAATATGACGACAGCGCAGTGCCCGGGAGAAGAGAGCGGGGTGGTCATTGCCCTGTGCCACCACGAGCTGGTTTCGCTCGAGATCCTTGTCGACGACGTACCAGGGCTCGTCGCCGGCATCACGAATGCCGCCAATGCCGAGCCCCTGTCTCTGGCCGATCGTATGAAACATCAATCCGCGGTGGCGTCCGAGTTCCCGTCCGTCGGTTGTGACGATCGCACCTTCCGCCCCCTTGACGTACTGCTCCAGAAAATCGGCGAACCGCCGCTCACCGATGAAACAGATGCCGGTCGAGTCCTTCTTGGCGAACGTCGGAAGGCCCGCGGCAGCGGCAATCTCGCGAACCTCGGCCTTCTGCAGATCGCCCAGCGGAAACAGACAGTGGTCGAGCTGTTCAGCCGTTACCGACTGCAGGAAGTAGCTCTGGTCCTTGCCGGGATCGACACCTTTCATGAGGCGCGGGCGTCCGTGCTGGTAATCGAGGCGCGCGTAGTGTCCGGTGGCGATCCAGTCGGCGCCCAGCAGCCGTGCATACTCGGCAAACACGTTGAACTTGATCTCGCGATTGCAAAGGACGTCCGGATTGGGCGTTCTGCCGGCCCGATACTCCTCGAGGAAGCTCGCGAACACGTTGTCCCAGTACTCCGCGGCGAAATTTGCCTGCTCGAGCCGGATGCCGATGGCATCACACACGGCCTGGGCATCAGCAAGGTCCTGCGTGGCCGTACAGTACTCGGTACCGTCGTCTTCCTCCCAGTTCTTCATGAACAGCCCCTCGACCTCATAGCCGGCATCCTTCAGCAGCCAGGCGGTCACCGACGAATCGACACCACCCGACATGCCCACAATGATGCGTGCGTCTCGGGGAAGCTGTGACGGGAGGTTGAGGCGGGTCATGGGCGGCGCGGATTTTACCCCTGATGACGCAGGAACGACAGCGGCGCCGGGCTCTTCGTCTGGTAGTCCTCAATCGTCTGGATCACCAGCGGACTGCGCCGGGGCCGACCACGAATCTCGTCGAGGGACAGCCAGTGCGCCGCCGAGATGTCGGCATCAAGGGCCCGGCCACTGTCCTCGATTGCCGATGCCGCAAAGGCGATACGGTGATAGGTGATGTCCGCGGCCGGCGCATAATAGTGATAGATCCCGACAATGCCGGTGAGTTCGACCCGCCATGCCGTCTCCTCCAGCGTCTCGCGCAACGCGGCCTCGAACAGCGTCTCGCCGGGTTCAAGGTGACCGGCCGGCTGATTGAGCACGAGCTCACCGTCGATCGACTCCTCGACCATCAGGAACTTCCCGTGCTGTTCGACGACCGTGGCGACGGTCAGATGGGGCGGCCAGCTCATGTAACGATTATAATGGCGGCATGAACGATAAGCAGCTTACCCACCTGAACGATCAGGGCGATGCCCGCATGGTCGATGTCTCTGGCAAGCAGGTCACAACGCGGGTTGCGGTCGCCGAATCGGTGGTCAGGATGAACGCGGAAACACTTGACCTGATCGAGCAGGGCGGTCACAAGAAGGGCGACGTCTTCGCGGTTGCCCGCATCGCCGGCATTCAGGCCGCGAAGAAATGCGCCGACCTGATTCCACTCTGCCATCCGTTGTCCCTGTCATCGGTGGAGGTCGATTTTGAGATTGATCGAGAGGAAACTGCCGTGATCATCCACGCGCAGTGCAAACTCGACGGCAAGACCGGCGTCGAGATGGAAGCCTTGACCGCGGCGTCCGTTGCGGCGCTGACGATCTACGATATGTGCAAGGCGGTCGACAAAGGCATGGTCATCTCGATGACCCGCCTGCTCAGCAAGCAGGGCGGGAAGTCAGGCGACTGGCAGGCCGAATCATGATTACGGTCATGTTCTTTGCAAGCGTCCGCGAGGCTGCAGGCGATGGCCAGATCGAGATCGAAGCGACCGGACTGACGACGGTCTCGGACCTCATTGCCTCGCTGGGAGAACGCAGCACGAACTATCGCGATGCGCTGGCGCGGGAGAACCTCCTGATCGCCGTGAACCAGACCATGGTCGACAGTCGGGCCACCATCGGCGACGGTGACGAAGTCGCCTTCTTTCCGCCGGTAACGGGAGGCTGAGTGCGAAGGATCCTGGTTCAGGAAGACGATTTCGACGTTGGCGCTGAGACGCGACTGCTGCAATCGGCGGCCAGCGACATCGGCGGCATTGCGACGTTCGTGGGTGTGGTTCGCGATGTCAACGACGACGATGAGGTAAGCGCGCTGTATCTGGAACACTATCCGGGCATGACCGAGAAGCAGTTGCTGACGATCATGCTGGAGGCGGAAACCCGCTGGCGCGTGCTCGGCGCGACGGTGATCCACCGGGTCGGTCAACTCTATCCTGCCGACCAGATTGTCTTCGTTGGCGTGGCCAGCCGCCATCGCGGCGACGCGTTCGATGCCTGCGAATACATAATCGACTACCTGAAGACGCGGGCAACCTTCTGGAAGAAGGAGCACACCCTGGACGGTGACCGCTGGCTGGAGACTCGCGACAGCGACGTTGAGACAGCAAAGGCCTGGGAGAAATCCTGACCACCGCTCATCGGCGGGGCAGGTGAACCACCTCGCTGCGCCACTCCCCCGGTGCAAGGCCCTCACATCGCCAGTTGCCGACCGACGCCCTGAACAGTCGCAGGGTCGGATTCCCCACGCTGGCTGTCATCCGCCGCACCTGTCGGTTACGGCCTTCGGAGATCGTGAGTTCGATCCAGCTCGTGGGAATCGACGCCCGCACACGGATCGGCGGTTCGCGGGCCGGCAGTCCCGGATCATCCATCCGGCGAACCCTGGCGGGACGCGTCGGGCCGTCGTTCAGATCGACCCCGCTCGCGAGGGCCTGCAGGGCAGCGCCGGTCACCTCTCCCTCGACCTGAACCCAGTATGTCTTGGGGAGCTTGAATTTCGGTGAGGAAATCCTCGCCTGCAGCGCGCCGTCGTCCGTGAGCAGCAGGAGGCCCTCCGAGTCCTTGTCGAGGCGGCCTGCGGGATAGACGCCGGGCACGTCAATGTAATCGGCCAGCGTCCGCTCGCTGTCCGCGCGGAACTGGCTGAGGACGCCCCAGGGCTTGTTGAAAAGAATGATTCGCGCCATCGGCGCGCGGGCTCGCTATTCGCTTTCTGCGGTGTCTTCGGGGTCACCGAGCGGTGTGATATTGATGGCGTGGCAGCCCTTTGGCCCCTCGAGCACCTCGTAGGAAACCGGCTGGCCCGCCTTGAGCGTCTTGTAGCCGTCCATCTGGATGGATGAATAATGGACGAAGTGATCTTCACCGCCATCGTCGGGCAGGATGAAGCCGTAGCCTTTGGCGTTATTGAACCACTTTACGCGGCCAGTTGGCATGATTACGACACACGCGCTCACTGTTCCCTGATGTACTGTAGAACCCGGCAGTCGCTGCCGTCAAGAGAGGCCGCAATCCTGTCGCGGTTACTTTCTCGCCGCTGCGGTGGCGACGAGTGGCTCACTGAAATAAAATTGACCGGTCACTTGAATGCTCCGTGGTTGTCCCGATATTCCCATGATGATGCCAAGCCAACCCGCTTGCGGGTTCCAGCCGACCGTCCGTGCCAGCGACGATGACAAGAACCCGGATGCCGATCGCGGCATCGGCGTCATCGAGGCACCGGCCAAACCGAAACTCAAAGAGCCACCGATGTACAAGGTCATTCTGCTGAACGACGACTATACACCGATGGAATTTGTGGTTGAGGTTCTGCAGAAGTTCTTCAGTATGGACAGGGAGAAGGCGACGCAGATCATGCTCGCCGTGCATACCACCGGCAAGGCGACCTGCGGGATATTCACGAGGGACATCGCCGAGACGAAGTCAGCCCAGGTCAACCAGTACGCACAGGAAAACCAGCATCCGCTTCAGTCCGACGTCGAAGCGGTCGAATAACAATAGAAAACAATAACGAAAGGGGAACAAACAACTAAACATCGCAACCGATGAAGGAGTAAAGTTGGTTTCGATAGTGGTAATTCTCGCGTCACCCGCGTGTCGCGATACAAGCGCAGGACTTATTTGATGCTTAGCAGAGACCTCGAAGTAACCCTCAACCTGGCGTTCAAGGATGCCCGGGCCAAACGACACGAATTGATGTCTGTGGAGCACCTGCTACTGGCACTTCTCGACAACGCCGTTGCGGCGGAGGTTCTGCGCGCCTGCGGCGCAGATATCGACAAGCTCCGGACGGAACTCACCGAGTTTCTGGATGCAACGACACCGCTGATTCCCAAGAACGAAACCGATCGCGAGACACAGCCGACACTCGGATTCCAGCGCGTGCTCCAGCGAGCCGTGTTCCACGTCCAGAGCAGTGGCAAAAAGGAAGTCACGGGCGCCAATGTGCTGGTCGCCATCTTCAGTGAGCAGGAATCCCACGCCGTCTACATCCTTAAGCAGCAGGACATCAACCGCATCGATGTCGTGAATTACATCGCGCACGGGACGCCCAAGGTCGCAGGTGGTGACGAGGCCGAGAACCTCGGTAACGTCGACGAAGACGGCACGGATGAAGAGGGCAACCCGAGTCCGCTCGAGAATTTCGCGACGAACCTGAACGAACAGGCCCGCAAGGGCACCATCGACCCGCTCGTCGGGCGTGAGGACGAGATCGAGCGCGTCATTCAGATCCTGTCGCGACGCCGCAAGAACAACCCGTTGCTCGTTGGCGAGTCCGGCGTGGGCAAGACGGCCATCGCCGAGGGCCTCGCAAAGAAGATCGTCGACGGCGAGGTGCCCGAGGTCATCGCCGAGAGCACGGTATATTCGCTCGACATGGGCGCGCTGCTCGCCGGCACAAAGTACCGGGGCGACTTCGAGAAACGTCTCAAGACGCTGCTGGCGGAGTTGACCCGCAAGGAAAACCAGATTCTCTTTATCGACGAAATCCATACGATCATTGGTGCCGGTGCTGCCTCCGGCGGCGTCATGGATGCATCGAACCTGCTGAAGCCGCTGCTGGCCTCCGGCGAGATTCGCTGCATGGGCTCCACCACCTATCAGGAGTACCGTGGGATCTTTGACAAGGATCGCGCACTGTCGCGCCGATTCCAGAAGATCGACGTGACGGAACCCAGCGTCGAAGACACCTATCAGATTCTGAAGGGGCTCAAGACCCGCTTCGAGGAACACCACCACCTGAAGTACACCGACCGCGCCTTGCGCGCCGCGAGTGAACTGGCGAGCAAGTACATCAACGACCGTTACATGCCCGACAAGGCGATTGACGTCATCGACGAGGTGGGTGCGTACCAGCAGCTGCAGCCACCGTCCAAGCGCAAGAAGCAGATCAGCGTGTCGGACGTCGAGAAAATGGTTGCCAAGATTGCACGCATTCCGCCGAGCAGCGTCTCTGCGTCCGACAAGGAAGCACTGCGTGATCTCGACAAGAACCTGAAGATGGTGATCTTCGGGCAGGACGAAGCCATCGATACGATGTCCAGCGCAATCAAGCTGTCGCGTGCCGGCCTCCGTGACGGCGACAAGCCGATCGGATCTTTCCTGTTCGCCGGCCCGACCGGTGTGGGCAAGACCGAGGTCTGCCGACAGCTCGCCCGTATCATGGGCGTGGAAATGGTCCGGTTCGACATGTCCGAGTACATGGAGCGCCACACCGTGTCGCGCCTGATCGGTGCACCGCCGGGATACGTCGGCTACGACCAGGGCGGTCTGCTCACCGAGGAAATCACCAAACACCCGCACTGCGTCCTGCTGCTTGACGAAATCGAAAAGGCGCATCCGGACGTGTTCAACCTGCTGCTGCAGGTGATGGACCACGGCACATTGACCGACAACAACGGACGCGCGGCCGACTTCCGCAACGTCGTGCTCATCATGACGACAAACGCCGGGGCCCAGGAGATGGGACGGTCGTCCATCGGTTTCCAGAGCCAGGATCACTCTTCAGACGGCATGGAAGCCCTCAAGAAGATGTTCACCCCCGAATTCCGGAACCGGCTCGACTCGATCATCCAGTTCAACAGCCTCGACCCGGAAGTCATCAAGACCGTCGTCGACAAGTTCCTGGTCGAAGTCCAGGTCCAGCTCGATGAGAAGAAGGTCACGCTGGATGTGGATGAGGAAGCCCGCCAGTGGCTGGCCGTTCACGGCTACGATGAGAAGCTGGGCGCACGCCCGATGCAGCGCCTCATTCAGTCGAAGATCAAGAAGGAACTCGCTGAAGACATTCTCTTCGGCAAGCTGGCCAACGGCGGTGGTGTGGTGCATGTCCGGGTGAAGGACGATGACATCGTGCTGGATATTGAAGAGCCGTCGAAAGCGCCCGCATAAGCGGGCGCGTCAGTCGGAGAGCTTTCAGGCGTCGGGCACTCGCGGCCCGCACGAAAATCGGAAGGCTATTCGCGGAAAGTAATACGGCCCTTGGTCAGATCGTAAGGCGTGACTTCGACCTTGACCTTGTCGCCCGTCAGAATCTTGATGTAGTTCTTTCGCATCTTGCCGGAGATGTGTGCCGTGACGACGTGACCGTTCTCAAGCTCGACACGAAACATCGTGTTGGGGAGCGTGTCGACCACGGTACCGGTCATCTGGATCGCTTCTTCTTTCGCCATTCATTCCTCAAATATGCGCATACCCGCGCGTAAGAAGGTGCGCATTTTGCCCTAACGCCGTGGGCATATCAAAGGCGGCTAGTCGACGACTGCAACCCAGTGGTTGTTGACAAACATTTCGAGCGGCTTGTAGTCGGTCTTGTAGCTCATCTTCTGGCATTGCTTGATCCAGTAGCCCAGATACACGTGGGAGAACTGCTCACGCCGCCCGAACTCGATGAGCCAGAGCACGGCGAAAACGCCGAGGCTGCGGCGGGTGTCATCGGGGTCGAAGAACGTGTATATCGCCGACAGCCCGTCCACGAGTTCATCGACGACCGAAACCGCGACCAGCGTACCCTCGCTGTCCCGGAACTCGAAAAAGACCGCTTCCGGGCGCCCCTCCACCAGAAAGGATCGAAACTGGTCGAGATCGGCGGGGTACATATCGCCATCGGCGTGCCGCGTGTTGATGTAGCGCTCGTACAGGGCAAAGTTTTCGTCGGTCAGCACCGGTGCCATGCGCGTCACGGTGAGGTCGTCGTTGCGGTTCCAGATGCGCCGGTGTCTTCGCGCTCGCGCAAAGCGCGCAACCGGCACCCGAACCGGAATGCAGGCCGAACAGGATTGGCAATACGGTCGGTAGATGTGATTGCCGCTGCGCCGGAAGCCGACTTCCGAGAGTGCCGAGTAGAGTTTTGTATCGATCTTCGCGAGCGGATCGGCAAACAGCGTGATGGCTTCCTGCCCTTCGAGGTAGCTGCAGTCATGCGCCGGCGTTGTGAAAAATCGAAGTTCCGAGAGAGAGGTCACGATGGCCCGATTTCCCTGAGTTCAGGTTTTACGCTACCACGGACCGAGGCTGCCCTGCATCTGCGACCATGGGATCGCTGGCACAGAATCCACCGCAAAGCGATCCAGATAGCCGAGGAACTCGTCGCGATCCATCAACTCGGCACCGAGCCGGTTCAGATGTTCGTTCTCGATCTGGCAATCAATCAGCGGGCCGTCATGCTCGTTCATCAGGCGGCATAACCACGCAAATGCCACCTTGGATGCATCCGTTGCACGGTGAAACATCGACTCACCGAAAAAGAGTTTGCCGAGGCTGACGCCATACAGGCCGCCGACGAGTTCACCCTCCTGCCAGGTTTCGATTGAGTGGGCGTAGCCAAGTTGGTGGAGTTCGACATAGGCCGCTCGCATCTCCGGCGTGATCCACGTCCCGCCCTCGGCGTCGCGAGGCGCGCTGCAGCCGTCGACAACATCGCCGAAGGCCGTATCGAGGCGAACGTCGAACTCGTTTCGCCTGAGCCGGCGGGCCAGACTGCGGCTGGGGCGAAACCGGTCAGGAAAGAGCACGCAGCGGGGGGAGGGCGACCACCAGAGCAGTGGCTGGCCGGCCTCGTACCAGGGGAATACGCCGCTGCGATAGGCGCAGAGCAGGCGCTCGACTGACAGATCACCGCCAACCGCAAGCAATCCGTTGGGATCCCGCAGCGCGGTCTCGGGCGAGGGGAACCCCGGGTCTTCAGGATCAAGCCAGGCAATGGTGCCCATGGCAGGGGCTCAGGCGACGTGCTCGCTGATCTCGTCCAGGTACTTCTCGGCGTCGAGCGCCGCCATGCAGCCGAACCCGGCGGATGTGACCGCCTGGCGATAGATCTGATCAGCCACATCGCCGGCAGCAAACACGCCCGGGATGCTGGTCGCCGTGACATTGCCGCTCAGACCGGAGCGAATCGTGATGTAGCCGTCGCGCATGTCCAGTTGGCCCTTGAAGATGCCCGTATTCGGGTCGTGGCCGATCGCGATGAACACGCCCTGAAGCTCGAACTCGGTGGTCTCGCCGTTCTCGACATTGCGAATCCGCATGCCGGTAACACCCATGTCGTCACCCAGCACCTCTTCGAGGACACTGTTCCACTGCACCTGGATGTTCTCCTTTTCGAGTACCTTGTCCTGGAGAATCTTCTCGCCACGGAACTTGTCGCGGCGATGAACCATGATGACCTCGCTGGCGATATTCGAGAGATACAGCGCCTCCTCGAGCGCCGTATTGCCGCCGCCGATGACGGCAACCCGCTGTTTCTTGTAGAAAAAGCCATCGCACGTTGCACAGGCGCTCACGCCCTTGCCCTTGAACGCCTCTTCAGAGGGCAGGCCGAGATATCGTGCGGATGCGCCGGTCGCAATGATCAGGGCGTCACAGGTATAGACCGCGTTGTCACCGTGAAGCCGGAACGGACGAAGGTCCAGTTCGGCACGATTGATGTGATCGTAGACGATCTCTGTTTCGAAGCGTTCCGCATGCTGCTGCATCCGAACCATCAGGTCGGGGCCCTGCAGCCCTTCGACGTCACCGGGCCAGTTGTCGACATCCGTCGTCGTCGTGAGTTGTCCGCCGGTCTCTATACCGGTAATGACGACCGGATTGAGGTTGGCGCGGGCCGCATAGATCGCGGCGGAGAATCCGGCCGGGCCGGACCCCAGAATGATGAGATTGTGATGGATTTCCTGCATGAAGACTCGCGAATGTTAAGAGGGCGACCCGGGTGAATATCTCGAAAAATATTCACTTTTCTCGTCTAATCTATTGAAATTAAAAGGCTTGCACTAGCCGGAAATCTTCTCCTTGACGGCAATGAAGTCCTGACCCTGCCGGTGCGCAGCGATGATATCCCAGAGCGTTCGCCCCTGTTTGTCACGGGCATCGATATCTCGCCCGCTCTCCACATAGAAGCCCAGGAAGCGCTCGAAGTCGTCTGGGCGCATACCCCGGTAAGCCTTGAGCAGGACATGGAAGTCTGCCGACTCGTCACCATAGGGCTCCAGCGCAAGAAAACTCCTGACGCGATCGTCGTCCCAGACCTCATCCGTGACCGATGGTTGCGAAGGTCCTGCCATGATGCTTCCTGTCTCCCGAAAAGCGTCGCATGATACCTCAGGCAGACTCGTTGAGATAGCTGGCACGACAAAACGGTTTATACGCAATCGTTATCAATATATGATGTAAGGGTTTGATTCCTAAAGAAAATCGAAGGAGACGGGATTGGCGTCAGTCAAGGCCGAAGCAAAGGATCGAGCCGACGGTACAGAACTGTCGGAGCATGTCATTCCGCGGCTGCGGGAAGGCGGACTGATCGCGCTCGTCGCAGTCTGTATTTACCTGATGCTGGCGCTCGTCAGCTACGATCCGGCTGACCCGGGCTGGAGCTATACGGGCGATCATGAACAGGTCAGGAACCTGGTCGGTCGCAGTGGTGCCTGGATCGCCGACGTCATGCTGTTCCTTTTCGGGTTTCTCGCCTTTCTGTTCCCGCTGATGCTCGCCTGGCAGGCAATCCAGATGTTTCGCGAACGGCGCCGTGAGTTCAGCTGGATGATTCTCGGCTTCCGGTTCAGCGGCTTCCTGCTGACGATCGCGGCCGGCTGCGGACTCGCCGCAATGCACTTCTATGATGCCGGTACCGGCCTTCGCGAAGGCAGTGGCGGCGTGCTCGGCAATGAGCTGACGACGATGCTCGTCTCGGGCTTCAGCTACGTGGGCACAACGTTGATATTTCTCGCCGTGTTCCTGTTCGGTCTGACCGCATTCACCGGCATCTCCTGGCTTGCTGTCATGGATCGAACCGGCCGTTACTTCCTGATGGGTGTCGAGCACGCTCGCCACCAGTGGCTGAGATTCCGTCAATGGAAGACGGAGCGGGAAGAAGTTCGCCAGAGCACGGAGCATCGCCGTGCCGCGCTGGAAGCCCAGGTTGAGCGCAATCTCAGCCGTCCGGAAGTCAAGATCGAGGCAGCGCCGAAGAAGAAGCCTGAAGTGAGTGAGCGTGTCGAGCGCGAACGGCAGGGAACACTGTTCAAGGTCGCTGCCACCGAAGGGCTGCCGGCACTACACCTGCTCGACGCGACCGATCCGGACAGAAAGTCGGGCTATTCGACCGAGGACCTCGAAGCAATGTCCCGGCTGCTGGAACTCAAGCTGAAGGACTACAACGTCGATGCCGAGGTGACTGCGGTCTACCCCGGGCCGGTCATCACCCGATTCGAGGTACAGCCTGCCGCGGGCGTGAAAGTGTCGCGAATCTCCGGGCTGGTCAAGGATCTCGCCCGATCGCTCGCCGTCATCAGCGTCCGCGTTGTCGAGGTCATCCCCGGCAAGTCCGTGATCGGCATCGAAATTCCGAACGTCGATCGCGAAATCGTCCGCTTGAGCGAGGTCCTGCAGTCGAGGGCCTACGACAACTCTCACTCTCCTGTCAGTCTGGCCCTCGGCCATGACATTGCCGGCGAGCCGGTCGTGGTCGATCTGCAGAAGATGCCGCACCTGCTCGTGGCCGGCACGACCGGTTCCGGCAAGTCCGTCGGCCTCAACGCCATGATTCTGTCGATCCTGTTCAAGGCGTCGCCCGAGGAAGTGCGCCTCATCATGGTCGACCCGAAGATGCTGGAACTTGCCGTCTACGAGGGTATTCCGCACCTGCTGACGCCTGTCGTCACTGACATGAAGGATGCGGCCAATGCGCTGCGCTGGAGCGTCGCCGAAATGGAGCGCCGTTACCGGCTCATGGCGGCAATGGGCGTGCGCAACCTCGGTGGCTTCAATCGCAAGGTCAAGGACGCGCAGAAGGCCGGCGAACCACTCAAGGATCCGCTGTGGCAGCCCACCGGTCTGGTCGAGGACGATGAGACCGAGGAAGCGCCGGATCTCGAGCCGCTGCCCTACATCGTCGTCATTATCGATGAGTTCGCGGACATGATGATGATCGTCGGCAAGAAGGTCGAGGAACTCATCGCCAGAATCGCGCAAAAGGCGAGAGCCGCCGGGATACACCTCATCCTTGCCACACAGCGTCCCTCGGTTGACGTGATTACCGGCCTGATCAAGGCCAACGTACCGACACGCATCGCTTTCCAGGTGTCATCGAAGGTCGACTCACGAACGATCCTCGACCAGGGCGGTGCCGAGCAGCTCCTGGGTCATGGTGACATGCTGTACCTCCCGGCAGGCTCGCCGGTGCCGATGCGTGTACACGGCGCTTTCGTCGATGACGACGAGGTTCACCGTGTGGTTGAGAGCTGGAAGGAACTCGGCGAACCCAACTATCTCGACGGCATCCTGGATACCCGCAGCGACAGCGAGGTGTTCCCGGGCATCGCCGCGAAGGATGGTGACGAGGACGGCGGAGATGAGCAGGACCCGCTTTACGACGAGGCCGTTGCCTTTGTGACCGAGACCCGCCGCGCGTCGATTTCCGCCGTTCAGCGCAAGCTCAGGATCGGCTACAACCGGGCCGCCCGCATGATCGAGGCGATGGAGCAGGCCGGTGTCGTTAGCGAAATGAATTCAAACGGTTCCCGTGAGGTGATTGCCAATGCACCGCCCGAGTAGGGTGCTCGGGGCCATCGTCGGTCTCCTGTGGTCCCAGGCGCTCCTTGCCGTCGACGATACCGAATTGCTGAAGTCCCGACTTGATGGCCTGACGTCTGTGGCGGGACATTTCGAGCAGGTCACGATCAATGCCGAGAATCGGGTCGTCCAGGAAAATTCGGGCAGGCTCTGGGTACGAAGCCCATCGAGTTTCCGCATCGAAACGCGTACACCGTTCATGCAGGTGCTGGTTTCTGACGGAACGAGTTTCTGGACGTATGAGGAAGACCTGGCACAGGTGATGATCCAGCCCCTCGAGGACGACATCGCGCAGGTACCCATCCTGCTGCTGGGTGGGCGCGCGTCGGCCATTGTCGATGCCTACGAGGTGTCTCGCTACGAGGATGAAGCGGGTGAAAAGTTCGTATTGGCACCCAGGGCGCCCGGTGCACTGTTCGAGTCAATGACAATCGGCTTCGAGGCTGACCGGCCCACCCTGATCTCGATCAGGGACAGCCTCGGCCAGCGCACGCGAATCGACGTTGTCGATGCGACGATCAACGAACCCATCGACGACGAACGCTTTTCGCTGGAGATTCCAGAGGGTGTCGACGTCATCGATGATCGTTCATCGTCCTGATGTCGCTGTTCGAATCTGATTCGACCGGCTATCAGCCGCTCGCCGCGCGCATGCGGCCCGTCAATCTCGATGAACTGTGTGGCCAGAAACACCTGATCGGCCCCGGCAAACCGCTGCGCCAGGCCATCGAATCGTCCAACCTGCACTCGATGATCCTGTGGGGGCCACCCGGAGTCGGCAAGACCACGATTGCGCGCATGATTGCCGACCTCTGCGACGTGCACTTCCTGTCGCTGTCCGCCGTACTCGCGGGCGTCAGGGACATCCGCGATGCGGTCGCAACTGCGAAGCAATCCCGTCAGGCATCAGGTCGAAAGACGCTGCTCTTTGTCGACGAGGTCCACCGCTTCAACAAGTCCCAGCAGGACGCCTTCCTGCCGCACGTCGAAGACGGGACCGTGATCTTCGTGGGCGCCACCACTGAAAACCCGTCGTTCGAACTCAACAATGCGCTGTTGTCCCGGGCGCGCATCTACAAGCTGCAATCACTTGCGGCCGACGACCTGGTCGAGGTGCTGCAGCGCGCACTTGAGGATCAGGACCGCGGACTCGGCAACCAGCACCTGTCGCTGTCCCCTGATGTGCTCGAAAAGCTGGCGACCGCCGCGGACGGCGATGCGCGCCGCGCGCTGAACCTGTTGGAAATCACGGCCGACTTCGCACGTGAAGGGCAGGTGGATGACGCCGTGCTGGCCGAAGTGTTCGGCAGTGATTTCCGCCGCTTCGACAAGGGCGGTGATCTGTTCTACGAGCAGATTTCAGCCCTGCACAAGGCGGTTCGCGGATCGTCTCCCGATGCCGCGCTGTACTGGTTCGCACGCATGCTCGACGGCGGCTGCGACCCGCTCTACATCGCGCGACGGGTTGTGCGCATGGCCAGCGAAGACATCGGCAACGCCGATCCGCGCGCGCTACAGATTGCGCTCAACGCCTGGGATGTACAGGATCGGCTCGGCAGCCCGGAGGGTGAACTCGCCGTTGCACAGGCCATCGTCTTTCTTGCGACGGCCGCGAAAAGCAATGCCGTGTATGCGGCTTTCAATCAGGCAATGAGCGATGCATCGGGCAAGCCTTCGTACGATGTGCCGATGCACATCCGCAATGCACCGACCTCGATGATGAAGGACATGGGGTACGGCGAAGACTATCGGTATGCCCACAGCTTCGATGGTGCGTTCGTACCGGGCGAGTCGTACTTTCCTCAGGAACTCGATGGCACAACATACTACGAGCCCGTCGACCGCGGGCTCGAAAAACAGATTCGGGAAAAGCTCGAGCATCTCCGCAAACAGAACGCGGAGTCTTCCTTCAGGCGATATGACGGAGAGCGCCATGACTGAGTTGATCGCGATCGCTATCGGCGGTGCCATCGGTGCCCTGGCACGTCACGGCGTCGCTGCGCTCGGCAACAGCTGGTTCGGCACGGGCTTCCCTTACGGTACGCTGATGGCCAATGTGATCGGGTCGCTGCTGATCGGCATCGCCTACGTTCTGCTCGTCGAGCGGGCCGCACTGTCACCGGCGGCTCGAGCAGCAATCATTGTCGGGTTCCTTGGTGCGCTCACCACGTTCTCGACCTATTCGCTGCAGGCGGTTGCGCTGCTGGAGGAAGGGCGCCCGGGTGCTGCCGCGCTGTACATCGTGGGCAGCGTGCTGCTCTGCCTGTCCGCCACTGCGGCAGCCATCTGGGCGACGCGCACGCTGTCCTAGGGGCTTCGCGACGGTTCTGGTAACATTCCGGCCCGTTTTCACAGACACAGCAGACCTCAATCAATGCTTGACCCCCGACTGATCCGGACCGACCTAGAAGGCGTTGCCGCGCGCCTCAAGACAAAGCGATTCGATCTCGATGTCGCCTCGGTCTCCCGACTCGAGGAGGAACGCAAGGCGTTGCAGGTCAGGACCGAGGCGCTGCAGGCCGAGCGAAACAGCAAGTCAAAGTCGATCGGTCAGGCGAAGGCAAAAGGCGAGGACATCGAGCCGCTGCTCAAGGAAGTCAGCGATCTTGGCGATGCGCTCGACGAGGCGAAGGCCGGATTCGACGCGGTGCAGTCAGAACTCGATGCGCTGTTGATGGCGGTACCCAACCTGCCGCACGAATCCGTACCGGAAGGCGCCTCGGAAGACGACAACGTCGAGATCAGGCGCTGGGGTGATCCCACCGCGTTTCCGTTCGAACCCAAAGACCACGTCGATCTCGGCGGTGGCAACGGTCTGCTGGACCTCGAAGCCGCGACGAAAATTTCGGGGTCACGGTTCTCTGTGCTGCATGGTCCGCTCGCGAGACTCCACCGCGCACTGACGCAGTTCATGCTGGATGTTCATACCGGCGAGCACGGCTATGATGAAGTCTACGTTCCGTACATCGTCAACGCAGAGTCGCTGACCGGTACCGGGCAGTTGCCGAAGTTCGAGGAAGACCTGTTCAGGCTGCAGGATGATCGCGGCTTTTATCTCATCCCGACGGCTGAGGTCCCGGTCACGAACATTGCGCGGGACACGATCCTCGGCGCGGCGGACATGCCGAGGCGCTTCGTGTGTCATACGCCGTGCTTCCGAAGCGAGGCGGGCAGCTATGGCAAGGATACCCGCGGCATGATTCGCCAGCATCAGTTCGAGAAGGTCGAACTGGTTCATATCGTGCGCCCCGAGGATTCGTGGGCAGCCCACGATGCGCTGACCGGACACGCAGAGGCGATTCTGCAAAAATTGGGTCTGCCGTACCGGGTCGTCGATCTGTGTGGCGGTGATCTCGGCTTTGCTGCGGCCCGCACTTACGATCTCGAGGTCTGGCTGCCCGGTCAGAACCAGTACCGGGAAATTTCCTCCTGCTCCAACTTCCTCGACTTCCAGGCCCGGCGGATGCAGGCACGCTGGCGCAATCCGGAGACGGGCAAACCTGAACTGGTGCATACGCTCAACGGCTCGGGGCTGGCAGTGGGTCGCACGCTCGTCGCTGTCATGGAGAACTACCAGCAGGAAGACGGCAGCATACTGATTCCGCAATCCCTGCAGCCCTACATGAACGGAATATCGAGTATTCCCGCCGCCGGCTGATGGACTACTTTCCGTTTTTCTTTGATCTCAAGGCACAGCGCTGCCTGCTGGTCGGAGGTGGCGACATCGCCTGGCGAAAGGCTGATTTGCTGCTGCGCGCCGGTGCTGTGCTCCGGGTTGTGGCGCCGAAGATCGACCCACGGCTGCGCGAGCGGCTCGAAGGCGAGGGGCACGAACTCGTCATGCGCGAATTCGAGGAGCAGGATCTGGACGACGTCATGATTGTGGTCAGCGCGACCGACAACAGGAGCGTCAACCAGCAGGTGTCCGAGGCGGCCCGGCGCAGGAATCTGCCGGTCAACGTCGTCGACCAGCCCGACCTTTGCACATTTATCTTCCCGGCCATCGTCGATCGCTCCCCGGTTGTCGTTGCCGTCTCCACAGGTGGTGACGCCCCCGTGCTCACGAGGCTCGTTCGGGAGATGCTCGAGGCGCTCATCGGGCAGGGGTACGCGCTGCTCGGTCAATTCCTGGGTGACAGGCGGCCGGCGCTGAAACAGCGCTTTCCGAATCCTGACATCCGGCGTCGTCATACCGAATCGTTCATGTCGTCACCCGGCCGCGAACTCGCCATGCAGGGCCGATTTGAAGAGGCTGACAGCTGGCTGAACCGGGAGACGGACGACGTCGAAAGTGGTGAGGTTTACCTCGTCGGCGCCGGTCCCGGCGACCCGGATCTCCTGACCCTCAAGGCCCTGCAGTTGATGCAACGGGCCGATGTCGTCCTCTACGACAGCCTCGTGCCCACCGCTGTACTCGACCGCGTGCGACGAGATGCCCGGCGAGAGTACGTGGGCAAGCGCGGCGGCGGCGAGTCAACCGCGCAGACATCCATCAACGAGTTGCTGGTTCGCTATGCCCACGCCGGTGAACGTGTACTCAGACTGAAGGGTGGCGATCCGTTCGTGTTCGGCCGTGGCGGCGAAGAGATCGAGTCGCTGGTTGAAGAGGGCATTCCGTTCCAGGTCGTTCCCGGCATCACGGCGGCGAACGGGTGTGCCGCGTACGCCGGCATTCCGCTGACGCATCGTGACTACTCGCAATCCGTGCGCTTCGTCACGGGTCATCCGAAAAATGGCGAGGTCAGTCTGGCCTGGCAGGAGTTCGCACACCCCAATCAGACCATCGTGTTCTACATGGGCCTTGGCGGACTCGAGCAGATTACGGGCAAGCTGATCGAACACGGCAGGGATCCTCAGACCCCGGTCGCCATCATTGCCAAGGGTACGATGCCGGAGCAGGAAGTCGTGATCGGCACGCTGGCGTCGATTTCCGCCGAGGTGCGGCGGCGAGAACTCGAGCGGCCCACACTCACGATCGTCGGAGAAGTGGTCAACCTCTACGGCCGACTCAACCCGAACGTCTGACGGGTGATCTCAGTCGCAGTTGGACGGTTTCGGCAGGCCCGCGATCTTGCTGACGAGCTTGGCAGGCTTTCCGGAAAAGAGCTTCATCAGATAGATGCTTCGCCCGTACTCCGGCCCGAGCTCCCGGCCCACCAGATTGACGAGCACGCGGGTTGCCGGCGAGAGATGGTAGCGATCGTAGTAGTCGCGAACGAGGCTGATGATGCGCCAGTGTTCATCCGTCAGTTCGATACCCTCTGCCGACGCGAGCTGATCGGCGACCTCAGGACTCCAGTCGCCCAGCGAGACCAGAAACCCTTCCTTGTCGACGGTGGCCTGAAGCTCTCCCATGGATGACCTCAGGACCAGGCCTTGATGGTGTCGAACTGCGTGCAGAGTTCAACGAATCGGCCGTAATCAATCACCGTGACGGTCTCATCCAGTCGATCCTGCAAGCCACGGGCGGATACGTCAGCGGCGATCGCGAAGACGGGCCCCTCGACCCGATCAAGCCCGCAATCGACGCCGGTGATTGCCGCGTAGACGCCGTCCTCCAGCAACACCAGCCCGTCATCCGACCCGATGAATTGAAGACAGGAGCCCAGCGCACGATGCTGGAGCGGCGACTTGTTGACCGTGTGCAGAATCATCAGAACGACAGGATAACATCGGCCTTGGACATCACTGATGAGACTTGCTCATCAGACAGCGCCGCAACCGGGAGGGCGAGATCGCCGATGGACAGCCCTCGTTCGGCCAGATGGGTTTCGGCCACGTAGATCGTCTCAACGCCATAGTCAGCCAGCGCACCGAAGGAAACCGAGTAGTCCTTTACGCCCAGATCGCCCGTCGCCTGATTCGCCACAATCTGGAAGATCCCGTCGTCGAGCAGCAACAGTTCGCACCGGGTGAACGCGCTCCCCGCGAGCAGGGCATCGAGCGCTTCCTGGCCGTTGATTGAGCCATGAGGCGCCCGCGAACTGACAAACAGGATCTGCTTCACGCGTCAGGCCCCAAAGGTGACGACACGGTCTGCCGTCAGCGCGGCATCGATGAGTTGGCCGAGCCCGGAGATCACGAAGCCGGTCGAGAGATTGCCGCCCGCCTTCTCGTAGCGATCTGCCTCAGACCGGTCGAGGACGCCGCGACGAAGCGACGAGGCGATGCAGATCACGAGTTCAGCACCATCTTCGGCAAGCGTTTGCCAGCCGGCACCGATATCCGGTTCGTCCTGTGGCGGCGCCATGAGTGCCGAGCCGTTCTGTACACCGTCGTGGTAGAAGAATACGCGATAGAGTTCGTGTCCCTGTTTACGGACGGCGCGGGCGAAGTGCAGCGCAGATAGCGAGGACTCGCTTGAGTAGGGGGCGCCGTGAACGACGATCGCGAACTTCATGTCTGTTTCATTGGCTCAAAAAAAAGGTTCAACGCGGTATAGAGGGATTTGATTAGAGGCGTACGGCAAATCAGTTTAGGTTGTTTGTACCACCAAATAACCGCTGAGATGCCGACGCCATGTTCGATGCTACGTTTCCTTTCGTCTGCTGGGAAGGCTTCGTCCCACTTTCGAGCTCGATCCTCTCGTCCAGAGAGTGCCTGATCAAACTGGGCCCTGCTCCTGGATACTCGCCCCGATGCTCGGTCTGTGGCGGTGTCTGTAGCCGGATTCACGATACCAGCGTACGCCGAGTCAGGGATCGCGACCTGTTTGAGTACCGGGTGTGGCTGGAGGTCCCCGTCAGACGGGTCCAGTGTCAACGTTGTGGTGTCCGCCGAGAGCAGTTGGACTGGTTGGCGCCACGCTCTCGCATCACATTACGCTTGCGCCGGTATGTCGAGGTACTGCTCGATCTCATGACGATCAAACATGTCGCTGAGCTGACCGGGCTTCACTGGCACACGATCAAGGCCATCGACAAGGCACGCCTTGCCAGGGACCTGCCTGAACCGGATCTCAGCCGTGTGCGATACCTCGTCATGGACGAGTTTGCCTTGTTCAAGGGGCATCGCTACGCCACCGTTGTGATGGACGCAGAACGGACACAGGTGTTGTGGGTCGGAGAAGGCCGTTCCCGGGAGGCCATCAGGCCGTTCTTCGTCTGGCTGGGTGAGTACTGCGAGCAGATTGAAGCCGTCGCAATGGACATGAATACGGCGATGGACCTGGAAGTCCAGGCACACTGCCCGAACGCGCAGATCGTTTACGACCTGTTCCACGTCGTTGCCAAGTTCGGCCGTGAAGTCGTTGACCGTGTACGTGTCGACCAAGCCAATCAATTACGGCATGACAAGCCGGCACGACGGGCCATCAAACGCTCACGATGGCTCTTGTTGCGAAACCCGGAGAACCTGCAGCCGCAACAGGCGGTAGATCTTGATGAACTGCTCGCGATAAACCAGCCATTGATGGTGGTTTACCTGATGAAGGCGCAGCTCAAGGAACTCTGGTATGCGCACAGCGAGCCCGCTGCCCGCTGGCGCTGGGCACAGTGGTTTCAACAAGCCCTGGCAAGCGGTATCGCTCCTCTCGTCCAGTTCGCTAACCGCCTCAAACCCTACGCCGAGGGCATCATCGCGAGTGCGACTTATCGTTTGAACACCAGCGTGCTTGAGGGCATCAACAATCGAATCAAGGTCATCAAGAGGATGGCATATGGGTTCCGGGATACGGACTACTTCTTCCTCAAAATCAAAGCCGCCTTCCCCGGCAAAATGCGATGAACCAAAAAAAAGCCCCGGCGCGAAAGCCGGGGCTCATATGGTCGACAAAGCTTATTCTTCGCCAAAGAACCCCAAAAGCATAAGCAGGTTGACGAAGAGGTTATAGATGCTGAGATACAGCGAAACGGTCGCCATGACGTAGTTGGTTTCTCCACCATGAATGATCTGGCTCGTGTCATAGAGAATGAAACCACTCATCAGGATGACGATCGCTGCAGACAGCGCAAGATGCAGGCCCGAAACATGGAAGCCGAAGAACGACCCCACGAACATCAGAAGCATCGCACCGATGACCACCCACATACCGGTCATCAGGAATCCGCTCATGAACGAAAAGTCCTTTTGCGTCACGAGCGTGTAACCGGACAGTGACAGGAATATCACGCCGGTCAATCCGGCCGCAGTCACAACCGTCTGGGTGCCTCCTGCCGTGCCGAGATACAGATTGATCACAGGGCCGAGCGAAAAGCCCAGCAAGCCGGTGAAGGCGAATACGAGCAGAATACCCCAGGCGCTGTTCTTGAACCGGCTGATTGCGAAAAGCAGACCAAATGCGATCAGCAGGGGCCAGAAGCCCATGTACTGGACGTCCAGCGCCATCGCGGTGCCAGCCATCGCCGCACTGAACAATAGCGTCATCGAAAGCAACATATAGGTGTTGCGAAGTACTTTGTGCGTCGTGACCGTACTCTGGATTGAGCGATCGGTTACGAACTGTGCATCTGCCATTGATGTCTCCTCCATTGGCGTCAGGGAAATTGTACGGGAGCGCCCGGGGAACGCAAACAACTCTTAAAACCAATAAGCTTACGCGTCGAGGGGCCAATACCCGTGCAATCTTCTTCTTGGACAACGATACTATACGAAAGATTCCCGCAGTCCTGTACTTTCAATGACTTACAGATTCAAGGGTTACCCATGAGGCAGTTGTTGTTCGCCACGCTCGTCACCACCGTCGCACTGACGGCACGGGCAGAGACTGATGTGCAGATCAGGGCCGCCGAGATTGTGGGCTACGGTATCTTCGAGTCGAAGACCACGAGCCGCGCCGCCGGGTTCCGCTCGATGGCGCCGGCCGCAGACGCCGTCAAGGGCGTGAGATTCACCCGCTTCACCAACGAGATTCCCGGCGAGCTAGGCACCGGGTTCGGGTTCCAGTACGTCATCAATTCGTCCCCCAGAGGCGGGCGGCTATCGGTCACCAACATCATCCGGTTCCCCGGCGAGGGCCTGAAACAGCCTGGCGGCCGGGCCTATACCGTGTCCGAGGAGGATCGGGAGATCCGGATCGGCGAACGTGATTTCTATGGCTACGCCTTCGACGAGGCGTGGGAGATTATTCCCGGCGATTGGGTGTTCGAGGTCTGGCACGATGATGCACGGCTGATACGCAAGACCTTTACCGTCGTCGAACCCGGCAAGGAGACATCAAGTCAATGACCGAAACCGAAGGGATCGTGACCGTCAGCGTCGACGCGGGCGTGGCGACGGTGACGCTGAATCGGCCCGATGCGCTGAACGCCCTGTCGCGCGCCATGCGCAGCGCGATTGCCGAGGCGTTTGGCGGGTTGCGAAGCCGCGAGGACGTCCGGGTCATCATACTGACCGGTGCGGGGAGGGCATTCACCGCCGGGCTGGATCTCAAGGAACTCGGGCAATCGGGCTTTGATGCTTCGCCCGCGGGCGTCACGGCCGAAGATCTCGAGGATGCCATACGCAACGTCGGCAAACCCGTCATTGGTGCGATCAACGGTTTCGCCATCACCGGCGGCTTCGAGATTGCGCTCATGTGCGACATTCTCATCGCTTCGACCGAGGCAAAGTTCGCCGATACCCACGTCAGAATGGGCGTTGTGCCCGGCTGGGGGCTCTCCCAGCGCCTCTCACGCCTGATCGGTTCATCGCGCGCCAAGGAACTCAGCCTCACCGGCAACTATCTGGATGCCGAAACGGCCGAGCGCTGGGGCCTTGTGAACCATGTACTGCCACCCGCTGATCTGATGCCTTTCTGCCAGCAACTCGCCAGGGATATCTGTAGCACCGATCCTGAGACCTCCAGGCAGGTACACCGGCTCATCGATTTTGGCTGGGAGCACTCCCTCGCCGAGGGTCTTGCCGAGGAATCGCGCGCCAGTGTGGCGCACAAGGACCACCTGTCGGCCGAACTGCTCGAAGCGCGACGCGGTCAGGTACAGTCCCGGGGGCGAAAACTGAACAGCTGATCCGGAGAGACGAAATGAAGATACGTGCAATGACCCTGGCCGCAGTCCTGACGCTTGTTGTTGGTTGCGGCAATGACAATGGCGGTGCCGAAGATGCCGGTGAATCCGTCGGAGAGGCAATGGACGATGCTGCCGGGTCCGTGTCGAGAGCGCTCGACGATGCCGATATGGAAGGCCGGCTGCGGGAGGCCGGCGAGAAGCTCGACGAGGGCGTCGAGGCAGCCAATCAGTCGATGGTCAAAGGCATGCAGGACGCCATGAAAGCGGCCGAGCAGACCGCAGCCAAGGCAGAAGAGTCAGCGCAGGAAGCGAAGAAGCGCCTCGACGAGGCGCTCAAGGACGGTTAGCCGGCGAATCCGGCGCCACGACGGCGCCCAATGCCCAAGAGGAACGTCACCACGCCCAGGCAGAACAGGGTAGCCGCCGCAGGGCCGGGCACTGGCGTCGTGTGATTGGGCGCAGAGACAAATTCGTAGGAACCCTGCGTCCCCTGAAACTTCACCGCAAAGATCGAGAGATCGACGCTTGATCCGAAACTGCCAACGTCAGGCGTCAGCGAAATGGTCAGAAAGTCGCTCTCACCGATGTTCAGGCCATCATTGATACTGCCGCCGCTGCAGCCCTGCGCGAAGATGCACACGTCGATGCCCTTGAAGCCGCCGGGGAAGTTCTGTTGCTTGCCGGAACCCTCGCCGACGACGTCGAACGTCGATCCGGCATCAATCAGTGACGCATTGGTATCAGGGTTCGTGCCGAAACCGAAGGACAGGATGGCCGCATTGAAGTCAGGGTCGTTTGTCGGGGCGATTGTATCGTTGGAAATGTCCACAGAGAGCACGAGCGCATTCGCGGTGAATGCCTCGATTGTCCACAGTGCTGTGGCAGCGAGATCCACAGTGCCCCCGAAGGTCGCAGCGTCCAGCAGCCAGTTGCTCTGGAACTGCGCCCCTTCATCACCGGTCTCGACGGTGACGACCGAGATCTGATCGTACACAGCGGGATTGCCGACCGGCTCATCCAGCGTCACGGTGTTGATCACCAGCGCACTGGCAGAGGAAGACGCCAGCAGCAGGCTGACGAAGAGCAGGGGTAGACGCATAATTCTTTAAAAATCGCTGAAACTGCAATTGATAAGCAAGTTTCGCGCCTGTTCGTAGATCATTGATATCAAAGCAGTATTCTGGAGCCCGCTGACAACGTGTAAATTTCTTCGACGTTTCAGCCGCTTCCCGCGGGCGGCGACTGTCGTTCTGCGGTCGTCGCAGCGCCGAGCGCGTCTTCCAGGAGCTGCCTCGACAGTTTGCTGATCAGTTCGGGGGAGGCATGGATCATTCGCGCGCGGACCGCCATCGCCATCGCAATGGCCTGCAACACGTCACCATTGCTGGTCTCGCCCTCGTGTTTGATGTCCTGGTCGATGGTCGACAGGATCACCGAGACCAGGTCGCCAACGCGCTTGACGCTGCCGGTGTCGGCGTGAAGTGGAAACTCGAATTCGAAGATATCGCCCGTTTGCGTTCGGGCCTGATAGGAAAGATTAGCCATAGCGACGCAGAATAGAGCGTCGATCGAGCGTCCGCAATCAGCCTGTGCTACCCCCTCAGTGCCGAGGGAGCACGCACCGGAAAACATTGCCGGTTCCCGAGGGCGGTGCCACCACGGAGATCTCTCCGCCATGAGCCAGAATCGCCGCCCGGCAGAACGCGAGCCCCATGCCAATGGAGCCCGTCGCACGCTGGGTCACCGTACCATGTCGAAACGGTTCGAAAATCCGCCGCCTGAGCTCGGCCGGAATCGTCCATTGCCCATGATCCCTCACGGACACGCAAATCGTGTCGTCGTCGAAGCTGATGCCAATGTCGATACGCGAGTTCTCACGCGCATGTTGAAGGGCATTGCCAACGAGGTTTTCCAGTACTCGCTGAATCACGATCGGGTCGGCATCGATGGCTGGAAGATCGTTCGGCACATCAGTGACGAGATCGACGCCGCGAGCCTTCGCCCGTTGGTCAAGGCTGCGACTGACACCCGCAAGGATCTGCCCAAGGTCGCTTGGCTGTCTCGAAAGCGGCAGGGCGCCGGTCTCGTCGGCCGCCACGAGGTCGATCGTCGCATCCATGCGCTGGTTGAGTTGTTCGGACGCCGCAATGAGTTGCTCAAGGATGACAGGTTCGGTGTCCAGAATACCGGGGTCTGACTTGAGCAGTTCGACGGCGGACATGATCACAGACAGGGGATTCTTCAGGTCGTGGACCGCCATCTGAACGAACCTGCGCTGATTGAAGCGCCGGTCGAGAAACGAGGTTCGTTCGTGCAGATCAACCAGCGCTTCAACAAGCGCCGACAATGAAAACAGCGCTGAGAGATCATCTCGATCGTAGCTGCGCGAACACTGATCAAACGCGACCAGGGCCCCAACGACCTTACCCTGTCGCGATCGTATCGGCACTGCCATCAGCGAGCGCACCTGCGGCCCGGCGAGGACCATCGGGTGATGCGCAAAGCGCTCATCGGCCCGAGTGTCACTCACAACCAGGACGTCACCTTCTCTCGCGGCCTTGATGCAGAACGAGAGGCAGCCGCGGGCCGAGGTGGCGTCCACCTGCTCCGAGACGCTGAGCCAGGGCCGCTCGCCCTTGAGCGTGAGCGCAACAATCGGGACCTTCAGCAGGTTCAATCCATGCTGAACGATCCGATTAAGCCGCAACGGACAGTTCATGAGCGCGAGCGACGCGCTGCCTTCCCCGGGTGCGGTTTGCACCGGTGCTTCGATCATTGTTGCCATGGCGAATTCCTCCCTGAATCCGTCAGAATCATTCCACGTCGATCGTCTTCCAGCCCTGCAGCTTCCCGTCGATCCTCGCGAGCCGGCGCGCAAGCTGCAGGTTTTCTTCCTTGAGTGAGCGGTTATCGGAGGCGAGGGCATGCACGTCGCCTCTCAGCAGTTCATTCAGGTTCAAGAGCCGTTCTTCTTCGATGACGATTTGATCGACGAGCTTGCGAATCCGTGCCAGTCGTTCGTAATGATCATCATTGGGCGCATAGTCCATTGCGTCCTCGATGAGCGCGATCAGCGTCTTCGTAAGTTTCATCAGATGACCTCCATCCCTGGAAGTCGTTCGCGTCCTTGCATCTAACCACCTGCTTCCTGATTGCTGGCCGGCACCTTCGACGGTATCACCGGACAGTAATGTAACTATCGGTAATCAACGTTTCCGCTCGATGTGAGTTTTGCGCAGTTTCCGCCAGTTTTGCGCACAAATGGCACTAAACGTGAAGAAGCTTGCAGTTGTGTGAAGTACGTCGAAGGAAGCCTTGACCAGCGTGCTTTCAGGGGTCGAGCAGTTCCACGCGAGTGGTGAACACGTATCCGAAGCCACGCACCGTCTTGATCAGGGCCGGATTGGCAACATCAGCCTCGATCTTCCGGCGCAGCTTTGACACCAGCACATCGACGCTGCGGTCGGACGACAGATAGCCCTGCTCGTTGATGCGCTCGACGATACGGTCGCGGTACAGCACCCGATTCGCATTTTCGATCAGCAGTTCCAGCAACTGGTACTCATGGCTGGTCAGCCGAATCTCCTGCCCATCCCGGCCCGTCAGCCGGTGTGCCGAAAGATCCAGTTCGAGACCATCAAAGCGCGCCACGTTCCGCGCGGTCGCGTCTGCTACCGTACTGCCCACGCGGCGAAGCAGGCTCCGGATGCGGGCGAGCAATGACCGTTCAGTCAGCGGTTTGGCGACGAAGTCATCGGCGCCCGATTCGAGCGCCACCACCATGTCAACGTCGTGGGCCGAACCACTGATGATGATGATCCCCATCTCGGCGTAACGCGTCCGGAGTTCACGCAGCAACACCAGACCGTGCGTATCGGGCAGTTCGAGGTCCAGCAGGATCACGTCGGGCAACGTCGAGGCTGACAGCGCATCAAACATCTGGGCGCCGCTGTTGACGCTCTGCACGACACAGCCGGAACGGGAGAGATAGTCCTCGAGCAGGCGACACGTCGATGACTCGTCATCGACGACTAGAATGCGAGGCTTCGAAACACTCATGTGGTCTGGCTACGTCCGTGTGCCACCGCGCGATGCGGCCTGGGCTCATGCCCATCTATTCATTGCGGGCTCTATCTTCCCAAGACCCTGCACAGTTTTTCAACAGAGAAATGGGGTCAGAGTAAAGTGCCAGAGTAAATTTACGACCGGAGCGAGCGCAGAATCGTTCCGTGAGGACACTCTCGACCGGCTGACCCAGCGCGTTGATGATGACCGCGGCAGCAAGTCTGTGAGGAAAAGTGTTGCCCATGGCTCGGGTATAGGCCCGATGGAAGTGGCGGAGGGGGTGGGATTCGAACCCACGATAGGGATTAACCTATGCCGGTTTTCAAGACCGGTGCATTCAACCGCTCTGCCACCCCTCCGGGGGTTGTCGTCGGCTGACGAGGGTCGCGAATATACGCGAAATCCGGCGTAATGTCAGCCGACAGTTGTGGTGGCATTTCAGTAACATAGCGTCATGTCCGAGCTCATCCTGCTGCTGATCGTCGGCGCCGCAGCGCTGTACTGGCAATCGTCCATGCGGGCGAAAGAGCTTGCCATCAATGCGGCGAAGCGGGAGTGCAAGCTGTGCGGCGTGCAACTGCTCGACCAGACCGTTCACCTGCATCGCATGTCGGCGAGCCGCGATGAGAGCGGCCGCTGGCGCCTCTGGCGTATGTACCAGTTCGAGTACTCGGACGACGGCGTCAACCGGCTCGCCGGTGAACTGACGCTGCTGGGCCCACGATTGCTCCGGATCTCCCTTGAGACCTTCAATCCCGTTATTCACTAGCCTCGTGCTGATTGCCGGCTGTACGTCAGTGCCGGCGCCCGATTGTCTGCCGATCGCCATCGACCCGGTGCCGACGCAGTTGAGTGGCGGCGACATTGAACGCCTCGAGAGTGCACCGCGGGACAATGTCGAACGCGAGCGACTGGCGCGGTTCTATCTCGAGTCGCATTGTGATGTGGTTACCAGCGACCGGATTCCCGGCTCGAGTTTCAACAACCACAGTTGCCGCATCCCCGGTGCCTCGGAAGAGCGTATTGTCGTTGGCGCCCACTACGACAAGGTCAATGAGGGGCGGGGGATCATCGACAACTGGACCGGCGTGGTACTGACCGCGCGGCTGCTGTCGGTGTTCGAGGGTGCCGCGCCAAAGTACACCTGGGAGTTTGTCATGTTCGGCGAAGAGGAACCGGGCATGCTCGGGTCGGCGGCCTGGCTCGCGGATGCTGGCGAAGCCGATGCACCGATTCGCGCGATGATCAACCTTGATACCTTTGGCACCGGCCCTGTCTCGGTCGATCGCCGCTCAACCGATGCGCTGGCGTGTGTGGCAGGGCAGGTGGCAGCCGCGATCGGCATCCCGAAGAAAAGCAGCTATCTGCGTCAGACGATGGGCGACTGGGGGCCGTTCGCCGACAGAAACATTCCGGTGCTGAACCTCAACTCGCTGGACCGGTCGGCACTGCGCATCGTGCATACCCGGCGCGACCGCTTTGCAGCCGTCGATCAGCCGGCGCTGCGAGACACCTGGAAATTCATCATGAATCTGGCGCTCACGCTCGATGAGCACCTCGACGAGGTCACCGATTCAGGCCGTGAAGATGTCGTCGAAAGCGGACTGCCAGGCGGCGAAGTCCGTGCCGTCGGCATCGAATAGCAGGCAACCGCAAGCAAAGTCACTGCCCGCCTCACGATTCCAGCGAACCTCGCCCCGAAGCAGGTACATCGCGAACGGCTCGCCGATGCCGATCGTAATGTTCAGTATGGTGCCCGGGTGAAGCAACTCATCAGTGCGAAGCTGCAGGCCGTGCGGAGAGAAATCAACCGCCTCACAGGCAATCGAGACACCGACCATGTCCGGGTCTTCGTCGCATTCGTGAACGTGCACGAAGAATCGTACGTTCTTGGGTACACGGGCTTCGCTGCGTTTATCCATTGGCTGATGGTATTGACTGCCCGGGCCGGCATCAAGGGCAACTGACGAGAGGCTACCGGGCCGGCTTGTCAGTTGCGATCTATCAGGCTGCGATAGGTCTTGAGGTGGCGCAGCGCCTCGGCGTGTTCGCCAACGAGTTCGTACAGCCGGGAGAGATTGTAGTGGGCATCGGCGAATGACGATGCCCGCTTGTAGGCCTCGATCGCGTCCTTGATCCGGCCCATGTCCTCGAGCAGCGTGCCGAGATTGAAGGCGGCCAGCACGTTGTCCGGCTCTGACTTCAGGGCAGCGGTGTAATGTTGTTCAGCGCCGTCGTAGTCACCGGATTCCTGCAGCAGCCGGCCCAGATTCACGTGGGCGTCCGAGTGATCAGGGTCCAGTTCCAGCGCGCGCTCATAGGCCGCCGGGGCATCATCCGGGCTGACTGCCTCGAGGTCGACGCCGAGATCGAACCAGTCGTCACTCGACAGTTGCTCGTCGCTGGCCTCGGCTTCCTCGGCGGCTCGCTGGGCCAGGGGCGCAACGCTGCCGGCGAGTTCGGCCACCGAGAAGTTGAAGTGAATCTGCCCGGACTCCGGGTTGTACATTTGCTCATTGTCGCGGATCACCACCTGACCACCGTCGCCAGCAATGCGCAGTGCCGTCAGCGGGCGGTTCTGGGGCAGACGCTGCTGCAGCGAGAGGAGGGTACGGTTGATGCGACTCCGGCGGACGCCCGCATTGAGCAGTTCCTTCGCCGTACGGAGCACGATGATGTCCTGAAAGCTGAAACGATAGCGGCCGCGATGGCTCTTCTCGGGGTCGAGGACGCCGCGCGCGACGTCCCGGATGACATCCGGGGACAATTCGAGCAGTTCGGCAACCTCGCGGGTTGAGTATCCCTTCATCGTTTACAGCGTGCGACGACCGGGATCAGTTGGCTTTCTTCTTCCGTGCCGCCGTCTTTTTCTTGGCTTGTTTTTTTGGAGCGCTCTTTGCCTTCTTTCTCGGGGCCGCCCCTTTGGCATCGAGGCTGGCCTTCAGCGCTTCCATGATGTCGACGATCTTGCCTTCGGCGCGTTCCTGCGGAGCAGCCACGACTTCCTCGCCCTGGACCTTCCTGTCGATCATTTCGAGCATGTGTTCGCGAACATCGTCGCGATACTGCCCGGGCTCGAATGTGTCTGAAGATACTTGTTCCACCAGCTTAACCGCAAGATCAAGCTCAGCCTTTTTGACGTCAGCATCGGGGATATCGACGTCGTCGAAGGAGCGCAGTTCATGCGCATGCCGGAGCTGAACCATGATGATGCCGTCGTCCAGCGGATGAATCATGACGAGGTATTGCTTGCCTCGCGCCGCATACGTCGCGATCGCGGAGCGGCCGGTCTTCCGCATTGCCTCGGCGAGCAGGTGATACGCCTTGGCCGCGCCCTTGTCCGGCCCCAGAAAGTTGGTCTTCTCGACGAAGATCTGGCTGACCTGATCGGCGGGAACAAACTCGTGAATCGAGATTTCGTTGGTCGACTTCGCATCCATCGCCTTCATCTCTTCCTCGGTGAAGAGCACGAACTGTCCCTTGGCAAACTCGTAGCCCTTGACGCGATCCTCGCGCTCGACGACTTCGCCGTCCTCGGCCGAGATATATTGCTGCTTCAGCCGGCTGCCATCCTTGCGCAACATGTTGAAGCGGATCTGGGCCGTACTGTCGGCCGTGGAGTAAAGCTTGACGGGGATGGACACCATCCCGAATGAAATCGTACCGGAGCCGATTGCCCGCGCTGCCATGCCGGATCTCGCTCTTAAGTCATCGACGGACTGGAGAGCTTAGATGAAAAATTCAGTAAATCAAAGAGATATGATCGGTTGTTAAGACAGCTTGAAAGATCTGATCCAGGCGACCGCCTGCTCGCGAGAGCGGAATACGCCCGCCATCTCCTGCCGCTCGCGCGTCAGGTTGGCGAGCCACATGCGGGCCTGCCCGTAGCCGAGGGAATCCGGGCAGACGATGGCGCGGGGCGCACGCCATGGGCCGTAGTCCGTCGACGTGCGATCGGCCAGTTCCGGCATCACGTTGACCGTGAGTGGCCGCTGGTCGAGCCGGGAATGGTCGACGACAATGGGGCGTCGATCGTCGCGTTCCGGGTGGGCGACAATGGCGTCGTTGATGCGCCGCATGCCCTCACGACTCGCCACGCCCTCGGTTTCGACCAGCATGTAGTCTTCTTCGATTGAAATCCGTATTTGCAAACCGGCCCGCTATTCGTATTGCCCCACGAGGTCTCGCGCGATGATCGTCTGCTGGATCTGCGATGTTCCCTCGTAAATGCGGAACAGGCGAACGTCACGATAGAGACGCTCAACCGCGTATTCCGATACGTAGCCTGCACCGCCATGGATCTGGACTGCCCGGTCAGCGACCCGGCCAACCATCTCGGTCGCAAACAGCTTACAGCAGGAGGCCAGGGCATTGACGTTCTCACCGGCGTCCCGGCGACGAGCGGTATCGCGAACCATGCACTCTGCCGCGTAGTTCTCGGCCCGGCTGTCAGCGAGCATGCCCTGAATCAGCTGGAAATCGGCGATTCGCTGGCCGAACTGCTTGCGGTCGATGGCAAAGCGCACGCTGTCCTCGATGAGGCGCTCGGCAATCCCGACGGAGAGGGCGCTGATGTGCAGGCGGCCCTTGTCGAGGACCTTCATTGCGGTGCGAAAGCCGACATCTTCCTTGCCGCCAATCAGGTTCTCTGCCGGGACCATGACGTCGTCGAACATGACATCGCACACGTACGTCCCTTGCTGGCCCATCTTCTTGTAGGGCGAGGAAAGGGAGATACCGTCAAGGTCGGTGCCAACCACAAAGGCAGACACGCCGCGGGCGCCTTTCTCGTCCTGGTTGGTTCGCGCGAAGACCGTAAACAGGTCAGCCTTGGGCGCGTTGGTGATGTATCGCTTGGTGCCGTTCAGCCGGTAGAAATCGCCCTCGCGAATGGCGGTGGTGCGCAGCGAGCCAGCATCGGAGCCGGAATCGGGCTCGGTCAGGCAAAATGAACCAATGGCTTCGCCGGACGCCATTTTGGGCAGGTAGCGCTGTTTCTGTTCCTCAGTGCCATCAATCACCAGCGCCTGGGAGCCGATGCCGACGTTGGTCCCGAACACCGAACGGAAGGCCGGGGAGGTATGCCCGAAGACACGGGCAACGGCGACTTCTTCACTCATGTTCAGCCCAAGCCCACCGTATTCCTCGGGGATGGTCAGGCCGAACAGCCCGAGTTGCTTCATTTCCTCAACGACGTCATCGGGGATCGCGTCCTCCTCCGAGATCTGGGCCTCGAGCGGCCTCAGCCGGTTGACGACGAACTTCTCGAGAGTATCCAGCAGTTGATTGAGGGTTTCGGTATCGAGCGCCATAGAGGGCTATCTCCCACGGTAATGCGCCTGTCGGGTCACCACCCAACCTTCTATAATGGCGCGCTTTTGAAAGAGTGAACGCAGCAGAGTTGCTGCAGCGCGCAATCATAGCAGAGAGAAACCAGATGGCAAATTTCAAGTGGGACGACCCGTTTTTCCTCGATGATCAACTGAGCGAAGACGAGCGCATGATTCAGGACACGGCCCGGGACTATGCCCAGGGCAAGCTGGCCCCGAGGGTACGGGAGGCATTCCGCGACGAGTTCTTCCACCGCGAGATCATGAACGAGATGGGTGAACTCGGCCTGCTCGGCGCGACGCTGCCGGAAAAGTACGGCTGCTCCAACGTCAACTACGTCTCTTACGGCCTGGTTGCCCGTGAGGTGGAGCGCATCGACAGCGGCTACCGCTCCGCGATGAGCGTTCAGTCATCGCTGGTCATGCACCCGATCTACACCTACGGCACCGAGGAGCAGCGCGAGAAGTATCTGCCGAAGCTCGCCACCGGGGAATGGGTCGGCTGCTTCGGCCTCACCGAGCCGGACTACGGGTCTGACCCCGGCAACATGATCACGCGGGCCGAGAAGAGTTCGAACGGCTACGTGCTGAATGGTGCCAAGATGTGGATCACCAACTCGCCCATTGCCGACGTAGCCGTGGTCTGGGCGAAACTCGACGACAAGATCCGCGGATTCGTGGTCGAGCGCGGCATGGACGGCTTCGAGACCCCCAAGATCGAGGGCAAGCTCAGCCTGCGCGCATCGATCACCGGGCAGATCGTACTGACCGACTGTGAAGTGCCCGAAGAGAATCTACTGCCCAACGTCAAAGGGCTCGCTGGTCCCTTCGGCTGTCTCAACAAGGCGCGCTACGGCATTTCCTGGGGCGCGATGGGTGCTGCCGAGACCTGCTGGCATGCTGCGCGTAGCTACACGCTCGATCGCAAGCAGTTTGGTCGGCCGCTTGCCGCCAACCAGCTGATCCAGAAGAAGCTCGCCGACATGCAGACCGAAATCACGCTGGGCCTGCAGGGTTCGCTTCGCATCGGCCGCATGATGGACGACGACAACTGCCCGGTCGAGGTGATCTCGCTGATGAAGCGCAACAATTGCGGCAAGGCGCTCGACATTGCGCGCATGTCCCGCGACATGCACGGCGGTAACGGCATCTCGGATGAGTACCCGGTCATGCGTCACCTCGTGAACCTCGAGACCGTGAATACCTACGAGGGTACGCACGACATTCACGCCCTCATTCTCGGCCGTGCCCAGACCGGTTTACAGGCCTTCACCGGCGCGTAGTCCATTGCTGGACACCATGTAGGACATTGGCTGCTGCCACAGGTTTGATGTCATTTACCTGTCAGGCAGCGCCATTCCTGCGCGCCATTATGCTGTGCAAAAACCGCACAGACCTCGCCGGCGCACCCCTCAAAAAATCCGTTAGCGCCGTTCAGTGGCCGTCGAAATTTCGCGCATCGAAAGGTCCGATTTCAGTCTTCCAATCCCCATTTGCGTTGTTTACCTTAACTTCAAGGGCCACAGGACGTGGTCTCTGGATCAGGAGTATCAAGGATGAAACAACCAATAAAAGTCCTCGTGGTCGACGACCACAGGCTGGTGCGCCTGGGCACATCACGACTGCTGTCAGACATGAAGGGATTCGAACTCGTCGGCGAGGCTGACTCCGGTGAGCAGGCCATTGAAATGGTTCGCGAGCACAGCCCCGATGTCGTACTCATGGATGTTCACATGCCGGGCATCGGCGGGCTCGAGGCCACACGTCGCTGCCTGCGTGTCGATCCCGATCTCAAGGTCATTGTTCTCACCATGTATGAGGAAGACCCGTATCCGTCACAACTGCTGGCGATCGGCGCCCACGGGTATCTGACCAAGCGCACCGAGCCGGCTGAACTGATGCTCGCCATCAGGCGGGTGATGGCAGGGCAACGCTACATCAGTTCGGACATCGCCCAGCACCTTGCGCTCAAGCCATTCGCTGACGAGGACGCGACCCCGTTCGAGGCGCTGTCGAGCCGCGAGATGCAGATCGCGCTTATGGTCGTCAACGGACACAAGGTGCCGGAAATCTCCCGGCAGCTTTCGCTCAGCCCGAAGACTGTCAACAGCTACCGATACCGCATCTTCGAGAAGCTCTCGGTCAACAGCGACGTGAGTCTCACGCGCCTTGCCATCAAGCACCACGTGCTGGATGCAGAGAGCATGGCAAGCTAGCGGCAGCCGGGTGCCGAGGTGATATCATCCGGCCCCCATGAAGCAAGACGACAGGGAACGCCTGCTGGCCTGCCGCCGCTGTCCGCGCATGCGCGCTCAGTTCAGGCGGTTGCGGGCAGAACAGCCGGACTACTGGAACAGGCCAGTGCCGCCCGCTGGCGCAGTCGGCTCGCCACTTCTCATCGTCGGTCTCGCGCCGGGCCTCCACGGCGCAAACCGCACCGGTGTCCCGTTTACCGGCGACGCATCCGGTGACGTCCTGTTCCGCACGCTCGAGCAGGCGGGCATTCGCGAGGCCGTGGAGATTACCAACGCCGTCAAGTGCCTGCCGCCGAAGAATCTGCCGAACGCGAACGAGATCAACAACTGCCAGGCGTTCCTCAGGCAGGATCTGCAGCATCGTCGGGTCATCCTCGCGCTCGGCGGCGTCGCCCACCGGGCCGTGATTCGCGCGCTGGGGCTGAAGCAGCGCGATGCCGCGTTCGCCCATGGCGCCGTACACGCCCTTGGCGACATCCGCCTGTTCGACTCCTACCACTGCAGCCGATACAACACGCAGACCGGGCGCCTGACTGAACCGATGCTGCTGTCCGTAGTAGAATCAGCCGCTTACGCAGCACGCCTGACGCCCACCCAAGACGCATGAGCACGTTCGATCACAAGCGCTTCCTCAAGACACTGTCGACGAGGCCGGGCGTCTATCGCATGTACAGCGAAGACGACGAGATTCTCTACGTCGGCAAGGCAAAGAATCTGAAGAATCGGGTCTCGAGCTACTTCCGCAACAAGGCGCTCGAAGCGAAGACGCTCGCGCTCGTCGCCCGGATTCACCATATCGAAACGACGATCACGAGCTCCGAGACAGAGGCACTCCTGCTCGAACAGTCGCTGATCAAGGCGCACCGACCTCCGTACAACATCGACTTCAAGGACGACAAGTCGTACCCGTACATCTACCTGTCAACAGAAGACGAATATCCGCGCCTCGCATTTCATCGCGGCGCACAGAAGAAGAAAGGGCGATACTTCGGCCCATTCCCAAGTGCCTACTCCGTGCGGGACAGCCTGAACATCCTGCAAAAAGTCTTTCGCGTCCGTCAGTGCGAAGACACGTTCTTCCGCAACCGGTCGCGCCCGTGTCTGCAATACCAGATCAAACGCTGTTCGGGGCCGTGCTGCGATCTGGTCACGCCAGAGGAGTATGCCGACGACGTTGAGCATGCGATCATGTTTCTGGAGGGCAAGAGCCGCGCCGTCCTCGAAGACTATGCCAACAAGATGGACGAGGCATCGAGGGAGCTGAAGTTCGAGAAGGCGGCGCAGTACCGTGACCAGATCTCACACCTCCAGCGCATCCAGGAACAGCAGTATGTTTTCGGCAGCCAGGGCGACATCGACGTGATCGCAGCCGTCGTGAATCCGGGCGGTGTCTGTGTGCTGGTGATGATGATTCGCGGCGGTCGCCTGTTGGGCAACAAGACCTACTTTCCGCGGATTCGCATCGAGGAGACGGCGTCGGACGTGCTGACCTCGTTTATCCCGCAGTTCTATCTGTCCGGCTCGTCGGGCCGGGAGATTCCCCGCGACATCATCGTCAACGACCGGATTCCTGACAAATCCGTGATCGAGGCCGCGCTCACGGAACAGTCCGGCCGCAAGGTCGCCATCGGGGACAACGTGCGCGGACAGCGCAGCCGCTGGGTCAGCCTCGCCACCACAAATGCCGAGCAGAGTCTTGGCAGCCATCTGTCGAATCGCAACAACATCTACCAGCGATTCGAAGCATTGCAGGAGGCACTGGGGCTCGCCGACATGCCAGAGCGCCTCGAGTGCTTCGACATCTCACACAGCGCCGGAGAGGCGACTGTCGCGTCCTGTGTCGTGTTTGACCAGAACGGTCCGCTGAAAGCCGAGTATCGCCGATTCAACATTGAAGGGATCACGCCCGGTGACGACTATGCCGCGATGTCGCAGGCGCTCTCGCGGCGATATACGCGCATCAAGAAGGGGGAAGGGCGGTTGCCCGACGTGCTCTTCGTTGACGGCGGCAAGGGTCAGCTCGCCCAGGCCGAGGCCATGCTTGAGGAACTCCAGATCACCGGGGTGGTGATCGTCGGCGTTGCCAAGGGCCCCACCCGCAAGGCCGGCCTCGAGTCGCTCTTCATCGCCGACCGCGGCGAGCTCGAACTGGCCCCGGAGAACCCGGCCCTTCACCTCGTGCAACATATCCGGGACGAGAGTCACCGTTTTGCGATTACCGCGCACCGCAACAGGCGCGGCAAGAAGCGCACCGAGTCGGTGCTGGAGAACATTGATGGGGTCGGTCCCAAACGGCGACGCGCGCTCCTCCGGTACTTCGGCGGTTCAAAACGTGTCGAGGCTGCCAGCGCCGAGGATCTGGCGAAGGTCGAGGGCATCAGCCGCAAGCTGGCCGATCACATCTACGCGACCCTGCATAATGGTTAGACAATGAAGCCGCGAATCAATCTTCCCAACCTGCTCACCAGCTTCAGGATCATCCTGCTGCCGGTGCTGGTCGTCGTTTTTTATTCTCCCTTTGAGTGGCGCTTCCTGGGCGCTGCCTGCATCTTCGGTCTGGCCAGCGTGACCGACTGGCTCGATGGATATCTCGCCCGCAAGCTGGGACAGATGACGCCCTTTGGTGCCTTCCTCGACCCGGTCGCCGACAAGCTCGCTGTCGCCACGGCGCTGGTGCTGCTGGTCGAACTGCACGCCAGCGCGATTCTGGCCATTCCCGCGCTGGTGATTGTCGGACGCGAGATCGTGGTGTCAGCACTGCGGGAATGGATGGCGCAGTACAGCGACCGGCGGGGCGTCGCCGTCTCGTTTCTCGGCAAGCTGAAGACCGGTTTTCAGATGGTCGCCATTATCGTGCTGCTCTTGAACGGCGATGCGTTTGACACCACGCTGGTGCTGGTGGGCTACTCATTGCTGTATGCAGCAGCCGTGCTCACACTCTGGTCGATGTACAGTTACCTGCGGCTTGCCTGGCCCGATCTTTCGTCGGGGATGGTGCCCAGAAACGACGACCAGTAGAGTGGTGAAATCATGCGCGGCTTCGAGTAGAATCGCGCGCTTGCCGCAATGGCCTTGGGCGGGGTGGCAGAGTGGTTATGCAGCGGACTGCAACTCCGTAAACGCCGGTTCGATTCCGACCCCCGCCTCCAATCTCAGCTACTCTTCTTCCGATTCCAGCCAGGCGATTGCGTCGGCTGCGGCAAGGAACGGGCGGTAATTGATCTCCAGGGAATCGGCCACCGCTGCGAGCTGCCGACCAACCGCGTAACGGCTTTCTGAACCCAGGACACCGGCGATCTTGCGTCCTCGCAACGCCTCGACAACACCAAGCGGATCGACAATGCCACTTGCACGAATCTGGTCCCAGTCGAGCATGCCGGTTGTCGGCCGATCCCTGAAAACCAGCAGCGGTGTACCGGGTCGATCAATCAATGCGGTGAGCACGGGGCTCAGATAGTCGGTCACCGTCAGTGAAGTATCGAAGTCATTCGCATCCATCACGAATCGATTGGCTGACGCATCAAAGTCAAACTTCATGCGCTGGCCAGCCATCAGGTGTTGAGGCCAGCCTCGGGGAGCAGGTCGGAGACGATGCGGTACACGACGCGGGTCGCCTGCGCCACCGGCAGCTTCTGGTCGTTGCGAAGCTGATTCCACATGTCGAAGCTGAGGACGGCCTCGAGCGCGTCGATCCTGACGCTGTCCTCGAGGATAAACTCGGGCAAAACACTGACGAGGCGCTCGCGTTCATCGCGGACGATCTCGGAGTGGCGGGAATGCAGCACGTTGGATTGAAAACGCAGCGCATCGGCAGCGATACGGTAGGGCATGATGATCTCGTAGACGCGCAGCCGGCGCTCCAGCAGCTGCGCGAAATTCTCGCCCCATTCGTCATGGGCGAGCGCTTCATCGATGATGGGCGCGACCTTCTCGCTGATCGCAACGGACATCTCGGCGTAGAGACTCTCCATGTCCTTGAACCGGCGGAACACAGTTCGCAAACCGACGTTGGCGCGGCTGGCGACTTCTTCAGCGGTCGGGGCGATGCGGCCCTCACGAACCAGCTCCAGCATCGCCGAGACGATACGGCGCTTGCTGTCCCGACTGCGAAGTCGGCGACCGTCAGTGGTATCGATGCTGGTTTCTGACTGGGACAACAGGCAGGGCTCTTTTGGCATTCCAACTGCCAATAGAGTATGACCCTGCAGGCAGGGCAATGTCCACGATGATTGTCCGGGGGTTGCCGAACGGTTGCCGGGCCGCCTGTGTCCGGGTGCTATGTCTGGATGCCAAGCACCCGATAGGCAATGCGGAAAGGCAGGGAGTCCCAGAACGAATCCCGGTACAGTTCAGCCGGAATCCTGTCCTTGATCTTCTCGTGCAGTGCCGGGAGTTCAGACCAGTGGACGCCCTGCTTGTAGTGATGCGCGGTGTGGTAGCCGAGATTGCCGGTCACCACATTGAACACGGGATTCATCATGTTGTACGACGCGCTGAAGTCATCCTGGGAATCGAGCCCGGCGTGGTGATCGTAGGTCGCCCACGCGGTGATCAGGAATCCGACCACCATGGGCAGCGCGAACAGCATGAGTCCGGGCAGCGGCCGGTAGGCCACCAGCGCGGCGACCAGTGCGAGCACGATCGCGGTATAGATCAGGTGAACCCTCAGGTGCTTTGGATATCGCGCACCGACTTTGTAGGCACGCGCGTGCGCGGTCAGCGCCACCTTGAAGGTGTATTCCAACTCACCCATGGTGCTGCCATCCTTGCGCATCCACCGGCTCTCATCCACCTGCTGGTCGAGATAGTTGTGGTGGTGCCCCAGCACATGATGCAGCAACCAGAGATTCGTGGTCGTACCCGTATGCAGGGCATAGGCGACCTCAAGCAGCCGGTTGAGCGGTTTCGAGCGGAATGTGGGGAGGTGCGAGTGGTGATGATTCCACGCGCAGATGCACCCCTTGGGGATGATCATCACCAGGAAGTAGGGGAGCAATATCCAGAAACTGTCGACCGCCAGATAGACGACGAAGTCCAGCAGCGTCAGGGAAAGGATAATAAGGACAGGGAGTCGATCGGCTCGATGTCTAAACACGTCTTGTTCTTTTGCTACTGCTGCAGGCGTCGACACTATATCGCAACGAAGGGCCGATATCTTTAGTTAATTTGGGACGATTCTCGCGGCATTCCCGCGGAATTCGGGCACCCAACTGATAAACTGTGGCCGCCTGCCCGGGTGGTGAAATTGGTAGACACGCGAGACTTAAAATCTTGTGGCCATTGCGGCCGTGCCGGTTCGATTCCGGCCTCGGGCACCAAGCAAACCGCAAAGCGGTTTGCGAATGACGACCCGCGCCTCTAAAGGCGACAGCATATTCGCGCAGCGAATGTACTCGTCATCAAGCCCCATCCAACCTCCGCGCCAACCGCCAGTGCACAAAGAACAGCACCGACGAAATGATCAGAAAGATGCCGGCCTGAATCAGGCTCCGCAGGGCGTCACGCCGATGCCCTTCGATGACTCTTGCCAGATGCGCCTCCCGGAGCCGGGTAATTTCCTCGACCGACAAGGCCTCGACGTCTGGACGCTCAGGCTTTTCCAGCGCGACTGCACCGGTCGGCGCCATGATCGCTGCCCGGTTCAGCATACCCGTCTGTTTGTATGCCTCGTTGGACTGCAGGTTCTGGTATTCCCAGGAGTTGATCGTCAGCGACGGCACCGAGGCCTGAACGATGTCGTAGAGCGCCACACCGCTCGAAATCGCGATGATCATCATGGTCGCAAAACAGACGGCGAGCGCGTAGATTCGAATGAACATGATCTGTCTCCTGCCCGCCAGTCTAGCGCATGTCTGATACCACGCGCGCCTACCTCTATGGTGGGCTGACCGTTCTGTTCTGGTCCACGGTCGCGACGGCCTTCAAGCTCACGCTGGCCCATATCGACATCTTCCAACTCATCTTTCTCGCCTGCCTCGTCTCTGCCGCAATCCTGTCGGTTGCCGTTGGTTTCCAGCGCCGGGCAGGCGAACTCGTACACGCCTTTGCACGGCACTGGCGACTGACGCTCCTGTCCGCAAGCCTCAATCCGGTGATGTACTACCTCGTACTCTTCGCGGCCTACGACCGGCTACCCGCCCAGGTCGCCCAGCCCATCAACTACACCTGGGCGATCGTACTGACGTTTTTCTCGATGGTGTTTCTGGGCCAGCGCATGCATCGCAGCGACATTGTCGGCGCGCTCGTATGCTATGCCGGCGTCGTGCTCATTGCGCAGCAGGGCCAACTCGGTGCGCTGGCAATACCGGATGGCCTCGGCGTGACGCTGGCAGTGGCATCGACCTTCATATGGGCGGGCTACTGGGTCATCAACTTCAGGGATCCCCGGGATCCGATGATTGCGCTCTGCCTGAACTTCCTTGTGGCTGTACCCGTCACGCTGATCATCTGTCTTCTCTTTTCAGACCCGCTGGTCAACTCGGTGGCCGGACTCGCGGGCGCCGTCTGGGTCGGCATCTTCGAAATGGGACTCGCGTTCCTGTGCTGGTCGCTCGCACTCAAGCTGGCGAGCAACACGTCGCGCGTCAGCAACCTGATTTTCGTCTCGCCGTTCCTCTCGCTCGTGTTCATCAACGTCATTCTGGGAGAGACGCTCTATGCCACCACCTTCATCGGGCTTGGCGTCATCGTCGCCGGCCTCATCATCCAGCGTCTGCAACTGGTCAAGGCGACCTGATTTCAGGTAACTTCGAGACACTTCGCCGCAGGAGGCAATCCATGTCAGATTTGATCGAAGCACTAGCCGCCATCACCGACGAGGGCGGATTGATTCACGGCGAACGCCTGAAAGAACGCCGATTTCCAGGAGATGAGCCACTCGCGCTGGTTCGGCCGAAGACGACCGAAGAAGTGTCTGCCATCCTGAGACTCTGCAACGAGCGGGGGCAGGCCGTCGTTCCGATGGGGGGGATGACCGGTCTCGTCGAGGGCACCAAATCCAATAATCGCGAGATCGTGATCAGCCTTGAGCGCATGAATGCAATCGAGGAAATCGATGTGCAGAGCCGGACGATGACGGTCCAGTCGGGTGTACCGCTGCAAACCGCACAGGAAGCTGCCGAAGAACAGCGGATGATGTTCCCGCTGGATCTGGGTGCGCGAGGGTCCGCCACCGTGGGCGGGAACCTGTCAACGAACGCCGGCGGCAATCGGGTGATTCGTTACGGCATGATGCGGGATCAGGTGCTGGGCATCGAGGCGGTGCTGGCCGACGGCACGGTCATCTCGTCGATGAACAAGATCATCAAGAACAACACCGGCTACGACATCAAGCAGCTCTTTATCGGGGCGGAGGGGACCCTCGGCATCGTCACCCGAATGGTGTTGAGACTGCGGCCGGTGCCTGCGAGCCAGGACATGGCGTTCGTCGCGGTCAATGAGTTCAAGGACGTCACCAACTTTCTGAACCATATCGACACGGCGCTGGGCGGAACGCTGAGCGCGTTCGAGGTCATGTGGCAGGACTACTACAAGCTGGTCACGACACCGCCGGCTGAGGGCAAACCGCCGCTTGCCCAGGACTACAACTACTACATTCTCGTCGAAGCGCTTGGCGGCGACCCGACCGCCGACAACGAACGATTCGTGGGCGCGCTCGGCCAGTGCCTTGAAGACGGCGTCATCATGGATGCCGTCATCGCGCAGAGCCAGGGCGAACGCGACGCGATGTGGGCCATCAGGGACGACGTCGGCCAGAACGGCCAGAATGCGCCGGTGTTCGCCTTCGATGTGAGCGTTTCGCTCGACCGGATGGAGTCCTATGTCGAGGAACTGAAGGCGGCACTGAACGAGAAGTGGGAGAAAAACACCTGCATGATCTTCGGCCATCTTGGTGACGGCAACCTGCATATCATTGTGGGCGTTGGCGACGGCTCCCCTGAGGCGAAGCAGGCGGTCGAGCACTGCGTGTATTCCGGTCTCGTTCCCCGGGGCGGATCGGTCTCTGCCGAACACGGTATCGGTCTGCAGAAAAAGGCCTACCTGTCGTGGTCCAGAAGCCCGGATGAAATTGCCATCATGCAGATGATCAAGAAGGCGCTCGATCCCAAGGAGATCCTGAACCCCGGCAAGATCTTCGCCTGATGCACGTCGCGGTGATCGGCGCGAGCGGCGTCGTCGGTCGCGCGCTGCTCGAACACCTCGACAGCATTGGCATTGATTGTACCGGCTACTCTCGCCGCGCACCGGATCTGCCCGGCGTCGCTCACGTTCCTCTGGACCTGACTGATGCCGCTGCCTGCCGCGCCGCGGCGGTGGACATGACGCGTGTGACTCACGTCGTCTATACCGCACTCTATGAGCAGCCGGGCCTGGTCGCCGGCTGGCTGGCCGAAGAGCAGATGCAGACCAATCTGCGCATGCTGCAGAATCTGCTGGAACCGCTGCGACACCAACCGTCGGTGCGGCATGTCACGCTGCTTCAGGGCACGAAGGCCTACGCGGCCCACATCCGGCCGATGAAGGTGCCGGGTCGTGAGTGCGAGCCCCGCATCGAGCACCCCAACTTCTATTGGTTGCAGGAAGACTATGCCCGGGCGACTGCCGGCGACGCCGGCTGGGACGTTACCCTCTGGCGACCGCAAATCATCTTCGGCCATGCGCTTGGTGCGCCAATGAACATGCTGGCAGCGATCGGCGCATACGCGGCGCTGTCATCCCATGTCGGGGAGCCGTTCCGGTGGCCGGGCGGGCCGTCCGGGGTCATGGAAGCCACCTGTGCCGATCTGCTGGCCCGTGCCATCACGTTCAGCTTCGACAACCCGGCATTCGCGAACGAGACCTTCAACGTGACGAACGGGGATGTTTTCACGTTCGAGAACGTATGGGCATCGATTGCCGAGGCGCTGGATGTCGACGTCGGCGCGCCGGCCCGAATGCGGCTCAGCGACCTCTACGAACGCGAGACCGACTGGCAGTCCATTGTCGAGCAGCATGGCCTTGCGCCAGTTTCCCTGCGCGCATTCGTGGGCGACTCGTTCCATTACGCGGATGCCCTGTTCAACACCGGCAGGGACATGCCACCGCCACCCGCACTCGTCAGCACGATCAAGCTGAGGCAAGCCGGCTTCGGGGACTGCCTCGATTCCGAGGACATGCTGCGAACCTGGTTCAGGAAGCTGCGTAAGATGAAGCGGTTACCGTGACTTCGGACTCGGCTCCAGTTCGGCCAGCAGCATCGGCACGTAGCTCGACAATGTAATGCGAACCGGCATCTCCTCGATGCCTGAGGGGTCGACTGCCACCAGCCTGATGGCGAGTCCATGGACGTCCAACTGTTGTTCGGCAAGTGCCTCGAGGGTCTCGCGGGTTCGCCGCAGTTCGCCGAATCCCGGCGTGGCATCGCCATACCAGCGGACCGCCACATCCCGCCAGCTGGAGGTCGTCACGAAGAAGGGCACCGGGCCGGAGCGCAAGCCATCGCCCGCATGTTTGCCAGCACCTTCACGCGCCATCTGGAACAGCGTTTCGAGCAAAGACTGCTGGTCCGGCGTCAGCGACGACAGTACTTCATCGAACATTCAGGGCAGGGCGCGAATCTGGATCGCGTCGGTACCGGACCCGGCGAGGACATCGGAGATCACCACGACCTTGTCGCCGGACGACAGCCCGACGCGGCTCTTCAGCACTTCGAAAGCCGTGTCGAGCGTTTTCTCGGGATCGCTGCTGAACGCCGTTCGAAACGGCGAAAGGTTGCGGTTGAGCATCAGCCGGCGGCGAGTCTGGCTGTCGTTCGTGAACGCAAAAATGCGGGTTTGCTGCGGATGGCAGTTGGTCACGAAGTCCGCCATGAATCCGCGCCGCGTGATGACCACGATGCCGGCGGCCTCGAGCGACTCCGCCAATTCGACGGCCGTCCAAGCCAGATGCTGCTTGTCGGAGTTCCTGATCAGATTGCGCGTAAACTCCAGACCCGGTACCCGTTCGGCGCGATCAGCGATGTCGACAAGCTGTTCAACGCAGCGGATCGGATACTTGCCGATCGTCGTTTCACCGGACAGCATCACCGCGTCAACTTCCTCGTAGACGGCGTTCGCCACGTCCGTGACCTCCGCCCGGGTCGGGATCGGATTCTCGATCATGGATTCGAGCAGGTGCGTGGCGACGATCACACGCTTGCCTCGTTCGGCGCATCGCTGAACGATGCGGCGCTGGACGTTCGGCAGCTCGGCAACGTTGATCTCGACGCCCAGATCACCCCGCGCCACCATGATGCCGTCGGCTTCCTCGATGATTTCCTCGATGTTCTGAACCCCGAGCTGGTCCTCGATCTTGGCGATGATCTTGATCTTGCCGACCTTGTCGCCCATCAGTTCCTTGAGCTCGCGAACATCCTTCGCTTCACGCACGAAGGAGAGGGCGATGAAGTCGACCATCTGTTCCATGCCGAAGAGAATGTCAGCGCGATCCTTCTTCGTAATGGCCGGCAGGTTCACGCGAATGCCGGGCAGGTTCACGTGTCGTTTGCTTTTCAGGATGCCGCCATCGATCACCTTGCACTTCATGATGCCGTCGTCCTGCTTTTCCAGGACTTCGAGGTTGATGATGCCGTTATCGACGGTGATGCGATCTCCCTCGTTCACGGTGTCGATCAACTCGTCATAGTGGATGTGAAAGGAAGATGACTCGACGTCGACGGAATCCCGAACGCTGATGGATATGACGGCGCCGTTTCGCAGTTCGAGATCGTTCGCCAGATCGCCGGTGCGAATCTCCGGTCCCTGCGTATCGAGCAGTACGGCAATCGGATAGTTGATCTTGCGGTTCAGGGTCTTGATCGACTTGATGATCCTGGCGCAGGACTCATGGTCGCCATGCGACATGTTGAGCCGAATGATGTCCATGCCGGCACCGGCCAGCTTCTCCAGCATCGGAAACGAACTGGTGGCAGGGCCGATCGTGCAGATAATCTTCGTCTTGCGCATGGGGTCAGGCTTCGCGAAAAGTCGCCAATGATACCGAAATGCGTTGCCAGAACAACGTGAGCCAGAACAGCGTGAGCTAGAACAGACTGAGCTGGTTTTCCGTATCACTGTCCCTGAAGGTCACGCCTATGCCGAGCAGCCGAATGCCCTTGCCGGGGCCACGCTCCCAGGCCAGGGGAATGAGTTCCTCGAACAGGCCCTTGTCGAGTTCGAGGCTGGCGCGTTCCATCGTCGTCGTCCTGAAGTCCTCGAACTTCAGTTTGACCTGCTGATTGCGGATCGGTCGCTCGCCTGCCTTGCGCAGCCGCTCGCACAACTCATCGTAGAGTCCGGCCAGGATGTCCGTGATGTCGTCAGGCGAAGGGATATCACGAGCAAAAGTGCGCTCCACACTCAGCGACTTGCGAATCCGGTCAACGGTCACCTCACGATCATCGACACCCCAGGCGCGACGATAGAGATGGCTCCCCATCGAGCCAAAGCGACGAACCATTTCAGCTTCGCCCAGTTCGCGCACATCGCGGCAAACCCTGAGCCCGTGATCGTTCAGCTTGCGAGCCGTCACCTTGCCGACCCCCGGAATCTTCGAGAGATCGAGCTCCCGCGTGAACGCCTCGACCTGCTCCGGTGGGACGACACACTGGCCGTTGGGCTTGTTCTCGTCGCTGCAGATCTTGGCGAGAAACTTGTTGGGTGCGACGCCGGCCGAGGCTGTGAGCCGAAGCTCATCACGGATCGCACGACGAATGTCCTCGGCGATCAGTGTCGCGCTACCCTGAAACTGCTCGCACGCCGTCACGTCGAGATAGGCCTCATCGAGGGACAGCGGCTCGATGCGATCGGTGTAGCGGGCAAAGATGGCCCGGATCTCGCGCGAGATCCCCGCATAGTAGGACATGCGCACGGGCAGCAGGATCAGGTCAGGGCAAAGCCGAAGGGCGGTTGCCGTGGCCATCGCCGAGTGCAGGCCATACTTGCGTGCTTCATAGTTGGCCGTCGTGAGCACCCCGCGACGTTCGGCGGTTCCACCAACCGCCACGGGCTTGCCCTCGAGTTCGGGGTTGTCGCGAATTTCGACGGCCGCGTAGAAACAATCCATGTCGATATGGATGATCTTACGCTGCCGTTCGCCTGGTGGCGCTGGCCGCGACATTGAACGAACGTTAGCGGCCCTTGAAGCGGGGCGCGCGCTTTTCCACGAAGGCCATGGCAGCCTCGCGATGATCTTCACTCATCATGCAACGGGTCATGTGCCAGGCTTCCATGTCGAAGACCTGCTCGATCGAACCCGTGTCGGCCGCGTTCATGTTCTTCTTGATGTATTCGTACGCGACGCTGGGTCCGGCCGCGAGCTTCGCCGCCATCTCCATGGTCTTTGCCTCGAGCTCACCGTCAGGGACGACGTGGTTGACCATCCCAAGCCTGAGCGCTTCGTCGGCCTCGACTACGGCGGCCGTGAGATAAAGCTCACGGGCCTTTGCAGCGCCGACGAGTTTGGGCAGGAAGTAACTGCCGCCAAAATCGCCGGAAGCGCCGACGTTGGCGAACGCAGTCACACACTTTGTTGTTTCGGACGCAATGCGGATATCACAGGCGAGAGCCAGCGCAAGCCCGGCACCGGCCGCCGGCCCGCGCATCATGGCAATCGTGGGCTTCGGCCCCTGATAAAGGTGTCGGGAAGTTTCCATCCGGCTGCGCAGGTTTGCCGCAGAGGCTTCGAGTGAGGGTGCCGAACCGCTACCGCCGGATTCGTTGTTGCGACTCGCCATGTTCTTGACGTCACCGCCGGCGCAGAAGCCGCGCCCGGCGCCTGTAACAATGACGACACCGACATCGCGGTCGGCCATCAGCCGGGGAACGGCCTCGGCAAAGCTGTTCATCATTTCATCCGACAGCGCGTTCAGGCTGTCGGGTCGGTTCATCGTCAGGGTCGCAATCCCATTTTCGACGGTCTCGAGCAGATGCGGTTCGCTCACGTTCACCTCGGTCGTTTGTCAGGAGAGAAAGTCTTAAACTTACCACACCATGAATATCGAAATGATCAGAGAAAGATTCGCGCCTGCGATCGAGGAAATCACCGAACAGTGCCAGGTGACCGAGGGATTCGTCGACAAGGATCTGTTTCGTGTCTACCTCGCCACGGTGTGGGGAAACGCAGTGCTCGATCCCGGCCAGAGTGGGCTCACCGAGTCAGATTTGCCCGCGCTGCACGACTTCCTGAACGAGGAGGTCGCGAAACTGCTTGGCCGCGACGAAACCGTGACGTCCGTCTACGAGTACTTTGAGAGCAAGGCCGGCGAGGAGGCGATGGAGCGGCTCTCCGTCGGCGCCCGCCATCGCGAGTTCATCACGTATTTCGCTCGCCTGATGCGGGCATCGACCGATCTTCCGCTAACGTAGGATCACCGCCGACGTGGCGATCCACCACGACGCTGCCAATGATGTCCCCCTGAACGTTCACGGCGGTTCTGAAGGTATCCATCGGCCGTTCGATCACCAGCAGGATGGCAATGGCCTCGAGCGGAATCCCGACGGCGAGCAACACCATCTGCATCCCCGACATCGAGGCACTCGGCATGCCGGGTGCCCCGATCGACGCGACCATCGCCATCAGGAACACGGTGAAGATCCCCACCGTCGAGAGCTCGACCCCGAATAGATAGGCCAGAAAGACGGCAGCGACGGCTTCAAACAGGGCGGTGCCGTCCATGTTCATGGTGGCACCGAGCGGGAGCACAAAGCTGGTCACGCTCGGGCTGACCTTCAGATCCTCCTCGGCAGCCCGCATGCTGACAGGCAGGGTGCCGGCGCTCGATGAGGTACTGAATGCGACGATGAGCGGCCTGATGATTCTGGGAAACAGCTCCCAGGGCGGGCGTCCGCCGAACACCCAGGCAATGGCCGGCAGGACGATCACACCATGGATGAGCGTCAGCACCAGTACCAGCAGACCGAATTCGAAGAGCTGCGTCAGGACTGCTTCGGAATGGCCATCACCGACATTCAGCTTGACCGTGAAGTCCATGAGGATCGCGAAAATGCCGATCGGCAGCAGCCGGATGACCCAGCCGAGCACGTGGTAGATCACCTTGTTGATGTGCTCGATGAGCCGGAAGACCGGGCTGTCCTCCGGCAGCGCGATGACGATCGCGATACCGATCAGGAACGCATTGGTGACGATGCCCAGAATGTTGAGATTCGCCAGCGCCGAAAACGGATTCGTAAAGGCGAGGCTGAGCAGTTGCCCGACAACCCTGATGATCGAGTCGTCACCGGGATTGAGCATTCGGGCAGGCGCATGGGCGTCGGCGAGTTCCGGTGTCGGCGGAAACGCCGTCCATGGATGGATGAAGAAGACCGCAATGAGCCCGAGCCCGATCGCGATGCCCGTCGTACTCAGATAATAGGCGACGGTAATGCCACCCAGCCGTCGCAGCCGGATGACATTGCCAATACCGATGATGCCACCGATCAATGAGAAGAAAATCATCGGCGCAATCAGCATGCGCAGTGCGGAGAGGAAGAAGCCCTTCAGCAGCGTAATGAACTCGTATGCGGCAGGCGCCGGCTGCGCGAGCCAGGATTCGTCGGCGAACAGGAGAGCGGCCCCGATACCAAGAGCGGCTGCCAGTACGACCTGGACTGTCAGGTTCTTGAGAAGCACCGCGCGATCATAGCAAAGCCCCGGATCGCGTACGATATTTCATTCCGTCGTTTCGCGGGGCGCTCGATTCGCTAGAATGACGATATGGAAAAAGCGCTCGGGGATTTTGTTGTTGCACTGCGGCGGGCGGATGTCGAGGTTTCACCCGCCGAGACGCTGGAGGCGCTGTCGGCCATGGAACTGATCGGCGTCGGCAATCGCCAGCTCCTGCACGATACCCTCTCGATGATTCTCGCGAAGAGTCCGGAAGAGAAGGCGCTGTTCGACGTCTGTTTCGACCGCTTTTTCTCGTTCCGGCCGATGCGTTCCGCCGCGCAGCCGAACAGCGTCACGTTCAATGAGCCGCTGACGGGCAGTGAGGCCGGCGGCGAACCCGCCGAGAGCGATGCGCGCCGTGGACGACGGCGCCGGGACCGGGCCCAGGCGCACCACCATTCGAAACTCGGGCACCTCCTGCTCAGCGACGACGAGGCCGCCCTTGCCGTGCTGATGCGGGAAGCCGCCTCGGCGGTCAAGCTCGACCGCATGCGCACTTTACGAGAACGCAGCCTCTATACCCAGCGCATGCTTGTACATATGGGCATGCAGTCGCTCGAAACCGAGATCGAACGCCTGGCGTCACTGCCTGACGAGCGATCCCGGTCGACAGCAGATCAACTCGCCGCTGCCCGGACGACGCTCAGGGAAGACGTCAGGGATTTCGTTGATGAACAGTACCTCCTGCTCGTTGACGGCAGCGGCAACCGCTTCATCGGAGAGGCAGTGAGTGAGGCACGCCTGACGAATATGCAGGCCTACTACTTCGATCATATCCGCGAGGCCGTTCGCAAACTGGCCAACCAGCTTGCGAAGCGTCATGCCAAGCGACGCAAGATCATCAATCGCGGGCAGCTCGACATTCGAAAGACGCTTCGCCGGAATGTGCAATACGATGGTGCCCTCTTTGACATTCACTGGAAGCAGACGCGGGTCGAGCGCCCCAAGGTCTTCGTGATCTGCGACGTCAGTGGCAGCGTCCGTAACGTGTCGCGTTTTCTGCTGACGTTTCTCTACAGTCTCGGTGAAGTGCTGCCACGTGTCCGCGCATTCGCTTTCTCCAACGAGCTGGGCGAGGTGACGGAGATATTCGACCGCTACCCCGTCGCTGAGGCGATCGAAATGAGCCTCGACGACTACGGCAAGGGATCAACGGACTATGGCGCCGCGTTCAAGCGATTCAGGGAGCTTGCGCTCAGCGATCTGGACAACCGGTCGACGATCATCATCCTGGGCGATTCCAGAAACAACTTCTATGCGACTGGCGTCGATGCGCTGAAGCAGGTCGCAGGCAAGGCAAGGCAGGTGATCTGGCTGAATCCGGAACCGCGGGACAAGTGGGAAGAGGGCGACGCCGAAATCCATACCTATCTTCCCTATTGCGACTATGCCGAGGTTTGCAACTCGCTGGCAGATCTCGAGCGCATGGTCAGCCGGGTGCTGAAGAGCGCGCATTAGGGAGCCCGATGGACCGCGATCTCGAACACCAGCTTCGCAACCGTCTCGCAACGGCACTCGGGTACGCCCGATTGCTGGCCGATTCATCACTGAGCGTTGAACAGCGCACCTGGGTTAACGGCATCGAGACCGCCTGTCGCGACGCCGGCCCCGGCTGCCTGGGGGACCTTGCGGTTCGCCGGGGGCTTTCGGTGGAGCAACCGGACGCGGTGATCCCACTCTCACCCGACGACCTGCGCAGACTGGACCATGCCATTGCGCAAGCGCTGGCGATCATGACCGATCGACGCACCGGCCCTGGCCAGCTCACGCTTCGATGCGCCGAGGCCGAGGGACGCTGCAGCGACTGCGGCGATGCACTGGCCGGTACCGTCGGTGTCGAGTTGCTGTGCGACACGCCCGTGCCCGGTGCAAGACATGGCTGGCAGGCACTGGCGCAGCCCGTTCACGCCGAAGGGGGCCACATCCAGTTCCAGCAGGAAGGGGCGCTGACGCGCCTCGCGCTGCTTCGGCCAGCAAGCGCGGTGACGCCATGATGGACGTGCTGGCAGCCGCACCGGTCGCGATCGTGAGGATTGGCTCAAATGGACGAATCGACTGGGTCAACGATGCGGCCTTCGACCTCGTCGGGTGTTCGATGGGGCAGGACCTGCGCGATTGCATTCACGCCGATGCGCTCGCGCGTTTCGATCAGCTCGCCGACATTCCCGGCGACACTGCTGACGTTCGCCTGAAGGGGCAGGGCGGCTCACGCGTCGCGAGCGTGGTCGCAGTCGATCCCGGCGACGGGGCACGCTACTTCTTCTTCAGCGATGTTTCAGAACGCGTCGCCCTCAGTCGCCAGCTCCGGGCCACGCAGGAGCCCGGCAGAAAACTGTTGCACCAGCTCCATACCGCCAATGCCACCATGACCGGTTACGCCGAACTCATCGCCGTCATGCTCGATGAAGAAGACGTGCTCGAGGGAGAGCGCATGACGGTTGTGCGCCGCTACCACAAGGAGATCAGGCGGTGTCAGCAAGCCCTGGATCGCCTTCTCAAGATCGCACGTCACGGCGGCAAGCGTCCGGACTCGGGCACCGCCGTGCCAATCAACCGGCGTCACATCGTCGTCATCGACGACGAGGCGGCCATTGCCGATTACATCACCGAACTCATGAAAGGGCTGCAACACAAGGTAACGACCTTCACGGAGCCGGGCGCCGCGCTGGAGTTCACGGTAGAGAACGCCGAATCGATTGATCTCGTCATTACCGACCACACCATGCCGACCATCAGTGGCCTTGATCTCGCCTCCCGCGTTCATGCAACAAGGGAATCGCTCCCGGTGCTGATATGCCCCGAACAGGAACTGACCTTCCGCGAGGATGAACAACTCTTCCAGTGCCAGAAGCCGCTGGACATCAACGAGCTGATCCAGATCGTCAGCGACCTCGTGTAGTCCGCATATCGGTTAGATATGCGGGTTAGTCAACGACGCGGGACATCGTCTCACCGATGCCCTGATGCAGCACAAGATCACAATGGGGATCGAGATCGGTCGGCTCGTTGTTGATGATCACCAGCCGGGCACCATTTGCCTTTGCCACCCGCGGGAAAGCCGCCGCGGGATAGACGACGAGCGATGAACCGAGCACGATGAACAGGTCGCAGTCGATCAGCGCCTGCTCGGCCCGATACATCTCATGCTGCGGCATGGCCTGACCGAACGAGATCGTGGCGGTCTTTACGGGCCGTCCGCAGTCATCGCAGTAGGGCACGGTTTCGTCAGGGAAGAAAATGTCGCGAATCTCATCGAGCTCATAGCGTTTCTCGCAGCCGATGCACTTCGCGTAGCTCGAGTTGCCGTGGAGTTCGATCACCGCCGAGTCCGGAATCCCGGATTTCTGATGGAGGCCGTCGACGTTCTGGGTAATGACGTGCGTCAGTTTGCCGACCCGATGCAGCGCCGCGAGCGCGAGGTGTCCGGCATTCGGCTCGGCACCGGACATCCGGTCGTCCCCGGAGAGCTTTCGGCGCCACGATTCACGCCTCACGTCCTCCGAGCGCACAAAATCGCTGAAGTCGATGGGTTTGACCTTGTTCCAGATGCCCTGGGGACCGCGGAAATCCGGAATGCCGGACTCGGTACTGATGCCCGCTCCCGTAAAGGCCACGATACGGCTGGCGTCACCGATCAATCGCCGCAGGCTGAGAAGATCATCATCGTCGTTCATGTGCCGACGATGCCACAACGGGCACCTCCCGCGCCAGATGCAGTAGACTCGGGCCCGGACATTCGACTGCGAGCCAGACATCAATGGGTCTCTACGAGAAATACCTGCTGCCGAAACTTCTCAATCTCGCGATGAAATCGCCCGACATGACCCGAATCCGTGCCGCGCTGATCCCGCACGCAACGGGCCGGGTGCTCGAACTGGGCATTGGCTCAGGGCTCAATCTGCCGTTTTACGCAGACGGCGTTGCCGTCACCGGCGTCGATCCATCGCTCGAACTGCAGGCCTATGCCCGCGATGTGGCCGCAGAGAGCGGTGTCGATGTCGATTTTGTCGCCGAAAGTGCCGAGGCGCTGCCGTTCGACAACAACAGCTTCGACTCGGCGGTGATCACCTGGACACTGTGCACCATCCCCGATCCCGATCGGGCGCTGGCCGAAGTCCGCCGTGTGCTGAAGCCGGGCGGAAGCCTGATCTTCGCCGAACACGGCAAGTCGCCCGACCGGCAGGTACAGAAATGGCAGGATCGCATCAATCCTGTCTGGAAGGTGGTCGGGGGCGGCTGCAACCTGAATCGGGCGCCCGACCAGAACCTGATCAGTCAGGGATTCAATTTCGATCGAATCGAAGAGGGCTACATCAGCGGCCCACGATGGGCCACCTACAACTATCGGGGTGTGGCCCGCATCGCCTGAGAGCTATTGCTGGCTGCTGCCGCCAGCCCTGCCAATGAGTTCCCGAAACGCGACCGGCTGCTCTCGCTCGACATGGCCGGCCACGACCTGTGCACACTCGAGCGGCGACAGACGCGACGTATCGACTTCGATGTCGTAGCACCCGTGGGCATGGCAGATTTCAAGATGCCCGATCGCCGTGCCGGGGAATCGTCCCGGCCGCATTGCCTCACGTTCGCTGATGACATCTGCCGGGCACTGAACACCAACGAAATACACCTGGTGGGGCGCGAACACCCGCAGGTAGTCATCAAGGAATGCGGGTTCCAGAATGATGTCGTCGATGATGACGTTGTTGCCGGCCGCAGCCATGGACGCGATCGCCCGTCGCATGCCCTTCAGGATCTGCTTGCCGGTCTCGCCAAATCGGACCTCGGTCACGCCGCCGACAGGCACAACGTTGAGACCGCGTTCACCCTCGCTGCCGACCGGCGCGTTGAGGCCCCGGTACCTCGCGGGCAGTCCGTCCCGGAACTGGTCCAGCGCCATATGCAGCCAGGGCTCCCGCAGGACTTCCTGCAGCGCGATGGCCAGCGTCGTCTTGCCCGCGGAAGATGTGCCATTCAGAAAGATAATCCGGCCCGCCATCTATAAAGGCTCTCCCCAGGCAGCGTGATAGCGGGCATCAAATGCGGCGCGATCGACAACGTAACGCTGGGTCTCCGGCGCCTCGAGATTGTAGATGGCAGCGAGGCATCCCATGCGCGCACATTGGTCCGGCGAGCGTCCTTCGAGGAGCCCCAGCACATAGCCGGCCCTGAACGCGTCTCCCGACCCGGTGACTTCGACAATGCGGTCAGGCGTCAGGGCCGGAATCCGGATGCCTTCCGCCGACTCGATCAGCAGGTCAACGCCGTGTTCTGACCGCGTCACGATGACCTGGCGGGTCTGCACAATGATGTCCTGGGCGGAAAGGTCCCCGTTCAACTGCAGGATCTCCCACTCATGGTCGTTGGCGATCACATAGTCCGAAAGCTCGATCAGTTCCCTGATCTCCGCCGTCGAGAACTCCGAGATGCCCTGACCCGGATCGAACACGATGGGCACACCATGGCCGGCCAGATCACGCGCCTGCCGCAGCATGATTGGTGCATCTTCCGGCGCGAGGACAGCGAGTGCGATCTCGTCAAAGCAATCCAGGTCGCTGGGCAGGGGGCGACGCGGGGAGGGCGAGGCGCCCGGGTAGAAGCCGGTAATCTGGTTGCCAAGGTCGTCTGACAGCACGATGGCCGTCGCACACTGCTCATAGTCGGGATCAACGACGATGTAGTCCGTGCGAACCCCGAGTGCCTCCAGATGCGCCCGGTAATGGTCCTCGAAGTTCTGTCCGGCCGCCGTCAGAGGCACGCAGTCCACGCCCAGTCGCCGCAGCCCATAGGTGATGTTCATGCCGCAACCGCCGAAGCTCGTACGCAGGCCACTGAGCTGCAGGGAAAAATTGAGTGCGTTGATCGGAAACTTGCGCTGGTACTCCTCGAAGGAGCCGGAATAGCGCCCCAATAAATCCAGCGCGATGCTGCCGCATACCAGGACCTTCTGCTTTGTCACTTCGCTTCGGCTCCCCGGAAATCCGCAAAGGCGCTGACAACCTCGTCGATATCCCGGGATGAGACGTCGAGATGAGTGACCAGCCGTGGGCCGGAAATCGTGATGTTGCGTCCGGCCAGATGTTGACGCAGCGCAGCAATGTCGATGCCGGCTGCATCCAGCATGACCATGTTGGTTGCCGCTGGCCCGGCCAGCGGCAGACCGAGTTCAGCGAGCCCGGCCGCGAGCCGCTCGGCGTTGTCGTGGTCCTCCTGCAGCCGATCAATGTGGCTTGCCATCGCATAGCGCCCGGCGGCTGCCAGATATCCGGCCTGACGCAGGCCGCCGCCCAGCATCTTGCGCCAGCGCCGGCCACGGGCGATGAAGTCGGCGTCGCCCACGAGAATGGAGCCGACCGGGCAGCCCAGCCCCTTCGACAGGCAGAATGAAACGCTGTCGAAGGACGCCGCAATCGCCGCCGCAGGGACACCCAGCGCGACCGCGGCGTTGAACAGCCGTGCGCCGTCCAGATGCATGGCAAGACCGCGCTCAAGCGCCAGTTCGCGCGCCCGGGCGAGATAGTCCATCGCGAGCGGCCGGCCGGCCTGCGTGTTCTCAAGGCAGAGCAGACGGGTTCTGGCGAAGTGGAAGTCGTCTGGCTTGATGGTCGCCCGAACCTCATCGAGATCGAGTTCACCCCTGTCGTTGAAGGGGAGTGGCTGCGGCTGAATGCCGCCCAGAACGGCCGCACCCCCAGCCTCGTAACGGTAGGTATGCGCTCCCTGGCCAGCGATGTACTCATCGCCTCGAGCACAGTGGGAAAGCAGGGCGATCAGGTTCCCCTGCGTGCCGCTCGAGACAAACAGCGCCGCCGGCTTGCCAAGCAGTCTCGCAGACTCGGCTTCGAGCAGGTTGACCGTGGGATCTTCGCCATAGACATCGTCACCGACGTCAGCCGAGGCCATGGCGGCACGCATGCCCTCCGTTGGCCGTGTCACAGTGTCGCTTCGCAGGTCGATCATTGGGCGGCGCCTGTTTGAGAAATCACTTTAAGTTTCTTCGAATCAATCATTTCAAACACTTATAACGGTAACTTAAAGTGACTTGGTGCGACTGTGATTCGATTGACTTCAGTATAACTGACCGCATACTAGGCGACGATCCTCATTCCTGAAGAGAGTTCCGAATGTATACCGGCATCGTACAGGCCATGCTTCCCATCGAGCGTGTCGAGCGAAAACCCGGGCTGATGTCCTTCAGCCTCAATTTCGACGAGCCCCTGCTCGATGCGCTCGAAACCGGCGCCAGTGTCGCCGTCAACGGCGTCTGTTTCACGGTGACCGGGATCGATGAATCACGGGTCTCGTTCGACGCGATCCGGGAGACACTGGATCTCAGCAACATCAAATATCTGGAGGCCGGCACCCAGGTCAACATCGAACGCTCGGCCCGCGCCAACGCCGAAATCGGCGGCCATGTGCTGTCCGGCCATGTGGTCGGCACCGCGACTGTCCAGCAGGTCGAAACGACGGAGAACAACCGGCGGCTGACGTTCTCGGCTGACCCGGCCTGGCTCAAGTACGTATTCAACAAAGGGTTTCTGGCCGTGAACGGCTGCAGCCTGACGGTTGCGGCCCTGGATCGGGACGCATCGACCTTCGCGATCAACCTCATTCCGGAAACGCTGGCGCGCACCAACTTCGCGCTGCTGAAGGAAGGAGACGAGGTGAACATCGAAATCGACCAGCAGACCCAGGTCATCGTGGATACCGTCGAGCGCGTGCTCGAGGAGCGCTTCGCCGGCTAGGAAGCCGGCACAGGGATAGGCTAGACTTCGCGCCCATGACCACGCTGCGCCTATTCGATACCTGGGAACGTCGCGTCCGCGACTTCGAACCGCTCGAACCCGGCCGGGTGCGAATGTACTGTTGCGGGCCAACGGTCTACAACTTCGCGCACATCGGCAATCTGCGAACCTACCTGTTTGAGGACCTGCTGCGCCGCGTCCTCGAAATGAACGGCTACGTCGTCGAACATGTCGTGAACATCACCGATGTTGGCCATCTCACCTCCGACGCCGATACCGGCGAAGACAAGATGGAGGTCGGCGCCCGCCGAACCGGCATGACCGCGTGGGAGATGGCCGATTACTACACCCGGGCGTTCCAGGAAGACCTCGCAAAGCTCAACGTGCTGGAACCGGGCCGCTGGTGCCGCGCGACCGACCACATCCAGGAACAGATCGACTTTGTGGCAGATCTCGAGCAGAAGGGCTTCACTTACCGGACGAGCGACGGCATCTACTTCGACTCCCGCAAGCTGAACGACTACGGATACCTCGCGCGACTGGACATTGATGGTCTTCAGGAAGGTGCGCGCGTCGACGCTGGCGAGCGCCGGTTTGTGACCGACTTTGCCCTGTGGAAGTTCTCGAAGGCGGGCGAACAACGCCAGATGGAATGGGACAGCCCCTGGGGCATCGGTTTCCCGGGCTGGCACATCGAGTGTTCTGCCATGGCCGCCAAGTACCTGGGTGACTACTTCGACATCCACTGTGGCGGCGAGGACCATATCCCGATCCACCACACCAACGAAATCGCGCAAACCCAGGCGAGCCGGGGCACCCGGCTCGCCAACTTCTGGATGCACGGCTATTTTTTGCAGGTGGATAACGCCAAGATGGCGAAGTCGGCCGGTGAGTTTCTGCGGGTCCAGAGCCTCGAGGAACGTGAGATCGACCCTTTGGCGTACCGCTATCTCTGCCTCACAGCGCATTACCGGACGCAAATGTCATTCAGCTGGGATAGCCTCGCTGCCGCCGAAACGGCGCTGCGGCGGCTGTACGAGAGCCAGTGGGAGTGGGGCGAGCCGGGTGAAGTCGATGACGGCTACAAGCAGCGATTCCAGGCGTGCCTCAACGACGATCTGAATGCCCCGCGCGCAATCGCAGTGGCCTGGGAACTGATCCGGTCAGACCTGCCGCCCGCCACGAAGAAGGCGACGCTGCTCGCCTTTGATGCCGTGCTGGGGCTTGATATTGCGGCATGGACGCCACCGGAAACGGTTGTACCGGAAGAAATCGAGCAGATGGCAAAAGATCGTGTGAAAGCGCGTTCGGAAAAGAACTGGCAGCGCGCTGATGAACTCAGGGATGCGATCGCCGACGCGGGCTTCGTGCTGGAAGACACCCGCGACGGCTACCGGATCAGGAAGGGGTAATCCGCGCGCTCCCTAGTGCGCCGCGTACTGCGAGCGCCAGAGGTCGATATCAGTCGCCGCACCCTCGTGGAGTTCGACGCCGGCCTGCCAGGAGTGATCCAGATCTACGGCCCATCGCACAGTGCTCGACAGGAAGTACTTGCCCGGTCCCATGTCGTTGTCGATCCAGATGTCGAGGTGGGAGCCTTCGGGAATCATCTCGTCAGCCTCGATACGGATCCCGCTGGGAGACACGTCCAGCGCAAGGCAGGAGATCGTCGTGCCGATCAGCCGTGCGTTCGGGCATGCCACGATCTGAACAAATGCCTTCTGGTCGCTGTAGTGGCGAGTTTCTCTGCGCTTGTCCTGACTGTGCATGGTCGTGACCTCGTTACGGCGTTCCCTGAGGCGTCGTGCCTCGCTGATATCGATGACCTTCGACATGAGGAGTGAGGTAGTCATAGCCTGTCCGTCCTGTCATTCCACGTTGCGTTGACTAGGTAATTGCGAAGCCCGTGCCAACTTTGCAGAAAACAGAATTTCTCGTTTTAAAACAGTGGCTTATTTTCTTCTGGGCACGTACAATTGCGTCACTTCACAGGTGACAAAGAACGTCCGTCACGGAATAAATGTGACGTACATCACCCAAATGTGTCAGTCAGTGACGACGGCGGAACGGATATCGACATGACCAATTTCTTCAAGCGACTCGGCCTTGTTCAGGCGTCCAACGACAGTTCCCTGTGTATTGGCCTGGACCCGGATCCCGGACGCCTGCCGGGAGCGGTCAGGGGCGCCACCCATGCTGTGTTCGAGTTCAATCGCGCCATCATTGATGCGACGTCCGACGTCGTGTGCTGCTACAAGCCCCAGATCGCGCACTATGCGGCGATCGCAGCCGAACGTGACCTGGAAATGACGATCGACTACATCAAACAGAAGGGCATCCCCTTGCTGCTTGATGCCAAGCGGGGAGACATCGGCAGTACGGCGGAACGGTATGCCGCCGAGTTGTTCGAGCGGTACGGCGCGGACGCGGCCACGATCAACCCGTATCTCGGCCTGGATTCGATCGAGCCGTTCCTCGCGTGGAAAGATCGCGGCTGCTTCCTGCTATGCCGAACGTCGAATCCGGGCGGTGCGGACGTACAGAATCTGATGCTTGATTCCGGGAAGCAGGTGTATGAGCACATCGCCGAACTCGCGGCACGGGACTGGAACCAGCACGGCAACGTCGGCCTGGTCGTCGGTGCAACACAGCCTACAGAACTCGCCCGAATCCGGGAGCTCACCGGCGCCATGACCTTCCTCGTGCCCGGCATCGGCGCGCAGGGCGGCGATATCGGCGCAACCATGGAAGCCGGGCAGGGCGGAGGGCTCATTCTCAGCTCGTCACGCCAGATCATCTATGCCGGCGAAGCGGCGGGCAGTGACTTCGCCCGCGCCGCCCGGGATGCCGCCATCGCGACCCAGACAGAGATCAACCGATTCCGGAACGCGGCCTGAGGCGGCGTTGGCGGCATCCGGAACCCGTGATACCGTCCCCGGTCAAAGTAACCCGAACCCAACAGCGCTGCGTACCCCCTGTACCGCGCCCAGACGAGAGTGACGATGATCAGATCCATCCTGCTATTGACCCTGACCCTTGGCCTGACCGCACAGCAGGCTGCTGCTGACTGGCGGCTCGACAGCGAGGCGTCGACGCTGGGCTTCAGTTCGGTCAAGAACGGCTCGATTGTCGAACCCCACCTGTTCAAATCGGTCAGCGGCGGCGTCGCCGCCAGTGGTGAAGCACATCTCGACATCGATCTTGCGTCCGTCGACACCATGATCCCGATTCGAGACCAGCGCATGCGCGACATTCTGTTCAAGGTTGCAGAGTTTCCCGCTGCGCGATTCGAAACCACCGTGCCGCTCGCTGACATCGACGCGATGGATGGCGGAGAAAGCCGGGATATTTCGCTGAAAGGCACCTTGTCGCTGCACGGCCAGCAGGTGGACACCATGGCCAGCGTGAGGGTCAGCAAGACGGGCAGTGGCGATGTCATCGTCACAACCACCCGGCCCATCGTCGTATCCGCTGCCTCATTCGGTCTCGTCAGCGGTCTCAGCCAGCTTCAGGAAATCGCCGGGCTCGAGTCGATCACGCCGATGGTGCCGGTATCGTTCACACTCGTCTTCAAGAACGAGGATGAATAAAGTTCCTTAACCCGTTGTTTCAGAAGCTTTTATAAAGATCGACCGTGCTCACACGTGGATCCTTGCGACGCGCCAGTTCGAACGTGAGCCCCTCAGCGGCAATCCAGGCGCCGATACGCGCACCGGCGGACTTGAAGAAGCGCGCATTCTCAATCGCGACCTCGTCGAGTTCGCCATCGGATCGCTCGGGATCATGATGGAACATCACCAGATTGCGCACCTGCGCATCAACCGCGAGCCTTCGAACCTGGGAAATCAGCGAATGACCCCAGCCATGCTTTTCGGGAATGTCCCGCTCGTCGTACTGGGCGTCATGAATCAGCAGATCGACCCCGCGCACAAACTCGACCCATTCACTCCAGGCGGTCTCAGGCGCAGCGGGCGGGACCAGTTCGTTGTCCGTGATGTAAACGACTGACACGCCGTCTTCCTCGATACGATAGCCATAACCGCCGCCCGGATGATTGATGGGCATGCGCCGGATCTCGTAGTCCTGGCTCGCCAGGAAGGCAGGGACGTCAGGCACGCTGTTGATCGAGGAGGGCAGATCCTCGGCATGCACCGGGAAGTTTGAGCCGTCCATCTGCTTCAGGAGGCCGTGAAGGGCGACCTTGTTGCCCTCAACCCCCTCGATGACGTCAATCAACCGCTCCGGCTGATAGATTGGCTCGAAGAACGGGTAACCCTGAATGTGATCCCAGTGCCCATGACTGAGCACCAGCAAGACGGGCGCCTCCCGGTCTTCAGCCAGCCTGAGCCCAAGACGCCGGATGCCGGTTCCCGCGTCGAAAATGAGATTCTGCCCGCCGTTCAGCCGAACGTGGACACAGGACGTATTGCCGCCATACTTGACCGTCGTGGGCCCGGGCGCAGGAATTGAACCCCGTACACCGTAAAACGTAACCAGCATGAAGCTGCCAGACGGCGCGGTTTACTCCGCGCCGCGTTTTCCCGTAATCAGGTCGCGGAACTTGTCCAGCAGCGTTTCGTATTTGTAATCCGTGAATTCACCCGCGTCGAAAAACATGCCGTGTTCGCGACAGGCTTCATACCAGATGTGCGGCTGTTTGGGGTCGGAGACCTTTTCCATGCGCTTGCCGCAATGCGGACAATCGACATCCTCGATCTTGTTGTATTCCTTGCCGACCTCAGGGTCACCGCTGTCGACGAACTCCGACATCCACTTACCCTTGAGCGTTTCTGCCTCACCGGCATCGAACCAGATTCCCTTGCAGTTCGTGCAGCGGTCGATCGTCATGTTCCGACCGTAAGTCACTTCTTCCATGGCTGCGTGGCATTTCGGACATTCCATAGGGATACCTTGTTGCTTATTCATTGTTTCCGACACGGATCGTGGCGCAGGGAGCACCACAGAAGCCTCGGCGAGTATACCTGACCGTTTCAGGTTTGGGGTGGGTTTGGGGTGAGGAATTCCAACCCCTGTGACATCTAATCCCACATATTAATTGCGCATAATACATATTATGTTAAATTTAGCTGGATCATGGCTATTGGTCAGAATCTTGGAAGCTGGGACAATGTCGGTCGGGTCGGCACCACCGCCTACCCGCCGGAGATACCATGAACCAGCTTGCTGACAAGACTGCTGACATCGCGAAGGCCTACCTCGCCGATGAGATGCAGCTCATCCGCCAGTACATCCAGCAGATCAGGCCAGACGTTGCTGAGCGTGCCGAAGTCTTCGAACTGTCGACGACGCTCATCAACAATATTCGTTCGCATCCTGATTTTAACAAGGGGCTCGACGCGTTCATGGCGGAGTACAGCCTGGACTCTGCGGAAGGTATTCGGCTCATGACACTGGCCGAAGCACTGGCGCGGATACCGGATGAGGACACCAAGGAGGCGCTGATCCGCTCGAAGCTCACCGGGGCTGACTGGCGCAAACACCTGAAGAAGGGGCTCTCCCCGTTCGTCAATTCTTCCACTCGCGCCCTGCTCTTCACCTCAAATCTCCTTGAGACGGATGACATTCCGTTTCTCTCCCGGGTGGTGCGCGAGCTGGGTGAGCCGACGATCAGGATGGCGGTGGAGATGGGCATGGGCCTGTTCAGTGATCATTTCGTCCTCGGCGAGACGCTGGAGCAGGCAAGAAAGAAGATCTCGAAAGAACGCCGGAAGTATCGCTACTCTTTCGACATGCTGGGCGAGGCTGCCCTCACGCGACAGGACGCAGAACGCTTTTTCGCCGAGTACCAGAAGGCGATCGAGTTTGCCGGCAAGTTCCCGGATTCGGCGGTCTCGATCAAGCTGTCGGCACTGCATCCCCGGTACGATGCGCACCAGCACCGGCAGGTGCACGATGAACTCGTGCCGCGGCTCGACGCACTGGTGGCGCTCGCGCGCGAACGTGACGTGCAGGTGACGATCGATGCCGAAGAGTCGAATCGGCTGGAACTGTCGCTCGAGATTCTCGAGAAAGTGGTCAAGGACGGTGCGGGTCGCGGCTTCGACAAGCTTGGGCTTGCCGTCCAGGCGTATTCAAAACGGGCGTTCGACGTCCTCGAGTATCTGGAAGCGCTGGCCGAGTCGGCCGGTCAGCAACTCTGTGTTCGCCTGGTCAAGGGGGCGTACTGGGATACCGAGATCAAACAGGCACAGATGCTTGGTCTCGATGACTACCCGGTGTTCACCCGCAAGGCGCACACGGATATCTCGTATCTGGCTTGCGCCAAGTACCTGATTGCACACCAGGATCGACTGTACCCCCAGTTTGCGACACACAACGTCCAGACGGTGGCCAATCTGCTGTACTGGGAAGGCGGAGAGGCTTCGATGTTCGAGTTCCAGCGACTGCACGGGATGGGCTCGGTCCTCTACGACAGCCTGCTGGACGAGAATCCCGATATCGCCTGCACCATTTATGCACCCATTGGCCCGCAGCGCGAGCTGCTCCCCTACCTGATCCGCCGACTGCTGGAGAACTCGGCCAACTCGTCGTTCGTCAACCAGCTCGCCAGTGACATGAGCGCTGAAGACCTCTCACGTCATCCGATCGACGTGGCAGCCGACAACGAGGCACCGATTCCGCGCCCACCGGAGCTCTACGCCGACCGGATCAATTCACGGGGCCTGGACCCCCGTTATTCGCTTCATCGCCAGGCACTCATGAACGAACTCTCTGCGTACCGTGGGCAGGCGTGGTCAAGAGACGGTGAGCGGGAGGTGCTCTCACCGGTCGATATGCAGCCTTGCGGTCGGGTAACCTGGGCCCGGCCCGACGATGTGGACGCATACGTGCGCCGTGCCAGGGAGGCAAGTGCGCACTGGGCGTCCCTGTCGATGGAACAACGGGGCAACCTGCTCAGGCAGTTTGCCGACCTGCTCGAGACGAACCGCGTGGAACTCATCGCGCGCATGATTTCGGAAGCGGGCAAGACGATCGAAGACGGCATTGCCGAGGTTCGGGAGGCCGTGGATTTCTGTCGCTACTACGCGAATCGGGCCGAACAGATGGGCAATGGACATGAACTGCCCGGGCCCAACGGCGAGAAGAACCGCCTTTGCTATGAGCCACGCGGCGTCTTCGCCTGCATCAGCCCCTGGAACTTTCCGGTGGCGATCTTCACTGGCCAGATCGTGGCGGCGCTCGTGACGGGCAATACGGTCATCGCCAAGCCGGCGGAACAGACAACCCTCGTCGCGACCCGGATCATGGAGCTGATCGAAGAAGCCGGTATCCCCGAGCACGCGCTGCAGGTGCTCCCGGGTGAAGGCGATATCGGCGCAGCGCTGGTTGCACATCCCGGCATTGACGGCGTCGCGTTCACAGGCTCCGTCCAGGCCGCAACCGCCATCAACCGCTGTCTCGCCGCGCGCCAGGGGCCAATTGTTCCGCTGATCGCCGAAACCGGCGGCCAGAACGCGATGGTTGTCGATTCCTCCGCCCTGCCCGAGCAGGTCGTCAAGGACGTCATCAATTCGGCATTCAACAGCGCGGGCCAGCGCTGCTCTGCCCTGCGCGTCCTGTACCTGCAGAAGGAATGCGCCGAGACCATCCTGACGCTGCTCAAGGGCGCCATGGCAGAGCTCACGCTGGGCGATCCGGCGCGTCTGGACACCGATATCGGGCCCGTCATCGATGCTGAAGCCCTGAAATCCCTGCAGGCCCACGAGACCGAACTCGACAAGACAGCAACGCTGATCGCACGAGCGCCGCTGCCCGCCAACCTGCCCCAAGGCCACTTTTTTGCACCGTGCTGCTTTGAAATCGGCTCGATCCGCGAACTTTCTCAGGAACACTTCGGCCCCATCCTGCATGTTGTGCGATTCGACGCCGCAGACGTGGAAGCGGTGATCGACGAGATCAACGAGACGGGCTACGGACTGACCTTCGGCATCCACAGCCGCAATGAACAGTTCGCCAACCTGCTGGCCAACCGTATCAACGCGGGCAACGTCTACATCAATCGCAACGCCGTTGGCGCCGTCGTGGGCACGCAACCGTTTGGCGGACGCGGGCTTTCCGGTACCGGGCCCAAGGCTGGCGGGCCAGACTACCTGACCCGCTTCGTGGTCGAAAAGACCCGCACCGACAACCTCGCGGCCATCGGCGGCGCCATCGACCTGATCAACCAGCACATATGACAGTTCCGGTCAGCGACAGCCTCTTTCAGAACGACACACCACTGCTGGACGTTCGCGCCCCGGTCGAATTCGCGCGCGGGGCGTTTCCGACCGCGGTGAACCTGCCGATCCTCGACGATACCGAACGGCACAAGGTCGGCATCGCCTATCGACACGAGGGGCCCGAAGCGGCGACGGCGCTCGGGCACCGGCTTGTGTCCGGCGATGTGCGGGATGCGAGGGTCGCAGCCTGGGTCGCCTTGTACGAGGCGAATCCGGACCTTCACCTGTACTGTTTTCGGGGCGGTCAACGCTCGGCCATCGCAGCGCAGTGGCTGCGCGAGGCGGGTATCGAGATACCGCGCATCGAAGGCGGCTACAAGGCGATGCGCACCAGACTCCTTGGCGTGTTCGATGCCCTGCCCCGCCTGATCGTGGTGGGCGGCAAAACCGGCGTCGGCAAGACCGGCTTTCTCTCGCGCCTGCCGGAAAACGCGGTGGTGGATCTCGAGCAGCGGGCGAACCACCGGGGGTCTGCGTTCGGCAAACAGCTCACCCCGCAGCCGGCGCAGATCGACTTCGAAAACGCTGTTGCGATCGACTTTCTGAAGGCGGGACGGGCGGTCTGCGTCGAAGACGAAAGTCGCATGATCGGCGCGTGCAACCTGCCGCTGCCGCTGCAGGAGGCGATGAAGCAGGCACCGGTGCTGGTCGTCGAGGATTCGGTCGCGAACCGCGTCGAGCGCATCCTCGAAGAGTATGTCGTGGAGGCGCAACATGCGCTCGCCTGTGCGCACAATAACCCCGACGCAGCACCATCAATGCTGCATGAACGCCTGCGCTCGGCCCTCGACGCCATCCGCAAGCGTCTGGGTGGTGACCGTCACCGTGAGATCGGCGACGACCTCAGCGCAGCCTTCGAGGCACACGGCGACGATGCCCTCGCCCGACACCGAGTCTGGATCGAGAAGCTGCTGGTCAACTACTACGATCCCATGTACGACTACCAACTGGAACGCAAGGCCGGGCGCATTGCGGCGCGCGGAGACGCCGACGAAATGGTCGACTTGGCACGAACGATGATCCTTCAAATGGAGCAGGGCCACCATGAGTGACGCCGAATTCAAGGAAGAACAAGCAGGCATCTGGGCCGTGCTGCGAGCCGTCATCGGCTTCCAGTTCAAGCTGTTCGCCGACGGCATGCGGGATCTGCTGCTGAGTCCGGTGTCGATCGTGGCGGCGCTGGTCGGGATTGTGAGCCGACCGGACGATCCCGGTTACCTGTTTCGGCGGCTCATGGCGTTCGGGGTGAGAACTGATCGCTGGATCAACCTGTTCGGCGCGCACAACCATCTGGAAACCGGTGAGTACTCGTCCGACAAGGTCCTGCAGGACGTCGAGGGCATGGTGATCAGCGAGTATCGCAAGCGAGCTCAGCGCCCGCCGTCAGAAGACCCCTGATCCGAACCGACCCGCGTCGTGTTCTCCTTGAGCCGCGCAGCATCGATCTGCTCGACACCCTTGCGAATAGCGGGATGCCGCTCACAGATCCGATCGAGGTCGGTTCCCTCGAGCTCGTAGACCGAACACGGCGTCGCGGCGACAATCGTGGCGTTGCGCGGCGATTCGTGCAGCATGGCGGCCTCGCCGAAGAAGTCGCCGGCATAGAGCGTTGCGACCTGCGAGGCCCCCTCGCCTGCCTCGATGAAGACATTGGCCACTCCCCGCGCGATCAGGAACATCGAGTGACCGGTCGCGCCCTGTTCGATCATACGGGTGCCGCGAGGGAATGTGCGTGGCCGGAGATACTTCGCGATCGTTCCGAAATCTGATGCCTCGATACCCTGGAATACGGGCACCTTGCGCAGCAACTCCTCGACTTCGATTTCGAAACAGGCGTTCATTTCGTCCCGCTTCAGCAGACGAAGCCGCTCATTCTGTTCCGCAAGGATCTTGGCCGCGATCCCCTCCTGAATCATGCCCATATCCGCCGCTTCCTCGACGGTTTCGTGTTCGGCGACCAGCAGCATGCGCTGGCCGAGCTGCTCCTGCATGGTGGTGACGAATTCGGGGTACTGGTCTTCCATCTCGTCGAGCTGCGATTTCATGGCTTCACGAATCCCGCTATAGACGTCCCGCAGCGCATCGCAGACTGACGCTTCGATATCGCCATCGCCCGCGAGCCCGACGAGATCGCCCAGTACGCTGTTGGCGCCGCGATAACGACCCCAGGCAATGTCGTAGTCGCGGATCGTTCGCTGCGTCCGCAGCGATTCGACGATGCGACCGCAAAGCGGCACGTGCCTCAGCCAGCGAATCAGGTAAAGGTCGAGCGCTTTGCCCGGCGAAACCCCGAATTCAGCGCTCGGGAGCTGATCGCGATGGCGAACGTCGTCGAGTTGCACCTCGATCGTGTGTTTGAGTTCCCGGTAGGCCCATTCGTTGATCAGGCCGTGGCTGAACAACGACTCGTAGCGGGCATTTTCCCGGACCAGACACCGGACGGCGAGGATGCGCTGTTCCTCTGCAAATGACATCCCGTCGTGCAGTGCCGCAAGCCGGGCGTTGAGACCCTCGAGTTCGCGCTCGGTTTTCTCGCGGATGTTCTCGGCGATCCGTGCCGAGAACACGCCGCCCCCGACCAGTTGGTCAAGCCGGTTCAGGCTCTCGTTGCGGGCGTGCCGCTCGCCCTCGAGCTTGGCAAGGCGATCCGGCAGACTGAGCTGATCGAGACCAAGCCATCTCACCAGCGCCTCGATGCTGAGCCCCTGTACCACCAGCGTAAACAGCACCGCGCCCATCACGGCCGCGACCAGCAGATCCTTGTACTCGTTTTCCGGCAGGGACAGTACGATCGCGAGCGCAACGGCACCGCGCAGACCACCCCAGTACATCACAATCGAGTAGCCCCGGCCGATCGCCTGGGCGCCCGGCAGGCGGCCAACAATCGGCACCAGTCCGAAGACCACCACCAGGCGGGACACGAGCATCGCGAAGACCACACACGCGATGAGATCAATGGATTCCCAGAGAACGCCGAGGTGAATCTGCAGGCCCACCATCAGGAAGATCAGCGCGTTGGCGAGATAGGACAGGTACTCCCAGAAGTGTTCCATGAATGTCTCGGTCGACGGGGATATCTTCGATCGACCCCATGAACCCATGGTCATGCCTGCAGCCACGACGGCCATGATTCCGCTGACGTGAAACGCGTGTTCGGCAATGATGAACGAGAAGTAGGCGAGGATCGTCGTGACCGTGATTTCGACCGAAGGATCGGATTCGATGCGGCCGAGCGTATACCCGGCGACCAGCGCGAGGCCCCAGCCCACCAGTACACCCCCCAGAAACACCACAAAGAACTCGACGACGCCCTCGCCGACCGTCGCCGGGGTGAACTCGCCGGCGGCGACGATACCCACGAGTAATGTCGCGAGCACCAGTGATGTCGCGTCGTTGAACAGGCTTTCCCCTTCGATCAGGATCGTCAGCCGCTCCGGCACGCCCAGCTGGCGAAAGATGGCGATGACGGCGACCGGGTCGGTGGCGCTCAGGATCGCGCCCAGCAGCAGCGCAACGAGAATCCCGAACTCCGACAGCCACGCGACGAGGATGCCGATGATGGCCGTCGACAGCAGCAGTCCCGGCACAGCCATGGTCAGGATGGGCCAGATGTTCCGCGCGACCTGACGCGCATCGAGATTGAACGCCGACTCGAAAATCAGCGTCGGGATGAACACGAACAGGACCAGCTCCGGCGTCAGCTCGAATTCGGCAACGATCGCGAGGCCGGGAACTTGCCCGGCAAATGCCGCAATGGCAATGCCGACGAACACGAGCGCGATGGTGAGCGGGACCTTGGGGACCTTCCGGCTCGCGATGGTCGTCAGCGCGGCGACCAGCAGCATCAGCGTAATGCCGGTTACGAGGTCCTCAAGACTGGCGATGTGCTGTCCCGTGGTTCCCAAAGTCCGCCCCCTCTCCTGCTGTTTTCAGTAGCTCTTTTCCTGCCCGAGCACCTGTTCCGCGATGAAGGATTTGATGAGTTCCTGACTGACCGGCGCGATAACCGGAATCATGATTTCACGCAGGTAGCGCTCGACCTGAAACTCCCTCGCGTAGCCCATGCCTCCGTGTGTGAGCACAGCCCGCTGGCAGGCGGCGAGTCCCGCCTCTGCGGCCAGGTACTTGGCACTGTTGGCCTCTGCGCCACAGGGGAGATCCCGGTCATAGCGGGACGCAGCCTTCATGACCATCAGCCACGCCGCCTCCAGATGCATCCAGTTCTCAGCCAGTGGATGCTGTATTGCCTGATTCCTGCCGATCGTGCGATCAAACACGACGCGCTCGCGCGCGTAACGACTGGCACGTTCGAGCGCGGCCTGACCAAGACCGATCGCTTCGGCGGCAATGAGGATGCGCTCGGGGTTGAGGCCATGCAGCAGGCACTTCCACCCTTCTCCCTCCTCGCCGATGCGATCTGTTGCCGGCACGACCAGATTGTCGATGAACAGCGCATTGGTATCGACGGCGGCGCGGCCCATCTTGTCGATGAGGCGAACCTCGATGGCATCGCGATCCAGATCCGCATAGAACAGGGTCAACCCCTCGGTCGGCTTGCGGCATTCCTCAAGGGGTGTGGTCCGCACGATCAGCAGGATCTTGTTTGCGGTTTGCGCGGTCGTCGTCCACATCTTGCGGCCGTTGATGACATAGCTGTCACCGTCCCGTACCGCCCGGGTCGAAAGCCGCGTCGTGTTGAGCCCCGCGTCCGGCTCCGTCACGCCGAAACAGGCCCGGTCCCGACCCGCAATCAGGGGCGGCAGGAACCGCTGTTTCTGTTCCTCATTGCCGAACACCACGATCGGATTGGGGCCAAAGAGGTTCAGGTGGACCGCCGAAGCGCCGCTCATACCGGCACCCGAGCGGGCGATAGTGTGTGCGAGGATTGCCGCCTCGGCGATCCCGAGCCCCGAGCCGCCGTAGGCCTCTGGCATCGCGATGCCGAGCCAGCCTCCCTCGATGATCGCCCTGACGAACTGCTCGGGGAATGCGCCGGTCGTGTCGCATTCGAGCCAGTAGTCGTCACCGAAATCCTCGCAGATTCGCGCGATCGCATCGCGAATCGATGCCTGTTCCTCTGTCAGTTCGAAATCCATCACCCCAGCATACATCAGGCTTTGCGGAATCCGCCCAAAAACGTGCATCCATCACAAAACTGAATTTTTCCATAATTCATTCAGTTTTGAACCCGTGGCCCCTGATAGCCTCTGCGACGTTGACACACAGGGGTTTGTGCAAGGTGAATGATGTCGTGATGTCGGAGCAGCCGACGCGAAGCTCGAGACGCAGGGAGCGCACTCGCGCCTCACTCGTCGCTGCCGCAAAGGCCCTCGTCTTTGAACGGGGACACGAGAAAATCGCCATTCAGGACATTACCGAGCGCGCCGATGTCGGCCTCGGCACCTTCTACAACTACTTCGAAACCAAGACCGCTGTGTTCGAAGCCGTCCTCGAAGACCTTCGCGCCGGGTTCAACGCTGAACTCGACGCCATCCGGCAGCCGCTGAAGGACCCGGCATTCATTATTGCGGTGACGCTCAAGCATTGCTTCCGGCGCGGGCTCGACCATGAGGAGTGGAACACGTTCGTGTCCTACTCCGGTCTCGAAGGCGAGTACCTGCTGCATCAGGACGAGGATCAACTGCTCGAGGACATCAGGCGAGGCGTCAAGGCCGGCCGCTTCAAGGTCGAGGACGTCCACTTTGCGCGCTCCCTCATCATGGGCATGGTGCGCCACGTCAGCCGTGAGGTTCGCGACGGTCGGCTGAACCGCCAGGCCCTGGATGACACCACACAATATGTGCTGAGAATGCTGGGCCTGCCGGATCTCGTGGCGCGGGCCCTTGTGCAGACCCCCATGCCGGCGGTTGCTGCACCGCGAAAATCCGAACCTGCCCCGCTCGAAGCCCTGCCACGCCAGTAGGCCCCGCTTTTACCCCGAACCGGATCGCGGGTAAACTGTCCAAGCAATAGCGGGCCTACCCGGCCTGCGATTCATCGCGGCAAGCGAGGCGATCCCTCAAATGCCGTCGAAACATCGCCTTGAATGCAGCAGATCCTGCAGTGAGGAGCCTTGACCATGCTGAAAGACACCAGCCTGGACGACAAGTATGTCCAGCAAACCGGCCGCGTCTTCCTGACCGGCACTCAGGCACTAGCCAGACTTCCCATGCTCCAGCAGGAGCGCGACAAGGCCGCCGGCCTCCACACCGCCGGATTCATTTCCGGATATCGTGGCTCGCCGCTCGGCGGACTCGACAAGACGCTCTGGCAGGCCCAGAAATTCCTCAAGGCTCACGATATTCACTTCCAGCCGGGTGTGAACGAGGATCTGGCGGCGACCGCCGTCTGGGGCAGTCAGCAGGTCAACCTCTTCGACGAGGCGACCTTCGATGGTGTATTCGGCATGTGGTACGGCAAGGGGCCGGGCGTCGACCGCTCGGGCGACGTGTTCCGCCATGCCAACCATGCAGGCACCTCGCGACACGGCGGCGTACTCGTCATCGCAGGCGACGATCACGGCTGCAAGTCATCGACGCTGCCCCACCAGACCGAATACGCGTTCGTCGATGCCATGATTCCGGTGCTCAATCCTGCCGGCGTCCAGGAGATCATCGATCTCGGCCTGTATGGGTGGGCGCTGTCGCGCTACAGCGGATGCTGGGTAGCACTCAAGACCATCGCCGAGACCGTCGACGCGTCCTACTCGACAGACATCGACAGCGGCCGGATCGACATCGTCACGCCGCGGGGCAATCTGGACGTCCACTCACGCTGGCCGGACAAGCCAATCGAGCAGGAACTTCGGCTGCACAACGAAAAGATCCCCGCCGTACTCGAGTTCGCGCGAGCAAACAGGCTCAATCGCATCACAATTGATTCACCGTCGCCTCGCATCGGCATCATCTCGACCGGCAAGAGTTATCTGGATGTCCTGCAGGCACTGGACGATCTGGGCATCGACGACGACCTCGCCAGGGACATCGGCCTGCGCCTGTACAAGGTCGGGATGCCCTGGCCGCTCGAGCCGGAAGGCATCCGCGAATTCGCCCACGGACTCGATGAAGTACTGGTCGTCGAGGAGAAGCGCGGCCTGATCGAAGAGCAGCTCACCAGCCAACTCTACAACTGGCATACCGACCACCGGCCGACGGTCGTTGGCAAGCACGACGAGGCCGGCAAATGGCTGCTGCCTGCCACCGGAGAACTGACGCCCGCGGTCATCGCCCGCGTCATCGCCGCCCGCGTACAGCGATTCTTCACCAGCGAAAAGATGGAGAAGCGGCTGGCTTTCCTCGAGGACAAGGAAGCCTTCCTGGGTCGTCCGAAAGATCTTGCAGAACGCACTCCCCACTTCTGTTCGGGCTGCCCGCACAATACGTCGACGGTCGTGCCGGAGGGCAGCCGGGCGATGGGCGGCATCGGCTGTCACTACATGGCGACCTGGATGGACCGGGATACCGAGACATTCACGCAGATGGGTGGCGAGGGTGCGACATGGATCGGCCAGGCGCCCTTCACAGAAACCCCGCACGTCTTCCAGAACCTCGGCGATGGCACCTACTTCCACTCGGGCCTGCTTGCAATTCGCGCGGCGGTGTCCAGTGGCGTCAACATCACCTACAAGATTCTCTACAACGACGCCGTGGCCATGACCGGCGGGCAACCGATCGATGGCTCGCTCACCGTGGCCCAGATGGCACACCAGCTGGTCGGCGAGGGCATCGGCCGGATTGCGATCGTCAGCGACGACATCGACAAGTATCATCGCGGGGACTTTCCGTCCGGCGTCACGTTCGATCACCGCGACGACCTCGATGCCGTGCAGCGCGAGCTTCGGGAAACGGCCGGCACGACAATCCTCATCTATGACCAGACCTGCGCGGCCGAAAAACGCCGTCGCCGCAAGCGCGGACAGATGCCGGAACCCGATATCCGCCCCTTCATCAACACCGGGGTCTGCGAGGGTTGCGGTGACTGCGGCGTCAAATCCAACTGTCTGTCCGTCATTCCGCAGGAGACCGAGTACGGGCGCAAGCGCGCCATCGAACAGACGTCCTGCAACAAGGACATGAGCTGCATCAAGGGCTTTTGTCCGAGTTTCGTCACCGTCGAGGGCGGCGAACCACGGACGAGCGACCCGGAGCCCGCTGCGGCGGGCTCCGCGGCCGCCCTGCCCGAACCGGTTCTTCCGGCAATCGATACGCCCTACGGTATCGTGCTTGCCGGTGTCGGCGGCACGGGCGTTACCACGATCGGTGCGATTCTCGGCATGGCGGCCCACCTCGAGGAGAAAGGTGCGAGTGTGCTGGACATGACCGGCCTCGCACAGAAGTTCGGCGCGGTCATCACCCACCTGCAGATCGCGCGAAACCCCGAGAGCATTCATGCGCAGCGTATTGCCGCAGGCGGTGCCCGCCTCGTCATCGGCTGCGACCTTGTCGTTGCCGCGAGTAATGACTCGATGGTCAAAGTCGATCGTGAGGTCGCTTCCGCGGTCATCAACGCACACGAAGCCATGACCGCGGAGTTCACGCGCAACCCCGATGCCCGTTTTCCCGCGCGTTCGATGCGGGAGATCATCACGGATTGCGTCGGCCCCGAGAAGACCTCGTTCATCGATGCCACCCGTATCGCCGAGCAGCGGCTCGGCAGCACGACGGCGGCCAATGTGTTCCTCGTCGGGTTCGCCTATCAGCGGGGGCTCATCCCCATCGGCGCTGAGGCCATCAGCCGGGCGATCGAGTTGAACGGCGCCTCGATCGGGGAAAACCTGGAGGCTTTCGAACTCGGCCGTCGTGCGGCGCACGACCCGGATACTGTTGCAGGCACGCACACTGAACAGGCCGAGCCTCAACTTGAGGCGCTCGAAGCCATCATCGAGGATCGCAAGCGATACCTCACTGCCTATCAGAATGAAGGCTATGCCCTGCGTTACGAGGAGGTGGTCCGGCGCGTGGCAGCTCAGGATCCAAGTGAAGATCAGGCCCTCGCCATCTGCGTCGCACGCAACTACTTCAAGCTGCTGGCCTACAAGGACGAGTACGAGGTTGCCCGGCTCTTCACGAACGGCGATTTCGAAGCGTCGCTGGCCCGGCAGTTCAAGGGGGACTACCGGCTCCGCTTTCATCTCGCCCCGCCGCTGCTCGCGCCGAAAGACAGCAGCGGCAACCCCGGAAAGCTCACGTTCGGCCCCTGGATGATGGGTGCCTTCCGGGTTCTGGCCTCACTGCGCTTCCTGCGCGGCACGGCCCTTGATCCGTTCGGCTATACCGAAGACCGGCGACTCGAGCGGGCGTTGATCGGCGAATACGAAACGCTCATCGACCACGTGATGAAGGCCGTCGCCGGTGATTCCGCAACACGGGAATCGTTGCTGCGATGGCCCGAGCGAATTCGGGGGTACGGACACGTCAAGGCAGAGAGCGTTCGCCGGGCCCGGCAAGAAAAGGACGCCCTGCTCGCGAAACTCGATGCCCGACCCGAACCCGTCAACATTGTCGACCCGAAGGCTGCATGATGCATACAGAAAGACTCAACACGACACGATTCACTGACTTCGACGACCATGAAGTTGTTGTCCGCTGCCGGGACGACAAGACCGGACTCGACGCCATCATCGCGATCCACAACCGCAATCTCGGCCCTGCGCTGGGCGGTTGCCGGATGCGCGCCTACGAAAGTACCGATGCTGCCATCACCGACGCGTTGCGACTGTCCCGCGGCATGACGTACAAATCAGCACTCGCCGGGCTGCCGCTCGGTGGCGGCAAGGCGGTGATCAATGCCTCTACCGCAGCGAAGACGCCCGCACTGCTCGCCGCAATGGGCCGCTTCGTCGACAGTTTGCGCGGCGCCTACATCGTTGCCGAGGATTCCGGCACCTGTGTCGCTGACATCGTTGCCATGGGGCAGGAGACTCGATTCGTTGCCGGTACCCGGGACAAACAACTGACTGACGGTACCGTTGTCGACGGTGACCCTTCGCGTTCGACAGCCTATGGCGTGTTCCGGGGCATCGGCGCGGCTGCAGATTTCAGGTTTCGCACATCAGACCTCTCAGGCGTGCACGTTGCCCTTCAGGGTGCGGGGCAGGTCGGCTTCTACCTCGGGCAATTGCTGCATCGCGCCGGTGCGACGCTGACGGTGGCCGATATCGATCCCGGACGAACCCGGCGAATGGTGGACCATTTCGGCGTCCGCGTCGTCGCCGTTGATGAGATTCACCGCACGGACTGCGACGTGTTCGCCCCCTGCGCGCTCGGCGGGGTCCTGACCGCAAGTCGTGTATCGGAGATCGCGGCACCCGTCATCGCCGGCGCCGCCAACAACCAGCTGGCGGACCCGGCGGTTGGCGACCTGATTCACTCCCGCGGGCTGCTCTATGCACCGGACTATGTGATCAATGCCGGTGGCATCATCGACATTCACTACGAGCGAACCGGCTACGATCACCGGCGCGTGATGCAGCACGTCGATACCATTGGCAAGACGCTGGGCGACATTTTCGCTGCTTCCCACGCTGCCTCGGCACCGACGAATGCGATTGCCGACCAGATGGCCAGAAAACGGTTTCAGCGCGCACGAACAGACGTCGCCTGACCGGGACCCGGGGCTGGTGTAGACTTTCGGGCGACTGATTCACCGCCCGATCGTCACGCGTGAGCGAACTTTCCCGAGCCATCGTCTGGATTCATGTGCTGTTCCTGGCACTGATCATCGTTCCGTTCCTGTTCTGGAGCGCTGACATCGAGGCTTTCGTCGAGCGGGCACTGGCTGGCGAACATCATCTCGAAATTGCAGGCCTCACCGTTACCATCCTCGCCGCCGATGTACTGCTGCCCGTGCCGTCGAGTTTCGTTGGCATGACCGCGATGGTGGTACTCGGTGGCCCGGTCGGGGCGCTCTCTTTGCTGGGAGGGCTGACTCTCAGTTGCCTGATCGGGTACGCCATCGGCTACTACTGTCGACGGGCTGTGTTTGAGCGCTTCTACGGGGACGCTGCGTTTCGGGACCTGTCAATCGAGGTCTGGCGGTACGGCAGCATCGCCCTGGTTGTCTGTCGCGGCATTCCGGTGCTCGCGGAACTGAGCGTCATGGCGGCCGGCTTCTTCCGCTTTGGCGCGCCACGCTTTTTGCTGGCCACACTGATCGCGAACATGCTCATCACGCTGGTCTACGTGTTTCTGGGTGCCAGACTGGAAACCGACAACGCCATGTCGCTGCTGTTGCTCGGCGTTCTCGTGGTACCGGCGGGCACCTATCTGATCCGACGCCTCTGGCTTCGACTTCGATCACCGGCGCCCGGTCTGGATTGACCCGGTCTGGATTGACCCGGTCTGGCGCGACCCGGTCTGGCGCGACCCGGTCCGGCGCGACCCGGTCCGGCGCGACCCGGTCTGGATTGACCCGGCCCCCAGAGTTTCACATGCTACCGGCTCTGATACCGAGACAAGGAAAGCGAATGAAACTGGTGACCTTTCACCACGACGGCACCGACCGAGTCGGCATCTGGCAGGAGCGTGGCGTTCTCGACCTGTCGAAAACGAACCTGCCCGCCACGATGCTCGAACTGATCGAGATGGGCGAAGACGGGATCGCGCAACTGGGCAATGTCGTCAGTCTGGGCGGCGAGCTGATTGCCGTTGACGAGAAGGATCTTCGCCAGCCGATCATTCGTCCACCGAAGATTCTCGCAATCGCGCTCAACTACGCGGAACACGTCAAGGAGTCGCTCACCGAGGAGCCCCCGGTGCAGATGTGGTTCAACAAACAGAGCACCTGTGCAAACGGCCCGTATGATGACATTGACCTGCCGCTCGTCTCCGACAAGCTCGACTACGAAGGTGAGCTAGGGGTCATCATCGGCAAGCGCTGTCGTCACGTGCCTGCCGAGCGCGCCATGGACGTGATCTTCGGCTACACCGTCGTCAACGACGTCAGCGTCAGGGACTGGCAGCGGGCCGCGCAGACGTTCCAGATCGGTAAATCATTCGACACGCATGGCCCCTTCGGGCCCTGTATCGTGACGCGTGATGAGATCGACGACCCCCAGGACCTGGACATCCGTACGCTGGTGAACGGTGAGATCCGTCAGGATGCCAATACCCGCCTCATGATTCATTCAATCGCCGAGCAGATCGAGCACCTCACGAAGGCCTTCACACTCGAGCCGGGAGACCTGCTCGTCACAGGCACGCCATCCGGCGTGGGCGCGGCAATGACGCCACCGTGCTTCCTCAAGGAGGGCGATGTTGTCAGGGTGGAAATCGAGAAGATTGGCGCGATCGAGAATCGTGTCGTCAGGGAGCCGGCGGACGGTTCGCCGCCGGTCGGGGGCTAGGGAACCTCGCCCTCTCTGTCAGATCGGCTCGATGCGGACGTTGCGATCGTGCTCCGTGCCACGTGCCTCGGCAATGACGAAGTCGCCCCGGCAGGCCGGCGTCTCGGGGCCGGCCCCTCGCTCCATGCGCAAGGCGCAATCACGAATGTCCTGACCCCGGTCCGGCGCAATCGTCACGCTGATCGAGACGGTCGCGACGGCGGAACCGGCAACGACAGGCACGTCGCCAGCCTGTGCCAGGGGCATCCAGAAGGGCAGCAGTGTCAGGGCCAGAAGAGCGCGTTTCATATCGCATCACCGTGTTCGTCGATGAGCGCATAGTGCCGTCCAAAGGCAACTTTGGTATGTGCGAATGTGAGTCTTTGTGAAGATCCGGTAACGTTGTGACGAGACCAGCCGCCGTTTCCGGTCCGCTGGCGTGTGCTGAGCGACGAAGCACGCTCGAGGGCGTCTGGATTGTCAGGCCTGCGACGGGTCCGCGGCCAGCGGCGAGTACCTGAGCATCGTTCGCGAACCGTCCTTGAGCCCGTTGCGGAATCGGCTGCTCCACACGATCCAGCCGAGCGGATACTTGTCACCAAACTTGTCGAGCAACACCTCGATCAGTTCGGCATCATCGACGATGCTCGCGTTCGCCCGGACGGACGGCAATGCCAGGTAGCGGCCATTGCTGCGCGTCCACACACCGACGTCGCCGACCCAGACCTGGGTCTCGGCGAGACCCAGCGTCGGCGCCGTCGCACGCCAGCTCTCGGTGCCAGTGCAAACGTACATGTCCCCTTCGTGCTCGACAAACCAGATCTCGGCCTGGCAGCGGCTGAGCTCGCCGTTGGACTTGATCGGTGACAGGTAGATGAGCTCGGATTCGCGCATTCCCTCCTCGACCGACGAGGCGGCAATGGCGCGCGGCAACAGTGAAAGCGATCCCAGCCCGACGGCAAGTTTCATGAGTGCGCGACGCGTCAGCATGTTATTTCTCCATCCAGATCGAACTCCTCCGCCAGCAGGCGATAGGAAGTACTTCGATCATTCCAGTCGTGGCAGATTGTCACCACCACCATTTCCGTTGTGTGATGTCTCGCCGCGAGATCCCGAAGCGCGGCACTCACGATGTCCGGCGTCCCGGCAATCAGATGCTTGCGCCGGCTGTCCAGCCGCTGACGTTCGGCATCCGTATAGGCATACGCCTTTGCCTCCTCGACGGACGGACAGGGACCCGGGTCACCCTTCTCGAACCGGAGCCGCCAGAGATCACGGCACGCGGCGAGTTCCTCGGCACGCTCCGGCGTCGGGGACGCCAGAACAAAGACACCCAGATTCACCCGGGGTTCCGGAAACCGTTCTGAAGGTTTGTAGTTCGACAGGTAGGTCTGAACGCACTGCTCGCTCTGGTCCGGCGCGATGAAATGCGCGAACGAATACGGCAGCCCGAAGTGTGCTGCATAGAACGCACTCTGCTCGCTCGATCCCAGCAACCAGATCTCAGGGACCGTCTCTGCCTGTGGCGTGGCGACGACCTGTTCGAGCCCTTGCGTGTGTGGCGGGCGTCCGGTCAGAAAGGCGTCCAGATCCAGAACCTTGTTGGGAAAGTAATCGATACCGATGGGTGAACCATAGGCCAGCGCCTGCGCGGTCTGCATGTCGCTGCCTGGGGCGCGGCCAATGCCGAGATCGATGCGCCCGGGGAACATCGTCTCCAGCAGCCTGAAGTTCTCGGCCACCTTGAAGGGGCTGTAGTGCGGCAGCATGACGCCGCCCGAGCCGACGCGTATCCGTCGGGTCGCGGTCGCGAGGCGTGAAATCAGGATCTCGGGGCTGCAGCCCGCAAAGCTTCTTGAACCATGGTGTTCCGCCACCCAATAGCGGTCGTAACCGAGGTCGTCAGCGAGGCGCGCCAGGCGCTCGCTTTCGTCGAGCGCCTCACGGGCGGTGCCACCACTCTTGATCGGCGACTGGTCGAGTACACCCAGTCGCAGGCGCTCAGCCGACATCGATCAGAGGCCGAGTACCGCCTTCGCCATGATGTTCCGCTGGATCTCGTTTGATCCGGCGTAGATGGATACCTTTCGCGTATTGAAATAGGCGGGCGCGGCAACGCCTGCGTAGTCGGGGCCGATCGGCTCGACGTTGAGGCCCTTTTCCGGCCCGGGATTGTCGAAGGGCACCGCATAGTCACCCACGGCCTCCAGCACGAGTTCGGTCAACTGCTGCTGCAGCTCGGTACCCCGGCATTTGAGCAGCGAGGACTCGGGGCCGACGTTGCCCCCGGTGGCGATCGAACTCAGGATCCGCAGTTCCGTGAACTCCATCGCCGAAATCGCAATCTCGGTTTCGGCCACCTTCCGCCGGAAGTCCTCGTTGTCGATCAGCGGCCGGTCTCCGTCCATTTCGACACTCGCGATGTTCTTCACATGCTGCAGGGATGCCTTCAGACCATGGGAGTAAGCGTTGCCCCGTTCGAATTCGAGGAGATACTTGGCGTAAGTCCAGCCTTTGCCCTCCTCGCCAATCAGGTTCGATACAGGCACCTTCACGTCCGTGAAGTGAACCATGTTGATCTCCTGAAACCCGGGTTTCGGCTTGTCGAGCGTCTCGATCGGCTGCACTTCGATGCCCGGCGACGTCATGTCGATGAGCAGGAACGAAATGCCCATCTGCCGAATGTCCTCGTCACTGGTTCGCACAAGGCAGAAGATCCAGTCGGCGTACTGGCCCAGCGTGTTCCAGGTCTTTGTCCCGTTCACGATGTAGTGGTCACCGTCACGCACGGCCTTGGTCTTCAGCGAGGCAAGGTCGGACCCTGAACCGGGCTCGGAGTAGCCCTGACAGAACCAGATGTCGCTGGACAGAATCTTCGGCAGGAAGAAGTCCTTCTGCTCCTGGCTCCCGTACTTCATGATCACGGGTGCAACCATGCTCTGGCCGAAGGGCATCACCCCCGGCGCATCGGCAGCCGCCATTTCCAGATCGTAGAGGTATCGCTGGGTCGGCGTGAAATCCGGGCCACCGTACTCCCTTGGCCAGTTGAGTCCTGCCCAGCCGCGTTCATACAGCGCCTTCTGCCAGTACACGTGGTCTTCCTTTGTCAGGTGACCATTCGCGCTGCGTTTGTGACGCTCGCGCATTTCCGCCGGATAGTTCTCTTCGATCCAGGCGCGAACCTCCTGCTGGAACTTGAAGTCTTCTTCGCTGAAATTCAGGTCCACTGCTTCATACCTCTTGAGCCAATTCCCGGATTATCGGTGTATGGGGCGCGCGCCTCAAGGCGGAATCATGCGGCCTCGACGAGGCTGCGACCCACCACTTTGAGGGCAAGGGTCTCCTCGGTGCCCTCGAAGATCGAGAGCACCCGTGCATCCAGCCAATACCGACTGGCATCCGTTTCCTCGGCGTATCCCATGCCTCCGTGAATCTGCATGGCCTCACGTGTGATCCATTCTGCCGCCTTGCAGGCAAACAGCTTGACGAGACTCGCCTCCATCTGCCCCTCGCCACCATCCATGAGTCGGCCCACCCGGTAGGTGAACTGGCGAGAGGCGGCAAGATACGCGGCCATGCGCGCGAGCTTGACGCGATTCAGTTGGTACTCGGCGATTGGCCGGCCGAACACCTTGCGATCCCCGGCATAGGACACCGCCTTCTCGAAAGCCGCCTGCATCACACCGCAGGCACGGGCCGCGGTCTGGATACGCCCGCCCATGAAGCCGCGCATGGTCAGGTAGAAGCCGCGACCGACGCCCTGCCCCTCACCAACCACGTGGGTTGCCGGGACATGGAAATCGTCAAAGTAGAGCTGGAAGGAGTGCATTCCGCGATAACCCACCGTGGGGATCGCCTTGCCGGAGAGCCGGCCACCGCCCGGCTGCACTACCTCGAACTCATGGCCGTCAAAAGATGGCTTCTCGACCATGAAGAGCGTCAGGCCACGGTGCCCCAGCGACGGATCCGGATCCGTCCGCGCCAGCAGAAGCAGCACACCCGCCTTGCCCGCGAATGTGCTCCAGGTCTTGGCGCCGGACAGGATCCAGCCATCCTCGACGCGCGTCGCCCGCATTCGCATCGACGCCACGTCAGAGCCATAGTCCGGCTCAGTAATCGCGATCGCGCACAGCGGGTCCCCGGCGGCGAGTCTTGGCAGCCATTGCTGCTTTTGATCCTCCGTTCCGCCCTCCAGCAGTGCCCGGGCCATGATCTCGGGCCGCGTGATCAGGCTGCCGGCCGCGGCCAACGACGCGCGCGACAGTTCCTCAGTCACCACAATCATGCCCAGGCTGTCCTCGCGATCATCCGGCAGCAGTCCGCCGAAGCGTGTCGGCACCGACAGACCGAAACAGCCCAGTTCGCGAAGGCCGGACAGGATCTCGTCCGGGATCATCAGGTCCTCCCGATGCACCGGTTCAGCCCTCGGTGCCACGACACGATCAGCGAACTGGCGAAACGTATCGGCCATCATCACTTTCTCGTCGTCGAGACCCCGATCGACAAACTCAGCCGCACCGCTGGCTGCCAACCGCGCACCGACCGCATCGAGATGTGCGCCGGAAAGATTGATCGCGACGAAGGCCGCGGTCTCGGCGCTCGGTTCGAGTTCGGCAAAGGACAGGCCGTGGTCGCCCGGTGACCGTGAAAGGCGCTGTCGGACGGCGCTGACCGCCTCGGCGGTGAAGATCCCGGCAAGCGAGGACTCGTTCTCACCCCGGGAGGCTGCATAGTCCGAGAGGCTGCGGGCGGCATCCAGTTCAGCGACACACGTCGCCAGGTCATAGAGCGCGAGCTGATGCTCGTCGAGTCTGGCGGCATCGGTCTTGCCCGAGTCGCCGGCACACTGTGCCTTCAGGTGCGCCAGTGCGCGATCGACAAGCGCACGGGATTCATTGATCGCGCCATCCATCGTATTCATGTCAGTTCCTTCATCCTGTTTTCGACAATCTTCAGGAACGAACGGCCCCTGAGTTCCTGAAGCGACAGACCGGTCGCCTCGACGTCGGCCTCGTCGAGGGCGCCGCAGTTCAGGCCCGACACAAAGAAGTTGACCAGTCCCTGGCCGGTCGCGGCATCGTCGAACGTGTTGCCGACCAGCGATGCCTGCGCTGCCCGGTCGACGAACGTCCGGAGCCGTTCGGTCGCATCGGCCAGGCCATCGAGAAAGAAGTCGTAAACGGCCATGAAACGGACCGGAATCTGCGCCGGATTCAAATCCCAGCCCTGATAGAAGCCAAGGCGCAGCGAGTGCTGGATGTTGTCGAAATGAGCCTTCCACGCTGCATGGACAACCGCCCGGTTCTCCTCCTGCTGCGCCGCGGTCAAATCGTTACCGCGATGCGGGCCAATGGGCATCACGTTGGTGATGCCGTCACACAGGGCCACCTCCGTACCTGTCAGGCTGACCTGCATCATGTTACGGGCAAAATCCGCTGCCGGATGGTCATGATCCTGCCATGTCGATGCGATGTTGCACGACGCTGTGTAGTCGAACGTACCGAGTACGGCCAGCGTGACGCGCCCGCGTCCTGCCGCCACCAGGGGTGGTATCCCCGCCCTGCCATCCGCGGCAAGGATCGACTGGATGGTCTCGATCATGATCTCGATGCGAACGCTGCAACGATCCAGTCCGAGCGCCGACTCCAGCAGGTCGAGCGCGTCGGCGAGGGCAGCAACCTGGGCCGGACTCGTGACCTTCGGCAGCGTCACCGCAAATCCCGCCGGCAGTTCTCCCCGCGTCTGAACAAGACTCGTCAGGAACAGATCGAGCGTACGCAGCGCGCGCACCTTCGCTTCCTCGGTGAGCGCCTTGATCCTGATGCCGATACCCATCGGCAATACCGGTGTTGTCGCCATTGCGGTTGCGGCGGCCAGCGCATGGCCGTCTTCCTCGTCATCGGGCCTCGAACCGTAACCGTCCTCGAAATCCACGCGATGATCTTCCACGGGTTCGGTAGCGAGCTTCTGCCGGACCCGTTCGTAGACTGTGAGCGCCTGCGCCGGCGCCATGCCAAAGACATTCGAAAGCGTCTCGGGCGAGGCGTACGCATCGAAGTGAGCCCGTGACAGCTTGCCGAGTTTTTCGGCTGCGCCTTCGCCGTAGAGTTGGGCGCCACCATAGACGGTGTGCACAGGCTGACGGGCGAGCTGGACGCCCGGATAACGCGCACCGAACGCGGCATTCGCCTCGGCAAGCGAGGCCATGATGGGATCGAGGGTCGACGCCTGAATCGTTACGTCGGTCAAGGGCAGTCTCCGGTTGGCGAGGAAAGCGAAGTCTACCTTCACACCCTGCCGGTGCAAACGACGCCCAATTTTTGTATCGTGGCGGCCGTGAAAGACACTCCGGATATAAAACCCGTCAGGCAGTACTTCTTCGATCTGCAGACCAGGATCTGCGACACGCTCGGCGCCATCGACGGTGGCAGCGGCTTCAGCATCGAAGACATACGCCAGGACAATGGCGCGCACTCTCGCCCGCGTGTTCTCGACGGCGACGTCATCGAACGCGGGGCGGTGCAGTTCACGTACAGCATTGGCGACAGGTTGCCGCCCGCTGCCAGCGAGCGCAATCCCGAACTGGCCGGCAAGGGTTTCCAGGCGGCTGCGATTTCGATGATCATGCATCCGCGAAACCCCTATGTGCCGACGTTCCATGCAAATCTTCGCTTTTTCATCGTCGATGAGACCGCGTGGTATTTCGGGGGCGGCTTCGATCTCACGCCTTACTACCCGTTTCTCGAGGACGTCGTACACTGGCACCGGACCGCGAAAGAAGCCTGCGACCCGTTCGGCGAGGACGTCTACCCACGGCTGAAGAAGTGGTGTGACGAGTACTTCTACCTGTCGCACCGGCAGGAGCCCCGAGGCGTCGGCGGTCTGTTCTTCGACGACTGGAGTGAAGGTGGTTTCGAGAAGAGCTTCGACTTCGTCCGCTCGATTGGCGACCACATTCTGCCCGCGTACCAGCCCATTCTGGAGCGTCGCAAGGAGCTCGAGTGGGGAGAACGCGAGGAGGACTTTCTGCTCTATCGTCGTGGGCGCTACGCCGAATTCAATCTCGCCATCGATCGCGGAACCCGATACGGCATTCAGTCCGGCCGCCGCATCGAGTCAGTGTTGGCATCGATGCCACCGCGCGCCATCTGGCGCTACAACTGGCAGCCGGAACCCGGGACGCCCGAAGCGCGCCTTTACACCGACTTCCTGCCACCACGGGACTGGCTCGCGGCGTGACCGAATTGCGCAGCAAGCTGCCCGACGTCGGGACGACAATCTTCACGGTGATGTCACAGCTCGCGCTGGACCACAACGCCATTAATCTCTCCCAGGGATTTCCCGACTTCGACGTGCCGAAGGCGCTCGCCGAGCTCGTGTCGAAATACATCAGTGAGGGCAAGAACCAGTACCCGCCCATGACAGGCGTGGCGGCACTCAGGCAGGCCATCGCCAGCAAGTCGGCATCGCTGTACGGCGCGCGCCTCGACGCAGATGCCGAGGTGACGGTAACGTCCGGGGCGACCGAGGCACTGTTCGTCGCCATCCAGGCGGTGATCGGCAGCGGCGACGAGGCCATCGTGCTGGACCCGGCCTATGACGCCTACGACCCGGCGATTCGCCTGGCCGGCGGCCACGCCGTGCACGTACCCATGCATGCACCCGCGTTCCGGCCTGACTGGGATCGCGTGGAGTCGGCCATCACCTCCCGAACCCGGCTCATTGTCGTCAACTCGCCGCACAATCCGACCGGAACGGTATTCAACCGGGCGGACCTCGATGCACTCGCGTCCATCATCGAACGTCACGACGTCCTGCTGCTGTCGGACGAGGTCTACGAACACATGGTGTTCGACAATGAGCGCCACTACAGCCTGTTGTGCGATGAACGCCTGCGGGCACGCGCTTTCGTCGTTTCGTCGTTCGGCAAGACGTATCACGCAACCGGCTGGAAGGTCGCGTTTTGCGCAGCACCGCCTGCGCTGTCTGCCGAGTTCAGAAAGGTGCACCAGTTCGTCACGTTCACGACTCACACGCCCACTCAGTGGGCGCTGGCGGAGTTCATGGAGACCTGTCCGGAGCACTATCTGGAGCTCCCCGCCTTCTACGGTGCCAAGCGCGATCTCTTTCTCGACCGGATGTCGGCATCGCGTTTCAGACTCGAGCCCACCCAGGGCACGTACTTCCAGCTCGCCGATTACAGCGATATCTCCAGCCTGCCGGATACCGAGTTTGCAAATTTCCTGACGACGCAGGTGGGGGTCGCCGCCATCCCGGTTTCCGTCTTCTACGAAGCGCCGCCAGCGCAGCAGGTCGTAAGGTTCTGTTTCTGCAAGGACGACGCGACGCTGGAAGCCGCGGCCTCGAAACTCTCGAGTCTCACCCATGCCTGATATCACCCTCGTCCAGACCGCGCTCGACTGGGAAGACCCGGCTGCCAATCGCAGCCGCTTTGACACGCTGCTGGCGTCCGTGGGCGCGACCGACCTGATCGTGCTCCCCGAAATGTTCTCCACAGGCTTTTCAATGGCCTCAGCCAGACTCGCGGAGCCGCCCGCCGGTGAGACCTTCAACTGGATGGCCGACACGGCACGGGCACACAACGCCGCAGTCTGCGGCAGTCTCATCACCAGCGACCGCGGAAAGCACTTCAACCGGTTCTATCTGGTCAGGCCTGATGGCAGCCATGCGCAATACGACAAGCGACATCTGTTTCGCATGGGGGAGGAAAATGAAAACTACTCAGCGGGCAACGACCGGCTCACAATCGACCTGGGTGATGCGAGGCTGTTCCCCCAGGTCTGCTACGACCTGAGATTTCCGGTCTTCAGCCGCAATGACATCGGCTTTGACATCATGATCTACGTCGCCAACTGGCCGGCGCCGCGACGTGAGCACTGGCGTACGCTCCTTCGCGCCCGCGCCATCGAGAACCTTTGCTATGTCGTTGGTGTGAATCGTATCGGCCGGGATGGGAACGATGTTGACCATGCTGGCGACAGTGCCGTGATCGACTTTCGCGGCGACACCATGGCCGATCTTGGTGACAGCACGGGCTGCAGGACGCTTCACGTCGATATGGATGCGCTGCGCGAGTATCGGGAAGACTTCCCGGCGTGGAAAGACGCCGATCAGTTCTCGCTGGCGGACAACAACGCTTCGCAGCGATCGTCATAGCGGTACTTGAGCCGACTCACGTTCTGATAGTTGCGGTTGATGGTGTCGGTCATGTCGGCCAGGATACGACGCCAGGCCGCATTGAAATCTTCCTCTGCAGCCGCTTTCCCTTTCGCCATTTCGATCATGCGATCCATCTTTTCCTGCTCGATGGACGCGAGCGCGCCGGCGCCACGTGACCGCATGCCGCCAACCACCATCCGGAAGTAAACCGCGCAGGTCGCGTAATCCTCAAATCCGGCAGTATCAGCAGGAGCGGCCCACGCGGGCGAGACCGAAAGGACGAGGAGCAGAGAGATCAACATGCGCATTGGCTGAGCCTAGCACAGTCGGCCGCGGTCGCACGTGATAGGATGTCGCGCGACACCGAATCCAGGAATCCTCATGGCCCGCATGAAGTTCGGCGCATTCCTTGCGCCACATCATCCAATCGGAGAGCACCCCACCCTTCAGTTCCAGCGAGACCTCGACCTCGTCGAGCACCTCGATCGCCTTGGTTTTGACGAGTTCTGGTGTGGCGAGCATCACTCGACAGGGTGGGAGATCATCGCGTCACCCGAAATGTTTCTGGCGGCAGCGGGTCAGCGATCCCATCGCATCAAACTGGGAACCGGCGTTGTGTCGCTGCCCTATCACCATCCGTTCAACGTCGCGCAGCGGATTGTCCAGCTCGACCATATGACGGGCGGGCGAGCCATCTTTGGTTCAGGCCCGGGGGCGCTGCCGTCGGACGCCCATACGCTCGGCATTGACCCGATGCTTCAGCGTGATCGCCAGGATGAGGCCATTGGCGTCATCAAACGCCTGCTCGCCGGCGAGGATCGATTCAGCCATGAAAGTGACTGGTTCACGCTCAATGACGCGAAACTACAGCTACTGCCCTTGCAGGAAGAAATACCCTTTGCCGTCGCGTCGATGATCAGCCCCTCCGGGATGACGCTCGCCGGCAAGTACGGCATCGGCGTACTTTCGATCGGCTCGACATCCACCGCGGGCCTCGCAGCTTTGCCAACGCAGTGGAGCTTTGCCGAGGAATCTGCCGGGAAGCACGGCCAGACGGTCGATCGTGCCAACTGGCGCGTCCTCATGAACTTCCATATTGCAGAGACCCGCGAGAAGGCAATCGAGGAATCCAAACACGGCCTGATGCGGTGGCATAACGAGTACACGGTCCGCACCCTCCAGCGCCCCGGCGCCACCGCCTATGAGAATGCCGACCAGGCGGTCGACGAGATGGCTTTTGGCGAGAATTCAGGGCTGATCATCGGAACGCCCGACGATCTCGTCAAGGCGATCCGCCAGATGATTGATCTCACCGGTGGCTTCGGCACGGTTGTCGGATTCGTACACGACTGGTGCTCTGCCGAGGACAACCTTCGCAGTTGGGACCTCGTGGCGCGCTACGTCGTTCCCGAGATCAACGGCTACCTCGACGCCTACCGGGATTCGCAGCAGTACGTCATCGAAAATCGCGAAGTGTTTGAGCGCGCTGGCCAGGCGGTGATGTCCAAGATCATGGAAAACGAGCGTGCCGCCGCCGCGATGAACGAGACCGTAACCCGGGGCAGCGCCATCCAGTCGCACAACGCGCCGGACCTGGGAAAGTCAGACGGTAATGACCGTGACTGAGGGCGAATTGAGCGAGGGATCGTCGTGAAAGCCACGAACGAGCAGGACGTACTCGCCGGGATCGGCCAGCCCGAGTTCCCGGGCGATCGACCTCGACAGTTCGTTGGGATTCGCTGACCCGGCCTCATCCACCAGTAGCGGAATCAGCCCCCAGAGCAGCGCCATTCGGCGATAGATCGCCGGTTCTCCGGTAATACCGACGACCGGGGCCGCGGGCCTCGCGGCACTCACCGTTGCCGCGCTGGTCCCGCTCCGGGAGATCACCATGATGCCCCGCGCAAGCACATCCTTCGAGATATGTGCCGTCGCATTTGCAATCACCGTCCACACCGGCAGTGGCGGCTTGCTGTCGATCCGGGGTGCGCCGTAGCGGCCGCCGGACCAGAGGTGCGCCTCAGTCTGTTTGCAGACCCGGTCCATGATCTGGACCGCCTCCACCGGAAACTGGCCGACCGCCGTCTCTCCGGACAACATCACGGCATCGGCGCCTGAGACGACCGCATGGGAAACGTCCGTCACCTCTGCCCGCGTCGGCCTCGAATTGGTGATCATCGACTCGAGCATCTGCGTCGCAACAATGACCGGTTTGCCATGTTCGCGCGCCATCTCGATGAGCGCATCCTGCGCCACAGGGACTTCCTCAGGCGGCAGCTCGACGCCAAGGTCACCTCGCGCCACCATGATGCCGTCGGCGACCTCGAGAATGTCCTCGGCATTTTCCAGCGCTTCAGGCTTCTCGATTTTCGCGATGATCTGGGCGGCCGAGCCATTGGCCTCAAGCAGATCCCGCAAAACATCGATGTCGCTGGCTCGTCGCACAAAAGACAGGGCGAGATAATCGACACCCAGGTCTGCCGCGAACTCCGCATCCAGAATGTCCTTGGGCGTCAGTGATGGCGCAGAGACGGCGACCCCGGGCAGGTTCATGCCCTTGTTGTTGCCGAGCACACCGCCATGAACGACGCGGCAACTCACGTCGGTGCCGTCGACGGAGACGACCTGAAGTTCGAGCAAACCGTCTGCGAGAAGAATCCGGTCGCCGGGCTCGACGTCGCCGGGCAACGCCTCGTACTGGGAGGGAATCAGGCCGTCAGTGCCGACGACCTCACGGGTCGTGACAGTGACGGTTGCGCCGTCGACGAGCGTGATCTCACCCCCTTCGAATCGTCCGGTGCGAATTTTCGGGCCACACAGGTCCGCCATCACGGCAACGGGTACCGAGAGTTCATCCGCTGTCTTGCGGATCATCTCAAGCGCGGTGCGATGGGCCGCATGTTCGCCATGTGACATGTTCAGCCGGAACACATTGACACCCGCTTCGATCAGCGCCCGACACGTGCCGGGTTGATTCGACGCCGGTCCGATCGTCGCGACGATCTTGGTTCGACGGTTTCGGAGCAGATCAACGCGGGTGACGATGGCCATGGCGGCACTATAGGCAAGTCCCGCGAAGGCGGCAATGCGCCGGAACAATGCCCCGGGATTTCAACCGCTCGTCCATTCTTTCGCTGACGCAACCCCCTTATAATTCAACGCTTTTGCCGGGAGAACGCTTCGTTGCTCTATTCGCTGGGTGAACAGCTCGCGGGTCTGTTCGGGCCGTTCCGCCTGCTGACCTCGTACATCTTCCTTGCCGGTCTCGGCACGGCGCTCGGGGCGCTGTTGACCTGGTGGCTGCTCCCCCGCTTCTGGCACTGGCTGCCCCGTGACCGCGGCCGTGAGTTCGCCGTGGATGCAGAGAAGAGCATTGGCAAACCGATCAGTGCCGGCATTCTCTTTATCCCGCTGTTCGTGATCATCAGCCTGCTCGTCGTACCGTTCGACGTCATGTTCCTCGGCCTGCTGTTCTGTGTCGTTCTCGCCATGGGCGTTGGCTATTTCGACGATCGCGCCCAGGGCGGGTGGAGTGAATACCGGCTCGGCGCCATCGACCTGTGCGTTGCGCTGCTGGCGTCGATGTTCATCTGCCAGCTCGAGCCGTTCACGATCTGGCTGCCCCTTTACAAGGATCCGATCGAAATCGGCCCCGTGCTCTTCATCCTCGGCGCAACACCGCTGATCTGGGTGTCGATCAACGCGACGAACTGCACCGACGGCGTCGACGGCCTGTCCGCCAGCCTGTCCGGGATGGCGATTCTCTTCCTTGGCGGCATTCTGTACGTGATCCTGGGGCACGCAGACATCGCCAATTACCTGCTGGTGCCGCACTACGAGCAGGGTGCAGACTGGGCGATCATGGCGTTCGTCATGGTTGGCTGCCTCGCCGGCTACCTCTGGCACAACAGCTATCCCAGCGCCGTACTCATGGGCGATGCCGGCTCCCGGCCGATCGGACTTCTGCTGGGCGCACTGGTACTCGCCTGCGGAAACCCCTTTTTGATCCTCGTTGTGGCTTTCGTCGTACTCGTCAATGGCGCAACCGGGATGATCAAGGTGGCACTGCTCAGGTTCTTCAACATCGGCATCTTCAGACAGATCCGATATCCGCTGCACGATCACGTCCGGCACAACATGGGCTGGTCGAACACGCAGGTGCTCGTCCGCTTCATGCTGCTGCAGGCAATCGGTACGCCGCTGCTACTGGTGCTCTTACTGAAGGTTCGCTAGAGGGGCCGTATGGCCGACCGGGTATCTTTGAGGCGACTCGCACTGGCCACCGGCCTGTGGCCGATCATCTGGATCCACGCGACGTACCTGCTCGCTGCAGCCGAAGGGCACGTGCCATGGTGCTTTCCGTACATCGACAGCTGCACATCGATCAGTGCGACCGGCCGGCACGGTCTGGCGTGGTGGCTCTTCAAGGCCACCATGCTGCCGTACGCCGTACTGCTGCTCCTGTTCTGGCGCGCCATGGCAGACGAACTCATCCAGTTGGGCGATCATCGGGCCGCCGCCGCGTGGATTCGTGGCATGGGCACGGTCGCAGCGATCTTTCTCGTGGTCTATACGGTTGCACTCGGTGCCGTCGGTGACTTCTTCCAGCTTCAGCGGCGCATCGGCATCATCCTGTACTTCTCGATGACCGCCTTCTCGCAGCTTCTCTTCACCTGGCGGCTGGGGCGGCTCGGGATTCCGGACGGGACCCGGACCTGGCATCTCGGCATCTGCTACGGATTTCTGTCGATCGGTGTCTTCTCGTTGATCCTCGACGCGAGCATTCCCAACTATGACGACTATGAAGACGCCTTCGAGTGGGTGCTGGCGCTCATCATGCACGGTTACTTTCTGGTCATGGTCGTGACGCTGGGTCAGGACAGTTTCGCGGATGCAAAAAAAAGCGCCCTTTCGGGCGCTTGAGGGTACAGCTTTGGGGGAGAGATTCCTGTTGAGGTCAGAGCGGCTCGACAAAGAGCGTGACCGTGGCCTGGTAATCAGCCGCGCTGCGCGCGGATTGCAGGTCCGATTCATCGAATGAAACCGCCAGCGAGGCATTGTCATTGCCGTCGCAGGTTACGGAGTTACTGCCAGACAGCGCATTCGATGTCACCGTGTTGTAGGCCACCAGTTCGCCGTCGGAGGCGTCCAGATCATCGTCGACGCGGGCGGCGAACGGAATGCTCTGGCCGGTCGACCCTGAATCCAGCGCAAAGTCACCGGTGTCTGCGGTCAGCGTCAGCGAGTAGCCACCACCGCCATGGCGGTACACGCAAAACGTCGTGACGCTCTCCAGATCACCGGTTCCGGCATATTCGCCGAGCGCGATGTCTTTCATGTTGGAGATCTGCACCGACTCGGTCAGCGACAGCGTGACGTCGGCAGTGCCCGTCGAGTCCGCGCCGAGCACGCCATCACTCTGGGCACTGACGGCTCCGCTCATGAGCAGCGCCGCAGGAAGGCAGAGTCTGGCAAGGCAAGAGATTCGTTTCATGGCATTGGATAACCAAGTTCTGTGCCAACACAATTGACTGGGGTCAAATAGCTATACTTTTCAGTAAGTTATGGCAACTTTCTGACAAAAAGCCTTATCAATGATTGCCCCGGAAGGTGTCAATCCGGGTCAGCCGGATTGACCTTGGCCGTCAGCACATGGTCCTCCCAGCGGCCATTGATCCTGAGCAGTTTGTCCGCGCGGCCCTCGACCTTGAACCCGAGGCGTTTCAGCAGGTCACCGCTGCGCTCGTTGTGGGGCATGTAGTTCGCCATGATGCGATGCAGCCGGAGTTCCTCAAAGATGTAGGCATTTGCTGCTTCGAGCGCCTCGAACATGTACCCCTTGCCCTGATGGCGTTCTGCCAGCGCATAGCCCAGGTGGCAGGCCTGGAAAGTCCCCCTGACGATGTTCGTATAGTTGCATACGCCGAGCACCTCGGATTCCTCGTGATCCATCAGGGAAAGACAAACGCTCGTCCCCTGCCGGAATTCCTGCAGGTTTCGCTGCAGCTGAAGTCGCCAGTAGCCACCGGTGTAGAAGTCCGCGGGGCGCAGCGGCTCCCAGGGTTCCAGAAAGTCCCGGTTTTCCTGGCGGAAGCGAAGCATAATCCGCGCCTGCCCCGGCTCAGGCAGCTTCAGCCGAAGGCGCGCCGTGTCGAGCACGGGCAGCGCTGGCGCAAAGAGACGGGAAGCCACCGCGCAGCTAGCCGGACGCGAGGTCCAGTTCCACCAGTTCGTCGGCAGAATCGATCAGCCGCTCGAAGGTCACGTCAGCGCCGAGATCAACCGCTTCCGTGGTGGAAAACTTGAGCAGGCTGAACCGACCCTGGTCAGCGCAGAGAATGACACCGTTGGGCGCCTTTTCGCTGGCGAGATAGAGGACGCCCGGCGAGATGGCCTCTGGCGCCGACCGGCTTGCGCCAGGCAGCGATGCCGTCATCCTCGTCGAGGTTGATCCCGGCGCGATGCAGTTCACACGGATGCCCTTTCGAATGCCTTCCAGCTTCAACACGTTCATGAGTCCAACCAGCGCCATCTTTGCCGCTGCATAGTTGGACTGACCAAAATTGCCCGCGATACCGGATGCGGAACTCGTGAACACGACACGCCCCCAACCCTTCTCGACCATGATCGGCCATGCCGCGCTCGTCACATGCACTGAACCCATGAGATGCACATCGAGGACGGCCCGAAAGTTGTCCATCGTGACGTTGGCAAATGTCTTGTCGCGAAGGATCCCTGCGTTGTTGACTACGATATCGACCGTACCGAAGTGCCGAAGTGCATCATCAATGATGCTGCGTGCACCCGCCTCGTCGACAACAGACGCCGTGTTCGCGACTGCGGAACCGCCCGCTGCACGTATCTCATCCACGACCGACTGCGCTGTATGACTGCTTCCGGTTCCGTCGACCGCACCACCGGAATCATTGACCACAACATGGGCCCCGCGGCGGGAAAACTCGAGGGCGTGCGAACGCCCCAGCCCGCGTCCTGCGCCGGTGACGATGACTACCCTGTCGTTGAATTCCTTTGAAATCACGCCGTCTCCCTGACGCTAGCGTAGCCTTCGATTCCCGATCTGACAAACGGCCGGGCCTGAACGGTTCAGGCAGGCATCGTCAGGATCGTATACGACACGCCGAACCGTGGATCGATGAAACGGCTTTCCGGCTCGAACCCGAAACGCCGGTACAGCGCCAGAGCGCGATCATTGAAGTCGGCAACGGTCAGTCGAAACACATCTACCCGTCGCGAGCGCGTCGCATGATCGAGAATCGCGCTGAAGAAGGCACCGCCGTATCCCTGGCCGGTGAGGTCCGGACGCATGCCGAGACCGATGTCGAGCGCCGGAGCGCTGTAATCACCGCCGGGCACCTGTCCGTCGATGCCATAGGAACAGAATCCGACGAAATCCTCGTCTCGCAACACCGCGTGAAAACCGAGTTCAGGACGCATGAATTCAGAGACGTAGCTGTCCGGGTCAATATCTGCCGGCGGATCATAGAAATCGTATGGGTAGGGATACCGCCACGTGAGAATTGAACGCGCGTGGTGTGCTTCAAGCGGCACCACCTGCCAGTCGGCGAGCGTTCTCGCGGCTTGTCTTTCGCTGACCATCGTTCGATCATCCCGCTTGCGCCCTGAAACTGCAATCAGCAAGAGGGACGGGAGCGCTGACCGGCACGTGACCCGTCAGCGTCCGGGCGGATTCAGGCGAGATACTTCGACGCGCGTCCCAGCGCCTCTTCCGCCGATTCGACGATATCGCCAAAAATCTCGGCAGCCGGGCGAATCGCCGTGATCATCCCCATCCCCTGACCCGCAAAGCCCGGATTGATATCCGATCGCTTCGCTGCGCTGCCGGCCGCCATGACCGGCCCGGAGACGATGCCCTGGAACGGCATCGGCAGCGGATCAAACTCGGCCCGCTCATAGGCATCCGTCCACTTGCTTCGGATGATGCGCGCGGGTTTACCCGTCACGGAACGGGAGATGACGGTACCTTCTTCCGTGCCTTCGACCAGCGCCTCCTTCTGATGGTGCGCAATGCCGGACTCCTCGGCCGCCAGGAATGCCGTCCCGATCCAGGCGCCAGCCGCCCCCAGCATCATTGCGGCAGCGACACCCCGACCATCGCTGATCCCGCCAGCGCCGAGCACAGGTGTTCCGCGGGCGGCATCCACAACCTGGGGAATCAGCGCCATCGCGCCGACCGGCGAATTGTGCCCGCCAGCGTCATGGCCCTGGGCGACGATGACGTCGAGCCCGGTCGATACAACCTGGACGGCATGACGCACCGCGCCAACGACAGCCATTACCTTGGTCCCGTTGGCCCGCATCTCCTGCATCCACGGCCCGGGATTGCCGAGACCTGCTGCGTAGACCGGTACGCGCTCCTCGATCACGACCTGCATTTGCGCCTCGAAGAACTCCTTGCTGAATACCGGCAGATTCTCACCCGAATCAGCCTGGGCCTGGCGCTCAGGGGCGGTAAGATTCTCCTGTTCCATGAACTGCTTCGCGAACGCCAGGTGTGGCTTCAGCAACTCGGCCGGGTCCGGCCCCTCGCCGCCGGAGCTCTGCTCCGCCGCGCGACGAACGGAGGCCGGCAGCAGCGTGTCGACACCAAAGGGCTTGTCAGTGAGTTCGCGCGTTCGACGAATCCAGTCACGCAACTGTCCGGGCTGGCAGGCCGCTGCGCCCAACACGCCAAGCCCGCCCGCGTTGGAGACGGCCGCTGCAAGCTCGGGCGTGCTTGCACCGCCCATACCGGCGAGCACGATGGGGTATTCGATCTCGAAGATGTCGCAAACGGGACTGTATAGTTTCATGGGTGTCGGCTCCGATGTGTGATCCCGGTATTTCATCAAAACCGGCGAACCAACGCCATTTTTAAAACAGCGCGAGCTGCTGGTGGCTCTGGACGAATTGCGAGGTGTCAAGTTCAAAGCGCTCGTCTGTGCCTCGAGACTCGAGCCCGAGGCGTCTTGCGGCCACGCGAAATCGTTGGGAGATCAGTTCTGCGAACCGGCCGTTTCCCCGCATACGCTCAAAGAAGGCCGGGTCGTAGTCCCTGCCGTCACGGCTTTGTCTGACGAGGCTCATCACATGAGCCGCGCGATCCGGAAAGTGCGCTTCCAGCCATGACTCGAACAGCGGCGCGACCTCGAGGGGCAGTCGCAGAAAGATATAGTTTGCCGACAGGGCACCGGCTTCCCTGCCGGCGGCGAGGATGTCCTCAATCTCACGGTCATTGATGAACGGAATCACCGGCGCCACCATCATGGTGACCGGTACACCGGCATCGCTCAGCGCACGGATCGTTCTCAGGCGTGCGGACGGAGACGCGGTTCGGGGTTCCAGCTTGCGTTTGAGTGCGTTGTCGAGCGTGGTCACGCTGACGGCAACCGAACAGAGGCCCTGCTCCGCCATCGGCGCAATGATGTCGAGATCCCGCAAGATGAGCGCGCTCTTGGTGATCAGTGAGAACGGATGCTGGTGCCGCTGCAACACCTCAAGCACGCCGCGCGTGATGCGTTCAGACGACTCCACCGGCTGATAGGGATCAGTATTTGCGCCAATCGCGATGGGTTTGCATACGTAGCCCCGCCGCTCGAGCGCGGCCTCCAGCAACTGTGGCCCCGTGCGTTTTGTGATGATCTTCGTCTCGAAGTCCAGGCCCGGAGACAGGTCCCAGTAGGCGTGTGAAGGTCGGGCGTAGCAGTAGATGCAGCCATGCTCACACCCACGGTACGGATTGATCGACTGATCGAACGGGATATCGGGAGACGTGTTGGTGGTAATGATCGTCCGGACCTTTTCATCCAGCACGCGGGTCGCCGACGGTTGTGGTGTTTCGTCCTGCCACCAGCCGTCATCGACACTTTCGCTGCGCGACGCGGCGTAGCGATTCGCCGGATTCTGATCGGTGCCACGTCCCTTGATGCTCATACTGTACAAGTATACAGTGTCTGGGCGCGCCATCAAGCTGCTAAGCTCAATCGTTTTGCACTGCAAAACGCCATGAACGCCATCGAGCAGCTTTTCATCGAGTTCGGGAACGCCGCCTGGGGCCCCTGGCTCGTCATCCTGATTCTGGGCAGCGGACTCTACTTCGTCTTCCTCTCACGCCTCGTTCCCTTCCGCTATCTCGGTCACAGTCTGGCCTTGCTGAGCGGCCGCTACGACGACGACAAGAGCCCCGGCGACATCACCCACTTTCAGGCGCTCAGCAGTGCGCTTGCGGGCACCATCGGGATGGGCAATATCGCCGGGGTCGCTGTGGCGATCGGGGTCGGCGGGCCGGGCGCAATCTTCTGGATGTGGATGACCGCCCTGGTCGGCGTCGCGACCAAGTTCTTTACCTGCACGCTTGCCGTCATGTATCGCGGAAAGGACAGCGAAGGACACATCCAGGGCGGGCCGATGTATGTCATCACCGAGGGACTCGGCCATCGCTGGCGCCCGCTCGCCATCTTCTTCTGCGTTGCCGGTACGATCGGAGCGCTACCGCTGTTTCAGGTCAACCAGCTCGTCCAGACGCTGCGCGAAGTGATCTTCATCGAACAGGGCTGGATATCACCGGCCCAGACCTTCGAGTTCAATCTGGCCGCCGGTATTGCACTGGCAACCATCGTCGGCCTCGTGATTTTCGGCGGCCTGCCGCGCATCGCAAGCGTCGCATCGAAACTGGTGCCCACGATGGCCGTCCTGTACCTCGCCATGACCGCGGTCGTTCTCTGGCTGCATGCGTCGGAGCTGCCCGGATACCTGCTCCTGATCGTCACGGATGCGTTCACCGGCACGTCGGTCGCGGGTGGTGCCATTGGTACCGTTATCGCAACCGGCGTCAGGCGCGGCGTCTTCTCCAATGAGGCCGGTGTCGGCACCGAGGCCATGGCACACGGCGCGGCGCGAACGAAGGAGCCCGTGCGGGAGGGACTCGTGGCAATGCTCGGCCCGATCATTGACACGCTGGTCGTCTGCACCGGAACAGCCCTGATGATTCTCGTCTCGGGCGTCTGGCGCAGCGGTGAATCCGACGGGGTCACCATGACGGCCGCGGCGGTCACCGAGAACCTGCCGGGGGTCGGCATCTATGTCCTGATCACCTGCATCTTCTTCTTCGGCATCAGTACCGTCTTCAGCTACTCGTACTATGGCAGCAAGTGCCTGGGATTCCTGATCGGCGCAGAACGCCAGCACTACTACAACTACGTGATCGTCCTGATGACGGTCGTCGCGTCCGTACTGTCGCTCGATGCGATGGTCGGGCTTATCGACGGTGCGTTTGCAATGATGGCGATACCGACCTGCCTCTCGGCGGTGTTGCTGGCACCCCGGGTCATGCAGGCAGCCCGGGATTACTTCGCGCGTCTTGACGCAGAGACAGCGCGCGCCCGCGACTAGCCGTCAGAAGCGTCAGAAGAGGTTCGCCTCGGCGCCGGCCGCCATGAACATGCCAAGTTCCTCGCAGGAAGAGAGCGCGTCGCCAGAAAGCTCGCCGCGAATGATCAGCGGCTCGCGAACCTCCTTGAGCGGGAAGCCCCTGACGATCCGCTGAAGGTGACGCACCGCACCCTCCCCGTCGTTACCCGCGCTGATGAAGACAGCGTATGGAAGGCCCTCGACGCGCCCCTCCAGGGGATAATAGGTTCGATCGAGGAAGTCCTTGAGTCCACCGGAGAGGTAACCGAAATTCTCGGGCGTGCCCAGTACAAGCGCTGAACACCACAGCATGTCATCGACCGTCGCATCCCGCGCCAGTCTCACTCTGACCTCGGCCTCGACGTCCTCATGGTTCGCGCCACCAATGACGGCTTTCGCCATAGCGGCCGTGTGACCATTCTTGCTGTGATAGACGATCAGCAATCTCGACACGGATTCCTACTCCTGCCCGGCTTCCTGGCGCTCGTAGTAGCCGTCGAACACGTCCTGCCACGATTCCCCTTCATCAGCAGAGACCTGCCAGTGCTGTCGCACACGGCCATCGTCGAGCGGCGTCCAGGTGATCCGGTTGATGATGTCCTTGCCCTCGCGGTTCTTGCCATCGCCCGACAACTGCATGCTCCCACCGACGAGGCCACCTGAGAGAAACAGATGGCCGCCCTGGTTGTCGACCCAGGTCTGATGCCACCTGCCGCCTCGCTGATCGTAGAAGTTGAAGCTCTTTCCCTGAAAGGCACCGCCGCCACTGGACCAGTTTTCCTGAATCGCGCAGTCGCCAACGACCTTGTGCAGGTGATTCTCGCCCTGCTTCTTTCCATCAGCGCTGTAGGCGACCCAGTGTCCGAGCCAGAAGTCGAACTGCCGGTGGGCCGGCTCGCTACAGGGTTTCGGCGCGGCATCTTCCGCAGCCGACGCCGTTGCGATGACGACAAACAGCAGTGTGACCAGAAATCGCATGTTGTTCTCCCTCTTTTCACTGTCCTTTCCGTTAGGTTCCGGCAGGGCTGTCACACGTTCAGGCGACTTCCGCTTCGAGTCGAATCACGCTTCGTGAAACAAACGAATATTTGGGTATCTCGAGATTGGTGGGCGCCGCTGCACCCTCAACCACGCGACCCGCATAGTCATAGAGACTCTGGTGGCAGGGGCACTCAAAACCTATGCCCTCGAAACCGGTGCCCTCCCCGTCGCCCGGCGTCACCTCGCAGCCGAGATGCGTGCAGTTGTTGAAGGCGACGAAGTACTCGGGGCTAAGCGAGCGCCACGGTGTGCGGGCGAAATCAGGCTGCCGTGAATCGTTGGAGTCCGGATCCTTGAGGTCGAGCGACGCGGCGTCGAAGTAGTCCACCATGCTCCGGGAGCGTCGCTGGATGAAGACCCGGCGGCCGAGCCAGCTCACGGTCTTGAATTCGCCCGGCGCCAGGTCGGCGAGTGATACCTCGAGCGAGTTGTCCTGCTCAAAAGAGGGAATCCAGGCCTTCACGAACGGCCAGGTCAGGAATCCGAGCCCGGTGATCGAAAAGCCCTGGACGATGCGCAGGAGCAGCAGTCTGCGGAGAAAGCGTCGGCGTTCGTTCATACCTCTGTTACGTCATCGGGCACGGGCAGTTCAGGCACGAACATGATAGCTTTGCCGCATCGGGACGGACACCTTTTCGAATGACACAGACACCTTCAACACGTTCAACGCCTTCAACCTGGCGGGCACTCGCCATTGATCTGGATGGCACCCTGCTGATCGGGGAGGACCTGCCACCGGAGCATCGTCGTGCGGTTGCCGAAGCCCATGCCGCGGGCCTGGAGATCATCATCGCGACAGCGCGCTGGCGTCAGATGGCACAGCGCATCGCCAGCGAAATCGGCATCGACAAGCCCATTATCGCGTGCAGCGGCGCGCAATTGTTCGTGCCCGAGGGTCATGACATCTTCGATCACCGACTCCCGCCACCGTTTGTCGAAGCCCTCTATGCGCTCTGCAATGAGGAGCGATGCATTGCAACAATCACGCTGCAGGATCATGTCGTGCTGAAACTTGATGGCCGACCCAACCCTTCGATGATCCCGGCGGAGATGGAATGGGTTCCCGCGCTCGACCCGGGCGTCCATGCCCTGCCACGGATTGGCGCCATCCAGGGCAGCGGCGCCGTGCGCCGAATCCGCGAAGAACTCGAGCCCGCATTCGCAGACCAGGTCAACATTTACGACTCGGTCGGCCCGAACGGCAAGCTTGTGCTGACGATTACGGCGAAAGCCGCCAGCAAAGGCGAGGCACTGCTCGCCGGGTGCCGACATCTCGGGCTCGACCCGGGCGAGGTCATCGCGTTCGGCGATGCCGAGAACGATATCGAGATGTTCAAGGTCGCCGGCGCGTCGGTTGCGATGGGCCAGGCCGACGAACGAATCAGATCAGCAGCGACTATCGTCACCGGCAGCAATACCGAAGACGGCGTTGCCGCTGTCATCGACCGCCTGCTGGCGACCGGCGACATCCGATGATCGACGCCGGCTGGTTCGAGGCCAGCGACCGGCACGCCGTATCGCTGTATCGCTGGGAACCCGACGATCCTGCTGTGGCACGGGGCATCATCCACATTGCACACGGCATGGGCGAACACGCCGCACGATACGGTTGGGTCGCCGAGCGTCTTGTCGAGCAGGGTTACATTGTCTCGGCCAATGATCACCGTGGACATGGTCGTACCGCCACCACGCTGGGTGATTTTGGTGATGACGGCTGGAACCGCGCCCTCCGCGATACCCGGGAGATCATTGATGCACACCGGGATCGCTGGAGCGACAAGCCGCTCATCCTGCTCGGCCACAGCATGGGCTCAATGCTGGCGCAGCAATACATCACGATGGCCGGACACACCATCGATGCGGTCGCGCTCTCAGGTTCGCCCGGCCATCCGGGTTTCCTGCAGTCGGTCGTCGTTCGCTTGCTGGTGAGATTCGAGCGCTGGCGACTCGGGCCCAAGGCGGAAAGCCCGCTGCTGCAGAGCGTCATCTTCGGTTCCGCGAACAAGGCGTTCGAGGAGGATTGCGATGAGCCGACAGGGTTCGAATGGCTGTCGCGGGACGCGGCGCAGGTGCGACAGTACGTGGAGGATCCACTGTGCGGGTTCGTCCCGTGTACCGGCTCGCTCGCGGAGATTTTCGGCGGCAGCCATGCCGCACAGAAAAGGCCGGCCATCAGCGGCATCCCGCCCTCCCTGCCGATGTACGTGTTTGCAGGAACGGCCGATCCCGTGAACAATGACCTCAAGAACATCGAACGCATGCTCGATCGCTTTCGCGATCAGGGCATCGACATCACCACGCGTTTCTACCCGGAGGGTCGCCACGAGATGTTCAACGAAACCAACCGTGACGAGGTCATGACCGACCTTGTCGACTGGCTGGCAGGGCTGACCGCCACGCCATGAACGGGCCGCTGCGCAGGGGGCTCGCCACGGCGTCACTCCTGCTCGCTACCGGACTCTGGCTGTCGGGACTGTTCGCCTCGGCGGCACAGGGTTCAGTCTGGGTACTCGATATTGACGGTGCGATCGGCCCGGCGACGAGTGACTTCATCGTCCGTGGTGTCGATGATGCCCGGAACGCTGACGCGACGCTCATCGTCATTCGCATCGACACGCCGGGCGGCCTCGACGCGTCGATGCGTGAGATCATATCGGCGATTCTGGCCTCCGACGTACCGGTCGCAAGCTGGGTCGCACCCCGCGGTGCGCGTGCCGCCAGCGCGGGCACCTATATCCTCTACGCGAGCCACGTCGCCGCCATGGCGGAAGCCACGAACCTCGGCGCTGCGACGCCGGTGCAGTTGACCGGTGGCGGCACGCCTGGCCCGCTGTCACCCACTGACCAGAGTGAACCCTCCTCTGCGACCGCGATGGAAAAGAAGATGGTCAATGACGCTGCCGCCTACATTCGCGGATTGGCCGATCTCCGCGGCCGCAATGCGGAATGGGCCGAAACAGCCGTGCGCGAGGGCGCATCACTGAGTGCGGGCGAGGCCGTGGAGCAGAACGTCGTCGACTTGCTGGCGGGCAGTCTCGAAGAGCTGCTGGCGCTGGTGGACGGCAAGACCGTCAAGATCGGCGACGCCGAGGTCACGCTCGAGACCGCGGGCGCTACCACCCACACCGTCGAGCCGGACTGGCGCACCGAGTTGCTCGCATTCCTGACCAACCCGAATGTCGTCCTCGTCCTTGGCCTGTTCGGCGTCTACGGCATCCTCCTCGAGTTCTATAATCCGGGTTCGCTGGTACCGGGCGTCGTCGGCATCATCTGCCTGATCCTTGCGGGTTACGCCCTTCAGCTGCTGCCCGTCAACTATGCGGGACTCGCACTCATGCTGGTCGGCATTGCCATGATGGTCGGTGAGGCATTCGCGCCGAGCTTTGGTGCACTGGGGATCGGCGGCATCGTCGCATTCACGATAGGAGGGATCATGCTATTCGACACTGACATCCCGGCGTTTCAGGTCGGGCTCCCGATGCTTGCGGCGATCGGGGTCGTGCTCGCACTGCTGATTTTTGCGACGATCACACTCGCCCTGCGCATCCGCAAGCAACAGGTCACGACCGGTATCGAGCGAATGGTTGGCCAGCATGGAGAGGCGCTGACCGACATTGGCCGCAATGGGCAGGTACGCATCGGCGGCGAGATCTGGCGTGCCGTGGCCACGACGGACATCGACGAAGGCTCGATGATTCGCGTCACCGGCGTCGACGGCATGACGCTCAGCGTCGAATCCATCCAACACGAGAACCAGGGAACCTAACTATGGACATGTTCTGGATCATTCTTGGCGTCATGCTGATTGCGCTGGCGTTCTATACCTTCAGAATCCTGCGCGAATACGAACGGGCCGTGGTCTTCTTTCTGGGTCGCTTCCAGAACGTCAAGGGGCCCGGGCTCATCATCATCATTCCCGGACTGCAGCAGATGGTGAAGGTGGATCTCAGGACATCGGTTTTCGATGTTCCCACCCAGGACGTCATCTCCCGCGACAACGTCTCTGTCAGCGTCAGTGCCGTACTCTACTTTCGCGTGATCGACCCGGAGAAGGCCGTCAACAACGTCGAGGATTACTACGAGGCGACGAGCCAGCTTGCGCAGACGACGCTGCGATCGATTCTGGGCCAGCACGAACTCGACGAGATGCTGGCCGAGCGTGACCGCCTGAACGAAGGCATCCAGAAGCTGCTCGACGAGCAAACCGAGGCGTGGGGCATCAAGGTACAGAACGTCGAGATCAAGCATGTCGATATCGACGAGAGCATGATCCGGGCGATTGCAAGGCAGGCTGAGGCGGAGCGCGTGCGGCGCGCCAAGGTCATTCACGCCGCGGGCGAGGTCGAGGCATCGGAGCGACTGACGGAAGCCGCCGAGACGCTATCGAGCCAGCCCCAGGCGATCCAGCTTCGCTACCTGCAGACGCTGTCGGATCTGGCCAATGACCGGAGTTCGGTCATCGTGTTCCCGCTGCCGATCGACCTGCTGGAGTCGCTGTCGGCAAAGATCGCCGGTAACGATCAGGGCGGCTCGAACAACACGAACTGAGTCATCTGACCGCGCGGAACGCGCGTAGATGTCACATGTCATCTTTTGCCGACATTGTTCGCACCGAACTCGTGCTACCGCTCATGGATCTGCTCGAACTGCTGTCAATGGAGGGCGCCGACGTTGAGTTCGCCTGGTTCAGCGGTGTGCTGAACATGCTGGCTGAGCCTGACAACGAGGAGATGGTGCTGGCGGCCGTGATCGAGTTGTCGAAGTGCGCCTTCCTCGGTTTCGTCTACTCGCCCGAGGCTGCGGCGCGCATCGACGCGCTGCTGGAGCGTGCCATTACGCTGTCGCACACCATGAGCGCGGGTGCCACCCCGCAATAGCGCGGCTCAGGACGCCTCGAGGCGATCGATCGCCTGCTGCGACAAATCCAGCGAATGCAGAATTCGCGACTTCAGCCCTTCGAGATCGATGCCTTCGGTACTCTTCTTGCCTTCCATGTACCGGGCATAGACCCCGTGTACGATGCAGGCGGTTTTCCACCGGTTAAAGCCCACGTAGAAATCGAGTTGGCTGATGTCGGCGCCTGCCCTGTCTGCGTATCGCCGGGCAAGCGTCTCGCGCGACGGCAGTCCCGTAACCGCCGTCGCGGCATTGACGCCGGGCTTGCCGATTTCTGACGGCTCGACCCACTGGTTCAGCGCATAGGCGAGATCCGCGAGCGGATCACCGAGGGTGGATATCTCCCAGTCGACGACTGCTGCGACCGTTGAGTCGGGGCCAATCAGACAGTTGTGAAATCCGTAGTCACCGTGCACGAGCCGAGCAGGACCCTGTTCCGGCATATGGGTCAGAAAGTAGTCCTTCAGTGCATGGGCACGGGGGTCGTCCAGTTCCGCCGGACCAACCGACGCTTCCCAGGAGCGATACCAGGTCTTGAGTTGCCGCTCCACGTAGCCTTCTTTCTTGCCGAGATCGCCAAGCCCCAGTTCATCGGGGTCGAGCGCGTGAAGATCGGCCAGCACGTCAATGAAGGAATTCGCGAGCGTCTCCCGACGATCCTCTGGCACCCAGGCCTCGGTGTCGTCCTTCGAATAGAGCGGGCGGCCGTCCACCAGCCCCATGACGTAGAACCAGGCGCCCGTCACATCCGGAGACTCGCAGAACCCGAAGGCGGCCGGAACCGGCACGGGCGTCGGGCCGAGCGCAGAGATCACCCGCCACTCGCGGCTCATATCATGGGCTTTCGGCAGCAGCTCGCCTTGCGGCGGCCGCCGAATGACGGCAGACCTGCCCGCTTCGTCGTCGAGCCGATAGGTCAGGTTTGAATGGCCGCCTTCGAGCCGAGTCCACTCGAACGGCGGCGTGAGGCCCTCGACATTGGCTTCGATCCACGCCTCGACGGCAGGAATATCGTATCCCTCGGCGCTGCGCTCACTCATATTGCTTCCTCTTTCCAGTCCCATCTTGCGGCATCGTCGCCGTGATCCATGACCCGGGTATGCACCGAGTTCAGGGCGTCGTAAATCATCCGCGTGGCCTCCGGTACCGACGTTCCGGGCGGAAAGTGTATCGGAGGCTGAATATGCGCGCCCGCCGGACCGGGGTGGATTTCCCGGGACCCTTTCGGCCTGAGCTTCGCCAGTCCTGTCAGGTAGACCGGTACGACTGGCACGCCCTTCTCGAGCGCCAGCAGCGAGACCCCGTGCTTGAACCGCGCCATTTTCCGTGAAGTCGACCGCGTACCTTCAGGGAAGATCACGAGGCTGGCGCCGCGGTCGAGCAGCCACTTGGAGTAGTCGAGGGTCGCAGAACCGCCGCCGCGCCGAATCGGAAATGATGCCCCGATCAGCGAGTTGTACCAGGGCTGTAGCGCGAGTTCCTTGCGCCCGCCCCCGTCTTTCAGAAACCACCGGTCGGCCGCTGCCCCGAAGTAGATGTTGAACTTCACCCGCTGCGGCAGCCCGTGATAGATCGCCAGGGCATCAAAGTGGCTGGTGTGATTGCCGACCACGATGCACGGCCCCTTGATATCGCGGAAATGCTCCTGCCCGGTCACGGTGAACGGCTTGCAACTGCCCCAGATGTGGCGTGAGAAATGGTACCAGCGAAAGCAGAACCGGATCAGCTTCGCCCACAGCGACACCTGCCATTCGTGGGGCCCCTCTGTGCGAATCTCCTGCTCGACGAGACGCTGGAAGAGCGGCAGATCGATGGCCGGAATCAACCGGCTCTCATCGGCGAGCGTGAGTTCCTCATTCAGGACCGCCCGCTGGGCACGAAAGTTGTCCGAGACCTCAAAGATACAGCAGTGGTCGTACTCGCCGACAAGCTGGTAGTCGCCGTGGATGCTGGCTTCCCAGCGCTCCAGCGATTCCCGGATCTCCCGCAGGCGCTCTGGCTGCTCAATGATCGCACGCTGGGCCTCGGGGCCCAGCCGTGACAGCAGGATGTAGGTGGGCATTCGTCAGACCCGCTATTCGCCTCCCGGCGAACTGCCCGCGAGCATTTCGACGAACTCGTCGACGTTGATCGCAGGTAGCGTGGTCATCTGGATCGTGCCGCGAGAGCCGAGTTCGACGGAGAGTCGCGCCATTACCTCGTTCGTCGGTGCCTCGATGACGTTGACGAAGTCGTAGCCACCGAGCGTCGCATATTGCGCGGTCAGCCTGGCACCCATGGATTCGATTTCCTTGTTGACCTCACGGAGCCGTTCGGGTCGCGCCTTCAGGGTCTTTCGACCTTCGTCGGTCAGGTTGCTGAGCATGATGTAGGTCGGCATAGGGCACCCTTTTTGTGTGAGAGAGACGCGCCTGATCTTTCTATCTCAAGCCGACAGGCGAGTAAAGCACCTACCAGGTGCCGGTGTTTTCCATCGATTGCCACGGTTCGGCAGGGGCCTTCGCCTCACCCCGCTGCAGCAGTTCGATCGAGATGTTGTCAGGCGAGCGAACGAAGGCCATGCGGCCATCCCGTGGTGGCCGGTTGATCGTCACACCGCCATCCATGAGCCGCTGGCAGGTCTCGTAGATGTCATCGACGGCGTATGCCAGGTGCCCGAAGTTACGACTGCCCTCGCCCAGCTCGTCACCGTCCCAGTTGTAGGTGAGTTCGACCTGGGCCTCCTCGTCACCGGGCGCTGCCAGGAAGACCAGTGTAAAGCGACCACCCTCGTTATCATGGCGGCGAAGCTCGGTCAGACCCAGCTTGTTGCAGTAAAAGTCGAGGGATTCGTCGATGTCCTTCACCCGGACCATGGTATGCAGATATTTCACTCGGATACTCCAGAAGTCACTTGTTGCAGCGGCAGAAGCATACGGTTCACTGCCGCATCCGACAAGTTGATGTAGATTCTCACCCAACATTAATTAATTGATGCAAGGCATTGTTTATTCAGTAATTTCTGTTACCTCGAAACTACGTGAAAGGATGGAAATGATACCTCGATCACCACCCAGATGAAGTGCGCCCACGACGACGAGTGTGGTGCCCTCTGCTTCGAGCAACCCGACGATCGACTCGACCATCCTGTCATTTCGCTCATGAACGATACGCTCGACCTGCGGCCCCAGCGCGGGTTCCTCCTCAACCATCTCGACGGCCATCTGGTAGAGCGCGTCGATATCCGCGTCCTCCCAGGCGGTGATCATCTCCTTGAGTTCGGCGTCGAACCCATCAAGGCCATCGATGACCTCCCTGAGCGCCAGTTCCTGAACCGCCGGTGGGTCAGCGGACAGCGCGCTCATCTGCTCGCGAAACGTTTCGAGTTCACCCAGTTGCTTGCCGTCACCAATCGCACGCTGCATCAGATGCATGTCGAGGCCGAAGGCGGGGTTGTAGCCAGCGCGCTGTAGCTCCCTGATGCTGATCTGAAGCGCAAGCAGCCATGGTTTGACCGTGTTGACCTCCTGCATCGTGAGCCGACGCCGTTCCAGATACCCCGACAGCGCGGCAAGCGTTTCATCGGACAGCTCGGTTTGCAGCGTCCTGGGTGGCCGATACGCCCCATACTCGCGGGTGATTGCCGCCATCTCGGGCTGGCTCAGGCGCGTCAAATCGACCTCGAAGATGACACGGTCGGCTCGTTCGTAGACGCGCTTCACCCTCGCGGGCAACGGATAGTGATCAGGCGTCAGCGCGTGGATCGAGCCGAGCAGAAAGACCGTTCCCGCCTCACCCTCCACTTTCCAGAGCGGCACGGCCAGCGCAGGGCCGGCGGCGAGCCATAACAGCACGCCCACCAGCAGGACGATTGGCCGACTACCAGGGATCAAAACCACCCACGAAGGTCGGGCTCGACACGGCAATGTGGTCGTCACTCTGCACAACCCGAACGTAGTAATAGTCCCCCGCCCCGGCACCCGCCGGTCGACGATCAACGAACTCGAAAGCGAGCAGGTCGGCCACCTCCCGGTTAACCAGCTTGACGGTGACCGTATCCCGATAACCGTCGACCTCGTAAGCCCGGGTGACCGGCCCGGACTGCAGTTCCTGCAGGCCAATGACCATCGTCGTCGGCAGAATCTCCGCGGGCTCCCGGTACAGCGGGAGCTGGCTGACATCCTCCATGCCGCGCCGAATCACGAACTCAAGTTCCTGGGGCCCCTCGGGTTCCTCGAACGGCCGCAGTTCGAGATAGAAGCTTCGTGCGAGTCCCCGCGTCCACGTGATGAAGTCGGCCCGATTCGGTTCGCGCGGGTTGATGGCGGCGGCCTGCCCCGGCAACGCGGCCAGGTTGCCGGCATCGAGGCCCGTGAGTTCACCGCCCTGCAGCCGTACATAGCCGATCCATTCGCGACCGTTTCGAGGCAGATCGTAACGTCCCGCCACAGGCGACGAATCGGAGTTCAGCGAGACCCGCACGACCCGGCTCCCGGGATCGAAGCTCACGTCCCGGACATCGACAACCTCGCCGTTCCGCACGAGCTCGATACGATCGATCGGCGCCGTGCCTCGAACCTCGCCGCGAATCGTCCGGGTGGGTGACGCCGGGGCGCGTCCGCCGGGGCTCACGCCGTTCGTTTCGACATCCAGCACAATGCCCGGCCCGCTCGTGACCCAGGTTCGTCCGGCCGCAAGTGCGTCCAGCGTCGACTCGCCGGGCTCAATCCGAACGGCTGTTCGTCCGGCCATTGCGATGAACTGCCCGCCCCGATCATGGGAAGTGGCAGAACCCGTGAACGAGACCCGGGCGCCCTCGTCTGCGATGCGACGGCCAAACCACTCGTGCGAGGCGGCACCGGACAGGATCTCCACGTGTCGCATCCGCATTGCCGGGCGGGTGCGCAGGTCCGTCGGCACCTCCGGCAACGCCACCGCGAATACGCTGGCAGGCAGTGTCGCGAGACTCGTTGCGGACGGATACTGCAGGCGCGGCGCCCGATCATCGCTCATGCCGGTCGGTGCGATGATCGCCGAATGACCTCCCGCCCTGAGATTTGCAGTCCGTACGAAGCCGTCGTTTCCACTCGTGTCGCGCTGCTGCCATCGCGCCCCATCAAGGGCATCATCTCGCTCAAGCACCAGCACCGTGTCGACCCTGCCTGCGTAAGCGGCCCGGATCTCGGGTTCCGGCGCCAGTCCGCCGGAACGTTCGGTGTAAACGTGAGGTTCAATCCATCGAACGGGCAACGGACGCGCCGCAGACCGAACAATGGTGCGAGCGCGGAACCCTCCGCCCGCGGAACGTACCTCGATACGGTGTGTCCCGAGCGCCAGCGGCGGAATCTCGATGACAGGCGTCGGATCATCCCCGGCGGGTATGCTCGTCTCGAACTGCCCGTCAACGAGCACGTCGAATGGCGGATGAGCGCCACGAACCAGATTGCCAAAGCGGTCAGTGACCCTCACAGTGACCGGCACACGCTCGCCGGACCCGACATCCGGCGGCGCAGAGACTTCGATCGCCGCTGCTTCGCCGGGCAGCACCGCAAGCGTCGGCGTCGGCACCTCGAAAGCGTAGGCCCCGGGCTCAAATCGAATGCGCAGCGGCACGGGATACCTGCCATGTGCTCGATAAGGCATACCCACGCGGCGAAAGCGCAGCGTGACGATGCCACCGGCAGGGACTTCACCTTCCACGAGCCGGAACACCGCGCGGACAGACTCCCCTTCGAGAGATCCCCTGATGCCCCGCTGGATATCGACAAGCGGCTCGAAGGTCGCCTCTGCCGCTGACGCTTCAATGAAGTTCGCGCCTTCCGGATCAATATTCTGGGGCAACCCCGGCGCCATCGCCGGGAAGGCAACGATGAGTTCTGAGCCTGGCCCGACGGGCCGCGACGGCCGGAAGTCCAGATCGAAACTGGCCTGCCCGCCAACCTCAAATCGACCCTCGGCGTTCAGCCTCGCCTCGCCCGCGAGCGCTGGGTCAACGGCAAGATCGATCAGGGCCCCGTCGAGCGCATCGACCCTGGACTGCAGGCGGGCAAGTTCATCAGTGCTGTAGCGATCGCTGGCGGATACCGCATCGGTGGCGGTACTGACGAGATCGGAGGGCACGGGCTCACCGCTTCTGACCCGTTCGGCGGCGCGCTCGAGCAGCAGCCTGCCAGAGGTACGGAGCTCGTCGACCTGCGCGGCGAGCAACGGACCGCACCAGAGCGCCAGTACCAGCGCAACAGACAGTCGCATCAGCGTCAGATCGCAGCGCGCAGGAACGCGATCAGGGCGAGTGTCGGGGCGTCCCGGGCAGACCCGAGTTCCTCATCAATCGTCTCCGTGGTCTTCTCGTTGCCAGGGATCATGATCACGTCGACGCCGGCATCCCGGAGGGTGCGGGCGAACTGCCGGGTCTGGTTTGTCGTCGACTGGTTGTCAGGCACATACAACAGGGCAAAGGGCGGAATCTGCTTTTCCCCGCTCACGTGTACGATCGGGGACGCCGCCCGCCATCCCCGCGCCTCTTCTCCGAAGATCAGGCGGTGCTGACGCTTGTCGAGGTACGTCCCGTTCTCCATCAGCGCTTCGATGTCGTAGCTCGCCGAATCAATGCTCACGACGGCGCGGATGTTGCCAAAATCAAGGTCGCCGGTGTCGAGGTAATCGGGTTGGGAGACGAACAGCGATACCAGATGGGCGCCCGCGCCGTGCCCCATCAGCACAATCCGCCCGGGATCAATGCCGTATTGCCCCGCGTTGTCGGTCACCCAGGCGATGACCTGGCCGATATCCTCGAGCTGGTCGGTCAGACTCGCCTCCCAGCGCAGCCGGTAGTTCATGCTGACGAACGCCATGTCATGAAGCGCAAAAAAGCCCGGCTTCTCGTGAACGTCTGACTTGTCACCCAGCGCCCAGGCGCCATCGTGCACATAGATCACCACCGGACGTCGCTTCAGGTTGTCGAGCCAGTAAAGATCGAGTGACTGCAATTCGCTGTCGGGACGGTTCGAATCGCCGTAGACGATGTCCCGGCTGACGAGGTAATTGGCGCCGTCCTCAGCGAGCGCCAAGGCCGACATCAGAAGGAGGAGCACACCAGCAAGTGCGCGGTATTGCCTGACCATCAAGAGACACTGACTCCGCTCGGAAGCCAGTATTTAAGCGGGATTGCCGCCCGAACGCAAACCTCGCGACCGGGCGGCCAACTCAAGACGTGACCCCGCAGGGAATGCGTCTTACATGTACTTCTTGAGTTCCTCGCGCGCGATCACGCGACGATGGACCTCATCGGGGCCGTCCGCGAGCCGGAGCGTTCGCTGGCTCATCCACATGCCCGGCAACGGTGTGTCCTGGGAGACACCGAGTGCACCGTGAATCTGGATCGCGGCGTCGATGACCTTGAGGGCCATATTCGGCACGGCGACCTTGATCTGCGAAATGTACTTGCGTGCTTCCTTGTTGCCGACGGTGTCCATCATGTAAGCGGCACGCAAGACTGCGAGGCGACACATGTCCAGCTCGATGCGGCAGTTGGCGATCACGTCGTAGTTACCGCCCAGTTCTGCCAGCGGCTTGCCGAAAGCGGTACGCGACAGCGCGCGCTTGCACAGCAGTTCGAGCGCACGCTCGGCAACACCGATTGACCGCATGCAATGGTGAATCCGGCCCGGTCCGAGGCGACCCTGGGAGATTTCGAATCCGCGGCCTTCGCCAAGGATGATGTTCTCCTTCGGCACGCGACAGTCGGTAAACTTGATGTGCATGTGACCGTGTGGCGCGTCGTCCTTGCCGAAGACGTACATCGGCCGAAGCACCTCGACGCCCGGGTTATCCATGGGGACGAGAATCTGGGACTGGCGCAGATGCTTCGGCGCATCCGGATTCGTGACGACCATCACGATCATGATCTTGCAGCGAGAGTCACCGGCGCCGGAAATATAATGCTTCTCGCCGTTGATGACCCACTCGTCTCCGTCGAGTACGGCCTCGGTCGCGATGTTGGTCGCGTCGCTGGACGCGACGTCGGGTTCGGTCATGGCGAACGCCGAGCGGATCTTGCCCTCGAGCAGAGGCTCGAGCCACTGCTTCTTCTGCTCTTCGTTGCCATAGCGCTCGATGACTTCCATGTTGCCCGTATCAGGTGCCGCACAGTTGAAGACCTCGGACGCGATCGGGTTTCTCGCCATCACCTCGGCAAGGTGCGCGTATTCGAGGTTGCTCACGCCAGCGCCACCGAGGGCATCCGGCAGGAAGAAGTTCCAGAGCCCGGCTTCCTTGGCCTGTGCCTTGAGCCCGTCCATGATTTCGAGCTGGCGGGATGACAGCGTCCAGCGATCACCCTCGCTGCCTGTCAGTTCGAGATATTCCTCGGTGACCGGGTCGATTTTCTCGCGGACAAACTTGTCGATTTTGTCTTTGACAGGAGCGAGACGCTCCGGCAGATCCAGGTCCATCATGGTGGCACCCCCTCTTGATTGTTTTGGGAAGACGTTCAGGTGATCTGACGATACACCAAAGGCCGCGCCGCGCGAGCGCCCATCCGGCCCGGTGATGGGTGCAGCTAAAACCGGATGATTTGCGGCGCCATCGCCTCGAGGTCGATCACGCCGATCGCATTCCGCCCTTTCATCATCCCCGCGCATTCTCCCGGATTGAAGATCAGGTGCGATCCCATGTCATCGATTCGCAGCAGGTGCGTGTGCCCGTGCAGCACGAGGTCAAAGTCCGACGGTGTCACCAGCGAGAGTTCGAGCGGATCGTGCACCACGACGATCCGTCGACCGGCCCATTCGAGCGGCAACGGCGGCTGGATGAAGTCGAAGCCGAGATCACCCGCGACCTCCTCCAGATGGACGAGTTCACCCTGATCGTTGTTGCCGTAGACCCCCCACATCGGGGCTTCGAGATCGGCGAAGACCTCGATCGTCTTGGCCTGGGTAATGTCGCCGGTATGAATAACGCGTTCGACGCCCGACTCGTTGAACAATTCAACGATGCGTCGAACGTTTCTCAGGTTATTGTGGGTGTCGGAGACGACGCCGATACGCATGGCGGGATCTGAAACGAGCGGGCCGGCGAGATGCCGGCCCGTCGGGGTTCAGCGAGCCTGAATCAGGCTGCCTTTTCGAGGATGTGAATGGCGCAGGCGCTGCCCAGGCCGATCACGTGGGTCATGCCAAGCTTCGCGCCTTCCACCTGACGCTTGTCAGCTTCACCCCGCAGGTGGGTGGCGACCTCGTAGATGTTGGCAATGCCGGTCGCTCCGAGCGGATGACCTTTCGACAGCAGGCCGCCGGAAACGTTGACCGGGATCTTGCCGCCCAGCGCGGTCGCGCCGGTATCGATCATCTGGCCGGCTTCGCCGTCACCGCAAAGCTGCAGGTTCTCGTAGTGCAGGATCTCCGCCGTGGCAAAGCAATCGTGCAGTTCGACGAGATCGATATCCTCGGGGCCAACGCCCGCCATTTCATACGCCTTCGCGGCCGCATTGCGCGTCAGCTGGTTGACGTCGGGCATGACCAGGTCACGGTCGCTGTACGGGTCAGAGGTCAGTACCGAGGCACGCACCTTGACGGCGCGGCCCATGCCGAGTTCCTTCGCCTTCTTCTCGGATACCAGTACCGCCGCGGCGGCGCCGTCGACGTTCACCGAGCACATCAGCTTCGTATTCGGGTACGAGATCATTTCGGCATTCATGACGGTATCGAGCGGGGTTTCGATCTGGTACATCGCCTTCGGGTTCAGCGTCGAATGGTGATGGTTCTTGACCGAGACCTTGGCGAACTGCTCGAACGTTGTGCCGTACTTGCGTGCGTGCTCCATGCCGGCCTCAGCGAAGACCGCGGGCATCGTGCCCGAACCCAGCAGACCTTCTTTCGGAATCCCGGCACCGCCACCGGCACCGCCCAGCAGGCCCTTGCCCATCTGCTCGACACCAACGGCGAGCACGACGTCATTGACGCCGGCCTTGATCGACATCCAGGCCTCGCGGAACGCGGTTGCGCCCGTCGCACAGGCATTGGCGCAGTTAACGACGCCAATGCCGGTCTGGCCGATTTCCTGCAGTATTCGCTGGCCGACCATGGCATTGGCCTGGCCCAGATTCCCGCAGTACAGCGCCTGCATGTCGGAGATCTTGAGTCCGGCATCGTCGAGTGCCATCAGGGCGGCTTCAGCGCCGATCTGGGGAACGGTCCGGTCGGGGAAACGGCCGAACTTGATCATGTCCACGCCTACTACATATACATCGCTCATTTGGATCCTCCTCGCCGTGGCTCAGGCCGCGGGCTTGAAAAAGTAACTGATATAGCTGTTGCCATCCTTGTCCTTGCGACCGAGTGCGTCGTCGAAGACGACCTCGACAGGCATGTCGAATTCGAGATTCTCGGGATCAGGCTCGACGCCGATCAGGTTGCCCTTCACCGTACCGCCGCCTTCGAGATCGACGATGGCCGAAATGTAGGGCACCTCGATACCCGGGAAGCTCCGGTACACGATGGAATAGGAGTAGAGCTTGCCCTTGTTGGACAGCTTCGTCGGTGCCAGCTTGTCGCGCGCTCCACAGCTCGAACAGACGCTTCGTTCTCCGAGGAATACGGAACCGCACTCCCCACACTTGTGGCCTTCCAGGTATGGATCGCCGCCCTCGGGCAACTTCAGCCAGTCCACTACCGGGAGTGGCCCGGTCGCTTCTGCTTGTTCCGACATATCGTCCTCGTCGATCTATTGGTTGGTAATAAAATTTGTTGCGCTAGGGTAAACCCATGGCTCAGTGACATTCAAGCAGCCTTCCGCGGCGGCCGCGACACCAGAAACACGGCGCAGGCGACGCCGGCAGACGCGACGGCCAGCAGATAGGCACTCGCATAGCCACCGTCGGCAGCCAGGATCCAGCCCATCGCCAACGGGCCCACCGATACGCCAATCATGGTCAGCACATTGTTGATGGAATAGATGCGGGCATAATGTAGCGACCCGTAGGCCTCGGCGATCAGCAGTGGCTGCAGCATCAGCAGGTTGCCCACGGTCACACCAAACAACGCCAGCCCCGCCAGCAGCATGGCAGGATGCTCGCCAAGGCCCATGAGCGTGAGTGCAAGCGCCTGCAACACCATCATGGCCAGCGTGAACGCACGCGCCGGTACGCCGCGATCCAGAACGAAGCCGCCGCCAAGCCGGCCGAGAATACTGAACAGCGGCAGCACGCCGAGCGCGAACGGTGCAATCCCCGCCTGCAGACGATCGCTGACGAGTCCGTACTGGTGGGCGATGCCACCGACCTGGGCCAGCATGACGAAGACCCAGGCGATCCCGAGCCCCCAGAAGTATCCACCACGGATGGCGTCGGAGAATGACGTACCTGCGATCGGCGCCGGTTCGCCCGTCTCCACCTCGCCACCGTCCGGCGCGAGCCCCACCGCCCCCGGCGATGCCCGCAATACCCAGCCTGAAAGCGGTACGACGCCGAGGGTGAACGCGATGCCGAGCCAGAGCGATGCCTGCTCGAATCCCACAGTCCCGATCAGCGCGGCGCTGAGCGGGGTCACGACAACGCCGCCCACCGAGAGCCCGGTGGACGCGATCGACAGGGCCGCCGCGCGTCGAGCTTCGAACCACCGGGCAATGAGCGTGGTTGCCGGCAGGAGTCCCGCCGCACTGAAGGCCAATCCGAACAGGCACTGAAACGCGTAGACCTGGGTAATGTCGGTGGCCTGTCCGATCAGGAAGATCGCGATGCCACCAACGATGCCGCCGGAGATCATGGCGACGCGCACATCGATTCGTTCGATGAAGGCAGCGAGGAGCGGACCAAACAGCCCGCCCGACAGGAAAAAGATCGAAACGCTCATCGAAGCGTCCGATATCTCGAAGCCCTTCTCTCCGAGGGCGTCGATCAACACGGACTGGTAGTAGAACCCGAGACCCGACGTGATCGTCAGCACCACGAAGAGCGCGGCGACTATTTTCCAGCCGTAGAACACGCGCGCTACTGTACCATAGCGGTATCAGCGCAAAGACAAGGAACCAAGATGACCAGAATCCTCGCCTTTTCCGGCAGCACCCGCGACGGCTCACTCAACCGGATGACCGTTGACTGCCTCGCTGCCATCGCCACGAGCAAGGGCGCAAGCGTCTCCCGGGCCGATCTCGGCGAACTCGCCATGCCGATCTACGATGGCGATCTCGAGGCACGTGACGGTCTCCCCGCCGGCGCGGCAAAGCTCCGGGACATGCTGCTCGAGGCCGAGGGCGTGATCATCGGGTGTCCGGAGTACAACGGCTTCATGACCCCGCTGCTGCTGAATGCCATCGACTGGTGCAGCCGCACCGACGGCGCCCGGCCCGATCTGTCGCCATTTCGTGACAAGGTTGTGCTGATCGCCAGCGCCTCTCCCGGCGGGTTCGGCGGCATGAGAGCAGCCGGACATCTGCGCACAATGCTCGCAGGTATCGGCTGTCTCGTCATTCCCCAGGGCGTCTCCGTCCCGGGTGCCATGAGCGCGTTTGCCGACGATGGCGGGTTTGCGGATGAGAATCTGACCAAGCGCGCCGGCGGCGCCATCGACAAACTCATCGACATGACCGCTCGAATGCGCTGACGGAAGATTTGCCCGACAAACCGGGTCAATAGGACATGACCGAAGATCAGGCCCGCTTCAACCATCTCGTGTCAGCCTACAGCGGCTGGCTGTTCCGGTATGCGTACTGGCTGGCGGGCGATCGGCAGATTGCCGAGGATCTCGTACAGGAAACCTTCATGCGGGCCTGGCGCTTCTTCGATTCGCTTGAGAGCGACGCCGCCGCCAAGAGCTGGCTCACCACCATTTGCCGCCGCGAGAACGCCCGGCGATTCGAGCGCAAGCAACTCGACTACAGCGACGTGGAAATGGAGACCATTCCCACCGAGCGCGAAGAGTTCGATGCACGCCCTGAGGTGCTGGCACTGCGAAATGCGCTCCGAGCGCTACCGCTCAAGTATCGGGAGCCGCTGATCCTGCAGGTGATCGAGGGATACAGCCTCGAGGAGATTGCGGCAATGGTCGATCTGCCTCGCAACACCGTGGCAACACGGCTGTTCCGCGCACGCCAGAAACTGAAGACGATGCTGGAAGGAGACGAGCCGGGAGTATCAAATGAACTGCCTTGAATTTCGACGCCGCAAGCTGACCGCACCGGACGATACTGACGAGGCGCTGGTGGCGCACGCGCGGGAGTGTCAGCACTGCCGTCAATTCAGCGCCGAGTTGCTCGAACTGGACGACGGACTTCGCCGTGCCATCGATGTCCCGCTGCCCGAAAACCTCGATGCGAAGATCATGCTCAGGCAGTCTTTCCAGTCCTCCCGTGGGGCAAAGCGCTGGCAGTGGCTGGGCATTGCGGCATCGCTGTTGGCTGTCGCGGTCCTGATCACTGCGGTGACCCGCACACCGCCATCGACCCTCGACGAGAAGCTTGTTGCCCATGTCGGATTCGAGGAGATGCTCGTGTCCGGACGAACGACCTATCTCGACGCCGGCGCCGTGGCGGCGGCGATCGCCGAGGCCGGTATCGAGGCCAGCATCGGCTTCGAGCAGGTCCTGCACGCGCATCCGTGCGTCATTGACGACAGACTCGTCGCCCACCTCATCGTGCGTGACGGTGATGAGGAGTTCACGGTCCTGCTGACGCCATTTGGCGTCGATGCACCACACACATTCGCGAGTGATGGCTGGGAAGGAATCATCGAGCCAACGGATTTCGGCGCGGTTGCCGTGCTCTCGCCGGATGCCTCCCGGACGCAGCGACTCCGCCAGATCATGAGCCGAATGGGCGCACCCGCGACCCTGCCAGGCGACTAGGGATAATGAACGAAACAATCAATACGCCACGGGGATCCGTCTCGACGCTCATGCAACTGCCGCCAGGCGCGGTCGCGCTGTTGGTCCTCGGACACGGTGCCGGTGCCGACATGCGGCACCACCACATGGAAAGCCTTGCGGACGCGCTCGCGAGCGAGGGTATCGGCACCTTGCGATTCAACTTCCCGTTCAAGGAGGCGGGCGGCAATCGCACGGACCCGGTCGACGTTTGCGTAGACACGATAGCGAATGCCGTGGCGCTCGCCGCGCGTATGTCGACACTACCGCTACTGCTCGGGGGGCACTCGTTCGGAGGACGTATGGCCTCGCACTATGCCGCCCATGGCCCGGAGGCAGCACTGCGGGGTCTCATCTACTTTTCGTTTCCGCTCCACCCCGCCGGCAAGACGGGTACGAAGCGCGCCGCACATCTGCCAGATATCGCCCTGCCCCAGCTCTTCGTTTCCGGAACACGGGACGCACTTGCCGACACCGCCACCCTGCAGCATGTCATCGCAGACCTGCCGCTTGCGCGGTTGCATGAAATCGATACCGCCGATCACAGTTTCAAGCCACTCAAACGATCAAGGACATCCACCGAGGATGTCTACGTTGAGGCGGCGCGAGTCTCGCGCGGCTTCGTCGACTCGATCAGCGGCGCGTCAGCCTGACCGGAAGCTCCCTGATCCCGCGAATGAAATTCGACTTCAGGCGGGTTTCGGGCCCGGTGACCTCAACACGCTCGAACCGCTTCATGATCTCATCCCAGACGATGCGCAGCTGCATTTCCGCCAGCCGATTGCCCATGCAGCGGTGAACGCCGAAACCGAACGAAACATGCTGGCGCGCCGTCTTCCGGTCGATGATGAGCCGGTCCGGATCATCGTGGGCGCTTTCATCGCGATTGCCCGAGATGTACCAGAGCACCACCTTGTCGCCAGCCCGAAAGGTCTTGCCCTCATACTCGTAGTCTGACTTGACGGTTCGGCGCATGTGCAGCACCGGCGTTTGCCACCGAATGATCTCTGACACCATGTTCGGTATGAGCGTCGTATCGCGACGCAGCTTCTCGTACTCGTCGGGGAACTGATTGAGGGCGAGCACGCCGCCCGAAATGGAGTTCCGCGTCGTGTCGTTTCCGCCAACAATCAGCAGCATGATGTTGCCGAGAAACTCGAGCGGCCGGTTAATCATGTCGCGGGTGTCTTCACTGTGCGCGAGCATCGAGATGAGATCTGTCCGTCCGGCCGGGTCCATGGCAGCCCGTTCTGCCCAGAGGCCCATGAACGTATTGGCGAGATCGGTCAGGCCCGCCTGGACTTCCTCACGACTGTAGGCTTCGTCCATACCTGTGGTTTCGGGGGAGCCGATGGAAATGTCCGACCAGTAAGTCAGTTTTCGCCGATCCTCGAACGGAAAGTCGAACAGGGTCGCGAGCATCCGGGTCGTCAGTTCAATCGAGACCGAGTCTACCCAGTCGAACTCGACGCCGTCCGCCGGCAGGGCATCGAGAATGTCTGCCGCGTGCCCGCGGATGACAGGTTCGAGCAGCGACAGGTTGCGCGGTGCCACGACCGGCGTCACGGTCTTGCGCTGCTGGTCATGCCTCGGCGGGTCCATGGCGATGAAATTCTCGATGTACTCCTCGTTCGGACTGTCACCGATCGCAATCGTCGGGAATGATGAGAAGACTTCCGGGTGCGTCTCGACGTGCATGATGTCCTTGTGCCGGGTGATCGACCAATAGGCGCCAAACGGACTGTCCCGGGTGTAGTGCACGGGGTCTTCACGGCGCAGACGCTCGAAGTAAGGGCGCCAGGCATCCTGCTGATAGAGGCGCGAGTCGCTGACGTCGATGTCATCGATGGGCGTGGTTGCCGGATCGGGAAACGCTCCGGTCGGAAGCGCGAACGCCCGCTTCTCCTGACTGTCGAACAGACTGTCGATTGACGAATCACTCATACCATTCTCCCAACTGACGTGAGGCTTGAAACCCGTTGATACGCCACTATAACCGAAGCGCCATTGCGTGTATGTTGCGCCCCTTGACCGATCCTGGAACAACCCGAACGATGAACTTCAAGCTGATTGCCCTCGTTTCGACTTTCGTTTTCCTGTCTGCCTGCGCCGGTCAGTCCGGGCACTCCGTACCTGATGCAGAGCGCATCGCTGCCAGCGAGGCAACGCTGCGCATCGCCGTGCAGGCCTATGGCGGTGTCGTCACCGGTGCAGAAGCGAGTGAGTCACTTGTCACACGATTAGGCAGCGACATTGCTGCCGGAACGGGAGTCGATCTGCCATGGGAGTTCATCGTCACGAATTCGACGACCCCCCGCGCCTGGTCGCTACCGGGCGGGAAGGTCGTGCTGAGCCGCGGACTCATCACGGAGCTTGCCGGCGAGACCGAACTTGCCGCCGCGCTCGCCCACCTCATTGCGCACTCGGTGGCGCAGGACATGCCCGATGTCGAACCGACGCCGGTCCCTGTTCCGGATATCCGGTCGCCCAACCGGGAACCGAACTTTCTGCCACCCGAAGCAGGCGCAGCGCTCCTGTCGACCCACCTGCCCCACTCCCAGGCGGCCGAGCAGGCGGCGGGACGCCTCACGGCAACGCTGCTCGAACGGGCCGGATACCCGGCGACCGGCTGGTCAGCCCTGCTGAGCCGGCTGGCGACGAGCGACGCAGACCTCAGTGCGCTGGCGTCCCGGCATGTATGGGACCCGGCAGCCGGAGCCACGAGCGACGCTGAACCCGGTGACGCCAGCGCGTGGGAGCAGCGCATTGCGGATCTTCGGGCCAGCGAGCCCGTCTATGAACTGATCGACAGGGCGCGGGATGCGCTTGGCAACGACGACCTTGCCGCGGCGATCGAGGCCGCCGACGAGGCCATCGGGCTGCGCCCCGGGGAAGCTGCCGCCCTCGGCATGCGCGGTGAGATTGCGCTGGCCCAGGAGGACTATGAGACCGCACGTGAATACTTCGACCGGGCGATCAGTGCCGATGCGGACAATTACCGCTACTACCTGGGACGCGGAATCGCCGGTGCAGAACTGGGCGATCTCAAGCCGCCACGAGACGACCTCGAAGACAGCGAGGCGCGCCTGCCCACGGCACTGACCCACCTCTATCTCGGTGATCTCTACCGCAAGGGGCTCTACCCGGAACCCGCAAAGGCACACTACGAGGCCGCGATGTATACGAATGGCGAAATCTTTCAGCGCGCGGCGGATGCCTACAAGCGGCTCGACATTGTCGATCGCCCGCAGAACTACCTGATGGCCCGCCCGGTCATCACGGAGGAACGCAAGGTCCGCGCGATCGTCGCCAATCCGAGTGACATCCCGGTCCGCAGTGTCCAGTTCGAATTCAACGCCATCGTCGACGGCGAACCGCAGTCAAAGATCGTTATGGTCGGACGCCTGCCGCCGAGCAGCCGGGGCCATATCGCCTCGGGCTGGACACTCGGCGAAGATGATGACCCGGCCTCGGTCACCGTGCGGCCCATCGCCCTGAAGCTGAGCCGACAGTGAACCTCTGAACAATGATTCGTCAGTCAGCGGCAAACGCGCTTGCCGCTGCCGACAGGGCACGTATCCACACAACCGCGCTATCGAGGTCCACAGCATCGGGCCAGCGATCAGCCGGATGATGGAACAACCGGTTGTCACCGAGTATCGAGAGGTATTGTCCCCCACCGTCGTGAACGTTTCGTGCTTCACCGAAGGGTCTCTCCCCGATCGGTGTCTCGACCGATGGTCGCGGCGAGTCAGCCAACGATGCAAATCGCGACCGGATCGCCTCGTCGGAATACTGGAGTCGAATGGCGGAATGACGGGCTGCGAAATTGGCGCCGAGATGAATCCAGAGCTTCGCGCCATCCACGAGGGCGCGTTCCTGTGCCAGAAAGGCATCGAGCCCGAGATGATGCAGTTCATGCCCGGAGTTCGCGGTAAAGATGACGTCGCGATCCGGCCCTTCGTCACGGAGCGTACGCATAATCTCCAGCCAGCCTGCAATACCGCCTCCGCGCTCTGAGGCGCACTGCCACCATCCGCTGCGAGGCGTCATCACAACGAGAGGCTTCAGGCCCGGCTTCCGTCCGGCAACGACAGCGCCAACGTTGGCTGCACTTCCCGGGATGCGTCTCGCACAAGCGATGAGTCGAACCTCCCGGCCCGAATGCATGGCTGCCTCAATAGCCGGCCAGTGTTCGTTGCCGACCTGCAGGACCGGAGGCCCGTAGGGCTCCAGAATCTCCTCGGCATTGAATACGGCGGGGCCGCCGGGCGGCATCCTTGCATCGGTGACAACCAGGATCGCAGCGTGCATGCCTTCGCGGCGCGCACGTCTGACTGCAACCGCCTGCTCGCTGCCGTCAAAGGGCAGTGACGTCGCGACGCCGATGCCACACTCGCTGCCAAGCGACCCCAGCCGGGCGACGATGCCCTTCGCATCGGTAAAGCCGCCATCGAACACGGGCACACCTTCAACAGCGACCTCCCCCAGTTCGAGTTCAGCACGCTCGACGTCGACCCGCTGTAACGCAAACCGGCTCACCACAGGCGCGACGCCGAGATCCCCGACGCGATCTGCGAGCCATGCTGCACTGTCATCGTCGACTTCTGTCCCTGTGCGATGAATCCCCTGATTGTCGAAGTCCGAAATGATGCCTGCGACGCGTTCCCTCAACCCTTCGTCCATGACTGATTCCTCACGACCCGGCCCCTTTTTGATCCGCGATGCCGCTAACGTAGCATAGGCAACCATCTAACCGCCCGCGAAAGGAGTCGATCATGCGCACGCTCGAGATGAAGGATATTCCCGCGCCCGCCCTCGCCCTGCCTGACATCAACGGACAGACCGCGCTGATCACCGGCGGAGAACGGGGAATTGGTCAGGGCATTGCCGCCACCCTTGGCAGGCTCGGCATGAACATCATCGTGATCGGTCAGTCTGACGAGGAAGCCAGGGTGATGCAGCAGCGCTTTGAGGAAGAAGCGATCAGTGTGACGTGGATCAGTGCCGACCTGTCTGTCGCTCGCGAAGTCGACCGCGCCATGGGCGAGGCATTCGATCGCCATCCCGCCATCGAACTGCTCGTCAACAACGCCGTGCGCAATCGATTGATCGACTTTCTCGAGTACGAGGAGGATACCTGGACGGAGCTCTTCGAGGGCAACATGGCGATGGTCTACCGCACCTCCCTCGAGTGGGCTCGCCGGATGAAGAGCCGCGGCGGGAACATCATCAACATTTCATCAGTCGGTGGACTTCGGGCGCATCGGCGTTCCGCCGCCTACGACGCGACCAAGGGCGCCGTGGATTCCCTGACCCGGGCGCTTGCCCTTGATCTTGCAGACTGTGGTATCCGCGTGAACGCGGTGGCACCCGGCGCGATCGTCAACCGCCCCATCGACCCGGACAATGAAGACCGCAGGCAATCGCGTGCCAGCGGCATTCCGCTGGCGCGCCTCGGCAGCGTCACGGACGTCGGCAACGTCGTCGCCTTCCTGGCTTCGCCGGCGGCAGCCTATATCACCGGTCAGGTGCTCTATGTCGACGGCGGCCTGACGGCGCAACTCACGCCGCCCGGCATCTACATCTGATCGCCGCGGTGTAGGTGATTTCCTACACCACCAACAGCAAGATGCTATAGACCTGACCCCGTGTCGGCCCGCAATCTGTTCGCTGCGACACCTGCCGAGTTCGGCGATCGGGGACCATAGTGGTGTGACAGCCGGAGAGACGGCACTTTGGACGCAGATCACCGACCCGGATCAGTCGACGGCCGCAATCACCGAGATCTCGACGTTGAACTTTGGCGATGCAAGATTCGACTCGACACAGGCACGGGCCGGCGTCTCGCCGGGGGCCACCCATGCGTCCCAGATCTCGTTCATTGCCGCGAAGTCGCCCATATCGCTGAGCCAGATCGTCGCCGAGATGAGTTTCGTCTTGTCCGTTCCTGCGGCCCCGAGCAATCCGTCGATCTGCTCGAGAATCGTGCGGGTCTGCGTCGCAACATCCTCGCCGGCTGCACTGAGCGCAACCTGGCCTGCGGTATAGACAAGCCCGCCATGTACCACGGCCTGGCTCATCCGTTCACTGACCTGAATACGGGTAATCGACATCACACCAACTCCAAAATTGAGAACTGCGTCACTCTATTGCAAATGCGAGCCAATATCATTGGCTAAACGCGCAGGACAAAGGCCATGACGCTCACCCGAAGAATGGATCGAAACGGTCTGATCACGACTGAAGTCAGCGGGACGGTCTCAACCGCTGCCTACCTCGATGGCGTGCTTGAACTCGGAGAACTCACCGCGTACGCGAGTGACCTGTGGGAAATCGTGATCATCCATCCGGAAACCCTCGTTCTCGACGACAAACGTGCGTCACTGGAGTTGGCGCATTCCGCCAAGGAAACGCTGCAGTTCAAATCGAGGGGCGCCATCGCACTGTATTGTTCGACCCACCGCCTGAGACCCTGGAGCGAGGACATCGCTTCGTTGTTGCGTGGCGATGCCGTTCCGGTCATCTCGTTCAACGATGAGAGCGACGCAAGAAAGTGGCTGGACATCTCGCGAAAGAGCGCACGTCAGACTGCAACGACGCGCGTCTCGGTGTCCCTGCCCGGCGCACTCGGCCCGTCGAACCGACTCTAGGCGGTATCGCTCGCGTAGGCCGGTGACGAGTTCTTCATGGCACGCGACTGCATTCGCATGTGGGCGACCTCCCGGCCGCCCTCGTCTCTCGCCACCGAGTCGTACCACACGTACTCTGTCTGCGGGCTCTGCCCCACACACACCACCTCGCTGTCGATCGAATAACGACGACCGAGCAGAAACGGCCCGTGGGTTGTTCCGATTTCGATGGCACCGAACAAACCCACCGACTCGCCAACGAGCTGTCCGAGTCGCTGCATCGGATACCCCCAGAGATACTCGATGAACGTGGCCGGACAGGCGACAACATCACCCCAGGGTGACGAATTCCGGTACCAGGGCAATGGATCGCTGATCAGTCCCTTGTCGTAACGTTCGAACTGCTTCTCTGGCGTTGCCTCGACCTCGTAATGGCCGAGTGACAGCCCCGGCGAGAGCTGGTTCAGTATACGGAGCTCCGTCGGATCGCAAGGACGCAGATCCTTCGTTCGCAGCAGCGAGCCCGAATGATCGTCGACGGCAGCGGTTCCCTCGCACACAAGCAGCCCGTCGTCGCGTTCCATCCAGACCTCGGTCTGGCTTGCACCCGCCGCGAGAGGCTTTGCGAAGACCCTCACCTTCTCACGGTCGACGGTTGCGTTGCGGAACGACAGCGAAAGATTCCCGTGTTCGAACCAGCGCTGGCCGAACACCTCCAGCAGCACGGGCGGGAACTGATTCATGTGAACATCGCCGGCAACGGTGCCGCCCCTGAACCCGAGCTTCTCGGCTGTCTCGTCGTCATGGATGCTGCCTTCGCCGGCATCGGCTGACCAGTTTCGAGCCTCCCAGAGTTTGCCTGAAATCACGTCTGTCATGCTTGATCCCTCTTTGATCAGTCCGGTAGGCCCAGCACCCGCTTGGCGATGATGTTGAGCTGTATCTCGTTTGAACCGCCAGCAATGGATATCGCCTTCGATTCCAGCCAGAGCCGGCACATCGATTGTTCCTCCGCTGTAAACGCGTCACCTTCCCAACCGAACGCCTGTGTTCCCCGCAGCCTCAGCTGCAGTTCCAGCTGGTCCTTGACGAGTTCGGCCTCAACGAACTTGAAGATGGAGGTCGCCGCACCGGGCGTCTGCGCTTCACTTTCGGCAACCGCGCGTCTCTGTGTGAGCGCAAGCGCACGATCCCGCATCGACAATGCAGCGAGTTCCCTTCGTGTGTCGGGCGAGAGCGGACGGTCGCCCGCATACCATCGTGCGAGTTCGGGCAGCGGCAGCGACGGCGCGATGCGTTCCATGACACCGGCCTTGCCGGCGCTGGCGAGTTGCGCGAGCCCGGACCGCTCATGCTGCAGCAGCCGCTTGGCAACGGTCCAGCCCTGATTGAGCTTGTGTACAAGCTGGTCTTTCGGCACCTCGACATCATCGAAGAACGTCTGGCAAAAGGGTGAGTGCCCGTTCAGCAGCCGGATCGGACGGGTCGTGACACCAGGGCTGTCCATCGAAAACAACAGGAAGCTGATGCCGTCGTGCTTGGGCGCATCGACATCGGTTCGGACCAGACAGAAAATCCAGTCAGCGTGATCGGCCCCCGATGTCCAGACTTTCGAGCCATTGACGATGAAGGTATCACCATTGTCGACGGCTCGCGTCGACAGGCTGGCGAGATCGGAACCCGCGCCCGGCTCGGAGTAACCCTGGCACCAGGCAATTTCGCCCGAAGCGATGCGCGGCAGGTGAAACGCCTTCTGGGCCTCAGTGCCATACTCGAGCAGCGTGGGCCCCAGCATCGTGATGCCCATACCGCCAAGCGGCGGCCGCGCATTGATTCGCTGCAACTCCTCGAGCAATACCAGGAAGTGGGCCTTGTCCAGCCCCGCGCCACCATACTCCCGTGGCCACGTCGGTGCGGTCCAGCCGCGGGCGGCCATACGTTCCAGCCAGACATAGGCATCGGGGTTGGTCGATCGGCGCCGGCTGCCACCGTTCACCTCCTCGCCCTCGACCATACGGGTTCGCATCGAAGGCGGGCAGTTATCTTCAAGCCATTGCCGGGCGTCTGCCCGGAAACTCTCCAGTGACACGTCGTTGGGTTCCACCTGTAGATAGCGGAATAGTGACGCTGCCCGGAGTCAGAGTCAAAACGGGATCACAGCTCAAGTGTCACCGACGCCACCACGGAGAAATCACTGAACTGGTTGTTGGTCACGCGCAGCACATCGGACTCGGCAGAGCGCTCCGGGTAGTCGATGAGATTGACGAGTTGCAGTCTTGCACTCCACGCGTCCGAGATGCGGGCACGTAACGTGTTGTTCCAGATCAGCACGTCCTCCCGATACACGTCGCGAATCGCGGTCGCGCCAACGCTGTCGAGGGCCCGGCTTTGCCATGAGACCTGCGTGGACCAGGTCCATCGGCCCAGCCCGAGATCCAGACCTGACTGGAACAGGTGGCGGGAACGTTCCGGCAGGCGAATCGTGCGCCCACCGACGTCTGCCGTCGATTCGGACCAGGTGTAGGCGAGCCGCAACCGCCCACGGTCGAAGCCCGGAATCCCGCGATCCAGCTGAACCTGGAAACCGTCGATCGAACCACTGCTGCCGTTCTCGACCCGGCTGACGTCGTAGAGCACGCCGTCCAGCGTCTCTACGGAACGCGCATCAAAGAAAAAGTCGTCAACCGACTTGTGATAGATCTCGGCGGCGAGCTTTCCCCAGACCGACGAATCAATCTCCAGCGCCAGCGCGAAGCTCGTGATGAGCGTTGGCTCCAGCGCCGGATTTCCTTCGCTGATCGTTCGTGTGGGCGGATTGACGCGGCGGTACCGGACGATGTCGAAATACTGCGGTCGCATGAGCTGCTGGAAGACGGCCAGCCGCCACGAGACATGCTCGTCCGGCTCGTAGCGAAGTGCGACGGACGGAAGCACGTTGTTGTACCGCCGACCATCACCGACACGATACGCATCGAAGTCGGCAAAGGTGTCCATGATCGTGTCATCGCCGATGACAACGCGATCAATCCTGTCCCCCTCAATGCCGGCAAGAAGGTCCGGCGGCCCGATGACGGTGCCAAGGGTATCGGTTCTGGTCGACTCGAAGCGAAGCCCGGCCTGCCATCGCCACGCGGCCAGACGCTGGTCAAAGGCGACGTAGATCGCGCCAACCGCTTCCTCCGAGGTATAGACTTCCTGAAGGGTCTGCACGAAGCTCGACGCGTCCGACCGCGAAACAAGTCCGGGCTGCGTTGCAAGCGTGGCCAGTGCAAGTTCGATGTCAATGCCGGCAGGAATCGTGACACGATCTTCCAGAATACTCGCCGAACTGTTGCCACCGACCACCTCGGCGAGCGGCAGCGGTGCGGCGGCAACAAACACAGCGCGTTCATGATCAATGTCACGTTCCTTGTTTCGCAGCAGTACGCCCGAACTCATCCAGAGCTTGTGACCAAAGAGCTTCGCTTCCCGCTCCCAGTCGAGCCGAACGGCATAATCGCTATCGGTCGTGAGCAGATCCGAGGGGCGGTGATTGGCGAGCAGGGACTGTCCGAGATCGAACACGTCATAGCCGCCCTCGAACGCCACCGCTGGCACCCACTGATCGATCAGCCGATAGCTCAGATCAACACCGGCATCGACAAAATTGAACGGCCGCCACGCCCGGAAGTTTTCCCAGCGGCTGATGTAGACCGATGCGTCGATACTGTCTCGCTCTCCACTCAGACTGAGGCCGAACTGGTGACGCACGATGTCCCGTGTCGTATCCATCGTGTGAAAGTAGCGCCGCAGGCTGGCATCCGTGACTGCCGCGGCCGTAATCGTCCGGCCGTCGACAGTCGAGGCAGCGACGTCGCCCGTCGCGATCTGGTATTCGAGCCGATTGCGATAGGAAAGGTCGGTATACCTTGAAGCATGGCCTTCGTAGTAACCGGTCAACGGTGCGCCACGACCAACATCGAAGCGCCACGCCGCCGCCCGGTTGTCGGTCTCGTAGCTGTCCTCGCTGTAGCGGGGAAAGCCGAGCAGCGAAACCTCACCCGGGAGTTCTATCCAGCGTGCCTGATAGTGATTGATCAGCCGGGTCGCCGATGAAGACGAAATCTGGACCTGCGCCTTGACCGGCCCCAGCGTCCGACCGATATGAAGTCGCCCACCGGGCTCCACCCTGCCACTCGCTGCCTGATAGCTAACGTTCGTTTCAAGGCGCGTGATCCCCCCATCCCGCCCGGACAGCGGTCGCAGTCGGAACTGGCTCCTGAAATCGACACCTTCGGCATCGGCTGAAGCGCCGTCGGACAAACCGAGCCGGCCTGGCTCCTGATACTCGGAAGCGATGGGATTTCGTTTCAGCAGCACCCGGTTCCGCTCGCGTGGGCTCTCCTGGGTCACATCCTGAACGGACGCGGTGGCAGCGCCCTCCTCTGCCTTCGCCCAATCCATGAACACGGGCAGCAACAACAGGATAACCATTCGAATCATCAGGTACTTCTCACACGGCCTCGGGTCCATGCACCAAATGGAACGCGCGCCCCGCGACGAGTGCACCGATGGTGCGCAAACGACGCGAAGACACGCGATTCCGGTGCCCGCGATCATCTATGCAAGCTCGATGCCGATGCGCTATCTTGGTTTTCGATGCAATCCCGACAGCCCCTACAGCTTCCCGCCTTTCGCCTGGGCGACATCCGCGGCCGCTATCCCGAGGAAATCGACGAGCCGTTCGTGACCGCGTTCGCACGCGCCTTCGTCGCCCGCTTCGAACTCGAGGGGGTGATCGTGACGGGGCGCGACATGAGACCGTCGAGCGTGTCGCTGCAGCAGGCACTGAACGTGGCACTCAGCGAGTGCGGCCTCGACGTGCGGGATCTCGGGCTCTGTCCGACAGAGCTGGGTTACTTCGCCTCAACCCGCAGCGGCGTCTCTGCCTGCATCATTGTGACGGCAAGTCACAACCCGCCGGCCTACAATGGTCTGAAGTGCGTACTTGCGGGCGGACGGGCCGTGACATTCGATACCGGTCTCGACGACGTCATGGCACTGATGCTGGAGGGCTCACCCTCACACATCCGTCAGGCGAAGGGTCGAATTCAGGTGCTTGACCTCGTTGGCGAGTATATCCAGTTCCTTGCCAACCATTTTCCGGTCGAATCCCTGAACGCCGGCCGAATCGCGCTGAACGGCCTGAACGGCACCGCTGCAACACTCGCCGTCAACATCGCAGACAGTTTCGATTTGCCGGTCACCTGGTTCCGTCGTGAACCCGGCCCCATCCCCGAGGAAGGCGCCGACCCCGGCAAGCCCCGCCTCACTCGGGAAATGAAGGCGTTCATGTCCGCGGAGGACTTTTCCCTCGGCGTCGCCTGGGATGGCGACTGCGACCGCTGCGTGCTGTTCGACTCAAGCGGCGACATGATTCCGACGTATTATGTCATTGGCCTGCTGGCCGCCCACTTCCTGAAGCGCCAGCCCGGTGCCCCGATCGTCTTCGATACCAAACTCTGCTGGAACACGATCGACGTCATCCAGGCAGCAGGCGGTAAGCCCGTGCCGAGTGAAACCGGTCACGCGTTCGTCAAGCGGCGAATGAAGGAGAGCCGGGCAATCTACGGCGGCGAATTGTCGTCACACCATTTCTTCGGTGACTTCTTTCACTGCGACTCGGGCATGTTCGCCTGGCTGACCGCGACGCAACTCGCCTCCAACGGTGTATCCATTGGCGACCTGATCGCCGAGCGACGTCAGGAAGTCTGTTGTACCCCCGAAATCAATCTTTCCCTCGCAGACGTCGGGGCTGCGCTGGAGGCGCTCGACAAGGCTTTTCGCCCGGACGCCGTGGCGGTCAGGCAATTCGATGGCATCAGCTTTGAAATGAAAGGCGGCTGGCGATTCTCCGTCTGTCCATCGAAGACGGAACCTCTGGTCCGAACGAATTTCGAGTCGCGGGGCCATCCCGAACGCCTCCTCGAGCACACGAGAGAGGTGCTCGACACGCTCTCCGGATTCGAGCCGTCACCCGTCAGTCACGAGGCTGACATCCGGATCGTCTAGCTTGCTAGCGGCAGCGCAGTTCCCTGATCGCATAGTCGGTCAGGCGATCGGATGCATCGATGCCCGCACTCTCAAATAGCCCGCGATAACCGCCGAACGCAGAAACCTCGAAGACGATCGGACCCATTTCACGGGTTTCGGCGACGTCCACACAGGTGAAATCAAGACCGAACGGGCGCTGAGCCCGCTCCGCAAGATCGATGTAGGCCTGGGGCGGATCGTACTTCTGGTAGCGACCGCCTTCCCGCGTCGTTGTGTGCCAGGCAGAGCCATCCCCGACCCTCGAGTAAGCGCCAAGGTATTCCCCGCCAAGAAAGACAAGACCGTGATCCATACCCTGCAGGTCCACCTTCTGCTGCAGATAGAACAGCTTCTCGCCCGTCGACAGGAAAGCCTCGAGCTGATCGCGGAGCACCGTTTCGTCCGACAGCATCATCATGCCCCGCGCCTTCGTGCTGTAAAGCGGCTTCAGCACGACCGGCAGTCGTTGCCGTGACCATTCGAATGCGTCATCGATATGCTCGGTGACAAAGGTATCCGGCATCGGTATGCCGTTTTCCCGCAGATGAATCGTGCAGGACAGCCGGCTGATCATGTCGCGAATCTTCGACGGCCTCGAGAAAAAGCGAAACCCGCGCCTCTCGAGCAACTGCAACAATTCGAGCTCATCGAGCAGGTGCGGCGAATAGCTCGGCCCCATCTTCTTCAGGATAAATCCGTCGAACGCTTCAAGGTCGTACTCGCTGTGAAAACATCGCGTCGTCGACAGGTCGTAGCCGATCTCACTGAGCTCAATGACCGTCCCGCCCGCGCGCCTGGCGGCGAGCTTTTCAGACAACGACTCGGTCGACCACGCGCCGCGAATGCCGATCACACCAATATTCAAGACTCTGCTCCCAAAAGATTACCGGTACAGGAAGTATTCGCTCGACAGCCGGAAGTCTTCCAGGGCGTCGCGGTGATCGAGCAATTCGTGCAGCAACGTGGTGCCGCGGTTGAACATGTTCGTGGTAAATCCCTCGTCGAACAGGAATCGCGTCGACGTGATCAGCGAGCGGAACACGCCGAGCGCGAGCCGCGCGTGGAACGTCGTGTCACCGTGAGCAAGCGCGTACGCCTGCGCGCTCTCGAACATTCGCCAGTTCGCCTCGTCGAGGCGCCCGCGGATATCCGGACTGAAGATCGGCACCCGGAAGTTACTGACCAGAAAGACCGAAACATCCTGTACATAGTCACCCTGACGGCTGCGGTGAACATCAACGAAATAGGGATGCTCGGATTCCGAGCGATAAATGATGTTGTCGACGTTGAAATCGCCGTGAATGAGCGTCGAGAACGGTGCCTTGAGCCGGCTCTCCAGCTTTTTCGCATCCTTGAGGACATGTTCCATGTTCTCTTCGATATTGAAGAGTTGCCCGTGAACCGACACGATGTCCTCGGTCCGGCTGATCAACTGACTGATATGAGTCGATTTGACGCTCTTGTCAGTGCGCGTTTCATCCCACACCCGGGTCAGACTCTCCGTGAGCAAATCCAGCGCCGACGAGACACGGCCTCGCTGATTGATCAGAATCTCCAGCAGATCATTTCCTTCGATGAACTCCAGCAGGATGGTCGAGTGTTTCTTCCGCGAGTCGTGGTAGAGCAGCTCGGGCACGCTGACACTTGAGACCTTCTCCCAGAGTTTCAGCCCCCGCGCCTCCTCATCGATCTTGTCTCGCGTACCCTCCTTGTAGAAGACCGTCCGCTTGTCGTTCTTGTCCTGGCTGACGATCTTGCCAACACGCGAGCCCGAGCGTGTGTTCATGATTGATTTGAACTCGACGTGGCTGGACTCGATGTCGATATTCTGGTGCCGCAGTGCACGCCGCAGGTTCTTGAACTGCCGGATACCCATCTTCTCACCCAGATGGATGTTCAGAATGGCCTCACCGATATTCAGCAGCGTATCGCCGACGCGCTCGAGGTAGCGCACGATGAACAGCAGCGTCAGACTGTCATCAACCCGCTTGTGATCCCGCAGGGTATCCCGCACGCGGAAGAACGACTCGTCATACAACTCGTCGATCTTTTCCTCTCGATCACAGATGTTCTGCGCCATCTCGAGACTGTGCTGGGTCAGCGACGGGTAAATCAGGTCGAGCGCCCGATTGATCTCACGATAATATCGGCGAAGGCGATAGTCGCCGACGTAGTCCATGTCCTCGATGTAGGCACACTGGTCACAGATGCTCTCGAAGTAGTCCGACGCACGCTCGAGATTGGCCGCGATCGTAATGAGCGCCTTGAAGTAGTACATCTGCCGGTCGTCGTCGTCCAGACGATGAATCTGGAAGTAGCACTTGTTCTCAAGCGTGTTCTTCAGATTGTCGATGTAATCCTCGCGCTCCTTGATCTTCTTGAGCTTGGAACGAGACGGCTTCTCGACATAGGAAAGTGAGGCGCGCGCCTGTTTCTTGACCTCGACAATCAGAAATTGCAGGTCGACGTTTACCCCTTCGTCAATGGGCATCGGTCAGGTCTTTTTCCCGGGTGGCGTACGTTTGGCCGGGCTTTTTGAGCGGCTGGCTGAGGGCTGCTTCTTCGCGGTCGACTTGCGCGCGGGCTGCTTGCGGGTGACGCGCTTCTTGCTGGCTTCGTTGCGGGCTGCTCGCTTCACTGCCTTGCGTTCTGCCTCATCAGCAACAGCGCCGGGAACGTCGGCCGGGGGTGCTTTGGTCGCTTCAACGGTCCTTTTCTCATCCTTGCTTGCGCTCTTGAGCTTCGCCTGCTGCTTGTCCTTGTTTTTCTTCTTGTCCTTCTTCGACGCCTTACCGTCTTCTTTCCGGCCCTTCTTGTCCTTCTTCTTGCCGTTCTGTTCGGGCGCGATCACCGCAGGCTCCGGCGTCTTCCACGCAAGACTGATCTTGAGTTCGCCTTTGCCCTTGCGGGTCTCGGCCTCAATCGACAGCTCGACGTCGTCAGGCAACGACATCTCGATCATGTCGTCGTCATCGCCAAATCCGATCCGCCGGGACTTCAGCCCCTTGTTGATGGTTGCGACATAGTTGAACACCGAGTCAATGCTCTCGACGTTCTTGTATTTGAATCGCTGCTTATCCTTCTTGCCTGACTTGCCTGACATGGTCCAAACACCCGACGGTCTGAAGAGTCTGTCCTGACATTATGTCAACAATGTCAGCCCCGTTTCATCCCCGGGGACTGATGGCGCGCCCGCTGGCCCGCCACGGTACCGCCAGCGACTGTGATCGCCCCCGGATGGAAAGTCTTCACGTAGGGATAATCTGTGCTGATCGCGTTGACGCGGCCGGTCTCGGTGAAAACAACAACAGCGGCCCCCGGGCCATAGAGGCTTTCGACGACGCGCGTGTTGCAGTCGACGCTGGCATCGCACTCGAAGTTCAGCATCTGCTCCCGGAAGACCATTCGCTGCCCCTGGCAGAGATTCTTGTGCCCGTGCACGATGGCGTAGATCGACGCCTCGTGTAGCGCCTCGACCCCGGCGGCCGTCAGCGGATAGTCGAACTGTCGATACTTGGTCCGGAAGGCGTTGCCCAGCACGCCATGGTAAAGCGCGAAGGGGTCCTCGTGCAGCATTCGGCGAAACTCGACATTGAGCGAATCCACGCCTTCGTCGCGAATGACTCGCGCCACGTCGTCATCGACACCGGCATGTACAAACAGATAGCTGCCCTCCTGATGGGCAAGCTTCATGTTCTCGAAAAACCAGAAGTAACGACCCTCCGGTTCGAAAAAGAGCTCGCGGAACTTCCTCACCGCCGAGTACACCTGAGACAGGGTCAGTCCAAAGCCGGCCGCTCGCTCCTCGAACTCCATCGACTTTTCACGAATCCTGAGGATCTCCTTGTCGAGCTTCTCTTTGGGAATCCAGCCTGCAGCCGCCTCAGGGAACGTCCGATACCAGGATTCCGCGGGAAACAGCATCGCATGGATGGGCGTATCCGCCTGATCGAAGCTTAGCTGCTCGTTACGGTCAGCAATGAAGTCATCATAGATCTCCTTCAGCAGCGGCACTGTCTTCTTGCCCATACGGACGAACAGGTGATCCAGCAGTGGATCCTTGCTTTCGGCGTAGTAAATGCCGAGGTAGGTCCGGATATCGTGATTGCCCGCGAGGAGCTGAATGTCGGCGCCACGCAGGTAGAGCTGGTGAATCGCTTCCAGCAGTCTGAGATTCAGCGGCCCCTTGTCGAAGCAGTCACCACCGATGATGAAGAGGGCCTGCTCCCCGTCAGTCGTCAGCTCGAAATCCGTGTCTTCCGGCCCGGTCTTGCGAACCCCGCCGGAGGCGACCAGGGACAGGAAAAAGGCGTCGGCATCGGCGTGAATATCACAGAAAAAATAGACACGGCGACCGCCCCAGATCCACATCCTGGACCTTGTGTATTGCTCTGTTGCACCCCGGGCGCAATCGTCCTGGTCATCCTCGGCGCCGATGTCGATCCAGAGTCCCTTGTCACGGGGCCACGGCTCCATACGGCGCGGCAGATCGGCGTCGAACCACTCCAGTCCGTCGTATTTCCAGAGAGCCTTGGTTTGCGTCATGACGACAAGTTTATCGCATTAACAGCCGTGCAAAAAAAAGGGCAGCCGAAGCTGCCCTTTCTGCGTTGCCCATGCGGGAATTCCTAGAACCGGAATTCCAGGCCGGCACGTACTTCCCAAAGAGAACGGGTCTCTTTCAGGTCGTTGACGTCGCGATCGCTGAAGCGCTCAAAGACGAACTGACCCGAGGCGTTGATGGAGTTCGTCACGACTTGCTGCGAGAAGAACTCGGCGTCGTTGACCTCACCCCAGCTGTCATTCAGCAGGTTGCCGACGTTGTAGATCTTCAGGAAGAACAGGCCGTTCGTTCCCTCGATAAACGTCGGAAGCTCCTGGCTGATACGCAGGTCGAGGCGGTTGCTCCAGTCAGCGTGGAAGTCATTACGCGCCTGCAGGCCGGAGTTCAGGCCTTCACGCTCAACCCACGCGAAGAACGCAGCCTGATCGAAGCTCGGGTTGAAAACGACGTTCGGGTCGCTTGCGCCCGTCGGCACATACAGCAGATGACGGCCGAACCGCTGATCAGCTTCCTGATCGCTGGAGCTCATGACGTAGCTCTGGGGCTGGCCTTCCTGCGCCACCGCGTAGGCGGTCACCGTCGTGTTCAGGCCGGCGATCAGTTCACCACGCCAGCTTGCGCGGGCGGTGAAGCGATGCGGAACGACGTAGTTCGACGTGCCGGGCTCAGGATCGTTGATGTCGACCAGCGCCGTGTTGTCGAAGTTGGACTTTGCAACAGCCGATGTCATCGGGCTCACGTCTTCGGCGTCCGTGTAGGCATAGCCAACGGAGAAGCTGAAGCCGTTGTCCCATTCCTTCTGGAAGTTGACCGAGAACAGATGTGACTTACCTTCCTCGTCGGAGTTGGTCAGCATCATGTTGTTGAAGCCGTTGGTGGCCGAATAGATCGGCGTACCGATTGTCGTGAAACCGACAACTTCCTGGGCCAGATCGACGTAGTACGCGGGGTCTTCGATACGCGTGTACAGATAGTCGATATCCATCTGCCAGTCATAGCCGGGGATGTTGTACGTGGCACCCAGCGCGAACTTCCACTCGCCGGGCTGTTCGTAGTCGGGATCAATCAGCACCAGGAAGCTGTTGCTGGCCGATGCCGGCGTCGTGGCCGCAACCTGGTCTACCAGCGATTGCGGAACGTCGTAGCCCGGACGACCCTGGCCGGACAGCGCGATGCTACCATCGAGGACAGACGTGTTGCCGCCGAGGAACGTGCGCACCTGTACGTTGGTCAGACCGTCGTTCGACCACGCGTTGGAGACCCAGACGTTCGGATTGCCACCGGAGTAAAGGCCAAGGCCACCGCGCACACTCAGATCGTCACTGACGTCCCAGGTAAAGCCGACGCGCGGCATCAGCAGATCAATGCCATCGAGGTTGGCATCATTGCGGATGCCGTTGGCCGTCGAGAACGTTTCGTTGTAGTTCGGGCGATCGTCCTGGGTAATCCAGTCGTAGCGCAGACCGGCAACAACCGTCAGTGCGTTTTCGGCGAAGTAGATTTCATCCTGGATGAACACGGAGTTCGTCGCGAATGAGTAGTTCGCTGCTGCATCGTTCGGATCGTTGGTTCCGCCGCCGCTGCCATAGTAGATCTGGCTCGGGCGACCAAGTACGAACTGGTCGATACCGGAGACATCACAGGCGAGGTCGTCGAACCGACCCTGGGCCGTCAGGCCAGCACAGTAAGCGGGGTCGGACATGCCATCACCGTTACGATCGGTCAGGCCGTAGTAGTCCCACTCACCACCGTTCGAATGCTGGACGAACTGGTTGAAGATCTCGAGATCCACACGCTCGTAGCCGACCGTGATGATGTGATCATTCCACAGGTACTCTGCGGAAAGACGCAGGTTGTCGGCAGACCAGTTCAGGGCGTTGGCCTGACGGGAATCATCGGCGCCGAGGTAGATGACGTTGCCGTCAAAGTCGTTGATCTGATGATCGCCGAAGTCTTTCGGGCCAACTGTGACCTGCGAGTCAATGAGATCCGTCGTGCTGACGAAGATCTCTGTCGACAGCGCGTCAGTCCACTGCGAGTTCAGGAACAGCGATGTCGTGTCCTGCTCTGCACCCTTGGTGTAGAAGTGATTCGCGAACTCGAACTCATCCGAGTCGCCATCGGAATCGCGAAGCTGGAAACCATCGAAGTAGTTATAGATCAGCGACAGGTCGTGATTGTCATTGATGTACCAGTCGATGCGAGCCATGTACTTCTCGGCTTCCTGAACGCCATCGCCGGGCGCACCACCGGGATCGTAGCCGTACACGTTCTGTGCAGTGCTCTGGATCAGGTCGAACGTTGCCTGCGACAGCCACGGACGCTCGTCACCGATACCGGAACCCGCCGGACCGCGTGCGAGGAATCGGGGTTCGTCGGAGAACTCGTAAGCACCGAAGAAGAACAGGCGGTCACGCAGGATCGGGCCGCCGATCGAGAAGCCATAGGTCTTCTCGTTGTAGCCGGGCGAGTTGATCGTGATGTCGTTGATCTGGTCACCACGCAGCGAGTCGCTGGTGTGCTCGTAGAACACGTTGCCTTCGAACTCGTTCGAACCGCTGCGCGTCACCGAGTTGATGTTACAGGCCGAGAAACCGCCGTAGGTCACATCGAACGGTGCCAGTTCAACCGAAACCTGCTCGATCGAATCGTACGGGAAAGGCATGCCGACCGCGGTCGAGTAACCGTTCGAGTTCAGGCCGAACAGGTCGTTCTGGCTGACGCCATCGAGCGTCACGCTGTTGAAGCGCGGGTGCTTGCCGCCACAGTTGATCTCGAATCCGTCGTCCTCGTTGTCGAGGTTGATTCGCGGATCGATCGAGTACACTTCCTGAATGTCGCGCGAGAATGCCGGAGCATCCTGCAGTTGTTCCCGTGAGAACGTCGCCGACGGGCCAGCGGCAACATCGACGAATTGCGTCGACTGGCCGTAGGCCACGACTTCTTCCATCGGCTGCGAGCCGGCGGTTGAAATCGTCAGGTTGTAGACATCACCGAGCGCGATGGACTGAACCGTGACGGTTCGGTCACCGACAGTGATCTTGTAGGGTCCGCCAACCGGCAGTTTGGTCGCGAGGAACGTACCGACATCGTTGGTCTGGTACGAACGCGATGCGCCGGTGCGAAGGTCTTCTACGACAACAGTCGCGCCGGTTTGAGCCGCGCCGCCCGCCCCGATGACCTTGCCGCGAATCGCGGAAAAGGTCTCGTTCGCTGACGCGTTAACGCCGGCGAGGAGCAGGAATACAGACGCGACGATCGACGCCAGGTATCGAGAAATACTGGTGCTTTTCATCAAATCTCCTTTGAATTGTACCCAAATGACAGCAATCGGGAGGGTCGGGTTTTGTGCGGCACGAAATCCCCGGTCGTGCAGCGCGTCAAATTATACCAACCTGTATTAAGAAGGGGTAAACGGCGTTTATAAATTTCGCGGTTCCCGGTCGGGAATCAGGCCTCCAGTTCGGCGCGGATCAGTGCCGCAGCCGCCGCAAAATCCACACCGCCACTAAGGACATAGAGCCGGGTCTGCTCCAGAAGCTCGCGGTAGTCCGCGGTCTGCGCCGCCGGGATGCGTGCCGACGCTCGCGGCAGCATGATGCCGGGCGACTTCATGACGGCGGGGATCAGCCCGGCGACGTCACCTGCCGACACGGCGTCGAGACGGGCCGGGGCTTCGGCATGCCGGTCCCAGTCGATCAGCACAAACGCCGACATCGCCGCACCCAGGCGGAACTGGCAGCCGTCGAAGTACTCATCGACGATCGCATCGTACTTTTCTTCCAGTTCCCAGAGATCGTCCGCCGGCATTGCCCGGTAGCGTTCAATGTCCTGCGGGCTCGCGAGTCTCAGGAGCGACGCCTGATTGACGATGGTGCCGGGATTGATGCGGGGATATTTAGGCACGCCCTGCATATGGAGCTGACCGCCGCGATCGGTGACCACGAGGCGGTCGTTGCTCACGAAATCCAGCCCGGCTTCGAGGAGCTTCAGCGCCAGCGTCGACTTGCCCTTGCCGGACTGCCCCGCAAGGCCGAGCCCCCTGCCCCCGCCCGTACAGACCCCGGCGGCGTGGAAGAGCTGCCCATCTTCCGACAGCAGATCGTCCAGGTAGAGGTTGTTGATGAAGTTGACGACCTGATTGGGGTTATCCGTCAGTGGCCCGAACGCAATGACGCCCTCGGGCAGCCACGCGAGATGGACACCAGTCTGGACCTTTCGCACCACCATCGAGGTCCCGAACCACTGAAAATGCTCCTTGATACGATGCTTGCCGGGTTCCGGCTGCTTGATCTGCCAGTCATTGCGGGCAAATTCGGGAACGGCCCCATCGAATGCGAACACGACGTGAGCACGATCATTCACGTCGGTCCGGAACACGGCGTAGTACTGCTCGAGTTCCGACTTGAGCGCCGGGCTGTTGGTCAGGACACGCACCGGGAAACCGTCGAACTCGAACGTCGATGCGAGGTCGCACTTTGATATCAGTCCTGAAATCGCTGGCAGGTCTTCATTCATGGCTGGCCGCGAAACTCATCGCTATCCCCTGATCGCTGGCGTAACTTCCACTCTCCCCCCACCTGACGCCAGCCCGTGGCAACGTACTGCAGGAGAATTGGCGAGGCATGGTACATGGAGCGCGCGGCGACTTCATCCGGCGACAGGACGCCCAGCTTCGCCATCGCATGTCGTATCGACGCACCGTGTCCCACGAGGATCTTGAGCTCATCATCGCCACAGTCGTCCAGTGCATGCTCAATGTGTGAGGCAACCCGGGCTCCTGCGTCGGTCAGGGATTCGGCGCCCTGCAGCGGCAGACGAAAATCGGCCCGCGATTTCCAGCCGGCCGGCGGCACGTCGTAACGGGGATCTTCAGCCAGCAGCGATTCGATCTCGGTCACGGTCAGATTGGCGGCAGCGCCAACACTGCGCTCGGCCAGCGCATCGAACTCTGCAATCTCGAGATCGAGCGCCAGCGCGCGGCGAATCAGGTCGGCTGTCTGCCACGCCCGGAGCATCCGGGAGGAATCGATGACGGGATGGATCGCGAGGCCGCGCGCCGCGGCAATTTCCCCCAGCGACTGGCCTGCCGCGAGCGCCTGGGCTTCACCGGCACCGGTGAGCGGCCACGGCAAATGAGCACTCGGGACGTCCTCCGGCTGCCGATAGTCGGCATGCCGGAGAATCGCAAGCACGGGCCCTGACAACGGCGGCGCTTATTCGAGACCAGGCACCGGGAACCGCTGACAGAACGCCTCGACCTTGTGCCGGATCTCCAGCAGGAACTTCTCGTCGGCAGGATTCGAGAGGCTGTCTGCAATCCACTCACCGAGCAGCTGCATATCGGCCTCGTTCATGCCACGGGTCGTGGCGGCAGGGGTACCGATACGAATGCCGCTCGGCTTCAGCGGCGGATTCGGATCGTCAGGAATGATCTGCTTGTTGGTCGTGATGCCCGCCTGGTCGAGCACTTCCTCCGCGACCTTGCCATCAAGGCCGTAGCTCTCGACCGTGTTAAGCACCATCATGTGATTGTCGGTGCCGCCGGTGACCAGTTGCCCCCGGCGCTCCATCAACTCGGCCGCGAGCGCCTTTGAATTCTTGAGCACCTGATGGGCATACGTCTTGAAGTCGTCCTGCTGCGCCTTCAGCATCGTGACCGCAATCGCGGCAACGGCGTTCATGTGCGGCCCACCCTGCAGTCCCGGGAACACCGACTTGTCGATCTTTGACGCCAGCGGTTTCTTGCAGAGAATCATGCCGCCGCGGGGGCCACGCAGGCTCTTGTGCGTCGTCGTGGTCATGACGTCAAACCCGGCGTCGAGCGGGTTCTTCATCGCGCCACCGGCGACAAGACCGCCATAGTGAGAGGCATCACACATCGTGAGTGCACCCACCTCGTCGGCGATCGCCTTGAACTTGTCGTAGTCCATTTCGCGCGGGTACGACGTGTAGCCTGCCAGAATCATCTTCGGCTTCTCACGCAGCGCGTCCTCGCGCAGCTTGTCGAAGTCAATCGAACCGTCGACAGGGTCTGTGACGTAGCGAATGAAGTTGAAGAGCTTGCCCATATGCGACACGGGCGCGCCGTGGGTCAGGTGCCCGCCGTGGGACAGGTCCATTGCCAGGATCGTATCGCCGGGTTCAAGGAGGCCCAGATAGACCGCCTGGTTCATCGCAGAGCCGGAAAGCGGCTGGACGTTGGCATGTTCTGCCCTGAACACCTGCTTGGCACGGGCGCGGGCGAGGTTCTCGATCTGGTCGGTATATTCCTGGCCGCCATAGTAACGTCGGCCCGGATAGCCCTCGGAGTATTTGTTGGTGAAGACGCTGCCCAGCGTCGCCAGCACTTCCGGGAACGTGTAGTTTTCGGAAGGAATCAGCTCGATCCCGACCGTCTGGCGATGCTCTTCGCCCTTCAGCGCATTGAATACGTCAGGATCGTTCTGTTCGAGATATTCGAGATTGGATGTCATGGGCTTCTCTCCCGTTGTCGGTTAAAACGCCCAGGCGAACGGCATTGTCGGAATTCACACTTCCCGGTGGTTGATCCACCTCGGCGCAAACAGGTAGCGCCTCATCGCCAGTCATGTGAAGGCCGGATTTTAAACAGCCGGGGCGGGATAGGAAAATTTGATTTGCTCATAGTCATGGTCAAATCCACTCACCGCGAACGGTTGACTTGACGCGCTGAGCCTCCATCATCGCGGGAAAGCCGAAACAGGACGACCGCCATGAACGTACAGGAACTGGAATTCCAGCAGGGCGAGATCACAGACGCGCTGTCCAGCGAGGAAGCACGCGAGTTGCTCGGCCAGCTCTCGGGCTGGGCACTCGAGAACAACGGCAAGGTACTCGCCCGCAGCTACAAGTTTGCAGATTTCGTTGGCGCGCTGCGATTTACCAACGCCGTCGGCGAACTCGCCGAGGAATACAATCACCATCCGGAAGTGACACTCGAATACGGCAAGGCGACCGTGAAATGGTGGACGCATACAGCCGGAGGCGTCACCGCGAACGACTTTTTGCTGGCGCGGGAAACCGACGGGAGAGCGGACCACTGACACGTCACGGCCTGCCCGACGCACTGTTCGCTCGCGAGGATGAGTCGACTGATGCCGCCTTCTATGTGTCCCCACGATTCACGACGCATATCGACGATGCAACCATTACCGCCCTCACCCGCTACTACGGCGAAATGCTGTCGCCGGGTTCGCGCCTCCTCGATCTGATGTCGTCGTGGATATCACACCTGCCCGAAACGGTTCGATACGCGCATGTTGCCGGGCACGGCATGAACGAGGCCGAACTCGCCGCCAATCCCAGGCTCGACGAATACCACATCGTGAACCTGAACGACGATCCCTCTTTGCCCTGGCCAAATGCCGCATTCGACGCGGTACTCATCGCTGTCTCGGTACAGTACCTCACACGCCCCTTCGAGGTGTTCGCCGAGATCGCCCGCGTGCTCGCGCCGGGCGGGCAGTGCATCGTTGCGATGTCGCACCGCCTGTTTCCGACCAAGGCCATCCAGGCGTTCAAGGTGCTATCGCCGTCTGATCGTTGCCGGCTGGTCGCAAGCTACATGAGCCTGGGTGGCGGTCTGACCGACATCGATATGGAAGATCGCTCGCCACGCGGTGCCGACCCGCTGTGGATCGTTCGCGGCGTACGAGGTGATACACTGCCCGAATGAAAAGAGAGATTGCACGTACACTGTCGATTCTGTTCATTTTCTGCTCATTCAGCGTGCTCGCGGAAGAGCAGCCCGAGCAACGGGTTGAAGGCACATTCGGCGACTGGGTCAAGCTGTGCACTGATCGCGATGAGCGAACCGTTTGCCAGATTGTGCAGACGGCAAACCACGAATCGGGTCGGCTCGTCTTCCAGACCGCGGTCGGTTACGTCGCCGACAATGATCGGCCGGTGATGTATCTCACGGCCCCGCTTGGCATCTTCTTGCCGAAAGGTATCTCGCTGATCGTCGACGAGGACGAAAACGGCGTACGTGCCACCGTACTGCGCTGCGATGAAAACGGCTGTCTTGCCGTGCTAGCGATGTCGGACGAACTTCTCGCCCGGCTGAAGCGCGGCAATGAGGCCCGCCTGTTCTTCGGCGCAACCGCGCAGCGGAATGTCGAAATCCCGCTGTCGCTGGCCGGATTCACCGACGGATTCGAAAGCCTGGAGCCCTGATGACGACTGCCTCTACCCCAACCGATTCACAGCGACTGCTCGCCGTCGCCCGCTATCACGGTATTGCGTTCCTGCTCGCCGTCACGGGATGGGGCGCCGCCGATGCCTGGGCGCAATCCTCTGATCTCTGGCTCGCCGGCTTCATCGCCTTCGTCAACGCCCTGGTGGCCGGCTATATTGTGTCAGTGCTCTTCCACGAATGGGGCCATTTCATCGGCGCCCGCCTGGCTGGCTCCTACTCCCCGATGGTTCGTGAGCCCCGCGGCGCATTCATCTTCGGGTTCCGTTTCGACAAGAACACGCGTGACCAGTTTCTGGCCATGAGCCTCGGCGGTATCGGCGCCAACTGGCTGCTTGTGCTGCTGGTGGTGCTGCTCGTTCCCATGGATTCCTGGAGCCGCGCCGCCCTGCTCGCCATCGTGACGGCCCAGGCTATCTCGGTCACCGTGTTCGAGGGGCCGATCGTTGCCCGCACACAGCGCGGCATGGACCCGGAGGAATCACTGAACGTCGGACTCTCGAACGGCTCCGGCGACCGCGGCAAGGTATGGGGCTACGCCGCGGGCGGATTGCTATGGCTGATCGCGATCTGAGGCGTTGAACGGCAGATTGTCGACGTCGACATTCCCGCCCGTCAGCATCGCGACGACTTTCCTGCCGCGGAACACACCGGGATTGCGAATGATCGCGGCCAGCGTGACCGCGGCCGAGGGTTCCACCACCTGTTTGGTTCGCGTCCAGAGCAGACGCATAGACTCGCGAATCTCCTCATCCGACACCAGCAGGATGTCCTTTACAAGGCGCCGGATAATCTCGAAGTTCCGCGCCCCCAACGTGGTCAGCAGGCCGTCGGCGATCGTATCCGGCACATGTTGCTCGACGCGGTTGCCACTGATCAGTGAGCGGTGCGCATCGTCCGCCCCCTCGGGCTCGGCGCCGTAGACATCAATCCCCGCATCCGCTGCCACAACGGCGCTGCCAGCAAGAAGGCCGCCTCCGCCGACCGGCGCAATGCAACAGTCGATCCCGTCGAGTTGCCCGAGCACCTCGAGCATCGCAGTTCCCTGCCCGGCGATAACCCGATCATCGTCATAGGGAGGAACGAAATGGGCACCGCGAGACGATGTGATCTGCGCCAGAGTCGACTCGCGTGCGCTGAGTGTGGGTTCGCACTCGATGACCTCGCCCCCGTAGGCGCGAACCGCATCCTTCTTCACCTGAACCGCGTTCGAGGGCATCACGATCCAGGCAGGAATGCCTCGCAGCGCGGCCGCACGGGCGAGCGCTGCCCCGTGATTGCCTGATGAATGGGTTGCGACACCCCGTACCGCGACATCAGCCGGCAGGGATCGCACGGCGTTGACGGCACCCCGGGTCTTGAAGGCACCCGCCTTCTGAAGGTGTTCCGCCTTGAACCAGACCTCGGCATCGCAGATCCGGTCAATCCGGTCGCTGTGCAGCAGCGGTGTTTCGTGGATGTCGCCACGAATCCTGTCGTGAGCCTCGCGGATCAGGGCGAGATCGACTGCCATCAGTGGAGGAAGCAGCGAATCCCGGTCTCGAGCAACTCGATACCGTACTGGTCACAGGCAGCCCTGACGCTTTCGTCCCTAACGGATCCACCGGGGTGCGCAATGACCTGAATGGCAGACTTCGCCGCGCGATCGATGTTGTCACGGAACGGGATGTAGGCATCTGACGAAAGACAGAGTCCGTCGAACGAACGGATCCACGCCTCCCGCGCCGCGCGATCAATGGGAGATACATCACCGTCCAGTTGGGACGCGAGATCGGCCCGCTCCGCGTCTGACAGTTCGTCCCAGAGCAGGAACTGATCGACGACATTCGCCTTCTCGGGCTTTTTCAGACCCGGTCTGAACGGCAGCGCCAGCACGTCCGGGTGCATCTGGAGCAACCATTTCTCTGCCTTGTCACAGGCCAGGCGCGTGCAATGGATGCGTGACTGCTGGCCGGCACCAAGCCCGATGACCTGTCCCTGATAGCCGACGCAGACGCTGTTCGACTGTGCGTATTTCAACGCCAGGGTCGCCACGATGAGCGTTTCCTTGATGTCATCGGATGCACCGCCAAACAGGCTGCCGTCGATGACGGCGTCATTGCGGTCCTGCTCGAACGTGAAGCCAAAGAGTTCGCGCTTCTCGACCGAGGGCGGACGGTAGCCCGGATCCATCTTGAGCAGCAGGTAGGCACCTCCTTTCTTCTGCCGGAGAAAGTCGAGTGCCTCCGGCTCGAAATCAGGTGCAATCAGCAGGTCCGAGACTTCCGATTTCAGGAGGTTCGCGAGAGAGACATCGACGGTATCACTGACGGCAACGGCATCCCCGAAGGAACACATGCGATCGCCGCCCCGGGCGCGGGCATAGGCACGCGCGACCGGCGAGTAATCCTTTGCCGCCAGGAATTGCGACGCAAGAAAATCGTCAGACAGCGGCCCGTCGACAGCGGCGCCTGCCGGGCTTACGTGTTTGAAAGACGCAGCCGACGCCTTCCCGGTCGCCTGCTTCATCTCGATCACGAGTTGCCACGCCGTAAAGGCGTCCAGCAGGTTGATATACCCGGGATTGCCATTCAGCACCTCGAGGGGTTCGTGCGCGTTCGTCACCACGGCGTTCGCCTGATGGGGGTTCACGCCATACTTCAGGTTGATTCGGCTCATGCGTTCTCTTGTTGTTCGATCTTGGCCCAGGTATCGCGAAGGCCGACGATCCGGTTGAAGACAAGCTTCTCGGGCGAACTCAGTTTGCTGTCCGCGCAAAAGTAACCCTCACGCTCGAACTGATAGCGGTCATCGGCGCCTGCCGTCGTCAGTGACGGCTCGACATAGCCGTGACGCGTTGTCAGCGATGACGGATTCATCAGTTCCGTGTACTCCTGATCGCTCGCGTCCGGGAAGTCCACGGTGAAGAGCGGCTCGAACAGTCGAAACTCTGCCGGAACACCATGGGTCGCCGACACCCAGTGAATCACGCCACGAACCTTTCGGCCCTCGGGATTCTTGCCGAGCGTGTCGGGATCATAGGTGCATCGGAGCTCAACGATCTCACCGTCATCGTCCTTGACCACATCCACCGCCTTGATGACATAGCCGAACCGCAGCCGGACCTCACCGCCACTGACCAGCCGCTTGTACTTGCGATTCGCTTCTTCGCGGAAGTCGTCGCGATCGATATAGACCTCGCGCGTAAACGGCATCCGGCGATGCCCCATCGACTCGTCCTTGGGATGATTGGGCACCTCGAGTTCCTCGACCTGCCCTTCCGGATAGTTTTCGATGACGACCTTCAGCGGGTTGATGACGCCCATCGCGCGCGGCGCATCGGAATCGAGATGATCGCGAATCACGCTTTCGAGCAGTGCCAGTTCGACGTTGTTGTCGCTTTTGGTCACGCCGATGCGGCGACAGAAATCACGAATCGCCGCCGGCGTATATCCCCGTCGGCGAAGGCCGGCGATCGTCGGCATTCTCGGGTCGTCCCAGCCGTCCACGAGCCCGTTCTCAACGAGCAGCTTGAGCTTTCGCTTGCTCATCACCGTGAACTGCAGATTGAGACGCGAGAACTCGATCTGCTGCGGGTGACAGTTCATCGCGAGTTCATCAAGCACCCAGTCGTACAGCGGGCGATGATCCTCGAACGAGAGATCGCAGAGCGAGTGCGTGATGCCCTCGAGCGAATCAGAGATACAGTGCGTGTAATCGTACATCGGGTAGATGCACCACTCATCGCCGGTCTGGTGATGATGGACATGTCGAATCCGGTAGATCGTCGGGTCACGCATGTTGATGTTCGGTGACGCCATATCAATCTTGAGGCGCAGCACGTGTTCGCCATCCCCGAACTCACCCGCCTTCATTCGGCGAAACAGTTCGAGATTTTCCTCGACGGACCGATCCCGATAAGGGCTGTTCTTCCCGGGTTCTGTCAGTGTGCCGCGGTATTCCCGGATCTCCTCGGCATTCAGGGAGTCGACGTACGCCTTGCCCTCACGAATCAATTGCTCGGCGAACTCATAGAGCTGGCCGAAATAGTCAGACGCATTGCGCTCCTCGTGCCACTCGAAACCGAGCCAGGCGATGTCGCGCTTGATTGCTTCGGTGAATTCGACACTTTCCTTCAGGGGATTGGTGTCGTCGAACCGCAGATTGGTCCGGCCGCCAAACTCCTGCGCCATGCCGAAGCTGAGGCAGATCGCCTTGGCATGGCCGATATGCAGATAGCCATTCGGCTCCGGCGGGAAACGGGTCATCACCTGGCCATTGTTCTTGCCTGCGGCAACATCCTTCTCAATGATCGTGCGGATGAAGTTGGGCGGGTACTTGTCGCTACTGTCGTTCATGATTCCAGACTAGAAAAAGAGTGCGGCTCCACAGGAAAGGGAGACCATCACGAAAAGGATCCATTTTAGCGTAGATTGGGGCACGGTTATCGCAAACCGCACGCTGAGGCTCGCACCGACGACAGTGCCGGCCGCAAGAATCAGTCCGGGCACCCAGAGCACCTGATCCCTGAACACGAAGACCAGCAGCGCCACGACACTGAATGCCGCCGTGCACACGAGCTTCAGGGCATTGCTGCGAACAAGGTCGTAGCGCAGCCCGCCGGCCAGCGCGGCAATCAGCAGGAACCCGACTCCGGCCTGAACGAAACCGCCGTAGGCGCCCGCGAGAAAGAGTCCGGCCGCCGCCGCCGGACGCTCCCGCACCGGGAACGCCCGCGTTCCCTCCGGAGGCGCAACGACACCCGGGAAGACGAGCATCACGAGCGCCATGCCCACCATGCTAGCAAGCAATGTCGGCTTCAGCAGCCACACCGGCAGATACGAGGCCGCCAGTGCACCGGCGAGGGAGCCCACGAGCGTCGGCACCAGCACGGGCACAATAGCCCCTGCATCGAGTCGCCCCGCCTTGTTGAACCCCCGAACGCCGGTCAGCGACTGCAGCAGAACGCCCACGCGATTGGTGGCATTGGCGACATCCGCTGGCATGCCGAGCAGCATCAGGGCCGGGAGGGTCAGCATCGAACCGCCGCCGGCCAGCGTATTGATGAAGCCGCCGATCACGCCAGCGACAATCAGCGCCGAAACGGTGAGCAGCGAGAGTTCGTATTCCAAGGGTGTCAGCCGGGCCGAAAGAAGGGGCGCATGGTAAGCATCGTGGAGGCCAAGTCAATCTCTGGCGGCGTTCAGCCGTCGTACGGCGGAATATCCGCAACGTCGACCTCGAACCATTCACGCCCCTCGTTTCCGAACAGGATCGTGTCATCATCCCGCCAGGTGAGCGCCTCGACCTGTCGTGTCTCCTCGAGCTTCAGCGGCAGTCGGTAAGCGCTCCCGGAGAACCATCGATCGCCGCGGCGCGGCCGCTCGAACACCCAGAGATCGCGGTAGCAGAGTACGGCGAGGCGACTGCCGTCCGGCGACAGGTCCGCCGCCGTGGCGACTGCAATTTGCGGGTGATCATCGATGCGCTTCAGGACGTTCACCTTGCCCGGATCCATCGAATCCAGACGATAGAGCACCGCGCCTGCTTCGAACTCATCAATCTTGCCGGGCTTGCGATGCTTGGTGATGAAGTACAGCCGGCCATTGTCGGCAAAAAGCGATTCACTATCGAAGTGCCACTGCTGGGCCGGAAACTCGCGCTGGTCGGGATAAGAGACCGGCACGAAACTCACGGGCCTCGTTTCCAGCACGGCGCGCGGATTCGGCTCTCGCAGCACGTAAACTCCGAGGTCGCGTCGTGCATTGCCGTTGTTGCCCATCTCGGCCACGTAGAGAAAATCGTCGTCTACGGCGATGTCTTCCCAGTCGATATTCGCAGCGACGTGGACCCGGTGGCCCGGCCATTCGGCTTTACCCGGCGCGGCCTCCTCACCGTAAAAGTCGCCACGCACATACGCCGGGAAGATGACCTGCCCGTCTCCGTCGAGCGCGAACAGTCGCGCCTCATCACCGCTGTCGTTATGTACCCAGTACACATCGTCAAATCGGTGACTCCTAGCGAGCCCACTCATTTCGCTCACCGGACCAAACGCGATCGTTGCAACCTTGCGCACCGGATTCTCTGCCCCGGACGACGCCGCTGCCGCCACCAGCAACAGCCCTGTCATGACGTGTCTGAACACCGCGATTTCTCCCTGCGAGCCGTGAGAGCCGCCACTATAGCGGAGTTGCGGCAAAAAACACTTGCATGACTGTGGTCAGCCGATATGATGGCGCCATGATGAACTTGAGCAACAAGCGATTTACGGCGCCGGGAGGTAGCATGGCCGACTCTGATTGCGGCCAGCGCTATTGGCTCGGCTATTTTTATTTTTTCGACCGTTGATCGCTTGCTGAAAAGTCAGGCGGTCTAGTTGCCGCCTACCGAATAAAGACCCCGATAGGCGACAAGTCGATCGGGGTTTTTTTTCGCCCCCGGAAAACCGGGGCGGTCAGCAGTCGAAACCGTGGGAGATGAAGATGACGAACGTACAAGTGGATGACCTCAACGTGCTTAGCGCAGAAACACTGATAACGCCGAACGAACTGAAGAAGGAAGTGCCGGCTTCCGAGGCGGCCCTCGAAACCGTTGCCGGTGCCCGGGTCGCGATTCGCAATATCCTGGATCGCGAAGACAAGCGTCTGCTGCTGATTGTCGGCCCCTGTTCCATTCATGATCTCGATGCTGCCATGGACTATGCCAACAGACTGAAAAAGCTGTCCGACGAGGTATCCGATTCACTGCTGCTCGTCATGCGCGTGTACTTCGAAAAGCCGAGAACCACGGTCGGCTGGAAAGGTTTCATCAACGATCCACATCTGGATGACTCGTTCAACATCCGCGAGGGACTCCACCTCGGCCGCAAGCTGCTCGTCGACCTGGCGGAGATTGGGCTGCCCGCATCCACTGAAGCCCTCGACCCGGTATCGCCACAGTATCTGCAGGATCTCATCTGCTGGAGCGCCATCGGCGCCCGCACGACCGAATCACAGACCCACCGGGAGATGGCCAGTGGCCTGTCGAGTGCTGTCGGCTTCAAGAATGGTACTGACGGCAACCTCGAGGTTGCGATCAACGCACTCAAGTCCGTCTCTGCGCCGCACCGTTTCCTCGGTATCAACCACGAGGGCGAGGTCGCAATCATCCGTACTCGTGGCAACCGCCACGCACACATCGTGCTGCGCGGCGGTGGCGGCCAGACGAACTACGACTCGGTGAACGTTGCGCTGTGCGAACAGAAGCTGCTTGGCGCGGGCATCGCACCGAACATCATGGTCGACTGCAGCCACGCCAACTCCAACAAGAACCATGAACTGCAGCCGCTCGTCATGGACAACGTGGCTAACCAGATCATCGAGGGGAACCAGTCGATTGTCGGCCTGATGGTCGAGAGCCACATCAATGGCGGCAATCAGGCGATTCCGGCGGATCGCTCGCAGCTTCAGTACGGCGTGTCGATTACCGACGCCTGCGTGGACTGGGAGACGACCGAAAACATGATCCGGTCACTGCGTGACAAGGTGAAGGACTACCTGCCGGCCCGTGAACAACTGACCGAGGATGCGCTGAAGCAAAGCGCCTAGCCTGAACGGGCTCTGGGGCCGCGTCTCCGCACGGGGGCCGGTTCCAGGCACCGCTGCAAGTACATCCATGTACGCTGGCTTTCGGACATCCATGTCCTCCAGCCTGCCTGGAACCGGCCCCCGCGCGGAAACGCTTCGCGAGCAACCGGCCCGCCGAATTGAAAAGCTAGTAGTAGGCGTTCTCGGTCTGCGTGTGATCCGTCACATCACGAATGCCGGTGAGCTCCGGCAGGTTCTCCATCAGCGTCCGCTCGACCCCATCTTTCAGGGTGACATCAATCATGCCGCAGCCCTGACAGCCGCCACCGAACTGGAGCACCGCCACCGACTCCTCGGTGACCTCCACGAGATTCACCATGCCGCCGTGGGCAGCCAGTGAAGGGTTGATCTGGCTGTGCAGCACGTAGTTCACGCGATCCTCGAGTGGGCTGTCATCCGACACCTTGGGCACTTTCGCATTGGGTGCCTTGATGGTCAGCTGGCCGCCCATCCGGTCCTTGGCGTAGTCGACCTCCGCTTCTTCGAGGAAAGGCTTGCTGCGCTCATCGATCCACGCCGAGAAACCCTTGTACTCGACCTTCTCGTCGCTCGACTGCTCCTCACCGGGCCGGCAGTAAGCGATGCACGTCTCTGCCATCGGCGTGCCCGGGTCAGTGATGAAGATGCGGATGCCCGTCTCACTGTCCTCCTGCCGCGAAAGCAGTTCGACGAGATATTCCTGGGCTGACTCCGAAATGTTGACCATAAAGCCTCCGTGGTTGCAGACCGGATTCTAAAAGATCGACCTGCCCTGTTGCCAGAATACGTGACAACGCGAGTTCCAGACCGATGAACCCGATTCATAGTGCGTTCGCAAGAGTTTCAAATCGCCCGCATGCCGGGGCTGATAAAATTGCGCGCTCTCAAACAATGATCCGCAGGTTCCATGCCAGACCAAAACCGAATCGAGAAGTTCAAACAAGCGCTGACCAACCGCATCCTCGTCATGGATGGGGCCATGGGCACACTGATTCAAGGTCTTGGCTTCGAGGAAGAGGACTATCGGGGGGAGCGCTTCGCCGATCATCCCTCCGATCTCAAGGGAAATAACGAACTGCTCGGGATCACCCAGCCTGACGCCATTCGGGATATTCACCTAAAGTATCTCCGCGCGGGCTCGGACATCATCGAGACCAATACCTTTACTGCCAACCGGGTTTCACAGTCGGACTACGACACCCAGGAGTACACGCTCGAAATCAACCGCGAAGCGGCCAGGGTCGCCCGCGAGGCGGCAGACCAGATCACCGCCGAGACACCGGACAAACCGCGCTGGGTCGCCGGCGCCATCGGGCCGACGACACGTGCCGCGAGCCTCTCTCCGGATGTGAACGACCCCGGCTTCCGCAATGTGACCTTCGACGAACTCGTGGAGGACTACAGCGAAGCGACGCGCGGGCTCATCGAAGGCGGCGCCGACATCATCCTGATCGAGACCATCTTCGACGTGCTGAACGCCAAGGCGGCCATCTATGCGGCGCTGAGCGTGTTCGAGGAGATCGGTGAAGAACTGCCCATCATGATCTCCGGCACGATTACCGATGCCAGCGGTCGCCTCCTCTCGGGCCAGACCGTCGAGGCGTTCTGGGCCTCGATTCGTCATGCCAACCCCATCTCGGTCGGATTCAACTGCGCGCTCGGTGCCGACGAACTGCGCCCCTACATGGAAGACATCTCGAAGATCGCCGACTGTTACGTATCGTCCTACCCGAACCGCGGCCTGCCGAACGAATTCGGCGAGTACGACGAAACCGTCGAGCAGATGGTTGCCAGCATGACCGACTACGTCGATCACGGGCTCGTCAACATCATCGGCGGATGCTGCGGCACGACGCCCGAACACATTGCGGCCTTCACGGAGATGGTGAAAGGCAAGACGCCGCGCCAGATCCCGGAGGTGGATCGCGTCTGTCGTCTCTCGGGGCTCGAGCCCTTCAATATCAAAGAGGACTCGCTCTTTGTGAACATCGGCGAGCGTACGAACGTGACCGGCTCTCGCAAGTTCGCCCGCCTGATCCGCGAGGAAAACTACGACGAGGCACTCGAGGTCGCGCTGTCGCAGGTCAACAATGGCGCCCAGGTGATCGACGTGAACATGGATGAAGGCATGCTCGACTCCAAGGCGGCGATGATCAAGTTCCTGAACCTTGTCGCCTCCGAACCCGATATCGCGCGGGTGCCCGTCATGGTCGACTCGTCGAAGTTCGACATCATTGAGGCGGGTCTGAAATGTCTGCAGGGCAAGTCGATTGTCAACTCGATCAGCCTCAAGGAAGGTGAGGCGCCCTTTATCGAGCAGGCGAAGATCTGCAAGAAACACGGCGCCGCCGTGGTTGTCATGGCCTTCGACGAAGACGGCCAGGCGGACTCCTATGAGCGGAAGACCGAGATCTGCAAGCGTTCCTATGACGTGCTGGTGAACAAGGTCGGCTTCCCGCCTGAGGACATCATCTTTGACCCCAACGTCTTTGCCGTGGCCACCGGCATCGAAGAACACAACACCTATGCGGTGGACTTCATCCAGGCCTGTGAGTTCATCAAGAACGAACTGCCCTACGCACTGATTTCGGGAGGCATCTCCAACGTCTCGTTCTCGTTCCGCGGCAACGATACCGTTCGTGAAGCGATTCACGCGGTCTTCCTGTACCACGCGATCCGCGCCGGGCTGACGATGGGCATTGTCAATGCCGGCCAGCTCGCCATCTACGAGGAGATTCCCGAAGAACTTCGGGAACTCGTTGAAGACGTCATTCTCAACCGTTCTGACGAAGCCACTGAAAAGCTGCTCGACGTTGCCGAGAAGTACGCAGGCCGAGGCAGCAAGTCGTCGCAGGAAGATCTGTCGTGGCGCGAGGGAAGCGTCAACGAGCGGCTCCAGCACGCGCTTGTCAAAGGTATCACCACCTACATCATCGACGACACCGAGGAAGCCCGTCAGGCTGCTGACCGGCCGATCGAAGTCATCGAGGGGCCGCTCATGGATGGCATGAACGTGGTCGGCGATCTGTTTGGCGCCGGCAAGATGTTCCTGCCCCAGGTCGTCAAGAGTGCACGCGTCATGAAGCAGGCCGTGGCTCACCTCGTCCCCTACATCGAAGCCGAGAAGAACGAAGCCTCGAAGCCCAAGGGCAAGATCCTGCTCGCGACGGTCAAGGGCGACGTCCACGACATCGGCAAGAACATCGTCGGTGTCGTGCTCCAGTGCAACAACTTCGACGTCATCGACCTCGGCGTCATGGTGCCGTCCGAAAAGATTCTCGAGGCCGCGAAGAAAGAGAACGTCGACATCATTGGCCTGTCCGGCCTGATCACACCGTCCCTCGACGAAATGGTACATGTCGCGAAAGAGATGGAGCGCAAGGCAATCAACGTACCGCTGCTGATTGGCGGAGCAACGACGTCCAAAGCGCATACCGCGGTGAAGATCCAGCCGAACTATCACGCCGAGCCGACGGTCTACGTATCGGACGCATCGCGCGCCGTTGGCGTCGCGGCGAAGCTGCTGAGCGATTCGCTGAAGGCAGATTTCGTCACGGAACTGAACGATGACTACGAGAAAGTCCGTGAGCGAAACCAGAACCGCCGCCCCAAGGGCAACCTGCTCTCCTATGGGGATGCCGCGGCGAACCGCTATCAGGGCAACTGGGACGAGTACACACCGCCGCGGCCGGCGTTCACGGGGACGCGAACGTTCAAGGACTTCCCCCTGACCGAACTCTTGCCCTACATCGACTGGAATCCGTTCTTCAACACGTGGCAGCTCAAGGGCAAGTATCCGGCGATCCTGCAGGATGAGACCGTCGGTGAGACTGCGACGTCACTGTTCAATGACGCACAGGACATGCTCAAGGATCTCATCGAGAACAAGAAGCTGACCGCCTCCGCGGTCATCGGCTTCTGGCCGGCGAACGCCACCGATGACGACGACATCATCGTCTGGACCGACGAGGCGAGAGACAACGAACTGACCCGGCTCCATCACCTCCGCCAGCAGGCGGACAAGCCGAACGATCAGCCGAACTACTGTCTGTCGGACTACGTCGCACCGGTTGGCAAGGGTGAAGACTATGTCGGCGGCTTCGTTGTTACCGCAGGGCTCGGTGCCGAGAAAATCGCGGCGGAGTATGAGGCGCAGAAGGACGATTACAACGCGATTCTGGTGAAGGCGCTGGCCGACCGGCTGGCTGAGGCCTTTGCCGAGAAGATGCATGAACTCGTACGCAAGGAGTTCTGGGGCTATGCCCCAGCCGAGGCATTCTCAAACGAGGAACTCATCAAGGAGAATTACCAGGGCATCCGCCCTGCTCCCGGCTACCCGGCATGCCCGGACCATACCGAGAAGGCGACTCTCTTCGAGTTGCTGAACGCGAGCGAGGAAGCCAGCGTCAACCTGACGGAGTCGTTTGCGATGACGCCGGCAGCATCGGTCAGCGGTTTCTACTTCTCACATCCTGATGCCCGCTACTTCGGTCTCGGAAAGATCGACAAGGATCAGGTCGAGCAGTATGCAAAGCGCAAGGGGATGGAACTCGAAACGACCGAACGCTGGCTTTCGCCGGTACTCGTTTACGGATAGGGAACCGCTGGCGTGAGCGCCGGCTCGCCGTTACCATTCGCGCATGAGTGAAGATGACAGCCAGAAGAAACCCGGCTTTCTTGCCGTGGTCATGAGCGTGATTGCCGCGGCGTTCGGCGTCCAGACTGAAGCCAACCGGGAACGGGATTTCGAACACGGGAATCCCGTCGTTTACATTGTCGCGGGAATCCTGTTTACCGTCCTGTTCGTGCTGACGATCATGGGGATCGTCTCGCTGGTGCTGCCAGACTGACCTACAGACTGGTGGTCTGGTTCGAGACCCAGTAGATCATGAAGACGACCGCGATCAGAACGAGCGATACGGCGGCGATCACGTCCGTCGTGCTGTCTTCGTTGTAGTCCTGGTTTGACTCTGTCTCATTATGCTCGGTCATGATCTTTCCTGATAACGCTGAAGGCGCGGATTATACGCGGCTTTTTTGTTATAGTCCTGCGCCATATCAATATAGAGAATTCGCTGTTTTCGGCAATAAGGCGCCCTGCTAAAGTCCGGACCCGATCGATCTTCAATACCCTGTAGCCACCTATGTACATCTACGATCATTACGACCAGACCATGGTCGATGAGAGGGTCGCCCAGTTCCGCGACCAGACCGAACGCTTCCTGGCAGGCGAGCTGAGCGACGAGGAGTTTCTGCACCTCAGGCTGCGCAATGGCCTGTATATCCAGCGCCTCGCGCCAATGCTGCGCATTGCCATTCCGTATGGCCTGCTGTCTTCTGCACAACTGAGGAAGCTGGCACACATCACCCGCCATTTCGACAAGGGTTACGGTCATTTCACGACCCGGCAGAACCTTCAGCTCAACTGGCCGAAGGTCGAAGAGGTTCCCGACATTCTGGCGGAGCTTGCCAGCGTCCAGATGCACGCGATCCAGACCAGCGGGAACTGTATCCGCAATGTCACTTCGGACCAGTATGCCGGCGTTGCGCGCGACGAGATCGAGGATGGCCGCCCATGGGCTGAACTGATCAGGCAGTGGTCGACCTTCCATCCGGAATTCAACTGGCTGCCACGCAAGTTCAAGATCGCCGTCTCCGGCGCACGCGAGGATCGCGCTGCCGTGCAGGTACACGATATCGGCGTCCGACTCGTTGAGAAGGACGGCGAGGTCGGGTTCCAGGTACTTGCCGGTGGCGGACTGGGCCGTACGCCCGTGGTGGGCCCCGTGATTCGGGAATTCCTCGAGAAGAAGCATCTGCTGACCTATCTCGAGGCCATTCTTCGCGTCTACAACCGCTACGGTCGCCGCGACAACAAGTTCAAGGCCCGGATCAAGATCCTGGTTCGCGCGATGACGCCAGAGGTCTTCGCCGAGAAAGTCGAAGCCGAATGGGCTGACCTCAAAGACGGACCCGAGACACTGACCGGAGAAGAGATCGAGCGCGTGAAGCGGTGCTTCACGGAGCCGGCCTACGAGACGCTTGACGACAACGATGCCGGATACGACGCGAAACTGGCTGAAGACTTCGCCTTTCGTGCGTGGACAACCCGAAACGTGGTTGCGCACAAGAAGCCCGGCTATGCCATCGCGAACATCGCGCTTAAAGCGACAGGCGTCGCACCGGGCGACGTTACCGATGAGCAGCTCGAGATCATCGCCGACCTGGCCGACCGATACAGCTTCGGCGAGGTGCGAATCACCCACGAACAAAACGTCACATTTGCCGACGTGCGCAAGTCAGACCTCCACGACCTGTGGCGCGAGCTGGTCAGCGCTGACATGGCTGCCCCCAATCTGGGACTGCTCACAGACATCATCTGTTGCCCGGGCGGCGACTTCTGCTCGCTGGCCAATGCCAAGTCGATTCCCGTCGCCGAAGCCATCCAGCGCAAGTTCGACGATCTCGACTACCTTCACGATATCGGCGATCTGGACATCAACATCTCGGGCTGCATGAATGCATGCGGCCACCACCACGTTGGCAACATTGGCATCCTCGGCGTCGACAAGAAGGGTGAGGAGTGGTACCAGGTGTCAGTCGGCGGCTCGCAGTACAACAGCACCGCGCTGGCCCAGATCCTCGGCCCGTCATTCGCGAGGGAAGAAATTCCCGACGTGGTACAGAAAATTGTCGATACCTATCTCGACACCCGCGAGGGTGAGGAGATGTTCATCGACACGTTCAATCGAGTCGGCATCAAGCCATTCAAAGACCGCGTTTACGCTTGAGGACACCGATGGCCCAGATCATTATCGATGGCGAACTCAAGGACTCACCCTTTGAAGCGGTGAATGCCGATGATGCAGATCCGGCTGCGAGCAACGTCATGTTGCCGCTATCGGTCTGGCTCGAACACCGCGACAGCCTCGCAGGTCGCAACGACGTTGGACTCTGGCTGGAGCCCGATGACGAGGTCGAAGCGATTGCCGACGTCGTGACCCTGTTCCCGGTCATCGGCCTCAACTTTCCGACATTCTTTGACGGCCGCTGCCTCTCGACGGCAAACCTGCTCAGGCGCAAGTACGGCTTCGAGGGCGAGCTCCGCGCCATTGGCGATGTGCGGCGCGATCAGCTCGAGCAGATGAAGCGTTGCGGGATCAATGCATTCTCACTTGCAGAGGGCCAGGATGTGACCGGCGCTCTCGAGGCGCTCAAAGGCTTCACCTACGCCTATCAGGCCACGATTGACGACGAGGAGCCGCTCTTCCGCAAGCGTTAGGCGTCGATGTGCATGCTAGACTTTCGGCATGCACACCGACCCCGTCCTGTTCTCGTTCTTCCTGATCTTCACTTCGGCAGCGATACTCGCCACCGCGGCCCTGTACACCCGTCAGCCACTGATCGTCGCCTATATCGCAATCGGCGTGCTGCTCGGGCCTTCCGGCACACAGCTCATCTCTGAACCCGGCCTGATCGCGAGCGTCGCCAAGATCGGCATCATCTTCCTGCTGTTCCTGCTGGGTCTCGACATGCAGCCATCCAAGCTGCGTAACATGTTGGGCAATGCGTTGATGGTCGGGCTCGGCAGTTCGCTTGTATTCTTCGGCATCGGCGTCGCGATTGCCCTGCCCTTCGGCTTTTCCGTGACCGAATGCGTGATCATCGGTATTGCGATGATGTTCTCGTCGACCATCATTGGTATCAAGCTGCTGCCCACCACCGTGCTCCATCACCGCCACACCGGCGAGCTTGTGGTGAGCCTGCTGCTGATCCAGGACCTGATCGCCATCATCGTACTGCTGGTGATTACAGGTGGATTTCTCGATTTCGACGGGCTATCCAAGGTCGCCAAGGTGCTGGTTGCGCTGCCGCTACTGATCGCTGGCGCCTGGGCATTTGTCAGCTTTGTGCTGCTGAAGCTGCTGGAGAAGTTCGATGCGTTTCACGAATACATCTTCCTCGTCGCCATCGGCTGGTGCCTCGGATTCTCGGAACTCGCCTACGCGGCCGGACTGTCACACGAGATCGGCGCGTTCATCGCCGGCGTTTCGCTGGCGACCAGTCCCATCGCCCTCTACATCGCCGGCCACCTGAAACCGCTACGGGACTTCTTTCTTGTCCTGTTCTTCTTTTCAGTCGGCGCCAGCTTCGAACTCGGTGTGCTGCCCGAGGTCATCGTGCCCTCCCTGGTCATGGCGGCAGCGATGCTGGCGGCAAAGCCGCTGGTGTTTCGCGGCATGCTGCCGATGATTGGCGAGAAGCCGGGACGAAGCTGGGAGACCGGATTCCGGCTCGGGCAGATCAGCGAATTCTCACTCTTGATTGCCTTCCTGGCGACGAGCGAGGCACTGATCGGCGACCGCGCCTCGATACTCATTCAGGCGACGGCAATCCTGACCTTCCTGATCTCGTCCTACATCGTCGTCTTCCGCTACCCGACGCCAATCGCCGTGAGCGATGAACTCCGGCGGGACTGATCCGTTCCCGGTCTGGCTACTTGCCGTGGACGACGAGCGTTCGTCCGAAGACCTTGCCCTCGAAAATCGCATCGAGGGTCGGTACCAGATCGCCGAGCCCGACTTCGGTCACCATGGTTTCGAGATTGTCGAGCTTCCAGTCTGTCGCGAGGCGCTGCCATGTTTCGCGCTTGTGTTCGATCGGGAGTTCGACCGAGTCGACCCCGAGCAGATTCACGTTTCTCAGGATAAACGGGAAGACGGCGCCCGGAAACGTCGGCGAGCCGACCAGACCGCAGGCGGCCACACTGCCGCCATAGCGCAGGCTCTTGAGAACGTTCGCCAGCGTGTCGCCGCCGACCGTATCGACGCCATGGCCATAGTCTTCGGCCAGCAGCGGACGCTTGTTCTCTGCTGACAGGACTTCGCGATCAATGATCGAGCTTGCCCCCAGCGATTTGAGGTAATCGGCCTTGTCCGCCTTGCCGGTACTGGCCGCGACCTCATAGCCGAGCCTCGCAAGGAGCGCCACAGCCACTGATCCCACGCCACCTGTCGCGCCCGTGACAACCACCGGCCCATCGGCGGGTGTCGCACCCATGCGCTCGAGCTTGCCAACGCAGAGTGCTGCCGTGAAACCGGCTGTGCCAAGTACCATCGCCTCGCGTGCAGAAAGCCCGTCCGGGAGCGCGACGGCCCAACCTGCGGGCACGCGAATGTACTCGCCAAAACCTCCCGCGGTATTCATGCCGAGGTCAAAGCCGATCACCACAACTGCGTCCCCCGCCGAGAATCCGGCATCACTGCTCTCAACCACGGTGCCGGCCGCATCAATACCCGGCGTATGAGGATAGTTGCGGGTCACACCCGGGAGCCCCTTGGCAGACAGCGCGTCCTTGTAGTTTACGCTCGAGTATTCGACCTTGATCAGGAGATCCCCCTCAGGCAGGTCGTCGGTCGAACGCTCGATGATCTGTTGCTCGACGCCGTCATCGGTCTTTTCGACCCAGAACGCATTGAAGTTGGTCATGGGATATCTCCTTCTTCTAGAACATGTAGGGTCGTCGCGGATCGAGGCTCTCGCTACCGCGAACTTTGGCCACGGCATCCGAGAAGCGGTCGAACAGCCGCTCGACACGTGTCTTGTCCTCGACATACCGAACGTGGAATACGTCGCAATCGTTGCAGCGATCCACGATGTACTCGTCGCTGGTCTTGATCTCGTCGCAAAGCTGGAGCTCCATCGCCCGCTTGCCGTACCACGCCTCGCCGGTCGCGACCTTGTCGAGATCAAGCGCGGGCCGGTTCTCATGCACAAACTCCTTGAAGAGCGTGTGCACGTCCTCGAGCTCCTCGATGAACTTTTCTTTGCCCTTGTCGGTGTTCTCACCAAACATCGTGACGGTACGCTTGAACTCTCCCGCCGTGTAGACATCGAAGTCGACGTCCTTGTTCTTCAGAAAACGATGGAAGTTCGGCAACTGCGCCACGACGCCAATGGAACCCAGCAGCGCGAACGGTGCCGCGATGATGCGCCCGGCAATGCAGGCCATCATGTAGCCTCCGCTCGCGGCAACCTTGTCGACCGCAACCGTCAACGCCACACCCTTGTCGACAATGCGACGAAGCTGTGAGGCAGCAAGACCATAGCCATGGACAGCGCCGCCCGGGCTTTCGATTCTGACGACAACCTCATCCATCGTCTCCGCCATCGACAGCACAGCGGTCACCTCCTGACGCAGCGACTTGACCGCGCTGGCCTGAATGTCTCCTTCGAAGTCGAGCACGTAAACCCGCGGACGACGGTCTTCACCACCGCGCCTTGCAGCCTGTTTCTGCTCCTTTTCTTCTGACTTGCGCTTCTTCTTGTCGATCTTCTCTTCGTACTTCAATGCACTCGGGTTGAGAATTGCCTGCTTGAGCGCGTGCTGCAGATCGTCGAGCACGCCGTTGAGGCTCCTGACTTCGATGTGTCCGCGATCCGCCCGACGCATGCCGCGATGACCGATGCCGGCGATGATCAATACGATCAGGAGCACGGCGATCACCAGTGTCGCCGTCTTGGCGAGAAAGAGACCGTATTCGACCAGGAATTCCAATGCGACTCCGAAGCGAGAGAAAAGAGCCGAAATGCTATCACAGCCGCTCTGGTGGAGGTGAGTCGGGACCTCGAATAGAATTCCCGCTATGGAAGACGAGGCACTCGATGAATCGCTGAAGGCGCTTGCGCTTGAACTGGCTCCGCACTTCAAACCGGGATTTCTGCAGCGCGACCTGACGGTCTTCCAGTTTCGCATTGATGGTGGGCCCGCGTTCACACTGACCGTGACCGACCGCGATTTCGAGTTCGGCACAGGTGAAATCGGCCGGCCGACCCTGACACTCTATTTCGACTCGCTGGATACCGTCCGGTCGCTGCTCTCCGGTCGCGGTGATGGCATGCGTGCATTCATGGAGGGACGATACCGTGCGGACGGCCACATCGTCCTGAGCCAGCTCCTGCTCTACCTGTTCAAGCCGGACGATCCGACCAACATCTACGAGGTGCAGGACTAGACCGGCACTCCCATGCGCGTGAGGTAGCTGTCGATCAGCCACCGGCTGATGGCGACGTTGCCGGGCAGCATCGGCATCGCTTCGATATCGAACCATGCCGCATCGGCAATCTCGTCTTCCTGACAGACGATCTCGCCCTGCTCGTACTCGGCAAGAAAACCGAGCATGAGACTGTTGGGAAACGGCCATGGCTGGCTGCCCAGGTACTCGAGATTGCCGACGTCGACGCCGACCTCCTCTTTCACCTCGCGCTTGAGCGTTTCCTCGATCGCCTCGCCCGGTTCGACGAAGCCCGCAAGCGTGCTGTACAAGCCTTCCGGCCAGCGGTGATTGCGCGCAAGCAGCACCTGCCGATCCTTGTGGATCAGCACGATGATCGACGGTGAGAGCCTCGGATAGGCGTGGATGCCGCAATCGTGACAGACCATCGCCCGTTCGCCGGGATGTGCCTCATTCTCGCCACCACAGCGGCCACAGTACCGGTGTGTCCGGTACCAGTCGATCACCTGCGCAGCGCGCCCTGCGAGCGAGAACATGAGATTGTCGCTGCGACCGAACAGACCCCGCAGTCCTGAACGCTCGCCGTCGATCCCCGCGGTCTCGACGGCGAAACAGTGGTGCCCGGCAAGCGCGCCAAGGTAATGCGACGTATGATCGGTCGCTGACAGCGCGGCGAAATCATCATGATCCAGCGGCCGATACTGACCGTCCGCATCCGTGGTCAACACGATGTCACGGCCGTCGAAGACGAAGTACCACGCAGTCTCGATATCCTCGGGCGGCACGACGCCGGCGACAAAGTCGGTATTGGCCTCGGGCCAGATGAAAAGATGGCTCATGGCGACACCTGCTCGAGCTTCCGCCAGACGCTACCGTCGGATGCGCCCTGATCAATCCTGTCGAGCTTTGCTTCATGGGCAGACATTTCGTCGACATCGGCCCGGATCACCTTCAGTCGGGGGCGATCTTCCGGCAGCCGGCGAATTGTTGATGCCTCGGCAGTGCCTGACTCAATGTCGCCCAGCCCCAGATCGACCTGGCCACCCGTCAGCAGCAGATACACATCCGCGAGAATTTCCGCGTCGAGCAACGCGCCATGCAGATCACGACCGCTGTTGTCGACGTTGTAGCGTTTGCAGAGTGCATCCAGCGTGTTCTTCTGACCCGGATGCTTGTTGCGCGCGACTTCGAGACTGTCGACCACTGAGCAGTAGTCGGTGATAGGGCCAAACTTTCGACCCAGCAACCGGATTTCCCGATTGATGAAATTCACGTCGAACGCTGCGTTGTGAATGACGAGTTCCGCATCGCGAACGAAATCGAGGAACTCTTCGAAAATGTCGGCGAACACCGGTTTGTCGAGCAGGAACTCCCTCGTGATGCCGTGAACCGCCAGTGCACCCTCGTCGATCTCACGTTCGGGATTGATGTAGTAATGAAAGTGACGACGGGTGAGCTTGCGATCAACGATTTCGACGCAGCCCAGTTCCAGAATCCGGTGCCCTTCTTCGACCTCGAGACCGGTGGTTTCCGTGTCCAGTACAATCTGACGCATATCCCTCCCTCAGGATGTCTCCATCTCGTCGATGCCGCGATTCGCGAGCGCATCGGCGCGTTCATTTTCCTCGTGACCGCTGTGCCCCTTCACCCAGTGCCACTCGATGTCATGTTGCTGAACGAGTTCATCAAGGCGCTGCCAGAGATCGACATTCTTGACCGGCTGCTTCGCCGCCGTCTTCCAGCCTCGTGCCTTCCATGATGCGATCCATTCGGTGATGCCGCGACGTACGTACTGCGAATCCGTCGTCAGTCGAACCCGGCAGCGACGCGACAGCGCTTCGAGTCCCTTGATCGCCGCGACAAGCTCCATGCGGTTGTTGGTCGTCGCCGGTTCGCCGCCCCAAAGCTCGCGTTCATGATCGCCATAGCGCATGAGCACGCCCCAGCCACCCGGGCCGGGATTACCGCGACAGGCTCCATCAGTGAATATGTCGACGACTCGAGACACCTGAACCGGGCTAGTCCCGCGGGTTTCGGCTGACGTTTCGACCTGTCGCGCGGCCGGGAATGACAGTCAGGTTGCCGAGGGCACGTGACGGCTTCCATCGGGGTCGCATGGGGGTCATGGCGCCAACGTGCTTGCGCGCTGAAATGACGTAGGAAGCCCCGAACGGCAGGTTGGACCGGCGCGACAGGCCCTGCGAGTAGTCAGAGACAGCGCCGACGAACGGTTTGCGGTTAAGCGGAAGACCGTAGGTGTTGTAGTGAATCCGGTCGATCCTGAAATCGAGCAGGTTGAGCCAGTCCATGAGACGACCGGCACGCAGGAAACTGCCGGCCCAGGGCACGTTGCGACGCAGCCTCGCAACCGGGCGCGCCAATCCCCAGAGGCTCATGGGATTGAAGCCGACGATCAATACCCTGCCCATCGGAATGGTGACGCGCGCCGCCTCCTTCAACATCAGCTGCTGGGAGTCATAGAAATCAAAGAGATGATGCAGGATGACGACGTCCATGCTGTCGTTCTCGAACGGCAGCGCTGTCGCCTTGCCATGAAACTGCCCGGGGTCACCGGCATCGAGACACATGTCGATCTTGTGGTGTATCGGGCTCTCGCCGTGCAGCGGTGCGTTCTGGATGCTGAGCTGCAACAGATGATAGCCGAAGTACTCAGGCAGCAGCTGATCCATGACCGCCTGCTGTTCACCCAGCACCTGCTGGCCAATCGGCGTGCCGAACCAGGCGCGAATGTCGCCCAGCGTGGGCGGATTGACGGCAAAGAAGTTTGGTCGGTTCATGGTCTAGACGCTATCATGGCCGTTGGAAACACCCTCTCGAAACGCACTCTCGAAATACCGGGTTTCAAAGCAGTAGCCTATGGTTCGCCAGTTTATCACCTTCTCCATCGCTGTTGTCATGCTGACCGCGTGCCAGCAGGTACCCACAGAATCCCTTGCCGATTCGAGTCCTGACCCCGCATCGCCGCCGGCAGTCACCGGGCCGATCACAGAGGACGGGCCAATCGCCCGCGAACAGGTACAGCTCGCGATTGACCCCGAGGATGAAGCTGTCGCCATCGAGGTGGCCGAGCCAATCGAGCCACAAGGCACCGATTCACAGACCACCGGAGTACAGACCGCCGGGGTGCAGGACCTCTGGCAAAGAATCGCAGCCGGCCTCAATCTGGATCATTCGCTGGACCAGCCACGCGTTCGCGCGGAACTTGACTGGTATCGTCGCAATCCGGCTTATCTGGACCGCGTGGCAACCCGCGCGTCCCGGCATCTGTATCACATCGTCGAGGCTGTCGAGGCTCGCGGTCTGCCGATGGAAATCGCGCTGTTGCCGATTGTCGAGAGCGCCTTCGATCCGTTCGCCTATTCCCATGGCCGCGCCTCCGGACTCTGGCAGTTCATCCCGGGCACGGCACGCCGCTTCAAACTCGACATCGGTTACTGGTACGACGGGCGGCGCGACGTACCGGAAGCGACGCGCGCAGCACTCGACTACCTTGAGATTCTCCATGCGTTCCTGGGCGACGACTGGCTGCTGGCGCTGGCCGCCTACAATTCGGGCGAAGGTAATGTTCGCTATTCCGTCCGCAAGAACGAACGGCTGGGCCGCCCAACCGACTTCTGGTCGCTCGACCTGCTGCCCGAAACCGAGGGATACGTGCCCCGGCTGCTCGCCATCAGCGCACTCGTGAAGGAACCTGACCGCTACGGCATCACGTTGAAGCCGATCGTCAACGAGCCCTATTGGGAAGTCGCGGAGACCGGCGGGCAGATCGATCTTGCCAAGGCAGCGGAACTCGCCGGTATCTCCACGGAGGAGCTTTACCTGCTGAATCCCGCCTACAACAAGTGGTCCACGCGGCCTGAGGGCCCCCACAGACTGCTGGTACCAGTCGGCAAGGCAGCCGCCTTCGAATCCGCGGTCACCGCACTGCCGGTCAATGAACGGCTCAAGTGGCTGCGTCACAAGATCCGTTCCGGCGAGAGCCTTGGCGTCATCGCGAGTCGCTACGGGACAACGATCGACACGCTGAAGGTCGCCAACCGCCTGACATCCAATCTGATCCGTACCGGCGACACGCTGCTCATTCCCACAGCCAGTCAGCCGACCACGGCTTACGACCTGAGTGATGAGGAACGCCTGAAGTCCCGACAGGCGTATCTCGAGAACAAGACGGGCATCGAGCCCACACGTTACGTCGTCCGAAGTGGAGACAGCTTCTGGCGACTATCGCGCCGATACGGTGTGTCGATGCGCGAGATTGCACGCTGGAACGGTCTCGGTACCACGGATACGCTGTTTCCCGGACAGGAACTCAAGCTCTTCATTCCCCAGGGCGCAAAACTGGCGACCGTCAGCGCGCCGGTACATGAAGGCATCATTCGCAAGATCAACTACCGGGTGCGGCGAGGAGAATCGCTGGCAATGATCGCGAACCGCTTCAATGTCGCGCTCGACGAGGTGAAGCGCTGGAATCAGAAGGTCGCCAGCCAGAAATATCTTCAGCCTGGCGACCGGGTCACACTCTATGTGGACGTCACTGATACTGACTAGTTGACGCGGGAGATATTCGCCGATTCGCGCAGCTGGTCCCGGAACTCCGCATACTCGTAACCGCCCTGCTGCTGCGCAAGAATGCGCTGGAAACCCCCGAGCCCTTCCTGTTCGATCTGATCCACCGGTCGATTCTCGACACGGGTTACGGTGATCACTGCAGCGTCACCATTGGACAGCTGCGCCCACCCGACCGACTTCTGGCCCTCGGGCGGGCGCGGCAGCCTGAAGGCCTCACGGACAACCTCGTTGTCCACGGCAGCGCCGTTGCGGGGGGTATCCCCGGACACCTGCCAGACGAGGCCGAACTGATCTGCAACGAACCGGGTGATCGACCCGTCCTCAAGCAGGTCGACCGCTTCCTGGGCACGCGCAGCAGCGAGATCTTCTGCCTTGTCGCGGCGAAGCCCGGCGGCGACGTCTTCACGCACTTCGGCCAGCGGCAAGACTTCTTCGGGGGAGTGCTCAGCGACACGCACGACGACGTGATGGTTCGGCGTGATTTCGATCAGCTGCGAATTGTTGCCATCGATCAGGACATCGGCACTGAAAGCGGCATCCATGACATCCGGGTTGGCCGCAATTCCTTCGCTCGCGTTACGGGTGACGGGCCCGGTACGCTGGATCTCGAGGCCAAGTGCATTCGCCGGCTCCTGCAGGTCCAGCGCCTCGAAGGCAATCTCGCTCAGGTCGCCGGACATCTGGACGAATACACCTTCGGCCTCCGCCTCGCGATACTCTTCCTCGACCTTGTCGCGAACCTCGGCAAAGGCCGGAACACGCGCTTCCTCGATGTCGAGCAGCTTGATGATGTGGAATCCGAACTCGGTCTGCACGGGCTCGGACATCTGGTTGCGATCGAGATTCCAGGCGACTGTTTCGAATTCGTCGACGAAGACACCCTGCGCATTGAATCCGAGATCGCCACCCTGGGCCGCTGAGCCAGGGTCCTGGGACTCAGCTTCGGCGACGGCCTCGAAGCTCTCACCGTCAAGAATGCGCTGGTAGAGTTCATTGATCCTGGCGCGTGCTGCGGCCTCGTCCTGCTCGTCACTGATCTCGACGAGAATGTGGGCAACCCGGCGGCGCTCGTTCTGCGCGTATCGGGCCTTGGTCTCTTCGTAAAAGTCGCGCAGCGCATCGTCGGTGACTTCGACGGCTTCCATCAGGTCGGATCGCTTGAGCTCGAGATACGCGAGATCGACCGTTTCCTCCGTCATGAAGTCGTCAAGATTATTGTTGTAGTAGCGCTCAATCTCCTCGTCGCTGACGCTGACTTCGTCCATCAACTCGTCAACGCTCATCCGGAGGAACGCAATATCCCGGGTCTGCTGCGCCAGCGCACTTGCCCTCAACGCGTCATCGCGAGAGAGGAAAGAAGATGCCTGAATGCCTGCAACCATCTGCTGGAGACGCAGGTCGTTCTTCATCTCTTCACGATACGTCAGCGGTGAGTAGCCGGCACCACTGATGACCATCTGGAACTGCTGGGGGTCGAACACGCCATCGATCTGGAAGACCTCGGTGCCGACGATCTCCTCATCGATCACAGACTCGCTGGCATACAGGTCGAGGTCTTCTGCAGCCTGCAGGAGCAACTCGCGATTGACCAGATTCTGGAGCACCTGGGTGCGCAGCTGATCCTCATCGAGTTGCTGGTCGCGAGCTTGCAGCAGGCGGCGCGTACGCTCAACCGCGAGTTCCATTTCCTGCTGGGTGATGTCCTCGCCGTTGACGGTCGCCACTTTGGGGACCGGCGCCAGAAAGGTCGTGATCGACCCGAAACCGAACAGCGCGAACACGACGACGATCAAGCCGATAAGGATCTTGGAAAGCATCCCCTCGGATGAATCCCGAAGCTTCTGGATTGACATTGAATTCCTCGAGTATGAAACGTGATGACAGGGAGACGGCCAAAAAAAATGGCGCAAGTCCGATGCGCCATTTTACCTTCTTTTTGTCAGTGCGGTTAGCCTCACAGCTCACCGCACCCTGAAAACCTGAGACTAGTTGACTGCGTCCTTGAGTGCTTTACCTGCTTTGAAAGCCGGCACCTTGGCAGCAGAAATCTGAATTTCCTGGCCTGTCTGCGGATTGCGACCAGTGCGAGCGGCGCGCTCACGAACAGTGAAAGTACCAAAACCAACCAACACGACTGATTCTCCCTTTTTCAGCGAGTCGGTGACAGAATCGATCATCGAGTCCAGCGCGCGACCTGCAGCCGCCTTAGTGATGTCGGCAGATGCTGCAATATTCTCTATGAGTTCTTGTTTGTTCACTCTGTACCCCTTAATTAGTTCAAGATGTGAAGTGTGTCACGAATGCCCGCAGAGCACGAAAAATCTAGGTGCGGGCGGCCCCTTTACCCTATGAAAACCTTATACCAACTGCCCGAAAAGGCTGTCAAGGTAAATCCCCGGTGCGACAGACTAGTGGGTGGATATCCTCACTTCGCTATCGGAATCACTGACGGAATCGCTCTCTGAAGCGGGCTCCTCGATGATAGCTTCCGGCATTCTCTGCAGCGCTATCTCGAGTACCTCATCAATCCATTTCACGGGACGAATATCGAGATCCGCCTTGATGTTGTCAGGAATTTCCTTCAGGTCACGCTGATTTTCATCCGGTATCAGCACCGTCTTGATGTCGCCACGATGCGCAGCAAGCAGCTTTTCCTTGAGTCCGCCAATCGGCAAGACCTGACCCCGCAGGGTGATTTCGCCGGTCATCGCAACGTCTGCGCGAGCGGGTATACCCGTCAGCACCGAGACGATGGCGGTGCAAAGTGCGATCCCCGCACTCGGGCCGTCTTTGGGCGTAGCGCCCTCCGGCATGTGGATGTGAAGATCGTACTTCTCGTGAAAGTCCTTGCTGATGCCGAGAATGGCTGCGCGGCTTCGTACGACCGTCAGCGCCGCCTGAATCGATTCCTGCATCACATCACCGAGAGAACCGGTCTTGACGCTGCGGCCTTTGCCGGGCACCGCAACTGCCTCGATTGACAGCAGTTCACCGCCGACGCTGGTGTAGGCGAGCCCCTTGACCTGGCCGATCTGGTCCTGCTCCTCGGCGCGACCATAGTTGTACTTGCGCACGCCGGAGTACTGCTCGAGGCTGTCAGAGTCGACGACGACATTGGCCACTTCGTCGCCCTCGACAAGTGACTGTTCCTTAACGACTTTTCGGCAGATCTTCGCGATTTCGCGTTCCAGGCCACGCACCCCCGCCTCGCGGGTGTAGTAGCGGATCAGGTCACGCACGGCATCGTCGGAAACCTCGATCTCATCTTCCTTCACCCCGTTGTTCTTCATCTGCTTCGGGATCAGGTAGCGGCGCGCAATGTTCAGCTTCTCATCCTCGGTGTATCCCGGGATGCGAATGATCTCCATGCGATCGAGCAGCGGTGCGGGAATGTTCATCGAGTTGCTCGTGCAGATGAACATGACTTCAGACAGGTCGTAGTCAACCTCGAGATAGTGATCGTTGAACGTGTTGTTCTGCTCCGGATCGAGCACCTCGAGCAGTGCCGATGCCGGGTCACCACGATGGTCCTGGCCCATCTTGTCAATCTCGTCCAGGAGGAAGAGCGGGTTCTTGGCGCCGGCCTTGGACAGCTTCTGGATGATCTTGCCGGGCATCGAGCCGATGTAGGTCCGGCGATGACCACGGATTTCCGCTTCGTCACGCACACCACCGAGCGCCATGCGAATGAACTTCCGGTTGGTTGCGCGGGCGATCGACTCACCCAGCGAGGTCTTGCCCACACCGGGTGGCCCGACGAGGCATAGCACGGGGCCCTTGATCTTCTTGACGCGCTTCTGGACGGCAAGGTATTCGAGAATGCGGTCTTTCACTTCTTCAAGGCCGTAGTGATCGGCTTCGAGAACTTCTTCCGCCTTCGTAATATCGTTGGAAACCTTGGAGCGCTTGTTCCACGGAATGCCGAGCATCCAGTCGATGTAGCTGCGGACGACAGTTGCCTCGGCCGACATCGGAGACATCATCTTGAGCTTGTTGAGTTCGGCCCTGGTCTTCTCCTTGGCCTCCTTCGGCATGCCCGCCTTTTCGAGCTTCTCCTGCATTTCCTCGAGCTCGTTCGGCACATCGTCCATGTCGCCGAGTTCTTTCTGAATCGCCTTCATCTGCTCATTCAGGTAGTACTCGCGCTGGCTCTTTTCCATCTGCTTCTTGACGCGACCACGAATACGCTTTTCGACGTTGAACAGGTCGATCTCGGTTTCGAGCAGCTCCATCATGTGCTCGATTCGCTCGTTCAGCGTCGTCATCTCCAGGATGCGCTGCTTTTCCTCGAGCTTGAGGCTGAGCTGGGCGGCGATGGTATCGACGAGCCGGGACGGGTCGTCGACACTCGACAGTGAGGTCATGACCTCTGGCGGCACTTTCTTGCTGAGCTGCACATACTGGTCGAATGCGGACATGAGCGAACGGACCATCGCCTCGGCTTCCGCGGCGGCAATCGGTTCCTCATCCAGCGTTTCGACGTCGCCCTCGAAGAAGTCACCGTTGTCCCGAATCGACGTGACCTCGGCGCGTGTGCCACCCTCGACGAGAATCTTGACTGTCTTGTCTGGCAGCCGAATGAGCTGAAGGATGGTCGCAACCGTACCGAAGCTGTAGAGGTCGTCGGGCGTCGGATTCTCGTTTTCCGGATCGCGCTTGGCGACCAGAAGAATCTTCTTGTCGGGATCGTTCTCCTGCGCGAAGTCGAGGGCCCGAATCGATTTTGCCGTGCCAATGAAGAGCGGCTGTACACCATGCGGGTACACCACCATGTCACGGAGGGTGACTATCGGGACGTTATTGAGTGAGGACATGACGCCTCCAGGGAATCACTGATCGAATTGGATAATCTTGGGGCATTATTGCAAACAAAAAGGGGCCCTAGGCCCCTTTTTGACAAGTTGTAGAGCGTTTTCCGACTACCGGCACATCCGTCACTCGGGCATCGCCTTCTGCTGATCCTGATTCTCATAGATCAGCATGGGCTCCGAAGTGCCGTTGATGACGCTTTCGTCGATGATGACCTTGGTCACGTCCTGCTCGGAAGGAATCTTGTACATCACCTCATTGAGAACCGATTCCAGAATCGACCGAAGGCCGCGGGCGCCTGTCTTTCGCTCCATCGCCTTCTTTGCAATCGCTGCCAGCGCATCTTCCCGGAAGTCGAGTTCGACGTCCTCCATCTCGAAGAGCTTGGCGTACTGCTTGGTGTAAGCGTTCTTCGGCTCGCGCAGAATGCGAATCAGCGCTTCGGTATCGAGTTCGTCCAGGGTCGCAATCACCGGCAGTCGGCCGACGAACTCGGGGATCAGACCATATCGCACGAGATCCTCGGGCTCGACGCCGCGCAGCGTGTCACCGAGGCTCTTCTTGTTCGCATCGGTATCGATCTCGGCGCTGAAACCGATGCCGCTCTTGCTCGAGCGATCCTGAATGACCTTATCGAGGCCAGCGAAGGCGCCGCCGCAGATGAACAGGATATTGCCGGTGTCGACCTGCAGGAACTCCTGTTGCGGATGCTTGCGCCCCCCCTGCGGCGGTACTGACGCCACGGTGCCCTCAATCAGCTTGAGGAGCGCCTGTTGCACGCCCTCACCCGAAACGTCACGGGTAATGGAGGGGTTGTCGGACTTGCGCGAAATCTTGTCGATCTCGTCAATGTAGACGATGCCGACCTGTGCTTTCTCGACATCGTAGTCGCACTTCTGGAGCAGCTTCTGAATGATGTTTTCGACATCTTCACCAACGTAGCCCGCCTCTGTGAGCGTGGTCGCGTCAGCGATCGTGAACGGAACGTCGAGCAGACGTGCCAGGGTCTCGGCGAGCAACGTCTTGCCGACGCCGGTCGGGCCGACCAGCAGGATGTTGCTCTTCTGCAGTTCGACGTCGTCTTTCTTGCCGGTGTAATTGAGCCGCTTGTAGTGGTTGTAGACCGCGACAGAGAGCACCTTCTTCGCGTGGTGCTGACCGATCACGTACTCGTCCAGAATCTCCTTGATCTCCTGCGGGGTCGGCAGCTTGCGCTTTTCGCCCTCATCACCACTTTCCTGGAGCTCTTCCCGAATGATGTCGTTGCAGAGCTCTACGCACTCATCACAGACATAGACGGAAGGACCCGCGATCAGCTTGCGAACTTCGTGCTGGCTCTTGCCACAGAAGTTGCAATGGAGCAGCTTGCCGTCCCCATTGTTGCTGTCATCGTCGGACATTCCTACACCTCACCTGTTACCAAGGGACCACTGTTTCAGACCGGACCTGCAAGCGGTTTCCCTGATCTGATTTGTCCCGATCTTAATCAAATTTTCCCGAAATGAGAACGATACCGCCCTCCGCCCGGATGCCCGGCTAACCGTTGGCTGCCTGTGCTACCGCTGCGCTTCTGGGCTCCTGAACCCGGTCGACCATGCCATATTCCACGGCCTCCTGCGGCGTCATGAAACGATCCCGCTCGGTATCCGCGGCGATGCGCTCGACGGGCTGACCCGTGTGCTGCGACAGCAACGTGTTCATTCGTTCGCGCAGGTAAAGGATCTCTTTCGCCTGAATCTCGATATCCGATGCCTGACCCTGACTGCCGCCGCTGGGCTGGTGGATCATCACCCGCGAGTTCGGCAGGCAAATGCGCTTGCCCTTCGCCCCACCGGCGAGCAGGAAAGCGCCCATGCTGGCTGCCTGGCCAACACACAGTGTCGACACGTCACAGTTGATCAACTGCATCGTGTCGTAGATCGCGAGGCCCGCGGTTACCGATCCGCCCGGTGAGTTGATGTACAGTTGTACGTCCTTGTCGGCGTTTTCGGATTCGGCGAACAGCAACTGTGCCACCACGAGGTTGGCAACATTGTCGTCGATCGGGCCGACAATGAAGATAATTCGTTCTTTCAGCAGACGCGAATAGATGTCGTAGGATCGCTCCCCGCGTGCCGTCTGCTCGAGCACCATGGGCACCAACCCGAGCGCTCGGGTTTCCGGCGGAAATGAATCGTATTCTGAGTGGCTCATCGTGCTTCCTTCCTGGGGTAAAACGCTGGGCATGACGTTGCTGTACAGCAACATCCCCTACTATATGAGGTATCTCGGCAGGACTTCAATGGGGGCCGAAGCCCCCGTCACAGGCGAGCGCTGGCGCCCTCCTGTTATTCGTCGGTGGCTGCTTCGGCCTCTTCAGCCGCCTGTTCCGCCGGTTTCACCGCTACCTCGTAATCGACCTGATTCTCGGTAACTTTAGCGCCGGCCAGAATGTGGTCCACAACCTGCTCCTCGAGCACGAGATTCTGGACCTGTGAGAGCGCCTGTTCGTTGCTGTAGTAATACTGAACGACCTGCTCGGGCTGCTCATAGGACGACGCCATGCTTTCGATCTTCTCGCGAACGCGGTCATCATCGATATTGAGATCCTGCTGTTCAACAATCGCATTGACGATGAGACCCAGCTTGACGCGACGCTGCGCCTGGTCGGCAAACATTTCTGCCGGCAGGACCGAAGGATCAATCTTGTCATGACCGCCGAACTGGTGAATGGCATCGTGACGCATGCGATCGATTTCCTGGTCAATCAGCGACTGCGGCAGGACGACCTCATTGTGCTTGACCAGACCGTCCATCACCTGGGTTTTCACCTTGTTGGAAACGGCAGCCTCGAGTTCTTTCTCCATATTCGACTTCACTTCGGCGCGGAAAGCGTCCATGCCGCCTTCCTCAACGCCGAACTTGCTGAAGAACTCCTCGTCGAGTTCCGGGCGTCGAGGCTCACTGACTTCCTGCACATGAATCCTGAATGTCGTGAGCTTGCCGGCCAGATTCTCGGCCTGGTAATCCTCGGGGAAGGTCACCTCGATCTCGCGATCCTCGCCGGCCTTCGCACCGACGATGCCGTCTTCGAAACCGGGGATCATCTGTCCGGAACCCAGCGTCAGGTCAGCGCCCTCGGCCTTGCCGCCCTCGAACGCCTCGCCGTCGAGAAAACCTTCGAAATCGATCTTCACCTTGTCGTCGTTCTGTGACTCACGCTCAACGGGCACATACTCGATTTGCTGGTCACGCAGCGTCTCGATCATCTTGTCGATGTCGGCATCGGTGACCTCGGCGACCGGCTTCTCGACCTCGAGCAGGCCGAAATCGGCGACCTGGATCTCCGGAAAGACCTCGAACACCGCCGTGAACTCGAGATCCTGACCCGATTCGAGCTTGACGTCCTCGATGGTTGGCATCCCCGCCGGTGATACGTCCTGCTCGCGGATGGCCTCGGCGAACTTCGACTGCATCAACTCCGAGCCGACTTCCTGGCGAATCCCGTCGCCAAACCGGCGACGAACTTCGCGGAGCGGCACCTTGCCCGGCCGAAAGCCCTTGATCCGGACCTGCCCGGCAGTCTGCTTGATCTTTGCCTCAACCTGCTGTTCCAGCTCGTCAGACGGCACGGTGATGTGCATCTTGCGCTGCAAGCCTTCGGTGGTCTCCAACGTTACCTGCATGAATTCAATCTCTTAGAAGTACTGTATTAGAAAGTGGTGCGGGAGAGAGGACTTGAACCTCCACGACATAAAGTCACTGGAACCTAAATCCAGCGCGTCTACCAATTTCGCCACTCCCGCACAGTCATTGCGCATCCTCTGGCGCTGTGGGGCGGCAAAGGGCGCGGATTATACGAGAAACCCCGACGAAGCGTCCAGATTCGACACTGGCACTCCTTCCGCCCTCATGCGAAGTCCGGTCGCACAACCAACATGATGATTTCCTAATATAACTAAATCGTTTATAGTTATTCCCAATTGATATTTCGACGGGTCAGCGAGGAGCCAGTGATGAAAAGCAGCGAAGTGCAGCCCTTTTTTGACGACGCCACCAATACCTGGAGCTATGTCCTCGTGGATATCGCCAGTGGACAATGCGCGATCATCGATCCGGTACTCGACTTCGATCCGGCGTCCGGTCGCCTGTCGACCGAGAGCGCCCTTGAGATCATCGATTTCATTGAAAGCCGCAATCTGCAGGTCGTCTACCTGCTCGAGACGCACGTTCACGCCGACCATCTGTCCGCCAGCCATTTCCTGAAGACCAGAACCGGCGGCGAAATGCTGATTGGCGATCAGGTCGGGCGCGTACAGCAGACGTTTGGCCCGATGTTCAATGCCGGCCCGGCGTTCGCGACTGACGGCCGGCAGTTTGACCGCCTGCTCCCGGACGGCACGCAGTTCCACCTCGGCGAACTCGACATATCGGTCATGCACACGCCCGGTCATACACCGGCATGTGTAACCTATGTTGTTGACGGCAAGGCATTCGTGGGCGACACCCTCTTCATGCCGGACTACGGCACGGCCAGAACCGATTTCCCCGGAGGCGATGCGGGCACACTCTTCGACTCGATCCAGCGCATTCTCTCACTGCCAGACGATACCGAACTCTTCATGTGCCACGACTACCTGCCGCCCGGCCGCGGCGAGTATCGCTACCGGACAACCGTGGCCGAGGAACGCAGAAACAATGTCCATCTCGCCAACACAGACAGAGAGGCGTTCATCAAGGCGCGGCGCCTGAAGGACAAGGCGCTCGCGGCACCCCGACTGCTGCTGCCGTCAATTCAGGTCAACATGCGTGCCGGCGAACTGCCACCCGCGGAAGACAATGAGATGCGATATCTCAAGATTCCGTTGCGCGTCGAGATGGCATGAACATCGCGCTGGCGCTGCCCGGCGCCCTCTTCGTCGGATTCAGCCTCGGTATGTTCGGGTCGGGCGGCTCTATCCTCACCGTGCCGATTCTCGTCTACCTGCTTGGCCAGGAAGAGAAGGTCGCGATTGCGAGTTCACTCGCGATTGTCGGTCTGGTCGCCATGTCTGGCAGCCTCCCCTACATCCGGGACAGGCTCGTCCACTGGCGTACGGTCGCACTGTTCGGAATCCCGGGCGTCGCCGGCACCTGGCTGGGTGCGTGGTCCTCTGCGTTCGTCACCGGCACCGTTCAGCTAATGACATTTGCCGTCGTCATGCTCCTCGCTTCCTACATGATGCTGCGCCCGCCCCGCGTCGACGAGCGCGTCCAGGATTCCGGAGAGCGGGCGTTCTACAAGATCGCTGCCGATGGCCTCGTCGTCGGCGTGCTCACGGGATTCGTCGGCGTCGGTGGCGGCTTTCTCATCGTGCCCGCACTCGTGCTGCTTGGCGGTCTTACCATGCAGCGTGCAATAGCGAACAGCCTCGTGATCATCACGCTCAAGTCGCTTGCAGGCTACATCAAGTACACCGACGTGCTGGCTCGCGAAGGGCTCGAGCCCAATCTGGCCATCATCGGCTTCTTTGCGCTTGCCGGCGTCGTCGGCAGCCTCGGCGGCAACGCGGTTGCGTGCCGGCTGCCGCAGGAAAACCTCAAGCGGGGATTCGCCATCTTCCTGATCGTGATGGGCATTTTCATCCTCGCCAAATCCACACTTGCACAGGGAGCACCATGAAACCGACCCCACTGACAAACGACATCTCTGTCTCAGCCCAGATCAGCCCCGACGACGTGCCAGTGCTGGCGAGCGAGGGATTCAGGACAATCATCAACAATCGTCCGGACGGTGAAGCGGATGACCAGCCCCCTGGCGACGATATCCGCGCCGCCGCCGAGACCGCCGGCCTGACCTACCACCACATCCCGTTTGTCCCAAACCGGATGACGAGTGACGTCGTCGATGCGTTCGCCAGTGCACTGGATGCCAGTGAAAAGCCGGTACTCGCGTTCTGCCGAACGGGAAACAGGTCCACCATGGCATACAAGGCGATGAACCAGCGTCGCGCCGCAGGTCGAAGGCAAGGCGATGCCGATGACGAACTCGGCTTCGGGGAGGTTGTGTTCAGCACGCTGGCGGCCGCATTTGGCGTTCAGACCCGCCGCAAGATGGAACGTGACCTGACACATGGCGAGATCGTCAGCTTCATCGCAGCCGGCCTGATCTTCACTGTCGCATTCGTCGTCACAATCATCACGATCGTCAATCTGGTTACGGGCGGCTGACGCCCGGGCCAACGTCAGGGACAGACCAGCTGCTCACCCGCCTCAACGCCGCTAATGACCTCGACCAGACCCCGGTCAGGCAACGCGCGCCCCAGGCGCACAAAGCGCCGGACAACCCGCCCTTCGTGCAACACCTCGACGACATCGAGCTGACCCACCTTCCCGAGACACGCGGGTGGCACCGCCATCACAGTGTCGGCAGCGAGCGGGATATGAAACCGCGCGAACATGCCGGGACGAATCTTCGGGTCATAGTCGATCGCGACCTTGACGAGAAAAGTTCGGGATGCGGCATCCGCTGCCGGCACGATTTCCTCGATGACGCCCTGACTTGCAGACTGCAGCGACGGGATTGAAATTTCGATGGTCTGGCCCACCTCGAGCGAAAGAGATCGCGTCTCGGGCACCGATGCCTGCGCCTGCAGTGACGCGGGATCATAAAGCGTGATGAGCGGCGCGCCTGGCGCCACCGTATCGCCTGGCTCGATCATTCTCTCGACGACGCGACCGGCAATCGGCGCCTTCACGGTCGCGTAACCAAGAACGATCTCCGCTTCCGACAACGCCTGCTGTGCCTGTGCGTTCTGGGCTGTTAACGCCTCGACTGAGGCGCGCGCCTGATCGAGTTCAGCCTGCGTCGATAGTCCCTGCGCCCGCAACTCCATGAGACGTGACAGCTGACGCCGGGCTTCCTCGAGTTGCGCGGCCACTGCATTGACCTGCTCCCTCGCCTGCTCGACACGGGAGCGAAGATCAGCCTGATCCAGCGTGACCAGCACATCGCCTTTGGCAACGAGCGCGCCCGCCCGCACGTTGACGGCATCGACCGTTGAAAGTATCCGGGCCGCCACAACCGTATTGTCCCGTGCGCGCACCGAAGCCGGAATCGCATCCGACATTGCTGCGTCGACAGCGACAACGGTGACAACCGAGGCAGGATCGACGTTGGCGGCATCAGCGCCGATGAGTTCAGGGTCGATCTTCGTCGTGAAAAACCCGGCAATCCATGCAATCAGGACAAAAAGCGAAAGCAGTGCAACCAGGGCCGCTGCCAGTCTCGGGTTCATGTTCTGCCCTCCGTTTCCCGGAACATCAGATAATAGACTGCCGGCACAACGACCAGCGTAAACAGCGTCGACGCGACAATGCCGAAGATGATCGCGAGCGCGAGACCGCTGAACACCGGATCGAGTGTGATGATGAAGTTGCCGAGCAGCGTGGTGCCAGCCGTCAGCAGAATCGGACGCAGCCGCACTTCACCCGCACGAGCGATGGCATCGCTGATCGACGCGCCGGCCGCGCGTTCAAGATTGATGAATTCGACCAGAATCAGGGAGTTTCTGACGACGATGCCGGCAAGGGCGATCATCCCGATCATGGCGGTCGCCGTGAACAGCACCGGGTCGGGTGCACCCGCCACGTCGCCACCAACGACCAGGTTAAGCCCCCAGAACCCGGGCATGATGCCGATAAAGGTCAGCGGGATGGCCGACATGATGATGAGTGAGAGTGCGACCGACCGGGTCTGTATCCGTAGCACAATAAAGATGCCCACAAGCGCGAAGATGAAGGCGAGTCCCATGTCGCGGAACACGCGCAGCGTGATCTTCCATTCGCCCTCCCCGGACCAGGTCATGCGAATGTCATCCGGCAACGTCCATGCCGCCGTGCCCCCGGGTGTCAGGAACGTACGACCTGCCCAGTTGGTCTCTTCGACCGGCGCATCGCCATAATCGAACGCGACGTCGGCAATGACGTCAGCGGGCGGACGACCGGAGATTTCTGCCATCACGTAGACGACCGGTTCAAGATCCTTGCGGTAGATCGGCTGGTCGGCGGGAACGGACGCGAAGTGGCCGAGTTCACCAAGCGCAACCAGCGGCTGCGGCGCCAGATCGAGGCCGAGCCGGGCATCAGTCCGGGCGATCCCCTGCTGGCCGCGAACATAGAGCCCTTCCAGATCGGTGACGGTCATGCGTGCCGCCGTGGGCAGACGCACCTGAATCGGCACCGGTTCCAGCTCGCGCTCAAAGTTCATGTGGCTTGCTACCGCGCCACGGCTCGCTGCGGTCACCGTCTGGGCGATCGTCGCGGTGTCGATCCCCGAGAGTGCCGCCTTGTCCTTGTCAGTGACGAATCGCAAGCGATCGACGCGCGCTTCCATGGTCGTGTCGACATCGACGACATGCGGCTCCTGACGGAGCCGATCGGCCACCGTCGCGGCTGCCGACTGGATCGACGCATAGTCAGTCCGCTCCGACCCGTACACCTCCGCGACCAGCGTTGCGAGAACCGGCGGCCCGGGCGGTACTTCAACCACCCGAATCTGCGTACCCGACTCCGCGAGCGGTGACAGCAGTTCACGCATCTGCAGGACGATACCGTGGGACTGCAGCGAACGCCGAGCCTTGTCTGCCAGCGTGATCCGGATATCAGCAAGATTGGGCGCCTCCCGCAGGTGGTACTGCCGAATCATCCCGTTGAAGTCGTTTGGCGACGGTACGCCGACGTAATAGGCAAGCGCTTTGACTTCCGGCATCTGCCGCAATACCGCACCGACTTCGGCAGCCTTGGCGGCCGTCGCCTCCAGCGAAGCGCCTTCCGGCAGGTCGATGACGATCTGCACCTCATTCTTGTTGTCGAACGGCAACAGCTTGAGCGGGACGAGGCGGAGCACCGGCAGCATCACCGACACCAGGAACAGCCCGAGTACCACCCAGAGCAGGCGCCGTGCCATCTTCGGATCCGAGACCAGCGGCGTGATGATCCGCGTGTACAGCCCCGGCCCGTCGGTGGTTGCCGCGTTGTCACCGGGCCGGATCAGGCGGCTGGCAAGCCACGGCGTCACGAGGAAGGCAACTACGGTGCTCATGATCACGCTGATCGGCACGTTGAATGCCATCGGCGCCATATACGGCCCCATCATGCCGGTGATGAACGCCAGCGGCACGAAGGCGAGCACGATTGTCAGCGTGCTCATGACGAGCGCCGAGCGGATCTCCATCATGGCGGCAAGCACAGTCTCGAGCTTGTCTCCGGTCTGTTCGCGCAGGTAGCGCTCGATGTTGTCGACACCGGTGATCGGATCATCGACCAGCAGGCCCAGCGAGAGAATGAGCGCAAACAGCGTCACCCGGTTGATCGTGTAGCCGAACGCCATGTCGAGCGATAGCGTGATGCCATAGCAGATCGGCACAGCGAGCCCGACCACGATCGCCGGCCTCACGCCAAGGAACACGCCAATGAACACCACGACCGTCAGGATCGCGATCGCGAGGCTGCTCGTCAGGTTGTTCACCTTCTCGTTCGCCGTCTCGCCATAGTCGCGCAACACCTCGACCTGGACCTCGGGTGGCAGCACCGTGCGTTTCAGTTCCGCGATGCGCTCGTGGACGTCTGTTGCGACCCAGACGGCATTCGCACCCGGCTGCTTCGCGACTGAAATCGTGACCATGGGATGTCGGTCGCCGTCGACAGGATCGGGGTGCGCAGCGCCGAATTCGATCCACGTATACGTCTCCGGCAGGTCAGGACCATCGACCACGCGTGCCACCTCGCCGAGCCGGATCGGCACACCATCAATCACATTGACGGGCAACTGCCGCAACTCATCGAGGGAACGGATGAAGTCTCCGGTCTCGACGAGTTGCACCTCGTTGCCTGACAGGATTGTTCCCGACCGGCTCAACCGGTTCGAGCGCTGGATCGCACCGATGACATCAAGCGGCGTCGTCTTTCTCGCGGCGAGTGCCTCCGGATCAAGCAGAAGCCGGACGGCGCGGGGGCGACCGCCGACAACATCGACCTCATTGGTCTGAGGGATTGCCTGCAGGTCACTCGAGATTTCGGTCGCGAACCGACGCAGTTCGAAGTCGCTGTAGCGGTCCGCGTCTTCGCTCCAGACGCCGAGCATCACGATCGGTACGTCATCGACAGAGACCGGACGAACGATCCAGTTGCTCACCCCGGATGGAATCTCATCCTGATGGGAGTAGAGCTTGATGTACGTGTTGAGCAGCGCATCCTCACGATCCTCGCCCACGTAGAACCGCAACGTGACAATGGCGCCACCGGTGCGGGAGATCGAGTACACATGTTCGACGCCCGGTATCTGCGCCAGCAGTTTCTCGACGGGCACAACCACCTGCCGCTCCACCTGGCGGGCGCTCAGGCCGGGCGCCTCGATACCGATCTCGACGACCGGAACGACAATCTGTGGCTCTTCTTCCCTGGGCGTGAGAATGAGGGCGGCCGCGCCGAGCACGATCGCGGCGATACCGATGACAGCCGGCAAGGCACTCTGGAGACCGGTTCGAATCAGTCCGTACAATGACTTCGACTCTTAAAACCAAAGGTTATAAGGTTATACCCATAACGCCGCCATTTCCTTGATCAGGATCAGTTGGCGACCAGTGCTATATTAAGGGAATGAACCTCAACAAGCTGAAGGAAGCCGAGGCGCAGTTTCTCAGCCAATACCCCGGCGGATTCGACGACCCGGGCCTCGCGCATATCAAGAAGAGTCACAACGTCGACCAGTTGGCGTCCTTCGCCGCAGAGGCTCTCGCCGCCGACCGATTCAACCAGCCTCAGCGACTGTGTGAGGACGTCGTCAAGCTTGTGAGTCGGGCATCGATGGTCTCCCGCTTTGAAAAGCCCCCCTTCAAGACGTTCGTCGACTCGCTGAATTCAACTGACCGGGAACGCCTGGCCAGCGCGATCGAGCGGCGCCTGCACGGTCGTGCACGCCAGCGGGGCTTCGAAGATCTGGTGGGCATACTCGCTGAACACAAGCTGGCCCGATGGTCGATCGTCTCGTCGATTCCCTTCTACTTCGCCCCCCGGAAGGAAGTCTTCGTCAAACCCACGACGGCCAAGAAGATCATTGCCTACCTTGAGGTCAGCGATCTCGAATACCATGCCACGCCGACCTGGCGTTTCTACCGGGACTATCAGCAACTGCTTGCCGCGGTCAAAAAGCAGGTCGCGCCCAGCCTCGCTCCCAACTACGCAGCGCTCAGCGGTTTTCTGATGACACAGATCTGAACTTTTTTTCGTTTTCGCGAATGATTTTCGCAAAACGCTCCTCCAACGATCCAAACAACGCGGAACACTCAGCCATTGCGACACGAGGCCGATCTCAAGCTGGCCAGGGCACTGACAGCCGGTGACGAGCAGACGTTCAACGAGTTCTTCGGGGACTACTTTCCCCGGCTGTACCGTTTTGCCCTGACTCGCCTCGAGTCCGATGAAGAAGCCGCAGCAGATGTTGTTCAGACGGCCATGATGAATGGCGTCAGGTCCCTGTCCAACTATCGTGGAGATGCAAGCATGTTCACCTGGTTCTGCCAGATCGTCAGGAATGAAATCAACGGTCACTACCGGAAGCTCTCGCGTTCCGTGCCGACCGTGCCACAGGACGACGAGGCCATCCGGCCGATCCTCGAGTCACTGATATCGAGCGATGAGGCGGATCCGGATACACACGCGACCCGGGTCGAGATGATCCGGCTCATTCAGGAAGTACTTGATTGCCTCCCGGGAAACTATGGCAACGCACTCGAGTGGAAGTACATCGAGGGCCATTCAGTCTCCGACATCGCGGAACGACTCGATGTTACGGAACTGGCAGCGCAATCCCTGCTCTCACGGGCACGCAACGCGTTTCGAGACGCACTGACACAGCTCTCGCCCCAGCTGGCGAGACAGGGGGTCTGACATGAACGACAAACGAACCGACGATCGCCTCAGCGAAGACGACATCGCCGACATTCTCGGCAAGGTCGGCGCCCGGCCAATGCCTTCTGAGGACGTGATCAACCGCGTCAGGATGGAAGTGCATGGGGCCTGGGCCGAAGAGGTTGCGGCGAATCAAAGGCGTCGCCGGTGGATTGCCCCTTCAGCGATTGCTGCCTCCGTGCTCGTTGCCGTCGCCGCATTCTGGACGGTAACGCCCGGCGACGAGGCGCCCGTGCGGGTCGCGTCGGTGCAACGCGCAAGCGGCGAAATCCTGATCCGATCGGCCGATGGCGGCGAGTGGGCGTCGCTGGGCGATGCCATTCCCGCGGATTCGATTATCCGGACGGCCGAAGACGCCAGCGTCGCAATGGTCACGAGCAGCGGCTTCGACATCCGGCTCGATTCGAACAGCGAGCTCCGGGTGACAGATTCCTCGCGTTTCGAACTCGACTCAGGTGCGATGTATGCCGACTCGCACAACCTCGGGCAGGACGCCATCGCGGTCACAACGCGGTTCGGCTTGGCAAGGGATATCGGCACACAGTTCGAAGTCAGGTTGCTGAACGACGGATGGCAGGTTCAGGTTCGTGAAGGATCTGTCGCCGTAGAAGACGATGACCACGAAGCCATCGCCGCTGCCGGGCAGCGCGTGACGATCGACACGGCCGGCGCGGTCGCGTGGACGGAAGTGCCTGCGTTCGACCCGAGCTGGGCCTGGGCAGAAGCCGCCGCGGCCGCGTTCGAGATCGATGGCATCACGCTGCAGGCGTATCTGGACTGGTATGCCCGGGAAACGGGAACGCCGGTGCGGTTCGCGCGCGATGTCACCAAAGATGATGCTGAAAAGACTATACTTCACGGTTCCATTGACGGACTGTCGCCACGCGCGTCGCTGCCGGTCGTGCTCGCTACGACCGACTTCAGGATTGTCGACGCCAATCGCGAGGCCGTTGTCATCGACCGGTAACCATTTGAAGTAGGACATTCTTGCCTGGGACGAGGCCACTTTTTGTCGCCGCCCTCCTGCTGATTGCCAGCGCCAGCCTTGCGGACACTGCGTCGCTCGCGACGTATCTCGAGATGGCGCGTGCACAGGGCATCAACGTCGTTTACAGCAGCGACCTCGTTCCCGCTCGCCTGCGCGTCACGTTCGATCCCGACCAGCCGGTCACGCTGGACAAGATTGAGCGCGCACTTCAGGAATTCGATCTGGCATTGCGCGAGATCAGCGACGGCGTGTACTCGATCAATCGCGCCGAAAGATCCGAACCCGTTCCCGAGATCGTTGCGCCGGAGCCCGTGAGACCGCCCATCGAGGAACTCATCGTAACGTCCAGTCGCTATCAGCTGCTCGTTCGCAACGAACTGGATTCCACCCTGCTGACCCACGATGACCTCGCCGAGCAACCGACCATTGGCGGCGATCCCCTGAAGTGGCTGACGCGACTGCCCGGCAACAGCAGCAACGGGATATCGTCAAAGCCACGCGTACGCGGCGGCGCCGAAGACGAAACCCTGATCCTGTTCGACGGCATCCGCCTGTACGAACCGTTCCACTTCAACAACTTCAACAGCCTCTACAGCGCTTTCGATGATCGCCTGATCGATACGCTCGAGGTCTTCAGCGGCGGATTCCCGGTCAGCATGGGCGACCGTATGAGTGCCGTGATGGAGATCAACACTCGCGGGATCGAGCCCGGCAGACGTGAAGCGGGCGCGGGCGTCTTCAACGCGTCGTACCTGCAGGATGGCAATCACTGGATGGTCAATGCCAGACGCAGCACGATCGACTGGCTGAGCGGACTGGCAGAAAACGACCCGGGCACGCCGAGCTTTGCCGACGTCTATGCCAGATTCGAGCCCGATACCGGGCAATCACGATGGGCCCTGAACCTGCTCTGGTTTGGCGACGACATGGATCTCGTCCGCGAATCGGGCAATGAAGTCGCTTCGAGCCTGAACGGCAGCACTTACCTCTGGGCAGATGCCGAACACAACTGGTCCGATACCCTTGGCGGGCGAACCTGGTTCGGCACGACCGCCATCAAGGATGACCGAAAGGCCATGGTCAGCGATCCCGGCATCGTTACGGGCACGCTCGACGACAGTCGGGAACTTCGCGTCTGGCATCTGAAACACACGCTCGACTACCTGCCGTCTCCGAACTGGCTCGCCCAGGCCGGCATTGAGTACCGGTACGCCGAGGCGGAATACCGCATCCGGCTACGTCGCCAATTGAATGCCGCTTTCGACATGCTCGTGCCACACGACAATGCGGCCGTGAACATCGACCAGAATGAGATTGGCCACCAGTTCGCGCTCTGGGCACTGACAAGGGTCCGCCTTCTCGACGACTGGTCAACGGAAATCGGCGTGCGTATCGATCGTCAGCACTACGAAGGCGATCTCGATGAGACGCAGACGAGCCCGAGAATCAGCCTGCTCTACCATCCACGGCACAACCTTGAAGTTCGTCTTGGCTGGGGGCGATTTGCCCAGGCCGAAGGATTGCACGAACTCAAGGTGGCCGACGGGCTGAGCGAGTTCCAGACACCGCAGCGCGCCGAGCACATCAATCTCGGCATTCACCGCTCATTCGGGAACGGCATCGACGCACGACTTGAGCTGTACCGAAAAGAGGGACTCGCGACCACCACCTATTTCGAGAACCTGACAAATCCGCTGACACTCGCACCGGAATTGCAGCCCGACCGGGTCGCGATTTCGCCGGATCGCTTTGTGTCACGCGGCATTGAACTCTCGTTAGCGGGTCAGTATCTCGATCTCGACTGGTGGCTCAACTACAGCTACTCCTCGGCACGCGACTACATTGGCGACGCCATCATCCGGCGAACCTGGGACAACAAGCACAGCGGCAACGTAGGCATCAGCACGGATATCGCCAACTGGCGTGTTGCGATCGCGACATCGTTCCACAGCGGCTGGTCGACGACGCCGCTCATGCAGACCGGGGGCCGCGTTGTCGCAGGCCCGAGAAACACCGAGCGATTCGGCAACTTCGTCAGCGTCGACGTCAAAGCCTCGCGGGCGTGGCGTCTGGGCGAGAGCGAGCTTCGCCTCGAGGCGGGTGTGACGAACCTGTTCAATCGCGAGAACACGATTGGGTTCGACTACGAAGTGACGAGTGATGGCCTCGCACGCAAACCCGAGATCGGCATCCCGCTCGCGCCCATACTCGACGTCTACCTTCGATTCTGAACACCAGGGAACCCGAATCATGAACGCACCGACAAGCAACGACGCCAACGGCACGCTGCTGGGCCATCCAAAGGGACTCTATGTGCTTTTCATGGCCGAAATGTGGGAGCGATTCTCCTACTACGGCATGCGGGCACTCCTGATCTTCTACCTCGTGCAGCACTGGCTCTTTACCGACCGCGAAGCGAGCGTGATCTACGGTGCATACACGGCGCTTGTCTACATCACACCCGTCGTCGGCGGATATCTCGCCGATCAATTCCTGGGCCAGCGCAAAGCTGTCCTGTTCGGCGCCATCGTCCTGACGGCCGGGCACTTCCTGATGGCCTTCGAGGGCGACGGCAGCGGGCAGGCAGACCCATCGATCAGCATCTTCTGGCTCGCCCTCGCCTGCATCATCGTTGGCTCCGGTTTCCTCAAGGCGAACATCTCCGTCATCGTCGGCCAGCTCTACGCGCGCACCGATGTTCGACGTGACGGCGCCTATACGATCTTCTACATGGGCATCAATCTCGGGGCGGCGCTCGGCTCGATCATCGCAGGCTGGCTCGGCCAGACCTGGGGCTGGGCCTACGGTTTCGGCGCGGCAGGTATCGGCATGCTGTTCGGGCTGCTCGTCTTCATCTGGGGCAAACCGTATCTGCTCGGCCGCGGCGAACCGCCGAACCCGGCTCGCCTCGCCGCACCGCGGTTCGGACTGCGTCTCGAGTGGTGGCTGTATCTCGTGGGTATCGGGATGATCGGCGTTTGCTGGTTCATGGTCCAGAATCAGGCACTCGTCGGCAGTCTGCTCGGCATCTTCGGGCTGATTCTCGTCTGCCACGTACTCTTCATCGCCGTGACACGGCTCCCGGCAGAAGACAGGGACCGCATCTTTGCCGCGATGTTTCTCATCTTCGGATCAATCCTCTTCTGGGCGCTGTTCGAGCAGGCCGGCTCATCATTGAACCTCTTCACGGACCGGCATGTGGATCGCACGATGCGTGGTGTCGAAGTCCCTGCTGCTGTGTTCCAGTCGATCAACGCGATCTACATCGTGCTGCTTGCGCCGGTCTTCGCGATCGTCTGGACGCAGCTCGGCCGTCGGGGGCTCGAGCCGTCGGTGCCGGTCAAGTTCGCGCTGGGCATTGCCCAGTTGGGGCTCGGATTTCTGGTCCTGGTCGCGGGTTCAGCGAGCAACGGACTCACGCCCGTGATCTTCATCTTTCTGATCTATCTGTTGCACACGACCGGAGAGCTTTGCCTGTCTCCGGTGGGACTTTCAGCCATGAACCGGCTGGCACCTGCACACATGGCATCGCTGATCATGGGTACATGGTTCTTTGCCTCTGCGACCGGCAACTTCGCGGCCGGACTCATTGCCGGCGCGACCGGCGCTGAAACTGCCAGCGGCGAGAGCGGTTCAAGCGAAGTCGTCCTCGAGGTGTATACGACAGTGGGATGGGTCGCGATCGCGGTCGCCATCGGTGTGCTGCTGATGTCGCCACTCATCTCGCGGCTGATGCATCTGGATACACTCGCAGACGACAATGTCGCGGACGACCTGGATGGTCAGGCGGAGTTCGGCGAACCGGGCTCCGGTGGCATTCATCCAAGCGTCCGCGATTGAGACAACAGCCGCCTAGTTGAGTGCTTCGTCGACTCGGGCCAGCAGCGCCCGAATCTCTTCCCGTCGCCCGGCATCCGCAACCTCACGCCCCGGGCGCGCTTTCGCAGACAACGCTCGCTGCAGCGCCGCCCTGGCTTCAGCATACTCGTGCTGCTGATACAGGAAGTCGCCGTAGAAGTAGTTGGAGTCGATACCATCAGGATTCATCGACAGGGCCTTCTCGAGCAGCGCTCTCGCCTTCTTCTCATTGCCGAACGCGATTGGCCATCCCGGGACCTGATAGTAGAGTGCACCGAGGCTCGTGTAGGCAGAACCATCGAGCGCGGCCGGATCAATTTCCAGCGCCTGCTCCAGAGAGTCGCGGGCCGCTTTCACCAGCTTGAGCGCACCGAGACCACCCGCCTTGCCGGCGTAGGTACTCTTGATGATGCCCTGCCAGATCAAGAGCTCCGGATCGCGGGGTTGCGCCGCAACGGCCTCGTCGGAGGCCATGGCGAGCTTCTCGAACCGCTCGGCCTGGGCATCACCTGACACCTGATAGTTGGCAACCGCCCAGGCTTTCTGCAAATCCTCGACATCCATCGCAAACACCGACATCGATGTCAGGCAACCAAACGCCAATATGAACAGTGATTTCATGAGTAAACCTCCTTTAGGGTCCTACAAACTGTCTGATCGTTGGGAGTTGTCGCTCAATCGCAGTGTCGACCAGCGACGGAACGAGTGCATTCAGTCGCACCTGCATACGCTCCTTCGAACCCAGCTGCACGCGTGCACGGCGCGAGCACAACGCCTTGACCACCTCAGCCGCGACGAAATCCGGGGTATCGGATTCCACACCCAGCTCTTCGTTCACCTTGCAGGCGGCCTCGGTATTCATGGACGTGCGGGTGGCACGCGGCGAGATGTAAATCACGTCCACCGTCGTATCGGAAAGCTCTCGCCGAAGCGATTCAGAGAATCCCCGAATCGCGTGCTTGCTCGCTGCGTAAGTGACATATCCCGGAAATCCGATCGCACCAAACGTCGAGCCCACATTCGCCACGATCGCAGCGGGCTGCTGCCTCAGTGCTGGCAGCAGGGCCTGCGTCAAGCGAAGGGGCCCGATCACGTTCGTCGTCATCACGGCTTCAACGTCAGAGGTCTCGAATCGACCGAATTCGCCGTGACCCGCATTGTTGATGAGCACGTTGACGCCAAACCCGACAGCGGCCTCGCGAATGCGCTCCACGTCTTCGCCGCAGCAGAGGTCTCCGGTGACAATGCTGGCGGTCGAACCAAAGCAGGCGCGAAGCCTGGATTCACTGCGACCGTGCGCGAGCACAGCGGCCCCGGCCTCAAGCAACCGGTTCGCAATCGCGTGGCCGATTCCGCCGGAAGCGCCCGTGAGAAGAACGCGCATCTGATCCGGCTTCATCAGGCGGCCTTCCCGGCCTTGAGCGCCTCTGCTGCCGCGGGAAGGCTCCGGTAAACGTCGCCGTAGAGCCGGTACACGGTGTTGGCAACGTGAATGATCGCAGACTGGTCTTCGGCAGAAGTCACGCGATCCATCGCTCGCTCGAAATAGCCGATGTGATCCTGATCGAGCTCGCCATGGGTTGTCAGATACGTCATCGCAGCATCCGGCAATCCGAGCTTCTGCTGAACGAGCCGTGCAACTTCCGGCGCAAGTGACGAACTGGTGCCCTCGAGCACAAGCACCATGCCGAAGATGCCCATGGGGTTCTTGCGCTGCACGTAGTCGTAGAGGAACGACACCATGATTTCGGAGTGATACGGAGCGGCCGAAGTTGCCCACGTTTCCCGATCACAGCCACAGGCAACCAGATCGTCGAGGATCCAGGCCTCATGCCCGTACTCTTCTTCGATGTACCCGTGGATGGTCTTGCGGGCCCACTCGTGGTCATCGCCAAGGCGCGCACCGGCAGCCATCAGCAGCGGCACGGTATGTTTGACGTGATGGAACGCCTGATGGAGAAAGGCCATGTAGGTTTCGATCGTGAAATGACCGTCGAAGACCTGCTGGATGATCGGTGCCGTCAGCAGGTACTCCTGCCCGGACCGGGTTGCTTGCTGAAGCTCGTTATAGAACGGCAATGTTCTGCCCTCGCGTTTGGGTTTGTTGGTAGTGCTGGTCAATCAGGTGCTGGTATTCAGCAAGCACCTTCTCGCGTCGGAGCCGACCGTTGTCGGTCACGGCGTCCGGCGGCAGGGGTTCGTCGATGACAATCACGTCGCTGATGCGCGCGTATTCCGGCAGTTCGCGATTGGCGATCCTGATGATCTCATCCAGTTGTTCGTCAGAGACCGGAAATCTGGGCCACAACAATGCGATGTTGTGGTCCTGCGCCTCACCCCAGGCAAGCGCCTGAGCGATCGAGGCATGGGCGGTCAGCGCGCTTTCCACCCACTCCGGATTGACGTTCCGGCCGAAGGACGTGACGAACACATTGCGCTTGCGTCCCTCGATGTAGACGTAGCCATCGTCATCGATGCGGCCGACGTCTCCGGTTGGATACCATTCGCTGTCTGGCGCCGATGTCTCGCCGAGGTAGCCGACCATGCGGGCTCCCGCCACCTCGATTTCACCCTCGGCGCTCACGCGAAGGCGTGCGTGGGGCAACGCCCTGCCGACAGAACCTTCCCGGTTGGCGCCCGGGACACAGAGCGTCACGACAGAGCAACATTCAGACAGACCGTAACCCTGATAGACGGGCAGCGAGAGCGCTCGCGCCTTTTCAAGCGCGTGCAGGCTGACCTTGCCGCCACCGACCGCGATCATCTTTGCGTTCGGCCACTCGATCATGCCGAGTTCGGCGAGCGTGACGAGCGCCGTCAACAACTGCGGCACAAGAATCACACTGTCCGGGCGCACCTGATTCAGCGTATCGGCGAAGCGATTCACATCCAGCTGGTTCGACGTCAGTCCGATCGACTCGCTGCTGATCGCGGTGACCTTGATGCCGCGAATGATTGGCGCGTAGAGACCGGCAATATTTTCAAGCAGGGTCGCAAGCGGAAGGACGCAGAGATGATGGTTGAGGTCGATCGACGCCATGGCCTCGACAATCCCGAGGGTCACCTCATCCATGGTCTCAGCACTCAGGCGAACGCCCTTGGGCTGGCCGGTGCTGCCTGACGTATAGGTCACCTTGGCACACTCGTTGGCGCGGGGCGCAATGCCGGTTGGTCTCGCGCGGACGTCACCCTGAACGGGCACGTCGACGCCATCAGCGTCGCCGCTGATGAGCAGTTCGACACCCGCATCCTGGAGCACGTGTTCAACCTGGGCGTGGGTGAAGAAGACGGGAATGGGAACGCTGGTGATACCGGCATCCAGACAGGCAAGGTCTGTCACGATCCACTCGATGCCGTTATCCAGTTGAAACCCGAGCGTTTGTACGCCCTGACCAGAGAGCCAGAGCGAGCGTTCGGCGACACGTTCCAGCAGTCCTTGCCAGGAGATCATCAGCGAATCAGTGACGACCGCGATCTCCTCGCCGCGCTCTGATGCATGTCGTGCAAGGCTGTCGAGAATCCGGCTCATTACGCCACCTCCGCATAAAGAAAGGGCCGGATGGCTGCGATGTGGCGCAGGCCGTCAGCGATATCGCCGGCAAGGACCTCGGGCTGGAGTTCGTAGTACGTACCCCACCCCTCAGGGTTGTCGACCCGGTCAGCGACCGCCGGACCGAGCCGGTTCGACTCGATGCCCAGCTTGCGAAGGCAGCGGCGCACGGGGGCTGTCACGGTGCAGACCGCGGCCGTGAACTGCCGGGCCGACAGCACATCTGCCAGTTCCATCATGAGCAGAAGCGCGTGATCACGCGCTTCGACCGCGAATGCCCCGATTTCGACGACCTCTTTACGACGTCCGGGCACGCCAAAAAGCGCGATATCAATGGGCTGGTCCAGATACTGCTCAACGAAGAGTGAGCCTGACTCCGCGGATTCGAAGCCGACGCAGCCAACCAGCGCTCCGTCCAGGAACTGACACAACATCGAATCCGGCGCATGGGATTCGGTGCTGCCGAAATGTTTCAGATATTGAGCAGCAACCAGGGCCGAAGCCCTGGCGTGCTCGGGGGAACCTGACTCGGCAATCCGGAATTCGTATTCGGGAGCTTTCATATCGCCTGTTTCCGTTGATCTTTCGTTGTGAACGACCGTTGGATGGCGACGACGAAAAAACCAATCGCAGGAAAATCAGATTTTTTTCACCGGATTGACGTGCAATTGATCTAGATTAGTATTTTCTAATGTAATGACTTCTATCATTCAGGCATCGAACAGCACGGGAGGCATCAGATGAGAATGAGAATGGCAGGCGTCATCATTGCAGGTGCAATGCTGCTCGCGTCGTGTGATGGCAGTGACAATCAGGGGCCGGCGGCACCACTTCCGGGTTCTGGCATGCCAGAGCCACCCGTTCTCGACGTCGATGACAACGGGTACAGCCAGTTTGATGCGACAACGCTCTCGGCCCGGCTTGCTGAGTTGCCCCTTGGAACGATCAATGACGCGGAGCTCGCCGGCATGTTGCTGATGCGGGAAGAAGAGAAGTTCGCCGGTGATGTCTACACGACGCTCTTCGATATCCATGGCCTGATGACGTTCGCACGAATCAGTGAGGCCGAGCAGACCCACGCCGAGGCCATGCGCTTGCTGCTCGATCGCTACGACATTGCCGACCCGGCCGAGGGGCTCGGCATCGGCGAATTCATGAATCAGGAACTTCAGGGCCTCTACGATTATCTGGTTGCGGTCGGCGAGACAACCCTTCTGGATGCGCTCTACGTCGGCGCGGAAATCGAGGAGCTCGATATCGCTGACCTGGCCCGCATTGAGCAGGAAATCGACGCCAATGAAGACATCGCGCTCGTGTACGCCAACCTCAAGCGCGGCTCGCGAAATCACCTCCGGGCATTCTACGATCGCATTCTCGACGCCGGCGGCAGCTACACGCCCCAGTACATCAGTCAGACCGAGTTCGACGACATTGTGAACAGCGATGTCGAGCGTGGACCGTGAGACTAGGGAGACGCACCCGCAAGATCGATGGCGACGCGGGTGCCCTTTCCCGCCTCACTCTCAATGACAATTTTCCAGTTGAAGCGATCACAGATTCGCCGAACCAGGTTCAGACCGAGGCCGACACCGCCGGCCTTGGTCGAGTAGTCGCGATCGAAGACGCGATCCAGATCGGCCGCGGGAATGCCCGCGCCGTCGTCTTCGATGACGAGTTGTCGACCGGCAACGCGGACGGAGATGCGCCCACCGCCGGTGTGTTCGATCGCATTGCGCACCACGTTTGCGACGAGCATCTTGACGATGCTGTGAGGTGCATCAATTGACGCAGCCTGGTCGATTTCGCGCTCAAGCGTGATCCCGGCTCCGGAAAGCGCCGATTGCTCGTCGTCCAGTACCGACTCAACAATGTCGGCGAGCGGGGTTGGCTCAATGTCGATCATGGTTGCCGATTCGCGAGATAGGAACAGCGTCGCCTCGATGAAAGCCTTCATGTCGTTGCAGGCTCGACGCAGCCGATCCAGTGGTCGCTGGATTTCCGCCGCACGATCTCCCGCTTCGAGAACGTCGATCGCGCCCATCATGATCGACAGCGGCGTTCGCAGTTCGTGACTCGCGGCCGCCGTGAAGCTCTGTTCCCGCTCGACGAAACCGGCGAGCCGCTCGACGTAGCCATCGATCGCCTCGGCAATCTGACCGATCTCGGAGCCCTGAAAATCAGGCGCGAGCGGCACGCTGGACGACGGCGGACCTGCGCTGGCAACCCGGCCAGAAAGTCGACGGACCGGCGCCAGGATGGTTTGAGCTGACCACGCGCCCAATAGCAGCGCCACGCCGAGCACGACCAGTACGCCCCACGCCATGGCCTCGAGTATGTCGTGCTCCTGCATTTCCCAGTCAGTGATGTCGTGCATGAGCACAAGCACTTCCCCTTCACGTACCGTCTTTTCAAGCTGGAAAAAGCGATCATTCCATCTGACGCTGTGATGCGTACCCATTGGCAGACGACGGATCTGTTCGGGCAAACTGTCGACCTCGTCACCGATGAAGAGCCGCCAGTCTGCGTAGAACGGATGTGAAAGCAGAGCACGGGGATCCTCCTCGCGATCGAGTGCATCTAGATGATCGCGGACGACTTCACCAAACGTCGACTCCTCGAGCTGTTGCTTGATGATCAGCAGGCCCGCCGCATACATCGTCGCGGTCAAGGTGACAATGATGACCATCGACGCGATGATGCGCCCCTTGAGGCTCGTCAGCTGCAGGTTATTCATTGCGGCTCCTCCGCCACCAGGCGATAACCGACGCCATGCACGGTCTGGATCAACGGCGAAGGAAACGGCTTGTCCACGAGATTGCGCAGCGTATAGATGTGCGTTCTCAGAATGTCCCGGTCGGGCGGGGATTCTCCCCACAGGACATGCTCGAGTTCTTCCCGTGACACGACGTTCGGACTCTTCAGCAACAGTGTTTCAAGCAGTTTCCGCTGTGCCGGATTCAGGTCGATGGTCTGATTCGCCCGTACCGCGACCAGCGAGTCGCGATCAAAAGTCAGGTCACCGACCGTTAGTCTTCGCGCCGATACATCGGGCGAAGATCGTTTGACAAGCGCTTCAAGGCGAACCTCGAGTTCCTTGACCGAGAACGGTTTTACCAGATAGTCGTCGGTCCCGGAGCGAAAGCCCTCGAGTTTGTCATCAAGTGTGTCCCTCGCCGTCAGCATCAATACCGGCGTCTGGAGCTGCGCTTCTTCCCGCAGCTTGCGACAAACCGTGAGGCCGTCCATCCGCGGCAGCATGAGATCCAGCACAATCACATCGAACCGCCCGGACGCTGCCAGCGCGAGCCCTGCCGCGCCGTCTATGGCGAAATCGAGGGCGTGGCCCCGGGGTTCGAGGTAGTCCGCGATATTGGCCGCGATGTCCTGATTGTCCCCGATGATGAGAATTTCCATAGCCGTGAACCCGCTGAGTCTTCAGGCCGAAGTATTGGCCAGATGATGCCAAATTTATGTCAACGGCAGTGTCGACAAAATTTTGACAACCCGGCGGCTACGATTCCTGCAACGACCAATCGGAGCCTTCGAATTGAAACCGACTGCGGCGATAACAGCCCTGCTGTTGCTTCATCTTCTGCCGCCATTGGCAGTCGCCATCGAACCCACACACCACCCGCTGGTCGTCAAGGACGATGGTGCTACGCTCACTCAGGCAGTAGACGCTGCCATGGGGCGGGCGGCTGCACTCCCGGCCATTGACGCGAGGCGAGCCCAGGCTGACGCATTCGAGCGGCTCGGCCGCCATCCATTCGCGAGCGGATCTACGCTTTCCCTCAGCTATATTGATGACAGCACGCTATCTGATCTCGGCCTGACCGAAATCGAGGGCGGCATCGAGGTGGGACTGTGGCGCCCTGGCCAGCGCGATGCAATGCGCTCGCTCGCCTCCGGTCTTGAGCGCGGACGAGCAGCCTACGAACAGTGGCTGCGCTGGACGCTGTCGGGTGAAGTCAGGGCCCTGCTGGCCGACATCCGCCTTGCGGAGCTTGACGCTGAACGGGCGCGCATCGGTCTCGACAATGCCCGCGCGTTACAGGATGCCGTACGTAGGCAGCTTGAAGCCGGCGATGTTGCGCGGGAGGCGCTGCTCCAGGTTGACTCCCTCGTGCTGGAACACGAGGCGCGGCTCACTGACGCCCATGCAGGACTCGTCGATGCCGAGCGCAGTTGGGTCACGCTGACGGGATTACAGGTGCGCCCTGCCCGCTCCATCGAATCTCGCGCGGCAAGCACTGAAACGATCCCGCCAGATCATCCCCAACTGGCGCTGCTCGATGCCGAGCTCGAAGTCGCGCGTTCACGAATCGAAACCACAACCTACGACGAGAAAGGCTCACCTACCGTCTCGTTTGGCTATCGCCGCGAGCGAGGCGGCCAGTTGGCACCATGGATCGAGAGTGTCGGCGTCGGCATCTCCATTCCGGTCGGCGGCCATCCCTCGCGAGCGGCCAGCGTCTCTGCTGCGGTCCGGGAGGCTGCCGCGATTGAGACCGAACGAACGATGCGCCAGCGCTCGCTGTCACTTCAGCTGCACGAAGTAGAGCACGAACTCGAGGTAAACGAGCGCCGTTTAAAGCTTGCCGCCGAACGCGAAGCGATCGACCGACAACGCTGGTTGATGGCAAAGACGGGGTTTGATGCCGGCGAGTTCGATCTGACCACCGTCCTGCGCGCGTTCGAGCGATTCAACCAGTCCGCGCGCAATCACCTCGAGTCCAAGGCCGACCGACACCGTCTCATTTCCCTCTTCAACCAGATCACCGGAGCACCATTGTGATTCGCCTTCTGCTGTCCCTGCCCTTCTTCTGCCTTTCGCTGGCGTCACAAGCCGAGTTGATTACGGTCAGTCAGGACGTCATTGATCGCTTCGACATCGGCTTTGCCGCAGTCACCACATCAACGCAGGGCGCTGGCGCAACGGTCCCCGGCGTCGTGATTCGTTCGCCCGACGCTGTGAGCCGGGTCATCCCGCGATACGACGGCGTTGTCACCGCGTGGCACGTTGCACCCGGTGACACGGTAGCGGCCGGTCAGCCCGTGGTGACGCTATCCAGCCCGATGATGCTCGATGAACTCGCCCGGTGGGTCTCGGCGCGTGAGGCAAACATACGCGCGCGCACCATGCTCGAACGTGACCAGACGCTGTTCGACGCCGGCATCATCGCGCAAAGCAGGCTCGCCGACAGCGAATCGTTGCACCGGGAATCAGCGCAGCGACTGGCTGCAGTGACCCAGCGACTCGAAGCAGCAGGTCTCGACAGTTCGAACCTCGACGACACCGATCAGGGAAACTGGGGGGAGTACACGCTGGTGGCACCCGCGACGGGACGTCTCGCGCGCCAGGCACGCCTGGTTGGCGAAACCGTCGCCATGGGTGAGCCTCTCGCCAGCATCAATCGCCCCGAACCGCTCTGGGTCAGGGCAGAAGTGCCACGCCGACTAGAAAACCGGCTGTCTGCACAGCAACCGCTGCACCTTCGTTCAACCGGTGAAGCGCTCACACTGAAACGTCTGGATGGGGAGTTTGATACCGGCTCACAGACGATCGGACTGCTGGCGCAATTCAATGACGCGTCGAACCTGCGCCCCGGTGCCATTGTCTCGCTGGCGCTGCCCGATGCGGGCGCAGGCATCCACATCCCTGCAAGCGCGGTGGTTCACACGGGCCGCGCGACTGTGGTCTATGTGCGAACCAGCGCCGGCGTCGAAGCACGGGAGCTCGTACTGTCCCCCAACGGCACAGACTATATTGCCAGCGACGGAATCACGCCGGGTGAGCAGATCGTCATCCAGGGAACTGCTGTCATCAAGGGCATACAGCTCGGCCTCGGCGGCGGGGACGCGTGATGGGCGGCCTTATCCGATTCGCACTCGGGCAGCGGCTGGTGACGATCATCGTCACGGTCGTGCTCGTCGGATTCGGCATTGATGCCGTCCGAAACCTGCCGATCGACGCCTTCCCGGATATCTCACCGACACAGGTGAAGATCATCATCAAGGCCCCGGGCATGACACCGGAGGAGGTTGAAGCCCTGATCACCCAGCCTGTCGAGGTCGAGTTGCTCGGCATTCCACGCCAGACGGTGCTTCGTTCAATCTCGAAGTACGCACTGAGCTCCATCACCCTCGACTTCGAGGAAGGCACCGATATCTACTGGGCAAGGCAGCAGGTCTCCGAACGACTCGCCGCCGTCTGGCCGGCACTGCCCGCAAACGTCAGCGGCGGGCTGGCACCGATGAGCACACCGCTTGGCGATATGTTCATGTTCACGATCGAGAGCGATTCACTGACGCTGGACGAAAAGCGCTTTCTGCTGGACTGGACGCTGCGCCCTGCGCTGAGGACCGTTCCGGGCGTCGCCGACGTCAACGCCCTGGGCGGCTTCGTCCGCACCTGGGAGGTCGCGCCGCGGTCGCAGGACATGGCGCTCATGGGCGTCAACACCCAGGACATCATCTCGGCGCTCGAACGCAACACCGCCAACGATGGCGCAGGTCGGGTTGATCAGGGCGAGGAAGCCATCCTCGTGCGAGTCTCTGCTGCCCCGACATCGCTGGATGACATCAGACAGGTGCAGGTGCCAACCGCGGGGGCCGGCCACGTCAACCTGGCTGATGTGGCCGACATCCGGATCGGGGCACTGACGCGGTACGGCGTCGTCACGGCCGACGGCCAGGGAGAAGCCGTGCAGGGGCTGATCATCGGGCTGCGCGGCGCCAACGCCCGGGCAGTCGTCGCAGGCGTGCGTGACAGACTCGCCGAAATCGAACCTTCGCTGCCCCCCAATACACAGATAAACGTGTTCTACGACCGCAGCATTCTGATCGGCAACGCCGTGGGTACCGTTTCAATGGCACTCGCCGAGGCCGTCGTCCTCGTGATGATTCTGCTTGGCCTGTTTCTCGGCGACGTCAGGGCCGCCATCACGGTCGCGGCAGTATTGCCGCTCGCGGCACTCGCAACCTTTCTTGCCATGAACGAGGCAGCAATGAGCGCCAACCTCATGAGCCTCGGCGGTCTCGTCATCGCCATTGGCATGCTCGTCGATTCATCGATCGTCGTCGTCGAGAACATCGTCACCCGGCTCTCGAAAGACGACGCCGCAACCCGCAGCCTGCCGAAGCTCCACCTGATCTATCGTGCGGTCAAGGACGTCTCTGTGCCGGTCGTGGCGGGCGTCGCCATCATCATTGTGGTGTTCCTGCCCCTGCTTACACTCGAGGGCCTCGAAGGCAAGCTGTTCGGCCCCGTGACGCAGACGATCGTGTTCGCGCTCGTGGCTTCGCTTGCGCTGTCCCTGACGGTGATACCGGTGTTGGCGTCGCTCGTGCTGCGCGGCACGTCCGGCCAGGAACCCTGGATTGTCAGAAAACTGGAGAACGTCTATACCCCATGGCTCGACCGGGCACTGGCGCACCCTGCGATCACCACGGTCGGCGCTGCGGTCCTGCTCGTCAGCGCCGTCGCCATCTGGCCGCTCATCGGCAAGACGTTTATGCCGCAAATGGACGAAGGCGACATCATCGTTCAACTCGAATCGATTCCTTCGATCAACCTCGACACCATGCGTCGCCAGGTGCTGAAAGTCGAAGAGGCCCTGCTTGAAGAAGTGCCCGAAATCGAACGGGTCGTTTCTCGCAGCGGTTCTGACGAAATCGGTATGGACCCCATGGGCCTCAACGAGACCGACGTGTTTCTTCAGCTGCGCCCGCCGGCCGAGTGGACCGTAGCGGACAAGCCCGCGCTCGAAGATCGCATTCGGCAAGTACTCGTGCAGTTCCCCGGAATGAACCACGTCTTCACCCAGCCGATCGATATGCGTGTATCAGAGATGCTGACGGGGTCACGGGGCGATGTTGCGATCAAGATCTTCGGCCCTGACCTGCAGCGGCTCAACAAACTCGCAGGCGACATCGAATCCGTTGTCAGCGGAGTCGACGGCGCCGTCGACACCATTGCCAGCATCAACGAAGGCGCCCAGTACCTGCAGGTCGATATCGACCGCATGCTGGCGGGCCGTCTTGGCCTGTCGGCCGATGCGATCCAGGCTCGCCTCCGCGCCGAAATCGAGGGACTTCAGGTTGGCACGGTGATTGATGGCCATGCGCGTGTGCCCCTCGTGCTCAACGCCGGCCTGCCGCAGGGAGATGGCGAGTCGGTCATTGGCGACCGGCTGATCGAGCTTCCGGACGGAGGCACGATACCGCTAGCCGAAGTCGCTCGCGTCTCGCGCGTCGAGGGCCCGGTTTCGGTCTCGCGCGAAGGCAGCCAACGGTTTGCGGTCGTCCGAACGAATGTGGCCGGCCGCGATCTCGTGGGGTTCGTCGACGAGGCACGCCGCGAGATCGCAGATCGGGTTGAACTACCCTCCGGCTACAGCATTACCTGGGGCGGCGAGTTCGAAAACCAGCAGCGGGCAGCCGCCCGATTGTTGCTGGTCGTCCCGGTTGCGCTCGGCCTGATCGTCCTGATGCTCTTCATGACATTCCGCTCGCTGAAGCAGACGGCCATCATCCTGTCGAACATCCCCTTCGCGCTCACCGGTGGCCTGCTGGCGCTGCTCGTGACAGGAGAGTATCTCTCGGTACCTGCCTCGGTCGGATTCATCGCCCTGCTCGGCATCGCCGTCATGAACGGTGTCGTCATGATCTCCCACTTCAATCATCTCCTCGCCCGCGGACTCCCGATTCGGGACGTCGTCCGGGACGGAGCCGTCAGGCGCCTGAGGCCCGTGCTGATGACCGCATCAACCTGTGCCTTCGGGCTCGTGCCGCTGCTCCTCGCCAGCGGCCCGGGCTCGGAAATCCAGAAGCCGCTGGCGATTGTGGTGATCGGCGGTCTGGTCAGCTCGACGGTCCTGACCCTGTTCCTGCTGCCGGTTGTCTATGAACGCTTTCACCGCCAGGAGGCCACATCATGACGATATTGCTGGTACTCATGATCGACCCGGCCCTCGAGGAAGATCTCGTCGACTACCTGCTCGCCGCTGACGACGTCGCCGGCTTCACCTCACTGGATGCCGCCGGTCACGGAGAACGTGGCGCCATGACGATCGCGGAACAGGTGACGGGCAGGCGAAGGCGCAAACGCTTCGAGATTCTGCTTGATGAAGGGGATGTCGATGGCGTGCTGGGCGGTCTGGCCGACCAAGTCGGCCGCGGCATCCACTACTGGTCTACGCCCGTGCTCTCCAGCGGACGCATCTGACGCCGCTACCGGTTCGGCCCGCGTTCCATCGGATAAGGCTGCCAGCGCGTCAGCGAGACGCGCGGCATCACCGACGGATTCACCGGGCTCATCGGCCACTTGCCCCGTAGCGCCAGCGAGATTTCGCGCGCTGCCCGCCGACGGGTTTCCGGCCGCATGCGCGCAGTCGCCGACGCCGAATGCGGCGTGATGAAGACGTTGTCCATAGAGATGAGCGGATTGTCGGGTGCAGGCGGCTCCTGCTCCAGCACATCGAGACCGGCCCCCCGGATCTTGCCGGCACGCAGCGCATCGGACAGCGCCACCTCGTCGACGACACCGCCGCGGCAGGTATTGATGAGGTACGCCGACGACTTCATCTTGTCGAAGGCGTCGGCGTTCATGATGTGATGTGTCTCCTCGTTCAGCAGGCAGTGCAGCGACAGGTAATCAGAGCGCTCAAGGAGTTCGTCGAACGATACCGGCTCGACGCCATCACGGGTCATCTTGATTTCAGAGACATAGGGGTCGCACGCGATAATGTGCATACCAAACGCTTTCGCGCGCCGCGCCGTTGCCTCGGCGACATTGCCGTAGGCCAGCAGGCCGAGCGTCTGCCCGATCAGCCGCGGCGTGTCATTGAGCAGCGGCCTGCCCTCGTACCAACGCCCTTCGGCCACGACCCGCTCCTGGATCTTGAGCTGTCGGTAGCACGCCAGCAACAACATGAGGGCGTGATCGGCCACCTCCTCAATGAAGATGTCGGGCGTGTTGGTCACGACGATGCCGTGTTCGGTGGCCGCGTCGACATCAACCATATCGACACCGACGCTGCCCACGCCGATCACCACGCATTGCTCCAGCGACTCAATGATGTTGCGCGAGATGCGAATGCCCCACGATGTAAGCAGTGCATCTGCGTCACGGGCACCTTCAATGAACGCGGCTTCGGTGCTGCCATCAACCTCAACGATCTCGGCAATAGGCCCCAGAGATTCCAGTTCAGGCGCGTAACGCGCCGCCAGATCCTTGACCGTCGCCTGCCTCGGCAACTGCACCACGACTTTCTTCTTCATGTTCCCTCCCGTCACGTTGCACAGCGTACAACGATTTTGCCGACCTGCTCTGCGCGATCATAGTAGGCCATCACCGACGGCAGGTCTTCGAGTTCATGAACACTGTCGATGACGGGGGCAAAAACGCCTTCGGTGAACAGTCCGGACAGAAAATCCAGCTCACGGTTCTGATTCAGCGCGACCACCCGAAGCTTGCGACCATCGGGGATGCCCATACGTCCCCGCAGGAAGAGCTGCAGCAATCGGCCCAGCCGACCGCCCACGGTCGCATACGTTCCGCCATGGTTGAGCGCCCGCAAATAGGCGCTGGGAGGAAGACTGGTCTTGGCGTCGACGATGAGATCCCATCTCGAACCTGCGCGAGTGAAATCCTGCTGCGTGTAGTCAACGACCTCGTCTGCACCCAGCGATCTCAGCCGATCGAGTTTGTTGCCGTGATCAACCATGGTGACGTGAACGTCACCGATATTTCGTGCGAGCTGGATGCCCATTGTGCCCACGCCGCCACCGGCACCGTTGAAGAGAAGGCGCTGCCCCGGCGCGAGCCGGCCGACATCAATCAGGGCCTGAACTGCCAGCATGCCCGCCTGGGGAATAGCGGCAGCCTGCTCAAAGCTCATGGCGTCCGGCATCCGCGCGAGCGCCCGCGGCGGCACAGACACAGACTCGGCAAACGCACCGAAACCCACGGCGCTCAAGTCACCATAGACGCGATCGCCCACCTCGAACGCCTGGACGCCGGGCCCGACCGACTCGATTTCACCAGCGATATCGTAGCCGGGAATGCGAATCCGCTTGGGCGCGAACCAGCCGGCCATCAGCCAATTGGTGAACTCGCCCTGAATCATCTGCCATTCCCAGTCGTTGATCGAAGCCGCGCGAACGCGCACCAACACCCGCCCCTTCGAGGGTGCGGGCGTCGGGATATCACGAAGAGAGAGGACCTCGGAGCCACCGTAGCGATCGAACATGATGGCTTTCACGGTGACCGAACCTCACGATGGCGCGATGCGCGCACTAGCCTGATGCTGCGAGGCCTGGGGAAATGGGGTGGACGATGGGGTTTGAACCCACGACCGCCGGAATCACAATCCGGAGCTCTACCAACTGAGCTACGCCCACCATTTAAACTGATATTCTTGACTGGTACGCCCGGAAGGACTCGAACCTTCAACCGCCGGCTTAGCTTACCAACTACCGCTTTCGCGGCCCTGACATCCAGGTTTGTGGTCTGGACTATCTCTTCGCCGTCTCAGGCGCTGCACGTATAGTCTCTACGGAACCCGTACCGGCGATCTTACCCCCAAGCAGCCCAACGATCGATTTTGCGTGTGGTTCTACCTGAGCCTTGGGAACACCATCGGTTTCCACGGGATTGCCATCAGCACTACCTGTTAAGGTTTCCCCGTTACGGTGCAGTCCACTGCAACAGTTCCGTTTCCTGTTGCAGGCTCCTCACTCAAAGGCCGATGCTCTATCCAGTTGAGCTACGGGCGCGTTGAAACTTCTCCTCTCGTCAAGAAATTGTCTGCACGTGCGATTCAGTCGCGACGCGAAACGCAAATTTGGTCGGGGTAGAGAGATTCGAACTCCCGACATCCTGCTCCCAAAGCAGGCGCGCTACCAGACTGCGCTATACCCCGATACAATCCGGCGAGCGGCGCGACCGCCCCTCGCCAAGGCGCGCATTCTACGCTGAACAACAAAAGCGATTCAAGGAGTTACGTTGTCCCAATTGTTCATCTCGGACCTCCACCTGATGGAGGAACGGCCCGATATCACTCGCGCTTTCCTCACATTCCTGGAGACCAAAGCAGCGAGTGCTGATGCGCTCTACATCCTCGGCGACTTCTTCGAGGTCTGGATCGGCGACGATCACGATACGCCGTTCAACCGCTCGATCATCGATGCACTGGCCTCACTCGATACCGGGAAATTCCTGATGCACGGCAACCGGGACTTTCTGCTCGGCGAACGTTTCTGTGAGCAGGTTGATGCGGCGCTGCTGAACGATCCGACCGTGCTGAGCCTCGACGGACGCCCCGCCCTGCTGATGCATGGCGACAGCCTGTGCACCCGCGACGTCGAGTACATGCAGGCGCGCACCATGCTCCGCAATCCGGCGGTACAGGCTGATCTGCTGTCGAAGTCGATCGATGAGCGGCTCATGATCGCCCAGGGCGCGCGAGCGCAAAGCAAGGATCACACGCGCGAAACGGCCGAGGACATCATGGATGTGACGCCAGAGGAAGTTGTTCGCGAGATGCAGGATCACCGGGTCGACCTGCTGATCCACGGTCACACCCACCGCCCGGCCGTTCACGACCTCGAGGTCAACGGGCTCCCGGCGCAGCGCATCGTTCTGGGTGATTGGGATACCCATGGCTGGTACCTCGAGGCCGCGGGAGGATCGCTTGACCTCGTCTCCTTCCCGATCTTGCCCGCGAGCACCTGAGCCTGAATCACCGGCGGCCCCTGCGGGGTCGACCGTACTAACGGTCGTTCGCGGGCAAATCGGCGCCATCAGCAGGTGGCGTCGGCCGATTCCCCGCTCTTATCCAGTCCACCGCGTCCTGCGGATGAAAGAAGACATGGAACACGCCCTGATCGATATCGCCGGCGAAGCGCTCGAATATCCCTGCCTTCTCGGGACTTGGCGCGACCAATGCCACCTTCGCGCCCGGGGCAAGTGAGACCTCCTCAATCGCAAACTTGATGTAGGCGGCCAGATCAGACTCGGTAATGTGGGACAGATCAGCCTGCGAGAAGTCGCAGACGCGGTTCAGCGAGGCGGAATAGTCAGGATCACCGACGAAGAGTCGCGAAGCGCGAATGAAGGTCGCCAGGTCCGGCGACTGCTTGATCGTGATGTAGGCGTAGTGCTTCGCCGTGATGATCGTGTGCTCGATCATGCCAATACCCTCTTCCTTGAGCGGTCGGTCTACTTTAGCCCGATTGTCCGGAGAGGGGTAGTACGACTCGCGGACCGCAACGACACACAAGAGGTGCGGCTCACTTCGAACCTACACAATTGATTTTAGAAACAAATAGTTAACGCGCTTTTCTAGAAAGCGTATTCAGATTACGTAAATTTTTTCGACATTCCCTGTTATCAAACCAGTAATTGCGCCGGGATTGATGAAATTTGCAGCACCAGCGCCCGGATATATGCAAAATATTTGTTACTTTTCATAAGGTTAATAAAACTTCCTCGAAACGTAGAATTCTTCGACAAATGATGGCGGCACGGCGCAAAGGGCGGCCTAAACGTCCGGATCGGTCAGGCGGCAGGCACGCCGGAATGAAACCGGAAGTCCGGATCGCAGGACTCGATCAGTTCCCGCTCCCGAGCCAGGAACTCACCGATTCTCGGGCCGAGGTCACCCTCGCCCGCGATCTCCTGCGCAAAGTCGAGATAGACGCGAAAGTGACGGGCCTCCGACTTGAGCAGTGATGTATAGAAACCTGCCAGTTCGTCGTCGAGCACCGGAATGAGCGCCTCAAATCGCTCGCAGCTGCGCGCTTCCACGATCGCGCTGACGATGAGCAGATCAATCAGGCGTTCTGGCTCTCCGTGGCGCACCATCGACCTCAACTCGCCGGCATACCGCGCGGAGCTCACCGGTGTGTACTCGATGCCACGCGCGTTCATGATGGCGAGCACCTGCTCGAAGTGGCGCAGTTCCTCACGGGCGAGTTTCGAGAGACGCATCAATAGCGCGGGATGCTCCACGTAGCGGTACATGAGATTCAGCGCTGTCGATGCGGCCTTCTTCTCGCAGTTCGCGTGATCAATGAGCAGCGTCGGCAGATGATGACCCACCGCACCAACCCATTCGGCCGGCGTGTCACAAAGAAGAAATGTCTTTATTTCCATTGAGTTATGGATACTTCCCAGAACTGACTTTAATCTTGAATTTTGGCGCGCCCCTACCGTTCGCGGGGCCGTTCCGGTACACTACGCGCAAACTTACGGCACGGCCTGTGCCATTACATCACACGCGAGGCAATCCCCATGCTTGAAGCCTACCGAGAACACGTCGCCGAGCGCGCCGCTGAAGGCATCGACCCCAAACCCCTGAGCGCAGAACAGGTTAACGAGCTGGTCGAGCTTTTGAAAGCGCCCCCGGCTGGCGAAGAAAACTTCATACTCGACCTGATCACCAACCGCGTTCCACCGGGCGTAGACGATGCTGCCTACGTCAAGGCCGCTTTTCTGGCCGCGGTCGCCAAGGGAGACACCGTCTCGCCCCTGATCGACAAGGCCAAGGCGACCGAACTTCTGGGCACGATGCTGGGCGGTTACAACATTGAACCCCTGATCGAGCTGCTCGATGACGCCGAGGTTGCTCCGATCGCTGCCGATGGCCTCTCCCGGACGCTGCTGATGTTCGATGCCTTCCACGACGTCGTGGAAAAGTCGAAGACGAACGAGCATGCAAAACGGGTCCTCGAATCCTGGGCCAATGCCGAATGGTTTACGAACAAGCCGAAGGTCCCGGAACAGATCAAGGTCACCGTCTTCATGGTTGAAGGCGAAACCAATACCGATGATCTCTCTCCTGCTGGAGACGCCTGGAGCCGTCCAGATATCCCACTTCATGCCCAGGCGATGCTCAAGAAGCGCATGGAAGATCCACTTCAGACCATTGAGCAGCTGAAAAACACCGGCAATCCCGTCGCATATGTGGGCGATGTGGTCGGAACAGGCTCATCCCGTAAATCGGCCACCAACTCGGTACTCTGGCACACCGGTGACGACATTCCTTTCGTACCCAACAAGCGAGTGGGCGGTGTCTGTCTCGGTGGCAAGATCGCGCCGATTTTCTTCAACACCATGGAAGATTCCGGTGCCCTGCCGATCGAGTGTGATGTCTCGAAAATGGAAATGGGCGACGTGATCGTGATCCATCCCTATGAGGGCAAGATCACGAACGACAAGACCGGCGAGGTTGTCTCCGAATTCGAGCTTGCGACGAACGTACTGCTGGACGAGGTTCAGGCCGGGGGCCGAATTCCGCTCATCATCGGTCGCGGCCTCACCGAGAAGGCGCGCGAAGCGCTGGGCATGGGCCCCACCGATATCTTCCGCCGTCCGGAGCCTGCCGCCGAGTCAGGCAAGGGCTTCACGCTGGCGCAGAAGATCGTCGGCAAAGCCTGTGGGGTCGAGGGCGTTCGCCCCGGCACGTACTGCGAGCCGAGGATGACCACGGTGGGTTCACAGGACACCACCGGCCCGATGACGCGCGACGAACTCAAGGAACTCGCGTGCCTGGGCTTCTCCGCCGATCTCGTCATGCAGTCTTTCTGCCATACGGCGGCGTACCCGAAGCCTGTCGATATCGACACGCAGCACACCCTGCCCGACTTTATCCAGACCCGCGGCGGCGTTGCCCTGCGGCCCGGAGACGGCATCATCCACTCGTGGCTGAACCGCATGCTGCTGCCCGACACCGTCGGTACCGGCGGTGACTCACACACCCGCTTCCCGCTCGGCATCAGCTTCCCGGCCGGTTCCGGTCTTGTCGCCTTTGCGGCCGCGATCGGCGTCATGCCGCTCGATATGCCGGAATCCGTCCTGGTGCGCTTCAAGGGCGAAATGCAGCCCGGCATCACCCTGCGTGACCTCGTCAACGCGATTCCCTACGCAGCGATCCAGCGCGGTCTGCTGACGGTCGACAAGGAAGGCAAGAAAAACGTCTTCTCGGGTCGCATTCTCGAAATCGAAGGGCTGCCGAACCTCAAGGTCGAGCAGGCATTCGAGATCTCGGACGCGTCAGCAGAACGTTCAGCCGGCGGCTGCACCATTCGCCTCGGCAAGGAGCCGATCATCGAGTACCTCAACTCGAACATCACCCTGCTGAAGTGGATGATCAGTGAAGGTTACGGCGATCCGCGTACCATTGGCCGCCGCATCGAGGCGATGGAAGCCTGGCTCGAGAATCCGGAACTCATGGAACCGGATGCAGATGCCGAGTACGCCGAAGTCATCGAGATCGACCTCAACGAGATCAAGGAACCATTGCTGGCGTGTCCGAACGATCCGGATGACGTGCGACCGCTGTCGGAAGTTGCCGGCGACAGGATCGACGAGGTCTTCATCGGTTCGTGTATGACCAACATTGGCCATTTCCGCGCCGCTGCCCGGATGCTCGACCGCGCCGACAGTATTCCGACCCGGCTGTGGGTGTCGCCGCCAACGAAGATGGACGAGCACCAGTTGCGAGAAGAAGGCGTCTACAACATTTTCGCGAAGGCGGGTGCCCGCACCGAGATGCCCGGATGTTCGCTGTGCATGGGCAACCAGGCACGTGTTGCACCCAACTCGACGGTCGTTTCGACGTCGACGCGAAACTTTCCGAACCGGCTTGGGGATGGTGCGAACGTGTACCTGGCCTCTGCGGAGCTGGCTGCGGTATCGAGCGTGCTGGGCAAGCTGCCCTCACCCGAGGAGTATCTGGAGTACGCGAAGGACCTCGATACCATGGCGGCAGATATCTACCGGTATCTGAACTTCCATGAAATCGAGTCGTTCAAACAGACCGCGGATGCGGTTCAGATCCCGGCCGTCAACGTGGTCGCGGCTGGCTGAAGAAATCCTTCGCTGCGCTCAGGACGAAGGCATGAGTCTCCGAGCGAGGGAATGACGCGTTAACCGATCCCCCTGAGGCGCAGCGATCGCGTCGCGCGCCTCAGGCGGGCTTCATCCCGCTCACTCCCCTCGCCGTAGTTCAGGCGCACAAACGCATCGGTTGCTTCCACAACCACGTCTTCAAGTGCCGGGAGTTCGGCGATCACACGATCACGATACGCTACCGGCCCCTCGCCGAGTTCGCGCGCAACGCCAAGCCGTTCCAGTGCCCGGCAGAACCGAAGATAGTCCCGATCCAGGGGTGAGAGCTTGTGACGGGTACGCTTCATCAGCACAAACAGCCCGATCACGCCGAGCACCGCGAAGAATGTCCCAATCAGGATCATGCCCAGTGTCTTGCGGTCCACCGTACCCAGATATCGGCTCAGGAACTCCTGCTGTGTTTCCGGCGTATAGCCCACGACCCAGGTATCCCAGTAGTACGTCAGCGCGCTGAGCTGCAGGCGGATCTCCGCCAGGATCAGGTTCTGCCGTGCAAAGGCACTAAACGGTGAATTCGCCAGAAAAGACTGCTCTTCCCGAACCGCTACCTGAAGCCCTTGCTGCAGCCGGTCCGGTGCCACTGCCGTCGTCGGATCAATGCGGGTCCAGCCCTCTCCCTCCAGCCAGACCTCGGTCCACGCATGGGCGTCATACTGAAAGACCGCAACATAGTCGGCCACCTCGTTGTATTCGCCGCCGTGATAGCCGACAACGACACGGGCCGGCACACCACCGGCGCGCATCATGAACGCAAACGCACCCGCAAAGTGTTCACAGAAACCACGCCGGGTGTCGAACAGGAACTCATCGACGTGATCGATGCCGAGCTCCCCGGGCTGCAGCGTATAGCTGTAATCGCCCGTGAAGAACATCTGCATGACATCACTGACGTACTCGCGAGGCGTCGACGCCGCGGCCCGCATCTCATTCGCAAGTGCTCGCGTCCTGGGATTGCTGTTGCCCCTGAGCAGCGTGTTCCGGTATTGCCAGAACTCCGGCAGTTCGGGTTCGGCCACATAGTCGAGGGCAGACGTTATCCGATAGCGCAGCTTCGATCGGATCGGCTCCAGCCGAACCCAGCGGAGGTCCGGCGCCATGGCGTACTGATCATCCGTCGGCAGTTCCGGTACGGTCAGTGAGAACACGTAGTTGCGCTGGGTCGGCTCGAGGATCACATCGTAGGTCACCTCATTACCTCGCCGCTCTATGTCGTCCAGCCAGTACACATCCTCACGCTCCCCGCGCTCGAACGCCTGCGGCCACATGATCCGGTCCTGCCGCCACGCCCGGCCGTCAAAGACACCCAGCGTGAGCCCGCGCCAGTACAGGCTGTTATAGGGCGGGCGCCCGCCTTCGAAGGTCGCCTTGAATGCAAGCTCACCGGAACTCGCGAGGGACGCAATGTCGCCGGGTGAGACGACGTCACCCACGCCGGATCGTGCCGAGGGAGACGGCGTCGGGACCGTCCACATCGGTGGAATGCGCGGGAACAGAATGAACAGCACCAGCATCAGCGGCACGGCCTGGGCCGTCAGCACGCCCGCCTTCTTCAGCGTATAGAGCGGCCGCGTGAAGGTCCGGGTCTGATTCAGGCCGATCAGGCCCGCGGTAATCACCAGCACACAGAGGTAGATGTAGAGCGTCCAGGGTATCGTCTGTGAATACAGGAACTGGCACATCGCGACAAAGTAGCCGAGTACCACAACCACGAACGCATCCCGCCGATGATGCATCTCGAGGAGTTTGAGCACGTAGGCCAGTATCAGCAGCCCCACGGCCGGGTCGACACCGAAGATCGTGCCATAGGCAATGGGTGCCCCGATAAAGCCCGCGATGACAAACGCCGCGCGCGTGCGACGGCCGGGATAATTCCATTGTCCCCGATACACCATGACGCGCCAGGCAATACAGGCCACGCAGACCAACGTGACCCCAACCGGCAACCGCGTGACATGGGGCAGGATGACCGCCGCCTGAGCCGCCAGCAGCAGAAACAGCGAGTTGCGCGGAATCTGGTAGCCGGTCATTCGCGCCGCTCCGACTCGAACAGCGCGAGTTCGGTCAACAGCCGGTCGCGATGCGCCGCGCCACGGTCCGGTTCGATCTCGACGCCGGGCAGACGAAGGCCGTACTCGTCGTTCGAGCCGGCAAGTTGCAGCACCCAGTAGCAAAGTCTCGACAGCCGGTTCTCGCGATCGAGCCCCGGCAGCATGTCCCAGTCCAGCCAGACCCGTCGATCCACGAACGCGGCAAACTCCTTGAGCTGGAGCTCATCGGAACGGGCAAATGACTTCCACGCAATATGGCGAATGGGATCACCTGCCTGATAGTCGCGCAGCCCGTAAAAGTCGTCGACGCCATCCCGTTTCAACATCTCGCCATCGTCATTGCTCGAGACCGAGTCGGGCAGTTCACCGGCGTAAACCGGTCGCGGATACACGACCGTCGACATCTTCAGATCGACCCACGACCAGGCCCGAAACAGCCCTAGCGGAAACTGCGTCTCGATCAGAACGCGGCCCGGGTCGAAGCGCCCGCGGCGCTTTGCCGGCACGAAGATCCTTGCCCGAAACTCCTCGTCTTCCACGAGATCGACACCGGCCATCAAGGCGCGGTCCCATCCGATATGGATGCCTTCATAGACGCGCTCGCCATGGCGCGAAAGGATGACATCGAACTCCGCGTCTTCGCCGGCAAAAGCCGGCCGCGCCGTTCCTGCCTGCAGCGTCAGTCCCGAGAGATTCCGGAAGGTGTGCAGCATGCCCACCATGAACACCGCGAACAGCAGGAAGGCGAGCAGAAAGATCAGGCTGTTCTGGAAGTTGATTCCGGCCAGTACCATCAGCGCGACGAGCACCACGAAGTACATGCCCTCACGGGTCGGCAGGATGAAAATATTGCCCTGATGGAGTTCGATGCTGTTCGCCGGTGGAATTCTCCGGTCGAGCCAGCGATTGAAGCGCCTGCTGGCCGTAGGCCCCGCCGTCGCCGTCTGCGAGGTCATGAGCTAGCCGACAATATCCACGTTGGTCAGGAGGCGCTGTGCCAGCGCGGCGCCACCGTGCCCCGAGAAGTCAGCCGCCTCGCGCAGCCGATGCTCAACGATCGACGGCAGCACCGTCTGGACGTCCTCTGGAATGACGTGGTCACGGCCGTCGATATAGGCCCAGGCCCGCGAGCAGCCCACCAGCGCCAGCGCACCGCGGGGTGAGAGCCCATAGGCAAACTCGGGTGCCTGCCGCGTGTACTGAACCAGGCGCTGCACATAATCCAGCAGCGCGTCCGAGACCTTGACCACGGCGCAGGCATCCTGGGCCGCCTCGAGTTCCTTGACCGTCATGCTGGGCTTCATTCTCGCCAACACGTCGCGGCGATCCTCACCCTTGAGCAGCGCACGTTCCGCCGTCGGGTCGGGATAGCCGAGTTCGATGCGCATCAGAAAGCGGTCGAGCTGCGACTCCGGCAACGGAAACGTGCCGGCCTGCGTGTTCGGGTTCTGGGTCGCAATCACAAAAAAGGGGGATGGCAGCGGCCGCGTTTCACCCTCGACGCTGACCTGGCGTTCCTCCATCGCCTCGAGCAGGGCACTCTGGCTCTTCGGCGTCGTACGATTGATTTCATCGGCGAGCACGAGCTGACTGAAGATCGGCCCGGGATGGAACACGAATTCCGCACTGTCGCGATTGTAGACAGATACGCCAAGCACGTCGGCAGGCAGCAGGTCACTGGTGAACTGAATCCGGTTGTAGCTCAGCCCCAGCGCCGTCGCGAGCGCATGAGACAGCGTGGTCTTGCCCATGCCGGGCAGATCCTCGATCAGCAGGTGCCCGCGCGCCAGCAGGCAGGTCATCGCCAGCTTGATCTCCCGCTCCTTGCCAAGCAGGATCGTGCCGATCTCGGCGACGGTCTTTTCGATGACTTCACGCATCAGGCTTTGTTGTGCAGGTCGACGATACCCAGCTCTTCCATTCGTGCCCGCGACTGTTTGACGTCGTCGCGACGCATCGACTCAATGCGCATGAAGTACTCCTCATCGAAACCTCCGGTGACATAGTCACCATCAAATACGCTGCAATCGAAGCGCTCGACCTGTTGGTTGATGCCCATACAGCATGAGACCAGGTCTTCGAGGTCCTGATAGACGAGCCAGTCGGCACCGATCTGCTCGGCGATCTCTTCTTCGGTATGGCCGTGGGCCACAAATTCACAGGCCGCGGGCATGTCGATGCCATAAACGTTCGGGTGCCGAACCGGCGGCGCCGCCGACGCGAGATAAACCTTGTTCGCGCCCGCCTCTCTCGCCATCTGCACGATCTGCCGCGAGGTCGTCCCACGCACAATCGAATCATCCACCAACAGTACGTTCTTGCCCTTGAACTCGAGCTCAACCGTATTGAGCTTGCGACGGACCGACTTACGCCGCTCTTCCTGCCCGGGCATGATGAACGTTCGGCCGATATACCGGTTCTTCATCAGTCCTTCCCGGTACTTCACGCCAAGGCGATGCGCCATCGGCAACGCCGCCGTGCAACTCGTATCCGGGATCGGGATGACCACGTCGATGTCGTGATCCGGATACAGACGCAGAATCTTGTCCGCCAGCTTCTCGCCCATCTTCAGCCGGGACTTGTACACCGAGATACCGTCAATCACGGAATCCGGTCTTGCAAGATAGACATGCTCGAAAATGCAGGGGCTGTACACCGGGTTGGGTGCACACTGACGCGTGTGGACCGTGCCGTTCGTCTGGATATAGATCGCCTCTCCGGGCATGACATCACGAGCCAGATCGAACCCGAGGATGTCGAGCGCGACGCTTTCCGAGGCAACCATGTAGTCATCGCCTTCGGGCGTCGATCGCTTGCCGAAGCAGATCGGCCGGATGCCGTGAGGGTCACGGAAGGCGACGATGCCGTAGCCGATGATCATGATCACGACAGCGTAGGCACCGACGGCACGCTCATGCACGCGCTTGACCGCCTCGAAGATCTCGTCGGGCGAAAGCCTCAGGCCCGCGATGTTCTGCAGCTCGTGCGCGAAGACGTTCAGCAGCACCTCGGAGTCCGAACTCGTGTTGATGTGCCGTCGATCGGTGCGAAACAGGTCTTCGTTGAGTTCCTTGTCGTTCGTGAGGTTGCCGTTGTGGGCAAGGCAAATGCCAAACGGGGAGTTGACGTACATCGGCTGGGCTTCGGCTGAACTCGAGGTCCCTGCGGTCGGGTAACGAACGTGCGCGATACCCATGTTGCCCTTGAGCTGATTGATGTGGTCCTGCCGAAACACGTCACGAACGAGGCCGTTGCTCTTGCGCAGATGCAGCAGATCGCCCTCGCACGTCACGATACCCGCCGCGTCCTGCCCACGGTGTTGCAGGACGGTCAACGCGTCATACAGGTCGTAGACCACGTCGGATCGGCCCACCATACCAACGATTCCACACATACAGATCGGCTCCTAAGTCGCTTGTTCGCCTTCCGAAAGAGATGAAAACACCATGTCCTGAATCGAGTTCGCTGCCGCCAGGAAGGATGGAATCAGCTTCGACTCCTTCCACCAGCTGTCTTCGGTTACCGGCATGCGCGCGAGTATCGCCACGGCGACCACGATGATCACTGCGCCCCGGGCGACGCCGAAGATCGCACCCAGGAACCGGTCCGTTCCCGACAGGCCGGTTGCGTCCACCAGGCTCGCGATGAGGTGATTCACCATACCCCCGACGATCATGGTCGATACAAAGAGCAGCGCGTAGGCCGCAAGCAGGCGCATCGACGGTTCGCTCAGGTAGTCGACGAACAGGGTCGCCACCTGGCCACCGAAGACCCTGGCGACCACCACCGCCGCGATCAGGGTGCCGAGCGACAACGCCTCCCGCACGAAACCTCGCACCAGACTGATGAGCGCAGAGACCGTGATCACGCCAATGATGATCCAGTCGATGATCGGCAGGACTTCAAGCACTACCCGCCCAGCTGGCGATCGTCGCTGGTCGCTTCGTAACGAACGATTTGCCCCTTCAGTTCGAACCTGTCTTCGATCTCCTGCCCCATGGCCGTCAGCTGACTGCGCTGCAGCACAGGACCGACGAAGACCCGATACATTTCACCCTGCCCGGTCTTCGCCTGGAGGATATAACTCTGGTACTCGGCCTCTCGCAGCGATGCGCGAAGCCTGCGCGCGTTTTCTTCGCTCTGGAAACTCGCAAGCTGGAGGCTCCAGCTCACGGGGAGGTCATTGTCGTCGAGGAGGAAGGCCGTCGCCGGCGTTTCTGTCTCTTCCGGGGGAGGATCCGCTGGCGGCGCAGGCTTCGGCAATGCCGCCTCGCTCGCCTCCTCCATCGCCTTCATGCTGTCGGCGATGTCTGCGGCCGATACCCGGGTCAGATCAACGGTTGGCGGCTCCGGAATGTTCGCAATCACGCGCGCACGTTCCTCTTCGGATCCGTCGAGCAGCATCGGGAGAATAATGATGGCAAGCGCGGTCAGGACGATCGCCCCGGTGACCCGCTGTTTCAATTTGTTGTCCACGCCCTGGGAGCCCTGTCAAGGGAGTTGCTCACCGAGATGCTCGAGCGCCCCACCAACGATATTGAAGGAGCCGAAAATCAGGATCACACCGGACTTTTCGGCACACTCAAGCGCCGCCTCGTATGCGTCGGCTACTTTAGCATACTCACCCGCGACCACCCCATCGGAATCACCGACGATCCGTGCCAACTCGTCGGTTTTCGCGCCCCGCGTCTCGTCCATGGCTGCCAGATACCAGCGCCGGACGCGAGGCGCGATCGCCCTGACCAGGCCAGCGATGTCCTTGTCCGCATAGCAGCCGAACACAGCATCGCATGGAACGATGCCTTCAGCGTCGAGATACGCCGCCAGCGACTCGGCGGCGTCCGGGTTATGTGCCACATCAAGCAGCGTGGGATAGCGCGTTCGGACCCACTGGCGGCGTCCGGGCAACGCGAAGCCGGCCAGCGCGTCGCTGATCATCCGGGTATCCAGTTCGACACCGAGGGCACGCGCGGCCTCGACGGCCGCGGCAACATTCTCGCCGGGAACAGGGCAAGTCGGGAGCGAGGCAGGATCGACACCAAATTCGCTGCCGACACGGTGCAACGTCGCGCCCAACTGCGCCGCGGCGTCAAGCACGCTGGCCGGCGGGTCGGGGTCACCCAGAATACAGGGTTTGCCGGGACGCATGATGCCCGCTTTCTCGGCACCAATCGCCTCACGATCATCGCCGAGCCAATCCTGGTGATCGAGCGCAATGCGCGTGATGACTGACACATCGGGATCGACGACGTTCATCGCGTCGAGCCGGCCGCCCAGGCCGATTTCGAGTACCGCGAGATCAACCTCGCGTTGTTTGAAAATCAGCATTGCGGCGAGTGCGCCGAACTCGAAGTAGCTCAGCGAGATGTCGCCCCGCACATCGTCGATGGCTTCGAATGCGGCAACGATCTCATCGTCAGTCGCTGACTGCCCGTCGATCGTGATTCGCTCGTTGAAGCGAATGAGGTGGGGTGAGGTTGTCTTGCCAACGCGCAGTCCGGCGCGGCGCGCCAGCAATTCAATCATCTCGCAGGTCGAGCCCTTGCCGTTGGTGCCGGCCACAAGCACGACCTTCGGGGCCGGGCGTGTCACGCCGAGTCGCCGGGCGACCTCGCCGACGCGTTCGAGACCCAGATCCCAGGCTTTTGGATGCAGCTGCTGGATCCTGTCGAGCCAGCTGTCGAGCGTCATGCGTCCAGGGCGTCCCGGATCTCTTTCACGAATGCCCCGACGCTCGCCGGAATGTCCGCCGGATTGCCCAGGCCGGCTTCGACAAGGCTCACCACCGCGGCGCCAATGACAACGCCGTCGGCGCCGCCATCGGCAACCCTGCGTGCCGACTCTCCATTCTTGATGCCGAAGCCCACGGCAATCGGCAGCGAAGACATCGGCTTGATCATATCGAGCCGTTCCCGGACTTCATCCACGTTGAGTGTCGATGCACCGGTGGTGCCCTTCAGCGAGACGTAGTAGGCAAAGCCGCGGGCGCGCCCCAGAATCATGCGGGCGCGACTCTCTGTTGTCGTTGGAGCAAGCAGATAGACCGGATCAATGCCGTGCTCAATGAGGGCCTGATCGAGGAACTCGCCTTCCTCGGGCGGCAGGTTCACGATGATGGTACCGTCAATGCCCGCACTGGCAGCCGCCCGCGCGAAGTTGTCGTAACCCATGTGTTCAACAGGATTCAGGTAACCCATGAGAATGATCGGCGTCTCGTCATCATCGCGACGAAACTCTTCGACAATCCCGAGAACATCAGCCATCCGGATGTGATTGTCGAGCGCGCGTTGCTGAGCGAGCTGGATCACCGGCCCTTCAGCCTCCGGGTCCGTAAACGGCATCCCGAGTTCAATCGCAGTGACGCCGTTCGCCACCATCTCGTGCATCAGCGGAACAGTCAGTTCCCGCGAGGGGTCGCCGGCCACGACATAGGTAACCAGCGCTTTCCTGCCCTCCCGCGCCAGACGTTCAAAGCTCTTGCCAATACGACTCACAGCGATATTCCATCGATGCGTGCGAGGGTCGGGATATCCTTGTCGCCCCGGCCGGAGAGGTTGATCACGACGATGTCGTCCTTTGACATGTCCTTCGCCATCTTCATCGTATAGGCGATGGCGTGCGCCGATTCGAGCGCCGGCAGAATGCCTTCCAGGCGGTTGAGCTGGCGGCACGCTTCGACCGCATCGTCATCACCGATGGCCACGTATTCCGCGCGACCGAGATCTTTCAGCCACGCATGTTCAGGCCCAACGCCAGGATAGTCGAGGCCGGCTGAAACCGAGAACGTATCGCTGATCTGCCCCTCATTATCCTGCATGAGGTAGGTGCGATTGCCATGAAGCACGCCCACCTCACCGCGGGAGAGCGGCGCCGCGTGCTGGCCCGTATCGAGCCCCTTGCCGGCGGGTTCAACGCCGATGAGCCGAACGCCCTCATCCTCGAGGAAAGGATGGAACATCCCCATCGCATTGGAGCCGCCGCCCACACACGCGACGAGCGCATTCGGCAGCCGGCCGAACATCTTCTGGCACTGCTGTTTCGTTTCCCGTCCGATGACCGACTGGAAGTCACGCACAAGCATCGGGTACGGATGGGGCCCGGCAACCGTTCCGATGATGTAGTAGGTATCATCGACATTGGTTACCCAGTCGCGCATCGCCTCCGAAAGCGCATCCTTCAGCGTACGCGAGCCGCTCGTCACGGGAATGACCTCGGCACCGAGCAATTTCATGCGGTAGACATTGAGACTCTGGCGCTCGATGTCGTCGGCGCCCATGTAGACATGGCAGTCGAGTCCAAACCGGGCTGCCACCGTTGCCGACGCAACACCGTGCTGCCCCGCGCCGGTCTCCGCGATCACCCGCGGCTTGCCCATATGACGCGCGAGCAGCGCCTGACCAATGCAGTTGTTCACCTTGTGCGCGCCGGTGTGGTTCAGGTCTTCGCGCTTCAGCAGAATGCGCGCGCCGCCAACGGCCTCGGTAAGGCGCTCGGCGAAATAAAGCGGTGACGGCCGGCCCACATAGTTCACAAGATCGTTCTCGAAGTCGCTGACGAACTTCGGATCGTCCTTCAGCTGGGCATACGCCTGCTCCAGTTCGCCAAGCGCGCCCATCAGCGTCTCGGATACGAACCGACCCCCAAACGGCCCAAAGTGCCCCTTGTCATCGGGCATTGCCGAGAAAGTCTCGTTCTTGCCGACCTCGCTCATGATTCATCTCCATAGACTGAATGGTCAGCTGCCGCGACAGCCGCCATGAATGCGTTCATCTTGCTGACATCCTTTCGTCGACTCGACTGTTCAATTCCGCCGCTGACATCGACAGCCCAGGGGCGCGCAACTCGTATCGCCTCCCCCACGTTGTCGGCAGACAGGCCGCCTGCAAGCAACACGGGTTTCGGCAGATCGCGAACGAGCGTCCAGTCGAATGTCACGCCGGTTCCACCCCACGCTCCATCCACGCGAGCGTCGAGCAGCAGGGCGCGTGAAGTCTCGAAATTATACGCGCGTTCCTCGAGATCAGCCGCCGTCGCTACCCGAATCGCCTTGATGTATGGCCGCCCATAAGCGACGCAGAAGGCTTCGCTCTCATCGCCATGAAACTGGAGCAGATCGAAGGGCAGCCGGCGCCGGATTTCGTCGATGAAGGCCTCGTCCGGGTTCACGACGATTCCAACCGTGGTGACGAGCGCCGGCACCTGCGCCAGCAGCGACGCGCACCGGTCGACATCGATGGCGCGGGAACTTCCCTCGAACAGATTGAAACCAACCGCGTCAGCACCCGCCGCCACCGCTGCAGCGAGGTCTTCCTCGTTGGTGATTCCGCAAAACTTGACCCGCGTACGCATCTCTTGGCGATTCGCCCGAACCCGTAAGGCGCGCGAGTGTATCACCCGGGCAGCAGTGAAAACAGGTGAGGCAGGGTGGGCCCACGCTGGATCCCGATCTCGTCGGGATAGCCGACATCGATAAGATAGAGGCCGTCAGGCGGCGCCGTTGCGGCACCGATGCTCCGATCCCTGCGCGCAAGCAGTTCACCGGCCCAGGCCTCGTCCTGACGCCCCGCGCCGATTTCTATCAGCGTGGCAGTGATGTTCCGGACCATGTGGTGAAGGAAGGCGTTGGCGCGAACATCGACAGCGACGATATCGTTCGCGCGCGTGACGCGAATCCAGTGGATGTTCCGGTCGGGCGTCCTCGCACTGCAGGATGCCGCACGGTACGAGGTGAAATCATGTTCGCCGACAAGGGCCTGCGCGGCGCGATTCATTCGCGCCTCATCGAGCGGCCGCCACTCATGCGTGAGGCCGTCTGACATCATCGGTGAACGTACGGTCTGGTTGTCAATCAGGTACAGGTAGCGGCGCCATTCGGCCGTGAATCGCGCGCTGAACCCGTCAGGCATTCGCCCTGCCCAGGTCACGGCGATGTCATCAGAGAGGTACCGGTTGGTGCCCCGAACCCAGGCGCGCAGATCGCGCGTCGCATGCGTTTCGAAGTGGACGACCTGGTGAGTGGCGTGAACGCCGGCATCGGTTCGACCGGCACACACGATCTGTACAGGATGATCGGCAACGCGGGTGAGGGCCGTCTCGAGATCGCGCTGAATCGTGGGCAGGCGTTCGTTCTGGAACTGAAAGCCGTGGAAGGCCGTGCCTCGATAGGCAACGACCAGCGCGATCGTATCGGTCAAAACAGGCGGCTAGATCTTTTCGAGCAACTCGTTGGCCTGGGCTTTCTCCGACTCGTCACCCTCTGCCACGACTTCGTTCAGCACGTTGCGGGCACCGTCGGTGTCGCCCATGTCGATGTAGGCGCGAGCCAGATCGAGCTTGGTGCTGGCGTCCTCGTCGAGATTGAGTTCGTCATCGTCACCGAGATCCAGATCGATTTCGTCGTCATCGCCCAGATCCAGGTCGATGCTGTCGTCGTCATCGCCCAGATCAAGATTGATCTCACTGTCGTCATCAAGACCCAAGTCGAGATCGTCGTCATCGTCATCGAGGTTCAGTTCAAACGAATCGTCATCATCGTCATCGAGAGACAGGGAGTCATCTGCACTGCTGGAAGCCTGCTCGAGTTCGGATTCGAGGTCAGCATCGTCATCGTCTCCGAGGTCAAGTTCGATGGCATCGTCGTCCTCGCTGTCGTCATCGTCACCGAGATCGAGCGTGATTTCATCATCGTCATCGCCAAGGTCGAGTTCGATGCTGTCATCATCATCGTCACCCAGGTCCAGATCGAACGCATCATCATCGTCGTCGAGGTCGAGTGAGATCTCGCCGTCGCTGTCGCTGTCGTCATCGTCACCCAGATCGAGATCCAGATCGTCATCACCGAGTTCCAGCGTGTCATCGATCGAGGCTGAGCCCGTGCTTTCGTCGGCGTCGTCGTCAAGATCGAGTTCGATCTCGTCGTCCCCTTCGGTGCTGTCCGCCGTCAGGTCGAGATCGAGGTCCAGGTCGGTATCGTCGCCTGCCGCTGTGCTGGTGTTGTCCTCATCGTCCAGCTCGAGATCAATATCGAGTTCCTCGGCGTCATCGTCGAGCTCGACGTCGTCGCTGAGATCGAGCGAGTCGTCTTCGGTCTCGGCATCCAGGTCATCGAGGTCGAACGACAGATCGTCATCATCGTCGGCCGGCTCGTCGATCGCCGCGATCGGCTCACTGCTGACGACCGTCGCATCCATGGATGCCGCGGCCTCCTCGGCGGCGCCGGGAATCTGCTGCTGCATTTCCAGTGCCTGCGCGGTCGCCTCATCGTCACCCAGTGCCTTGAGGCGCTCCAGCTGCAGGTTGAACGCCGTCGCGTCTTCGGTCTGGACGTAGACCTCGAGGAGCTTGAGCTGGATGTCCGCGCGATCGGGCTCCGATTCCATCGCGTTCTGCAGGAACGTGATGGCCTGCGGGAATCGACCGTAGGCGATGTATATCTCTGCCTCGGAAATGACGTCCGACGTCTGTGGAGAGACGTCTTCCTCCTCTTCTTCGAGCGCAACTTCGGCGGCCTCGACAGGAGCTTCTTCCTCTTCGATCGGCGCTTCGGCTTCGGAGGCGATCGCGGTGAACTCTTCCTCTGCGAAGTCGTCGGTCGTCTGGTTCTTGCGCCGCATGTAAATCATGCCGCCCGCTGCCGCAATCACGACGAGAAGCGCAAGCCCCCCAAGCACGAGTGGATTTGTCAGCAGTGAACCGGACGCGGGCGCACGCTGTGGCGCGGCAGGAGCCGCTGCCGCCGGTTCGGACTGCAGTCGCTGAACCTCGGCTCGCAGTGCAGCCAGCTGGTCGTCCTTGAGCTTGACGATTTCGTTCAGCGTTTCGAGCTGGTCTTCGAGATCGGTCAGGCGGGAATTGAGTTCAGCGTTGGCGCGACGGGCACGATCAAGATCTTCCTCGGCGACCGAGAGTTCGTTCTCGAGTTCGCCCACACGCGCGCTGTTGCCACCGCCCTGCCCGGCACGCTCACCGCCGGTGCCACCATCGGAAGCGAGCAGCCGCAGCTCGCCATCCTCACTGGCGGGACGGCTGCCGCCGGTGCTGCCCGGCCGACGCGGCGAGGCATCAAGCTGTGCAGATGACTGACCGCCGCGGTAGGACTGAAACGCGTTGTTCTCGGCCCGGACCTTGGCAACGGCGGATTCGAACGATTCCTCACGAATCTCCCGTGCGTCCGGAATCCGCAGCACGTGGCCGGCCTTCAGCAGGTTGATGTTGTCGTTGATGAACGCGTCCGGATTCGCGCGCTTGAGCGCCAGCATCATCTGCTGGACCGAAATCGAATCATTCGGCCGGGTATCGAGCGCGATCGCCCACAGCGTGTCGCCCGGACCAGTCATGCCGTACTCATCGCCCGAACGGCTGCCCTGATCGAGGCGCCTTTCGGGGGCAGGCTCGGTGCGTGCGGCCTGCTCACGACGGGCGGGTGCCGGCGCCGGGGCAGCCTGCTCGCGAGTCTGCTGTCTGGATTGCTGTTGGCCGGTCTGTTGTTGACGCGTCGGTGCATCAATTCGCTGAATGCCCTGTTCGCCAAAGACGGGCGGATCGAGCAGGACGGTATATTCACGAAGGATACGGCCACTCGGCCAGAGCACTTCAACGAGGAAATTGAGATAAGGCTCGACGATGGGCCGGGTGCTGGTGATCTTGACGGCCAGATTGCCCGCGTCGTTGGTGATCACGTCGAAGCGCAGATCGAGCAACTGATAGCCGCGCTCGATGCCAACGCGGTCAAAGTCGTCTTGTGATGCAAGCCCTGGCAGGATTTCCTGGGGCTCGAGGCCGCGAACGTTGGTGAGTTCGATCTCAGCGTCGAACTCCTGGTTGAGTGCGGAGTCGAGTTCGAGCTCGCCCATTCCCAACCCGTAGGCGACCTCGCTACCGAAGGCGGCGAGCGCGCAGAGCAACAAGAGCCGTCTTAACATTTTTATACTTCTCCTCACGCGCAAAAACCGACACCGCTCACGACATCGCCTGCTACTCCCCCGGAAGCAGCGCAAAAAACCTCGAAATGGTCTTTGGATGTTGAGTTAAGTATCGCTTATTACAGTCTTTTTAGCAGAAGCTCGGCGATTTGTATACTGTTAAGGGCTGCCCCCTTACGCACGTTGTCGGAGACGATCCACATATCGAGTCCGTTAGCGATCGAGATGTCCTCACGGACCCGGCCCACGAATACGGGATCAGTTCCGGCCGACTCAGGGACCGGCGTCGGATACCCGGCGTCGGCGGCCTCATCCATCAGCACGACGCCCTCTGCTTCTGAAAGCAGACGCCTCGCATCAGCCGCGGAGATCTTCTCTCGGGTCTCGATGTGAACCGCCTCGGAGTGACCATAGAACACGGGGATGCGAACACAGGTCGGATTTACGGCAATCGATTCGTCCTCGAAGATCTTCCGGGTCTCCCAGACCATCTTCATCTCTTCATTGGTGTATCCATTGTCCTCAAAGGAACCAATGTGGGGAATCGCATTGAAACCGATCTGCTTGGTGAACGTCCGGCGCTCAATATCCATTCCGTTGAGCAATCGAGCGGTCTGGCCGGCCAGTTCCTCGATGCCGCTGCGCCCGGCGCCGGAAACCGCCTGGTACGTGGCCACGTTGATTCGCGTGATGCCGACCGCATCGTGGATGGGCTTCAGGGCGACCACCATCTGGATCGTCGAACAGTTCGGGTTGGCGATGATGTTCCGCTTGCGATAGTCGTCGATGCGGTGAGGATTGACCTCCGGCACGACCAGCGGAATCTCCGGGTCGCGTCGGAAGTACGACGTGTTGTCGACGACCACGCAACCAGCCTCTGCCGCACGGGGTGCCTGAACCGCTGAAATGCTGCCGCCTGCGGAGAACAGCCCGATCTGGACCTTGCTGAAATCGAAGGTGTCGAGATTCTCGACCGCGATCGACCGCGAGCCGAAGGAGAGCTTGGTGCCGACAGAGCGCTCGCTCGCGAGCAGATACAGCTGATCAACCGGGAACTTGCGCTCGTCGAGGATCTCGCGCATCACCTCTCCCACGGCGCCGGTCGCCCCGGCAATCGCAACGTTCACTTTTTCCATGGCCACAGTCCCCTGTTTGAATGATGGTTTCAATCCGGCGCGAATCCTAGGATGATTCACCCTATAACTCAAATTCATGTTGTTCATTGATTGCATAAGCAGGTGGAATCATGATCGATCTCGACGGCCTCCGGGCGTTTCTCATCGTCGCCGAGTGCCAATCGTTCTCCCAGGCCGCTGAACGGCTGCATCTGACCCAGCCGGCCGTGAGCAAGCGCATTGCCCTGCTCGAGTCGCAGATGGATACCCGGCTGTTCGACAGAATCGGACGAACGGTCAGCCTCACCGAAGCCGGCCGGCACCTCGAACCCCGGGCCCGCGATATCCTTGCCCGCGTCGAAGACACCCAGCGCGCAATCGGCAGCCTGTCCGGCAGCGTCGCCGGGCAACTCTCCCTTGCCACCAGCCACCACATCGGCTTGTGGCGTCTGCCCGACGTGCTCAGGCGCTACAGCGCGCAGCATCCCGGCGTCGCGCTCGACCTCCATTTCATGGACTCGGAAGTCGCACATGAGCAGATCAAACAGGGCAATCTCGAACTCGGCATCATCACCCTCGCGCCCAACGCCCATGACAAATTGACGTCGATCCCCCTGTGGCGGGACGAACTCGTGTTCATGTGCAGCCGCGATCACCCGCTCGCCGGCCAGCCTGCACCGGCGCTTGCCGCCTTCGCCGACCAGCCGGCCATCCTGCCCGACATGAGCACCTTCACCGGCCGAATCGTCAAGGCGCTGTTTGACCGCGAGGGGCTGCGCCTGAATGTCAGCATGTCGACGAATTATCTGGAAACGATCCGGATGCTGGTCACGATCGGACTCGGCTGGAGCGTGTTACCCCGAACCATGCTGGCGGACGACCTCGTGGAACTGACCGTGCCCGGCGTCGACATCCACCGCATGCTGGGCGTGATCCATCACCGACAGCGAACGCTCTCGAACGCGGCGCTCGCCTTTCTCGACATGATGAATCTCGGGACACCGAACGCACCCGGGCCCGTCCCGGACTAGAGTCTCGGCCCCACGGGTTCGACGCCCTGGTTCTGGCCGCGATGTCTCAGCAGGTGATCCATCAGCACGATCGCCAGCATCGCCTCGGCGATCGGCGTCGCGCGTACGCCGACGCACGGATCATGACGGCCCTTGGTCACGACTTCACGAGGCTGCCCGTCGATGTCGATCGTCTGCCCGGGCTGCGTGATGCTGGACGTGGGCTTGAGCGCAATTCGCGCGACGATGTCCTGCCCCGTGGAGATGCCGCCGACAATGCCGCCCGCATTATTCGAGGTGAAGCCGTTCGGGGTCATCTCGTCGCGATGATCGGTTCCCCGCTGGACGACCGACTGGAAGCCCGCACCGATCTCGACCCCCTTGACCGCATTGATACTCATCAGCGCGTGGGCGATTTCCGCGTCGAGCCGATCAAACACGGGCTCGCCCAGTCCCGGCAACATGCCTGTGGCAACCACCGTCACCTCGGCACCAATCGAATTGCCGTCCCGCCGGAGCGCATCAATCATGGCCTCGAGTTCCGGCACGAGGGCCGCGTCGGGACAGAAGAACGCATTGTTCTCAATCTCGTCCCAGTCCACCGTCTTCACCGCCAACTCACCCATTTTTGACATGTAGCCGCGCACGGCGATGCCGCAACTCAGGGACAGATATTTCTTTGCGATGGCGCCGGCGGCCACCCGCATCGCGGTCTCACGCGCCGACGCACGGCCGCCGCCTCGATAGTCCCGAATACCGTATTTCTGGGCGTAGGCGTAATCGGCGTGGGCCGGCCTGAAGAGATCCTTGATGTCAGAATAATCCTTGGACTTCTGATCGGTGTTCTCGATGATGAGGCCGATCGACGTTCCGGTCGTTTTGCCTTCGAAAACGCCGGACAGAATCCGGACCTCGTCGTCTTCCTTTCGCTGCGTGGTGTACCTGGATTGTCCGGGCTTGCGGCGATCGAGGTCGACCTGCAGATCAGCTTCGCTGAGGGGCATGCCCGGCGGACACCCGTCGATAACGCATCCCAGGGCCGGTCCATGGCTTTCGCCAAAGGTCGACACCCTGAACATCTGCCCAATACTGCTGCCAGGCATGATCTGAACTCTCCGAAACACCCAGGATAAAGAAGGCGCCTATCATACCCTTCCCGAACGCTTTACGCCTCGCGAGCGATGGCTTAGTGTACGTTTCCCTTTGGACAAGGGTGTCGGTTTATCAGGAATTACTATGGAAGACGCATACCGGAAGATCATCGAAGCGGTGGGTGAAGACCCGAATCGCGACGGGCTCAAGGACTCCCCCAAGCGCGCGGCGGATGCCATGGCATTCCTGACCCGTGGCTACCAGCAGACGCTGGAAGAAATCGTTAACGGCGCCCTTTTCGAATCCGACACCAGCGAAATGGTCCTCGTCCAGGACATCGAACTCTATTCGATGTGTGAACACCACTTGCTGCCCTTCATCGGCAAGTGCCATGTCGCGTACCTGCCCACCGGCAAGGTGCTGGGGCTCTCCAAGGTCGCCCGCATTGTCGACATGTACGGCCGGCGTCTCCAGATTCAGGAAAACATGACCAAACAGATTGCGGACGCCATTGCCGAGGTGACCGATGCCGCCGGTGTCGGCGTGATTATCGAGGCCAAGCACATGTGCATGATGATGCGTGGTGTCGAAAAGCAGAACTCGATCATGAAGACGTCGGTGATGCTGGGCGAATTCCGCGACAAGCCCGCGACCCGAATGGAATTCGTCAACCTGCTGAGGACTGGCAGCCAGGGCTGACCGCAGAATCTAGGGTTTTTCGTCGTTGCTGATCAGCACGATTTCGATGCGATCAATCAGCTTCCGGTCGACCGGCGACAGCGGCCCGACACCGTAGGCGGACAGCCGCGTGCCGTTCACTCCGGCTGCGACGAGCCGCTGCCGGTAGGCCTCGGCCAGATCACGCGAGCGCGCGATCGCCTGCTCGACCGACTCGCCACGTTGTTTTCGTTCGTGAGCGACAACCGCAATCCTGAGCAGCGGCTCCTGCGCCATCGCCTCGACGACTGGCGTCACCACCGAGTCCTGCTCTCCCGCATCGATGACGAACCGGCCATCACGGATCAGGGATTCCACCAGCGCGGCGCCATTCAGATTCGCGTATTGCGATTCCTCGACGATCACGTCGGTATGCGCGTAAAGCTTTCGCGTGCCGCGCAGCGTGACATAGAGGGCCACATAGTAGGTTTGCTGCTGCTCGACCCGCACGACCAGGTAGTGCTGATCCCGGGGCGGTCCGAACAGGATCTGGCGCCCGAACACATTGTTCGCCCAGTGATTGCTCGAGCCACAGTCGAAACCCTGGCACTCGAACAGCACTTCACCCAAGGCCGTGAGACGCTCGCGGTAAAAATCGTAGACGCGATCGGTTCGCTGCTCGTCCGGTATCGCCCAGGTGCTTGCGACGCGGCGACCGGTCACGAACCGTGATTCCTCAGGCACGGTGTTACCGCCCTTGCTTCGCAATGACCCCGTGATGACCTCGTGGGTCGCGACTGTCCGTGTATCCTCGAACTCCACGAGTTCAGCACGCGGATACTGGGGCAGCAGCTTCGAGACGTCCGACGCCGATGCGAATCCCGGCGATGGCGCGAAGACCAGCAGCAATGTCAGGGCGTAATGACGCACTCGAGTTCCCCCCAGCCGGGCTGAAGTGTTTCGACGTTGATGGCAAGCGCGTTGGCCGTCCCGATGCCACGGGATTGCCCCGTCAGCCATTCGAAAAGGTAACTGATCAGCGGCTGATGCGTCACCAGCAGCACGTCATGCTCGGCCTTCAGACGTTCAATGACGGGTTCGACGGTCGTGGACGGCACAAGTTCCGGCCAGGTTTCGATACGGGGCGGCGAGAGCCGGTCGCAGACGATCCCGGCCGTCTGTTGCGCACGAACGTAGTGCGATGCGGCGACGAGTGCGACCGGGCCGAGACGCTCAACGATCTCGCGCGCCACTGTGGCGGCGTCGGCAACACCGGCAGCAACCAACGCGCGGTCAGCATCGCTGCCGCGAAGTGGCTCGGCCTCGCCATGTCGCATCAGAATCACCCGCAAGCGTCAGTCACCCGCAACGAATTCGACATCAGAAGGCTGCTCGGCGCTCATTAGTTCCGTAATGATCTGTTCTACGCCCTTGTCTTCGAACAGGATCGCATAGAGCCCGTTGACGATGGGCATGTACACGCCCATCTCGTCCGCCTTGTGCTTGACTGTCCGCACGGTATTGATGCCCTCCGCAAGTCGACCGAGCTTTCGGGTCGCCTCCTCCACCGACAATCCCTCGCCCACGTAATGACCAAGGCGGTAGTTTCTGGATAGCGGTGAACCACAGGTCACCATGAGATCGCCAACGCCGGCAAGCCCGAGAAAGGTGATCGGCTTGGCCCCCATGCTGTGGGCAAACCGGCTCATCTCGGCGAGGCTGCGCGTCAGCAGCATCCCCTGCGTATTCTGGCCCACGCCAAGCGCAGCCGCGAAGCCTGCCGCGATGGCGTAGATGTTCTTGAGCGCACCCGCAAGTTCGACGCCATAGGTATCGGCACTCGAATAGACCCGGAAGTAACTCGCCTTGAGAATGTCCTGCACAATCTGGCAGACCGCCGGATCTTCGCTCGCAATCACGGTCGCCGTGATCTGTCGCTGCACGATCTCTTCCGCCAGGTTCGGCCCGGACAGCACGCCCACCGGATTCTGCGGCAGTTCTTCCCGCAGCACCTCGCTCATGAGTTTGAACGATGACATCTCGATGCCTTTGGTCGTGCTCACGACAACTGCTGAGGGCGGGATGTGAGGCGCAGCGAGACGCACGACATCGCGAAAGGCCCGGCTCGGCACCGAGACGAAGCAGACATCGACGCCATCAAGGGCAGCGGCAAGATCCGAGGTCGGTTCGATTGCCGCGTGGACAGGATAGCCGGGCAGCGAACGCTTGTTTTCGCGCTCGGTCCTGATCGCTTCGGCCTGTTCCTCGTCGCGGGACCACAGCCTGACAATATGCCCATTGTCAGCAAGGATATTCGCGATCGCCGTGCCGAACATGCCGGCACCGAGAATGGCTGTCTTTGTGGTCATCTGATGCCCCGTTTCGTCCTGCTCCGACTATATCCCAGCGCCCTGTCGATTACATGATGCTTACATTTAATATCTTTCGTATCGTACTGATTTATATACATTGACTGGGCAACGCGGTAGGCTACCGCGTTGGCGTAGTGCGGGTTTCAGGCGTGTCCGTAATCGTAGAAAAACTCCGGGACAGCAGCGTAAAAACGCTGACCCGAATGCTGTCGGAGATGCTCTCCAAGGTCGCAAGCGGCGGTTACGATGACGTGGGCGCCATCATGACGCTCAGCATGAATCTTGACGAGATTCTCAGCGCTTTCCATCAGGGCATGGTCAACCACTTCGAGGAACTGCTCGGCCGCGAAACCGAAAAGCCCGAGCCGGTCTACAACTTCGAAACCCTCTCGCTCGTCCAGGACGATGATCTCGAAGTCATGGTGGCCCTCGAGGGCATGGTCAATGCGGCGCGGAATGCGCAACTCGCGACGTTCATCAGTTTCAATACTCGCCTGAACTCCCTGTTCGACAACAAGCGCATCGACGAGTCGACAAACCCGCTCGATCCCTCACAGATTGCCGATGCCTTCAAGGATGCGATGCAGCCGCTCGCACTCGACAACAAGGAGACGATGGCGGTCTACCGCAAGTTCAACACAGAAGTGCTGCTCAAGATTGATACGGTGCTTCGTGAAGGCAATCAGCTCTTGATCGACAGCGGCATCCTGCCCAACCTCGGCATGGACGGCGGCCGCGGATCACGGCCATCACGACCCGCGGCACGTTCACCCAGCCGGCCCCACGAACTCGATGACACGGCCGGGTTCGGCACCGTGGAAGAGACACCGTTCGAACAACAGCAGGGCAATCCCGAGCTGTTCTCGATGATGCAGAACCTGATGCATCCGTCGCAGCAGTCAGCCCCGGCCGGCCCGGCACCGATGGGTCCCGGCGCAGACGGCCAACAGCAGTATGCCGTCCCTGCCGCGCTCGCCGGCAACATCGGCATGATGCAGCCGTTCCAGCCGCAGGAAGGCCAACAGGTCCAGATGGTGGATCAGAACCAGCTCATGGAGATTCTGACCAACATCCAGAAAGCGCTCGAGACACGCGCCCCCGCCGACGGCGCGGCGGCCGACGGACAGGTCGAGCGCGTGGACATCACGTCGCAACTCGGCGAGATTCTGGCAGAGTCCCAGGACGAAGGCGTCGTCAGCGCGGTCGACCGACAGTCGTCAGACATCATCAATCTCGTCACGATGCTGTACGAGGCAATCTGGCGGGATGATTCCGTGCCGATCCCGATCAAGGAACTCATCGGGCGAACGCAGGTGACAATCATCAAGGTCGCTCTTTCCGATACCGATTTCTTCAACAACGACAACCATCCCGCACGGACGGTGCTGAACGACTTCGCCGAGGCGGGCATCGGCTGGACCGAGGTCGACAATCTCGAAGACGATCCGCTGTACAAGAAGATGCAGGAACTCGTCAATCGCATCCTGACCGAGTATCAGGGCGAGGATGGGTTCTTCGAGAACATCGTCAAGGACTTCCGGTCATTTCGCGCCCGGGAAGCTGCGAAAACGCGCGTGCTCGAACAGCGCATTCTGCGTGCCAAAGAGCGCAAGGAGCGGCTGGACGACATTCACGAACTGGTGACCCAGAAGATCGACGAACGGGTGCTGGGACGCGAGTTGCCGAAGTTTGTGGAGGAGTTGCTCGACGGGCCGTTCCACAAGTTCATGGTCATGCTGGTGCTGAAAGAGGGCCCCGGTACGAACGCATGGAAGCAGGCCATCAACACCATCGACGTACTGCTATGGACCGTGCAGCCTCACGAGGTCGCCAGCGACCGTGAGCGACTCGCGACGGTCAATCCCAGACTGCTGAACAACATGCGAAAGGCGCTGCGCATCGCGCAGCTCGATCCGGAAGAAATCGACCGCACGATTGAAGGACTGAAGGAAGTACAGGATGCTTCGTTCGAGGCCGGGCCCGAACCGGCAACGGAGCCTGAGACCCCCGGCGAGCTCGATCTGAATCGTGATCAGTCCGAAGCCGAGGCGGCGGCACGCACGGCGCCGGAACCTTCACTGGACGAGCCGATCTCGATGGAGCCCGAGGAGGAAGCGCTCTCTGACGACGACCAACACGTCCGGCAGGTCGACCAGCTCAGCGTCGGCGTTTGGGTCGAGTTTGCGGGTGATGACGACGAAACGGCCATTCGCTGCAAGCTCGCGGCAAAGATCAACGCGATCGACAAATTCATTTTCGTCAACCGCCAGGGCGTCAAGGTCGTCGAGAAAACGCGCCTCGGCCTGGCGCGGGAACTGAAAGACGGCACGGTACGATTCATCAGCGATGGGCCGCTGTTCAGTCGCGCGCTCGAGTCCGTGATCGGCAACCTGCGGGAATCACAGAAAGAACAACAGTCCGGCGGCGCCTACCGGCCCGAAGAAAACACCGCCTGACCTTCCCTCGTCCTGAGGCCCGCGCGCAGCGCCCGCCGAAGGACCTCCTCCCGGACCCAGTGCGAAGCCTCAGGATGAGGTCAGATTCCCGCTAGGTCGACAACTCCAGCAACAGCTTGTTGAGTCGCGCCACGTATTCGGCCGGATCATCCAGCTGACTGCCTTCCGCCAGCGCCGCCTGGTCGTAGATGACCATCGCAAGATCACGGAAGCGTTCCTCGTTCTCCTCACGGTCGAGGCGTTCGATCAGGGGGTGTTGCGGGTTGATCTCGAAGATCCGCTTCGACTCCGGTACGGACTGACCGGCCGCCTCCAGAATCTTGCGCATCTGCAGTCCCATCTCGTCGTCCTTGAATACAAGACACGCCGGCGAATCCGTCAAACGGTGAGAAATTTTCACCTCTTCGACCTCGTCGCTCACAACGCTCTTGATGCGGTCGACCAGCGGCTCGAACTCCTTCTCGACCTTCTCCTGCGCTTCCTTTTCCGCCTCGTCTTCCAGATCGCCCAGATCGAGGCTCGCACGAGCAACGTCCTGGAACGGCTTGCCGTCGAACTCGGTGACGTGGCTCATGAACCATTCGTCGATGCGATCGTGCAGAAGCAATACCTCGATACCCTTTCGCCGGAACACCTCGAGGTGCGGGCTGCGTGATGCCGTATGGTAATTCTCGGCCGTCAGGTAGTAGATCTTGTCCTGCCCCTCTTTCATGCGCCCCACGTAGTCACCCAGCGACTGGTCCTGATGGTCTCCGTCGCTCTCGGTGCTCGTAAATCGCAACAGGCCAAGAATCTTCTCGCGATTGGCGAAGTCCTCGGCAGGGCCCTCTTTCAACACCTGACCGAACTCGTCCCAGAAAGCCTGGTACTTCTCGGCGTCATCGCGGGAAAGCTTCTCGAGCATATCCAGCACGCGTTTGGTCAGGGCACTACGCATCGAATCGATGTTCGGGTCTTTCTGCAGAATTTCCCGTGACACGTTGAGCGACAGATCGTTGGAGTCCACGACACCTTTCACGAAACGCAGATACAACGGCAGGAACTGTTCGGCATCATCCATGATGAACACACGCTGCACGTAGAGCTTCAGTCCGCGAGGCGCTTCGCGTTGCCAGAGATCGAAAGGCGCGCGCGCCGGAATGTAGACGAGGCTGGTGTAGTCAAGCTTGCCCTCGACGCGGTTGTGACTCCAGGTCACCGGGTCCTGGAAGTCATGAGCGATGTGCTTGTAGAACTCCCGGTATTCCTCGTCGTCGATGTCCGAGCGGGATCGCGTCCAGAGCGCCTGGGCGGTATTGATCACCTCATCCTCGGCCGCGGCCTCGGCGTCCTCTTCATCGCCTGATGGCTCCTTCGCCATCACGACCGGAACCGACACGTGGTCAGCGTATTTCTTGACGACGCTCTTCAAGCGCCAGCTGTCGAGAAATTCGTCTTCGTCCGCCTTCAGGTGGAGCGTCACTGAGGTGCCGCGAGCTTCGCGTTCGATGGTTTCGATCTCGAAGTCGGACTCGCCCTTCGATTCCCATCGCACGGCTTCAGACGCAGCCGCGCCTGCAGCTCGACTTTCAACGGTGACTTTGTCGGCGACGATGAACGAAGAGTAGAAGCCGACGCCGAACTGGCCGATCAGCTGGGAGTCCTTCTTCTGGTCACCGGTCAGGTTCTCCAGAAACTGTGCAGTGCCCGACCGCGCGATGGTGCCGAGGTTGGAGATCGCCTCCTCTCGCGTCAGCCCGATGCCATTATCGGTGATGGTGACGGTCCGCGCGTCAGCATCAACATCGATGCGGATCCTGAGGTCGTTGTCCTCGCCCATGAGATCGGGCTCCGACAGCGCCCTGAAACGAAGCTTGTCGAGCGCGTCAGAGGCGTTGGAAATGAGTTCGCGAAGAAAGATTTCCTTGTTGCTATAGAGCGAATGGATCATCAGTCGAAGCAACTGCTTGGCTTCTGACTGAAAGTCCATCGTTTCTTTTTGTGCTTCTGCAGACATAGTTCCCTCGTTCCGGATCAAAGCTGTTTCGATCGGGAGGGAGTGGGGTCGACGGCGCAGAAATTCAAGGCCGTCGGGGGAGATCAGGTCCTGAGGCGCGCGCTGGCGCGCGAGCCTCAGGACGAGGTGCGCCACCCCGTTCCGAGGGCAGCGAAGGACCCCGGGCAGGGGTCCCTACCAGCCGGTTACCTGCTTCAGGGTGTTTCCGATCTCGGCAAGGCTCTCAACGGTCGTGACACCTGCCGCCTCAAGCGCGGCGAACTTGTCCTTGGCCGTGCCCTTGCCACCGGCGATGATGGCGCCCGCGTGGCCCATACGCTTGCCCGGCGGCGCAGTGACGCCGGCGATATAGCCAACGACCGGCTTGCTGACGTTGTCCTTGATGAACTCTGCGGCCGCTTCCTCAGCGCTGCCACCGATCTCACCCACCATGATGATCGCCTCGGTCTGCGGATCGTTCTCGAACAGCGTCAGGACGTCAATGAAATTGCTGCCCGGAATCGGGTCTCCGCCGATACCGACACAGGTGCTCTGGCCAAAACCGAGGTCGGTGGTTTGCTTGACGGCCTCATAGGTCAGCGTCCCCGAGCGGGAGACGATACCGACCTTGCCCGGCAGGTGAATCTCACCCGGCATGATACCGATCTTGCACTCACCGGGCGTGATAACGCCGGGACAGTTCGGGCCAATCAGTGTGACATCCGTACCGTCGAGGAACGCCTTGACGGCCAGCATGTCGAGCGTCGGCACACCTTCGGTGATACAGACGACGAGTTTGATGCCGGCATCGACGGCCTCGAGGATTCCGTCCTTGGCGAACGGCGCCGGTACGTAAATCACGGAGGCGTCCGCGCCGGTCTCTTCAACCGCATCGCGTACGGTGTCGAACACCGGCAGGTCGAGGTGCTTCTGACCACCCTTTCCGGGCGTGACACCGCCAACCATCTTCGTACCGTAGGCAATAGACTGCTCGGAGTGGAGCGTGCCCTGTGAACCGGTAAAGCCCTGACAGATGACTTTCGTATCCTTGTTGACCAGTACGCTCACGCTGCACCTCCTGCTGCCTTGACTGCTTTTTCGACCGCATCGGTGAGACTCGTTGCGGCGAGAATCTCGACGTCGCTCGCTTCAAGGGTCTCTACGCCCTTCTGTGCGTTGTTGCCTTCGAACCGAACGACAACCGGCACATCCACGCCAACGTCCTTGACGGCACCGATGATGCCGTCGGCAATGATGTTGCACTGGACAATGCCGCCGAAGATGTTGATGAGTACCGCCTTGACCGACTCGTCAGCGAGAATGATCTTGAATGCTTCGGTGACCGTCTCTTTCGTTGCGCCACCACCGACGTCGAGGAAGTTCGCCGGCTGACCGCCGTGATACTTCACAAGGTCCATCGTGCCCATCGCAAGGCCTGCACCATTAACCATGCAGCCAATCGTTCCGTCGAGGGCGACGTAGTTCAGACCAAACTCGGACGCCTTGTTCTCACGCTCATCTTCCTGCGAGTGGTCACGCATCGCGGCCAGTTCCTTCTGGCGATACAGCGCATTGCTGTCAATCGAGACCTTGGCGTCCAGGCAGTGAACATCGCCCTGCTCGGTCACGACCAGCGGGTTGATCTCGAGCAGCGCCAGATCGCGCTCTTCGAACATCTTAGCCAGCGAAACAAAAATCGAGGCAAACTGGTTGACCTGCTTGCCTTCCAGCCCGAGTTTGAATGCGAGTTCGCGGCCCTGGTAAGGCAACCCGCCCAGCGCCGGGTCAACAGTCGCCTGGAGGATCTTCTCGGGCGTTTCTTCAGCGACCTTCTCGATTTCGACACCACCCTCGGTCGAAGCCATGAACACGATGCGCCGGGAAGCACGATCGACGACGGCACCCAGATACAGTTCGCGCGCGATATCCGTACACGTTTCGACGTAAATCTTCGCGACCGGCTGACCTTTCTCGTCAGTCTGGAACGTAACGAGGTTCGTGCCGATATGCTTGTTGGCAAACTCGCGGATCTCGTCGTCACTCGATACGAGCTTGACGCCACCGGCCTTGCCGCGGCCGCCGGCATGTACCTGCGCCTTGATAACCCAGCGGTCACCGCCAATTGCGTGAGCCGCCTCAACGGCCTCGTCAGCGGTATCTACCGCCTTGCCCTCGGAAACGGGCAATCCATACTGGGCAAAGAGCTGCTTCGCCTGGTATTCATGAAGGTTCATGTTTCAGGTCCCTGACTTAAAGGTGGATGGATCGATTGCTTGTTCTACGTTTATTTCTTCTTGCGCTTGCGGTTCGCAGTGTGGATGGCATGGCCATGAACGGAAAGCGCGGCTTCGTGCACGGCTTCCGACAGCGTCGGATGCGCAAACATGGTCAGCCCGAGATCCTCGGCGCTGGCGCCAAACTCCATCGCGATGACGGCATCACTGATGAGTTCACCCGCATGGGCACAGATCATGTGTACACCGAGGACGCGGTCGGTCTTCGCATCGGCAATCACCTTGACGAAACCCTCGGAGACATTGGAGGCAAGTGCCCGGCCGCTCGCAGACATTGGGAACTGCCCGACCACATAATCCTCACCGGCCGACTTGAGTTCCTGCTCTGTCTTGCCCGCCCACGCGATCTCCGGATGGGTATAGACCACCGACGGTACCGTGTCGTAATTCACCAGCGGCTTCTGGCCGGCAATTCGCTCGGCGACCATGATGCCCTCTTCCATGCCCTTGTGGGCGAGCATCGGCCCGCGGACGACATCACCGACGGCATATACGCCCGGGGCGTCTGTCGAACACAGATCGTTGACGTAGATGAAACCGCGCTCATCGAGATTCACGCCGCTGTCTGCTGACAGGAGATTCTCTGTATACGGACGTCGGCCCACGGCAACAATGACCGCATCGAACGTCTCTGACTTGTCTTCTTCATCGACCTTGTAGTCGACCTTGACCTTCTTGCCCTTCACCTCACTGCTCATGACGCGCGTGCCGAGCCGGATATCGAGGCCCTGCTTCTTGAACTGCTTGAGGGCTTCTTTTGCCACCGCCTCGTCGGCGACTGGCAGGAAATCTTCCAAGGCTTCGAGGATGACCACCTCGGAGCCGAGCCGATTCCACACACTGCCGAGTTCGAGGCCGATGATGCCCGCACCGATCACGCCAAGCCGCTTGGGCACGGCGCTGAATTCCAGCGCGCCCGTGGAGTCGACGATCAGGTCGCCGGTCAGCGGACACGGCGGAATCTCGACCGGCACTGATCCGGTCGCGATAATCACGTTGTCGGCCTCGAGCAATTCCGCATCGCCTTCGTGGGGCGTAAATTCCACCTCACGGCCCGCCTTGAGCTTCGCCGAACCCTCCATGACCGCAACGCCATTCGACTTGAGCAGCGCACTGACACCGCCTGTGAGATTCTTCACAACGGTATCCTTACGCTTCATCATCGCCGCCAGATCGAGTTCGATCTTCGAGGCCTTGATACCGAAGTCGGCAAAGTCTTCCTTCGCTTCGACGTACTTGTGCGACGCTTCGAGCAATGCTTTGGACGGAATGCACCCGACGTTCAGACAGGTGCCACCAAATGCGGGCTTGTCCTCCTTGCCGATCCATTTGTCGATGCACGCCGTCTTCATGCCGAGCTGTGCCGCGCGAATCGCCGCGTGATAGCCAGCCGGACCGCCGCCGATCACGATCACATCAAACCTGGTTGCCATGCTTGGGACCTCTTGAGGCAATAACGTTTGTCTTAGATGTCGAGCAGGATGCGAGCCGGCTCTTCAATGAAATCCTTGATCGTGACAAGGAACTGGACCGCCTCCCGGCCATCGATCAACCGATGGTCGTAGGAAAGCGCGAGATACATCATTGGCCGGATCTTCACCTCGCCGCCGATGGCCATCGGCCGCTCCTGAATCTTGTGCATGCCAAGAATGCCAGTCTGTGGCGGGTTCAGAATCGGCGTCGACAGCAATGAGCCGAAAACGCCACCGTTGGACACCGTGAACGTGCCGCCGGTCATGTCGTCGATCGACAGCTTGTTGTCGCGCGCCTTCTGGCCGTACTCGCGAATCTTGTCTTCGATCTCGGCCAGCGTGAGGCTGTCGGCGTCGCGCAGGACAGGCACGACAAGCCCCCGCTCCGAGCTCACCGCAACACCGATGTCCTGGTATCCGTGGTAGACGATATCGTTGTCGTCGATCGATGCGTTGACCGCCGGGAATCGCTTGAGTGCTTCAATCGAGGCGCGCACGAAAAACGACATAAAGCCGAGCCGCGTGCCGTTGTGCGCCTTTTCGAAGTCTTCCTTGTAACGGCTGCGAAGCTCCATCACAGCCGTCATGTCGACCTCGTTGAATGTCGTCAGCATCGCCGAGTTTTGCTGAACTTCGGTCAGGCGCCGCGCGATGCTTGCGCGCAGTCGCGTCATGGGTACGCGGCGCTCGACGCGGCCCTCCGGGCTGGTTGGCGCGGGCGCGACGGCGGTCTCCTCGTCCTTCTTCTTTGCGGCCGCAGCAGGCTTCTCGGCGGGAGGTGCCTTCTCGGCATCCGCGACAGCTTTCACCACATCTTCCTTGGTAATGCGCCCGTCCTTGCCCGATCCGTCGACCTTCGCGAGATCAATCTTGTTCTCTTCAGCCAGCTTGCGAGCGGCCGGGCTCGCAATCGGCTCGGCACCTTCGTCCTCGCCTTCGTCCGACGATGCGGCCTCCGACCCGGCATCCGAACTCGCAGCCTCGCTGCCGGCGTCGCCATCGCCGCCCGAATCTCCGGCATCACCCTCCTCGAACTTCGCCAGCACGTCTTCGGCCAGCACGGTATCGCCTTCCTGCTTCAGGATTTCCGTCACCTTGCCATCGGCGGGTGCGGCCACTTCGAGCACGACCTTGTCCGTCTCGATATCCACGAGCACCTGGTCGCGCTTGACCGGCTCGCCGACATCGACGTGCCAGGTGGCAACCTCGCCGTCGGCAATGGATTCGGGAAACTCGGGTGCTTTGATATCAGTCATGATGATTCCTTTAGGGACTACCGACTCCTACTCGACGCCGTCTGCGTAGAGGGCGTCCTGGACGAGTTGTTCTTGTTGTCTGACGTGCAGCGAAGAATATCCTGCCGCCGGTGCCGCCGATGCCTCGCGCCCCGCATAGCGAAGATAGAGACCGGGGAACTTGCCGTGAATAACGCGACGCATATGATGCTGGCTCGAGTACCACGCCCCCTGGTTCATCGGTTCTTCCTGACACCAGACTGCAGACGCGATGTTGGGATAACGACCCAGCGCGGCAGCCATCGCCTCCTCCGGGAACGGATACAGTTGCTCGATGCGGACGATCGCGACGTGATTCAGCTCATCTTCCTTTCGCCTGGCGATGAGGTCGTAGTAGACCTTGCCGCTACAGAACACGATTCGCGTGATTTCCTTGTCGTCGACACCGCTCTGGTCCTGAAGGACCGTTTCGAACGTGCCGTCGGTCAGATCCTCGAGCGAGGACACGGCTTCCTTGTGGCGAAGCAGGCTCTTCGGCGACATCACCACCAGCGGCTTTCGCAGCGGGCGAATGACCTGCCGTCGCAGCAGGTGGAAAATCTGCGCCGGCGTCGTCGGTACGCACACCTGGATGTTGTGCTCTGCCGACAGTTGCAGGAACCGCTCGAGCCGCGCCGAGGAGTGTTCCGGACCCTGCCCTTCGTAGCCATGCGGCAGGAGCAGCGTCAGGCCGCACAGTCGGGCCCATTTGTGTTCGCCGCTGCTGATGAACTGGTCGATGACAACCTGGGCACCATTTGCGAAATCGCCGAACTGTGCCTCCCAGATGCAAAGCGTGCCAGGGCTGGTCTGTGAGTAGCCATATTCAAACGCGAGAACGGCTTCTTCCGAGAGCAGCGAGTCGTAGATGCGGAAGTCCGGCTGATCTTCTGCGAGGTTCGCAAGCGGCAGATAACCCATGCCCGTCTTCTGGTCGTGCAGGACCGCATGACGGTGCGAGAACGTGCCTCGACGAACGTCCTGCCCCGTGAGGCGTACCGAGAAACCCTCCGAGAGCAGCGTCGCGTACGCCATGTTCTCGGCAAATCCCCAGTTGATGGACATCGCGCCGGCGGCCATCTTGCGCCGGTCTTCCATGATCTTTGAAACCTGTCGGTGAAGGGAAAACCCTTCGGGCACTTCGTGAATCTTCTGTGCCAGTTCCCGGAACTTCTTGTGGGGGAACGTCGTATCCGCTTCCGCCGTCCAGGTGTGGCCGATATACGGCTGCCAGTCAACATAGAGCGAGGTATCGGGCTCCTTCAGATGGTCCCAGGCGACGGCGTGCCCCTCGTCGAGCGCGTCCCGGTAGGCATCCACCCGGCGTTCGAACTCCTCCTTGTCGAGCGCACCCTCACCAATCACCTTTTCGGCGTAGAGGGTCAGCGTCGTCGGATGCTTGCGAATCTTCTGGTACATCAGCGGCTGCGTGATCGCGGGCTCATCACCCTCGTTGTGGCCGCGGCGGCGATAACAGACGAGGTCGATGACGACGTCCTTCTTGAACTCCATGCGGTAATCGAGCGCGATCTGCGACACGAACAGCACGGCTTCCGGGTCGTCCGCGTTCACGTGGAAGATCGGCGCCTGCACCATCTTCGCAACTTCCGTGCAGTAGTGCGCCGAGCGCGCATCACGCGGGTTGCTGATGGTATAGCCGATCTGGTTGTTCAGGATGACGTGGATGGTGCCGCCGCTGTAGAAGCCGCGGGTCTGGGACATCTGGAATGTCTCCATGACGACACCCTGGCCGGCAAAGGACGCATCTCCATGTACATTGATCGCCAGGACCTTGTCGCCGGCCTTGTCCTTGCGGCGGTCCTGACGGGCGCGCACGGAACCAACGATCACCGGCGCCGCAATCTCGAGGTGCGACGGGTTGAAGCCGAGCGCAAGGTGCATCTCGCCGCCCGGTGTCATCAGGTTCGACGAGAAACCCTGGTGGTATTTGACGTCTCCCGAGCCAAAACCCGGGGTGTAGCGCCCCTCGAACTCGTCAAACAATTCAGAGGGCTGCTTGCCCATCAGGTTGACGAGGACATTGATCCGGCCGCGGTGCGCCATGCCGATGACGGTTTCAACGACGCCGGCGCTGCCCGCCCGGTGAATGAGTTCCGCAAGACAGGGAATGGCAGACTCGCCGCCTTCGAGGCCGAAACGCTTGGTGCCGGGATACTTGCGGCCGAGATACTGCTCGAGGCCTTCGGCCGCGATCAGGCGGTCGAGCAGCCGGCGTTTGACGCCCTCGCTGTAAGCGGGGTTCGAGCGCGCACTCTCCATGCGCTGCTGAATCCAGTTCTTCTCGGTCTCATCCGAGATGTACATGTACTCGGCGCCAATGGAGTCACAGTAGGTTTCTTCCAGCGCGTCGATAATTTCGCGAAGGGTGGCCTCACCCTTGCCCATGTTGAGCGTGCCGGTCTGGAACGTGGTGTCGAGATCCGCTTCGGAGAGGCCGAGGTAACGCAAATCGAGCGCCGGTGACTCTGCCGATTCGGCGAGCCCCAGCGGGTCCAGATTGGCCTTCAGGTGACCGCGACGGCGGTAGGCAGAAATCAGGTCGCCAACCGCGACCTGCTTCTTCTCGTAATCAGAGCCGATCGAGGCAGGAGAAACCGGCGTGACGCGTGCCTGGTTCTTGGCGAGCAGCAGGAAGTGGTTTCTGACGGTCTCGTGGGAGATATCCGGCGCCATCTTGCCTTCGACCACAGGCAGCGTTTCGAAGTAGCTGCGCCATTGCTCCGGCACCGAGGATGGATCGTCGAGGTAGGCTTCATAGAGATCTTCGACATAGGCGGCGTTGCCACCCGAAATGTGGCCCGTACGCCACAATTGCTCCATCTTGCTCTCTTGCATCTCTCGCTGGGACTCCTGAAATTGGCGGCAAATGCGGCCCGCCTCGCCACAGCGCGATGATACTAGGATTGCAACCCAAGAAACACCTCACCCCGCACCCCGCGTGCCCCAGCCCGGGGTCAGACCCCAGTGCCACACCAGTGCCAGAGCAGGGTCAGACCCCAGTGCCAGAGCAGGGTCAGACCCCAGTGCCAGAGCAGGGTCAGACCCGAGTGCCAGAACGGGGTCTGACCCAGGCCTGGCACTGGGGTCTGACCCCGGGCTGCGGACCCAGGCCTGCAGGCCTGGCACTGGGGTCTGACCCAGGGCTGCGCGGTCTGTGGAACGAAAAACGGCGCCCGTGGGCGCCGTTGTCAGATTGAGCAGATTTTAGACAGCCCGACTGAGGAGCATGCTTCGGATCTTGCCGATTGCCCGGGTCGGGTTCAGACCCTTGGGGCAGACAGAGACGCAGTTCATGATGCCGCGGCAGCGGAACACGCTGAAGGGGTCTTCGAGGTCCTTGAGGCGGTCTTCAGTCGCCGTATCACGGGAATCCGCGAGGAAGCGGTAAGCCTGAAGCAGGCCCGCGGGCCCAATGAACTTGTCCGGATTCCACCAGTAGGACGGGCAGGACGTCGAGCAACAGGCGCACAGAATGCACTCATAGAGTCCATCCAGCTTGTCCCGGTCTTCCGGTGACTGCAGACGCTCCTGCGACGGCGGCTCTTCATCATTGATGAGATAGGGCTTTATCTTCTTGTAGCTGTCGAAGAACTGCTCCATATCCACAACCAGATCACGGATGACCGGGAGCCCGGGCAGCGGTCGAAGGCTGAGTTTGCCGTTCTTGGCAACCTCAGAGACGGGCGTCACACAGGCAAGGCCGTTCTTGCCGTTCATGTTGACGCCGTCGGAGCCACACACGCCCTCACGACAGGAACGCCGGTAAGAGATGGTGGAATCCTTTTCCTTCAGCAGTTCCATGACGTCGAGCACCATGAGGTCCTTGCCCGCGGGCAACTCGAGGTCAAAATCCTGCATGTAAGGCTCATGGTCCTTGGCCGGATCAAATCGATAAACGCTGACTTGCATTAGTAGACTCGCTCCTTCGGTACGAAAATGCCTTCCGGCAAATCCGGGTCGGTTTCAATAATCCTGGGCTTCAGATTGACGTCGCGCTTCGACAGCTGACGATTCGTCGGGTCGTAGATGGAATGAACGAGCCAGTTCTCGTCATCCCGCTCCTGATAGTCGTCGCGGGCGTGGGCGCCACGGCTTTCCTTCCTCGTTTCTGCCGCAATTGCGGTCGCCTCGGCGATTTCGAGGAGATTGTCCAGTTCAAGTGCTTCTACGCGCGCAGTGTTGAACGCCATGCTCTTGTCCGGCAGGCTCGCTTTGCCGATACGTTCACGAAGATCCTTCAGCGTCTCGATGCCCTCGAGCATCGTCTTCTCGGAACGGAATACGCCGAAGTTGAGCTGCATGCAGTTCTGAAGCTCTTTCTTGAGCTGCGGCACCGACTCGCCCGTCGCCGGTGAGTCGTTCCAGCGGTTGAGCCTCGACATCGCCTCATCGAGATCGCTCTGCGACGCCGCGCGGTTTTCGATGCCCTGGCCCAGTGCCTCGGTGATATGCAGGCCCGCTGCCCGGCCAAAGACCACGAGGTCGAGCAGCGAGTTTCCGCCGAGACGATTGGCCCCGTGCACAGACACACAGGCCGCCTCACCACAGGCATACAGCCCCTCGATGACCTGATCTTCGCCGTTGGGCCCGATCTTGAGCGCCTGGCCGTGAATGTTGGTCGGCGTACCGCCCATCATGTAGTGGCAGGTCGGCACGACCGGAATCGGCTCCTTGACCGGATCAACGTGGGCGAACGTCTTGGACAGTTCGGTGATACCCGGCAGGCGGCTGTGGAGGATTTCTTCGCCCAGATGGTCGAGCTTGAGCAGAACGTGGTCGCCCTCTTCGCCCGCGCCGCGGCCTTCCATGATTTCGAGCACCATGCTGCGCGCCACGACGTCGCGACCGGCAAGATCCTTCGCGGTGGGTGCGTAACGCTCCATGAAACGTTCGCCATCCTTGTTGATCAGATAGCCACCCTCACCGCGACAGCCTTCCGTCACCAGCACGCCAGCGCCGGCGATGCCAGTCGGGTGGAACTGCCACATTTCAATATCCTGAACCGGGAACCCGGCACGCAGGCACATACCGGTGCCGTCGCCCGTGTTCGACAGTGCGTTCGTCGTCGATGCGTAAATCCGGCCGGCGCCGCCTGTGGCGAGGACGGTGGCTTTCGACTTGAGGTAGAACACCTCGCCGGATTCCATGTTGAACGCCGTTACGCCGACGACCGCATCATCCTGATTCTTCACGAGATCGACGGCAAACCACTCGGGGAAAAATACTGCGCCCGCCTTCGTATTGGCCTGAAAGAGCGTGTGAAGCAGCGCATGACCGGTACGGTCTGCCGCAGCACAGGTCCGGGCTGCCTGCCCGCCTTTGCCGAACTCCTTCGACTGTCCACCGAAGGGCCGCTGGTAAATCCGTCCATTCTCCTTCCGCGAGAACGGCAACCCCATGTGCTCGAGTTCGAACACTGCCTTCGGCCCAACCTCGCACATATACTGGATCGCGTCCTGATCACCGATATAGTCAGACCCCTTCACGGTGTCATACATATGCCAGCGCCAATCATCGTTGGGATCCTCACTTGCGATTGCGCACGTGATCCCGCCCTGGGCTGAAACCGTGTGCGAACGCGTGGGAAAGACCTTCGATACAACGGCTGTCTTGTAGCCGCTCTCGGCCATCTGCAGCGCCGCGCGCATGCCTGAACCGCCACCACCAACGATGATGGCGTCAAACTCCATAACTGGTAATTTGCTCATGTGTTAACCCCAGAGGATCTGCACGCCCCAGATCAGGTAGCAGAGGAGCGCCAATACGACAAAGACCTGGTAGATTAGGCGGATGCTGTCCGCCCCGCTACCAAAATAATGTTCACGAATATAATCGGTTCCGATCGTCCACATGCCGACCCATGCGTGAGCGCAGGTGCACAGCAGCGCGACGAGTGATGCGACCTGCATCCACGTCTGGTCGAACAGCGCCGTCCAGGCCGCGTAGTCGGGACTCATGATCAAGAGATAGCCGACAATAAAGACCGTGTAGATCGCAAGAACGTAAGCCGTGACTCGCTGAATGAGCCAGTCGGTGACGCCGTTGCCTGAAAGACTGGTTGCCTGAGATACCATGCGTCGCCCCCCTTAAAGCTGAATGACCCAGATGCCCGCGAGCACGATCATGATCGCGCCGAAGAGCAACGTGGTACGGGCAGCGAACGTGCCGCCCTCGAGCGTTTCACCGACTTCCATGTCCTGGAAGAGATGCTTGATACCCGCGACGAAGTGATAGCCGAGCGCCGCGAGCAACCCGAACGTGATGAGCTTGCCGATCGGGCTTCCCAACATGCCGGCTAAGGCGTTGAACGATTCTTCTGACGACATCGATAAGTCGAAGGCAAACAGTGCGAACGCGATGCCGACGAAAATGATCACGCCGGAGATTCGATGGGTGATACTCGCCAACGCTGTGACGGGCCACGCAAATCGCATCAGATCGGCGGGATCGACGTTGATAGGTCTGTGGTTCTTATTCACGATTCGGTCCGATTTTTATAGGGGTTTGGCACTATTCCGAGTGCGGGGCAATCATAGGTTTTTCACCCCGAAAACACAAACGGGAGAACTCGCGCAGGCCCCGACATGCAAGGCTTTACAAGCCACACGGGTTTTGAAATCATGGCTCGCTCGACCGTTAACCAAAGCCGCCTGAAACCACGTGAGCCCGCCGGGCCGCGCTCAGGGAAACATGGCTTGCCATCACACGCAGGAGTCTACGATGCCCCAGAAGGTTCAGATTATGATCGACGGAAAGAGCGTCGACCTGGAGACACTGGAGGCCACCGAGGGCACGAATGTCGTCGATGTCCGGGGCCTCGTGAACGAGGGCATCTTCACCTACGACCCGGGTTTCATGTCGACCGCGAGCTGCGATTCACGCATTACCTATATTGATGGTGCAAACGGCGTACTGACTTACCGCGGCTACCCGATCGAACAACTTGCGGAAAACTCGAACCATCTCGAGGTCAGCTACCTGCTGCTGAACGGTGAGCTACCCTCCAGATCCGAATACGAATCATTCACCGCGTCGATCATCGAACATCAGACCATCGACAAGAAGTTCCAGAAGATCTTCGACGGTTTTGAAACCGGCGCCCATCCGATGTCGATGGTGGGCGCAGCCGTGAGCGGGCTTGCCTCTCTCTACCATGAAGAAACCGACATCACGAAAGAAGAGGACAGAATCCTCACTGCTCACCGGCTCATTGCAAAGATTCCAACGCTGGCGGCCATGGCGTTTCGTCATGGCAAAGGCAAGCCCTTTATCGACCCCGACCCCAACCTCTCGTACGCCGGCAACTTCCTCAACATGTGCTTCGGCGACGAGGAGAACATCAGCGACACCCTCGCTGACGCGATGGACAAGATCTTCATTCTCCACGCCGATCACGAGCAGAACGCATCCACCTCGACTGTCCGCATGGCCGGGTCGACAGACTGTAATCCGTACGCTGCCATCTCTGCCGGCGTTTCTGCGCTCTGGGGTCCGTCGCACGGCGGCGCCAACGAGGCGGTGCTCAACATGCTCAATGAAATCGGTGATGAAGACCAGGTGCCGGAATACGTCAAAAAGGCAAAGGACAAGGACGATCCGTTCAAGCTGATGGGCTTCGGCCACCGCGTCTACAAGAACTTCGACCCGCGTGCCCGCGTCATGGAGGCATCGGCCAAGGCAGTACTCGAAGAAAAGGGCATCGAGGATCCCCTGCTGAAAGTCGCCAAGAGCCTCGAAACGATCGCGCGCGAAGACGAATACTTCATCGAGCGAAAGCTCTACCCCAACGTCGACTTCTACTCGGGCATCACCTTCAAGGCGATGGGCATCCCCACCGAGATGTTCACCGTGCTCTTCACGCTCGGCCGCATGCCGGGATGGATCTCACACTGGCACGAGATGATGAGCGCGCCCTACAAGATCGCGAGACCACGCCAGCTCTATCTCGGCCCGACCGCTCGCGACTACGTCGCGATCGACAACCGCTGAGTCAACACCATAACCCTGATATCCGGAGATACCGCTTGAGCCTTTCCGCCAAAATCGAAACATCCAGGGGGACGATCAACCTGACCCTCTTTCCCGAGAAAACGCCGGTCACCGTCGCCAGCTTCGTCAATCTCGCCCAGAAGGGTTTTTACGACGGTCTCAGTTTTCATCGAGTCATCGGTGACTTCATGATTCAGGGCGGCTGCCCGCTCGGTACCGGCACCGGCGGCCCCGGCTATCGGTTCGAAGACGAGTTCGACAAGTCGCTGCGGCACGACCGCCCCGGGCTGCTCAGCATGGCCAATGCCGGGCCAGGTACCAACGGCAGCCAGTTTTTCATCACGCACGTGCCGACGCCGCATCTCGACGACAATCATTCGATCTTTGGCGAGGTCAAATCGAGTGAAGACCAGGATGTTGTCAACGCGATCGCGCAGGGTGACAAGATAGAATCGATCCAGATCGAAGGCGATACGGAAGCACTGCTCGACGCCCAGAAAGATCGCGTCGAAGAATGGAACGCGGCACTCAAAAAGCAGATGCCCGATCTCTGATGACCTTTGACGGGCTCGGTTTACATCTTGGCAACCTGAGCCGTCTCTCGGGCGCCAGAACTCGCTCGATCTCTCCCGAAAACTTTACCGGCGCGAAGGGCCAGGGTGGCATGGCGACCGAAGGCACGGGCGCCGAGCACGGCCGGGACCTTGGCCAGGGCTGGAAGATCTCGCCGTCAGTCAGGATCGACGCCGGCGAAACCTTCGAGATGGCCGACATTCAGGACGCCGGCGCGATCCAGCAGATCTGGATGACTCCGACGGGCAACTGGCGATTTTCGATCCTGCGTATCTACTGGGATGATCAGGAGTATCCGTCAGTGGAATGCCCGGTCGGAGACTTCTTCGCCATGGGCTGGGGCAAGTTCGCGCAACTGTCGTCGCTGCCCGTCTGCGTCAATCCGGGCAGCGCCTTCAATTGCTACTGGGAGATGCCCTTTCGCCGGCGCTGCCGCATCACGCTGACGAACCTCGCCGATGAGCCAATGGTGCTCTACTACCAGATCAACTACACGCTGACCGAGGTGCCGGAGGACTGCGCGTACTTCCATGCGCGTTTCAACAGAACCAATCCCCTGCCCTACAAGTCCGTTTACACGATTCTCGACCGTATCGAGGGCCGCGGACACTACGTCGGCACTTACATGGCATGGGGCGTGAATAACCGGGGCTGGTGGGGAGAAGGCGAGATCAAGTTCTATATGGACGGTGATGACGACTTCCCGACCATCTGCGGAACGGGCACGGAAGATTACTTCTGTGGTTCCTACAACTTCGATCTTGGCAAGGACAACGGCGGCTACACCACGTTCACGACACCACACGCCGGGCTGCACCAGGTGATCCGGCCAGACGGTCGCTACTCGAGCCAGCAACGGTTCGGCATGTATCGCTGGCACATCATGGATCCCGTCCGCTTCGAATCAGATCTCAAGGTCACCATACAGGCGCTGGGCTGGCGCTCCGGCCGCCGCTACCTGCCGCTTCAGGATGACATCGCGTCGGTCGCATACTGGTACCAGACACTTCCCTCCCAGCAGCACCCACCGTTGCCGAGCCGGGATTTCCTCGAAATCAACTGACGACAACATTCGAGCGCGAGCTGGCCAGCAGGTTCATGAAGCCTCCAGTCGCCGGCGCCATGATCGTGTCGACGAGTTCGTGGAGCTGATGGGGCATTGCAGGTACGAGCTGATCGCCCTCGTGATCGATGATCCACAGATTCAGCCCAAGCGCTTCGAGACGATCGATCACGTCGTGTGCGGAAGATCCGAGTTGTTCGAGCGCGGCAGGCCAGAATTCGATGATCATCGAGAGCCTGTCGCGAGAGCGGAATAGCGTCTGCCAGAGCCCGTCGATCACCATCAGTTCGGCACCCTGCGTATCGATCTTGACCACATCGACAACGCCATCGATGACGTCATCTCCGCGGATGACCGAGACCGATGTCTCCTGTGTGGCGAGCGACAGGCGATGATCGCCGCGGTTGTCCGCCGAAAGGGCAAACGCCATGGTTCCGGCATCACGCCCCAGCGCATGCTGCAGGCAGGTAACCTGCGGAAACGCCGCCACATTCTTAACGAGCAGGTCGAAGTTTCCGGAATCAGGCTCAAACGCGAGCACCCGCCCTGCCCGGCCAACCAGACAGGCTCCGATCGCAGCGTAGTAACCAAGGTTGGCTCCCGCATCGACGAACGTCATCCCGGGGCCAAGCAACGTCGTCAGCACACGCGTCTCATAGGCCTCCCAGATGCCATCCCGGTGCAGCGTGTCCGAGACGAGTTCGGGTGCGTCGTGCACATGCAGCGTCAGGTCGAAGTCATTGAGGCGAACGGTTCTCATGTCGGCTATCATGCCACGCATGAAAGGTGTGGTACTCGATGTCGACTCACTCGGGCCGGGAGATCTGGATCTGGCCCCCGTGACCGATCTGCTTGATGGCTGGACGCTCCACCCCGTCACCGGGCCGGATGAGATTGCGGCACGCATCGAAGACACCGAGATCGTGCTGACCAACAAGATTCCGCTGTCACGCGAGACGATCGCACAGAGCCCCTCGCTCAAATTTGTCAGCATTCTGGCCACCGGGTTCAACCACATCGACCTCGACGCTGCGCGCGACCACGGCGTTGTCGTCTCCAATGCCGTCGCGTACGCGACACCGTCTGTCGTTCAGCACACGATCAGCCTCATGCTGGCACTGGCAAACAACCTCGTGAGCTACGTCTCGGCTGTCCGAGGCGGGCGCTGGCAGCAGAGTGATGTGTTCTGTTTTCTCGACTATCCCATCACCGAACTCGCGGGCAAGCGACTCGGTATCGTCGGTTACGGTGAACTGGGTCGCAGCGTCGCCGACGTCGCGCGGGCATTCGGCATGGAGGTCCTGATCGCCTCACGACCCGGCCAGCCGGCAGCGCAGGGCCGCGTGTCGTTTGAGGACATGCTGCGCCAGAGTGATTTTGTCAGTCTGCACTGCCCGTTGACACCAGAGACTGAACACCTGATCGACGCGGACGCGCTCGCACTGATGAAGCCCACCGCGTGCCTCATCAACACAGCGCGTGGCGCGCTCGTGGACAGCAGCGCGCTCATCGACGCACTGGAGCAGAACCGGATTGGCGGGGCCGCGCTGGATGTCATACCTGTCGAGCCGCCACCCGCCGACGACCCGCTCGTCGCTGCCGCATCCGACCGCCTGCTCATTACGCCGCACTCTGCGTGGGGCGCCCTCGAAACGCGACAGCGCCTGATGCAGCAGACACGCGAGAACATCGAGGGCTTTCTGCGCGGCCAGCCTGTACGTTGCCTCACGTGAAGGCGGCGGAATGATCTGGGAGCGGCGCTGGCACCCGTTGCGCAACGAGTGGGTGACGATCACGAGCCATCGCCAGTCGCGACCCTGGTCCGGCGCGAACACGTCGCAGCGAGATATCGCCGGGCCGAGCTACGTCGAAGACTGCTATCTGTGCCCGGGCAACGAGCGCATCTCCGGCGCAACCAACGATCACTACCGGGACGTATTCGTCTTCGACAACGACCATCCCGCCTTCGGCACGGATGCCCCGGCCCAGCCGAGCGACGCCCCCGGGATCTACAGGAACGCACCGGCAAACGGTATCTGTCGGGTCGTTTGCTACTCGCCCGATCACAGCGAGACGCTCGCGGAACTCGGCGCCGATCGCACGAGGCGAGTGCTGAACTGCTGGGCAGACGAGTCGGCAGACCTGGCTCGATCGGCGGGTATCTCGAATGTGCTGGTCTTCGAGAACAAGGGAGAGATCGTCGGGGTGTCGAACCCGCACCCGCATTGCCAGATCTACGCACCGGGCTTCGTCTTCCCGACCATCGAGCGCGAGTACCAGTCGATGACGGACCATTTCGAACGAACGGGCCGTGGGCTGTTTGAGGACATTATCGAGACTGAAGCAGAGGGCGGGCGACGCATCATCGCCGGCAACGAGCACGCTATCGCGTTTGTACCCTGGTTCGCGCGGTTTCCGTATGAACTCTATGTCGCACCTCGAGGCCGGTTCCCCTCGCTCGACCGGATCGACGATGACTGCATGACCGGATTGGCGGCGGTACTCTCAGAGGCGTTGGTGCGACTCGACAACCTGTGGCAACAGTCATTTCCCTACATGCTCGTCGTGCACCAGGCACCGTGCGATGGTCGCGACACGAGCGCTTATCACTGTCACATGCAGGTCCATCCGCCGCTTCGGGCGCCGGGGCTGCAGAAATTCCTGGCGGGCGTCGAGACCGGGGGCGGGCACTTTCTCAACGATACCGACCCGAACGAGAAGGCCGCCGAACTGCGCGCCGTGCCCGCCCGCCATTATCGCCACGCCTCGTCCTGAAGCTTTCGCGCAGCGAACGCTGAAGGACGAGGGCAGAAAAAAGTTGTTGCTTTTGGGTAGGGCTATCCTAAGATACGCATCGCTTCGCATGTCGCGAAGCGACTTTGGAGAAATGCAGATGGCTAACAAGCAAAAATCTGCGTCTAAATCTTCCAAGCCCAACACAGGCGCAACGGTCTCCGCCAAACCTGCGAACAAGCAGAAAAGAAAGTAGGACGCGAGTCGTAATGAAAAGCCCGGTGCCGATGACGCCCCGGGCTTTTTTGTTGATCAACGCACCAGCGACTTCATGGCCTGCTCCAGCCCATCCATGCCCAGGTGGTACATCCTGCCCTCCATGAGGCGTCTCACCATTTCGATGGTGTAGACGTTTTGCCACTCACGCACCGGCACCGGGTTCAGCCACACGACATGGCGAAAGCGATCCCGCAGCCGTGCCAGCCAGACTTCACCGGCCTCAGCATTGTAGTGCTCGACGCTGCCGCCCTGCTCCGCAATCTCGTGTCGCCCCATGCTGGCGTCGCCGACGATGATCACTTTGACATCAGGCCCGAACTTCGCGAACAGGTCGACGGTGCGAATCCTGTCTTCGGCCCGCCGCGCATTTTCGGTCCACACGCCCTCATAGATGAAGTTGTGAAAATAGTAGAACTCGAGGTACTTGAATTCGGTGCGCGCCGCCGAGAAGAGTTGCGCACATCGCTCAATGTGCTCGTCCATCGAGCCGCCCACGTCCAGAAGCAGCAAGACCTTGACGGCGTTGTGGCGCTCCGGCACTTCGACGATATCGAGTATGCCCGCCTGCCTCGCCGTCCGGGAGATCGTGGCGTCGAGATCCAGTTCGAGTTCCGCCGACTCCCGGGCGAACTTACGTAGCCGGCGCAGCGCCACCTTCATGGTACGGGTGCCGAGTTCAACGTCGGGGTCATAATCTGCATACTCGCGGAGCTGCCATACGGCGGCCGCACGTCGCTGGTGTGCGTGATCGAGTTCGTCATCGCGAACGCCCTCCGCCGGTTCATCGTTGGCACCGAGGCCTTCTTCGCCACCGGTGCCCTCGCCTTCCTTGCCGTCTTCACCTTCACCCTTGTCGCCGTCCTCGCCCTCACCCTCTTCGCCGTCTTCCCCCTCGCCCTGCTCACCGCCGTCTCCATCGCCGTCGCCGTCACCCTCGCCTTCGTCGTCGCCATAGCCCTGCGCTTCGCTATCAGAAGATGCGGATTTGTCGAGCAGCGTCGCATCGTACTCATCGAGGATTGCGCGCCACTCGGCGTTGGCACCCGGTGGCTGCAACTGATCGAGCAGCGCCTCGAGTTGCTGGCGCGGGTCCGCTTCCTCGAACAGATCGCCCCAGTCATCGAGGGCGCCGAAAAAAGTACCGAAGGCAATGTCGAATCGGTCGAAAAAGCGCTCATCCTTCACGAGGCAGAGGCGAGCGAGAAAGTAGAATCGCGGAATGTCGAACGCCACGAGGCGGGCATGCAGAGCCGCTTCCAGGTCAAGCAGTTCTCTTACTAACACCGGAACGCGATGGGCGCGCAAGTGTTCGAAGAAGCGAATCAGCACGCGCTACATCTGGTAGGCGCGGCCGCGCCGATAGAGTTCCAGCCGACGTTCGTAGGACGCCGTCGCACCTTCCATGGCAATCGCTTCCTGCAGCGTGCTGATCGCCTCGTCGAATCGTCCCGCACGGGCGTACGCCGCCGCGAGGGAATCGAGGACCGAGGCAGAACGTTCGATCGCCAGCGACTCACGCGCGAGGTCGATTGCACCCTCGCCATTGCAAACCGCTTCGACCGGACACGTCGCCATCAGCCACGCAAGCCGGTTCATTGCCACCGGGTTTCCCTGATCGGCAGCGAGGCGATACCACTTTGCCGCCTCCACGAAGTCCTGCGTGACACCAGCACCGCGGCGATAAAGGTAGCCCAGCCGGTTCTGGGCCTCGCCGTGGCCCTGCATTGCTGCCACCTGGTAGTACGCCGCCGCTTCGCTGCCAGACCGGGCAACCCCATTGCCAAATTCATAGGCGAGGCCGAGCTCATAATGGGCCTCGACGATGCCCGCCTCCGCGGCACGCGCAAACCATGCCAGCCCCTCACCGCGGTCGCGCCGGACACCCTGTCCCTTCATCATCATGCGCCCGAGCGGTACGAAGGCCAACGAGTAGTTCTGTTGCGCTGCTTGCTGGTAGAGCGCGAGTGCCTGCGTGTAATCCTGCCTGACGCCTCGACCCTCGCGGTACAGGTTGGCCAGATTGACCTGGGCCGGTGCAAAGCCGGCGCCTGCGGCGCGTTCAAAGTATTGCGATGCCATCCTGAAGTCCTGATCTACGCGCTCGGCGAGCAGGCCCAGATGGTTCAGCGACAACACATGGCCGGGATCGATGGCGATCGCCTGGCGAAGGTCGGCGCGTGCGAGTTCGTAGGCGTTGAGCAGGCTGTAAGCGATCCCGCGATTGGCCAGTGCAACAACACGATCCTGCGCAGCTGCCTCCTCGTCGCCCTCCAGCACAGTCGACAACACATTGATGACGTCACGGTAGCGACCCTCGCTGGCAGCGAGCTGCGCTTCCTGGAATGCGCTGTCGGTCGATTCAGCGCCCTGTGCCGACAGCACGACGAAACAGAGGGTCGCAAGGAGTAAGCGAAGCGATTTCACGGACGAGACGATAGCAGATAGCCTGTGGACTTGCTGCACGCGCGCTATACTCGGCCCCCATGACCGATAACAACCTGTCCCCCGTCGCTGAAGCCGGTACAGATTCACTGCTGGATGCGCTGGTCGCGCTGACGCGCATTCACCAGCGACCGTTCAGCGGCGAAAGCCTGATCGCAGGCCTGCCTCTCGAGGACGGCAGACTGACGCCAGGACTGTTCGTGCGAGCAGCAGAACGGGCAGGCTTCGCGGCGCGGTACGTCGAGCGTTCGTTGGGCGACATCCCGGCCGAGGTACTACCCGTTGCCTTGATGCGAACCGATGGCACGACGGTACTCTTGCGCGAATATTCACCCACAAGCTGCGTGGTATCGACGCCGCGGGACATCGAGAGTTCGATCGATATCGCCACGGAGGACCTCGAGGCCGGTTACGAGGGTCACTGCTTCTTCTTCAGGCCCAGTCTCGACCGAGACACAGAAGACAATGCCACAGAGGATCACTGGTTCTGGGGCACGATTCGCCGTTCCCGGGGCATCTACGCCGAAGTCCTCGTGGCATCACTGCTGATCAACCTGTTCGCCCTGGTCACTCCGCTCTTCATCATGAACGTTTACGATCGCGTCGTGCCCAACTACGCCACCGAGACACTTTGGGTGCTCGCGAGTGGCGTCGTTATCGTCTTCGTTTTCGATCTGGTGATGCGATCCCTGCGCGGGTATTTCATTGACGTCGCGGGCAAGCGTGCGGACATCCTCCTGTCGGCCAGGACTTTCGCCCGCGTGCTAGATATCCGCATGAAGGACCGCCCCGCGCGGGTAGGCTCGTTCGCCAACAACCTGCAGGAGTTCGATTCGTTTCGTGACTTCTTCACGTCGACCACCATGATTGCGGTCATCGATCTCCCCTTCGTGCTGTTATTCATCCTGCTGATCTACGGCATCGGCGGGGGCTACGTCGCCGCCGTTCCCCTGATCGCGATTCCCCTCGTCATCGGCGTCAGCCTGTTGCTGCAGCGCCCACTACAGGCGACTGTGCAGCAGACGTTCGCAGAATCTGCCCGCAAGCATGCCATGCTGATAGAATCCCTGACCGGTCTCGAAGGGCTCAAGGGCGCACGCGCTGAAGGCGCGATACAGCGACGATGGGAAGACTTCAATGGCCGGCTCGCCGCCCTCGGCCTGCGCGCTCGCGTGCTCTCGTTGGGTACCGTCAATTTCGCCCACATCGTGCAACAGCTTGCCACCGTCGGCACGGTAATCGCCGGGGTCTACATGATCATGGCGGCAGAGCTGACGGTCGGCGGCCTGATTGCCTGCACGATTCTCACGGGCCGGGCCCTCGCCCCCATGGGACAGGTCGCAGGGCTGCTGACCCGCTACCATCATTCCCGCGCCGCCTACCAGAGCATCGACCGGCTCATGGGCATGCCGGTAGAACGCCCAGAGGGCAAGAAGTTCGTGCACCGTGGCACGCTGGACGGGCGCCTCGAGTTCGACAACGTAAGCTTCAGTTATCCTGAGCAGCCCACCCGCGCGCTGGCGAACGTGAGCTTCCGGGTCGAGCCTGGCGAGAAGATCGGCATCATCGGCCGCATGGGTTCCGGCAAGAGCACGATCGGCAAGCTGATCATGGGTTTCTACGAGCCGGCAGAAGGCAGCATCCTGGTCTCCGGTACCGACATCAAACAGCTCGACCCGGTCGACCTTCGTCGCAACCTGATCTACGTCCCGCAGGATATTGTGCTGATGAACGGCACGGTGCGCGAGAACATCGTACTGGGCTCACCGCTCGCCGACGACGATCAGGTGATCGCCGCGGCAGAACTCGCGGGCCTCACTGACTATGTCGATCGGCATCCGATGGGCTTCGATCTGCCGGTCGGCGAGCGCGGCGCCAACCTTTCAGGTGGCCAGCGGCAGGCGATTGCCATCGCCCGGGCATTTCTCACCGATGCGCCGATGGTACTGCTGGATGAGCCGACAAACTTCATGGACAACACCACCGAGGGGCAGTTCCGGTCGCGGGTGAGCGAGCGCCTGAAAGACAAGACCGTGCTGCTCGTGACCCACAAAACGTCGCTGCTGTCGCTGGTCGACCGGCTCATCGTGATGAACGCCGGCGAAATCGTGGCCGATGGCCCTCGCGATGAAATCATTCGAGCACTTTCCGGAGGTCGCTCATGACAATGAAGAGCAACGAGAAGCGGCGGGAAGATTATGCCTTCATGCCCGACACGTTCGTCGCAGAGCTTGAGACGCTGCCGATCGCCCTGCACGGCATCGTCTGGGTCACGGTCGCCTTCGTTGTGATCGCCATTCTCTGGGCAAGCTTTGCTTCGCTCGATGAGGTCGCCCGCGCCGAAGGCCGTGTCATCCCGTCGAGCCAGACCCAGGTCGTTCAGAACCTCGAAGGAGGCATCGTTGCCGATGTGCTCGTTTACGAGGGCGACCTGGTCACCCGTGGCCAGCCGCTGATTCGGCTCGACGATACGCGTTTCGCCTCCTCCTATAACGAAGGGAAACTGGGCGTCCACGCGCTGGAGGCTCGCATCGCGAGACTGCAGGCGGAAATCGCCGGCGAGTCATTTGTTGCCCCCGCCGAGTTTCCCGAGGAACACCGGGACATCATCGAGGACGAGCGCCAGCTGTTTTCGGCGCGCCAACAGGAGCTGAATTCTTCGCTCGACATTCTCGAGCAGCAGCTCGCACAGCAGCGTCAGAACCTCGAAGAACTCAAGGCAAGAGAGCAAAAACTCTCTCTCAACGCCGAGCTTGCGCAACAGGAACTCGCCATCACCGAGCCGCTCGTCGAAACCGGCGCGGTCTCCAAGGTGGAACTGCTCAGGCTGCAGGTGGCGGTGAACGAATCGCTGGGCGAACTCGAAGTTGTGCGCCTGGCGATCCCCAAAGCCCAGGCCGCCATCAACGAGGCCGAAGAGAAGATCTCGGAGCGACGGCAGCAGTTTCGGCGAGAGGCACAGGCATCACTGAACGAGGCCAAGAACCAGCTTTCGCGGCAATCGATCTCGAACGTGGCGCTGCAGGACCGCGTCAACCGAACGGAGGTTCGCTCGCCGGTCGACGGCACCATCAAGCAGGTGCTCGTGAATACGGAGGGCGCCGTAATCCAGCCCGGCATGGATCTCATCGAGATCGTGCCGTCGAACGACTCGCTGCTAATCGAGGCCAGAGTCAGGCCCGCCGACATCGCATTCATTCACCCCGGTCAGCCCGCGACCGTGAAGATCACCGCATACGATTTCGCGATCTATGGCGGTCTCGATGCGACGCTCGAGTTCATCAGTGCGGATACGATTACCGATGAGCGGGGTGAGCACTTCTTCAAGATCCAGGTGCGGACCAACAAGACGCACCTTGGTACAGACGAGAATCCGCTGCCGATCATTCCCGGCATGGTCGCCACCGTCGATATCCTGACGGGCGAGAAGACGGTGATGGACTACATCCTGAAGCCGCTGAGGCGGGCGCAGGCTTCGGCGCTGTCAGAGCGCTGACGCCACTCGTCCTGAGGCCCAACCGAAGGCTGCGCTGAAGGACGAGGGAGTCACTCGGGCTTCGCGAGTTTCACCGGATCCATCAGCCGCTCGAGTTCCTCCCGCGTCAGGTCGGTTTCTTCCTCCGCCACGTCAACGACGCTTCGCCCTTCAGCGTATGCCTTCTTGGCAATCGCGGCCGCCGCCTCGTACCCGATTTCCCGATTCAGTGCGGTCACCAGAATCGGGTTTCTCCCCAGCACCGAGGACAGGCGCGCCTCATTCACCCGAAACCCGACAATGGTCGTTCCGATTGCATCGCAGGCGCGATCGAGCAGCGCGATCCCACCGAGGAGCTTCTCGGCCACCAGCGGCAGCATGACGTTGAGCTGAAAGTTGCCGGACTGGGCCGCCGCGGTAATCGTTGCATCATTGCCAATCACATCCGCGGCGATCATGGCGACGGCCTCGGGAATCACGGGATTCACTTTGCCCGGCATGATCGAGGAGCCCGGCTGCAATGCCTCGAGCTCGATCTCCGCGAGCCCGGCGAGCGGCCCCGATGACATCCAGCGCAAATCATTGGCGACCTTGGTCAACGTCACCGCAATGCCCCGCAGTGCGGCCGAGCATTCAAGCGAAACATCCTGTGCGGCCATTCGGCTGAAGCGGTTCTCGGCCGGCGTAAAGTCGACGTCGCACTGCCTTGAAATCTCCTCGATGGCGAGCAGCGGAAATTCGGGCGGACAGTTCACGCCGGTACCAACGGCGGTACCACCCAGCGGCAATGCCTTCAGGCGCGGCAGGAGATCCGTCAGACGTGCGGCACCCTCCTCCAGCTGATAGGCCCATGTCTCCAGCTCCTGCCCGAGCGTAACCGGCATCGCGTCCATCAGATGCGTTCGCCCGGTCTTGACGATTCGGTCCACATCCCGGGCCTTTTCCCGAATTCGACCGATGGCACGGGACACCGACGGCAGCAGGGAAGTCTCGATCTCGACGGCGGCACTGACCTGCAGCGTCGTCGGAATGACGTCGTTGGAACTCTGGGACATGTTCACGTGATCGTTGGGGTGAACACCTCCCCCGGCAAGGTGGGCCAATACCTCATTCATATTCATATTCGTCGAGGTACCGGAACCGGTCTGGAACACATCGACCGGAAACTGATCCGCATGCTCACCCTGCGCGACCGCTAGTGCCGCCCGGCGAATCCTGTCGGCAGGATCAGCCGCAAGCAGTTCAAGCGCCTCGTTTGCAGTCGCGGCGGCCGCCTTGACGATCGCAAGTCGCTGGATGAAGGCGGCCGGCATACGGCGGGATGAGAATCTGAAGTTGTCCACGGCGCGCTGCGTCTGGGCACCGTAGAGGGCCGCCGCCGGCACCCTCACCTCACCCATGCTGTCATGTTCTGTTCGATCCTGATCGGCCATGCGAACCTCCCGGTCGTTTTTCTTTTAACAGTCAGTTTTGTAAGCTGGGGCTCCTCACATCCGGCACCGGAGCGCAGCGACATGAGCACCCAATACCGCCAATCCCAGACCCTGACCGCAGGCGGAAATCCTTACACGATTTATCCCTTCAGTCATCTCAAGGGCAAGTTCGACGTCGACAGGCTTCCATTCTCTCTCAAGATCCTGCTCGAGAATCTGCTGCGCCACGGCGACGAAGTCTTCGTGACTGACGATGACATCGAGGCGCTGGCCAACTGGGATCCTGGAGCAACACCGTCACAGGAGATCGCTTTCGTACCGGCGCGCGTCCTGCTTCAGGACTTCACCGGCGTCCCCGCCATCGTCGACCTCGCCACCATGCGGGATGCCATGGTCGAACTCGGCGGCAAGGCCAACCAGATCAACCCGCTCAATCCTGTGGAACTCGTCATCGACCACTCTGTCATGGTCGACAAGTATGGCAACGAGCAGGCCCTCGAAGACAACACGAACATCGAGATCCAGCGCAATATGGAGCGCTACAAGTTCCTGCGCTGGGGCCAGGAAGCGTTCGAAAACTTCAAGGTCGTACCACCCGGCACGGGCATCGTGCATCAGGTCAACCTCGAATATCTTGCCCGCGGCCTGTTCACGACGGAAAAGGACGGTGAGCAGGTCGCCTACCCGGACACATTGGTCGGCACGGACTCACACACGACGATGATCAACGGGCTCGGCGTCCTTGGCTGGGGCGTCGGCGGCATCGAAGCCGAAGCTGCCATGCTCGGCCAGCCGATCACGATGCTCATTCCACAGGTGGTCGGCTTCAGGCTCACCGGCAAACTGGCCGAGGGATCAACGGCCACCGACCTCGTGCTGACAGTCACCGAGATGCTGCGCAAGCATGGCGTGGTCGGCAAGTTTGTCGAGTTCTACGGCCCCGGGCTCGGGAACCTTTCCCTGGCGGATCGCGCGACGATCGCCAACATGGCACCGGAGTACGGCGCGACCTGCGGCATCTTCCCGATCGATGCGGAGACCATCAACTACCTCCGGCTGACCGGCCGCTCGGACGACACGCTCGAATTGGTCGAGTCGTACATGAAAGAGATGGGCATGTGGCACGACGATTCGACGCCGGATGCCGCCTACTCATCAACGCTGGAACTCGATCTCGCCGAGGTCGTGCCTTCCATCGCCGGCCCCAAGCGCCCCCAGGACCGAATCGCGCTCACCGAAGCGAAGGACAAGTTCTCGCAGACGCTGAACGAGTTCAAGGAGATGCAGCTCCTGCCCGCACGCGATGCCGATTTCGAGGCCGAGGGCGGCGCCACCGGCCCGGAAAGCACCGGCGCCGTCGAGACGACCTACAAGGGCGAGACATTCAATCTTGAACACGGCGCTGTGGTCATTGCTGCGATTACGAGTTGCACCAACACCTCGAACCCGGCGGTGCTCGTGGCGGCGGGTCTGCTTGCCCGCAATGCACGCAAACTTGGCCTGAAGACCAAACCATGGGTCAAGACATCGCTCGCACCGGGCTCAAAAGTCGTCACGGACTATCTCGAGAAGACCGGTCTGATGGACGACCTCGAGGCGCTCGGCTTCTACGTCGTCGGCTACGGCTGTACGACCTGCATCGGCAACTCCGGCCCACTGCCTGACGAGATCACCGCGTCGATCCACAAGGGCAACCTGCTCGCCACCTCGGTACTCTCGGGCAACAGGAACTTCGAGGGGCGCATACACCAGGACGTTCGCGCCAACTACCTCGCGTCACCGCCACTCGTTGTTGCCTACGCAATCGCCGGCAACATGGACGTCGACCTCTATCAGGACGCGATCGGCGAAGACGCCGATGGCAAGCCCATTACACTGAAGGACATCTGGCCGGACAGCGCGCAGATCCAGGAAATGATCACCGCAACCATCGACTCCGACATGTTCAAGTCGAAGTACGCCGATGTGTATTCTGGCAATGAAACCTGGAACAACCTGCCGGTTGAGAAGAGCGAACGCTACGACTGGCCGGAGTCAACCTACGTCCGGCGCCCGCCGTTCTTCGACGGCATGCCGGCAGACGCACCGGGCGTCGACTCCATCGAGAACGCTCGCTGCCTGGTGATGGTCGGCGACAGCGTGACGACCGACCACATTTCACCGGCCGGGGCGATTGCTACCGAGAGCCCGGCGGGCGTCTATTTGCAGGAACGCCAGGTCGGCCCGCAGGACTTCAATTCGTACGGCTCCCGGCGCGGCAATCACGAAGTGATGATGCGAGGCACGTTCGCCAATGTGCGGCTGAAGAATCAGCTCGCTCCCGGCACCGAAGGCAGTTGGACGACCTACTTTCCGGCAGACGAGCAGACATCCATCTTTGATGCCTCGGAGAAGTACAAGGCGAGCGACACACCGCTCATCATTCTCGCTGGCAAGGAGTACGGCACCGGTTCATCCCGCGACTGGGCAGCGAAGGGACCCGCACTCCTCGGTGTTCGGGCCGTGATCGCCGAGAGCTACGAGCGCATCCACCGCTCCAACCTCGTTGGCATGGGTATCCTGCCGCTGCAGTTCCAGGGAAATGACAGCGCAGCCAGCCTGAAGCTTGACGGCACCGAGAGCTACGACATCCCGGCCGTCGAGGTAAACCAGAAAGAGGTCTCCGTGACGGCGACGCGCACTGATGGCGAGACAGTCACGTTCAAGACGCGCATCAGGATCGATACACCGAACGAGTTTGCCTACTACGAAAACGGGGGCATTCTGCACTACGTGCTTCGGCGGCTGGCCGCTTAGGTCCTGAGCGCAGCGAAGAACCTCAGGTGCTGAGGCGCGCGCTGCGCGCGTGCCTCAGCACGAGGGGGTACCATCACTCCGTGACGCGGCGAAGCTCTGTGGCGAGTTCCGACAGCTTCTCCTTGATCGCCCGCGTATTCCGCGGCCCCATCCGGATCAACTGCTTCTGCGCATCACTGAGATCCTCAAGACGCTCGTCCTGGAACTCGTACATGACAACGGGCCGAACCAGCCGTGGCGGTTCGTCAAACACGGGCGTCTCCAGCAAGCGGCCAATGGCCTTGAAGATAACCTCGTCGATGTCACCGTCAGGATAGCCAAGTTCCTTGTAGGCCGACTCGAACAGTGGCCGGGTGAGTTCGTAAAACTCGGCCGCGCGCCTGCTGTCGATCGAGATCAGGATGTCCGTCATGCGGTTGTATCGACGATAGGAAACCGGGTCGATCTCGTAGACGTCTTCACTGACCTGCTTCACCATGAACGGATCTTCCGGCATGAGGAACGCCAGCGGCTGCCGCGGAATACTGCCGTTCGAAACGTTGTCGGCAACGACGACCGCCTTGCGGATCAGGTCGCTCGTGCCCAGCCAGGTATTGATGCCCTCATGGCGGGTCAGCGAGACGACGCCATCCCGAACGAGTTGGTCGCTGTTCTCGAGTCTCGGCAAGACAAATGCCGGTTCGGGTTCGGGTTCCGGCGCTGGCGCGGGTTCCGGAGCGGGCTCCGGCACCGGTTCGGGTTCGGGTTCGGGCTCAGGCTCCGGTTCAGGCTCCTGAAGGGGTTCCGGCTCGACTTGCTGGGGAATGTCGACCGTCTCGGCGACCGGCGCCGGTTCGTCTTCGCCGGAGAACAGGAGGAACACAACAACGATCAAGAGAATGCCGACGCCAACGAGGGCGATCAGCAAGGGCTTGTTATCCAACATCTGACCCCGAGAATTAGCAGTTGAGGCTATTGTGTTGTGATTGGCCATGGATCACAACCGACCGCGGAGCAATCCACCATATCTTCACTATAGGGAGAATTCGGCCGTTTTCGCCCGGACAAAGCCATAAATGAGCTGCGCGCCCGCATCATCAGCCGTCTCGCCATATGCGATGATGCCATCCTCGTGCCCACCCATCGCAAACATGCCAGTAGAAGCATGCTCCGGAAACAGCGTTTCAACCGCCGCCGCCATCGCCGGGGTGCCATAGGCGACGTTGTCCGGCGTGACTGCAAGGGCGAGACGCCCGGCGCCGCGCCAGATCTCCGGCGCGTGGGCATGAAAGACAAAACGAATCGACGGACTCAGTTCGTAAATGGCCGCATGAGTCAGCGACTCTGACGACGGCTTCACCTCACCCTGACTGACGATGCGCCCGGCACCCAGGTCCCAGGAGACAACCTGTGCGTAGGCTTCAAGCCCCGGATTGCCAAGATGGCCTGTCTGCGAGCCGGATACCAGAAAGCCATCACCAGCCCGCATACTGACATTACCGAATCCATAGCCACCGTATCGCGCCGCACTCTGCCCAAGCATCCCGAGTCGCACCAACACCTCACGCCAGGCGCGAAGCTCCGCAATGTTCTGTCGTTCGAGCGGCACGTGCTCATGCTCACAATCGAACTTGATGACACCTTCGACTTCAGTCATCGGCTGCAAAAAGCGCGGGCAGCGATGCCGAATAATCGGGCCGGGCAACTCCGCGGTCAGTAATGATCGCTGTCACAAGCGACGCCGGCGTCACATCGAATGCCGGGTTGTAAACAGGCATGTCAGCCGGCGCCCTGCCCGCGCGCACCTCCTCGGGATCACGCTCTTCGATTGTGATCTCCGCGCCGGTCGGCGTCTCGAGATCAACCGTCGACAGCGGACACGCCACGAAAAACGGGATAGAAAAATGTTGGCAGAGAATCGCCAGATTCATCGTGCCGATCTTGTTGGCAACATCGCCATTGGCGGCAACACGGTCAGAGCCGACAATGACCGCATCAACCTTGCCCTGCGACATCACGTGCGCGGCCATGTTGTCGCTGATGAGCGTGGACGGCACGCCGGCACGCTGTAGTTCAAACGCCGTCAGCCTTGCGCCCTGCAGCAGCGGCCGCGTCTCGTCGACGAACACGTGAACGTTACAGCCGCGCTCATGTGCCAGATAGATGGGTGCAAGTGCGGTTCCCAGCTCCGATACCGCCAGCGAACCGGCGTTGCAGTGGGTCAGCAGCTTCGGCCGGGATTCGATCAGCGGGAAGCCGTGCTCGGCAATGGCGTGGCAGGCTGCGGCATCTTCCGCGTGGATCGACACGGCTTCCTGCTCGAGACGCTCGAGCAGCCCTGCGGGAGACGTGTCGTTGGCAGCACTCGCAACGCCGAGCATTCGCCTCACCGCCCAGGCAAGATTGACCGCGGTCGGGCGCGAGCCGATCAGATACTCTGCCCGCCGATTCAGGATCTCGAGACTGACCTCCTCAGACCGAAGCCCGACGATGAGGCCGTAGGCTGCGGCAATCCCGATCGCAGGCGCGCCGCGCACAGCAAGCCGCGATATCGCATCATGCACCGACTCGATATCGCGGCAGTCGAGGTAGATCTCTTCGGCAGGCAGCCGGGTCTGGTCGAGCAGCCTGACTGAGCCGTCAGTCCACTCGACCGATCTGGGAATGACAGCATCCAAGGCGGGCTACCCCGCCTTGAGATCCGCAATCATTTGCAGGCGCTTCTCGTGACCAACGAACGTGAATCCACCGCTCGTTCGATCGGTGAAGTCGCTGTAGCGCTTCTTCATCTCAGGCACGAGCGTGTCCGGCTCGCCCATGACGCCGAAGGTATTCAGCATCTCATCGGTGATGAGTTCTCCCATCTCCTGCCACTTGCCTTCTTTCGACATGCGGTTGAGTTCGCCCTGCAGGTCACCCCAGCCGTGCACCGCCAGCACGTTCTTGTAGGCGGGCGTCGAGCCGTAGAACGAGATGCGCTGCTTCGCGGCCTGTTTACTCGCGTTGAAGGACTCTTCGTTCTCGCCCGAGATAATGAACGGCGAATAGGTGATCTCGAAATCATCGCGGGATCGCCCGGAGCGCTTGAGACCCTCCTCGACCGCCGGCAGCGTCACTTCTCGAATGTACTTCTCGTTGCTGAACGGGTGAATGATGAGGCCATCGGCCACCTCGGCGGCAACGCGTGTCATCACTGGCCCGACGGCCGCCAGGATCACCTTTGGCGCACCGTATTCCTTGTTCTCGGGTGTGAAAGCCGGCGTCATCAGCGTGTGGGTGTAGTACTCCCCTTCAAACTTGAGCGGCTCGCCTTCATACCAGTTCGCCCAGATCGCACGCATGGCAGAGATCAACTCTTTCATCTGCGGCGCAGGCGCGCCCCAGGGCATGCTGAAACGCTTGGTGATATGCGGGCGGATCTGCGAGCCGAGCCCCATCGAGAATCGCCCCTTCGAGAAGGCGTTCAGATCGTGGCCGAGGTTTGCCAGGATCATCGGGCTGCGCGCGAACGCGACGGCAATACCCGTGTGCAGTTCGATCTTCTCGCTGTGCTCCGCGGCGAGCGCCAGCGGAATGAAAGGATCATGGTTCATCTCGGCGGTGCCGACACCGCTGTAGCCATCGGCTTCGAGCTTTTTGATCTGCTCGGGGATCTTCTGCCAGTCGGGTGTAAGGCCAGCATCTACTTTCATCTTCGGGGCTCCGGTTGGTCGTCATCTGAGACCTCGAAGATACCGCATTTCATTCAGCTTGGGCCATGATGATCGACCTGATAGATTCAGGGTGTGCAAACCTACGATCCGTCGAAACCCCTCTTTTCGATTCACGTGCCCAAATGTGCCGGCAGTTCGTTCACAAAGGTACTGCGCAAATGGTTCCGGTTTCGTATTCACTTCCACTATCACGACGAGCGCAGGGACCGCCCGCCGAAGCGTGCGCGAATGAGATCACTGCTGGGTGGGACGAAACAGGGAATGTGCGTGCACGGGCACTTCAATGAGGAACGGGGCGAAGGCGTCTTCGACTACTATCCCGATGCGGAGCAACTCATCACTATCCTTCGCGACCCTTTTGATGCACACGTCTCGAACTACTTCTACGTTCGTCGCAAGCATGTATCGCAGCAGGGGACCTTTGAGGCGGGCGAACTCCACCCGATCATCGAAAACGACTGGACCCTCGACGACTACCTGAATCACTCGCCCACGAGTTTCTATCCGCTCTTTCTGCCGGAAATGTCACCCTCGACCTGCCAGGACGTCATGGCCAGCAAGTTTCTTTACGTGGGTGTCACCGAGCGCCTGCAACTGGCCATCGACCGGCTCGCGGACACGCTCGGCAAGCCAGCGGTCAGCGTCCCCACGGAGAATGAATCGGCGTGGGATGAGCCCGTGCCCGCCGGGGCAAGGGAAAGGTTCTATGCGGACAACCCGGTGGCGACTGCGGCTTACGACTACGCGCTCGCGAGCAACGGACTGCCGCCAAGAAGCGGCTGATGCCTAGCCGGATTTCTTCGACTGCCCGGCATCAGCGGGCGACGCCGGGAGTTCATCCCGGAATTCGACATGCTGCATCAGCGCGTACTGGTAGGACTCGATCAGCGCGTTCCAGCTCGCCTTGATGATGTCGACATTGACGCCGATCGTGCCGAAGATTTCGCCCTCGAAGCTGTGCTCGAGATAGACGCGTACCTTCGCCGCGGTTTCCTGCGTGCTGTTGATCACCCGCACGCTGTAATCGGTCAGGTGAAGATCGAGCACGACCGGAAACTCGCCAGCCAGCGCCTGCTGCAGCGCGCGGTTGAGTGCGTCGACAGGGCCGTGGCCTTCGGCCGCGCAAAGCCGGATCTCGCCGCCAACCTTGACCTTCACTGACGCCTCGATGAGTCCGTCGCTGTCAGTATGCTCCTCGTTGCTGGGACTGTAGATGCGGTAATAGAGGGGCTCGAATGCCGCCTTGTATTTGCCGATGTGACGGCGAACGATGAGGTCGAAACTGCCGTCAGCCTTCTCGTAGCTGTAGCCGGCATGCTCTTTGTCCTGGACTTCTTCCAGGATAGATCGCGCAGCGCCGGTGTCTTCGAGCTCCGGATAACGATTGGCAAGTTTGGCGCGAAGGTTCGAGCCGCCCGCCAGTTCGCTGATCAGGATCTTGCGTGAGTTGCCCACCACCTCCGGACGCACGTGCTCGTAAGTTTCGGGGTTCCGCTGCACGGCACTCACATGAACGCCGCCTTTATGGGCAAACGCAGAGGGACCAACGAACGGTTGCCCGCTCGGACCCTGGATGCCCAGATATTCCCACACCTTTCGTGACAGCCCGGTGAGTTCGCGAAGCTTGCCCTCTGGCACGCACTCGTATCCGAGCTTGAGTTCGAGATTGCCGATGACCGACGTCAGGTCGACATTGCCGCAGCGCTCTCCGATGCCATTGACAGTACCCTGAACCTGAACAGCGCCCTCTTCGATCGCCCTGAGCGTGTTGGCCACTGCCAGCCCACCGTCATTGTGAACATGGATGCCAAGCTTGATGCCGGGAATCTCCTTTCGCACCTCCCGAATTGCCGCGCCGACCTCATGCGGCATGACGCCCCCGTTGGTGTCGCAGAGAATGACCCGCTCGGCGCCCGCCTCGAATGCCGCACGCAATGTTGCCAGCGCGTAGCCCGCGTCGCTGCGATATCCATCGAAGAAATGCTCGGCATCGTAGAAAACCGGCTTGCCCGTCGCCTCCCGCAGATACCCCACGGACCCGGCGATCATCTCGAGATTGCGTTCCGGTGACACGCGCAGCGCCTGTTCAACATGAAGATCCCAGCTCTTGCCAAAGATCGTCGTCACATCGGCCTTCGCCGCGATCAGCTTCTGGAGAAAGAAATCTTCAGAAGGCTCTGCATCGGCGCGGTGGGTCGAGCCAAATGCGGTGATCTTTGCGTGCCCCAAAGACAGCGACTGTGCACGCGAGAAAAACTCATCGTCCTTCGGATTCGAGCCGGGCCAGCCGCCCTCGATGAAGTCCACACCCATGGCATCGAGCTCGCGAGCAATATCCAGCTTGTCGCCAAGCGACAGGTTGACGCCCTCGCCCTGGTTCCCGTCGCGCAGGGTCGTGTCGTATATCTCGATTTTCTTGCGTGCCATAAGCGTGGCCCCGTTTGTGTCAGGCGTAGCCGAGCCGTTTGGCGGCCTCGTCGATCTGCGGGCGCCTGGCGAGCAGGGTATCGAGCGGATCGTAGGTGGCCGCGAGGAAGGCTTCCCGGGCGCTCTCTTTCATCTTCACATCGAAGATGTTGTTGGCGCAGATGACTTTCAGGTTCTCGATATCGATGATGACTTCCGCCTCGGGATCTTCGTTGATCAGCGAGCCCAGTTTCTGTCGATCTGACTTCTCCATGACGACGCACGGAATGCCCAGCGTCGTACAGTTGCCGTGAAAGATCTCGGCGAACGACTCGGCAATGATCGCCGTGATCCCGAATTTCTGGATCGCCTGCGGCGCATGCTCCCGGGATGAACCACACCCGAAATTGGCATCAGAGATCAGCACCGATGCCCCCTTGTGCTTGGGATCGTCGAGCACATGCCCCTTCGAGTTACCGTCACCATCGAATCGCTCGTCGTAGAACAGCGACGGGCCGAGTTCGTCGAACGTCACGCACTTCAGAAAGCGTGCCGGAATAATGCGGTCGGTATCGATGTCGTTGCCTTTGACGTAAACCGCCTTGCCGTCAATTTTGGGAATCGCAATACCAGTCACAGTTCAAAGACCTCCCGTGCATCCGTTACCTGCCCTTCGATCGCCGCCGCGGCGACCATGATGGGGCTCATCAGAATCGTTCGACCGGTGCTGGAACCCTGCCGACCGATGAAGTTGCGATTGGAACTGGAGGCACAAACCTCGTCGCCCACCAGCTTGTCGGGATTCATGGCAAGACACATCGAGCAGCCCGGCTTGCGCCACTCGAACCCGGCGGCCTCGAACACCTCGTGCAGGCCCTGCTCACGGGCAGCCTTGTCGACCTTCTCTGAACCCGGCACCGCAATCGCGCGCACATTCGGTGCCACCCGCTTGCCCTTGATGTGCTCGGCCACCGCCTGAAAGTCGGAGAGCCGGCCATTCGTGCAGCTGCCGATGAACGCGACGTCGATCTTTGTGCCCCTGATCGGCGTCTCCGGGTCGAGCTGCATGTAGCGCAATGCGTCGCCAATCAGTTCATCGTCTTCGCTCCGGGCCGGCGTGGATTCCTCGATCGAGATGGCCTGACCCGGCGTGATACCCCAGGTGACCGTCGGCCGAATCTCAGCTGCCTTGATCACAACCTCGTCGTCAAACTCGGCATCGGCGTCGCTCGCATAGGAGCGCCACTTCTCGACCGCCTTGTCGAAATCGGCCCCCTGGGGTGCACGTTCACGCCCGCGCAGATAATCGAACGTCACATCGTCAGGATTGATGTACCCACAGCGTGCACCACCCTCGATGCTCATGTTGCAGACGGTCATGCGCTCTTCCATCGACATGTTCTCGATGGTGGAACCGGCATACTCGTAGGCGTAACCCACGCCACCGTTCACACCGAGCAGGCGAATGATGTGCAGGATGACGTCTTTGGCAGTGACACCAGTGGAGAGTTCGCCTTCGACGCGAATCCGGCGCACCTTCAGCGGGTCCATGGCGAGCGTCTGGCTCGCGAGCACGTCACGGACCTGGCTCGTGCCAATACCGAGCGCTATGCAACCGAAGGCACCATGCGTCGACGTGTGGCTGTCGCCGCAGCAGATCGTCATGCCGGGCTGGGTGAGTCCAAGTTCCGGCCCGACAACATGGACAATGCCCTGGGAGCCGGTCTCGGGCGCAAAGAACTCGATGCCGTGCTCCGCGGTGGCGTCGGACAGCACCTGAATCATCTGTTCGGCCATTGCATCTTCGAACGGCCGCACCTGGGAAGTCGTCGGGATAATATGGTCGACAGTGGCAAAGGTCCGCTTGGGATAGGCGACCTTCAGCCCCTTGTCTTTCAGCATGCCGAAGGCCTGAGGGCTGGTGACCTCATGGATGAGGTGCAGCGCCATGAAAACCTGATACTGACCGTTCTCGAGACGGCCCACGACGTGGTCATCCCATACTTTCTGGAACAGATTCTTTCCCAAAAGTCGCTCCCGACTGACTCAAAATGACGCGGGATTCTATCACGGATATGAGCGTCAGAAGGAATGATGAAGGCATTGCAGAGTAGGGTCATTGAAGTTGCCGCACAACTTCCCGGATAATGTCGACCTTTTTTACCGCTCTCGACGGCACCGACAATTGAAGCAGCAATCCACGCTCGGCAATTTCCTTACACGAATTGGTCAAGACTGCCGTGAACCAAGCCAGCAAGAACTACTATGGATAGCCTTTGCCTACTACGCAGCGATCCTCACAGTGTGTATTCCAGAGATTATGCTGTCGACGTCGCTCTATCTCGATGACTTTCACCGTTACACGTTAGGAGTCGAGAACAAGCTTCACCCCACTATAATCGAGCGCAACTTCTTTCGAGCTTACGCCGTTTTCCCATTATATAAACTTCTATCGATTGACGTGGGACTTGCAAGACTCGCACTTGTCAGCGTGTACCTCATTCCTCTTTCGATCCTGACCTACTACCTCCTGAGGAAGCATTGTCGAACACCGGCTTCGATCGCCTTCTTCACCGCATTGCTGCCGACCATACTCCCGGGCCAGCAACAAATTCCGTTCTTCATCGATGGTTCGTACACGGTCCCTGGGCTGCTCGTCTTTCTCATGTGGTTGTGGTCCGCTTGCACGATCGTAATCACGGATCGAGTACGACCGCTGCTCTCAATCGGATCCTTCGTGTTGCTCGTCGTCGCACTTGGCATGATGGACCAAGCGTTCTTTCTATTGCCCTTCGCTACTTTGTTGCTACTGATCCTTGGCTGGAAGACAGATCGCCGACGAGCAATAATAATCGTCGCCGTCGTTTGCACAATCGGTGCGCTAATTCTGCTGGAAAAGGTCCTCGCCGGCGGAACCTCGCCTGTCGAAGTACCCACAATCCCTAATCTGGACCTGTTTCTGCGACGGGCATCAAGCTTCGCGCACTCCACACTTCCGTTTTCGTTTTACCCGGCTTCCAATCATCAGGCGAACGCTATCGCCGCGCTCAGTCTCTTAATTCTCGCGACCGCCGCAGTGGCAATTGCTCCAAGAAAAAACGCAATCCCGATTGCGATGGGGGCATTGTGGGTAGTCTGTGCCGCAGTCGTTTTCCTGACAATCAGTAGGTATTACTCGCCCCGGTATACACAGATTGCATCCTTCGGTGTTGCGTTCATCCTAGTGTACTCGAGCCACGCGCTGTTCACAGCGTCGTCTATCCTAAAGCGAACTAAGATCGTAGTTTGGGTGGCGCTCGCAGCATCTCTAACCTTAGGTGCCGCAACTTATCGCTTCAGCAACATGGTGAAGTACGTCACTCCCAGGAACGCCACTTTCGACTCGTTCGTCCACTATCTCTTCACGCACGAGTTTGTTCGTGACGCGCAAATCGCCATCGTCGATGGGCACAGAATCCCGACCGGCGGCTACTGGGTTTATTCTTCAGGATTTCTGAGAATGGCAACTGAGCGCCAGGATTTATCTGGCATCGTTGGAATTGAAAAGGGTTTCTACGACCCTTTCGACAGTTCAAAACGAGGTTTTCAGCAGAGTCATAAGATGAATGGGCTAGACCTAGAAGAGCCAATCTATCTCTTCAGGCAAGTCTGTGAAAAAAAGTGCCGCCTTGAACAGAAATCTCTCGCACTCCGATGGATCGATAATGAACACTGGCAACTGATCTCATTCAATGTCGACGATGGAAGTAGTCGGATCGCTGCTACAGGGGTAGGGATCGACGAGTTCAATAGCGTCAGGATTGCGCAAGATTTGTCAACCGAAGACATTGTCTTCGCAATCGGATCACCATAGTAGAGAACATCGCATTGAACGAAAATTCTCGTAAAAAAGTTACCGTATGCATTCCTGTCTACAACGGCGCCCTTACGATTGGCTCGCTGGTCTCGGAAGTTATGGACAGCTTGCAGGACAGGTACGAAACGGAAATCGTTCTTGTAAATGACTATAGTCGCGACAACTCTCACGATGTCTGCAGAGATATCGCGACGAAGAACTCTGCCGTCAAGTACATTCGTCTGCGAAAGAATTTTGGCGAGCACAACGCTGTAATGTGCGCCCTGAACTATTCGACCGGAGACCTCGTAGCGATCATTGACGATGATTTTCAGAACCCACCATCAGAGATATTGAAACTTCTGGATGAGGCAGAGCAAGGCTTCGACGTCGTCTACTCCAAATTCAAGATAAAACGACACAACCTCTATCGAAATCTAGGCAGCAAATTCAACGACCTTGTTGCCACATGGCTTCTCGACAAACCAAAGGGGCTCTATCTGTCCAGCTTCAAGGTCATCAGTGCCGAAATGGTAAAACAGATAATCCGATACACTGGCCCAGCCCCGTACGTCGACGGCTTACTGCTCCGGGAAACGCGCAACTACTCCGTAGTAGAAGTTGAACACCACGAACGAGAAGCGGGACAGTCAAACTACACGCTTGCCAAACTTGTATCCCTTTGGCTCAACATGTTCATTAACTTTTCAGTGAAACCACTGCGGCTGTTTGCGCTTTTCGGCATTTCGGTCACCATCGTCAGCTTTGTTGCAGCCGCGGTCTTCATAATTCAGAAGATGATTGACCCCAGCCTTCCTATGGGCTGGACATCCGTAATGGTTTCCATTCTGTTCTTTTCCGGTGTGCAGATCATCTTTCTGGGACTGATCGGGGAGTACATCGGCAAAAACTACCTTCAAATCAATGGGACTCCGCAATGGTCGGTCGAGGAAGAACACTTGTAGGACAAATACTGCGATTCAATATCGTGGGAGCGATGACTGTCGCGCTGGGAACCACAATCTTTGTACTCTTGACAATCTTGGGCGCGGACTACCTATTCGCGTTGTTTGCAGATTATGCAGGTGGTGCCCTGTTTTCTTACTACATGAATAAGCGCTTTACCTTTGGTGCTGAGATGAAGAGTGATGTGGTTCCACTTGCGATGACAGTGGTCAACTACGCGATAGTTTTTCTCTTGAACGCGGTTCTTCTTTTCGTCGCGGTCGAGACACTAAATCAAGACCCTATTGCCGCTCAACTCATCATCCTCGTTGGGCTCGCGGCATTCAATTTCATCGTATTCAAGTACCTTATCTTCGGCGGCGCAGCAGGGACTGCTCCCAGAGTCGAGAACGGGTCCGACTTGAAGATGGAAATGCTTCGAGACGAGTACACCTACATGGCGGAAGCCGAGCAGGAAATGTGGTGGTATTGCGCAGTTCACGAATACTTCCTTCGGGCGATCAAGCGTCGCTTCGGGGAAGATCGCTCGATACGCATACTCGATGCTGGCTGTGGCACAGGTGGCTTCCTTAACTTTCTGCGGCAACACGGTTACGAGAACTGCAAGGGCATTGATGTCTCGAGCACGGCCATCAGCTTTTGCCAAGCCCGAGGCCTCGATGTGGTCTATGGGTCAATCGATGATTCGAGCGATATGGAGCAACACGGAGATTTTGACCTCATCGTGTCGCTCGACGTGATCTGTTCGTTACCAGATCATGAGAGCCGCCTCCGCTTTTTCTCACTTGCTTACAGCAGACTCAAACCCGGTGGCCAAATCCTGGTTCAGACGCCGGCTTTTGAGGCAATGCGCGGAATTCACGACCTGGCCGTTAGAGTCAATCACAGATATACATGCTCAGAGATGCGCGAGTTACTGGCGCGCTACGAGTTAGAACCGAGATCTCTCCGGTATCGGCTGTTCATGCTCTCAATACCAATCACAGTTGTTCGAACACTTCAGCGGTGGAAGCTCGCCAACAGCAACGATGTGTCAATCCGATCTGATGTCGATGTCCCGCCTCACTGGCTGAATTCAGCGTTGCTTGGATGGCAACGATTGGAGGATCGCTTTCTGCCCTTCAAACCGTTCGGATCGTCGTTGATAATTGAGCTTGGAAAGGAGTAACGCGCACCATGGAGTCAGGACTGTCAGGAGTCAAATGGATATCGTTAAACTCGACTCGCGACGATCGCGGTTCGTTGACGGCCATCGAGGGGAGTTTGGAGATTCCATTCGAGATCAAACGAATATTTTATATTCACGATGTTGTTTCAGACCGCGGAGGACATGCACACCGAGACACTGACCAGGTCGCGATAGGAATCAGCGGCAGCCACGTTATCGAAGTTGAAGACGGGCAGAAGAGCATGACTTTTACTCTGGACGATCCGACCAAGGGACTTTACCTTCCAAGAATGACCTTCACCCGTCTAACGGACTTCTCACCGGGCGCTGTTTCACTCGTGCTCGCTAGCACACACTATGATCGTTCCCGTTCGCTGCGAACCTACGATGAGTATCTTCGCGTGCTCAAAGGCGAAGATTGAAACATGGCCGACGAAACCAACGAAGCAACACTCAAATCCGCCAGAGAACTGAACAATCGTTTTCAGCCGCTCGAAGATACTGTCGCATGGCTGAACAGCTATCAGACTTCCACTGAATGTTCCGTAACCAGAATACCCCTTACACAGTTGCAAGGCTGGTACTTCGACGAGCAATCGGGCGATCTTCGTCACGAAAGCGGGAAATTTTTCACCATAATGGGACTTACATGCGTCCCGAAGACAGAAGAGCCATGGCAACAGCCGATAATACTGCAACCCGAGGTTGGAATCCTCGGCATTGTTTCCCGCATTTTTGATGGCGTACGTTACTTCTTGATGCAAGCAAAAATGGAACCTGGAAACATCAATCGCTATCAACTCTCACCAACCCTTCAGGCAACCTACAGCAACTACACCCAGACACATAAAGGCAAGCGCCCACCGTACCTTGATTTGTTTCTGGATGAGAGTGCGCGAACCATCTGCGATCAACTCCAGTCGGAAACTGGTACCCGTTTCTTCCAGAAATTCAATCGGAACACGATCATAGAAATCGAATACGACATTGATCTGGCGGCGGGGTTTCGATGGATGACGCTTGCCGAAATTCAGGTGCTGATGGGCACTCCGGACGCAATCAACATGGACGCCCGAAGTGTACTTTCCAATCTCCCTATGGGTACGAGTTCAACCGATGATGATCTCGTACAGTCAGCAGTGACAACTCGGTCAGAACGTACAGCAAGCACTACCGAGGAAGCCCGCCAGCGTCTTATCGCCTGGCAGCGCGAGTACCAGATCGAAGCTCGTCGAATTCCGCTGAATGAGGTTTCGAACTGGACTCGCAACGAGTGGTCGATCACGCACGAGAAAAAGAATTTCTTTGAGGTTTGCGGGGTCAGCGTCCAAGCAAACGACCGGGAGGTAAGATCCTGGACGCAACCAATACTTCGCCACGAAGGCATCGGTCTAACCGGCTTCATTTGCCAGAGGATGAATGGCTTGTTGCACTTCCTGATGCAGGCAAAACCGGAACCGGGTATCGTCGCGTCTGTTGAGCTAGCCCCTACAATATCGACGTTCGACTACGAAAATCGGGCAGCTGACTCAGTACCATTCTTGGACTTTTTCCAGCGGCTTGAGAGCGGTCGAGTCCGCTTCGACAACATCGTGTCAGAAGAAGGCGGGCGATTCTGGAACCTGAGAAATCGAGTGGTCGTAGTTGAGCTCGATTCGATGCCGAAGCACGACCTACCTGATAGGTACCTATGGCTGACATTGGGTCAGATTCACGAGCTCAGCCAAGGAAACAGTATCGTCAACAGCGAGGCACGTACATTGTTGTCGTGTATGAGGTTCGAGGGAATGTGTGATCGATCGCGAAACTGGGAAATCAAATGATAAAAGTTTGGGACTACCTGGCTGAATACGAGCAAGAAAGGGAGGAGGTGCGAAGCGCCATCGACGGCGTACTGGAATCCGGTCAACTCATTCTTGGCCAAAACGTCGTCGAGTTCGAGAAAGAATTCGCTGCGTCCACAGGCGCATCCTACGGAATCGGAGTCAATAGCGGCACGGATGCATTGTTTCTCGGCCTTCTTGCTATCGGTATCGGGGCGGGCGACGAGGTGATCACCGTTGCAAACACAGCGGTACCAACTGTAAGCGCGATTGAGGCAACTGGCGCAAGGGCGAGGTTCGTCGATATTGATCCCGCCACCTTTCTAATGGACACAAGCCAACTCGAACGTGCTCTCACGACCAAAACCAAAGCAATTCTTCCGGTCCATCTCTACGGGCAGTGTGTCGACATGGACGCAGTCAACAGTTTTGCAGAACATCATGGCCTGCGTGTCCTGGAAGATTGCGCTCAATCACATGCCGCGCAACAGAATACTCGCGTCGCGGGAAGCTTGGCTGAGATATCAGCATTCTCATTCTATCCGACGAAAATCCTGGGGACGTACGGCGATGGGGGAATGGTCGTCACTTCTGAAGAATCGCTCATGGAGAAGTGTCGACGCCTTAGATTCTACGGCATGGAAACCCAGTATTTCTCTGTGGAGAAAGGTTTCAACTCGAGGCTTGACGAGCTTCACGCTGCAATTCTTCGCAAGAAGCTAACTCATCTAGACGCGTACGTTCTTCGGCGACGGGAAATCGCCGCGCGATACACCGAAGCCTTGAAAGATTCCGGTCTTGGCCTACCTTCAGAAGCCGCGGGCAATCGACACAGCTACTACCTTTATGTGTGCCGACATCCGGAGCGAGACAAGATTCTCGAAGAGCTAAAAGAACGTCAAATATTCCTTAATGTAAGCTACAGATGGCCAATTCACATCATGCCCGCGTTCTCCCACCTTGGTTACCGAGAGGGGGATCTTCCGCAGACCGAAAAGGCAGCTAACGAGATCTTCTCACTACCAATGTACCCTTCTCTTACCGACGATCAGATTGAAACCACGATAGAAACATTGAAAGCAGTCATAAAGGTATAGTTAGTGAAGAAGAAGCGGGTCGGTCTCGTAGGCGTAGGAAAACATGCAATCGGCAGGATCATGCCCGCGATCGAGAAAGTCGATGGAGTCGAATTGTTTGCGGTGTTGTCCAGGGGTGGCTTCAAGAATGCGGCGTTGGCAGATTCAATTGCCGTTTTCGAGAAGACGGACGATCTGATTGATGCAGACTTGGATGTCGTATATCTTTCCTCGCCAACTTCGCTACATTACCCGCAAGCCCGCGAATTTCTCCGAAACGGGATCGAGGTCTGGTCGGAGAAACCCCTTGCCACGACTCCCGGCCAAGCCGAGGATCTCCTTCAAATGGCGGCAGCCAACCGCACGCCATTCCTCGAAGCCTTCATGTTCGCTTACCACGAACAGGCTACCATCCTGAGTGATCTCGTTAGATCGCAACCCATTGGTCGAATTCGTCTGATCGATATCAAGTTTCACTTTCCACATCTAGATTCGACGAATTTTCGCTATGACGATACACTCGGGGGCGGCGCGTTTCTCGACCATGCATGCTATCTTACGAAGATGCTCCAGATCCTATTCGACACAGAATGGGAGCTCCTTGGCGGTCGTATGACTCGCGATGAAGGTTATAAAGTTGACACTTCCGGAGTTGCCTTACTGGAAAGCAATAAGGGCTTCGTTGCCAACCTACAGTGGGGTTTTGGCTTCGACTACGCCAATGAGATGCGCATCACGGGAGATCAAGGTCAGATCTTTGTAGATTCACCATTCACCAAACCCGCAAGCCGAGGTTGTTCAATCGAACTCAGCACCCCCGACGAACGCCGTAGCATTCCGATTGATCTCGGGGATCCTTATGCGGATATGATATCGACATTCGCGGCAATGAACGAATCGCAGAAAAAGGCAGAAATGTATCGATTCGAGTCACATTCTGCCTTGTTCTTCGATATCCAGCACAAGTTAATGGCTACGCTGCGTTGATCAGATGCTGACGCCCGCCGCTCGACGAAGCGCAAGATAAGTCGTCATATCTGCAACATCAAGCACAGAATCAACCTGGTCTTCAGAGAGGAGCAGCGGTTTTCCCGCGATCTGTTGTTGGTACCTGGACACCATCGCTTCCCAAGCGTCGACAATCGGCAATGGATCAAGATTCAGAAAGCCAAAGAGTCCTAGCAGCGACTCCCGATCCCCGCCAAAAAAAGATTCATAATCAAGGACATGAATTCGAGCGCGCACAGCATCATCCATATCGAGAAGCCGCGCGATCGTCTGATTCTGACCGTTCCATCTTCGAGCTGCAGCAATGCAATCCCATTGCGCAACCCATGAATCATTCACATCATCCGCGCGTCTTTGCCAGGAAGCAGCTACCGTACGTACATCTCGAGTCATGTAGACGAGGTTAACTCGCCTGAAGTTCAGAAGAACTTCCGCAAAGACTTCAGTTCGATTGGGCTCTTTGTCACCGACGACAGTGCAATGCTCGAACTTGCCCTGAAGTGAATCCATAATCTTCGCGCTTCGGGAAGTCGCGCGGGATTAACATCAGTGTCGGCTTCCTGAAACTCGAAGAAGCGAGCTTGATCGAAAAGCTCCTCGGAAAATCCACTGGAAGTTGCAAATCGATGCTTGTACCGCTCCATTCCGATAGCGCACTGTGGATGGCGGTTCAAAAAATAGACCATCGCTGAGGTTCCGCTTCGGGCGACGCCAGAGATCAGCAGGATGCGCCGCACGGTCATCGGGAAGGTTTATAGAACTGGTCGCCCATGAACCGCACGCCGTAATGCGTCTCTAGATCTGATGGCTCGCGCGTTCTAACGAAAAAGTTTCGCGAACGCTGGTTTGCATCCGTTCGAACCAGCTTGCACAGAATTCCTGCGGCATCCAAGTCATCGAGCAAGCAAGACAATATATAGCTCTCCGCCGCTGCAAACCGAGACTCATGCACCAGAATTGCCTTGTTGAAGCCGATAAGGACGAGCTCAAATGGATACGACTCTGCATAACGAAGGTAGTAATAGGCCGCGCGCACCTGTGAATAGCTATCGTTGAAATCGTCCAGAACAATCACAGAACTCTGATCCATTGATTCGAGAGATGAACGTAATTCCGTTGTCACGTTGTCAAAAAAGTGGCTGGCATCATGGTGCGAGAACGCGATCTTCTTGCCGGAAAGCACTTCCGCCAAATCCTTAGTACAAAAATCCTCTGACTTGGCCTTGTGCCAGGAAAACCGGTCGCTCAGTCTCATCAGTCGATCGACTTCTAGATAATCCTTGCTCTCGACTGCATGCAACCAGTCATCAGCGCCAATATTCTGTGCAATCAAAGCAGCAGTTCTACCCTTGTAAGTCCCGAACTCGGTGTAAATCTCACCTGAACGCCGCTCCCGGAGTCGGTTTAGCGCGATGTCCATTAAAGCGAGCCCGCCTTCCGTCGTCATGCCATCGAACTTCATCGCGTTCGTTATTCGTTCTCTAACCCGATCCAAAACCGCGTCCTCTTTAGTGTCTGGCTGTCGATAATACGGTCACCTCGGTCGCATCACAATCTGGCTCAGAATTCGCGACTGCGTCTCGTTAGCAACGAATCAAAATGGTATATTCCCGCTCTGCCGGGACCAATGAATTCAATGATTTCACTCTTTACCTCTTACTACGACGCAAAGGACAAGGTGCGCCAGCTCGAGATCGACGAGTGTCTTGAGCGAAATTTAAGCAACCCAGCGATTTCCCAGATAATTCTGCTGATCGACGACGAGTCCGTTCCCCCGGTCGAATCAGAGAAAGTATCAATTGTTCACCTGAAGTCCAGACCCACTTATGCCACCTGGCTTCGGCTCGTCCGGTCACGGGAACTCACCGGGGCCGCAATCCTTGCAAACAGCGACATCTACTTCGACCATTCGATTCAGCGCGCATCAGAGGCACTCACATCCGCCCGCACGCTCATTGCGCTGACACGATGGGATGTGCGGAATGAGGAACTCGTCGCACACGGCAATCCCCAGTGGTCCCAGGACTGCTGGATTGTCGATGCGCGGGAGGAAATCCCGGATTCCCTCATCGAGCGGCTGGAGTTTCCGATGGGGGTGCCTCGCTGCGACAACAAGATCGCCTACGTCTTTTCGACCGCCGGGTGGATCCTGAAGAATCCGGTCAAGGAGATCACCTCGTACCATCTTCACGGTTCCGAGGTGAGAAACTACGACAAGGTCGCCGATACGCGGATTCTCGGCACCGTCGCCTACGTTTCACCCTCAGACCTTGAGACTCCAGCGCGAGTCCAGTACGACACCTGGACGCTGCGTACCGAAGACGTCACCTCGACCACGCTGAACAAGACCCTCGTCAAGCATCAGGTCGCAACAAGTGCCGCGCCCGCCGAGATTGTCACGATGCCGTCGGCAAACGACGAGTCGACAGAGATAGTCCCGCCACCCACACCAACCGTGCTGTATCGGCAGCCCAGAACAGTGCGCCGAGGCAAGCGACTGGTCGCCGGGCTCCAGACCTACGGGCCGCGGGACCGGGCAGGCATTCTGGAGTCCGGTACGTGCGTGCTATCGATCGGGGGCGACCTCGCGGTCTACGAAGGGAGTGACAAGTACCTGATCGTCAATGGCTCCAGGCCCGACAAGTGGTCAGTCATTTCCCGCGATGCGGCCAACGAGCGCTCGCCCGAAGTATTGGCATCACTGGTTGGCCCGGTCGCCACCAATGATGTCGCGATCAGGAACGAGGCGGCATCGAGCGAAGACCTGCTGTTCTGGCAATACCCCTGTATTACCGAGAAGCAGGCGTTCCAGAATCACCAGTTCCGCAGCGGGCCCCATGTCCATCCCGAGAGCAAGGTCATCCACACCTACGTGGGCCTGCCCTGGGCGACGTTCATTGACCGCAAGGAAATCCCGGCCAAGCTGCTCGACCGTGTTCGCCAGCGCATTGCATCGTATCGTGACTGTGCCGAACACTTCGGCTACACGCTGCAGGTCCATACCGTATGCCAGCATATCCGTTGGAGGAACGTACTCAATGGCTTTGAGCAGATCGGCATTACGGATCTGTGGCTCAGCCACTGCACGGATTCCGAACAACGCGACTGGCCTCAAGATGGCATTCGCCTGCACCCGTGGTCACTGTATGCCGTGAATGCGGCGGATCACAGCCGATCAGAGGGCATTATCAGGGGCAAGCTGATGCAGGAGCGAAAGCTGCTTGCATCCTTCATCGGCGCCCATATGAAGCACTATCGTTCTGACATCAGGGTGCGACTGGTCAACGGGCTTGAATCCCTGGGCCGCGAGGACATTGTCGTCAGCCTCGGTGATCTCTGGCATTTCAACAAGATCGTGTTTGACGGTCAGGTGTTCAACAAGCCGCTCATGGACGCCGATAATCGCGAGGAGCGGGTCAGAACCGTTCGCTACAACCAGATACTCTCGGACAGCAAGTTTTCGCTCTGCCCTGAAGGAGCCGGGCCGAATACGCTAAGGTTCTGGGAATCCATTGCCGTCGGCAGCATTCCCGTTCTGTTCGAGCGCGATCTGCTTTACCCGGAAGGTCTTGATTCCCGCGTCCGGGAACTCTGCCTGTTCTGGGATGGGCCGATCGATGAGAACTTCTGTGCGTGGCTCGAGTCTTTCCACAACGACGAGTTGCAGTACCGCAGCAACGAACTTCTCGAGTTGTATACTGAGGCAGAAAGAATTACATGTTTTTAACGAAGAGGTTGCGCGTGACACATCCCACGGTTTTCGAACAGTTTACGCGGCGCGTGAGCATTTCTGATGGCGCTTCCGTTTATGACTTTCTGGGTGGGGCCATCAAATCCAGCTACAAGTCGGGCTGGGACAAGAACGTGCAGCCGGCCGGTCGCGAAGTGATGCCAGGCTACCCGGGCCTGTCCGAGTGGACGGTTGACTGGACTGCGTGCCTGCTGGCCGCCCTCATGGCGAAAGACGAGTTCACGATCGCTGAACTGGGTGCAGGATACGGTCAGTGGATGGTTACGGCCATCATGGCCGCGAAACGCGTCGATCCGCAGATTCGATGTTGCGGCTACGCGATGGAAGCCGACCCGATCCACTACCAGTGGCTCAGGGAAAACGCCTATCGAAACCTCACCGATTTTGATGACGTCGATCTCAAGCTGGTGCACGGCGCGGCGGGTCTCGACGGCCACGTAGAATTTCCGGCACTGGCAGATCCTTCCGCCGACTACGGGGCATCCTATTCCAAGTCGGGATCGCAAGGTCAGGCAGACAATGTCGTCGTGCGCTCTCTCTCCCTTCACTCGATCTACGAGCAACTTGGCAATGAGTCTGTTGACCTGTTGCACGTCGATATTCAGGGTGCTGAGGAGGATCTGATCGAAGACCGCGAGTTCCTGCCAACCATGCAGCGCACCAAAGTCGCGCTGTTCGGGACTCACCGCTCAGAAGCACTGCACGAACGGGTGAGAGAACAAATGACAGCAGCCGGTTTCACAGTTGCCGTCGAATGGCCAAGGCGGGCGACGATCAAGACGCGCCTCGGCCAGTTAACGACGGTTGACGGTGCGCTGCTTGCCGTCCGCAACGATTTGGAAGAACTCGCCGGCGAGATCGTCGACTTCGACGAGCTTCGCGTTATCGAACGCATTTCGTGAAGGACTCGTCATGCATCTAGTAGTAGGTTCAACGCCAACCGGGTCATTGACTGCGTTCTTCGACCTCTTCCGTTCGCCGAACTGGCGACTCGCCGATGCCCACGTGATTGACCAGCTCATGCGCTGCTTCCAGCACGAGGGAAGCGTCATCTGGGACGACGTCGACGACATTCTCAGGTCTGCCACCGAGCTTGAGAGCACTTCCGTCGTGCTCGCTTCTCCCGAGAATCCGAATATCGATCAACTCACCGGCTTCGTGTCCCGCGGCGAGACGTCCCAGGCAATACTGCTCTACAGTCACCCCATGACGGTGCTCTGCCACCAGATCGAGCAGGAGGATCGTCCACTCGAAACTCTCGCACTCTGGAAGGATTGTGCGCGCAGTATCCTGCGCTTTGCCCATGCCACCAATGCGGCATCCGTGGTCAATTTCGACAGGTTTGCCAGCGATCACGAGGCAGCCGTACAGTTTCTGACCGAACGCCTCGGCGAGCTCGCTTCGGGCGAATCCGCCGACGAGCAAAAGCCCAGCGAGCTCAGGCCGCTGTCGCAGTTGATCGCCCGGGAAATCATTCAGCGTGACCAGGAGGTTTTGGATATTCTCGCCCGCCTCGACGAGGTCGCGCAGCTCGCCCCGCCGCCTCCGTCTGACTTTTCTGTCGAAGATATCGTCGATACCTGGCACCGCGTTCGCGAAGAGGTTCACATGATGGAGCTCAGGCTCTCGCACGTGCAGAACGAGGCCTCCCGATACTTCGCCGATGCACAGAAGGTCCAGATGCGCATTGACCGAATGCTGACAAGCCGCTCCTGGCGATACACGAAGCTGCTTCGCCTGCTGTCGACCCGCCTCCGAAAACGAAACGGCGAGTTTGATCGCTGACGCCGGCGGCGCGCGATCCGCGACCATGGGACTCAAACAATTCTGGCATTCGATCCGCGGCCTGCTTGTCAGCCTGAAGGACGGTTCGCTCCTTCGTATCGGCCTGCTGTACAACGATCACAGCAATTTTCGGCAGGTCGTTGCCCGCTTTCGTGAAGACGAAAAGCTGAGACGCGGCATCGCCGTCTGCATGGATCCCTCCATCATCGTCGACATGGATCGGCTCTTCAGAAAGATCGAGTATGGCGCCGACTGGCCCGAGCTGATCCAGCGCGTGATGGATGTGCGCGAAGACGCTGACTTGCGGGATGCGTTGACCTTCATTCGCAGCAAGCAACTCACCGGCAGCCTCGCGATGGCTGCAGCCCGCTCGCAGGCGGAGCTCGCACCGATTCTCGAGCAACTCGCCAGCGACGAAAAGACGGTGGAGATCAATCTTGCGCTTGCCGCCGATGAGTCCCAGAACAGTGCTCGCGTTGCACGCCTCGTCGAGACGTACCTCGAAGACGAGGAAGTATCACACATGCTAGATCTGGTGATCGACAATGACATGCGCTTGGGTTCACAGTCTGAAATCGAGGTTCTTGGAGACTCGGATGTTGACGTGATTTCAAGCCTCATCCTCAGTCTAAGCGACGAACTTCCAACGCTAGCAAAACAGAGTAGCAAGCGGGAGTTTAACAGGCTGCTCCAGTTAGTGAGCCGAGTGCCCGAAGAACGAGCAGGCGTCATCAGCCTTTATCTAAGAAATGTGGCGGCACACGCTGCACTAGTAAAGGACTACAGTCCAAGCAGTTTCCCCCAGATACATTTCTCGCAGGAAGGCGAAGACATCCTGATCAAGAAGCTGCTCGGCTACCGGCATGTCGGCACTTACGTCGATATCGGCGCACATCACCCCTCCCGGCTGTCGAACACCCGCATGTTCCAGCGGCTCGGCTGGCATGGCATGAATATCGACCCGACACCGGAGAGCATCGAGTTGTTCCGGAAGGAGCGGCCCGACGATATCAACCTGAACGTCGGCATCGCACGGGAACCGGGCAGCCTTGTGCTCTATGAATACGATGAGCCGGCATTCAATACCTTCTCTGAACAGAAGGTGAGCGAACTTCAGCGTGAACGAGGCATTGAGCCTGTTTCGCGCAAGACTGTCGACGTCGTCCCCTTCTCCAGTATCCAGACCGAGTACCGCACATTCTTCGAGCAACCGGTTTCCCTGCTCAACATTGATGTTGAAGGCTTCGAGAACGAAGTGCTCGCAAGCATTGACTTCACGAACTTCAAACCTTTGTTGATCTGCATAGAATTCCGGATCGACTCGCTGCTGACGGTTGCCGATGCAAAGGCGCATGAGATGCTGGCGAGTGAAGGCTACGTACCGCACTCCAGGCTCGACAACTCACTCATCTACCGCCACATCGAGACACCCACAGGATCTGCCGTCGAGTAGCACGGTCGTTCGGTTGGCGGGCAAGGTGTGCTAGCCTTGCCGGCTGTCCCGACTCACCCCATTTGGACGATGAAACGTGCCGCCTGATTTTGCGATCATAGCCTGCGCCACCGCGCTCGTGTCGGCAATAGCGACTCTCACTACCCGACTGCTCGGTGAACCCCTCAGGCTGATCGACCATCCGGATACAGACCGCAAGTTTCACGAGGCAAGCATCCCGCTGACCGGCGGCATCTCTCTCCTCAGTACTTTGCTCGTCGTGTTTTTTGCGTTCGGCCTGACGGTCCCCGTCAGTGGACTGTCTGATGTGGTCTGGCAAACACTGATCGTCTGCCTTTGCTCGCTTGTGCTGCTGCACGCCATCGACGATATCATGGAACTCAGATCGTCGACCCGCTTTGCGATCGACATTGCGCTCGCACTCCTGATCTGTCTCTACGGCATGATCCGGCTCACAGACCTCGAGGACCTCTTCGGTTTTGGGACCGTTTGGCTCGGCCGGTTTTCGATACCAATGACGATCTTCTGCTTCGTGGCGGCTAGCAACGCGTTTAACTTCACCGACGGCATTGACGGTCTGTGCATTGGCCTCGCCATCATCTGCTTCCTCACGATCATCGGACTCGTTGCCCAGCACACCGGCATCGACCGAACCATCGTACCCGCCATCTGGGTTGTGATTATGGCCCTGATACCTATTTATGCTTTCAATGTCGGATTGTTCGGGGAGCGGTTTGTCGTCTTCCTCGGAGACTCCGGGGCCAGATTGATCGGCTTCATAGCGGCTATTGCTCTCGTCGTCGTCGGCTTCAAGAACATGATCCAGCCGGTCACCGCCTTCTTCCCGATTGCCGTTCCGGTTTGTGATTGCCTCGTACTGATGGGCTGGCGGGCGATTCATGGCCGCTCACCGTTCTCGGCTGACCGGCTTCACCTGCACCACCTGCTGCTGGATATCGGCTTTTCTCAATCGACCGCGCGACATACGATCTTTGCGCTTGCCATCGTGTTCGCGCTCTGCGGGCTCGCCTTCGAGTGGAGCGGCGTTCCCGCATGGGTCATCTCGACTTTTATCGTCGCATCGTTCTTCTCGTTCATCGCGCTGCGAATCTGGCTGTATCGCCTCGGTCAAAAGCGCGAACTCGCATGATGCGAGTGACGATCATCACTCCGACCCTGAACGCCGAGCGACACATTCGGCAGTGTCTCGATAGCGTGGCCGGGCAGGATTACACCGACATTGAACACCTCGTCATCGATGGTGCATCAACCGACGAGACCGCCTCGATTGCCAGGGAATCTGGTGTGAGTGTCCGGATTGCGCCGGACAACGGGATGTACGACGCCATCAACACCGGAATCGGGGATGCAAGCGGCGAACTGATCGCCATCCTGAACGCGGACGACGTGTACGCGAGCCCTTCGACCGTGCGGAATGTTGTCGAGTCGATCCAGGCCGCAAATGCCGACACGTCCTACGGCGATCTCGATTACGTCAATGAGCGAGGCCGTACGGTACGTGCGTGGCGGGCAGGACGGTTCTCGCGCAGCCGGTTTCTTCAGGGCTGGATGCCGCCGCACCCGACCTTTTTCGTCAGGCGAACGATCTATGAAGAATACGGCAAGTATCGCACCGATCTCGGCACGGCTGGCGACTACGAGATGATGCTGCGCCTGCTCTATCGCCATCAGGCAACAACCGTCTATCTGCCACAGGTTATTGTCCGAATGGCAACCGGCGGTCAGAGCAACCGGTCAATCGGCGCGAGACTGGCAGCCAATCGAATGGACCGGCAAGCATGGCGGGTCAACGCCTTGACCCCCTACCCGTGGACGACGATCCTCAAACCCGCCCGCAAGCTGCCCCAATGGTTCATGGCCCGGCTTTCGCAATCCGGTTGAAGACGAGAATCCGCACGTAGGGCAGCAGCCAGGACACCGGCCATAGCCATCCGCCGTACGTCGCGCAATATCTGAGGCGCTGCCAGAAGGGCCACGCCTTGACCGCATTGAATCGGCGAAGGCGCTCGAGTCTCGGGATTGAGGGTTCGAAGTAGGTTCCTTCGAGCGAATTCTCCTCACACTGGCCTTGCACACCCGCCGCCAGCACACATCGGCCCCCACGGCGTCGAATCCGTCGGCCGTACTCGATATCTGCCTCGCTGTGGCGGAAGTAGTCAGCAAGAAAGCCGATCGCTCGCAGTGTCGTGCGGGGAATCAATGCGAGGTTCATGTTGAACGTGTCGACCTCCAAGGGTGAATCGCGCGGCGTGACACGTTGATGGCTCAACGGGAACAGCGTTGATACCTGCCGATAGCCACCGTAGCTGATCTCCCCTGCCGGATTCGAGAAGCTCCCGCACACGGCATGAAGGTCTGTACCGGCAGCCCGGCTGGCATCGATCAACCGCTGAACAGCGTCCCGCTCCAGCACAACGTCATCATTGAACACGAGCAGCGCATCGAAATCGACGTCGCTGCTCACCATGTGTCGATAGCCAAAGCGCATGGCACCGGCCCAGAACAGATAGCCATCTCCCTTGATGATCGAAACGTCGGGAAACTCGGCACCAACCGCCTCTGCCGTACCATCACTCGAGCCGTCGTCCACGATGCAGATGCTGACGATGACATCCGGAGGAAGGCGCTGCGCTTTCAGTGAACGAATGGCGCGAAGCGTCTTCTGCTTTCGGTTGTGACAAGCCGACAGCGCGATGATCTTCACGCCGGGCCGCGCTCCCAGGACTGGCTCTCGAGGTTGAAAACAAACTGGCCAGCACCCATTCGTTCCTTCAGGCGCCATGGCATCGGCCAGAGTAGCCGCTCCCACAGTGCCAGCAGTCGATCCGCTGTACCCGGAACAGAGATCGAGCGCATTTCTGTGAGGTAGCTGTCACGTTGGGACGAGAGTTGCCCCTCATGCTTGCGAAACGCCCCAAGCAACGAATTCACGACCGCGAGTTCGATACCGGCCGACGCAAATGAATGCCAGAGGAACGCGTCCCCTGCCAGCCTGTACCCACGAAGGCGATCCATATCAACTGCCTGTAGTGCCGATCTCCGCCAGAACGTCGACTCCTGCTGGACGAAGGGAAGGCTCGTGCCATAGCAACCGGCAGCGATCAGTGTGCGCCGGTAACGGAACGGGCGGTAACAACCGATCACCTCCTCGCGGTCGTTGATCAGGGTCTTCAGCCCCGTCAGCCAATCGACACTGTGACGTGAAAAGATGTCTGCAACGACCTGAAAGGCGTGCTCAAAATAGAGATCACCTGCGTTGATGTAGGCAACGACATCACCGCTTGCCCGCTCAAGCCCTTTGGCCAGCGCATCGTACATGCCGGCATCGGGTTCAGAGATGACCGTGATGCGATCCTCGCCAAGCGCACGCACGATGTTGACCGTGCCGTCGCTCGAGTTGCCGTCAACGATGATGTACTCGAGTTCGATGTCGCCGGCGACGATCGCGGATTGAGCGAGTACGGAACTGATCGTCCGTTCGATGTAACGCTCTGCGTTAAAGCACGGTGTGACGATTGATATGCTGCCGATCATGGGCGGGCTGCCGATTGCTCGATGATTGAGAGGTACGATGCGGCGACCTCGCGCCAGGACGGGAACGCCGACAGCCGCTCGATCCCGCGCGCCGAACAATCTGCATACCGGTTTTGTTCAAGGCGCAACTGCTCGATCTTCCGTCGTGCGTCGTCGACCCGGTCGAGCGAGAAGTAGAGGGCACTGTCACCGCAGATTTCGTGTGCGTATGGGCGATCCGCCGCAAGCACCGGGAGTCCGTGAGCCATGGCCTCCAGCAGCGGATTCCCGAACGTCTCCATGCGGGACGGAAAGATCAGCGCATCCGCCTCCCGGTACCGGCGCGCAAGCTCGTCGGAGGTCAATTCTCCGAGCAGTTCGATCATGTCGTCCACGCCAAGCGACCTCGCTCGTGAAGCCAGTCTGCGGCCCGGTGCTGAGTCAGGATCAACGGTACACTGCAGAAGAATCTTGCCGCTGCCGAAGTCCTTCCAGCGCCCGGCCAGTTCGACAAGATACTCGTGATTCTTGTGCGGATAGTAGCGGCTGACGTACAGGAGCCTGAAGATACCGTCTGTGCTCGCTGGCCCGTCCCGCGCGACGGAACCGGCCAGGAAGTCGGCCGACAGTCCATTGGCGACGACCTCGATGGACGCTGACGGAACGTCCCACGACGTGGTGAGGCGGCGCCTCATTTCCTCAGACTGCGCAATGAACTTCGGCCGACGTGCCACGGTGCGCGCGAACAGCTGCTTCTCAAGGCGTTTGGCAAAAGACAGATCTCTGTCTGGTTCGATGTAGTGCGGGTTCCGATACAACACCGTTGCCGGTACGTCATATCTGCCTGGCAAATGATTACCCATCGCGAAGACCGCATCGGCGCCGATCATTCGGGCGAGTCTCGGCAACTCGCGAAAATCGAACCACAGGCGCCAGCACGTATACAAGGGTCCGGTCCACGGCTGATAGCAAATCCAGCGAACGCCCGGAGACGCATGCTCAGGCCGCAAACCTCCATCCTGGCGTACCACGACAGCGAGTTCGTGGCCGTCGATCACCTCGTGAATCACGTCAAACAACGCACGCGCCGTCGCAGCCGTTCCCGCTGACGTCAGGTTTATCGCATTGATCAGAATCTTCATCGATATTCGGTGGATCAGCCAAGGCAGAGGCCGGTGAGTTAAACTTGCGCTGACCATGCAGCAGCCCTCACTCACCATCGTCGAGCTTAACGAATTCAACGTCGAACTGCTCAGCGCCGGCGTCAATGAATTCGACCTTCCCCATCTGGCGGAAGTCCTCAGCTGGCCACGAGCACAGACGACGACCGCCGACGCCATCGAGTTCGAGGGCCTGGACCCCTGGGTGCAGTGGGTCAACGTCCATACCGGCCTGCCGTCCCAAACCCACGGCGCATTGCGTCTGGGTGAGACCGATCTGCCGGCCAACCGGCCGTTCTGGGTGGATGCCTGCGAGGCACTGGACCTGACCTGGGGTGCCTGGGGCGTGATGAACACGCCACTCGTCGATGCGACGCGATGCGACTTTTTCTTTCCCGATCCCTGGTCGTTCAGGGAGAACGCTCATCCCGACGCGCTCAATCGCCTGCTGGCGCTGCCCCGCTACGTCTCGAAGCACTACATGGACCTCAAGACGGCGAAGGTGCTCTCGGGAGCGCTCCTGCTGCTGCGCGGCCTCGGCGGCAACTGGCCCGCAACCTCACGGTTTCTGCGTACAGGGCTGAGGCAACTGATGGCGGGACACGCCAATGCCCACACCGCATCGACCCTGTTCGACTATCTCGGATTCTCGCTTTGGCTCGATCTGCGACGCCAGCATCAGACAGATGTCAGCATCATCTTTCTGAACGCGCTCGCGCACCTTCAGCACCACGTCTGGTCTCGGGATGGTCGCTGGCACCCTGAGATGAGGCTCGGCCTCGAGGTCGTAGACAGGATGCTGGGTGAACTTCTGGCAACGAGCGAAGGTCAAGACGCAATTGTCGTCATGAACGCGCTCAGCCAGCGAAACGTCGATGGTGACGACATTCACATCTACCGCCAGATTCGCGCTGAATCGATTCTCGAGTGGCTGGACTGCCGCTGGCGTTCGGTGGAGCCCTGCATGACTGACGAGATCAACGTACTGTTCCAGGATTCAAGAGATGCCGATCATGCGGAGCGTCTCATCTCCGGGGTGCGCCTTTCCGACGGCACACCCGCGTTCAGCACCGATCGCATCTCACCAACCCAGCTGTTCTACCAGATTGCCTTCCACCACCGACTGAGCGCCGACACCTGCCTGACCTGTGGCGATCAGAGCGGCCCCCGCGATATACCTGTATCCGATGTCATCGACGTCCACGCGGTGAGAACCGGGTCACATGTACCAACCGGAGATCTGTTCGCGCGCGGTATCGAGATGCCCGCCGCGCTCGGAAACCATGAGGTTGCTGCCTGTCTTGTGCGCCATCTCGAAACCGTCACCGGCCGATCTGCACAGGCGCCCGCAAGTTGACCCTGCCCGCCTTCCTGCTCTTGCTGCCCGTGACGGGTGTGGCACTCATGCTGATCGCGGGACGTCAGACCCACGCGTCATTCGCGCCGCTGGTGGCCTGTGGGCTGCTGACCACGCTGCTCTATCTTGCAGGGGTCGCAGGACTGCTTGCTGCGGGTGCCTGGCTGCTGTTCTGGGGAGGCACGCTGGCCGCCCTGCCCGCCATCTGGATGCTGTGGCGGGCAGGCGCACTCCGTACGGCACTGCTGAATCCGACGCTGTGCGCGCTGGCCGCGCTCACGGTACTGCACGGGTTGCTGTTCAGCGGCGCGGAGTACTTCAAGTGGGACGAGTTTTCACACTGGGGCCTCGCGGTACGGGAGATGCTCGGCACCGATTCGCTGTACGGACCTGGCGGCAACGTGTACTTCCTCAACTACCCGCCCGGTATGCCGCTCTGGCATTACTTCGGCGCGATGAACACGACGTACTCGGAGGGCAGTACCTACACGTTCCAGTTCGTGATCCTGCTCGCGGCGACCCTGCCGCTGCTGCATCGGCTCAGCTGGCGAGAATGGCCGCAGATCGTTGCCGTGCTGGCAACAGCGCTGTTCCTGCTGAATGTGCTCGGCCACGGATGGGTGAGTCTCTATGTCGATCACGTGGTGGCAGCGGTGTTCCTTGGGGTCATGCTGTTGCTGGTGGCGGGTGAGCGGGATGAGGGTTCCCCTCGTGCTGAGGCTCGCGCGATAGCGCGCGCCGAAGTACCCGATTTGCGCATGCTGTGGGCAATGCCCTGTCTGATTCTCCTCGTGCTCACGAAGGACGTCGGCCTGTATTTCGCCATCTGCGCAGGCATCTTCTGGGCGTTGCGATCGCTCGTTTTCGATCGGAGACGGATGCAGTTTGCACTCGCCGCCGCACTGATCGTTGTACCGATGCTCACGAACCTGTCCTGGTCATGGTACGTCGAGGCAACCGGCGTCGCGCAGGAGGAACGCGTGCTTGCAGTCGGAGACGCGATCGACAAGGTGCTTGCTGGCGGCGGAGAGGGCCGCGAGGATATCCCCGGCCGCTTCGCCACCGTATTCCTGTCGCAGGAAACCGGCAGCAGCGACATGATGATCAAGTACAACGAATTCTCATGGGCGCTGATGCCCGAATACGGCGACAATCTCCGGCCATCGGCATTCGCGTGGATGCTGATCAGCGCGGTCATCATGGCCATCGCCTGGTGGTTGCAGCCCGCCGCACGACGGCAGATCACGCTCGTGAGTGCCTTCATGCTCGGCACGACGGTAATCTATTTCGTCATGGTGTTCGCGCTCTATCAGTTCGTGTTCCCGGAGGCTGCGGCGAATACCATCCGCTCGTACATCCGCTATGCGAATATCGGATTGATGCCGCTCGTCGGCATCGCCTTCGCACTGCTGTTGCCAGGCTTCGGCCGACCGGAGGCGCGCTGGGCGCCGCTGGCGCTGTTGCTCGCGCCACTGCTCTACCTGATTTCACCGCCGGCGTTGTCAACGTTCTACGAGAAGCCGTGGACGCAGCCGCTACGCTCGCAAATGGCACCGCTCATCAACTACATGCAGGCGAATACCGCCCACAATGACGCCGTCTACGTGTACGTGCCGCGAGACCAGCAATTCGTGCGAATGCTGGCCGTTCACGACTTGACCCCGACACGTGCCCGGGTAGACTCCCGCGATTACGCAGCCGGCGACACCAACATGCTGGAACAACAGATCGCGGGGAATGCGTTCGCCTGGTTTACGGTCTTCAACCCGGAACTCACACGCGCACTCGCGCCGCTCATTCCGGCCGAGCATCGCAAGGGCCCGGTCGGCGGCCTTTTTGCCGTTCGCGAGGACGGCGACAGTGTGCGGCTGATTCCTGTCACACCGAAATGACGGTCTGCGACGGCATCATCGTCATTCCGGCATTCAATCCGGACGAGACGCTGCCCCAACTCGTCGCCGAACTCATCGATGCCGCCGTGTGCCGCTCGATCGTAATTGTGGACGACGGCAGCACGACGTCGAGCGGGCGCGAGGCGATACGCCATGCCGAGACTCACGGTGCGACGATTCTTCGTCACCGCGAAAATCTCGGCAAGGGCGCGGCGATTCGTACCGGCATCAGGTTCGGTATCGACAACGGCGCCGGTTTCGTCGTCACCGCGGACGCCGACGGCCAGCACCTTGCGCACGATATCAACCGGGTGGCCCGGCGCACCGCCGAAACCGGCCAGTTCACGATCGGCTACCGGGAGTTCGGCCCCGACGTGCCGCTTCGCAGCCGCTTCGGTAATGCCCTGACGACCGCGCTCTTCCGCCTGATGCTGCGATCGCCGATCCGGGATACGCAGAGCGGGCTGCGAGGCTATCCGGCCGACAGCTTCGACGCGCTGCTGCAGATTGATTCCGATCGCTACGAATACGAACTCGACGTGCTGCTGAAGCTCCGGGACCAACCTGTCGAACAGGTGCCTATCGACACCGTGTACGAGCCCGGCAACCCGTCATCGCACTTCAGACCGCTGGTCGACTCGGCGCGCATTTATTTCGTCTTCTTGCGGCATACGACGGTAGCGCTGATATTCTGGCTGATCGACTTCATCGGCTTCATGCTGCTGTCGCTGATCCTCCCGCTCAATGTCGCATTTGCCGTCGTGCGCCCGCTGGTGGCGATCGCGTACTTTTTCGGGATGCGCCGCCTCGTCTACCACTCTCACGGATCGATTCTCTGGCAGTTCGTGCAGTACCTGATACTGGTCCTGTTCAATGTCTTCATCGCCACCGCGGTGATCAGCAGCATGATGCCGAGCGGCAAGACGCCGGCCGTGCTGTTCTATGTGGCGACGACGACGGTGATGTTCTTCGTGAACTTTCTCGTTCAGCGGTATCTGATATTTCGGCGATAGGTCCTTCGGCGTTTGCTACGTGAATGCCTCAGGACGAGGCGGGGCCGCGGTCGTGCCTCGGGGCGAAGGGCCTGATAGAATCAACAGCTTACGGCGAGCTTTTTAAGCATCTTATGAATACTCCAGCGTGGAAGCGGCTCGGTGAGTGGCTCATCGAACTCGGCACCGTGACCGAGCAGGAAATCCAGCAGGCGCTCGAGCTGCAGAAGCAGATCGGCGGTCGGCTCGGGCATCTGCTCGTGCGTTCCGGTGCCGCCAGTGAAGACACGATCGTCCACGCCCTCTCGAAGCAGTGGGGTTACCCGCTGGTCGGCGAGGATATCTCCCCCGTCGACGATTTCGAACTGTTCGAGACCATGCGTGAACTGCCGCTTGCGATCGACTGGCTGATCGAGCACGAAACGCTGATCTGGGCAGACAAGGACAGCAGCGAAGCACTCTGGATCGTGTCGACAAAGTTTGCCGACGATCAGGTCCGGGAAGTCCTGGAAACGACACTGATCCCCGCCGGCTATCAATTGAACTGGGGTATCGCGTCGACCTACGAGATCGAACGCATGCTCGGGTTCGTCAAGCAGGAACACGCGGTTTCCCGCCTGTTCTCTGACGGCAGCAACCAGAGCCTGCTGGAACTCGCCGAAGAAGCGCCCGTGATCGAACTCGTGAACAATATCCTGACGAAGGCGTCAGCATCCGGCGCCTCCGACGTCCACATTGATCCCGGCGAGGAATTCTTCGTGATTCGGTATCGCGTGGACGGCGTCCTGCATTCCCAGATGACGCAGTCGATCAATCGTTTCGCTGCTGTCGCCTCGCGCATCAAGCTCATCAGCGGCATGGATATCGCAGAATCCCGCCTGCCTCAGGACGGCCGAATTACGGCGCGACTCGGCGGCCAGGAGATGGATATCCGGGTGTCGACGGCGCCCTGCTCGTTCGGTGAGTCCATCGTGCTTCGACTGCTGCCGAAAAACCGGGAATCAATGTCGCTCGATACCCTGGGCATGGAGCCGGACCACCTGAAGCTGATGCGCAGCACCCTGCGCGTCTCCAACGGCATCGTACTGGTCACCGGGCCCACAGGTTCAGGCAAGTCAACGACCCTCTACAGCGGGCTTTCGGAACTCGTTGACGGTCGCCAGAAGATCATCACCGTCGAAGATCCGGTTGAGGTCCAGGTGCGAGGCGTCACTCAGATCCAGGCCAACGCCGAGATCGGCTACACCTTTGCCCGCGCGCTGCGGGCCATTCTGCGACAGGATCCGGACATCATCATGATTGGTGAGATCCGGGATCTCGAGACAGCGGAGATCGCGATCCAGTCCGCGCTGACCGGCCATCTTGTCCTCTCCACCGTGCACACGAACGATGCGCTGTCAGCATTCACACGCCTCGTCGACATGGGCGTCGAGCCCTATCTCGTCGCCGCCCCCATCAAGGCGGTGCAGGCACAGCGACTGGTGCGCAAGGCCTGCGAGTTCTGCGCCCGACCTGCCTCGCCGCCCGATTCGCTCTGGAAGCCAACTGCCGGACACTGGATCAGCGACCCGAAATTCGTCGAGCCGGAGGGCTGCGACCGTTGCCACGGTACCGGCTACCGCGGCCGGCTTGGCATCTACGAGATCATTCCGGCCAGCGAGGAATTGCAGACGCTGGTGGCAGAGAACGCCGACATCAGTGATCTGCGCAAATGGGCATCGCAGCATGGCTACCGAACCCTGCTTCAGGACGGCCTGATCAAGGCCGCGCGCGGCGAGACCACCATCGCCGAGGTGCTCCGCGTCGCAGGTACGCAGGTCGCCGATGAGGACGCTGCGTGAACTTCAAGTATCAGGCCATTGATCCGAATGGCCGCAGCCTCGAGGCTGAACTGCAGGCGGAGACGCGCAAGCAGGCCCTCGACCAGTTGACGAGCCAGGGGCTGCGGGTCACGCGGTTGCGCGAAACCCGCGCGCTGGCATCGGGCCGCAAGGACGCCGGCAAGGTTTCGAGGGAAGCGCTTCTGCTGGTGCTGTCCGAGCTGGCGACCCTGCTTCGCTCCGGTGTCAGCCTTAAGGATGCGCTCGATTCGCTGAGCGGCGGTGACCGCGCTCCGGCATTGCAGGCCGTACTCGAGAAGTGGTCAGCGCAGCTCAGGCAGGGCCACTCGCTGTCAGATGCGCTGGAAGAATCGAAGCTCAACCTGCCACCCTATGTCATCCAGTTGGTCAAGGCCGGCGAACTCACCGGCGAAATGGCGGCAAGCCTGCAGACCGCGGTGGATCAGCTCAGCTATGAGCAGCAGATCAACGACGAGATGAAGAACGCGTTGATCTACCCGGCCGTCCTCGTGGTGTCCGGCATCGCCGCGGTACTGCTGGTGTTCACCTTCGTCATTCCGAAGTTCGAGAACTTGCTGGATCGCGGTGTGGATCTGCCGCTACTCGCGTGGACCGTGCTGGTCACCGGCAAATGGATCAATGCGCACCTCTACTGGGTCGCTGGCGTCTCGGTGGCGGCGGCGTTGATCGCGGCGCAGATACTGAGCATGCCCGCAGTGCGCTCCCGGCTGATGGACGGGCTGCAGTCAATCCCCGTGGTGGGCGAGTGGATCATCGAGTCCGAGACGGCTCGATGGGCGTCCGTGATGGCCGCCCTGATTCGCCACCGCGTACCAATCCTGAGTGCACTCGAACTTGCACAGACCAGCATCCAGTTGCCGTCGAGACGACTGCGGCTGACGCGCGTCTCGTCGCAGGTGAAATCGGGTGTGCCGATGTCGACGGCCCTCAGGGACAACGCGGTCATCACCGATACCGGTTACAACCTGGTGAGGGCCGGGGAAAAATCCGGCGAGGTCGCGCGATTGCTGCAGGCGCTGGCCGAGCTTCATGATACGGCTGGTCGCAACCGCATGAAGCGCTTCCTGACCATTATCGAACCCGCCGCCATTCTGTTGATCGGCGGTATCATCGGTATCATCATTATGGGTGTGATCCTTGCGATCACCAGTGCCAACGAGATTGTGATCTAGTATGCGAAAACAACATCCCAGGGCCGCTCGCGGCTTTACGCTCATCGAACTGCTGGTTGTGCTGGTCATTCTTGGCCTGCTTGCGGGCCTTGTCGGGCCCAGGCTCTTCGGCAAGGCCGATACCGCCAAGATCCAAACGGCCGAAACACAGATCCAGATGCTGAAGTCGGCGCTGCTCACCTACCGTCTCGACATGGGCCGCTTCCCGACGGAATCCGAGGGGCTGGTTGCACTCAACGCGGCGCCGTCGGACGAAGAGGATCGCCAGGTCTGGCAGGGGCCGTATCTCGACGGGGATCTGCCCATGGACCCATGGCGAAACCCCTACGTGTACAAGCCCAGCGCCGGCCATCCACAGGGCTTCGTGCTGTATTCCTACGGTGCCGATGGCAAGCAAGGCGGCGACCTGCTCGACGCGGATGTCGGGTATCTGCCGGAATCCTGACGTGATTCGCCGGGCAAAGGGTTTCACCCTGCTCGAACTCATCGTCGTTCTTGTCATCCTCGGGCTCGGGGCCAGCATCGCGAGCCCGGCGCTCGTCCGACTCGTCGACAGCCTCGACAGAAAGGATCAGGAAGTCATCGTCATGACCTATCTGCGGGGTATTCCCGTGCGCGTGATGGAACGCGGCGAGTCATTCCGTTTGAACGGCACCGTTGGCTTCGAACCTGCAACAAGCGTTCTGCGGCAAGCACCCGGTCAGTTGCCGCCGTCGTTCAACAACGTGTCGGTCTGGGTGCAGGAGCCGGTCGCGTGGCAGGTCAACGGCGCGTGCTCGGGCGGTGCCATTCGATGGCAGATTGGTACCAATCCTGCGTTCACCACCCGTCTTGAAGCCCCCCGGTGCATTCCCGGACAGGAATCATGACCCCGAGAGCGAACCGCCGCCGCGGCTTTGCGCTGCTGGAAGCGCTGGTCGCGATCGTGCTGGTCGCCGGCGTGGGCAGTGCCCTCTTCGCGCTGATCAACGTCGGGTTGCAGGGTCTGCTGCGGGCGGAGGCCCATGCTGAGTCCGTGAGCCTGCAGCCGCACGTGCTCTCATGGCTCCGGACAATCGAGATCGACAATCTCGCGGAATCCTGGGAGTCGGAACTGTCATTGACGAGCCAGAAACAGCAGTACGATGTGCTGGCAAACTTCACACGTATCCAGGGTCCGGCCTACACAAAAGACACCATCGGCGCGCCCGGCATTCACCTCATTGCCCTGTACGATGTGACGGTGACGATTCGCCGGGAGGGCCGTCTCATCAACCGCTTTGTCACCCGCCGTGTCGAGAGTGAACAGATTGCACCGCCGCCACAGCCTTGACCCCGGCCGTGTCCGCGGCATGACCCTGATGGAACTGCTGGTCGCGCTTGTGATCGGCACATTCATCATGACGCTCATCGTCCAGGGTCTCGGACTGGGGCTCGGCCTCTTTGAGCGCGTCACCCGGATATCCTCAACCCTCGATGTCGCTGTCCGTGAAGCGAACTGGTGGCATGACTCGACAGCGAGTCTGGTGGGGTGTATCGCACCGGAGCACTGCCTCGAGGGCAACGGCAAGTCGTTCGAGGGCTACAGCTTCGCCGGCGTCCAGACCCCACCGGGGACGCGAGTCTGGATGAGATGGGAGCTGTCGGCGGACGCCAACCGGTCGATACTCACCGCCTTTGAGGGGCGACCCGTCTCGCCACTCGTCAGCCGCCTGACAATCGATTTGCCGGCCGACGCCCGCTTTGCGTATCGCCGCGCCGACGGCAGTTGGGTCAATCGATGGGACGGCGCAAGCGATGGTGCGCCCGCGGCGCTCTTCAACGAGCAGGAGCCGAAGCGCCCCCTGCCGACCGCAATTCGAATCGAGGACAACAGCGGCAATGTGTTCGCGTTCGCACGCCCGACGCAGCGACGCATCGGCCCGGCGGATGCGAGGGCAGAAGGATTTTGAACAGCGTCGGCTCACAACACGGTTTCATTCTCGCCGTCGTGCTGTGGACGCTCGCCGCGCTGACCATCATCGCGGGGACGATCAGCGCCCAGATCAACAGCGCCATCGATCAGGCAACGCAGATGGAAGTGATCGCCGAGCGCGAGCGCGATCGCTTCGCTACGGAGCAGACCCTGCTGTTCCTGATCTCGGGCCTGCCGATGAACGCGGCAGGCGTCGATCTGACGCCACCGAGTCTCGAGGAGGTCGACGAGATCGACCCGCTCTCGCTCGACAGTGAGGGCGTCGATACGAGTCCCACGCTGAGGCTTGATGGCAGCGTCTACGACGGCATCGGCGACATTACGTTTGCCTTCTCGGACCCGTCCATTGCCTTTTCACTGCGCTCCGACTATCAGCCGGACTGGACCGAACAGCTCCGCGTACTGGGTGCCGACAGCCGTGTCGCCGGCCGGATATTCGACGAGGCCAAAGACTACCAGGACGCCGATGACTTTCATTCCCTGAACGGCGCAGAGGCCAGCGAATACGAGAAGCTTGAACGGGCGCCGCCACGAAACCGGATCATGATGTCACCGTTCGAGCTGAAGAACCTACCGGTCTCGCAGGCGCGGCCCGACCTGATTGCCCGCCTGATCGACATTGCCGAACCCGCAGGCGGCTTTGGCGTCAATCTCAATACATCATCCGCCGAGCAACTGAGCGCTGCCTTCGGGTGGTCAGCTACTGAAGCAAGGGACTTCGTCAGCCGTCGCCAGTCGTACATCCTGTCGGGACAGGAAACCACCGGCGCACTCACGGGCACGCTCGTCCAGCGCGCGGATATCGTCGCCAGACCGGGCGATGCCGTGCGCATCATGCTCGGCGCGGATGGGAGACAACATGAGTGGATCAACGTAAGATTTACGCCCAACGGAGATGGTGCGCCGTGGATCGTCGAGTACCATCATCCGGTCGACCTGCCCTTCAGGAATGTTCAATCAGGCACGAATGCAGCTGACGGAATCCTACAATCAGATGCGCAAGCGCGTCCGGCAACTAGCTGGCCCCGTTATCGCACGTATTTCCCGGCCGAGCTATCGGTGGACGGATAGCGGCGCCGAGCCGATCGGTGCGATTCATGCCGTGCCTGCCGGTGCGTGTGTGCTCCCGCGTTCCAGGCTGCTCTACGGTCGCGTCGATCTCACCGGCATACCACGCGCCCAGTGGCGTGAGACCGTCCAGATCGAGCTCGAGCTGAACGCACCCTTCGAGCGGCTCTTCGGCTGGGTTCAGTGGAATGGCTCAATGGCCGAAGTGTGGTACTGGCCGGGTACGCTTCAGGACCAGATCGCAGAAGCACTCGGGGATGTCGTTGTCATGCCCGAGACTGCGCTCTGGCCGCGATTGGCGCCGGGCCAATACCGGCTCGTCGACGAGCCGTCGAGCCAGACCCACGTACTGCAGTACCAACACCCGACGCAGGGGCTGTACGAGAAGCGCGAACTGCGATCAATCAGTGAGTCAGACGCCACCGCCTGGCTGACTCGCCACCAGGCAACCGTTGAAGGTGAACTGGCTGCGATCGCCACCCCGGTGATCGACGAATCCAGCGAGGTCTGCGGCGAATCGCTCACCAGCACGACGAGTCTCGTCGAATCGCGGGTCCTGCCAGGGCTGGCCGCGCTGCTCGTGCTTGTCATCGCGATTCTGAGTGTCGCCAACCTGCGTGCCACCTGGGAGATCAGCCGGCTGCAGAGTCAGCAGGCCGCACTCGAGTCCCGCGTGCAGGAAACCATGGCAAAGCGTGACGAGGTTCGTCGCATTACGCGCTTCAACGCCGCCGTCGGAGAGTTCGAGCGACCCTCCCATGTCGTCATGGCCCAGCACATCGGGTCGACCTTTGCGCTCGACGACACGACCCTGCGCTGGTGGACCTACCGTAACGGCCAACTCTCACTCTACTGGGAGAAGGAGCCCATCGGCATCGATGCAGCAACCATCATCCGCGAGCTCGAGGCCGATCCGGGTTTCCGGAACGTACAGGCACAGGTCCGCACTGAGCAGAACAGCGCCGAGGTCCAGCTTGACCTGACGCCGAGCGCCATCAACATTTCCGTCGCATCGGAGGCATCCGATGATTGACCGGTTGATGATCGAGCTACGCGAGCAGTGGGCATTCAGCAGTACCTTTCGGATTGGGGTCTGGTGCATCGGCCTGATTTTGCTGCTCTACGTCGCGCTGTGGCTCGACGATGAACTCACACTCCAGCAAGTCAAATGGCAGCGCGAGATCGCCAATCTGGAAGACCTCAAGGCACTGGAAGATGACGCATTCTGGGTGAAGCAGCTCGAGCGCGCAGAGGCCACCAGCGAAGCAAGACGCGCGCAGGTCTGGAACGTGGAGACCAGCGGCCTCGCCAAGGCAATCGTGCGCGACGCCATCACCGCGACAGCAACCAACACGATCGATGAGATCAATATCCGCGAGGTGGTCTTCGGCGAACCCCGCGTTGTATCCGCGGGCCTGTGGGCCATGCCCGGGCAGGTAATTGCGAGGCTCGACCCGATTCGCGTTCCCTGGGACTGGATCAGTCGACTCGAGTCGCTCGAACCCGGGATCGCGATCAACACCATCGACATTCGTGTCGGCACGCGAAAGAGCGTCTCGATCATCGTTGAATTCGACGCGCCGGTCACAGGTCTGGAGGCTGCCGCCAGTGACTAGGCAAATGCAGTATCTCATCGGTGGCGGTAGCCTCCTCGCAATCCTTTTGGGCTGGCTGATCGCGACGCCGGGCTATCAGGGAACGGATTTCTCCAGCGAGACCGGCCTCGAGTTCACGGAGTCTTCAGAGGGCATCGAGCAGTCCGCACTCGAGGCGGCACTGGCTCAGATCATTGCACGACAGATGTTTTCGGCACCCCAGCCCGCTGAACCCGAGCCCGAGGTGAAGCCGGCGCCCAAACCGCCTCCCAAGCCGCAGCCGACGCGCCCACCACCACCATCCGGCCTTGATCGTTTTCAACTCGTGGCCCTCATTCGCGTCGCTGGCAGCCCGCCCGAAGCGATTCTGATCGACCGTGGCAACGACGGGGCCGAGATGCTGACGGCGACGGTCGGCAAAAAATTGGGCGACAGCGAAGTCACGTTGGCCCGGATTGACGGCAATCGCGTACTGATCGAGATCGACGAGACCCGGCAACGCTGGCTGGATCTGTTCCCCCGCGCGGCTTCCGCATCAGATACAATGACTTCTACATTGGCTTCGCTTTCAGGTTGACCGAAAGACTATGACTCAGGGATTTTTCAGGAAGCGGGCCCTTGCCAGCGCAATTTCGAGTACCGTACTGCTGTCGGGATGCATTGGCGTCCCGGTGGATCGAGAGGCGCTATACAATCAGGAGCGTCTTGAAGTCGCGTCGCGCGATGAGCAAGCGGCGCCTCCGGCGGATGACAGCGCAGCACCCGTCGAACTCGAAGTAGAACGCGGGCCGGAGATGACCACGAGCGCGCCCCGTGACTACCGGGTCGAGAGCGAAGTGCCAGATATTGACGGCCCGCCGATCGATCTCGATGTCAACGAGTTACCACTGCCGATCTTCATCAACGAGGTGTTCGGCGAGAAGCTGAATCTGTCCTACACCCTGGCACCGGCGCTACAGAAGCGCACCGATCTCGTCACATTGCGACTGAGTGATCCTCTGCCGCCACAGGACCTGTTCAAGGCCGCTCGAACGGTGCTGTCGAACTATGGTGTTGCCGTCGAATTGGCCAACGGCGTCTGGCAGTTCTCCGTCTCGGATGCGGTCTCTGGCGATCAGCGGCCCCTGCTGATTACCGGCGAAGCCATGCCCGAAGTCCCGGCAAGTCATCGGCCGGTCTTCCAACTCGTCGAGCTGAATGTCGCAAGAACGAGCCAGATCGCAAACATCGTCTCGGGTCTGATTCAGGGCCAGCGCGTCACCATGACGCAGGACAACACCCGTAACGCGCTGATGCTGCGCGGACCAGCCTCTGAAGTGGCCGATGCCGTCGAAGCCATCCGGTACTTCGACCAGCCCCTGCTCAAGGGCAAGAACTCTATCCTGATCCGGCCGGCATTTATCGAGGTCACCGCGCTCGAGAAGGGATTGACCGATCTTCTGTCGGCCTCCGGCTATGCCGTCAGCAGGCCTAATCAGCTGCCCGGCACGATCACGCTGGTGCCGATGCCAGAGCTGGAAGCGCTGGTGGTGCTCGCCAACGACCTTGTGGCCCTCAGGAACGTTCAATCCTGGGCTCGCAGGCTCGATCGCGACTATCAGCGCCAGATCGATTCCGGCATCTTTACCTACGAGGTACAGAACACAAGTGCCGAGAGCCTTGCCTCGCTCGTTGGGCGTCTCTACAACGGCGTCGGATCGCGGCCGGCCAGCAGCACTTCGAGCGACGGTGAAGGCAGTTCTGCCCCCAGGGGAAGCGCAGGCTCCTCTGTCGGTGACGGCAATCTCGTGGTCGATGAGCAACGAAACGTACTGATCTTCCGCGGCCGCGGACGCGACTGGCTTGAACTGCTCGATATCGTCAAGGAACTCGACAAGACGGTGCCCTCAGTCATGCTTGAAGTCCTCCTCGCGGAGGTCACACTGAACGACGATGAAGGCATGGGCATCGAGTGGCTCGCCAAGGGCGCGGTGGACGACCTGACCGGTACGCTGGGTACGCTGGGCGGACTCGGCATCGGTGGACGCGGCTTTACCTATTCGCTGAACAGCGCCGGACAGACGCGCGCTGTCATCAATGCATTCTATGAATCCCGACAGGCGGTGATTCGCTCTTCGCCCAAGCTCATGGTGAAGAGTGGCGAAGAAGCCAAAATTGAAGTCGGCAACGAGATCCCCGTACTGACGTCAACGTCACAGGGCGACTTTCAGAATGACGGCAACACCAGCGTGCTTCAGCAGTTCCAGTACCGCAGCACCGGCGTGACCCTGACGGTGAAACCGATCGTTCAGGCCAGCGGCCTGATTGAGATCAATATCAGTCAGACGCTCGCAGAGACCCAGGATACGGGCAGCGGAGACACTTTCCTGCCGACCGTCTTCAATCGTTCGATCAACACGTCGCTCACGCTAAGAGATGGTGGCTCCGTCGTGCTTGGCGGTCTGATTTCGAACTCACAGAGCAAGGGTGAACAGGGCATTCCCGTTCTCGGCCGCATTCCCGTCATCGGCAAGGCGTTCAAGACAGAGTCGGCAACGGGCAGCACCACAGAATTGCTCGTGATGGTCGCCGCCTACGTGCTTCGCGATGAGAAAGACACCGCGAACATCTCGCAGCAGCTCAAAGACCAGCTCTCGCAACCCATCCAGTAGCTCTCCTCGTACCAACCTCGTCCTGAAGCATTCGCGCAGCGAACGCTGAAGGACCTTCTCCCAGACTCAGGGCGAAGCGTCAGTTCCTTCGGCGCAACCTTCGGATAGGCCTCGGCACGACGACACCACCTCGTTCTGAAGCCTTCGCGCAGCGAACGCTGAAGGACCTCTTCTCGCGGACTCAGGGCGAAGCGTCAGGGCCTTCGGCGCGACCTTCGGTAGGACCTCAGGATGAGGGGGAGTTTTCTTGGGACAAAAAAAAGGCCCCTGCTTGCAGGGGCCTTTGATTCAGAACTTCTGACTGACTTAGTTGACGCTCAGCGCGTTCAGGGTCGTCGAGAAGTTAACTGCCTGTACACGTACCGGGTCAGCAGCTGAGCCGAACTCAGCGTCGACTACAACGCGGTACTTGTTGCGACGGAACGAAGTCTGAGCAAATGCAGCGTCAACCGTACGTGCTGCCATGATCAGCGCGCTTACCGGCAGGTTCGGCGTAGCTTCACCAGCGGCCAGCGTGTTGGACAGCGTCAGGCCGAAGGGCTGAACTGCGCTCAGCGGGAACGTGACCGAATCACCACCGTCGTTGATCAGCGTGATGGAAACATCACCGTCGATCGAAGACTTGTTCAGGATACGGATCTGGCTGGAAGTCGCACCTGCGTTGAACAGGATGTCGATTTCAGCAGAAGAACCGTTCTTGTCGAACGTGCTGATGGTGAACGGACCGAAGGCCAGATCATCGTAGCCAGTGTCGCCAGCGAAAGCTGCGCTCAGGCTGAACGTCGTTTCCTGGATGATGGACGTGCCGTCAGTTTCGAAGATACAGGTGTAAGTTTCGTCACCGCTGAAGGTGCCGTCGTTGGTGTCAGCAGCCGGCAGGGTAGCCGTCGTGCCGCTAACAACGTCGTCAGCGTCTTCGCCGGCAGTGTTGTTACAACCCAGCATTGCAGCGCTGGCGAAGTTACCTTCAATCGTCAGGTCTGACTGTGCAGCGTCGATGATCGTATCAACCGAAGTCAGCGCACCGATATTGCCACCCGTCGGAATGGACGGAGCGGGCGATGCCAGAGCGAGTGATGCTTCACCGAACGGAGTCGTATCGTCACCAGTAGCGCCGTCAAAGAAGAGCGAATCTTGCGTGACGTCGATTGCTTCCGTGCCCATCGAAGCTTCAGCGTCAAATTCGACTGCATCAGCGAACAGGATCAGCGTGTCAGATTCGTCAGCACCAGCCGGGCTAGTGTCAGGCGTCGTTGCCGCGAAAGAACTCTCGTACAGGCGGTACTGAACAGAAACCGGACCGTTGCCATCAACTGCGAGGCTCGGGATCAGAACTTCGAGTTCAGTTGTCTGAGTGAGGTCTGCGCCACAAGTGTTATCAAATTCGAAGATAACGCGAGCGTCGCCGGTAACACCGACAGAAGGCGTAAGGCCGTTAGTCGAAATGTCAACGTCGCCAGCACAGGTCGGGATCGTGAACAGCGGAGTATCGTTGAACGTAGCGTTCGTCAGATCGATACGGATCGCACGGGATACACCCGTTGCAGTACCGAAGCCGAGCGCCGTCGAGATGTCGAGCTGGTTCGTAGTCGAATTGACAATCAGCCCGCCAGTCGGAACGGACAACTCGTTTGCCAGAAGCAACGCGTCCGCGGCAGAACCGTCATCAATGTCGACTGTAGCTGCGGCCCCCACAGAAATCCCCATGGTCGCAACCATAGCCAGACTAAGTAACAGTTTTTTCATAAGAAACATTTCCTACTTAATTGTTGGTTCGAAGAAACACCTTGTCGACCAAGGAATTCCGTAGAGAGCCCAAGAGCACCCTCATCGGCGCATACTATGAACCGACGATACCCTTGTCAAGCGCTCAAACCCCCGCCAAACGCCACGCTCGGCCCCGTTGGGGCTCGCCTGACGACCGTTTGTCGCGCCTTAACCCGATGCTCATTTCACTGGCCTCTTCTTTAACTTTCAAGCGGTTTATGGGCCAAATATCGACCAACGAGCAAAACACGGCGCTAACCCTTTGAATTACAATTGAAAGCCGACAAGAATGATGCCTGAAAGAGTGCCAATCGCAGGGGCGAAGTGCAACCTTGACGGGACAGACGGCAGGTCATCAAGACCCGATGATTGGCCGAAACCAGCCAATCTCACCATCAATGGGCTGAATCGCCGTATCATCGGGCCTGAAAGCTTCACCAATCACCCGTCTGAAGGACCATCCGCTTGGCAAAGAAGAAGAACAAAGCCCGCGCCTCCACTGCACTCGCCCTGCCCGCACGCCTGAGACGCCTGACGGTGCCGGCCAGCCGCGTCACCCTGCCACAGTGGCTCATGCTCACCCTTCTGGCCCTGATCGTCGCGCTTGGCGCCCGCAGCCTGTGGTTCGTGGAACACGGCGCAGCGCCATTCGGGCAGTTCGAAGGAACCTACATCCTGACGACCAACGACGGTTTTGCCTGGGCAGAAGGCGCCCGGGACATCATCGAAGGCAACGAGAACGAGCCGCGGTCGCGAGCCGCCTTTCCCGTGAGTCAGGTGCTCGCCGCCGTTACCGCAGTCACACCGGCCGGCCTGAACGTGATCTCGGTCTACCTGCCGATGCTGCTGGGTGCCCTTCTGGTCATCCCTGTCGTCTACCTCGGCGGGTCAATGGGCTCCATCTGGCTCGGTGTGCTGGGCGCGGTTCTCGCCGCGACCGCAGAGGTCTATCTGGCCCGGACGATCCCCGGTGCGGTAGATACCGATATGTTGAATATCACGCTCGCCGCGACGGCCGCGGCCGGCGTGATTCACGCAACACGGGGCGCACGCCCCTATGGTGGGCTCGTCGGGGCCATCGCGATTGCGACAGGCACATGGTGGTACCCGACGATGTGGATTGTGTTCGTGGGGATGTTCGCCGTGCTGGCCGTTTACCTGTTTGCAATCCGTTCGCTGGGCAGCGAACAGCTTCGTTTGCTCGCCGTCATCCTCGCGAGCCTCGCCGCCTACGTGAACTTCGGGATTGGCCTCATTGCCCCGGTCATTGTGTTTTTCGCGTGGCCCTACACCAAACACCTGCCCCGGCCGGAAAATCCCGGCGTCCTGATCGCGCCGGCGGCGATCGCAGCGATTGCGATCAGCATTCCGGCTGCGGGTTTCGTGTACGACAAGCTGCGCTTCTACTTTCTGCGGCAGGGCGATTCCGCTGATTTTGCGTTCGCACCGGTGCAATCGACGGTTTACGAAATGACCGTCACCAACATTGCAGACACAGCCGGCATGCTGAGCGGCGGCCACTGGGCACTGTTCCTGCTGGCACTTGCGGGTACGGGTCTCATGTTCTGGCGCGAACGAAGTACGTTGATCGCGTTGCCGATGCTGGGTCTTGGCTTGCTGTCGTTCGCGTTCGGCATTCGCTTTGGTATTTTCGCCGCGCCGTGGCTGGCGCTGGGCCTCGCCTACCTCTTGCTTGCCCTCGCCCACGAGTTCGGCAAAAGGCATGCGACGGCACTTGCACTCGCGGTCGCGCTGCTGCCGGTTGGCCTGCAGGTGAATGGCGCCTGGCAGACGATGCAGGCACCGATCGTACTCACACCCACAGCACAGGCAGCGAGTGATCTCCGCGAGGCAGCGCCGCCAGGCAGCAAGGCAATCACCTGGTGGGATTACGGCTACCTGCTGCGCTACTACAGCAACCTCAATGTCGTGATCGATGGCGGACTCATCGTCAACGACCAATTGCTGTACGCCACTTCAAGCGCCCTGCTGTGCACTGACCAGCGTACCGCCAACAGAATCATGAAACGCATCGCGTACGCGGTCGATCATCAGGGCTTCCAATGGCGAGATAACGACCTGATTGAGGCGCTTTCCAGTGGCGAGCACTTTGATGCCCCCCAGCCCCATGGCCAGCAGTACCTCTTTCTGAATGACGAAATGCTGGACGAACTTCAGGTCATACAGTCGTTCTGCAACACCAACCTGACGACTGGAGAGAGGGGCATCGCACCGGTCGCCACCTATCAACGCAACTCCGCACAACAGGGCCTCGGATTGTGGCAGCAGTACCAGCAGAACCCCCGGGCCGGCTCGCGCATCGTGCAAGATCCTGACATCTCAAACGTCATCTTCGTGAGCACCGATACCGACGGCCGGGTGCTCGACCGCGAAACCTGGCGCATCCGGCCACGCGGTGATCTCACGTTCATCGTTCGCGTCAACCGGGGCGACTCGATCCTGGTTGACGAGCAGATGCTGAACTCACTCGTCGTTCAGGCATTGCTGCTCGGGCAGGTGGACCCGACGCTGTTCGAGGAGGTCGTCAGCTCGGCAACGGCCAAGGCATGGAGAATCAGGTAGTGGGTACGGAATACAGCAAATACGACACGCAGCAGCTGACGCCAGAGGAGATTCGCCGGGGGGAGCACCGACAGTTCGTGGGCGGCATGTGGGAGGAGATCGGCAAGCTCCAGTTCGACTTTCTGGTGGGCAAAGGGCTCCTGCCCACCCATCGCCTGCTTGACGTCGGCTGCGGCAGCCTTCGCGGCGGCCTGCATTTCATCAATTATCTGGATGCCGGAAACTACTTTGGCATCGACACGAATGCCTCGGTCATCGACGCAGCGTGGCATGAACTTGCGCAAGCAGCGCTCGTCGACCAGGCGCCGGTGCTCATCGTGGATGATCGATTCTCGTTCGAACGCTTCGGGACGACGTTCGACTATCTGCTTTCGATTTCGGTTTTCACACACTTACCCCACAACAGCATCGTCAGAGCCCTGAAGAAGGCAAAATCGGTCATGGCGCCAGGCGGATCATACTACGCAACCTATTTCGACGCGCCGTCGCCAGCCTGTCTCGACGACATCACGCAGCGCCCGGGCGGTATCGTGACGCACTATGACCGAAACCCGTTTCACTACGCCGGGAAAGAACTGGCACTCATGGCAGAAATCGCGGGCCTTGACGTCGAGATCATCGGCGACTGGGGGCATCCGCGCGGGCAGCAAATGGCCAGGTTTTACTGACCGAAGCCCTGATCCAGCAGCGCCCTGACGAGTGAATCTTCGCTGAACGATTGCGCTGCCCGGGAAGAGGCAGCAGCAGCGATAACCGGCCCGTCGGCGCCTGCCAGCCGCGTGAATCCTGACCGCCACTCATCCTCCGCTGACGCTACCAGCCCGTCGACACCGTCAGTGACAACCTCAGCGAACCCGTCTGTTGCCGCCACGACGCTGGGCACACCGCAGGCAGCAGCCTCGAACCACTTGAGCGGGCTCTTGCCATTGCAGAAGTCATTCCCGATTTGCAGCGGTGCCATGGAGATATCGAGGCGTGCCAGTTCGAACGCCAGATTGGCGTGTTCGACGACCGGTCGGACTTCGAACTGGTCGCCTGGAATATGTGCCGAGAGCACCGCAGTATCCAGATGGCCAATGACGGTGAGCATCCAAGTCGGGTGGTCGGTCAGGAATGACACCAGGGGCTCCAGTACCGTCGCAAAATCGGCATCGTGGGTTGGCGAACCGCTGGCGTATCCCAGCCGCCGCCGATTGTCATCGAGGGGCCGATGGGACCGCCAGAATGCGCTCAGCTCGAGTGTCTCCGGACTCATGCCATTGGGCTTGAGCAGCGCTTGCTGGCCCATGGTTTCGACGGCCCGTACGAGCGCTGTCGTTGGCGCAAGCACCGCGCTGGCAGCGAGCAGCGTCTGCCGGTAACGCCCGGTTCTGGCTCGCCAGGCCCGGCGATCTTCCGCAGACATTGCTCGAATGAACTCGATCTGGCCCGCATCAACGAGTTCCGGGTCGAAGACCAGATCATCGATGTCAGCAAACACTTTGGCGCCGAGTCGCCGCGCCTCATCGAGAAGGCGCTCAACATCGTCGCCCCACTCGCATCGATGCAGGACGATCGTCCTGAAGTGACGCAGGTCGAGATCGCGCGCGCCATCAAGCGTCGTCCAGCCGGTACGCCGCCCGAGCCGATTCAGTGCATCGACAGGATTCTTGACCCGGTAGATGTGACTGCGAGTTCCAGGGTCGCCCGTCACGAACAGAATCTCGCCGGCATACCGGCCTGACGCCGGAACCAGACCGCTGACGTGCTTCACGACGGCGCGCGACTTTATTGCCTCGTCGGGCTCATCCACGCAGTGCTGGTTAGCTGCAGGTATCCGCAACTCCATCGCCTGCAGCAGCGCCGTCAGCCGGGGGCTGTCGCCCTCGCGCAAAGCCCGCTCTGCGTCCGGCAGCAGTTGTCCCCAGTTGTCATGCGGCCGCTGGGGCAGCGGCTTGTGCGCCTGTAGCCGGCCCGGCAAGCCAACCTCGAAACCGCGATCAGCGAGCCACCGAAACATGGCGGAAACCGCATCAGGGCTGGCTGCCAGACGCTCATAGCTCACAGTCCGGACTGACAGCCGGGAAGACCTCGCGTGGCGCCAGGCATCGATTCCATATCGGAGCCACAGCAGCTTCGCCTGAGCCGGGTCGACGATGGCCGCTCGCTCAAGGCCATCGACCTGCGCTCTTCGCGCGAGCGATGCCGCGACCGCGCCCGGGTCCCGGATCACGCGAACGATCGCGGCATCGGGGTCGTAACGACGCATGGCGGAGACCCAGATCGGCAGCAGTCGGCAGAGCCGCGGATCCTTGAAGACCAGCTGACCGCCATCGGCACAGACCCTGGCCAGATAGTCCTCGATATCATCTCGCGGCAGTTCGCGCAGCTGCTCAGGGTCGATCGGCCGCGTCGAACGCCAGTCGAGGCCCAGGCCAGCGAGCAGCCGATTATTGATCTGAACCAGCTCGCGGGGCTCGAAGTAGCCACCGGGATTATCCGAGGCATGAGGCGGCAGCGATTCGGAGGGCATGCAAAAGCCGGCCTGCTCCAGCAATCCGGCAACTGCCGACGTACCGGAGCGGTGCATCCCGAGCACGATAGCGATTCTGCAGCGATTCGACATGCCGGAAGTATGCCCGAGGGAGCGCTCTCGTGCTGAGGCTCGCGCGTCAGCGCGCGCCGAAGTACCCCGAAGGGATGCGATAGAATGCGGACATGCCATTGCTATCGTTCATCGTTATCGCCTACAACATGCAGCGCGAGGTCAGCCGGACGCTCCATACGCTGTCGCGCGACTATCAGCAGGGCGGAGATGACGTGGACTACGAGATCATCCTCGTCGACAACGGTTCACCAACACCCTTCGATGCGACAGGCATCAACCCCGGCGTCCCGATGAAGTACATCTATCGCGAGCACGCGAGCGTATCGCCGGCTGATGCGATCAACCACGGGGTTGCCGAGGCAACCGGTGATTACGTTGCCGTCATGATCGACGGGGCGCGCATGCTGAGCCCGGGCGTCGTTGCCGGCGCCGCAGCGGCTGTCGCGACGAGCGCCTGCCCGGTGGCGGCTGTGCTCGGCCTCCACCTCGGACCATCACACCAGCGCGATTCCGTGTCGCACGGGTACTCCAGAGACGTCGAGGATCAACTGTTGGCATCAATCGGCTGGCCGGACAACGGCTATCGGCTGTTCAGCATTTCTGCCTGGGGCGGGTCGTGCGCCGGTGGCTGGTTCGATGTCGCCGCAGAGAGCAATTGCATCATTGTCAGCCGTGACTTTTTCGCGCGGCTGGGCGGCTATGACGAAGCCTTCAGGATGCCGGGCGGCGGGCTCGTCAATCTCGATTTCTACAAGCGCGCGGTGGAAGCCCCGGAATCAGAGCTGATCTATCTGCTCGGAGAAGGCTGCTTCCACCAGCTTCACGGCGGCGTAACCACGAGTGAGAGATCGAATGCCTACACGTTTGCTGAACTCGACGAGGAATACACCGCCATCCGGGGACAGCCTTTCAGCGTGCCGACAATCCGCCCCCGGCTCATTGGCGCAATTGGCCCGGAACACGCACCTGCCGTCGAAATGGCAACGCGCCATCTGATGAAGGGCCAAAGGCGCGTGGAAGACGCCTGCGCGCCGTTTCTCGGCGCTAATGAGACGTCCTGAGCGCAGCGAAGAACCTCAGGTACTTCGGCGCACGCTTCGCGTGAACCTCAGCACGAGGGGTCAGCCCTTGCGGGCCACCTCGAGCACCTGGCTTGCGAGCTTCGAGTTGGGGAGAACCTCGTAAAACTTCTCACCGTCTTCGTCACCAGGCGTGACCGTCGCGCCATCCCACTTGCCGACGATGCCCTCACGAATGACCAGTTCCCGCTCCTTGCCCTTCACATCCGGGAACCGACCAACAAACATCGTGTGAGCAACGCCTAACACCGTGATCTTCAGCCGCTTCAGCGAGATCTCCGACTTCAGCTTTGAGAACGAGGCATTCGACATCAGGATACCGTTCAGGTTGTAGCGGAGGTGCGACTGCCCCTTCTCTCCACGGCCAGAATCGCTGACGTCCATCTCGAGCACCTCGACATTGAACGGGCTGCCCTTGAAGACCTCGCGCAAGCGCCAGCTACAGGAACTCATGCGGTCCGCGTCACCAATCGCCGGTGAAATCCAGATCGGTTTGTCTTCATCGAACAGGAAAAGCGGTCGGTCATTCTCGTAACAGACGCCGATGCCGAGTTCGAGCGCAGGCAGCCCCGTCGACTTCGACTGCGCGTTCTTCGACGTCACGATATCCAGAATCTCCTTCGCCGCGCCGCAGATGCGACTCACGGCATACCATTGATCCGGGGACTGGTCGTACTCGTGGATGCCAAGGATGATCGCGTCACCTTCGATGAAGACTTTTTCTGCACCGTAGACACCCAACAGCTCATTGATCGGCCCGAAAAATCGCGTACTGAAATAGGCTGCCGGATTCAGGTTCTGTCGAATCAGTTCCTGCGTTACCGTGGTCGAGCCGCGAACATCGGCCTTCAGCACCGCGTGGTGAATGATCTGCGGGTCACCTGCCGTACCCTCTTCCTCAACGTCTCCGCCAAGCAACTGATACAGATGCCCGTTCGCCTTCGACAGCTGAATCTGCTGCGGGTCTGTGATGACCGAGACGCGATTGAACATGCGGTGCGCGAGCCGGAAGTAGCGCAGGTGCAGACGATACCGGGCAACATCGCAAAGGATGCGCAGACGGATCTCATCAAGATCTTCCTTCCAGTCGCGGTTGACCTCTTTCGTCTGCTCCTCGAGCGTCTTGATGAAGAGCTGCGCGCCCTCTTCCGTCTGATCGATCCTCGAAAGAATCTTCTTCGTATCCTGACCGGCGACGAACATGCAGGCGCTGGGCGCATCGAGCAGATCATCCCAGGCGGGCGTCCATTCCTCGCGCAGTGCATAGCCCGCCACCATCACGCGTGCGATGTCCTCGGTTGCGAAACTCCTGAATGCCTCAACGCCGAGCTTGATGAGCTTCTTCGAATCGGACTTGAACGACCACTGCTTCCGGCGCCCGTCGATCGATTCGAGCATTCGCTCGTGCACCGCGGGGTCGAACAGCAGCCGGATGTTGCCGGGATGATCGAGCCAGCTGAACGATTCGTGCACATTGTCCTTCTGGTCCGGTGCGGGGCCGAGGTGTTGCTGAACGGCGAAGAGCCCGCCGAGCTCATCGTAGACCTCGGTCGCAACGCCCGTGCTCGCCGGCGCTTTCAGTGGTTCCACCTCAAGGCGATCGAGCTTCGCGGCAAGCACCCCCTCGAGTCGCTCGTTAGCCGAGTCAAGCCCTTTGCCGGCGTCCGGCCACATTGCGTAGCTGTCCAGCAGCAGCAGCGGTTCGCGGGGTGACGCTGCGGCCAGCATCGGGTTCAGCAACACGTTGACGAGCTCGGGTATCTCGTCGCCAATGAATTGTTCCCGGAGCGGGCGCAGCCGGCCATTCTCTTCGCGCTGCATCAGCCGCATCATGGCGCGGGCGATGCGGAACCGGAATGCCGGATACTGTTGACGAAACAGCGCAAACTTTTCCTGCGTGACCAGCAGGCTGCGCGAGCCGGAGTACTGTTGCTGGCCCAGCGTCTCTTCCAGTTCGGCCAGTGTCTCGTCAAGCTCGTCCTTGACGGCAGAGAGCACAAATTTCACCACCGCGAAATGCAGTACCCGCACCTGCGCCGGCCGAAGATCGGTCTTTGTCCGGTGAAGCGTGTCCTTGATGGTGTCGAAGTACGCCTCCCGGAATGCATCGACGGCTGCCTGGGACGCAGCCGGCCGTTTGCCGGCGAATGTGCGCTTCGACATCTCTTCGACCGCCTCGCGCGTGGCCATCACGAACCGCGAAGAGAGTTGGACGTCGATATGGTAGTTGTCGATGCCCCGGGTCAGATCGCTGCAGTCGAGCGCAACCGGACGGGGCTTTCGCACCTGCGCCAACAGATCATCCATCGATTCGACTACTTCAGACATGATGCGCCGCCACTCTTGAACGCCGTTAGACTAGCCTCTCGGCCAGATCAGGTCGAGTCATCCCCTAGCGGAATCTGACGGGCTGTCGCTTTCGCCCCCAGTCTCCCGGCGCTTCCTCGAACACGCCGGGCACGCGCATGCCGCAGGACCTGCAGCAGCCCTGCGCATCGAGATGCCACGTGCCGAGGGCATACCAGTCGCGCTCGACAAGCAGGGCACCGCAGCCAAGGCACCACGTACTGCCGCCTTCGGCATCATGAACGTTGCCGGTGTAGACATATTGGAGCCCCTCATCCATCGCGATGCGACGGGCGCGCTGGAGCGTCTCGGGCGGCGTGTTGCCCCTGTCCTGCATCCGGTAGTCCGGATGAAATGCGCTGAAGTGCACCGGGATATCGGCGCCGAGATTTTCATGTATCCACCGACACAGGCTGGTGATTTCCTGTACAGAATCGTTCTCGCCCGGAATGAGCAGCGTCGTGATCTCGAACCAGGTTGATGTTTCATGACGCAGATACAGGAGCGTATCGAGCACCGGTGCCAGATGCCCCCCGCAGATCTTGTGGTAGAAGCGCTCAGTGAAACCCTTGAGATCCACGTTGGCGGCATCCATGTGCCTGAAGAATTCTTCTCTCGGCGCCGGGGTCACGTAGCCCGCGGTGACGGCCACCGTGTCGATACCGAGCGCATGGGCTGCCTCGGCGACGTCCACCGCGTATTCGAGAAAGATGACCGGATCGTTGTAGGTGAACGCGATGCTGCGACAACCCAGTTCTTTCGCTGCGCGGGCCAGTTGATCAGGCAGCGCGCTGTCGGCGAGCGTATCCATCTCACGTGACTTGCTCATGTCCCAGTTCTGGCAGAACTTGCAGGCGAGATTGCAACCGGCTGTGCCGAACGACAGGACGGGCGTTCCGGGCAGGTAGTGGTTCAGTGGCTTCTTCTCGATTGGATCGACACAGAAACCGCTCGACCTGCCCCATGTGGTGAGAACGATCTCATCGTCCTGCCGCGCGCGAACAAAGCAGAGACCGCGCTGACCCTCGCGAAGCTTGCAGAATCGCGGGCACACATCGCATTGAAGACGGCCGTCTTCCAGCGCGTGCCAATACCGGCCGGGCTTCGCAGGCGGACCGCCGCTACCCCCGTCGCCGTGTTTCCAGTTGAGAATCAATGACATTGGTCGATACCTGCCGGTTGACCTACAATGAAGTTAACGCATCAGGACGCCTGAGAGAAAGACTGATGAATGCGATCCGGGAACCCGCCGTTGCCGGCATGTTCTACCCGAACGACCCCGCTGAACTCGGGGCCACCGTGGATCAGATGCTGGCGACGTCAAATGCCACTCCCTCGGTCGCGAAAGCGCTGATTGCGCCCCACGCCGGCCACGTCTATTCGGGCCCGGTCGCAGCAGCCGCATACGCTCCACTCGCTGAAAGAGCCGATGACGTCAAGCGTGTCGTGCTCCTTGGACCGTCACATCGCGTCGGCTTTCGCGGTATTGCCGCCAGCACGGCCAACACCTGGCGCACGCCCCTGGGCGACATTCCCGTGGATACCGCAGCCATTGCCGGCATACTGGATCTGCCCGAGGTTGGTTTCCTCGACCAGGCCCACGCACAGGAACACAGCCTTGAGGTTCACCTCCCCTTTTTGCAGCGCGCACTGAACGAGTTCACGCTCGTCCCGCTGGTTGTCGGTGACGCATCACCCCAGACCGTGGCCAGCGTACTGGAGCGCCTCTGGGGTGGCCCGGAAACACTCGTCGTGATCAGTTCGGACCTCAGTCACTTCCACGAGTACGAGGAGGCCCGGCGGCTGGATACCCGAACCGCCGAACGAATCGTCGCACTCGACGAGACGCTCAACGGCGAAGATGCGTGCGGCTGCCGGCCGATTAACGGTCTGATTCATTTCGCGAAGCAACGAGGTCTCGAAATCAGGCAACTCGCCATGAAAAATTCCGGTGACACACAGGGCGATCGTCAGCGGGTTGTCGGCTATGGCGCATTCATGATCGCCGCACCCGACACGAGCAGTTTGTCACTCGCCCACCGTCAGCGGCTGATTCAGGTCGCTCGGGAAGCCATCCTGCAGCCGCTGAACGGGCAGCCCGAGTCGTCCATTGACCCAGAACAGTTTCCCGCTTCGTTTCAGGAGAAGCGCGCGAGCTTCGTCACGATCAATCTGCGGGGCCATCTGCAAGGATGCATCGGCAGTCTCGCGGCCACCCGCCCGCTCGTGCTTGATGTCGCCTCGAACGCCAGGAGCGCCGCGTTCCGCGACCCCCGCTTTCAGCCGCTGACGCTGGCCGAGTATCAGGATATCGATGTCCACATTTCGATATTGAGCAAGCCTGAGCCAATGGCGTTATCGAGCAGCGAGGAATTGATCTCAACACTTCGACCCGGTGTCGATGGCCTCATTATCGAAGAACGCGGACGCCGCGCGACGTACCTGCCCTCCGTATGGGAACAATTGCCGGACCCGGCAACTTTCGTGCGCGAACTCCGCAGGAAAGCGGGCCTCACGGCCGAAGGGTGGAGCAGCGAGACGAGGGTCTGGCGTTACCAGACCGAGGAATTCGCATAGTGGCTGCGCCACGATGGTGAATCTTGCACGCAACCGCGCCATTCCCACGTCGTTTGAGACCGAACGGCTGTTCGTCCGGCGGTACGTCATCGCAGACGCCCGGAACCTGTACACGGCGGCAAGGGAGTCGATCAACGAGGTCTACCCCTTTCTGCCCTGGTGCCATCCGAACTACGACATCGAGGACGCCCGCTTCTGGATTCGCGCCGTCGAACCGGACTGGAAAGATGGCAACACCTATTCGTTCGCCATCTATGACCGCAACGACCGAACGCGACTGCTGGGCGGATGTGGCGTCAGCCGCTACGACGAGCATCCGGTCGTCAATCTCGGCTACTGGATCCGGACCAGCGAAACTGGCAACGGCGTCGCCACGGAGGCAACGATCGGTCTCGCGACCTTTGCGTTCAACCACCTGGACATCGCCCGGACAGAAATTGTGATGTCGATTCGCAACGACGCCAGTCGCCGCGTGGCCGAGCGTTCCGGCGCGACGTTCGAGGGCCGCCTCGCCAATCGACTCAGGATTCATGGCAAACTGCATGACGCTTTCATGTACAGCCTGACGCCGGGTCAGCCCTCGTCAGGCGTCACAGCACACTCAGCAAACGGGAGAAATCCATGAGCGCAGTCGAGACAGGCAACAACACCATCAGGGATGAAATGCTCTCAATTCTGGATCGGCAGAAGCAGTCATACCTGCGCGAGGGCATCGTCACCGCAGAGGCGCGTATTGATCGCATCGATCGCGCGATCAACATTCTCAAACAGAACGGCCCGAAGCTAATAGAGGCCATGGCGGCCGATTTCGGCCACCGGGCACATCCGCAGTCGAAGATGACCGACATAGATGGTTCGATCGGCCCTCTCGAGCATGCCAAAAAGAACCTGCGAGGCTGGATGCGCCCGGAACGACGCAAGATCCAGTTTCCGCTCAACGTGTTTGGTTCACGCGGCCGAATCGAGTTTCAACCGCTGGGAGTAATTGGCTGCATCAGTCCCTGGAACTTCCCCGTCAACCTGACGTTCTCGCCGCTGGCCGGCATCTTCGCCGCAGGCAACCGCACCATGATCAAACCGTCGGAGTTCACGCCGGCGACGTCGGCATTGATGAAAGAACTTTTCGAGAGCGCATTCGACACGGAAGAAGTTGCAGTTTTCACCGGCGGCCCGGAAGTCGGTGCCGCGTTCAGCGGTCTGCCATTCGATCATCTGCTGTTCACCGGCGCGACATCGGTTGCCAAACACGTCATGCGCGCTGCCTCGGAAAACCTCGTGCCCTGCACGCTCGAACTGGGCGGCAAGTCGCCTGTCATCGTCGGGGAGTCTGCTGATATCGAACTGACGGCAGCCAACGTCATGGCCGGCAAGACCTTGAATGCGGGCCAGATCTGTCTCGCACCCGACTATGTAATCCTGCCGGAGGGTCGCGCAGATGACTTCGTCGCCGCTGCCAAAGCCTCGGTCGCCAAAATGTTCCCGGACATCAAGGACAATCCGGATTACACATCGATCATCAACGAGCGTCACTTTGATCGCATCAATGGCTACATCGATGATGCGCGCGCAAAGGGGGCCGAGGTCATCGAGATCAATCCGGCCGATGAGGACTTCAGCCAGCAGCAACACCACAGGATTCCACCGACCCTGATCATGGACCCGACGGACGACATGACCGTGATGCAGGAGGAGATCTTCGGGCCGGTACTGCCCATCAAGCGATACAAGCAGATTGGCGAGTCCATCGACTACGTCAATGAGCACCCACGACCGCTCGGGCTCTATTACTTCGGCACTGACAAGTCAGAAGAAGAGAAAGTACTGACGCGAACCACGTCGGGCGGTGTGACCGTCAACGACGTCATCATGCATGTCGCGATGGAAGATCTGCCCTTTGGCGGCGTCGGGCCGAGCGGGATGGGGGCTTACCACGGCTATGACGGGTTCAGGCAGTTCAGCCACGCGAAGTCGATCTACTCGCAGTCAAAGACTGTGTCGAAGCTCGCATCCGCGATGCGCCCGCCCTACAAGAAGTAGCCGCGAGGCAACGCACAAGGCCGTGAGTCGGTACAGGCCGGAGGGGACTTAAGCGACTGCAGCGGCGCCAGCCGCGAAAGGGTTCCCGGAGGACTGTACCGGCTCGCGGACGCCCCGTTCGAAGCTGGCCCCCCATGGCAGGATCCCTCGGCGCGCGCTAACGCGCGAGCCTCAATACGAGGGAGAGAGGGCAGGCAACGCCATAAGGCCGTGAGTCGGTACAGGCCGGAGGGGACTTAAGCGACTGCAGCGGCGAAGCCGCGAAAGGGTCCCCGGAGGACTGTGCCGGCTCGCGGCCGCCACGTTCGAAGCTCACGCTCCGACCTCAGGACGAGGGGAGCGAGGACGCTAGCCGTCGGCTTCAAGCACCAGGGTGCCGGTTGTCGACAGCGCGCCGCCAGTGCCATTGACGATCGCGGTGCGCGCGTTGGTCTGCTTGCCCTTGATGCCATTGACGCCATCCTCAGCCGTGCCGGACAGCTGGCGATAGGCTTCGACGAGCAGTTGCATGCCGTACATCCCCGAGTGGTTGAACGAGAGTCCACCACCGTTGGTGTTGATCGGCAGTTTGCCACCCGGCGCCGCATGTCCTTCCTTCCAGAGCTTGTAGCCCTCACCGCGCGGTGCAAGCCCGATCATTTCTGCCGTGATGCCGGCAGTGACCGTGAACGAATCGTAGAGCAGCGCGAGCTCCATATCCTCCGGCCCCATGCCCGCCATCTCGTAGGCAGTGCGGGAAGACTGCCACGCCGATGTTGCCGTGAAGTCGCCCATCTCCAGCATGTTCTGGTGGCTCATGCTCTCGCCGGCGCCGGCAATCCACACCGGTCGCGTCTTCAGACTCCGCGCGATCTCCGGTCGGGCAACAATCACGGCACCGCCGTGATCAGTCACGAGGCAGCAGTGCAGCATCGTCAGCGGCCACGAGATGAGGCGGGCATTCTGCACGTCCTCGACCGTGATCGGCCCACCGAACTCATGCGTATCCTGTGAGTGCATGACCGCACGCGGATTCAGCGTCGCCCACTCCCGCGTCACGACCGCAATATGCGCGAAGTCTTCCGGCGTCGTACCGAACCGGTGGTTGTGGGCAACCATCGCGTGAGAGTAGTTCGACGGTGCACCGGAGAATCCATAGGGCATGGTCATCTGCGTGCCCGGATTGTTGTTGCGGGGATAACCACCGCCGCCAAGCTTGCGCCGGGACCAGCCGTTCTCACCGTGGGTCACGAGCGCGACATCGATCACGCCTGCGTAGATCGCGCACATCGCGTGGTGAACGTGCATCTCGAATGAGCAACCACCGACGGACGTCGTATCGATGTATTTCGGGTGGATACCGAGGTGTTCGGCAATCTCCGACGACTGGCCTGCAGAGAACACGGCGTCGATATCCGAGATCGGAATGCCGGTCTGCTGGCTGACGTTGTAGATTGCCTCCATGTGAAGTTCGAGGCCGGTCTTCGGCGTTTCCGGATAGCCGATCTCGTTGGCCTCGGCGGCACCGACAATTGCTGCTGATCGTGACAGGCTCATGCGTTGCCCTCCTCTACCACGCGCCAGAAGGGAATGCTGACGTCGTCGCTCGCCTCCTCGAACTCAACCTCGACCAGCGAGCCGACCTTGATTTCCTCCGGCTTCGTTGGGTCCACCCCGCGTAGCACAGTAGCCATGCGATCTCCCTCATTGAGGTCGATATAGGCGGTCACGAAAGGCGCTTCTGCAGCCCACCCGCCAAACGCCCGATGCTGGACGGCGAAAGTGTGAAGTCGACCCTTCCCGCTACCCTCGATCCACTCGATGCCATTGTGATGGCAGAACGGACAGAGATGGCGGGGGTACCAGTGAACACGGTTGCAGTTCGTACAGCGCGGCAGCATCAGCTTGCCTTCCTTTGCGCCATCGAAGAACGGCTGTGTCAGCGGCGTGGGCGTGGGTATCGGTTTATCGTAGGCCACGATCAAAGCTCCCTCTGTTATAGCGTGTGTCGCAACAAGCGCCGTCAGGCTAGCAAAAGCTCCGTGATGATACCAGCCGGCAACATCAATGAGACGAATGACTACCTACGTCGGTCAGTTGCCCAGATGCACGATGATTTTTCTGCGTCCGGCGTGATGCCGATGCTCCCAAAGAAAGATGCCCTGCCAGGTCCCGAGCGCGAGTTGCCCCGCCATAAACGGTATCGACAGGCTCGTCGCCGTCAGTGCTGCCTTGATATGCGCCGGCATATCGTCCGGTCCTTCGAGCGTGTGGGTATAAAACGGGTCGTTCTCCGGCACGAGCCGGTTCAGCCAGCGCTCGAGGTCATTGCGCGCCGAGGGATCATAGTTTTCCTGCACCAACAGGCTGGCTGACGTGTGCTGGATGAAGAGCGTGCAGAGCCCTTCATCCAGTGCACTCGATGCGACGACGCGACGAATCTCTGCCGTGATGTCGCAAAGCCCCTGGCCGGAGACTTCGATCCCGACCGTCTCCAGCATAACGCGCGCTAGCGGCCAGTAAATTCAGGCTTGCGACGTTCGATAAACGCCTTGACGCCTTCCTGGAAATCCTCGCTCTGGAACATGCCGGCGAGGTGGACCATAAGTTGGTCGACCGACGTCTCGTACGACTGCTCAAGACCCATCCGCATCATCCGCTTCGTCGTCTGAACGGCGAGCGGTGCGTTATCGGCGACTTCCTGTGCCCATTCGAGGGCCGTCTCCATCACCTTGTCATCAGGGACGACGGTGTTCACGAGCCCCATTTCCAGACACTCCTGCGCGCCGACCGTCCGGCCACGATAGTAGAGTTCCGCAGCCTTGCCCCACCCCACAAGGCGCGGTAACAGCCACGTGCCACCCGATTCGGGAACCACATTGCGTTTGGCGGTAACGGCTGCCATTTTCGACGACTCCGCGGCAATCCGGATGTCACACAACAACGTGATATCCATGCCGTAACCCGCCGCCGCGCCGTTCATCGCACAAATCACCGGCGTGTCAAGATTCCACATCACGGTGATGGGTGCATTGCGCAGGTCGAACAGCTGGCGCGGGCGATTGCTGCCCTTGTTGTCACCGCTGCCGATACCCCCCTGACCCACATCGACCAGATCGAGGCCGGCGCAGAAACCCTTTCCGGCACCGGTCAGGATGATGCAACGAATGTCGGGATCCTTGTCCGCTTCGACCATCTTCTCGGACAGTTCATTCAGCATCTTCGTGCTGATGGCATTGAGCCGGTCGGGCCGGTTCAGCGTGATGATAGCAATCTTGTCCTGCTGTTCGACCAGCAGCTCGTCAGTCGAAGACGGTGTCAGCGCCATGGGGTAGCTCCAGTGCTCGTGAGTAAAAAAGTTGCCCAATACTAACCATACGTACCCCGATTTGCCCATCCGCGATGGCGCGGTTGCAGCATTTCCAGTATTATTCTCCCGCGTCACTACTATTGACGACGCAAATACCGGGGAACCGGCGACGTCACGATGGTCGAAAACGTCGCCCCAAGATCGCCGCAATTTAGAGCTACCTCCACCAAGAACTTGAATCTGCGACTTCCAATCGCCGCGATTGCGCTGTGCTGTACCGGGATTGCCCTGGCCGCCGACGCGACGCCAGAAGACGGCGTACACATCCTCCAGAAATTCGACGACAGCGAGATCGACCTCCGCATCGACGGCCGGCTCGACGAGGCAATCTGGTCCCGAATCACGCCGCTCGACGACATGGTGCTTATCGAGCCCGACACACTGGAAGCCGGCGAATACCGGACGTTGCGGCACCTGTTCTATACCGACAAGGGCCTGTACGTCGGCGTCATTGCCGAGCAACCGGTCGACTCGCTCATCGCGCGCCTCAGCTCTCGCGACAAGTTCATCGCCCGGGACGACTTCTCGTTCACGCTGGACCCTGGCGGCCAGGGCCTCTACGGCTACTGGTTCGGCCTGAACCTGGGCGACTCGATCGAAGACGGCACCGTGTTGCCGGAGCGCCAGTTCAGCAACCAGTGGGACGGTCCCTGGCGCGGCGCAACCGCAGAGATCGAGAACGGCTGGTCCGGAGAGATGTTCCTGCCCTGGTCGATGATGACGATGCCGGATTCACACGGCGGGACCCGCCAGATGGGCTACTACATCTCACGGTACGTCGCCGAGAAGAACGAGCGCTGGGCCTATCCATCCCTGCCGCCCACTCGCTCCGTATTCCTGAGCGAACTGCAGAAAATCCAGCTCGAAGGTATCGACCCCAAGCAGCAGTTCACCTTCTATCCGTTTGCAGCGATCACCTGGGACAACGAACTGCCCGGTGCCGAAGACAGCTACAAGGCCGGCTTCGACGTCTTCTGGCGCCCCACCACAAACCTGCAGCTCACGGCGACCGTCAATCCCGACTTCGGCAACGTCGAGTCGGACAACGTGGTCGTGAACTTCTCGAGCTTCGAAGTTTTCTTTCCGGAGAAGCGGGCGTTTTTCCTCGAAGGCTATGAGATTTTCCAGGCCACGCCGCGGGCACGGGGACGGGACGGCCCTCCCACGACATTGGTCAATACGCGTCGCATCGGCAGCGCACCCCGAGATCCCGGGATTACGGATTTCGAGCTGTCTGATCTCGAAGCGAACCAGCCGAGCGAGTTGATCGGCGCCGCGAAGGTGACCGGCCAACAGGGCAAGCTCCGCTACGGTTTCCTCGGTGCATTCGAGGACGACACAGTGCTCGATGGCGAATTGAACGATCAGCCGTTCAGCGTCCTGCAGGATGGCCGCCAGTTCGGCGTGGCCCGCTTGCTGTACGAGGATACAGACGGCGGCGGCCGACGGGCGATCGGCCTGATGTCAACGCTGACTGCCCACCCGCAGGAAGATGCGACCACGCACGGGATGGACTTCCACTATCTGACCCAGAACGGGAAGATCAACGTCGATGGCCAGATGCTGGCAAGCGACGTCGGCGGAACCAAAGGCTACGGCGGCTTCGTCGATACGACGTTCACGCCCCGACGTGGCGTCCGTCACGAACTGCAGCTCGAGTACTTCGACGACCGGCTCGACCTCAACGACCTTGGTTTCCTCCGACGCAACGACGTCCTGGGCGCGGAGTACCAGATGCGGGTGACGCGCTCGGACCTCGAAAACTTCCGCGAGCGACGCCGAACCTACAAGGTTGTACATCGCTACAATGGCGACAACCGTCTGGTGAATGCCGGCTACTTCTTTGAGCAGGACCTGTTCTTCAAGAACAATCACTTCCTGTTCGCCAAGCTCAACTACTTTCCCAAGCGATGGGACGACGTGGACAGCGAGGGCAACGGCTCCTTCCGTGTGCGCGGGCGCTGGGACACCGGCTTTTTCTACGAGACTGATTCTTCCCGGAAGCTGCAATTCGGCACGGGTGCGTTCTATCGTCAGGAAGACATGAGCGGGGCGATCAGGGAACTGGAGCTGTCGCTCAACTGGCGTCCCAGCGACCGGTTCTCGGTCGAGTTCTTCGTGAATTACCAGACGCGCGATGGCTGGCTGATTCACCGGAGCGGACGCGACTTCACGTCGTTTGAAGCAGAGTTCTGGCGACCTCGTATCAATGCGGACTTCTTCCTGACCGCGCGTCAGCAGTTCCGTCTGACGATGCAATGGGCCGGACTGAAGGCGTTCGAGAACAGCCGCTGGCAAGTGCCCGTGGGCGACGGCTCACTGATTCCGGACACACAGCCCATCACGAAGTCCCGTGATTTCTCGGTCAGCCGCATGACATTCCAGGCCCGCTACCGTTGGGAGATCGCGCCTTTGTCTGACCTGTTCGTCGTCTATACCCGAGGCGCAGACATCTCGAGCACGCCCGACCAGAGCTTCCAGCGGAACTTCCGCGATGCGCTGACGCGCCCCATCGTGGATGTCTTCGTCGTCAAGCTGAGATACCGGCTGGGCAACTGACGGGCAAACCCCTTAATCTCTTTCGACTCCACGGGCCTTCGGCCACTCCGCTCAAGACGAAGGGGCTTCCAGGTACGGCAGGCATCCCGTTTCGGCAAGCACGGCGCCAAGTCGCTGTGCGGGTTCACCCTCCACGGCCGCGAAGCGTTTCTGCAGGCGGTCGAAGCACTTCGCCTGATACTTGAACGGCGCCTGACGCCATGGCTTTCCGTCAATCTCGAGTTCGACCGAGTCAGCGCCATCGATCACGGCCTGGCGGTTGGCCTCGAGGAACGGTAAGTACTGTCGGGCGGCAAGCTGCAGCAGCGAACGCGTCGCCGCCCGCAGTTCACCCTCGCCATGCCAGTGACCATCGACGCCGCTCAGATCATCGAGCCGGCGAATCCAGTCATAGACGCGCGGCGCCCGGTCAATCATCTCGTTACGCGGCGTGTAGTCGCTTGCCAGCACCTTGAACTGCCCGAACAGGCCAAAGTCGGCAAGCGCCGGCCTCGTTCCGAAAAGAAATTCCTCTCGCGTCACAAACGTGTCGAGAATCGCGAGCACCTCGTGGTAACCGGCCTCGATGACCGGCGCATTTTCCGGCGTGCAACCAACAATTGGCATGCGCCCGACCTGCCTCGCACGGATGGCCTCTGCCGCGCGTTCGAGCGCCTCGCCCGTCACGCCCGGAGAATTGTCCGCGATGATCTGACGACTGCTGTAAATCTGATCCACCTCCCGATGCCAGCGGTAATGAAACATCATCTTGGTAAACCATTCGTCGGCCATGTCCTCGATCAGGTCCGACAGGAATCCGTGGCAGGGGTCCGGCGGGATGATGCTGCGCTCGGCGTGTGCATCCTCCAGCATGTACGCCAGCGGCGTCGAGTCGACCTGCAGGTTACCGTCCGGGAACTGGAGGATGGGGATGACCGGCGGCCCGTCGTGGCGAAGCTGCTCACGCAGTGCCGGGGTGATGAGCACCCAGTCGAACGGCAGCCTGCGATACCGAAGAATCGCCCGCATCTTCATCGAGTACGGTGAGCCACCACCACCGTAAAGCCTGTATCTTTGCATCGTGTTCCCTCCTTGCCGCGAGCGTAGCACGTTCATACACTGGTACGATGGAGGCATCAACATGATCAAGCGCGTTCACGGTTATCTCACGACACGTCGACCCAATGAGGCGCCCGCCGCGGCGCTCGAACTCGAAACCGAAGGTTGCGTAGTACTCGAGGGGGTACTCTCGACTGACGAGATCGTTACGTTACGGGAGTCGATCGACGAAATCTTCGACCGTCTGCCCCCCGACGATCGAACCGGCGGCAAGCGACCGCCCGAACATGATGCTGAATTTCGCTATGAGATGCTGAATCGCAGCGAAGCCTGCCAGGCCGCCATTGGTCATCCGCGCATACTCGAAACGATCGAGCCACTGCTGGGTGACGATTGCCACATCATTGCCAACACGGCATGGCGTAATGCCCCCAAACCCAACGATCCTGCCCAGGCGTGGCACGTCGACGCCGGTCCGCACATTCCTCTGCCTGAGGGCGTGGCGTGGCCCGAGGACATTCCGCACCCGGTCTTTGCCATCGGCGCGCACATCTTTTTGCAGGACTGTACGGAAGAGGACGGCCCAACCGGCGTCATTCCCGGCAGTCATTGCTCAGGACGCTTTCCGCCTTTTGACCGTGCAATGGACACTTCACTGGAATACCAGGGGCGAACGGTTCGCAAGCTGACCGCCAAAGCAGGTGACGTCGGACTCTTCGTCTCGGACGTCTGGCATCGAAGGATGCCAACCGGCCCGAATGACCAGGGTCGTTTCTTCCTGCAGGCGCATTACGGACGCCGGGACATCGCCCAACGACTTCGCACGACCGACCAGTCGAACCAGCTCACCGCCGACGCGATCGACCGCGCCACCAGCGACCGCCAACGGCAACTCGTCGGGCTGCACGGTCCATTCTTCTACGATGGCTGAGTGGATCTTCGGATACGGTTCGCTGATCTGGCGCGCCGATTTCCCGTTTGATGAACGAAGACCGGCATGGATCCACGGTTTCGCACGACGATTCTGGCAAGGCTCGACGGATCATCGCGGCGTACCTGAAGCCCCGGGACGCGTCGTCACGCTGATCGAGGCGCCAGAGACAACCTGCTGGGGTATGGCCTATCGTCTACCGGTCGACGGCCGTCACGAGATCCTCGATCATCTGGATTATCGGGAGAAAGGCGGCTACGCGCGCCAGCAGGTCGACATTCACATCGAGGACGGACCGCCAGTCACCGGTCTCGTCTATCACGCGACTGGGGATAATCCCAACTATCTGGGTGAGGCGCCGCCCCAAGACATCGCGAGACAGATCCACCGGTCAGCCGGCCCGAGCGGACACAACCGGGAATACCTGCTGGAGCTGGAAGCCGCGTTGCGGGCGCACGGCAAACACGATCCCCACGTGTTCGAGATCGCAGACGCGCTCCGCCTGCTGGACTGAACTTCAGCTGGCCTGCTTCACCTGGAATCCGAGTCGCGGGAAGTGCACCGCGACCTCACCAACGCTGTCATCCGTCCTGATCAGCGCGATCTCCTCCAGGGTTGCCGTGACGAGACGGCCGCGCACCGGCTGAAATCCGTAGTCGATCGGCATGATTTCGACATCCTTGCCGGGATCAATACCGTGCAGCAGGCTGCTTTCGATCGGCCCGGCAGCAGCCGGCTCTCTCTGCCTGGCAATGTCGAGCGCCGCAGCGCCGTCGAGCGGCCGTCCCGTCGTATCGTCACCCATGTCCTTCATCCGTTCGAGCCAGGCTCGTACCTGATGGAACGGATCGAACGTGTCGCGAATCGCCTCGTTCCCCCAGATGAACCACAGGCAGTGGTAGGTCGAGAAGTCGGCAATCACTGGCTCTTCACCGAACAGGAAGGGCGAGGCGCTCGACCGGCTTGCGCGCTCCAGCTGCTTCTCGAGCCGTGCCAGATGCTGCAGAAAATACGGGTGCGCCGTCTCGAGTGGCATTTGCAGTTCAGTGGAACCCTTCGTCAACTCGGCACGGTCGGCAGCAAACGCTGCGGCCTGGTCACCGTCGCTCAGGACGGGATTGTCCGCGAGCGCCCGCGGTTGGAAGGCAACCGCAACAGCGACCTTGAAGAAGAACGTATCGGTCCAGTGCGCCATGGTACCCGCGGTTGCGGCAAGCGCGGCCGGGAAGATACCCGGCTCCGGATGCAGGTCGTCGATCACGCGCGCGATAATCGACGAGTCACAATAGATGTCCGCCCCGATCTGCATGACAGGCGTCTTGCGGTAGCCACCGGTCAGCGGCATGAGATCGGGTTTGGGCATGATTACCGGAATCGTCACACTCTGGTAGTCCAACCCCTTGTAGCGCAGGATCGACCGGATCTTTTCAGAGAACGGCGACTGGGGGTATTCGTGCAGAATGATTTCGGACATGAGGACTCCTGACTCGCGAACGCCGGGATCATAGCAAAGTCCAACTGCATTTCTTATAGTCGACCGGTCATCAACAGGGGGACCCTACATGCCGCGACTCGATCAACCCAGAATCCAGCCGCTCGACGCCAACACCTTCAACGACGAGCAGCGCGAAACATTCAAGCACCAGTTGGCCGGTGGCGATGTCGCGAACATCTTCCGAACGCTCGCCAATCACGAGAAGCTCGCCAAACGCTGGATGGTTTTCGCCAATCACATTCTCGCCAAGTCGACGCTGTCAGCACGTGACCGGGAGATACTGATTCTCCGTATTGGCTGGCTCTGCCAGGCGGAGTATGAATGGGGCCAGCATGTCGTGATTGGCAAGCGCGCGGGTCTGTCTGACGAGGAAATCGAGGCGATCAAGACCGGCGCGGATGCCCCGAACTGGAGCGAAAACGAAGCACTCCTGATCCGTGCAACCGATGAATTGCACGGCGATGCTTTCGTCTCTGACGCGACGTGGCAGGCACTCGCGAAGTCCTACAGCGAGACGCAGATGATGGACATCGTCTTTACCGTCGGCCAGTACAATCTGGTGTCGATGGCGCTAAACTCGTTCGGTGTGCAACTCGACGACAACATCGGCGGATTCTGACGTGCCCGTCGCTCGCGACGTCAAGCACTTCGTCCCCGCAATCGACTTCGACACGTCTCTTGCGTTCTACCGCGCGCTGGGCTGGAACCTGAATTGGCGTGCAGACAAGCTGGCGGAACTTGAGAACGGCAACGTCCGTTTCCTGCTGCAGGACTTCTACGCAAAGGAATGGGCCGAAAATTCGATGGTTTACATCGTCGTGGATTCAGCAAGCGACTGGTTCGAACATGCCAGCCGCGTCATCGACGAAGGGGATTTCGGTGCGGCCCGCGTGGCCGCACCGACTGAAGAAGCACACGCTGTGGTCACGTACGTGTGGGATCCCTGCGGCGTACTCCTTCACTTCGCAGAGGCTCGTGGCTAGCCCGCATATCTCACCGATTGCCTGATAGATCGCGCAGGATTGGTGGATTGTGAGCGTGCTCGCGAGCGAAGGCGTGTCGAGAACACGCCGCAGCGAGCATGTGCGCTCACAAGCCGCCAAGACAAGCGAGATTCAGGCAAGCGATTCATCTCAAGAGACTGAGTAGTCCGGTCGTTGAGAACCGTGCCGAATTCCACTGCGTTCATTGAGAACGCAGCGAATCGGTGAGATATGCGGGCTAGCTGCTTCCCGCCGAGTCGTCGAGAGAGGTCCTCGGGCTGATCGCTCGATAGGAATCGCGCGCGCGCAGCCGCTCGAGATAGGCCGATGTCTTTGGGAACTCGGAGATATCCATGCCGTCAACCTCGAGCACCATGGCAACCGCCATGAAGGGAGCGTCCGCCAGACTGAAATCCCCACAAAGATACTCTTCGCCAAGCATCGACTCGAGCCAGGGCAGGCTGCGGGATCGCAACGCATCACGACCAGCCTGCATGGCGTCCTCATTGCGGTCTTCGGGTGCTGACCACCAGGGCATCCAGATCTTTGGCAAATCACCGACAAGCAGCGCCTCGTCGCCGAAGTTTTCGCACATTCTCAGACGCGCCAGCGACGGCGCGTCATCAGGTTTGAGCGCAATGTGCGGGTATCGATCCTCGAGGTATTCGTTGATCACGGTTGAATCCCAGATCACACCATCCTTTTCGGTTTCGAGATAAGGCACCTTTCCCAGTGGATGCTTCGACAGAAGCTCCGGCGGCTTCTTCCACAGGTCACCCGGGCGAAGGCGATCAACCCGGTAGTCGAGCCCCTTCTCCTCGAGAATCACCTTGACCTTGCTGGCGTTGGTGGAGCGCATCGTTCCCCAGGGATACTCGCGCTCCGTCGTGGCGAGGATCAGCATCAGTCGAGCTCGACGCTCTTGTCGATCTGCGCCCACGCAAGCTTCGACATGTTGAGCGCGCCTGCCCCCGCCTGCTCTGCGTGCTTGCTCGCGGCCGTACCGTCGAGTACCCGGCGTGCGATGCCCTGGAGAATGCCCGCGAGCCGGAACATGTTGAAGGCCAGGTAGTAATCCCAGTTCTCGATACCGTCACGACCGGTTCGGCGGCAGTAGGCTTCGACGAACTCCTCTTCGCTCGGAATGCCCAGCGCCTTGAGGTCAGCGTTGCGCAGCGCGTCGCGATAGGGACGGCACAGGTACGCGAAGTCCGAAAGCGGACTGCCGAGCGTGCTGAGTTCCCAGTCGAGGATGCCGATGACCTCATTCTTCTCCTTGTGCATCATCATGTTGGCAATCTGGAGGTCGCCGTGAACGATTGTGCACTCGTTATCGTCAGGGATGTTTTTCGGCAGGTACTCGATCAGGTTGTCCATATAGGGATTATCGACCGTCTTCGTGTACTCGTACTGCTCCGACCAGCGTTTGATCTGCCGCGCAATGTAGTCGGTGTGCTTGCCGTAGTCCGACAGCCCGACTTCCCTGAAGCCGACGTTGTGGAGCTTGGCGACGGCCGCATTGGCCGCATCCCAGATCTCACCTCGCTCTTCAGGCGCATAGGAGCCGCCCGTGCTATCCCAGATCACCCGACCGTCGAGGAACTCCATGATGTAGAACATCGTGCCGATCACCGACTCGTCCTCGCAGAGCGCATAGGTTCTGGCGCTGGGAACATCGGTATTCTGCAGCGCCGTCAGCACCTTGTATTCACGATCGACTGCATGGGCTGACTTGAGCAGCTTGCCCGGCGGCTTGCGCCGAAGTACGTAGCGAGTACCGCCTGCAGTGAGCAGATACGTCGGGTTGGATTGACCGCCCGCGAATTCCTCGACCGTCAGGTCGCCCGAGTAGCCCTCGACGTTGTCCTGCATGAATCTTTGCAGCGCGCCGACATCGAACTGGTGCCGTTCCTGCACCGGTATCGTGCCGGAGTTTTGATCCGCCCTGAACTCAGTCATGTATTCCCTCTTTTGTTTTCAGCTAATCCAGTGATTTCAGAATATCGAGCACATCGTCGTGATGGGTCTTCGTATTGACCTTGTCGATGATGTGCTTGAGCCGGCCGTCCTTGCCAATGATGAAGGTTGTTCGGAGGACACCCATGAACTCACGCCCCATGAACTTCTTGAGTCCCCAGGCGCCGTACTTTTCAGTGATTTTGTGATCCTCGTCAGAGAGGAGATCGAAGTTCAGTTTCTCTTTCTCCCGGAACTTCTGCAGTCGGGGGACGGGATCAGGACTCACGCCGAGAATGACGGCCTTTTGCCTCGAGAACTTCGCTTTGGTATCGCGAATGCCACACGCCTGGGTCGTGCAACCCGGCGTCATCGCCTTTGGATAGAAGTAAAGAACGACAGCCTTCTCGCCCTTGAAATCCTTGAGACTGACTGACTTGCCGTCCTGATTTTGGAGCGTGAACGCCGGCGCCATGTTGCCGATCTTCGGAAATGCCATGTGTCTTACCAACCACTGATGACCAGAGGCATAAAAGATACACCATGGTGGGGAGGTCTTTCGACTCCGCGGCCTGCGGCCGCTCCGCTAAAGACGAGGACCGGGCCCTCGTGCTGAGCGAAGCGAAGCACCCCGGACCCTCAGCAATCGCAAGGGCCCGGAGGCAGCTTCAGTTTACTCGACGGTCCAGGTCTGGCCGCTGCGAAGCAAGGCATTCAGATCTGCCTCGCCCTTCTTCTCGCGGACTGCAATCCGCTGATCGTAGACGTCGTTGACGTAAGCCGGAGCGGGCACGTTGTAGATGACACCAACGGGTACCGGAAACTCTGGGCCCTTGAGGTCTGCGAGCATCTGCGCCATCACCTTGTTGGTCTCGTCGTGGACGAGGATGTCGTCTTCGGTGATGCCGGCTTCGCCAATGGTGACAACCTCGAGTTTCAGCGTCTTCGTATCGAGGCGAATACCCTTGTTGTTCTCCTTGCCGAAGATCATCGGCTTGCCGTGCTCCAGAACAAGACGGGTATCTGGCGCCTTCTTCTTGTCTTTGACTTCCTCGAAAATGCCATCGTTGTAAACGGGGCAGTTCTGATAGATCTCGACAAAGGACGCGCCCCTGTGATCGTGTGCGCGGGTCAGTACTTCCGTCAGGTGCTTCATTTCCGTGTCGATAGAGCGAGCCACGAATCGTGCCCCGGCACCCAGTGCGAACTCGCAGGGCGCCAGCGGAAGGTCGACCGAACCATCCGGCGTCGAAGGCGATCGCGTGCCCACCTGTGAGGTCGGTGAGTACTGGCCCTTGGTCAGCCCATAGATCTCGTTGTTGAAGAGCAGGATCTGCAGGTCCACGTTCCGACGCAGCACGTGCATCATGTGGTTGCCGCCGATCGACAGCCCGTCGCCGTCACCGGTGATGACCCAGACGTCGAGGTCCGGATTCGACAGCTTGGCGCCCGTTGCAATCGACGGTGCACGACCGTGAATTGTGTGGAAGCCATACGTCTCCATGTAATACGGGAAACGCGACGAGCAGCCGATACCCGAGATAAAGACAATGTTCTCTTTCGGCACACCGAGTTCCGGCATCAGTTTCTGTACGCACTTCAGAATGGCGTAGTCACCGCAACCCGGACACCAGCGTACTTCCTGGTCGGTTTCGAAATCCTTGATCGTGAGCTTTTGAGCAGGTGCATTCATCGCTTATGACTCCAGTGATGCATTGATGGCATCGACGATTTCTCGAATCTTGAAGGGCTGACCCGACACCTTGTTGAGCGGGCGAGCATCAATGAGGAACTCCGATCGCAGCAAGCGAACGAGTTGGCCGGTATTCATCTCGGGCACGAGCACGCACTCGAAGCCGGCCAGCAGGTCGCCCAGATTGGGCGGCAGCGGCCAGAGGTGGCGAATGTGAACATGGCTGACATCCTTGCCTTCACGATGCAGACGCTTCACCGCCTGGTGTATCGCTCCGTACGTGGAACCCCAGCCAACGACGACAAGCTTGCCGCTCGATTCACCGAGTTCGACTGTCTGCTCCGGGATGTACTTCGCAATACCATCAATTTTGGCCTTGCGGGTATCCGTCATCTTCTGGTGGTTCGCCGGCTCATATGAGATGTCGCCAGTCTCGAAGCTCTTCTCGATGCCACCGATACGGTGCTCCAGACCTGGCGTCCCCGGCTTTGCCCAGACCCGGGCGAGTGTTTCCGGATCGCGGTTCGACGGCCGGAAACCTTCCGGGTTCGTCTCATATTCGACCGGGAACGGCTCGTAGTCATTCATGTCCGGCAGCAGCCAGGGCTCTGACGCGTTGGCCATGTAGCCATCGGACAGCAGCATGACCGGCGTCCGGAACTGCGTCGCGAGGCGAACAGCCTCGATCGCGACATCAAAGCAGTCAGCCGGCGTGCACGAGGCGATGACCGGCAGTGGTGTATCCGCATGGCGACCAAAGATTGCCTGGTTGAGGTCCGACTGCTCCGTCTTCGTCGGCAGGCCCGTTGACGGCCCACCACGCTGCGTGTTGACGATGACCAGCGGCAGTTCCGTGGCCACGGCCAGCGCGATGGCCTCACCCTTGAGGGCAATGCCCGGGCCGGAACTCGACGTGACACCCAGGGAACCGGCAAAGGATGCGCCGATTGCCGCACAAACGGCCGCGATCTCGTCCTCGGCCTGAAACGTCATGACCTCGAACTGCTTTTGGCCCGCAAGCGTGTGCAGCAGCGACGAGGCTGGCGTGATCGGATACGACGCGAACGAGAGCGGCACATTGGCAAGCTGGCTGCCAGCGATGAGCCCGAACGCGAGCGCTTCGGTACCCGTGGTATTGCGGTACAGACCGGGTGGAACTTCGGCCCGTGGAACCCGGTAGATATCGATGCCGGAGGGCAGCTCTGCCGTCTCTGCGTAGGCATGGCCTGCGTTCAGGGCCGCAATGTTGGCATCGCGGATTTCCGGACGGCTGGCGAACTTCGCGTTCAGCCCGTTGATGGCGGCATCGCGCGAGCGATCGAACAGCCACAGCACAAGGCCGAGCGTCCACATGTTCTTGCAGCGTACGGCGAACTTGTGCGAGAGGTCGAAAGGCTTGACCGCTTCGAGCACCTGCTTGGTGATGTCGATCGACAGTACCCGGTAAGCATCGAGCGAACCGTCTTCAAGCGGGTTCTGCTGATAGCCGGCACGCGCCATGTTCTTGTCGGTGAAAGCGTCGGCATCGACGACGATCAATCCGCCTTCGACCAGATCCTTGAGATTCGTAATGAGCGCCGCCGGATTCATGGCGATCAGGACATCGACATCATCTCCCGCCGTTGTGACCTCGTCAGCGCCGAAGTAAATCTGGAAGGCGGAAACACCGAAGGTCGCACCCGCCGGCGCGCGAATCTCGGCCGGAAAGTCCGGGAAGGTCGCGAGATCATTGCCGTAAATGGCGGTGGCTTCGGTGAAGTTCGTTCCGGTGAGCTGCATACCGTCGCCGGAATCGCCGGCGAAACGAACGACAACGGCGTCGACGACGTGCCCGTCTGTGTCCGACTCCTGTTTGACTTCTTCAACAACTGACATCTCTTGCTCCTGTACTGTTGGCGCACGGCGTCCCTCTCGGGCGACCGGGCGGCGACCAGCGACTGGCGGGACTACATGAAAACCATGGAATGAAACCTGACACGAGCTTCCGCGCATGGGTTCGTGGCGTTGGACGTCGAACCTGACTGTACGCGGAATTTCCCTCCGAATTTACGCGATATTAACAGATCAACCGGCCCTGTGTATGACCTGTAGCGCCATCTACGCGCCCAGAACCCGGAGCTTCATCACCACACTGCCGATGATGATCTGATCACCATTGTCGACCGACACCGGGCCTCTGTCCTCGATCGACTGGCCGTTCACGGAAGTACCATTTGTCGAGCCCAGATCCTCAATAAATACGCGGTTTTTCATCACTCGCATGCGGGCGTGCTTACGTGAGACATCGACGTGGTTGATAATGTAGGGCGAAGCGTCCGGGTTGCGCCCGATGATGACTCCTTCCCCGTTCTTGAGCTGGTCTCCGGAGATGCGTAGCAGGTAGCGAATGCCATCCTCATCCCGACCATCGAGCACATACTCAACGAGATCCTCTCGATGGATGTCGGTCTTGGCGGCTGCAGGTGCCGCGGCCTCATCTGCCGAGCCTGGAACCTCCTCCCCCAAGGGCGGGGTCGCGGCGCGCGGCCCGCGACGGAACAGCATCACGACCGCACCGGCCGTCACCAGAAGCACCACGAGCCCCAGCGACAACCAGAGTCGCTCCCGGCTCTCGGCAGCAAGTTGCTGATCCGCCAGCGCCTGCCGGTATCGGTCTTCCGCCGCCTTGCGATCACGTTCGAGAAACTGCATCAAGGCGTTGGTTTCAGCCCGGATTGCTGCCGTCTTGCGTTCCAGTTCGAATCGCGTCTCCTCGGCGTTCGCCCGGGCTTCCTCAGCCGCCTGCATCGCCGCCTCGGCGCGCTCACGCGCCACCCGTGCTTCCTCGATCAGGCCCTCATTGCGTTCGTTGGAAGCAGAAAGCTGTCGCTCGAGTTCACGGGCCGCCAGACGCGCCTGCTCGGCATTCCGCGTTGCGACCATCGCCTGCTCCGAGGCTTTGGCAGCTTCCTCACGGGCCTCGGTGACCGCCGAGATACAGCCGCTGTCGGCGAAACTGAGGCGCACGTTCTGGCGTCCCACGAAGTCCGCCAGCCCCTCGACACCCAGTGCCCGGTTCAGATAATCCGTCCCTGGCGTTCGAACGCTGGGCGCAGAAGGCAGGTTGAGACCGAGTACATGACCGCATTCATTGACGACGATTGAGGCAGACTGATCACCGACGGTCGCGTTGTGATAGAGGATCGCGACGCGGTCCCCACGCTGTTCGACTCGCGCCAGCCGACCCTGCGAACTCACCAGATAGTCGCCCTCACCCGGAAACCTCTGCACCGACCAGACCGCGTTACCCGGAATGTATTCGCCGCGACTGAACGTCAGCGGGACCGAGAACAGTCCATTGACCTTGAAAAGCACCAGCGCCGCATCGTCTGCTGACGTCCCGTCACTGACCTGTTGCGCAACCAGTTCCGCATTCGTGCCGGGCATCCGCACGGTGACAGTAACGGCCCGGTCGACAAGCGCCGCGCTGGTGACAACATAGCCATTGAAACGATCGGACTGGACAACAAAACCCGAGCCCTGGCGCTCAACCTGCTGACCGCGCCAGGCGGTCATTGTCACGACGCCCTGATCGAGCGCAGCATCCTGCAGCGCCGCACCGGCCGGATCGGCAAACAGCAACACCAGGGAAGCAAGCGTGACGGCGAGGGTCGAGCGATGGGGCAAGGTCAGAGGTCACATGACGGGTTCTGACCAATATACGGAAATGGCGCGGCAACACAATGGATGAAACGCGACGGCGGCGTCGAAACCGAATACCATCAGCCACGACATTCGCCATGACATTCAATTCGGGGGAACTTCCATGCGATTCAGCTTCTGGCCTCAGCCATCACAGGATTTCGAGACCGTTCGCTCGCTCTGCCAGCACGCCGCCGACACAGGCTGGGACGGCGTCTGGCTTGCCGACCACTTCATGCCAAACGAAGCGGACACCAGCGCACCGTGGCCAGAGGCATGGACCACACTCGCCGCGCTGGCCGCCAGCGTTCCCCGCGTCAGGCTGGGCACGCTCGTAACAGGCAACACCTACAGGCATCCGGCCGTGCTCGCGAAGATGGCAGCGACCGTCGATCACATTTCCGGCGGCAGGCTCGTGCTCGGACTCGGTTCCGGCTGGCAGGAAAACGAGCATGAGAAGTACGGCATTCCGTTCTCGACGGTCGGCGGCCGACTCGCGATGCTCGATGAGGCCTGCCAGGTCATCAAGGGCCTGTTCAGCGAGAGCGAGTTTTCCTTCAGCGGCAAGTTCTACACGCTGACCGACGCGCCGCTCGAACCCAAGCCCGTCCAGTCACCACTACCGCTGCTGATCGGCGGCGGCGGCGAGAAGGTCACGCTGAAGATCACGGCAAAGTACGCCGACGAATGGAATGTCTGGGGCAACGTAGATCGGCTGATCGAAAAAATGGCGATCCTCGACCGGCACTGCGAGGCGGTTGGGCGCGATCCGTCGCAAATCCAGCGTTCGGCGGTTGCCCTGCTCTTTCTGTCCGACGATGAGGCGTTCGTGAAAAAGATGACAGCCGATCCGGCGCGCCCCACGATCGCGGGCAATGTCGATGCCGTCCGGGAGACCATTGCTGCCTATCAGGAGGCCGGTGTCCACGAGGTCATCGTGCCGGACTTCACGATGGGCCTCGGCGACACATCACAGAAGCGCGAAATACTTGACCGCTTCATCGAAGAGGTCGCGCCTGTCGCCCGCTGAACCCATTGCCTATACTTTCTGAATGAACCTGCCACCCATCAGACAGCTACAGTATCTGGTTGCACTCCAGGAGACGCGGCACTTCGGCCGTGCCGCCGAACTGGTCAATGTCACCCAGTCGACCCTCAGCACCGGCATCAAGGAACTCGAATCGTTTCTGGACGTCACGCTGGTCGAGCGCACCAACAAGTCGGTTTCGTTCACCGAACTCGGCAATCGCATCGCCGACAAGGCGCGGTACATCCTCATGCAGACCGAAGATCTGGTCGATGAGGCGCGCTCACTGTCGGACCCCCTGTCGACGCCCATTCGTCTGGGGGCAATCCCGACGATTGCCCCGTACCTCATCAGCCCGTTCGTGAAGGCGATCCGCAAGCGATTTGCTGGCCTGAACCTCTACATCCGTGAGAACACCACGGCGGCGCTGATTGAGGAACTCATCGCGAACAAGCTCGACCTGATCATTCTTGCCCTGCCCTACGAGGCGGGTCAGGTGGAAACACGAACTGTATTCCGCGAGGGAATGCATCTTGCGTTCCATCATCGCTCGCAGCTTCTGCAGGGCAGGAAGATCGACTTCGACACACTGCCCGACGAATCGCTGCTGCTGCTCGACGACGGTCACTGTCTGCGCGATCACGCGCTTGCCGGCTGCCGACTCAAGAACCAGAAGAAAATCCACACCTTCGGCGCGAACAGTCTCGATATGCTGCTGCAAATGGTCGATGAAGACCTCGGCGTGACGATCGTGCCGGACATGGCCGTTCGGGCCGGCGTACTCAAAGGCACGCATATCGAAACCACGCGCCTGCCGGTCTCTCGCTATCATCGTGACATCGGGTTCGCATGGCGGCGTGGCGCGTCGCGGGAAAAGCTGTTTTTCGACCTGATGGATCTGTTGCCGGCACCGAAGGGTGAAAAGCCCGCCCGCAAGAAAGCCGCTACAGCTTGACGCTCGGGAATCTCGCCGAACGGGTGTTCTCGATCGGCCTGTTTTCAGATTCGTGATAGGTAAAGACGACCGAGAGCTTGACCTCATCCGTCCGGTTGCGACCCGCCGCGTGGAACAGTTGGCTGTGAAAGAAGAGCACATCCCCCCGCTTCAACTCGACCGGCACGGCCTGATTCAGTAGCGCCTTGTTCTGCGTGAGGTCGGTACGCAGAAACAGTGCGGCATCAAAGCGCCCGGGCTCGATATCGAGCTTGTGGGAGCCGGGAATCACGCGCAGACAGCCGTTGGTTTTCGTCTCGTCGCCAAGCGCAATCCAGACGCTGATGAGGTTCTGCTCGTCAAAGGACCAGTAGCGATTATCCTGATGCCATAGCGTCGCACTGCTGTATCCCGGATGCTTGGTCATGATGCAGTTGTGATGGCACTGCGACAACTCAACATGGGGCTGCCCGAACAACTGCAGCAGACATGAACGCACCGGCTCGCCTGTCGCAACCTCACGCACCGCGGGATGCCTCGCGTACGCGTGGAGCAATCGCCGCGGCGTATCGCCGCCAGCCGCCTCACTCGTCTTGGGTGAACCCGGATACTGGACGTCAACTTCATACTCGATCGGCGCCATCTTCTCTGCCAGATGCGAGACCGCAAGCGACTGCAGCGCGCTGCAATGCGCTTCGTCCATCAGACCGGGCACCACGAGGAAGCCGTCACGATGAAATGCGGCGACATCGATATCCGACAATTGCTGTGCTGATTCAACCATCTATCGCTCCAATCCTGCGGCCCTGACTTCCCAGGTGCCCTCGACGCGGTCGAGATACTCATCGAGTCGCCCGTCGCTGTCGATGTCATGTGCGGCCAGGCAACTCGCCGCACGTACCCGGAGGTGCGCGTCCGCATCACGCAGCAGGGGCGACAGCAGTCGACCGACCTCCTCCGGCCGCTGATCGGCAAACCCGGCACAAAGCGCATCAACCACCCGCCTTCGGCCAACCGCCGATGTCTGGTTGAGGTTCTCGGTCAGCGCCGCCATCGCCCTCGGTCCACCAAGCGCCGAGAGTGCCGCAACCGCGCGCTGGCGATAAATCGAACGCGCCTCCGGGTCGGCCGCAATTTCTGCGAGAGCATCGACGTCATCCGCAGTCAGCCCTGACGTCCCGGGCGACCACTCGTAGCCGAGCAGACCGGGCGGCATGTCGGCACTGGCGTACACGGGCGCCAGCGACGACCAGACTGCACAAAAAACATACAAAATCGCTCTCATCGAGCCATTATACCGCGGCTTCTCCTGCCTGACGTTAGCCGATACCATGGCAGGACAAGGGACCAGACCCAGGAGAAAAACAACGATGAAATCCGTCAAGGTCCAGCAGTACATGGTATCGCACCAGCAAACGGTCAAGCCTGACATGACGATCTATGAGGCCGCCGAAGTGATTATCAGCAATGCCCTTACCGGGGTCGTGGTTGTTGACGACGCAGGCAAGCTCGTTGGCATGCTGTCGGAGCTCGACTGCCTTCAAGCGATCGTCGACGGTGTCTACAACGATGGCGAGCCCGGCGCGGCGCGCGTCCGCGACTTCATGACGGCAGAAGTCGAGACCAACAGTCCCGGCGACTCGATCATCGATGTCGCTGCGTCCATGCTCGACCACAAGCACCGCCGCCGCCCGATCGTCGACAACGGCAAGCTGGTCGGTCAGCTCACGTGTCGGCAGATCCTGCGGGCGATCAGGGACTTCGGCAACAAGGACGCCTGACGTACTTACATATTCCTTACATTTATCGAACGTCCCGATGCGCGGTGGGCGATTCACCGTCGGGTTTTCTCGTATACTCTGCGTATGACAGACGTTCTGGACAAAATTGATGCATCTCTGGAAGAGGTCGAGGAGCAGCTGCTGACCGAGTTCCATCGCGTCATGGATGCGGGCTCTGACGACGGCCTGGCACATATGGACGTCGGCATCCGCACTGCACTCGCCGAAGTCACGGACATGCTGCACCACGAACTGGAGCACAGCGGCGCCGGTACCCTCAGCCTCGTCACAGAACGGCATGAAATCCTGTACTCGCGAATCGCCGTCCTGAGGCACCTCTTCACCGCGCGAATCCGTATCACGCAACTGCTGGAGACTCGCGAAGGCATCGCGACGCGCCGCAAGCGGCTCGAGAACCTTGTGCTCGCCGAACGGCAGAAGCGGGATGGGGCCGCGGCGGAGCAAAAGAAACCGGGTCTCCTGAGCGGCATCAAGGGAATCTTCGATCACAAACCGACTGAACAGGAAGCCGAGAGAAACGCCATTAACGTAACAAGCGTCGAGGAACAACGTCTCGGCCAGTCACAGCTCTACCTCGACAACGGCATTTTCTCTGCATCGCGGGAACTGGCCATGATTGCCAGCCTGACCCGGGGCGGCACGCTCGATCGGCCCCCGGAAGAAGCAGACGGACAGGACTCGCCGACCCCTGCCGGCAAAGCGAGATTCGAGTCGAAAGACCTGAGCTACCATGCGCCACCGACCGAGCGGATCAATCGCCCGGCGCCCGAGCCGAAAGCCAAACCGGCCCCAACACCCGAGATTTCACGCCGCGACATCGCGCAGACCCCGGAAGAAATCCGACGCAAGCTCGCCGCGCGCCGCGAGGCCGCCAAGGCGGGACCCGCCTCCTTTGAGGCAAAGGATCTCGCCTCCAGTACCTACAACGAGCCGCCACGACCACGCCAGAAGCCGACTGCGGCCAGCGAGAACAAGCCTGAACCGCGCTCTGGCCCGGCCGTGTTCGAGTCTCGCGATCTTTCTTCGGCCACCTACAGCGAGCCACCGCGGCCGCGCCAACGTGAAAGCGAGCCACCCGCTGACAAACCTGGCCAATCCGGTCGCGCTGTATTTGCCGCCAAGGATATCGACCCGGTCGTGCCATCAGATCCTCCCCGTCGCCGCAAGAAAGACGAAGAAGACGAGAAGAAGGACGAGCCGCGCAAGGGACCGGCCGTTTTCGAAGCACGCGATCTGTCCAACGCCCCGTTCCCGAAGAAAGACTGACCGAACGAACCCCGGTCGATTTGACCGCACACGCTGCGTGGTATCCTGACGGCTCAACCGACAAGAGGGATATCGATGGGCGCCATTTCAATCAGCCGACTGATTTCGCAATCCGCGGATCGTGATCCGGACCGGCCGGCCATCACTCACGAGGGGCGCACGGTCACTCGTCGTGAGTTCGACCGGCGAACGAATCGACTGGCCCGTGCATACGAGCAACTCGGCGTGCGCGAAGGCGATATGGTAACCATCGGGCTGCCCAACTCCATCGAATTCTACGAGGCAGCGTTCGCAGCCTGGAAGCTGGGCGCTACGCCACAACCGGTCTCCGCTCGCTTGCCGAAATTCGAGCAGGAGCAGATTGTCGAACTGGCTGACCCGTCGCTGGTGGTCGGTTATGAACCCGGCTCACTCGGAGATCGCACCGTACTCGCCCCCGGCTTCGAGCCGGACCCGTCACTCCCGGATACCGAGTTGCCCGACCGGGTTGCCAGATACTGGAAGGCGCCAACCTCGGGCGGCTCGACCGGGCGCCCCAAGATCATCGTTGCCGAATCGCCCGGGTCGTTCGACTTTGAGGAGCGACTCCCCCTTCGGCAGGAGCGTGACCGGGCGCAACTGGTACCTGGGCCGTTGTATCACAACGCGCCGTTCTCGTTTTCGACGCAGGGCCTCATGCTCGGCAACCACGTCATCGTCATGACCCGCTTCGACGCAGAAGAGACCCTCAGCCTTATCGAGCAGCACCAGGTCGACTGGACCATGATGGTACCCACCATGATGCTGCGCATCTGGAAGCTCCCCGCCGAGGTCCGGAATCGCTACGACCTGTCGTCCCTTCGAATCATGCTGCACCTCGCCGCGCCCTGCCCGCCCTGGCTGAAAGAGGAATGGATCAACTGGCTCGGTGGCGATCGCATTCACGAACTGTTCGGGGGCACCGAGGGCACCGGCGCGACCTGGATCACCGGCGACGAGTGGCTTGAACACCGCGGCTCGGTCGGCAAGCTGCTTGGCGGGGCGCAGGTCAAGGTAGTCGATCCCGACGGGAACGATCTGCCGCCCGGTGAAGTAGGTGAGATCTACCTGCTGCCGGCCGGCGGCCAGGGAAGCACGTACCACTACATCGGCGCGGAGTCGAAGGCGATTGAGGGTGGATGGGAGTCGCTCGGCGACATGGGGTACGTCGATGAGGAGGGCTACATCTACCTGTCTGATCGCAAGACCGACATGATTCTCGCCGGCGGCGCCAACATCTACCCCGCAGAAGTCGAGGCGGCTATCGATGCCTACCCCGGCGTGCGTTCCAGTGCGGTGATCGGATTGCCTGACGAGGATCTGGGCCAGCAGGTGCATGCGATCATCGATCGCCCGGAAGGTGAAGTCGACACCGACGAACTCATCACGTTCCTGTCGGAGCGACTCGTTCGCTACAAGGTCCCGAGGTCGTTCGAGTGGGTCAACGAACCACTGCGCGACGATGCCGGCAAGACGCGGCGTTCCGCGCTGCTGAAGGAGCGCACGTCGTCCTGAAGCTTTCGCGAAGCGAACGCTGAAGGACGTCGGCCGCACGCATCGCCAACCCTCAGGTACTTCGGCGCATGCGGCGCATGTGCCTCAGGTCATCGCATTATCGGTTTCGAGCCCGACCAGATGCGCGACATCGTTGAATCGTCGGATCACGGTTCGGTCTTCCATCATGACGATATGGCTGATCGACCCGTTGTCCGCACCATTGAAGGCAAATGGCCTGGCCTGTGCTGCGCTCGCGAGGATATGACCCACGATGCCGCCGTGCACGAACGCGACGACGAGCTGATCGGCATGACGTTCGGCGATGCGCTTCAACGCTGCAGAGACACGCGATTCAAGCGTCTCGCGTGACTCTGCGTTCGGGATAACATCCCAGCGCTCCTCGGCATGCATGCGCAGGTAGGTCGGGTGGTTCTCCGCGGCCATGATCCGCAGCTTGCCGCCTTCCCAATCCCCAAGATGGACTTCTCTCAGATCAGGCTCGATGAGCGGTTCCATACCGATGTGGCCGACGAGCGGCGCAGCCGTTTCTGCCGTGCGCCGGAGATTCGTCACGTACACCGCATCGATCGGCTCGGTGCGAAGACGCTCGCCAACGGCAACCGCCTGCCGGCGACCGATCTCCGAGAGTTCCGGGTCGCCATGACCATCCACCAGCGGGAACGGCTCACCGGGCGTATGGGGCCGTGACTCACCGTGCCGCACCAGGATGATCTCTGTCGCACCCGGCGGTCGGGTAAAACGGGATTGTCGATAGATCTTCTTTTCCACTAGAGCCTTCCCTTTTTCAGATCGAGATTCCCTTTCACCAGGTTGATGCGCAGCAGATCGCTCGCGCCTTCCACCAACCGCAACGAACGCACCTGCCGATAAAGCCGCTCGAGCGGGTGACCGACGACCAGCGCCTGACCACCAACGAGTTGAACGCCCATGTCAACGACGCGTCCCGCCGCTTCGGTACAGAAGACTTTGGTTGCGATCGTCTCGCTGACGATGTTGTCCTCAGTCTCGGCGAGGCGCGCGGTGCGATACAGGGCAGCGCGGGCGACGTAGGTATCCATCCGCATGTCTGCATTCCGCAATCTCACGCCCTCGCGTTCTCCCAGCGGCGAACCACTGCGATGGGGCGCGAGCAAATGCTGTTCGACGAAGCCGCAGACCCACAGGCAAATACCGGTTGCCTGCGCAGAGACCATCAGGCGAACGTTGCCGATGTTACCCAGCGCGCGCGGCATCCCCTCACCGATCTTGCCGATTACATGACTGAGGGGGACGCGCACCTTATCGAACGTCATCGACACGTGACCACCGCCTTCCATCGAGCGAAATGTCCGATCAATCACGACACCCGGCGCCTCGCGGTCGACGACAACCATGGCGGTGCCCTGCTTCTCACCAGCGGCGTTCTCGACGTTGACCAGAATCGAGACAAAGTCGGCGGTCGCACCTCCGGTGACATAGGACTTCTGTCCGGTAATCTCGAGTTCCTCACCCTCGAGTACCGCCCAGGTCGGCCGGGGCGCGCTGTCAGGCTCGGTAAATCCAAAGGCGCCGCGCTTTTCACCACGCAAGACAGGGTCCAGATAACGCGCTTTGAGTTCCCCTTCGGCAGCATGCAGGATGCCCGGCCCCGGGCCGAAGATCGCACCGCCCAGTCTCGTGTTCGATGCGGCGATCACCTCGCGCAATGCGGTCAGTTCGAGCGTGCCGGCCGGCAACCCTCCATACGCCTCCGGCTGCGTCTTCCCAAAGAACCCGGCCTCGCGGGAGGCTTCCCGCACGCGGGCGAGCAGTTCGCCCGGTACTTCGGCCTCCGGTGGCAGTTCGGTCTCGAGTGGTAATACCTGTTCATCAAGGAACTGGCGCATGGCGTTTGCCGACGCTTCGACGTCCGGCGGAAGGTGATCTGGCATAGGGTGATACTCCTCTTTGGTACAGCATACCGCGGTCACAGGTGAGATTTGAGCGCGAGGCTATAATCCGGCGATGAGAGCCCTGTACGCGTTCTTCTTCTTTGGTGGCGTGCGCGAGATCATCCCGATCTATCCGCTGTACGCCATCATGTTCACCGAGAATGGTGTCACGCCCTTCGAACTCTCGCTGCTGTTCTCGATCTGGGCGTCGGTCGGACTCCTGCTCGAAGTGCCGTCGGGCGCCCTCGCAGATCGTTTCTCGCGCAAGTGGCTGATCGTCCTGTCGAGCGTGTTCAAATCCGCCGGATTCATCGCGTGGTTTCTGTTCCCCGCGTTTTGGGGCTACGCGTTGGGTTTTGTCCTGTGGGGAATCGGATCGACGCTTCGGTCCGGCGCGTTTGAAGCACTGCTGCACGACCTCCTCGCCACCGACGGCCGTCAATCGGACTTCGGCAGGCTGTACGGTCGAATTCTGGCCGTGGGCTCAGTCGGTGTCGTACTGGGCGAACTCTCTGGCGGACTACTGATCTCGCAGGGATACGATGCCGTGCTGCTGGTGAGTGCGGCACTGCCCCTCATCGCAACGCTGCCTTTCGCCCTGTTCGTTCATGATCCGCCAAAAGACGAGGCGGCTTCGGACGCGCACTATCTCGCGCTGCTTAGGGACGGCGTCCGTGAGGCAATAGTTAATCCCGCGGTGCGGTTCATCATTCTCGCCTACGGGCTCCTCATCGTGACGTTCGGCGTCTACGACGAATTTGTCGCACCGACGTTCCGTGAGTTCGGCTTCTCGCTCGCCGCGGTGGCCTATCTCTGCGTGATCGTGTTGATGGCACAGTCCGCGGGCCAATGGCTGGCGGACAAGTTCGAGCACCTGACGCTGGGTGGCCTGTTCGGCCTCATCGCGATCTCCGCTGCTGCCTTGATTCTTGTCCCGTACTCACCCGGTGTGCTCGTCGTCGCCCTCATCGCCGGTTTTTTCTTCATGTTCGGCCTTTCGATGACGCTCTTTCAGGCGCGCCTGCAGTCAGAGATCCAGGGTGCCAGCCGCGCCACCGTGACCTCCGTGAGTGGCATGGCAGACGGTATCGGCGCCATTGTCTGGTACCTGATATTCGGCACGATGGCTGAAGCATCAGGCATGGCGGGTGCGACGCTCGGCCTCGGCGTGATCGTCGTCGGCCTCTGTGCGGTATTTCATCGTCTGGCCATCCGCTGGCAGATCAGTCGCTGAGCCATACCGGCGAATGTGATCCGAGTGGCGACGATGGCCGCGTCCAGTGCGGCGGCGTCTCCGACATGCGGAGCACCGGGCCCAGATGCATCATCTCACCGTAGGGTGTATCCGACGTCACACGAATCGCCTCGATCACATCGTCAGCAATCATGGGCTCACCCGTGACGTCGACGCGGGGCTGTCGCTGGATGAACATCCCTGACTGGCAAAGCGAAGCGCGCACGTGCCAGGAGCCGCCAATGCGGGCGCGCAACCCGAGCGCGAGCAATGTGCCATAGGCCGCCAGATAGCCTGTCGTGTAGTCGCAGGCGGCGGCTGGCAGCAGCGTCGGTCGATCACGACCCTGCTCGTCCGCGATGCCGGTCACCGTCTGGGCGAGTTGCTCCCACCCGGCGCGGTCGCTGATGGGGCCATCGAAGCCGTAACAGTTCATCGAGGTATAGACGATGCCGGGTCGACGTTCTGCCAGCGCTTCCGGCGACAGGCCCCGCCTCGCGAGTGCATCGGTGCGATAGCCCTGCGAGAAGACGTCAGCGTCACGCACCAGATCGAGCAGCCGTGCCTGTTCGGCCTCATCGTCGAGGTCCAGAAAGCACGTGCGCTTGCCATGGCTCGTGTCCATGACGAAATATTCGCTTTGGGGCAGGTGCGGTGCGGTGACCATGAGAACGTCAGCGCCATGCTCGGCCAGCGTGCGGGCACAGGTCGGCCCGGCCAGAATGCGCGTCAGGTCGAGTACGCGCAGACCATCAAGGGGTCTGCCTGACCCTTCCGGCAACGGTTCCGGGTCAGCGTCACCGATTCGAATAATCTCCACGACCGGCCGTGACGCCAACAGCGCTCCCTGCGGGTGATCAGCCCACTCGGCGGCCGAGCGTACCATCGCACCGCACCCACGTACGGCCGCAATGGCCTCTTCGAGTTCGAGAGCATCCCATTTGGCGACCGCCTCGACGACAGATTCCAGCGTGTACTCACAACCGAGAACACCCATCACCCGCTCCGCCAGATGAGGCAGTCCCATGTGCGGCAGGAAGTATCGGCCATCCCGGGTCGGATGCGGCGTCGAGATGCGCTGACGCCCCTGTTGCGTCCCCCAGTTTGTTTCCCGGTCCACCTTCATGTACTGATAGCTACGCAGCGCCGCAGCGGCATGCGCCGCGTCGATCGCGATGTCCTGGCGTCGCCCGGTTTTCATTTCCCACAGGTCGTTCACTGCAACGCCGATCGCCGCGAGGATGGCGGCGCCGGTTTCACCGAGACGGAATCGGGTCGGGAGTACCGGATCGGCACCCGTCATCTCGATGGACTCACGTGGCGCTTCCAGATCACGCAGCGCCATCAATTCATCAAATGCGGCCATCTTCAGAGCGCCGGTGACAGGTTGCCGTCGACGTAGATCGACGTCCCGGTCACGTAGCCGCAGGCGTCGGAGCAGAGCAGACACGCGAGATTCGCACACTCCTCGGCCTCACCGAAACGGCCGAGGGGAACCTGTTCGCCGGCCTTCGCCACGAAGTCATCGAAGCTCACGTTGGCGCCCGACGCATCATAGGCGCGCTTGATCTGATCGGACTTGATCCGGCCGATGTTGAAGCCGTTAACGAGGATATTATGGGGCGCGCCTTCTGCAGCAAGTACCTTGGTGAGCGCCATTCCGGCTGCGCGCGTCACAGATGTCGGCGCAGATCGGGCGGATGGTGTCTTCGCCATCGTATTGAGCATGTTGATGATCCGACCCCACTTGCGTTCCTTCATGCCGGGAAAACAGAGTCGGGACAGGCGCACTGCGGCCATGAGCTTGAGATCGAAGTCGTATTGCCACTCTTCGTCCGTGATGGACTCGATGGGCCCGGCCTTGGCGTGACCGGCGTTGTTGATGAGGATGTCGACGCGACCGAAGTCTGCCGTCACCTTGTCAAACACGCCTTCGATGTCATCGGCGATTGCAACGTCGCCACAGTAACCGCGCACGCGTGTTGTCGACGCGGACTGAACACCGGCAACTGCCTCGTCGAGCACGTCTTGCCGTCGCGCCACCATAGCGACGTCAGCACCTGACGCCGCGAACCGTTGCGCGATCGCCAGTCCGATGCCCTGACTGCCGCCGGTTACGAGCGCAACGCGCCCATCGAGATTGACTTGCATGCTGTGCCCTCCCCTTGTCGCGCTTCATGATGCACGGCTCTCAAGGGGATTGCACGAGTGATCAGGCGAGGAATTCGGCGCGAATCTGGCGGTCTTCGCGGAAGGCACCGCCGAGCGCTGTCGTTTCGGTGTGTGACGACTCGTCCATGACGCCACGTGCCTTGACGCAGTAATGGGTGGCATCGATGTGGACGGCAACGTCGTCGGTTTCCAGCAGGGTCTGCAGTGCAACGAGAATCTGGCGAGTCAGCCGCTCCTGTACCTGGGGACGCTGCGCGAAGAAGCGAACGATGCGGTTGATCTTCGACAGCCCGATGATCTTGTCGCCCGGTATGTAAGCGACGCGGGCAGAGCCATCGATGGTCACGAAGTGATGCTCGCATGTCGACGTCAGGCTGATGTCGCTCACCTTGACCACTTCATCTGCACCCATCTTGTTGTCGATCGCGGAGATTCTCGGGAACGCTTCGTAGTCGAGACCGCAGAAGATCTCGTCGACATACATCTTGGCAATCCGGTGGGGTGTCTCGCAGAGGCTGTCGTCTGTCAGATCGAGCCCCAGGGTTTCGACAACGTCCGTCATCGCAGCACGAATACGCTCGTACTTCTGGTCGCGAGACAGTTCGAGATCGGTCATCGGGGTTTCGAGTCCCTGTTCGATCAGGGCTGACTTCACCAAAGCCGCTTCGGCTGACAGGTTGGCATAGGGCAGGTCCGAAACGGTTTCAGCAATCGCGCTCATCCGACATTTCCTTTTTGCAAAAACGAACAGTCAGACCTGTTACGCGGCCTCAATAACATCGGATCATGTACGGGAATCACTCCCGTCAAACATTGCTGCAGCGCAATAATCCAATGGCTGGAATCTGTCGTATTGCAAAGCACAATTTCTTAACCATCGGGAGTAACCCAATGAAAAAGCTGGCCTTTTGCCTCATCGCCGCCTGCCTCTCTGCCCCTGCGTTCGCCGCGTCACCAATTGATGCCCGTGGCTACGCCCAGTGCGCAGACACCCTCAACAAGGAATTCACAAACGCCGGCCTGATGCTCGACCGCACTTACGCCGTCAAGCGCACGCCAAACGATCGTGTCTTCTACATCAACGGTTTCGTCTGGCAGCAGGAAGTCCGTGAGCCGCTTGCAGCCACCTGCATCACGACGCGCAATGGCCGCAAGGTCCTCGAACTCGACGCCCAGGTCGGCACGCGCATCGATATCGAAGAAATCGCAATGCGATAACGACTCTCCCGACGCCGAGAAGCCGGCTTCCCGGCTTCCCGGCTATCGGGGTTCGAGTACGATGACCGGGATCTTCCGGTCAGTCGCCCGCTGATAATCCTCATAGGGGGCGTAAATACCCACCATTTGCTGCCAGATCCGCTCCCGCTCTTCTCCTTCCGCTTCACGAGCGACCGCATCAAACTGCGCACTGGCGACGTGCACGCGGCAAGACGGCTCTGCCTTGAGGTTCAGATACCACGCGGGGTGATCCGGTGCGCCGCCCTTGGAGGCAATAATCGCATACCCCCCATCCACCTGACCGTAAATCAGCGGCAGCGGACGGTCCTCGCCCGTCTTCCGGCCTTTTGAGATCAGCAGCAACGTCGGCACCTTGCCACTGCCACCCCCAAGCGTCGCATCCCACAGATGCGCAGATTCGGGGTCGTCCAGATACTGCTGAATATGATCCGCGATCCATTGCGGCAAGCCCTTCGGTACATCGACCATCGTTCTCTCCTCTTGTCGTTCCGGCGATCCATTATAGAGTGCTGTGCTATCGTCTCCGAATTCATGTTGAGGGGGAGCGCCAATGAACTGCTGGCAAGTCGGAGACGTCAGGATATCTCGCGTGGTGGAACTCGAAATCCCGGGGGGTACCCGGTTCCTGCTACCACAGGCGACGCCTGAAACCATACTGCCGATCGAGTGGCTGCGCCCCCATTTCGCGACCGAAGACGGCAAGCTCATCCTTTCGATTCATGCACTCGTGCTGGAAACGCCGTCCAGCAAGATCATTGTCGACACCTGCATCGGGAACGACAAGGAGCGGAGCATTCCCACCTGGACAAACCTGCAGCTCCCGTTTCTCGAAGACCTCGGAAAAGCCGGCTATCGCCGCGAAGACATTGATACTGTCCTCTGTACCCACCTGCATGTGGATCATGTCGGATGGAACACGATGCTCGTGGACGGCGAGTGGCGACCGACCTTTCCCAACGCGCGCTACCTGATTGCGCGATCGGAATTCGAGTACTGGGACGGCGAGGAGCCGGAGGGGATCAACATCGGCGTCATGGAAGACTCCGTGAAACCGGTCTTCGAGGCGGGTCTCGTCGATCTTGTCGATACCACGCACCAGGTCTGCCCGGAAGTCCGCCTCGTTCCCACGCACGGCCATACGCCCGGACACGTCAGTATCGAAATTGAATCAAAGGGCGAGCGCGCGCTGATTACCGGCGACGCCTTCCACCATCCCTGCCAGATGGCACACACCGACTGGGCCAGCACGGCTGACTATGACCAGGACGCCTCGACACGCACTCGCGAAGAGATGCTGGCAGCCTACGGTGACAGTGATGTGCTGGTGATTGGAACGCACTTCGCAACGCCGACTGCGGGCCACATCAAATCCGGCAGCCAGGGGTGGGAGTTCATCGCGCTGAACCCGCGCTAGGTCTTGCTGCTTTCCTCGAAAAGCGCGGGCACATCGAGGTCGACCAGCCGCTGATTGGCAATCGCCGCCAGCTGGCCAAATCGGTCCATCACGAAGCGATGGAACAGCGTGACACAGAGCTTGCGCTCCTGATAGGTCAGGTCCATGGATTCGGTCGCATGCCAGAAGCACAGATAGAAATTGCCCGGCAACAGCGGGTGGAACGACACCTGCTGTTTCGAGAGGTTTGAAAAACGCAGACGCAGTTCCTCAAGCAGAATCTTGTAATGATTGAGGCTCTTGTCACTGTATGCCTTGAGCGTCGGCACGAGATCCTGCGGCGCATCCGGTACAGGCTGCTTGTCGCGCCGGTGCACGAGGGCGAGCCAGGACCGGTTGAGCTGTGACGACAGCTCGCGCCTCAGCTGGGCATGATTCGTACGCAAGGCGCGCATGACGTTGAAGTGAACGGCAAGTGCGCGCTCTTCGTCGAGCTCACGCATCTCTTCGAAGAGCGCCTCCTCGGCATTGGCTGACAACCCTTCCATGAGATACGTCAGCTTTTTCTCAACAGCGGCGCGAACCTTCTTCACTGTCTCGACGCGCTGATTGGTCGCGACCGTCGGGAGCTGAATGATCTCCGCCGTATTCTCCCTGTTTGACATATGGCCCAGTCGAACTTCCTGCAAATTTCGGGGATTCCAATCTAATCACCCCAATCGCAAGTTGCCGAGGGATCATGTCTGATTTCGTGCGCTACTTCACAAAAAAAGTTCGAATCACACATCGTGTATGATGATATTCCTCTCCCGCACCATCAGTGAGAAGAATGAGCGAATCTGCCCTCGAGTATCCGTACAAGGAACCACCCCCCTTCGGCACCACCCAGGAGGTCGCCCCGGGTATCTACTGGCTGCAGATGCCGCTGCCGATGTCCCTCGCCTACATCAACCTGTATCTGCTCGAGGATGACGACGGCTGGACGGTGGTCGATACCGGTATTCGCGGAGAGGAAACACGCGAACTCTGGCAAACGATTTTCGACACGCAGCTGAAGGGCAAACCGGTGACTCGCGTCATCTGCACGCACATGCATCCGGATCACACCGGTCAGGCCGGATTCATCTGCGAACACTGGGAAGCGCCCCTGCAAATGAGCTACGCCGAGTATTACCAGGCACGCTCAATGGGCAACATGTTCGGCAACAGCAACTGGCAGATGACCCAGCACTTCATCCGCGCCGGCATCGAGGCATCATTCATGGAGGAGATGCGGCAGAGCCGCAGCAACTTCACACCCGAACCTGAAGACCGCCCGATTCCGCCTTCGTTCATCCGCCTGACCGACGGTGATCGGCTCAGGATCGGCGAGCACGAGTGGCGGGTCATGACCGGCAGCGGGCACTCACCCGAACACGTCTGCCTGTACGGCGAAGCGCAGCGAGTACTCATCTCGGGCGATCAGGTACTGCCCGTGATCACCTCGAACGTCAGCGTGCAGCCGATGGAGCCGTACGCAAACCCGCTACTCGGCTGGCTCGAATCCCACGAGCGTTTCAAGCGTGAATTGCCGAACGACATCCTGGTATTGCCAGCACACAACCTCCCGTTTTACGGCGTGCAGGAACGTCTTCAGGAACTGATCGACCATCACGAAGATCGCATGCTGATCATCGAGGAGAACTGTGTCGAACCCCAGGTCGCGATCGACCTGCTGCCCCACCTGTTCGCCCGCCAGCTCCAAGGACACTCGCGATTCATGGCCCTCGGTGAATGCATCGCACACATCCATTGCCTGATGACGCGGGGCCGCATCGAGCGAACGCTTGAGGGAGACGTCTTCAAATACCGGTCCATTGATCCAACACTCGCTGAGCGCGCGCGACCCGGCCATCACGAACCGCTCGACGACGAGCCCGGCATGGTCTGATCGCGGCGGGGAGGATCGCGACCATGGAAACCACGCCCGCCAATCACTCGCCTTCACGGCCCCGTTCTTTCAGGCACCTCAGCCATCACCTGCAGGCGCTCGTCCGGGACCGGCTCTGGCTGAAAGTCCTGATCGGCATGGGGCTCGGCCTCATCGTCGGCGTGCTCATCGGCCCGAGCACCGGGCTCGTGGCACCGGAAACAGGATCCTCCGTCGGCAACTGGCTGGCGTTTCCTGGCCGCCTCTTTCTGGCATCGATCCAGATGATCGTCATACCGCTGGTCGTCGCCTCGATCGTACGGGGACTGGCCGCCAGCGAGAACGTCGAACAGCTGCGGGCCCTAGGCATTCGCGTGACACTCTTCTTTGCCGTCACCACCGCAGTCGCCGCAGTCATCGGCCTCACCGTCGGCAATCTGCTGGACCCTGGCAAGATGGTGATCGGGCTCGCACCCGTCGCCGAAGAAGCGGCACCCGTTGCGGCGCCCGGCGCACTGAGTGTCAGTGCCATCCCGGACGTCCTGATCGACCTGCTCCCCGGCAATCCGCTCAACTCCATGGTCGAGGGCGAGATGCTGCAGATCGTGGTCTTCTCGGTGGTACTCGGCATTGCACTCGTGACCATGCCGACGGCGCAGTCGCGGCCGATGCTGGATTTGCTGGGCTCCCTGCAGGAGATCTGCATGACCGTCGTGCGCTGGGCGATGGTCCTCGCCCCGTACGCGGTCTTCGGATTGATGGCGCAGCTTACGAGCAAGATTGGCCTCGGTGCGATTCTCGGGCTGGGCTTCTACGTCATCACGGTGCTGCTGGGGCTTGCGGTCATGATGATCGTCTATCTCGCCATGCTCAGGGTGATCGCCGACGTCCGTGCATCGGCATTTCTTCGGGACACGCGGGAAGTGCTGCTGCTGGCATTCTCGACCTCCAGTTCGGCCGCTGTCATGCCGCTCTCCATCCGGACCGCCGAGGACAAACTGGGTGTACGCCCGTCGATCTCACAGTTCGTGATCCCCCTCGGCGCGACCATCAACATGAATGGCACCGCGCTCTACCAGAGCGTTGCCACCGTCTTTATCGCGCAGGTCTATGGCGTCGATCTGTCGATTGCGAGCATGGCACTCATCGTCGCAATGGCAGTCGGTGCATCCATCGGCTCACCGGCAACGCCCGGCGTCGGCATCGTCATCCTGTCGATGGTGCTCGGGGCGGTCGGCATACCGCCCGCAGGCGTCGCTCTCATCATGGGCGTCGACCGGATTCTCGACATGAGCCGCACCGCCATCAACGTGACCGGCGATCTGGTGGCCTGTCGCGTGATGGAAAAATGGGTCGGCAGCGGCCCGACCGACCCGCAGCCGGATTAGCCGCCTTCGCGGAACAGGCTCGTGCGGCCGCCATCGATCACGAGATCATGACAGTTGACGAAGCGGCCCTCCTCACTCGCCAGATAAAGCGCACCGGTTGCGATATCGCGGGCGACACCGCGTTCGCCCAGGGGCGTCGCTCTCGCCAGGTTCGCCTCAAGTTTTGCCTGCTTGGCCGCATTCTCCTCATCGGAGAGCGTATTGGCCCGCGCCGAACCGCCCCAGAAGATCGGCGTCGCAATCGCGCCGGGCGAGATGCAGTTCACGCGAATGCCCTTTGGGCCGAGCCGTGTCCCGGCGAGCTTCGTGTAATGCGTGACCGCGGCCTTCGCCGCTGAGTAGAGCAGTCCACCCTGGTTATCGCGAATCGCGGCGATGCTCGAGTTGTTGATGATCGAGCCACCGCCGCGGGATTCCAGGTGTGGAACTGCATGCTTGATGCCAAGTACCACACTGCTGAACAGCAGTTGCATGGCATCGTGGATCATCGACTCGTCAACGTCCGTCAGCGTACCCCGGGTCGGCCCGCCAGCATTGTTGAAGAGAATGTCGAGACCGCCAAAGCGGCTGACCGCCTCATTGATCGAGGCTTCGATATCGGCTTCCGAGCAGACATCTGCCTTGAAGTAGACCGCGTTTTCGCCAAGGCGGTCTGCCAGCGCACCACCCTTCTCCTCGCTCCTGCCGGTCAACACAACCTTGCATCCTTCGGCCACAAACAACTCTGCCGTCGCCTCACCGATGCCGCTGGTGCCGCCCGTGATCACCGCCACTTTGCCCGCCAGTCTTCCTGCCATACCCAAACTCCTGCCAACTGTTGTCGAAAGATTGACCCGAACGATAGCAAATCCGGCTGCCGCGCATTCACGCCCCTCACGGCAGAAGGTAGACTCGGGCAATGCTCAAGCTCTATGGCTCGAAGATCTCCTACTATACTGGCAAGCTGGAGGGCTACCTCCGTTACCGGGAGATTCCGTTCGAATTCATTCACCTGAACCCGCCGCTGCTTCGAATGCTCCTGAAGCGCACCGGAACCTCTCAGATGCCGGCGATCGAACTGCCCGACGGTCGTCTGCTGACCGACACGACGCCGACCATCGACTTTCTGGAGCACGAGTTCATTCGGTACCCGGTCATTCCGGAAGATCCCCTTCAGCGATTCGTCAGCAAGTTCCTCGAAGACTATGCCGAAGAGTGGCTGTGGCGACCTGCTATGCACTACCGATGGAGTTACAGGAGCGGTCGTGAACTCCTCGGCCGCAAGATCGTCGACGAGATCATGGCCGAGGTGCCCGGCCCCAAGATTCTGAAGCGGGCGATGATCCGCCGTCGCCAGCACGTCCACTACGTTCGGCGGGACGGCGTCTCGAGTGAAACCTGGAACCACGTCGAATCGATCTACCTGAACACGCTGGACCGGCTCGAAGCCATTTTCGGCAAGCGGCCGTACCTCTTGGGGCAGCGACCGACACTGGCCGATTTCGGCTTCTTCGCTTCGATGTTCCGGCACTTCTCGCAGGATCCGACGCCCTCGGAAATCATGCGTGAGCGGGCGCCTGCCGTGTTCGAGTGGCAGGCGAGGCTATGGAACGCTCGCGGCGGCGAGTTGCCCGATGAACTTGCGAGCGGCATTCCAGACGACCTGCACGATTTCTTCAGGGACGCCAGCAAGACCTACCTGCCCTATCTGAACGCCAACGCCCGCGCCTGGCAGCAACGGGCCGACGTCCTCGATTTCGACATCGAGGGTATCCGCTATCGCAACGTCCCGGTCAGCCAGTATCGCGTCTGGTGCCTCGAGGAACTGCAGCGTCACTTTCACGAGTTGCCTGCGGACGTGCAGCGCACGGCTCAGGCACTGATGGAGGAAACCGGTGCGTGGGCGCCCTTCACCGAAATCGAGGAGCCGCGATCGGCGTACAACCTGGACGGCCGCGTGCCGTTCGCCGGCAAGAAAGTCCACTACGATAACGACTGAACAAGGGGGAAGACATGCTCAGACTTCACCACGCACCGAACTCGCGGGCCGGCCGGATTGTCTGGCTGCTCGAGGAGCTGGAGTTGCCATACGAAATCAACCGGATGAAATTCCACCCCAGCGACCTTAAATCGGACGAACACCGCGCCCGGCATCCGCTGGGTCGCGTCCCGGTACTGGAAGACGGCGACGTCTCGATCTTCGAATCCGGCGCCATTGTCGAATACGTCATCGCACGTCATACCGACGGCGCACTGAAACCGGCTGTCGACTCGCCGATGTTTCCCGAGTATCTGCAGTGGTTCCACTACTGCGAAGGTATGGTGATGCCGCCAGTGAACACGGTCGTCGTCAACACCCTGCTGCTGCCACCGGAGCGCCAGAACAAGGAGGCACTGGAGCAAGCCCGACGTCTACTGACGAAAGCGCTGGCGCCGATCGACGAAGCCCTGTCCGACCGTGAGTACTTTGCGGGAGACTTCAGCGGCGCCGACATCATGCTCGGTCACGCATGCTTCATGAGCAATCGCATCGGCTGCGTCACCGACGACATGCAGAATCTGAAGGCTTACATCGAACGTATCGAGGCGCGGCCCGCTTTCCAGACAGGCATCACGACCTGACGAAATCGATGATGACTTTCGAGAGCGCCTCGGGCACGTCATCCTGCAGGAAGTGGCCGGCGTTCTCGAGAATCGTGTGCTTCTGGCCCTTCGCTCCGGGCACCGAGTCAATGAACCGCTTTTCACCGCCGCGCGTAACGGGGTCGCCGTCGGCAAACGCAGTGATAAACGGCTTGTCGAAACGTTCAAGAACCTTCCAGGCCTCACGATTCGCGGGTATGGCCGGGTTATCCGGAATGATGGGCACCAGCGACGGAAACTGACGCGCACCCGCCATGAACTCCTGCGACGGGAACGGTGCAGCCCACGCACGAGCCTCCTCCTCGTCGCAGTGACGCAACGATAGCTTCATCACCTCTGCAGGATGAAAGTCCGGACACGCATCGCAGTGCCGAATCCAGTACATGAACGGCGGCCGATCTTCCATCGGGCCTGCGAGCTTCATTCCCATCTCCACAACGGAAAGCGCCGGTGTCGATTCGAGCAACTCGTGCAGCTTGGGTGCCATCTCTTCGGGAATCCCTGCCCCGTCAGGCAGCCCGCCATTGGCCAGGACCACGCGAGCAAACCGCTCCTCATTCTCCGCAACGACACGCAAACCGATCAGGCTTCCCCAGTCCTGGCAAACGAGCGTGATTTCCCGCAGGTCGAGTTCCTCGACGAAGCGCGTCATCCAGTCGACATGCGCGGCGTAGGTGTAGCTTGCCCGGTCTGTCGGTTTGTCAGACTTGCCAAACCCGATGAGATCAGGAGCGATCACCCTGAAACCCGCATCCACCAGGAGCGGAATCATCTTGCGATAGAGATAGGACCAGCTGGGCTGCCCGTGCAGACACAGGATCAGCTCGCCCTCACCTTCGTCGAGGTAGTGCATTCGCAGTCGGGAGCCGTCTCCCGCATCGATGGTGACGTAATGCGCCAGGAACGGATAGTCCTTGAGCCCCTCAAACCTGTTGTCAGGTGTGCGTACGAAATCCATGCGTTCTATCCTCTTGCGATTACGATACCTTGCTCAATACCTGGCAGCGCTTCATCAGGCGGCGCGAGTTCTCATCGAACGCGTCACGGCGATGCAGCACGCGCCGGTTGTCCCAGATGATCAGATCGTTCGGCTGCCACTGCTGGCACCAGACGTGTTCCGGCAATGCCGCGTAGGCCCAGATCTCATCGAGCAGCGCCTCACTCTCATCGAGGGAAAGCCCGGGAACGAAGGCCCACTCGCGCCGGCCGAGATAGAGCACCTCGTCACCGGTCTCAGGGTGTTTCTGGATGATCGGATGAATCGCGCCCGGTGCGACGCGCGGATCGTCAAACGACTCGAATCCCGGACGCAGCTTGCCGACGCTGGTATGTGCGGCATCATGCTTGATTGTGAGGTCCTCGATGCGAGCACGCAGTGCTGGCGGCAATGCCTTCAGCGCTGCACGCTGGTCGGCGAACCAGGTGTCTCCGCCTGACGCCGGAATCTCCACCCCCAGCAAGACACTTGCCGGCGGCGGGTTGTCGACGTACGTCATGTCGGAGTGCCAGTTGGCTTCCAGGTTACCCAGCCCGCCTATCGGCTTGCCGTCGACAATGATGTTCGAGAGCTGGGTGACGTAGCGGTTCTTGATCTTCGCCTTCTCTGACTCCGGCATTCGGCCGAACGGCGCTTCCTCAAGCGGGCCGAATCGCGCACTGAACGCCTGCAGGTCATCCTCATCAATCGGCTGGTCGCGCAGTCGCAGCACGCCATACTCGAGCCAGGCCCCATAAATGTTCTCGAACATCTCTTCACTCAGGCTTCTGACGTCCACGTCGGTAACATCGGCGCCGAAAGTCTTCGAGAGCGGCTTCACGTTCATGACGGTTTCTCCTCTTGTGTCGGGCCGGTACTGCCCCCGATCGCCTCGCGGGGCGCAATCATCCGGGCAACGTACTGAAGCGCCCGGTCTCCGGAATGCTGGTATCGATCAAAGAATGCGAGCAGGGCCTTCCCCATCCCGGTTTCCTGCCAGAAGCGCTGTTGCACGGCGCTGGCGTCATGGACGCCGGGTTGCGCGGTCAGGGCCTCGAGGTAGAAGGCCTTCAGATCCTCGATCGCGTGTTTGAACCATTTGAGGTCGTCGGGCGCGGCGCCTGCATCCAGCAACCCACCCAGTTTCGCCGCATTCTCCTCCACGCCAGATGCCGACACACCTACCAGAGTCCTGCCTCGGCGCCGAAGACCGAGTTCGTACCAGGGAGCAAGTTCAGTCAGTTCCCGGCTCAGACGTTCCGCCCACGTCGCACGCTCTTCCGCGACCTTGACGAAAGAGACCGGGCACGCCGGCGCGGGTGCTTCGGTGTCGGTGTCTGTGTCGAGGTCGACAGGATAATCCTTCAGCACCGGCCCTCGTTCTCTCGTCAGCAGCGCCAGCGCAGCCGCAATGACGCCGTGCTGGAACGCTGCATCGCCCGGTTTGCCAAGCGGGCGGCCGAGTGGAAAGCTCACCCACAGCGCGCGCGGTGGCTGCATGCTCTCGGTGTTCTCGCGTACCAGACTGATGCCGGTGGTCATGATCCCTTCACGTTCAAGATAGTAGCCGAGCGCGCTCACGGCGCGCGTGCAGTTGGGTCAAACCGGGGTCAGAAACACCGCATCGACGCGGTCTTGCTTGAGCATGCCTGCAACCTGGCCGGCACTCTTCTCGTAGGCGTCCGGCGAGAGACCTGCACCCATAAAGCTGTAATGCACGTCCGCCAGGGAGCCGATTGCACCTGCCTCAACCAGTTCCCGAAACCTGTCGAGGGGAAAGACAAGATTGACGTCCTCGGCGAACCCGGTCCGGTCGAAGTTGACCGAGCTGTGCGACATGATTAACTCGTTGGCGTCCGCCGTGCCTTCTATCGGCCGGAAAGTCGCATCGGCAAAGCCAAATGCGGCATCATCCCTGAAGTGCAGTCCGGCCGTCGTAATCAACGCAATCCGGAGCGCTGAGACCGGTTTCGCCAATGGCGCCCACACCGGCGGCCCGAGCGGCGGCAGGTTCTTCGACAGCAGATGGGCCCGTTCATACTCGGGCAAGTCAGCCAGACGTACCATGCGCATGATGTTGACACAGTTCAAAATTAAATGTCACTCTAACTGACATATTATTCGGGACAGATCGTGAGCGACCTCACCGAGCGAGATCAGGAAGCCTCAGACGGTCGGCTTGAGCGGACCATCGCGACGCGTCGCCGCATCCTCGATGCCACGCGCACGTTGCTGCTTGAGGGGGTGGATGAACCCACCGCCCGGGAAATCGCGGACGCTGCGTCGATCACGACACGTACCCTCTTTCGCCACTTCGCCGACATGGCGTCTCTGTTTCAGACGATGGTTGACGACGCGGAAAGTCACGTCATGGCCGTCCGTGACGAGGCGTTTCCGGTTGAGGAGTCCGTGGATCAGCGCAAGGACCGCCTTCAAACGATCATCGACCGGCGTTGTCGCGTCTATGAGACGCTATTGCCGCTCTACGTGTCACGAATCTGGGCGAAGCGCCAATCTGCCAATCGCGGCCGGCAGCGCAGCGAGTGGGTGACCAGAGGACGGCAGCGATTGATGGAGGCGCTGCCCGACACGATCGCACAGGACGAGACGTTGTTCGAAGCCATCGACGCAACGCTGGGTATCGACTACTGGGTCAGCTTGCGACGGGAACAGCGCCTCAGCGCAACGCGCGCGCGCACGGTACTGGAATGTGCCGTCGCCAAACTCACTTCCCAGGGCAACCCTTAAGGAGCAACACTGTGGAACCGATCACGCTATATGGCGCACCCCACTCACTCTTTACCGGCCGTGCCCGCTGCTACCTGATCAAGGCGAACATCCCGTACCGGGAAGTCAATTTTGCGTCATCGCACTTCCGTGCCGAGGTTCTGCCGAAAGCAGGGAACCGGGCGGGTATGCCGACAATCGAACTCGCCGACGGAGAAGTCATTCGTGACGGCGCAGCCATCATCGACCACTTTGAACAGGCGTCCGGCAATGCCTTCTCGCCGCCGACGGCGAAACAGCGTTTCTTCAGCCGGCTCTTTGACACGATCGGCGCCGAAGGATTGCTCCGCCCTGCCATGCACTATCGATGGAACTTCCCCGAAGAGAACGATGCGTTCCTGAAATTTCACTTCGAGGGCCTGATGGCGGGACATCCGGAAAAGGAATCCCGCGCGGAAGCAACCCGAAACCAGATGCGCGGCGCAGCGCGCGCCTTCGGCGTCAATCCGGAGACATTCGAACTCACGGAGCGCCTTTACCTCAACGTCCTTGATCGCCTGAACGAGCACTTCGCCGCGTTGCCCTACCTGCTCGGCGGTAAACCCTGCATCGGGGACTTCGGGATGATCGCGCCGCTGTTCGCTCATCTGGGCCGCGACCCCAAACCCCTGTCAATCATGCAGGCGCGAGCGCCCTGCGTGCTTCGCTGGGTGGAACGGATGAATCGCCTCGAAGCTGATGTCGGCGAGTTTGTGAACCCGCCTCCGGGATTCCTGCCGGACGATGACATTCCCGACACGCTCGTCGATGTGCTGAAGGCGCTCGCGGTCGATTTCGTGCCGGAAACACGAGCCGCTGCCGACACGATCAACGACTGGCTCGCAAACCAGACTGATCTGGCGCCGGGTACCACCGCCGAGCGGGGACTCGGGTTCGGTCGCTTCGACATCGATGGCATCACCCTCAGTGCCATGGCACAGCCCTACCGCTTCTATCTCCTGAAGCGGGCGCAGGATGAGTTCGAGAAGATGAATGACACTGACCGGACGTCCACGCTGGCAATCCTGGACCAATGCAATATGAGAGAAGTCCTGGAGATGAAGCTGACGAGGGACATCGGTCGCAAGAACAATCTGGAAGTCTGGCGATAAGCGGAGCTACGCGCATGAGCTACAAGCACCCCTCAGGTGAACCTTTTGAAGGCAAGATCGGCCGGACCGTCTACGAGTCCGAGCCCTGGTGGCCACAGCCGCAGATAGCGACTGGCAAACCCAATGTCGTACTCGTCGTCCTCGACGATACGGGTTTCTCCCATTTCGGTTGCTATGGCTCGACAATCGAGACGCCGAATATCGACCGGCTTGCGGCCGGCGGGCTCCGCTACGTCAACTTCCACACGACCGCGCTGTGCTCACCAACCCGCGCCTGCCTGCTGACCGGCCGTAACCACCACGCCGTTGGCATGCGCGGCGTCTCGAACATGGACACAGGCTTCCCGAATATGCGCGGCTACCTGCCTGAATCGGCGGCAACAATCGCCGATGTACTGCGCGGCGCCGGCTACGGCACCTATGCCACCGGCAAGTGGCACCTCACGCCGATGGCCGAGTGTTCAGCCGCAGGGCCGTTCCACAACTGGCCCCTGAGCCGCGGTTTCGATCGCTTCTACGGATTCATGCAAGGCGAGACCGATCAGTTCTATCCCGAACTGACGGTTGATAACCATCACATCGAGGCGCCTTCCCTGCCCGAAGACGGCTATCACGTATCGGAAGACATCACCGACCAGACGATCAGGTTCATTCGCGATCAGATTTCGCTCGTTCCGGAGCGCCCGTTCTTTTCGTACCTCGCGTTTGGCGCGACCCACTCGCCGCACCAGGCACCCCGGGCATACCTCGACAAATACCGCGGTCGATTTGATGCCGGCTGGGACGTCATGCGAAAGGACTGGTTCGAACGCCAGAAGTCAGAGGGGATCATTCCCGCAGATACGGATCTCGCGCCACTCAATCCGGGCGTCAAACCATGGAACGAACTCAGCGATAACGAGCGGAAGTTTGCTGCTCGCCTCCAGGAGGCCTTTGCCGCGCAGCTCGACCATACGGACGCGCAGATCGGCAGGCTGATCGGGTTCCTCGAACAGATCGGCGAATTCGACAATACGCTGTTCATCGTCATGTCGGACAATGGTGCAAGTCAGGAAGGTGGCCCGCTCGGCGTCTTTGACGAAATGAAATGGTTCAACGGCATGATGGAAGACGTCGATGCCGCGGTACAACGTCTGGACGATATCGGCGGACCGGAAAGCCACTCCAATATCCCCTGGGGCTGGGCGCAGGTCGGGAATACACCACTCAAGTGGTACAAGCAGAACACCCACGGCGGTGGCGTACGCGATCCGCTTGTCGTTCACTGGCCGAAGGGAATTGATGCGGCCGGCAGTATCCGCCGCTCCTTCTGCCACGCGATCGACATCATGCCCACCGTGCTTGAGGTGACAGGCACGGAGGCGCCTTCAACGTTTCGTGGCGTCGATCAGATGCCGCTGCATGGCGCATCGCTGGTCCCGACGCTCGCATCGGAAGAGACCGGGCCTGCCCGATCGGTACAGTATTTCGAAATGCTGGGGCACCGGGGCATCTGGCATGAGGGCTGGAAGGCAGTCACGCGACACGTCTCGGGTACGTCCTGGGACGACGATGACAAATGGGAACTCTACCACCTCGATGAAGACTTCTCGGAAAGTCACGACCTTGCCGATGCGCACCCCGAGAAGCTCGAAAAAATGATCGCGCTCTGGTGGGAGGAAGCCGAGAAACACGGCGCACTGCCGCTCGACGATCGCCCCGCCGCACAGACGTTTCGCGGCTCGCGGCGCACCGGGCTGCCATCTGCGCGAGACCGCTATGTCTACTATCCGCCCGTCTCGCACATTGTTTCGGATGCCTGCCCCTCTGCGGCACGCGGTTGGTCGACTGAAGTCGTACTCACGCATCCGTCAGGCGGCGGCGATGGTGCACTCGTCAATCGGGGCACACTGAACTCGGGCTTCGCGCTCTACATTCTGGGCGGTCGACTACACTTCGAGTACAACTGCTTTCACGATCACACACGTGTCGTGGCTTCCAATGAACTCTCGCCGGGAGACCACACCGTCAGGTTCGAAGTGAACCGCCTTCCCGACAAGCGTGCGGAGGTGCGGCTGCTGGTCGACGGAGAACTCGAGACTGAAGGCGAGATACCCAGGATTCTCGGCATGATCTCGAGCACCGGCATGGACTTCGGGCGCGCGATGGCGCCCGTCAATCGTGACTACGATCCGCCCTTCGTCTATCCCGGCCACATTGAAAAGGTCGTGTTCGAAATCGCGCAGCGACCGAGCGAAAAGGACAAGGCAGAGGAAGCGGAGCGTGAGGCTCGCGCCGCGATGACCAGGCAGTAAGTGGAAGGTTCGGGCGTGAAAGTCACGATATTGGGCAGTGGCTCACCGTTGGTTGTTCCCGATCGGGCAGGTCCAGCCACGTTGGTCCAGGTCGCGGGTCACAAGCTTCTGTTTGACTGCGGTCGGGCCGTACTGATGCGCGCCGCCGCCATGGGCGTGGCGGCACGGGATCTTGATGCGTTGTTCGTCACGCACATGCACAGCGACCACACGACTGACTACAACGACGTGATTACGACCCGTTGGATCTCGAGTGCCGACGTCAATCCCCTCACCGCGATCGGCCCTGCCGGATTCGACGCCTTCACCGCCGCGACACTGGCGATGCTCAGCAACGACATCGGCTACCGGATCGGACACCACGCAGATCTGAACGAGCCACCGCAGGTTCATGTCCAGGAGGTTAATGAGGGCGTCGTGTGGGAGGCAGAAGGTGTCACGGTGCTTGCGGCGCCGACGGATCACAGCCCCGTGCATCCGACCGTGGGGTTTCGGGTCGAAGCGGACGGCACGTCAGTGTGCATCGCCGGAGATACGGTTCCATGCGACGGACTGGCACGTCTGGTCGATGGCGCGGACATCTATGTGCAGACCGTCGTGAATCGGCCGATGATCGAATCCGTACCGATGCAGCGATTCAGGGACGTACTCGACTATCACTCCGATATCGAACAGGCCGCGCAAACAGCTGCACGGGGTAACGTGGGAACGCTCGTTCTCAATCATCCCGTTCCGCCGCCGCTGGCGGGTAGCGAACAGGCGTGGATCGATGCGGCAAGACCACACTTCAGCGGTGAGATTGTGCTGGCAACTGACCTGTTGACGCTGGAGCCCTGAGGCAATGAAGTCTTTCCCGCAGAACTCTATCGTTATTCATTTGGGGCAGCGGCCCGCTTTTGCTTCCCGCGTTTGCGGAGCAGTGCCAGCAAGCCAATCAGACCGCACCAGATGGTGATCCACAGCAGATAGATCATCACATCCTCTGGCGGGTTGTTGATACGCGTCAGAAATGCCGCGCGTGAGAGGCTCCAGCAGAGCCAGAATACAATCAGTCGGGTCGGACGATGCAAGCCGAGAAACCAGGCAGCAGTCCCGGTGACAGCCAGCGTCAACAGCTGCGCAAGCGGCACGGTGAAGACCCAGAACAGATCCCCGGTGAGATCGACGCTCACCGGCATATAGGGGACCAGCACATGCAGAAAGACGAGATCTTCCAGCACGCCATTGGCGAGTCCCAGCACGATGATGCCAATCCAGGCGAGCATGTTCAGCACAATGCGCATGCGATCACTCAATGGTGGGGCGACTACTCGCCGCCCACGATCTCGCCCACTTCGGTGAGTACGGTCGACCAGTCAGCACGTGATCGATATCCCGCCTCTGCCCACTTGGCAAGAATCTCGCCTTCCGGAGAGATCAGGACAACACCGGGATGGGGGATGCCGTAGGCGAAACTGCCTTCCTGATACTCTTCATTGCGAATACCCCAGGCATCAACGTGCTGCCCATCGACATCACGCAGCAGCGGAAACTGCAGTTTCCACTTCCGGCTGAATCGATCAATCAACTCAGGCTTGTCGTAGGTCATCCCGACCACGCCTACCCCGAGTGCTTCAAACTGCCCTGCAATATCATTCAGTTTCACGAACTGACGAATGCAGAATGGTCACCAGTCGACAGATCGGTTAAAGACGAACAACAGTCCGTTCCGACCGGTCAGCGTCTCGATCGATTGCTGCTTGCCATGCTGATCCACGGCCTCGAGCATCGGGGCCGTCGTGCCCACGGCGGGACCCCACTGCGCAGCATACTCCTCGTCCGCGAGGGACACCTGTGCGATCGCGGCCAGTGCGCCCGCGATCAGGAATCGCAACCATCGCCCCGCAAATGATTCGGGTTTTGCTCCCATCATCCTGCTCCTGAATTGCCTTCCGGAAGTGAACGCTCATGCTAGCGCAACTCGCAGTTAATGACTATCATTACCGCAACAGTCCATTCAGGTTGCATCAGGAACAGTCACCATCTTTTAGCGCGTGTGCGCTGACGAATACCTTGTGGTTCTGTCGGGAGGGAAATCAATGGCTGAATTGACCAAACAAGCAGGTCGTGTCGTCGTTCAGGAGGACGTCGTGTTCGGTGTCGGGGGCGAGCGCGACCTCAAGTGCGATGTGTACATGCCGCCCGAAGCCGGGAAAAACCGGATGGCCATTCTCCTGATTCATGGGGGAGGATGGCGTCTGGGCGACAAGTCGCAACTCAAGGGCTACGGTATCCAGCTCGCAAGATATGGCTTTGTCTGTGTCTGCTGTGAGTACCGGCTGTCAGGTGAATCGACCTGGCCTGCCCAGATTGCGGATTGCAAGGCCGCACTGCGCTGGATGAAGAGCAATGCCGATTTGCTTGGGCTTGATCCAGACCGTATTGCCGTATCAGGCAACTCGGCCGGCGGGCACCTCTCGCTGATCATGGGTGGAACGCCCAATTTTGAGGAGTTCGAGGGTGAGGGGGGCAACGCAGGCGTTGATACCTCAGTTGCGGCCGTGATTGCCATGTATGGGGGTGCCAGGCTGAGAACCACCGGAAACCCGGAGGCGCCGGTCGATCTGCTGTTTGGGCGATCCGACGTGGATGACACGGCGCTCGACAAGGCAAGCCCGATTACCTGGTCCAATGCTGATTTCCCACCCACGCTCCTGGTACACGGCAACAAGGACACCGTGGTGCCGGTATCAGCGACACTCGATCTGTATGCACGGCTGGCAGAAGACGGCGCCAAGGTCGAGATGCATATTTACGAAGGCGCGCCCCATGGTTTTGATGCCTTTCCGGAGTTTCGCCAGCAGGTCATCGATATCATTGCACTGTTCATCGATCGTCAACTGGCCTCGCCCCGCTTCGAGGGTTTCGTCCCGCCCGCCGAGCGCCTGTTCCCTCGCCGATGAGTTGTCAACGGCGCCTGTTCATCGGGCGTGTTCAAAGGGTCTGCAGCGGACAGAGGGCGTTGCAGGCGTCCGGGGCCGGGTTCCAATGACGATGCTGTCGTAGGTCATGCCGGTGCCGTCGTACCAACGTCAGGGCTCGAACCCGCCGCACATTCTTCTTCCGCTGGCCCGACCATGGTAGCGCCCCCAGAGCCTAATGACTATCATTACACCGAGAGCGAGAGGGAACCGTCGATGACCCAGCCGAAGCCAGACTCAAACCGATACATCATTTACGGCGGTGAACTGTCGTACTTCACACGCAAACTCGAAGCGGCGATGCGCTTTTACAACGCCGAGTTCGAGCTGCGAGCCAAATCGCCGGACGTTGCCCCGGAGATTGAACAGCGCTCAGGCACGCACCAGGTGCCCGTCCTCCACACGCCCGAGAACTGGATGATTGCGGATACCACGCCACTGATTCGCCTGCTCGACAGCCGGTTCCCGAATCGTCGCCTCTTTCCGGCGGGCAAGCTCGGTGTACTCGTCCAGATCATCGAAGAATACTTCGACGAATGGATCGCGCGTACGATGGTGCACTATCGCTGGCACTACGAAGAGAGCGCACGCTTTGCATCAGAGCGCATGGCGGGCGGCAACGCCGAAGCCGCGGCACGTGTCCGCGCCTGGGGTCCGCGTGCGTGTCGGGCGACCGGCACAGACAGCGAGCACCAGCAGCGCGCAGCCGAAGACGAATACCATCGGATCATGGCCGCCGCCGAAGCGCAGCTCGCAGAGACTCGCTACCTGCTCGGCGACCGGCCCACGGCTCTCGACTGTATCGTGCTCGGCGGGCTGCGGGCACACACCCTGACGGATCCAACACCGAAGGCGCAGATGCAGCCTTACAGTCGCGTCATCGCATGGGCCGAATCCGGCGCTGACGACTGGGACGGCACGGGCGAACTCCCGTCGTTCCCCGAAACTACGCGCTTCGCATCACTGGTGCTGGAGGAAATGAAGACGACTTACCAGCCCTTCGTGCTGGGAAATCAGGCAGCGCTCGATGCCGGCGCAAAGGCGTTCCACGTCGAAACCTTCGGCGAGGATGTCAGCTACCTGACGCGCCCCTATCCCGAGCAGTCGCGCGCAATGATTCGCCGCGAGATCAGTGCACTGCCGGAACCGGACCAGCAATCCATTCGTGACTGGCTGGCCACGCTGGCATTGCTGGAGAGTTTTGGCTGACGTTACGGCCCCAGCGCGGCTTGGTCTGCTAGTTGCTCCAGTACGCGAACTCGTCGCCGGGCTGGTCTTCCTGCGAGAGATCGCGGTCGACGTTCTGCGCCGAAGTGCTTGTCCAGGGCCAGAGTGGTTCAGCCTGTTCACTGTTGTGATCCTCGAGCACGCCACGCAACCGGTCTGCGACCTCTGGATTGGCGGCCAACTGATCGGTCCAGTCTGCATCGCCAGCAGTCAGGTCGAACAGCCACTCCTTTCGCGGCCCGCCCGGCGGCGCACTCACCATCAGCTTCCAGCGTTCATCACGAACCGCCTGGGCCGCACCGCTGCGAAAGAAGAGGTACTTGTGGGGCGCCTGCGTCGTATCGACGCCAGTGACATAGGGCGTCAGATCAACACCATCCATGACTCGATCGGCCGGTAACGCGGCACCTGCCGCAGCAGCGGCCGTTGCATACATGTCGAAGTGATGAACGGGAGCATCGTACGTTTCACCCGCCGGTAACTTCGCGGGCCAGCGCGCCAGATACGGCACGCGGATACCACCTTCGAACAATGTGATCTTCCAGCCCCGGTAGGGATCATTCACATCAGGGAGCCCGAGGTACCCGGCCGCACCATTGTCAGAAGTAAACATCACGAGTGTGTTCTCATCGAGACCGTTGGCCTCCAGGGTATCCATGACGCGACCGACGCCGCGGTCGAGGGAGCGAATCATCGCGGCATAGACGCGCTCACGATGCAGTTCGATATCGGACAACGCCTCATAGTCCTCGCGCGTAGCCTGCAATGGCGTGTGCGGGGCCCAGTGTGCGAGGTAGAGGAAGAACGGTCGATCCTTGTTGGCCTCGATCACCTTGACGGCTTCGTCAGTGTAGTAATCGGTCAGGTAGCCACCGGGTTCGAACAGCGGCCCACCGTTAAAGCTGGCAGCAAACCCCATCGAGGCCCAGAGGAAGCGATCAATCGGGTCGAAGTCCTGCCTCGCCTGGATCACATTCTCGTCATCAAGTCGTCCATACAGGCCGCTCGCCATTAACAGGCTCTCATCGAACCCCTGGTCATGAGCGGCCATGCCGTTCGCATTACCCAGATGCCACTTGCCGATATGCACGGTGTGGTAGCCCTGCTCCGAAAGGAGTTCGGCCAGCGTGATCTCCGATGGCGGCATGCCCATTTCGGCGAAACTCAGGTTCGCTTCCTCGGTATTCGGTATGCCGGGTGGTGCCAGCGGCCGATCCCGGGTGCCGCTGACCAACGCAACAATCGGCATGAAGCCCGCTGGCGTCGGCGTAAATTCAAAGCCGAAGCGGGTACCATAGCGCCCGGACATCAGGGCCGCCCGCGAGGGAGCGCAGGTTCCGTTCGCGGCGTAACCCTGGGAGAAGGTCACGCCTTCGGCGGCGAGCGCATCGATGTTCGGCGTCTGTGTCGTGGGGTTCGGGCCGTTCATGGAGACATCGTTCCACCCAAGATCATCGGCCAGTATCAGAATGATGTTGGGCGGCCGTTGCCCCGGGGCACGCCCTTCCGGATCCGTACCTGTCGACCAGACAATCTCTTGCGTCGGCCCCACTTCCCGCTGCGATGACGTCATCAGGTTGATACCAAACAGCGCTATCTCGGCCCTGAACATCCACCCGGCGCCAAACAGCAGGAGCACCCCCAACAAGCTGCCCGCAATCCACCTCATCTCTTCCCCCTTCTCGTCAGTTTCAACGCCGGCACACAGCTACGTGTTCTGTTGCGCCATGATCCAGCGGCCTACAGGCTCTACCAGTTCGATGTTGAGCTGACCCGCCAGGCCCGCCGCCCTGTGCACCGCCGATGCCTGATAGTCCTTTGAACTCATCATCTCCATCATCGCGGTACGGGACGGATACATGGCGATGGCCGCCCTGTCCCAGAGTTCTTCCACCTCGCCAAGCATCAGCCGTTCGACCCTTGCCGAGAACAGGGCAGCGCCGCCCACGCGAGCGAGGTGCTCGCCTACCTCTGCACTGTAGAGTGCATAGGCTTCTTCCCCTGTCAGGTCAGTCTCACGACCATCCGGATACTCGGCCTCTTCCCTGAACTTCAGCAGGTTCAGCATGTAGATCGGCCCATCGTGACCGGGCTCCATGAACCCCTTCATCTGCGCTTCGTCTGGTACCACCTTGTTAATGACTTCCATAGACCCTCCTGCGTTCAGTTGCTGCTGCCGTTCGCGTTCGCCGGTTTAGCGAGAAGCTGCTCACACCCGGTGCCGGCAATCAGTTCATCCACACGCTGGCGGTCGTCGGCATCGAGCCGGGCGTAGTCCATTCGAATCGATTGCAGACACTTGGCCTGGTACGGGAACGGCGGCTGCGTCCAGGGCTTGCCCTCGACGACCGCGGAGACCTCCTCGGCGCCCGATTCGATTGCCGCGAGGTTGGCGAGCATCACCGGCACGTAGGTCCGCCCGACCTCTTGGAGGATTGCTGTCAGCGTCGGCGGGAAGTCGTCGGCCGTGACGAAGTCATCGGCAGATGGCTCGAGCCCACACTGGTCTTCCATCTTGCTGACCCAGGCATGGACTCGCGGGAAGCGCGAAGCCGCAATTTTCGCCGGCGTCGGATCGAACTGCGTTAGCTGGGTGAGTTGGCCATACCAGGCGAAGTCCGCCGACCCGGGCCGTTTTCCCATCAGGAATGGCATCAGTTTCAGGTGTTCGTTCAGCGCCGCCATGAAGCGTACGTAGCTGTCTTCGATCACCGGTGCCGTGACGTCATTGGAACCAACGACATACAGCCTGCTGATCTGCCGCTCGGAGAAAATCCCCTTCATCTTCGCCATCAGTTCATCAGGCTGCGAGACGTCAGCGTAATGAGGCAGGATGGATCCCGCCATCTCGATGTCGTCCGCGTAGTACCACCGATAATGAAACATGGCTTTCGTCAGCCACTCGTCACCGTAGTCCTCGAGCAGTGCGTTGATAAACGCGATGGCGGGCTCGCCCGGAATAATGGATCTCCCCGGGTACTCATCCTCAAGGCGACGGATGATCGGTGTGCTGTCGACCTCGGCCACCAGTTCCCCATTGTCATCCGGAAAGTAGAACACCGGAATCAGCCCAACCTTGGGCTTGGGCAACGCCGGGTCTTCCGCCTGGAGAAATCGATAGCGAATCCTGCGATAACGCAGTACCGCCAGCATCTTTCGTGTATACGGCGACCCGGGTGAGCCCCGGAGCGGCAATCGATCATCGGTCATTTTCATTCCTCCTGTCGCAGGTCGTTACATAGCGGGCTAGCGGCGCTGAAGGCCGTTCTGCTCGAGTCGCCAGAGCAGCACGTCAAGGCGATCCTGGCCGAAGAAGGGCTCGCCCCTGAATGCGGTCGTCGGCACCCCCCAGTGTCCGGCTTCGGCGTGATCAGCCTCGTTCCGGGCGATCTCGGCTTCAAGACGTTCATCTTCTGCCTCCGCCCGTGCATCCAGGTCGGCGAGATCGAGGCCCGCCCGCGCCGTCGCGTCCGCAAGGTGCTCGCCCTCGTTCCAGCCCGGCGTGGTCCAGATCAGTCTCGATACTTCGTCGGCAAACTCAATGCCGTGCCCCGACTCCTCAGCCAGAACGCCGAGCCGGGTCAGCCGGCGGATGTAGGGTTGTTCTTCAGCGATCACCGGTCGGCCGTCATCACCACGACTCGAGACGATCGGATCAGGGTTCGCCCACTGGAAAGGAAGGTCAAGAAACTCCGCAACGCGATGCACATCTTTCATGAAGTACGGAAACCATTGCGGATGCACTGACTGAAAGAACTCCGGTGTGCGCACGGCGATGGGATACACAGGCCGAAAGACGACCCGCAGGTCGTACTCACGCTGCCACGCGGCAAGCCGCGGTGTTGCCAGGTACGACCACGGACTGCGGAACGACCAGAAGACATCAATTTCGAGCGTCATGTGTCTTAACTCCCTCTTTGCATTTCTAATGGATTACATTAAAACACGGGCGGGTTATGCTTGTGCACCACTTTTCAATCTGACCGGGAGTAATCGAGATCATGGCTGACTTTGTCGTCTACGGTACGCCAGTTTCACCCTTTGTCCGCAAGGTCGAAGTCGTTCTGAAAGATCAGGGCGCGGACTACGACCTCGAGATGATCAACATCATGGCAATGCCGGACTGGTTCCTTGAGATCAGTCCCGCCAGACGAATCCCGGTGCTGCGGGATCGCACCGTGGGCGAAGAAGGCATTCCGGGCACGATTGCAGACTCGTCCGCCATCTGCCTTTATCTCGATCGCAAGCTGAACGCCGGCCTCTACGGGGCTTCGGATTTCGATGCCGGCCGGGTCGCGTGGATCGAGGAGTATGCCGATACGGAACTGGCAGGCGCCGTCGGTATGCACGTATTCCGGCCCATCCTGTTCCCCCGGATGGCGGGCAAGGATTCCGATCTCGACGCCGCCCGCAAGGGCTTCAACGAAATCCTTCCTGTTCGGTTCGACTATCTGGAGCGCGCGCTCGATGGCCGGGAATATTTCGTCGGCGACTCGTTCACGCTGGCAGATATTGCCGTTGGGACCCAGATGGCGCAGCTCAGCCTCGTCACACTGCCGATCGACGCTTCAAGGTGGCCCTCGCTCGCTGCCCATACGGAGGCGATCAAGGCACACACCGGCTTTGCCGAGAGCCTCGAGGTCTGCAACAAGATCCTCGGCAAGGCGATCCCGGAAAGGGTCGACCTTTCGATCTGACGCAAAAGGCACGGGTTCAGGCTAGTCGCACCTCGATGACAGCAACAGACATACGGCCAACCGGCGCCATAGCTCCTGAAGCGAAACATGGGAATGAAATGGGAGGTAGCTGCGCTACGGCGCAATCATCCTTTCACTCTCGATCGGGGCAAGAGGCACGTTGCACAATCTTTCAGTTTCGGAAAGGGCATGCGGATCATTGATTGAACGGTTCGTTAAAACTGCTTGCCGATTCGTTCACCCTGGTAGCGGACCCTCGTTGGGACTCGGTGCATCTCGGGTCACTCGCCCCTTCGCGGCTCTGGCCAGAGCAACAATTCCTCTACGGGCTGGCGTCTCGATTGCGACCCATAGGACGTAAGATCCCATATAGCTGGCGAAGATGATCGCTACCGCGACTCCCAACTCACCGAATTTTGACTCGAGGTCTGTAACCCGAGCGTATTTGATGAAGATTTGGTGCAACATATAGGTCGCAAAGCTGATCTCACCGAGGAGAACCAAAAAGCGCGCGTGGAGAAGTCTACTGACGAATCCCGAACCAATTGCAAAGACGTAGATGGAAGCTGCGAACACCATTACTGAACCAGATTGCGTCAACCATAATGCCGTGGCCTTTAGACCAACAGCCCCCAGCTGTGGCCGAATCAGCCCCAGCGCAACTACACTCGCAACCACTAATCCAATCGCCGCCACCTCCAGCAGGCCGTTTCGCAACAGATTCGACCGTGTAGATGCACCCACCGAATGTCGATCCCGAAATATCTTCGCGGCCCACATGCCCACAACGAATTCAAACAGACGAAGCGGTGGGAAGTGCAAGACAAGAGGATGAATGTTGTCAAAACGATCAATGTTGGCTTCAACCCAGTACAAACCTGCTGAGGTAATTGCTGCAACGGCCAGAACTACAATCCAGAAGCGTCGCACGACCAACAACAGCGGGAACAAGAGATAGAAGAACATCTCAGTTGATATGGACCATGAGACTCCGTTCAGACTACTCGTAAAGGCCTTATCCGCAGTCCATGATTGAAGAAGCAGAACGTTTGCGATCGCGGCATCAGGATTTCTGAGAATCCATGTTGCATAGCTCGGTACCAAAAACACGATCAAGGCAATCGTTGTGAGATGGAGAGGCCAGATCCGGGCGATACGCTTAAGGTAGTAGTCTCCAACCCTGCCTTTTAGACTCGGGTAGTTGTACGTCAAGATGAAGCCAGAAAGCACGAAGAAGAAACTCACGCCATTCGCCAGTTCAGGGTGAGTACCTATTGGAAGGAACCCCACGCCACCCATGTGAAAGATGACGATCGCACCAGCAGCAAACGCTCTAAGCGACGTCAACGCGTCGAGTTTGTTTGATATCGATTCAGACACTGTTACTTTAGAATCCCGTAAAGCAATCGAGCGGTCATCTTCGTCGCATAGCAACAGTCTCTTCGCTTGGTAGATGCGAAGGTGGTTAAACAAACCACCGCCTGCGCGCTTCGCGCTATGGCCTGAACCGCTTATTCCACTCGGGTCGTTAGGAAACGCCCCGTGTCGGATAGTAATCCTACCCTAGTGGCAATACAGTAGCCATCTGTCGTGAATCATCGAAAGTGGGACTGGAAGCTTCGGCCGGCCACGTCCCTCTATGGTCGCGTATCGCAGAAAGGAAGTACTTGGAGATCTGCAACAAGATGCTTGGCAAAGCGGTGCCCGAGAAGGTCGACCTCTCAGCCTGACGACACCGGCAGGGCGTCGCGCGGGTCTACCGCCGACGCCGCCAGACGAATACGCCGAAGACGAGTGCCAGCGTCGCTGCCATCACCGCGAACAGCGTACTCCGGTAGGACCAGAGCAAACGGCGAACGGAATTGCTCGCCACCTGCTGCACCGGATTGAAGCCCGGCGGCGGCGCGATGACGCCGACCTGTTCCGCATACGCGTTGTACTCTGCCAGCATCTGCTTGAACAGTTCCGGCCTCTCCAACGACAGATCCTGCGTCTCGCCCGGATCCTGCAGGATGTCATGGAGTCGCCATTGCTCGTCACCGTAGGGAAGCGTCAGCTTCGAGAGCTTGAGCCCCGACTTGAAATAGGCGGCATTGCCGGAGACCTCAATCGCCACACCGCGATCCGGGTCCGGCCCCTCCCCGCCCCCGAGCAGTGGCAGGAGGCTCAGACCATCGACGCCGCCAGCATCCGCGCCAGCAGCATCGAGCACCGTTGGCACAATATCGGTGACGAACGCGGGCGCTGATTCGAAGCCGGGGCGCTGGCGAACACCGGCGCCCGAAACTATCAATGGGACCCGCAGCCCACCCTCGGTGGCGTAGAACTTGAACAGTCGTCCCGGCGTCGATGCCGCCGTCGCCCACTCGGGCCCGATGTGCGCGATTGTACCCGGTTCCCCGAGTGTCTCCGTCTCGCTCGTATAGCCGTTCTGTGACATCCAGGACCGAAACAGCCCGGAAGTCGCCGGTTCATTGAACTCGGGGCCATTGTCCGATGTGATGAAAAACAGGGTGTTGCTGAAGGCGTCGCGAGCCTCGAGATACGCCACCAGCCGTGCGATCGCGGCGTCCATCGCCTCCAGCATCGCGGCATTCACCTGCATGCTCTTCGCATAGTACGCACGTTCTGACTCGCTCAGGGAGTCCCACTCATCCATGGACTCATGCATCGGAGCGAGGCCGGCCTCCGCCGGAATCAGACCAATCTCCTTTGCCCGTTGCCACCGTGCTTCACGCAGCGTGTGCCATCCGTCTTCGTACTCACCGGCATAGCGCTCGATGTATTCGGTGGGTGCCTGGAGCGGTATGTGAATCGCCTGAAAGGCGAGATAGGAGAAGAACGGGCCGTCTCCCTGATCAAGATACTCGATCATCTTGTCGACGATGAAATCACTCGAGTAGAAATCCTCCGGCAGTGTCGCCGGCTCGCCGTCCTCGAACCAGTCCGCCGTTTCGTAGTAAGGCATGTAGGGTTTCTGCTCGAAGTTGTCTGCGCCTGACGCGTCAAGAATGAACGAGCGGTCGAAGCCATGGTCCACGGGCAGGTCGCCCGGACCGTGGCCGAGATGCCACTTGCCGGTCATATAGGTTCGATAGCCCGCCCGCTTCAGCTTCGTCGCGACCGTTTCGACGCCGTCTTCGAATCGCAGTGAATAGCCCGGCTGCCCCGCTTGCTCCGCCGTGATCACCTCGGGAATGGTCGCCACACCGGCTCGATGATTCGACAATCCGGTGAGCAGCATTGCTCGTGAGGGCGCACACAGGGGCGACGTGTGATAGTTCGAGAACCGGATCCCTTCGTCGGCAAGCGCATCGATGGTCGGCGTCTTGGCCTCACCGCCGTAGCCGCCGAAATCCATGAACCCGGCATCATCGACGAGAATGATCACCACGTTTGGCGGCGCCGTGGCTGCCAGCGCGCACACTGAAGTCATCAGCGCACAGGCAGCGATGAGCGCCCGCAACGACCGGGGTACCGTCAACGCGGCGTCCTTGCGAACCAGATCGCGAAACCCGCCAGCCAGGCGGCCATGATGAGTTCCGCGATGATGAACTGTGTGGCGAACTCGGCGCCGTGAAAAAGCGCAGCTGTTGTCCTGAAAAGTGCCGCGAGACCGAGCAGAATGGCGCCGGCGCCGAGCCATTGCCAGGACCTGAGCGCCGCACCCAGAAATACAAAAATCGCGCAGGCGACGAAGAAGGAAGTGAAGTCGCCAACCTGGGTGCTCCGCGCCAGGCCATCCAGCAGTGGCATGCCCAGGCCTTCCGCCGCGCCCGCCGGGTCGACGACGAAGCCAATCCCATTGATGAGCATCAGCACGCCGGGCAGCGCCGCAAGCAGCCGTATCAGTCTATCCCTCGCCATCCAGTACCTCTCTCGTCTCTTCCGAAACCGGCGCAAGCAGCATTCCCGCCATGGTGTCGGCGAGGTCGTTGACAAACAGTTGCGCCGACTTGCCACGAAAACTGCCCCCGTTTCGCGCGCGCCGCGACATCGCCAACAACGTGAATCGGGAAAGGCTCTCGAGTCGCATCTCGAACAGTCGATCATCAAGCGACGCCAATTGGCGCCGAAGCAGTGCGCTGACCTCGCCCAGTCGAGTATCCCGGCGCCCCAGCAGGTGAGCGTTCACCGGGCGATCGGCGACAACCAGCCGTTGCCCGAATACGCTGATGAAATCCCGGAACCCCCTGTCGCGCGCACACAGGCGAAACGGTGCATCGATCATCAGAAAGCACAGTTCGCGAACCGATGGCTCGCGTCCGCCGGCCGTCGCGTCATCAATCGCGGCACGGCGCAAATCCACAACCTGCTGAACGCGCTCCGTCTGAAGCGCCTCGATGAGTCCCGCTTTGCTGCCAAAGTGGTAGTGCAGCGCCGACTCGTTTCGTTGCCCGGCTTCCCGCAGGATTGCCCGCACCGAGACATTCTCGATGCCCTCGGCCGCGAACAGGTGTTCGGCAGCACGCATCAGACGCTCACGGGTCTGGTCGGCCCGGTTTGCTCCCGCGTCAGACACCTTGCTTTCCTTTAATGACATTCATTAGATTCTGGTGGATACTGCCAGAAAATTCAATCCGGACAGGAATATGGTACGCACGATTCTCTGGATTGCCGGCCTCCTCTGCTGGGCGGTATTCACATTCTGGTATACCGACACAGACGGACCGCTGACGGAGGAAGAAATCTCAGTGTACCTCAGTCGAATGGCTGAGGCCGACGACAGCGCGAGAGTCGAACGGCTGCGGTCCTTTCTCGAGTCTGACACGGGCAGCCAGTTCATCATGGTGAACGTCATCGACATGGCGGATGATCCCCCCGATGTCCCGGGCGCAGCGCCCGGCGAATCTGCCGACTCACTGCTCGGACGATATATGGAATACATGTACCCGGCGCTGTTCGCCCGAGCCTGCCACCCGATCTTTGCGGGCCGCGCGGTTGCCGCGTCCCTCGATCTCACGGGGATCGAAGGAGCCGAAATATGGGACCAGGGCGCCCTGATGCGCTATCGCAGCCGGCGCGACATGATGGAGATTGCGACCAACCCCGCATTCGCCGAACGGCACGGCTTCAAGATCGCGGCGCTGGAGAAAACCATCGCGTTCCCGGTCGAGGGCATACTCTACTATGCCGATCCGCGGTTCCTGCTGGCGTTGTTGCTCTTCACGATCATCTCGCTCGTCGATCTCTTCATCTGGCGACGCTAGCGAACCTCGATTGCATCGCTGCCCGCCGGAAGCGAGAACCACATGCGGTCGCGTGTCAGCACCATGCCATCGGTCATCTCGCGCTCGAACATGTTTTCCATCAGGGCATTTCGCGGCCCGGGCACAAGGTGATACAGCGCAATCATGCCGACGCCGGTTGAGCGCTTGAGTTCTGCGACGTCTGCCACCGAGGCGTGGTAGTCCTGGATATCCACCAGAATCTTCACCAGCCGCGTCTGACCATTCGCCTCCGCCGCCGCTTGCAACGTCTGCACGATCGGCAGTGACAAGGCGTCAGAGAACAGCAGGTCTGCGTCATCAATGACCTCCCTGAGGCGGTCGGTGACGATCGTGTCACCGGTGATCACGACGGAGCGACCCTTGTAATCAAAGCGGTACCCGACTGCCGGTTTGATCGGCGAGTGATCGACAGCAAACGAGGTAATGGACAGATCGCCGAACTCGAGCGTCGACTCGACCGGGTGCGCGACCGCCTCCAGCAGCCCGTACTCAATCGGCATGAAGTCCTGCCCGTGGTGGGCCGTACGATACTCACGATCCTGCGCAAAGGCTTCGTTGAAGCCGTCAACCACGCGTTCGATGCCCGGAGGCCCATAGACTTTCAGAGGACCCTCGCGACCGGCGACCCACGAACCGAGATTGATGTTGGGGATCGCAGCGATGTGGTCCGAGTGGAAGTGTGTGATCAGAACACCGTTCAGCGACTGGCCGGGCAGTCCGCTGAGCCGGATGTTGTTGCCGGAGCCGGAACCCGCATCGATGATGAAGTGATGGTCAGGCGTCCTGACCGCAAGGCAGGCCTGATCCCTGCCTTCAGTCGGCAATGGCGCGGCACTGCCACAAACGAACACGTGGATACCGTCCGCGGACTGCGCCGTGGAACCGGCCATCGCGGTCGCCGCGCGTGACAGCAGGAAATTCTGGCCAGTCGCCGTATTCATCACGAACATATAGGCAGCGCCAGCGATGATCACAACGACACCCAAGAAGAGTAGAAATCTGTTCATCATGCTTCTGTCCTTCTGATGAGTTCTTCTTCAACGCGCCAGAGCCGATCCTGGCCCCAACAACTGAACGGTGGTGCATCGCCGCCCGACACACGAAAACTGGGAACGCCCCAGAGCCCGGCCTGCAGCATGTCGCTGACGTTTTGCTCCAGCATGGCCTCTGCCTGAGTGCCGCCGAGGAGCGGTTCCGCATCCTGCCAGCAGAGACCGATGTCTTCGATCACCAGCTTCAGGCCGGCTGCACCGGTGATGTCGACACCCTCCGCCCAGGCCGCCGTGAGGTAGCGTGAGATGAAAGCCCGCTCGAGGCCAGCCTCAGCCGCGAGCGGATACAGGGAATAGGCCAGCTTCACCGGCTCACCGAAGGGATCCACAATCCGGCCAAACGGAACCCCATACCGACGCGCCTCCCGGCCGGCATCCATGATGATGTAGGCGCCCTTCTTTCCCGGCGCCGGCACACCGCGCATCATCATCGGCATGACGGGGCGCACCACGAGTTGAACGCCGGTTCGTTCCGCCAGTGCGAGGGTGCGATCAAAGCTGATGGCGGTGTACGGGCTGCGAAGACTCGGAAAGACTTCGAGTTTGAGGGTCGGGCACGCCGGAGCCGTGAATTCGGGCGTCGTGACAACCGGCTCGCCATCACCAAAGCCTTCTTCAATCAGCCGCCGCTCGAGGAGTTCGAGCCGATCCAGCCCCCAGTACCACTCACCCTCGAAGTAGAGCATGCCACCGGCGTAGTGGCCGAGGCGTGCACGGAGCTGGTTCGCGGCCTCGCACGAAGGTTTCGGGGCGCCGGCTGAATCCGGGTGACCGGACCAGAGGGCATGACCGATCTCGATCGCCATCGGCGCAAACTCCGGCGAATCGACGGCCCGCGCCAGCGCCGCAATCGCGGCATGTTCGGCCGCCTGTGCAGGGGCCACCGCGGCCTCGGGAAACGAGACACCGAAACCACGGGCGATACTGGCGGCGTCGGTTCGAGCCCACGCCCAGTAGCGTGAGGCATCACCGCGGTAGGCATCCGACGCGGGTGTCGTCAGGTGAACCCTGAAGCCAAGCGCGTACTTGTCGCGGAGCGCATCGAGACGCTGCACGACGAGGTGCGAATACGGGTCTGCCACCTCGTGAAAGTAATGAACGGTGGCAGGCTCGGACGTCAGCCGACGCCGAAAGCGCGCGCGTCGACGAGCAAGCTGCTGATACCGCTCGCTGCTGACGATACGCATGAATCGAGAGCGCAGCCGAGTCCTGAGGTTCACCGGGCGCCTGCAGGCTGAAGGGTGATGATTTTCATCACCAAATAATGACACCCATTAAATTCCGAGGCAAGCGAAAGCGGGCATCAGGGAGGGCAGATCGAGATCGGCCTGTCCTCCCCGACGCCCGCAGGCGAGGCGCGCTACGGCGCCTCGTTCGACATGATGACGGTACCCGCCGCGGCGAACATGCCACCAACGCCCTGGCAGACCGAGATCGAAGCGCCTTCGACCTGTGCCGGCGCCGTGCCCCGAAGCTGGCGAACACTCTCCTGCAGCGCGAACATGCCGTACATGCCAGAGTGCGTGTAGCTCAACCCGCCGCCGTTGGTATTGAGCGGCAGCTTGCCACCGGGTCGCGTGTTGCCTTCCTCAATGAAGGCCCCCGCCTCACCGCGACCGCAGAAGCCGAGGTCTTCGAGTCCATACAGCGGCAGGTGCGCGAACGCATCGTAGACCATCAGGTGATCGACATCGTCATGGCTGATGCCCGCTTCATCGAACGCCTTCTTGCCGGAGATCCGGAATGCGGTCGAACGCGTCTTGTCATACATCTGGCTCACCATGGGCGTTTCGACACTCTCGCCAGTCCCGAGGATGTAGACCGGCTTCGTCGGAAAGTCACCGGCGCGTTCGGCACTCGTCAGGATCAGCGCACCACCGCCATCAGTGACGAGGCAGCACATGGGTTTCGTGAATGGCCACGCGATGATGCGGTCGTTCAGGACCTCATCGACCGACGTCAGGTCCTGCAGCTTGGCGCGCGGATTCTTCGAGGCCCATTCCCGCTGCACGACTGCGACGTTCGCGAGTTGCTCCATCGAGGTGCCGGTTTCCTTGAGGTATCTGAGTACCGGCAATGTGAATGAGGTCGTGGGTCCCATCCCCCCGTACGCTGCCTCGAACTGGCCCGGCAATGCCGCACCACCGCCACCCGGCCGGCGACCGCCGCGTCCGACGTTGGATCGCCCGCTCTCGCCATGCGTGATCAGCACGGTCGTGCACAAGCCCTCGTTGATGGCGGCAGCCGCGTGCCGCACGTGCAGCATGAACGAGCATCCGCCAACCGCGGTCCCGTCGGCGTAAGCCGGCTTGATGCCGAGATAGTGGGCTACTGCCGTCGGCGATTCGCCCGCACAGGCGATCCCGTCAATGTCGCCCGGCTTCAGGCCCGCATCGCGCATGGCATTGATCGCCGCGTCGGCATGCAGACCGATCTGGCTGAGGTGCGGGATCTCGCCGAGATCCGTGGTTTCCGATGCACCAACGATTGCTACGCTTCCTGGCTTCATGCTCGACCCTCCACCGGCTTGAAGTACGGCACCATCTCATCTCCCAGCGCTTCGAACGTCACCTCGAGGGGCATGTCCAGGCTGAGGGCATCTGGCGTCTGCTCGACACCAACGATGTTCGTCATCAGGTGCGGGCCCTCCTCGAGTTCGACGAGCGCGATCGAATACGGGCCGTCGAACGCCGGATGCGGGCGGTGATTGATGATGTAGCTGTAGAGGGTCGCCCTGCCCGATGCAGTGAAAACCTCCACATCGTCCGACAGGCATTCCGGGCAGAACGGGCGCGGCGGAAAATAGGTCTTGTTGCAGGGCTTGCAGCGTTGGAGCCGAAGCTCGCCCGCCTTTGTTCCCTCCCAGAAATGGGCGGTCTCCGGTGTTGGCTTCGGCACCGGCAGTTTCGATCGATCAGCCAATGAAGTGTCCTCTTGTGGGGTTAATTGGTTTTCGCGGGGACCTCGTCGACGAAGAAGCACTCGTCGATCGAGCGTCGGGTCGGCCGGCCGTATTTCCCTTTGGGCCAGCCGATTGGAATCATTGCGCAGGACGGCGTTTTATCCGGGTCGAGCCCGAGCATCTCGTCAATCTCGCGACCATGGGCACGATGTGCGGTCGTCAGCGAAGCGCCAAGTCCGACGGCCCTGCACGCGAGCAGCACATTCTGGATGGCCGGAAACAGCGCCTGGAGTTGGGGTTCGTTGCGCCGCGTCCATCCTGCAACGAACAGCAGGACCGGCGCCTCGTGGAGATGTTCTGCCAGATAGATCGCGGCTTTCATGTTCCGTCGCTTGGCGGGCGGGTAATCGGGATCCTTTGCCGCCTCGATCGCCGGCGCGATATAGGCGCGGAAAGTCTGCCGATAGAGGTCAGCGATCTTCGCTCGCCGCGCCTCGTCCATGACGGCAATGAAGAACCAGGGCTGGCGATTGCCGCCGCTTGGCGCAAAGGTGCCTGCCTCACAGACCTTTCGCACCAGTTCGACAGGCACCGGGTCGGGTAACAGTCGTCTGATGGCGCGGGTCGTGCGAATCCCTTCCAGCAGCGGTAACGATTCGCCAATGGACTCGATATCGATCTCACTCACCAGAATTTCCCGATCGGCCCCGGGAATACGACCGGACTCTCGAAGCCCTCATCGCTCACGCTTGCCACGCCGAAGATGTAGTTATCGATCACCACGTTCTCGAGCGTGAATTCAGTGACGTCCCCGGTATCGCGGGACCAGCGCCACTGCGCGTCTGTCGTCAGTCGCCAATAGACGCGGTAGTTCGTCGCACCATCGACACGGCTCCACTTCAGCGTCGTATCCGGCGACACAATCCCCTCAATCGAGACGTTGGAAGGGGGTGCCGGCGCCCATGCCATCGACGCGAGTGCAACCGCGTTCAATCCGGTGAGCTTGGCGGCATAGTCGAAGTCGACGAAGTCGATGGTGTCACCATAGTGACGACCGTCCTCGTTGCGCAGATCCTGATGCTGACGATCATAGTGTTCATTCGTCTCCATGATGCGAACACCGGGAAAGCCTTCATCATTGAAAGGTCGATGGTGACCACCACGACCGAATCGGTCGAGCCGATAGATCATCATCGTATCGAGGTTCGTGATGTACTCATCCGCCATCCGGTCAACGTATCGGGCGACGTTACGGGAGGGGGAGTCGTTCTCGCCGCCGGTGAAGCGCCGTATTCTGCGCTCCTCCTCCGTCTCCGTCGGGCGTGTCGCTTCCGAGAAAATGCGCGCCGTGGTGTTGTCCGTGACGCCATTGATGCCAGAGATATTGCCGATCATGTCGTTGTTGAGCACAGCCTCGATCTTCCAGCCATCCGCCTTTGCCTGCCGGGCCATGATCTGCCCGCCGTAAAGCCCCTGCTCCTCGCCGGACAGGCCGGCAAACACGATCGACGCCGGGAAGCGATATTTCGACAGGACTCTTGCCGCCTCGATGGCGCCTGCCATGCCCGACGCATTGTCGTTGGCACCGGGTGAGTCGTCGACGCCATTCAGCGGGTCGGACACGCGCGAATCGATATCGCCAGACATGATGACGTACCGCTCCGGGTCCGTGGTGCCACGCAGGATCGCGATCACGTTGACGATTTCCGTCGGTTCGGGAATGCGTCTCGCCTCGGGGACAACCTCGCGCTGGAAGTAAACCTCCAGACAGCCGCCGCAAGCCGCGGATATCCGGTCGAACTCGGCTTTGATCCAGCGCCTTGCCGCGCCAATGCCGCGGGTGTCCGATTCCGTCTCTGACAGCGTGTGCCGGGTGCCAAACCCGGCGAGCCGGCGGATGTCGGCCTCGATACGCGCCGGGGAAGGGGCTTCGCCGATCACGTAGAGTTCCGCAGGCGAACGGGGCTCGGGCGTCGCCGTGGCGCAACCCGAGGCCAGCGTCGCGGCCAGCGCCGCAGCCAGTACCGCCCTCAAAGCGGCAGGCCACCCACGCCCTGATTCACCGAACCGTCATCGTTATAGGCTTTCATCAACAGTTCGGCGATTCGCATCTGGTGCACCTCATCGGCACCGTCTGCAAGTCGGGCCCAGCGGGCTTGCTGCATCATGTTCGCGAGCGGCGTATCCGTCGAATAACCGAGCGCACCATGCACTTGCATCGCCCGGTCGACAACCCGCCAGAGCGTGTTCGCGACATGATGCTTGGCCATGGAGACCTCCTGCTTGAACTCCATGCCGTTCTCGATCTTGAACGCGGCATGCAGCACCATGAGCTTGGCGGCATACAGTTCCATCGCGCTGTCCGACATCATCCACTGGATGCTCTGTTTCTCGGAGAGGTACGAGCCGTGGGCGAACCGCTTCTGTGCCCGATCAATCAGCATCTCCAGTGCCGTTTCAATCTGGCCGATCCATCGCATGCAGTGCGCGAGTCGCGCCGGGCCGAGCCGAACCTGGCCCAGCTTGTGGCCACCACCGCGCTCGCCGAGCATGTTCTCCTTTGGCACGCGGACGTTGTTGTACTTGATCTCCGGGTGATTGTGGCGGCCGCCCATGGTCTCGACGTCCCGCACGATCTCGAAGCCCGGAGAATCTGTCGGCACGATAAAGGCGGAATTTCGGGCCTGGGGTACCGAGGCATCGGGGTCAGTACGTGCAATGACAATGGCGAAGTCTGCGCCTGGGCGCCCGATGTGAACCACTTGTGGCCGTTGATGACCCAGTCATCGCCATCCTCGACTGCTGTTGTCTGGATCAGCGTGGGGTCGGAGCCCGCCACCTCCGGCTCCGTCATCGAAAAGCAGCTTCGCGCCGTGCCTTCAAGCAGCGGCTTGAGGAAGGTCTCACGCTGGTAGTCGGTCGCGAAATGCAGCAGCGTATGCATGTTGCCCTCGTCCGGGGCCTGGCAATTGATGATGTAAGGGCCCATCGGCACCTTGGCAGCCTCGGCGGAAACGGCAGCGACCGCCGTGACCCCGAGCCCCATTCCGCCGACATCCTGCGGCATGTGAGGCAGCCAGAAACCTTCTGCCTTTGCCTTGGCACGCAGGTCCTTGACCAGCTTCGACCAGTCATCGCGGGTCGCATTCTTGTTCTCGCGCATCGCGGCGAATTCCTTTTTCACCGTGTTCTGCAGGAACTCACGCATCATGAGGCGTGCGTCCTCAACCTCCTGGCTGAACGTGAAATCAATTGCCATCGTCTTCCCTCCTCTGTCGAACCGCTCAAGCGTACCGATTGAACCCCTGCGCCGCAAAGGACATCATCGCCCGTGATGAACCTCGACCAACTCACTCAGAATCTGCGCCAGACCCTGTCACAGGGCGAGATTCGCGCCACCGCGCTGCCACTCGCACCGGGAATCAGCCTCTTGCTGATTGGTGACGACTATCCCCGTGGCAGGCTCCCCCACGACGAGATGATCGCGATCATGAACCGGCCGGCCTACTGGGCATTCTGCTGGGCGAGCGGTCAGGTTCTGGCACGCTATCTGATTGATCATCCGCAGGAAGTCGCGGGCAAGACCGTACTCGACTTTGGCGCCGGGTCCGGCGTCGTGGCAATCGCCGCCAGACTCGCGGGTGCTGGCAGGGTCATCGCATGCGACAATGATCCGATGGCCATTGATGCCACGTTCGCGAATGCGCGCCTGAACGGCGTCGACATCGAGGTCGTCGACGACATCGACGCGATCGAAGGCCACATCGACGTCGCCATCGCGGCGGATGTGCTCTATGACCGGGACAATATGGGCTGGCTGGACCGCCTGCCGGCGCTGGCGAGCGAGGTACTGCTGGCCGACTCCCGGGTCAAGGATGTACAGGTTTACGGGTACGAGCCGATCGGGCGACAAACCGCCACGACAATCCCTGATCTGGACGAGTTGGCTGAGTTCAACGATGTCAGGCTTTATCGGGCGATCGCAGTCTCAAAAGAAGTCCTCCAGCGAGATTGAGTAGCCACACTCACGAACCGTACTTGCCCCTTCGTTGATCTCCCGCTCGACCCCGTCCATCGGCTCGAAGCCGATCGCGCGGAACACCGACACGGCAGACACCGAAGCTGCCGGTACGAAGGCGAATGAACGCTCGAACCCGCGTCGTTTCAGCACGCTCAGGCCGCGGACGAGCAGCTTCTTGCCCATGCCCTGCCCATGAAACTGCGGATGGAGATACAGGGCCACAAGTTCGCCCGCACCCGGCCCGGTGATCGCCTCGTCCGCGGGACCCGCGCCGACAAAACCGAAGGGTGCCTCCGTTTCCGCGAGATAGATGAAGTGTTCGCGCGATGAAAGCAGGTGTGCCAGTTCCTCTGTCCTGTGGCGACCACCGGCACCGTTCGCCGCGATCAGCGCCGCCAGCGCGTCGCGATCGGCGGGCTCACCCCGACGAATGGCAACGGATTCGAGAGTACCGGGCGCATCAGGCATACCCGCATGGTAGGCCCGTGAAGCGGGGCCGCTCAAGCGACGGTAACCCTGCCGCATCGCCGTATTCACGGCGGAGCAAATTCGATATGCTTCGCGTCTTCGGAAATTTCAGGATTGCACCAACCATGACCGACTTCGTGATGAATGAAGAAACCCCGGAAATCAAGCTGCCGGGTCTCGGCATCGTCGACGAAAAACTGTTCAAATCCCGTTCGATTTCCATCTTCGGCGGGATCAACGAACGCATCGCCCGAACGGTCACCGAGCAGCTGCTCGCACTTGCCGCCGACAGTGACGATCCGATCACGATCTATGTCAGCTCACCCGGCGGACATGTCGAGTCCGGGGATGTCATCTACGACATGATCAAGTACGTGAAGCCGGAAGTGCGCGTGGTTGGTACGGGCTGGGTTGCCAGCGCAGCCACCACCATCTATCTGGCCGCGAAAAAGGAAAACCGTTACGCGCTGCCGAATACCCGCTTCCTTGTCCACCAGCCGTCTGGCGGATCACGGGGCGACGCAACCGACATCAGCATCCAGGCCGAGCAGATTCTCAAGACGAAAGCCCGCATCAACAAGCTCATCGCCGACGAGACCGGTCAACCGCTCGAGCGCGTCGAGAAGGATACGGACCGCGACTACTGGATGTCGGTCGAGGAAGCGATCGAGTACGGCATCGTCGGCAAGCAGATCGTCTCTGTCAGCGAGATCGGCTAAGCCCGCGAAAGCGTGCGCCGCCTCACTCTGAGCGCCACCCCCTCGCCCTGAGGCTCGCGCGCCAGCGCGCGCAGAGGGACCTGAACTCGGAGCAAGAGCTGCGAACGGAGCGTCCGCGAGCCGGCACAGTCCTCCGGGGACCCTTACGCGGCTTCGCCGCTGCAGTCGCTTAAGTCCCCTCCGGACTGAACCGGCTCACGGCCTTGTGCGTGTTGCTTCGCCTCTCTCCCTCGCCCTGAGCGCAGCGAAGGATCCCACGATGCTTCGACGCGAGAGGAAGTCTCAGACCACCCCGAGTTCGCGCAGACGCTCCTGAAGGTAGCTCTTTGCCGTATGGCGCTCTGACAGCACCACGTCCGGTCGTGGATGCAGGAACAACGGCAACGACATGCGGCTGACGTCCCGCGCGGCCCCGTCCGGGTTGATGACCCGATGCTTGGTCGACGGGAAGTAGCCGCCCGACGCCTCCTGCAGCATATCCCCGATGTTGATGATCAGGTTCTCGAAGTCGCAGGGAACATCAATCCAGTCGCCGTCCTTGCCAAGTACCTGCAGCCCGGTGGCGGACCCCGCCGGCAGGATGGTCAGCAGGTTGATGTCCTCGTGGGCGGCGGCGCGCACCGCACCCTCCTCCTCATCGCCTGACAGCGGCGGGTAATGCAGGATCCGCAACAGCGTCTGTTCACTGCGCTCGATCATTTTCGACAGAGGCTGGCTGTAGTGCCTGGAGACTTCATCCGGCGAATACTCCTCGACCCACGACAGCAGGGTCGCTGCGACTTTGTGGGCCTCGGCATAATAGCGTTCGAGGGACGGCTTCAGCGCCGGCGGGCATTGACCCCAGGGGTAGTAGTGGAAGTACTCCTTGATGTCCTGCTTTTCGAAGTTCTTCGCCGTTTCTGCGACGTCGCGGCCGAAAAAGCCGTCCTGGGTGTCACGATGAAAGCGGTAAGCCTCCTTCTCGTCACTGCTGAAGAAGTCGAGCCACTCGCGATAAATGGTATCGACGAGTTCCTGGGAAATCGGATGGTTCCTGAGCACACCGAACCCGGTCTCGCGAAGCGATTCGACGAACCGCTGGGGAGCGTCCGGTGCCGTGAAATCAATTGCGACAAGCGCCACGAAATTACCTGCAAATCAAAAAACAGCGGCAATGATGCCACTCATCAGCCACCAAGCGAAATGAAGAAACCGGCAATGGCGGCGCTCATGAGATTGGCCAGCGTTGCCGCAGCGAGCGCGCGCAAACCAAGCTCGGCGATCTCGGGGCGACGCGACGGCGCCATGGCGCCGATGCCCCCCAGCAGGATCGCGATCGATGAAAAGTTTGCGAATCCGCACAGTGCAAACGTGATCACGCCCTGGGTCACAGGGGTCAGTTCATCTTTCACATCGATGAATTCAACGTAGGCGACAAACTCATTGAGGACCAGCTTCTGCCCGATCAGGCTGCCGGCCTGATTCGCCTCGGCCCATGGCACCCCCAGCACCCAGGCAAGCGGCTGCAGCAGGAACCCAAGAATCTGCTGGAAGGTGATATCACCGTATCCGAACAGCCCGCCGATACCGCCCAGGATCCCGTTCAGCATCGCGATGAACGCGATAAATGCGAGCAGCATCGCGCCAACGCCGAGCGCGATCTGCAAGCCCGTGAGCGCTCCGCTCGCGGCCGCATCGAATACATTCACGAAGCCCTGCTCGGCCTCATCGAGTTCACCCACCTCATTGATCGGCTCGTCGGTTTCCGGCATCAGGATCTTGGCCATGAGCAGTCCGCCCGGCGCGGCCATGAAGCACGCCGCGAGCAGATACTCGAGACGGACGCCCAGGCTCGCGTAGCCGGCCAGTACCGAGCCTGCAATCGAGGCAAGACCGCCGACCATGATCGCGAACAGTTCCGAGCGCGTCATCTGCGGCACGAACGGTTTGACCACCAGTGGCGCCTCCGCCTGACCGACGAAGATGTTGGCGGCGGCGGACAGCGACTCCGGCCGGCTGGTCCTCAGCACCCACTGCAGAAACCCGCCAATCAGGCGAACGATCCAGGTCATGATCCCGAGGTGATACAGCACCGTGATGAGCGACGAGAAGAACACGATCACGGGCAACACGTTGATGACGAAGACGAATCCGAGTGACTGATCGCCCAGCGGCCCGAACAGGAAGTCGATACCTGCCTGACTGAACGTCAGCACATGGGAAACGCCCTGTGCGATCACTTCCAGCACGCGCTGGCCAAAGGGAATGTAGAGGACGAACGCGGCGACGCCGATCTGGATAGCGAGCGCTCCCGCGACGGTTCTCGGGTTTACGGCCATGCGATTGGCCGACAGCAGCCACGCCACGACGAGCAGCACGACGATTCCTAACAGGCTGATCAATGTCTCGGGGAGTCCGGTTCGGGCAAGGGGCTAAAAGTACCGACCGCCGCAGTATGAGGCAAGCCGAATTTGAACGCCCCGCGTGCTTCGGTTCATACTGGCCACGAAGTTTTCGAGCCAGACGCGTGACCACCCGAACCCTCTCCAACGTCGACGTCGAACACGTCATGCCATTGCTCATCGACGCGTTCGCCAACGATCCCGGCTTTCGCTATATCGTCCCGGACGAGGCCGACTGGCAGCGGATCGCCCGGCGCTACTTTGCCCTCGCGCTGCGCCAGACGCTGCGACGCGGGCACGGCATCGTCGATCGCGACGGGCGGGCGGTATCCCTGTGGGAGGCACCCGCCGCGACCTACCAGCCGCTGGATCAGCTCACGCAACTCCTCCGGCTCACCCTGATCCTCGGCCGAAACCTGGGCAGGGCACTCAGCGTCCAGCGCTTCACCGAATCCTATCGGCCACGGCGTGCGCACTGGTACCTGACCTACATCGCGAGCGACCCTGCCCACCGCGGGCGCGGCTACGGCTCAAGGGTGCTTGCGCCAATGATCGACTACAGCGACCGGACCCTGGAACCCATCTATCTTGAATGCTCGAACCACGACAATCTGGGTTTCTACCTGCGCCACGGCTTCAACATCGTGGCGGAAGTGGACCTGCCCGGTGGTCGGGTCTGGCCCATGCTCAGAAATCCGGCGACTCGCTAGATGCAGAAGATCGAGACCAGCAACAAATCTCTCTACGAGGTTCAGGCCTACAACGACGCAGCGAACACCGCGAACGGGATGCATCGCGATGAAATCGCGCGTCGCCACGGATTCGAGGGCGCACTCGTTCCCGGTGCCACGCTCTTCGGGCACATGAGCTACCTGCCCGTTCGGGACGAAGGCACGGCCTGGATGACTAACAATCGAATCGAGGTGCGCTTCATCGCCCCCGCCTACGACGGCGAGGTACTGACGATCGAACACGAACGCAGATCTGCGGGCGGCGAGACGCTATGCCTTGCGGTCACGAAGAAGGTGCTCGCGCGCATGCAGCACACGCACGCGACCGGATTCGAGCCCGCAGACACGCTTATAACCGCGCAGGCAAGCCCATCGAACGAGCGAATCGACCTGCAGCGTGAATCGCTCACCATCGGCGCGCCGCTGGCATCGGGCCACTTTGTCACCGATGCTTCAGCCAACCGCGATGCGGCCTCCCGAATCGAGGATGATCTCGATCTGTATCGCGAAGAGGAGCCTCCAATACACCCGCTGGTGTTGCTTCAGGAATGCAATTCGGCATTTGCCCGGGCCTGCCTCGTGCCGGTGTGGATTCATGTCGGCAGCAATATCACCTGGCATCAACCGATACTGACCGGTGAACGCGTCGACGTCCGCATCGTGCCAACGGCGAACTGGGACAAGCGCGGCCATCGGTTCGCGACTTTCTACATCGCCTTCCTCGTCGACGAGAACCTGCGCGCCGAGGTCTATCACACGTTGATCTACCGAGTGGGTGCGGGCTCCCCCTGACGCGACGGCGGCGCCACCCGATCATTGATCCAGTCGCGGATGACGGCAAACACCTGCGACTCGACGAGTTCACCGTACAACACGTCCAGGTGACCATGACGTTCGAGCACATGCAGCGTCACGTCGTCGCTGCCGCTCTTCGAGGCCGAATAGATCCCGCTCATCAGGCTGTCGGCACCCATGTTGGTCGCCCCGAAATAGAGAATCGGCACAGACATCTCGCCAAAGTGATCGTCAATTGCCGTCGACGGATCATCGTCGTGCCTCGCAATCGAACGCCCCTCGATATTCTGGATCGACGGAAAGACCCGATCGTATCCAATCATCGCCCGCGCCAGGATGTCGATCCGGGAGACACCATCGACCGGGTTTGCGAGACCGCCCTCACCCCAGGCGTAATAGAGCGTCTCGAAAAGCTGGGCACCGATCGAATCAAACTTGCCCATTGCGGGGCCTGACGGATCTGTCGCGGCGCGCTCCATCAGTTCGGTTCGTCCGGCCCACCCACGGCTCCGGGACAGCACAGAGCCCCATTGCCCGGAGGCCGAGAGCGCCTGCCGTGCAGCATCGGCATCGAATCCATCCCGCTCCCAGCTTTTGAAACTGCCGTCGAGTGCGATGAGCCCGGCCAGCGACACCTGGCCAGCCAGTGCGTAGCCGTAGCCGGCGCCGCGACTGAAGCCGGCCACGAACAGCGGCAGATCGGCGTGGCGCCTCATTTCACCGACGGCCCGCTCGGCGTCGCTGACAAATGCGTGCATCGTCCAACCGCGCATAAAGCCCAGATCCTCCGGCACAGGCTCGTTCGGCACAAAGTGCGTGCGATAGTCCAGGGTGTAGACGACCACGCCGCGCCGCGCAAGATACAGCCAGAGGTTGTACGCCTCGTCGGTCAGCGCAATCTCACCGTTCATGTTCGTCCCGGGCAGATAGAGCAGTTGGGCAACGGGCTCGCCTGGCCCGGCGATGCGGTGAAGACCAATCCTGTCGTATTCGCTCTCACCGACCTGAGCCTGCCAAACGGTCTCATGAAGGTCGGGATTGTTCTCGATCGGGTGCTCCCGGGCGACGAGCGTAAACTCGCCCGCCGCGGCCGCACTGGCCAGCATCGCCACCATGAGCATCAACGCACGCATTCAGTCTCTCCGGTTGGGATCAGCGCGAGTAGCATAACCGGCTGGTGATTCTTTGCCAGCGACCCATTAAGATCGGGCACATGATTACACCCATACCCCTCGGCACGGTCGGCTACGCCGAAGGCCGCCTGCCAAATACGTGCTTTCTCATCCAGAGCGACGACGCGAACATTCTCGTCAATACCGGTGTCGGCAATGACGACGATGACATCAACAGCAGGCACACGCCGGACTGCCAGGACATTGCCGCCGCCCTCGAGTCCGCGGCGGGTATGGGCACCGACAGGATCGATATCGTCATCAACACCAGTCTCGGCTTCGATCATTGCGGGAACAATCCGGTCTTCGATCGCCCGCCGGTCTATGTCCAGACGCCCGAATACGATGAGGCGATGGGGGGCCAGTACACGGTGACCCGGTGGTTCAATCCGATGGTCGTCCACTATCAGCAGCTCAACGGCGACTACCAGCTGACCGATCACGTTCGCGTTCTTGCAACACCCGGTTTCTCACCGGGACAACAGAGCGTACTGGTCGAGCACAGTGGCAAGACTTCACTGATCGTCGGCCGCGCGGTGCTCGACGCCGACGAGTACGACCGCCAACGCAACCAGCCGCACCCGTTTCGGGGTGCGCGCGATGAGGCCGCGTATCTGGAATCCGTCAAGCGGCTGCTCGAGCTCAACGCCAATACGGTCTGGTTCTGCCATGGTGATGCGCCGTGGCAGGCGAACGGCTGAGCCCCACTCGATGCCGCCCTCACCGCCCTCGCCATTCGCCAGCGAAGCGCGGCTCATCGAGGGGCTCATTGCTCGCGACGAAGGCGCATTCCGATATGCCATCACCACGTTTCAGCCATCCATGTTGCATCTCGCACGCAGTATTGTCGGCCAGAAGATCGCCGATGAGGTGGTACAGGAAGCCTGGCTGTCGGCCATGGGCGCAATCGCACGTTTCGAGCAGCGCAGTGCGCTGAAAACCTGGCTGTTGCGAATCGTGACCAACGAGGCCAGAACGCGTCTCCGCAAGGAGCGCCGGACAGTTTCGCTGGAGGGACTGTCCGCTGAAGGCAGCGAACTCGAGAGTCGATTCGACGATCACGGGCACTGGCTCGCCGAAGCGGCGCCCGGCGAGTGGACCGAGGACGCCCCGGATGACCTGTTGTCGAGTGACGAGCTTTCCGCCTGTATGGAGCGCACGCTCGCTTCGCTGCCCGACATGCAGAGCGCGACACTGCGCCTGCGCGAGCACCAGGGCTATTCGCTCGCAGAAATCTGTAACATTCTCGACGTGAGCGAATCCAATGTCAGGGTGCTTCTGCACCGCGCGCGGTCGCGACTGTTCACGACCGTGGAACATTTCAAATCCACCGGGGAGTGCCTGACCCGCTGATGCTCACCTGCAAGGAAGTCTGCGAGAACGCGACCGGCCTGACGGATCGCAAATCCGGCCCGTGGCACAGACTGATGCTGCGCCTGCACCTGATGATGTGCAGGCACTGCCGGAACTTCCTTCGCCAACTCGACCTCGTGATGGGGGCAACGCGCCGGCTCGATGAGCCCGACGCGCCGACCGACGAGGAAATTGACCGCATCCTCGCCAGACTCAGGCAAGCGGATCAGGACAGTTCCTGACGCTCCTGCACCGCGCCCGCTGCCGGCGACTCGAATGCGACGAAACCCTCACCGCGGCGCCAACTGTTGAACCGGCCGACGATGTCGAGCACCGCATCCGGCTTGTGAGCCTTGCGCCACTCGCTCGCGACGAACTTGTTCATCTCGGCGAGCGTCGGATAAACATGGATCGTGCCGAGAATCTTGCCGAGCCCGAGGCCGTGTTTCATGGCGAGTACATACTCCGCCAGCAGATCACCGGCATGGTCGGCGACAATCGTGACGCCGAGAATCTCGTCCTTGCCGGGTGGCGTCAGCACCTTGATGAAGCCATGCGCTTCTTCATCCGCCAGCGCACGGTCCAGCCCGCCGATGTCGTATCGCGCAACCTCGAAGGCAATGCCCTGCTCTGCCGCCTCGGTCTCGTTGAGCCCGGCACGCGCTACCTCAGGGGAGGAGAACGTGGTCCAGGGCACTATCGAGTAGTCGACTTCTGACTTCCAGAACGTGCCGAACATCGCGTTGACCGCCGCATAGTAGGCCATGTGGGAGGCGGTGTGGGTGAACTGGTAAGGACCCGCCACATCCCCGATGGCGTAGATGTTCGGGAAGTTCGTCGCAAGGTATCGGTCGACCGAGACCGTGCCGCGATCCGTGATGGCGACACCGAGTTCCTCGAGCCCGAATCCTGTGACATGGGCCTTGCGGCCGACCGCGACCAGCAGTTCATCAAAGGGAATGCGGGTCCGTTGCTCCGTCTTGACATCCTTGACGATCAGAAACTTGTCATCGCCTTCAACGTCGACAGACTCCGCCAGATGATTCGTCTTCACGTCGACCCCGTCGTCGCGAAGCTTGTCGGCAATCAGTGCGGACACCTCTGGATCCTCGCGGGTCATGATGCGATCGAGCGCCTCGACCTGCGTCACGGCCGAACCGAGTCGTGCAAACGATTGCGCGAGTTCGGTGCCGATCGGCCCGCCACCCAGCACGATCATTCGCTTCGGCTGGTCCCTGAGCTGCCAGAGATTGTCAGAGGTCAGATAGTCGACCTTGTCGATGTTGCCGATCGGGGGTACGAACGGTTCTGCGCCCGTGGCGATGATGATGTTGCGGGTCGTTATGATCTCGCCGTTGACCTCAACCTCGAACGGTGAACGCACGCGGCCCTCTCCGATTCTCACGTCGACCCCAAGGCTCTGATAGCGTTCAACCGAGTCGTGCGGCTCAATCTTCCGGATAATGCGATGAACACGTTCCATCACCTCGGCGAAATCGAACTCGGGCTTCATCGTCCTGAAACCCAGAGACGGTCCGCGCTTCATATCAGCGGCCAGTTTGGCTGAGCGGATGATCGACTTGCTGGGCACGCAGCCGGTATTGAGACAATCACCGCCCATCCGGTTCTTTTCGATCAGCGTGACCTTGCCCTGGACCGTCGCGACGATCAGCGCCGCGACGAGCCCGCCGCTGCCGGCACCGATGACGACAACATCCCGGTCGAATGTGGATGGGCGCTGAACGTTCGCGTAGACCCGTCTCGCCTTGACCACGTCGACGATCTTCTTGGCGATGAGCGGGAACAATCCCAACAGGGTGAATGAGGCGAGCAGGTTGAACGAAACGATGTCTCCCAGCGCCTCAATCGCGGCAAGCTGCGTACCCGCGTTCACATAGACAATCGTACCGGCGAACATGCCCACCTGGCTCACAACGAAGAACACCGGCACAGTGATCTTTGTCAGCCCCATCGCGAGGTTGATCGCGAAGAACGGAAACAGCGGCACGAGGCGCAGCGTGAAGAGGTAGAACGCGCCTTCCCGCTCGATCCCCTCGTCGATTCGGTCAAGCTGTCTGGCAAATCGCTGCTTCACCTGATCCCGGAAGACGAATCGCGCCAGCAGCATCGCCAGCGTCGCACCGATTGTGGAAGCGAACGACACGATCACGACACCCCACAACAGTCCGAAGATGGCGCCGGCCGCCAGTGTCATGATGGCGGCGCCAGGCAGCGACAGTGCGGTCACCGCAACGTAGACAGCAAAGAAGATGCCCGCGAATCGCAGCGGATTGTCGGCGAGCAGCTGATCGAGATCGGCCTGACGCGACTTCAGGTACTCCAGCGTGAAGAACTGCTGCAGATCGAAGGCGAAGAAAGCCGCGATCGCAACAACGACGAGGCCGAGAATGAGCAATTGTCCTTTGTTCATGTGCTGTCCTTTGACGGATTCACGCAAGTGATGCTTCAACGCGCCGATCGTTACACCTGCGCCGCGATTTCAGCACCGGGGCGGCCCCGAATTCATTGCCGTATACTCGCCCGAGCATAACAAACAGGAGATGTAATGAGACCGGCCCTCGGCGTGCAAATGTTCACCCTGCGCAAATTTACCCAGACGCTCGACGATCTGAAGATGGCGCTGGCGAAGATCAGGGAGATCGGATACACGAGTATCCAGGTCAGCGCCTTTGGCGACATCGACCCTGCCGACACGGCCAGCGCCTGCAAGGCGGAGGGTTTGGCCATCGGCGGCACGCACGTTGCTTGGGACCGGTTCCGGTTCGATACCGATCGGGTGATTGAGGAACACCAGATGTGGGACTGCCGGCATGCGGCCATCGGCATGATTCCCCCGAAAACATACCTGTCGCTGCCGGGGCTGAAGCAATTTCTGGATGAACTGGCACCCGTCGCCGAGAAACTGTCTGCCGCCGACATGACATTTTCGTATCACAATCATGCCCACGAGTTTCGCCACTTCGACGGCAAGCCCTGGCTCGAGCACCTTTACGAGACCGCGCCCGCTAACGTGCTGAAGGCCGAACTGGATACCCACTGGATTGTTGCCGGTGGCGGCGACCCGGCCGAGTGGATTACGCGCGTTGGCGACCGGATGCCGCTGCTTCACCTGAAGGACTTTGCCCTGAACGACGATGCGCAGCGAGTCTTTGCACCCGTCGGCGATGGCAACATGAACTGGGACGCAATCCTCACGGCGGCAGCAGCGCAACCCATCGAGTATTACTTCGTTGAGCAGGACGCCTGCTACGGTGCTGACGAGTTTGATTGCCTGGCCCGAAGCTTCCGGTTCCTGCATGCAAGGGGTCTGTCATGAGCGCTGTCAGGCTCGGCATCATCGGCCTCGGCAACATGGGGCAAACCCACGCACGCCTGGTGCAGAAGATTCCGGAGATCGAGCTCGCCGCCGTCTGCGATATCGACCGGACGCGCCTCGAGAAGGTCGCCAGCAAGTACGGCGTCGCCGCGTTCGAGGATGCCGCCAGTCTCATTCGCGCGAGGCCCTGTGACGCGATCCTGATCGCAACGCCTCATTACGACCATACGACGATCGGCATCAAGGCGCTCCGGGCGGGATATCACGTGCTCGTCGAAAAGCCCATCTCGGTACACAAGGCCGACTGCGAGAAGCTCCTGCGTGCGCATACCGACCCGACGCTCAAGTTTGCGGCGATTTTCAACCAGCGAACGAACACGCAGTACCAGAAGATCCGGCAGCTCATCGAGTCTGGCCAGCTCGGAAGCATTCGCCGCATCCAGTGGACGATCACCGACTGGTTCCGCAGCCAGTCCTACTACGATAGCGGCGGTTGGCGAGCCACCTGGGCGCACGAGGGTGGCGGCGTGCTGATGAACCAGTGCCCGCACCAGCTCGACCTGCTCCAGTGGCTGTTCGGCATGCCCCGCCGCGTGCGCGCATTCTGTGACATTGGCAAGCACCACCATATCGAGGTCGAGGATCAGGTCACGTGTTACCTCGAGTACGACAACGGCGCGACCGGCGTCTTCACGACGACGACTGGCGAGGCGCCCGGATGCAATCGTCTGGAGATTGCCGCCGAGAACGGACTGCTGATCCACGATGCGGCGGACGAATCGCTCGTCTGGTATCGAAACGACAAGCCCGTGAGTCGCGCAATTGCCGAAAACCCGGGCTTCGATAAGCCAGAGGTCGAGCGAATCGATCTCGACATCAAGGATACCGGTCGCCAGCATGCAGAGGTCCTGGAGAATTTCGCCGCCGCAATCCTGCACGATCAGCCCCTGATTGCCCGTGCGGCCGAAGGTATACACTCGGTCGAGCTCGCCAATGCGATGCTGTTGTCGTCATTCCGGGACAAAGCGGTCGACCTGCCGATCAGCGCACGCAGCTATGCCTCTCTGTTGCGCCGCCTGATTCGCGAATCCACATTCGAGAAGAAGCAGGCCAACGGCGACGTCGTCGCTGACATGTCCAAATCGTTCTAGGTACCCACGGGGAACCCACATGACAGATGGAATGAATTACGCACCAGTGGCTCGCGTGCTCGACAAGGCCTGCGAGCCCGGCGAGTTTGTGTTCGCGGCCATGGCGCTCGACCACGGTCACATTTACGGCATGACGCAGAACCTTATCGAGGCAGGGGGCCAGTGCAAGTGGGTTTATGACGACAACCCGAAACGGCTCGACTATTTCACATCGAAGTTTCCGGACGTCGCCATCGCCGAGACGAAGGAGGTCATTCTCCAGGATCCCGGCGTGAACCTCGTCGCCGCTGCCGCGGTGCCGAACCTCCGGGGGCCACTCGGCATCGAGGTCATGAGGCACGACAAGGACTACTTCACCGACAAGACGCCGTTCACGACGCTCGGCCAACTCGACGAGGCGCGACGGGTCACCGTGGAGACGTCCCGGAAGTATGCCTGCTGCTATTCAGAACGACTCCAGAACGAGGCCGCCGAGTACGCCGTCGAACTGATCAGATCGGGCGCCATCGGTGACGTCATCCAGGTGATCGGCCTCGGCCCCCACCGGCTGAATGCTCCCTCGCGCCCCAGGTGGTTCTTCGAGAAGGAACAGTACGGCGGCATCATCTGCGATATTGGCAGTCACCAGATGGAGCAGTTCCTGACATTTACCGGCGCAACAGATGCCGAGATCACGATGGCGCGTGTTCACAACTATGCCAACCCATCGTATCCGGAACTCGAAGACTTCGGCGATTGCTCAGTGGTCGGCGACAACGGTGCGTCCGGCTATTTCAGAATGGACTGGTTCACGCCCGACGGCCTTCGCAACTGGGGCGATGGCCGCACCACGATTCTCGGCACCAACGGATTCATCGAGTTGCGCAAATATGTCGACCTCGCCCGCGATCCGCAGCAAGAGAACAACGTCTACATCGTCACGCAGGAAGGCGAGGAGTACCACAACGTCACCGGCAAGATCGGCTTCCCGTTCTTTCCGGCCTTCATTCGAGACTGCCTGGATCGCACCGAAACAGCAATGACACAGGCACACTGCTTTCGGGCGGCCGAACTCTGCCTCAAGGCACAGGCAGTCGCCGATGAGGAGCGGGCACCATGAGCGTCGAGATCACTTCCGACATGTCGCGAGTCAATTGGGCATCCCTGAAGCGCGACCTCATTGATGACGACTTTCACAACGACCGGACCACGGCGCAGCTCCGGCGCTCGTTCGAGAACAGCCAGGTCGTCGTGTTCGCGTTCGACGGCAACCGCTGCATCGGGACGGCGCGAGCGCTCTCAGATGGCGTGTGCAATGCCTACGTCGTCGATGTCTGGACCCATTCGGACTATCGCCGGGCCGGTATCGGCACCGAAATGATGGCAATCCTCGTTGATCGTCTGCCCGGGCAGCATATCTATCTGTTCACCGACGACCAGGTCGATTTCTACAAGCGCATCGGCTTCCGCGAGCGCCCGGTCGGCCTCGAGCGCATCTCGGGCGAGTGGCTCATGAACGATTCACGCGGCGAAGCCGACGAGGGCTAACGGGCCATCGACGTGCGGAGCCGACGTTGCCGTCGCTCGAGATAGCCACTGACCGAGAGCGCCCGCCACATCGGGTTACGTTTGCTGACGAAGCGGTAAAACTGCGAGCGCGTCAGGCACTGCATTTCGCGGGCACGCTCGACCGCCGCGCTGCGGCCGCTGTACGACTCGATCAATACGACCTTCTGGTAGACACGCTTTCGACCGAGTTTGCGCGCGATGTGCCGTCGCTCGCTGCGGACACCGTGGCGCAGATCCGCCGTCACGCGAACCGAGACGTGGCGATGGTCGCGACTGCAAAGTACATAAACGTAACAGGTATTCATGCAGACAAGCGTAGCGCCGGCGTGGCCGCGGCCATGAAGGCCACCGCCCAGGTGCATCGTGCGGGAACTGCCATCGCTCCCGTCAGCCGCTGGCATGATAAGGTGCAGCCAAGATCCTGATTCTGGCGATCCGCTCATGACCCTGATACGCATCCTGCCGCTGCTGCTGTCTACCCTTTCAATCTCGCTTGGCGCTGCTGCCGAGAGTAAACAACTCGAAGCGGATGTCGACCGTGACTACGATGAGCACCTGGGTGCCCTGTTTCAGCACTTTCATGCCAATCCCGAACTCTCGTTCGTCGAGTTCAAGACGGCAGATCGCATCGCCGCAGAGCTTCGCGATCTCGGTTACGACGTCACGCAGGGCATCGGCAAGACCGGCGTTGTCGCCCTGCTCGAGAACGGACCCGGGCCGCTCGTCATGATGCGGGCGGATATGGACGGTCTTCCGGTTCGTGAGCTGACCGACCTGCCATACGCGTCAACGGTCACGCAGGAGAATTCAGAGGGCCAGGCCTTCCCCGTGATGCACGCCTGCGGTCACGATGTGCACATCACATCGCTCATCGGCACCGCACGCCAGATGGCGAGGCACCGGGACACCTGGTCAGGCACGCTGATGCTGATTGCGCAGCCCGCCGAAGAGTGGAAGATTTCGGGCGCGAAGGCGATGCGCGACGACCGGGTCTGGGAGCGATTCGGCACCCCGGACTTCGCCCTCGCCTTTCACGTCAGCTCCGGTATCGAGGCCGGCAAGGTCTATGCAGCGCCGGCCGCCGCGTACTCCGGCGTCGATTCCGTCGACATCATCGTTCCCGGCATCGGGGCCCATGGTGCAAGTCCACATCGGGGCAAGGATCCGGTCGTCATCGGCGCCCAGATCGTCCTTGCCCTGCAAACACTCGTCGCTCGCGAACTCTCGCCCCGAGACCCGGGCGTCGTCACGGTCGGTGTATTCAAGGCCGGCAACAAGCGCAATGTCATCAGCGAAGAGGCGCGGCTGGAGTTGACGGTGCGCAGTGACAGCGACGCGGTGAGAAACAAGCTGCTGGCGGGCATCGAACGCATCGCCGTCAACGTCGGTCGCGCGGCGGGACTGCCGGAAGATCGCCTGCCCCGCGTCGAACTCGTCGGCAGATTGCCGGTGACCGCGAACGACACGGCTCTGGTCAACCGGATCGTCACGACCTGGGAGCGCGAACTCGGGGCAGACAGGCTCGCCGACTACGAGCGGACCGGCATGGGCGGCGAAGATTTCCCGTGGTTTACCCGGGATCCGTACATTCCCAGCGTGTACTTCCAGATCGGCGGGACGCCTGCAGCCGATTTCGAACGCGAGGCTGTGGGCGGCAAGCCTGTGCCATCGCACCACTCCCCGCTCTTTCAGATCACACCGGAACCCGCCATCGAAAGCGGCGTGATGGCAACGGTGGTTGCCCTCCGGGAATTGATGCCGGCCCGCTGAGGGCCCGGATCAGCTCAGTCTCTGGCGACCTGCGCCGCAGCGTCGGTCGGCACCGAGGTGAGCGGCGGGCGTCGCAGCCGGGTCTGAGCCTGCGTTACGTTCTGCTTGCGCCGCAGCAGGCCATCGAGCCACATCGAGAGACGCAGGGGAACCTGCAGCAGTCTCGACCGCAACCGCATGGGCCGCCTCAATCGCCGTACTCGCTGCGAAGAACGCCGGAGCGCCGGCGGATGCGAGTCCCTCGCCGTCAGATGCTCACCGACCAGCGCCGGCAGCACCGCGCGAATTTCGCAGCCGGTGTAGTAACGCACCCGCTTCCAGTCGTCAGCAAGGAAACGAACCGGGAAGTTCCGCTGCATCAGCAGGCGAGCGGCCCGCGCATTGATGATATAGCCCCACGCGAGTCGCGCAGAAGCGACATCGACGACCTGATAGCGATCAATGATCGTCTTGCCATCGAGAAAGTAGGAATTGATCGGACTGAGCAGGATGATTTCGGGATCAGCCGAAGACATGGTCCGCGCCACTTCCTCGACGTGCTTTCGAATATCCCGGTCGAGCAGCACGTCATCCTCGAGGATGACGGCATGACTGTGCCCGGCCTCGAGCATTTTTCGATACGCCTTCATGTGCGACAAAGAACAGCCCACTTCGGCTGCCAGAAACTGCCGCTCGCCATGCCGGCGCTGGAATCTGATGTCACTGAACTCGCGGAACGAGCTCTCCGGCAGGGACTTGCCGTCTATGGCCGAGATGATGGTGTAGTCGACATCAAGCCGGCGCAGCTGCGACTCCATCAGCCGCCGGCGCCTGTTCGACTCAGACAAGTTAATGCAAAAGTAGTGCATCGACCCGGATCAAGATTCCATCAGGGAAAACCATGGTAGCATGGCAATCCATGGCCGTCGTCCGGAAACTTGAGCACAACGGGGTCCGGTACGAGGTTCGGTCGGCTGGCCGCTCCCTGCGCCTCTACACAAACGGCGCCTTCCACACCCAGTACAATACGCGGCGCAGGCTCCCCGGCGGAGTCTGGGACCTGCTCGCACTGCCCGCCCTCGCCGTTCGGTGCCGCAGCGCACTGGTTCTTGGCGTCGGTGGCGGCGCAGTGATCCGGCTGCTCGCCAACCTCGGGCCCGACTCCGTCCCGGACATCACCGGGATCGAACGAGACGGCATCCACCTTCAGCTGGCGCGGGAGTACTTCGGCTGCGACCTCGACACGGTAACACTCGTTGAGGCAGAGGCTGCCGCCTGGGTTCGCCGGTCTCGCCGCCGCTTCGATCTCGTGATCGACGACCTGTTCGTCCACGGCGCCGGTGACCCGGAGCGGCCCGGCGGTCTCGGCGCAGACTGGCATGCACGTCTCGATGCGCGAACGTCGGCCCGCGGTGTGCTGGTCCAGAATCATCTCTCGGAAAGTGAAGCCCGTGCGTCGGCCAGGGATTTCGCGGGCGTGTTTCCAACCGCGCTGGTCCTGGAGCGGCCCAGGTACGAGAACGCAATTCTGGTCCTGATGCGGACCTCGACGAGCGCTCGCGCCTTCCGCCACGCCGTCGCGACAGCCATCGGCAACCTCGACGCCGGCGCCGCAAGAACGCTCGACTTTCGCTGCCGACAGATTCGGCAAGGGTTATGGTAGACTCCCTAACACTCTGAAAAATAAAGGATTAACCATGGAGCATTTCGATGTCGTCGTGGTGGGTGCCGGCATCTCCGGTATCGGCGCGGGCTTTCATCTGCAGGACAAGTGTCCGGACCGCAGCTACGTGATCCTTGAAGGCCGGGACGACCTCGGCGGCACCTGGGACCTGTTCAGGTATCCCGGCATCCGCTCCGACTCCGACATGTACACCATGGGGTACGGGTTCAAGCCCTGGACCAACCCGCAATCCATCGCCGACGGGCCGCGCATCATCTCGTACCTCAACGAGACCGTGGACGAGTTCGGACTTCGCGACCGAATCCGTTTCGGTCACTACGTCAAGGCGGCCGCATGGAACAGCAACACGGCAACCTGGACCGTCGATGTCGAGCGCAAGAACAGCGGTGAAACCATCCAGTTCACGTGCAACTTCCTGTTCATGTGCAGCGGCTACTACAACTACGAGCACGGCTACGAACCGGAATTCGAGGGTGCCGATACGTTCAACGGCACCGTCGTTCATCCGCAGAAGTGGTCAGAGGACATCGACTACGCCGGCAAGAAGGTCGTCGTGATCGGCAGCGGTGCAACCGCCGTCACCGTGGTCCCCGAAATGGCAAGAACAGCCGAACACGTCACGATGCTGCAGCGGTCGCCCACCTATATGGCATGGCGACCCGGCGGTGACGTCATGGCGCAGCGACTCTACCGGCTGCTGCCCGACAAGCTTGCCTCCCATCTCATTCGCTGGCGCAACATCCTCATGGGCATGGTGTTCTTCCGGATGTGCCGAAAGAATCCGGAACGCGTGAGAAAGATGCTGCTGGACAGCGTCCGCGAGCAGTTGCCCGAGGGGTTCGATGTCGAAAAACACTTCACCCCGACGTATAACCCCTGGGACCAGCGTCTGTGTCTCGTCCGCGACGGCGACCTGTTTCAGGCGATCAACTGGGGCAAGGCATCGGTCGTCACGGATCACATCAGGCGTTTCACGCCCACCGGCATCGAACTCGAGTCGGGCGACACGCTGGAAGCGGACATCATCGTGACGGCGACCGGCCTCGATATGCAGCTCATGAGCGGCATCGGGCTCAGCGTCGACGGCGAGCAGATCGACCCGGCTGAGACTCTCAGCTACAAGGGCATGATGTTCAGCAACCTGCCCAATCTCGCGACCTGTTTCGGATACACCAACGCCTCCTGGACGCTGAAGTGCGATCTGACGTGCAAGTACGTCTGCAAGCTGCTGAACTACATGCGCAAGGAAGGTTACGAGCAGTGCACGCCGCGCCCGGCCGCTGATGAGGCCGCCACCGAACCTTTCATCGACTTCAGCTCGGGGTACGTGCAGCGGGGCGTCGCCAGATTCCCGCGCCAGGGCAAACGCAAGCCCTGGAAAGTGTTCCAGAACTATCTGCTGGACAAGATGGCCCTCGACTTCTCGAGCGTCGACGATGGCGTCATGGAGTTCAGCCGGCCAGATCGGAGCAATCCCGGCAACGTCGAAACCGGAGCGCAGCAGCGCGCCGTCGCCGAGAGTGCCTAGGGAACCTGGGCCACCTCGAGCATGGCGGTGATCTGCCGAACGAGTTCGCTCGGGCGGAACGGCTTAGACAGCAGGATGGCGTTCGCGGCGAGATCGCCCGCGATCGCATCGTCGGTGTAGCCCGACATGAAGATAATCGGCAGATCCGGATAGCGCGCCGTAACCTCATCGGCGAGTTGCTGCCCGCTCAGGCCGGGCATCAGCACATCGGTGAGCAGCAGGTCGATCTGTTTGCCGGACTCATCGAGGGCACGCAGCGCCTCGTCGCCGCTGGCGCCGGAAATAACCTCGTAGCCTGCGCGCGTCAGCGTCTTGACGGCAATGTCCAGAATGCCCTCGTTGTCTTCCGCCACCAGAATCGTGTGCGCGACCGCGTCGTCGACCTCGGGCTGCGGCGGCGCCGGAGCAGTTTCCGCAGTCTCTGCCTCCGCGATCGCCGGCAGTCTCACCAGAAATTCTGACCCCTGACCGGGTTCACTGACGACCTCGATGGTGCCGCCACTGTTCTTGATAATGCCATAGGCCGTCGAGAGCCCAAGGCCGGTACTGTCCTGCCCCTTCGTGCTGAAGAAAGGCTCGAAGATATGCGGGCGCGTGCGTTCGTCGATGCCCTCGCCTTCGTCCCGGACGCACAGCACGACGCCTTCGGTACCGAATGACGCGGGCTCCGCGCTTTCCGGGGACGGGGGCTCGTTCCGCGTCGAAATCGTGACCGCGCCTCCGCGCGGCATGGCATCCCGGGCATTGATCACGAAATTCATGACGACCTGTTCGAGCTGGCTGCGATCAGCCATCACGTTCGGCTGCCGGGCCGCCAGGTCGAGTTCTATCCGGAGGCCCTCACCGACCATGGTCTTGAGCATGGTGTGCATCCCGGAGACGAGCTCATTGACATCGATGGGCGCTGCCTGGGTTGACTGCCGCCGGCTGACGGCCAGCAGCTGATTGGTCAGGGCCGCCGCCCTGTCCGCCGCATCGATCGCCCGTTCGAGCATCTCCCGATCGTCATCATCCAGCGACACCGACTCGAGCACATCGAAGCTGCCGAGAATGATCGTCAGCAGGTTGTTGAAATCGTGGGCGACGCCGCCGGCAACCCGGCCGATGGCTTCCATCTTCTGCGCGTTCAGGAGTTGCTCCTCGAGACGCGCCCGATCGGTGACATCCTGGATGATCGAGTACATCACCGTACGGCCGTTGAGCTCCAACGGGCCGGTGAAGACCTCGACGTTCCTCATCTCGCCGCTGGCCAGACGATGCCTGAAACTGAACTGATTCTGCTCGCCGTTCGCCGCCCGGTTGAGGTCCGCCTTCACTGAATTGCGCTCGCCCATATTGATGTCAGTGATGTTGAGTGCGGTGATTTCGTCGAGCGAGTACCCGTAGAATTCGCAGGCCGACTGGTTCGCACCGACAACCTGCCGGTTTCGGCATCGATCATCAGCTTCATCGCGAGGTTCGCCTCGAAGATCTGGCGATACCGCTCCTCACTGGCGCGCAGGGCATCGACGTGGCGGGCGTTCAGGATCGCCAGCGCGACCTGATGGGAAATCAGCTCGCAGCGCTCAACTTCCTGCTCCGTGAAATCGTGTACTTCATTGAACGCAATCAGTACGGCACCGAGCTTCTCATCATTGGCAATGAGCGGCAGCACCAGCTGCGAGCGCGCCGGGAAACGGCTGGACAGACGACTCGACAGCAGGTCGGTTTCACGCACATCCCGAACGACGAGGTGTTTGCCGGTCTGCAGCACATGACCGGTCAGCGTGGCTTCACCGGGCTTTGGGACGACGGCTGCGTACACCTCCCTGAGCGGCCCGTATGCGGCGCCGGGCACGGCCGTCTGTGAACGTTCATCCCACAACGTGATATAGCAGCCGTCGGCATTGATCAGCTCGCCCAGCCGGTCAGCGAAGCCCTGCAGCAACTCGTCCAGATTCTGGGACTCGAGTGCGGTGAGCGTCAGGTCATTAAGCAGGTTCAGCAATCGCTCGCTCTCGCGGAGACGCTGCTCCTGTTCCCTGTTGCCGGTGAAGAAATTGAACTTGCTCACGTTTCGAGCGTATCACCTCGTCTTTGAAGGGTTAAATACTGGCATTCTGATAGCATCACACAACGATGACCTCGCTCAATGCCACAGACGATTACGCTTCCAGGGGACTTGTACGCACCCTGATTCCCACGCTATAACTGAGGTCAAAGAGGGGACAAGAGGGAAGCTATGCGAGCGCGGATCGCCATCTGCGTCTGGATGCTGTTGGCGCCGTTTTCGGCCAATTCCGCGCAAACCCTGATTGTCGAAGTGCCCGCCGGCCAGACGATCGAGGTTGGCCGCAAGGATGACGGCACGCGCATCCGGATTGACGGACGTCTCGACGAGGCGATCTGGGCAGAACTGCCCGCCTACGATGAATTTGTCACGATCGATCCGGACACGCTCGCAGACGTCAGCCACCCGACTCACGTCCGGCTGACCTACTCTGCCGACGGCCTCTATGTCGGCGTCAGCATGAAGCAGCCGCCTGAAACGCTCATCAAACGCCTTTCCGGACGCGACCAGCGCAGCATCAATCGCGACACCATCAACATCACCCTCGATACGTCCGGCACCGGCCGCTACGGCTACTGGTTCGGGCTCGCGCTGGGAGACTCGATCATGGATGGCACGGTGCTGCCCGAGCGACAGTTCACCAGCGACTGGGACGGCGCCTGGCGCGGTGTGACGGTCGAGACAGACGATGGCTGGTCCGCTGAATTCCTGATTCCCTGGGGTACCGTCTCCATGCCCGCTGCCGGAGAGAAGCGCCGCATCGGCCTGTACATGTCGCGCAAGGTCGCCTACATCGATGAGCGCTGGGGCTGGCCCGCGCTGCCGGCGTCGGTGCCGAAATTCATGTCCGCGCTGCAATCCCTCGAAGTCGAGGGGATCAACCCCCGACAGCAGTACAGCGTCTTTCCGTTCGTCGCGCTCGGATACGACCGTATCGACGGCGCGTTCGAGAACAAGATCGGCGCCGACTTCTTCTGGCGCCCGTCGAGCAATTTCCAGTTGCTTGCAACGGTGAACCCGGACTTCGGCAATGTCGAATCCGATGACGTCGTCATCAATCTGTCTGCAACCGAGACATTTTTTCCGGAGAAGCGTTTGTTCTTCCTCGAAGGCCAGGAGGTTTTCTTCGCATCACCCCGCGCAGACACACGCGGCACCGGCGTCGGCAATCGAGGCTCACCCACGACGCTGATCAATACCCGCCGCATTGGCGGCAAACCCCGCGAGGTGACGTTGCCCGCGGGCGCCAGGCTCTCCAAACGTGAGGAGTTCCAGCCCGTCGAGCTGCTCGGCGCCGCCAAGGCAACGGGACAGATCGGCCGCGTTCGCTATGGCGTACTCGCGGCCATGGAAGACGACGTCGTCGTCGAGGCGACGCTCAACGGCACGCCGCTGCCGATTCAGCAATCCGGCAGCGACTACGGCGTTGTTCGCGTCGTCCACGAGAGTTCCGACGGCGGCGACTACCGGGCGTTCGGTGCACTCGCCACGGCTGCGCTCCATCCCGATGGCGATGCCCTGACTGCCGGTATCGACGGCCACTATCTGTCCGGCGACGGCAAGCTGAAACTGGATACTCAGCTCATCACCAGCGATCTTGATGGCTCGCAGCGCGGCTACGGCGGGTTCTTCGACGTCGAGTACACGTTCCGCCAGGGTGTGGCGCAGCGCGTCGGCATCGAATACTGGGACCGGCACATCGAGCTGAACGATCTTGGTTTCCTTGCCCGCAACGACAGCCTGCGACTGCGCGCGGCGCACGTTCGGACGAGTTCCGATCTCTCCTTCGCCCGCAACAACCAGTTTGACCTGCGGGGGTTCCTGCAACGCAATGCCGACGGACTGTTCACCGGCGGTGGCATTTTTCTGTCCGACCGGCTGGTGCTCAATGACCTGTCGTCGATCGTCGCCCGGCTGAACTTCAGCGCCGGTGCCTACGATGATCTGAACAGTTTCGGCAACGGCACCTACCGCATTGAGGAGAAACCCAGCATCAGTCTCGACTGGTCATCGGCAACAACCGGAAAGATCAGCTACGGATTCGGCTTCGGTCTCGGCGCCGAGGATGTCGGCGGAGAGTATGCGAGTGCATCGGCGAAGTTCACGTGGATACCGAGTGATCGTCTGAATCTCAACCTGCGTGTGGGCTATCGACATCGTCGCGGGTGGCTGTTGCATCAGGAAGACCGCAACATGACGACGTTCAACGCCGAACTCTGGACGCCAAGCATCAGCGCCGACTACTTCCTGACCGCGAAACAGCAGCTTCGCGCCTCTCTGCAATGGGTCGGCGTGCAGGCACGGGAGCGGGACTTCTACCTCGTGCCAGCGACGCCGGGTGACCTGATCGAAGTCGACAAGCCCGCGGGGCCATCAGACAGTTTCGGTGTGTCCCAGCTCAGTTTTCAGGTGCGCTACCGCTGGGAGATTGCGCCGCTGTCGGATCTGTTCGTTGTCTACACACGAGTCGCCGATGCCGGCATGCCACTCGGCACCCGCAACTTCGCTGATGTGTTCCAGCACGGATGGGAGAATCCACTTGGCGACGTCTTCGTCGTAAAACTGCGTTATCGCATCGGTTCCTGATCGACCCCCGCCCGCTCGCGTATTAGACTCGGCCCCACACGGATACTGCCAGGGAACCTCTGAACTATTCTGCGCGTGTCTGGCTTTCAGCGAGCGCGAAGATCAAGGAGGTACCCCGCAGGAATGTCGAGAACATTTCAAGGGGGATCGACGCTGAGATTCGTGTTCGCTGAAAGCCCCGCCGGGCGCGGCCTTGCGCACACGGCTGACTGCGTTGTTCCGCTTGCCAATATTCACGATATTGGCGGCGCGAAACGCCTTGCAGCCGCGCGCGCAAGGTCACGCAGACACGCGCAGAATAGTTCAGAGGTTCCCTAACAGCGAGGATCAAGTCCCGTGCCCATTTGGCAGTTCACCCCCTTCAGCGCGCTCTATTTCGCAGGCCTCGTCATTGCCCTCGCGTTGGCGGCGACGGCTTTCCGTATGCGGCCCGTGCGCGGCGCGGCCTACTTCTCGATGATGGCAGTCTCGGTTGCCTGCTGGATTGCGGGCTACATTCTCGGTTTCTTCAACACGGATCTGGCCTGGAAAGTCCTTGCGGTCCGTATTGAATACCTCGGCATCATCGGGGCACCGGTCTGTTTCTTCCTGTTCGTCGCTGACTACGTTCAACTTCGGTTACCACGGGGCTGGCAGGGATTCCTGCTCGTGCCGGCCGCATTCATGGTTCTGATGGTCCTGACGTTTCCATACCACGAATGGCTGTACATCGAGTACGACGTGCGCACGCTGGATAACGGGTTCGTCATTTTCGACAAGCGCTACGGCCCACTGTTCTATTTCTGGATGGCGTTCGCCTATGTCGTGATGATGGCGAGCGCGCTGGTTCTGGCCTGGGGCGTCAGCCGAATGCCTGATCAGTACCGCTTTCAGGCAACGGTACTCGGCATCATCATCGCGACGATCATGATTTCCAATGTGATGTTCGTGAGCGGCCTGAACCCGATCCGGCCGTATGATCCGACGCCGCTGTCGTTTCTGGTGGCCTCCGTGATGGGGCTCTTCAACATGCGTATCTACCGGTTTCTCGATATCGTCCCGGTCGCGCACAACCTGGTGTTCCGGCAGGTGCCCACCGGCGTCGTCGTCCTCAATGAGAAGGATCGGGTCATTGACCTCAACGGTCGTGCCGAGCGGGCACTGGGCCCGCGCGAGGCGCTGCTCGGTGCCGCGCTGTCCGATCGCATCGACATTGATCAACCGCGCCTTGAATCAGTCAGCCTCGGCACCAACCGGGAATACGACGTCGAGGTCACATCATTGACCGGCGACGGCGGTCAGTCCGCCGGACGGCTCGTCATGATCCACGATGTCACCGAGCGCAATGAAATGCATCGTCGCCAGGAATCCCTGATTGCCGAACTGCGCAAGGCACTTGCTGATGTCCGCGTCCTGGAGGGCATGCTGCCCATCTGCGCGAACTGCAAGAAGATCAAGTCAGACGAAGGCAACTGGTACGAGATCGAGACGTTCATCGACAAACACTCACAGGCACAGTTCAGTCACGGAATCTGTCCGGGCTGCGCGAAGCTGCTCTACCCTGAGTACGAATCCGAGTAACGCCGGATCAGCGCACGCAACGCCCACACAACCAGCAATATGGCCGTCGCGATGAACGCGCCATATCCAAGCGTGGGAAGAAACCAGCTGATCGCCGTGTCATAAACGAAGTTCCACCGGGTGCCCTCATCGTCCCGGAAGATTCCGCCCGGATTCTCGATCCACTCCCACAGCGTCACAACGGTCGTCACGACAATGGCAATGACCAGACCCGAGACGGGCCCCACCAGCAACGTTCTTGCGATCGTGTTCAAAGCTCCGGGTCTCCCATTCATCGTCGTCGAAAGCGCATCATGATAGAGTGTCGCCCCTGTCGTAGCGAAAGGCGAGCCCCCAATGTCCGAGGAAAACTCCAGCGAGAACATGTCAGCAGACGATGCACGCGTCGAGCTGGCCCTCTCGAATATCAAGGACGTCCTCTGGCGGCTCGAGGAATCCTGTGAAGGTCGGCGCAATGTCTACGAGGTGCTTGGGTACCTGATCGAAGACCTGATTCGGGAAGGCATCTGCCCCGCATGTGTGAACGAAACCATGGCCGCCGTTTTCGAGGCAACCGGCGCCGATCTCGACAACCATCGAGAAGACGAAGGCTCGGTCTACCACTGACGCCTCAGTCCAGCGCTTCCCCGTCCTCGTATCGACCGTCCGGCGTTTCTGCACGGCGCTGCTCGTCGAGATCAAGCTCAGGGTACTTCGGCGCTGTCATATAGCGCGCAAACCAGTCCGTGAGCAGGTCATTGTCATCAGCGAGCGAGCGCAGCAGCGCTGCGGCCTGGGCAACAAACGCCGGATCAATGCGCTCGGTCGCCATCTCAGTCGTCAACGGCGGGTCGGTCAGATAGCGATCATCACCGCGGGCCATCAACTCGGTCGCCAGGTCACCAAGCATCTCGGCGAGCGTGGGCGCGCGAAAGCCGATGGAGTAGGTCAGGCAGGGAGTGTGCGCGATACCCCAGTGCGCGATACCGGGCGGAATATAAACGATATCGCCCGGCTCAACGATCCAGCGGGCCGTTTCCTCGAACGTCTCGAGCTGTTTCAGCCCTGATGTCGTCACAATAGCCGAAGACCCGTCGCAGGCCTGCCCGATGCGCCACTCGCGCTGCCCTTCAGCCTGCAGCAGAAACACGTCGTAGTAATCGAAGTGTGGGCCAACGCCGCCGCCCGGTGCCGCAAAGCTCACCATGATGTCATCGATCCGCCACGGCGGCAGAAAGCTGAAGTGATCCCGCAGACGCCGCACCGCCGGCACCCAGAGGTCGACAGCCTGAACCAGCAGCGTCCAGTCTGCCTCTCCCATGGCCGCGAAATCCTCATCATCGAACGGCCCAAAGCGCATCTCCCATTCCCCGTCCCGCTGGGCGACGATCCGCGACTCAACATCCTCGTCTGTCGAGAGACCGGCGAGTTCGTCGCCGTCGAGCGGCGAAACATAACCGGGCAGTCCGTCGCGGAGCAGGCATGGCTTGCGCTGCCAGTACTCGGCCAGAAACCGATCGGTATCGAAGCCTGAGAGGCTGTTATCCATGGGCGACGACAAAACAGCGGTCTTCGAGGCGCCCGGCGGCATAGTCGCCGTAGGTGCCGTTGAACATGCGGCGGGTCTTCTCGGTCCAGTCGAGCGCGGCCGGGGTCGAGATGCGATGGACGATCTGCAGGATACCGCCCGAATACACCTGATACTCCGCCCAGTTTCCCGGAAAGTCCTTGACGCATCCAACTTCGACCCACGGTACGTCGCCGGTGCCGGGAAAACGTCGAACGCGGTTACGGTGGGTATGTCCCGAAAAATATCCCCGGATCGACGGGCGCCTTGCCACCAGATCGACCAGACGAATCGACTCATCGGGCTGGATGCCGAAGTACTCACCCTCGGGCCGCGGCCGGGACGGGTCCCAGATGTGATGGTGTCCGAAAACGAGAACAGGCTGAGTCGCCTCCGCCGCGAGCGTATCGAGCCAGTCGAGATCATCGTCGTAAAGCGTACCGCCAGCCGCACCGTCCCGCGTGGTATCCAGGGTCACGACCGTCACCCCGGCAAGATCGATGGCGCGCGTGTTCTCACACTGGATGTGCTGATGATGATAGCTGTCGTGGTTGCCGCGAATGTGATGCAGCCGCTCCCCGAATGCCTCGGCGTAGAACGCCTTGAAGCGCTCGTACTCATGCGGCAATCCGCTGTCGGTGAGGTCTCCCTTGGCGATGACCAGCGCCGGATCTATCCTGCGAATCTCCTCGATCGCACCGGCATTCATGACTTCCGGATAAGGCGAGTCACCGGGTGCTGATCGGAATACGGGGCCCACATCGTCACCTTCGATGAGTCCGCACACGGTTTCACCGAAATGCACATCGTTGACCGTGGCAAAGCGGCACAACAGCTGACCGGGCGCTGGCAGGGTGCTGAAGACAATACCCTCATGCTCGTGACGCGAGGCCGGTGCCAGCCCGCCGAGTTGCACCCGTGTGGTTCCGTCGTGAAATACCGCGTGATCGGTACTGACCGTGGTGAGTTCCATGAACCCGATTCAAACAGACGCGCCGTCAGACGGGAAGCAGCAACTCGTAGGTAGTGCCGCCCATGGGGTCACCGAGCGCACCCTTCTGGGAGCTGAACAGCAGCCTCGACCCATCCGGGGTGAACGCCGGCCCGGCGATCTCCGAGCCGGGCTGGCCATGGAGCGTCACGAGTGGAATGGCGTTGTAGCGATCGTCCAGCACGACAATCTGCATATCCCCGCCGTCTTCGGCGACCAGCAGTTCGCCGTCGTGGGAGATCTCGATATTGTCGACGCCGGTGAGGATCGGCTCGTCATGTTCGGCCGCGTCGTACACCTTGCGAAGCTCGTTGGTCTCGACGTTCAGGGACCAGACGCGGTCGTCTTTTTTCGTGGTGAAGTACACATGGCGATTGCCATAGACAATCCCTTCGCCGCCATGAAACCGGGCCGCCTCGGGAATCTGCTCGCGCAGCGGACGCGAGATGGCCGAAGGATCGATGAGCGCAACCCACTTCAGGCGACTGCCATCAGGTACGCCGACCTCCAGCAGGCCCCGCTCGAGGTTGCCCGCTTCCACTGGCGTAAACCGATACAGGCAACCGTCGACGATATCCTCGGTCAGGTAGACACGGGACGTGGACGGATCGACCGCCGCCGCTTCGTGATTGCAGGAACCCATGCCGGGCCGCACGATGGCGGCTTTCCGTCCTGTCGGGTCGCACTCGTACACCTGGCCGAGATCACCGTTCTCTTCGCAGGACAGCCACGTGCCCCAGGGTGTCTTGCCGCCCGCACAGTTGCGCGACGTGCCCTCGAGAATCGGATACGCATCCGCGATTCGGCCGTCAGCGGTGAACCGGATTGCACCCACGCCGCCCTCGCCATCACTGAATTCGCTGTTCGAAACGTAGACCCAGCCACCGTCGTCCATGGCGAAGCACGCACCGCCGTCCGGCAAGCCGTGCCAGGCATAGTCGGATGAGCCCACCCGTTCACCGCTCCTGGCGATGCCCCGCAGGATCGCGCCTTTCGGAATCGTGGCGTCGAGTACTTCGTGGTACACGGTCTCTGTCGCCAGTTTCGACAGCAGGCCACGCGAGCCGCTCGCGCGTACCGGCGATGTCAGGAAGGGAGCAGAACCCAGGGCAACCAGCGTGTTGCCGATGAAGCGACGTCTCGAAATCATGAGGCGTATTATAGGGAAGAATTGTTAGCGAAAGATGAAGACGCATGTCGCAGGTTGCGCGCGAAACTGAACTCTATCCGCCGGTTCGGGACTATCTCATTGCGCAGGGCTACGAGGTCAAGAGCGAAATCGGCGCCTGCGACGTGGTCGCCCGACGTGATGGCGAGCCTCCCGTCGTCGTCGAACTGAAGCGCCAGTTGGGTCTCGACATCATCCTGCAGGCCGTCGATCGCCTTCTCATCACCGAACATGTCTACATTGGCATCGCCCGGGGCACGCGGCGGCTGCGGAACGAGAAGCGCGTGCTGAAGCTCTGCCGCATGCTGGGCATCGGTCTGATGCTGATCGACGTCAGCCCGCGAGCGTCGAAGCCCGTGCGGATACTCCTCGACCCCGCCCACTACGAGCCGAGGATCTCGAAACATCGCCAGACGCGGCTCCTCAGGGAATTCGAACTTCGGGTAGGTGATCCCAACGCGGGCGGCAGCGACCGGCGTGCCGGCATCATGACATTTCACCGGCAACAGGCGCTGGCAATCGCCCGCTTCCTCGCCAGTGCCGGAGCGAGCAAGGCCTCGGACGTCGCCGCTGCAACCGGCGTCGGCCGTGCGCGCGACATCATGTACCGGAATGTCTACGGCTGGTTTGAACGTGAACGCGCCGGCATCTATCGGCTGTCGCCGCGGGGCCGCAAGGAATACGTCGATTGGGAGAATCCCTAGTGTCCTTCACCCAGGAAAAACATCCGCATCTTGGCGAGCAGGCGCCGCTCGCCCTCGGCTGTCTGACGCAGGCGAAGCTGCTCAGAGTCCTGTTCCGCATTCGCGCGCTGACGTTTCGCCAACAGTTCACTGAGCGCCTCGATGATTGCCGGCCGCGTCCGGACCAGCGGCTCGAAGTCGTCCTTGTCGATCTCGTACACCATGGAGTCAACAACGGCGTGCACGGTTGCGCCCCTCGGCTCGCCGGTCAGTAGCGACATCTCACCGAAGAAGCTGCCCGGCTTCAGGTGTGCGACGGTCACCCGAGTGCCGTCCGCGCTGCCGATATCGACCTCGAGCAATCCTTCCTTGACCATGAACAGCGACGTGCCTTCCTCCCCCTGCCGGACGATGTCTTCATCTTTCAGGAACAGGTGTCGCGTCATGGATTTCTCGAGCATGTCGATCTCGTAGTCGGACAGCTGGTTGAACAACGAAATCGTCCTGAGGAATTCCCGATCGACGTCAGAGATCGGCGTATCACGATCATCGTCGATGCGAATGCGTTCGCCGGGAATCCTGAGCCCGGCGTAGTAAAGGTTGCGGCTCGCGGCTTTCTGCACCTCATACCGAAGTCGCGACATGTCGGGGTAGTCAGGCACCCAGTACCGCACCGCCCAGATCACTCCGTTCTCGGTGTAGCGATTGATACGCACTTCCGGCGGCTTCGGTATCCGCGCCAGTTCCGGCACCTGGTTGATCGCAGACAGCAGCACACGTTCCGCCTGATGCGCGGTCACGTCGTGATTCAGCAGGATGTCGAACTCGTCGCGCCAATAGCGCTCAGGCATCGAGAAGTTCTTGAAGGTACTGATCGCAAGTTCCGAGTTGGGAATGACGACCGTGACCTCTTCCCGCGTGATGAGCCGCGTGCTCCGCCAGTTGACCTCCACCACCTTGCCTACCGTGCCATCGGCAATCTGGATCCAGTCCCCCATGGTGAATGGCCTTTCAATGCCGAGTGCAATGCCGGTAAAGAGGTCCGAGATCATGTTGCGCAGGGCAAAGCCGATGATGGCGATAAAGATGCCGGACGTGGTCAGCACACCGGCAACCGGCAGTTTGAAGACGCGCACCGAGACGATCGCGAGCGTCAGGACGAGGACCATGAAGCCGGTGACCTGAATGACCAGCTTCTGCACCTGCTCGCCCGTCCAGAGCGGGATGAGCCCCTGCCAGAGCACGATGATCAGCAGGTTGTTGGCCAGAAATCCGGCGGCGATCCAGAGCAGTGTTTCGAGCAGGCGTCCGGCGAGGGAGTCGATGCCAAACCCGGGAATCACGAGCGTGATTCCGACGATGACGGCAGCAAGCACAATCGTCATGATTGCTCTGAATACGCGCCCCGCCACAACGACTCCCGTTATCTTTATTCTTGTCGAATGATCACGATGCTAGCATGAGGTCATCAATCAGAGGGAGCGAACATGAGCCGTCAGAAGATTCTCCTGATCACTGCGGACCAGTGGCGCGGCGAGGCGCTGTCGTCGCTCGGGCACCGCGTTCAGACGCCCAACCTCGACGCACTCGCTGGCGAGGGCGCGCTGTTCACGCGCCACTATGCCAACGCGGTGCCCTGCGCGCCGTCTCGGGCGTCGCTTCACACCGGTATGTACCTGCAGAACCACCGCGCCTGTACCAATGGCACGCCGCTGGATGCACGCCACGACAACTGGGCGCGGGTGCTTCGCAATGCCGGCCATGATCCTGTGTTGTTCGGCTACACCGATACCGCAAACGATCCACGAGCGTTCGCGCCCGACGATCCGATACTCAAGTCCTATGAGGGTCCACTGCCCGGTATTCGCCCGGTCGTCCAGATGGGTACATTTCCCGACGCATGGGCAGACTGGCTCGCCGAGCAGGGACTCGACGTGCCGGACCCCAACTGGCGTTTCTACACCGAAAAGGCCAGCGGCACCGAATACGAGGACGGCGGCGAACATCCATTGCCCCTGGCGATTCCAGCCGAACAGCACGACACGTGGTTCATGGTCGACCAGGTCATCGACTTCATTCGCGGGAGCAGCGATCGCTTCTGCGTGCACCTGTCGCTGCTGCGCCCCCACCCGCCCTGGGTTGCACCTGCGCCTTACAACGAGATGTATCCACCGGGAGAACTCGAAGACTTCGTGCGTGCGCCCTCACCCCGGGACGAGGGCCAACAGCATCCCTGGCTCGAGTGGATGCTGCGGGGCAGACGGACCTGCGCGCCGGCCGACGTCAAAAAGCTCACGCGCCTGAAAGCCAGCTACTTCGGCCTCATGAGCGAAGTCGATGCGAATCTCGGACGACTGTTCGAGTTTCTGAAATCTGCCGGGCACTGGGATGACACACTGGTGATCTTCACCTCCGACCATGGCGAACAGATTGGTGATCACTGGCTCGTCGGCAAGATGGGCTACTTCGACCAGTCGTATCACATTCCACTGATCATCCGCGACCCACTCGTGCCATCAAGCCACGGCAAGCGCTTCGATCGCTTTACCGAAAACGTCGACATCATGCCGACCATGCTCGAATGGACACATGCAACGATTCCCGAACAATGCGACGGCATGTCTCTGCTGGCGCCGCTGCGGGATGGCGACTTTCCCGCCAACTGGCGAACCGAGGCGCACTGGGAGTATGACTTTCGCAGCATCACCGAGGGGGAACCAATGGAAGACCATCTGGGACTCACCCCGCACCAGTGCACGCTCAACGTGATCCGGAGCGAAACACACAAGTACGTGCACTTCACGAACTTGCCGCCACTGCTGTTTGACCTCGAGGCAGACCCCGGAGAGTTCGACAATCTGGCCAACGACCCGGCGCACGCACAGACGGTACTGCACTACGCACAGAAGATGCTGTCATGGCGGATGAATCATGACGAGCAGACGCTCACGCATCTGACCCTGACCGAAGACGGTGTCCAGGCGCGGCGCGCACCCAGATACTGAGGATATGCGGACTACAGCGAACGCCCGATGAAGAACCGGACGGCGCCGTCGGGCGCGCGATCCGACACACCAGCGAGATAGCTGGCAAACCAGCGCCATTCACCGGCACGGCCCGACAGCACCGGGCCAATCTGGTGACTCTGTTCGTCGAATCCACCGATGTCGCTGGTCGTGTTGAATCCATTGAACATCTGGAATCCGATGCGCTGCTCGTTCATTCGCCAGGTCATCTCACCGCGTGTCTGCAGGGCCAGCCCGGAGCGCGCGCGATCACCGAAGTCCCGACGCAGGAACACATTGAACCGCGTACGCGCGTCTCCGACGTTGAACTGGGTGATCCAGGCCACGCGGGCAAAGTGTGGTTCGTCGTCACCCTCAACCAGTTGCAGATCGAATCGCAGCGCGCTCGCGGCGCCGCCCGCTGCGCCCTTTCGGTACTGCCACTGATACTCCGCTCGCGTGTACCGCAACTCCCAGTCGCTGCCTTCACGTTTGCCCTGCTGGGCCATCACGCGAAGCCGCCGCGTATCGCTCAGGCCATGCTGGTAGTGCAGCCGGTGTGAGAACTCCGCCGGACGGGCACCCTCATCGGGCCGAAGGCTCGTTCTGTACTCAAAGCTGCGGTCAGTGGCGCTGACGTTGGGGCCCGGTACACCGGCCGTCGTCGCCACAGCGCTCGAGGTGAAGATCGCCAGAATGAAGAAGAGATAATGTCGTGATTGCATACTGCCAATGATACGTACTTGTGACGGATAAAGCAGATACCCCGCAAATCGCGCGGTCGATGAGCATGGTTCATCGGAGTTTTCTGGGCAGATATTCGGTTTTCTCGAAGGATCACGACTCAGGTGATCAGTTTGCCCCTCGCCCGCTCGGTGATCGTCAGCACCGCTGGATGTCGCACCCGGCGCTCCGGGGAGATCGCATAGTAGCTCTCCCTGATCTCGTCGACGGTGCCGATCTCGCGCACCCGATATTTGTCGCAGATCTCGTCAGCGACTGCGACCGGCGCCGGAAAAACGCCGGTGCCGGCTTCGGCAAACGCTTTCATGAGTGCGCTGTCATCGAACTCTGCAACGATCCGGGGCGAGACGCCCTGCTGTTCCAGCCAGTCGTCGATGCTTCGCCGCACGGCATTGCTGCTGAGTGGCATGAGCATCGGCGCGTTGTCGAGCGATGCGGGGAACGATCTGGCGTAGCGCTTCGCTTCCTGCTTCGGCGCAAAGAATGCGATCCGGCTCTCGCCGAGCGCATGGTTGTAGGCCTTGACGCTCAAACCGTGGGGGATGGGCCGGTCTGACAGCACGAAGTCGAGACGATGTACCGCGAGATCGCCCAGAAGCGCCTCAAGATCGCTCTCGACGCAGGAGATGCGAACGCCGTCATCGAGCGAGAGTACCGGTGACAGGATCTGGTAGGTGATGAGCTTGGCGATCGAATTCACAATGCCGACACGGAACGTCGAGGGCGCGCCCTGGCGACCGGTACGGAGCACCTGCGAGAGTTCGGTACCAAGCGCGAAGATCTCGTCGGCGTACCGAAGCACCGTATGGCCGGTATCGGTCAGAACCAGCCCTCGCCCCACTCTTTCAAAGAGCGGTTCGCCAACCGCCTGCTCCAGCAGCTTGAGCTGGCCGCTGATCGTTTGCGGCGTGAGGTGAAGCACATCGGCAGCGCGGGCGATACTGCCCTCCCGGGCGACCGTCCAGAAATACTGCAGATGGTTGTAATTCAAGTGGCGCATGTTCAGCTGTTTCCCGTCACCCATTCGACCAGCAGCGCGTTGAACTCACGCGCGGCCTCATACTGCAGCCAGTGCCCGGCCCCGGGATGCACCTCGAAGCGAATGTCGGGACGAACGGCCAACAGTTGCTCCCGCCGATACCCGATATTCGGGCGCGCGGTCGCATCGAGTTCACCATAAACGATGCAGGTCGGCACGGACAGCGCTGCCAGACTGTCGAGAACGAGGCGCGTGCCCGCGAACTGCGGACTGTTGAACCTCGACCGCCGCGTATTCAAGGTCTGAAGATAGACCGCGAGGTCATCGATCCGCTGCCGGTCGGCGATCATCAGTCGGGCAAGGTTCTCACGGTTCGCGTCATCGACCTCCTCGGCCGACATGTCAGGGGTTCGCCTGATCAGCGGCTCGAGCGCCGGTCGCTCGGGCATCGGTCCCAGCCCGGCAGGACCGATCAGCAACAGCGATGCGAGATCAAGGCGACCGCTGGCAGCGACCATCGAGGCCGGGATACAGCCCCAGGAGAATGCGGCGAGGTGACAGCGACCATCGACAACCTCCGCAATGCCCTCACCCAGCCAGTGAGCCGCGTCTTCTGCCGTGTCGCCATCAGGCAGCGAGGCTGCATCACCCAATCCGGGGAGGTCCGGCGCGACCACATGAAATCGTTGGGCCAGAGTTTCAATGTTCGCAATCCAGTGAGTCCAGGAGCCCGAGCCACCGTGACACAGCACAATCGTTTGCGCATCGTCCGCTCCCTGACAAGGCCACCGCCGAAAGGGCATCGTACCGTTCGCACACGCGGTTTCCTGCATCTCACTCTTCGCTGCTAACGATTCGACGAGTGCGGCGCAGCGCTCGTGGTCGATCATCGCTTGCCCTCATGCTGCCCGATGGTGCGGCTTTTCGTCAGTCGCACCCTTATCGCCCAGCGCCCGAATTGGCGCCTTTCATACAACTCATTGTTTTTCATGACTTTTATGTTCAGTACAAAGTTGGCACGGAGATTGGATTAAACAAGATACGTGCTTCGGTTGGCACGTTGTGTGTGAGAGCAGCAGTGCCTGCTCGCCCCGGCGGGCAGGCACTGTCTCACGACATTTCATCTCTGCAACAAGATTTCTTAACCTACTTCACCTGCCTGTTTGCTACACTTTTCTCCAACAATCCGGCCGGAGAATGGTGATGGCAGCTTCCGATATTAGCAGTATCCTCGTCGTCGTTCGGAACCAGGACGATGGCGAAATCGTCCTCGACAAGGCACACCGACTCGCCCGGTCAGCAGGCGCATCACTGCATGTGATCAGCGTCATGCATGAAGACTTCGCCGATCTCTCGGTCCACGACGAAAAGACCCGGACCGATATCAGAACCTACGTCTGCCAGTCAGGGGAATCGCTGCTGGAGGATTTGCTCGAGCCGCTCCGCGGTCAGGGCGTTGACATGGAGTCCGCATGCATCTGGCATAAATACGAGTGGCAAGGCGTGCTCGATGTCGCCGCCGACATTGATGCAGATCTGATCATCAAGGGCACCGACTACCCGGTCAAGGAGTTCGTCAGGACCCCTTCAGACTGGAATCTCCTCCGACATGCGAAGCTGCCCGTCATGCTGGTCAAGCCGGTCAGCTGGGTCGAATGCCCCGTCGTTCTCGCCGCCGTGGACGCCACTGAAGAGACTGACGCCGACCTGAACAAGCGCGTCCTGACGCGCAGCCACGAACTCGCCACGGCGCTGGGCGGAGAAGTGCATGTCGTCAATGTCTACCCCTCGGTGGAGCACTGGGTCGGCCCGGTGACGCTCGTCATCAACTTCGACGCCGTCCGCCAGCAGGTCGGCAGCGACATCGAGTCACGCATTGGCACCATGCTGGACGAACTCGGTCTCGAGCCGGCGAACGTCCACACGCGGGAGGGCCTCACGGCCGAGGAGATCCACCGGGCAGTCATCGAAACCGGCGCCGAGATTCTCGTGATGGGGACCCATCACAGAACCGGCCCGGAGGGCGCCATCCTCGGCAACACGTCCGAAAAGATTCTTCACGCAGTCCGGTCGGACATCGAGGTCGTTCGCTGAGCTGGCGTCAGATGACGCCCTTCTCCCTGAGCGTCTCGATATCCTCGTCGGCGTAACCCAGCTCCGAGAGGATGGCCGCTGAGTGCTCACCGACCTCGGGCGCTCGTTTCGGGCCGACCTGCTCGAGATGGGATGCCTTCACCGGATGGTTGATCACATAGGGCATACCCATATCGTCATCAACGGGTGGTACGACCATCTTGTTGAGATGTACCTGCGGGTCATCGACCATTTCCTCCACGATGCCGACCGGCCCCGAGTTCAGCCCGACTTCGGCAAACTTGTGGATCCAGTATTCCGCATTCTCCTTCAGCATCGCGCCCTGAACGAGGTGAGCGAGCGCCTCACCGTGTTCCAGACGGCCCTCCGGCGTCGAGAACCGCTCGTCACCCAGGATCTCACCGAGCCCGATCGCCTCGGCGAGCTTCTCGAAATCGCCCGGTCCGCGGATCATCGTGAACTGGAACCAGCGGTCGTCCTTCGTCTGATACAGCGTCGTCGCGAATCGCGACGTGCGCTTCATCTCCCGATAGCGCTCATAGGTGCCACCGGCAAAGCCGGCCTGCGCGATACAGGACATTGACCAGAGCCCGTTCGCCAAAAGCGATGTGTGCACCATCCCGCCCTCGCCGGTCCGCTCCCGGTGTAGCAGTGCCGTGACGATGGACGCGTACAGCGAGACCGCCGACGGATGGTCGCCCATGCCAGGGACGGCCTGGGAGGGGGATGCCCCGTTGGCCCGAACCAGGTCCATGAGGCCAGTGCGCCCCCAGTAGGCAACAAGATCGAACCCCTCCATATCCTTGTCGGGGCCATCCTCGCCATAGGCCGAGAGCGATGCATAGATCATCCGGGGATTCAGCGGCTTGAGATCCTCGTACATGAGCCCGAGGCTTCTGCGCATCGGGAACGGGTTGTTCGTGATGTAGACATCGCACTCACGAATGAGCTGATGCAGAATCGCCATCCCCTCTTCCGACTTGAGGTTCAGCGACAGGCTCCGCTTGTTGCGGGCATCCATCTGCCACATGTAGTTGGCGTCGGCGTCGGGTGTCCCTGGCGTTCCCGCCAGAATGCGGTACTGATCGCCGGCCCCCGGCATCTCGACCTTGATGACGTCCGCGCCGAAGTCAGCCAGCATCGTCGCGGCGACCGGACCCGCAATCCACGTACCAACATCCAGGACCTTGAGTCCCGAGAACAGGTATTCGCTCATGATTCCCTCTTTATCGTCTCCCTCTGGACGTCCCCGATCATATCGCGAACCGGCCCGCTGCGTGGCGCTGGCCTAAAGTGTGTCGAAGACGAGATCCCCCATGACCAGATCGTTGATGCAACCCGACATTTCGTGGTCGCCCAGCCGCAGCGTCACAATCGAACCCGGGCGCGTGAGATGGAAGATCGGAATCTCGTAGCGATAGGTTGCGACCGCCTGCCCTGTGAAGGTTCCGGCATCGGTGTCGATTTCGATCTGGCGAACGACCGCCGGTGCGGACAGACGCAGGGCGCGGATGGCATGCGTGGTGCCGTCGACCGTGAGCGAGCCGGTTGCGCCCCGCACGCCGCGAATAAAGATGCAGCCAGCATTCTCGCCACGCAGTGAGCCATAGCTGAAGGGCTTGTCGAATCGCGGCTCCGTCTGTACCTGCTCGTGAAACTGGCCCCGCGCCCGAAACTCGATCTCGGCGTCGCCCAGTGTGATGCGCGCCTCGGTGATGCCCAGGGCTTCACTGCGTCCGGCGCGGGTCTGCACCGCATCGAGTGCAGGCTCAAAGTGCGCGGTGATGGTCGCCAGCAGCGCACCATCGCCATGAGGGTTCGTTTCGCCGGAGTGCAGCATCGCGGTGGCGTTCAGCGACCCTCGCGGCGCAAGGCGATCGCCGCGGCGGCGAATCTCGAAATCGCCACTCTGGTAGTGGACGTCGTCCGCCGTTTCGTCCACCGGGCCGCCTTCGCAGGGAACCTCGTGAGACGTGAAGCTGTGAACATGCCCGTGATGAAAGATGTGAAGCCAGTTCCAGGCGAGCCCCTCGGCGGGGAAACGGCAGATCCTCGCGATGAAGCCCGTCGTGCCGTCCGCTGTGACCCCGTCAAGATAGACAGCTTCGCTTCGGGTCTCGATTTGCCAGAGGTCTGATTCGCGCGTTGCCATTCGTGCCTCCGTGATCCGCAATCAGTAGCCGAGTTCTGCAACCATCGGAGCGAGCCGACCGAAATCGTCTGCGAGCAGGGTCTCGTACCGGCGCCATCGCCCCACTGCGTCCGTGCTGATGGTTGATCCGACCGAGCGATAGCTCGGCGTCGTAATCATTTGCCCGGGGATGGCCCGCTTCGAGGTTTCCAGCATGGCCTCATCGAAGTCGATCCCCAGCCACTCGCAGACCGACCGCACGACCTCGCCGGGGCGCTCGGCGAGTTCCTCGTAGCGAATGGTATGCGCCTCGACGCCAAGCGCGGCGGAGAAATGCAGCCAGCAGTTCCAGACATCGAGACAGAAATCGACGGTCTCGCCCATCGAGAGAAAGTTGACCGTGAGATCGTTGACGTCGAAGTTCTGCATGAAGCAGCTGAGACACGCATCCCTAGGATCGCGCAGCAACAGCAGGAAGCGCGCGGCCGGGAACACTTCAAGAATTCGCGGGACGAGCACGAGATTGATCGGCATCTTGTCGACGATGAGATCGCCTTCGCCCGCGCCGAGTGACCGGGACATCTCGAGGTATTGCCGCCGCGCCTCTGCAGCGGGTGCGTCACCGACAAGGATCTGGCTGAGCCGGTCTTCTTCTTCGTGGACGTGCACCCCGTCGGCGTTATCCAGCAATTGCCCGAGCAGGGTCGTCCCGGATCGCGGGAATCCGACCAGAAAAATCGGCGACGGCTCGTCATCTCCCGGTGAGACCGAAACGCTGGCGACCTTCGCCTTCTGCGATGCAATCAGGTTGGCCGACCGTTCCCGGTTCGGGCCGAGATCGTGAACGGACGCAGCCCTATAGCTGTTGGCGGCCTCGAACGCCGCCAGCGCTTCATCGGCACGATCCAGCCGGTCGAGCGCCTCGGCCAGTGAGTAGTGAATATCGGCACGGAGCCTCGGCGGCAGTGACTCATCGTCGAGGTCTTGCAGACGCTCTGCAGCGGCCTCGTCACGACCCCGTCGACGTTCGAGGTTCGCCAGTGCAAGCTGTGCCTCGGGATTGTCCCCGCCCATCTCGAGCGCGGCCCGAATTGCCGCTTCTGCATCATCGAGCCGGTTCAGTACCTCGCACACGAGCGCTCGCTCCAGATACAGGCGCTGGCTGCGATGCCCTGTTGATGCCAGTCGGTCGAGCACATCGAGCGCGGCAGGATAGTCTTTGCGAAGGACGTGCACGAGCCGCAATTCAAAGTGGAGACCGGGATCACCGGGTTGGTCTGTCAGCGCGCGTTCAAAGTGCATGACGGCGTCATCAAGACGGCCACGAAGGCGAGAGATTCTGCCCATCAGGAACTGATAGACCGTTGTCATGCCGGCAGGCGAGATAACCTGCTCGGCGATACGCTGGGCCTCATCGACCCGGCCGAGCTGAATCAGGGCGATCGCCTTGATGCGATAGTAATCGGCGTTGTTCGGCTCATGGCGAATCGCCTTGTCCACATGCCGAACCGCACTCTCGTTCATCCCCATCTGCATTTCGGCAAGGGCGAGGTTGCCAAGCAAGACCGGCGATTCCTGACGCCGCAATCCACGCTGGCAAACATCCCGGGCCGCATCGAAACGGGACAGCCGAAGCTGTGCGTTGGCGACAAGAATGGCGATGCTGGCGTAGTCCGCCTTGGCAGCGCCCGGCAGTTCACGCAGGAGCCGCTCACCCAGTTCAATCGTCTGCGCCGCATCGCCGTTCGCGAGCGTCGTCGCGACCTGGCGAATGCGATCAGCGGTTGCGTTGGCCGGCGTGGTCACGGCGACTCAGGCGTCACCGATCTGGTCGAGTCCGTAGACTTCCTTCTGCGACAGGAATCCCTCGACGTCATGCGCCATGACCAGCACGTCATGCTTCTTGCCATCGCGATCAATCACGTGATCGCGGAACATGGCCTCCCGCCGGAAGCCAAGTTCCTCGAACACCGTCATCGCGGCTTCCTGATCGAGGGTCATGCGAACCGTCAGCTTTTCGAGCCCCATATCGAGCCCGATCAGAAAGCTCTCCTGAATCAGGATTCTGCCCAGCCCCGTGCTGCGTGCGTTCGGGGATACCAGCACCCGCATGTCGCCGACATGGGGCGACCATGAGTACTTGTCGGTCACGACCGCTGTCGTGCCCAGCACCTCGTCGCCCTGACGCGCCACCACGCTGCGAATCTCGCCGGCAGCAATACTGTCGCGCCACGCTTCCAGCACCTTCGGCTCGCGGATATCACGGGAGAGGAACAAAAGGTCATGTGGCGGCAGCGATTCGCCGAAAGCGACGATATCGGGCGCCGACGGGTCGTTCAGCGTCTCCAGCCGCACGGTCGATTCACCCAGGGTAATCTCGCGCGGGTAGCGCCCCTCGAGTTCACTCATACTGAACGCTCCGAAAACCATGCGTCCAGCGCCGGCCACATCCGGCGAACCGCGTTCGGCCCGGCGATCAGACTCACGTGGCCGCCCTTCAGGACGAGTTCGGTCTTGTCTTCAGACCCAACCAGTTCCAAAAGCGGCTTCGTCGATTCGATCTGGGCGATATGATCGTGCTCCGCCATCACCGCCATCAGCGGAATCCTGATGTTGGACAGCTTCGCCGGCACGCCGTCGACGACGAGATCACCGGAGTACAGCTTGTTCGACCACATGAGTTCCTTGACCGTGTCGCGATAGTACTCACCGGGCAGGGCGAGGCACTCGTTGCCCCAGCGTTCAAACGCACGATAGGAGCGAACGAAGTCGTCGTTCCACATGTTGTCCCAGACCCGCATGCGTCCCGCCGTTCGCTGCGCGGGACGGAGCATTTCGAACGACCGCTCGATGAAGTCGGCGGGCACGTTGCCCAGCGTATCCACGAGCTTGTCGACGTCCAGATAGCGCTCGTCACTCCAGAGCCGGAACAGGCCCATCTCGTGCCAGTTCACCGGCGTCGTCAGGCACGCGAGGTGACGCAGCGGGCCGTCGGGATGCGTCGATGCGTAGATCAGCGATAGCACACCGCCCATGCAGTAGCCGATGATGTTTACATCTTCCTCACCGGTCGTATCCTGAACTTTCTCGATGCAGCTCGGAATGAAATCCTGCGTGTAATCCTTGAGTCCGAGCGAACGTTCAGAGGCCGACGGGGTGTCCCAGTCGATCATGAACACGTCGTAGCCCTGGTTCAGCAGAAACTCGACGAGACTCTGGCCCGGGATCAGATCAAACAGGTACCCGCGGTTGGTCGTTGCCATTACGAGAATGATCGGTACGCGATAAATCTCGTCCTGGGTCGGATGATAGTGATACAGCTTCAGCGTACCGCGGTCGTAAATCAGGTCTTTCGGCGTCTGGCCCACGTCCGCCTTGCCGGCACGAAGAAACTGGACGCCCTTGACCGTGCGCTGAATCGTCTTGTCGACCAGTTCCTGAACCTGGCCGATCATGGCCGTATTGGGTGCTTCGCTCATGACGATTCTCCCTGCGGCTTCGGTGGTTTCTTCGTGCGAGGTGGCGATGTCCGGCGTACCGCGGACTCATTGTCGCCGGCCGGCTCCATCTTGCGAAGTACGGTTTCGATGCGAGCGAGGCGGCGGTCGATATCCCGAACGGTCTCGGCCAGTTCCATGACGTCATCGCGGCTTGGCATGTTGAACGCGGCAAGCTGTCTTGCCATCTGTTCGCCGAAGGCTCGCTGCAACTCGAGCTGCATGCTCTGCATCTGGTTCAGCGACCGGGAGAATTCCTCGGTGCCCATCACGTCGTTCGAGAACTTGTCGAACGCACGCTCCCACTGTGTGACCCATTCCTGGAAAACGATGGACGGGTCCGTCCGCTTGTCATCTGCCATCACGCCCTCCGGGAAGCTGTTTCGGGTGATGGTACGTCATCCGCACAACAGCGGCTACCGATTCAGCGAGTTTCGGGCACTCTGAAAGCGTTCAAGTCCGAGTTCCTCGCGCACGGCGACGCCATCCTCGGCGTCAAGATTGTCGACGGGGATGCCGATTGAGTCGGCGATTCGCGTCATTCGCTGAAAGTTCGCGGCAACACCGGCGGCATCGACCATCACGGCGGTGCCGGCCGCCTCCACAAGCGCGGCCCGCGCCCGCGTGAGCTTGTCGGCGTCCCGCTCGGCCAGACCCTCGGCGAGGGCCATCAGCTCAGGGCCGAAAGCAATCCCCCTTGCCGCACTGTCGGCATCCCCGTTGATGCCCTGGAGGTCAATCTCGGTGCCTGTCGTCTTCGCGCTCACACGGAGCATCGATGCATGGGCGTTGGTTCAGTAAAAGCACTCATTGATGGCAGAGACCCGGCCCGCCACGAGTTCCATCTGCATGCGATCTATTGACCGGTTTTCGTCCTTCACGAAGTTCGCCATGCCCTCGAAGCTGAGATACTGCGCCCCGGCGAGCGCACGCCAGTCCCGCAACGCATCCGGTACGAGCGTCAGCGCGCGGATGACGTTAGCAGCGCGGCCCGGCTTCCAGAGGTCGGCCTCGTTGCCGACCGCACCTTCCGGGGGCACCGTCGGCACAAACCCGATGTCGTCCGCGAGATGTGCAGGCACATAACCGTCTGGCGCACCATCGACCGGTGCCGGGAGTGGTTCGACCGCACTGCCGATCGCCCGGCTGAACTCATCGATGGAGAACACGCAAACGACGATGCCGACCAGTTCCACATAGGCGTTTCGTGACAACCCCTCGCGTTCGATGTCATCGACCCAGCGTCGCGTGATGCGGCCCTGGTCGGTGATGATCCGGTGGACCGCATCCACGGCCGCCGCGGGCAGGCTGCCGTCATGATCGTGCTCGCCCTCGAAAGTGTAGGGCGACAGCGCCTCCTTGCGCGCGGCGCAGTAGGCGCAGGTCAGCGCGTTACGTGTCTCCTGCGCAATGGCGACCCGCTCGGCGCCGGTCCAGAAACTCCCCGGTGCCGCCAGCTTGCGCCAGAACGCGCGGTGCGCCGCCCCGATGTCGTCCCGGACCGCAAAGTCCACATCATCGTAACGAAATGTTTCCATCCTGGATCTCCCGCGTTTTTCCAAACCTACCATGCTGCGCCATCAGGCAATAACCCCGGCCCCGGCGAGTCGCTCTACGTCTTCGTCCGGCATGCCGAGTTCCGACAGGATCTCGATTGTGTGTTCGCCCAGTCGCGGCGGCCCCCGTCGAACCGATGGCCCGTCACGATCAGTCAGGTAGCCGGCCTTGACGATGGTGATCTCGCCATCGGGGTCGAGAGGCGACGGAATTCGCTCCAGCACCTCGCGGGTCCGGAGTTGCGGGTCCTGGACGACCTCGGGCAACGTTCGCACCTCGGCAACCGGAACCCCCCGCGCCGCGAGCGCGTCCAGCCAGTGCGCTGTCGGCTCCGTGCGCATGGCGTCAGCCACGAAAGTCCGGACCGTCTCGGCGTTGCCAATCCGCGAAGGAATGTCGGCAAATGCCGGGTCCTCAAGCTGCTCCGGATGTCCGAGCACATCGAACAGCGCCTCGACCTGGGCGTCGCGGAGTGCGGTGATCTGCAGGTAGCCGTCAGTGGTCGGGAAGACGTCGGCCGTCGGCTGGCCCGTGGGTGAGTGATTGCCGCCCAGTCCGATCAGCCGGCCACTGTTCAGGTAATTGCTGAACTGTGCGGCCTGCGCCACGATGGCGGTATCCATCATGGCAACGTCGATGAACTGACCCTCGCCGGTAACCTGACGACGATACAGGGCCGCGGAGATCGCGAGCGCCGTGTTGAGCGCGGTGGTCATGTCCACGGGCATGTATCCGGTCCGCGTCGGCCCGGTTTCCGGAAATCCGGTCTGCGACATCATCCCGGATGCCGCCTGGATCGCGCCGTCGTAGGCACCGACCCCGGCTTTCGGTCCGGTCTGCCCATAGCCCGACACGGAACAGAAGATGACGTCGGGTCGCACCTCGCGAATGTCGTCGTAACCCAACCCGAGCCGCCCGATGACGCCAGCCTTGAAGTTCTCGACGACGACATCGCAGGTCGCTGCAAGCTTCAGGGCAAGACGCCTGCCTTCGTCAGACTTGAGGTCGATCGCGATGCTGCGCTTGTTGACGTTGCAGGTGAGGAACGACGGCGCCATGCCGTCGTTCTGGTCGCTCATGAGTCCCCGCGTCTGATCGCCTGTGCCCGGTTGTTCGACCTTGATGACGTCAGCGCCGAGCACCGCAAGCTGCATGACGCCGAAGGGCCCGGCCAGTACCTGCGTGAAATCGAGGACGCGTACGCCCGAGAATGCCTGTGCCAATGCTCCCTCCTCACCGGCAAAGTGGATTTCGAGCATACGTCGGCTGCTACAATCCATTCAATGTTCCAGCTCATCCAGTCCAACGCGATGCACCGGCTCGCGGACGCCTTCGTCGACCGCGCCCGCGACCTCGAACCGGGGCCTTTCGAGGCGCAGACCGTCGTGGTGCAGAGCTTCGGCATGGGCCAGTGGCTGAAGATCCGCCAGGCCGAGACCCTTGGCATCGCCGCGAACATCGACTGCATTTTGCCCGCCAACCTGATCTGGCGCCTGTATCAGGCATTGCTGCCCGACCTTGACCTGCCCACCGAGTCGCCCTACTCGATCGAGCGGCTCACCTGGCACCTGATGAAACGCTTTCCCGAGTGTGAGACTGACGAGTTCGACGCCGTCAGGCAGTTTCTGGACGGTCCGGGAGACCCGCAGGTACGCGCCTGGCAACTCGGAGAGAAAATTGCGACGCTGTTCGACCAGTACCTCATCTATCGCCCGGAATGGATCGATGGCTGGGATCATGGCGAGAGCGAACCGGGCGGCTGGCAACGGTCGCTGTGGCAGCGCGTCACGGCCGACCCTGCGCTGGCGGGCCGGAACCATCGGGCGCGGCTGCACACCGCGCTGCTGGAACGCCTTGCGGCGCTCAAGACACTGCCCCCGGGTGTGCCGCGACAGATCTCAGTCATGGGTCTTTCCACGCTGCCACCGATTCACCTGCAGACGCTGCAGGCAATCGCCGCGCATATCGATGTCGACCTCTATCTGCTGAATCCCTGCGAGCACTACTGGGGCGATATCGTCTCGACACGGGAGCGCGCGCGACGTTCGATCAAGGTCGCGCTGGGCAAGGAGTCGCTGAGCGATGAAGACTATCTCAGCGTCGGCAATCCACTGCTGTCGAGTTGGGGCAAGCAGGGACGGGAGTTTCTGGAACTGCTGCTCGACACCGAGGGCGTCACCGAAGGCGATTTCTTCGAGGAACCGGAAGGAGACTCGGCGCTGCACGGCGTGAAGCGCGACATCCTCGGACTCACGTTCGGCGGTGAGTTTGGCGAAGACACCCGCCCGACACCGGTGCCCGTGGCCCCCATTGATCTCAGCATCCAGGTGCATGTGTGCCACAGCCGGCTGCGGGAGGTGGAGGTGCTCTACGACCAGCTGTTACGGCTGTTCGACCACATCCCGGACCTGACGCCGGCTGACGTGATCGTGATGACACCGGACGTGGCAGCCTACGCACCGTTCGTTGAAGCCGTCTTCCCCCGCCAGACGCTGCCCTACACCATCGCCGATCGCTCACTCGCCGAAGAGTCTCCGGTATTGATCGCTCTCAGGACACTGCTCGCGCTGCCCGACATGCGACTCACGAGTACCGAGATCATGGACCTGCTCGAGGTGCCCACGATCATGCGGAAGTTCGGCCTGACAGACTCCGACCTGCAGCTCATCTCACGCTGGATTCGCGACGCCAACATCCGGTGGGAACTCGACGGCACGTCCCGCGCCGCGCGATGGGACGTGCCATCCGCCGAGCCCAACACCTGGCGGTTCGGACTCGACCGGCTGCTGCTCGGCTTTGCGATGGAAGAATCCGATGGCATCGTGAACGACACCATCGTGCCACTCACGATCGATGGCCAGCAGGCCGAGATCGCCGGCACGCTCTGCGAGTTCATTGCCAGGATCAGCGAATTCCGCAGCCGCCTGGCTTCGAGCCAGACGGCGACGGCCTGGCGCAACATCGTCCTCGAACTCATCGAGCAGTGCTTTGCACCGGATCCTGAGGAAGAGATTGAACTCGCGACCGTGCGCGATCTGCTCATCCGCCTTGAAACCGAGACCACGGAAACAGGCTTCAGCGAACTGCTGACGCCCCGACTGTTCCGATACTGGCTGGATCAGCAGCTTACGGTGAGCCAGCAGTCAAGGGGCTTCATCTCAGGCGGCGTCACGATCGCGACCATGGTGCCTATGCGGTCGATTCCGTTCCGCGTGGTCTGCCTGCTGGGCATGAACGACGGCGAGTATCCCCGGGAAGATCGCCCTCCTTCGTTCGACCTGATGCGCGACGCGCACCAACGCGGCGACCGCTCAAAGCGCAACGACGACCGATACCTCTTTCTCGAAGCGCTGCTCTCGGCCGAGGATGCGTTCTACATCAGCTATCAGGGCAGGAGCGCACGCGACAACAAGGACCGGCCGGCGTCCATCCTGGTCGGAGAATTGCTCGACTACCTTGGGCAGATCTACGCTCACGACTTTGTCACCGAGCACCCGCTCCAGCCCTTCAGCGATGACTACTACCGGGAAACCAGACCCGGGCTTGTCACCTACCGCACCGACTGGTTCGATGCACTGTCGGCACCCGTGGAGCCGGAGTCCTTCGCGCCATCGCCGCTGCCCGATGACCCTGAACTGAAGCTGGAAACGGTCGAGCAACTCGGGCGATTCTTCCGGCATCCCGCTCGCGCGTTTCTCGGTGAGCGGCTCGGCATCTACCTCGGCGTCGAGGACGTCGAACTCGAGGATGTCGAGCCTTTCTCGCAGGACGGCCTCGAGCGATACGGCCTGGCCGAGGAGTTGCTCGCGTCGCTGCTGAACGGCGAGCACGCAGAGGACGTCTTCGACGTGGCCGTCGCTCGCGGCACATTGATGGAAGGATCACTCGGGCGGGCCGCGTTCGATCGTGCCCATGCCCGGGCTGCGAGCGTCTTCGACGCGCTGATGTCGGCAGCGAGAGACAACACAGAGGAGACCTGGCAGGACTCGCTGCTCGTGGGTGGCGCCCCCCTTCACGGGCACGTCAGCGGGCTGTTCGGAGACACACGGATCGAGTACCGGCCCGCCACGCTTCACGCGCGTCAGGTCCTTGCCGCCTGGACCGCGCATCTGTTCATCAATGCAACTCGCCGCGCCACGACCACGTGCCTCATTTCGGTCAGGAACGACAGTGCGAAGATCGACACCCTCGCACCCGTCGACGCCGGGCAGGCGGAGTCGCTGTTGACGGACCTCGCCGCGCTCTACCACGAGGGTATGCGGCAGCCGTTGCCGCTGGTGCCCGAAACGAGTCTCGCGTGGGTCAGCAAGATCAATGAGGGCAGACAGGCAGCTGTCGAGGCAGCCATCGCCAAGTGGGACAACCCCTTCAACGTCGGCTGTGAGCAGAACGATCCCGCCTACGCCCGTCTCTTCGAGTTCCCGGACGGATTCGATGATCGATTCGATGCCATTGCCCGCCGGGTCTTCGAACCGCTGCTGGAGTACTGGTCGTGAATCCGCTGATTCCCGAAACGTTCCCCCTGTGCGGGCAGCACCTCATTGAAGCAAGTGCCGGCACCGGCAAGACGTATACGATCACGAACCTTTACCTGCGCCTGCTTCTAGGCAGGGACGAGCAGCTGACGCGCCCGATGACGGTCAATGAGATCCTGGTACTGACCTTCACCGTCGCTGCGACCGAGGAACTCCGCGACCGTATCCGCAACCGGATCAACGAGGCGCGCGCTGCATTCGCCGCAGGTAACGCCGGCAACGATGATTTTCTTCGCTGGCTGTTGGCGAACAGCGACGACCCCCGGTCCGACAGCAGGCTGCTCACCGCGGCAGTGCAGCTGATGGACGAGGCGTCGATCTTCACGATCCATGGCTTCTGCGTGCGCGTGCTGTCGGATAATGCGTTTGAGACCGGCGCACTGTTCGATCAGTCGCTCGATGCCGATCGCGATGAGCTGCTCGAACAGGCAGTCCATGACTGTTTCCGTTCCGAGATCATCACTCTCCCGCCCATGCATCAGGCGATTGCCCTCAACCTCTGGGCGACGCCCGAAAAGTTGATGAAGCAGGTAAAAGGGTTTCTGTTTCGGCCAACGGTCGAATACTTCCCTTCGCCGGCAGGCATCGACGAGCAAACGGCAGCGGGTACGCTCGAACGCCTGAAGCGCACCTGGCGTGAGGAACGCGAGGCGTTCCGGGCCGCGCTCGACAGCGCAGGCTACGCAAAGAACACGAAGATCCAGACGCGACTCGACCTGATGGACGCGTGGTGCGAATCGAACGACATTGAGTTCGAGGACCTCGGCGTCTGGTCCACCGACGAACTCACCAGCAGAAGACATTCTGGCCCCACCCCCAAGAGCGACATTCCGGGTCTCATCGACGACGTCATCACACAGAGACGCCAGATTGAAACCGATCTCTGGCATCGGGTCATCTCGCGCCTGAAGGAGAATCTCGAGCGGTACAAGGTCGAGCAGTCAGAACTGACGCTCGACGATCTGCTGACCCAGGTCAGAAAGGCGCAGCTGAGCCCGGTGGGCGACCGGCTCTCGAGAGAACTCGCACAGCGATGGCCCGTTGCCATGGTAGACGAGTTCCAGGACACCGATGACGTACAGTGGGAGATCTTCGCCGACATCTGGCAGCACCACGGCATCGGGCTCTACCTGATCGGCGACCCCAAGCAGGCGATCTACCAGTTCCGCGGCGCTGATGTCTTCACCTACATCAACGCCAAGCGGGCGATTGCCAGCCACTTCTCGCTCGATACCAACTGGCGCTCGCGGCCGCCGCTCGTCGACGCCGTCAATACGCTGTTCACGAAGGCCGGCGTTTTTGGCAACGACGACGATATCCCCTTCGAGCCCGTCAAGGCATCACCGGTTGCGGACAAGCTGACCATCGAAGTCGACGGAGAGACACTGCCGCCAATCAGCATTGGCTTTCTGCCAAACGATGCCGGCAACGCCGAGACCCTGCGACGTCTCGCGATGGACCACGCGGCAGAGCGAACCCGTCAGCTGCTGAGCAGCGAGACACTCATCAATGGCAAGCCGATCCACGCCGGACAGATTGCGTTTCTGGTCAGAAGCGGTACCGACGCGAAGGCGGCCAGGGCAGCGCTTGCTCGCCGGAACATCCGCTCGGTGTACGTCACGCTCGAGAGCGTCTTTCTGACCGATACGGCCGATGACCTGAGGCTCATCCTGCACGCCGTGCTGGAGCCCAACAACCTGTCGGCCGTCAAGGCCGCGCTCGCGACCCGGCTGATGCAATGCACGGCCAGTGACATTCTGGCGCTCAGTGAGAATCTCGACATCCAGCACGACACGATGCAGGAATTCAGCGAGTACCACCGGCTCTGGAACGACATGGATGTCGCGACGATGATCGCAACGCTGCTGCACCGTCGTGACATTGCCCGCAAATGGATGAACGCACCGAACGGTGACCGCCAGCTGACAAACCTTCGGCACCTGACGGAGATCCTGCAACAGCGAGCCGCCGTCGCCCCCGGGATGCATCGCCTCTTCAAATGGTTCTCACGAGAGAAGCGTGAAGCGAACACCGTTGCTGCTGATGAACGCCAGCTTCGACTCGAGAGCGATCGTGACCTCGTCAAGATCGTGACCATGCACGCCTCGAAGGGCCTTCAGTACGAGGTGGTCATGATTCCGGTCGCCGGCTTCACGGCGCCTTCTGCCAGCAAGCGTGAACCGGTTCTGGTTCACGAGCTCGAGGACGGCAGCTTCCGTGCCCGCCTCGATCTTGCTGCATCCGAGAACAGTCAGGCGCAGGCAAAGGCAGAGCAGCAGGATGAAGACATGCGCCTGCTGTACGTTGCAATAACGCGCGCCCGCCACCATTGCTATCTGGGTGTCACGGGCCTCGGCAAGAACGCGGCGGATCGTTCCGCCATTGGCAAACTGCTGGAGTCGCCCCGCAACCTGATGACGGCAGCACAGTTGAATGAACGATGGCAGCCGCCACTGTTCGAGGCAGAAGCCATCGGCGACGCTCCGCTGACGCTGTTCGTTCCTCGTGACAGCGCGTTACCACTCAGGCACCCGCCAGCACCGCCGTCGATCCTCACGACGTGGCGCATGCATTCCTACACCGGGGTCGCGAGACTCATCACGCGCGACGCCGAGCGCGACGCCCACCATGCGCAGCCGGGCTTTGGTGACGACGAGGAAGAATCGGCAACGGCGGGACCTTCAATCTCACGCTTCTCATTTCCGCGCGGGCCGCGCGTCGGCGTGGCACTTCACACGCTGATGGAACACCTCGACTTCGCGCGCGATGCGCGCGAGCAGCTCAGCCTGCTCGACCAGTGCCTCGACCGCGTCTCGCTGCTCGGCGATCGCGATGCCTGGCGACAGGTCATGATCGACTGGATCAACGATATCAGGACCTCAGAGATTGACGGGTTCGCGCTCGCCGACGTGGACCCGGCCTGCCGCCTCGACGAGATGGAGTTTCACTTTCCGGTCAATGCCGCCGGTGACCTGCTCGCCCTGCTGAGAGATGCCGGCTACTGCCGCGACCGGGAACTCGACGTGGCCGCGCTGTCCGGCATGATGACGGGCATGATCGACCTCGTCTTCGAGCACGGGGGTCGCTTCTACCTCGTCGACTACAAGTCGAATCATCTGGGTGACAGCGCCAACGACTATCTTCCGGCGCTGCTCGGGCCCGCGATCGCCCATCACCTGTATGACCTGCAATACCTCATCTACTCCGTGGCACTCGATCGCTACCTCACGACCCGCGTGCCCGGCTATCAATTTGATACCCACTTCGGCGGCGCGTCGTATCTCTTCCTGCGGGGCCTCGATGGCAGCACAAGCCGGCAGGGCGTCTTTACCGATCGCCCGGACGGCGAGCTCATCAAGGCATTCTCTGCAACGCTTGGAGGGCGCACATGAGCAGCATTACGCCCTTTTTCGTGGATCTCATGGCGCGCATGGGCAACACGCGTGACCCGCGCATCCTCGAGACGATCGCAAGACTGTGCGATGCCCTCACCGAACAGCACAGCTGCCTCGATCTGACACGAATACGCGATCACGAAGAAATCGTCGCGGCGCTCATGCGGCTCCCGCTAGTGAGTCAGGGAGAACAGCCAACGCCACTCGTTCTCGATGGCGGTCGCCTATACCTGCGTCGCTATCACCGGTTCGAGTGCTCGATTGCAGACCGACTGGCGAACCTGAACGAACCCCTGCCGGATCTCGACACAGACCGCGTGCGTGATGTCCTCGCTGTCCACTTTCCGGTGGCATCGAAGCAGCGACTTGCCGCCTTCCAGGGGCTGACGCGCCGGCTCACCGTCATCGCCGGCGGGCCGGGAACCGGCAAGACCACGACCGTTTCGGGCATCCTGCGTGCGCTCGATGACCTCCATGGCGATGGGACCGTGAACGTTTCCCTTGCGGCACCAACCGGCAAGGCCGCGATGAAACTGAACGAGGGTCTTGCCGGTATCGAGTCGGTGAGAGAAGTCCGCACGCTGCATCGCTTGCTGGGCTACAGGCCGGCCAGCGGCGACTACCGGCACGGGCCCGACAATCCGCTGCCAGCAGATCTCCTGATCATCGACGAGGTGTCCATGGTCGACCTCGCCATGATGGCGAGGCTCCTCTCTGCACTGAAACCCGGTGCCCGCCTGGTCCTGCTCGGCGATCCGGGCCAACTGCCGTCGGTGGAGGCCGGCAACCTGCTCGCCGACATCTGCAAGTACGGCTACCCCTATTCCACCGGCTTCGCCCAACTCGCGGCCCGGGTAACTGGCGTCGACGTCAGGGGGGAGGCCCCATGCCATCGTCTGCAGGATGCACTCTGCCAACTGACAGAGAGCCACCGGTTTTCACCGGATCGCGGCATCGGGCGACTCGCTCGTGCGGTTCAGGTGGGCCAGGTCGAACTGGACGATCGGGATGAAGTATCCGCCGCGCCCATCGCCGAACTCACGCCGGCGCGCCTCGCCGCGCTCTACGGTGACTACATCGATGCGATCGCAGCTCGTGACGAAGCCGACCGGTTGATCGACACGTTCGGCCGGACTCGCCTGCTCACGCCGCTGAAGGATGGCGACCTCGGGGTTCGCGTCATGAACGAGCAAATGGAGGAACTGCTGATTGACCGCGGTCTCATCGGCACCGACCGCGGCTTCTATCACGGCCGGCCCGTGCTCGTGACGCGCAACGATTACAACCTTCAACTGTTCAATGGCGATATCGGCATCTGCGTCCGCCGCGACGATGGGGAACCCCGCGTCGTCTTCGCGGGTAACGGTGGCACAAGGGAGTTCCTGCCCTCGCGGCTACCGGAACACGAAACCTGCTTCGCGATGACCGTCCACAAGTCACAGGGTTCCGAGTTCGACCATGTCGCCATCGCCGTACCTGCCGCGGCCACACCCCAGCAGGCTCGTTTGCTCACGAGGGAAATGCTCTACACGGCGGTCACGCGCGCGCGATCACGCCTGTCGCTGTTTTACGACGAAGAAGCGCTGGAACGTTGTCTTGGTCAACACACCGAGCGACACAGTGGCCTCGGCGAGCGGCTGGCGGCTGTCTGAAGGCGCCTACTCTGCGCCCTGCTCCGGGTGCAGGCAGGCACCGACGTTGACAGCGAGCGGTTCGGGATCATCACAGATTTCCTCCACGCCACGACTCACCTGAATCGGCTGGATAGACGTTTCGGCGGAATCAGAATCATTGTGGCGAGCCACGTAGATCGCCGTGCCACCAATGGGCAGCAGCAGGACGATGACGAACGGGAGTGTCGCCAGATGTCGTCGAAATCTTGTGATGAAGCTGATGTTCATGGTCTTGCGTACAAGAAACGGGCGGCATTGTAGCGGGTGCCAATAGCCACTACCACCTTCTATCGACACGTGTAACCATATCTTGATGAAGAACTTGACTGCAGGCCTGGTTCTGGGGGCCATCACCGTCAACCTGCTGTTCTGGATCATCCCGCTCGTTGCGATCGTGGTCGTGCAGGCTGTCATCCGGTCCGACGCCGTCCACCGGCGCTGTTTCACGTTCGTCGAGTGGATCTACCGGCGCGCCGTCGCGATTGACAGCCTGCTGCTGAAGCGAGTGCTCGGCATCGAGTTCATCATCCATGGCGATGTGCCGACGGATCCCACCGAACAGTGCATCGTGGTCAGCAACCACCGCTCGTGGTTCGACATCCTTGTGATCCAGGAACTCATCACGGGTCAGGGCCCGATGCTCAAGTTTCTGATCAAGCGCGAACTCGTTTACGTGCCTGTTGTCGGCTGGATCTGCCTCGCCCTCGACTTTCCGCGACTGACCCGCGGCAAGGGAGACGATGGCCGGCAGCGCGACTTCGCCTCGGTGGCGGCGGCGGCGGCGGCCATCAACGAGACGCCCTGTGCGCTGATGAACTTCGCCGAGGGCACGCGGTTCACGTTCGCCAAGCGCGACGCATCCCATTCCCCGTATCAGCACCTGCTGAACCCCAAAACCGGCGGGTTCCGGATCATGCTCGACTCGCTTCAGGCGAGCATCATCGACATCACCCTGGTATATCCCATCGACGAGATCAGTTTCTGGCGCTGCCTGAGCGGAGAACTGAAGCAGATCGAAGTCTTCATCGACCGGCATCCTCCCATCGCGTCAAACGACGCCCGCATGTGGCTCGATGACCGCTGGAAAGAAAAGGATGAACGCTACGAGCACTCGGCCCTGCGCGCCGGCAGGCCATGACACCGTTCAGCTCGGCGGTGCGAGCATGAACTCGATCAGGGCGCGGTAGTCATCATCGGAACAGTTGGCGCACAGACCACGCGCCGGCATGAACCGATAGCCGAACTTCGTCGAGTGCAGCAGGCCTTCCATGCCGCGCTCGGCGACTCTGGGCGCCCATGCATCTTCATGGCCCGTGAGCGGCGCGTTGACCCCTGCCACCGCGTGGCAGTTGCGGCATGAACGGTTATAGATCCTTGCGATCCGGTCGTCTTCGGGCTGCGCCTCACGAGCGAAGGCGACGACGGCATCATCAGGCACGATCCTCGGCGGAGCAGGGTTGACTGACTGCTCGCCGCAGCTCGCCAACGTCAACAACAACAGCAAGAACGGGATTCTGACCATGCGACGGATGATACAGGAAGACACTGGCGCAGCAGGTATAATCCCGGCGTGGAGATATTACCGATCAGCGCACTCGTCGCCGGCATACTGATTCTCATCGTCAGTGCAGACAAGTTCGTCGAAGGCGCGGCAGCGACGGCGCGCCGCTTCGGCATGGCGCCGCTCCTCATCGGTATCGTCATCATCGGGTTTGGCAGTTCCGCACCCGAGATGGTGATCTCCGCACTCTCTGCCATGAACGGCAATCCCGGCATCGCGGTCGGCAACGCACTGGGTTCCAACATCGCCAACATTGCGCTGATTCTCGGCGTCACCGCGCTGCTCAGCCCGATCGCGGTGAAATCATCGATCGTTGTGACCGAACTGCCGGCCCTTGCCCTGCTGACAGCAGCCGCCGGGGTGCTGCTGCTCACCGACGGCAACCTGTCGCGCTTCGACGGCATCGTGCTGATTGTGTCGTTCCTCATCATCATGGGCTGGCTCGTCTACAACGCCCTTCAGTCATCGGACGACGAGATCGCCACCATCCTGGAAACCGAACTCACCGAGACCCTGAGTCTGCCAAAGGCAGTCACGATGCTCGTGCTGGGGCTGGTCTTTCTGGTGATCAGTTCGAGAATGATGGTCTGGGGCGGTGTCGAGGTCGCCGAGGCACTCGGCATTTCGGATCTGATCATCGGCCTGACGATCGTCGCCGTGGGCACATCGCTGCCGGAACTCGCCTCGTCAATCGCCGCGGTCCGAAAGAACGAGCACGAACTCGCCCTCGGCAACGTCATCGGCTCGAACATGTTCAACATTTCGATCGTGCTGGGCATCGCCGGCACGATCGCACCCACGACGCTCGACCGGGACGTGCTGACCCGGGACTTCCCGTTCATGGGTCTCCTGACGCTGATTCTGTTTCTCGTGACATACTGGTTTCGCGGCCCCGGTACGGGCCGCATCAACCGGTTCGAAGGTGGCTTCCTGCTGCTGGGCTATGTGGGCTATACGCTGGTGCTGGTCATGATGGCCATGAGCCAGTCTGCACAGGCGAGCTGACGTCAGCGCTTCAGGAACTCGGCGCAGTCGAGGTCATCGATGACTGTCAGGTTGCGATCGAGCATGCACTCTGCCAGCGCCTTCCCGCGATCGTTGGCAAGATCCAGCGTCCCGCACACCGTCACAGGGTAAACGAGACAGAACAGGCACATCGCCCGATAGTCCTTCCAGGCCGTCTCCATGTCGTAGCCAGTCACGCCGGCATCTTTCAGCGTTTCCAGATAGTGCATCATCAACTCGCGCTCGATCTCGCGGCGCAGGTCGACCTGCAGGCTCTGGCAGACGAAGTAGGTGAAGTCAAAGATCGGGTAGCCCTTGCCAGAGATCTGCCAATCCATCACGACCGCCTCGCTGTCACCCTTGCGGTAGATAAAGTTGTCCTGGCGGAAGTCGCCGTGACAGAACGTGCGATGTGATGACACCGGCTCGAGCAGTTCCGCATACTGTTCGCCCACCGCGCGAATCAGCGCCCGGTTATCGTCGTCCAGATGATCGCTGAACTTTTCGATACAGGGCTCGGCCGCCGGGCCGTAGACGTAGTCCCGAAGCTTGATCAGTTCCTCCGGCCCCTGGAAGTCGTACATCCAGTCGTACTGGTCCTCATCGACCCTGTTCCAGAACATCGCCTGGAGGCGCGCGATGCGTGCCACCTTGTCGTAGGCCTCGTCTTCGGTGGCGCCGGTAATCTGGTCGACCGGTGCAACGTCACCGAGGTCCTCCATGAGCAGCACGAAGTCGTACGTCTCCTGGTCGACGTCCCCGTAGTAGCTCTCGGGAACCCGGAACGGACAGTCGTCGGCCACCCGGTTGTAGAAGTTCACCTCGCGATTGTAGAAGTCGAGAAGCTGGGCCACGGCCTTGTTCTCGTTGAGCGCCGCGGTCTTCGCGACCATGGTGTCAGGCAAATCCTCTTCGCCCGCGAAGGTGAGGCGTAGCCGGGCGAGTCCCGCCATGAGCCCCACGCCGGTGCCAATGGTCTCTGCCTCTACCGCCGTCACCTCACCTTTCAGCAAACCCCGCCCCTTCAGAACCGTCGTCAGCCATTCCGCGGTGATGTCTGCCGCCTGCTTCGGTACCGTCGTCATGCTTCCCCCTTTTATCGTTCTTGTTCCTTCGCCCTTCCGGTGCGGCTGCCCCGGTCGACCGCTACCTGAAGATCGCAATCGTCTCCTTGCCCGAGGCATCGATGGACGCGCGGTACATCCCCTTGGAGTTAAAGGAAAACACCACGTTGCCGTCGCCGTCGAGACCGATGATGCCGCCGTCAGCGCCCATGTTCACGAGCTTGTCCATAATCACTTCGTCTGCCGCCTGCTGCAGCGGAATCTGCTTGTAGGCAACACGCGCGCAGATGTCGTGCGCCACTGCTGCACGAATGAAAAATTCCCCGTGGCCCGTGGCGGAGATGCCGCAGACACCGTTCTCGGCATACGTACCGGCGCCGATGATCGGCGAATCGCCGATGCGGCCGAATCGCTTGTTGGTCATGCCGCCCGTCGAAGTACCCGCGGTGATATTGCCGAACCGGTCGATCGCGACAGCACCGACGGTGCTCAGCTTTTTGTCAGCCAGCGCCTTGTCAAAGTCGTCATCTTCCGAGAGCGCGGTGCGCGCCTCGGATTCCTGAACGCGCTTCAATTGTTTGAGGCGACGCTCGGTGTGGAAGTAGCTGTTGTCGACCATCCCGAACCCCTGCTCCACAGCGAAAGCTTCGGCGCCGGCGCCCATGAGCATGACATGCGGCGATTTTTCGAGCACGGCATTCGCCAGCTCGATCGGGTTTCGGATGCGGCCGACACCGGTGATGGCGCCGGCATTCAGCGTTTCGCCATCCATGATCGAGGCATCGAGTTCCACACGCGCCTCGTTGGTGAAGACGGCGCCCTTGCCCGCATTGAACAGGGGCGAGTCTTCCATGATGCGTATCGCTGCGATAACCGACTCGCGGCTCGTGCCACCGTTGGCCAGGACCGAATGACCGGCTCGAACAGACTCGGCGAGCTTCGCACGATAGGCTGACTCGACGTCTTCGCTGAGGTTCTCGCGGCGAATCGTACCGGCGCCGCCATGAATGACAATCGCAACCGGCCGGGTCATGACGTCAGCCGCGCTTGGCGCCGCGGCAAGAAAGGCGAAAAGCAAGGCGGCAAGGAAGACCGCCGGGATGAAATAGGACCGCATTCATTCATGCTCCAACAATAACTGCTGGAAATGATCTTGCCACAGTTTTGTCGCGGAGGCGCAGCCTCAGAGGAAGTGCTTCACCTTGTCCTTGTAGGAGCGGCTCATCTTCACCTGTGAGCCGTTGGCAAGCGTCAGATAGTACTCACCATTCATGTGCGAGCAGACCTTCACGACGCGGTCGAGATTGACGATCGTGCTTCGGTGCACCCGCTGGAAGATGTTGGGGTCGAGCTTCTCTTCAAGCTGCTTCATGGTGATACGCATGATGTGCGTCTCGCCGGACGCGTGGATGCACATGTAATCGCCTGCCGCGTCGACCCAGTCAATGTCTTCCATCTTGACCAGCGTGGTCTCGCCGGCATCCTTGATCGCCAGCTTGTCCGGGTAGGCCCTGACGCCGGAATGATCCTGCAGCATCTGGCCAACCGACATCTCCGACTTACCGGTGATACTGATGATGAGTTCGAGCAGCCGCTGTTTGTCGGTGACGGCGCCCTGCTGCGCCAGATGGTGGCGGGCACGGTCTACGGCCGCTTCCAGCCGATCGTCATCGATCGGCTTCAGCAGGTAGTCGATCGCATGCACATCGAACGCTTCGATCGCGTACTCGTCGTAGGCGGTCACGAATACCACCAGCGGCATGTTGTCCGACTGAAGCTGGCCCACCAGATCAAAGCCGCTCATACCGGGCATCTGGATATCCACGAAGATGACATCGGGCTGATGCTCGGCGATGGCTTCCAGCGCCTCCCGCCCGTTGCTGCACTCTGCCGCGATCACGATCGCCGGCATCTGCTCCAGTCTGAGCCTCAGCCCTTTCCGCGCCAGCGACTCGTCATCGATGATGATTGCGTTAATGCTTTCCATGATTCTCTGTCTCGAATGGAATCCGTATATCGATCTGCAACCCCTGCGGCAACGCGCGACTGAACTTGCACGATTGCTTGTCGCCATAGAGTTCCCGCAGTCGTTCTTTCGTATTCGTAATGCCCACCCCGTTGAACTCCGGCATCCTCGGCCCGCGCGGTCCCTGTTCAAACGGAATACCGGGACCGTCGTCGGCCACCTGCAGCACGAGGTCGCCGGCGAACACCTTCGCGGTAATGCTGATCTTGCCGCCCTTCTCGCTTGTCGCAACCGCATACTTGATCGAGTTCTCGACCAGCGGCTGCAGGATCAGGCTGGGCACGAGCGCCTTGCGCGCGCCCTCGTCGATCTCGAACTCGACGCAGAGCCGGTCTTCGAACCTCACCTGCTCGATCTCGAGATACAGCTTCATGGTGTTGATCTCGTGCTCGAGTTCCACCTTCTGCATGGGATCAATGTCGAGCGAGTACCGCAGGAAGTTCGAGAGCTTGCGCACCATGTGATTCGCCGAGTCGTTGTTCTTCTCGAGAATCAGCGTCGAGATGGCGTTCAGCGTGTTGAACAGAAAGTGCGGGTTGAGCTGATAGCGCAGCATCCGCAGCTGGGCCTCATGGGCCAGGGACTCTGCCTTGATGCTCCGGCGCCGTTCAATCTCGAGGAGGTTGTAGTACTTGATACCAAAGTAGAGTCCGCTCCAGCCGAGGATGAGAAACCACGAGTAGCCGATCATCCCGCTGAAGTACGCCATCACACCGTACTCGGCAATCTTGTCGAACTCGTCGTAATAGACGAACTGGGAGTAGTTCTTGATCGGCTGCCAGATGGCCGCCATCACGTAGGAGCCACCGAACACCGCAACCACACGAACCCAGATCGCCTGGTCCCAGACCGCGCGATAGACGTAGCGCAGCGCCGTCGTAATCAGCAGTCCGGCAATGGCATCGACGATGAGCAATGCACTGCGCTCGAAGGGCTGGCCCCAGTAGAAGTCCCGGATGGCAAACAGCGTTACCCAGCCCGTCCAGCCGACAACCTGGAAGATCCAGAACTGAAGGTTGGGGTTCGAAGTGAGCTGGCGCCGGGGCGATGGGGCGGCGATTTCGGTCATCGCGCCATTATAGATGATCGGCCGAAGACCGCCTCCCACGCCTCACCGACGCAGCGGCTCGCCTCGTCGCAGGGAACGACCGTCAGACCAGGAATATCAGGGCCCGCAGAATGTCGAAGTAGTCCGTTGCCGTGAACGAGACGGTGTAAGGCTCCTCCAGCGTCGCACCGGGGTACCAGGACTTGTAATAGGCCTGCTGCTGTTCCTTGAAGACGATGCGCAGCGTTGCGCCTTCCGGCGGCGTCGCGGCAGCGATCTCGCTGCGAGCACGCATGGCGGCCCCGGCGGTTTCGCGCACCAGATCGCAGGCGGCGTCGGGATGCAGGTTGATCGTCGAGGCGCCGCTTGCGTCGCGCACGGCAGCGGTGAGAATCGCGGCATCAGTCTCGTTGACCTCGTGACAGATCGTGGCGTCGCCAGTCAGCATGATCACCGGGACGCCGACAAGCCCGGCAGCGAGATAGTGAAAGTAGAACTCTGAAGCCGGGCGGTCGTTCAGAAAGATGCGGTGAACCTGCCGGGACGACAGCGTGTGCGCCAGCGGATTGCCGTCAGCGCCGGCACGTGCGTGATACCCCACCATCATCACGGCGGCAAAGGAATCATCGAGTTCCTGCACCATCGCAAACGGATGGCCGCTCCAGCCACGCACGAGCCTCGCCTGGCGAGGCAGGTCGGCATGAATCAGATTGCCGGCGTCACCATGCGCGTCCTTGATGAGAATGTCGGTCGCCCCCGCCGCCAGCGCGCCCTCACAGGCCGCCGTGACCTCCCGCGTCATTTGGCGCTGAAACTCGCGATAGCCCGCCGATGACTTGCTCGCCTCGGACCACGTCGTCGTTCCGGAGACACCCTCGATATCGGCACTGATGAAAACTTTCATGCGTCGAGTCTCATCAGGTTCTCTTATGGAGTCAAGAAAGCTATAACTGTGCGGTGATCGAATTCTCCGGCAGACTCAGCGCCCTGCGCCACACCCCGTACCGACGTTACTGGCTCGGCTCCTTTGCGTCCGTCGGCGCCACACAACTGCAGATCCTCGGCCAGGGCTGGCTCGTTTTCGAACTGACCGGCTCCGCACTCATGCTCGGCTACCTCGGTGCAGCCGCATCAATTCCCGCGATCGTGATGACGCTCTTCGGCGGCGCACTGGCCGACCGGCTGAACAAGCAGGTCGTGCTGATGACGACCTCGCTGATTGTGGCTTCGCTGATCGGTGTCGTCGCCTTCCTCGATGCGACCGGTATCGTCGCCGCGTGGCACATCATCCTGATCGCCTCGATCGTCTCGTTCACACAGGGGCTGGACTGGCCGACCCGGCAGTCGATCTTTCCAACGCTGATCGAGCGCGACGACATGATGAGCGCGGTCGCGCTGAACTCGATCATCTGGCAGAGCACACGCATGGTGATTCCTGCCTTCGGTGGGCTGATCATCGCGTGGGCGGACACGTGGGTCGTATTCGCATTGTGCTCGCTCGGATTTCTGACGATGTTCGCCGTCATCTGGAGTCTCAAGCTGAACCTGCCGCGCCCGGAGATCATTCACTCCACGCTGAGACAGATCCGCGAGGGCATCCGCTTTATCCTCGACGAGCGTCTGTTTCTCGTGCTGATTTCGCTGTCCTATGCCGGCATGTTCTTCGCCAACACGCATATGCAGCTCATGCCCGCCTTTGCGACGTTGTTGGGTGCCAGCGAGGCCGGCTACGGTTACCTGATGTCAGCGACCGGTGTGGGCAGCGTTGCCGGCACGATTCTCGTCGGCTCCTTCCAGCATTCGCCGCGGCTCGGCCAGATCATGCTCTCCGCGGCCGCAGCCTCCGGCGTCTGCATCTATGGATTCTGCCTCGCAGCGTCGCTCGCCGATGTGATGCCGCTGGCGTACTACCTCGCGATGTCATCGGTGTTTCTGGCCTCGCTGTTCAGCTCGATCTTCATGATCTGCTCGATGACGGTGTTGCAACTGCGGGTACCCGACAATCTGCGCGGCCGGGTGATGGGCTTTCACGGCATCACATACAGCCTGATGCCACTCGGCGGACTGCTGGCGGGCGCAATTGCCTCGGTCTCCTCAACCCCGGTTGCCGTCGCGGTCGGCATCACGGTCTACCTCGCAATCATTCTCGGGATCGCAACCAGCCAGCGGCAGGTCAGGGATTTCGATGGCAGTGCGCCGCACGAGACGGCCTAGGGCGCGTCAGAACAGGCGCTCGAAGGTCCGCGGCGCGTTGGAGGTTCGCGCTTCCCGAACGGCGCTGGCAAGCACCGGTATCCCCGCCTCGATCAGGTCGTCCGGGACATGGCCGAACGCGAGACGAATGTAGGGAACCACCTCGCCGGTGACGTTGAAGCCCTGGCCGGTTGCAAAATAGAAGCCCCGTTCGAAGGCAACCTTGACCAGCTTCGCCATATCGATGTCGTCAGGCAGTCGAATCCACAGGAAGAGCCCGCCAACCGGCTTCGACCACACGCACTGGTCACCCAGGTCCGCCTCCAGCGCAGCCAGCAGCAGGTCACGCTTGTCCTTCAGCACGGGGTTGGCAACATCGCAGTGCGCGCCAATGCCGTCACGATAGAACTCTGCCGCAACCGCGGCGGCAAACGTGTTGCTGCCGGCATCGTGACGGTGCTTCAGAATCTCGCTGAATCTCGGCTCCCGGGCATGCAGGTAGCCGAGCCGGATGCCCGGCGCGAGAATCTTCGACAGTGAGCCGATATAGATCTGGTCAGGCCCGTCGTCGAGCGCAAACAGCGAGGGAACGAGATCACCCTCAAAATGGACGTCGCCGTAGCAGTTATCCTCGCAGATCGGCAGGTCGAACCGTCGCGCCAACGCCAGCAGTTCCTGCTTGCGGTCGAGCGGCATTACCGAGCCCGTCGGGTTCTGGTAGTTCGTGAGTGTGTAGATGAACCGGGGACGACGGCCCTCAGCATCGAGCCGCTTGAGGGTGTCCTCGAGATGATCCATGCGCATTCCGTCCTCATCCATCTCGATGCCGACCATGTCGAGGCCGATGCCCTTGTAGGCGCTGATGGTGCCGGAGTACGTGAATTTTTCGGTAATGACGACATCGCCGCGTTCCTGCATGAGCGCTTGCCCCACCAGCGTGACGGACTGCATCGAACCGTTGGTGAGCGCAATCAGATCGGGATCAACCTCGACGCCCTCACGCTCGGCTTCGCGCTGTGCCATCAGTTCACGCAGGCGCTTGTGCCCAAGTCCGCCAGGATAGCGATTGAACGAATCGTGCTCGTTTTCGATGGCGCGCACGGCAGCCGCCTTGAAGGCGTCGACAGGAAAAGTCTCGGGGTTGGTCTGGCCAACCGCAAAATCATAAATCGGCATTCGCTGAGACTAGCGCGAGTCCCGGGGGTTGTTCCAGATGTCGCGGGCGATTTTCCAGTTGCCATCTGCCTGGCGATGCAGGACCCAGAGGTGACGCGAAATCGACCGCAGCGGACGCTCGCCGCTGTCGCGCTTCGGGCGCAGGTAGCCGTCGAACCCGAGTCTGACGAATGCCCAGTCGCCTTCGACAACGAGTTCCTCGATGGATATGTCCTGATCGAACCGGAATTTGTCGGTAAAGCGGTAGAAGGCGCGGGCCTCGGTCTTCTGCACGTCGGAGTAGCTGGACGGCATCATCCAGACCGCGTCATCGGTGAACAGGTCGAAGTATCGCTCGAAGTTGTCCGACCGGATGATCTCGATGGCGTCGAGGATCAACTGCCGAACGCCGGCATAGGCGTCTGTGACTTCCGAAACCGCGGGTGACACGAGAGCGCACCTGGCTGTGAAGGGCCGATCAGTTTAATCCGCGCCCGGTGGGATTCAAAGCGCTTTGTTTGTATGCTCACCGCATGCGCATCCTTTCTACCCTGATGCTGGTGCTCGTTGCCCTCGTGGCGCTCGGCGTGGCCTTTTTGTACCGCGGCGACCTGCCCGCCGAGTTCGTGGACCAGAAATATTCCAGCGATGAGTCCCGCTTCCTCGAGACCGACACCGCCCGCATTCACTATCGCGACCGGGGCTCAGGCGACGCCATCGTGCTGATTCACGGCTCGAACGCTTCGCTGCACACCTGGGAGCCCTGGGTGGATATCCTCAGCGAGGCCTATCGGGTGGTGACAATCGACCTGCCTGGCCACGGCCTGACGGGCCGCGTCGCCGATGACGACTACTCCACAGGCGCCTACATCCGCACGGTCAACGCGGTGGTCGACGAACTCGGCATCGATACCTTCGTACTCGGTGGCAACTCGATGGGTGGCGGTGTCACGTGGAACTACGCGCTGGCCCACCCGGAACGTGTCGAGCGAATGATCCTCGTGGACTCATCGGGCCTGTGGTCGTGGCGCGAGGAATCCACGGAGACGGAGCCCACGGAGTCGTCGACCTCTGCCGGGGAAACCGAGGCGCCCCCGCTCGCCTTCCAGTTGCTCCAGCAACCCTGGTTCCGCTCCATCGCGCGATATCTGGACCCGCGCATACTGGTGGAGCAGGGACTGCGATCGGCGTACAACAATTCGCCTGTCGTGACCGACGATCTGATTGACCGGTACTACGAACTGTCCCTGCGCGAAGGCACACGCGATGCAACACTGGCGAGATTCTCGGGCTTCCGGCGAGATCTCGCTGACGAGCCCGATCTGTCGGTATTGACGCAGCCGACGCTCATCATGTGGGGAGCGATGGATTCACTGATCCCGGTCGAGACCGCCTACCGGTTTGAGGCAGTGCTGCCGAATGCGTCCGTCGTCGTCTACGACGATCTTGGCCACATCCCCATGGAAGAAGCGCCCGGGCGAACGGCCCAGGACGTCCTCGACTTCCTGGAGCGATCCGGCAATGAAGGTTGAATCGATCTGGCGCTACCCGTTCAAGTCGATGGGCGGCGAACAACTCGATGAAGTCGCGCTGGCGGCAGGCGGTCTGCCCGGCGACCGGGCCTATGCACTGCGGGATGGTGGCATTACCCGCAACGCCAAGAAGTATCCGGCGCTGATGGCGATGACGTCGTGGTACAACGACGGCGATACGGCGCGCGCACCCCTTGTCGAACTGGAAGACGGGCGTCGGTTCAGCGCCACCGATCCGGCTCTCGAGCCCGCCATTGCCGACGTCATCGGCGCCGAACTGAAGGTCAGCGGGCTCGCACCTGCCCAGGATGAGGAATTCTATCGGCGCCGCGAACAACGATCACCGGAGGAGGCTCGCGCGACATTCGGCCTCGAGGATGGTGAGCCTTTCCCGGACCTCTCGTTCCTGCCGCCCCGCGTCATGGAGTTCGCGACGCCGCCCGGCACCTTCTTCGATTGCTACCCGCTGCTGGTGATGACGACGTCATCGCTGCGAGCGCTCCAGCAGCTCGCACCGGCGTCGATGATCGATGTCCGCCGATTCCGGCCGAACATCCTCATCGACACCGGCGACGAGGGGTTCATTGAACAGCAGTGGCCGGGCAGCAAACTCATGATCGGTGACGCGGTCATCTCGCTGGAGGTGCCCTGCCCCCGCTGCGTCATGACCACCGTCGGCTTCCATGATCTGCCGAAAGACCCGAAGGTCATGCGCTCGCTTGTGCAACACTGCGGCCAGAATCTCGGCGTCTATGCAGAGGTCGAACAACCCGGCGCGATTGCCGTCGGCGATGAAGCAAGGATCGAAACCCGATGAACGAACCCGAACAGTTCGAATACCTCTCACGCATCGACGCCTGGCCAATTCGTGCCTATCGCTGGCACCGTCCGGACGCGACAGCCACCGTGGTGATTTCCCATGGCATGGCCGAGCACGCGCGCCGGTACGATCGGTTCGCGACGGCACTCAATGCGGCCGGTTACGAAGTTGTCGCGATGGATCATCGCGCTCACGGAAAGACCCTCGGCCCCGGCGGATTCGGAGACTTCGGCGATGGCGGCTGGGATGCGCTGGTCGATGACATCGACCAGCTTGTCGACATCGCCACTGAAACCGGGGCTGCGCCCGTCGTCCTGTTTGGTCACAGCATGGGCGCGGCCGCAGCCCAGCAATTCGCGCCCATGGGCTCCGACAAGATTGCAGCGCTGGTGCTGTCCGGCTCCACGCTTCGGGACCCGGGCGAGCCTATCGAGCCCTACAACAAGGTCTTCGAGCCCGCCCGCACGGAGTACGACTGGCTCTCGCGGGACGAAGTGGAAGTCGACAAATACATCGAAGACCCGCTCTGCGGCTTCGAAGGCCAGACCGTGCGCAACGGCATGGATCGAACCGATCCAAGACGCGTGGACCTCGACCGGCTCGGGAAGATCCGTTCAGACCTGCCGGTGTTGCTGGTCGCGGGCAATGAGGACCCGGTGAACAGGAACCTCGCAGGCATCGAGTATCTGGAATCGCGATGGCGTGAGGCCGGCGTCCGGCATATCGACCGCCAGATCTACGCCGGTGGCCGTCACGAAATGCTGAACGAGATCAATCGCGACGAAGTCACCCGCAACGTCATCGACTGGATCAACGAACAAGTCCGCTGACCATCTTCTCGGCGAGCATCAGCACCGGCGCGTTCAGGTTACCGTTGGTGATCTCGGGCATGACCGACGCGTCAATGACGCGAAGCCCGTCGACGCCGTGCACCCGACCCGAACCATCGACCACGGCATCCGCGTCCTGACCCATCCGGCAGGTCCCGCTCGGGTGATAGGCACTTTCGCCGTGCCGGGCCACAAATGCATCGAGCGCGTGATCACTCTGCCAATCGACGCCAGGTGACAATTCTTCGGCGCGGAAATCATCGAACGCCGGCTGAGCGACCAGATCGCGCACCTTGCGAATGCCGGCACGCATCACCGCGCGATCCTCAGCGGTCGATGCATAGTTGAAGCAAATGACCGGTGCCGCCATCGGATCTGCGCTCGCGAGCCTGACCGTTCCCCGGCTGGTCGGCTTCATCGGCCCGACGTGCACCTGGAAGCCGTGCCCGGCGGCGTGATGGCTGCCGTCATAGCTCATCGCGATCGGCAGGAAGTGCATTTGCAGATCCGGCCACGCAACGCCTTCGCCACTGCGAATGAAGCCGCCGGTCTCGAAGTGGTTGGTGGCGCCCGGTCCCTTCCGGGCGAGGTACCAGAGCGGGCCGATCCAGGCCTTGTTGTAGGGTTTGAGCGCCGGATACAGCGATACCGGTCTCGAACACCGGTACTGCACATAGACTTCGAGATGATCCTGCAGGTTGCGGCCGACGCCGGGCAGGTGGACCTCCGGTTCGATGCCGACCGATCGGAGATGGTCGGCATCACCGATCCCCGAGAGCATCAGCAATTGAGGCGAGCCAATCGCTCCCGCACAGAGAATGATTTCGCGGGTTGCCTCCAGCGTTCGCAGGCTGCCGGCCTCGAGGATGTCGACCTGACGCCGCGCCGGCCGCAGCGCCAGCGTCCTCGTACCAGTGCGGATAACCAGGCCACCGTTGTTGCGCAGCGGGTCGAGGTATCCCCGGGCCGCGCTCCAGCGTTTGCCGTCGAAGATCGTACGATCAAACGGGCCGACGCCTTCCTGCTGCGCCCCGTTCAGATCATCGTGCCGGGCATGCCCGGCCTGGGCGCCACTCTCGAGATAGGCGTGAAACAGCGGATTCGCCAGCGCGCCCTGGGTGATGCGCATGGGCCCGTCCTGACCTCGCCAGGCCGGGTCACCGTGGGCCGCTGTTTCCGAGCGCTTGAAGTACGGCAGGCAGTGCTCGTATCCCCAATCGGGATAGCCCGAGAGTTCGGCCCATCGGTCGAAGTCCCGTGGATGACCGCGCACGAAAATCATCCCGTTGATTGCAGAAGAGCCGCCGAGTGTTCGCCCGCGGGGGCAGAACATCCGGCGATTGATCATCTGCGACTCGGGTTCGGTCGAGAAAGACCAGTTGTAGCGGGTCGACGACAGCACCTCCGACAGCGCGGCCGGCATGTGGAGGCGAAAATCGAGGGGATGATCCCGGGGCCCGGCCTCGACGAGTTCGACCGAGTATCCCGCCTCGACCAGGCGGCGTGTCACGACACATCCCGCCGAGCCCGCGCCGATAACGATGTAATCGGCGCTCATGGCATAGACCTCAGGACAATGGCATGGTCAGCCCGGTCGTCATCGCCATCACGGCGTTGGCCTCGGCGTTACCCTTGAGCTTCTCAAGTTCGCCGCCGTCGAGCCACACGCCGTGGCATGCGGGACAACGGTCGACGACAACCATGGCGGCAACTTCCTTCGCCATGATTTCTCCGTCGACCGGGCACGGCCGCTTTTCTTCACGCGCGGCTTCCACCAGCAGTGCCATCTCTTGCTGGCAGGCCTCGCAGGTCGGCGAACCATCCTTTTCGAGGCGGGTGCGGGATCCGCAGCGGGCACACTTTTCTCCAAACAGCGACATACAAATCTCCAACGGGGCTGACAAAGGCGTCATGGCATTGTGCGAAGCGCCGCAGACCATGTCAATTTGTTGATTTGACAGCCTTTTTTGCACGCAAATGGGCCCAATGACGCCCCCCGGGTACGGATTTGTGACACAGTTCACAAAAATTCGACGCAGAAGCCATCAGAATCTGACGTGGGGCACTGAACTCACTGGCGACAGGGAATTGAATGGTCGCAGCAGCATCACGGACATCAGCAACGATGCAGGTTTCGCGGGAGCAGACATCGCCGCTACGGCTCAGCAACGACGGCGAGCTTGGCGTCTACTTCATCGGGACGGGCTCCGCATTCGCGCGGACGCTCAACCAGAACAACGTACTCATCGTCAAAGGCGACAATCACGTGCTGATCGACTGTGGCACCAAGTGCTGCCAGGCACTCCATGAACTCGGCCTTCACTTCTCGCACATTGAAAACTTCCTGATCACGCACAGCCACGCCGACCACATCGGCGGGCTCGAGGAGGTGCAGCTCTATGGCCGATACGTCAGCCAGAGCAAGCCGAACATGATCATCAATGAAGAGTACGAGGATATCCTCTGGAACCAGTCCCTGCGGGGCGGCTCCGAGATGTCAGAAAGCCACGGGCTGACCTTCGCCGACCTGTGGAACGTGCAGCGCCCGACCCGCGTCGAGGGTGCGCCACGTGAAACCTGGGAAGCGAACATCGGCAGCCTGAATCTCAAGATGCCGAGGACGATGCACTTTCCGGACGACGCACCGACGTGGCGCGAATCCCACTGGAGCTGCGGCGTCATCATCGATGACCGCATCCTGTTCACCAGCGATACGCGCTTCGACGAAGACCTCCTGTTCGAGTTCGACGCACAGTACGATTTCGACGTGATCTTCCACGACTGCCAGCTCTTCACCGGCGGTGTGCATGCGTCCATCAACGAACTCGCCACCCTGCCACCCTCGCTCAAGTCGCGCATTGTGCTGATGCACTACGGCGACGACTGGGAGAGCTTCCAGCAACAGGCCGCACGCGAGGGCTTCCACTCCTGGGCCCAGGAGGGCCACACCTACTCCTTCGCCCCGCTGGCCGCCGCCGCGCGTTAGCACACCCCCTACCCTCGGGCTGAGGCTCGCGCGTTAGCGCGCGCCGAAGTATCTGGAGTCCTTCGCTGCGCTCAGAATGAAAGCCCGCTGCAGGCAATGCCAGGGCCCGCTGTCAAGGTGGCAGACCCACAATCGATATGGTTTACTTGCGGCCGCTTTTATACCCGGAATGCACGATTAGAGGAGCAAAACTATGGGTCTATTGGACGGTAAAGTCCTCGTTGTCACCGGCGCTGGTGGCGGCCTTGGCGAGCAGCACGCACTGCTCGCAGCAAAAGAAGGCGCGTCTGTCGTCGTCAACGACCTCGGTGGTTCGCGTGACGGCTCCGGCGCAGGCACCAGCATGGCCGACCAGGTCGTCGACAGAATCAAGGCAGCAGGCGGCAAGGCCATCGCCAACTACGGCAACGTCGCCAAAGAAGACGATGCGAAGGCCATGGTCCAGGCAGCCGTTGACGAATTCGGCAAGCTGGATTTCTTCATCGCTAACGCCGGCATTCTCCGCGACAAGTCTTTCAAGAACATGACCAACGACATGTGGGACATCGTCATTGACGTTCACCTGCGTGGTACCTACCTCACGGTCAAGGCGGCCTACGACCAGATGATCGCCCAGGAAACCGGCGGCAGCATCGTGGTCACCAGCTCGACCTCAGGTCTGATCGGCAACTTCGGCCAGACCAACTACGGTGCCGCCAAGGCAGGTATCGCCGGCTTCGCCCGCTGCCTGTTCCAGGAAGGTCTGAAGTACGGCATCCGGGTCAACACGCTGGCACCGGCCGCCTACTCGCGCATGACCGAGGACATATTCCCGCAAACCGAGGGCATCGAAGAGCAGCTTTCGCCGGCAAAGGTCTCGCCGATCGTGGTCTGGCTCGGCTCCGACGAAGCGAAAGACGTCTCTGGCCGTCAGTTCCTCGTACAGGGCAACAACGTCACGATGCTGTCCTGGCAGGCGCACCAGCTCGCCACGCGCGACAACGCCGAAGAGCCGTGGACCCCGTCGGACATCGGCGCGAAGGTCATGGAAAACTTCGAGAAGTGGCCGAAAGGCCCGCAGCCGACGCCGCGCACATTCGACTGATGTCGCGGTAGTATCTGAAGGGGTGGCCACGGCCACCCCTTTTTTGTCTATAGTGCGGGTAACGAGAGGGAGCAGAAACCATGAAAGAACAATACGGTGATATCGCGGTGACCGTGCTCGACGGCCACGTCGTGCAATGTGAGATCAAGCGGCCACCCAACAACTTTTTCGACCACCCGCTCATTCGCGACCTCGCCGACTGCTTCGATGATATCGACGCCAATCCCGAAGCCCGGGCCATCGTGCTCTGCGCCGAGGGCAAACACTTCTGCGCCGGCGCCAACTTCAGCTCGGATGCGCGCGAACAGACCGTGCGTCAGCGCACGGCCGACGAGCGCAACCCGCTCTACGACGAGGCAGTGCGCCTGTTCAGCAACCAGAAGCCGGTGATCGCGGCCGTACAGGGCGCTGCCGTGGGCGGTGGCTTCGGTCTCGCCGTGATGGCTGACTTTCGCGTCGTCTGTCCGTCCACGCGGATGACCGCCAACTTCGTCAAGCTCGGGTTCACCCCCGGCTTTGGCCTCACCCATACCCTGCCGCGGCTGATCGGCCCGCAGAAGGCGGGCCTGCTGTTCATGACCGGCCGCCGGATCGACGGTGCGACCGCCATGGAATGGGGGCTGGGCGACGTGATGGCTGACGACGACAACGTACGGGAGAAGGCCATCGAACTGGCCAGCGAGATTGCAGAGAATGCGCCGCTTGCGCTCGTCTCCCTGCGCAAGCAGCTACGACCCGATCTTGCCGCCGCCGTCGATGCCGTCACCGATATCGAAAGCCGCGAGCAGTTCATCCTGCAACAGACCAACGACCACAAGGAGGGCGTCAAGGCTGTGGCCGAACGCCGCCCCGGTAACTTTACAGGCACATGACCGAAACTGTCGTGGTAGCGGCAGGCATCGCGCTTGCTGCTGCACTCTACATCTGGACGATCTACCTGCCCAAACGGCGCGGGCCGACGCCCGCGCAGCAGCAGTGGATTGTCACCACGCTTGAGTCGATCCGCGCCGAGGCCGATCGCAAGCGCCTGCATCTTCACGCCGAGCCGAAGTTCGACGTCGACACCGCATTCGACGAGCTGCGCAGACTGCTGACGGACTATCCCGGAACGCTACAGGAGCGCGTCGAAGACATGGCGACACGCTGGCAGGAACTGAACTCAAAGGTAGTCGAATTCAAGGGTCAGGAAACGGGAACGACGCTGCAGAACAGCCTGATCGCCACCCGCACCAGCCACCTTGCGAACGAAATCGGCTCGCTCGCCGACGAGATCAGGGCCGATCTCGACAAGCACTAGTTCGCCGGGCTGATTCGAAGGATCTTGCCCCCTTCCCCATCCGTCAGCACGTAAAGAAAGCCGTCAGGGCCCATCCGGACATCCCGCACCCGCTCTCCGATTTCATCGAAAACCGACGTCTCACGAACGAGTTCGGTGCCCTCCATTTCGAGGCGCTTGATGTCCTGATCGACCAGCGCGCCCACGAACAGATCGCCCCTGAACGCCGGGAACGCATCACCGGTATAGGCTGCGAGCCCCGAGGGTGCGATGCTCGGCGTCCAGTGGGTCACCGGCGCCTCAATGCCAGGCGCCGTTCTGAACGGCGAGACATAAGCACCGCTGTAGTTGACGCCGTAGGTCGTCGCGGGCCAGCCGTAGTTGGCGCCGGGCTTCAGGAGATTGAGTTCATCACCACCCTGGGCACCATGTTCATGCAGCCAGATGCGACCATCACCATCGACGGCGAGTCCCTGCGGATTGCGATGCCCAAGCGTGAAGATCGCCGGGTTGGCAGACTCATCATCGACGAACGGATTGTCGGGCGGAACAGAGCCATCGGTGTTGATCCGGATCGTCTTGCCGAGCTGCGAGGCGGGGTTCATCGGCTGCTCCCGGTAGTTGAAGCCGTCACCCGTTGTCATGAGCAAGGTGCCGTCCGGCAGGAATGCAATCTTGCCACCGTAGTGAACCGGCGTGTCCTTGAGCGGTGATACTGTAAATATCGGCTCGACGTCACTGAGCGACGACTCGCCCAGCGTGGCGCGCACGATACGCGTACCGTTTGCTTCCGGCGTGCCGTATGCAAACGAGAGGTAGATCGTCTGATTCTCCTCATAGGCCGGGTCGAGCACGACGTCGAAGAACCCGCCCTGACTCGCGAAGTACGTCTCTGGCACGCCGCCGATGGCATTGCCGGCGCGGCCATCCGGGCTCACCCGCCGCAGGCTCCCGCTCTTCTCGGACACGAGATAGTCTCCGCCGGGCAGGAAGGTGATCGACCACGGATGGCTGAGGCCCCCGACCACCGTCTCGATCTTGTAGGGCGGCATGTCATCGGCAAGGACATGCGATGAAACCAGCAGGGTCAGGGCAATGAGGATTCGCACGAAAGACAGGCCTTTGTTGTAGACTTTCCGCATTATAGCGAGGATCGGTATGAATTCAGTGGTCAGAACGCTCATCGGGTTTGTCGTCGCGGTCTTGCTGACGTATGTCTTCGGCGCGATATTCGTGAGCCAGGGCAACCTGGCACAGGTCGCTGCGCTGGGCGCCGACGTCGGTATCGAGGTCACGTTCGCAGACCGCGTCGATGCTGCCATACATGATCTCACCAACATGACCGGGCTCTACCTGCCACTGGTCGCGGTTGGCCTCGTGATCGCGCTACCCGTTGCGCGCCTCGTCATCGGCTTTCTGCCGCACCTGCGACTCATCGGTTATACGCTGTCGGGCTTCGTCGCGATGATCGCGCTGCACGCGATCATGGAGGCAGTGCTCGGCATCAACGGCGTCGCCCCAACGCGCTTTCTGGACGGACTACTGCTGCAGGGCGTGGCCGGCGGGGTTGGCGGGCTGGCGTTCCACTACGTGACGCAAGCCGGCACGCGCACGGCATAGGATCTCAGAGCAGCCGCGCCATCTCGTAGTACCGCTCCCACACCCACGGCACCTGATCAACCGGTGTCCGCCCCAGCCGAACCATCACCACGTCCTGTTCCGGGAAGCACGCAATGCGCTGGCCATCGTAACCACCGCAGTAGAAGACGCCGGTTTCATCGGGCTTCATCCACCATTGCGCGCCGTAGCACTGCTCCGCGTCCGCATACGTCGGCGACCGCGCGTAATCGACCCATTCCGCCGGCAGGATTTCCTGGCCCTCCCACGTGCCACCGCGCAAATAAAGCAGCCCGAACCGCGCGAAATCCTGCGGCGTCATCAGCAGGTACGACGAACCGATAAAGGTGCCTGCGGTATCGAACTTCGGCGTAGCGCTACGAATTCCAATTGGCTCGAACAATTCATCGTTCATGAAGCGCAACATGCCGCTCGCACCACCGCCAACGACATCGCGCAGGATGCGGCAGATGATGTTGGTTGTGCCGCTGGCATATGACCAGTGCGTTCCAGGCTCGTGATTCAGCGGCATGTTCGCCGCGAACGCGCCGGTATCATGCCGCCCCTCGAACTGCAGCATCGGAATCACGTCCGAGGCCTCGCCATCAACGTAGTCTTCGTTGAACTTCAGCCCGCTCGACATACGCAGCAACTGATCGAGGGTGATCGCGCGCCGCTCGTCGTGCTGCCACTCCGGCACGGGTGCCGGCGCGTAGATATCCAGCTTGCCCTGTCTGACCAGAATGCCTGCAAGCGCCTGCGTCACGCTCTTTGCCATCGACCAGGAGTACTGCAGGTAGAACGCATTCGCGCCGTGGTCATAGCGCTCGTAGACCAGCTCGCCGCCCTTGATTGCCAGCAGCGCGTAGGTCACGCCCCGGGCGCCGCCTTCAAGGTCGAAGATCTCGTCCGCCAGTTGCCCAAACCGCACTGCGTCAGCCGGCGCCGGGTCCGCTTTCTGCCAACCCCGTGTCGGCCAGGGCGCGTCGGCGGGTTGTGAGGGCAATGGCGGCAGGTCTGGGGCGATGGACTCGGGCTTTAGCACGGGCATTCCTGTAACGTTGGTGTCGCTGCCCATGATACACGCCCGGAATCGTGAACCCATGATTGACCTCTACACCTGGACCACACCCAACGGCTACAAGATCAGCATCATGCTGGAAGAGACCGGCCTCGATTACCAGGCCCACGCCGTCGATATCGGCAAGGACGAGCAGTTCGATCCTGACTTCCTTGCGATCTCGCCCAACAACAAGATTCCGGCGATTGTCGATCAGGACACCGGCACGGCGCTCATGGAATCCGGCGCCATCCTCATGTACCTCGCCCGAAAGTCGGGCCAGCTTCTCCCCCCTGAAGGGTCGTCAGCCTACTGGCAGACGATGCAGTGGCTCATGTGGCAAATGGGCGGCGCCGGCCCCATGCTCGGCCAGGCGCATCATTTTCTGACCTTCAACCCGGGCAAGGCGGCCTATGCTGAGACGCGTTACGGCGATGAAGCGAAGCGACTCTACGGTGTGCTGGACAGACATCTCGCGACAGCCGAATACATGGCCGGTGAGTACTCCATTGCAGACATCGCCACCTGGCCCTGGATCGCCCGATTCCAGTGGCAGAAGATCGACATGAACGCCTTTCCCAACGTCGCACGCTGGTACAAGGCGATCGCCTCCCGCCCGGCCGTCATGCGCGGCTATGACGTGCCGCACCGCACGAAGGATATCCCGATGCCCTGAGTCAGGCGACGATCTCTTTCATCAGGCCGGGCACATCCCAGTCCCGCGCTGCCGCCTCACCCCGCAACAACACGACATCGGCAAAGTCGACACCGATGTCGCTGCACTCTTTACGCACCAGTTCAATGTCCGTATCGCCAGTCGCGATGGTCATGATCATCTGGTTCACGAAGATGCCGAACCGGAAGTCGGTTTCGAGGTCATCACGCGTGTAGCCGGTGACGCCGTGCTGCTTCAGCCCCTCAAGATAGTCGCCAAGGAGTTCGCCCTCGACCCGCCGACGCGTATCGGCATCCTGCCCGACCGTAACAATGCGCGCGAGATCCCAGGCGCCGGCCGCGACGAAGCTGAACTGCCAGTCAATGACCGCGAACTCACCGCCGGCATCCGTCGGGAAGAACATCTGCTTCGGATGGTAGTCGCCGTGCACGAGCGTGAACGGTCGCGTGGCAAAGAAGTCGACGTTCTCCTCAATCTGCCTGGCGTGAGTCTGCATCAGCTCGCAGCTGACCGACGCGGCATCGCCGAAGACTTCCTGCACTTTGGGCAAGCTGGCGACAGCAGCCTGCGCAGCGATACGGAAGAAATCTCGATTGTCGAATTGCACCAGCCAGTCTTTCTCACGCAGGAGCGCCGAATTCCACCATCGGGCGTGCATGCCAGGCAGCGCCGACGCGGCCACTTTCACCTGCGCCGGGCTCGATGCCCACGAGGGTGACTGCGCCGGTGCAAGGTCGTTCATCAGCAGCACAAATTCCTGGGAATCGGGGACAAAGCGCGAATAGAGGCAGTTCGGCCGCGCGATGCCAATATCGGGAAACTCCGCGTACGAAGACGTCTCGCGCCAGTACTGCTGATAGGCATTGATGACCGATTCTATAACCGTCTGGTTACGCGACGTGTACTTGGCAATGATTCGTGCGGGCAAGGGGCAATCGCTGCGATCGTACTCTACTTCAAGGCGTGCAACCTCCGCCGTTTGCCCGGGAATGTCGGAATCAAGTACCGAGACCGACTTCACCCGGTGATCGCCAAGCACACCAGACTCGGTCAATGCCGCATTGAGCCAGTCCGCCGTAAACTCGTCAGCTGTGCGTGGTAGCGCAGTCATGGCTTCACCCTCTTGCTCTTTCCGTACAGAATACGACATCACGCCGCAAGAGAGGAATCGCGAATGGCCCGGTCAGAACATCATCCCAATGGACTGATTCACTACAACCCGCAGCTCAGCTGGCCCGGCTACAACCTGTTCTCGTGCGATGGTGACAAGGTCATGCTGATGGACATGCAGGGCCGTTTCGTTCACCAGTGGCAATGTGATCTCGGCCTGACCAACCCCGAACTCCTGCCCAATGGCAATCTGATTGCCTTCACCGATGGCTCGAAAGAAACCGAGGGCCAGCGTGGCCTGAACGGCCAGGCGGCGTCGATTGTCGAACTGGACTGGCATTCCACCATCGTCTGGCGCCACGACGACCCGTGGATGCACCACGACTATCAGCGCCTGGACAACGGCAATACGCTCATCCTGAAGTGGCAGGAGATCCCCAAGAGTCTCGTGAAGAAGGTCAAGGGCGGCTACAACCACAAGGAAGACGACCGCACCCGAATGCTCGGCGATCAGGTCATCGAGGTCACGCCGCAGAATGAGGTCGTCAGGGAATGGAACGCCTGGGAGCAACTCGACCCGAAGAAGGACATCATTTGCGTGCTCGACCATCGGCTCGAGTGGACTCATGCGAACTCGATATCGCTTGCGCCGAATGGTGACTGGGTGATCAGCTTCCGCCGCATCAGCACGATCATCCAGGTGAACCCGAAGAGCGGCAAGCTCCGCTGGCGTTGGGGCGACGGCACCACCAGCCATCAACACGATGCCAAATACTCGAGCGACGATACAATTACCGTGTTCGACAACGGCGTGCATCGCACCAACGGCATGGAGTTCTCACGCGCCATCGAAATCGACGCAAAATCGAAGGAGATCCTGTGGGAGTACACCGACAACCCGCCATTCTCGTTCTTCACACTCATGGGCGGAGGCGTCGACCGGCTGCCAAACGGCAACATGCTGATCTGCGAAACCTCAAAGGGCCAGTTCTTCGAAGTGACGCGCGACAAGAAGGTCGTCTGGGAATACATCAACCCGTTCTTCGAAACGAACGCCCGGCTTGGCGGCCGCATGAACATGGTATTCCGGTGCCACCGCTACGGCCCTGACCACCCGGCCCTGCGCGACAGGCAACTCGACCCGATGAACCTTGCAAACCTGAACCGGCTCTACGGCACGATGGACTGACGCGCGGCACGGCCCTTCAGATCTGTGAAAGCACTTCCGGGCCGGTAAAGTGAATCGCCTGCCAGCCCGCATCGATTGCGCCCTGCACATGGCCCGGGGAGTCATCCAGGAACAGGATGTGCGCAGGCTCAACGCCAATCGCCTGCTCAATCTGCCGGTAGTAGGCCAGTTCCGGCTTCATCGCTCCGAGGTCGCAAGAGAAGAACAGGTGATCGAAGTAGTCTGCAAAACCCATGCGATGGGTGATGTACCGGGCCCGCGTGAACTCCTGGTTTGAGGCGAGACAGCAGAGCCGCCCACTACGCCGGATTGCTGCGACATGATCGAGCACCGGCTGAACCGGCAGATCATCTGCCTGCATCCAGACCTCGATGAGTTCATCAACGGTGCCCCGCCACCCCCACTCACCGAGAACACCCTCGAGGCAGACGCGAAGGTCAGCCTCGCCGACGAGGCAAGCCTGAAACGGGCCACGAAAGAAGGCATGGGTCGCGTCTCTCGAGATGCCGTAGTCCGCCTCGAGCACGTTCGCAAATCCCCAGGGCTCGATCACAACGCCGTCGGCGTCAAAGATGATGGCGTGCGGCGTACTCATGCGCGAACGGCGCCAGAAGGGATGCGCACACCCGAGATGTGTTGGATCAGCGCACAGGTATCCTCGACCACGAGCGGATGCCGATACGGCTTCGCCCGCCGCCACGCTGCCAGAAACAGAATCATCGTCGCGCGGAGCACCAGATAGTAGTCGAGATTCGTCTCGTCGACCTCGCAGCGCCGCGCATACGCGTCGCGATAGTTTTGCACCACCTCATCGAGATCGACCGGCTCGAAATCTCCCTGTGCCGTCAGGTGTTTCGCCAGGATCAGGAATGAAATCTGCGTATTGGCAACATCGAATGCCGCTTCCAGCGCGGCGAATCCGGACCAGTCGAGTATGCCGGTCACGCGCCCATGCTCCTGCATGATGTTCAGTTTGTGAAAGTCGCCATGGCAAATCGAGAGCCGGCCCTCGCGCGGGCGATGACGGCTCAGCCAGTCGATGGCGCCCGCGGCCCAGGGCAGCGAGCGACCGTGCGTCGCGAGCCGATGCAGCATTACGTCCAATGTCACGGGCGCAAACCCCTGAGGCTCAAGCAAGCGCAACACGGCATCAACGTCTGCATCATGAATCATGGCGTGCGTCTCGCCCATGATGCGTGACGAATCCGGCTCGGTGAGTTCGAGCAGCGTCTGCCCCGGCACATAGTCCATCACAAGGCAAGGCACTGAAAGGTGTCTGGATTCGGTACACACCAGGTGAACCTTCGGCACCGGCAGCCCAATCGACGCGAGTGCATTCTGAATAGCGGCTTCCTGCCCTGCGCGCGACGCGTCATCCACGGAACGATAGACTCGCAAGACACGCTCGCCAGTCAGCGCCGGGCCCGCGTCGGCCAACGTGACGCGAATGATCTCAGTATCGTAACCACCCGAGATGCCCGCTGGCAGTACCGAATACCCGGCGCCGGTAAAGCCGAGATCCTCGCGGACATGGGCGAGAAACCGGTCTGCGTTCTCAGGCATGGAAAATCCGCCAGGACATGATCCCGTGGCGAGCGTGCACGCACGTCGCGTTAGTCATCTTTGCGTCGATCCTTCGCCTCCATCGCCTTGCCGATGCCGACACCGAGCGCGATGCCGATGCCAATCCCCGCTCCCAGGTTTTCGATGCCGAGACCGATCGCTACACCTATCGCGATGCCAGCACCGATGCCAAGCTGAGCTTCGACGAGCAGATTTATCTGCTTCACCATACCGCAACTGAGACGACATGTAGCACAAGATCGACAGAAAAATGTGCGGCCATTGCGGCGAGAATGCCTCTTTGCCAAAACATCCAGCCAAAGAATGTGCCCACCAGCACATTGCCGAAGAGCGTGCCAACAACGCCGATGGGCGAAGCGGCACCATAGGCGACAACCTGCGGCAGGTGCGCTGCAGCAAACGCGAGTGCCGAGAACACGATCACGGACCAAATGACAGTTGGCGACGGTGCCCGTGTGTGCATGAGCCGAGCCAGGCTCCAGACCACCAGCGTCATCAGACCGAGACGAAACCACACTTCTTCGGCAACGGCGGCGCCGAGAGAAACCGCGAGCCCGCCCACAACACCCCGAAACCCCAGTTGTGGCAGCTCAGGCGGCAAGAATGGTGCGGTAAACAGCCTGAGCGTCAAGAGTGCCGCGCCGACCAGGAACCCGAGTACGGTCGCAAAGACCAGATCGTTTCTCAACCTTCGCCAGGCATCGGGCCGGTGTGTGAACAGCGCGTCGAGTTGATTGACGCCCAGGCCGATCTGCCGGCCCAGCACAATGCCAAGGTAGCACGCCGGCAATGTGATCAGGCTCAGAAAGAAGAGACTCGGCAGGGCAATCTCGATAAAACGCTGCGCGGCATCCAGACGTCCAAATGCGAGGCTGACCATCTGCGCCGCGAGCGTCATGCCGAAGAGCAGGATGGCCGGATACAGGCCTCTGACAGAACGAGCGCTATCGATGGTCAAATTTCCTGACGGGTGGGCGAATTCCTGAGGCTGCCTGACACGTCGATCGCGTCATCGACACCACCAATTTACGGATTGTTTTCACTGGCGAGTCTGAAGGTCATGGGAGGTGTTCTTGCAACTGGTTCTGGCCGCCGGGCCTTGGTCAACTCGTCAAGTATCTTTCGCGATGCAGTTCAAACTTGAACCCGAGCGCACGCACACTTCATCCATTGTCATGTTCCTTGACGAGTTTCTTCGGTGCGATGTTCCTCCATCGACGCTCTAAGAACATCTCCAGCGGAACCAAATCTAAAGCGAAAAGTTTAGCAAGAACGATATCGTGCCCCGCATAGTGTTCTTCGAGAAAGTATGTATCCGGCTCCATTTCGATCAGTTGATCCCGTTCGAACATATCGACGTCCAGTAGCACGATAGACTCGTCGTTCTTTCTCAAACGCGTCAATAACGACTTTCGTACCTTAAGCGAGGGCTCGCCGTAAGATACGGCCTCCTCCACGCCGGGAAATTTCATCGCAATCCTGACGGCATCTTCCCAACTAGCCACGGGCGCCTAACACCAAGTCAAGTGGCGAAGTCGTTCTGGCGCGGAGCTTGCGCAAGCAAGCGGAGTGACAGGTTGCCACGTCCACTTCAGCTTCATGTTATGCGGCGATCCCTGAAAGGATTAGGTTGCCAACATCTGTCCGGTTTGACGCATGTTCAACGGTAATGGAAATGAGGTTCCCATCGGCATCATAGTCCACGATGGTGTTCTCGTCGAGATCTCTCGTCTCCACAGATGGTGCTTCTGTGAGCTCGATGTAAAGAGTGTCAGTGTCTTCGAAGTAGCTCATTTTCATGGCTTGAAACCTCGGTCGAAGAAGGCGTTATGAAGTGTTTCTCCGTCTGGGAGCAAGATAACACGCAGATAGCGCCCGTTCATCTCGTCGATGGCCTTCCATCGCCGGATTCGGCCATCTTGTTGAATTGCCTCTGCATCAGGCGATTCGATAGTCCGTTCAATCCAGGTCATCTCGATACTTGCTCGATCCGGTCGAAGCCTCATCGCATCGAAGTATGCCGTCGTCTTCCTCACTCGCTACGCGACCGCATAACACCAAGTTAAGCTGCCGGGAGGTTCTCGCGCGGCGGTTGCGCGAGCAACCGATGTGACAGGTTCGCCGGTCTGCTTCAACTTATTGTTATGTGTACGCATGCGGATTATCATGTGTATACCGCGAAGAGAGATTGGTAGCGACTGATGAGAACTAACATTGTCATAGACGACGAATTGATGGAAGAAGCGCTTAAGGCCAGCGGCGCTCAGACGAAAAAAGAAGCTGTAGAGCTTGGTCTAAAGACACTCGTCCGGCTAAAAAAGCAGGAGAAGATAAGAAAGTTCAGGGGGAAGCTTCGCTGGGAGGGCGATCTGGCTGATCAAAGAAGCACCAGATGATCTTGGTAGATTCCAGTGTCTGGATTGATTATTTCAATGGCACGCAGAGTGAAGAGACAGCGTTTCTCGATGAAGCTCTAGCAACCGAGACCGTCTGCCTGGGGGATCTGATCCTTGCGGAGGTTCTGCAGGGCTTCAAAGAGGACCGCGATTTTCGGCAGGCTCGGGAGTTGCTTACTTCGCTCCCGGTATATCAAATGATGTCGCCAGAAATGGCTCTTCTCGCTGCAGAGAATTACCGAAAGCTGCGGAAGCGCGGCTCGACCGTGCGCAAGTCAGTCGATGTTTGGATAGCGACATTCTGCATCGAGAATAAAATCCAGCTCCTCTTCAGCGATCGCGACTTTATCCCGTTCGTACGTCATCTGAAACTCACAACGCCCATCTCGTACACTGGTCCTACCCACAAAAAGTGGACACGTTAATCGTTAGGTCTATGCACACTGTGCGTAAGCCTCCTCAAACTTGACCGGGCTCTGGTAGCCGATAGCTGAATGCCGCCGCACCCGGTTGTAGAACACTTCGATGTACTCGAATACGCTGCGGTACGCAGCTTCCAGTGTCGCATATTGCCCTGCGTAGACAAGCTCGACCTTCAGGCGGGAAAAGAATGACTCCATCGCCGCGTTGTCCCAGCAGTTGCCCTTGCGGCTCATGCTCGGCGTGATCTCATGTGATTCAAGTGCAGCTTGGTATTCCCAGGCGCGGTACTGCACACCGCGATCTGAATGCAGGATAAGACCAGGTTGCACATCACGCTTCGCAACAGCCATGTTGAATGCATTTCGAACGAGATCAACGGTCATCTGGTCATCGATTGACCATCCAATCACCTGCCGCGAGAACAGATCCATGACTACAGCCAGGTACACCCAGCCGTCATCGAGTTCAATGTAGGTGATGTCACTTACCCACTTCTCATTGGGTTTGCTGGCGGCGAAGTTTCGTGCCAGCACGTTATCAGCAACACCTGCGACCGCTTCGGGTGACACCTCATACTTAAAGCGTTTTCCGTTGCGAGCTTTCAGGCCCATTTCCCGCATCAAATCGGCGACATGGTTCTTCGAGCACGCGATGCCAGCATCGTTCAGCTCACGGACAATGCGCGGAGACCCGTAGATGCGGTTGTATTCGAAGTAGGTGTCGTTCACCGCGAGGCGAACCACTTCGCGCCGACAGGCACGGCTACTCGGCTCTCGATCACGCCAGCGATAGAAACCGGAGCGTGAAATCTCAAGCCAGCGACACATCTTCAAGATCGAGTGTTCATCACGGTGCGACTCGATGAATGCGTACTTCACTTTTTTTGATTCGCGAAGTACGCCGTCGCCTTTTTTAGGAATTCGAGCTCCTCCCGGAGCTCAGCATTCTCTTTCCTGAGTCTTCGCGTTTCTTCAGACTCGGCCTTGGAGTAGTCAACGCCACCCGTCTCGTGGAACTGATGCCTAACAGTTTCACCCGAGCGCAGCTTGTCTATTTTCTTGAACTGCGCACGCCAGTTGTAGATCGAACCCACATTGATGCCAAGGTCCTTCGCCACTTGCGCTGCGGTGACACCTGGTTCATCGGCTCGTCTTACTGCCTCGCGACGGAACTGATCAGTGTATGGCGGTTGCTTCTTGTCGGACATTTCCTTCTCCATCTGCTTCAAGGAAGTGTCTACTTTTCATGGGTAAGACGGCTACATAACACCAAGTTAAGCTGCCAGGCGGTTCTGGCGCGGAGCTTGCGCAAGCAAGCGGAGTGACAGGTTCCCTGGTCAGCTTCAACGATAGTATGGACTCCCCCTGCCAATGCAGGACGGCATCGCAATGTGCCAAGCATCTCGTTAACGGCATGAAGGAGTCCATGTCATGGTCATGAATACTACGACCATCGGTATTGATCTCGCAAAGTCTGTGTTTCAGGTATCTGTCGCCAATCAGGCGGGGCGCATTGTTGCCAGGAAGCGTTTCTCGCGACCACAGTTCGATCGCTTTCTAGCCAACCATGAGCCCGCTGCACTGGTGATGGAGACTTGTTCTTCAGCGCACTACTGGGCGCGCAAGGCACGATCACTCGGTCACGAACCGCGCTTGCTGCACGCGCCGTACGTGCGCCCCTATGTGCGCCGAAACAAGACTGATGCCGCTGATGCGGATGCTCTCGTTCGTGCCAGCTTTGATCCGGATCTAAAACCAGTACCGATCAAGCACGAGGATCAGCAGGCGTTGCAGGGGCTACATCGTATTCGCAGCCAGTGGGACAAGACCCGCAAGCAACGTATCAATCTGGTTCGCGGCCTGCTGGCAGAATTTGGATTGACGTCACGCGTCGGTACCACCCGGCTGGCATCTCGCCTTCGTCAGCAGACCGAACAGATACCAGAAACACTGCGGCATGCATTGTTGCCCGTCATCGAAGAAATCACCGACCTCGAACAGCGCATCAAGCAACTCGAGGTTCAACTGAAAGAGATCACGAGCACTGAGCCTACGGTGCAGCGATTGATGACGATTCCGGGCGTGGGTTTGATGACGGCAACTGCGATGGTTGCCTCCGTGCCTGATATCCACGGCTTTGATCGTGGACGGCAGTTCAGTGCCTGGCTGGGTATCACGCCGCGAGAGTTCAGCTCTGGCAGCACACGACGCCTCGGCAAGATCACCAAGAAAGGAGATCCATACCTCAGAACGCTGCTGATTCACGGCGCGCGTGCAGCCTTGCTCGCTGCCGCGAGAACAAAACAGCCAACCCAGCTGCAGCAGTGGGCGCTTGAACTCAAGCAACGAAGCGGCCACAACATTGCCGCCGTCGCACTCGCCAATAAGATGGCGCGCATCATCTGGTGCGTGTGGACGAGAGAAGAGAACTACGAACGCCGATAACGCATCCCCAACCCACCACCAACACCGGTGCACTGTGACAACTAGTCAATCGAACTCCGGGCTCAACCCAAAGCCGATAACATGGATGAGCAGTCTGCTCGCTTCAACGATAGGCTGGTTGAGCGCGGAACCTAGTTTGGCCCGAAGCGAAGGCGCTTCAACTCAGAGGCCGTATAGACGTTTGCAACCGGGGCTCTTTGTCCACCGTACCGTGTGTTTGCTGTGGCAGCGTGCGCCACCAGAAATCTGTCAGGAAGAAAACAAAGGGTTGAATAGGGAGTCCATAGACTTCATGTTAGATGCCGTCCCGCTTCCAGTGATCCGGTGTCGTATAGTAAAGAACGTGATCCACATACACGCCATAGAGATACTCGGCATCAGTTCGTATTCCCTCGTTGTCCAGTGCAAGGCGATCACAGACTGCTCGAGAGCGATGGTTCCCTACGGCAACGGGGATGCAAACCTTTTTCAGCTTGAGCTGATTAAAAGCGTAGTCAATCAGAATTTCTGTCGCTCGCGTCACCAGCCCCTTCCCAAGAGCAGCCTCAGACAACCAGTACCCAATTGTCGCCTCTGATCTCGGAGCAACAATCGGATGGTACCCGCACGTACCAACCAGACCGGTACTGTCAAAAATCCCACACACAAAGCCTTGGCCATTCCGGTACTGATCAATCGTCGATCGGATAAACTCGAGCGAATGAGCCTCCTCAGTGTTGCGGTCGAGCCATGGTAGCCATTCTCGAAGATGCTGCCGGTTCGAATCAACTACCTTGAAGAGTTCTGGCGCGTCACTCTCGGTAAGGAGGCGCATCTCGGCAACATCGGCGATGGGGAAACGCACCATAGGCATCTAACACCAAGTTAAGCTGCCAGGCGGTTCTGGCGCTTGGGTTGCGTCAGCAAGCCGAGTGACAGGTTCCCTGGTCTGCTTCAACTTTATGTTATGTGCCGCCATCCTTATAAGCGACTTTGATAGTGAATTTGATGTAGTTCATGCATGGATCGCCTTTTCTTCGTCCTTGGGGAGAACCTTCATGACCATTACAGCTCCAGTCTAGTTCAGCCTCTGTATCTTTGGAGTGGACCATTGCATCTAGGTATGGCTGAAGGCGATACCCACCCTGCTGGCACCGTGGGTTCGCGCAGGGAATGGTCGAAGGGATGTTAGATTCTGAATAATGAACATCAGCCGCAAATTCTGAACGCAGGTCACCATGCTGCTTACCTTCAATGCGAATCGACTTGATATTCGGATATGCCTCGTGAAATGGGGCTGGCTTTCCTAACCATGAGTCGCTCATGCATCCCTCCTAGGCACTGGTCCTACCCACAAAAAGTGGACACGTTAATCGTTAGGTCTATGCACACTGTGCGTAAGCCTCCTCAAACTTGACCGGGCTCTGGTAGCCGATAGCTGAATGCCGCCGCACCCGGTTGTAGAACACTTCGATGTACTCGAATACGCTGCGGTACGCAGCTTCCAGTGTCGCATATTGCCCTGCGTAGACAAGCTCGACCTTCAGGCGGGAAAAGAATGACTCCATCGCCGCGTTGTCCCAGCAGTTGCCCTTGCGGCTCATGCTCGGCGTGATCTCATGTGATTCAAGTGCAGCTTGGTATTCCCAGGCGCGGTACTGCACACCGCGATCTGAATGCAGGATAAGACCAGGTTGCACATCACGCTTCGCAACAGCCATGTTGAATGCATTTCGAACGAGATCAACGGTCATCTGGTCATCGATTGACCATCCAATCACCTGCCGCGAGAACAGATCCATGACTACAGCCAGGTACACCCAGCCGTCATCGAGTTCAATGTAGGTGATGTCACTTACCCACTTCTCATTGGGTTTGCTGGCGGCGAAGTTTCGTGCCAGCACGTTATCAGCAACACCTGCGACCGCTTCGGGTGACACCTCATACTTAAAGCGTTTTCCGTTGCGAGCTTTCAGGCCCATTTCCCGCATCAAATCGGCGACATGGTTCTTCGAGCACGCGATGCCAGCATCGTTCAGCTCACGGACAATGCGCGGAGACCCGTAGATGCGGTTGTATTCGAAGTAGGTGTCGTTCACCGCGAGGCGAACCACTTCGCGCCGACAGGCACGGCTACTCGGCTCTCGATCACGCCAGCGATAGAAACCGGAGCGTGAAATCTCAAGCCAGCGACACATCTTCAAGATCGAGTGTTCATCACGGTGCGACTCGATGAATGCGTACTTCACTTTTTTTGATTCGCGAAGTACGCCGTCGCCTTTTTTAGGAATTCGAGCTCCTCCCGGAGCTCAGCATTCTCTTTCCTGAGTCTTCGCGTTTCTTCAGACTCGGCCTTGGAGTAGTCAACGCCACCCGTCTCGTGGAACTGATGCCTAACAGTTTCACCCGAGCGCAGCTTGTCTATTTTCTTGAACTGCGCACGCCAGTTGTAGATCGAACCCACATTGATGCCAAGGTCCTTCGCCACTTGCGCTGCGGTGACACCTGGTTCATCGGCTCGTCTTACTGCCTCGCGACGGAACTGATCAGTGTATGGCGGTTGCTTCTTGTCGGACATTTCCTTCTCCATCTGCTTCAAGGAAGTGTCTACTTTTCATGGGTAAGACGGCTACATAACACCAAGTTAAGCTGCCAGGCGGTTCTGGCGCGGAGCTTGCGCAAGCAAGCGGAGTGACAGGTTCCCTGGTCAGCTTCAACGATAGTATGGACTCCCCCTGCCAATGCAGGACGGCATCGCAATGTGCCAAGCATCTCGTTAACGGCATGAAGGAGTCCATGTCATGGTCATGAATACTACGACCATCGGTATTGATCTCGCAAAGTCTGTGTTTCAGGTATCTGTCGCCAATCAGGCGGGGCGCATTGTTGCCAGGAAGCGTTTCTCGCGACCACAGTTCGATCGCTTTCTAGCCAACCATGAGCCCGCTGCACTGGTGATGGAGACTTGTTCTTCAGCGCACTACTGGGCGCGCAAGGCACGATCACTCGGTCACGAACCGCGCTTGCTGCACGCGCCGTACGTGCGCCCCTATGTGCGCCGAAACAAGACTGATGCCGCTGATGCGGATGCTCTCGTTCGTGCCAGCTTTGATCCGGATCTAAAACCAGTACCGATCAAGCACGAGGATCAGCAGGCGTTGCAGGGGCTACATCGTATTCGCAGCCAGTGGGACAAGACCCGCAAGCAACGTATCAATCTGGTTCGCGGCCTGCTGGCAGAATTTGGATTGACGTCACGCGTCGGTACCACCCGGCTGGCATCTCGCCTTCGTCAGCAGACCGAACAGATACCAGAAACACTGCGGCATGCATTGTTGCCCGTCATCGAAGAAATCACCGACCTCGAACAGCGCATCAAGCAACTCGAGGTTCAACTGAAAGAGATCACGAGCACTGAGCCTACGGTGCAGCGATTGATGACGATTCCGGGCGTGGGTTTGATGACGGCAACTGCGATGGTTGCCTCCGTGCCTGATATCCACGGCTTTGATCGTGGACGGCAGTTCAGTGCCTGGCTGGGTATCACGCCGCGAGAGTTCAGCTCTGGCAGCACACGACGCCTCGGCAAGATCACCAAGAAAGGAGATCCATACCTCAGAACGCTGCTGATTCACGGCGCGCGTGCAGCCTTGCTCGCTGCCGCGAGAACAAAACAGCCAACCCAGCTGCAGCAGTGGGCGCTTGAACTCAAGCAACGAAGCGGCCACAACATTGCCGCCGTCGCACTCGCCAATAAGATGGCGCGCATCATCTGGTGCGTGTGGACGAGAGAAGAGAACTACGAACGCCGATAACGCATCCCCAACCCACCACCAACACCGGTGCACTGTGACAACTAGTCAATCGAACTCCGGGCTCAACCCAAAGCCGATAACATGGATGAGCAGTCTGCTCGCTTCAACGATAGGCTGGTTGAGCGCGGAACCTAGTTTGGCCCGAAGCGAAGGCGCTTCAACTCAGAGGCCGTATAGACGTTTGCAACCGGGGCTCTTTGTCCACCGTACCGTGTGTTTGCTGTGGCAGCGTGCGCCACCAGAAATCTGTCAGGAAGAAAACAAAGGGTTGAATAGGGAGTCCATAGACTTCATGTTAGATGCCGTCCCGCTTCCAGTGATCCGGTGTCGTATAGTAAAGAACGTGATCCACATACACGCCATAGAGATACTCGGCATCAGTTCGTATTCCCTCGTTGTCCAGTGCAAGGCGATCACAGACTGCTCGAGAGCGATGGTTCCCTACGGCAACGGGGATGCAAACCTTTTTCAGCTTGAGCTGATTAAAAGCGTAGTCAATCAGAATTTCTGTCGCTCGCGTCACCAGCCCCTTCCCAAGAGCAGCCTCAGACAACCAGTACCCAATTGTCGCCTCTGATCTCGGAGCAACAATCGGATGGTACCCGCACGTACCAACCAGACCGGTACTGTCAAAAATCCCACACACAAAGCCTTGGCCATTCCGGTACTGATCAATCGTCGATCGGATAAACTCGAGCGAATGAGCCTCCTCAGTGTTGCGGTCGAGCCATGGTAGCCATTCTCGAAGATGCTGCCGGTTCGAATCAACTACCTTGAAGAGTTCTGGCGCGTCACTCTCGGTAAGGAGGCGCATCTCGGCAACATCGGCGATGGGGAAACGCACCATAGGCATCTAACACCAAGTTAAGCTGCCAGGCGGTTCTGGCGCTTGGGTTGCGTCAGCAAGCCGAGTGACAGGTTCCCTGGTCTGCTTCAACTTTATGTTATGTGCCGCCATCCTTATAAGCGACTTTGATAGTGAATTTGATGTAGTTCATGCATGGATCGCCTTTTCTTCGTCCTTGGGGAGAACCTTCATGACCATTACAGCTCCAGTCTAGTTCAGCCTCTGTATCTTTGGAGTGGACCATTGCATCTAGGTATGGCTGAAGGCGATACCCACCCTGCTGGCACCGTGGGTTCGCGCAGGGAATGGTCGAAGGGATGTTAGATTCTGAATAATGAACATCAGCCGCAAATTCTGAACGCAGGTCACCATGCTGCTTACCTTCAATGCGAATCGACTTGATATTCGGATATGCCTCGTGAAATGGGGCTGGCTTTCCTAACCATGAGTCGCTCATGCATCCCTCCTAGGCACTGGTCCTACCCACAAAAAGTGGACACGTTAATCGTTAGGTCTATGCACACTGTGCGTAAGCCTCCTCAAACTTGACCGGGCTCTGGTAGCCGATAGCTGAATGCCGCCGCACCCGGTTGTAGAACACTTCGATGTACTCGAATACGCTGCGGTACGCAGCTTCCAGTGTCGCATATTGCCCTGCGTAGACAAGCTCGACCTTCAGGCGGGAAAAGAATGACTCCATCGCCGCGTTGTCCCAGCAGTTGCCCTTGCGGCTCATGCTCGGCGTGATCTCATGTGATTCAAGTGCAGCTTGGTATTCCCAGGCGCGGTACTGCACACCGCGATCTGAATGCAGGATAAGACCAGGTTGCACATCACGCTTCGCAACAGCCATGTTGAATGCATTTCGAACGAGATCAACGGTCATCTGGTCATCGATTGACCATCCAATCACCTGCCGCGAGAACAGATCCATGACTACAGCCAGGTACACCCAGCCGTCATCGAGTTCAATGTAGGTGATGTCACTTACCCACTTCTCATTGGGTTTGCTGGCGGCGAAGTTTCGTGCCAGCACGTTATCAGCAACACCTGCGACCGCTTCGGGTGACACCTCATACTTAAAGCGTTTTCCGTTGCGAGCTTTCAGGCCCATTTCCCGCATCAAATCGGCGACATGGTTCTTCGAGCACGCGATGCCAGCATCGTTCAGCTCACGGACAATGCGCGGAGACCCGTAGATGCGGTTGTATTCGAAGTAGGTGTCGTTCACCGCGAGGCGAACCACTTCGCGCCGACAGGCACGGCTACTCGGCTCTCGATCACGCCAGCGATAGAAACCGGAGCGTGAAATCTCAAGCCAGCGACACATCTTCAAGATCGAGTGTTCATCACGGTGCGACTCGATGAATGCGTACTTCACTTTTTTTGATTCGCGAAGTACGCCGTCGCCTTTTTTAGGAATTCGAGCTCCTCCCGGAGCTCAGCATTCTCTTTCCTGAGTCTTCGCGTTTCTTCAGACTCGGCCTTGGAGTAGTCAACGCCACCCGTCTCGTGGAACTGATGCCTAACAGTTTCACCCGAGCGCAGCTTGTCTATTTTCTTGAACTGCGCACGCCAGTTGTAGATCGAACCCACATTGATGCCAAGGTCCTTCGCCACTTGCGCTGCGGTGACACCTGGTTCATCGGCTCGTCTTACTGCCTCGCGACGGAACTGATCAGTGTATGGCGGTTGCTTCTTGTCGGACATTTCCTTCTCCATCTGCTTCAAGGAAGTGTCTACTTTTCATGGGTAAGACGGCTACATAACACCAAGTTAAGCTGCCAGGCGGTTCTGGCGCGGAGCTTGCGCAAGCAAGCGGAGTGACAGGTTCCCTGGTCAGCTTCAACGATAGTATGGACTCCCCCTGCCAATGCAGGACGGCATCGCAATGTGCCAAGCATCTCGTTAACGGCATGAAGGAGTCCATGTCATGGTCATGAATACTACGACCATCGGTATTGATCTCGCAAAGTCTGTGTTTCAGGTATCTGTCGCCAATCAGGCGGGGCGCATTGTTGCCAGGAAGCGTTTCTCGCGACCACAGTTCGATCGCTTTCTAGCCAACCATGAGCCCGCTGCACTGGTGATGGAGACTTGTTCTTCAGCGCACTACTGGGCGCGCAAGGCACGATCACTCGGTCACGAACCGCGCTTGCTGCACGCGCCGTACGTGCGCCCCTATGTGCGCCGAAACAAGACTGATGCCGCTGATGCGGATGCTCTCGTTCGTGCCAGCTTTGATCCGGATCTAAAACCAGTACCGATCAAGCACGAGGATCAGCAGGCGTTGCAGGGGCTACATCGTATTCGCAGCCAGTGGGACAAGACCCGCAAGCAACGTATCAATCTGGTTCGCGGCCTGCTGGCAGAATTTGGATTGACGTCACGCGTCGGTACCACCCGGCTGGCATCTCGCCTTCGTCAGCAGACCGAACAGATACCAGAAACACTGCGGCATGCATTGTTGCCCGTCATCGAAGAAATCACCGACCTCGAACAGCGCATCAAGCAACTCGAGGTTCAACTGAAAGAGATCACGAGCACTGAGCCTACGGTGCAGCGATTGATGACGATTCCGGGCGTGGGTTTGATGACGGCAACTGCGATGGTTGCCTCCGTGCCTGATATCCACGGCTTTGATCGTGGACGGCAGTTCAGTGCCTGGCTGGGTATCACGCCGCGAGAGTTCAGCTCTGGCAGCACACGACGCCTCGGCAAGATCACCAAGAAAGGAGATCCATACCTCAGAACGCTGCTGATTCACGGCGCGCGTGCAGCCTTGCTCGCTGCCGCGAGAACAAAACAGCCAACCCAGCTGCAGCAGTGGGCGCTTGAACTCAAGCAACGAAGCGGCCACAACATTGCCGCCGTCGCACTCGCCAATAAGATGGCGCGCATCATCTGGTGCGTGTGGACGAGAGAAGAGAACTACGAACGCCGATAACGCATCCCCAACCCACCACCAACACCGGTGCACTGTGACAACTAGTCAATCGAACTCCGGGCTCAACCCAAAGCCGATAACATGGATGAGCAGTCTGCTCGCTTCAACGATAGGCTGGTTGAGCGCGGAACCTAGTTTGGCCCGAAGCGAAGGCGCTTCAACTCAGAGGCCGTATAGACGTTTGCAACCGGGGCTCTTTGTCCACCGTACCGTGTGTTTGCTGTGGCAGCGTGCGCCACCAGAAATCTGTCAGGAAGAAAACAAAGGGTTGAATAGGGAGTCCATAGACTTCATGTTAGATGCCGTCCCGCTTCCAGTGATCCGGTGTCGTATAGTAAAGAACGTGATCCACATACACGCCATAGAGATACTCGGCATCAGTTCGTATTCCCTCGTTGTCCAGTGCAAGGCGATCACAGACTGCTCGAGAGCGATGGTTCCCTACGGCAACGGGGATGCAAACCTTTTTCAGCTTGAGCTGATTAAAAGCGTAGTCAATCAGAATTTCTGTCGCTCGCGTCACCAGCCCCTTCCCAAGAGCAGCCTCAGACAACCAGTACCCAATTGTCGCCTCTGATCTCGGAGCAACAATCGGATGGTACCCGCACGTACCAACCAGACCGGTACTGTCAAAAATCCCACACACAAAGCCTTGGCCATTCCGGTACTGATCAATCGTCGATCGGATAAACTCGAGCGAATGAGCCTCCTCAGTGTTGCGGTCGAGCCATGGTAGCCATTCTCGAAGATGCTGCCGGTTCGAATCAACTACCTTGAAGAGTTCTGGCGCGTCACTCTCGGTAAGGAGGCGCATCTCGGCAACATCGGCGATGGGGAAACGCACCATAGGCATCTAACACCAAGTTAAGCTGCCAGGCGGTTCTGGCGCTTGGGTTGCGTCAGCAAGCCGAGTGACAGGTTCCCTGGTCTGCTTCAACTTTATGTTATGTGCCGCCATCCTTATAAGCGACTTTGATAGTGAATTTGATGTAGTTCATGCATGGATCGCCTTTTCTTCGTCCTTGGGGAGAACCTTCATGACCATTACAGCTCCAGTCTAGTTCAGCCTCTGTATCTTTGGAGTGGACCATTGCATCTAGGTATGGCTGAAGGCGATACCCACCCTGCTGGCACCGTGGGTTCGCGCAGGGAATGGTCGAAGGGATGTTAGATTCTGAATAATGAACATCAGCCGCAAATTCTGAACGCAGGTCACCATGCTGCTTACCTTCAATGCGAATCGACTTGATATTCGGATATGCCTCGTGAAATGGGGCTGGCTTTCCTAACCATGAGTCGCTCATGCATCCCTCCTAGGCACTGGTCCTACCCACAAAAAGTGGACACGTTAATCGTTAGGTCTATGCACACTGTGCGTAAGCCTCCTCAAACTTGACCGGGCTCTGGTAGCCGATAGCTGAATGCCGCCGCACCCGGTTGTAGAACACTTCGATGTACTCGAATACGCTGCGGTACGCAGCTTCCAGTGTCGCATATTGCCCTGCGTAGACAAGCTCGACCTTCAGGCGGGAAAAGAATGACTCCATCGCCGCGTTGTCCCAGCAGTTGCCCTTGCGGCTCATGCTCGGCGTGATCTCATGTGATTCAAGTGCAGCTTGGTATTCCCAGGCGCGGTACTGCACACCGCGATCTGAATGCAGGATAAGACCAGGTTGCACATCACGCTTCGCAACAGCCATGTTGAATGCATTTCGAACGAGATCAACGGTCATCTGGTCATCGATTGACCATCCAATCACCTGCCGCGAGAACAGATCCATGACTACAGCCAGGTACACCCAGCCGTCATCGAGTTCAATGTAGGTGATGTCACTTACCCACTTCTCATTGGGTTTGCTGGCGGCGAAGTTTCGTGCCAGCACGTTATCAGCAACACCTGCGACCGCTTCGGGTGACACCTCATACTTAAAGCGTTTTCCGTTGCGAGCTTTCAGGCCCATTTCCCGCATCAAATCGGCGACATGGTTCTTCGAGCACGCGATGCCAGCATCGTTCAGCTCACGGACAATGCGCGGAGACCCGTAGATGCGGTTGTATTCGAAGTAGGTGTCGTTCACCGCGAGGCGAACCACTTCGCGCCGACAGGCACGGCTACTCGGCTCTCGATCACGCCAGCGATAGAAACCGGAGCGTGAAATCTCAAGCCAGCGACACATCTTCAAGATCGAGTGTTCATCACGGTGCGACTCGATGAATGCGTACTTCACTTTTTTTGATTCGCGAAGTACGCCGTCGCCTTTTTTAGGAATTCGAGCTCCTCCCGGAGCTCAGCATTCTCTTTCCTGAGTCTTCGCGTTTCTTCAGACTCGGCCTTGGAGTAGTCAACGCCACCCGTCTCGTGGAACTGATGCCTAACAGTTTCACCCGAGCGCAGCTTGTCTATTTTCTTGAACTGCGCACGCCAGTTGTAGATCGAACCCACATTGATGCCAAGGTCCTTCGCCACTTGCGCTGCGGTGACACCTGGTTCATCGGCTCGTCTTACTGCCTCGCGACGGAACTGATCAGTGTATGGCGGTTGCTTCTTGTCGGACATTTCCTTCTCCATCTGCTTCAAGGAAGTGTCTACTTTTCATGGGTAAGACGGGCACATAACACCAAGTTAAGCCGCGAAGACGTTCTGGCGCGGAGCTTGCGTAAGCAAGCGGAGTGACAGGTTCCCTGGTCTGCTTCAACTTCATGTTATACGCCGCCTCACAACAGTCGCGTTCCCAGCCTATAGTGTTCTGGACGAAGCCACCGAACAGAGTCAAATCGATTCTTGTAGTCCGCAACGCCCCAACTCCAAGCTTCCAAGAGCTGGTACTCGTGGTCGTAGAGAATCCAGATCAGCACGTCCCAGTGGTAATTTGCCGCCTTCGAAACCTTCGTCACCTTGCTCCCGGGCTTTCCGCTAGGTCTATTGGCCTTGACTTGATAGCTGAACCCGTTGAAGACGAAATCAGAGCCTCGCGAAACTGCAGTCTTATCCTGCATGAAGTCAGAATACTGGTCATCGGACATACCGACTAGTCTGGCAGCGTCATATTCCGAAAGAGCAGACGTAATCTGAGGAGCAACACCAAATCGCTGCTCCCAATCGAGAGCAATCGTTACAAGCCTATCTCGTAGGGGACTTTGAGCCATCGCCTAAGGCGTATAACACCAAGTTAAGCAGCCAGGCGGTTCTGGCGCGGAGCTTGCGCAAGCAAGCGGAGTGACAGGTTCCCTGGTCTGCTTCAACGATAAGATGGACTCCCCCTGCCAATGCAGGACGGCATCGCAATGTGCCAAGCATCTCGTTAACGGCATGAAGGAGTCCATGTCATGAATACTACGACCATCGGTATTGATCTCGCAAAATCTGTGTTTCAGGTATCTGTCGCCAATCAGGCGGGGCGCATTGTTGCCAGGAAGCGTTTCTCGCGAACACAGTTTGATCGCTTTCTAGCCAACCATGAGCCCGCTGCACTGGTGATGGAGACTTGTTCTTCAGCGCACTACTGGGCGCGCAAAGCACGATCACTCGGTCACGAACCGCGCTTGCTGCACGCGCCGTACGTGCGCCCCTATGTGCGCCGAAACAAGACTGATGCCGCTGATGCGGATGCTCTCGTTCGTGCCAGCTTTGATCCGGATCTAAAACCAGTACCGATCAAGCACGAGGATCAGCAGGCGTTGCAGGGGCTACATCGTATTCGCAGCCAGTGGGACAAGACCCGCAAGCAACGTATCAATCTGGTTCGCGGCCTGCTGGCAGAATTTGGATTGACGTCACGCGTCGGTACCACCCAGCTGGCATCTCGCCTTCGTCAGCAGACCGAACAGATACCAGAAACACTGCGGCATGCATTGTTGCCCGTCATCGAAGAAATCACCGACCTCGAACAGCGCATCAAGCAACTCGAGGTTCAACTGAAAGAGATCACGAGCACTGAGCCTACGGTGCAGCGATTGATGACGATTCCGGGCGTGGGTTTGATGACGGCAACTGCGATGGTTGCCTCCGTGCCTGATATCCACGGCTTTGATCGTGGACGGCAATTCAGTGCCTGGCTGGGTATCACGCCGCGAGAGTTCAGCTCTGGCAGCACACGACGCCTCGGCAAGATCACCAAGAAAGGAGATCCATACCTCAGAACGCTGCTGATTCACGGCGCGCGTGCAGCCTTGCTCGCTGCCGCGAGAACAAAACAGCCAACCCAGCTGCAGCAGTGGGCGCTTGAACTCAAGCAACGAAGCGGCCACAACATTGCCGCCGTCGCACTCGCCAATAAGATGGCGCGCATCATCTGGTGCGTGTGGACGAGAGAAGAGAACTACGAACGCCGATAACGCATACCCAACCCACCACCAACACCGGTGCACTGTGGCAATTAGTCAACCGAACTCCGGGCTCAACCCAAAGCCGATAACATGGATGAGCAGTCTGCTCGCTTCAACGATAGGCTGGTTGAGCGCGGAACCTAGTTTGGCCCGAAGCCAAGGCGCTTCAACTCAGAGGCCGTATAGACGTTTGCAACCGGGGCTCTTTTTCCACCGTACCGTGTGTTTGCTGTGGCAGCGTGCGCCACCAGAAATCTGTCAGGAAGAAAACAAAGGGTTGAATAGGGAGTCCATAGACTTCATGTTAGACGCCGCCTAGCCAAAACACTTTGACTCTTCGACAGTTAGCTCAGGATTCGCAGCTTTCAACCGCTCAATAGCCGAGTTTGCCATTTTAGCCAACTGCCTTCTCTGCTGATCGTAGTAGGCATACTTTTGGTCTACAAGATTCAACAGCCATGGCCTAATAGGAGGACTAGATTCTAGTTCTGGGAGGATTATGTGCTGGAGAGTGCAAAGGGCTTCGTAATTAAAAGAACGGTCTTCTATGTGGTGATCAACCAGATCCACCGCCAACACAGTTTTACCCTGAAGCTCCTTGAACCATAAGCGTAATCCCTCATCAGCAATCTGAAGTGTCAGAATGAACAATCCCACGAACACTCCTATTGCGAAGGATGCTGCAGGGATCGCGATACGCGTAAGCATGATCAGGCGTCTAACACCAAGTTAAGCTGCGAGGCGGTTCTGGCGCTTGGCTTGCCCAAGCAAGCCAAGTGACAGGTTCCCTCGTCAGCTTCAACGATAAGATGGACTCCCCCTGCCAATGCAGGACGGCATCGCAATGTGCCAAGCATCTCGTTAACGGCATGAAGGAGTCCATGTCATGAATACTACGACCATCGGTATTGATCTCGCAAAATCTGTGTTTCAGGTATCTGTCGCCAATCAGGCGGGGCGCATTGTTGCCAGGAAGCGTTTCTCGCGAACACAGTTTGATCGCTTTCTAGCCAACCATGAGCCCGCTGCACTGGTGATGGAGACTTGTTCTTCAGCGCACTACTGGGCGCGCAAAGCACGATCACTCGGTCACGAACCGCGCTTGCTGCACGCGCCGTACGTGCGCCCCTATGTGCGCCGAAACAAGACTGATGCCGCTGATGCGGATGCTCTCGTTCGTGCCAGCTTTGATCCGGATCTAAAACCAGTACCGATCAAGCACGAGGATCAGCAGGCGTTGCAGGGGCTACATCGTATTCGCAGCCAGTGGGACAAGACCCGCAAGCAACGTATCAATCTGGTTCGCGGCCTGCTGGCAGAATTTGGATTGACGTCACGCGTCGGTACCACCCAGCTGGCATCTCGCCTTCGTCAGCAGACCGAACAGATACCAGAAACACTGCGGCATGCATTGTTGCCCGTCATCGAAGAAATCACCGACCTCGAACAGCGCATCAAGCAACTCGAGGTTCAACTGAAAGAGATCACGAGCACTGAGCCTACGGTGCAGCGATTGATGACGATTCCGGGCGTGGGTTTGATGACGGCAACTGCGATGGTTGCCTCCGTGCCTGATATCCACGGCTTTGATCGTGGACGGCAATTCAGTGCCTGGCTGGGTATCACGCCGCGAGAGTTCAGCTCTGGCAGCACACGACGCCTCGGCAAGATCACCAAGAAAGGAGATCCATACCTCAGAACGCTGCTGATTCACGGCGCGCGTGCAGCCTTGCTCGCTGCCGCGAGAACAAAACAGCCAACCCAGCTGCAGCAGTGGGCGCTTGAACTCAAGCAACGAAGCGGCCACAACATTGCCGCCGTCGCACTCGCCAATAAGATGGCGCGCATCATCTGGTGCGTGTGGACGAGAGAAGAGAACTACGAACGCCGATAACGCATACCCAACCCACCACCAACACCGGTGCACTGTGGCAATTAGTCAACCGAACTCCGGGCTCAACCCAAAGCCGATAACATGGATGAGCAGTCTGCTCGCTTCAACGATAGGCTGGTTGAGCGCGGAACCTAGTTTGGCCCGAAGCCAAGGCGCTTCAACTCAGAGGCCGTATAGACGTTTGCAACCGGGGCTCTTTTTCCACCGTACCGTGTGTTTGCTGTGGCAGCGTGCGCCACCAGAAATCTGTCAGGAAGAAAACAAAGGGTTGAATAGGGAGTCCATAGACTTCATGTTAGATGCCTACCCTTGCTAGCCTCAGAGCTAGTTCTAACGTATCTATATAGGCGAATAGCGACATATGCAACGAAGAGGCCGATCATGAATATCCAAACAGCGGCGAAACCAGTATAGATAGCGTGCTGCATGAGGCCATCCCAAAATTCGGGATGCGATTCAAGCGAAAAGAACGTGTAGTAGAAGTCGATTCCTGGTTTGTGTAACAACTGCCAAGCGGACATGAATGCCAGATATGCTTGGTCGGTCGCAGACGTCGAGAAAAGCCACCAGTGATATACGAGTGTGTCTAAGATTGACATGCCAGATGCGAACCACAGTGCAGCGCGCATGGCATCTAACACCAAGTTAAGCTGCGAAGCGGTTCTGGCAGCGAATTTGCGCCAGCAAATTTGATGACAGGTTCCTTCGTCAGCTTCAACTTCATGTTATACGCCGGGCCCACATCCACCTCCCCTTGCCAGTAGCCTCAAGACTTGACGAGCTTCACCCTCAGTTGAAACGACGATTCTAAATCGCTCCGACAAAGGAGCTTGAATCGTGACGGCATCAGGAAGGAGTGGAAACCCGTTGCTACTCAAAAGCATGAGCTTCTTGCCTACGTGCTGCCTCGTAAAGTCCTCGATGCGAACCGATTCATCTGCACTTGCAGTGATTGAAAGCCACCATAAAGCTCGATCGTCCGAGTGCTCGACATTAATAGTCTCAAGACAATCCTCTGACAAGGCGTAGGTCAGTGAATCGCTAGCCCACGACGTCGAGACGACCCCGACAAGATAGAGCGAGAAAAGGCTGCGAGCAATCATGGCGTATAACACCAAGTTAAGCGGCAAAGCGGTTCTGGCGCGGAGGTTGCGTAAGCAACCGGAGTGACAGGTTCCTTTGTCCGCTTCAACTTCATGTTATGTGGCTGCATACACGACATATTCATAGCCTAGAACGTCCTTGTACTCACTGACCAGAGCAAATCCGAACCGCTCCAAGAGTCGACGAGCTGGATGATTCTCTACTTGTGTCGAGATGGTCAACTTTTGGTCGGGGAACAGGGTGGTCCAACGGTTTACCATTTGTTCAAGGACGAGCCGACCGTATCCCATGCGATGGTAGGCCGGATCGAGCACGATGAGGATGTCCATTCCCCCGGCAGATTCGTTCTCAATGTATCCGGTGTAGCCAATACCCTGACCATTCGATTCGATAACGAACAGCGATAGCGGATTGTATTGCAACGCAATTCGGGCGCGTTCTACGGTATTGCGAAGAGGTCCGCCAAGGTATCTGCGAATCGTGGGTTCATTGTCAAGAGAGTGCATTAGTTCAGCGTCGCTTACATTCGACATGCGAACGCTCAACTCTCCCATCGACCATGGGAGCGTCGCAGCGACCGTCTCACGCCACATAACACCAAGTTAAGTTGCCAGGCGGTTCTGGCGCGGAGGTTGCGCAAGCAACCGGAGTGACAGGTTCCCTGGTCAACTTCAACTTCATGTTATGCGTACAGCAGACGACCCTTCGGTTCGGGGATTTCTCGGCCGAGTTCTTTGGCTGTCGCGACCCACTCTTCGATCACGACCTGAGCATTCGAGACAGCTTCTTCGTAGGAGGCACCATCGGCCATACAACCAGGAAGCTCGGGGACCTCTGCTACGAATGAAGCATCGTCCTCAGACCAGTAGATGATGAGCTCATATTTAATCGACATCGATGTCTCCTAGGCGATATTTCACCAGTAGATTTCTGACTTGCCGGACCTGATACGGCTTCGCTTTCGCACCTTTCGGTTGGAGGTTGATTATCTCCACAACGTCGGCCCGCGTGAAGATATGGTGACCGCCTCGAATCCGTTCTTCAAACCCCAATGCTTTCAGTAGGTTGCAGAGGGGCGAGAAATCGATATTGGCATCCGAACTGCCCGAGAGGATACGTTCTTTGAGTCTCGCTAGCTTAGCCATCAGTACGCATAACACCAAGTTAAGTGGCGTGGTCGTTCTGGCGCGCCGATTGCGCCAGCAATTGGCGTGACAGGTTGCCACGTCCACTTCAACTTCATGTTATGTGCCCACTGTTGTTCGTGAAGAAGCGGAAATCAAAATAGTGCCGCTTGTCCGCGGCTAAACACTGACCAATCTCGCCGTTCATGCATTTTCGTATCGGGATTCCGAGATTGCCATTTAGCTCCTCCATTGATCCGAGATAGATCGAAAAGCTTCGATAATCAAACTGTACAGCCATCCAAAAGGCCTGAGCCTTGAACTCCTTCTCGGCTGCCTGAGCATGTTCCATAGCTTTGGACCCAAGCTTGTATCTTGAATTCAGCTTCCCGTCTGCTAGGTGCTTATTTCGGGCTTTGACGCTTATCACAAGGCGATTCTTTCCTTTCTGCGCATAGAGGTCGGCGAAAGGAAAATTGATCTGATGGTCATTCAGATTTGAAATCCGCGTGTACTTGGCGTCTACAAGAGCCTTGATCGCAACAAGCTCGCCCAACTCACCAAGCGATTTCCTTCGAAGCGCTTCTCTTTGGTTGGAGTTCACGGATGACTTGCCTTGGGCACATAACACCAAGTTAAGCTGCCAGGCGGTTCTGGCGCGGAGCTTGCGTAAGCAAGCGGAGTGACAGGTTCCCTGGTCTGCTTCAACTTCATGTTATGTGCCTAACACGCTTTTGCCGGTTAAGTTGCTGAGGGCAATCCACAAATCCGAGGCAATCTGCTCTACGGTTTCAGCAACTTCAGTCACCTTAGCCAAATCGACACTGCGCTTGCCGCCTCTAACAGAGGTAATGAGCTGCTCAACTTTAAGTTCACCAGTATCTTGATGTTCATAGATTTCCGCCATTAGCGGCGAATGAGCGAGTATATTCCTGTACTTGAGATATTCCTTAGCACTTGCGAATAGCCTAAGAAGCTCGGCTATCGTAGGTTCTTCTCGACGCGGATTGAGAAGTTCAAGAAGGAGATCAATTCGCTGCCCCAGACCTAGGGAAGACGTAGATTTAAGAATCGGATCATTTGGCAAGAGCTCAAGACACTTGAGCGTAATCAGTTCGATCTCACCAAACGCTAGGATCGCGGCACCAACCTTGGCTCGCCAATCCTCCAATTCTGCAAAATAGTCTTCGGTCACAGGGCACCTAAAGGCGCATAACACCAAGTTAAGTGGCGTGGTCGTTCTGGCGCGGCCGTTGCGCGAGCAACGGACGTGACAGGTTGCCACGTCCACTTCAACTTTATGTTAGACGCCGCCACTACACCGCGTGGCGAACAGCCAACATATCGTGATCGCTGATTGGTCGGATCGCGTCGTTGTCGAGAGTAAGTATGGCAACCGTGCGGCCAGATGCTGCTACAAACTCGACCTCGACAGCATCAGAACCGTAGGTTTCGACTATCGCACCCACGTCGCCAGCGCGAAGATGGTGCTCAGGGATGTCCTTCGACAGGACGACCGTGGAGAGTAGTTCGTACATCTCAGCCTCCAGGATATGCTGTGATGAAACGCGGCAATGATTCCGAATTTAGCACAATCCAAACCGTGACAAGGAATCCCGACCCAGCCGGCCCGTTGATCTCGCCAGAAACTGTGTATTTCTGGCCAAATTCTGTTCGATCCGAGCCTTCAGCCTCTTCGTTTGCAATCAGTCGACGGAACGCTTGTTCTAGCTCGCGCCAGTCCCCGGCTTCAAATCCGAGCGATTCGAAGTAGCTTGCCTTGAAGCGTCCGACTGGGTGCGAACGGGAGAGAAGGTACTCTCGAAGCTTCACCTCTTCGATGATTGCATCACTGAAGTTCGGCAGCTTCATAAGTCGCGAAAGGCGTCTAACACCAAGTTAAGCTGCGAGGCGGTTCTGGCGCTTGGGTTGCGCAAGCAAGCCAAGTGACAGGTTCCCTCGTCTGCTTCAACTTCATGTTATGTGACGACTCCACAGCCAACTCAAAAGCCATGCGAATACAAGGAACCATACTAGAACGATGACTACTGCAGCGCCACGACTTCGAGGCGGATTGGACGTTTCCTGCGCAGCTAGCGCTTCACACTCAGTCCACACCGACGCCGGCACCAACTTGACGGCCAGCCAGATTCCCGCGGGAACCAGTATGAGGTCATCGAGATAGCCAAGGACAGGAATGAAGTCAGGGATGAGGTCGAGAGGGCTAAGGGCGTAGGCAATCGTTCCGACAGCCAACAACTTCGCCGCGACAGGGGTATCCGGATGCTTTGTAGCAAGGTAGAGGATCTTAATCTTCCCCTTCAGCCCTGCTACGCGATTCTTCCAGGCATCAATACTCACGATGCTACTGAGTCACATAACACCAAGTTAAGCTGCCAAGCGGTTCTGGCGCGCGGGTTGCGCACGCAAGCCGCGTGACAGGTTCCTTGGTCAGCTTCAACTTCATGTTATGCGCCGCTCTCTTCCTTCCAAGCCAATGAAAGTAGCAAGCATACTATTGGCAATAGGAGACCGTAGCTTGCCATAGCAACGAACTGTACGCGCATGTCTCCGGTCAAGGGCCCAGCGATACCCAGCAAACAAAGCGCTCCGCACACGTACATTATCGTCCGGGTAATTTCCTTTAATCGAGTACCGCGGAGTGCCAAAGCGGCACATATGAGCGACAAACCAAGGAAGACGTCCCACGCGAACAGTTCCGCGGCATAGAGAGCGGATGGCCACTCCAAGCTGTTGGTGTCGAGCTGATTCAAGGCTGAAAGCTGGATGAAGTGAACAAGCGAAGTAGTCCCTGCAAGGAGAGCCGCGAAAATCAACGCAAGAAGCGTAAAGACGTTTCTCTCGGTAACCCTCGACGAATGTAGCGCGGCGATCACCACCAGATAGAGAAGACCAACAGCAACAGTGAGGTATTCCATTACCGCAAGAATCGCTCCTTCAATCGGCCGATCGAATCCGAAAGTCGCCATGCCGAAGGCAACGGTTAACGCATAGAGAACACCACCAATAAACACCAGAAACGACGCCCACCTTCCGACAAGGCGGGCGTTCAAGGCGCATAACACCAAGTTAAGCTGCGAGGCGGTTCTGGCGCCCAAATTGCCACCGCAATTTGGGTGACAGGTTCCCTCGTCTGCTTCAACTTCATGTTATGTGCCGCCTCCATCTTGCCCATAACGCCCTACGGCTCGAACAAAGGCCTCCGGCTCGACGCCGGGAAACAGGAATGATTCATCGGGCACCCTTATCATCACTCCATCAGGCATTTCGCGGGAACCGTAGTTGTACGCCACACAGTATGCCTGTGGTTCCGCGTTACGCCCACCACATCGGGCAATGCCGATTGTGCAAAATTTGCCCGCTTCGCAGGGGTAGATGGGATTGAGTTTCGATAGCTCCTCGACAAGGCCCGGTAGTAGCGCTTCTTCCAAGTAGAGTTTGCGGCTGCCATCAACTTTTGAGAGCTCGATTTCGATACCACTCAGCAACCGACCATCGGGAGCCTCAATTACAATTGACTTGAGTCGAGCGCTGGCTGACTGCGAAAGGATAGTCTGAAGATGTTTCTCTCGCAGTCGGCTCGAACCATCCGTTGAGACCAGTTCAGCGAGCTGGGTCGGCGTTGGAATGGAATGGGCATCAGCATATCCAAAGACCGCGATCACCAGGAACCCCGCGATCAGAGCGCCGAATGAACTCTTAAGGCACATAACACCAAGTTAAGCGGCCAAGACGTTCTGGCGCGACAATTGCGCCAGCAATTGGCGTGACAGGTTGCTTGGTCCGCTTCAACTTCAGGTTAGGCACCGACACTACTAAGTCCAGATTTGAGGTTATCGCAGATTCGCGCTCGCTCGAACCGAGCGAAGCAAAACCTGTATAAAAAATAGGCGACTGGCGCGGCGGCTAGCGCGATTAACGTAACTGCGCCGCTAGCGGCTGCGATTGATAGCAGGAGGATGCCGACAGCCAGAGCGAGCCAATTGGTGGCACGTGAGAAAGCTGATCCCCAAGTGAATGAGACTTTAACAAGTGACCCTTGATCGGACGCTGTGATCTTCCCTTCAGCGACGACCGAGTTGGGATTAACGTCGGCACCATAGATGACTGCTTGAAACTTCTGATCGTAGACTTCGCCCATAAGCCGATCATAAACATCAGGCGTTGAGAGCCTCGCCAATGAGCTTCGATCTCGATCCGAAAGCAGAATTCCGTTCAACAGGGCGGCCACTTCTTTCGGGGTTCGATTACAACTGATCGAAAAGTCTCGCATCGTTGCTTCGGGTGCCTAACACCAAGTTAAGCGGCAAAGCGGTTCTGGCGCGGAGGTTGCGTAAGCAACCGGAGTGACAGGTTCCTTTGTCCGCTTCAACTTCATGTTATGTGGCTGCATACACGACATATTCATAGCCTAGAACGTCCTTGTACTCACTGACCAGAGCAAATCCGAACCGCTCCAAGAGTCGACGAGCTGGATGATTCTCTACTTGTGTCGAGATGGTCAACTTTTGGTCGGGGAACAGGGTGGTCCAACGGTTTACCATTTGTTCAAGGACGAGCCGACCGTATCCCATGCGATGGTAGGCCGGATCGAGCACGATGAGGATGTCCATTCCCCCGGCAGATTCGTTCTCAATGTATCCGGTGTAGCCAATACCCTGACCATTCGATTCGATAACGAACAGCGATAGCGGATTGTATTGCAACGCAATTCGGGCGCGTTCTACGGTATTGCGAAGAGGTCCGCCAAGGTATCTGCGAATCGTGGGTTCATTGTCAAGAGAGTGCATTAGTTCAGCGTCGCTTACATTCGACATGCGAACGCTCAACTCTCCCATCGACCATGGGAGCGTCGCAGCGACCGTCTCACGCCACATAACACCAAGTTAAGCCGCGAAGACGTTCTGGCGCACAAATTGCGATCGCAATTTGTGTGACAGGTTGCTTCGTCGGCTTCAACTTCATGTTATGTGCCGCCTCCATCGTCCTTGTAGCGGCCTACGGCTCGAACAAAGGCCTCGGTAATCCCCCCGGATATTAGCGGTGCTCAAAAGTAGAGTTTTCCCATATAGTGATTTGAAGGAGAACCTGCATGAAGAAGTCCCGATTTACCGATAGCCAGATCATGGCGATCCTGAAAGAAGCCGAGAGCGGCGTAAAAGTCGCTGACCTGTGCCGTAAGCACGGCATGAGCGATGCGACGTTTTACACATGGCGCGCCAAATTTGGCGGCATGGATGCGTCGATGATGAAGCGGATGAAGGAGCTTGAGGACGAGAACCGCCGGCTGAAGAAGATGTATGCCGAAGAACGGATGAAGGCTGAGATCGTTCAGGAGGCACTCCAAAAAAAGTGGTGAAGCCATCTCACCGCAAAGAGATGGCGAAACGTGCTGTGGCTGACCGAGGGTTCAGCATTCGCTTGGCGTGCCAGGCTTTCAAGATCAGCGAGACTTGTTATCGGTATCAACCGCAACTGAACGGCGATAACCAACTCATTGCCAACTGGCTGCTCAGGCTGACTACCACCAACCGGACGTGGGGTTTCGGCCTGTGTTTTCTGTATTTACGCAATGTGAAGGGCTTCGGCTACAACCACAAGCGCGTATACCGCATTTACAGGGAGCTGGAGCTGAACCTGCGGATCAAGCCGAAGCGCCGCTTGAAGCGTGACGCGCCGGAGGATCTGGCCGTTCCACGCCAGATCAATGCGACCTGGTCGATGGACTTTATGCACGACGCGCTGGCTGACGGCACATCATTCCGCACCTTCAACGTGTTGGATGACTACAATCGTGAAGGACTCGGTATCGAAGTTGATCGATCACTGCCCGCGCTTCGAGTGATCAGAACGCTGGAACGCATCATCGAATGGCGCGGCAAACCGGATGCGATTCGTTGTGACAACGGTCCAGAATACATCTCGGGTCAGCTGATGGCCTGGGCTAAGCAACGACGGATCACGCTTCAATACATCCAGCCCGGTAAGCCGCAGCAGAACGCGTACGTCGAGCGCTACAACCGAACTGTGAGACACGAGTGGTTGGATCAGCATCTGTTCGAATCGATCCGCCATGCCCAAGAGACAGCCACCGAGTGGCTGTGGCGATACAACAATGAACGGCCAAACATGGCCATCGGAGGAATTACGCCGATCCAAAAACTGGAAGCGGCTGCTTAAATTCTCTACTAAAGAGCTCGGTTAGAAACGGGGGTATTACCCCTCCGGCTCGACGCCGGGAAACAGAAATGATTCATCGGGCAGCCTTATCATCACTCCATCAAGCATTTCGCGGGAACCGTAGTTGTACGCCACACAGTATGCCTGTGGTTCCGCGCTACGCCCACCACATCGGGCAATGCCGATTGTGCAATATTTGCCCGCTTCGCAGGGGTAAATGGGATTGAGTTTCGATAGCTCCTCGAGAAGGCCCGGTAGTAGCGCCTCTTCCAAGTAGAGTTTGCGGCTGCCATCAACTTTTGAGAGCTCGATTTCGATACCACTCAGCAACCGACCATCGGGAGCCTCAATTACAATTGACGTGATTCGAGCGCTGGCTGACTGCGAAAGGATCGTCTGAAGATGTTTCTCTCGCAGCCGGCTCGAACCATCCGTTGAGACAAGTTCAGCGAGCTGGGTCGGCATTGGAATGGAATGATCATCAGCATATCCAAAGACCGCGATTACCAAGAACCCCGCGACCAGAACGTCGAATGAACCTTTAAGGCACTGGTCCTACCCACAAAAAGTGGACACGTTAATCGTTAGGTCTATGCACACTGTGCGTAAGCCTCCTCAAACTTGACCGGGCTCTGGTAGCCGATAGCTGAATGCCGCCGCACCCGGTTGTAGAACACTTCGATGTACTCGAATACGCTGCGGTACGCAGCTTCCAGTGTCGCATATTGCCCTGCGTAGACAAGCTCGACCTTCAGGCGGGAAAAGAATGACTCCATCGCCGCGTTGTCCCAGCAGTTGCCCTTGCGGCTCATGCTCGGCGTGATCTCATGTGATTCAAGTGCAGCTTGGTATTCCCAGGCGCGGTACTGCACACCGCGATCTGAATGCAGGATAAGACCAGGTTGCACATCACGCTTCGCAACAGCCATGTTGAATGCATTTCGAACGAGATCAACGGTCATCTGGTCATCGATTGACCATCCAATCACCTGCCGCGAGAACAGATCCATGACTACAGCCAGGTACACCCAGCCGTCATCGAGTTCAATGTAGGTGATGTCACTTACCCACTTCTCATTGGGTTTGCTGGCGGCGAAGTTTCGTGCCAGCACGTTATCAGCAACACCTGCGACCGCTTCGGGTGACACCTCATACTTAAAGCGTTTTCCGTTGCGAGCTTTCAGGCCCATTTCCCGCATCAAATCGGCGACATGGTTCTTCGAGCACGCGATGCCAGCATCGTTCAGCTCACGGACAATGCGCGGAGACCCGTAGATGCGGTTGTATTCGAAGTAGGTGTCGTTCACCGCGAGGCGAACCACTTCGCGCCGACAGGCACGGCTACTCGGCTCTCGATCACGCCAGCGATAGAAACCGGAGCGTGAAATCTCAAGCCAGCGACACATCTTCAAGATCGAGTGTTCATCACGGTGCGACTCGATGAATGCGTACTTCACTTTTTTTGATTCGCGAAGTACGCCGTCGCCTTTTTTAGGAATTCGAGCTCCTCCCGGAGCTCAGCATTCTCTTTCCTGAGTCTTCGCGTTTCTTCAGACTCGGCCTTGGAGTAGTCAACGCCACCCGTCTCGTGGAACTGATGCCTAACAGTTTCACCCGAGCGCAGCTTGTCTATTTTCTTGAACTGCGCACGCCAGTTGTAGATCGAACCCACATTGATGCCAAGGTCCTTCGCCACTTGCGCTGCGGTGACACCTGGTTCATCGGCTCGTCTTACTGCCTCGCGACGGAACTGATCAGTGTATGGCGGTTGCTTCTTGTCGGACATTTCCTTCTCCATCTGCTTCAAGGAAGTGTCTACTTTTCATGGGTAAGACGGGCACATAACACCAAGTTAAGCCGCGAAGACGTTCTGGCGCACAAATTGCGATCGCAATTTGTGTGACAGGTTGCTTCGTCGGCTTCAACTTCATGTTATGCACCCAACTCCGCCGCCCATGAACTTATAAGACGGTATGACTTACTACCTTTGGTTTTAAGGATCGAAATCGTATCTGTCATTTTCGTCTGTTCCCAAGACTTGGGATTCGTAACGTAGTCTGCGTAGTAGGCCAAGACCTCAACTCTCCTAAAGTGTCTAAACCAGACTCCGAGTTCTTCGGTGGGATTCCGTATGTAGTTATAGTTGCCCGTGACTCGGACTAAGGCATGAGGGTAATGATGCGCAATGATGAGTACGAGATCATCACACTTCATCGTATGCGCAAAGTCCGCATAGTCACGCTGCGATTGCGGTATAGATGCTGGATCGACACCAGTTAAGTCTCCTGGAGGCTGAGCGAAGTCTAGGCCGATGTATCCAAGGCCAAGGCTTCGCGTAGCATGGCTCACTGATCTGGCTGAGTCCGATGGATGTAGTTGCATTCTCCAGTAACTCACGAAGTCCTCCTGGGTGCATAACACCAAGTTAAGCCGCGAAGACGTTCTGGCGCACAAATTGCGATCGCAATTTGTGTGACAGGTTGCTTCGTCGGCTTCAACTTCATGTTATGCGCCGTCCCGACCAGAGAAATCGATGACATTCTTGCCCTTGCCACTGGTACGCTCTGCGTCCTTGAGCTTCCTCAATAAATGTGGCGATACATTCCACTTCTGACCAGATTCAGTAATCACTGAAACGGTTTTCTTGTTGAATTTGACGAGAGTTCCAAACTGCGTTGCCCGACCTGGCGGATCGAACGCAACCTTCTCGCCTGGAGAGAACTGCATCATTTTCTTGTGGGTATGGTAGGACTCGAGGAACTTGAGCCGCTCTACAATGCGATGATTCAGCTCAAGGAGTTCTTCCTCCGTGAGGTCGTCAATATTGATGCTCATATGCGATCAGATCTCCGTGCATCGGCGTCCGTGCGTGCGACTTTAGGCGCATAACACCAAGTTAAGCTGCCAGGCGGTTCTGGCGCGGAGCTTGCGCAAGCAAGCGAAGTGACAGGTTCCCTGGTCAGCTTCAACTTCATGTTATGTCGCGCCCCGGAAGTTCGCCCGATTCAAGCAGTTCTTTGAAGTCTGCTTCACTAAGAAACTGAACTCCCTGTTCAATCGCTTTCTCGACTTTCTTAGGGCCAGCTGTTTCGCCCGCACACAAAAAGTCTAGATTCTTCGTTACAGATCCCACCACTTTAAGGTGCGCACTTTGAGCGAGAGCGGATAGTTCCCTCTTCTTTGAAGCGCCAAACCCGGTGAAACAGATCTGAAGCCTGTCGTCCCGAATCTTCTCTGAGCGAAAGGAATAGATTATTTGCCAAGCCTCTGCATCCGACAGTCTGGCTATCTCCTGAGCCGAGAGATCTGTCTTGGATTGGAGAATGCGGGTTGGCTTCTCGCTAGGCACGGGCACCTCCAGCGACATAACACCAAGTTAAGCTGCCAGGACGTTCTGGCGCGGAGCTTGCGAAAGCAAGCGGAGTGACAGGTTGCCTGGTCTGCTTCAACTTCATGTTATGCGTCGCCCCTATGAACCATTGAACTGTTTTCTCAGGTTGCGGAGTTCGACTTCTACGTCGCTACTACTTGCGCCTGCCATTTCCATCGAGATCACCTTAAGCGCGTACGGAACAGGAATACGATGGTTTCGATAATCGTCATAGAATTCGTCTAGTGCAGACGTAAGATGGTCGATCGATGTCTCATAAGTGATATCGACTCCTTCGATTCTACCGTCTGAGAAGATCAAGGCGTCCATAATGCCTTGCACATAGACGGTCTTCTGAAAGTCAGAGAACAGACTCCAGACTTTGGCGCTAGTCCCCCAAACTCCGACATCCGCAAAGACGTTGGTACAGAGGAGGATAGAACTAAAGACTGCAGTTAGTACCGTTTTCTTCATCAGGGCACCCCTATGACGCATAACACCAAGTTAAGTAGCCAGATCGTTCTGGCGCGGAGGTTGCGATAGCAACCGGAGTGACAGGTTGTCTGGTCTGCTTCAACTTCATGTTGGACTGCCGTCTGCTGCCTGTGGAAGCTTAGTCCCGATACATGCTCGACGACAAGGCATGACTCAAGGTAAGAGCATGCGCGGTGGCTTTGATAGAGGGCTTGATCATGTCGTGTTCAGTTAGTCGCACGCACAGCAGCTTCTCCCGGTTCCGGGATACAGCTCCCATATACTGGCTCTCAGGCCGGGACGAGCTCGCGCAAGTGCGCGCCACACTCGTCACAGACCGGAACTCGATCGAGTCGCTGCAAGTAGGCCTGCCAGGTGATCGCCGGCACCTCGCGGACAGGGCTCTGGCGATGATGTTCCCGCGCTGTGTTTAACGCCCTTCTGCGACAGGCATGGTATAGCCCGTAGTATCGAATCGTCGGCTTGCTGCGCTGGGGAATGTGATCGCACAGTCGAAGAATGAACTGGGCCGGTCTCAGCGTCTGTTTCGAATCGCGAGACGTTCGATGATTGCGAAAACGGAAGACGACACGATCGTTATCGACTCGACGAAGCTGACGATTGTTGATGGGCCCGCTTCTTACGTAACGCGACAGATAGCTCGCCACGCCCTTGCCGTGCGGGTACGGTTTGCAGCAGTGCACAACCCAGGGCTTTCGGCCAAGACGATTGATCAGCGCACGTAGTCTAGCCTCACGGATGTCTTTCGGCAGCACCAAATCAGGCTCATTGCGCAATGCACTCAGAAACTTGCCACGAAATAGTTGCATCATGACGCGCGCAGGAAAAAGACTCTTCCTTCGCGGTTCGACCCATTGGTCTCCCTTGCCGAGTCCGCCATGGGAGATCAAGCAATGAATGTGTGGATGCAGGCTCAGATTGCGGCCCCATGTGTGAAGTGTCAGCAAGTAGCCAGGCTGGGCGTTCAGGTACTTCCGATCACGACTCAACACTGACAGCGTCTCCGCTACTGCCCTGAACAGGAGGTCTTGCATCGCTGCCCGGTTATGGCGCCATAGCGGCAATAACTCGTGCGGCAGCGTGAAGATCCAGTGATGATGTGTCACCGCAAGGAGGCGCTCCTTCTGCGCCGCCAGCCAACGAGCATTTGACAACCCCTGGCATTGCGCACAGCCACGACGCTTGCAGCTGCTGTACCAGACTCCCATCAGATGGCCGTTCTCGCAGTACTGACTATGACTGCCGAGCATCGACGTCCGACAAGCGCGAAACGACTTCAACGCCTTGAGTTGGTACAAAGGGAGTTTATGAGTCTCGAGGAAACCTTCGAGATGCTGATCAAGAACGCTGGATATGGTTGGCCTCATCCGACGGGACTCTAGCCAACGAGCTTGCTGAGGCTACCCTCGATTTGCGCACATTAGCTTGAGAAGTTGTCTCGCCGCCTATCAGCCTTCTCCGTGCGTAGCACGGCTAGTTCAACACTTAGTAGATGGAAAAGTTCCAGATAACCCGGAAACCAGTCGATATTCCATGTCCATACAGCGGCTTACCTCGATTTAGACTCGGCGCTGCGCTTCAGTTTGTCCTGCCGAAACGGACATTGTCCATATAATCCCCGGGAAAGGCCGACAAATTCCATATAAGTCGGTGGCGCGCCCACTCCCCTACCGCGCGAAAAGTGACCACGCTATCATCCGAGGAACTTGGAGGGAGCACTATGATCAAGCACATGCCGGAATCTGGCCGACCCTGGCCCGAACTGCAGGATGAAATGCTGGCGCGCGGCCAGAATGATGCGAAGTGGCGCGAGGGCAAGACCGCTGTTTATGTCTTCAACGCTGGCGAAGATGTCGCGCAGGTACAGAAAGAAGCGTACACCATGTACATGTCCGAGAACGGTCTCGGGCCTGCGGCGTTTCCGAGCCTCAAACAGATGGAAGACGAGGTTGTCGGCATGGGGCTTGGGCTCCTGCACGCGCCGGAAGGCGCCGCCGGCAGCATCACATCCGGCGGCACCGATTCCATCACCATGGCGGTCAAGACCGCCCGCGACTATGCCGTTGCCAATGGGCTCACGGGGCAGGGCAACATTGTCATGCCGTTCTCGGGCCACCCCGCCTTCGACAAGGCAGCGCACCTCATGCAACTCGAGATCCGCCGTGTCGCCTGCGGCGATGATCATCTCGCTGACGTCTCTGCGATGGCGCGCGAGATTGACGACAACACCGTCATGCTGGTTGGTTCTGCGCCCTGCTTCCCCTACGGGTTGATCGACCCCATCGAAGCGCTCGGCAAGGTCGCACAAGAACAGAATGTATGGCTGCATGTCGATTCGTGCGTCGGGGGCTACATCGCACCTTTCGTGCGTATGAACGGGGCCGACATTCCTCCCTTTGACTTTGAGGTCGAGGGCGTCAAGTCGATGTCAGCCGATCTCCACAAATACGGCTACTGTGCCAAGGGCGCCTCAACCGTGTTGTTCAGGAGCGAAGCACTGAAGCAGCACATGATCTTCGATGTGGATGCCTGGCCCGGCGGGCGAATGGTCACACCAATCCTTGCCGGCACGCGGCCGGGCGGCGCGATCTCTGCCGCGTGGGCGGTCATGAACTATCTCGGGGTCGAGGGCTACCGCGCCAGACACAAACTCGTCACCGACGCTCGCGAGGCTGTCGAGGCCGGCGTCACAACACTCGGTTTCGAGATTCTGGGCTCACCCCAGCTCGGCATCACGTCGTTCAGCCACCCGGAGGTTGACGTCTTTGCGGTGTACAAGAAGATGTTCAAGCGTGGCTGGTTCACTTCGCTCACAACCGAACCCAAGGCACTGCATCTGATGCTCTCGCCGTTCCACGCGCAGGTCACCGACGTGTACCTCAGCGATCTCGAGGCGTCGCTCGCCGAGGTAAAGTCGGGCGACAACGAGACGATCACAGAAGCACGCTATTCCTGATGTGCAAGCGGCTGCACCGGCGCGATGAGCATGCGCTCGTCGAGCCAGGTGCGGAGTCGCGCAGCATCAGTCACCTCGATGCAACCATATCCCGTCGCGATCAACTCCTCGGCCGCGAGGCGCTTCAACACTTTGCCAATTGAGACGCGCGTCACGCCGTAGGCAAACGCCAGTTCTTCCTGCTGCCGCTTCACGGTGTACCTGCCCTCTGTCACCGGGGCGAGCGCATAAAGCAGCTTGGCCACCCGCACCTCGAGCGGCAACCGCCGCAAGTCATCAATCAACTCCAGCGCATGGTGGTTGCGCAGCGTTGCCACGGTCAGCAGCGCGCGGGCAAGCCTGGGTTCATCGTCGAAGACCGCGAAGAAACGCGCGCCCGGTATCTGCAGAATCTCGGTATCGCCCTCAGCCGTGATGTCATGAGTGCGCGGCAGCCCTGCGAACAGCGTGAACTCTCCAAAGCAATGGCCCGGGCCGAGCGTGGAAGAAGTCAGAAAGGACCCGTCGAGCCCGGCGATTCCGGTTCGAGCGCCGCCCGCTTTCACGATAGAGAGCCCCGGCTTGTTGTCACCCCGCCGATGCACCGTCTCGCCGTCTCGATACCGCACGAGTTTGCCCGCGTGAGTCAGCCGCGCCATCACCTCGGCCGGCAGCAGGTCTTCGAGGCGTGGCAACTGGCTGTTCAGCAGGTCCGTCATATTGGCCCATAAATGCAAAGAAGTTTGCATTCTAGCGCGTCAACTCGCAGTACAGTAGCTCGCAGCTATCAGGAGGGACGAACATGACACTCAAGATCAAGCCACACGCCGGCGCCGGCGTTGAACTGAGCGGCGTCGACATCCGGTCGCTGAGCGACGATGAATTCAACGCCATCCGGCAGGCCTATGCCGAGCACGGTCTCGTGTTCCTGCGGGGCCAGGAGATTACCGAAGCCGAACATATCGCCTTCGCTCGCCGCTTCGGCGAGATCAACGTCAATCGCTTTTTCGCGGCGCATCCCGGCTACCCTGAAATCGCGATGGTCACGAAGGAGAAGGAGCAGACCGCGAATATTGGCGGCGGCTGGCATACCGACCATTCCTATGATGAAGCACCCGCCATGGGGTCGATCCTCGTTGCGCGCGAAGTGCCACCGACCGGCGGCGACACGTGGTTTGTCTGCATGTATGACGCCTTTGAGGGGCTATCGCCTGGCCTGCAGCAAACGCTGCGTTCGCTGAATGCGGTTCATTCCGCACGGCACGTGTTCGGCAGCCAGGGCGCGCACAGGCAGGCGGCAGAAACCAGCGACCGCATCGGCAACGCCGAAGCCGCAGATGAGTTGAGCGACGTCGTGCACCCGGTCGTCATCCGCCACCCGCTGTCCGGCCGCGAGGCGCTCTACGTGAACCCTGCCTTCACGCTGCACTTCGAGGGCTGGTCGCACGAAGATTCGGAGCCGCTATTGGCGTACCTTTATGAGCAGGCGGTGCGGCCCGACAACATCTGCAAGTTTCAGTGGCAACCGGGCTCGATTGCGTTCTGGGACAACCGGGCTACCTGGCATTTCGCCCAGAACGACTATCACGGTGCCCGGCGCGAGATGCATCGCATCACCCTCGATGGCTGCCTGCTTGCGCCTGCCCTGCCCGCGGCCGCTTGATCGTCTAGAATCCGGGTTCACTCTTCGCAGGCAGCAAGATGAACTATCGCGACTTCGGCACCACGGGCATCAAGGTTTCAGAGCTGGTCTTCGGGGGCGGCGCCGTCGGGGGCCTCTTGATCAATGCAGACGACGAAACCCGGCTCAAGGCGATCAGGCGCGCCATGGAAGCCGGCATCAACTGGATTGATACCGCACCCAGCTACGGCCAGGGCAAATCCGAAACCGCGCTCGGCTGGCTGCTGAAGGAGATCGACCAGACGCCCTACATTTCAACCAAGGTATCAATCGATACCGACAACCTGTTCGACATTGCTGGCCAGGTTGAGCGCAGCCTGCATGAGAGTCTCGAGCGTCTGGGTCTGCCGCGCGTGACGCTGCTGCAGCTCCACAACCCCATCGGTGCCCAGACCAAGGGGCGCATGCTGGGCATTGCCGACGTACTTAAACCCCACGGCGTACTCGATGCCATGGAGCAACTGAAAGCAGCAAACCTGTGCGAGCACATCGGTATCACGGCCCTTGGCGATGCACCGTCAATCATCAAGGTGATCAAGAGCAACCGGCTCGCCTCCGCACAGGTCTACTTCAACCTGCTCAACCCGTCAGCCGCGATGAGCGTACCTCCCTCATGGCCGCACTATAACTTCACCGGCATCGTTGATACCTGCATCGAGCACGGCGTCGCGCCGATGAACATTCGGGTGTTTTCTGCCGGGGTGCTCGCCACTAACCAGCGGCACGGCCGTGAACGGCCGCTGACTCCCGGCGACAGCGTCGAGAGCGAAACCGAAAAGGCATACCGGATGTTCGAAACGCTGGGCGAGAAGTACGGAACACGCGCGCAAACGGCACTGCGCTTTGCGCTTGCGCAACCGCGCCTTGCCTGTGTCGTTATCGGGTTGGCCGAGCTTGCCTATCTCGAGGAAGCCATCGAGGCCGAGGCCATGGGTCCACTCGATTCAGATGCGCTGTCCGAAATCACCGAGGTCTATCAGGCTGGTGTTCAGGCATAGCGCCGAAGCTGAACCAGGCGCGCCCTCAGATCGTCCGCCGTCACCTGAAAGTCGGCCACCGCGGTAGCGAGTTCACGGCGCGCCGCGTCACCGCGGTCGACGCGGGTAACGACTTCCCGCATGGCCCTCGTCGCATCCCGATCACAGACCGCGAGGTCTGCCAGCGAGGCGAAGTCGCCATCCGGCAAGCCGTGATATCGCTGGCACACCTCCCGAATCGATTGCGGCAGCGTACCGCCAGCCACTTCATCACGCACGCCGACCATCGCCCGGGCAATCACGCAGCGCTCACGAGAGGCCCGACGCATTGCCTGCCAGAACACCGCTTGCGGGAACTGTTGCGCGCCGCGCTCCAGGGCGGCAACGCTCGCCTCGCAGACGGCGACAATGGCGCTGGAAGCCATCTCGCTTGGAATCGATTGTGTGTCGTGCTGGCTCAACGGCAAGGTCCGACAACAGGCGTGGCCCCAACCATGCGAGCACCATGCCATTACACTTGCGGCCGGTGAGCCCGCTGTCAGGCGATACGCGCCCGCCACTTTTACCAGGGCCCGGCAAGAGTTACTCGCCCGTTGTCATATTTTCCGTCGTCACGTAGATTCGCTTCATACCCTGAATCTGGAATACCCGTGGCTTCGCCAACCCTGCTGCTTCGACTCCCCGAGAGTACAACGAAGCGCCAACTGCTGGAGGCCGACGCTGCCGCGCGCTTCGCAGTCACCGAGCTCACCTTCGATGCAGGCTGGATCGAGGAGATCGCGGCGTTCGACCTCGCGATCATCGACGCGACGGATTTCACCGAGGCAAACCTCCAGGCGCTGATTGATCTGGACGTTCTCGACACGGTCGAACTGATCCTGATCAGCGACGGTACGCCCAACACAGCCATCGACGACGCCATGGCACAGGGCGTCGCCTATCACATGCGCGAACCCATCGACGTTGGCTACGTGCTCGAGATCATGAACGAATTCCAGCCGACAACTTCGCCGGCCGCCAGCCAACAGGATCCTTCGCTGCAGAGCGAACTCGACCAGTTCGGGCTGCTGCTCGGCTCATCACGGCCGATGCGCAAGCTGTTTCGCTCAGTACGGAAGGCGGCATCCACTGATGTGAGCATTCTCATTGTCGGCGAAAGCGGCGCCGGCAAGGAACTCGTCGCCAACACGCTGCATCTGATGAGCGAGCGGCGCGACCAGCCGATGCTGACGATCAACTGCGGCGCGCTGAGCCCCGAACTGATCGAGAGTGAACTCTTCGGCCACGTCAAAGGTGCGTTCACCGGCGCGAGCGATGACCGTACCGGCATCTTCGAGCAGGCCGACGGCGGCACGCTGCTGCTCGACGAAATCACCGAGATGCCGCTGGAGCAACAGGTCAAATTGCTCCGCGTGCTGGAGTCCGGGGAGTACCGGCGGGTCGGCAGCAACGATGCGCACCACGCTGACGTTCGCGTCATCGCCGCGACGAATCGCGATCCCGCACACGCGATTCGCGACAACTTCCTGCGAGAAGACGTCTACTTCAGGCTCGCGGAATTTCGTGTCAACGTTCCACCGCTGCGCGACCGTCAGGACGACCTTCCCGGGCTCGCGCATCACTTTCTCGCCTATCGCAATGCCGAGGCGAACTCCGCCGTCGTGCTTGATGAGACTGCGCTTTCGAAGATCGAAGATCATGACTGGCCCGGCAACGTGCGTGAACTCAAGCAGGTGATCGAACGCGCCTTTGTGCTGGCTGATGGCGCCATCACGGCCGATGACATCGTGCTGGATGCGCCAACGGGCACCGGCAAAGCCAGTGCCGATACCGGCCAGCGGCTCGAAGACATCGAGCGCGAAGCCATTCTCAGAACGCTGAAACAGCAGGCAGGCAACCGTCGCAAGACGGCAGAACAACTCGGCATCAGCGTCAAGACGCTATACAACAAGCTTGAAAAGTACCGCGAAGCGGGTACCGACACCGGCGAGGCATAAATTCCCGCCCTGCCGGTAAAACTTGCCCGAAATTCCCCCTGAATCCGCATGTGAACGAGTTCACAGAGTCGCGTAGGTCCCTGAACTGCCGCCCTTTTTCGGGGCTGGCACGCGACTTGAACCTCCTGCTGCAAATTCAACGCTTCAGCGAGGTCTACCATGAAGGCACCGTTAGCCTCCGCCATTCTCGCAGCAGCACTCGCCAGCGGCTGTGCAACGTCGGGCGTCGACTATCAGGCGGCCGATCGAGCCGGCGAGACCGGATACACCGAAACCCGGCTCGGTGATGACAAGTACCGCGTCACCTATACCGACAAGGGAGATCCAACCGCAGACCGTGTGAAGGATTTCGCGCTGCTTCGGGCCGCAGAGCTGACACTGCTTGACGGCAATGACTGGTTCCGCGTGCTCAGCCGCGACTCAACGACCCGGGAAGAATCAGACACCGTCACAACGGGGGTTGCCGTCACCGGCACCAACACGCAAACGCGCTGCGGTCTGATTGCCTGCACGACGACGGCAACACCAGCCTACGGCACGATCGAGGTCACGCCCGGTCGCACCGAAGACATCATGAGTTCGTCCGTAGAGTTTGTCGCCGGCACAGGTGACCTGCAGAACCCCGGCAGCGTGTATGACGCGTCGGAACTGCGCACTTTCATTGAAGACAAGTACGACCTCTAACACACCAGACGCCAGGGAGCGCATATGAAAACCCTTTACCTGCCAATCATGATTGCATCGCTTGCACTGCTCCTCGGAGCCTGCAGCGACGACGAGACAACTGCCGAGGAAATGATGGACTCGAGTGAAGAGGCCATCGAAGACGCCGCCGACAACGTCGGTGACATGGCGCGCGACGCCAGGGACGAAGCGGGCGACATGGCGGATGACGCCGTCGACTCGATGGAAGACATGCGAGACGAGGCGGCTGATGCTGCCGAAGATGCCGCCGACAAGGTCGAGGATTCAGTCGATGACATGAAAGACGCGGCTGAAGACACGGCCGAAGAAATCGACGAAGAAGTCTAGACAGGAGGCACGTCACATGGAGATTGGAGGCATCGCGGGCCTGATCATCCTGATACTCGATATCTGGGCCATCGTCACCATCATTGGCAGCGGCGCGCCAACCGGCAACAAGGTGCTGTGGAGTCTGTTGATTCTCCTGTTGCCGGTAATCGGGCTCGTGCTCTGGCTGCTGCTCGGTCGAGCGCCCGCCCCGCCCTGAGCTATGGGCGCATGTGGTCCTGTCCGTCGGGCAGGGCCGCAGCACCGTAGCCATATCGCACCAGCGTATCGCGAGCGGCGTCACTGGCGAGCCAGGCGACAAACGCTTTCGCGGCATCGTTGGATTCGCCCCGCTTCAGCACAACGCCGTCCTGCAGGATCGGGTCGTGCAGCATCGAAGGCACCTTCCAGTAACTCCCCTGCACCGGCCCATCACCGGATCTCAGATACGACAGCGCAATGAACCCGGCCTTTGCATTGCCCGTGGCGACCATCGTGTGCGCCTGCCCGACGTTCGCCCCCATGACAACGCGTTTCGCAACCTCGGGCCAGATGCCCAGCGCCTGCATCGCCTGTTTCGCCGCAAGGCCGTAGGGCGCAAGCTCGGGGTTGGCAATCGCGATTCGATCAGCGGGATTGGCAGCGAGGTCCGTCGCGAGCTCGCCGTTCAGCTCCTCGACGAAGTCGGCATCGGCGCTCCACAAAACGAGTTGCCCCACGGCATACGTAAATCGGGAACCCTGCACCGCATAGCCCTCTTCGACCAGGCGCATCGGCCGCGTCTGATCCGCCGCCAGCATCACATCGAAAGGTGCACCGTTTCTGACCTGGGCGTAGAGCGCGCCGGTCGATCCGACGCTGATCCGCAGCCGATGCGGCGAAGTGGCCTCAAAGTCGCGCACAAGAGCATGAAGCGTCTCGACGAAATTCGCCGCCACCGCAATCGTTGCGGTTTCGGCTCGCACTTCCGCCGTCCAGGCGACGAGCAGCACGAAGATCAAATGTCGAAGACTCATCCATTCATCTTACCTGAGCGTAATTTCGACGCGAATAAACGTGAAGTACGGTGAACAACCCTTGAATTCGCGCCGGTACCTGCTATGGTTCGCGCGCTTTTTACCTGCGGTACCTCACGCTACTACTGAGTTGCACGACCCCACCCGGGGCCGTTGTTTTTTGCCGTGGGTCACTTTCACACAAGAGGTATCAACGTGAACAAAATCAGATTCGTTTTGGCCGCGGTACTGGCGGTGCCGTTCCCGGCGCTCGCCCAGGACCGGGTCATGGAAGAGGTCGTCGTGACCGCGCAAAAGCGCGAACAGACCCTTCAGGATGTACCCGTCGCCGTTTCGGTCGTCACCGACGAGACGCTAGAGCAGGCCCAGATCAATGACATCGTCGACCTGCAATCTGTTGTGCCGTCACTTCGCGTGACCCAACTGCAGACGACCGGCAATACCAACTTCATCATCCGCGGCTTCGGCAATGGCGCCAACAACGCTGGCATCGAACCGTCGGTCGGTGTCTTCGTCGACGGCGTCTACCGCTCACGCTCCGCCGCCGCCCTTGCCGACCTGCCGAACCTCGAGCGCATCGAGGTACTGCGCGGCCCGCAAAGCACGCTGTTCGGCAAGAATGCGTCCGCCGGCGTCATCAACATCGTGACTGGCGCAGCCGACCCTGCAAGTATGGCCGGCCCCGAGGGTACGGTGTCGGCGACCGCTGGCAACTATGGCCAGTTCATCCTGCGCGGCGATGTCTCGCTGCCGCTGACCGACACCGTCGGCGCCTCCCTTTCCGGCTACAGCAACACGCGCGACGGCTATTTCAAGAACCTCGTCACCGGCACCGAACTGAATGATCGTGATCGCTACGGCGTTCGCGGCGAGTTGTTCTTCGCACCGGCTTCCGATCTGACCGTGCGCCTGATCGCCGACATCGACGAAATCGATGAGCAGTGCTGCGGCGTTGCGAACCTCGTCAACGGGCCGACCGGTGCTGCCGTACAGGCCGTTGGCGGCAACCTCATTCCCGAGTCACCGTTTGCCCGCGAGCAGTTCCTCGACTTCGACCCGGTCAATGACATCACCAACTCAGGCGCGCAAATGAACATCGAGTACGGGCTGACTGACAATATCGGTCTGACCTCCATCACGGCCTACCGTGAGCTCGACCGCTTTGAGAACGCCGACGTCGACTTCACCGGCGCTGAGCTCATCGCCTACAACACCAGCGAAACCAACGTCGAGACTTTCACCCAGGAGTTTCGTCTCACTGGCGCCAACGGCCCGGTAAACTGGCTCGCCGGTGTCTTCTACTTCGACGAGCAGGTCAAGCAGGATACGGCCATCGGCTTCGGGCCAGCGTTCCGCGCCTACGCTGATTTTCTCTCCGGCGGCGGCGTGTCAGCCACCGAGGCTGCGCTTGGCTTCCCGGCCGGGACCTTCATGGCCGTCGGCCAGAGCCGTTCCGAAGATGCAGGGCAGGACGACGAGACGTGGTCCGTCTTCGCACAGGCCGACATCGATCTCGGTGACCGCACCGTACTGACGGTCGGTGCCAACTACACCAGCGTTGAAAAGCAGGCCTTCGTCGATGGCGAGTCGACTGACGTGTTCTCGAATCTCGACTTCGTCCAGATCGGTTTCGCCGGCGCCTTCTCGGCCATTACCGGCCTTGCACCGACGCCCGATAACATTGCGGCCGTGCCGGCCGCAGCCGCACAGGCCGATGCGATTTCGATGACGGCATGCAGCGCAACGAATCCGCCGCCTGCCTGCAACCAGCTGCTGGCCCTGCAGCCGCTGCAGTTCCTGCTGCCGTTCCAGGACTTTCCGAATGCGGTCGAAAGCGGCATCAGCGATGAAAGCAAGACGACGTGGACGGTTCGGCTGGCCCACGACCTGACGGACAACATCAACGTCTACGCAAGCGCCGGCACCGGCTTCAAGGCAACGTCCTGGAACCTCAGCGCTGATTCGCGTCCGTTCCCGGCAGACCTCGCCGCCCTTGAGGCGCAGGGTCTCGACGTCGTGAACATCTATTCGGGTACGCGTTTCGCCGGCCCGGAAGATTCGACCGTCTACGAAATCGGGCTCAAGGGAGTCTGGGGTCGCAACTCACTGAACGTCGCGGTCTTCGACCAGACGATCGAGGGCTTCCAGTCGAACACCTTTACCGGTGCCGCCTTCACGCTCGCAAATGCGGGTGAGCAGTCCACGACAGGCATCGAAGTCGACGCGCTGTGGTCGGTGACCGACCGGTTCGATGTCGCTTTTGCCGCAACCTGGCTAGACCCGGTATACGATGAGTTTCCGAACAGTGCCGTGGGTGATCTTTCCGGCCAGCGCCCGGCAGGTATCCACGATCTCAGCATGAGCATTGCCGGTACCTACTACTTCGATCTCGGGCCGGGCTACGGTTTCGTCCGCGCCGACTACCTCTATGAAGACGAGGTGCAGGCCACCGACAACATTCCGGCCAGCGTCGCAACGCGCGAAGTGGGTACGCTGAACGCAAGTGTTTCGTACACGCTGGCTGACCGCTACGAGTTCATGCTCTGGGGTCGCAACCTGACCAATGACGACTACCTGTTGACTGCCTTCCCGTCGGTCGCTCAGGCAGGCTCGATCAGCGGTTATCCGAATCCGCCGCGCACCTGGGGTGCAACGTTCCGGCTCCGGTTCGACTAAAGGTCCTTCGCTGCGCTCAGTACGAGGGCACCCCCTCGTGCTGAGCCACGCGCGCAGCACGCGCCGAAGTACCCCAGCGCTTTGCGATGCCAATGACGAGGATCAACTAGAAATCGGGCTTCTTCCGCAGCGCTTTCGTTTCTCCGCGCTTGCCCTTGCTATCAAGCCTGCGCTTCACCGACGACTTTGACGGCTTCGTCTTCTTTCGCGCCTTCTTCCTGACCTGCGCCTTTGCCAGCAGTTCGTCGAGCCGCTTCAATGCGTCTTCGCGATTGGATTCCTGGCTCCGGGATTGCTGCGCCTTGATCACCACAAACCCTTCGCTCGAGATGCGGCGGTCTCTCATTGACAGCAGCCGCGTCTTGATCGACTCAGGCAGGGACGACGCGCGGATATCGAGGCGCAGGTGAATTGCCGTCGAGACCTTATTGACGTTCTGGCCACCCGGGCCGGACGCACGTATGGCGGTCAGTTCGATTTCGCTCTCAGGAATGTCGGCAACGGTAAAAGGCATCAGGCGCGCGACATGAACTCGCCGTTGGTGGTGTTCACCTTGATGCGCTCACCCTGCTCGATGTACTCCGGCACCTGAACCGTGAGACCCGAGGCCATTGTCGCCGGCTTGCGCCGGGCGGATGCGGTCGCGCCCTTGATGGCCGGGGCGCATTCTGTGATCTCCATGATCACCGACTGCGGCAGGTCGATCGCCACGATGTTGCCATCGACCAGCAATGCGGTAATGCCCTCGAGGCCCTCCTGCAGGTAGTCGAGCTGGCCCTCCAGCGCCTCGGGCGCGAGGTTGTACTGCGAGAAGTCATCTGTGTTCATGAACACAAAATAGGTGCCGTCGTTGTAGGAGTACTGCACGCTGACCCGCTCGCAGTCGGCGTCCGGCAGCATGACGTCGCCCTTGTAGGATTCGTCGAGTTTCTGCCCGTTGAGCAGGTTATTGAAACGTACCTTGTAGAGGGTCGCGGCACCCCGGGCCGACGGGCTCTTGGCCTCGAAATTCACGACGATGTGGGGCGCGCCATCGATTTCGACGACCGCGCCGCGCTTCAGGTCACTGGCTTTTGGCATGTCAACGTCAGACTCTTATAGACTTCAGGACTCCCGCCCATTGTATTCGAATTCATGATCAATCAGGACGACCTGCCCCGGATCGCGAACACGAAGATGCCGTTTGGCCGCTTCAAGGGGACGCCGCTCGTCGACCTGCCGGAGGAGTACCTGCTGTGGTTCGTGGATCGCGGCTTTCCGAACGGCAAGCTGGGAGAACTGATGCAAATCACACTCGAAATCAAGATCAACGGGCTCGAGGGGCTGATTCGGCCGCTCAAGGATGACGAGTGAGCCCTCGTGCTGAGGCTCGTACCGCGTGTGCGAATGCTTCAGGACGAGGGGGTTGCCTGGCTCAGGATCGTGTGGATCAGTTCGAGGCGTTCGCGCGCACTTCGCATCTCGAGGATCTCCTGCATGAGATCCGGGTCGAAGCGCAGAAACTGGAAGATGTGGTAGCTCAACTCGGCCGGCGACTGGTCAAGCCAGTCCGGTGACTCCAGCATCTCAGCCGCGCGCGGATTCTGGGTGCCGATAATGCCAAGCAGCAGCTTGTTGACACGATCCTGCAACAACAGTGTCTCATCCGATTCCGGTTCCTCGTCGTCGACCACCGAGGCTTCGACAATCCGGTAGGGCAGCGTCTGCACTTCCCGCTCGATCTGGAAGCGGTCGACGATATGGATGTTCGCGTGGATGCGCCCATCCGGCGTCGTCTCGACAATCTCCACGTTGCCGGCAGAGAACACCTCGTAGGGCTGGTACGTCGCCTGATTGTTCGACAGTGCCTCGGTCAGCGTGTCGCCGCCCTTGCCCGGATTGATCTGCTTGCGCGTATGACACACACCGATCATGCGCTGGTCACGCACGGCGTCGTGAACCATCTGCCGATAGCGCGGCTCGAACACGTGCAACGGCACCGTGGTACCCGGAAAGGCCACGAGCTGCGGTATGGGAAAGAGTGCGATTTCCTGCTCAGTCATTGAAGGTCAATCCTGTCGCCGACAGCGGCTTCATTCGCCGGTCGAGCCAGTCGAGCAGAATCCGGTTGGTCTCCTCCGGCAGTTCCTGCTGAATCCAGTGCCCGCATTCCACTTCGTGGATTTCCAGATCGTCCACATAACCCGTCATGTCCGTCTGCGGCACCATATCATAGCGGCCGTAAATCATGAGCGCAGGCTGGCGCACCTTCTGCTCGACATCGGCCGTGGTTTCCCAGTTGCGCGTGAAATTTCGATACCAGGCACAGGGCGAGGTGAAGCCGTTTCGCTCGAAGGTGTCGACGAATACCTTGAGCTCAGCCTCGCTCATCATGAGTTCACCGCTCGTCGGCTCACGCATGGCGTAGTCGACAATCGAGCCACCGGCGGGTTGCGCGCCGTCGGCGGGCGCGTCCAGCCACTGCTTCGTGCGGTACATGTTCCTGAGAAACCGGTCGACGTTGGCATCAAACGCCGCCGCAGCCACGCCGGGCTGGCGATTGAAATGAACAATGTAAAAATCCTGCCCAAGCATCTGCTCCCAGAACGCTACCGGGTCTGCCTGCTCGCGCGGTCGGAACGGTACTGACAGGTTGGCGACACCCAACACCCGCTCCGGGTGCAGCAGCGCCTGATGCCACACTACAATCGCGCCCCAGTCGTGCCCGACATGGATTGCCTTGTCGATGCCCATGGCGTCCAGTAATCCGCAGAGATCCGCCGTGAGTTGATGGCAGTCGTACGCTTCGGCATTGCCGGGTTTGCTCGACTCACCATATCCGCGCTGATCCGGTGCAATCACGTGGTAGCCCGCAGCCACCAGCGCCGGCACCTGATAGCGCCAGCTGTAGGCGAGTTCCGGCCAGCCGTGGCACAGCAGCACGGGAATTCCGCCCTGCCCTGCCTCGTGCACGGCGAGTTCCACGCCGTTGGTTTCGATCATCCGGGCTTCGGGAAACTCAATCATCTCTTGTCCTCTGTTCTGCAAACGGTTTGCATTGGGCGCGGCCGATGCCGACAATGATCGCCTCAACCATCAACCGGAGCCACGTCATGGCTATTTCACTCATTGCGAAGATCCCCATCCAGGAAGGCAAGAACGAAGAGTTCGAGGCCATCTTCAAGGAACTCGAGGCCGCCGTGCGCGCCAACGAGCCGGGCAATGTCTTCTACTCCTGCAACCGGACCGACAATGCCAACGAGTACATCGTGCTCGAGCAGTACGTCGACCAGGCGGCGGTAGAGGCCCACAGCAGTTCCGATCACTTCAAGCAGATCGGCGGCAAGCTCGGTGCCGTCATGGGCGGTCGTCCGGAAATCACGCGCCTCGAGTCGATCTCCTAGGCGATGCGATCAAACAGCCAGGGGAGCGAGATGTCCATCCGGTAATCAACGCTGGAATGGTTGTCATCGAACTCCTGGTACTCGTGTACGACGCCATGCGCATCGAGCTTCGCGTGCAGGCGTCGCGCACCGAACACGAGGTTGTACTGATCGGCGCTGCCGCAGTCGATATAGATCCCGCGTAACCCCTTCAGGCTGGCGAGCACGTCCTCCCGGTCGACGATCACCACCGGGTCCCAGGCCAGCCATCGCTCCCAGCGTTCCTCGATCACTTCACACGTATCTACCGTGACCGGCAGCTGAATGCCGTAGGGCATGTTCGGGTCAGGATCGTACGTCGCCGCCATCGCGAGCAGCATGAGGTGATGGAAGTCAGCCCCGTTCATCTTCTGGCGCTGCTTCACATGGTCGACAAACTTGCCCGGGCTGCCATCAAAGCGCGCGAGGTGCATGAGCGTCTTCGGGAAGTCACCGAGGTAACAGAGTTCGAATGCCATATCGCCGGAGTGGCAGGCGACTGCGCCCCAGTGCTCACCATGCACCATGCCGTGCACAATCGCGCCATAGCCCCCGCTCGACTTGCCGAACAGGCCACGGTGTTTCGCCCCGGCCCGAACGCGATAGCGCTCCTCCAGCGCAGGGACCATTTCGTCAATGAGAAAGTCTGCCCAGTTGCCCATCGCCGATGAGTTGACGTACTGATTGCCGCCAAGGCTCGTAAAGCAGTCGGGCAGCGCGACAATCACCGGGCCCATCCGGCCCTCGGCAATCAGTCGGTCGACGCGCTGCGGTACGCTTTCGGCGAAGGCCTTCCAGCCAACGTGGGCAAGACCACTGCCGGTGAATCCGACGATGTCGACGAGAAGCGGGTAGTCGTCGTTCCCGTCGTCATATCCCGGCGGCAGGTAAACGGCAACGGTACGTTCGGTCGGATCACCCAGCACGTTATTGGTGAGGGCTGTTGAATCAATCGAGATCGTCTCGATGCGCCCGGCAGGCGGCTTGAAGTTGTGGTTCGGCATTTGCCGAGCATATCAAAACTTCAGGCGCGTGCTTCCTTGTAGGCTTCCCGGATCAGATCGATGAGTTCCTTGTCGACCTGGCCAATGTCCGTCACCTGAATGCGGTGTGTGCACATTGTGCCGAATGGGCCGGATGCCTCCAGACGTCCGGCGACCGGTCTGTCGTTGAACTTGAGGCCGATGTCGAGGCGGGATCTGGTCGACGGTTGCAACAGCGCGAACTGGCGCTTGACGCGAAAACTCACGCTCGACTTCTTGGGTGCAACCTCGACGTCCTTACCGAACGCCTGAATTTTCATGGCGAGCAGGTCATAGATCGGCTTGAGGTCTGGCTTCTTTTCGTACTGTGCCGCAATGAGATCGTTGTCGGTTGCCGAACCCGCATCGGATTCCCTCGCCTTGTGGGCCACGAAGTTGGCGAAGCCATGTGTGAACTCGTGTTCCGCCTTCAGGAACTTGATGATCTCGCCGTGCTTGTCGAACTCCTTGCCTCGCACGAGCTTCACCCAGTGGGCCAGCGGCTTGCCCGTCTTCTTGAGCAATCCCTCTTCCATCCATCCAGTCTCCGGTTTCCTCGACGCTTCGATTGCACCACCGCGGGCAGCGACTGGCAAGCGACAGGAAAAAAATCGGCGGAGACAGTCCGGGAGGACTGGCGCTCCGCCAAGAGGGAAGACCGTACTAACGAGCTCGCTGCAACGTTCTTCGAACCATTGAAATGCCGCTGTCGACAGATCGCACGACCGCGTCCGCCGCCATCAGGCAGCCAAGCTTGACGCGATCCCATGGGCGCGCACCGCCCAGCAGCGCGACCCGGCGTTCCACGCCGGTGTAGGTCGACGATGAGGCGCTCCAGGCCTTGATGCGGCTGGAAGCCTTGCCGAGCACGAAGACCGCGGCGACCAGAAACAGCACGCCGGGAATCAACGGAAAGATCAGCCCGATCACGCCCAGCAGCAACAGCCCAAGACCGAGGACCAGGTAAACAATTTTCATGGGGTTGGAAGCCAGCTTTTTGATCATTTCGTCTCTCGACATGACTCTCTGTCTGATTGACCTGAAGCACGGCCCGTGCCAGTTTTCAGGCTATTGTTTTTATTGACTTTTTTCGTGTCACGAGACGATCCCGATGGCAACGAGGCCAACCAGTGGCGAATTCGACCACGTGATGTGGTTCACGGAGATTCGACGATCGTCTGATAAGATGGCTGTGCCTCAGTCCGACTGTTAGCCACCTATGGTCGACACCCTCGACAACATCAAGCCGGAGAACATCACGGCCGCCCTCAAGGGCTTCTACACGCCGCCGAAGCCGACGGGCCGGCTTGTTGAAGGCAAGGGGCTCATCGAACTCCTGCGGCAGTTGCCTTCGCTCGCGACTGAAGACAACGTCGACCCGGTACACGTGCAGATCCAGAAGCATCACCGCGGCGTGAGCTTCCAGCCTGAGGATCACGCGTTGATTGCGTTTGTCGATGACGCGATCACCCAGGTACTCAGGCAAACTGACCTCGACTTCAAGATCGAGGCCTACGTTCGCGCGCTCGGCCCGTACATCGCCATCATCGCGATCGAGCAAGGTGCCCGTGCCATCACCAGGCGCCAGCCGATCCTGACGCTCATCGATACGCTGATGACGAACTGCGTCGGCTGGAGCGAAGACCTCGGCATCCTTGGCGATCAGTTCATGGACAAGATCGAAGACCCCATGCGCATGCTGATCAAGGATCGATCCACGATCGAGGAGTGCCAGGGCGTACTCAACACCCTGTTCGCCAAAGAGACTCCCATCTGGGAAAAGATGGAGCGCCGCCTCTGCGACTCGGAACTCGGCGAACTGATGGGGCTCAAGGGTCGCTACTACGCCGCAGAGTTACTCAACCAGAACATGTCGAACAAGCCGCTGCCGCTGTTCATCATCTTCATGCTGCAGGGATCCTGGTACGAGTTCCTGCAGGCGGTGTTCGTCACCTACGGGCAACGGTCGCCCGAGTGGAAACGGGCCTCGAAAATCACCGAGCGTCTCGTCTGGTCACTGCAGGCGCAGGACGACACCGCAAAGCACGAGGAGGTCATGAGCGCCCTGCCGGCGCAGGTGCAGGACTTCTGCAGCCAGCTTTCGTTCGATACCACTCCCTTCGAATCGTGTATGGCGGATGTCGAAGGCGAGTACGAGAACATCCGCGCCGGCACCCCGTCCGATCCCTGCGATTTCGAACTCCTCGAAACCGATGCCTCCGTTGCCGGCTTCGACAGCGAGGTCGATCGCCGGATGCTCCGCCAGATCGAGCAATACAAGGAAGGGCAGTGGTTCCTCTACGATGACAAGGAGGAATCGAAGGAAAAGGTCGCCCGCATTCGCCTCATCCTCAACTGGCGCGACACCGAGCGCCTGCTCTTCACGAACCACAACCGGCGCAAGGCGCTGCACATGACCTACTCGGAGCTGGCAGGCTTTCTCGAGACCAAAACTGTGCGGCCGCTCAACCCGCGGGCGGGCTCTCACGAGGTGATCCGCACGCACCTGCTGATTGCGATCCAGGGTATCCAGCAGCAGAAGAAGCGCGAGATCGAAATCGAGGAAGTCACCGAGCGCAAACAGGTTTCACAGGAATATCTCGCGAAGCGCAAGGCGTCACTCGTCAAGGCACTCGAACAGCACAAGCGCCTTGCTGCCGAAAAACAGGAACGCGCACGGATTCTTCGCGAGAAGGCCGACCGCAAGCGCCAGGCTGCCGAAGAAGCGGTGCGGGCCCTCAAGGTCGAGGCGTGGGTGAAGCTCCCGCTCATGGAAGGCACGCTGACGCCCTGCCGGCTGGTGGCGATCATCCCCGGCAATGACAAGTACATCTTTGCCAACCGCGCCGGCATCAAGGTCGCGGAGTTCACCGGCAGCCAGCTTGCCGGCATGATCATCACCGAAAACAGCGAGATCCTCGATACCGGCGCAGAGTTTGAGAACGTGCTAGCCTCTGTCGTGACGGGACTGCGCGAAGATCGAAACAAGAGCTACGATGAGCTGACCGGAGACACCGCGTAAGTCCCTTGCAACCACAAGGAGGGATACCGCCATCAACACGCTCGCCAACACCTACGATTTCAAGCCGGTGCACGCTGCCATGCAGCGCTACATCGACGACAATCTGCTCGCCGGAGCCAACGCCGTCATCCTCAAGGACGGTGAGATCGTCGATCAGCATTGCTGGGGTTACGCCAACATCGAGAACCAGCAGCCGATCGAAATGGATACGATCTTTCGCATCTACTCGAATACCAAGATCATCACTTCGGTGGCCGCACTCTGCCTGCTCGAGGACGGCAAATACGATCTCGACGATCCGCTCGCAAAGTTCATACCGGAGTTCGCCGATCTGCAGGTACTGAAACCCGGCGCGACCTCCATCGAAGAGACCGAGGCAGCCACCTCGCCGCCCACCGTTCGCCAGGTTTTCTGCCATAACGCCGGCTTCTCCTACGGCTTCATCATGGAGGCACCGATCATCGATGCGGCCTACAACGCGGCGCCGGTGAATGACCCGAACAGTACGCTCGCTGATCTCATGACGAAGCTCAGCCGGTTTCCCCTCGCCTACCAGCCGGGTTCACGGTGGCAATACAGCTTCTCGACTGACATTCTCGCGCGCCTCGTTGAGGTGTGGTCGGGGCAGACCTTCGCGGAGTTCCTGCAGGCCCGAATTTTTGCGCCGCTCGGCATGACCGACACCGGTTTCTTCGTGCCGCAGGAAAAACGTGATCGCCTGGCAACCAACTACCTGCCCGTTGATCCCATGGACCCGATGAAGGGCGGGCTGAATCCGGTGCCGCCCGAGATGGATGCAAGCTACATCGACGACACGCCGTTCACCTCAGGTGGCGGCGGGCTCGTGTCGACCATCAACGACTACACGACGTTCATTCAGATGCTGATCGGCAATGGAACGCTGGGTGACACGCAGATCCTGAAACCGGAGACCGTCGCGATGATGCAGCAGAACCAGCTCGCCGACGGCGTGCAGGTGAAGCTGCCCAACTGGGTGATGCCCGACACGGTGTTCGGTCTCGGCGTCGCACTCAAGACAGCCCCGCAGGACGGTGAACCCGCATCCGCGGTGGGTGAATTTCACTGGGGCGGCATGGCCGGCACGCACACGTGGGTCGCACCTGGCGCAAACCTTGCCGCGCTGATCTTCACACAACGCCTGCCCGGCTTCTGGCACCCGTTCAGCCACGAGTTCAAGCGGCTGGTCTACCAGGCCGCAGGCTGACGCATGGTTTCAGCCAACATCGGCATGGACAAGCTGATCGATGACATCGATCAGCAGATCGAGATCCTCGTGGCGATCGCCGGTGACAACCCGATTCTCACGGAGCAGCTTCGGCTGCTTCTCGAATCGCGGGAACTCATCATCAACCAGGATCTCGAGATCGGTCGGCTCGAGGAGCTCATCGACCCTGACGACATGGCCGACCACTCATGGACCATCGACCGACTGCGCGGCGCTGACGACAGCAGCGACTAGGCCGACGCCTTGACGAATCGCTTCAGGTCTTTCGACAGCGACTGCAGCGACCCCTTGTTCACGTACATCATGTGCCCCGCCGGGTAGTAGGCCATCTCGACGTTGTCCTGCAGACCATCGCGCAGGCCGAGATGGTCAAACGTGTATTCAGTGGCATAGAACGGCGTCGCGAGGTCATAGAGGCCGTTCGCGACGAACACCTTCAGCGCCGGGTTCTTGCCCATCGCAGACCGAAGCGTTTCTGCTGTATTCACGTAGCTGTTCTGGAACTCGTCGTACTTCCAGCGCGGCAGGATCTTGAAGCTCAGGATTTCGTAGGGCAGATCGGATTCGAACTGCAGGTCCGAGCGGACGAAGTCATTCAGGCACGCCGCGTAAACACCATGCACGATATCGAAGCTCGGATCACGCTCGAAGAACTCGCCGACATCGTCCTTGTCGACGCCGGTGATCCGGCTGTCGAAGCGGCCGACGTTCTTGCCCTCCTCCCTGAGCAGTTCCTTGGCGAAGCGCATGATGGGCACGCGAAGGTTCGATGCCTTCACGTAATCCTCTGAGAGTCCTGTAAAGGCGGCCATCTGCTTTGCGACCCGCTTGAACTCCTTTTCGGGCAGTGAAGCCCCCCGGGAAAGCGCGACGTTGTAATCGGTGACCGCGAACTCACGCACCGCTTCGAGGAATTTCGTCTCGCTCATCGAGAGATACTTGTCATCGAGCTTGCCGTGATGGCGGGCGGTGATCGCGTAGCTCGGCAGATACATCATGTAGGGCAGATCGTTGCCGGGTTCGAACAGCAGCGTCTGGAAGTTCAGCACCACCGATACCAGCATCACACCGTTGAGGAAGAGCCCGTGCCGATCCTGCAGATGCCCGGCGAGTCCGGACGCGCGGGTCGTGCCATAGCTCTCGCCGATCAGGAACTTGGGGGACGACCAGCGCTGGTTGCGCGTCGTGTAGAGCCGGATGAATTCACCCACGGAGTCGAGATCACGCCGAAAGCCGAAGAACTCGTCAGGATTCGTCTCGTCACCGGAAAGCGGGCGGCTGTACCCGGTACCGATCGGGTCGATGAAGACAAGGTCGCTCTCCTCAATCAGCGAGTATTCGTTGTCCTGCGTCTGGTAGGGCGGCGCGATGCGTTCGTTCTCGTCCTCCGCGAGCGGCACCCGCTTGGGCCCAAGCAGACCGAGCAGCATCCACACCGACGAGGAGCCCGGCCCGCCGTTGAACGAGAACGTCACCGGCCGCTTGCTGCGATCCCTGACGCCATCCCGGGTAAAGGCGATGAAGAACATTTCGGCCTTGGGCTTGTGGCCTTCCTTGTCGACTTCTTCACGCAACACAACGGTACCGACCTGCGCCGTGTACCTGATTTCCTTGCCCTTGATCTTGAGGGTGTGTCGCGTCGTGACGATGCGATCCTCCGGGTCCGGCAACGGTGTCTTCGCGTCCTTGTTCTCTTCAGCCATGACTATTCCACTACCCCTTCCGATTTGAGTTTCTCGATGTCGGCGGCGTCGAGCCCCAGTTCCGACAGTACCTCCGCCGTGTTCGCCCCGAGCACAGGCGGCGCCCGGTCATATTGCAGCGCCGAGCGCGAGTAGCGGATCGGGTTGGCAACGAGCGGCATGCCGTCAATCGCCATCTGCATGCCCCGATGCTGCACCTGCGGGTCGGCAAAGACACGGTCGATCGTATTGATCGGCCCGCAGGGGACGCCCGCCTCCTCAAGCCGCGCCAGCCAGTCATCGAGCGGTCGCTTCGCCATCTCAGCCTGGATCTCCCCGGCAAGGGCATCGCGGTGTTGCACCCGGGAGGCGTTCGAGAGAAAGCGTTCGTCGGTCGCAAGATCATTACGCTCAATCGTACGACACAGCCGGGCGAACTGCGCATCGTTGCCGACGGCGACGATGACGAAGCCATCCGCCGTCTGAAAGGTCTGGTAAGGCACGACGTTCGGATGCGCATTGCCGAGGCGGCCCGGCGCGACGCCGGAAACGAGATAATTGGTGGCCTGGTTGGCGAGGCACGCGGTCAGCACGTCCAGCAACGCCATGTCGATGTATTGCCCCTGCCCGCTCCTTTCGCGCTCGTGCAGTGCCCCGAGGATCGCGATCGTGGCATAGAGTCCGGTCAGAATGTCGGCGAGCGCCACGCCAACCTTCTGCGGACCGTCGCCGCTCTTCTCGTCGGGCTCGCCGGTAATGCTCATCAGCCCGCCCATGCCCTGGATCATGAAGTCGTAGCCCGGTCGATGCTTGTAGGGTCCCGTTTGCCCAAATCCCGTAATTGAACAGTAGATGAGCCCCGGGTTGTCCGCCGCGAGTGTTGCATAGTCAAGGCCGCGCCGTGCCGCATCGCCCTGCTTGAAGTTCTCGATCACGATGTCAGCGTCGCGGGCGAGTCGCTGAACGAGTTCGGCACCACGGGGATTGGCGATATCCACCGCGACGGAGCGCTTGCCCCGGTTGGCCGACATAAAGTACGCGGAGATCTCGCCGTCGCCGGTCTCGAAGTATGGCGGCCCCCAGGCCCGGGTGTCGTCGCCGACGCCTGGCCGCTCGATCTTGACAACGCTGGCGCCGAGATCAGCCAGCGACTGGCTTGCCCACGGCCCCGCCAGCACACGGCTCAGGTCGAGAACGCGGACACCGTCCAGGGGAAATGAATCAGCCACTATGTCACTCGCTCGGAAAAGCAGAGAAGTCTAGCAGACAGCACATTTACAGCACGAGGAACGAGGGTCCGCGACAGCGCGTTGGTCGTCGCGATCAGTTATCCGCCAGAACAGCTGAACCGACCGAGTTGAGTGTCGTAGGTTGCCTGGCAAGCCATGACGGTCGGCTCATAAATCGTCAAGCCGCAGTTTCGAATGCCGAAGAGGTTCTCGGTCGGCACCTCACCGCAGAATTGATCCATCGAGCACCCGTCATCGTCTACGGTCACACCGTCGGCCGACCCCGGGCAGGCGTCCGCCGAATCCAGCACGCCGTCAAGATCCTCATCGTCGATCTGGGTAATCTGGCGCTCGAGTGTCATGGTTTCCATTTCGATCTCTTCGCGCTCGGCTTCGATCGTGCGCAGCATTCTCGACAAGGTTGCACGATCCGCCAATGCCTGCATGGATTCAGCCTCGCGTTCTTCGACCTCGGCAATACAACTCGCTACGTTCTCGGTGTTATCCGGGTAGCGATCACAGGCGTCACCAATACCATCAGCATCGGAATCAGTCTGGTCATTGGCCACCTGCGGACAGTTGTCCAGTTCATCAGCAAATCCGTCCTGATCGGCGTCAACTGCCGTTGATCCGAGAACGGTCGAATGAAAGCGAATTTCACCTAGCATGAGGCCCTCTCGTGCCTCGCATTCGTGGCTGAAGTCCACGGCCAGTGCACCAGCGCCAGACTCGACAACCTCGGTGACCAGCATCTGGCCAACCCAGGTGCAACTGCCAACACTGGGATCAACCAGCGCGTCGTCGTCGGAGGTGAATGACCCCGGCTCAGTCAGCGGCCCTCCGTTCGCGAAAAAGCTGATCCTGTCATCGAGGTCTGCCTGATATCTCACTTCGGTGCCGCTCAAGGCGTAAGCCGATACGTCACGGTCGTCGAAGAACGTCGTTCCACCGTCGAGTTCGAAGAAACTGATACCGTTGTCTGGCAGGTCAAAGTACGCAAATGTCTGCAGGGTCTGCTCGTCACACACATCACCCCTGCCGTCAAAATCCGCATCAGGTTGGAGTGCATTGAACGTCGTGCGGCAGTTATCGAGAATGTCGACAATGCCGTCGCCATCCTCGTCCGGCGACTCTGCTTCCGAATTCATTCGAAGAAACAACCGAAGCACACCGTCGTTACTCAGAAAGAGGGAGTTCCGATTGGTATTGCATTGCTGAATCATGTCCAGCGCGAGTTTGGTCACAGCACTGGCTTCAATCTCGAGTTCGATGATTTGAAAGGCCAGCCGGTAAAAGTCGGTCTCTTCCTCGCATCCCGTCAAGAACGGATCGCCCGCCAGGGCGGTCGCTTCCACACCCTCTGCCAATGCGTCATAGAAGCCCGCTTCAAGCGACTCACCCGGCGCCGAACTGACGCTGAAACTGAAGTCTCTCACCTCAACCGTGATCGTCTGACGCGTGTCTTCGCCAAGCTGAACCGTGATCAGGTCTCCGGTGGTTGTCGTGTATCGGCGGCTAACGCCATCCAGCACGGGTTCGTCGGCTGCCGTCAGTGCAACCAGCGTGGTCTCTGCATTCACCGCAGCAACACAGATGAAGGCGAGGAACAAACCGAGAAGAGACTTTTTCATCTATCTGGCCCGAATCAGTTCAACGGTGGACATCGCACCGGACGTAATGTCGAGAGCACCATCACCGTCTATGTCGCCCACGGCGACGGAAGTCGATGCCGCGGAGGTCATCGCACGACGAACGGGAACCTCATCAAGGTCGAGCGTACCGTCACTCACAAAGAGCAGCACGTCACCGCGCTCACTGCTGCTGACCACCAGGTCATCGTTACCGTCCGCATTGATATCTGTCACGAGCATGTCAGCGATCTCGATCCCTGTAGTAAACGCAACCTCAACATCAAAAGACGAGTCTTGTCCTTGCAGCACAGTGACCATGCCGCCCGGGCTCGCCACCAGAATCTCAAACTGGCCGTCGCCGTCGAGGTCCCCGGTCTCAATATGCATCGGCGACACCAGCGACGCGATCGACGTCGCGGCACCGTAGGCTCCATCGCCCCCACTCAGGCTGAGGACAATCTCATTGGTGCCCACATCCCCGAGAACAAGGTCCAGATCGCCATCACCATCGACATCCAGCAAGCCCGCGTCAAGGTAGCTGCCGCCCAGCGCGCTCGTCAGGCCACCGTCAAACGAACCGGCTCCGCTACCGGCCAGCACGGTAACGTCGCCCGACAGGACGTTGAGCGCAACAACATCGAGATCGCCGTCGCCGTCCACGTCGGTGCCGAAAACCTGCTCGGGCTGCATGCCAACCGCCAGCGTCGTTTCAGTCATGTCGGGGGCAAGCAGGATCGACACCGTGTCATCACCGGAATTCGCGACGATCACGTCAGCCAGGCTGTCGCCATTGATATCGCCGGATGCGACTGCCTGCGGCAACGAACCGACAGAGGCCAGCACTTCTGTACCATCACTCGACAGTACACCGATCTGGTCAGACAGAGGGTAGGCGGCAATCATCTCACCGCGACCGTCGTCATCGATGTCAGCAACGGTCAGCGCGGCAACGACATCCGCGGCTGAAACCTGTTCGGGTGTCACCTGGGTTCGGAGATCGCGCCCTCGCAGGAGCGACACTTCACCCTCCGCATAGTTCGTCACCAGCATGTCGACAGCGCCGTCACTATCGATGTCCGCCACCGCGATCGAGGACGGCGTATTTCCGGCGTAAACGAGACCCGGTGCCGCCAGCGTCCCGCCTTCATTGCCATGCAGGGCCACCGCATTCAGACCGAAACTTGCGACGATGACATCGGCACGATCGCCATCACTCACCATCGCGGCGGCGATATCTTCGCCACCGACGACGGACGGAACTGCCATAAAGGTCGCAAGACCGGTGCCGGGCACCAACAGGAGTTTGTCGCTGTCCGAACTGACAACCACAAGGTCAACGTCGCCGTCCGCATCAATCGGCGCCGCCGCAATCGCACCCGGCGTGGTTGCCGTTGTCGCCGTAGCAAGCAGGCTGAATCCACCGGTGCCGTCGCCCGCGAACGTCGTCACCGTTCGGTCGGTGTTGCTGGAAACGCTGAGATCCGGCACGCCATCGTCATTGACGTCAGCCACCGCCATCGCGGCCGCACCTGACAGCGTTGTGACGAGCGTGGCGCCGGCGAACTCTCGCAGACCCGTGCCAGCAAAGAGGGAGATGTTGCCGTCAATGATGTTCAGCGTCACGATATCGAGCAGATCATCGCCATTGACGTCAGCAAGTGCGACATCAGCCACGCCGATCGCGGCTGCAATTGTTTCGGCATTCGTCGAGCCGGATGTCGCGCCGTAGGATACAGACAGCGAGCCTTCGCCAAAATCTGAAGTGACCCAGTCATCAAAGCCGTCTGCATCAATGTCCGCGACAGCGATACCAAGGGGCGAGACACCGACACTCACTGAGTCGGCAATGCCATAGGCGCCACCACTTCCCGCCTGAAAGACAGAAACGGTGTTCGACGCACTGTTGACGACGATAATGTCCAATTGCCCATCACCGTCGACGTCCGCCAATGCGCCAGCCGTCGGCAGGTTTCCAACGGCGAGCGTCTCCGCAAGCAGGCCATGATCGACAATCGTTACTTCGACCTGGTCAGTCGCGCTCTCAACACCGTCGCTGACCTCGACGGACAGCACGTATAGACCGCGGTCGTCAGCGAGGAGCGATGCACTCGCCGAATCAGCATTTGTCAGTGTTGCCGTGCTGCCGGTCGGGCCGGACAAAAGGCTCCATGAATAGGAGAGGTTGTCGCCATCATCGTCAGCGCCCGTCGCCGTGATGCTCGTGGCTCTGCCGCTTTGTACGTTGACGTCAGGGCCAGCCGAGGCGGTAGGCGCGACATTCGTCACGGTCACAATGACGGTATCGGGGTCACTTCGATCAATTCCATCGCTGACCACCAGCTGAACCTCGTACTCGCCGGGCAGATCCGCGCTGAACCGAAAATTCGTGCCGTCCGTTCCAACGCTGCCACCATCGGGGCCACTGATGACAGTCCAGTCAAAGCTCAGCGTATCGCCGTCAGGATCGCTGGACTGGGAGGCATCGAGCACAATGCCGGTATTGCGCGTTCCGGACACGTCCGGACCCGCGTTTGCCGTTGGAGCACTATTGTTGGTTGTGTCGGAACCCGAGCCCGAAGAACCGGAGGACGAGTCATTGCCACCGGCGTTGTTTCGCGCTTCCGCGATCGAGGCGGGCCCACCACAGCCCTGCAACGCCGCAAGGGCCATAGCGACAAACAGCAGGCGAATCATCATTGCGCGACGCATTGGAAACCTTCCGCTTGCCTCGCTGCACGGCACGCACGAACCGTGTTCACGAACACGACGCGATGACATGCCTTGAAGTCAGCGATGGATTCGACAGCAATGAGCGCACACGCCTGTGCCTGCGAACAGCCGCGCCCGTCAACATCGAGTCCGGTGCCCGTATCATCGCAGACATCAAGCAGATCCGAGACTGAATCACCGTCGGAGTCTTCAACCGCGTCAATCTGCGCTTCGAGCCCGTCGCGCGTTGTCGTGAGAGCTACGATCTCCGACTGAGCCGCTGTCACGCTCGCCATGATTGTTGCCACTTCACCTTCGAAGCCAAGCGCGGCCTCATCGACGCTCTCATATTCGGCCAGACAGGCCATATCGTTGTTGCGATCAAACGGATACGGATCACAAGCATCGCCGAGCAGATCACCATCAGTATCTGAAGCCCGGGTGCCACCCTGGGACGTCGGACACAGATCGTCGATATCCAGCACGCCGTCACCGTCGGCATCGTAGACCGTGGGATTCTCAATCTCTGAGCGCCACCGAATGTTCCCGTACAGTCGTTCATCGTCGTAGTTGCTGGCGCAGTAATGCTCAAAGTCGATAGCGACGCGCTCGATCTGGCCAATGTCATCAACGACGAACTCCCGGAGGTTGAAACGGCCTCGTGCAGTGTTGCAGCCACGTCCGTTGCCACCGACGCTCAGCCCCGCGGCCGAACCCTTGGCGAAAGCGTTCCTGGTCGCGAAGTTGTATTGACCTTCGACAAACTCCTCGCCGCTGGGCGGAGAGAACTCGAATCGATATCCACCAGCAGCGAACTCGACGCCGCCATCGAAGCCGCGACCGGTCAGCGCAACTTCTTCATCGACGAAAAGAATCGACTCGCCCTGCCCAATAAAATCTCCGGCTTCACTGACGAAATTGATCAGCGTTGTGCCGGCAATCGGGTCACAGGCATCGCCAATGCCATCAAAATCAGTATCAGCCTGATCCTCATCTTCATCATTCGGGCAGACATCAGCCACATCCCAGATGCCGTCAGCATCGGCATCCATAATCGGCACATCAGATTCAAACCGCAGCGCCCCGAGAAATGTCCCTTCGGAGCCTTCGTCGCTGCAAACGGCGACAAAATCAGCCGCAAATTCGAGCAACTCGCGGCCGGCAGAGATCTCCAGTTCATAGACTTCAAACTTGCCTGTCGCGTCGTCACAGTTACCCATGCCGGTGATCTGCATGAACGGAAACTTGTCTTGTCGCGTCTCATTGACCGTCGAATTCGGGTTCGATCCGACAAACGGGGCTTGCGCATCCTTGCCAAGGAACCTGAACGTAAAGTCGTCGACGGAGACCTGCACGGAACTCACCGAATCACCGACGATTGTCTGGAAGACATCACCATCATCGGCATCAAATTGCCGGTTAACACCACCGCCGAATGGATCATCATCAATGCTGACAAGCGACACGGTCGTTGCAGCAAACAGGATTGGAGAGAGCAGGCAAAGCGCGAGCACGATCAGGCAGCGGAACACTGGCATGGCTTCTTGTCGTCTCGTTCGTTGCCTGACGATGTTTTTAGCAACTATCAGGTATAGGGTCAATTTTCACCGGCAAGTTTTGGAATACGGGGCCCCTCGTTGCAGGTGTTAGAATCGCAGGGAATCATCGGGGACTCTGACGCCAATGCGAAGCACTGTTCAATTGCCACTACTGATCGCAATGCTGATTGTGTCTGCGAGTTCGTGGGCACAGTCATTCGACGCCATGGATGTGTTCGACCTCGAGTGGGCCTCGAACCCGCAGGTTTCGCCGGACGGACAGGAGATCGTGTACGTTCGTCGCTCCAACGACATCATGACAGACAGCGCCCGCGCCAACCTCTGGATCATCGATGCAGACGGCGAAAACCATCGTCCGCTTTACTCCGGGCTGAAGAGCTACACCTCACCGCGCTGGTCGCCTGATGGCCAGCGCCTTGCTTTCATCTCCAACGAGGAAGGCAAGCGGCAGGTGTTCGTCCGCTGGATGGAGAGTGGCGAGACGGCCCTCATCACCAATGTTCAGGAGTCGCCGGGTTCGCTGAGCTGGTCACCGGATGGCCGCTGGCTCGCCTTTACCATGCTGGTGAAGGCCAAAGCCGAGCCGATCGCCAAGCCCCGCAAGAAGCCGGATGGCGCCAAGTGGGCGAAGCCGCCGGTTACCATCAACATGACGCGATATCAGTACGATGGCCGCGGCATTGTCGAACCGGCCTATCGCCATGTTTTCGTCGTGCCCGCAGACGGCGGCAGCGCACGGCAGCTCACATCGGGCAACTATCATCACACTGGCACGCTATCCTGGTCGCCGGATAGCAGCCGCATCTTTGTATCTGCCAACCGCAGCGACGACTGGGAACTGGTCAGCGACGAGGCTGACATCTGGTCGATCGACATCGCGACCGGCACGCTGACCCGCATCACGAATTTGCCGGGCGCAGAACGCTCGCCGAAGGTGTCACCGGACGGCAAGCTGATCGTGTTCTCCCGCGAGGAGAGCCGCCCGCTGGCCTATACACCGGGTCGCCTTGCGGTCATGGACCTCGACGGCGGCAATCTGCGCCTGCTGACCGAATCTCTGGACGGCGACGCCTACGGCGCCGTGTGGGCAGACGACAGCCGCTCGGTGTTCTTCGAATATGCCGAGCGTGGCATCGCCAAAATCGGAGAGGTTCAGGCCAACGGTCGCATAAGGGAGATCACCGACACGCTGGGCGGCGAAACGATCGGCCGCCCCTATCTTTCCGGCAGCTTTCACGCTGCCGGCGGCACAATTGCCTTCACGCGCGGCAGCGCCTACCGGCCCGCCGACCTCGCCGTGATGACCCGCCGCGAACCGCGTGTGCTGACGCAACTGAATGAGGATGTGCTTGCGCACAGAACCCTGGGCGAGGTTCATGAAGTCGTCTATGAGTCGTCATTCGACAAACAGGAGATCCAGGGCTGGTACATCACACCCCCGGACTTCGACCCGGCAAAGAAGTACCCGCTGATCCTCGAAATCCACGGCGGGCCCCACTCCGCGTACGGGCCGCACTTCACTGCCGAGCTGCAGCTGATGGCGGCCGCCGGCTATGTCGTCTTCTATGCGAACCATCGCGGCAGCACCACCTATGGCGAAGACTTCGCGCTGCTTCTGCAATACAAGTACTCGAGCGAGGAGGACTTTGCCGATCACATGTCGGGCGTCGATCTCATGATCGACAAGGGCTTCATCGACGAGCAGAACCTGTTCATCGCGGGTGGGAGTGCCGGCGGCATCGCGACCGCGTATGCAATCGGACTCACCGATCGCTTTAATGCCGCCGTCGCTGCCAAGCCCGTGATCAACTGGCTGAGCAAGACGCTCACGGCAGACTCCAGCGTGGGCCAGATCTATCACCAGTTCCCGGGGCCACCCTGGGAGCACGTTGAGCACTACTGGCGGCGTTCACCGCTGTCACTCGTTGGCAACGTCACGACGCCGACACTGCTGATCACCGGCGAGGACGACCGGCGGACGCCGATCTCGGAGACTGAGCAGTTTTATCAGGCGCTTCGCCTGCAGGGCATTGACAGCGCGATGGTGCGGCTGCCCGACACCTCGCACGGCATTGCCAGCCGGCCGTCGCGGCTCGTGACCAAGGTCGATCACATCCTCGCCTGGTTCGAGCGCTACCGAACGCCCGCTCCCTGATCTCCTCTTCCTGAGCGCAGCGAAGGACCTCCGGTACCAGCACCAGAGGCAAAAGGAGCCTTTGCTGGCCTTCGCCAAGGGCGCGGCGTCATAATCGCGCTCATGTTGATTTCGGCATCCATGCTGCCGACGTGGCTGCTCATCGTGTCCGGCCTTGCCATGGTCGGCCTCGCGACCTTCGCTCTGACACTCGCCGAGTGGCGGGCATTGCTCGCCGTACCGATTCGCCAGCATGTACTCTTCGGTTCGACGCTCGCCCTGCTCGGCATCTGGTTGCTGAGCGTCCCGCTCGGTGAAGGTCTCTGGCTCCACCTCAGCCTGTTCCCTGCCCTCACGCTGCTGGTCGGCGCAAGGCTCGCCGGTATCAGCGGCCTCGCCGTCGTCATTCCCCATACGCTAATTCTCGGGGAATCGCTGCTTGCCGTGCCCACCGCCTGGCTCATTTCTGTCGCCGTGCCGGTCGCCGTCACACGCCTGCTCGTACACCTGCTCCGCCGAACCGACATCAGAAATCTTTTTCTCTTCATGCTGGGTGCGGGCTTCGCCGGCAGCCTGCTCAGCGTACTCATCGCCGCGGTCGCGGTCCTCGCCATCCTGTGGCTCGCCGGCGCATCAGCAGAGATCAGCAGCGCCCTGCAGTACTGGGCGCTGATCTTCCCGATCTGTTTTCAGGAGGGTTTCATCAACGGCCTGATTGTCACGGCCCTGACCGTGTTCTGGCCGGGCATCGTCAAGACGTTCGACGAGCGATTCTATCTGGATGAGGAAGATGACTGAGCCGGAGTCAAAGCCAGAACGGTACTGCCTGCGTCGCGGTGCCGGCGACGAGATACCAGGTGATGACAAGCGCATTGACCAACGCCCCTGGATAGATCGACCCCGTCTTCTCGAATGCCCAGGTTGATACCGCACCCGCGAAGAACAGCACCGGCACGAACTGGAAGGCGACGATTGTCAGCAGCGGCTGCGACGCAATCGTGAGCGTGCCACCCAGCAGCAGCGGAATGTACTGGATCAACAACAGCAGGACGAAGCCGCCGGACAGCACGCTGCCGTTGACCAGCATCGCGCGGCCGGGCGGCAGCCCGAGCCGAAGCTGCGAATGCAACGTGAGCGACAGCACGGCGAAGAAGGCCAGAAAGAACGGCAGGTAGACGATGAACAGCCCCACCTGCACGGGAGACGGCGCCTTGAGTGCGACCACCCAGAAGCGGAAGTCCACGTTCAGCAGGAATTCCACTGCGGCAACCACGAGCAGCAGCGTGCCTACGACAAACAGACCCGCCCACAGGACGCGGATCAGATACCCGCGATCAGCGAGGGCGCCCAGATCGGCCAGCGAAACGGCGCGACGTCGGTACCAGAGCCAGAAGCCGGCGAGGCTGAGCGCCCCATTGCCCAGCGCCCACAGCATCACGCCACTGGTGATCTGTTGGGCGAATACCGGCGTTGGCGGCACCAGCAGGTTCGCAACCGCCTGCAGCGGGAAAAACGTGAGCACGGGCACGAGCGCGGCAATCAGCGCATTCGGCCACCATCGCCCGGACGTATCCAGCATTCGCGGCGAGCCTGATATCCCGGTCAGGGAGATGGCGCGATCAAGCAGCGGAAACACGAGCCAGGCAAGGCCGAGCAGCGCGACGAGCGTCGCCAATTCTTTCCAGTACCAGCGCTGGCCCTCGACGTTGCCTTCGACACCCAGTGTCTGTTCAAACCAGTCAACCGCAGCGCCGATCGCGGCCGTGGAGAGATGATCGCCGGGGTGAGTCACCGGCGGCATCAGCAGCTTGCGCGCGGTTCCTGCCGCGAAGTCGCCGTAGACGCGACCCGGCGCTATGGTTTCGTCAGTGCCGAAAACGCGCTGGAGCTTCGGTGAATCCACCACGTTCGCCGGCACCGGCGTCTCCCACATGAGGGCTGAGAATTCATCGAACAGACTGAACACCACCAGGAGGTTTCGCGGCGATAACGGCGTGCCCTCAGGCGCACCGAACGTGCCGGTCGATGAGCCCTCGAGCACCATCGAACGATATCCATCGGGATCGGAAGCGGCTGCCATCTGCACGGTCCAGCCGCCCATCGAATGCCCCTCGAGCCCGATGCGTGTCTTGTCGACGAATGGCAGCGATCGCAGGTAGGCAAGACCATCCGGGCCGCCGAAACCGTAGGCGAACGCCGGCGGATCGGAATATCCGTGGCCGGTCTGGTCAAGCGCCAGCACGACCATGCCCCGGCGAGCGAACTCGATGGCGAATCCGGACTGGGTCTCACGCGAATTGATATAGCCGTGAACCGCAAGAACGCCCGGTGCAGGGTTGTCCGGCGTCGCCTCGCGCGGACGATACAGCAACGCGCTCATCACATTGCCGTTGGCACCGGTGAAACGGACATCGGACACATCGACCCGACCGCTGTCGGTCTGGATCCACCAGGCAAACAGGCATCCGAGCGCGATAACGAGCGCCGGCGGTGAGAGGCGAGAAAGCATGTTCCACATCGTCAGCAAATTCGTCGCCGAAGGCAAGCAGACGCTTGTCATGATCCCTGGATTGCGACATCTTCATCAGATCTCCCACACACGTTCCCGACAGAGAGGTACAAAGATGGAACCCGGCAGCGCAGCGTGGCTCGAGCAGGTCACAGAAGACATCATTGATCCGGAACGGCGAATCATCGACCCGCACCACCACCTCTGGCGCCGACCGGGTGCTGACTACCTCGTCGAGGACCTCTGGGGTGATACGGGCTCGGGTCACAACGTCGAGAAGACCGTGTTCGTGGAGTGCGGCGCAGAGTATCTCGACGAGGGGCCGGAATCGTTTCGCGTCATCGGCGAAACCCGGTTTGTGGTCGAGCAGGCGCAGGCGAGCGAGGCCGCCACTGGCAAGGCAACGATCGCCGGTATTGTTTCCCGCGCCGACCTGACACTCGGGGACGCGGTCGAGGCGGTCCTCGAGGCTCACATCGAAGCGGGAGACGGACGATTTCGCGGCATCCGCCACGCCGGTGCGCTGGATCCGCATCCGGAAGCACTTCGCATCGCCGGGCGCGCGCCGGAGGGGCTCTATCTTCGTGACGATTTCCGGCAGGGGATGCAGAAGCTCGGCAGTATGGGCCTGACCTATGACACGTGGCACTACCACCACCAGAATCAGGCATTCGCCGATCTCGCCCGCGCCGTGCCCGGCACGAGAATGATTCTGGACCACTTCGGCACGCCGCTTGGCGTTGGCCCCTACGCCGACAAGCGCGAGGAAATCTTCGAGCAGTGGAAACTGGACATCGCGGAGATCGCCCGATGTGAGAACGTCGTCGCCAAACTGGGCGGGCTGGCCATGCCCGACAACGGTTTTGGCTGGGACAAGCGATCGACGCCGCCAACGTCAGACGAGTTCGTGGAGGCGCAGCGGCGCTACTACCTTCACACGATCGAGTGCTTCGGCCCGGATCGGTGCATGTTCGAGAGTAACTTTCCGGTCGACAAGTGGTCAATCTCGTACCACGTGCTGTACAACGGCCTGAAGAAGCTCGTGGCCGACTTCAGCGAGGACGAAAAGGATCGCATGTTCTACGGCACTGCCGCGGAGATCTACCGACTCGGCGAGTAAGCCCCGCGCTGCGGGCAGCGAGCGCACCCTGGTGCTGAGGCTCGTGCGCCCGCACGTGCCGAAGTACCTCCTGCTCGCGACAACCTCCGTGCGCAGCTCAGGTCCTTCAGCCTTCGCTTCGCGAACGCTTCAGGACGAGGTCAGCGCGGGCGTTCGCCTCTGACAATCACGCGGTGCTTGTGCCGTCACTAACGCCGGCACGGGTCTATTGCGCCGACGAGTTTACTTCGGTCGTTCGCCTTGCACGATCACGCGGTGCATGTGCCGCCGCTTGCCGTGGTAGTCATTGAGCGCGTGGTGGAAGACGCAGCGGTTGTCCCACATCGCGAGCGATCCCGGCTCCCAGTGGAATCGGGTCACGTTGTCTTCACGCGTTACCTGATCCTGCAGATAGCCGATGATGGGCAGGCTCTCCTCACGCGTCATGCCTTTCAGGCGGTGCGTGTGCGGGCGGCTGCAGTAGATGCTCTTCTTGCCGGTCTCTTCATGCGTTCTGAAAATCGGGTGTTCCACCTCACTCTCGGCGAAGTCCTCGTTGCCACCGTACGCGGCACCCAGATCGTTTGAACTCGCCTTGAGGGACGAGTAGGCACCGCCCTTGCCGTGCACAACCTTGGGCGAGTAGACGCCAATGACGTCATACTTCTCCTTGTCCTCCTCGCTCAGCGATTCGTAGGCCACGGCCGCATCGGCAAACAGCGTATCACCACCCTCTTCCGGCACTTCGACGGCATAGAGCAGCGTCGCCTTCGGCGGGTGCTCGAGATATGAGGTATCGGTATGCCAGCCACCCCCGAAGTTGGCCTTCGCATCCGGCTCCTTGATGATGGGGATCACATTCGGATGCGAGTCCACCGCCTTCATGAATGGGTAGACATCGAGTTCGCCAAAGTGCGCGGCGAAGCGCGCCTGCGCCGCGGGATCAAGCGACTGGTCACGAAAGAACAGCACCCGGTGTGCAAGCCAGGCCGAGTGGATTTCCGAGATGACTTCCGGCGGTAGTGTCTGCGAGAGATCGACACCCGAAACGACGGCGCCAACCGGACCGACAGACGCATCCACCGTAATATGCTGGTAGCTCATGTGATAACGCCCTCCTTGCTCTATACTAACGCACCGCGCCCGATCAGCCACAGGGTGCGGCTCTCATACGCAAACCGGTAGTAAACAATGACCAACGACGTTGTCGACATCAAGGTGACCCCCGGGGATGAAATGGAAGTCCTGTCCCAGTGGGAGGTGAACAAGCTCCTCGACAAGAGCCAGACCGGGCTCTACAAGGTCTATCGCAAATGTACGCTGGCCGTACTCAATTGCGGGAGCAACATCGACAACGCGAAAACCATGCTCGAAGCCTACCCGGAATTCGAGGTCAAGCTCATCCAGCTTGAACGCGGCCTGCGCATCGAACTCACAAACGCGCCCGCTGAAGCCCTCGTCGAGGGGCGGATGATCCAGGGCATCAAGGAACTCCTGTTCGCCGTCCTGCGTGACATCGTGTATGTCAGCACCGAAGTCGAGGACAACCCGCAGTTCGACCTCGAATCCAGCGACGGCATCACCAACGCCGTCTTCCACATTCTGCGCAACGCGAGCGCGTTCAAGCAGGGTCGCCCGCCGAGCCTGGTGGTCTGCTGGGGCGGGCACTCGATTTCGCGTGAAGAGTATGAATACAGCAAGGAAGTCGGCTATCAGGCCGGGCTGAGGGGCCTCGACATCTGCACCGGCTGCGGCCCGGGTGCCATGAAAGGCCCAATGAAGGGCGCGACGATCGGACACTCGAAGCAGCGCAACAAGCAGGGGCGCTATGTCGGCATTTCCGAGCCGGGCATTATCGCCGCCGAGCCACCAAACCCGATCGTCAACGAACTCATCATCATGCCTGACATCGAAAAGCGCCTTGAGGCTTTCGTCAGGATGGGTCACGGCATCGTCGTCTTCCCCGGCGGCGTGGGCACCGCCGAAGAGATTCTGTACCTGCTCGGTATCCTGCTGCATCCGGACAACGAGTCGATTCCGTTCCCGCTCGTTTTCACGGGGCCTGAATCTGCGCGTGACTACTTCGAGAAGATCGACGAGTTCGTGACCTTTGCACTCGGCGAGCGCGCACGCAGCAAGTACGAAATCATCATCAATGACCCCGAGGCGGTCGGACATCAAATGCTGAACGGCATGAAGCAGGTGCGGAAGTTCCGCAAGGCACGCAACGATGCGTATCACTACAACTGGCTGCTGAAGATCAACAACGAGTTTCAGATGCCGTTCCGCCCGACCCATGAGAACGTCGGCAGCCTGCAGCTTCATCGCGACCAGCCAGACTACCTGCTCGCGGCAAACCTCAGGCGCGCGTTCTCGGCGCTCGTTGCGGGCAACGTCAAGGAAGAAGGCATTCGCGAGATCGAGGAACACGGCCTGTTCCGGATCTCAGGCGATCCCGAGATCATGGCGCGTATGGACGAGTTACTGAAGTCGTTCATCGCCCAGTACCGAATGAAGCTGCCGGGCTCGACGTACCACCCCTGCTACGAGATCGTCTAGCGTCGGAGCCGTTCGACCCAGAACACCGTACCGCCCGCCACTGCCGCGGGAATCAGGATGATGTTCACGACCGGAATCGCGAGCGCCACGTACGCAACAAGCCCGAATACGATCGCCTGAAACTTTCCGGTGCCGAGGCGGCTACGCAGGTCGCGGAAGGCCACGCCGTTGTTGTCTGCCGCGTAGTCCGTGAACTGGATCGTCATCATCCAGGCGCCAAACAGCGCCCACAGCGCCGGGGACGCAACATTCACGCCCGGGATCAGCGTCAGCAGGAAGATACCGAGCAGGCGAGGCAGGTAGTACAGGGCCTTGGCGACCTCTCGCCCGAGGGCGCGGACTGCGATGACGAGCAGATTGCCTGACGCAGACGGCTGCTCGCCGGTCAGCTGCATTTCCACCTTCTCGGCCAGCAGCGCGAGAAATGGAGACGAGATGACGCTCGCCACGATGGCAAAGACCAGCACGAAGGCCAGAAACGCGGCGACGCCCGCGATGAAGGCGACGATGCCAGCGAGAAAGGACAGCCACTCCGGCAACAGGCCCGTAATTGAAGAAGACAATGCGTCGTACTGCGCAACGCCCCAGAACACGACGCCGGTAAAGACCAGCGAGTTCAGTATGAACGGGATGATGACGTAGGCCCGTATGCCCGGCCGCCACATCAGTCGAAGCCCTTCGAAGAAACAGTCGATGCCGTTCATTCAGGCACGCTGGAGGTAGTAGTCCGCAATCGGCAGCGAGCGGATTCGTCTCCGGGTGATACGGTAGATGGCGTTGCAGACCGCGGCCGCAACCGGCGGTGTCGACGGCTCGCCAATACCGCCCCAGTGATCGCCTCGGCTGAGGGCAAAATGCGTTTCCAGCACCGGCATGTCGCGCTGCTTGATCATCCGGTATCGATCGAAGTTGGTCTCGAGGAGTTCACCGTTCTCAAAGGTGAGTTTGCCGAACAGCGCAGCATTCAGGCCGAACACCACGCCTCCTTCGATCTGCTCCTTTGCCGTCATCGGATTCACGAGATTGCCACAGTCCACCACGGTCACGATGCGGTCGACCCGCGCCTGTCCGTTTCCGGTGACGGTCACCTCGGCCACTTCAGCGCAGATCGTGCCGTAGCACTCGTGAATCGCGACACCCTGCGCGGTACCGCCCGGCATCGACTTGCCCCAGTTCGCGACTTCGGCCAGTTCATCGAGCACCCGCACCATGTCCGGTCGGTCCGCGAGGTATCGCTTTCTGAAGGCGATCGGGTCCGTGTTCGTCGCGGTCGCCATTTCATCGACGAAACACTCCATCGCAAATGCATTCTGGGAGTGACCCACCGAGCGCCAGAACCAGGTCGTCAGGTGGGTGTTGCGAATCGTGTGCGTCACGAGTTTGTTCGGGACTCGATATGGCATGTCTGCGAGCCCTTCGACGGAGGTGCGATCGACACCATCTGCCACCTGTTTCGGGTCGAGTTGCGCCAGTATCGAATGCGTCACCGAATGGTTGGTGTAAGCAATCACGCTGCCGGAAAGATCGAAACCCGCCTTGAAACGGATAGCGGACATCGGCCGGTAGCGTCCGGCGCGGCTGTCCTCCTCCCGGCTCCAGATCATCTGAACCGGCAGGCGCACCGCTTTGGCGATCTCGACGGCCTCGCGAATGAAGTCGTCGTGGCTGCGCCGGCCGAAGCCACCACCCAGCAAACAGCTATGCAGGTGAACCTTTTCAGGCGCAATGCCGGCAGCATCCGCCGCCGCGCGGAGCGCCGATTCAGCGTCCTGAACGCCAACCCAGACATCAACGCGATCATCCTGAACGTGCGCTGTGCAGTTGAGTGGCTCCATGCAGGCGTGAGACAGGTAAGGTACCGAATAATCGGACTCGATCGACTCCTCGGCCTCATCCATCATCCGCTCGGCATCACCCTCGGTGACCACGACCGAGCCGGGCTGATCAAGCGCTCCAATGAAAGCGCGCTGCGCGGTGTCGGAATAGAAGTCTTCGAGCTCACGCGGAATGTCCCAGTCGACGGGCATCGCCTCGGCAGCCGTCTTTGCCTGCCACCAGGTATCCGCGACAATGGCAACGCCGGTCTCGAGCCGGACGGCCTGGCGAACGCCCTTGCGGTTTCGTACGGCGTTGAAGCGAAAGCCACGCAACTTGCCGCCGAGTACCGGGCAATGTACGACGGCCGCATAGACCATGTTCGGCACCCGCACATCAATAGAGAACAGAGCGGAGCCATCGACTTTCGATGGCACATCGAGTCGCGGGGTGGGCAGACCGAGCAGGTCGAAATCGCGCGGATCCTTGGTTCGGACATTCGCCACCGACAGCTGCGCCGCGTCGGCGGCGACTTCTCCGAAAGTCAGTGCGCGATTCGTCGGTCGGTGACGCACACTGCCGTAGTCGGCATAGCATTCGGCCGGCGAGACGGCCCAGCGCTCTGCTGCTGCCTTGATCAGGCGCTCCCGCGCCTCGGCGCCGGCCTGGCGCAGATAGGGCATGGACTGGCGCACCGAACTGCTGCCGGCCGTCAGCATACGGCCATAGACGCGGTCTTCCCGAACCTGCCGATTCGCGTCGGCGTACTCCGCACGGACCGTCCGCCAGTCCGCCTCCAGTTCCTCGGCCACGATCATCGGCAGCGAGGTGAGAACGCCCTGCCCCATCTCGGCCCTGGCCACGCGGATCGTAATCGTTCCGTCCGGATCGATGGAAAGCCACGCGTTGATCTCGTCGCTGCCGTCATCAGCATCAGGCCCAGGCGCGGCGCGAGCGGCGGAAGGCACGTGAAAAGAGATCAGCAGCCCCCCTGCCGCACTGAGTGACGACTTGATAAAGCCGCGCCGGGTCAGCTTCGCCATCACGCTAGCCCCGCCACTTCAGGGCAGCGTCCTTGATCGCGGCACGTACCTGCGGATAAGTGCCACACCGACAGACGTTTGTAATGTAACGATCGATGTCCTCATCACTTGGGTTGGAAACCTGGCGCAGCAGCGAGACTGCCGCCATGATCTGTCCGGACTGGCAGTAACCGCACTGCGGCACGTCACCCTCGATCCATGCCTGCTGCACAGGATGACTGCGGTCATCAGAAAGCCCCTCGATCGTCACAACGTCAAAGTTCGCGGCCTGGGAAACGGGCGTCGTGCATGAACGCACGGCCTGCCCATTCAGCAGGACCGTACAGGCGCCGCATTGATTGATGCCGCAGCCGTACTTCGTCCCGGTGAGATTGAGATTATCCCGGAGGACCCACAGCAGTGGAGTATCAGGCTCGACGTCGACCTCGTGGTCGACGTCGTTGACCGTCAGCTTGATCATCTGTGATCAGATTCGCTCGATGATGGTTGCGGTACCCATACCGCCGCCCGTGCACATGGCAATCAACGCCGTGGACTTGTCCTGACGCTCGAGTTCATCGAGTACCGTCTGGATCAGCATCGGCCCCGTTGCGCCAATCGGGTGGCCAAGCGCAATGGCGCCGCCACACACGTTGAGCTTGTCGTCATCGACGCCCATGTCCTTCTGGAACTTGAGTACGACCGATGCGAAGGCCTCGTTGATCTCAAAGAGGTCGATATCGTCGACGGTCATGCCGGCCTTCTTCAGGCAAATCTCTGCGGCCGGGCCCGGCGCTGTCAGCATGATTACGGGTTCAGTGCCAGCCGTCGCCGTCATGACAATTCGCGCGCGCGGTTTCAGGCCATGCGCCTTCGCATAATCCGGTGACGACAGCAGAATGGCACTGGCCCCGTCCACGACACCTGACGAGTTGCCGGCGTGATGAACATGAATGACCTCTTTCACATCCGGATAGACCTCGCAGCAGATCTGGTCGAACGATTTCACCTGACCTTCGAAGACGGTCTTGCCCATCTTCTCGAACGACGGGTTCAGGTCCTTCAGGTTGTCGAGCGTCGTGCCCGGTCGGGGGTGCTCGTCACGGTCGAGTGCGAGTTCGCCGCTGTCGCGCATGATCGGCACGAGCGAGCGATTGAAACGCCCCTCCTCGATCGAGCGCTGCGCACGTTCCTGGCTGCGCACCGCGTAGGCATCGCATTCCTCCCGGGAGAATCCCTCGATCGTAGCGATCAGGTCTGCCGAAATACCCTGTGGCACCAGCGGATACTGTTCGAACAGATGTGGATTGTTGGCGGTAAAACCATCGGTGTGCGTGGGCGAGTACCGCGACATGGACTCGACACCGCCACCGACGACGAGATCCTGGTGACCAGCAAGGATACCCATTGCCGCGAATGTCACCGCCTGCTGGCCGGAGCCGCAGAAGCGATGCAGCGTCACACCGGAGGCAGTGAGCGGCCAGCCCGCGTCGAGCGCAGACATGCGCGCGATGTCATGGGCATGGTCACCGCTGCCAGCGCCACAGCCTGCAACCACATCCTCGACGTCAGCAGGATCGAAGCCGACCTTGTCCTTGAGACCGTTCAGGACCTGCGCCATCACGCGCTGTGGGTGAATTTCCGACAGGCTGCCGACACCCGGTTTACCTCGGCCACGGGGTGATCGCACCCCATCAATGATCCACGCTTCTGCCATGGCTGTGTTCCCTCGAAGGTTGATGAAGAATGCCCCGATTGTATGCAGGCCGGCGCTGCACCACAAACAGCCCGCGACCTGCGGGCATGGTAGGCAGCGCGCCCGAATTTCCGTAACCTTCGGGCGTGAACAAACTGCTCGCCCCCCTGCTCATTCTCGTCTTCGCGGAGATCGCCATGGCCGGTTCAGACTTACCCGATATCGACAAGGCCTGGAACTTTCGTGATCCGGCAGCCAGCGAAGCGAGCTTTCGCAAAATGGTCAGTGAGGGCGAAAAGGCAGGCGACACCGCGTGGACCCTGGAAGCAAAGACCCAACTCGCCCGCTCGCTCGGACTGCAGCAGCGCTTCGATGAGGCGCACGACGTGCTCGATGGTGTCGAGGCGGAACTGACAGGCGACAAGCCACGCCTTCGTGCGCGCTTCCTGCTGGAACGCGGTCGTGTGCTGAACAGCAGCGGCCGCCCAGGGGATGCCATCCCCCGCTTCAAACAGGCGATCGAGGCCGCAAACCTCGCTGGCGACGAATACCTCGCAGTGGATGCCGCCCACATGCTTGGCATCGTTGAATCGCCCGCCGCCGCCATCGACTGGAACGAGCGAGCGATCCGTATGGCAGAGTCCGCCAGCGACCCGGCCGCCCGTCGCTGGCTCGGCCCGCTCTACAACAACCTCGCTTGGACCTACAACGACCGCGGTGAACACGAGAAGGCGCTGGCGCTCTTTGAGCGGGATATTGCGTTTCGGGAAGCACAATCGCAGCGCTTCGAGGCATCGATCGCGACGTGGTCCCGAGCCGTCACGCTCAGGTACCTTGGCCGGGTCGAGGAAGCGCTGGCAGTGCAACAATCACTGGTCGACCACCCGTACCGCCAGGGCAATGCGGCCGAAGGATACACCCACGAAGAAATCGGCGAGTGTCTGCTGGCACTTGGCCGCGACGCTGAGGCAAGGCCGCACTTCGCCATTGCCCTCGAGCGGCTCGGCAGCGACGAGTGGCTTCAGGCCAACGAACCGGAACGCCTCGCGAGACTGAAACAACTGGCGGAGTCATCACCATGAGTCTGAATGTCCCGACTATCGACATCTCGGGATTGCCCGATGATCCGGTCGCACGCGATGAAATCACCCGTGCCTGCGAAGCATGGGGATTCTTCCAGATCGTCGGCCACGGCGTTGACGAAGCAGCGACGGCCGCATTTCTCGACGCGACACGAAAGTTTTTTCACCAGCCCCTCGATGAGCGCCTGGCCGTGCGACGGGATGCAAGAAACCCGATGGGGTTCTATGACGAGGAACTGACGAAGAACACTCGAGACTGGAAGCAGGTCTACGATTTCGGCATTGACCTCGGCGATGCCGAGGTCGAGCACACTTCGCGATGGCCCGAAATCGAGGGCTTTCGCGAAATCATGACCGGCTGGTATCGACGCTGCGAGGCGATCAGCATGACGCTGCTGGACGCCATCGAACAGTCACTGGATGTCGCGCCCGGCTCGATTGCCGACAGTTTTGGAACCCGTCATACCAGTTTCCTTCGGCTCAACTACTATCCGGTCTGCGACGACCCGGCACCCGCCGACTCAGGGACCGAGATTGCCCATGGCAGCCTCGGCGTCAATCGCCATACCGATGCCGGTGCCCTTACAGTACTTGTCCAGGACGACGTTCCGGCGCTCCAGGTGAACAAGGACAACCGGTGGCACACGATCGTGCCGGAGCCGGACGGCATGATCATCAACATCGGCGACATGATGCAGGTCTGGTCCAACGATCGGTTTCAGGCGCCTGAACATCGCGTGATCGCCAATGCATCCCGTGAGCGGTTCAGCGCGCCGTTTTTCCTGAACCCGGACTACCGTACGGACTGTGTCCCCTTGATGACACCGGCCAGATACCGGCCCGTGAACTGGGGCCACTTCCGGGATGAGCGTGCGAGTGGCGACTACGCCGATTACGGCGAGGAAATCCAGATCTCGCAGTTTCGCCTCTAGAAGACCGTCAGTCCTCCACGTTACCGGGCGTCATAGCGACGTTCGATCTCGCCGATTCTGGCACCCTCGTCGATGCGCAGTTCGACGGCGCGATACAATATGATCGTGCCCTGAACCTCGGAGCGGTCATCGATCGTGAGCCGTGGCTCATCCTTGTTCCGGAACCACCCCCAGCCACCACCGTCGTTGTCCTCGAACACGATATCGCCCTCGACGGTCGACGATTCGAGCCGGACGTGGCCATTGACGGTTTCGATGCTGCCGCGAACCGTCGTTCCGTCGAGTTCGATGCTGCCATTGACCGTCGACACATCGCGCTCGACCGTGGAGCCTTCGCGCAGTTCGATGCGACCATTGACCGTCTCAAGCGAACCCGTCGCCTGAAGACCACGGCCGGCCCGGATACTGCCATTGACGGTCTCAAGCGAATCCACGCGGACGCCCCGACCAGCGCGGATCGAGCCGTTGACCGTGCCGACATCCTCGGCGACGCTTTCATCACCGAGCCGGACACTGCCGTTGACCGAATCGATATTGCCCACTTGCCGGCCGTCATCGATGTCGATACTGCCGAAAACGCGGTCGATATCGCCGCCGTAGCTGTCGGCGTTAACCTTGATGATGCAACCCGGCAACGCGAGAGTCGCTGCGATAAAGACGATGACACGAAGAGTGGATGACATGGCGCGAATTCCTCTGGTGACTCAGCCATTGGACGCACCGGGGCAGAAAAGCGTTGAAGGAAGGTGGAGATTCTTCAGCGCCCGCTTCGCGGGCGCTTCAGAACGAGGGGTGTCGCGCCTGTGGTGACGCTGTGCCGCAGGCGGTGTCGCGCCTGTTGTGGCGCTATGCCGCCGGGCGGGAGTCGGCGACGATCGAGACGCGCTCGCCGTAGCGCGAATGGGGCCAGTAGTCCCAGACGGCGTGGTGCTGCGTGCAGCGGTTGTCCCAGAACGTGAGCGTGTTCGGCTCCCAGTTCACGCGGCAGGTCAGCGACGGCGTCGTGGCAATATGCTCGAACAGGAAACCCAGCAGCGCACGACTCTCCTTGCGCGAAAGTCCCTTGATGTGAGAAGTGAAGCCCGAATTCACATACAGCAGTTTCTTGCCGGTCTCGGGGTGTGTGGCGATGACCGGGTGCTCATGCTTTGGATACTGCTCGCCATCCGGCAGCGGCGCATTGTAGGCGCCGACATAGGGCAGCGCGCCGTCGTGCACGGCGACGAGGCCATCCAGCATGTCCTTCATGGTGTCTGACAGCATCTCATAGGCGCGGTACATGTTGGCGTACATCGTGTCGCCCCCGCCGACTTCCGGCGTCTCGGTGATGTACAGCATCGAACCCATGGGCGGATACTCGTCGCACGTCACGTCGGTGTGCCAGCCATCACCGGCCGTGTACTTCGATTCGCTGGTGGTCTTGACGATGAGCACTTCCGGATCACCCGAACGCAGCTTGTTCATGGGATGAACGTGCAGCTTCCCAAAGCGGCGGCCGAACGCCTTGTGCTGCTCGCGGTCGATATGCTGGTCCCGGAATACAAGCACCATCCAGTCGAGGTGAGCCTGATGAATCGCAGCGAAGTCCTCGTTGCTGATGGGTTGCGACAAATCCACGCCCAGCACTTCGGCACCGATGTGCGGCGTCAGCGGTCTGATTTCCATAATTCCCTCCGTGTAGACTGCGTCGAAGATAGCGCGCCGGACAGGGACTCGCAATCCTGCGCCCTTATCTTTCATTCCAAAAACGAATTAAATCTATCGAAATTGCCAACTTCACTTTTCGCCTCCAGCATAAATAATGTGCCCATCAACGAAGGAGGCATCCCATGAAAACACTACTCAAATTCGAAGCCGACTGGTGCGGTCCCTGCCAGCAGATCAAGCCGATCGTCAGCGAGGTCGTCGCAAACGCCCCGGACGTTGAGCTGAGAACGATCAACGTCGATGATCCGGAAAACCTTGGTCTCGTAACAACCCACGGTGTGCGCGCAATTCCGACGCTGGTGCTGCTTGAAGGCGAGGAAGTCAGGCGGATTCATCGAGGCGCGCTGGGCAAATCGGAGTTGGAGCAGTTCCTGACTGCCTGACCTCCCGCCGGAGATACGGGCATCGAAGAGACAATTCTGGAGTGGCTGCGCACTCACAAGGACCTGGCGATCTATGCCGTTCCCATCGCGGCGTTCTGCGAAACCTGCGTCGGGATCGGCCTGTTCGTCTCAGCCATCATTCTGGTTGTGATCTGCTCGTTTCTCTATACGGAGGGGCTGACCGGACTTGCCGTACTGGTGCCGCTCGCATTTCTGGGATCAACAATCGGCGATCACGTCGGCTACTACGCCGGCCGCCTTGCCGGCCCGTCCCTGCATCGATCGACGCTGGGGCAGCGCTACGCCGATCGCATCGAGCGCGGCGAAGCATTCATTCGTCGCTGGGGCTGGGGCGCCATCATCATCGGCCGGTTCATCCCGGCGCTACGCAGCATCATTCCCGCGATGAGCGGCGTCGCCCGCTTTCCGCGACTGCGCTATACCCTCTTTGACTTCCTGGCGTGCGGGCTATGGGCTGGTGGACTCGCCCTCATCCTCGCCGGCATCGACACCGCGACCCGCTGATGCTGCCGCCGCATCCGGAAGCAATTCGATCGATTCGATAATGACCGGCTCGACAGGCACGTCCTCATGGCCGTCCTTTGACGTCGTCTCGACGATCTCGATGGCGTGAACAACGTCCATTCCCTCGACAACACGGCCAAACACCGCATAGCCGAAATTCGCGCAGGACAGCGGCTTGTAAAGCCCCCGCTCCCGCGCCGCCTCGACATCTGCAATGTCCTCACGGGTGCAACTCGTCTCCTTGTGATCGAGATGCGTGTTGTCGTTGACGTTGATGAAAAACTGGCGCGAGGCACTGTCGATGCCACTCATCCGCGCCATGGCGACAGTGCCCGTTTCATTCCTGAGTCCGTTGTCGGCCTCGTTGCGAATCGTCTGTCCCTCCGTTCGCAGCGACATGTCAGGGTCGTGACCGCCGCCCTGCACCATGAATCCCGGAATGACACGATGGAAGATCGTACCGTCGTAATCGCCGCGTTCCACATAGCCAAGAAAGTTGCCAACGGCAATCGGCGCCTTCTCCCGGTCGAGTTCGATCGTGACCTCGCCCATGCTCGTCGTCATCAGCACGCGCGGCGGCGCCTTCAGGTCGGCGGCATGCAGCAAAGCCGGGATCGCCAGCAGCAAGGCAAGGAACAAACGACGCATCAGGTCAGTCCTGATAGTTCGGCGCCGGCGTGAAACCGCCCATCTGTTCCGTCACGAGTCGAGCGAACTCAATCGTCGCAAGATCGCCCATTTCGCGCGCGACCACCTGCACGCCGATCGGCAGGCCCTGATCATCCAGACCCGTCGGGAAAACAGTCGATGGCAGGTAGGAAACGCCGGTCAGCCCCGCCCAGAAAATCTGCTCGAAATAGGCACGTTCTTCATTGTTCACGGTCAGCGTACGCGCCCCCATCTGCGGGTTCTGGTCGTGGAAGAACGCGGTCGTCGAGCACATCGGCGTCAGCATCAGGTCGAACTCCTTGAAGAACTCGTGCCACGCCCAGCGCAGGTGCGTGCGGTTCTCGTTGCGAACGTGCCACTCCCGATAAAACTGGGTCGAGGCCCGCGTGACCGTCGCGAGCGAGCTGTTGTCATCGGCGCCGAGCGAGTTCCGACGCTTCAGGTTCTCCTCGAACACTGCATCCGGCTGGCGGGCTGACATCGCTGCGTGAAGCAGGTACTGGTACTGCTCGTGCGTGTAGTCCGCCGCAAACTGCGGCCGTGCACCATAGTCGACGTCGGCACCGGCATCCTCGAGGAGTTTCGCCACTTTGAGCACCCGCGACTTGATGCGCTCGTCGACCGGCGCAATATCGTCATCTGCCCACACGGCGACCTTCAGGTTCGCCAGCGACATGCCTTTGGGCTTTGGCAGATTCAGGTCCCAGCCCGGCAGATGAATGTCGTCAGCACCGCCGACGAGGTCGACGGCAAGGCGCAGGTCTTCCGCGCTGCGCGCCAGCGGGCCGATCACAGAAATGTCTGACGGCGTCAGTACGCCGGGGAGCGCATGACCCCGCATTGGAAGAATGCCCCAGGTCGGCTTGTGGCCGTACACACCGCAGTAATGCGCGGGATTGCGAATCGAACCGCCGATATCACTGCCCATCTCGAGCCCCGTGAGACCGGCGGCGAGCGCCGCGGCTGAGCCACCGGAGGAGCCACCCGGGCCACGCTCGAGATCGAACGGGTTGTTGGTCGTGCCGTAGACGTCGTTGTAGCTCTGAAAGTCCGCCAGCGACAGCGGCACGTTGGTCTTGCCAAAGATGACGGCGCCGGCTGCCTGCAGTCGATCACAGGCAACCGCATCACGTTCTGCAATATTGTTCCTGAGGTCAGGATTGCCCCAGGTCGTTGGCAGCCCGGCAATGTCGTACGACTCCTTCACCGTCATCGGAACGCCATGCAGCGGCCCCCAGTCTTCGCCCTTCGACAGCGCCTCGTCGGCCGCGCGCGCTCGATCGCGCGCCTTGTCGTACTGGGTGGCGATGATCGCGTTGATATCGGGGTTGTACTTCTCAACCCGGCCGATGAAGTGCTCCAGCAGTTCCACGCTGCTGATGTCTTTCGCCTTGATCTTCGCGGCGAGTGTCGTCGCGTCCGAGAATGCAAGATCGTCCATTGCGCCTCTCCCTCCAGAGCAGCCCTGTCGTCGTTGGAGCCAAGAGCTTAGGTGAGTTACCTGCGACTTTAAAGCGCGCGGGGAATCAAGATAGTATCTGGCGACTCAATGAATCGGGGCACCCATGGCAGAGCTGGATACTTTTCGCGAAGAGACACGCGCATGGCTGGAGGCGAACTGCCCTGACGGCGTCAGACAGCCGGGCTTCGTGCCATGGGGCAGCAGCAAGATCGAACTCGATCGCGATACGCAGGCCTGGCTCGAACTGATGGCAGAGAAAGGCTGGACCGTGCCGACGTGGCCGCGCGAATACGGCGGCGCCGGGCTCAGCAAGGCCGAGTACATGGTGCTCGGTGAGGAGATTCGCCGCATTGGTGCCCGCGCACCACTGACGGGGCGCGGCATCAACTACATCGGGCCGACCATCCTTGAGTTTGGCACGGCACACCAGAAGACCAAGTGGCTGCCACGCATGGCGCGCGGCGAAGGCGGATGGTGCATGGGCTACAGCGAACCCGCTGCAGGTTCCGATCTCGCCAACCTGAAAATGAAGTGCGTCGACGAGGGCGATGTGTACCGGCTCAACGGCCAGAAGCTGTGGACCTCCGACGGCATCTACGGCGACTGGATCTTCTGTCTGGTTCGCACCGATTTCGACAAGCCGAAGCACGAGGGTATCAGCCTCATTCTCGTCAACATGGATCAGCCCGGGGTCACCATCAAACCCATCCGGCTGCTGTCCGGCGCCTCACCCTTTGCGGAAACATTCTTCGACGATGCGACCGCCGACAAAGACGACATGATCGGCCCGCCCAACGAAGGCTGGGCCATCGGCAAGCGCCTGCTGCAATACGAGCGTTCCATTCACGGGGGCGTCAACACCAGCGGACAGCAGGTGCAGGACATCAAGGAGCCGATCACTGACATTGCGCGTCGCTACATCGGCATAGAGAACGGCAGACTTGCTGATCGCTCGTTCCGAACCCGCCTCGTCACGCTGGACATGAACCAGCGCGCCTACAAACTGACGCAGCAACGTGTGATCGCCGAGACCGAGGCCAGCGCGCCCACCACGGCCACCTCCATCCTGAAGGTCAAGGGCGCCGAGTTCACGAAAGAGGATGCCGAAGTTCGTCAGGCCGCCATGGGCATCAACGGCGCCGCGTGGGACGGTCAACCTTTCACGACCGACGAGATCGAGGCGAACGCAAACTGGCTGACCACGCGGGCGGTGTCCATCTACGGCGGCACGAGCGAGATCCAGCGCAACATCATTGCCAAGCGCGTCCTCGGATTGCCGGACTAGCCGGCAGATGCATCAGAACATGGCCGCGTAAATGTTCTCTGCGTCTTCGAGATACGACGGTGCCGCTTCTTCGCTGATCTCGTCGTATTCGAATACCGAAGTGATATCGGCTGAAGGAATTTCTGTTTCGCTGAAGTCTTCGAGGGGGTTCATGTGTCCTCCGGTTCGGGTTGTCGAATGACCCTATTCGCCACTCGTTCTCGCATTCGAACCTGCAACCGCCATGCCAGCGAGACGGGCGTCATAGCCCGGGTTTTTGCGGAGAATCCGCACCAATCAGGTTCAAGGGAGCCCTGCGCTGCAGGGAAAGTGTGCACGAGAAGGAGGAGCCGTTGAGCGAGTTTCCTGACATGAATTTCGGTGACGTCTACGACGCGATCACCGAGGCATTCCCGGACCGGCCCGCGATCATTTTCGGTGACATTGAATATTCATGGCGCACGTTCGGCGAGCGCACCAACCGTCTGGCACGGGCGCTCGCCAGCTTCGGGCTCGAGCCCGACAGCAAGGTCGCCTTCATGCTTCGCAACAGCCCGGCCTATGTCGAGCTGTGGGCCGCCTGCGCCAAGGGCCGCTTCGTGCACGCGAACGTGAACTACCGCTACGTCGACCACGAACTGTTCTACCTGATCGACAACGCGGATGCCGAGGTCGTGGCCTACGATGCCGACTTCAGGACGCAGATTGCCGCACTGCGGCCGAGGCTGCCGGGGGTCAAGGCATGGGTCGAAGTCGGCGACGGCCCGGTCGCGGACTTCGCGGTCGACTTCGACACGCTGTGCCGGGAAGGCGACAGCTCGCCCCTCGACATCGAACGCTCCGGCGATGACCTCTACCTGATGTACACCGGCGGAACGACCGGTTACCCGAAGGGAGTGATGTGGCCGGCCCGCAATCGCATCGCGGCGATCAAAATGAACGACGGCGACACCATCGAAGCGCACATCAAGGCCATTGCTGCGCAGGACATCCAGCCCAACGCGATCCCGGCTGCCCCGATGATGCATTCAACCGGACTCACGACAATGGCCTCGGTGTTGTTCCGTGGCGGCTGCATCATCCTGTTGCCAACGAAGAGCTTCGACGCCGAAACCTGCGTCCGCGAGATCGAACGCACGCGTGCACAGCGCGTTGCCATCGTCGGCGATGCCTTTTCGCTCCCGCTCGTCGAGTACCTGCGCGATCACGCCGGCGAACATGATCTTTCATCCGTGCGACTCATCAATTCGGCAGGCGCCATGTGGAGCGAACACTTCAAGCAGGCGATCTTCGAGTTTTTCCCGTCCGCCAGCATCTCGGACAACCTCGGTTCTTCAGAGGGCTCCGGCCTTGGTACGTCGGTGCGCGGGAAAACCGATCCCGGCGAGACGGGCCGCTTCAAGGCCAGCGACAACGTCAAACTGCTTCGTGAAGACCTGACCGAGATCGAACGGGGCTCTGACGAGGCGGGCCTGCTTGCATTGCGCGGCGCACTCCCGATCGGCTACTACAAGGATCCCGAGAAAACGGCCGCGACTTTTCCCGTGATCGACGGCGTCAGATACTCGATGGCGGGTGACTGGTGTCGCATCGACGCCGACGGCAACATGACCTTGCTCGGCCGTGGCAACAACTGTATCAACACCGGTGGCGAGAAGGTCTATCCCGAAGAAGTCGAGGACGCCATCAAGCAGATGCTAGAAGTCGTGGACGCAGCCGTGCTCGGCGTGCCCGATGAGCGTTTCGGCCAGGCCGTCTCTGCGCTGATCCGTACCCGCGACAATGGGCCGATTGAAGTGGATGCGCTACGCGAGCACCTGTCCGGATTCGTCGCCCGCTACAAACATCCGCGCCACGTCGTCTTCACGGCGGAGGATTTCCGCCATGAAAACGGCAAGATCAACTATCGCAAGGCGAAGCGACTCGTCGAAGACGGCCTCTAGCTCAGAAGCCGTGCCTCGACAGAAAGTCGAGCACGATCTCGTTGAAGCGCGCCGGCTGATCCATGTTCGCCGCATGGCCGGCATCGGGGATCACGTGCTTTTCCGCACCGGGGATCTTCGAGGCCATGTAGTCTGAGCCCGCGAGAAAGGGCGTATCGTTCTCACCGACGACGATCAGTGTTGGCACGCTGATCCCCGGCAACGACTCGATGATCCGGGCATCGTACTGCTTCAGCATTGTGCGACCCGCGCGGACGACACCCATGACATCGTTGTGGTGACTCTGGGTTCGCTCCGGCGACTGGCTCGGATCACTACCGCCCTCCTCGATGGACGTCGCCATCGACTCTGCGTAGTCGTTCCAGCCATTCCTCGCCTCATCCTTCTTGAACCCCGGGCCACAGTCGATCGGCATCAGCGCCTTCACGCGCTCGGGATGCGCGAGGTTGAAGGCGAGCGACATGTAACCGCCGAGCGAAAGGCCCCCGATGACGGCGCGATCCACGCCCACGTCATCGAGAATCGCTGCAATATCGTCAACCGTTGCCCGTTCGCTGTATTGCGCGAGGTCGTCCGACGCATCGCTTTGGCCATGCCCGCGAAAATCCCAGAGGATCAGCTGGTGATCGCGACTGAGTGCCTCGATCTGCGGCTGCCACATCTGTGATGTGGCAGAGTAGCCGTGGCTCAGCAGCACGGCCGGCCCGGTGCCGTGTGTCTCGTAGTAGATCCGGACGCCGTCCCGATCAAGCGTCTTGCCCGTCATGGATGGCTCCTAGCTTGATATCTCGAGTACTGAGCGCGCAACTTCACCCGCCTTCATGCTGCGGAACGCCTCGTTGACGTCCTCGAGCTTCATGCGTCGTGAGACGAGTCTCGTCAGGTCGAGCTTGTCCTGCAGAAAGAGATCCATGAGCTTCGGCATGTGCTCGCGGAATCGCGTGGAACCGTACATGCAGCCGATGAGCTTTTTCTCCTGAAGGAACGCCGGCCCGGGTACCGAGATCTCGGAGCCGATGGGGTGCATGCCCACGACAACCGTCGTACCGCCCCGGCGTGTGATGTTGAAGGCCTGTGTGGCAGCAGCCGGCACGCCGATCGCTTCAAAGGCGTACTCAACGCCTTCGCCCTGCGTGAGTTCCGCGATCGCCTCCTCAAGGTTGTCGATCTCGCTGGAGTTGATCGTATGCGTCGCACCGAAGCCGGTAGCCATGTCGAGTTTGGAGTCCACGATGTCGATCGCAATGATCTTCGCGGCACCCGCGATTCGACAGCCCTGAATGATGTTCAGGCCGATACCGCCACAGCCGATAACGGCGACGTCTGCGCCACCTGGTACCTGCGCGGTATACAGGGCGGCACCGACACCCGTCATCACGCCGCAACCAATGAGCGCGGCCTCCGCCATAGGCATCTCGTCAGGCATCTTCACGACGCCGTTCTCGGAGGTCAGCATCATCTCGGCAAACGATCCGACCGAGGCGAACTGGATGATGGGTTTGCCCTTCCAGGTCAGGCGTGACCGCGACGCGGCCGCATTCTCGACATCAGGACAAAGGTTCGGCTTGCCGCTGAGACAGTAGTTACATTTACCGCAGAACGGCCGGAAACTCATGATGACGCGATCGCCCGGCTTCACATAGGTGACGCCGTCGCCGATCGCCTCAACCACGCCCGCGGCCTCGTGTCCGAGCACGCATGCCGATGGCATCTGCCACAGGCCGTCGATGAAGTGCAGGTCCGAATGGCAGACCCCCGAGCAGGTCGTGCGCACCAGGACTTCACCGGGCCTCGGATCGATGATATCCACGTCTTCAATAATGAGCGGTTTGTTTGCCTCTTCGAAAATGGCTGCTTTCATGTCTCTCCCTCTTGTTTTGCCGCCGCTGCGGCCTACCCGAGTGTCGCAGCAATGGCTGCGGGCGACAACTAATCGAGCAGTGTCTCAAGGAAGCCGGGCACGCGGTCGAGATCAAAGGCCATCGCACGCTCCCAGAGATGGAGTTCGGTGGTGGCAAACCCGGGGACCGGGGCCGCAGTCAATCGTGGAAACAGAAACGTGCCCGTCTCCCGAGCGAGTTCATGGTGGCGCGCGGTGAGCGCCTCGGGGTCTCCCTCAACGAAGACCTGAAAGAAGTTGACGTGCGGCGGATCCGGATTGACCCTGACCCTCGGATGCGCGGCCAGCACCGCTGCGACTTCGCGTGCTCGCTCGACCCAGTGCGGCATCTGGTCAAGCGCGGGGCCAAGCCGGACGCGAGCCGACGCATAGTACGCCGTCTGGCCCACCAGATTGCCGCCATGACGACGTTGCCAGACCCGGCATTCGTCGATAAACGCCGACGGGCCCATCAGCATACAGCCACCAAGGCCGCCAACGTCCTTGTAGAACGACACATAAACGCTGTCGAACAACTCGCCGATCTCGGCAAGTGATTTGTGATAGAAATGCCGGCACTGCCAGACGCGGGCACCGTCGAGATGAAAGGGCACACCGCGCTGTGCCAGCCAGTCGCGCATCCCGACAAGTTCATCGAAGGTGTTCAACTGTCCGCCGAGAGGCCGACAGGGTAGTTCCAGCAGGGCGGCACCGGGCAAGGCGTTCAGCGCCTCGAAATCCGCCACGGTCAACAGGCGCGTGGCCGCGAACTCAGGCGAACCGAACTGGAGCCGTTTCAGCCCATGAAGGTACTGGTAGCCGAGATGCTCGGCGAACTCGGGGTGCGCGGTCGGATGCATCGCGACGGTATGCCGCCCGGTGCGGTCACACCAGACACGTAGCGCAATCTGCTGGGCCATTGTGCCCGAAGGCATGAAGACCGCGGCTTCCTTGCCGAACATGTCGGCGACCTCGGCCTCGAAGGCCGCGAGGTATTCACCCTCGCCGTAGGTGTCAGGACGTTCATCCCCGTTCAGACCATCAATGACGGCCTGAAGCTGCGAGACGATCGTTTCCGATTCGCCGCCGCGCCCCGGCAGAATGTTGTCGCAGGCGGCGAGAACCTCACGCACGTCAGCCATCGGAATCAGCGATAGCCTTCGGCAACCGGACGCCTCGGCAACGACCACCAGGCCGCATCACACGCCGCGGCCAGTTCGTCGTCAAAGGTCACATCGAGCGCGGCGATATTGGCATCGAGTTGCCCCGCATGGCTCGCGCCGATGATGGCTGAAGTGATACCACGTTGCGCCAGCACCCAGGCAACCGCCACCGAGACCATGTTCAGCCCCTTGGCCTCCACGACCTGCTTGAGCGTTTCGACCGCGTCGAACTGCGCGTCGTGCCAGTAACGGGCCTGATATCGTTCTGCCGCCGTGCCGAGCGTGAATCGCGTGCCCTCCTCGGGCGCCTGACCCGGCTTGTACTTCCCTGACAGAAAGCCGCCCGCCAGCGGGTTGTAGACCAGCGTGCCCAATCCTTCATCGTTGATCAGCGGCAGCAGTTCAGTCTCGATTTCACGGTAGAGGAGGTTGTAGCGAGGCTGCACAGAGACGTAGCCCGCAACGCCGAGCCGGTCTGCCGCCCGGAGCGCTTGCGCAAGCCGCCAGGCAGGATAATTCGAGCAGCCAACGTAGCGCACCTTGCCCGCCTTGACGAGGTCGTCGAAGGCGCGCAGGGTTTCCTCGATAGGCGTCCGCGGATCGAATCCGTGCGACTGGTAGATGTCGACATAGTCGGTCTTGAGTCGCGACAGGCTCTTGTCGATGGATTCGATGATGTGCTGCCGCGACAGACCCATATTGTTGGGCCCTCCCCGGGTTGGCGCAAAGCACTTGGTGGCGATGATGAGCCTGTCGCGATTGCCGCGCTTGCCCATCCACCGGCCGATGATCGCCTCGGTCTCGCCAATCGTCTCGCGGGTGCCACCGAGTGGATACGCATCGGCGGTATCGAGGAAGGTCAGTCCGAGGTCCCAGGCACGATCCAGGATCTCGAACGAGGTCTTTTCATCGACCTGAAGCCCGAATGTCATCGTGCCCAGGCACAATGCCGGCACTTCGATACCATGCCGGCCCAGTTTGCGGTATTCCATCTTCCAGCCCTCCTCATCAATCCACGACGTGCCCAAAGTAACCGCGCCGATCCCACGGAGTAAAGGCGAAGCTGATTCTGCTAGACTGAATCGACACGGCAGGGCACCATCGTTCAGCATGTCAGAATCGACATTCATCGCGGAACTGCAGCGTCGCAACATCATCAAGGTGGCCGCGGCCTACGCCGTCTTCAGCTGGATCATCCTCCAGATTGCCGACATCATCTTTCCGGTCTTCGGTCTGGCCGACGCCCATATCGGCTACGCACTGGCGCTGCTGGTCATCGGCTTTCCCTTCGTCGTCGCGTTTGCCTGGTTCTACGAACTGACACCGGACGGCCTCGCGCCAACGCGCCGCGTGCAGCCCAACGAATCGATCAGCCACGAGACCGGCCAGCGCATCAACATGATCATCATTGCGCTGCTGTCGATCGCCCTCGCCTTCTTCATGTTCGAGTACTTCGCACGGCCGGTGCCCCAGGCCGCAATTACCGATACCGGCATTGGAACGCCGCCGGCACCCGGGGCGGCTGAATCGACAGCGGTGGCGCCCGCACAAGCCGTCGAACCTTCGGTACCGATTGCCGCCGAAATAGACCCTGACCCGTCGATCGCGGTGATGCCGTTCGTGAACATGAGCAGCGACATCGAAAATGAATACTTCTCGGACGGACTGTCCGAGGAGCTGCTCAACGTGCTCGCACAGATCGACGGGCTGCGTGTTGCCGGCCGCACGTCGTCCTTCTTCTACAAGGGCAAGAACATCGATCTTCGACAGATTGGCCAGGAACTCGATGTCGATCACATTCTCGAAGGCAGTGTGCGCAAATCAGGCAAGCAGGTGCGCATCACGGCACAGCTGATCAACACCAGCGACGGCTTTCACCTCTGGTCAGCAACCTACGATCGGGAACTCAACGACATCTTCGCCATCCAGGACGAGATTGCCGGTGAGGTCGCGAGCGCCATGCAACTCGCACTGCTCGACAACGATGGCAAGGGCGTTGTCGTGCCTGGCGTCGAGCGTCCCACGAACACGCAGGCGCACGACGTCTATCTGCAGGCGCGTCAGCGCTTCTACAGCCGAACGCCAGATGGCATCCGTCAGGCCATCGACCTCTTCAAGCTGGCAACAACCCTCGACCCGGAGTACGGCCCCGCATGGATCGGCTATGCCAATGCCGTGATGGTCGGCTGGAACAATCATCGCGTCGTCGATCTTGAGGAGTCGCTGGAACTGGCCGCCGAAGCCCAGACGCGGGCAAGGTCGGTCGGCTACACGGGCGCCGACTACTGGGCATCCGTCGGCATGAAGCACTACGACAGCATCGGAATTGAACCCGGCGCCGTCGAACAGGCGACCGAGGCGTTCGAACGGGCGATCGAACTGAACCCCAATGATGCCCAGGTCATGATGTGGTACTCGAACCTGATCCGGACGACCGACCCGGTTGGCAGCAACGACCTGTCGAATTCGCTGATGGCGCGGGCAGTAAAGATCGATCCGCATTCACGTGTCATCCAGCAGAACTACTACCTGAACCTGATCGAGAGCGGTGAGATCGAGCGCGGTATCGACGGCATCAAGCGGCTGCGGGAACAGGATCCAGAGTATGACGGATACAGCCAGTATCTCGCGCAGATCTACTGGACGCGTGGCCGGCTTTCGGAAGCCGCGCACCAGACCACGCTCATGAGCGATGAGAACCGCCTGAAGTATTTCATGCTCTGGTTGATGTCCTATCACTACCGGCTCGAAGACCGGCTGCCGTTGCTGCTTGCCAGTCTCCCGGAAGAACGCACCATGCGCGAAGCGGTCAGGCTCGACATTATCTCGAACTCGGGCAATCGCGAGGCGATCATGGCCGAGGCAAAGGCGTATCTGACGCGCGACATCGACTACGAGGGTTACGGCCTCAATCTGGTCAGCGGCCTGTTTGAACTCGGCGAATACGAGACAGCGCTGAAGCTGGTCGAGAAGGCACTCCCTGCCCTGCAGGGCGACAAGATCGATCCGGAAGAGCTGGCACGTGTGGCGATTGGACCCGCACTCGCGAGCGCGATCGAAGCCATGTATCTGGCAGGCCACAAGGAGCGTGCCCGACGGTACGCTGAAGGGGCGCTCGCGGCGATGGAGGGCCGTCCGCTCACCGGATGGCCAAACGGCAGCGGCCCTTCGGTTGTCTATGCCCATCTGGCCCTTGAGCAATATGGTGAAGCACTGGCCGCGCTGGAACGAGGCACGCGGGAAGGCTTTCTCCAATTCCGGCTCGCCGGTCTCGACGATTCCGAACTTGCGGCGCCGCTTCGAGCAATGCCCAGATATCAGGAATTGAGAGAGATTGCGGAGTTCAATATCACGCGCCAGCGTGAATCGGTGTTCCGTGAACTGTCGTGGAGTCCGCTCTACGCGGAGGCGGTTGCCTCCGCGCAATAGCGTGCGAATTCAATCAGGCTGAGAAACGACGCCGAACCGCAGTCAGCATCAGCCCAAGTGCGAGGAGCGCCAGCGGGAGGGGCTCCGGCACGGAACTGTTCAGTACCAGATTATCGATCGCACCCGCGTACACGGCGCTCGTGTACATCTGGACCGATACGAGGTTGTTGAATCCGGTAAGCGTAAATGTCTGCCAGACATCGGTAATGACGAGCTGCTGGCTTACGGTACCGCCGCCGGAGACGTGGCCGATGACGTCCAGCAAGCCGTTTTGGCCCTCAAACGTCCAGTTGGCGGCGTCGAGCGCATTGAGGGCGAATGTTGAGCCGTCGGTCAGACTGAGTTCAGTACCCGGCGTACACGTACCTGCAATCGCACAGAATGCGAAGATCCGCGTGCCGTTACCGGGATTCGTCGGGGACTGCAGCGCTGCATTATTGCCGGTGAAATTGAGCGTCTGAAGATCGAAACCGTCCTCGGTGTAGAGGCCATTGGAATCGATCGAACCCGTCTCGAAATCAAGAACGACCGCGCTTGCGAGCGGCGAGAAGCCGAGCACCAGCAGGGCCATCAACAGTAATCTGAAATCGCGCATTAGCGTGTTACCTCGCAGGGAAAACAAGTGTCCAAGCAAGAGCCGAACCAGCTTTACGAACTCGTTAGGTAACAACAGGTTGCGTGCGACGTCCCGACAGCACTTCAGGAAAACGTAAAATTTCCCGACGGTTTCAGGCAGCGCTGTCGGAGCGACGGCGCAACAACCCACTGAGTCCACCGCCGATACGGCGGAAGACGTTGCGAAGCGCCTGCGGCGCGATCAGCATGGCCGGCGTCACGATCAGCGTCAGCACCGTGGCAAACGTGAGCCCCGAGACGATTGCCGATGCCAGCTGCACCCAGAACGAGGCAACCGGGCCACCGACTTCGACCTCACGGCCAATGAGGTCAATAGACACACCGCTCGCCATCGGCAACAGGCCGAAGCCGGTCGTAAAGGTCGTCAGAAACACCGGCCGCAGACGCTGGCAACCGGTCGTCACGATCACCCGGCCCAGATCCCATCCCGGGTTCTCTCGCCGGAGATAGTTGAAGGTGTCGATCAGCACGATGTTGTTGTTCACGATGATCCCCGCGAGCGCGACAATACCGACGCCGGTCATGATCGCGCTGAACGGCTTGCCCAACACGATGAGCCCCAGCAACACGCCAACTGTCGACATGATCACGGCCGACAGGATCAACAGTGCCTGATAGAAGCTGTTGAACTGCGTAATCAGGAGGATACCCATCAGTGCCAGCGCCAGCGAAAACGCGGTGCCGATGAACGCCATCGACTCGTTCTGCTCTTCGTTCGCGCCGCGGAAGACGACGTTGATCGAGGGGTCGATGTCGGCTTCGCTGTCGAGCCAGGCCCGCACTTCCCTGACCTTGTCGTCGGCGAGTACGCCGGGCTCGGTATTTGCCCGCACGTACATGATGCGATTGCCGTTCTGGCGGAAGATCGTACTGATCTTCTGTTTCGCCTCGCGTTCGACAAAGCTCGAAATCGGCACCTGCCCCTCTCGCGTCGTCACGCGGAGATTGTCGAGTTCGGAAATCGCCCGGTACTCCTCGGGAAAACGTATCCGGATATCGACCTCGTCATCGACGTCGTCCGGACGATAGCGGCCCACAAGCACGCCGTTGGTGACGAGCTGGATCGCGGCACCGACGCTGGAGATATCCGCGCCCAGCATCGCGGCCTTGGCGCGATCGACACGGACTTCCCATTCGATACCGGGTACCGGCGCCGTATCGTCGACGTCGATGAGCCCGTCCATGCCCAGCAGGTAATTCCTGATCTTGCGCGTTTCGCTGGCGAGAATGTCGAGATCCATACCCGACAGCTGGATCTGGATATCCTTGCCGACCGGCGGGCCCTGCTCCATCTCCTGAACCTCGACGCGTACGCCGGGCACTTCAGCAGTTGCCTGGCGCCAGTCCTCGAGCACTTCGGTGCCGCTATCGTCACGGGTTCGCCGATCGGACAACTCGATGAACATGCCGCCGATCTGGTCTGCCGTCGTACCACCGGAGCCAAAGCTGATGCCACCGGAACCGCTCCGTGTGTAAATGCTGCCGATTCGGCCCTGTTCCAGCACTCGCTCTTCGACGTCCTTGACGATGTCGTTGAGTTCCGCGCTCGAGAAGTTGCCCTTGGCGCTGACGACGACCTGCGAAAAAGTCGGGTCGACGTCCGTGAAGAATTGCATCCCGTTTCCGTACACACCATAGAGGCGAATGATGCTGTACAGCACGACCATCGCCACGCCGATGACAATCAGGGGATGACGTGTGGTGAAGACGAGAATGCGCGCATAAATGCCGATCACGCCGCCAACCTTCTCGAAGTGTCCGTCGTCGATGAGCTTGAATGACGAACCCTGGCCCGACGCTTCCCGCTGTTTGCTGATGAGAGCCCCCAACACGGGCGCGAACAGGAGCGCGTAGAGCAGCGAGCCGGCAAGTACGGCAAAGACAGTCACCGGCAGATACTTCATGAAACCGCCGGTGACGCCGGGCCAGAACATGAGCGGCAGGAACGCCGCCAGCGTCGTGCCGGTCGAGGCGACCACGGGCCAGAACATGCGGCGGATCGAATAGATATAGGCTTCACGCGGCGTCACGCCCTCGGACATGCGCCGATCGGCGAGTTCGACGACGACGATTGCGCCATCGATCAGCATGCCGAGGCCGAGCAGCATGCCGAACATCACCATGAAGTTGTAGGTGAAGCCCAGATAGTTGATGACGATGAAGGCAAACAGGAACGAGAACGGAATACCGAGCGCCACCAGAATGCCGGACCGGATGCCAACCGCGGCAACGACCACCGTCAACACGAGGAACATCGCCGTCGAGATATTGCCTTGCAGCGTCTCGATCTGCTCGATGGTCTCCGGCGCCTGATCCGCCATATAGCCCACCACGACATTGGCGGGATAGTGCACGCGCTCCGCTTCGACGATGGCTTTCACCTTGTCGACCGCCTGCACGAGGCTCACACCCTTGCGCTTGCTGATCTCGATCGCGACGCCCGGTTGTCCGTTCGCCCGCGTGAAGCGCTGCGCATCCTTGAACGTGCGCCGGATCGTGGTGACGTCTGCAATGGTGATGACGCCGTCCGGCGTTGCCTTGATGGGAATCGACAGGACATCGCCCGCGGTTTCGATCACGCTCGGGATCTTCACCGAGAAGCTGCCCTTGCCGGTATCAACCGCGCCGGCGGCAATCAGCCGATTATTGCTCGCGACCGCAGAGATCAGCTCGTTGTTCGTGATGTTGTACGACTCGAGCAGCGTCGGGTCGATGATCGCCTCGAGCAGTTCTTCCCGCTCGCCGACGATGTTGGCCTCGAGGATATCGGGAATTGCCTCGATCTCGTCCTTCAGGTGCCGCGCCAGATCGTAGATCACACGATCCGGCACACCCTCACCACCGAGACTCACCGTGATGATCGGGAACCCGGCCGCCGTCACCTCCTCGATGATCGGCTCTTCTGCGGAACTGGGGATCTTGACCTTGGCCCGGTCCACCGCCTCGCGGACGTCGATCATGACGTCGTCGGGGTCGAGTTCGTAGTCAAACTCGATCACGACCGTCGCCGAGCCTTCTCCGGAATAGGAGTTCAACTCCTCGACGCCCTCGATGGAGCGCATTTCGAGTTCCACGGGCCGGGCCAGCAGCCGCTCGGCATCCTCAGGCGAGATCCCCTCATGGGGAATCGTGACGATGATGACCGGCACCTGAACGTCGGGGTTCGACTCGATCGGGATTGACAGGTAAGCCACCCAGCCGGTCAGCAGGATGACCGTCAGAATCGACAGCGTCGTCCGCGATCGATCAATCGCGGTACCGACGTAGCTCGACGTAAACGACATCAGTTTGTACTGACGAGCGAGGCGAGCGGCGTGAGATCGACACGTACGATCTGCCCGTCGAACACCTCTTCCTGGCCAACCGTGATCAGCCGCACGCGCTCCGGCAAACCGTTGACCCAGACGCCGTCCGGACCTTCGCTGACGACCTCGACCGGCCGGAAGCGCACGGTATCGGCATCATCGACGATGCGAACGCCGACGACACCCTCGTCGCTCAGCACCAGGGAGGCCGGTGAGATCAGGTGGGCAATCTCGCGCCCGGTCGGCACTCTCATCTCAGCCGACAATCCCGCACGGATGTTATCGCCCGGGGAAGGTACAGTGACCTCGACCGGATAGGTTCGCGTCGCGGTGTCCGGTGCCCGGCCGATAAACGAAATCGTGCCGGACATCGTCTCGCCGGTAATGAGTTCCACCTCGACGTCGTCGCCGAGTTCGAGCTTGCCGATATTCTTCTCGGCAACGCGGCCCGTCACGAGCATCGGATCGATCTCCATGAGTGTGACGCAGACCTGACCGACCGAAAGGTAGTCGCCCACCTCGACCGGCTGGCTATCGACCACACCCGCGAAGGGCGCGACGATCTTCGTCTTTTCGAGCGCGAGTTCCGCCTGCTTGACGCGGGCGCGGGCGGAAGCCAGCGCCGCTTCGGCGCGCGCAACGTTGATGTCCGACTGCAGACCACGGTTCTTGAGATCCAGCAGACCCTCGTACTCGAGCCGCGCGCTCTTCAGGTCGGCCCGCGCCTGGCTGAGGTCAGCGTCGCGGGTGTCGACCGCGACCTGGCACAGCAAATCGCCTGCCTCGACGCGCGTTCCCTTCTCGCCCGGAATGGCCTCGACACGACCCTGCACCTCCGATCGCACCTGCACCATGCGATTGGCCTGCGTTTGCGCGCGCACCTTGAGGAACAGGCGGCGCTCGGAGGCCACTGATTCCATACCGCGTACCAGCGGCCTTTCCTGTGCTGTCTCTGTCGGCCGCGCATCACCCTCCTGCGCCACCGCGGTAATGCCACCGAACTCGCCGGATAACAGCCAAACGCCGATCGCCACAGCAATCAGTCCGGCAAAAAGCTTCTTGTCGCTCAAAGGAATCTCCTCAGGCACAGGCGCACGAGGCCCTGCGGTTGCCTAACAACGTCATTGATCACGTTTGTTGTTTTCATCTCACGCAAATCAGATGCCAGGGGGTGGCTGGAGGAGGCGCCGGGGCCTCAGATCTGTTTCCGTGATGGTTATGCGGTATTTACGGCCGCGAAGCTTAGGCGGATTAACCTTAACTTTCAAGCTGAAATACCGGAAACGCACGTCAATCGGGCGCTTTGGGGCCATCCTGCGATGAAAGGCGGCCATCGGGCCAGCCTCATCCGACAGATCGGGGGTCAGGCCGACGAACCTGTGAATCCCGGGACAATTCGGCGTCAAGCGGCTACCATACGCGCCCTCTCCCTCTCACCCCGGCATCAAATGGAAATCGCCAGCCTGACCCTGGTCTTCTTTCTCATCATGGACCCTCTCGGGAACATCCCGCTGTTCCTGGCGATCCTGAAGGATGTCGATCCGGCGCGGCACATGAAAATCGCGTTCCGCGAAGTGTGCATCGCCTACGTCGCCCTGCTCGTCTACCTCTTCGCCGGGGGCTATATCCTTGATTTTCTGGGGCTCTCACAGGAGTCGATCGCGCTGTCCGGCGGCATTATCCTGTTCATCATCGCGATCCGGATGATCTTTCCGACCCCCCAGGGCATCTTCGGCGACGCACAGGGCGGTGAGCCGCTGATCGTGCCACTCGCCATACCCGCCGTTGCCGGCCCGTCGATCATGGCCGTGCTGATGCTGAAGACCGCGACAGAGCCACTGATGCCTCTCTTCATCGCGATCACGGTGGCGTGGATCGGTACGGCGGCGATTCTGCTGGCAGCGACCCCGCTTCATCGCGTGCTGGGTCGCCGCGGCCTGACCGCAATCGAGCGACTCATGGGGATGCTGCTCGTGATGATGTCCATCGAGCTGATGCTCGATGCGCTTCGCACCATGAACTGGGGTTCCTAGGCAGACTGTACGGGGTCAGGATTTGGGGTAAGCTGAATCCCGCGGCACAGAGGGCGACTGGCACAACCCGTTGAACGATCAATCAAACTCCGACACGACGACCGGCAAGATCGGTAACGTCGCGGATAGCGCCGTCGGCGAGGCCGGCGCCGAGCAACTCAAGACGGCAGTCATCTGGATCTACTCCATGCCGCGCATTGCGTTCGGCATCATGGGACTGCTGTTCGGCACCTACTTCATGAAGTTCTCAACCGACGTGCTGCTGATCGCGCCCGCCGCCATCGGCACGCTCATCGCCGCATCCAGGCTCTGGGACGCAATCTCCGACCCGCTCGCCGGCTATCTCTCGGACAACACCCGGTCACGTTTTGGCAGGCGCCGGGCATGGATGTTCTACGCGGCCATTCCAATGGGGCTCGGACTGTTCATGATGTGGTCGCCCCCGAACCTGCTGGAGGGTGCCCTGCTCGTTGTCTGGATGGGTCTGGCGCTGTTGCTCTACGAGACAGCCAGCACCGCCTTCTTCGTCCCACACGGCGCACTTGGCGTCGAATTGACACCGAACTACCACGAACGTACCCGTCTTTACGGGTATAGCCACCTGATCGGGGCGCTTGGTTCAATTCTGGGCCTGATTTCGCTCTGGTTTATGGATAACTCCGAAGATAAGCGCACTTTCGCGTTTTTTCTCAGCATGTTCGCAGGGCTTACGATTATCGCAGTGGTGCTGTGGTCGACCAAGCTGCTCCCGGAGCGGGTCGACTACCAGGGACGGGGCGGTGGCAACGTATTCCGTTCTTTCTGGGATGTATTCCGGAACCCCCATGCCCGCCTGCTCCTGTTCGTCTACGGCATCGAGACCTTCGGTGCTGCCAGTGTCGGCCTGCTGGTTCCCTATCTGCTGGAGTACGTCGTGGTTGGGCTCGAGGGGATGATGGTCCCCATTCTGCTCACGTACACGGTTCCCCAGTTCATCTTTACGCCGCTGTGGATCCGGGTCGCGCGAGTCACCGGCAAGAAGCGCCTCTGGGCCTTCTCGATGTGGCTCAATGCGGCGACGTTCATCGCCTTTTTCTTCGCCCTCGACAACATCCCGATGATCTGGACGCTCTCTTTCATGCTCGGGCTCGCCAGCGGATGCGCGAACGTCGTCGCTCCCGCCATCAAGGCTGACGTCATCGACTACGACGAGTATCTCACCAACGAACGCAAGGAGGGTGCGTATCTCGCCGTCTGGAATTTCGTTCGCAAGTGCGCAGCCTCCATCACCGCAGTGGTCACAGGCTACGTTCTTCAGTTCTCGGGTTTCGAACCCAACGTCGAGCAGTCCGAGACGGTACAGACCGCGATGCGCGCGATCTTTGCGCTGCTGCCCGGCGGCTGCTATGTGATCGGCGCGCTGCTCTTCATGACCTTCAGCTTCAACGAGAAGGAGCACTCCGAGGTACGCGAAGCGCTGGCCAAACGCCGGATCGAAGACAGCGAGCACGCCGCCTGACCGGGCCGGGCCAAACGCCTCGTTTTCGCGTATTCTTTACAGACTTCACGAAACATTCATGTCCATGAACCAGGTTCTCGAGCGACCGGGGACAGGCTCGCCCGCCGACATGTCCATCAGCCCGTTGAGCGGAGAACTGGAACCACGATTCCAATCGCCGGCGATGATTCGCGCCTTGCAGGAATTGCAGCAACTCGTGACGGCACACGATGCCAAGCTGCTCGCCGGCGGTCGCAACCGGAACGTCCTGATCACCATCGAGGCAGACGGTGAGCCGCTCGAAATCGTGGTCAAGTCCTTCGGGCGCCAGCCCGCCTGGAAAGATGCCGTGGACCATGTTCGCGGTTCAAAGGCACGCCGGTCGTACCTTGCGGCAAAGCAGCTTGCCGACAACGGCGTGGGAACCCCTCGCCCCGTCGGCTACGTCGAACACTGGCAGGGAAAGCGGCTCGTCGAAAGCCACTTCCTCACGCTCTACGCCGACGAAACGCAGTCGCTGACAGAAGTGCTGGTGGAAAAGTTCCGGCACGATCCTGAATGTGGAAAGTTCATCGGCCTGCTGGATACAGTCGCTGAGCTCTGTCGTGGGATGCACGACGCGGGCTTCATGCATCGAGACCTCGGCAACCAGAATATTCTCACGCACCAGAACGACGCCGATGAGGTCGATCATGCAATGGTCATTGATCTGAATCGCGGACTTCGCCGGCCGCGGCCGCTATCCATCCGCGAGCGGGCGCAGGACCTCTCGCGCCTCGAGATGCCATCCGCGTTTCTCGAGTTCTTCCTCACCATGTACTGGGACGGCCAGCGGCCATCTGGCTTCACTCGCTGGTACAGGCTGTATCGCTCACTGTTTCAGTTGCGCGCACGATCGCGGTGGCTGCGACACCCGATACGGGAAACCCGCAAGGCCCGGGCCGAGCGGGATCATCCGCCGGCCGATGCCCTGCCCGGCGCCAGGGATCTCTGGGTCTGGGATGCCCGCACCGCGCAGGCATTCAGCCCACTCACCCGGAAGGAGCGACTGGCATCCTATCCATCCGGTCGCTACCTGCGGATGCTGACGGATGTCATCCGGCAGGCATTGCCGGTCTGGCGCGTGTACCGGCGCGTGCGCCCCGAGGCCTTTCGCCGGCATGTCGACCTGCGGCAGCGCTTCGGGCTCGCCATCGAACCGACACCCGAGAAGTGGCAGCAGAAGCGCACGCTGCTCCGTGCGATGCCGGCGCTGCCCGTCTTGCTGCGCTTCTACCACCACGACAGCGCGTCGCATCAGGAGTTTCTCATCAGTGTAGTCGAGGATCTTGCCAGCGACGGCCATCCGGTCAAGGTCGCACTCGTGCAGGATCGCAACGCCGTCACGCGTCCAGAGGCCTGGCGCACCTTTGTCATGCGCACCGTCGATGCCATCGCTCCCCATGTGCAGACCATCGAGGTCGGGCACGCGATCAACCGGGTCAAGTGGGGCATCTGGGACTTCAGCGAGCTGCGGCGACTGTATGACCCGATCGTCGAACTCGCACAGCGCTGGCCCGATATCGAATTCGTCGGGCCGGCAACCATCGACTTCGAATACCCCTTCACGCTGTCGGCACTGGGCGAATGGCCAGACGCACTGCAGGGGACGGCCCTGTCACATCACCTGTACGTCGATCGCCGGGGTGCACCCGAGAATCCCCAGAGCAGCTTCAACTCGATCGAGAAGTTTGCCCTCGCCCGCGCGATTTCAATCGCGAGTCCGAAGTGCAACGGACAGGTCTACGTCTCGGAGGTCAACTGGCCGATTGACGGCACCGGGAGCTTCTCACCCATAGCATCCCCCGATGGCAACAATGGCGGGCCTGTCGGCGTTGATGAGACAACCTATGCCGCGTACATGCTGCGCTACCTCCTGCTCGGCCTCGGCTCGGGCTATGTCGACCGGATCTACTGGTGGCGTCTCAACGCACACGGCTACGGCCTCATTGACGATCTCGATCCGGGCCGCTGGCGAAAGCGGCCAGCGTGGGACGTGTTCCTCAGCTGCTACACGATGCTGGGCGAGTCGACGTTTATCGGCGGCGTACTGCCTCCACAGGAGGGGAACCGACATGGTATCTACGAGATGTTCTTCGTCCGCCCCGACGGCGAACATGTCGCTGTCATCTGGAGTCACGGGGAAGCGCGGCCCGTGCCGGCGAACATCCGGTATGCGCGCATGGAAAACATGCGGGGTGAGACCATGGACGACGCATCACTCGTCGATGGCAGTCCGGTCTACCTGCGAGGGGTCGATCTGGTCACCGGCGATTCGCGACAGCACATCATCAATGCCACCGCTTTCGATCTGAATGCCTGACGAGCGCGCCTGGTCGCGCATGAGCCGGTCAAAGGCCTGCGTTCGGTCAATAAACGCCTGAACGGCATCGCGCTCACGCTCGGTGAGCGTCTCCCAATCGCAACTCATGCGAATCCGTTCACCCAGTGCCTCGTGTGACGCGCTCAGCATGACGAGGTGGACATCGGGTGACCGGAGCGCACCGACCTGCTCCGGCAGGACCGCCGAGCCTTCGAGCACCAGCGGGTGATCAAACGGGTTGTTCAGCCGCGCCCGAACAATCGCCAACACAATGGGCCAGACGTTCTCGCGGTAGTGTCGCAGCACGTCGCTGGCGAGCGTTGCGCCATCACGGCCCTGATAGTAGTCAGCGACATGTGCGGGGAGTTTCTGCCCCCAGGGTCTGCCAGGATGACGCGCCAGTCGGTCGGTCGAGAGCGAATCTCTCGATTGCCGGTCGGCAATCGCCGCTGCGAGCGTTGACTTGCCCGTGTGCGACGTGCCGCCGACCAGAATGACCTTCGGGTTCACTGCCCCGGAATGGCCGCGAATCTCGACGCGAGATCATCGGCGTTGTCTTCGCGAATCCAGGAAAGAATGATGCCCTTGATTGCCGCGACCGTGGCCATGGGCTCATCGAACATGAAGTGATGATAGGTGCCGGGAATCGAGAATATCGGCAGGTGGCCACCCGAGATCTCGCCCAGGTATTCGCCGGCCTGCGCGCCGCTATCGTCGCTGTGCTCTCCCAGCACAACGGCGGTGCGGCAGGCGATACCAACGAACTTGTCACGCTGCGCAGCGCCCATTTCGAGATGATCGAACAGCGCCGGGTCGAACTTCCAGGTCCAGCCTCCCTCGACCTCGCGCAATGACTTCGTCGCGAGGTATTCGATGATGAACGGGTACTGGCACGGCTGCGCCGGCACGAGCCGAAAACGACCGAGTGCAACATCGCGATCCTCGTAGACACGTGTGGGGCGGGCCGGCTCACCACCGCGGCGCTCGAATTCCTTGCCCCACTCCTCGTAGCGTTCGGGCGGTTCGACCGTGAAGTCCGCGAAGATGATACCGCCGAGTTGATCGCCAAAGTGATGTCCCACCTCGAGCGTTACGAAGCCGCCGAAGCTGTGGCCGACAACGAACGGACGCTCGCCCAGCTCTGCCGCATCGCATACGGCCATCACTTCCCTCGCAAACAGTTCGCCGGAATAGCGTTCACGCCAGCCGCTGTCACCGTTGCCGGACAAATCGATCGCCGCCACGCGGAACTGGTCAGCAAGAAACGGGGCGACGAAACGCCACCATTCCAGATGAGCATTGCTGCCGTGAACCAGAACGAGGCCCGGTTTGCCCCGTTCACCCCACGTCGCAAAGTGAATCCTGCAGCCCTCGACCTCGACATCGCCGTACTCGGCGTTGGCTTCGAGAGCACGATCGAACCATTCGGGTTTGTCGCTCACGCTCGCTCCTTGTCTGTAATGCCCGGTACTATAAGGGGATTCAATACAGGAGTCAGCCATGCAGTCACTCGAGAACAAGCACGTCGTCATCATCGGAGCCACATCGGGCATCGGGCTCGCAGCAGCGCGTCAGGCCGCGGCGCTCGGTGCAAAAGTCTGGGGTGCGAGCCGCTCTCCCGGGCGGGTCGACGCCGCCAGCAGGGAAGTGCCGGATGCCACGTTTACCGCGCTGGACATTCATGACACAGAGGCGATGACGCGCCTCTTTGAATCCGTTGGCAGCATCGATCACCTGGTGGGCTGCGCGACCGGCGCCGACCGCACCATGGCACCCTTTCTGGAACAGACTGAAGCGCAGTTTCAGGAGGCTTTCGGCAAGTTCTGGGGCTACTGCAATCTCGTCAGGCACGGCGCACCCTTTTTGACTGCGGAGGCGTCAATCACGCTGGTGAGCGGTACGCCGGCGCGCAAGTGCAATCCCGGCATGTCCGCGATCTCATGCGTCGGTAACGCGGTTGAAGGACTGACCCGGGCACTCGCGCTCGAACTGGCACCACGACGGGTTAACGTCGTCGCGCCCGGCATCATCGACACGGGCATGTTCGACCGCTTCGGCGACAAGAAAGCAGACGCGCTTGCGAACATGGGCAAGAACGTACCGCTTGGCCGGGTCGGACAACCCGACGAGGTCGCCGCTGCCATTCTGGCAGCGATGACGAATACCTACATGACGGGCGCGACGCTGGACGTCGACGGCGGCACTCTCCTGCCGTGACCCCGGCGCTGGTAGCGCTCGAGGTAGCAGGTCATCTGGTCGGCGGTGAGGGGCTTCGAGAAGTAGAAGCCCTGGATGAAATCGCATCCGTTTTCCTGCAGGAAGCGGAGTTGCTCGTCCGTCTCGACACCCTCGGCCAGCACCTTGAGCCGGAGGTTCTGGCCCATCGCGATGATGGCCCGCGTGATCTCACGATCCTCATCGTTGGTCGTCACGTCATTGATGAACGAACGGTCGATCTTGAGCGTGTTGAGCGGGAAGCGCTTCAGGTACGCCAGCGACGAGTAGCCGGTGCCGAAATCGTCGATGCTGATCGAGAGGCCGAGGAACCGGAGCTCGTTCAGCATGCGAATGTTGCGCTCGACGTTCTTCATCGCAATGCCCTCGGTAATCTCGAGCGCAAGCAAATCGGGCGACACACCGGTGGTATCGAGCAGTTCTGCCACCTTGACCGGCACATTGCCCTCGAACTGCCGCGCCGACAGGTTGACGGCAACGCGCGGACCATCGAGGCCAGCACGCTGCCATTCGTTGAGCTGGTCACAGACACTGCCGAGCACCCATTCGCCGAGGGGCAGGATGAGGCCCGTTTCTTCAGCTACCGGAATGAACTCGCCGGGTGAGACATAGCCGCGCTGCGGGTGTTTCCAGCGCACGAGCGCCTCCATGCTCACGAGGTGGCCCGACTGCGCATCGACAATGGGCTGGTAATGCACCTCGAACTGGTTGTTGTTGAGCCCGGCCTGAATTCCCTGTCGACATTCGATGTACTGGAGTGCGCTCTCGTACATGGCACCGTCGAATACGACATAGCCGCCCCGCTGATCAGCCTTCGCCCGATGCAGCGCCGTGTCCGCATCCCGGATCATTTCCTCGGGATTCTCGTAGGAGTTCTGGTGCAGCAGGATACCGGCGCTTGCGGTGAGGTTGATCGTCGTCCCGTTGACCTCGATCGGTGCTTCGATGACCTTCTGCATCCGTGACACTGCCGTAATCGCGCCGGTAATCGAGTCGACCGGATCAAGCAGCACCGCAAATACATCACCGCTGAAACGTGACAGCGTGTCGTCCGGCCGCAGGCAACGATCGAGCCGGCGTGCCACCTCGTCGATGACGCGGTCGCCGGAGTCGTGGCCGAGGCCTTCGTTGACGACGGCAAACTTGTCCAGATCAACGAATGCAACGGCAAAGGGCTGCGAATTGCCGCGCGCCCGTCGGTTCATCGAACTCTCCAGGCGATCGTAGAACAGCGCGCGGTTGGGCAGGCTCGTCAGGCTGTCGAAGAAGGCATTATGGCGGATCTGCTCTTCGTAGCTGATCTGCTGGCTGATATCGCGGAAGGTGACGACCACGAGATCACTGGAGTGGTTCTCGATCGTGTTCACGCTGATCTCGATCGGCGTCAGGCCACCGCCAGGGTGCCGCAGGTACTGTCGCATCGACGTCACACCATCGGGCATTCCCTCTGCTGCGCGCTCCAGGTCGAAGTGCAGCCCGCTCGCTTCGAATGGCTCGAGCTTCATGGCCTGGGCGAGCGTGAGATTGCCCATCTGCTGGCGACTCCAGCCGGTGATCTTCTCGGCCGTCGGATTGATGACGCGCACGAGACCGTCGACCTCGGCGGCGATCACCCCGTCGCTGACGTTGGTCAGCGTTGCATCGAGGCGGCGCCTGGTATCGGCAAGATCACGTTCAATGCGGTGTTTGTACAGGGCGATCTCGATGTTGATCTCGAGTTCCCTGTTGTCGAAAGGTTTGAGCACATAGCCGTAGGGCTCGGAGACCTTGGCACGCTCCAGCGTATCCTCGTTGGAGTACGCGGTGCAGAAAATGATGGGAACATCATACTGCTCGCGAATCCTGATCGCCGCCTCGACACCGTCAACCTCGTCACGCAGATTGATATCCATCAGCACGAGATCCGGGCGATGTTCCAGCGCCTTTTCGATGGCCTCGACGCCGCGCGCCGCCATGTCGACGACCTCGTAACCCATTTTGACGAGCCTCGCCTTGATATCCCTGGCGACCAAGACCTCGTCTTCGACAACCAGCAGTCGTGTGTTAGGCATTGGCCTTCTCCTTCCTTGGGAATGAAATCTCGAAGCGGGCACCCTCGCCACTTGATACCTCGAGACGTCCGTCAAGCTGTTGCGTCAGGATCGAGACGATCTCCATGCCCATCGACGACGAGGCGGCCGGGTCGAATCCTTCCGGCAGGCCGCTGCCGTCGTCGCAAATGGCGAGCACGTACTGGCACCCCATATTGCGGAACGAGACGGAAATGGTTGCAGAACCCTCGCGATCATGGAACGCGTGCTTGAGTGAGTTTGAGATCAGTTCATTGATGATGAGTCCACAGGGCACTGCGGTCTCGATGTCGAGGCTCACATCCTCGACGTTGACATTGAGATTCACCGAGACGCCCGGAATCGTATAGAAACGACACAGGCTGTTGGCGAGCATCCGGATGTAATCCTCGAAATCGATTTCGAGAAGATTGTCGGACTGGTACAGATTCTCGTGAATCAGCGACATCGACTTGATGCGCTGCTGGCTTTCGCCGAGCAGGCTCGCGAACTCCTCGTTGCCGATGGTCTCTGCCTGAATATTCAGGAGGCTGGAGATCACCTGCATGTTGTTCTTCACGCGGTGATGCACTTCCTTCAGCAGCAGTTCCTTCTCGCGCAGCGAGTTGGCGAGGTCTCGCTGGAACGCCTTGTTCTCGGAAATCTCGCGCTCCAGCGCCTTGGTGCGCTCCGCCACCAGGAACTCGAGGTTCTTGCGGTGATTCTCGAGTTCGGCCTGGGTGCGTTTTCGATCGGTGATGTCGCGCGCGATGCTGACGTACGCGGTCTCGTTTTCCGCATCGTCCTTGACGGACGCGATAGTCACCTCTGTCGTTACGGTCTGTCCGTCACGCACGCTGGTGACCTCGCCGTGCCAGCGACCCTCACGCTCAAGTCCCTGCCGCGCAGCATTGGCGTCGGCGACATCGGCAAATAGCAGGGACAGGATCGAGCGGCCGACTGACTGCGCCGGGCTGAGTCCGAGAATGTCTTCGATCGCATTGTTGGCGTACATCAGGTTCTTGTTGCTGTCGGCGATTAGCACACAGTCCGTGGCTTCCTCCAGCGATTCGATGTAGAGCTGCAGGCGCTCGCTGTAGCGTTTCTCGGCGTCGCGACGGAGCCGGCGTTCGTTCGCCTTCTGCACCTGATAGAGCGCAAACAGGCCGAGACACAGGTAGCCGAGATAGGCCCACCAGGTCGCCCAGACCGGCGGGCGGACCATGAGCCCGATGGACGCACCGCGCAGGTTCCAGACACCATCGTTGTTCGAACCCCTGACATGGAAGCGGTAGTGGCCCGGGTCCAGGTTGGTGTAGGTCACCGACCGGGTGCCGGGCCGCGCCTCGACCCAGTCACGGTCGAATCCTTCGAGTCGATACTGGAAACGGTTCTTCTCGGGCGCCGTGAAATCCATCGCGGAGAATTCGAACCCGATGACGAAGTCGTCATAGTCGATGTCGATCTCCCTGGCACCAAACACAGGATTGTCGAGGGCGAAGGGTTCGTTGAACTTCGAGAATTCCGTCACCACGATCGGCGGCACGTAGGTGTTGCCCTTGATGAGGGCCGGATCGAAGGCGTTGAAGCCGTTGTTGCCACCGAACAGGAAGCTGCCGTCCGCGAGTTCGAGATAGGCGCCGCTGTTGAAATCGTCACTCTGGAGACCGTGCGTCGCATCGTAGGTGGCGAACTCACCGGTCGACGGCTGCAGCACCGAGAGGCCCTTGCCGCCGCTGATCCAGAGGTTGCCGCGGTCATCTTCGAGCATGCCGTACACCGCGTCACTCGCAAGACCGTCGGTCTTGGTGAAATGATCGAAGTCGCCGGTATCCTGACGATAACGGCTGATCCCGCGATCACGCGTACCCACCCACATGCTGCCGGATGCATAGAGCAGCGAGATGACGTTGTCGGAGCCGAGTCCGGCGGGATCGTCCTCGTCGAGTCGCAGGTGTTCGGTTCGCGCCGTTTCCGGGTCGAGGATGACGACGCCGCCGCCGTCAGTTGCGATCCACAGACGGCCGTCCGGCGCTTCCTCGATGGCGACCGCACGAAGGTCACTGAACTCGCCGTCGGGCACGCGCGGATCAGGGTAGCGCCTGAACTTGCCATCGCCGAGATAAAGGCTGACTCCCCCTCCCCAGGTCGTCAGCCAGACATCCCCCTTGCTGTCCACCAGGATGTCACTGACCGCGTTCCCGCTCAGCGACGTATCATCCCCCACGCGGTGCACGAAAGTTTCGACCACAACGCCGTCCCTGACGATGTTCACACCGCCCGACATCGTGCCGACCCACAACTCCTCCCCGCGGGAATCCAGTGACATGACCATGTCTTCAGTCAGCCCGGAGCGGCTGTCCAGTACGAGGTCGAACTTGCCGGTATTGCCGTTCCAGCGATTCAGCCCGTCGAAAGTGCCGATGTAGATGTCCTTGCCGACTTCCGCGAACGACGTCACGGAGTTGTTGGATAACCGGTGTCCCTCTTCAGGACCGCGACGGAAGTGCGGGAACGTGTCGATATTGGCGTTCCACTTGCTGATGCCGTTGAACGTGCCGACCCAGACGACACCGCCGCGATCCTGATAGAGCACGAAAACCGTGTTGTCGCTGATGCTTTTGGGATCTGTCGGGTCGTAGGTGTAGCGGGTGAGTTGCTGCAGTTCACGGTCCCAGAGGTGCAAGCCACCGTCCGTGCCGACCCAGATGTCGCCACCCTGGTCCTTGAGCAGCGCACGAACGCGGTTATTGGCGAGATTGAAGCCGCCACCCGCCTGAATGTGCTGCGAGGTTTCGCTCGCCGGATCGAAGATCGAGATGCCGCCGTTGAAGGTCGACACCCACAGCTTGCCGTCGTCCTCGATAATGTCGCGAACGTAGTTGTCGCGAAGCAACCCCGTCTCACGCGTGAAGTGCCGGAACGTGCCGTCGCGTCGATCGAATCGTTGCAGGCCACCCTGCTCCGTGCCGACCCACAGATTGCCAGCGGAATCCTCGAGCAGTGCGCGAACACTGCCGCGACCGATCGTGTCCGGCTCGAACGGATCGTGCCGGAAATGCTCGAACTCGCCGTTCCCCTCGTACCGGGAAAGACCCAGACCGCTGCCAACCCAGACGTTGCCATCGGCATCACGCAGCAACGCGTGAATCACATCATGACGCTTGCCTGCGTCACCGTTCTCGTCCAGCGGAAAGTGCTCGAAGGCACCCGTCACCGGATCGTAGCGGTTGAGGCCCGCGTCGGTACCAACCCAGACCCGGCCGTCACCGTCCGGCAACAGCGCCCAGATCGTGTCATGGGACAGCGACGTGGGCTGGTCTTCCATCTGGTAGAAGGTTGTGAACGAGTGGCCGTCGTAGCGGTAAAGACCTTCCTGGGTTCCAACCCAGATGAAGCCGATATCATCCTGAACGATGGCGCTGATGCCCGCCTGGGACAGTCCGTCCTCGGAACCGAGGCGATCGAAAATCAGGTTGCGACGATCCGACAGCTTGCGAAATTCTTCGCCGAGACTCGCCTGGCTGTAGCCGAGGAGCAGGACAACACACGCGGCGGCGACAAGCGCCGCCGGTGTGATTGCGCGGCGATTCCTTCGCCGCTCCGTCGTCTTCCCTGACTTCCGTTGGCCGTGAGGCCAATAGAACTGTAGGAGGTAGTCGAACAAGGGATTATTCCTGTCCAACCCACCTATTGGTCGAGACCGTCGCCATGTTCCAGATGTAACCGGCGTTCTCGGTCTCCGACATGTTCCAGATGTAGCCGGCGTTGGCCGGGCCGGACATGTTCCAGATATAGCCCGCGCTCTGGTTCGACGCCATGTTCCAGATGTAGCCCGCGTTCTCGGCGCTGTTCATGTTCCAGATATACCCGGCGCTCTCAGGCGAGTTCATGTTCCAGATGTAGCCCGCGTTTTCGGCGTTCGCCATGTTCCAGATATAGCCCGCGCTTTCTGCGGCGTTCATGTTCCAGATGTAGCCTGCGTTCTCGGCATTGGCCATGTTCCAGATGTAGCCCGCGTTCTCGGCGTTCGCCATGTTCCAGATGTAGCCCGAGTTGTCGGCAGACCCCATGTTCCAGATGTAGCCCGCATTCTCGGCCGAGTTCATGTTCCAGATGTAGCCCATGTTCCAGATATAGCCCTCGGTCTCCGAGAAGGCCATGTTCCAGATAAAGCCGGCGTTCTCAGGGTTGCCCATATTCCAGATGTAGCCGTCGGACTCCGTGGTGCCCTCGCTCCAGGGTGAATCTGCAAACTGTGCAGGTACGCTGTGCTGACCGGCCGGTGAAGGGGCGCTGGCCGCCATCGCGCCGGACTCGGCCGCGGACATGTTCCAGATGTAGCCGTCCTGTTCGAGTTGCGCCATGTTCCAGATGTAGCCGTTGGCCTCGAAGTCGCTCATGTTCCAGATGTAGCCGTTCTGCTCGAGCTCCGACATGTTCCAGATGTAGCCCATGTTCCAGATGTAACCCTTGGTACCAACATCGCTCATGTTCCAGATGTAACCGTTGGTGCCGGCCACATCGCTCATGTTCCAGATATAGCCCTCGGTCGTCGTCATGTAGAAATTGCCATTGACGTCGCGATTGGCGGGGCCACCGTAGTGTTGGATGCCGGCAAGATCCTTCTTGAGGTCGAGACCGAGATTGGCGCAACCAGACGCATCACTCAGCAGCGCATCGGTTGCATTGATCAAACCCGCCCCTTGCTGGAAGACACTGTAGGCCAGTGAGCCATCAGCTTTGGTCGCCGCCCGCGCAGTCGACATGAGACGGCACTTGATGTCGTTCGGAGACAGGTCCGGCTGGGCCTGCAGCAACAGGGCAGCAACACCCGCCGCAACCGCTGCGGCCTGCGAGGTGCCCGACATCATGAAATAGCGGGCGCCGTCGTGGAATTCGGGATGCTCGTTCGCAATCGTGGTGTTGCGATCGAGGATGCCGGTAATGTGGCCACCGGGCGCGATGATCTCGGGCTTCACGAAGCCTTCGAGGGTCGGACCCGCCGCGCTGAACGTTGCGAGGTAGTCATCCGCCGGGTTGTCAGGCGTGTAAGCGTCCGTCATGGCACCCACCGTCACGACGTAGGGCACGTTGCCCGGCACGCCGATTGTCATCGGGTCGGGTCCGGTGTTACCTGCCGAAACGATCACGGTAATGCCGGCTTCCCAGGCGGCCATGACAGCGAGATTCATCGGGTCCTGCCAGTAATGGGACATCGGCGTACCACTGAACGACAGGTTCAGCACGCGGATGTTGTATTCCTCCTTGTGCGCAATCGCGAAGGCGATGCCGCGGATCACGTCGAGGTACGTGCCCCGACCCTGCTCGTCAAACGCCTTGATGACCACGAGGTCGGCATCAGGCGCAACACCGTGATAGGCGCCGGTCCGCCGGCTGAAAGGGCCGTTTGCGTCGATCGAAGCCATCGAACTCGAGATGACGCTGGCGATGTGGGAACCATGGCCGTTCTGGTCTGTCATCGGCAGGTCGGTGCGATTCTCGATCGCATCATAGTAGGCAGCCACGCGCGAGCGATGCTCGGTATTCCGCGTCAGCGCATTCATGTTCCAGAGGCCGGTGTCGATGATCGCGACGCCAACCCCGCGACCGGTCAGGCCCTCACGGTGCAGGTTCGACGCTTCGATCAGATCCGGGAAGTTCGTCTTGCGGCGCCAGGACTCGAGCGACTCCCGCATCGCGTTGGCATCCGAGAACCGGGCGAGGCCGCCCCCGGAAAGGTCTCTGGCCTGCAGTTTCGCGGACGCCGTCTCGACCTTGTGGTTCAGCGTGGTCGCGAGCACGTTCGGGTTGCGACGCAGCTGTACGAGTTGCTCGCGCGTCATCGACACAGCGACGGAGTTGATGAGTTCCAGCGACTCGATCACCTCGACGCCCTGCATCGACAGCGCAACCTTGAGTTGATCCAGATTGCGGGCCTGGATGATGAATTCACGTCGCTCGGGGACGACCGGTGCCGACGTCAGCGCGGCGACCTGCTCGTAGGTATCTGCAGCGTCCCAGCCCGGTGCCCGGCCGCCCGTCGTCACTTCCGTCTCTTCATCCCACAGATAGCGGGCGACAGCAGGAGCCGGCGTGCGACCCTCGGTGGGCTGGAGATCCGACTCCTCATCCCACAGGTAGCGGGCGAGCATCATGTCGCGCGCCTTCTCGATGTGATTTTCCTCGGCACGAAGGTTGGCCGGAGAGAAGCCCTCAGATTCCGCGCTCGTCTCGCCGTCCTGCCACAGATAGCGGGCAATCATGGCGTCAGGTCCGAGGTTGTGGACCTCCTCGGCACGCAGGTCGACCGTGTACCCGCCAGTCGGCTCACCATCATCCGGGGTTGGACCATCCTGCCAGATGTAGCGGGCGATCATCTCGGTGCGCGCCGCAGCGTGATCCTGCTCGGCACGCATATCACCTGCCATCACGCCACCATCGCGGTCGTCCGGCGCCGGGCCGTCCTGCCAGATGTAGCGTGCCAGCAGCGAATCCATGGTGACGCCAGCGCTGGTATCCTCGGCCCACAGGCGAGGCGACATCAGGCCGCCGTCAGTTGTTTGGGGTTGGTCATCCCACAGATAGCGGGCCAGGATGCCGCGTCCCTGCAGCGAGCGTCCATGCATCTCCCGGGCACCACCACTCCTGCCGTCAATCTCTTCATCCCAGAGATATCGGGCAAGCGTGGAAGTGACGTCCCTGTCATTCCCTTCCAGAACCGGTAATCCGCGCGGCGCATCCTTGCTGTCCGAATCAAAAGTGACGTCCCTGTCTTCGTCGTCCCTGTTCGGTTCAACCGACGGTTGCAGCAGGCTCCTGGCACCTCCGGCCTTGAGTTCCTGATCCCAGACGAAGTGGGCGACCTCCCTGCCGGTCACCTCCCCTGTGATGCTCCCTGTGTCTGCTGTCGCCGTTGCCATCGTGGCACCGGCAACCATCAGTGCTGCTGCGTACATCAGTCGAGTCATTTCGGCTCTCTCCAACGCGGTGATTGGTTATTTTTGGAACAACCCGCTATCCGGGTTTGACCATCTTTCACACAGCACTTTACATGCCACGTTTAAGAATGTCTCGTAACCTGTTGTTTTAGGGAAATTTCTGTTTTCGAGGTTTTCAGAGAAAGAAAATAATGACGAACAAAAGCGGCGAAGCCTCGCCAAATGTTTCCGTCATTATTTGTCAGAAGGGAAAATTACGGCGTTTCGGCCAGCAATTTGCGATAAGTCGGGAGCGATACCCCCATGACAGATGCGGCCTCTCGCCGGCCCAGGTGGCGGGCTTCGAGTGCCTGGATCAGTAACCTGGAGAGCAAGTCAAGGACGGGTATTTCGCGCCGCTCGGCGACCGAAAAGAGATCCGACAGGATCGGCTGAACGGTGTCAGCGACCGGTGGCCGACCCGGCTGGCGATCACCGCCCCGCGCCTTCGCGACCTTCCGCCGCAGCGTCGATTCGGGGATCGACAGCGCCTGTGCCGCACGGTTCAGCACGCCGTCATAATGCGCCAGCGTCAGTGAAATGAGGTCTTCTTCGAGCCAGACGGCGACCGGCGGCAGGTCGCCCTGCTGCGCGGCGAAGTCGACCCATTTGAGGCTCCAATCCTCGAGAACCGTATCGGCGTTTACCGGTGCTGGCGTGGCCATGGGCTGCTCGGGGAACAGTCCGAGGTGGATGTTGCTGACGCGGTCACCCCGACACAGGATCACCGCACGATTCACCACATTCATGAGTTCACGAATGTTACCTGGCCACCGCTGCTCCATCAGTGCGGCCTCGGCTTCGGGCGTAAACCCTTCGATCGGCTTGCCGTACTGGCGCGAGAAGTTCTCGAGGAAGTGGCGGGCCAACAGCAGCAAATCGCCCTCGCGCTCCCGCAACGGCGGCGTCTCGATCGTGAAGACATTCAACCGGTAGTACAGGTCCTCACGAAACTCACCGGTTTTGATCAGGTGCGTGAGATCGCGGTTGGTCGCCGCGACGATCCGCGTATCGACGCGCTCGAACCGGCTTCCGCCGACGGGCACGATTTCCTGTTCCTGCACGAAGCGCAGCAGTTTGACCTGCACATCGAGCGGCAGTTCGCCAACCTCGTCGAGCAGCACGGTTCCGCCGTCTGCTTCCTTGAGCCGGCCGGAAAAGTCACGATCGGCACCGGTGAATGCGCCTTTGACGTGACCAAAGAGTTCGCTCTCGATCAGGCTGCCGACAACGGCACCGCAGTCGACAATGGTAAAGGGGCGGCTCGCTCGCGGGCTGGCATCGTGGATCGCCCGGGCGATGCTCTCTTTGCCGGTACCGGATTCGCCAATGATCAGGACCGTCGCATCGGTGGGGGCGACGAGTTGCACGCTGTCGATAATGCTCTGCATTCGCGCCGACTGGTACAACAGCCGCCGCTCGTTCGGCGCACTTTCCGGCGCCTCGGCCTCGATGGATGCATTCGCAAGGCCGCCGCCCGCGTACTGGACGAGCGTCTCGAGGAACTCGAGATCACGAACGGGCAGCGAGTCTGTCTGGCGAACGTCGACAAAGACATCGGGGGCAATCTGGAACAGGTGGCCCCGCTCGGTGGCCAGTACCGTGGCATTCGTACCCGACAGCGAGCGCAGTGCGTTGAAGTCGGCCTCGTTCAGGCCGAGAGCCGCAACGCCCTCGAGACGCCGACCGGCATTGTCGACACCCGCCAGCAACAGCACCGTATCGCCACGCTTTTCGAGCACGGCCACACGTTCGAGTTCGAAGGAATTCCTGACATGCTCGGAGACACGATACGCGAGCACCTCGCGGTCTGGCGTGTTGACGACGAGATTCATCACGTTCCACAGCAGGACCACATTGTGGTAGCCGCGTTCGTTGTCGGAGGCGGCACCGTTGGCCGGCCGCGGCGACTCTGCGTCGTCACTCCAGACGACGACACGGTTGCCGCCGCTGTCCCGGGAGATTTCGAGCGCCCAGGCCGCGCGACGAAACAGTTCGAATGGCTGCTGCTCGCTCGGGGACGTGTAGGCGAGCCCCATGCTGAACACGGCCTCCTCGTCCTGATCCCTGAGCGCGGTGAGCAGCGAACCCGCGATCTTCCGCGCTTCTGCGACCGACGTATAGGGCATGCTCACCGCCAGTTCCGCGTCACCGTACGGGCTGACGAGGTCGGTCGATCTTAGACGCTGATTCAGCAGCGCGCCCGCCCGCTCCATGCTTTGATCGTCGCCCGCCACCGCCACCAGCAGCTGGCACAGCGACGATTCCGTCGGCGTGAGCCTTGATTCGTCCAGGGGCGACTCGCTCGATACGGGCTCGAGGGAGTCACGCAGATCCGACAACTCGCGAACAATCAGGACAGCGCCCTCTTCGCGCGGGCCGACGATCCCATCAACGAGGCGAACCCCACCCGACTGCTGGATGACGAAGGGCGCGAGCTTGGTCACGTCGGCACTTTCGATCGCCCTCGAGATCCGCGCGCCGACCGACGATGCCGGATCGAGGCCGAACAGCTGATACCAGGGCGTGCCCTCGGCGGTCCTCGCATCCAGCAGGGCCCGCGCATCAGCGTTCAGGTCTGCGACCGCGCCACTTTCATCCACGAAGATAAGCGCGCTGCCGATGCAGGTCAGCGCGGTCTGAAGCAGTTGCTGCGTCTCGCGGAGCTCTCGCTCCATATTGTGCTTGTAGAGCGCCATTTCGATGACGATCTGAAGCTCGCGATTCTCGACAGGTTTGATGATGTAGCCGTAGGGCGTGACGGACTTGGCGCGGGACACGGTCTCATCATCCGAGTAGGCCGTGAGGAATACGACCGGTATGTCCTGCTCGTCCAGCACACGCCGCGCAACGGCGATGCCGTCTTCACCATCCTTCAGATGAATGTCGGTCAGCAGCAGGTCCGGCTGCGTCTCGCGCGCGAGATCGACACCTTCCGCGCCGTACGCAATACCGGCGACCTCATACCCCATGTTGGTGAGACGGGACTTCAGTTCCCGTGCGACCAACGCCTCGTCTTCAATAATGAGGACGCGGTATGGCGTCGTCTCGGACATGATCGCTTGATCAGCGTGTCAGGCGCCGAAGAGCCGCTTGGCTTCTTTGCGACGCGCGTGAAGTATCGGTTCCGTGTAGCCACTCGGCTGCTCGCGCCCCTTGAAGACGAGATCGCAAGCCGCCTGGAAGGCAACGCTCTTGTCGTAGTCAGGCGCCATCGGCCGGTATGCCGCATCACCTTCGTTCTGGCGGTCGACGACCGTCGCCATGCGCTTCAGCGTTTCCATGACCTGCTCTTCGGAGCAGATGCCATGATGCAGCCAGTTGGCAATATGCTGACTCGAAATGCGCAGCGTGGCGCGGTCTTCCATCAGTCCAACGTCGTTGATGTCGGGCACCTTGGAGCAACCCACGCCCTGATCGATCCAGCGCACGACGTATCCGAGAATACCCTGTGCATTGTTGTCGAGTTCCTCCTGAACCTCTTCGGCTGACAGGTTCGTGCCGCCCAGCATCGGCAGCGTCAGCAGGTCATCGAGGCTGGCACGGTGACGGGACTCGAGTTCCTGCTGCCGGTTCATGACATTGACCTTGTGATAGTGAATCGCGTGCAGGGTCGCCGCAGTCGGAGACGGTACCCAGGCGGTGTTGGCACCGGACTCGGGATGCGCGATCTTCTGCTCCATCATCTGCGCCATTTCATCCGGCATGGCCCACATTCCCTTGCCGATCTGCGCGCGCCCACGCAGCCCGGCTTCCAGGCCGACGTCGACGTTCCAGTCTTCGTAGGCCTTGATCCAGGCTTCCTGCTTCATGAGGGTCTTGCGGACAATGGCGCCGGCTTCCATGCTGGTGTGAATCTCGTCGCCAGTGCGATCAAGAAAGCCCGTGTTGATAAAAATGACGCGTTCTCTGGCCTCGCGAATACAGGCCTTGAGGTTCAGGGTCGTGCGTCGCTCTTCATCCATGATGCCGACCTTGAGCGTATTGCGCGGCAGCCCCAGAGCGTCTTCGATTCGTGCAAACAGATCAACCGTGAACCTGACCTCGTCCGGACCGTGCATCTTCGGCTTGACGATGTAGATGCTGCCCTTGCGCGAATTCATGCGTCGCTCGAGATCATGCATGCCGGCAAGGCTCGTTACCATGCCGTCGAGAATCCCCTCAGGAATCTCGTTTCCATCTTTCAGTACCGCGTCGGTCGTCATCAGGTGTCCGACATTGCGAACGAGCAACAGGCTGCGGCCGTGAAGCACGAGTTCGCTGCCGTCGGGCGCCGTGTAGGTGCGATCCGGGTTCATGGTGCGGCGAACGGTCTCACCGCCTTTCTGGAATTCTTCGGCAAGGTCGCCCTTCATGAGGCCCAGCCAGTTTCGGTAGACGACGGTCTTGTCTTCTGCGTCGACCGCAGCAACCGAATCCTCACAGTCCTGGATCGTGCTGATGGCGGCTTCCATCAGGACATCCTTGACGCCTGCCTTGTGATCCCGGCCAATGCTGTCATCACGATCAATCTGGATTTCCGCGTGCAGGCCATTGTGGCCGAGCAGCACGCCGGAGGGCGCCGATGGATCGCCAGTGTAGCCCTTGAACTGCGTCGGGTCCGCAAGGCCGACTTCGCCGTTATCGGTGTCGGCCACCAGCGCGCCGTCGGCAACGCGATAGCGCGTCACGTCCTGATGGCGGGCGCCGCCGAGCGGAAATGTCTCGTTGAGGAATCCGGCCGCATGCTCGATGACCTTTTCGCCCCGCCCCGGGTTGTAGCCGCGCCCTTTCTCGGCGCCGGGCGTTTCGGGAATGACGTCAGTGCCGTAGAAGGCATCGTACAGACTGCCCCACCGTGCATTTGCCGCGTTCAGCGCGTAGCGCGCATTCATGACCGGAACAACCAGTTGCGGGCCCGCTGTCAGCGCAATCTCGGCATCGACGTTTTCTGTTTCGATCGTAAAGTCCTCGCCCTCGTCGAGCAGGTAACCGATGTCGCGCAGAAATGCGGTGTACTCGGCCTCGTCGACAGGCTTGCCGGCCCGTGACCTGTGATAGTCGTCGATCTTCTGCTGCATCTCGTCGCGGATCTTCAACAACTCCCGATTGCGGGGAACGAAGTCCTCGAGAATCGATTCCAGTGACGCGAAAAATTGCCCGACATCGACACCCGTTCCAGGCGCGATTTCGTTCGCGACCAGGTCATACAACACCTTTTCGATCTCGAGACTGCCAACCGTGATGCGTTCTGCCATCAAATCTATACCCGTTCTTTACCGGCCTTGAGGGAAGCCCAATCCTACGCGAAAAGGCGGGTCGCTTCGAGTACAATCCCGGACTCGTTACGGCGTCAGGTGACTCTGCCATGCATGAGCAAGAAGTCGATATCAGCACCCGGGATGGTCCGATGAATACGTTCATCACCCGACCGGATGATGACGGCCCATGGCCCGTGGTGTTGTTCCTGATGGATGCGCCCGGCAAGCGGGAAGAGCTTCATGACATGGCGCGGCGTATCGCAACCGTTGGCTACTACGTCATGTTGCCGAATCTCTACTACCGTACCGCGCGGGAGTTTGCGATCGACGGCACACCGGAGAGCCGCGACGCGATGTTCTCGCACATGAATGCGTTGACGAATGCGATGGTCGTCGACGACTGTCGTGCCCTTCTCGACTTTGCAGCGGACGACGATGCCGCCCGCGGTGGTTCCATCGGCGTGGTTGGCTATTGCATGAGTGGCCCTTTCGCGTTCGCCGCGGCCGCGCAGATCGCAGACCGCGTCACCGCGGCCGCGTCGTTTCACGGCGTGAAACTCATCACCGACGCAGATGACTCGCCCCACCTCGATGCCGAACGGATTCGCGGCGAGATCTATTTCGGCTGCGCAGAGACAGACGACTGGGCGCCGCCCGAGATGATCGAGGCGCTCGGAGAACATCTCGACGAGGTGGGTGCGAATTACCGGATCGAATGGTATCCCGGCACAGAACACGGGTTCGTCTTTCCGCAGCGTGAGGCCAAGTACGACAAGCCCGCGGCTGAGCGTCACTGGGAGCGCCTCTTCTCACTCTTCGCCCGCAACCTCTGATCGCCGATGTCGGAGGATGAGCCCGAAGCCCCTCAGCCGGTCAATCGCCTCGCGCTGATTTTCATCTTCATCACCGCACTGCTCGATTCGATCGGCTTTGGCATCATTCTGCCCGTCTTCCCACAGCTCATCGTCGACATCACTGGCGAATCGATAGCGGCTGCTGCCAGCTACGGCGGCTGGCTGATGTTCACGTTCGCCGTGATGCAGTTTCTGTTCGCACCCTTGATCGGCAACCTGTCAGACCACTATGGCCGGCGGCCGGTCCTGCTGGTGTCGCTCTTCGTCATGGCCATCAACTACGTGCTGATGGCGGTTGCCGGTTCACTGTTGCTGCTGTTCATCGGACGCCTGCTTTCCGGCATCGGCGCCTCGACGCACAGCACCTGCAATGCCTACATCGCCGATACCGTGCCCGAAGATCAGCGGGCGCAGTACTTCGGCATCATGGGCGCCGCGTTCGGGATGGGCTTCATCCTCGGCCCGGTCATTGGTGGACTGCTCGGCGACTTCGGCCCGCGCACACCGTTTTATGCCGCGGCCGCGCTGTGCGTGCTGAACATGCTGTTCGGCCTGCTGGTCCTGAAAGAGAGCCTTGCCCCGGAAGATCGCAGGAAGTTCGATCTCGGCCGCGCAAACCCGTTCGGTACGTTCGCGGCGTTGTCGGTCAATCCGATGATCATCGGCATCATCGCCGTGATGTTCATGATGCAGCTCGGCCACTTCGTGCTCCCCGCGACCTGGAGTTTCTTCACGATTGAGCGGTTCGACTGGACGTCCCGGGAGGTCGGGTATTCGCTCGGGTTTGTCGGGGTCTGCATGGTGCTCGTCCAGGTGTTTGTGCTGAGGCTGGTTGTGCCCGCGGTCGGGCTTCGCATGGCGGGCGTCATCGGCATGTTGTTCAACATTGTTGCGTTCTGCGGCTACGCGCTCGCGACCGCACCCTGGATGCTCTACGCCGCCCTCGTACCCGGTGCTCTGGGCGCCCTGGCGCAACCCGCGCAGCAGGGTATCGTCACAGCGCAGGCAGCGCGGACCCAGCAGGGCGAACTGCAGGGCGGCATTGCGAGCGTCAACAGCCTCGCCGCGATCATCAGCCCTCCGCTCATGGCGCAGACGTTCGCCTGGTTTTCGTCGTCTTCGGCACCGGTCTACTTTCCCGGCGCCGCTTTCGTCCTGGCCGCCCTCTTCACTGCCATCGGTCTTGCGATCTTTGTTGTGATCACCGCCCGGCTGGCACCCGAACTGCGCCGGATTTCCCGGTAATTCCCGCAACGAACAAGTGGACTCCCGTGCCGCAATTGCCTCAATATGGGGCACATGCGGACTGCGACCACAACCGTGCTGCTCGGCGCGCTACTGATTGCGCTGGGCACGCCCGCGCTTACTACACATGCTGCTGAGCCCATCGGCGCGCCGGAACTCAAGGGCACGCTGGATGGCATCCCGATGCACGTCATCAAGGTCGAGACCCGTCGCCACGATGAGGTCGGTATCGAGCTCGACGGCCGCGTCGATGAGCCCATCTGGCAGACCGTTCCCTATTACGACAACCTGATCGGATCGGTCCCGGCGACCGGCGAGCCAGGCGAGTATCCATCGCACTTCCGCGTCCTTGCGACCGAGAAGGGGCTGTATATCTCTGCCGTGCTCTACCAGCCGCCCGAGACGATCAACAATCGTTTCACCAAGCGCGACTCCCAGGGTGAGCGCGATACCATCGGTATCACGATTGATTCCACCGGCGTCGGCGCCTTCGCCTACTGGTTCATCCTGAGCGCGTCGGGAACGATCCAGGATGGCAAGGTACTGCCCGTCCGGCGGTACAGCAGCGTGTGGGATGGTACCTGGCTCCGCAAGACCGCGAAGTTTGCCGAGGGGTGGAGTGCCGAGATGTTCTTCCCTTGGTCGATGATGACGCTGCCGGAGACGCCGGGGGGCTACCGGGAACTCGGGTTCGCGTTCAGTCGCCAGCTGTCCCACCGGAACCAGCGACTGTTCTGGCCCGGCCACCCCTATTCCTCACGGCAGTTCGTCACCGCGCTCAACACCATGCAGTTGCACGACGTCGAACCGCGGCGCCTGATCCAGGTCATCCCGTACGCATCGGGCATCCACGACAATGCGCGCGATGACGACGAGCTGCGCGTGGGTGTCGACCTGACCTGGAAGCCGTCGACCCGTGCAGAGTTGACGCTCAGCGCCAATCCCGACTTCGGCGCGGTCGAGGCGGACAACGTCGTTATCAATCTCACCGCGCTGGAAACATTCTTTCCGGAAAAGCGCCTGTTCTTTCTCGAGGGCAACGAGATTTTCCAGACGAGTCCGCGCACGGACTCGGGCAAGTCGATGCGCGAGGCCTGGAACGAGGATTTCTCGACCGCATCCCGACAGCTCTTCGTCACTGACTTTCTGCCGCCACCGATTGCGCTCATCAATACACGGCGCATCGGTGGCACCGCCACGCAGGCGATCGTTCCTCCCGGCGTAACGCTCAATCGCGGCGAGCGCGACCTGCCGACGGAACTGCTCGGCGCCATCAAGCTGAAGGGCCAGGTCGGCGCGACGCAGTACGGCGTGCTGTCGGCTTTCGAAGATGACGTCGAGTGGCAGGGCCAGACCGCAAGCGGCGACGCGCTGACCGTGGTGAACCCCGGACGGGACTTCGCCGCGGCGCGCCTGACCCACGAGTTTGCCGGCAGCAGCCGAACCACGCTCGGTTACCTCGGCACGTACGTCAGTGGGCCACGCTATGACGCCACAGTGCACGGCATCGACTGGCACATGGGAAACGCGAGCCGATCGTTTACGACCGACGTCCAGCTCATCTCCAGCGATGTCGACGGTGTTTCCGGCCAGGGCGGCTTTGCGGAGTTCAATTTCTCCGGCAGCCGCACCTACCAGCACCGGCTGCAGTTCGAATACTTCGATGAGCAGCTCGACGTGAACGACCTCGGCTTTCTGGTGCGCAACGACCAAACCGGCCTCCAGTACCTGTTCAACTATGCACACCGACCGGCTGCACCCAACATCAACAAGCACCGTGGCTCGATTGCGGTTCGGCAGATGTACAATGTCAGCAAGGGTCAGGTCGTCGACAGCGGCCTTTTCTGGCGCAGCATCACGGAACTGTCGGGCAGGAACACGATCAGGTCGGTGTTGGCCTGGATGCCGGAGCGTTTTGAAGACCTCGATTCGCGCGGCAACGGCGCCTACCGTGCCGACGGCCGAATGTGGGCGAATGTGCAGTGGGCGTCCAACGCCAATCGCGGCGTCAGCTGGACGCTGTCGGCCGGCGGCTGGCACGAGGACCTCGGTGACTGGACACAGCAGTACACCGCCGGCGTCACACTGCGACCAACGAATAACCTGTCGATCGACCTCGATGTGAAGTACCGGCGCCGCAACGGCTGGATTGTCTACCGCGGCGGCAGCAATTTCGGCGCCTACGATGGTATCGACTGGCAACCGAAGCTTGAAGTGAACTGGTTCATGTCAGCGGAGCACCGACTGCGATTCCTGCTGCAATGGGCCGGCGTGCGTGCAGAGGAACGAGGCTTCTATGCGGTGCCGGCGAACGACGGCGAACTCATGCCCGTTGCAGCAACCAGCGATCAGGACTTCACGGTCAGTCTGCTGACGACACAGCTGAGATATCGCTGGGAGATCGCGCCGCTCACTGATCTCTTTGTCGTCTACAACCGGGGGAACCGATTGCCACCGCGTGCCCGCGACAGTTTCGACGATCTGTTCACCGACAGCTTCGACAATCCGCTTGTTGACTCGCTCGTCGTCAAATTGCGGTACCGGTTCTCGAACTGATCAGCCGCCGACGCCGGCGCTGCCGGGCTTCGCGGCAATCGCACCATCAAAATCAACATCTTCGACCGCCTCGACCAACAATCCGTTGATGGCGCGAGGCAACTGCGTCGTCACAATTCGATCGCCCTCACCGAGCCCCTCGGCGCGAACAAGCACCTTGAATCCACCGTCCTCGTCGATGAAGTCGCCAACCTTGACTGCGCTGATACGCTCCAGCCGCGAATCAACCACGCGGTAGATGCGCTCGTTGCCGTAGAGCGATTGCAACGGTACCGCGACGACATTGTCGATCGGCGGCAGCGTCACCGTCAGATCAAGCACACGCCCGATGTCGAGCGACAAGTCGTTGGCTGGCGTAAAGAACGCATCCAGACCGCTCTGGCCCGGGCGCACGCTACCCGACAGACGCGCCAGCCTGAGCTCGATGGTCCGCCCGTCGACGGTTCCGCGAGCACGAACGTGCTTGCCTGCGTCGAGCTGCTGACGCAGCGTCGGCCCGGCATTGGCAGGCATCGACGCCCGCACCTCGACGTCATCATGATTCGCAACGCGGGCGATCACCGTCCCCGGCAGAATCCGGTCGCCGGGCGCGACATCGGCTTCAATCACACGACCGTCAAACGGCGCGCGAATCTCGGTCTGTTCGAGATCGAGACGCGCCACCTCGAGCGCCGCCGCGGCCTCGGCCGTCATCGCCTCATGCTGATCAACCAGGCTCGGAAACTTGTTGATCGTCGACAAATGAGTCTCGAGCGTTATCGCGCGCTCACTCGCCTGCTGGCGTATCTCATCGAATATCACCTCGGAGATCATCCCGCTGGCGAAGAGTTCGCGATGCCGGGCCAGTTTCGACTCGGCAATATCAAGCAGTTCGCGATGGTGTTCGGTCATTCGGCGCGCCGACTCGAAATCCGAGCGAACTGCTGTCAACTCGGCGATGCGACGTTTGTGCTCGGCCTCGGCACGGCGAACGGCAAGCGCGAGCTCGTCTGTCTCCATACGCACCATCAGTTCGCCGGCCCGAACCTCGCTTCCCTCCGGCGTCAGGACTTCGGCAACCACGGTGCTGACCGACGTCTTGAGGTTCGCGACCTGCCGAGACTCGACGCGACCGAAGGCCACAATGCTGGGTGAACGCGGCGCAGGCTCCGCGCGTGTGACCGAGACCGGCCACGCTTTCTCTTCGGGCAGTCGGGGTTCGGCTGTCGGCCCCGTCGCAATGACAAGCGTCGCAAGCAGGCCACCGAGGGCCAGAATGGCGACGCCCACGAGCCGGCGCTGTGAGAGCCATTGTACGGTTTCGATCATGCGGTCTCGAATCGTCATCAGGCATTGCCTCCCGGTTGTGGCAGCACATCATTGCCGAATGTCGCAAAGCGGCCGCCGACGTGTTCGATCAGTACGATCAGTGCCGGCACCAGCAGCAAAACAAGCAGCGTTGCAAAGGCAAGGCCGAAGCAGATCGTGATCGCGATCGGCACCATGTACAGCGCAAGGCTGAACGTTTCAAACATGAGCGGCATCAGGCCGGCAATCGTCGTTGCCGACGTCAGGATGACCGCGCGGAATCGGGACAGCGCCGCGCTCTTGATTGCCTCAACCATCGGCATGCCGTCCGCAAGATTGCGGCGGAAGAAACTGACCAGCACGATGGAGTCGTTTACCACGATGCCGGTCAGCGAGAAGAACGCCAACAGCGACATGGCACCGATATCCATATCCATGACCCAGTGCCCGACGATCGCGCCGGTCAGCCCGAGGGGGATGGCGCACATGACGGCGAGGGGCCAGGTGTACGATGAAAACGACCACGCCAGAATCAGGTAGATGAAGATGAGGGTCAGCACCGCACCTTTCAGCATCGTGTCCACAATTTCCTGGTTGCGCTTGCTCACACCGCCGAGATCCGAGGTGAGCCCGTAGCGATCCTTGATATCGGCAAGGGCGTTGTCGGTGACGTGAGCAAGCACGCGCTGCGCGTTGTTCACCTCGGCATCGACGCTGGCGCTGACCACAACCGAGAGATATCCGTTGCTGTGATTGATGACGTCGATGCCGCGTCGATTCGAGAGATCAGCAACGAGGCCGAGCGCGACAAGTTCGCCCGCCGGCGTCTGCAGCGGGAACCGGCGCAGCGCAGCGAGGCTGTCGCGCTCACCATCGGGTAGCGTGACGACAACCTCGAGTTCAATGTCATCGCGGTTGAAGATCTGCACGCGCTCGCCATTGTAGGCCGCGCGCAGCTGTCGGCCGATGCCCTCGGTCGTCAGGCCGAGCGACTTGCCGATTGGTGTCAGCGTAAACACGATCTGGTCCCGGCCATAAGGCAGATCGTCATACACGTTCGAGACGCCGTCGTAACCGAGCATGGCCTCCTGAAGTTCCTCCGACGCCTGTTTCAGCGTCGGAATATCTTGCCCGCGCAGGACCAGCGAGATATCCGGCATGCCATTGTTCGCGCCGCCGACGACCTCGACCTGAAGCTGCTCGACATAGGGTGGACGCTCGATGCGTGCTCGCCAGTTCTCCACAAACGCCTGCGGCGAAACGGTGCGGTCTTCTTCCCACGCATATTCGATTCGCAGGGACGCGAACTGGGCACCCCACTTTCGCTCCTGATTCAGTCTTGCGCTGTTCGTCTTGCTGACGAATCCGCGAACGTTGCCGGCACCGAAGGCCTTGTTCGTCTCGGCCAGGGTCTGCTCGAGGTGTGAGCGAAACCGCTCCTGTTCTTCCGGCGTCGCGGTCGCACCGAACTCGACGTTGGCTTCCAGCATCTCGAGACTGATGCCGGTGACGAAATTGACGCCAACGCGACCGGAAGCCGCGAGGCTGAAGGCCAGCACCACACAGGCGATCGCCGCGCAGAGCGTTGCACCGGGATACGCGATCGCCTTGTCGAGCACCGGCCGATAGTAGCGGTCACGAAAACCATAGAATCGCTCGTCGAACCACTGCCTGAAACCGCCGCGTTGATTGCGATCGATCTTCTCGAAGCTGTGCCGCAAGTGCCCGGGCAGGACGAGGAAGCACTCGATGAGCGAGGCGACGATGACACAAAGAAGTACTGTCGGCAGGGTCACGATGAATTCGCCCATTTCGCCGCCGGTAATCAGCAGCGGTACGAACGCCGCCAGTGTCGTCAGCGACGAGGTCAGCACCGGCATGAACATGCGCTTTGCACCACCGGCGGCCGCCTCCTCGGGGGTTGCGCCCTGCTCGAATTGCGCGGCGGCGTCTTCACCGACGACGATCGCATCGTCGACCACGATGCCGAGCGCCATGATGAATGTGATCAGCGCGAGAATGTTGATGCTGCCGCCAAAGATTCCGTAGTAGAGCAACGTCGCGAACAGGAAGCTGACCGGAATGCCGATGGTGACCCAAAGCCCGACGCGTCCGCTCAGGAACAGGAACAGCGTCAGGATGACCAGCACCAGGCCCGAAAGCCCGTTCTCGAAGATCAGCATCAGCTGCTGTTTGAGCAGAATCCAGACCTCCTGGTAGACATGCAGTTCAACACCCTCTGGCAGCGTCGGCTCGACGCGCGCGATCCAGTCGTGAAGCACCGCGGCAGACTCAATGGAGTCTGAATCCACCAGTCGCTCGAGTTCGAGTTCGATGGCCGGTTTGCCATCTCGCGTCAGCCTCGGCTGGCCCGCCTTCGCTCGACGCTCGATGTCGGCGATATCACCAAGTCGAACGAGACGTCCGTCTCCGATCGCAATGTCGAGGTCGGCGAACCCTTCGACGTCACGGCGCTGATCGAGGCTCCTGAGCTGGCGTGCACCCTGCCCGCGGCCGACGATACCCGCCGGCGTGTCACTGCTGCGCGCGCGTATCTGTGATGCGATGGCATCGAGACTCGTCCCCATTTCCTGAAGCCGGGTGCCACCCACCTGGATCGCCAGCTCTTCTTCCGGAAGGCCATCGAAGCCGACGTAATCGATCCCCTCGGCGAGCAGCTCGCGCTCAAACTGTTTCGCCAGCGGAATGAGCTCCGACAGTTCGCCGTCAGTCGTGACGAGCAGCGTCGCGATAGGTTCATAGTCGGTTGCGCGGGATATTCGGAGCGGCTCCATTTCAGGCGGAAAGTTCCGCACCTGGGCGATGCGATCACGCACCGTCTCGAGCGCGACGGTCATGTCGGCGTCGAAAGTGAATTCGATCCGAACGTACCCGCCGCCGGTTCGACTCAGGCTGTGAATGTCCTGCAGATGGCTGAGGTTGGCGAGCCGCTGTTCGATGGGTACGACAATGAGCTGCTCAACATCTTCAGCGGAGGCGCCCGGCCAGGACACATTGACGAAGACCACTGGCCAGTCGACGCTCGGATCGAGCTGGGTGTTGATACGATCGGCAGCCCAGAGTCCGGCAAGCACCATCATGATCATCGCCAGGTTGGCGGCGACGCGATGACGCGCAAAAACATCGATGACCGAGTTCGTCGAGATCATTCCCTCTGCCGACCTGTAAACGGGTTGTTATTGTTGCGTTCTCTTTATCACGATCCGTGCCAGTTCATAACTGATTGATTAGTTTGATCTTTTTTGAAGTTGACCACTGGGCCGTTGGTCAACCACGCAAATCGTGGGCGAATTTGCTCACTGCGAAAGCCGGCACTATGCTCCGCTCATGACTGATGAACTCTGCTTGCTGTCGGCAACCGAACTCGTTGCCCTGATCATGACCCGCGAGGTCTCCTGCCGCGAGGTCACCGCGGCGCATCTCGATCGCATTGATCGCGTCAATCCCGCGGTCAATGCGATTGTGACACTCAGCGCAGAGGCAGCGGTCGACGCGGCCGACAGCGCCGACGCAAACATCGCCCGGGGCGATTGGCCCGGACCACTGACCGGCCTGCCCGTCGCCCACAAGGATCTCTTTCCGACCAGAGGCATCCGCACCACCTGGGGTTCCCCGCTCTACGCCGAGCACGTCCCGGACCACGATGCACTCGTCGTCGAGCGGCTGCGCGCAGCCGGGGCGATCACCGTCGGCAAGACCAACACGCCGGAATGGGGGGCCGGATCCCAGACCTTTAACGCCGTCTTCGGCGCGACCCGGAATCCCTGGAACCTGGACCGCACCTGCGGTGGCAGCTCCGGCGGCGCCGCCACAGCACTGGCGGCCCGGCTGCTGCCCATTGCCGATGGCTCAGACATGGGTGGTTCGCTGCGCAATCCGGCAAGCTTCTGCAACGTGGTGGGCTTTCGCGTTTCGCCCGGACGAGTACCATCGCTACCGGCCCAATCCGCCTGGGGCACGCTCGGCGTGACCGGCCCGATGGCGAGAAACGTCGCGGATTGCGCACTGATGCTGTCGGCGATCGCCGGGCCGGACCCGCGCTGCCCCATCAGTCTCGACACGCCGGGATCACAATTCGCCGAGCCCCTTGACCGGGACTTCGACAACGTTCGTGTGGCACTGGCGCCGGACTTCGCCGGGCAACTCCCGGTCGCCCCCGACGTCAAGCAGATCATCGAGTCGGCCCGCGCCCCCTTCGAGTCGTTGGGTTGCGAAGTCATCGATGCCTGTCCTGATTTCAGCGAAGCCGACGAGGTCTTCAAGACACTTCGGGCTGCCTCATTCGCAGCCCAGCACGCAGAGGGCGTGCGATCGCAGCCCGACATGTACAAGGCATCGGTTATCTGGAATACCGAACAGGGTCTGAAGCTCACCGGCCAGGATCTCAACCGCGCCGGTCAGCTGCGGACAACCCTCTACCAGCGAGTCATCGGGTTCCTGCAGGAGTACGAGTTCCTGCTGCTGCCGGTCGCGCAAGTGCCGCCGTTCGACATCGGGACGGAATGGGTCGAGGCGATTGACGGGCAGTCCATGCATACCTACATCGACTGGATGCAGTCCTGCTACTTCATTTCGGTGCTCGGTCTGCCCGCGATTTCGGTTCCCTGCGGCTTTACAGATGAGGGGCTACCGGTCGGACTCCAGATCGTTGGCGGCTACCACAGGGACTTCGAGGTTCTGCAGATTGCACACGCGTTCGAGCAGGCTACGCGATACGGGGAGCGGACCCCGCCGGTATGAACGCTCGGCTGCAGCACATTGCCACGGCGCTCGAAGCCAGGCGATGGCGCCTCGCGACGGCCGAGTCGTGCACCGGAGGACTCATCGCCGCAACGGTCACTTCGATGGCCGGCAGTTCGGTCTGGTACGACTGCGGCTTCGTTACCTACCAGTCTCGCAGCAAGGTGGACCTGCTCGGCGTGCAGGCAGAAACCATCGCTCGCCATACGGTCGTCTCGGAGCCCGTGGCTCGTGAAATGTCGGTCGGTGCTCTGCTGCACTCCCGCGCGGACGTCGCCGTCTCGGTCACCTGCATCGCCGGACCCGGCGGCGGTGATGTGGCGTCACCCATCGGCACCGCGTGGCTCGGCTGGGCCATCCGCGATCCGGAACCGGTCTGCGTGCAGGCCAGCCGGTTCGACTTCAGCGGCGATCGCGACGCGGTTCGCCATGCCGCTGTCGATGCGGCCATCGAAGGCGTCGCCAGGATTCTCTTCGACCTGCTAGAATAGGACATTCCTTAGGGGTGGCTATTGCCTGAGATGCCGCGGTGCGGCGAACCCTGGAACCTGATCCGGTTAATGCCGGCGTAGGAAAAGGATTCTTTTACCGCGTCTGATGCCGGGTCTCTTTATCAATTGCAATCGATTGGAGGAGAGACTCAATGTCCTTGCGACTCACCGTCGTCCTGTTTGCCCTCATCACGTCCAGCGCCCGTGCGGCGATGGAAGAAGTCATCGTCACCGCCGATTTCTACGAGGCGGAGGAAATGTCACTGCCCGAAAGCGTCAGCATCCTCGGCGAGGATGTCATCCGTGGGCGCACCGCCGAACACCTGGAGGACGTGCTCGGCCATGTCCCGAACCTGAACTTCGCCGGCGGCACCAGCCGCGCCCGTTTCCTGCAGATCCGCGGCATCGGCGAACGCAGCCAGTTCGCAGACCCGATCAACCCGTCGGTTGGCCTGCTGATCGACAACGTGGATTTCTCCGGCGCGGGAACGGCCGCCACGCTGCTCGACGTGGAACAGGTTGAGGTGCTGCGCGGCCCGCAGGGAACACGCTACGGCGCGAATGCACTCGCGGGACTCGTGAAACTCAAGACCCACGAGCCGACCGATTCACCCTACGCCACCATCGAGGCCATGGGCGGCAACTACGACCAGCGTTCGGTGCGCGCCGTCTTCTCCGGACCATTGTCGAGCGACCTTGGCGCCCGCATTGCGATCGGCCAATTCAACAGCGATGGCTATACGTACAACGCCTTTCAGGACCGTGACGATGTCAACGCGCGGGACGAGACGAGCCTGCGCGGCAAACTCGCTTTCGGGGCCGACAACCATCGCACCGTGGTGGCTTTCGCCCATGTCGATATCGACAACGGCTACGACGCCTTCTCTCTGGACAACACGCGCACGACGCTGTCGGATGAACCCGGGCGCGACCGCCAGCGCTCCAACTCGATTTCCATCGACAGCACCTGGCAACGCGACGGGTTCGATCTCAAGCTGATCGGTGCCGCGTCTGACTCGGACATCGAGTACAGCTATGACGAAGACTGGTCGTTCACCGGCATCCATCCCTTCGGCTACACGTCGACAGACGCCTACCTGCGTGATCGCGAAACCCGGTCGGTCGAACTGCGCGCTGTTTCCAGCGGCGAGACCGAGTGGGTTGCCGGACTCTACGTACTGGACAGCGCTGAGGCGCTGGAGCGACGCTACACGTTTCTGGCCGGCCCGTTCTTCTCGGACTACGACTTCACGTCGATGGCGGCATTCGCGCAGCGACGGTTCACGTTCGGTGACCGTGTCTCGCTCTCGGCCGGGCTTCGATTTGAACGGCGCGACACGGGGTACACGGACTCAGACGGCATTGCCTTCTCACCAACGGATGACATGTGGGGCGGGCAGCTCTCCCTTGATTGGGCGGCAACGCCCAACGTGCTGTGGTACGCGAGCCTCTCCCGTGGCTACAAGGCCGGCGGATTCAACACCGACGGCAGTCTCGACGCGGATCTGCGGCAATTCGGCCCCGAGTATCTCTGGGAACTCGAGGGCGGCATCAAGGCCGTGCTCGCGAACGGGTCCGTCCGGCTGCGCAGCGCCGTCTTCCATGACTGGCGGCGTGACCAGCAGGTCAAGAGTTCCATCGTGAGAACGCGGCCCGACGGCAGCACGGAGTTCATCGACTTCCTGGGCAACGCCGCCGAGGGCAACAACCGCGGCATCGAAACCCAGATCGACTGGTACGTGAGCGACGCCTTCGCACTGTTCGCCAACGTTGGGCTGCTGAGCGCAGAGTTCGATGAGTTCATCAACGAGTTCGGAGAAAACCTGTCCGGGCGCGAGCAGGCCCAGTCACCTTCCTGGACAGCCAGCGTGGGCGCGGACATAGACCTCGCCGGTTTCTTCGCCCGGGTGTCTCTCGATGGCAAGGACGCGTTCTTCTTCTCTGATCGCCACAGCGTGACAAGCGACCGCTATGTGCTGCTGAACGCGCGGGTCGGGTATCGCTTTGACAGCTGGACCATTGCGCTCTGGGGCCGGAATCTCACCAATCAGGATGTCTTCGTCCGGGGCTTCGGCAGCTTCGGCAACGACCCCCGCAAGAACTACGAGGTCGAACCCTACCGGCAATACGGCGAGCCGAGGGTGTTCGGCCTGACCGTCAACGTCGAGATTCGCTGAAGGAGCGCGCCATGAAGGCATCAGTCGACATCAGTCTCTATCCTCTTGCCGACGACTACATTCCCGCTATTGCCGACTTTATTGAGCGCCTGAGTGCGTATCCGGATATTGCCGTTGTTCGCAACGATCTCGCGACACAGCTTTACGGCGACTTCGACGACATCATGCGCGTGCTGACGATTGAACTGAAGCGCAGCTGGGAGACACACGGCAAGGGCACGTTCGTCATGAAGTTCCTGAAGGACGACCTTCGCGGGCTCGCCGATCAGGCGCCGCCAGATGCTTGAGACGCTGGTCCAGCAGGCGCTTGGGAATTCTGCACTGGAACTCGCGGCCGTCGTACTGGCCATTGCCTACCTGTTGCTGGCCGTGCGGGAAAACATCCTGTGCTGGATCATGGCGGCGGGCTCGACCGTCATCTACTTCTTCGTCTTTCTCGACGCGAAGTACTACATGGAAACCGCCCTGCAGGTGTTCTATTTCGGCATGGCGATCTACGGCTGGTACGAGTGGCGCTACGGTGGACAGCGCGGCGACGGCGTACCGATCTCGACGTGGACGGGACGCCAGCATGGCGCGGCACTGCTCGCGATCGCGCTCGCCACGGGCGCGTCGACCTGGCTGTTGTCGACGTTCACCGATGCACACCTGCCCCTGATCGACTCGTTCACGACCTGGAGTGCGGTCGTCACCACCTTTATGGTCGCGCGCAAGGTGCTGGAGAACTGGATCTACTGGTTCGTCATCGACGCGGTTTCCATCTATCTTTATCTCGACCGGGCGCTCTACTTCACCAGTGCTCTCTTCGCGATCTATCTCATCATCATTCTCTTTGGATTCGCAGCGTGGCTGAAGACCTGGCGGGCGCAACAAGCGAGCGTCTGAAACAGGCACTCGATTCATGGCGGCAGTGGGTGCCTCGCCCTGCCGTCCGCCCGACGCTCGTTCGCAGACTGGCCGGTGACAGCAACGACAACCTGCTGGTGGCGGCCGATGATATGTCTTACGTGGTGCGTCTCGATCGGGACAGCGCGCATCTGGGCGTCGACCGGGGCATCGAACGCATCGTGCTTGCCGACATCGCCGACACGACGTTTGCACCGCCGATCGCCTGCATCGGCGACGACTTTCTTGTCTCCCGCTTCGTCGAAGCAAGCCACACGGGCGCCGGTTCTGCTGCTGACCCCGCCGAGGTCGCCGGGGTACTGCTACAGATTCACGCCACACCGACCCGCCTGACGGCCGTTCTGGACCCGTTTGCGCACGCCGCACGATACGCAGGGCGGCTCGGGACGGTGCCGCCTGAGATCGACCGCTACATCGACACCGTGCTCGCCCGGCAGGTACCGCTTGTTGATCAGCCCTGCCTCTGTCATGTCGACCTGATTCCGGCAAACGTCGTGCGGGACCGTCGCAGGCTGCGCGTCATCGACTGGGAATACGCGAGACTCTGCGACCCGGCCTGGGATGTCGCAGTCGTACTCGAGAGCTGGCCCTTTACGGCATCGCAGCAGGCACATTTCGTCTCGCTGACAGGCGTCGATACTTCCCGCATCCACGAAATGCAGATCTGCTATCGCCTGATCGAGGGCCTCTGGTGGGAGATTGCCGGAAGGCATCATCCCGGGAGCTGGCTGCGGCTGGACGCATTGCTGGGCTGAGCGCGTGTACAATCGACGGCTCGGAACAATGCAAAGACAACAGAGGGAAATCGCATGAAACTGGAAGCAGTCAAACACATTGGCGTCGTCGGCGGCGGCGTCATGGGCGGCGGGATCGCGCAGGTACTCGCTGCCGCCGGCTACCGTGTCACCATCCGCGACATCTCCGATGCCGTGATCGACGAGACGCGCGAGGCGATCGTCGAGGGCAAATGGGGTGTCAAGCGCGCGGTCGAGAAGGGCAAGATGGGTTTCGATAATGCCGTCAAGGTGATCGAGCTCGTCGGCTACTCGACGGACGTCAAGGACCTCGCTGACTGTGACCTCATCATCGAAGCCGTGCCGGAAGATCTCGAGCTGAAACAAAAGGTTTTCGAGGAACTCGACTCGGTGGTCAAGGATGAGGCCATTTTCACGTCCAACACGTCGGGCTTCGTCATTCAGGAAATCGCCGAACGCGTCTCTGACGATCGCAAGACCCGCTTCATCGGAATGCACTTCTCGAATCCGGTGCCGGTCATGTCCATGTGCGAGGTCATCACCACACCGCAGGCAGACCAGGAAACGATCGACACCGTGGTCGGCGTCGCCGAGGCAGGCAAGCGTGCGGTCTGTATGGTCAAGGATACCCCCGGCACCCGCGGCTTCATCCTGAACCGCGTCTTCGCGGCCGCTGCTCGCGAGGCACGCAAGATCGTCGATGACGGCATCGCAACGCCGGAGGACGTCGACAAGGCAATGATCACCGGCCGCAACTGGCCCGCCGGGTTCTTCGGTCATCGGGGAGGAATCGGCAAGCAGTGGTAGACCGGCCGCTGAAGACGGCCAGTCAGGCGGTCACCATCGGTTCGCGTCAGTATGACCTGCTGACGCTCGCCGACCGCCAGCAGTATCACGACCCGGACGGTGCCCACGAGGCCGCGGGCGTCTCCCCGGCGTTCTGGCCGCTATTCGGTGTGACCTGGGACGCCGGAGAGCGTCTGGCCGCCTTCGTTGCCGACCTGCCGATCGAGAATCGGCGCATTCTCGAAATCGGCGCCGGGCTCGGACTGCCAAGCCTCGTGCTGCACGAGCGCGGCGCAAACGTTACCCCCAGCGACGTTCATCCGCTGGCAGCCGAATTCTTCGCCGAGAACCTCGCAAGGAACAGACTTTCCCCACTGGCCTATCGCATTCTCGACTGGCGGGACCCCGGCAATCCCGGTGCCTTTGACGTCATCATCGCTGCAGATGTTCTGTACGAAGTGGCCAATGTCGAACCGCTGGTCCGGTTCGTCGCAGATCATGCGAACGACGAGTTCATCCTGGCCGACCCGGGCCGCGGCCATGTCAATGCCTTCACCCGCCAACTCTCGGCCAAGGGGTTCGAGGCAGACGTGAGCCGCGATGGCAAATCGCGGCTCGTTCGCTATTCGCGGTCGACCCGCTCCCACCAGGGCGTGAGTGAGACCACCTGACCGCTCGCCATCGCTTCGTCGATCGCGAAGCACGTCACGGCTGCGGTGAGTCCCTCATCGATGCCAGCGCTCATCGCACTGCCGGTCATCATCGCCGAAACGAGTTCGGCCGCCAGAACGTCGTCGCCGCCGCCGTGCATCCCCGTCGCCGCACCGGAGTAATCTTCTTTCACCGTGTCGAACCCGATGCGCTGGAGCTCGATCGTCCCTGCGATCACGTCGGCGCGCAGCGTGCCCTCTGTGCCAACGAGATGGATACGCCGCTCGGGGATTCCCGAGTTGCTGTTCATGTGGAGCGTCGCCCGCGCCTCGTTTTCGTATTCGAGGATGACAACCTGATTGTCGACGATGTCCTTGTCGCTCGTGAAGGGATGCTCTCCGACGAGCCCACGGCGCACACGGTAGGCCTCACGGCCATCCTCGTTTCTGCCCAGGCGCGCCATGTGGTGCATGTTGTCAGGCGTGAAGAAGTTCAACCCGCCGAAGGACGCCACGCGAGACGCCCGTGCACCCAGCAGCCAGTTCAGAATGTCGATATCGTGACAACACTTCTCGAGGACGTGGGAGCCCGCATTCGCGGTGAGACGACGCCAGTCACCCATGATGTAGCCGCCGTGGTTGAAGGCCAGTGTCTCGGTCATGTCGACACTGACGACCTTGCCAATGGCACCATCGCCAACGAGCTGCCTGAGCCGGCGATAATGGGGCGAGTAACGCAGCGTGAAACCGATCACGAACTGCCTGCCCGACTCGCGCCAGGCAGACCGCATCGCGAGGCAATCCTCGAGCGTTGTCGCAAGCGGCTTCTGGCAGAAGACGTGCTTGCCCGCCTCGAACGCGGCAATCGCCTGAGACGCATGGAAGCAATTCCAGGACGCAATCATGACCCAGTCGCAATCAGAGCGGATGACACCGGCTTCATCAGCGGCGATCTCACCATCGAAGCCGAGCAGGGCCGTGGCGCGGGCTACGGCCTTCGGGTTGGGGTCATAGAGCGCGTTGTAATGGACCGCATTTGACTGCTGGCGGACGAGATCGGCTAGCCCCTGCCCCATATTGCCAACGCCAAGCAGGCCAACGCTGATCTTCGACATGGATCAGGGCGGCTTCCTAATCGCTGGAGAGCATCACGGTCTTGTCGTCTTCGACGCGACCGGAATAGGACGGATTCAGCTTGTAGACGACATCCTCATCCTTGCGCCCGCGATGCAGGAACCCCATCAGCACGATCTGCTCCAGGCGGTAGTAGAGTTCGCGGTCCGGAATGAACGAGAAGCGTTCCTGCAGGGTATCGATCGATGCCTCGCGGCGACCCTCCATGAACTGCAGGATCTGAAGCTGGGTACCTGTCAGCGACTTGCGGAGCTCCCACCAATCGGTGTCCTCGCCCGCATCACCTGCGCCGGGGGCTCCCTTCTTCGACGCCGAGGCCGCGACATAGCCGACAACCAGCCCGACGACGAGTCCCCCAATGCCAAGCAGCACGTCCATGCAACACCCCTCGTGTGACAGTCTCCTCGACTGAGAATAAGGGATTGGCAACGCGGATGCGACTGCCACGCCTGTGATTAAATAGATCATCGCCGAGAGATCGCAGGCAGTACCGGCCTATGAAGACACCCGCGGCAGGCTTGCTGCTACTCACCCTCGCATCCGTCACCTGTCGGGTGTGCGCTGCCGGGACGACGGACACCGGGTGCCGGGCCACATTCGAACCGGCGCCGGGCAGCTACAGGTTCGTTGAAGCGCCGGACAGGGCCATCGAGGTCCCTGCCGACGCAACCATCGACAACATCCATATCACCCGCCTCGAGGTATTCGACGAGAGCAATCCTCGCGAGAACAACGCCGTCTACCGGTTCGGCAATCGCTTTCATGTCCTGACGAGAGAGCGGACGGTCGCCCGCGATCTGCTGTTCGAATCCGGTGATCAGTACGACGAGCGTGTCATCGAGGAATCCGCCAGGTTGTTGCGTAACCGGGATCATCTGTACGACGCCGATGTTCGTCCGGTTTCGGTGTGCGGCGATACGGTGGACGTCGAGGTGATCACCCGCGACGTATGGTCATTCACGCCGGAGGTATCGTTCAGCCGTTCCGGCGGCGAGAACACGTTCCGGGCCGGCATCGCCGAAACGAATCTGCTCGGACTCGGCCGCGAACTGTCGTTCACGCTCGACAATGACATCGACCGCGATTCGTCCCGATTCTCGTATGAGGATGCGAACGTCGGCGGCAGTCGGGTCGACCTGAAACTGGAGTACACCGACAGCGACGATGGTTTCCAGCAGTTCGGCAGGGTTGGCGTTCCGTTTTACGCCCTCGACACTCGTCGGGCGTGGCGCATCAGCTATGACAAGCTTCGCCGGGACGAGGAGCAGTATTTTCGCGGCGATGCAGTCACCAGCATCAACCGTGAAATCGAAGAGTTCAGCGCATCCGCCGGCTTTTCACGCGGCGTGACCGGCGACGTTGTGCGCCGCTGGCGCTTCGGCTGGAACTGGCGCGACGAGCAGTTCGGGCCGTCACTGGACCTGCCGCCACCAGACCATATGCCCGCCGCACGAACGCTTTCGTTCCCGTGGGTCGAGTTCCAGTCGATCGAGGACAACTACACGACTTCCTTCAATCTGGACGAGATTCACCGCACCGAGGATCTGCACATCGGTCATTCGCTGACACTGCGGCTCGGATTCTCGGCCGATGCTTTCGGGGCAGATGAGGATCGGCTGGTGACCCGGTTCGACTACGCGGACACATTGATGTTCGACGACAAGCACCTGCTGCAGCACTTTGCCAGCGTCGATGCGTTCTACAACTTTGACCAGCGGGCATCCGAGGATCTGGTCGCGCACTACACGATGCGCTATTTCCGTAGCCGGAACACCCGGCGGTCATTCTTCGCGACGTTCAGCGCGGCCTACATTCGCAACCTGAATTCACAGCAACAGGTTGTGTTCGGTGGACTGACCGGCGCGCGCGCATTCGACAACCGCTTTCAGGTTGGCGACCGGCGAATCAATCTGTCGATCGAAGAACGCCAGTACACGAACCTGCACATCCTGAATCTCGTACGTGTGGGCTACGCGGCCTTTCTGGACCTCGGCCGCGCGTGGGCACCCGGCGTAGACGATGGCATCGACGAAGACTGGCTCGCAGACGTCGGCCTCGGCATCCGGCTCGCCTCGAGCAAGGCCGACGTCGGCCGCATTATCCACATCGACTTTGCCGTGCCGCTCACGAATCGCGATGATCCAGGCGTGGACTCGCTTCAGGTTTCAATCAACATCAAACAATCGTTCTAGGGAGAAGACAATATATGGCCGAACATCCATTCGATCTGACCGGGCGCGTCGCGCTCATAACCGGCGGCAATTCGGGTATTGGACTCGGCATGGCGGAGGGTCTCGCCAGGTGTGGTTGCGAGGTTTCAATCTGGGGAACCAATCCCGACAAGAACGCTGCCGCTGCAGAGAAGCTCGAGAAGATTGGCCCCAAAGTGACCCACCTCGTCTGCAATGTCGCTGACGCGACGGCGGTTCAGGACTGCTTCAGGCAGACACTCGATGCCCACGGCCGCGTCGACGGCTGCTTCGCCAACGCTGGCGTTGGGGGGCGCGGAACGCGCTTCGACGAGTTCACCGAAGAAGAGTGGCACCAGGTGCTTGGCGTGAATCTGCACGGCGTCTTTCATACCTTCAAGCACGCGGCGAAGCACATGCGCGAGCGTGCTGAAGGCGGTGACGCCTTTGGCCGCCTCGTGGGCACCGCCAGCCTTGCCGCGATCTCGGGCCAGCCGCGCGGCGAACACTATGCCGCGACCAAGGGTGGCCTCGTCTCGATGATCCGCGCGCTGGCCGTCGAGTACGCCCGCTACGGGGTGACAGCAAACGTGATCCTGCCGGGCTGGATCGAAACCGCGATGACCGAGAACACAATGGCCAATCCGAAGTTCGAGGACATCGTGAAGAAGCGCATCCCGGTGCGGCGCTGGGGTGAGCCCGAGGACTTCGCGGGCATCGCCATCTACCTGATGAGTGGTGCCAGCAGCTACCACACGGCGGATTCGTTCCTGATCGATGGCGGCTATGCCGTCTTCTAGGGGCAGCGTCATGTTGAAGTGGGCCGGCGTCGCTGCCGGCGGGTTGGCGGCGCTGCTGGCTGCCGCGTCACTTGTCTTCAGCCTCGTGATCAATCCTGCTGTCATGGATGAAATTCGAAACAACCCTGACGGCGATGACGCGCGGGAGGCCATGTTGCTGACCTTTGGCGACCGGACGCTGCCCGTGAACTACCTGAAGGAAGGCGACACGGTTTATCTGGGCGCAGACGGTCGCTGGTGGCGGGCGTTTACCGGCGACGGCATGCCGGTGACAGTACTGATTCGCGGGGAGACGCGGTCCGGGCATGCCGTCACCGTGCTGGGCGATGACGCCAGGCGCGATGAAGTCTTTGCGCAACTGCGGCCAACCGAGCCCGCCTGGTTGCCGGACTGGATGAGGGGCAAGCTGATCGTCGTCACGCTTGAAGATACCTCGCCATAAAAGTGTCGAGAAATTTTACAGGCGCCCGCGAGACGGTTGGTCCGCTCGAACCTAACCTGTTGAATTTAAAAGAATTGGGAATTCGCCGGTACGATAATTGCCGTAATTGATGTCAGATTGAGATTACATCTCAGGTTGGTGACTCATTATGGCAAGATCAGGTCCAGCACTACTGATTGCGATCGGCTTGTTCCTGACGATCGGCGCCCGCGCAGATGTCATTGTTTTCGAGGACAACTTCGACGGCAATGACTTTCACGACGTCTGGACGCTTGTGGATGGCAACGTCGACGTCGGCGCATTTTCCGACCTCTGCAATAACGGCGCCGGCGGATACTGCGTCGATACGGAGGGTACCGGGCCCGGTGCCAATGCGGCCTTTTTCCTGGCGAACCCGCTGACACTCAGCACCGGAGACTATACGTTCTCATTCGACTGGGGCAACAACGCAGGGCTGTATCCAGCACCGTCTACCCTGGAATGGTTCATCTACGGCGAGCCCGATGGCAACCCACTGTTCGCGCTGACGGTGGCCCAGGGCGTTGTCGACAGCGGTGCCGGTCACGACTGGATCTACGAGACGGTAACCACTTCCTTCTCATGGCCGGTTGCCACCAATCTCGAAAACGTCATCATCGGCTTCGAGCAAACCGGCATCGAGGGCAACCTCGGCGGCACAGTCCTCGACAACGTCAGACTCGTGAAAGTCCCCGCGCCCGCACCATTATTGCTGCTCGCCCTCGGCCTGCTCACCCTGATCCCCCGCCGCCGCCACTAACGCCCCACCTCCGGTGTGAGGGTGGTCCAGTGCCAGATCGGGGTCAGACCCAGGTGCCAGACTGGGGTCAGACCCGGGTGCCAGATAACGGTCAGCCCCCCCACCTGACACGACTCTCGCATCTGGGTCTGACCCTGACCTGGCACTGCTATGGCACTGGGGTCTGACCCTGACCTGGCACTGCTATGGCACTGGGGTCTGACCCTGGGGTGGGGTGGTGAGGGTGGTCCAGAGGTGGACGTAGGAGAGTGCGAGGCGGTAGGCGAGGTCTTGCGGGGTGACACTGCCGCCGTGCCCGCCTTCGGTATTTTCGTAGTACCACGCGTCGTGCTCCTGGGCGCGCATTTTCGCCATCATCTTGCGGGCGTGGCCGGGATGTACCCGGTCGTCTCGCGTCGACGTGAAAAAGAAGACCGGCGGGTAGTCGGCTTCGCTGTCGAGTAACTGGTACGGGGAGTACTTCGAGATGAAGGCCCAATCGTCGGGATTGTCCGGATCGCCGTATTCACCCATCCAGCTCGCACCTGCAAGCAGTTCGTGATAGCGGCGCATGTCGGCCAGCGGGACGCCGCAGATCACGGCGCCGTAGAGTTCCGGGAAGCGGATCATGGTTGCTGCAACCAGCAGTCCGCCGTTGCTTCGCCCCTCGATACCAATCCGGCCTGGCTCCGTGACACCGCGCGCCACCAGATCCCTTGCCACGGCTTCAAAGTCCTCGAAAGCGCGAGGCCGGTTTTCTCGCAGTGCGGCCGAATGCCACTCGGGGCCGAACTCACCCCCACCGCGAATGTTCGCAGTGACGTACACACCCCCGCGCTCGAGCCAGAGCTTGCCATAAGCGCCCGACAAGTCTTCGTAGGTGCCCGAGTAACTGGGCAGTACCGGGTTTCGGAAGCCGCCATACGCAAACAGGTGCACGGGGTTGCGGCCATCAAGCACTATGTCCCGGTGCGAGACCATGAAGTACGGCACACGCGTTCCGTCTGCCGATGTTGCCCAGTACTGCGCCACTGTGAAATCGTCACCTTCGAATGTGGGCGATCGACGCTGAACGGCAACAGGATCCTTGCCGCGCGGCACGAAGAACAGCGAAGGCGGCGTCGTGAATGCCTCGAATCGGACAAGCATGTCTCCGCGCTTGCGATCGACGGCCTCGACCTCAAGATCACCATTGTCAGGAAACGGTACGACATCGCGATCGAAGCCGTCAGCCCGGGGCATCACCACCTCGACCCGGCCGCGCACGTTGTCGAGTAGCGTGAGGACAACGCCATCGTCGAACGTGGCAACGCCATTCAGTACCCGTCCGTCGGCCGGCGTGAAGATCGGTGTTGTTTCGCCATCGGCACCCAGGGCGACCAGTGAGCCAACCGGAAACGACGAGCCGGCGATCGACCTCGTATCCCAGGTCTGTACCAGCAAATTGTCATCCAGCGCGCCGCGAATGACTGCCGAGTCAGGCAGGTCAATCAGCGCGACCTCGCCTTGCTCGCCGAGCCGATAGTAGCGCCGCGTCCAGAAGCTCGTCGAATCAACGGCGACATGAACCGGTCCGGCGCGTGAATCAAGCCGGCTGATCTGCAGTCCGACACTCTCTGCACGTGTTTCCAGCAGTCGGGGCGCGTCATCGACAGCCTGCCCGCGTTGGAGCAGCACCAGATAGCGCGGGTAACCGGAGGTCGTCCGCCAGGCATCACCCAGGTCAGGCGCGAGATACAGATGGTTGGCATCCCGCCACTCGACACGATGCTTGCCGGCGGGAAGTCGAAACCCGTCCACCGCAAACTCGAGCGTCTGGAGGTTGAACTCGCGGAGCTCGAAAGCATCACCACCGCCACGTGACAGGCGCGCGAGACAGAAGCTGGAGTCACCCTCAAGGCACGTCAGGCCGCGAAAGACCCAGTTCGTGTCTTCCTCCCGGGAGAGCGCGTCGATATCGATAACCGTCTGCCACGATGTTGATCTTGCAACAAAGTCTTCGAGCTGCATTCGCCGATACAGCCCGCGCGGGTGGCTTTCATCCTGCCAGAGGTTGTACACGAAGCCTTCTCGCAACGTGACGGATGGCACGCGGCTGTCATCGCTCAGCGCGGCCAGCGCATCGGCATACAGCGAGGCAAAGAGCGGGTGGCTCGCAAGGTCATGCCGGGTTCGCTCATTCTGGGCATCGACCCAGCGAAGCGCGCGATCACCATCGATCGATTCGAGCCATTGAAATTCATCTGTCATCGCGTCCTCCGCGCCCTGGTTTGCGCAGGAGGCGATGAGTATCAGGGCTGCTGCCCACACGCAAATCCGTCGCACGTCATCCACGAACCTCTGAGCTATTCCGCACGAGTCTGGCCTTCAGCGACCACAAAGATCAAGGAGGTTCCCTGGCAAAGCAGCGCACGGTCCGCGTCAGGCGATAGGCAAGAACAGAACCGTGGTATTCTGGGCCACATGAACAAACCAGCAATCATCAGCGATCCTCAGCAGATCGACGCGGCGTGGCTGACGTCAGCCCTGAACTACGCCGGACTCAAGGGAAAGGTCGAACACTTCGATGCGACATCAATCGGCACCGGCCAGGTTGGCGAGAATGTCCGCTTCACGTTGACCGGCGATGGCGTACCCAACACCGTTGTCGGCAAATTCCCCTCACCGGATCCGGTCAGCAGGCAGACCGGAATCGACCAGCGAAACTACGTTCGTGAAGTCTTCTTCTACCAGACCATCAAGGATACGGTGGACATCACGACACCAAAGGTATTCTTCGCCGACGCTGACGCACAGACGCACGATTTCGTCATTCTCATGGAGGACCTGGCGCCCGGCGAACAGGGCGACCAGATCAACGGCTGTACCGCAGATGAGGCGGCGCTCGCGATGGAGGAACTGGCGAAGCTGCAGGGGCCCCGCTGGGGCGATCCCACACTGGCCGATCACGAGCTGCTCGCCGGTTCGGCCAGCCAGCCGGACGCTCTGCAGATGTTGTACAAGGCGCTCGAACCCGGTTTCATCGAGCGTTACAGCGCGCGCCTGTCAGGCGACGACGAAGCCGTCGTTCGCTCGGTGGGCGACCGGCTCGATCGTTATCAGGCGGCCTGGGAGGGTCCCGCGGGACTCATCCATATCGATTACCGGCTGGACAACATGATGTTCGGCGGCCCCTACCCGCTCGCCGTCGTGGACTGGCAATCGATCTCGCTCGGTTGCCCTGTCGCTGACGCCAGCTACTTTCTCGGCACATCGCTGCTGCCTGAGGTCAGGGCCAGGGAAGAACGCCACCTGCTTCGCGTCTATCTCGACGTACTGAAATCCTACAAGGTCGAACTGAGCGAAGATGACGCATTCGACCTTTATCGCAACTTTGCCCCGGGCGGCCTCATCATGGCGGTTATCGCGTCGATGATCGTGGGCCAGACCGATCGCGGTGACGACATGTTCATGGCAATGGGCCAGAGAAGCGCAAGAATGTGTGAAGACCTGGACGCAACCTGATGACCGCAGAACTCGAGAAAATCGGCCTCGACGCCGTCGACAAATTCATCACGACCTGGAACAGCCGCGACCCCGTCGCCTGGGCCGGCTCGCTGAACTTCCCTCATGTAAGACCGGCACCGCGCGGCCCCATTCTGGTTGCCGCCGATGCGGACGAGTACATTTCGCGGGTCGACTTCGACAAGGTCGTCGCTTCGGGCTGGGATCACAGCGAATGGGACTACAAACAGGTACTGCACACCTCGGCGACGAAGATCCATGTGGTCGGCCAGTGGAGTCGCTACAACGCGAACGGCGAAAAGATCCTGACGAACCCGGTGGTCTACATCGTCACCAGAGACGACACCGGCTGGGGAGTACAGTCGCGTTTCTCTGCAGACTTTCCGGGCGATGAGGATACCTCAGGCATGGAAGCACGCTCGTTCAAACTCATCGAAACCTGGGCCCTGCACATCACCAACGGCTATCGCGAGGCGGCCTCTGAACTCATCAACTACCCCTTCTTCGCGATCAACGTGGGCGCACTCGACGAAACGCCGGATGCTTCAGGATATGCGCCGACGTTTTCGAGCATCACCATAGACTCGATGATGTCGGTGCAATCCGGACTGCGAAGCATCAATGTCGCCGCCGAACTCAAGGTCGACGACAAGCCGATGCAGGCCGTGATCAACGTGACGCTGCGGGACGATCACCTCGGGATCCAGGCCATCTCGTTGCTCGATCCCGCTGACCGCGATCAGTCGTAGCTGACGCCCATCCCGGCGCGTACGTCGTTGTTTACGCCGTAGGGCGGGATCGGATAACGGAGACCGTTGGACGACAACGCGGCGAGGCCCTTGATGACCTTTGGCAGAAACGCCGGCGGGATCGCCATGAGCAGTTCGTCTTCCATGACGCCGCCGTATCGGCGCTCGGCAAAGCACGGAATCGACAGGCTGGGCTCGCCGGTCTTGAGCGCCCTGCCCCAGGAGTCGGCGCAGGCTGACTCACCGACGCAGCCCCATTCGAGCTTCCTGTAACCCGTCCACTGCAGACCGTTGATGAAGAGAATCATCTGCGCCGGCGTCGCGTAAATCAGGCAGATATCAGGCGGATCGAGACGCTTCGACGACAGTGGACTGACGGCCATCGCCTCGTACTTGCCGTATTCGAGCAGGTCCATCGACGCCTGATGCGCAGCGGCATCCTCGTCGGTGGCGTACCAGACGCCCTTGTAACGCTTGCCTTCCAGCCATTCCTCATCTCGCGGGTGCAGGCCGATGACGGCGCCGCATTGTGCGCCGACAAGATCATCCATCGTGACGCCAACCGTCCATCCGTTACGTGCCGCCTGACCCACAATCTGATCGGTCGCGTGCACCGCCGATGGGCGTCGAATGCGGGGAATCGCCTCCATCTCGGCGGCAGTCTTGAACATCTTCATGCCGATCGGCGTCGTGCGCAGGCGAAGATACTGATTCAGCCCCGCCAGAATTTCGTCCCAGTCGAGTGCTGTCTCGTCTGTCGCAATCATCCCGTCACTCATGTCACCCCTCCTTGCCGGCGTCGTTCACTGCCATCTGCCGGGCATAACGTTTGGCCACGATCCGCTGCACCTTGGAGTGAACATCCGCATTCAGCGGCCAGGTCACCGAGAGATACAGCGCGACGATGAACACCGAGGTCGGGACGATGGCATAGAGAATGCCAAGCCACATCAACTGATCCGGGCCGTTGGTCACACCGGGATCGGTCTGGTAGCCGACCAGCGCGAGAATCGGCAGTGACAGTCCGCCGAAAGACGCCGCGCACTTCGTCATGAAGCCGTGAATCGCGAAGTAGCTTGCCGGACGTGCATTGCCTGAACGAATCGTGTCGACATCGACCACGTCGGCCAGCATCGCGCGCGGCAGGTACGCGAACGCACCGAAGCAGAATCCCTTGAGCGCGAACAGCACATAGAACTCGACGACCTGCCCGTGTTCCAGCAGGAACACGCTGACCGAAACGATCGAGACGAATACCATCGCACACGCCAGAGACTGATGCTTGCCGTACCGACGCGCGATCCAGTCCCAGACCGGCATTGCCGCCAGACCAACGCCGAAATAGATGACATAGAGGTAACCGACGCGTCCGGCGCCGATGTAGTCCTGCACGAAGAACAGCGACAGCGTGTTCCGGAAGTTTTCGCCACCGGCGATGAGCAGTTCGATCACGAGCAGGCGAGCAAACAGCTTGTTCTTGTACATGCGCTTCAGGCCATCCTTGAAGGACACGTCCGGCGCATTGAAGGATGGCACCTCCGGCACTTTCATCAGCACCAGCATCGCCGTCAGCGGCAGGATCGTGACAATGACCCAGCCAAAATTGCTGAGTACGTATCCCGCGTCGGTGCGCCCGGCGATTTCCTCCGAGATGACGACGATGCCACTTGCGGTCATCAGCCCGATCAGCACGTACTTTTCCCGTGCTGACTGGATCATGGTACGGGTGTGGTACTCACCACTGAGTTCGGCGCCCCAGGCCGCGTAAGGCAGCCCCAGAATTGTCGTAGACGCGCGCAGCAGCAGAAAGAACGTGGCGAGATAGACAATGGTCGCCCCCTCGCCGGGGTTCAGCAGCATCCACACCACGAAGGCATAGACCGGTACGCCGATCGCGATCCAGGGCCGGCGGCGACCCCACCGCGTACGAAGCTTGTCGCTGAAGTGACCCATGAGCGGGTCAGAAATGGCATCGAAGATCGCGGCCGCAAAAAAGACAGCGCCGATCAGCGCCAGCGAAACACCGACTTCGGTCGAGTAGAGTCGCGGAATCCAGACCCCGAGCGGGTAGGACATGATAGCCAGCGGCAGGCTGATGGAACCGTAGATCCACGCCTGGGATCGTGTGATGTGCGGCAATCCTTGCGACGCGGCCGCAGCGCGTCCATCGGTGGCTTGTACTTCAGCCATCGATATCCCTCTTGTTGTCCCCTCAAGCCCGATAACATAGCAAAAAAAAGCGGCACTGGGTGCCGCTTTTCAATCCACCAAAGGGGGAAACTGTTTTCAGGCTGCGTCCGCCAGATAGGGTTGCATTTTCTCGAACGCCTTGGCCTCGATCTGCCGGATGCGCTCCATTGAGACGCCGTAGCGTTCGGCGAGTTCCTTCAGGCCCATCTTGTCATCCTGCAGCCAGCGGCTCTCGACGATATCGCGAGAGCGCGGGTCGAGCGACTTGAGTGCTTCGGTCAGTCCGCTGGACTGGCGTGCTTCAATCTCTTCGTCCGCAGCGATCCAGGCAGGGTCTTCCGTTTCACCGTGACTCAGGTAGGTCACCGGACCAACGTACCCGCTGTCCTCGTCATCATCGTCATTCAGATCGAACGCCTGGTCATGGTTCGAGAGCCGGGACTCCATCTCGAGCACTTCCTCAGGCTTTACGCCGAGGTCGGCAGCGACCTGCTCCACCTCGTCGCGACTGAACCAGCCCAGTCGGCTCTTGGCCTTGCGCAGATTGAAGAACAGCTTGCGCTGGGCCTTCGTGGTCGCAACCTTGACGATCTTCCAGTTCTTCAGGATGAACTCGTGAATTTCTGCCTTGATCCAGTGCACGGCGAACGAGATCAAGCGGACGCCGTGGCTGACATCGAATTTCTTCACCGACTTCATCAGGCCGACGTTGCCCTGCTGGATCAGATCCTCGAGCGGCAATCCGTAACCGCTGTAGCTACGGGCGACGTATACGACATAACGCAGGTGCGACATGACGATCTGGCGCGCGGCATCGAGATCCTGTTCCTCCTGGAACTGGCGAAACAAGGCGACTTCCTCTTCCTGCGTCAGGATCGGGATTTGATGCACTGCATCAAGGTAGCCCTGCAGCCCATCACCGCTGAGCGCGGGCAGATAGTTCCGGGCAGTCAATGCTGTCATCGTGTTTGCTCTCCCTTAAAGACTTTCTTTGCGATTACAGTAACTTAGAGTCACGGCGCGCAACTTTGTTCCTTATATCGGCGCGTTCTCCGAAAATTCAAGGGGTCTATTGACCTGAATCAATTTCACGCGATCGCGCAGTCCTCTTTAGACGAGCTAAAGGACAGAGGGTTCCCGGGACCCTCAGTACCTACATCTGGCGAAAGAGATGGGCGTAGGTATCCGAGACCCTGAGCGTCTCCGGCATACCTCGCAGCGTGAGCGTGAAGCGCCCGCGGAGATCCCGACGGGCAACCTCGATAAAACGAACGTTCACCAGCGTGCTGCGGTGAACGCGCCAGAACACCGCGGGATCAAGTTCCGCCTCCAGTTCCCTGATCGAGCGACGAATCAACATGGACCCACCCGCCGTGCCAACCGTCGTGTACTTGTGTTCGGCCTTGAAGAAGGCAATCTCGTCTACCGGCACAATCCGGGTCTCGCCTGATTGGCCCACCTTGATCCAGTTGAGATAGCGCGGTTCGCTGCCGGTCAGCCGATTGATCGCCTCCCGCACCGCGGCCGCACCCGGATCGCCGGCGAGCGAATCCTTCAGTCGCGTCACCGTCCGCAACAGCCGGTCGTCGTCGACCGGCTTGAGGAGATAATCCACGGCCGCACGATCAAATGCCTCGATTGCGTATTGGTCAAACGCGGTGATGAAGACGACGCGGGTGTCTGTCTCGAGTTGCGCTGCCACGTCGAGCCCCGACAGACCGGGCATCCGGATATCGAGGAGCGCGAAATCGGGATCGAACTCATTGATGGCGGCAAGCGCCTCGCGACCATTGGCCGCCTGCGCGACGATCCCCAGTTCGGGCCAGACTTCCGCCAGCTTTCGGCACAGGTAATCGCGCAGATGCTGCTCGTCATCGGCAATCACTGCCGTCGGGTGGCTCATGATTGCACCCGCTTCGGAATCCAGGCTCTCACCCTGAGACCGCTCGGTTCGACTTGCGAGAATTCGAGCCTCGCATCTTCACCGTACAACATGCCGAGGCGCTCGCGAACGTTGGAGAGGCCGAACCCGCTGCTTGCGCTCGCGTCGCCGAGACCAGCGCCGGTATCCTCGACCGTCAGCAGCACGCTGTCCCCATCGAGTTCGGCTTTCACATCGATGCGGCCTCCACGTTCGAGCGGTTCGAGCCCGTGGATCACGGCATTTTCGACGATCGGCTGCAATACCAGCGGAGACAGGGGTACGTCGGCCGCCCCGTCAAAGGTCGAGATTTCATATTCAAGACGCTCCCCCATACGAATCTTCAGAATGGCGAGGTAACTGTCCACGAGATCGAGTTCATCCTGAACGCTGGAGCGATCCTCACGACTACGCTGGAGGGACGCCCGCAGGAATCGCGTCAACTGCTGCAGCATGTCCTCGGCACGGGACGGATCTGTCCGCACGAGACTGAGCACGTTCGAGAGCGTGTTGAACAGGAAGTGCGGTTCAATCTGCGACTGCAAGAGCCGCATCCGCGTCTCGACAAGGCGCTTGTCAGAGCGAAGCCGGGAGACTTCCTGGGCTCGCAGCCGCTCCCGCATCTCGTTCATCGTGTAATAGGAATAGAAGACGTAGGTTGCCGCGAGCGCGATGATGAAACTGCCGAAGGGTGTGCCCTGCTTCGCAAGGTCCGCGAGCGGAATACCGAGGATGAGGCCGCCCGCCGCGATGCCCGCGATCACGCCGGCCGGAACGGTAATCGCCCAGATCAGCCCGATGTGGGTGTGCGGAAAGCGCAACATGCCGATGCGCGTAAAGAGATGGGTCGAAAGCCCGATCGGTATGGAGAAAGCCAGCGCCTCGAGAAACGCAGCGCCGCCCAACCCCCAGATGACGGCGGCAATGACGACACAGATTGCCGCGGTAAAGCCAAAGTCACGAAGCTGCTGCGCGACGCCTGAGGTCTGGCGATCCGAATGATAGGGCCGAAGGTTGTCGTCCTGCATGATGGCAGATTATCGCAACAGGCCCGCGCCCGCGGCGGGATGCGATAAAGCCGGCACTACGCCGACGAATCGTGCGCAGGGCCGACGGTCAGGACGCCCCGGGCCCGCTCAGGCGATGACCAGCGCGCCGCAGATCAGGATGAAGGTCAGGAGCGCAAAGCCCCCCATCGTCATCATCAGGGACCGTACGGTCTGCGAATCTTCGTCGTTGAATACAGCCATGGTGTTCTCCCTCTCTCTTTCTGGTCAAATTTAACGAAATTGACACATGGGTCAACACCGCAATGCCGGAACTCCCCGATCTCACGATCTACCTCGAAGCGCTCGAGTCGCGCATCGCGAACGTGCCCCTGACCGCTATGCGCATCGCGAGTCCCTTCGTGCTCCGTACCGTCGAGCCGGCGCCCGAAGCATTTACCGGTGCCCGGCCGCTGTCATTTCATCGAATGGGCAAACGCCTCGTGCTCTCTTTCGAGCACGACCTGCATATCGTGATTCACCTCATGGTTGCCGGCCGCCTCCGCTGGCTCGACACCGGCAGCCGTATTCCGGCCCGCGTCGGACTCATGGCATTCGATTTCGAATCCGGCAGCCTCGTTCTCACCGAGGCGAGCCAGAAGCATCGCGCCTCGGTACATCTGGTGAGCGGTGACGCCAGCCTGCGCGAGCTTGATGCGGGCGGCGCCGAACTCTCGACCCTCGACCTCGACGGATTCATCGCTGCACTCACGAGACGCAACCACACGCTCAAACGCGCACTCACCGACCAGCATTACATCGCCGGCATCGGCAATGCCTACTCTGACGAAATCCTGCACCGGGCGAGGCTGTCGCCGATGAAGCAGACTGCGAAACTGGAGCGCGACGAATGGTCGCGCCTGTTCGATGCGTCTCGCGACGTGCTCGACGACTGGACGAATCGCCTGCGTGAACGCGCGGGCGACGCGTTTCCGTCGAAGGTGACAGCGTTTCACGAAGACATGGCAGTTCACGGCAAGTACAAGCAACCCTGTCCGGACTGCGGCAAGCCGGTCCAGCGCATTCGCTACGCAACGAACGAATGCAACTACTGCGCAGAGTGCCAGAACCAGGGGAACCTGCTCGCCGACCGTGCCCTGTCGCGTCTGCTGAAACAGGACTGGCCCAAACGTCTCGAAGATCTGGACTAGTCCGTAAGGGCCACATAATCTGGTCGCCATGACTGCCGACCTCAACGATCTGGAACTGCTGCTCGACTCAAGGGTACCGCTGCTGGTCATCGAGTCCTTTGAAGAACCGAGGGTGCTCGAGATGATCACTCGCCTCGCCGTCAAGCGCGGCGTTGCGCTCTACGTGTGGTCGGTGACCGAGGGCCTGCAGCGACTCGCGTTCGGCGGCGGACTACCGGAGGACGCAGAGACCTGCGATGCCGAAGCCGCGCTCCGCCAGATCAAGGCGGACGAACGCCAGCCCGGCATATTCGTGCTCTGCGACTTCCATCCATGGCTCAAGGATGAACCGGTCAACATTCGCCTGCTGCGCGAGATCGCGATGGCGCACCAGCGGCTTGGACATACCGTCGTACTGCTCAGCCACCGATTGCAGCTGCCCGAGGAACTCCGTCGCTACAGCGCGCGGTTCGAGCTCTCGATGCCCTCCGAGGAGCAACTCATGAACCTCGTCAGGGAAGAGGCCAGCGCCTGGTCGAAGAGCCGTGGCAATCGCGCGGTACGCAGCGACACAGAGACGTTTCGCCGACTCGTCTCGAACCTTCGGGGCGTCTCCCTGCAGGACGCCCGACAACTCGTCAGGGGGGCGATCTACGACGACGGCGCCATCGACGAGAGCGATCTGCCGGAGGTCAACAAGGCCAAGTTCGCATTGATGGATATGGAGGGCGTGCTCAGCTTCGAGTACGACACAGCCAGGTTTTCAGAGGTCGGCGGTCTCAGCCGCCTGAAGACTTGGCTCGACGAACGCCGCCGATTCTTCGATAGCAGCGGCGACCCACGCCTCGAGTCTCCAAAGGGCATCATGCTGCTAGGTGTTCAGGGCAGCGGCAAGAGCCTCGCGGCCAAGGCGGTCGCCGGAAGCTGGTCGCTGCCACTGCTGCGCCTCGACTTCGGTTCGCTCTACAACAAGTTCTTCGGCGAAACGGAACGCAATCTGCGCGAGGCACTGAAGCTCGCCGACATGATGTCACCCTGCGTCCTCTGGCTCGATGAGATCGAAAAGGGCATCAGCACAGCCGACAACGATCAGGGCATCTCGCAGCGTGTGCTGGGCACGCTACTCACCTGGATGGCAGAGCGGGACAGTCAGGCATTCGTCGTCGCCACCAGCAACGACATTTCGCGCTTGCCGCCCGAACTGGTGCGCAAGGGGCGCCTCGACGAAATCTTTTTCGTCGACCTGCCCGGCCACAGTGTCCGCCGCGAGATCTTTGCCATTCACTTGCAACGGCGCAATGAAGCCCCCTCCGCCTTCGACCTCGACCGCCTCGCGACCATGACCGAGGGGTTCTCCGGCGCCGAGATAGAACAATCCGTGGTCTCAGCCCTGTATCGCGTCGCCGCGCTCGACGGCGCGCTCAATCAGGCGGACGTCGAGCAATCGATTCTCGACACAAACCCGCTCTCGGTCGTCATGGCCGAGAAGATCGCCTCGCTGCGCGCGTGGGCACGGGAACGCTGCGTATTCGCCGATGATCCTGAGGAAGCACATTATGAGAGTGACTGAATGAGAGTGACTGACGTCGACTGGGACAACTGGCAGCCGGAACAGGTGGCAACGTTGATGTTCGTCCAGCGCGATCAGAAAGTCCTGCTGATTCGCAAGAAGCGCGGACTCGGGGCTGGCAAGATCAATGGCCCCGGCGGTCGCATCGAACCAGGCGAGACACCGGAGGAATGCGCCATCCGCGAAACGCAGGAAGAACTGCTGATCGACGCGCTGGACGTTACCCCTGCCGGTGAACTCTTCTTCCATGCCGAAGACGAGATGCCCTGCATTCACGCACACCTGTTCGTCGCGGCTGACTATCGCGGCGAGCCCTCGGAAACCGAAGAGGCGATCCCGCTGTGGATCGACATTCGCGAGTTGCCCTTCGACGAAATGTGGGAGGACGACCGGCTGTGGCTGCGGGAGGTGCTGGAGGGTAAGACGGTGCGGGGCTGGTTCACCTTCGAGGGAGAATCGCTGCTCGACCACAGGGTAGAATTCGGTTCACGAGACTGACCGGCCGAGGCACCCGCGGAGATCCTGTATGTACGAAATCCCGAAGATCCAGGTTTCGATCGTTGTCCACCTCGTCAACGAGGAGTCCATCCCCGGCTCGGTTTTTGTCACCGAGGATCTTGTCTCTCCCGGTGGCAACCCGGAAGTCGAGGACTACCTGAATATCGACCCGGACAAGTTCTTCTCATTCAGGAGCGATGCCGGCGCCTACCGGCTCATCAACAAATCCCACGTCGTCTACATCGAAACAGACCAGACCGACGAGGAAGCGAGCGCGCAGACACCGCTCGAGCCACGCTCGCTGGTCGTGCATTTCACCAATGCGATCACGCTCTACGGTGTCGTGTTTCCAACCCTCGCCGAGGAAGCGCGGGTCTCTGACATCCTGAATGCAGAGGGCAACTTCATGACCCTTTACCGCCAGGGCAAAAAGCTCATCGTGAACCTCGACAAGGTTGTCTACGTCAACGCGAACTGAACAGCGGACTCGGCGTGCAGGCGGGTTGTATCGAATGCTGGCACGGGCAGGTCAGAAGACGAAACCAGCAACCCGATTTCGGTGCAGCCAAGGATGACGGCATCTGCGCCCCGGCGCTCCAGATCAGCGACGGTGTCAATGAAGTACGCACGGGATGACGATCGCGTAATGCCCATACAAAGCTCTTCGAAGATGATGGTGTTGACCCGATCAATCGCATCCGCTTCCGGTACCAGAACCTCGACGCCGTGGTCACGCTCGAGCTTGCCAATGTAGAAATCCCCGGTCAGCGTGAAACGCGTGCCCAGCAATCCGACGCGCTCAACGCCGGCCGCGGCCAACGCACGCCCGGTGGGCTCGACAATGTGAAGGAGCGGCACATCGATCGCGGCCTCAATCTGCGGTGCGACCTTGTGCATCGTGTTCGTACACAGCACGATCGCACTCGCACCCTGGGCGACGAGCGACCGCGCCGCTGCCGCCAGATACTGCCCGATGGCATCCCAGTCACCGGCCTGCTGCATGGCCGCCAGCGGGGCAAAGTCGACACTGTGAAGCACGAGGTCAGCGGAGTGGAGTCCGCCCAGACGCCGTGCGACCTCGCGGTTGATCATCCCGTAGTAACTTGCCGTCGACTCCCAGCTCATACCGCCCAGGAGGCCCAGCCGCTTCATCGTCCCGACGGTCCCTTGAGTTCCACCGTATTGCCGGCGGGGTCGCGGATATAGATTGACGGGCCGTAGCCGTCGGCACCGTAGCGCGTTCCTGCCCCGTCGTTCTCAATACCCGCCTCGGCGAGGTACGCCAGAATCTCTTCCTCGTCGAAGCGGCGCAGCCGCAGACAGAAGTGGTCGAGATTGTGGCCGTCGGCACCGGGTGCCGGGCCACCCATTGCGCCCAGCTTGCTGTCGACCGGCACAATGTCGATCAGCGCGTCGCCGGCACGAAGCTGAATGAGGCCGATTTCGTCGTTGCGACGTTCGATCGGGCATTGCAGCACGCCGGTATAAAATGCAACAACTGCCTCGACGTCCGTAACGCGGAGGACGACGTGATCGAGCCCCTGTATCGGTATCGGATTGTTCATGTCGCCATCGTATCACCCTTGAGCCGGTCAGAATGAGTCGCTATCGTTGCCACGGTCGATCATCTGCTACCCAGGAGCGCACCATGGCCAACCTCGAAGTGCATCAGTTTCCCTGCCTCAACGACAACTATGGATATCTGGTTCACGACCCGGCATCCGGCTTCACCGCCGCGATCGACACGCCGGAGGTGGAACCGATCAATGCGGCGCTGGAACAGAAGGGCTGGAAGCTGACCCACATCCTGAATACCCATCACCATTTCGACCACGCCGGCGGTAACGAGGCACTCAAGGCGCAATGGGGCTGCCAGGTCGTCGGGTCGGCAAGTGATGCGTCCCGGATTCCCGGCATCGACGTCAAGGTGGGCGACGGCGAAGCATTCACGTTTGGCGAGCACGAGGTTCGGGTGTTTGACGTCAGTGGTCACACGATCGGTCACATCGCGTATTTCTTCACACAGGAACACCTCTTGTTCTGTGGCGATGCGCTGTTCGCGCTCGGCTGCGGTCGACTGTTCGAGGGAACACCGGCGCAGATGTGGGACAGCCTGCAAAAGCTGCGCGATCTGCCCGACGACACGGTCGTGTATTGCGCCCACGAGTACACGCAGGCCAACGCACGGTTTGCGGTGACGGTCGAGCCACAAAACGAGGCACTGCAGGCACGAGCACGTGAGATTGACGATCTTCGCGCCAAAGGCCAGCCGACCGTCCCGTCGACAATTGGTCTGGAAAAGGCCACAAACCCGTTTTTGAGACCGATGAGCGAAGACCTGCAGGAGACGCTTGGCCTCACCGGTGCCGACCTGGTGGAAGTCTTCGCAGAAACCCGGCGCCGCAAGGACAGCTTCTGAGCGGGAGCCCCTAGACGCCGCCCAGTTCCCGCATGGCGATGTCAGTGGTGAAGAACACGCGGCCCGCCATGTTCGCGTAGAAGCTGGTTTCCTTGAGCTGATCCATCACCGGACCCTTCACCTCAGAGAGGTGAAGGGTGATGCCAACCTCCGCGAGATTCTCCTGCAGGTGCTCAAGCATCTCGAGACCGCTCGAGTCGATGAAGTTCGTCGCGGAACAGATCAGCAGTACATGCTCGACCTGGGGCGCATCGGCCACCCGGTTCAGCAGGTAGTTTTCGATATACCGGGTATTCACGAAGTAGAGGCTTTCGTCGACGCGCACCGCCAGCACCTTCTCTGACGTGGCGACGTCGTATCGCAGCACATTCCGAAAGTGCCCCGAATCCTCCCAGCGCCCAACGACGGCAATATGGGGCTTGCTGCTCGCACGGATGAGCAGGATGAACGAGATGAGAATGCCGACGAGAATACCCATCTCGACGCCCACAGCGAGCACGGCGACAAACGTGAAGCCGAACGTGATCGCATCAATGTTGTTGAACGCGAATATCTTCCGGATACCGGAAATGTCGATAAGCTGTATCGCCGAGATCACGATGATCGCCGACAGCACCGCTCTCGGCAGGCTGTAGAAAAGCGGCGTCAGTGCGAGCAGTGAAACGACAAGTAGCACAGCGGTGACCAGCGCCGCCGCCTGGGTCCTTGCACCGGAACTGAAGTTCACCACGGTGCGGGCAAAACTGCCGGCGACCGGGAAGCCGCCAACCAGCGCCGCGCCAACGTTTGCAGCACCCAGCCCCGTCAGTTCCTGGTTTGCATCGAGATGCTCGCGATTTTTGCTCGCGACAGCCGTGCCGACCGACATGCTCTCCATGAAGACGACCATGGCGATCAAGACGGCGGAGGGCAAAAGGTCGGTGGCCTCTTGCCACGTGAACACGACGAGGTGCAGAGATGGAAGCTGGTTCGGCAGATCGCCGACAACCGCCACGCTGTAACGCGCATCCAGCGAGAACCCTGCGACCGCAGCGACGCCGAGGATGACCGCGTACATCGGCGCCGAGCGCACGATACTGCTGACCCAGACCTCGGACAGGCCGGCACGCGACAGCCACTTGCCCAGGCTGAAGCGGCACCACAGCAGGCCGACAATCGTCACCGCCGAAATCACGAGGGTCGGCATGCTGATCTCCGGGAGCTGGCGCGCGACATGGGCACTCAGCGAGACGATATCCGTCGAACCCGGGTTACTCACACCCAGCAGCAAAGGGATCTGGTTCGAGATGATCAGCAAGGCCGCCGCAGAGATGAAGCCGGTCACTACAGCGTGGGACAGGAAGCTGACCACCGCACCGAAATTGACAATGCGCAGGAAGATCAGCACCAGACCCGTGAGCAACGCCAACTGCGTTGCCACCCGCACATACTCCTCGGTACCCGGCGCGGCGACACGGGAAACCGACTCGAGGGTCATCATGGCCACGATCGCGGTCGGCCCGACGGCAAGAGACCGGCTGCTGCCCAGCATCGCGTAGCAACTGATCGCCAGCAGGCTCGCGTAGAGACCGGCTTCCGGTGGCATGCCCGCGAGAAAGGCATAAGCGATCACCTGCGGTACCGTGATGAACAGTACGATTGTACCGGCGATGACATCCTGCCGCGCGGTATCGAGATTGTAGCGTTGGCCCCATTCGAGAATGGGAAAGAGCCTCGTCAGACTGCGAATCAAGTTCATCCCTCCGGTGCGCATTATTGCCGACCTGAACTGGCACCGCCATGGCGGCGTAGAATGAAGCCATGACCCGCCCTATCGCCATACACTGGTTTCGTCAGGATCTACGGATCGCAGACAACCCCGCGCTGACAGCAGCAGCCGACGCCGGCCGCGTGCTGCCGCTATTCATTCTCGACGACGTCAATGCCGGTGACTGCAGGCCCGGCGCCGCCAGTCGCTGGTGGCTTCATCACTCGCTCAAGCAACTCGACAATTCACTGCGGGGCAAGCTCGCGTGTTTCGCGGGCGACGCCAGAGAGATCCTGCCGGCCCTCGTTCGCGAGCACGATGTGAAGACCGTCTGCTGGAACCGCTGCTACGAACCCTGGCGCATCGAGCGTGACCGCGACATCAAGGCGGCCCTCCGCGACCTCGGCGTCGATGTGCAGAGCTTCAACGGTTCGCTGCTGTGGGAACCCTGGGAGCCACTCAAGGCTGACGGTACGCCCTACAAGGTTTTCACCCCGTTCTACAAGCGTGGCTGTCTTGCCGCACCGCCCCCCAGGGAGCCAATCGGCGAGCCGGCACATCTCGAGGTCACCGGCATCGAGCACGACGGTCTGGATGCGCTGGGCCTGATACCGGAGATCCGCTGGGACAAAAAGATGGCGCCCTACTGGGAAATCGGTGAGGCCGGCGCGCACGCCCGCCTCGAGGACTTCCTCACGCAGGGCATCCAGCGATACAAGGAGGGTCGCGATCTGCCGGCCAAGCGCTATGTCTCGCGTCTCTCGCCTCATCTGCACTTCGGCGAAGTCTCGCCGAACCAGGTCTGGTACGCTGCGAAAGACGGCAGAAGCGGCACCAATCTCGACCACTTTCTCAGCGAACTCGGCTGGCGTGAGTTCTCCTACAGCCAGCTCTACCACTTCCCGGAGCTGCCCTGGAAAAACTGGCAGGAGAAGTTCGATGACTTTCCGTGGCGCAAGAATGCCGCCGCGCTCGAGCGCTGGCAGCAGGGCCGGACCGGCTATCCCATCGTGGATGCCGGCATGCGTGAACTCTGGGAGACCGGCTACATGCACAACCGCGTTCGAATGGTGGTGGGGTCGTTCCTCGTCAAGAACCTGCTGCTGCACTGGCGCGACGGCGAGCGCTGGTTCCGGGATTGCCTCGTCGACTTCGATCTTGCGAGCAACAGCGCCAGCTGGCAGTGGATCGCCGGTTGCGGCGCGGATGCCGCACCCTACTTTCGCGTATTCAATCCGGTGACCCAGGGCGAAAAATTCGACAAGGACGGGGAGTACACGCGTCACTGGGTACCCGAACTGAAGGGCCTGCCCGACAAGTACCTCTTCAAGCCGTGGGAGGCCCCGCCACTCGTGCGACAGGAGGCCGGCGTCGAACTCGGGCGCGACTATCCCGAGCCAATCGTCGATGTGAAAGCCTCGCGCCAGAACGCACTGGACGCTTTCGCCTCGATCAAGCGCTGACGGCGCCGATGCACCGAAAATCACAGCTGCCGACGAAAGACTGCGCCTGGTGCCGCCGCCCGTTTGCCTGGCGGCGCAAGTGGAAGCGGGACTGGGCAGCAGTTCGCTACTGTTCGGAACGCTGCAAACGCGAGGCGCGACGCGGAAATTGACACGCCGTTGCCGGCGGGCGTAGCTTCGTACCTCGATCCGCCACCAGGGCACGCCGAATGGAGCACTCCGAGCAGGTACGGCTCATCAAGGGGCTCATGCACTATCTCGATACCGGCACCAATGTCGATGCTGGCGGCCAGGTTCGAAACCCCGTCTCGAGCTACACCTGCCCGGACATGGCCAGCCGGGAATGGGCCACGTTCTTCCAGGACTACCCGCACGCCATGGGACTATCGCCCGATCTGACCGGTCCCGGCGCTTTCATGACATCGAACGATCTCGGCAAACCCGTACTGATGACGCGAGACAACGAGGGGACCTTTCGCGCGTTCCTCAATGTCTGCTCCCATCGAGGCACGATGGTCGAATCAGAACGCCGGGGCCGTCGCACCGTCTTCTCGTGTCCATTCCATGCGTGGAGCTATAGCACAGCGGGCAACCTGGTCTCCGTGCCGCGAGAAGATCACTTCGGCCCCGTGGATCGCGCCTGCCACGGTCTTGTGGAACTTCCCGCCACCGAGGCCTGCGGCATCCTCTGGGTCAACCCGAACCCGGATGGCTCGGTCGATATCGATGCCCACCTGCAGGGACTCGCACCCGAGTTCACCAGTTGGGACTTCACGGCGTCCGTCTACGAAGGCGAAACACGCCTCGATCACGCGATGAACTGGAAGCTCGCCATCGACACGTTCGGCGAAACGTACCATTTCAATGTCCTGCACAGGAACACACTGGCCGAGACGATCTACGGCAACGTGCAGATGTACGACACGTTCGGCCGAAACCACCGAATGATGCTCTGCCAGAAACAGATCGAAACGCTGAGGGAGATGCCCGAGGCAAGCTGGAACGTGCTCGACGCAACGCTGCCCGTCTACTACATCTTTCCCAATGTTCAACTGATCCTCGGGCGCGCGGGGCCGACGCTGGTCAGAGTCTATCCCGACGGTGAGAATCCCCACCAGAGCCACTCGCAGGTCAGCTTCTATCTGAGCCCGGAAGCGCAGGCGCTGGCCGACCAGGGGCAGGCCCACTACGAAGACATCCAGCAGCGTATCCACGGATTCGCCGAGGTGATCGACCAGGAAGACTACGTCGCTGCGGCCAGCAGCCACCAGGGTATTCTCTCAGGCGCGCTCGAGTACTTCACGTTCGGTCGCAATGAGCCCGCGCTGCACCACTACCACAACACTTATCGGCAGGCCCTGGGTCTCGGTCCACTGGAACGCATCAGCAACTAGCGATAGCATCTGCCCGCCCCGTAGCAGATTCCAGTGGAGAGATTTTGAACGCGCTTTACGAACCCCTCAGCTTCAGTCACGGCCCAACGATGAAGAACCGCTTCATGCTGGCGCCGCTCACCAACTCCCAGAGCCACGAAGACGGCACGCTTTCAGACGAGGAATTCCACTGGCTGACGATGCGCGCCAAAGGCGGCTTCGGGCTGACGATGACCTGTGCAGCCCACGTACAGGCTGTCGGCAAGGGCTTTCCCGGACAGCTCGGCGTATTCGCCGACGAGCATATCGAGGGGCTGACCCGGCTTGCATCAGAGATCAGGGCGTCAGACAGTATCGCGATCATCCAGCTTCATCATGCCGGCATGCGATCGCCGGCGGAGCTGATCGGCGAGGCACCCCACTGCCCCAGCGCCGACGAGAAAACCGGAGCACGTGCCCTGACGACTGCCGAGGTCGAGCAGCTTCGCGACGATTTCATCGCCGCCGCCGTGCGCGCCGAGGCGGCCGGCTTTGATGGCGTCGAAATCCACGGTGCCCACGGCTACATCATCTGCCAGTTCCTGAGCCCCGAGATCAATCGACGGGACGATCAGTACGGTGGCTCGCTCGAAAACCGCTCGCGCATCCTGTTCGAGATCATCGACGGTATTCGCGCCGCATGCGGTGAAGATTTCATGGTCGGCGTCCGGCTCTCTCCCGAGCGCTTCGGTATGCACATCGCCGAGATCATCGACGTGGTCAAGCGACTCTACGCCGAGAACAGCATCGACTTTCTCGACATGTCCCTCTGGGACGTGTTCAAGACGCCCGTGGAGGAGGACTTCAGCGGCAAGCGACTCATCGACTGGTTTGCCTCGATTCCGCGGGGGAATGTGCGTCTGGGTGTCGCCGGCCAGATCCGCACGCCGGCTGAGGCACGGGAGGCGATGGCCACTGGAATCGACTGGATCATGCTGGGCCGCGCCGCGATCCTGCATCACGATTTTCCTGATCGCTGCCAGGCCGACCCTGACTTCACGCCCGTCTCCCTGCCGGTGACACGCCAGTATCTCGCCAGCGAGGGACTCTCGCCGAAATTCCAGGACTACATGGCACGGTGGGATGGCTTCGTTCTCGAGGATGCAGCGAACGATGCCGACACGGCCGAAGCGTCAGCATAGCCGCCCATGGGCTTTCGCTCCCGGTTCGCGCTAAACTGATGCGCACATCGGGAGAAGAACAATAGAGCCAGAGAAGCTCACACCACCACCGCTCTCCAGTTTCGAGGAGCAGGCCAATCGGGAATGTCTGGTGATGCTCTATCGCCAGACACCGATGGCGGTCGGCGCCCACGTCCTCGCTGCCCTGTTTATCGTCTACGCCCTCTGGCCAGCGGTCCCCGGCGACATGCTGCTCTACTGGCTCGCCAGCGTGATCGTCGTCAGCATCCTGCGCACCCTCGCGTGCCTCGCGTTTTTGAGCGGCCCCGGCGGCGCCCGCTTCACGACTTCGCTGTGGACCAATGCCCTGACGGTGCTCGCATTCCTGCAGGCGCTGGCCTGGGGCCTCGCGGTCTTTATCATCTGGCCCGAAGAGACCCAGTACCGGTCGCTGCTGATCGTCACGCTCGCCGGCATTATCGCGGCTGGCGGAGTCATGCTCGCCGTCCACCGACGTTCGTTCACCATCTACTGCCTGCCGATCGCCATTCCGACGGTCTACCAGCTCCTCGCCTCCGGCGGCCGACTGGAGCTGACGATGGCGGCGCTGATTGTCGTCTACAGCATTATTCTGATCGTCTCGGTGACGCGACTTGGCAACAACTTCTTCGAGGGGCTCCTCGTACGCCTCCAGATGGAATCGCTGTCGCGCATGGACCCGCTGACGCATATCGCAAACCGCCGTGGCTTCAGCGAGTACGTTGACGGCATCTGGCAGAACGCGATCCGGTCGGGACAGTCTGTCGGCCTCATCATCGCCGACATCGACCACTTCAAGTCGTACAACGATCGCTATGGTCACCCGCAGGGAGATATCGCGCTGACCATCGTCGCCCGGGTGCTCACCGAAGCGGCCGGTCGCGGTACCGACCTCTGTGCCCGGGTCGGCGGCGAGGAATTCGCCATTCTGATGCCCAGCACCGAGGCCGAAGGCGCAAGGCTCATCGCTGAACAGGTGCAACGACGACTCGCCGAGGCCGCCATCCCTCACGAATCCGCCCCCGGTGGTCAGCTGACCGTCAGTATCGGCTATGGGGCGCTCAAACCCGCACAGGGCAACAGCGTCGATGATTTCTACCGGAGCGTTGACGAGGCGCTGTACGAAGCCAAGCGCAATGGCCGGAACCGAATCGAACGCGCTTCATCCTAGCGTGACCATTTCTCAATTGACCCTTCTGACGGCGAACCCCTATTATCCTTGCGACTTTTCATTGCAGGTGTCCGCGTGCGAATTCATCGCACCGGATGAAACGGGAAGCCAGTGAGAATCTGGCGCTGCCCCCGCAACGGTGACTCGAGTCAATCGCTTCTACCCGCCACTGCGACGTGTTGTCGCGGGAAGGCGAAGCGACAAGTGGTCCTGAACCACTGCTCGTAAGCCCGGAGACCGGCCTTCAATGTCTGGCAGGAACCGCGGCGGGCGGCTGTTGCAGGAATGATTTCTCCATTTCGGTCGCCCGCGCACAAAAGAACCAACACACTCGGGTGAGAGTGCCAGGGGAGATCATGAAACCAAGCTTTGTCGCAGCGCTCACGCTGCCGCTTGCCATTGCCGTTCAGGCAGAAGAACCGGTCGAAGAAATCACGGTCACCGCATCACGGACTGCGGTCGCGATCGATGATGTCGGATCGTCGGTCCACATCATTTCACGGGACGAGATTCGCCATCGCTCGGCGCAGACGCTGGCCGATCTGCTGCGGGACGCGCCTGGACTCGCACTGAACCAGAACGGCAGCATCGGCTCGCTTGCCCAGGTGAGAATGCGCGGCGCCGAAGCCAATCAGGTGCTGGTACTGATCGACGGCGTCGAGGCCAACGACCTGACACAGGGGAACGAGTTCAACTTCGCCCATGTCATGACTGCCGATATCGAGCGGGTCGAGATTGTCCGGGGCCCCCAGAGCGCACTCTGGGGCAGCGATGCCCTCGCCGGCGTGATCAACATCATCACACGCTCCAACCGCTCGGCGAGCAATTCGCGTCTCGAAGCCGAGGGCGGCAGCTTTGGCACACGATCCCTCTCTGCGGCCACCGACATCGTCAGGACCAACGGGCGCCTGACGCTCGGCGCAACCCGCGTCATCTCGGACGGGACGAATATCTCGCGAACGGGTGACGAGCAAGACGGCTACGACAACACGACACTGCGCGCCGGCGGTGAATTCAGGCTTGGCGACAACGTCGAACTGCAGGGCATGTTGCGCCGTATCGACAGCACAATCGAGTTCGACGGCACCGACTTCGTCAGCACCGGGCTGCCCATAGACGCCGACAACGTGACGGACTCAACACAGACCTACGCGAGGTTCGCCCTTGTTGCGCAGATCACTGACCAGATCGGGCAGACATTCGCCTACCACCGGACTGACAATGACAACGTCAACCGCACGGCAGCTCCCGTGGATGACGTGACCCGCGGCAGGAAGGAAGCGCTGCTCGCACAGACCAACGTCACACTGGGGAAACAGCGCCTCTCCATCATCGCCGAGCATGAGACGGAGCAGTTCCGTCAGCGCGGCGAGGCGACCGCATTCGGCGATCCCAACAAGGATCTCGATACAGACAGGAACAGCATTGCTGCCGAATGGCGGTACGACGGCGACGCCGTCCACCTTTCTGCGAGCGCGAGGCATGAATGGAACTCGGAGTTCGAGGACGCCGACACGTGGCGCCTGACTGGCCTATGGAAGGTGACTGGCACGACGGGCCTCTTCGCCTCCGTCGGCCGAAGCATCAAGAACCCGACATTTACAGAACGATTCGGGTTTTTCGATACGTTTACGGGCAACCCCGACCTCGAACCGGAGGCGGCCAGCTCATGGGAAGTCGGTCTCAGATTCGACCCGGACAGTCGCGTTGGACTCTCTGCCAGTTACTTCGAGTCAAACCTTGAACAGGAAATCAACGGATTTGTATTCGATGCAGACACCGGCGGCTTCACGGCGCGGAATGTCGATGGGGCATCCGAGCGTCGCGGTGCCGAGATCGACCTGCGTTGGCAGGCGACACCAGCCCTTTCATGGTCTGCCACCTACGCGTGGCTCGACTCGACAGAACCGTCCGGCGGCGTTCAGATTCCCGAGGTCAGACGCCCGGGCAATACCGCATCGATGCGAGCGAACCTTGCACTGTCGCGCCTCAACATCAACGTTGGGGCCAGCCACGTCGGCGAGCAGCTGGACAACTTCTTCCCGCCGTTTCCGCAGGCCAGCCAGGTCGTCACATTGAACAGCTATACGCTGGTCGACGCCGCGCTGCGATATCGCGTGAATGATGCCGTGACGCTCTCGGCACGCATGGAGAATGCACTCGACGAAACGATCGAGAACGTCTACGGCTTCAGAAGTCCGGGATTCGCCGCCTACGCCGGTATTGAAATCAGCCTGTAGGAACGCGGCAAGGCACTGCCGGACGTCAGTCCGGCAGGCCGAGTACCCGCTTGGCGATGATATTCATCTGTACCTCGTTGGTACCACCATAGATCGTGATTGCACGGCTGCTGAGGAAGTTGCGCGTTGCCTCGATCTCCTTGTCGGAAAAGCCCTCGCCTTCCCAGCCGTAGCCCTGTGTCCCCATGAGGCGGGTTCGCATCTCGGCTGAGTCGCGCGCCAGCGTTGAACCGTAGAGCTTGAAGATCGACGTCGCCTCGGCGACGGTCTGACCGCCTGTATTCTCTTCCCGCGCGCGCTTCTGCGTGAGCTGGAAGCTGCGGGAATTCATCGAGAATGACACGACCGTATCGCGAGTCTCCGGATCGGCAATGCGACCGCTCTCGTCCACGCCGACGTATTCTTTCGCCGTTTCCACAAGCTGGTTTCGCGGCGCCTGACGGCGACCGCCGCCGTCACCGAGACCACCTTGGCCGGATCGCTCGTGCTGAAGCAGGCGCTTGCCGACGGTCCAGCCACGGTTGAGCTGACCCACCAGATCGTTCTTCTGTGCAACGGCATTGTCGAAGAACGTCTCACAGAACGGCGAATTGCCCGAGATCAGCTGAATGGGTTTGACCGTGACGCCTTCCTGATGCATATCCATCAGGACGAAGCTGATGCCTTCGTGCTTCGGCACATCAGGATCGGTTCGAACGAGCGCAAAAATCCAGTCGGCGAATTGCGCACCGGAGGTCCAGATCTTCTGGCCATTCACCTCAAAGTAATCACCCTTGTCGACGGCGCGCGTCCGCAGGCTCGCAAGGTCGGAGCCGGCACCGGGTTCGGAGTAACCCTGACACCAGGCGATATCGCCCATGGCAATCGGCGGAATGTGACGCTTCTTCTGCTCCTCGGTGCCGAACTCCAGCAGCGTCGGCCCGATCATGGAGACGCCCATGCCACCCATCGGCAGCCGCGCCTTGATCGCGGCACACTCCTCACGGAGCACCTGCGCTTCCTCGCGGCTGAGGCCACCACCGCCGTATTCTTTCGGCCAGGTCGGGACTGTGTAACCCTTCTCGCCCAGCTTGTGGCGCCACTCGAGCAGTTCAGGATTGCTCATGGGCCGCTTCGTGCCGATGGTGATCGGCTCGCCCGGCCCGCGTGCGGACTCGGGGCAGTTTTCTTCCAGCCAGGCTTTTACTTCTTCGCGAAAGGCTTCAATGCTCATCGTTCCCTCTTCGATGGATGGTCTGTTTCAATCCCCCTAGCATAATGTCGACCCCCGGCCAGCACAAACATGCCTTTACAGCGATCACCGGGCTGAATACGCTAGCCTGAAAGAACAGATATAGAGGGAAACGACATGGCCATGATCGGCACTTGCACAATGGCGGGCGGCTCGGGCGATAACTATGAATTCAACGTTTACGCCAGCGGTGTCGTCTTCAACGACTTCATTCCCGGCATTTTCGTGGTGTGCAAGGACGACGAGGTGCTGCTCGTCGGCGAGTCGGATCACGTTGACCACGCGCTGTCACGTCACGAGAAGAAATCGGAACTCGAGGAACGGGGTGCCAACCGTATCTGCTTCCATCGCGTCGCCAACCCCGCGAAGCGCAAGGCGGCGATGGAAGATATCCTGAAGAACTGCAGCCCCGCCCTCTAGGACGTCTCAGCCGCAGTCGCTGCTGCCTGGGCACGGCGACTGCGCAGGGTTTCCAGTATTTCTGTGTGACGCTCGCGGGTCAGGTGATAGTGCGAGTAACACCAGATCGACACCACCGCGAAGGCAGCAACCACCGGGCCATACAGCAATCCGAGATTGATCAGCGTATCCGGCGGAATATCAGCCGCCGTCTTGATCTCGGTGCCGGTCGGCCACTCGATGACGTCGAGTCCAATGCCGCCGATGAAGTTGCCGAATCCTGACGTGGCCTTGCCCGAGAATGAGATCGCGCCGAAGAAGATGCCCTCCTGGCGGCTGCCGAAGTTGAACTCATGTTCATCGGCGACATCAGCCATCATCGAACCGAATGACACATAGGCCTGCTGCAGCAGGAACCCTTGTGCGAACTTCATCGCCGTCAGCGTCACGACGAGGTCTGTCGTTGTGTTCGCCGGGAAGTAGTCCATGAGTCTCAGAATCACGGGCGCGAGCTGAAAGACCGCCCATGCTCCGGTGCCGAGAATGACGCCGAACTTTTTCGTGGTGAAGCGATGCAGCAGCGGTGTGAAGAACGTACCGATCATGAGACCGCTGTAGAACGCGATCTGGAGATAGGACATCTGCGCGCCGGTCAGCTCCCAGAAGTACTGGAGCATGTAGAGATCGAGCGCCCCATTGACGCCCGCCATGATGAAGACGATCAGGACGCCAAAGAACAGCCAGCGAAACGATGAATTCTGGAAGGCTTCGCGAAACTCCGACGCGAGCCGGGTCAACACACCGCTGGGCGGCTTTGGCGTGGGCTTGAGCAAGTGCGGTATTTCCTTCTGCGTTCCCCATGCCGAATACCAGATGGTGATGACCATCACGACGCCGAGCGTAACCGCGTACGGCGCATAGTTCTCGATCGCGAGACGACCGCCCTGCGCATCCGAGAAAAAGACCTCAAGACCAATCAGGATCGCCGCAGCCGCGCCAAACACACCAAAGAACTGCCGGAACGCGACGATGGTCGTGCGCTCCTGGAAGTTCTCGGTCATCTCGGCACCGAGCGCGAGGTGCGGCACGTGATAGAGCGTCATCGCGCCGCGCGTGAGAACGGCAAAAGCGGTCAGCCACAGAAACAGCGTGAACTCCTCGAGCCCCTGGGGCGGCGAGAAGAGGCCATAGAATGCCAGCGCTAACGGAATCGCCGAGGCGTACATGAAAGGATGGCGACGCCCGAACCGGGACTTCAGATTATCCGACAGCGAGCCCGCCAGCGGATCGGTGACCGCGTCGAACAACAGCGCAATGAACAGGGCCGCGCCGGCGTAAGTACCGGACAGACCCAGCACCTGGTTGTAGTAGAAGAGAATGAAAAAGCCGAAGCCGCCGTTCTTGAGTCCTTCGGCAAACTGCCCGACGCCGAAGGCGAATTTGCTCGAAAACGGCACCAGCCTGTCGTTGTTCATGGATCGCGCTTGTCAGGGTGAATCAGACTGCCCAACATACACTGTTTGTAACGCAGGATGAACAACAGGATCAGCCGATGGACACGATCGAATTTTACTTCGACTGCTCGAGCCCGTGGACCTATCTCGGGTTTGAATCATTGCAGCAGATGCTGGCACGCCGCGCCGGTATCAACGTCATCTACAGGCCCATCCTCGTGGGCGGCGTGTTCAATGCGGTCAACCCTTCAGTCTATGAGAACCGGCAAAACCCTGTGCCGCCCAAGGCCCGCTACTACGCCAAGGACCTGAACGACTGGGCCCGTTTTGTCGGCATCGAGATCGGCAGCCCACCCGTGTTCCCGGTGAACAGCGTCAAGGCCATGCGAGGCGCCTTTGTGGCCATCGAGGAGGGCCTGCTCGTCCCCTACGCCCGTGCCGTGTTCAGCACCTACTGGACCCGATTACAGGACATCTCACAGGACGACGTACTCAGAGACATCGTCGACCACGTTGGACTCGACAGCGCTCGCTTCTTCAACAGCATTGCTGATAAGGACTACAAGGACAGACTGCGGTCGTCGACGGAGGAGCTGGTCGCGCGGGGCGGATTCGGCTCACCGACCCTGTTCCTGAACGGAGACGACATGTACTTCGGTAACGACCGATTACCGCTGCTTGAGTCGAGACTCACCTAGTAGATCGCGACGATATAAGCGATGTAACCCGCCAGGAACAGCACGCCGGAAACGCGGCCGATCGTCGCCTTGGCGAGCACGTAGATCCAGAGCAGGATCGAGGCGGCGAACATCACCCAGAGGTCGAACTGCCGGAAGGCAGGATCAACCGGGATCGGCACGAGCATTGCCGTAATGCCGAGAATTGCCAGGATGTTGAACAGGTTGCTGCCAACGACGTTACCAATCGCCACATCGGAACTGCGATGGAACGCCGCGACCACGGTCGTACTGAGTTCCGGCAGCGATGTCGCGAGCGCAATCAGACTCAGCCCGATAACCGCCTCCGACACGCCCCAACTCGACGCGAGGCCTGCCGCGCCTTCGACAACAAGGTCAGCACCGAGGGGCAGCGCCACAATGCCGAGCACGATGAACAGCGTGATGTTGGTTCGGGTGCCAGGCATGCCCAGCACGCGCTCGAGTTCCTCCTCGGCATCCTCCAGGCCCGGCATGACCGCCGCACCCCGGGTCGTCGCAACGAGGAAGCAGATGAGAATGAACACGAGCATGAGGCCCATCCAGAAGTTGATGGGTTCGACGAAGCACAGGATGATGAACAGCAGCGACACCGCAATCATGAGGCTGGTCTGCTTGCCGAGCCCGTCCTGGGCACAGGAGATCGGGTGGATCAGCACGGGGATGCCGATCACGAGAAGGACGTTGGCAATGTTTGACCCCACCACGTTGCCGATTGCGATGCCGGGATAGCCGGACAACGCGGAGAACGATGACACCATCAGCTCCGGCGCGGATGTTCCCATTGCAACCACCGTCAACCCGACGATCATCGGCGGAATCTTGCTCTCCCGCGCGAGGCCGAGCGCGCCACGCACCAGCAGATCGCCACCCATGAGCAGGTAGACAAAACCGCCGAACAGCTTGAGGAAATCAATGACCTCAGCCATGGCTGCTAACTGTCACTGTCTGGGGAACGGGAACCGTCGACCTCGGGATGAAAATGATCGAGCAACTCGTTCACCGAATCCGCCAGGTAGGCAATCTCATCGTCACCCTTGACCTCGACCCGGAGGTCGGTTTCGCCATGCCGGACACGTTCGACCATCACCGCGAGATCATGAATCGGTCTGGCAAGATAGAACCCGAGCAGCGTGCCCCCCACGATGGCGAATGCCGACAGCGAAATCGCGATGTCGAACATGGCATCCCGCAAGCGGATCGCCTGCACTTCTTCCTCAGCGACGTCCATCTTGACGACGAGCCCCCAGCCGGTCTTGGGCATGTGCCGCGTCGCGGCCAGCACCTCGACGCCACGATAGTCCTTCGACTGCAGCCAGCCCTGCTCGATTGTCGGCGACAGCGACTGCGCCATCGGTTCCGGCACCCGGTCCATCGGCAGTCGGTTGCTGTCATCTTCGGTCGCGTGACGCAGCGAATTCAGGATCAGCACGTGTTCCTCGTCTTCCTTCATCGCAACGAGAACCTCGCCGGTTTCGCCCAGCCCCGTGTAGTTGTCTGTGATGGAGTCGACCGCAAACGCGTCGAACACGATCTCGATCACGCCGATGGGTAACGCGTCACCCATGATGAGAGACGAGTAAACGACTCTCGCGCCGCCCGTGTTCGTGGGGAATGAATCATTGAAGACGACCTGGCCCGGCTCCTGCGGAATGATCCGGGTGTAGGTCGCCGCCACCCGGCCAAAGCTGACGATTTCCTCGCCGCCGGTATCAAGAATCCGGATCTGGTCGACATCATCAACCGCCGTTGCCGCATCTTCGATGACACCCAGCAGTTGCTGACGCTCGGTCTCTTCAGGCGAATCCAGATACGCCTGCAATGTGGTCGCAAGCGGCGTTCGGCTCTTGATCAGCCGAAGCTGGTCCTGCCAGCCTTCCTGCACCTTCTCGAGATCGCGCTTCTTGCTCTCGGCCAGCGCATCGAGCTGGCGAATTGACACCTCCTGCAGCAAATCTGCCGATGTCTGGTAGGCAAAGGCACCGAGAATGAACATGCCGATGAGAGCAACGGAGACGAGTGCGAGCGCCAGTTTTGTTCGAATATCCACTGCGTACAGCCGGGAAAGACGATTTCCCGCATCTTTGCATTTTTGCATCACCCACGCCAGCGTCTACGCCCGCGCCCGGGGCGCTTTCAGGCCATGCAATGCGCTATAGTGACGCGTCGCCGCCATCGCGCGGCACCCCTCCAGCGACCGAAGAAGACACGATGGAAACACTCGCGCCACCGCCGCGAATCTACTACGGCTATTGGCTGATCGCGGCCGCGTTCGTCGCGCAGTTCGTCGCCGTCGGTGTGCAGAACTACGTCATCGGCGCATTCATGATTCCCATGACCGAAGAACTCGGCTGGACGCGCGCCGAGTTCACGATTCCGCGCACCCTCGGGCAACTGGTCATGGCGATGACGGGCTTCATCATCGGCAGTCAGGTCGATCGTCATGGCGCGCGGTTGTTCATGCTTTGCGGCACCGGCATTCTCGCCGTCGCGCTCTTTCTTCTCTCCATGGTCGAGACGCTCTGGCAGTGGATTCTGCTGAACGGACTCATCCTCACGGCCGGCGCTGCGATGATCGGCAATCTCGTCGTCAACGTTACGCTGGCAAAGTGGTTCGTTGACTTTCGGGGTCGCGCCGTCGCCTTCGCTGCCATGGGCGTTTCGTTTGCGGGCGTCCTGCTGACACCGCTCGCGACCTGGATTGTGGACACCGAAGGCTGGCGGGCTGCATGGCAATATCTCGCCGTGGGGACCGTACTCCTGATCGTGCCGGTCGCGGCTGCCATGCGCCGGGCGCCAGAGGACTACGGTCTCTTGCCCGACGGTCGAAACGAGGCGGATATCAAGGCGGGGCTCGGCGACAGGGCGCTCGCCGATTTCAACAACTCGATGACCCGGGCCCAGGCCATTCGCACCCCCTCTTTCTATCTGTTGGTGACCGCGTTCGGCATGTTCGTGATCACAATCCAGGTCATGCTGCTGCAAACTGTTCCGTTCATGACGGACAACGGCTATGACCGCACCACCGCGGCCATCATGATCACGGTGGCATCGGTGCCCGCGCTGCTCTCGAAACCCGTCTGGGGCTGGCTGATCGACGGCCTCGAACCGAAACCGCTGGCCGCGGGTTCGGCCGCGCTGACCGGCTGCTCGCTCTTCGTTATCGTGCTGTCGGCCCAGGCCGGCTCGCTGTCCGGCGTCTACGTTGGCTTCGCGCTCATGGGCTTCGGCTGGGGCGGCATGATCCCGCTGCAGGAAGTCATCTGGGCGAGGTTCTTCGGCCGCCGGTACCTGGGCGCGGTTCGAAGCGCAGCGCTGCCGCTGTCGCTGCTGTTTACCGCCGGCTCGCCGCTCGCAACGTCGTATTACTATGACGTGTTCGGAAACTACGATGGCGCCATCCTCGCGGTCGGCGCCTCAAACCTCTTGTCAGCGGTGCTGATTCTGCTGGTGCCGGCACCGCGACCGCGCTGATACCCCGGACTCGTGCTGAGACACGGCGAAGCCGCGCCGAAGTACCTGAGGTCCTTCGCTGCGCTCAGAACGAGGGGTGGGCGGTCAACTCACCTGAACGACCTGGATGAGGTTGTCCTGCTGGGGGACGATGACGCGACCAAGTCGCTTCAGATACGCGATGAACAGGCCGAGCACCAGAACGCTGCCTGCAATCCATGACAGAGAGAACAGCGGCGTTGTCGTAAGCTGCCCTGCCTGATAAATCACGCTCGACGTCCCGTAGGCCAGACCGGTCGTCCATGTAAACACCAGCAACATGTACTTCCAGCCGGCTTCCTTCGCGATTGCACCCATCACGGCAACGCAGGGTGCATAGAGCAGCACAAACACGAGGTAACAGAAGGCGGCGAAGGGTCCGCCGAAGGCCGCGGCCATGTTGGTCAGCGTCGTTGTTTCGACTTCCTGGGATGCCGCGGCCGCCTCGACATCGGTTTCCGACTCGATCACGGAAAGCCCGAGCGGGTCGAGCAGCAAATCGCCAAGGCCAAGCGCATTGTCGACAATCGACATCGCTGCTACCTGCCCGGCGCCAATGATGTCCGGCGGCCCGTCTGATGCTGCCTCGTCGGTGTCGCTGTAGAGTGCGTCGAGCGTCCCGACGACAGCCTCTTTCGCGAAGAGCCCCGTGAACAGCCCGACCGTCGCTGCCCAATTGTCTTCCCTGAGCCCGATCGGTGCGAAAACCGGGGTGATCTGTTTGCCGATTGTCGACAGCGCAGATGCTTCGCTGTCTTCGTTGCCGAACGTGCCATCAAAGCTGAACGAGTTGAGAAAGCTGAGCGCAACGACGACAAGAACAATCGTCTTGCCGGCACGCAGGACGAAGCCTCGCAGCCGAAACCACGTCGTGATCAGAATGTTGCGCACGACGGGCACGTGATACGCCGGCATTTCCTGAAACGACGGTGTCACCTCCTTCGGGAACATCTGCTTTCGGAAGACGAATCCGGTGGCAACCGCCATCGTGATGCCCACCAGATACAGCCCGAACACGATGGCAGAACCATTGGACGGGAACAGCGCCGCGGCAAACAGCGCGTAGACCGTCAGCCGCGCGCCGCACGACATGAAGGGCGCCATCGCGATGGTCAGCAGGCGGTCGCTGTCGCGGCCCATCGTTCTCGACGCCATGACCGCCGGCACGTTGCAACCGAAGCCGACAATCAGCGGCACAAAGGCGGTACCCGGCAGGCCGATTCTGGCCATCAGCCGGTCGACAACGAACGCCGCTCTCGACATGTAGCCCGAGTCTTCGAGTACCGACAGGCACAGAAAGAGGAAGCCGATCACCGGAATGAACGTGGCAACCAGCTGAATCCCCCCACCAAAGCCGTCAGCCACCAGCACGATGAGCCACTCCGGAAAGGCAACCTGCTCCAGCAGAAATCTCGTGCCGTCGACGAATACGGCACCGAAGAGAATGTCGAAGAAGTCGATGAACACGGCGCCGCCATTCACGGCGACGGTGAACATCAGGTACATCATGAGCAGAAAGATCGGCACGCCGAGCCACTTGTGCAGCATCCATCGATCCAGCGATTCCGTCAGGCTGTGCTCGACCGGCGCCACCTCGACAACGCCATCGAGCAGCGCCCGCGCGCGATGGTAGCGTTTGACGATTCGTTCGCTCGCCGGCGTGTCATAGGTGATTTCAGTCTCCGGTGCGTGGCGCACGATCTGCGCGCCCGACAGCAACGAATCCAGATGTTGAAGTAGCAGATCGACGCCAGTGCCGCGCGACGCAACGATCGGCGCAATCGCGAGCCCGAGTCGCTCACCAAGGCCGTCCGCATCGACAGTCACACCCTGCTGGCGGGCGATGTCCAGCATGTTCAGCGCAACCACCACGGGCTTTCCGAGGTCCTGCAGTTGCTGGGTCAGCACCAGGTTGCGCTCGAGGTTGCTGGCATCGACGATATTGATGATGACGTCGACCTCCTCATCCTGAACGAAATCACGGGCAATCTGCTCATCGAGGCCGACGTACTCCTGCTCGAGCGAATAGATACCGGGCAGGTCCACGAGTTCGATACGCCGGTCGCCGACGCTGAAGATCCCCGTCTTCTTTTCCACCGTCACGCCGGGCCAGTTGCCGACTTTCTGGTGGGCACCGGTCAGGTCGTTGAACAGCGTGGTCTTGCCACAGTTGGGATTGCCGATCAGGGCGACGATGAAATCACTCATAACAGTTCCTCCACGTCGATCATGGCTGCCTCCTGCTTGCGAATGCTGAGCAGGGTTGTGCCAACGCGAATCTGGATCGGATCTCCGGCCGGCGCGAACCGCAGCACGTCGACCTCGACGCCCGGGTAGAGCCCCAGCGCGTAAAGTCGGCTCTGCAGCGGCGGGTTTTCACGCGCAGCCGCCAGTACGCGACAGCGACCGGCCAGTCGGATGTTGGCAAGCGTCATAGAACGGAGGGAAAATGAAAAATGATAACCATTATCATTTAGATGGGCGGCGGAGGCAAGGGCCACTCACAGTTCGTTACAGATGTGTCCGCCATCGACCACGATCGTCGAGCCCGTCATATAGCTGGAAGCATCTGATGCCAGCAGCAGGAGCGGCCCGTCCAGGTCGTCGAACTCACCATAGCGGCGCATGGGGATGCCCTTCCTGAACTCCTCGGAACGATCACTCTCGAGCAACAACCGGCTGATGTCCGTCAGTATGTAGCCAGGAGCAAGTGCATTCGCCCGGATGCCGAACTTTGCGCCCTCGAGTGCCATGATTTCGGTCGCCTTGATGACGGCCGCCTTCGACACCGCATACGGAAACTGCCCCTTGATGGTTCGAAATGCCGTGATTGAGGCAATGTTCACGATATTGCCCCCACCCCACTCGCGCGTCGCAACACGTTCCGTGTACATCTTGGACATCCGCCAGACAGCCTTGAGGTTCGTGTCGATGACATTGTCCCAGTCATCCTCGTCGATCATGGCGTAGGTCTTTGCCCCGGATTCCACGCCCGCATTGTTGATCACGACATGAACCTGCCCGAAGGCCTCCTCAGCGGCATCGAGAAACGCCGACACACTCTGCGCATCGTTGACGTCAAGCGCGAATCCCTGGGCATTTCGACCACTTCTGGTCAGTTCATCGACCCGCGCCTGAATCTTGTTGACCCGGCGCGCGCCGAGCACCACGTTCGCGCCCGCCTCGGCAAGGACACCGGCGAAGTGATGCCCGAATCCGCTGGATGCCCCGGTAATTGCGACTGTGCGGCCGGTCATGTCGAAACGGTTCATGTGTACTCCTGTCCTGAATTCAGTCAGACATAGGATCACAGGGCCGAAAGGCAGGCAAGCGCCATGCCCTGTGCCCGGAAATTGCATAAAAGGAAAAAACCACTGTTATGATTTGCCGCCCTTCACGGCGCTGGCGGCCAAACAATCGCGGTACGACATGCAAAACGACACGTTCACAGCACTCGAAGCCAGCAAGCAGGCGGAACTCGTCCGCATGAAGCGCCTCGCCTCCGGCCTGTTGCTGCTGATGACGGCGATCTACATCATCAGCCGTATTTTTCACGGGCCGGCGTGGCTTGCCTTCGTCGAAGCAACCGCCGAAGCCGCCATGGTCGGTGCACTGGCGGACTGGTTCGCGGTGACGGCGCTATTCCGCCACCCGCTCGGCCTGAAGATCCCGCACACCGCGATTATTCCCCGCCGCAAGGATGTGATCGCAGAGCAGTTCGGTATCTTCGTACAACAGAACTTTCTGTCAGAGGAAGTGATCTCCGGCAGGATCAGCGCGATGAACCTCAGCCATCGCGTGGCAGACTGGATCGTCGAGCGCGAGAATGCCCGCGCCATCGCCGAGCAGGTCAGTGCCGGGCTCGCCGGCGTCGTCCGCGTGATGAACGACGCCGACGTGCAGCACATGATCGAGCGGCACGTCGAAAGCAAGATCAGGGAAACCTCGTTCGCCCCGATGTTCGGCGACCTGCTCAGCTTCATCACGTCCGGGCGCCGTCAGCAGGATCTCTTTGATGGTGCGGTCAGTGTCGGCCTCAACCTGCTCGAAGACAGCGACGAAGACATCCAGACGACCGTGAGCCGGGAGACACCCTGGTGGTTCCCCTCGTCAGTCGATGCGGCGATCTACCGGCGAATCGTCCGCAACGTCTCGAAAATGCTCTATGAGATGCAGGTCGACATCTATCACCCGATGCGGGTCCGGTTGATGTCGATGATCAACCAGTTCCTTGAGGACCTGAAACACTCCGACGACATTCGCGAGAAGGAAGTCGCCATCAAGGAAGACCTGCTCAGCCAACCCGCCGTACGCGAGTTCACCACAACACTGTGGTCTGACCTGAAGGCCGCGTTGCTGAAACAGAGCGAGCGCCCCGACAATGAACTCCAGCAGGCGATCGAAGACAGCGTCATCCGCTTCGGTGAATCAATTCGCGAGGATCAGGAGCTTGCCGCGAAGATCGACGGCTGGGCAGAAGACGGCGCCCGATATCTCATCCGCACCTATGGTCACGAGGTCGCGGAACTGATCTCCAACACCATCGAGAGTTGGGATCCCGAAGCAACGTCAGAGCGTATCGAAATCCAGATCGGCAAGGATCTTCAATTCATCCGAATCAACGGGACCGTCGTCGGCGGTCTCGCCGGCTTCGTGATTCACACGGTGACCGTCTCTGCGCCTGCAATCCGGGGCTGGCTCCCGTTCTAGATACTCTTACCCCCGTCGACGTTCAGCGCGGTTCCGGTGATCATCGACGCCTCATCGGACGCGAGAAACAGCACCGCTGCGGCAACATCGCCGGGCGTCGACAGGCGGCCGAGCGGAATGCCGCTCGTAATGTTCGTCGTCTGCTCATCAGACAGGCCGTCGGTGACACCCATCGCGCCCTGCATGAAGCCGGTATCCGCGGCCACCGGATTAACGCAGTTCACGCGGATATTGTGGCGCGCGACCTCGGCCGCGAGCCCTCGCGTCATCGTCAGCACGGCGCCCTTCGTCGCGTTGTAGGGCGTCACCCCGGGACGGGGCGAGACCGCACCAATGGACGCTGTGTTCACAATGGCGCCCCGCTGCTGTTCGATCATGTGCGGGATCGCGAACTTGCAGCCGAGGAAGACGCCCTTGACGTTGACTGCCCACACGCCATCAAACTCCGCTTCGCTCACCTTCCACATCAGCTTTGATCGATGCGAGTAGCCGGCATTGTTTACGAGCACATCGATGTGGCCAGACTGTTCGATGCAGGCTTCAATCATCGCCTCGACATCCGCCGACCGCGAAACATCAGTGCGCTGAAAGTGCGACTCGCCGCCGGCAGTCACGATCTCATCGGCGACCGCCTGACCCTGGTCCGAGATGTCGGCGACGACAACCTTCGCCCCCTCGCGGGCAAACTGCAGGGCCATCTCGCGGCCGAAGCCGGAGCCCGCGCCGGTGACGATAACGCCTCTGCCTTCAAACCGACCGCTCATGACGCGGTCACCGCGTTTTTGAAACCCGTGTACTTGGGCTGGTCGACCGCAATCTGGTTAACCACGGTCTCACGAAGCAGGGTCGTCAGTGCCTCGTCGTCCAGGGATTGCGAGCCGTCCCGCAACGCCTCGACCAGTCGCCACCGCAGCTGCTCGAGCGAATCGTCGGACCCGTAGAACGCTTTGAGCCGTTCGTGCTCAGCCTCCTTGAGCCCCTGCACGGCGAGCTCACGGAGCACGATATCCAGCGAGTTTGATGCGACGCGGGCGAGGAAATTGACCCGCCCTTCGGTGCCCTCCATGACATCGCCCCGCAGGAAGTCGCGAACGCTGGTGACGAGTTCGTCCAGCCGCGGCATGTCGAGATTGTCGTCCCGCGGGCGGGACTCCAGCAGCGTCACCGGCCCGGGAATGAGCAGGTTGACGCAATCGACCTGGCATTCGCTCGAACGTCGGCCAATGGCCGGGCGTTCCACCGTCTTGTCCGGCCCGTTGCGATAGTGCTCGGCCATGCCAAGGCAGCCAACCGACCACCAGAAAGACCCGAAGACTTCCCAGAACTTCACCGCATCGGGATCAACCGGCGTGCCCGACACGGATTCATAGCCGGCGAACAGATCCTCGTACTCCCCGAATCCTCCCACCGGCTTGTCGCTGCCGAATCGCCAAGAGTTGACGCAAATCCAGCCGAGATCGCGCATCGGGTCTCCGATATGTGCAAGCTCCCAGTCGAGCACGGCGACGATGCCCTGTTCATCAATCATGAAATTGCCGTTCCGGAAGTCGTTGTGTACGAGCGCCGGCGTGTAGCCCGCGGGCAGATGATCGAGCAGCCAGCGAGCCGCATAGTCGATCATCGGCTGGGGGGTCGAAAGCGCCTTGTAACGATCCCATGTCTGTTGCACGAACGCTTCCGGTGAGACGGGCTCGAGGTAGCGATCAAGCCCGGACGCTTCAACATCGATGGCATGGATACGCGCCATGATCTTCCCGCACTCGAACGCGAGCCGCGGGCGAAGTTCGGCAAACTGCTCCGAGCGGTTGATTCGGGCACCCAGTGCCTCACCCTCGAGCCATTCCATGATGAAGCCGTCGCCAAGGCCGTCGCTGTCCCGAAGCACGTAAAACACTTCCGGCTCGGGGACACCCGCGTCGCGCGCGGTCTTCATGAGCAGCGCCTCGGCTTCGAGCCCCGGATGACCGGCAGCGGCCTCGACGTGCATACCGCCGGGCGCCCGGCGCATCGCGAGCAGTTTCTCGCCGGCATCGGTCGCCACCTTGATGCGATATGTCTCCTGGCTGGCACCGCCGGACAACCGGTCGGCCCGCACGAGATCGCGCACGCCTTCGATCTCGCGCGTGACGACGGTCGCCAGCGCGCGCTCGAACTCCGTCGCCGCGTTCATGAGTCTTCGCGGACGCCCTTCGGGGCCTGCTGCTTCATGTAGCCAAACATGTAGCCCGCGATACGGCGAATCTGGATCTCTTCCGCACCTTCGGTGATCCGGTAGCGACGGTGGTGGCGATAAATGTGTTCAAACGGCTTGTGCCGCGAGTATCCGAGACCACCGTGTACCTGCATCGCGCGGTCGGCCGCTTCGCAGCACAGCCGGTTGGCGTAGTAGTTACACATTGAGACCTTGTCCGAGACGGCAAAATTGCCCTTGGTATCCATACTCCACGCGGTCTTGTGAATCAGCGCGCGCAACATCTCACACTGCGTCTGGAGTTCCGCGAGCGGAAACTGAATGCCCTGATTGGTCGACAGCGGCTTCCCGAAGGGCTTTCGCTCCATCGCGTACTTGACCGATTCGTTGACGCAGAACTGCGCGGCACCGAGGCTGGACGCCGCCTGGCGAATCCGGTTCTCGTTGAAGAAGTGCTGGACGACCTGCAGGCCGCGGCCCTCGCCGCCGAAGATGTCGTCGTCGGTGACATAGACATCCTTCAGCGAAACGCGACCGTGGTCGGTCGGCATGTTGAACGTCCAGAGCATCTCCTCGACCTTGAAGCCTTCCGAGTTGGTCGGCACCAGAAACGCGGTGATGCCATCGCCGTCGCCCGGCTTGCCGCTGGTGCGAGCGAGAATCATGTCATAGGGCGCCCGATGAATACCGGTGTTCCAGGTCTTTGCCCCGTTGATGCGCCAGCCGTCGCCGTCACGAACCGCGTTCGTTTCCATGTGCGTCGCATCTGACCCGTGGTCGGGTTCGGTGATACCAAACGCGAAACCGCGTTTGCCGGTCAAGAGGTCCTCGACCCACTCTTCCTTCTGCTTCTCTGTGCCGTAGGCGACCATCAGCAGCACACCGACGTTGTTACCGACGATCGAATGTTCGTTCTGCAGGTCATTGTGCAGCCCCAGACCCTTGGCTGCGAAGTGCTCGCGAATGATCGCCATGCCGAGGTTGGTGCCGTCCTGGCCGCCGAACGACTTCGGCAACGGGTAACGATAGTGTCCGGCCGCATCGGCACGGCGACGCGCCTCGCCAAGCAATGCCTCCCATTCCTCGTTCGGCAGGCCGCCCCGCTCCCAGTCCGTGCGCGCGTCTTCGCGGCGATGATCGAAGAAGCGAATGTTGTCATTCTCTTCCTCGAGCGGCTTGATCTCGCGCTCGATGAATTCATCGAGTTCGACGAGATAGTCGGCAATTTCCTTCGGGATATCGAAGTCCATGGTAGTCCCTCCTGATTGATGTTTGGTGGTCAGCCCGCCTGCGGTGCAAGGCTGTTCAACTGGTCGGCGAATGGGTCTTCGTCGGCATCACGATGCCAGGTGTACTCGGTCGCGTTGGCAATATGCTCGGCGACCTCCGTGCCGAAGAGTCGGGCGATGATCGCAAGCGCCATGTCGGTGCCGGCCGAAACCCCGCTTGAGGTGACGAATTCACCGTCGTCGACCCAGCGCGCGCGCACTACCCAGTCGACCTTGTCGGACTGCGCGGTCGCCAGCGAAAAGAATTGTTTGTTGGAAGTGGCGCGGTGTCCATCGAGCAGGCCGGCCTTTGCCAGAATCGCCGACCCGGAACACACCGACGCGGTGATCGTTGCGCTCGCCGAGCGCGCCTTCAGAAATTCCAGCATCGCCTCGTCCTCAAGCACCTCGATCGTGCCGACGCCGCCGGGCACCAGCAGCAGGTCAAGCGCGGGCGCGGAGGCGAAGTCGTACTCGGCAATCGTGGCGGGCCCGTGAGGTCTGGTGACCGTGGCCGAATGCACGGGGCCGACACTGGACGCGACGGTGACGATCTCCATCAGCGCCGGGTCGAGACTGCCGAACATCTCGAGCGGCCCGTACAGGTCGAGTAATTCGAATCCCTCATAGAGGATTGCGCCGAGGGTGTACTGGGCCATGCCGGTCTTCCATATGCCATAATGCTGCTCATCGAAGATGCCATATCCCGGCAGACTTCTCACCTGTTGAAGATCGTAGGTAACCCCACTATGAACGACGTCGCGTGGCCCTTCCTGCCCGGCAAACTGACCACCTCACTGCAGCGTGCAGAAGGTGCCTATCTTTACCTCGACAACGGCGCGAAGGTCCTCGACGCGGCCGGCGGCGCGATCGTCACGAATATCGGCCATGGTCGGAAGGATGTTGCGGACGCCGTCCACGCCGCACTCATGAACGCGACCTACGTGGTGCCGCCCTGGCTCACGCCGGAGCGTGAAGCACTGGTCGACGAGCTGACGACACACTGGCTGCCGCCCCATCTCACGCGAATGCACCTGTGTTCAGGCGGATCCGAGGGCAACGAATCCGCCATGAAGATCGCGGTGCAGTACCAGCAAAGCCGCGGCAAGCCGAACAAGAACATGATCCTCGCGCGCTCGGTCTCGTACCACGGCACCACAATCACAACGGCCGCCGTGTCGGGGCACCAGTCCCGCAAGCGCGGCCTCGAGTCGATCCTGCAGACCTATCCGCAGATCCAGACACCCTATCCACTCCGCTGCCCGCTCGGTTCGCATCATCCCGACGCGGCCGACTACTACGTACAGAATCTGATCGACACCATCGAATCACTCGGCGCGGAGAACATCGCGGCACTGATCGCCGAGCCGCTGAACGGTTCCAGCGGCGGCGCAATCACACCGCCGCCCAACTACTGGAACCGGGTCCAGGACATCCTGAAAGAGAACGACATCCTGCTCATCATGGACGAGGTCATGACCGGCTTCGGCCGTTGCGGCAGAAAGTTCGGTAGCGACCTGTACGACATCAAGCCCGACCTGATGGTTGGCGGCAAGGGACTCTCGGGGGGCTATGCGGCCATCGGCGGCGTCTATGGCCGCCCCGAGATCGCACAGAGCATTACCGACGCCGGTCTCGACGTCATGTTCCACACCTTCGCGGCGCTCCCTCACGCCTGCGCCGCGGCGGTGAAGGTGCTCCAGATTCTTCGTGAGGAATCACTGGTCGATCGTGCTGCTGAAACCGGCAAGGCACTGATGGACCGGTTGCAGTCGAAGTTCGGCCAACATCCGAATGTCGCCGAGATTCGCGGCGAGGGTTTACTGATCGGCTTTGAGGTCGTGAAGGACCGGGAGACGCTCGAACCCTTCCCGATCGAGGACGGCATCACCGGCAAGATGGTCGCCGCGGGCCTCGCGGCGGGTGCCTTCTTCTATCCTGGGGGTACCGGAGAAGTGAGGGATATCATCTGTCTCGGGCCGCCGCTGGGGATCGGCGAGGAGGAAATGGACGTGATCGAAAGGGCACTCGAAGCGGCGCTGGACGTGCCCCGCGCTGCGTCCTGAATACCAGAAGTGTGACCGGGCGCCCTCTCGGCCGCCCGGTCAACTGAATGCCTAGCGTCGGCGGAGCGTACGGATGCCGAGCAGACCGAAGAGCAACAGCCAGACGGGCGCCGGCGCCGGTACCGTCTGACACTCGGGTGCATTCGGCGTCACGCTGCAGTCCAGCTGCTGGATGGCGCTGTACTGCACGTAAGACTGCGACATGTTGTAGAAGCCGAACGCGCCATCGTCGAAACTCGAGAGTCCGGCATCGCCTGCGGTGATGCTGAGCTGGTTAACGCCGTTCACTGAAACCTCAATCAGGTTGCTGGTGAAGACAATGTTGAAGTCATACTCGACGTAGTCGGCCCAGCCGGTGCTGCCGAGCGTGGAGCCGCGCTGGATTTCGTTAACGCCGCCGCCATGACCCCAGAAATCATTCCACCAGTTCGATGCGTCCGTGACGTGCGACACAGCGAGTCCGGCAGGTGCATAGCCGTTGGCACCGGAAAGCGTCTGGTTACCCTGCTTCCAGTCGACCAGGATGAAGTCGGAAGAAGCGGAGTTGATCTCGCCGGCATCGTAGCCGAGAACGAAGCCGATGAAGTCGTCATCACCCGACGTCGTGACGCGGATCTTGCCGTTCAGCGCAGTTCCCTGCGTGCTTGTGGCCGTCGGATCGTAGAACACCGTCGGATCGCCATTGACCGACTGCAATACGGCGTCATTACCGCCCTGCACGGTCCAGTTGGAGAAACCACCCTCGGCGGTCCAGGTCGAAAGGTCAACGGGCGTCGCGAGTGCGGCACTGCTGAAGAAGATGAGCCCGAAAAGGGCCGGCAGGCTTCGCTTGATCATTGTTGTCACGGTACTCCACATGTGATTTTGCGTACGGGTTGCAATTCCCGCGCCAGAGTATTTTTTATAAAAAAATCAATGAGTTGAAGGATAAGCATGAGCGGAGTGTAAAGTCAGTCGACACTTTTGCGCGACTTTACGCTCCGCCGAACGCGACAGGTGCCGAGCCGGACCGGACTGTGACCCGCTCGCCACGACGGCGCTCGGGATAGTAGTCCCACACCGCATGGTGATGGACGGCGCGATTGTCCCAGAGTACGAGCGTCCGGGGACGCCACTTCACCCGGCAGTGGAGTCGCGTATTCGTTTCGATGTGCCGGTACAACATGTCCAGCACCGCGGCGCTCTCCCTTGGCGAGAGCTCATTGATCCTGTCCGTGAATGCCTCGTTGACGAACAGCACCGGTTTGCCGGTTTCCGGGTGCCTGGTGACAACGGGATGATTGGCCGAAGGATATGTATCACCCGGCTTGGGCTCGTAGCCATACGCCCGCAGATCCTTGAAGCCGCTGTGAAATGCCGTCAGGCCGAGCAGCATCTCGCGTATCGGTGCCGACAGCGTGGCGTAGGCTTCCTGCATGTTGGCAAACAGCGTGTCGCCGCCGCCCGAGGCGGGCACCTCGGTAATGTAGAGCGCCGATGCCATCGGCGGCACAGGCTCACAGGAAAGATCCGTGTGCCAGGATTCACCGTTCGCGACCCGGGTCTTCTCAGTGATGTCGATGTCGAATATCTCGGGGTCGCCGGGCACACCGAGGTGGGTCTTGGCCGGATGGCGCTGCAGCTCGCCGAATCGGCGGCCGAAGGCCTTCTGCTCGTCGCGCGAGAGCTGTTGATCCCGGAACACAAGCACCAGGTGATGCCGGAACGCCTCGCGCAATTCCTCAAACGTCTCGTCAGTGAGGTTGGCAAGATCAACACCGGAGATCTCCGCGCCAAGCCCGGGCGTCAGGGTTTCAATCGAAATGTGGTGGTAGGTCATACAATCAGGCACTCAAACGGGAGGCGAGCCGCGCTGTCCGCCCAGCAGCCAGCGAATCAGCGGCAGGTGCTGGCGTCCGATGAAGGCTTCATCGCCAGCGATATAGGCAGGGCCGGTGTAGATCCTGCGCTCGGCCAGTTCATTTTCGATCACGGCCAGGCGGGCATCGACGTCATGCGCCACGTACGCGTCGAATCCTTCCCTGCCCACGAGGTCTTCGACATCGGCCACATCAGCGACGGAACGCCTGTCGACAAAGCCGCGATTCAGCACCGCCGTCAGATAGGCGGGTACGTCACCGCCAGTATCGGCGAGAAGCTGCAAACCGGCGTCCGCGGCCCTTGCATCGATATACCGCGGGGTCACCGAAGCGTCGAGGCCGAGCCGTTCACAGTCGCGCTCATGCTCGCGGGCAGTCCACGCATCGCGCGCCCGCTTGCGACGCAATTTGTACTCTGCCATCGGGTCGTCCGCAGACGGTCGTGATGTAAATGGCGTATCGATCGGCCTGATCGAGAGCCAGGTGACGTCGGCATCGAATTCCTCAATGAGCGCGAGTGTGGGCGCCAGTGCGCACAGGGAGCCGAAGCTCCCGAGACTCAATGCGACTGTCAGCGCCGTCACGTCGACAGCACCGAATCGTTGGCGATATCCGGACAGGGCCCGGCCCTGCCGCCAAGATGCCACCGGACCCGCGGCAGGTGTTCACGCCCGAAGTACATTTCGCCATCCACGACGTAGGTCGGCACACCGAAGTAACCCCGATCGAGAATCTGCTCCTGCAACTCATCGTGCAAAGCGCGCCCGTCGCCCTGAAGATATGTCGAAAAGCCGGCAATCTCCGCGCCCGCTTCCGCGAGGCAGGCCTCGATGACGGACGGATCCTCAATATCGAGTTCCCGGCGCCAGAATCGCGGGTAGACGATGTCGATGTAACGCCTGAGCGCGGGGCGCGCCCCACGTTTCGCCCAGAGCAGGCCGATCGCCGCCAGCGATGAATCCCAGATCTTCTGGGTGCCGAGCAGTGTCTGCCCCTGCAGTTTTGCGTAGCGTCGCGCATCCATATAGGAATACTTGACGCCCGCCCACTGCCGGGGAGAGCGGTTATTCTCGATGGTCTTGCCGGATGCGGACTTTTTTGCCGAGCCGGCGAAACTGCCGATATTGAGGGTCAGCGGATACCAGTCGATCTCGACCCCGAACTGCGCTTCGAGCGCCCATGTCGGGTCCTTTGCCACAAAGGCATAGGGGCTCTTGAAATCGATGTAAACCTCAAGCGCCGGCATCAGATCTGCGAGTAACCGGACCCTTTCGACTCGACGCCACGGCCTTTTGCGTTGTCGATCCAGCCGAACTCGCCGAGGATCTCCTGAGAGTACGTGACCCGACCGTTCACTTTCTCGGGCGATTCAGTGGCGAGCAGCAACGCCGCCTTCGCCATGATCTCCGGTGGCTCGCCACGCGGGTCGTCCATACCGTCCACCAGCTTGTGGTAAACCGTGCCGGGCGTCGGGACAACCTGCGACGGTGAATAACACGTTACCGAAATGCCGTACTCGTGAACTTCCTGGGCGAGTCCCTGCGTAAAACGCTCGAGTGCGGCCTTGGACGCACCATACATCGTGCCGCCGCGCCCTTTCTGGTCGTAAGGCCCGCGTCCCGGACCAATCGCTGCCCCGCTCGATATGTTGACGATCGCACCCGAGCCCCGCTCGATCATGTGGGGCAGTACGAACTTCGACAGCATGAAGGGCCCATGGACGTTCACGGCAAACGCCCGCATCCAGCGATTCACGTCGTAATCGACAATCGGCACGTAGTAGTTGAGCGCGGCATTGTTCACCAGCACGTCGATGCGTCCGTAGGCGCCGAGGGCGCCATCGACAAGCGTACGGCAGTCCTCTTCGGACGATACGTTCGCCGCGACGGCGAGTGCTTCACCGCCGGCTTCCTTGATGACACGCACGGTATTCGCCAGCGACCCTTCGAGCATGTGGTCGCCTTCGTTCAGCGTTCGCGCCGCACAGACAACACTCGCGCCCTCGGCAGCAAACAGCTCCGCAATCGCCTGACCAATCCCACGGCTTGCACCAGTAACGATCGCAACCTTACCGTCGAGCTTTCCCATTTCCCTCTTCCTCATCTGTGGTAACACACCGCCGTCTAAGCTAACGTTCGGCGGCCCTATCTTCAATCTGTACGAACCCTCATAACACCTATGGACCCGATCACACAGGGAACCGTTGGCGCAGCCGTGCCGCAGTCCTTCGCGCAACCCGAAAAGCTCCGCACGGCCGCCTGGCTCGGCTGCCTTTCGGGGATGGCGCCCGACCTCGACGTGCTGATTCGTTCGCCGACCGATCCGATGCTGTTCCTCGAGTACCACCGCCAGTTCACCCACGCCCTCGTGTTCATTCCGATCGGCGCGCTCATCTGTGCACTGGTGTTCCACGGATTTGCGAAGCGCCATCTGAATTTCGGGCAGATCTACCTGTTCTGCCTGCTCGGCTACGCAACCCACGGCCTGCTCGATGCATGCACCACCTACGGCACGATGTTGCTGTGGCCGTTCTCCGACATGCGGGTTGCCTGGAACAACGTCTCGGTCGTCGATCCGCTGTTTACGCTGCCGCTGCTCGGATTCGTGATCGCGGCAGCCATCTGGCGCCGCCCGCGCCTTGCTCACATTGGCCTGCTCTGGGCGGTGAGCTATCTCGCGTTCGGCATCGTTCAGCGGGAGCGCGCCGAAGCCGTCGGGCACGAGATGGCACGTGAACGGGGGCTCGACGTGGTGCGTCTGGAAGCGAAGCCCGGGTTCGCCAACCTCTTTCTCTGGAAACTCGTCACCGAGACCGAAACCGACTTTCACGTCGATGCGGTGCGGCTGTTTGCCGAACCGAGGTTCTTCCCGGGGGATAGAGCCGCCAGGCTCCGCATCGAACGCGACCTGCCGTGGCTCGCACCGGACAGCCAGCAGGCGCGGGATCTGGCGCGCTTCGAATGGTTCTCGAACCGCTATCTGGCCCTGAGCGAAGACCGGCCCGGGTTCATCATCGACGTCCGGTATTCGGTCGTGCCCAACGAGATACATCCGTTGTGGGGTATCCAGCTTGATCCGTCAGCCCCACCGGACGCGCACGTGAAATACATCACTGATCGCGAGGGATCGGCCGAACGTGTCGCCGAGATCAGGCGGATGTTCATCGAATAGACTCGCCGCTTCACGGTACAATGGCCGCATGAACAACGAGAACATGCATGCCGTCGGGGACGACCCCGCCTGGAGTGAAAGCTACTATTTCAATTTCGTCGATCCGAAAACTGGCATCGCCATGTTCACGAGGATGGGCTTTCGGCCCGGCAGCGGATGGGCCGACGGCTTGCATGTCGTGTATCTCGGCGGTCGTCGGGTCGCCTTCACCTACGGCCGACGCGATATCGGTACGGATCTCTCCGCATACGACGGCGATCTGCGCGCCGGTGACCTCAGCATCGAATGCCTTGCGCCCCACGAAAAGTGGCGCATCGTCTACGACGGCCCGGCGCAGGATATCCGCGACGCCGAGGTGCTGCTCGAACGCAGCAAGCTCCGACCAGACGGCTGGTTCGAGCCAGCCCGACTCGTGATGACACTCGAGTTCGACTGCCTGACCGAGCCGCACTATGCGGCAAGCGGTGAACGCGGCCACTTCGAACAGAGTGGCCGGGTGACCGGACAGATTTCACTTGGCAACGAAGCGTGGCAGGTAGAAGGCTACGGCGTCCGCGACAAGTCCTGGGGACCACGAGACTGGGGCGCGGGCAGCAGCAGTTCGACCAGCGCGTCGTCAGCCACAGACGACGGCTCACCGAAGCCGTTCGTCAACTGGTTCTCGATGAACTTCGGTGACCGCGCCGCGCTCGGCGGCTCGTGCTTCCGGCACGCTGACGGCGTCATCCGCGGTGAAGGGTGGATGCAACGCGATGGCAAGTCACTTGCTCTCAAGGACGTCGTCATCGAGACCGTCTACAAGCCCGATTCCATCATCCATGAATCAGTCGTCCTCACCGGCAGGACTGAAGACGGTGAATCGATCCGTATCACCGGCGACGTCTCCTGCGTCTGCCCGACCAAGATTCCCATGGCCGGCGGCGCCACCTTCGTCAACGAGGGTCTCGCCCGGTTCGACTGGGATGGTCTCGAAGGTCACGGTATCGCAGAACACTGGCACGCGGTCAGACTGTAATAGGGCGTTCCTTGAGTTGGTGCGCCCCCGCCCCTTATGATCCAAGCCTCCAAAGGGGGGCCCATCATGACGATTCGTGATTACCACGCTTCGCGCGACCTGAAGGCAGTTCGCCGCATCTGGAAAGAAGTCGGCTGGCTGGAAAAGGAAGAAGGCGAGGAAGCCGAACTCGTTGAGACGTTCTTCGAACACGGCTCTGATGCGATCATCGGTGAGATCGACGGCGAAGCCGAATGCGCCGTCATCGGTGCCGATGGCACGATGAACTATCAGGACGAGACGCTGACACTCGGCGGTGTGATGGGTGTGACGACATCACGCGTCGCACGCAAACAGGGTTTTGCCGCTCGGATGACCGCGATGCTCGTCGCCAGGCAGGCGGAACGCGGGATGAATGTCAGCGCCCTCGGCATGTTCGACCAGGGTTTCTACAACAAGGTCGGGTTTGGCTCCGGCAACTACGAGCAATGGATCAAGTTCGACCCGGCTACGCTCGACATCGACGCGACGTTCCGGCCACCGAAGCGCCTCGGCGTCAATGACTACTCGAAGATTCATGACGCCATGCACGCCCGCGAGAGAACCCATGGCGGCGTGAGTTTCAATGACCCCGAGCTCATGAAGGCAGAGCTCGCCTGGATCGACGAGCCGTTCGGCCTCGGCTACTTTGACGGCCCGAATGGCGAACTCACCCACTTCATCTTCGGCTCAGCCAAGGGTGAGCACGGCCCGTACGATATTCTCTGGCGCGGTTGGCAGACGCCCGCGCAGCTCATGGAACTGCTGGCGCTGATCAAGAGCTTTGGCGATCAGGTCTACACGGTAGGCATGCTGGAGTTCGGGGATATCCAGCTGCAGGACTTGCTCAGGCAGCCCATGCGGCACCGCCGTACCCGTGAGGGCAAACATGCGAACGAGAGTCGCTCGATGGCCTACTGGCAGATGCGGGTCAACGATGTCGAGGCCTGCCTCGCGAAGACGAAGCTGCTCGCGCCGACCCTGCGTTTCAACCTGGCACTGACCGACCCTATCGAGCAGTACCTGACGGATGGACAGAACTGGACGGGCGTCGGCGGCGACTACGTTGTCTCGTTGGGAGAGGACTCGAGCGCAGCACGCGGGATCGACCCGTCTTTGCCGACGCTGGAAGCAAGCGTCAATGCGTTTTCGCGGATGTGGTTCGGCATCAGGCCGGCATCGAGCCTTGCGGTGACCGAGTCACTGCGCGGCGATGACGAGTTGCTCAAGGCACTGGATCGCACGCTGCGACTGCCGCGTACGCATCTCGGCTGGGATTTCTGACCCCGCTCGTCCTGAGGCTCGCGCGACAGCGCGCGCCGAAGGACCCGCCGTCGGGGCATCAGCTTCGAACGTGGCGACCGCGAGCCGGCACAGTCCTCCGGGGACCCTTTCGCGGCTTCGCCGCTGCAGTCGCCTGAGTCCCCTCCGGCCTGCACCGGCTCACGGTCGTGTGCGCTGCTCATCCTCACTCCCCTCGTTCTGGGGCTGGCGCGACGGCGCGCACCGAAGGATCCTGGGTGCTTCGCTGCGCTCAGAACGCCGGGTGGCTACTCGAAGCGGTAAGGCTCCAGCGAATGCTGCGCGCGTTCACGCCACTTGTGCCACTGACCACCGCCATAATAGGCGAGGCTACCCGGCTCCGCTTCACCGTGCCCGTTGTAGTAAGAGATGCAGTCACGCAGCGGCGCCGTCGCCGCATCGGCCTTGCGGCAGTGCTCCGCATATTTCTGCTCCATGGCCGCATCCACATCGACGCGCGTGTACCCGCGCTCCCGCATCGTCTGCAGCATCCACACCACGTAGTCGGCATGCTCTTCGATCGCATTGGTGAAGTTGAAGCTGCCCCCGCCACCCTGCGGCCCCGAGATGATGAAGAGGTTCGGGAAATCGTGGCTGTGGATACCGAGGAAGGTCCTGGTGCCGTCTTCTTCCCACTTCTGCTTCAGGGTCCGCTCGCCGCGGCCCTTGATCATGTTGAATGTGGCCGTCGCCATCCACTGGAAGCCAGTCGCGTAGATCAGCACGTCCAGCGGATATTCCTGGCCATCATGTACCACACCGCGCTCGTTGATCTCACGAACACCATGAGGTGCGGTATCCACAAGATGCACATTGGGCCGGTTGAACGTCGGCAGGAACTCGTCATGGAACGTCGGTCGCTTGCAGCCGTAGGGGTAATAGGGTTTGAGCGCCTCGGCCGTCGCCTTGTCTTCGACAATCGCATCCACCCGCGCACGAATCTGCTCCATGATTCGGAAGTTGGTATTCAGCTGCTTTTCGACCATCTCTTCCATCGTCAGTTCACGCTCGTGCTGCTTGCGCTCCTTGAAGTCGGGGACCTTGCCCGCCAGGTAGTCGTCGTTGGCCTGCATCGCCGTACGCCCGGCCGAGATCTTCGCGAAACGGGCTCGCCGCGCCCTCGCCCAACCGGGTTCATGCTGCCACTGCTCGATTTCCTCGGGCGAGGTTTCTCGCTGGTCACGCACATCAATCGTTGATGGCGTTCGCTGAAAGACGAAGAGCTCACCGACCACTTTGGCAATCTCGGGAATGACCTGAACCGCGGTGGCACCGGTACCGATAATGCCAACGCGCTTGCCTTCCAGGTCGACGTTGTAGTCCCAGCGCGAGGTGTGGAATGACTCACCCTCGAACTTCGTCATCCCGTCGATGCGCGCCAGCTTTGGCGTCGTCAGGATGCCATTGGCGAGAATCACGTAGCGGGCACGCATCGCGTCGCCGCGGTCAGTTTCGACCGTCCAGCGCCCGGTTTCTTCGTCCCAGGTGGTCCGGTCGACCGTCGTGTGGAACAGGCAGCGATCATAGAATCCGAACTTCTCTGCCATTTGCTGGCAGTACTCCATGATCTCGAAGCCCGATGCGAACTTCATCGAGGGGAAATAGCCCATCTCTTCCAGCAAGGGCAGGTAGCTGTAGGATTCCACATCACAGGCGATGCCGGGATAGCGGTTCCAGTACCAGGTGCCGCCGACATCGCCGCCCTTCTCGCAGAATCTCACATCATTGAAGCCCGCCGCGCGAAGCTTGTACCAAAGCAGCAGCCCGGCGAAGCCCGCCCCGACGACAAGAATCTCGCAGTCGTCGGTCAGCGCATCCCGCGGGACGGGTTCCCCGGAATAGACGTCTTCGAGATAACGGGCAAACTCACCCTCCATCGCCATGTAGTCCGCGCTGCCGCGTCGCGCTTCCTTGTATTCCCGGTAGCGGGCCTGCTCTTCGGCGTTGAACACGGCGCCCGGCGGCGGCTCGGGCAGTTCCTTCAGCTTCTCGTCACTGATCACCGAGTAGCCCTTGCCCCGAATCTTTTCGGTGGCAAGCCCCGCCCGGGTATCGAAACGTTTGAGCCCGGTCTCCGGGTCGATCGAAATCGCAGCCATGTCTTCTCCCTCTTGCTGTGACGACTATAGCGCAGCCAGCGATATGCTACATTTCACCCATGCCTGCCCGTCAAACCGATGCCACCCGGCGAAACCCCAATGCCCTGCCCATGACCCGCGTCGCGGTACTCGAGCGTACGATCGCGGCGAACCTCGAACGGGTCTGGGAGAACGTGCTCGACTGGGAGCACCTGCCACATCTGCACGAGACTTCATTCGGGCCGGTCGAACTCATCGAAGGTGGCGACTGGGGCTGGTTCGTCTATTCAAGTCCGGACGGGCGGAACACCGTGGAGCTCACCGTCGCCGACGATCGCAGCTACGTTTCGCGAAGCTACCGCGATGGCGCGCAGAATGCGGAAATCTGGACGTTCCTGTCGCCCGACGGAAATCACACCGGCATCAGGGTCGAGTTCGATCTGCCTGACGTGCCCGAAACCCGCAAGGAAGAACTCGGCAACCGGATGCTGGCGCTCTATTCCAGGCTCTGGGATGAAGACGAGGCGATGATGGTGGAACGCCACCGGCAGCTGACGACTGTGCGAAGTCGCGAAAGATCGATTGATCTCGGCAAGGTCACCGGACTCGCGGCCGGTCAGCGTTTTGAGATCGGGGGCCGGGAGTATGAAGTCTTTCTGACGGATTCGGGCTTCAGCGCCCGGCCGACGATTTGCCCGCACCTGCTCGGGCCGCTGCAGGCCGGCGATGCCGAGGGGGAACTCGTCTGTCCGTGGCACGGCTACCGGTTCGACCTGACGTCCGGTGCGTGCATTTCTCCGCAGCATGCGCGCTGCAAACTGCCGACGATGCCCCAACTGACCGAGCAGGACGATCACCTGATCGCGGCGCTGCCCTGAGCAAGATCGAGCGCTGTCGTCAGCGCCTCGACATTCGCGGCCGGAAGATGCGCGACGCTGTTTGCCCACACCGCTTCGACCGCGCCTTCTGCTGAGCCGACAACGCGACGACCCGCGGGCGCAATTGAGACCCGACGCTGCGAGAGCGTACCCTCGCACACCACCAGACCGATTTTCTCGAGTGGTCGCAACCGCTTCAGCGCGGCGGCCCGCGTTGCCCCAAGGTCTGCGCTCAGCGACACCAGGCTCATCGCATCCGCTTCAGCAAGCAGTCGCAGCAACGCATAGTCTTCGAAGTCGATGCCAAACGACGCGCTGAGATCCTCATCCAGCGCAGATCGCAAACGGGCGTGGAAGCCGTGGAGCTGAAACAGGCAACGAACGCCTTCTGCGCTCACGGGCGTCCCCGCATCAGCGCATAGTCCTCTGCAGGCGCGACATCCAGCTCTTCGCGCCAGAGCGCAACGAGTGCCTCGAGTTCCTCGCCGACATCGAAGCCCGGCTCATCGCGAAAGTCGACGAGGTCGACGATCTCGAACATGAATGCCGATTCGCCATGCTGCTGCCAGTCCCGCGTGAGTTCGCGGTTCCGATGGCTGCCGTACTTCAGCTGGAAGCGATGCCGGTTGATTGCCGCCTGCGCGTTGTTGCTGCCCGCGACGAGAATGCGGCCATTGACCCGATTGCGAATCGCATAGACACCGGCCCGGGTTTTCGTTTCGAGATACTGTCGTTTCAGTGCCCGTCTGTCGGTCATGTTGTTATCTCCGTGGTCTCGGTATCGAAGGCACCCAGATCCAGCGCGTGCGTCATGATGTCCGGCGGCCAGCTGGACGCCAGTTCGACAAAGCGCGCCCGGTCTCCGGCATACAGGGCGCGCAGACACTCCTCGAACCCCGGCCTGTCTCCCGCGATCGTCGTCAGAAACTGGTAGGTGCGGGCCTGAGCTTCCCGTTTCGAATCCGCTGCGCCGTGATTGCGCCTCGCCTCATCAACGAGTTTGCGCAGCGCGACCGAGGCGCCGCCGGGTTGTGTGGCCAGCCACTCCCAGTGCCGGGGCAAGAGCGTGACTTCACGCCCGACGACACCGAGTTTGGGCCTTCCACGACCCCGGCGGGCCTGCCCGCCAGGCTCGGGGGCAGGCGACGAGGCGGCGAGTCGAGCGAGAATCTCCTCACGACTGCCACGGAGATCGAGGTCGACAACGCGACCCGTTCGGTCACTGAAAGCGAGGAGCGGGCCCTCTGCGCCAGCCTCCATCGCGCGCTTGAGCGCCAGGGCGACCGTCGGAAGATCGCCCTGTGCAAGTCGGCGACAGTCGTCGAAGCCAGTGTAGGAGTCATTTGCCCGGGTCATGGGCGCGAGATTATACCCGGGTAAAAACCCGTGTAAATACTACCCGGGTAAAAAGATCAGCCCAGCCGCCCCTTCTTGTCCTGCTCGAACAGGCGCTCGAGTTCCAGCCGGCCCTGAACGCCGATCTCGATCAGGCTGTCGCGCTCGATAGGCCGCTTGAGCGCCTCCTCGATAAGACTGCGATCGTGCTTCAGGAAAATGTCCGCGAGGTTCCCGGCTTCATCCTCGGCCATTCCCATGCCCTGCATCACGTCCCTTGCAAGAGAAACGCTGCTCTCGTAGACCTCACGTCGGGAGACATCGGCGCCCGCCTTTTTCTGTTGCAACAGGTTCGTCCGGTTGTGTGCACGCGAGATGATCTTCAGATGCGGGCATTCATGCCGGGCAAGCCTGACGATCGCCAGCGCATCTTCCTCGTCGTCGACGGCAACCAGCAGCACTTTCGCGGCGCGAATGCCCGCGGTTTCCAGCAGATCGAGGCGGGTCGCATCACCGAAGAAGACCTTGTTGCCGAATTGCTCGACAAACTCGATGTGTTCAGCATCACGGTCCAGCGCGGTGAAACGAACACCGTTCGCGGTGAGGATTCGGCCCGTGATCTGACCGACCCGACCGAAGCCCGCAATGATGACCTCCGGTTCATGTTCGTCCCAGGTTGTGTCGTAGTCCGCATCAGTGCTGCTGCGAGCAGCCAACAGGCGGTTGTAAAGACTGATCAGCGGCGACGTGAGTGCCATCGACACGCCCACAATGAGCGAGATGAGATCGGCAAGCGACTGTTCGATGACACCGGAGGCGAGCGCCTGCGTCATGACCACGAAGGCGAACTCTCCACCCTGCGAGAGCATCAGTGCGATGCGGATCGAATCGTGCACGTTGGAGCCGGTCAGCCTGGCGATTGAGGCGATGACGACCGTCTTCAGCACCATGAGTCCGATCGCCAGCGCGAAGATCAACAGGAACTCATCGAACAGCCGCTCGATGTCGAGCATCATGCCCACGGCGATGAAGAACAGCCCCAGCAAAATGCCCTTGAACGGTTCGACGTCTGTTTCCAGCTGGTGCCGGAAGCTCGAGTTCGCCAGCAGTATCCCGGCAATAAACGCACCCATACCCAGCGACAGTCCAGCGGTTTCGATCAGCAGCGCAATGCCGAGCACGATGAGCAGCGCCGCCGCCGTCATCAGTTCGCTGTTGCCATAGCGGGAGACGATGCGCAGCGACGGGTTCAGCAGAAAATAGCCCGCGACGAGCACACCGGCGACCGCAGCGAGACTCAACCAGATCGGCGTGCCGTTGCCTTCGCCGCCACCGCCCAGCGCGGCGACATAAAGCAGAATCGGAATGACGGCGAGGTCCTGCAGCAGCAGGATCGAAAATCCCTTCTGGCCGAGCGGTGTATTCAGGATTCGATACTCCGTCATCAGCTGCACTGCGAAAGCCGTCGACGACAACGCGAGTGCAAGGCCAATCATGCCCGCCACAGTCACCTCGTTAGTCGTCACCAGCATCACGAAGGCGACGATCACGGCAGCGGTAGCGAACAGCTGGAAATTGCCCAGCAGCAGAATCCAGTTGCGCATTCGCCAGAGCGTGGCGGGACTCAGTTCGAGCCCGATAACGAACAGCAGCAGCACGACACCGAGTTCAGCGAAGTGCAGCGTCTCCTCGGGGTTGGTCGCGAGCGCGAGGCCATGGGGGCCGATCGCGATACCGGCCGTCAGGTAGCCGAGAATCGCACCGAGGCGAAGGCGCTGGAAGATCGGAACGGCGACAACCGCCGCCGCAAGATAGACAACGGCACTGACGAGCGCATCATGCATCAGGCATTCCGGATGGTGAGGCCACCATCAACCGGCAGTATCACCCCGGTGATGTACTGCGAGGCCGGCAGCGCCAGCGACAGCGTTGCATGGGCGACTTCCTCCGGTTCTGCATAGCGCTTGAGCGCCGTCCGCCTCCGGGCGAACACTTCTTTCTGGTCTTCCGGAATGCCCGCTGTCATCCCCGTTCTGATCGGACCGGGACACACGCAGTTGACGGTGATCCCCTCATCGCCGAGTTCGACCGCCAGCGACCGGGTGAGACCGGTCACACCGGCCTTGGACGCCGTGTAGGGGCTGCCGTATTTGGTGGCGCCCAGGGCCTCGGTGGAAGCGATATTGATGATTCGTGGGTGGGCCGACTTGCGGAGCGACGGCAGGCAGGATCGCACCATGAACGCCTGCGCGGACAGCAGCACGGCGACAGACGTGTCCCAGGCGGTCTCGAAGCCATCACCATCGATCGGCGAGAACAGCGATATTCCCGCATTGTTGACGAGGATATCGATCCCGCCGAAATGGTCTGCAATTTCTCCGACCACCCGTGCAATCGCCGCCCGGTCGGCGAGGTCCAGCACCCATCCGTGAGCATCGCCACCGTCCGCCGTGATCTCCTCCACGACAGTCGCCAGCGGCGCTTCATTGACGTCGATCGCCGCGACCCTTGCGCCCTCGTCTGCAAACAGGTGGGCTGTGGCGCGCCCCATGCCGCTGGCGGCGCCGGTCACGATGACAACGGAATCCCGTACCGATCGGCTGAGTCTGGTTAGCATGATCTCTCTCCACGGCGCGTTCACGCCGACTTCTCAAATGGGTTAAGATGCCGTTTTATCGTGGGTTGAGCAGTACTGTGGGCATCGGTGAAGGACCTCGGTATAGCCGAATCGAAGTCTCCAAACAAGCGCAGAATTTCTCGATCGCGCATTTCACGATCTTCTCAAGCACCGAACGCGAAGACCTCCACGGTCACAACTTCCAGCTCGCCTGCGAGGCAACGGCGCCGGTCGGCGACGACGGCCTGATGTTCGACTACGGTCTCCTCAAGCGCCTCATTCGCTCGCTCTGCGACGAGATCGACGAGAAGATGATCCTGCCGGAGAAGTCGCCTCACCTGACCATCGAGCGAGACGGAGACTACATCGTCGCAGTCTTCAATGGTGAGCGCATTCCGTTCCTGCCGCGTGATGTGCTGACGCTGCCGATCGCAAACACGACCGTCGAGGAATTCTCGCACTACTTTCTGCACCGCATTCTCGATCACGAGGCGCTCAGGGATCGCGGCATCGTCGCATTGACCGTAAAGGTCGCCTCGAGTCCGGGCCAGTACGGCGTTGCAACCTGGGAGCGTTCTGACACGACATGAAGACCCTGATCATCACCGGTGCCAGCAAGGGCATCGGACTCGAAACCGCGCGCCGGTTCGCCGACCTTGGCTACCGCGTGCTGAACATCTCGCGAACGCCAGCGCCCGACGATCGCATCGAGAATCACAACATCGACCTTTCGATGAGCGACTGCGGATCACAGCTCGCAGAACTGTTCGATCTGATGCTCGAAGCGGGCGAAATCTGCCTCATCCACAATGCCGCGAAACTCGTGGGCGATCGTGTCGGTGAGACCGATACCGATGCCCTGCAGGACATCCTCAATATCAACGTGGTTGCGGCCAATACGATCAACACGCTCGTCATCCCGAAGATGGCAGCAGGTTCGAGCATTATCTACGTCGGCTCGACCCTGGGTGAAAAGGCGGTGCCGGGCGCTCACAGCTACGTCGTCAGCAAGCATGCGATGATCGGCATGATGCGAGCCACCTGCCAGGACCTCGCCGGTCGCGGTATCCACACCGCATGCGTCTGCCCGGGGTTCACCGACACGGAAATGCTGCGGGCACATCTCGGCGAGGATGCCTCCGTGATTGAGGCGATCGCCGGTAACTGTACGTTCGACCGGCTGATCACGCCCGGGGAAATCGCTGCCACACTCGAGTTCGCCGCCACCAACCCTGTCATCAACGGAGCCGTCATTCATGCCAACCTCGGCCAGGTCGAGCGCTAGCGTCACACCGCGGGAAGTCTCGCCTGAAATCCTCGAGCGCCGGGAACGTGTCTTCCTCATCATGGCCGGGATCTTCCTGTGCGCGATGACGATGCTCAACATCATCGGCATCACCCGCTTCATACAGCTGGGTCCGATGGCGCTTGCGGTCGGCGTCCTGCCCTATCCGCTCACGTTCCTGTGTACCGATCTCATCAGCGAACTCTATGGCAGGAAGCGCGCGAACTTTCTCGTGACCGTCGGCCTCTTTCTGAATTTCTTCATTCTCGGCACCATGTGGCTCGGCCAGGCGATGCCCGCAGCCGCGGCGCAACCGCCGTGGCAACTCATTCAACTGGCCGAAGGCGTCGCCCTTCCCAACGGCACCGTGGTTGAGGGCCAGGTAGAGATGTTCTCGCTGATGTATGCCACGACCTCCGGCGCCGTGTTCGCCTCCATGATGGCCTACATCGCCGCACAGTATTGTGACGTCTACATGTTCCACTTCTGGAAGCGCCTCACTGACGGCAAACACCTGTGGTTGCGCAACAACGGCAGCACACTGATCAGCCAGGGCGTCGATTCACTCATGGTGATCTCTGTCACGTTTGGTGCCACTTTCATTTCCGGGGGCATCACCCTCGCCGGGATGCTGGTGTTGATGGGCAGCAATTATCTCTTCAAGATGATGTGTGCCCTCGCGGACACGCCGTTCTTCTATCTCGGCGTGCATTACCTGAAGGGTTATCTGGACCTCACCGACGAAGAAATCCACGCGCACGCGATCAGTGACTGACACCGTCTCCGACATCATTGAATTCTGGATTGGCGACGCCGCGCACGACGCTGCCGCCGCGAAACAGCGAACAAAGCTCTGGTACCAGTCGACCGCCGAACTCGATGCGGAGCTCGACGCCCGCTTCGGCGATCACCTGGCGCGGGCGGCCCGCGGCGAACTCGACGACTGGATGCAGCACGCAGAGGGCAGTCTCGCCCTGGTCATCCTGCTCGACCAGTTCTCGCGCAATATCCACCGTGGCACTGCCGCGGCGTTTGCGAACGATTTGCGCGCGCAGGACGTGACCCGCACGGCGCTGGCTGCGGGCTTCGATCGACAGTTGTCGATGATCGGCCGCGTTTTCCTGCTGCATCCGCTGCACCACGCGGAAGACCTCGCAAGCCACGCCGACTGCGTCCGCCACTACGAGGCCATGCGCGCAGAAGCCCCGGCAGAATGGCACGAACTGCTCGACGATTTTCTCTTCCACGCCCGGGAACATCGTGATGTGATTGAGCGGTTCGGCCGATTCCCGCACCGAAACGCCGTGCTGGGCCGGACATCCACAGAAGAAGAACAGGCCTACCTGGACAGCGGCGCCCGCAGGTACGGCCAGTAAGAGGGAACCCCATGGCATCTTTCACCGACTCACTGGGCCTTGAGTACACGGCCTCCGACGCAAGCAGCGTCGATACATTCAACGAGGCAATCACGGCATACCTCGCATCGAGCAAAGCTGTCATGCCCGTTCTCGAATCCGTGATCGAGACCGACAACGAAATGGTGATGGCGCAGTGTTTGCGCGCCTACATACTGAAGCTCGCGGCTGACCCGCGATTCGAGGTCCCATTTCACGGCATCGTCTCGGCACTTCCGGGCAAACCCGCCAATGACCGTGAACGGCAGCATATCGCCGCACTCGATGCCTGGGCGCGCAATGACCTCGCCGAAACCGTCCAGCGGCTCGAGCACATTCTCGTCGACCATCCCCGCGACATGGTCGCGCTGCGTATTGCGCACTACCTGCATTTCTATGCTGGCACGCCGGAGGCGATGCGCGACTCGGTCGCCCGCTCGGTCGAGCGCTGGCAGCCCTCGCTGCCCTACTATGGCTACCTGCTCGGTATGCACGCATTCGGGCTCGAGGAGTCGGGTGAGTATGCCGCCGCCGAAGCCGCGGGCCGCCGGGCCGTCGAACTGAACCCCGGTGATATCTGGGCCGCCCATGCCGTACAGCATGTATTTCAGATGAATGCACGATACCGCGACGGCATCGAGTGGATGACATCACTGATGCCGGGCTTCGGCGATGCGAACAACTTCGTCTATCACATGCACTGGCATCAGGCGCTGTGCCATATCGGCGAAGGAGAGTACGACGCCGTGCTGTCGATTTACGACAGTCACCTCGTGCCGGCGCTCGACGACGACTTCTATCTCGACGTGTGCAACGCCGCGTCGCTGCTCTGGCGTCTCGAGATGCTGGGTGTCGATGTCGGCGACCGCTGGGAGCGCGTCAATGCCCTGTCAGCAGCCCGCGTAACCGACCGCGAACTGTTGTTCTCGACCCTGCATTACCTCATGACACCGGCGCGGCTGCACGATAGCGCGACGATTGCGAAGGCCATCGACAGCATCCACGCCTGGGCCGATGAAAATTCGACGCAGGGCAGTCTTTGCCGCACCGTCGGACTGCCGCTGGCCGAGGCGATCGTCGATCTCGGTGCCGGCAACCGGGTCGCAGCCGCCAGCAAGCTCGCAGATGTGCGGGAGCAGATCCAGCTGATCGGCGGCAGTCACGCGCAGCGCGATCTCTTCAACCAGTTTCTCACTTACTCCGAACAGGCAGCATCATGAGCTACGAGCAGATCCTCTATGACGTCGAAGACAACATCCTGACGATTACCCTGAACCGTCCAGACAAGCTGAACGCATTTACTGGCCACATGCTGGGTGAAATCGTCGATGCCCTTGATCGCGCTGATGCCGATGACGACGTCCGGGCGATTATCTTCACTGGCGCCGGTCGTGGCTTCTGTGCCGGTGCCGACCTCTCCGCAGGTGGCAGCACTTTCGACCACGCCGAACGGGGTGAGGGCGAAGAGAACATCCAGCCCGACGGCGGCGGCATCCTGACGCTGCGCATCTTCGAATGCCTGAAGCCCGTCATTGCCGCCTGCAACGGACCGGCCGTCGGTGTCGGCGCCACCATGCAATGTGCGATGGACATCCGCCTCGCGTCGGAGAATGCGAAATACGGTTTTGTCTTCGCCAAACGCGGCATTGTGCCCGAGGCCTGTTCAAGCTGGTTCCTGCCGCGCATCGTCGGCATGAGCCAGGCGCTCGAGTGGTGTTACTCAGGACGTGTCTTTGACGCGGCCGAAGCGCACCAGCGGGGTTTCGTCAGGGATGTCTACGCGCCGGATGATCTGCTGCCCGCTGCGCGCGAACTCGCCAGAACATTCGCAACCGAAACCTCTGCCATCTCCGTTGCCATGATTCGGCAGATGATGTGGAAGATGCAGGGTGCAGACCATCCTGTCGAGGCGCACAACGTCGACACGCGCGGGGTGTACTACACCGGCAAGTCCGCAGATGCCCGCGAGGGCGTGGAGTCGTTCCTCGAAAAGCGTCCTGCCGCGTTCCCCGGCAAGGTGTCCAGCGACATGCCGCCATTCTTTCCCTGGTGGCCAGAACGCAAGTTCGAGTAGCCTGCCGTGTGGCGTTTCGCGGTCACGGCCCTGCTCACGCTGGCCGTGTCGTGCGGGTCGACTGCGACGGGCAACGATCCGCTCGAGGAGATAATCATCCCGCGGCCGGGATTCGAGACACCCCTCAGCGCGCTGGTCTACCGGCCATCAACCTATGACCCGTCAGCACCGGTCGTCATCGTCATTCACGGCGCCAGTCGCAATCCCGAGACCTATTGCCGTTCGTGGTTCGAAGCGGCCGAGGCGGCCGGCTCGCTGATCGCGTGCCCTGACTTCAAGCGGGCCTACTTTCCGTCATCGTGGCAGTTCAACCTCGGTAACGTCATTGACCGCGACACCGGACAGATGAGGCCGCGTGAGAGCTGGAGTTTCCTGTTGGTGGAATCGCTCTTCGACGAGGTCAGGCAGCGCTACGGCAGCGAACGGGAAGCGTACCGTCTGTTCGGTCATTCAGCCGGTTCGCAGTTCGTTCATCGCCTGCTCATGTATGTCCCCGAGGCGAGGGTCGAGAAGGCGGTTGCCGCCAATGCGGGCTGGTACACCTTTCCCGACGAGTCGGTGGCATTCCCCTACGGACTCGGCAACAGCGGCCTTGCCGTCAGCGAACTGAACGGGTTCTTTGCGCGGGACCTGCTGATCCTGCTCGGCGATGAGGACACCGAGACGGCCAGCGACAACCTGCGAAAGACGCCGGAAGCCAATCGCCAGGGCCGTCATCGCTTTGCAAGGGGCCAGGCCTACTTCCAGTTCGCCAAAGAGACAGCACGTGCCCGGGGTATCGACTTCGGCTGGTCGTCCGGCGTCGTCCGGGGCGCAGGCCACAGCCAGTCGCAAATGGCGCCCGCGGCGGCGCAGTACCTGCTGGACCTGCCGGCTATTCCTGATTCCGAATAACCACTTTGCCGACAGATTTGCGGTCGAGCATCTTCTTCATCGCGGCGCCGGTGCGCCTGAGCGGGAAGGTCTCGCCCGCCGCCGGCTTCAGTTTGCCAGCGGCAATCCATTCGAGCAGGCCATTGACCACCGGCTTTCGCCCGGAGGGATTGCCGGCCAGATATCCGCCCCAGTTGACGCCAATGATCGACGCACGCTTCAGCAGCGGCAGGTTGAGCGGAATGCGCGGGATGTCGCCACCGGCGAAGCCGACGACAAGAAAGCGGCCATCCGGCCCGAGCGAGCGGAACGCCGGCTCTGCGAACTCACCGCCAACGGGGTCGTATACGACGTTGAGCGGACGTCCGTCGAGGGCGGCCTTCACATCATCTCGCCAGTTGCTCTTCGTGTAGTTGATGACGACGTCGGCTCCGGCATCGAGACAGGCGTCGCGTTTCTTCTTCGTCGAGGCTGCGGCAATGACGAAGCTCCCCATGGCCTTCGCCACATCGATCGCTGCCATGCCCACACCACCGGCAGCGCCAAGCACGAGCACCGTTTCATTCTCCTGCAGGTGTCCGCAGTCGATGAGCCCATGGTAGGCCGTACAGTAGTTCACGATGAAGCTGGCGGCGGCATCCGAGGTGAGTACGTCGGGGATCGGAAAACACGCTGTTTCCGGCACGGCGAGCCGCTCGGCCAGGCCGCCATAGCTCGGCATCGCAAGCACGCGCTGCCCGATCCTCAGATGCTTTACATCATCCCCGGCTGACTCGATGACGCCCGCGATCTCGTTGCCGGGCGTGTACGGCAGCGGTGGGCGAATCTGGTAGAGACCGGCAACCGTCAACGCATCAACATAGCCGAGTCCGGTGGCCTCGACCCTCAGGACAACGTCAGCGGGCCCCATTTCAGGCTCCGGCACTTCGAGAATTCGAAGGTCCGAAGGTGGGCCGTACGCTTCACAAACAACTGCTCGCATGAATCCAGATCATCTTCAAAAAACGCAGACCGATGATAGGGGATTCCTGCGGCCCAGAGAAGCCGGGCGCCCAGGCGAAGCCAATCCAATCAGCCTGAGAGACGTACGCACCAGTGAACGTACAGGAGGTTTTATGACTACCCGTTACTACTTTTTCGTCCCGGATATCGAGGCGGCCAAACTCCTGGTCCCCGAACTGAAGTCGACCGGGCTCGAGGACAAGGACATCCACGTCGTCGCCAGGGAAGACACCTCACTGGAACCACTGCCGGACCCTGACATCCTGCTGACCAGCGACCTCGTGAGTTCGGCCAAACGTGGCGCCGTCACCGGGGGCACGCTTGGCCTGGTCGGCGGTCTTGCCGCGATGTCGTTTCCTGCCGCCGGGCTGACCCTGGGCGGCGGTGCACTGCTCTTCTCGACAGCGCTCGGCGGTGCCCTCGGCACCTGGTTCAGTACGCTGATTGGCGTCAGCGTCCCGAACGAGGAGATCAGGAAATTTCAGGACCAGATTGACAGCGGACAGGTCATGATCCTGATCCAGTCCGACGACGACACGGCCGACGAGGTCATCAGTCTGGTCGGACGCAAGCATCCCGACGCGATTGTCTCACGGGGAGAACTCGCCGACGCCTGACCCTGCGGGCCTGTTTTGCATCGCCTTCTGGCCGGTGATAAAAACGCTGGACCTTTAAACAGCGGAGCAAGTGAATGCCAGACCTGGATGCCGACCTGTTTCAGCTCGCGATGTCTGAACAGGCCCAACCCCTTTATGATGCCGTCATCAAGCATATCGAAGAGAATGTCGCCCCGATCACCGAAGAGTTCGCCGCGCTCGACAAGGAAAAGGACGATCGCTGGTCGTGGCATCCGCGCCAGCTCGAACTGCTCGAGGGTGCGAAGAACAAGGCGAAAGAGTCCGGCCTGTGGAACTTCTTCCTGCCGGAGTACAACGACATCGGTCAGGGGCTGACCAATCTCGACTACGCCTACATCGCTGCCGAACTCGGCAAGTGGCCACTGGCATCAGAATCCCTGAACTGCAGCGCACCGGATACCGGCAACATGGAAGTCCTCGAGCGCGTCGGCACGGAAGCCCAGAAGGAGGAGTGGCTGAAGCCATTGCTGAATGGTGAGATTCGCTCAGCCTACGCAATGACCGAACCGGGCCTCCCCTCCTCTGACGCCAAGAACATCTCGACCAGTGCCGTCCTCGACGGCGACGAGTGGGTCATCAACGGCGAGAAGTTCTACATCTCCGGTGCCGGCGACCCGCGCTGCAAGATCATGATCGTCATGGTGAAGACCGACCCGGATGCGCCGCCCTCCCGGCAGCAGTCCCAGATACTTGTACCGAAGGACACCCCCGGCGTCGAAATCCTCGAGGGCATGCAGGTCTTCGGTGAAGACCACGCCCCCCGCGGACACATGCATATTCGCTTCAACAATGTGCGAGTGCCGAAGGAAAACGTGCTGCTCGGGGAAGGTCGCGGATTCGAGATCTCGCAGGTTCGTCTCGGCCCCGGACGCATCCATCACTGCATGCGCTCCATCGGCAAGGCAGAGCGGGCCCTCGAACTCATGGTCAAGCGCTCGGGCTCGCGTGTTGCCTTCGGCAAGCCGATTGCCAAGCTCGGCAAGAATCTCGAGGTCATCTCGAGAGCGCGAATCGACATCGACGCCATGCGGCTGATGGTGCTTCAGGCCGCCAAGGCCATGGACGTACTCGGCAACAAGGAGGCCCGCGTCTACGTCAGTGCCGTGAAGGCGATGGTGCCAGAGAAGGTCTGCCGGATTATCGACGAGGCCATTCAGATGCACGGTGCAACCGGTATTTCACAGTGGTCTCCGCTGGCCGGCATGTACACCGACATGCGTCATCTGCGATTCGCTGACGGCCCCGACGAGGTGCACCACATGGTCGTCGGGCGCGCAGAGCTTCAGAAGTACGACCTCTGGTAGCGGCGATCGGTGCGGGGCACCTGCCCCGCACCGCACTCAGGCTTCGATACCGCCGGTTTCCGGCGCCGGGCGGGCACGCTGGTTGTAAAGCAGCTTGCGAAGTTCCGCCCGTTCCTCATCAGAGAGTTTCGAAAAGTCGTTCTGCATATCGCTGCCGACGGCCATGCCGCGTTGCACCGCTGGCCGTTCCGACAGTTCGTCGAACCAGCGTTTGAAGTACCTGAACTCCTCGATGTCCTGACCCTGCCCCTTCCAGTTGACCGTCCACGGATAGCAGATCATGTCCGCAATCGTGTACTCGTCGCCGCAGAGGTAGCGGCGGTTGTAGAGCTGATTGTTCAGCACACCATAAAATCGGTTGACCTCGTCAGTGAATCGGGTGACGGCATAGCTCTGGTCGCCCTGTGAGTCCCCGAGGCGGCGAAAGTGACCACACTCACCCGTCTTCGGCCCCTGATTCGCCATCTGCCACATCACCCACTGGATCACCTCGTACTTGCCGCGGGGATTCGTCGGCATAAACTGGCCGGTCTTTTCTGCCAGGTAGAGCATGATGGCACCGGACTCGAAGACGCTGATCGGCTCACCGTCATCCGCGGGGTCGTGATCGACCAGTGCAGGCATTCGATTGTTCGGACAGATTTTCAGAAACTCGTCGGTGAACTGATCGCCACGACCAATGTTGCACTCGATGACGTTGTATTCGAGCCCGCATTCCTCGAGTTGAATCGTGACCTTTTTGCCATTTGGCGTCGGCCAGTAGTGCAAATCCAGCATGTGAGTCCCTCTCAGTCGTTTCAGTCCGCAGTGTGCCACGGCAGGCGCCAGCGGCGAAACAGGCAGCGCGAATAGCGAAATTGACCAACCAGGGATAGAGCCAGCTGATTTATTACGAACAGATTCAATGACTTATGAATTGGCACGCTTTGTGATTGGGGATGATCAATTCAGTCAAGAAAGAAACCCGCGATGTTTGAACTGATTGCCTATGTCCTGCTGCTTGCGCTCGCGATCCTTGTGATTTCGGAAGTGCTGCCGGGCATCTACATCGAAGGCTACGGTACCGCGATCGCCGTTGCGATCGTGTACGGGCTGATCAACGTCACGCTGGGCACCGTCTTCAAGGTGCTCTCGCTGCCACTGATCATCCTGTCCCTGGGCCTGTTCCTGTTCATCATCAACAGCTTTTTGCTGTACCTGACCGATCTCATGATCGACAGCTTCGAGATCGAAAGCGCCGGCACCACGATTGTCGCCGCCATACTCATCACACTCTCTGACACAGTCATAGGATGGATCGTCTGATGCTTCTCTTGCGCCTGCGAAGTCAACGCCACCGCCTGCTCAGCGGCCAGCGGCGCCCGGTCAAGCGACCGGTGCCGGAAACACCGACTGCCAAAAAGACGGAGAATCGTCCACCATCACCGGCAGCGCCGGGATTGGGGCTTTCGACGTGAACAGCGTAAAATTGCGCAATGAAGTCCTTCCGCTGCCAGTGCTGCAGTCAGGTCATCTTTTTCGAGAACGATCAGTGCCTGCGATGCCGCAGTTCGCTGGGATACCTGCCGCATGAGTTCACGATGACCGCCCTCGAGCCAATCGAGGGTGACGTCTGGCGCGCGCTCGCCGACGGCAACCACTACCGGTTCTGCAAGAACGGCAAGGACTGGAACAACTGCAACTGGCTGGTGCCAGCAGAAGGCGAGTCGGCCTATTGCCCCTCCTGCGTATTGACCGAGGCGACACCGAACCTCGACAGCGCCGACAATCGGAACTACTGGCGCACGCTGGAACAGGGCAAGCGTCGCCTCATCTACTCGCTGATGCGACTCGGTTTGCCGGTCGAGGGCAAAACCTCGACACCGGACGGCATGGCATTCGCCTTCCTGCAACACGATCCGAAGACCGGTACCGTCGTGAAAACCGGCCACAACAACGGGCTGATCACGCTGGACGTGCGTGAGGCCGACGACGTGGAACGCGAACGTACCCGGCTCAATCTGAACGAGGTTTATCGCAGCGTGCTCGGCCACTTTCGCCACGAAAGCGGCCACTACTACTGGTGGCAACTCGTTCAGGACAAAGCGCCGCTCGAGGGCTTCCGGCAACGCTTCGGCGACGAGACGCGCGACTACAAGAAGTCGATGAGCGACTACTACAAGCGGGGCCCGGCCGCGAACTGGCAATCCCGGTTCGTCAGCGCCTACGCCAGTTCTCATCCCTGGGAGGATTGGGCAGAGAGCTGGGCGCACTACCTGACGATCGTCGACGCACTCGAAACTGCCCAGGCGTTCGGCGTGGAGGTCACCGCCGACCATACCGCCGCCCTGTTTCCGCGGTCCGACAGCTACCGCGCGGCCAGCTTTGATGAAATGCTCGAACAGTGGCTGCCGCTGACCTACGCGATCAACAGCATTAACCGCAGCGGCGGCCAGCCGGACCTCTATCCGTTCGTGCTGCCGGGGCCGGCCATCGAAAAACTGAGGTTTGTACACGAGGTCATCAGCGCACAGCGACGAATCGCCTGAGACCCATCGACGAAGAAGAGGGAGAACGATATGCGCGCGATGATAGCGCTCGCACTGCTGTGTCCGATACTCGCGGCACCGGTCGCAGCAGAACCCTGCGAGCAATCAAAACCTGGTCTACAGCACTACTTTGCGAAGGGCTGGGGCCTCGACCACCACAATCACCGCCTGCAGAGGGAGACCACCATCAACCGACAGAACGTCGGCTCGCTCGAACTCGCCTGGGCTTACGGCCTCGCCAACGAGCAGCCACGATTCTGGCCCCTCATCACCGAAGACACGGTGTTCATCGGCGACACCGGCCGCGGGCTCGTCGCGCTCGACCGCCACACCGGCTGCGAGCGATGGGTACGCGAGATGGACGTGCAGTTTGCGAGCCCGCTGCTTCCCGCTGACATCGAAGGCGAGCCCGCCATGGTCTTCGGCACGCGAATGGGCGGCATCCAGGCGGTGAAAGCCATCGATGGCAGTCCGATCTGGCAAGCGACGATCGACGATCAACCGGTGCCCTACTATTCCGGCTCGCCCCTCGTCATGGAGGACCGTGTCCTGGTGCCCCTGTCGTCGCTCGAGATCGGGCTGTCAGCAAACCCGCTCTACGGCTGTTGCACGACCAGCGGTGGTCTTGCGGCGCTCGACCTGGCAACCGGTGAACAGCAGTGGTTTCTGCCGACGATTCCGATCCCGGCCGCGAAGACCGGCAGTCGGTGGATGTTCATCGATACACACGGGCCGAGCGGTGCGCCGGTCTGGGGAGCGCCCATGTACGATCCGGCAACCCGTACTGCATTTTTTGGTACCGGACAGAACTACAGCCATCCGACCACCGAGACGAGCGACGCCATCTTTGCGGTCGACGTCGATACCGGCAAACCACGCTGGACCCGCCAGTTCACCGAGGGCGACGCCTACAACCTCGCCTGTGGTATCGGCGGCCCGAACTGTCCGGAGCCGATGGGACCCGATCTCGATTTCGGCGCGCCACCAGTCCTCGTTGAAGCCGGTTCACGGCGTGTCCTCATCGCCGCCCAGAAGTCCAGCGATATTCACGCCATGGACCCCGCGACCGGCGAAGTCATCTGGCAGCAGCGTATCGGTCGCGGCGGTGCGCTCGGCGGCATCCACTGGGGAATCGCGGCCGACGAGGTTCGCGGGATTGTCTATATTCCGATCAGCGACCTGTCTGCGATGCCGGGTAACGAAGCGCCCGCTCCCGGGCTGTATGCGCTGGACGTGCTGACCGGCGAGGTGCAGTGGGCGTACGAGCGCAACCGGGATTGTGACGGTCGCTGCACCTCGGGCTTCTCGGCCGCGATTACAGCGACACCCGAACTCGTCTTCGCGGGTTCACTCGATGGAACCCTGGAGGCTGTTGACGCCGACACCGGCGAGGTTCACTGGAGCCATCAGACCGCCACCGACATCCAGACTGTCAACGGCGTACCAGCCAGGGGCGGGACGATCGACGCGCACGGACCATTCGTTGCGGGCGACCAGGTCTTCATCTCTTCCGGCTACGGTTCTTTCCGGCAGCGGCCGGGCAACGCGTTTCTGGCATTCCGGCTTGCGGAGGACGAATCATGAGTGCTGCTCCGGCACACGTACTCGCCGCGCACTGGCGACGTGCCGTCGCCTCGCTGATTGATCTCGTGATTGTCCCGGCGGTCACACTGCTGCTGGTCCTGATCCTCGGGACCGTTGAGGATGCCGAGGACTATCAGGATTCGTTCTGGGTCGCCGAGATCCTCATCATTGCGATTGCCGTCTACATCGGACTGAACGGACTGCTGCTGCGGCGGCGCGGGCAGACGATTGGCAAGGCGCTGATGAAGATCCGGATCGTCGACGCGGCCACTGGCGAGAACACGCCACTATGGAAACTGCTGGTACTTCGGGCGCCGTTCTTCCCGCTGCCCGTGCTGTTGCCGCTCTGGCCACTGTCGCTGGTGCCGCTGGCCGACCTCGCACCCATCGCAGTGAAGTCGAGGCGATGCATTCATGACTTCGTCGCCGGGACTATCGTCGTGGATGCCGCGGCGCCGTCCTGATGCGGGTTACATTCGCGCACTGAAATCCCAGGACGTGATCCAGGACGGCCGGATGCGCAACACGACTTCCTCGTCGATTCTGCCGAGCAGCCATTGCGCGAGCGAGCTGTCGGTGCCACCAAGGTAGCGCCGGATCAGCGAATCGAGCACGACGCCCGCGGACACCCTTGTAGGGCGGATCATCCCGGGCAAACCCTTCCGGCAAGGATCTCTACTTCATGTACACCGGCGGCACCACCGCTTACCCGAAGGCGGTCATGTGGCAGCACAAGGACCGCATCGCCGTCATCGGCATGGCCCGTGCGGACGACGCCGCCGAACACGCCGAACGGCGCCTGTCGCTCGCGACCAACGGCAATGTCATCGCGGAACGCCGCCCGGTCGTCCCGAAGACGCCGTATGATGACGGCACGACTCATGTCGTACTGAGTCCACTGGAATTCATCGGGAGGCTGGCAGCACTGCTGCCAAGACCACGGGTCAACCTCACGAGATTTCACGGCGTTTTCTCTCCTAATAGCAAGCTTCGAAATGACGCCCAACAACCCGTCGGACCAGAACAACGGCAGGAACCCAAGGCCTACTCGATGACCTGGGCACAACGCCTGAAGCGCGTCTTTGCAATCGAAATAGAGAAGTGCGAGAAGTGCGGCGGCCCGGTGCGCGTGATTGCCAGTGTTGAGGATCCAGACGTCACCCAGAAGATTCTCAAGCATCTGGATTTGGATTCGGCAGTCTGCCCGCAGACCCGTGCACCGCCCGAGGCGTTGTTCGATCATTCGCCAAATCTTTTTTGACGCCAGCCCTTGCTAGCGGCGTCGCACGCGTCGCCAGTCCGGCAATCGACATTTTCCTGCTCACTTTTCGGCCAGGCCGGCAGTACAGAGCCCGGTACTATCGCTCAAAATGCCGCGACCTGAACCGCAAAGCGCCTTGACCATAGCCCCGATACATCGATTATTCTTCCTAACCCCACGACCATATGAACAGGCTGGAGGACTGATTGCCCCTGCCATCAGGAGGCGGATGTCAGCGTATCCTTCTCGAGTCTCTTCAAGGTATTGTGTGTTGGCAGCGAGCATCCGACACCTTTGTAATCTCAGGATTCTTTTTTGGCGTCTTCTCGACCTTCATCGCTTCGTAAACACATCGCTCCTCGGAAGAGATCCGATTCGAAACCATCGGCAAAGCTCACGTGATTCCTTAGTCTTGCAATGTGGATTTGACCCAAGGAATGTTGAAACGATTTGGGCCATCATCGAATCCTCCGAGTCTCTTTGCATTCTGCTCGAACCTGTCTCGGTAGTAACTCACCTGTAGGCACGATTTCCGACGGCACGCGACACGCCCTCAAGACGAAATCGCGCGTCGAAATGTCGGTCTAAATGGTTGTGCGATTTGTCCTTTGGATGTGCATACTATGCATCATGGGGTTTAACAACCATGCTGAAGCGTAGCCGGCCGAATTCTTGATCCAGATGGCTGACAATCTTTTGAAGAACTGGCGACCCAAATAGTGTCAGGGCATCATGGCCATCCACCTGTCCATGAGCGAGTACTTGGAGTGTCATTCGCGGAAAAGTGATTCCAACGCAGACTGGATATGACTAGAACACAATCTAGAGAAAACTGGAGAGCATTCGGCCAGAGATTGGCTGGTCGTTGGGGTATCGAATGACCTTAGACGTTTACGATTTTTTTTCTGGATGCGGCGGGACCAGTCGAGGATTTCAAGATGCCGGACTCAATCCAGTGTTTGCATTGGATTTGGACGAAGACGCCGCAGACACTTTCCAAGATAATTTTCCAGATGTGTCGTTTAGCAGGTCTGATATTGCGCGATTCGATAAATCCCGTCTGGATGAAGTTATCTTTGATGAAAAAGGAAGAGGCACGCTGTTTTGCGGATGCGCCCCATGTCAGCCGTTTACCAAACAGAATACAACGAAACCTGACAAGAGGACTGATAACAGAAGGTTTCTACTATCGACGTTTGGAACGATGGTTGCGGAGTACCTTCCAGACTACGTTTTTGTTGAGAATGTTCCCGGCATTCAACGCGTCGTCGGAAACAGCACACTTGCTCGCTTTGAGAAACGTTTAGAAGATTTGGGGTATCACACCGCTGTTGGAGTTGTCGACTCTCAGAGATATGGAGTACCCCAACGTCGTCGCCGTCTGGTTCTTCTGGCTTCCAGACACGCGCCGGTGGATCTGCCGGATCCAACTCACGATCCTGGTGTCGGGATACCGTACAGTACAGTTCGTGAGTGGATAGCTCATTTGCCGCCCATTTCCGCCGGCGAAACCCACGCAACTGTACCCAATCATCGGGCTGCCAATCTCTCGCCGCTCAATCTGAAGCGGATCGAAGCCACACCACCGGAGGGTTCCAGAGCTGATTGGCCCGCGGACCTCCGCCTTTCCTGTCACACAAGGGAGGGTTATTCGGGGCACACTGATGTGTACGGTCGAATGAAATGGGATGCTCCAGCAACTGGACTCACAACTAGGTGTATCAGCTTATCGAACGGCCGATACGGTCACCCAGAGCAACACCGAGCCATCAGTGTTCGCGAGGCTGCGGCTCTTCAGACCTTTCCGGACGCCTTTACATTTGCCGGTTCATTGAGTTCCCAAGCGCGTCAGATTGGAAATGCCGTCCCAGTGAGGCTCGCCGAGGTTCTTGGCCGTCACATCGTTGAGCATCGCGCAAGATACATGGATTGACGGAAGTATGGCGACATTCCGAACTAGGGCAAGAACGGTTGACATGTTGGGGCGCCAACAGATCGCTAACGTATCCACGGCCATCAGCGAGTTGTTCAAGAATGCCTACGACGCCTACGCTGATTGCGCAGAGGTCGACTATTTTCGGTCAGACAATCTTCTCGTAGTACGAGACAACGGCGTTGGCATGACGCCCGAGGAGTTCGAGAACCGTTGGCTTGTTCTCGGAACAGAAAGCAAATATGCCCCACACGGAAAGAAGGCGGAGGCCTACCGGCCGAAGGGTAAAGAAGAACGAGCAATAATGGGTGAAAAAGGAATAGGCCGGCTTGCAATTGCCCTCTTGGGCCGTCAGGTCCTTGTTTTGACGCGAGCTGAGCGGGATGGGCATCTAGATGAATTGTTGATGTGCTTCGTCCACTGGGGTTTGTTTGAAATCTCTGGCGTGAACCTAGACGAGATTGAGATACCCGTAAGGTCCTTTCCTGAAGACAGCCTTCCAGACGCTGAAAACGTGTCTGACCTACTCAACGATGTCCGATCAGGAGTCGAACAGCTTGCAAAGAAGTACGGCAGTGATACGTTTCAGCAAGTATTGGACGATCTGGACGATATTCAACTCGACCCTCAAGACCTTGATGACTTTCTCGGAGGACTAAGCTTGCAGGGCGAGAAGTGCGGCACGCATTTCTACGTTGTTCCGGCAGACGAAGGTATTGCGCTCGAGATTGAACGTGAACGTCAGCAAGACTCTAAGGAGTTTTCAAAGTTTCTCTTGGGGTTCTCGAATTCGGTGTTCAGAGAGGCGCCTCCTCCGCCACTAAAGACCGCTTTTCGATACTGGCCAACCGACATCGCGGGCGACGACCTGATTGAAGCTGGAGAATTCTTTACGCTTGAGGAATTGGAGGCTGCCGATCATAGAGTTAGTGGTGCATTCGACGAATATGGCCAGTTTCTTGGGTCGGTTAGAATCTATGACGAAGAAATTTCAGACCATGTGATTCCTTGGAGTGGTGGAAGCGGTCATCCTACCAAATGTGGCCCATTTGAAATTGAATTCGGATATGTGGCTGGGGCGCAGCGAGAGAGCCGGCTTCCTCCTGATGAGTGGAAGCGGATCACGGACAAGCTGAATAATATTGGTGGCTTGTATGTCTATCGAGACCGTATTCGAATTCTTCCATATGGAAACTCTGACCTCGACTGGCTCGACATCGAGTTAAGGCGTAACAAGGGCGCCTCTTACTACTTTTTCTCTTATCGAAGAGTATTTGGCGCGGTCAAGCTCACACGAGAACACAATGGACTGCTGCGAGAGAAGGCGGGTCGAGAAGGGTTTCAGCAAGACAAAGCCTATCGCCAATTGAAGGACATTCTAGAAAACCTGTTTCTGCAATTGGCAGCAGACTTTTTTAGGGATAGTGGTGATTACTCCGAGTTCTATAGCGATCAGCGGTCTGAGTTACAACGGCTAGAACTCGCTCGTCGACGGCGCGAGAAGCAGGTGTCAACCAAGCGGAAGAACATTGCAGCATCATTAGATAGCTTCTTTGAACGGATTGGCGACGGGTTGCCTGAAACAGAGTTATCCTCGTTGAGAGAAACGATTAAGCAACGCATGGATGCTGCGGCGAAGATGGCCGATCCAGACGATGCATCATCCGCCCTCCTTGATGCCGAGAAAGAGGCTAACCGGAGGTTGTCCGAGATCCGAGAAAACTACCGGCTTGCAAAGCCTCGTGGTGTTGGTCTTTCTCGTAGCTTACAGCGTGATTGGAACGCTTACCTAGTAGAGGCGGAGCGTTTGGAAAAAGACCTTTTTGATCCTTTTGGTCGTGAAGTTGCCCGAACATTGGGTGCTGTTGCTGCCGAAGCCAAGTTGTACGTCGATCAGCGAAAGCGGCTTAGCGAACTAATCAAGCAGCAAGCGGAAGAAAAACGAAAGCTAGTTTCTCTAGAAGCAGGGCAGGTTCGTCACTCAGCTAACGATACACGCTCGGCCGCATTGCGATTTGCTAGGGATGCAATTCGTGAATTGCAGGAAACCATATCCGAGGTTGAGGTGGAGTTTGCTCACAAAGATCTTGCGGGTTTGAGCGAGCATGACATTGAATTCGTCCGTGACAGCTTTGAAGGAAGAATCGAATCAGTCGGCAAGAAGAACACCGAGACGCTAAGTAAGGTCCGTGACATGCTCACTGCAATTTCGGCTAATCTGGCTCAGGGTGTCGACGTTGCGGAGTCGGATATTGTTGAAGCTATGGATCAAGAACTGCAGGAGCTTCGTGAGCAGTCAGATTCTGACGCGGAACTTGTGCAGCTTGGACTGGCCGTAGCCGTCATTAACCATGAGTTTGATGCTGCTATCAAAGGGGTAAGGCGGTCATTACGAGAGCTGCGACCATGGGCAAGCTCGAATGAGGAACTGGCGGCGTTGTATCAAGAGATTAGAAACAATTTCGATCATCTAGATGGCCACTTGAATCTCTTTACTCCTCTTCAGCGGAGGCTTTACCGAAAGGCAATTTCGATCAAAGGGAAAGATATTAATCACTATGTTCGGACATTGTTTGAGGTCAGGCTAAAGCGGCATAACATTGATATGCGCGCGACTGATGCGTTTATTGACGCCGAAATCGTTGGTTTCCCTTCGGCAGTTTACCCAGTTTTTGTAAACATTTTGGATAACGCGATTTTCTGGTTAAAGGACGTTAACGATGGAAAGTCGATAACCCTTGACGCGATGGATGGAGCGTTCCTGATCTCAAACAATGGGCCGGCGATAGCCGAAAGGGACTATGAGGCAATCTTTGACCAAGGTTTTACTAGAAAGCCTGGTGGTCGTGGGCTCGGCCTGTTTATCTCTCGAAAGGCTCTTCGTAAGGAAGGAATGGATATCGAAGTCGTCCCCAACAATGGTAAGCAAGGTGTAACTATCATGGTGAAGTGGCCGGAGCATGACGACAATTCCTAGTACTGTAAATGAATACTCCGAGCATGCGGCACAAGAGTTCTTGCAGACCGTTGTCTTTGTTGATGATCGGATATACGAGCGTAAAGGCGGGTCAGTCGCGAGTGCTAAGAGGTTGGCTTCACCAAAGGTCCGTAAGAAAGCCGTGAAGTCAGCGAACAATGCAGCAGTGAGCAATAGCGAATTGGCGGTTGAAGAAGAACAATCAGAGTATTCTCCCTACGATGTCGTGACCAGCTTTGCGAAGAAGCAGATAATCTGTTCTCTCTATCAACCTAACAAGTCCGCTAAGGTGACGCCGGGTTCGGAGGTCTTCCCGCTTTGTCGTGCCGCAGACATTGCCATCATCGATTGGGACCTATATGGAGATAGGGGCGATCGCGCTCTTGAGCTGATTGGCGGCCTTGTTCAACAAGCCATTAGCGAGGTTCCAGAGCAATTGCGTCTCATCATGGTGTATACGCAAGAAGTCAATTTGTTCGATATTGCTGATCGTTTGTATCAACAGGTAGCCGAAGAGATCGGCGAGGTATTGGAGCCCATACTAGAAGAGGGAGGCTTAGCGTTTCGAACTGCGAATAGCAGGGTTTCCATAGTGGGAAAACCTGGGCGTGCGCGCCCGGGCGTAGCTGCAGATCATATTGTCGAAGAAAGAGACCTTGCCCATGCTGCCGTCAAAGAGTTTGCAAAGCTGGCCGATGGCCTTCTCCACGCAGCGACATTACTCGGGCTCGCAGAGATAAAGAAGAATAGTCGTAAGGTGTTGTCCAAATTCGACCGCAAACTGGATCCTGCATTTCTTACGCATCTTGCTATGGGCTTGCCCATAGAGGATGCGTCGGAACACATTGTTCCCCTCTTGGTTTCCGAAATTGAAGCAGTATTACACGACGTGTTGCCTTTCCCCTTGATATCGGAATCCCTACGGCGTGATTGGTGCAAAAACGTCTGGAAACCCGGAGACCATCTCGCGACGTTGTTTGGTAAGGCAGACTTGGATGTGAGAGCGATTGCCGAAGCCATTTGCGTTGATGGATTCAAGGAAGCAAAGCAGCAGTTTGATCAGGTTCCCAATCCAGATGGCGGCAAGAGCGCAAGCAAGAATACGAGAAAGGCAGCCCAAATTTTGCTCGAATCTTTAGACGACAACGCGAACCACCGCTTCAGCCGTCTGATGGCAAGTCGGACCTTTTACGGCGACGCAGCACAACAGCCGAAGGTGCTCAGACTCGGCACAATTGTCCATTGCGCGAGAAGAGATGTCTATCTGCTCTGTATTCAACCAGTATGTGACTGCGTGCGACTAAGATCTGATACGTCTTTCCTTTTCGTTGAGCTGGCTACTGTTTCCTCCGACTCAGATGGCCCTACGTCTCATATTGTGGTCCAAGAAGATGGTGGATTCGTGGAGCTTTATTATCGCCCGAAGGCATCCTATTGCCGTTCCTTGACGTTCTCCCCTGAGGCGAAGACGAAGCAGGTTCAGACAACGCTTACGCGAGAGAGAAAGCCAGTGTTCAAATCGACGCAGCGGTGGAACTATGTGTGGGTGGACGAGCTGAAAGTTGCTCATGCGCAGCGTGCAGTAGAGAAGCTTGCCAGCGATTTGTCTAGAGTAGGGCTAACGGAGTCCGAATGGCTTCGGAGGTTGGATAGGTAGCGATCGACTTGGTTGCGTACTCAAAGTGGTGTGTAGCCCAAAACTGGCACCGAAAGCCTGACCAACTTGACCCGGAATTCTTCAATTCTTCTTCTCGGTGAGCAAGACTTTCGTGATTCGCAGTTGAGGCGTTCGGATCAATTCGTGATAAAGCTCCACATCTCAGATCCATGATTGCAAGCGAAGGTTGTGCCTATCGCCTCGCGTTCGGTCCGAATGCCGGTCGCAAGGCACTGACGCTCAAGACGGTACCGGCGACGGAAAGACCACCGAAACCCAATGAACTGGTCAGTCGCCAGGCTGGCTTTTCTCTGCATGCGGGGGTGGCATGCACGTCCAACCAGCGCAAGAAACTTGAGCGAATATGCCGCTATATAACGCGGCCCGCCATCGCCGAACAACGCCTGTCGTTGGCCAGCAACGGTAACGTCACTATCGGCCTGAAGACGCCGTATGATGACGGCACGACTCACGACTCATGTCGTACTGAGTCCACTGGAATTCATCGGGAGGCTGGCAGCACTGCTGCCAAGACCACGGGTCAACCTCACGAGATTTCACGGCGTTTTCTCTCCTAATAGCAAGCTTCGAAATGACGCCCAACAACCCGTCGGACCAGAACAACGGCAGGAACCCAAGGCCTACTCGATGACCTGGGCACAACGCCTGAAGCGCGTCTTTGCAATCGAAATAGAGAAGTGCGAGAAGTGCGGCGGCCCGGTGCGCGTGATTGCCAGTGTTGAGGATCCAGACGTCACCCAGAAGATTCTCAAGCATCTGGATTTGGATTCGGCAGTCTGCCCGCAGACCCGTGCACCGCCCGAGGCGTTGTTCGATCATTCGCCAAATCTTTTTTGACGCCAGCCCTTGCTAGCGGCGTCGCACGCGTCGGCAGTCCGGCAATCGACATTTTCCTGCTCACTTTTCGGCCAGGCCGGCAGTACAGAGCCCGGTACTATCGCTCAAAATGCCGCGACCTGAACCGCAAAGCGCCTTGACCATAGCCCCGATACATCGTTTATTCTTCCTAACCCCCGCCGGGACCGTCGTCGTCGATGCGGCACCGCCGTCCTGACGCGGGTTACATGCGCGCACTGAAATCCCAGGACGTGATCCAGGACGGCCGGATGCGCAACACGACTTCCTCGTCGATTCGGCCGAGCAGCCATTGCGCCAGTGAACTGTCGGTGTCACCGAGGTAGCGCCGAATCAGGGAGCCGAGCACGACGCCCGCGGAAGCTCGCTCGAGCGTCACCTCACCCTGCCCGCGGACACCCTTGTAGGGCGGATCATCACGTGCAATTTCGAAACCGCAGGCTGAACTGGCTTCGAGCAGCCGGACGACACGGGCATTCTGGTGCGACACGCAGAGCAGCGTGCCGCTCGCGGCGTCCCACTGATACCAGATACTCACAACCAGCGGCACGCCGTCGTCGATGACGGCGAGCCGAACCGGAATTGTCGTCTCGAGCAGAAAACGATCGATCTCGGCACGATCCCACGTGCTGCGCTTCAGGATCTTCATGGTGTCTCCTTCATGGCAACGAGAAGGCAATCAGTTCATCACCGAACGGTGTGTCGAGATTGCCGTATCCACCGGCGAAGATCGCCACGTACTGTTTGCCCTGCCAGGTATAAACGACAGGCGTCGCGATGCCCGCGGTCGGCAGTCGGCCTTTCCACAGCTCATCGCCATTCTCCGCGTCGAACGCGCGAAGATAGTAGTCGGCCGTCGCCCCGATAAAGACGAGCCCGGAAGCGGTCATCGCAGGCCCGCCCAGCGTGGGCGTACCCAGCGGCAGCGCCAGACCGTAGGCCAGATCCTCGGTCGTTCCGATGGACCGGCGCCAGACAATTTTACCCTTCGCAATGTCGACACCGATCAGCAGGCCCCACGGCGGCGGCGTGCAGGGCAGGTCGAGAGAAGAGAGCAGCAGTTCCCGACGAAGGCCGTAAGGGGCGCCGCGCTGCGAAGCGATCTCTGATTCGTGGAGTGTCTCACGGACTTCACGAACATCTTCTGCGGGGATCAGCTGAATCAGGTGCGCAAGGTTGCTCATGTTGACGACGAGCAGGTTGCGGCTCGCATCAAACGCGGCACCGCCCCAATTGCCACCGCCGCCTGTGAAGGGCAGGAACATCGTGCCACCCAACGTCGGCGGTGTGTAAAGACCCTCATTGCGCAAGCCGGCAATCCGGTTGGCGCACTCCCACCGGTCAAACAGCGTGATACCGAACGCATCGTCCGGATCGACACGGTCAGGCACCAGTGCAGGAGGACGCACCGGGAACGGCTGCGTTTTCGACAGCTGCTCACCGGCAACGCCATCCTGCGGCACCGCTCGCTCCTCTACGGGATGAACGGGTTCTCCGGTCTCCCGGTCGAGCACGAAGACGAGCCCCATCTTCGTAATCTGCACCACCACATCGCGCGGGCTGCCCTCATGCCAGATAGTGTAGAGCCCGGGCTGCGCCGGCGTGTCGTAGTCCCACACATCGTGATGGACGAACTGATACCCCCAGACGACATCTCCGTTTGCGGCATCAAGCGCAACGACCGAATTTGCATAGCGGTTGTCGCCCGGCCGCAGCCCGCCGTAGAAGTCGGGCGATGCGCTGCTCGTCGGAACAAAGACGAGCCCCCGGGCCGGGTCGACGGAAATCGGTGCCCAGGCGTTCGCATGACCCTCGATGGGCGGGAACGTCCCCTGCCAGTCGGGCGCGTTCTCTGCATCCCGCGCGCGCGGAATCGGGTCGAACCACCATACCTGCTCGCCGGTGCGCACATCGAATGCGCGCACGGTGCCGTGGGGCGCCTCGACGCGCTGGTTATCCGAAATGGCAGACCCTACGACTGCAATGTTGCCGATGATCGCCGGTGGTGACGTCACCTGAAACTCGCCGGGCCAGTCGAGTGCCATGCCGGGGTCGATCGTGACCGTGCCGGCATCGCCAAAGTCTTCACAGACGCCACCGGTCTTTGCATCGAGCGCAAAAACGGTGCCGTCGCTGGTTGCCGAGATGATTCGCGTCGCGCAATGTCCTTCCGTGCCGTCACCCGGCCAGTAAGAGACCCCGCGACAGATGAACTGGTTCGCCGGACGCTGCTCGATATCAATGCCCGGGTCGTATCGCCACTTCGCCTCGCCGGTGCCGGGGTCAACCGCAATGACCTCATTGAACGCAGAACAGAAAACAAGGCTGTCTTCGACGAGTATCGGCGTCGCCTCCCCTGCGCTGCGTCGCTGCGCGGCACGCGGTCGCTTCTCACGATCCCCGACGCTGAACGACCATGCCTGCGTGAGTTCGCCGACATTCTCCGGCGTGATCCCGGTGGCATTGCTGAAGCGATGACCGCCCGCATCACCGCCGTACGCTGTCCAGCTGTCGCCGGGCGAAACGATATCGCCCCCATGCGGGAGAGATTGGCCGCGCACGTCGAGTGCGTGTGCGCCGCGCAGGTAATAGACGGCCGAGCCGCCAAAGAAAAGGACGGCCACGCCCGCTATCAGACAGAGCGTTGCGACCAGTGCGATCCAGCGAGACTTCATGGTCCTTGGACGCCGACCACCACGCAGGGGTTTGAACGGGCCCGGAAATTCAGTTGTCGGCCCTCATCACCAGGCCGATCTGCCGGCTCTGGGCGACGAGCCTGCCTTCGCTGTCCCACAGGGCGCCCGTCTCGATCATCCGGCCGTCGGCAATGTCGTCGGTGACAAACCGGGTTCTGATCCACCCTTCCGCCGGACGGCGCCGCACGTGCACGGTGAGTTCCAGCGTTGGCACCCAGCCGACGACACCAAGCACGCCAAACGGCGATGGCGGGAACGTGTCGGTAAAAAGCGGCAAAGACAGGGTGTCAGGCGCGCGGCCATCGCGGAAGCGAATCCAGCCGGAAACCTCCGGAGCGCTGGCCTTGCCGGGAACCGCAAGATCGGGGTGCAGGCGGACATCGAGCCTCGACGTAATGCCGATTTCGATGCCCTGCAGGTCGCCCTCCCGGGAGATACAGTCTTCCGGTGGCGGCAGGTCTGGTGGCGAGATCGTGATGTCGGCATCGACCCCTGCCGGCACCGAGAGATCGGAAAATGCAGCGAGCACTTCGAGACGCGCCTTGTCTTCCTGAATCAGCCGGCCACGCAGCGTCGTCACCGAGCGACCCGTTCTGACCACATCTATCGCGATGTCGCAGGGCTTGTCGGGCGAGCCGGGCCGCAGGTAGTGCGTCGTGACCGAAATCGGGTCTGGATGCGTCGAAGCGTCGGCCAGGGCGGCCAGCACGATCGAGAGCAGATAGCCACCGTTGGGATTGCCGTTGATTCCCCAGGTGGGCTGGACCACGCCGCGATAGCGGCCCTCATCGACCCGCTCTACAGCGATGTCGTCATCGAATGCGCTCACTGGCGTTGACTCCCTAGCCCGGAATGCGAACCGGCAGTTCCCGAATACCGTGAATGAAGCTGGAACGAAGGTACTTCGGATCACCCACCACCTCGATCCTGTCGAAACGCTTCATGATTTCTTCCCACAGGACGTTGAGCTGCATTTCAGCGAGCCGGTTGCCGACGCAGCGATGAATGCCGAAGCCGAACGACAGGTGCTTGCGCGGGTTGGCCCGATCAATGATGAATTCATTGGCACGCTCGATCTCCGAGTCGTCACGGTTACCCGAGATGTACCACATCACCACCTTGTCATCCTTTCTAATCGTTTTACCGCCGATCTCGACATCCTTCATTGCCGTGCGCGCCATATGCGCGACCGGCGACTGCCAGCGGATGATCTCCGGCACCATCTTGGGCACGAGGTCATGGTTCGCGCGCAGCTTGGCATACTCGTCAGGATGCTGGTTCAGGGCAAGCACACCGCCCGAGATCGAGTTCCGGGTCGTGTCATTGCCACCGACGATCAGAAGCAGAATGTTGCCAAGAAACTCGTTCGGCGGCATGTTCCGCGTCGAAGGGTCGCTCGTGAGCATCGAAATCAGGTCATTGCCCGGTTCGTCCTGTGCCAGCCGCTCCTTCCAGACCGCATCGAAATACTCCCAGCACTTCCAGAGCTCGGCGAAGCCTTCCTCGACGGTCTCGAAGAAATCCGGGTTGGACAGGTTTTCCACGGTGTCGGACCAGTAGATGAGCTTGTGCCGGTCTTCCTGCGGCACGTCGAACAGCGTCGCGAGCATCTGGCCGGTCAGTTCGACAGAGACCTCGCGCACCCAGTTGAATTCCTCGTTCCGCGGCAGCCCGTCCAGAATCCTGCCGGCACGCTCACGAATGAGTTCGCGCAGTTCCTGCAGGTGCGACGGCGTGAACATCGGTGCGATGACCTTGCGCTGCTCGTCATGCTTCGGCGGGTCAGACATGATGAACATCGGGAGGTGCATCGGCGACGACGTATCGATGTCCCGGTTGGGCCGGCCGCCCAGTCGAATCCCGCCGTTCATGATGTCCGAAGAGAATTCGTCATGATGGGAGTCGAGGTACATGATCTCCTTGTAGCTGGTCACAGACCAGTACGGACCCCACATGCTCTCCTCGGTCAGGTGCACCGGATCTTCGGCACGCAGTCGCTCAAAATACGGCCAGAACGTATCGTTCTCGAACAGAAGGGGGTGTGCCGGGTCGAGTTTGTCGAGCGGCAGGCTATAGGGGTCGACGTTGACGTCGATCGCCCACTTCTCCTGGATTTCCTTGTTGGTCGGTTGCTGCTGGGTATCCAGTTCAGACATGTTTCGCTCTCGGGGTCTCTCGGGGAGGCCCCATTCTATCGAGCGCGAGAATCAGAGACTACAGGTAGCGACGGCGCGTTCTCGGTAATCCCTCCGGGACCACGTAGGGGGTCGAGCGACCGACAAGCGTCTCGATCATCAGCAGTTCCTGGTCGCTGTGATTCTTGAACGGCGCGGCCTGAATGCGATTGCGGGCGTTCTGGTCCGCGAGGATATATTTCGGTGCGTCATGATGCTCGGTCTCGAGATCTTCGTCCTGCTGCTGATCGGCGGTCGCAAGATTGGCCGCGCCGTAGCACAGACACACGTAGGAGAGGTCCGGTTCGACCTCGACATAAACGCCGGTCCCGCGAATGGAAATGACGGCAGACGGCGTCTGGATTCGGGTCTGTCGTTTGGCGAATACGCTGAGCGCCTTGCCGCGCTCGAGGCCGTAGCCTGGCGTCGACGCTGACGGAACGCGCATGCGCGAACCACCGCGCAGCAAAAAGGCGTCCTTGTCGACAACAAAGACTGCCTCCGCCTCCTCACCGGTCTCAATGACATCGCCGGGCCTGATCGGCGTATCGAGGTCGGCGGTCACCTGATTGACCGCCACGTCGCCAGCCAGCAGGAACATCGACTTGCCCGCGGGCATCGCGTCCGGCATCGCCATCGCCTGCCGTACGCCGGTGCCGGCCGGGGTTGTTGCGCACCCCGGCAACGCGCTGAACGCGCCGCTCGCAAGCAGATAGACCAGGAATTGCCTGCGGGATTCGTCGATATCCGATATGCTCATTACGGCTCCTCGTTATTGACCGACAAAGGGTGACGCACGAGATGAAACGGGTATCGCTCATCGCCATGGCTGTTCTGGCTCACCTTACACCACTCAGTGCGAGTGCCGAAGCCTATGGCTCGGGCTGGTACCGGGAACTGCAGGTCACCGTCGGCCAGGAAGACAACGTCGCACGATCGTATCAGGATGACGATGTTTTCGACGACCTGATCACCACCGCCAGCTTCGGCCTCGGCTACTCACGGAAACTCGGCAGGGGTCTGCAGTACGTCGCAGGCGGATACTTAAGCCATACCGAGCATGATGAGTTCGACGCCCTCAGCCACACCGCCATCTCGCTGAACGGCAGCCTCATCTGGCAGCCCGGCACCGGTTTTGACAGCCCCTGGTATCACATCAGCGGCGAAGTCACGCGGCTTTCCTATCCGGACAGTGAAGCGCGCGAAGGCTATCTCGCGACCGCCGGCGTCAGTATCAACCGGCGCTTCGGCATGAGAGCCGTCGGGCGAGCCGGTTACCGCTACCTCGACTTCATCTTCGACAAGGACGACGCTGCGTCCAATCGCGATGCGGCGTTCGACGTTGCCCGCCACGAAGTCGGGGTCGGGCTTGACTACCTCGTCGCCGGCGACACGTGGCTCGTGCTCGACTACGCGTTCCAGCACGGCGGCTTCACGGCATCGAGTTCGATTTCACCGGGAGAGATTGATTACGAGGCGGAGACAGAAGACCCGGCATTCGAAGCGTGCAGCATCATCCGCTGCGTGCCGTTCTATGCCTATCGGGACATCACTGACGTACACACCGCCGAGATTGCGCTGGTGTTTCCGCTCCTCGGCTTCGATGTCGATCTTTCTGCGCGGTACATCGATGCACGCACCGACGGCGGAATCGACTACAACGACTGGATCGCACAGGCAGGCATCGTATGGACATTCTGATTCGCCGCGGTTTTCTGCTGCTGCTTCTGCTCGCTTCCAGCGCGCAGGCCAGCCACCACAACTGGCGAGTCGTCGAGGTCTACACCAACGACGACGGCACGCTCCAGTTCATCCAGATGGCGTCGACCAATGCCAACGAGCGCAATCTGTCCTGCTGTGTGTTCACCAGTTCGAATACCGCAACGGGCGAATCGATCTCTTACCGGTTTCCGAGCAATCTGGCTGGCGACTCGCTGAACCGCCAACTGTTGCTCGGCACTTCTGCGATCGAATCGACCTACGGCATCAGGCCCGATTACATCATTCCCGACAACTTCCTGTTTCCGACGACGGGCGGAATCCAGTACAACGAGCCGGTAGTGTGGGACCAGTTGCCCATCAACGGTGTTGACTCACTGAACATCGTGAGCGGGCAACAGCAGATTGCTCCGGCCACAATAACCAACTATGACGGCGCAACGGTGACGCTGCCGGTCGACAGGACGCCGCCCGTGATTACGGTACCGGCGCCGCTCACGATCGACTCGAACAGCGCGGTTGCGTCGACCGACAGCCGCATTACCGCTTTCGTGGCCGACATCACCTGTTCAGACGATATCGACACCGCGCCCGTGCTGGAGGTCGATGTGCCAGCCACACTGCCGATCGGCACGACGACACTGCTGGTCTCCTGCACCGATGCCGAAGGCAATGAGACAGCCGCCAGCGCAAGAATCACCGTCGAAACGTTCGACGACAACGACAACGACGGGATTGCCAACGCAGATGATCCCGACGACGACAACGACGGCGTGCCCGACGAAACCGACGCCTTTCCGCTGGATGCGAGCGAAACCCGCGACACCGATGACGACGGGATCGGTGACAATGCGGATACCGACGACGACGGCGACGGTACGCCGGACACGACCGACGCCTTCCCGCTCGACCCCACGGAATCCGTCGACACTGACGGCGATGGCATCGGCAACAATGCGGACACCGATGACGATGGCGACGGGATCAGCGACGCTGACGAGGACAATGAGGCGCCCGTGATCAGCGGCACCGAAACGATTCGGGTTGACGCAACCGGCCGCCTGACCGCCGTCGATCTGTCAGGGGTGACGGCAACCGACAACAACGATGGCGAGATCGTTCCTGCCGCCGACCGGACCGGCCCGTTCGCATCGGGTCGACATGTTCTGACGTGGACAGCGCGCGACAGCGCCGGCAATGAAGCGACCGCAGAACAGGTCATCGAGATCCGGCCCATCGTCTTCGTCCAGCAGGACCAGATCGTCGCCGAAGGGGCAGCGACCACGATCGCGATCGCGCTGTCGGGCGACGCGCCGGACTACCCCGTACTCATCGAGACATCGGTGGGTGGCACCGCCGATGCCGGTGACTATTCGGCCGAACTGGCGCCGATCGCGATCACCGGCGGCACCGCCGGGGAGGTCACGATCACCACGTTCGCCGACGCCGCGGGCGAAGGAGACGAAACCATCGAAATCACATTCACCGAAGGCGGGAACGCGGTCGTCCGCCCCGACACGCGCCACCGGATCACGATCACCGAAGCCAATGTCCCGCCCCGGGGGACACTGCGCGTTTCGCAGTCCGGTCGACCGGGCACCACGGTCTACCGCGACAGCGGCGCCGTCATGATCGAAGCCGACGTGACAGACCAGAACGTCGATCAGAACCTCGCCTTCGACTGGTCGGGCAGCAGTCCGGAACTCGGCGGAAATGGCGTGCAATCGGCGAAACTCAGCTTCGATGCCACCATCCTTGCCGCGGGCCAATACGAAGCCAGCGTTATCGTCAGCGATGGCGAAACTTCAATCGCGCTCGCCCGCCAGATCTTCGTCGAAGACGCAGCACCGGCACTCACGAGTGCCGATACCGATGGCGATGGTGAGAGCGACGCGGCAGAAGGCACCGCAGACATTGATGGCGACGGCATTCCCGACTGGCGCGACAGCGACGATAACCCCCGCTTCCTGCCGACAAGCGGGGATGGCGACTTCATGGAAACCGGCGCAGGCATCCGTCTTCGCCTTGGCCGCCTGGCAATCGCCGAGGGCAACGATACCGCAGCCATCAATGCCGCTGCGCTACCCCGGGACGCGGGATTCCGCGCCGTCGGCCCGCGATTCGACTTCGAGGCGAGCGGCGTCACGAGCGGTGACCCACGCGCCTGGGTCGTGCTCCCGCTCGGTGAGCAGATTCCGGCCGGGGCAGCCTGGCGCAAGTACTCCGACATCTCCGGGTGGGGCGCGTTCATCGCGGACGACCGGAACACGATCGCCTCCGCTGCGCCGATCGCCGGTCTTTGCCCACCACCCCGGGATGACCGGTGGCAGAGCGGTCTCACCACCGGCGATGCGTGCGTTCGGCTCTGGCTGGAGGACGGCGGCCCCAACGACACAGACGGGTCGAAGAACGGGCATATCATCGACCCCGGCGGCCTCTCCATTCCTGACGCAGCACCGCTGCTGAAAGTGCCATCCGCGAGTTCGCTCGAGGCCACTTCGGCGGACGGGATCAATCTCGATGCCGTGAGCGACATTCTCGCAGGCGCCAGTTGCACCGACAGCGTGGACGGTGAACTCGAAGTCGAAGTCTCCGGCACGCAGGATCCGCTACCGCTCGGAGATACGGAAATCCGTTTCGCCTGTACCGATTCCGCCGCGAATGAGGTCACCGCCACCGTCACGCTCTCGGTGGTCGACACGACGCCCCCCGACATTACGATTGGATCGCCGCTTTCGGTGACCTCCGAGTCGGCAGTCAGCGCGACTGATGGCCGTGTGGTCTCGTTTATCTCTGCGGTGTCATGTGCGGACGCGGTCAGCACAGAGCCCGCGCTGACAAATGATCTGCCCACCTCGTTGCCAACCGGGGCAACGACGGTGACCTTCGAGTGCGAAGACGACGCCGGCAACGTCGCGACTGAGCAGACCACGATCACCGTGACGCTGCCAGCCGCGCTGGCCGAGCAGAGTGACGAAGGTGCCGGCTGCTTCATCGCGACAGCCGCCTATGGCTCGGCGCTCGACCCCCACGTCGATTCACTGCGCGAGTTCAGGGACCACGCGCTGCTCTGGCACGCGCCTGGCCGCTATCTCATCGACCGTTACTACCGCTATTCGCCGCCCATCGCAGACGCGATCGCGGCGTCCCCGTGGCTGCGCGCCGCCGTACGTGGCGTGCTGACACCGGTGATTCTGGCCATCGCCTGGCCGCTGACGTCGCTGACGCTGCTGATGCTGCTGCTTGCCGGGTTGCGTTATCGTCGCAGCCGCTGATCGCGCCTGAACCGTTTCGTTAGTCAGCGTCGCGCAGCAGGCGTCTCAGAATCTTGCCCGAGGCAGATTTCGGAATCTCCTCCACAAAGCTGACGAGTCGGATCTGCTTGTAGTGTGCGACCTGGTCAGCCACGAACTGCTGAATGTCTTCGGCGGTTGCCGTACCGCCTTCCTTCAGCGCAATGAATGCCTTCGGCAGCTCACCCGCCTCATCGTCGGCGACGCCGATCACGGCAGCGTCTGCCACATCGGGATGGGTCACCAGAATTGACTCGAGTTCCGCCGGCGGTACCTGGAAGCCCTTGTACTTGATGAGTTCCTTCATGCGATCGACGATCGTGAAGTGCCCGTCCTCATCGACGTGCCCAACGTCGCCGGTATGCAGCCAGCCGTCGGCATCGATGGTCTCTGACGTCGCCTGTTCATTGTTGAGGTAACCCGGCATCACCTGCGGGCCACGCACCCAGATCTCGCCGTCTTCGCCCACACCCTGATCCTGGCCAGTGTCCGGGTCGACGACGCGACACTCCGTCGACGGCGCGAGTACGCCGATCGTCCCCGGCTTGAACTGGCCGGTGGGCGTTGCGTGAGATACGGGAGAGAGTTCCGTCATGCCGTACCCCTGCACGACCTCGCAGCCGAGCCGGGCACCTGCCTCGCGAGCGAGTTCCGGGCCCAGAGGCGCAGCGCCGGAAAATACCGACGTTAACGAGCTGAGATCGTACTGGTCGACCAGTGGATGCTTGGCCAGAGCGAGCACGATGGGCGGCGCGACGAAGGCGCGGGACACCTTGTTGTCCTGTGCAAGCTGCAGGAACAGTTCGAGATCGAACCGGGGCATCGACACGACCTTGCCGCCCTGGAACAGCGCTCCGTTCATCAGGACCTGCATGCCATAGATGTGGAAGAACGGGAGAAACGACAGCACCGTCTCGCCTCTGGCGATCGGCAGCATCGCGGCGGTCTGCACGAGGTTGGCGACGAGGTTTCGATGGGTCAGCATGACGCCCTTCGACAGGCCCGTCGTGCCCGATGAGTACGGCAGCGCGACGATATCGTTCGGGCTGACCTCGACCTGCGCTTCAAGGGGCTCACCCATCAGGTCTGCGAGGCTGGCGGCCTCGCTCGGGTCGATCGTAAAGATGGCATCGACCCCGGCGGCCCTGGCCGCCTCCTGCGCCGTCTCGAGGAACATGCTGACCGTCACGAGAATCTTCGCACCCGAGTCCTCAAGCTGGTGCTGTACCTCACGGGCCGTGTACGTCGGATTGATGGTGGTCACGGCACCGCCCGCCCACGCCGCACCGTGGAACGCAACCGCATATTCCGGCACGTTCGGCGCCATGATGGCCAGCATCTCCCCCTTGCCAAAGCCTCGTGCCTTGAGCCCACCGGCCAGCGCTCTTAGCTGTGCGCCGAAGTCGGCATAGGTGAGTGAACGACCAGACGGGCCGTCAACCAGTGCGGCCTCGTCCGCCAGCGCGTCCGCGTGCTGCAGGACGAAGGGCGTCAGCAGGGTTTCGGGGACGACGACATCCGGAAAGGGACTCTTGTGGATCATGCGAATTTCCTGATTGGCTGCGGGAAGTGGTTCAACCCGGAATCATGCCAAATCCCTGTCGCTTCGTCGCCACCTCGCAGCCCGTCTGCGACCGCGTCTGCAACCGCGTCAGATCAACCCTCTTCGCGAGGCTTCCAGCGTCGCTTCAGCCCGGGAATTCACGTTCAGCTTGCGATAGATCTCCTTCACATAACCGGCGGCGGTGTAGTAGCGGATATCCAGCAGTTCGGCCACCTTCGCAACCGTGAACCCCCGGGCAATCAGCTGCAGGACTTCGCGTTCGCGCGGCGCAAGCGGCGCTTCGACGTCACTCTCGTCGAGCCTGAAGTGTCCCAGCAGCTTGCGCGCGACCGCGGCCGACAGGGGCGGCTGCCCTTCCCGGATTCCATGGAGCAGCTGGACCAGGTGCGCACGCGGCTCTTCTTTGAGCAAATAGCCGTCGGCGCCCCGGCGAATGGCATCGAAGATCGACTGGTCGTCGTTCAGCACCGTACTGACAATGATGAGCAGATCAGCGCCATCCTGTGATCGCAGCCGGCTGAGTTCGGCGACGAGATCGAGACCGCTCCCGTCAGGCAGGCCAATGTCGATGAGCGCCATATCCGGGCGCGATTCTGCAATCAGCGCCCGCGCCTCTGCCAGCGTCGCGACGCCCAGAATCCGGGCGCCGGAGAAGGCTTCCGTGGCGGCCTGCTCCAGCCAGTCGCGGGCCTCCTCATGATCCTCGACAACGAGGCAACGCCTGATCTCAGCCACTTCTTCGTTCCCCGCCTACGCTGATCCGGATAAACGTCGACCAGCCATCGTCCCTTGTCACGGATTCAAGCCGGCCACCGATGTCAATGACCCGTGCCTCCAGGCCTGCAAGGCCGGTACCCCCACCCGCCAGTGGGCCCGCAGCCGCCTCGCCGTCACTGCGAATCGCAAGCTCGACCTCACCCCATGCATCAACACTGCACTCGACGACGATCTGCTCGCATTCACTGTGTTTGAGTGCGTTGGTGATCAACTCACGAACGGTTCGCTGCAGATGATATTGGGTATTGGCATCAACCTCGAAGTCGCCGCCAACATCCACCGCCCACTGCAGTTGGACCGCAGCCTCCCGGCAGCGCTCGCGGGCTTCGGCCTGAAGTTGCTCGAGAAATGGCGCCAGCCCCGTCGCCGGATTTCTTGCGCCAGAGACGATGAAGCGCACATCCCGGAGCGCCTCGCGGGCGATATCGGCCTGACGATCGTTCTCGGCCGCGTACACCAGCGACAGCATACGACTGCCAATGTCATCGTGAATGTCCCGGAACACTCGCTCACGCTCGGTCATTACCTGCTGCTCGGCGTCCAGCCTGGCATGCAGCGTACGCGCGTAGTGGCGGGACAGCACCGCCATCAGGGTCAGCATCATGATCGGCGCGGAGTACTGCAGCCAGAACTGCTGCGTTCGCCAGAGATCCACCACGATCAGCGCGTTCATCGCGAGATCATGGATAGCGAAGAAGACGATCATCGCGAGGCAGACCGAGAGCGAAACGGTCTCCAGCGTTCGTCGCCGAAACGCCTCCGTGATCGCGAACACCATGACGTAGAACACCATCAGGACCGTGACGAGGTGCACCCTGCTGTTGATCGCCGACAGGGTTTCGAGCGGTACGAGCGCATAGATCGCCGTGGCACCGCAGCCAAACCCGAGGGCGATCCACTCGATCCGCGGCCGTCGACAGTCGAGCAGCCGGTGAGAGAAAAGCAACAGCAATACACCGTACCAGTCGACACTGCTGTGCACGAACCACCACCACACCTTCGCGGAGACGGGGATATCCTGAATGAAGAGATTGAGGCTGTAGCCCGACCAGGCGAGGCACGTCAGCGCAAAGTATCCATAGACCGACCTCCGATTGGCCGCGAACCACAGGGAGAATGCCACCAGCGACGTCACCAGACTCACCACGAAGGTGGCCTGGCTGAGCGTGATTTGCCGCGCGAATCGCCGCTCGTAGTCCGCGACAAGCGCATCCGCCGGGCCAAGGACCACGGGCGCCAGGTGGCCCCAGCCCGGATAGGTGCCCAGACGCACGTACAGGTAGTTGTCGGTGCTGCGCCAGGCGCTGCGAGGCAGGTTGAACAGAAATGGCCGGTTCCAGTTGCGGGACATCGGCTCATCGAACCGACCGCTGCGGCCAAGGAATTCGTCGTTCAGGTAGACGGCCATGTTCATCGAGAACCGCCAGAAGTAGGCGGCAACCGGTTCCGCCGGCGGCTGCTCATCGAGTGCGATGCGATACCACCCCCGATGGACACCGGGGGGCGCACTTCGCGGCCACTGATGGGGCAACGTCACCGGCTGCCAGCGTACTGCACCGGTCGGGGGCATCTCCGAGTCGACGTAGGCTACCTCGGCCTGCCCGATTTCGACCGGCCCGCGCATCGGCGTTTCCGCGGCGGCTAACGGGGCGATGACAATCGCAGCCATCAGGATGAAAACTGTGCGGGACATTCGAACCTTTTACCCAGCACAGGTCGCCCGAGGCAACCCCTCGAACCGGGGGCCGCACGGGTCGCGCCCTTCGGCCCGCACAAGGCTTTCTGCTATCGTTGCCGATTCGGACCCGAAGGGGCCGCACATTTCCAGGGACAAACCATGAAAACACTTGCTGAAATCCTGTCCGTGACGGCGGACGAGGGCCAGGACAGCTATGTCGGCCAGAGCTTTGCCTACGGCGTTGTCGGCGTCTACGGGGGTCATTTTCTCGGCCAGTCGCTGGCAGCCGCTTTCGAGACGGTACCCGCCGACAAGGTCGCGAGTTCGATGCACGCGGTCTTCCTTCGTGCAGGCAATCCGGACGAACCCATTCGTTACCGGGTGGAGCGACTGCGCGAGGGCCGCGGCTTCGATACCCGCGTCGTGACCGCCAGCCAGGGTTCCGCGCCGGTCTTCCACATGACCGCCTCATTCAAGATTCCCGAGGCGAGCCACGATGAACACCAGAAGGCGATGCCGGCAGCACCAACGCCGGAAAGCGTGAGGGCCGCCCGGGAAGCCCGCGGCGGCGAGCAGCCGAAGTTTCCGATGACCGTCGGTGGCGGCGTCGACATGGAACTGATCTCGGACCACTTCATCCCGGCCGAGTTTGCGCCGGGCCGGGAACCCACGCTTCAGGCGTGGATGAGGGTCAAGGATGAGGGTCTGCTTGAGCGCATGTCACAATGCATACTCGCCTACCTCGCCGACGGTACGCTGATGTTCAATTCGGCCCTCCCCTACGGTGTGCCCTTTCGCACGCACCGTCTCACGAGTCTGGACCAGGCGATCTGGTTCCACCGGCCCTGTGATGTTTCCGGCTGGATGTTCTACGACCAGCGCAGCACGGTCGTGACCGACGGGCGCGGTATGAACGAGGGAGAACTGTTCGATGCGAACGGCCACCAGATTCTCACCACGGCCCAGGAATCGATGCTTCGCCGGATGGACGGATGAAACAATCCGGCGACTCGCGCGGTCGTATCTGATGTAACAAACTAGCCTGACGCACGTCTGACGGACAGGAACCAAACGGATAGAAGCATGCAAAGAAGATCACTGTTGCCGTTGATGGCCGCCCTGCCGGCGACCCTGGCGCTGCCCAGAGCGGTTGCCGCCGCATTCGATCTGCCCGATTTCGAGCCCCTCGATAAACCGGCGTCTGCCTGGCGGGACGTGCTGACCGATGATCAGTATCGCATCCTGTTCGAGGAAGCGACCGAACGGGCGTTTACGAGCCCACTCAACGATGAGAAGCGCAAGGGTACGTATGTCTGCGCCGCCTGCTACCTGCCGCTGTTCCTCAGCGACTGGAAGTACGACAGCGGTACGGGCTGGCCCAGCTTCTACCGGGCCATCGACGGTGCCACCGGCACCAAGACCGATTTCAAACTCATCCTGCCCCGCACCGAATACCACTGTGCCCGCTGCGGCGGTCATCAGGGCCATGTCTTTGACGACGGCCCCCGTCCAACGGGCAAGCGCTGGTGCAACAACGGCCTCGCGCTGGAATTCGTGCCTGACGGCGAGGCTCTCCCGGCACTGAGGTCATGACCATGAGCAAATGGCTAATCACGATCAGCCTCGCGCTGCTCACACTTACTGCACACGCAGAGGAACAACGCGCCGAAGCCATTTTCGCCGGTGGTTGCTTCTGGTGTATGGAACCGCCCTACGACAAGATTGATGGCGTTTTCTCGACCACGTCGGGCTACATCGGCGGCAGCCGTGCCAATCCCACCTATCAGGAAGTCTCCAGCGGTCGCACGGGACATACCGAGGCGGTACGCATCGTCTACGATCCATCAAAGGTGAACTACCAGCAGTTGCTCGACATCTTCTGGGTCAACATCGACCCGTTTGCGCAGAACCGCCAGTTCTGTGACCGCGGCTCGCAGTATCGCAGTGGGATCTTCTACCTCAACGCCGAACAGGAGGCACTGGCACGCGCGTCGAAGGCGGCGGTCGAAGCCCGTTTCGATGAGCCGGTGTATACCGAGGTGACCGAGGCGACGACCTTCTATGCGGCGGAGGATTACCACCAGGACTACTACGAGAAGAATCCGCTGCGGTACAAGTACTACCGGTACTCATGCGGCCGTGACCAACGGCTCGGGGAAATCTGGGGCGACGGCGGCTAGCAACACCCGCCGATATCGGACGCGCCCTCCGGGTGCCAGGCTGCCGCAATTGCCGCCGCGGACACATCGGCCTTCGCGCGAAACGCATCGGCAGCACGCACCCTGAGCGACTCGTCAGCAAGGTAGTCGATCGTGGTCATGGCCATCGCTTTCGCGCCATCGACGCACGCCTTGTCACCCATCTCGGATGCCGCCCATCGCGCAAACTCGGGATTATGAATCACGACATTGCGCGGCGCACAGGCGATCATGGGATGAATCGACGGTACCCGGTGGCTGATGTTACCCATATCCGTACTGCCGGCCGCCGAGGCGCCCATCTTCTCCATCGGGAAGAATTCCCGTCCGAGGGCTTCCGCGTTGGCCTGATACGCTTCTGCGATTGGCCAGTTGGTGTTCATGTCGAGATAGTCGACCTTCGCCCACCGCGTCTCGACCTCGCAGCCTGAGGACAGTGCCCCGGCATCGAAACAGCGTTGAACCCGCACCTTCAGATCAGCAAGGTCCTGCGCGTTCGCAGCGCGCACGTAGAAGACGCCACTCGCGCGCTCGGGCACGATATTCGGCGCAGCGCCGGCTTCGGTGAAGATGCCGTGAATGCGCTCGGTTTGCCGAATATGCTGCCGGAGCTGCGCGAGCGTCTGGTAGGCGGTCACGAGGGCATCGAGCGCATTGATGCCGGCGTGAGGCACGGCCGAGGCATGGGCACTCTTGCCGACGTAGGTGACCCTGACCTCGGACACACAGATGCAGGGCATCGTCGCAAGATCGACGCCCGCCGGATGAACCATCATCGAAGCATCGACACCGTCGAACGCGCCGTTCTGCGCCATGATTTCCTTGCCACCGCCCTTCTCTTCAGCCGGCGTCCCGAGATAGCGGACGCGGCCGGGCAATCGCTCTCCCAGCGCAGCGAGCGCAAGCGCCGCGCCGAGCCCCATCGTCGCGATCACGTTGTGCCCACAGGCATGGCCGATACCGGGCAGCGCATCGTACTCCGACAGAATCGACATGCAGGCATCGCCGTGGCCGAACTCGGTTGCATAGGCCGTCGGCAGACCGTAGGCCTCGCGCTCGACGCTGAGGCCGGCACCTTCCACCTCCGCTGTCAGTATCTTTGCAGCCTCGAACTCATGGAATGCGAGTTCCGGTTTCTCGTGTATCGCATGACTCGTACGAACCAGGTCGTTGGCGTTTTCGTCAATGAAGTCGCAGCAAGCCTGCTTCAGTTGTTCGGCATCCATAGCGTTCCCTTCCTGTCAGGTTTTCCCACCCGATCGTGATGTCTGATAATGTCAGAACAAACAAGGGGGAGCCAAATGGATCTGACTATCGCAAACGCGGTCGGCGACCTGCTGAAGTCGCGCAAGGAGACAGTGTCTGTTGCCGAATCATCGAGTGGCGGACTGATTGCCGCTTGCCTGCTCGCGGTCCCGGGGGCGTCGGCCTACTTTCTGGGCGGCAGCGTGGTGTACACGTTGCCTTCGCGCCGCGCGTTTCTCGACCTGCCGAAGTCGACCGGCGATCTGGAACCGCTGTCGGAACCGATGGCCGAAGCGTTCGCCCTCGCCGCACGCGACAAACTGGGGGCGACCTGGGGCATCTCGGAACTCGGCGCAGCCGGACCATCCGGTTCGCGCTACGGTCATCCGGCCGGGACCAGCGTGATCGGCGTCGTCGGGCCCGTGATCAAGACCGCGACAGTGTCGACCGGCAGTGACGACCGGGCGGCCAACATGCAGGCTTTTGCTGCCGCTGCCGTCGCCTTGCTCGAAGACGCATTGAAAGCGGCATGAGCGAAGACATCCGGTATATCGAACGAACCCGGCGCTTCTACGAGGCGCAGGGTTTCACGACGCCCTACCAGTGGGCGGAGCACACCGACACGCCGTTTCATGTGCCCGCGCGCCCACTTGCCGAATCACGGGTCGCCATTGTCACCACGGCGATCCATCCCGATGACGAGTCCACGGCCATGATTGGCCGCAAGGCGCGTTCCATCCCGCTGGATGACGTGCCGGAGACTTTCTTCACCGACGATCTCTCGTGGGACAAGATCACGACCCATACGCGCGATCGCGCCTCATACTTCCCGTTGGAACCCCTCGCAAGCCTTGCGACAGACGGCATGATCCGTGACGTTGCGCCCCGGTTTCATTTCGTGCCAACAGAGTACAGCCAGCGTTTCACGGTCGAATCCGACGCGCCGGCCATCGTCGCCGCCTGCGGTGAAGACGAGGTCGACGTTGCCGTGCTCGTCCCGCTCTGACCCGTCTGCCACCAGACCGTCAGTTTGACGGCCAGAGCACTTGAAGAAGCGGGTATCGCCACCGTCGTCATCGGCTCCGCGTGGGACATCGTGACCCGCTGCGGTGTGCCCCGCTACCTCTACAACGACATGCCACTCGGCAATCCGCTGGGCGCGCCCGGTGATCGGAAGACCCAGTTCGCAAGCGTGGCAAGGGCACTGGCACTTATTGAGACCGCAACTTCGCCCACGGCTGTCCGCGGCGATGCACGATTCAGTGAAAGCGACGACTGGAAGGCAAACTACATGCGCCTCGACGATCCCGACGAACTCGCCCGGCTCGGCGAGGAGAACCGCGCGAAACGCAGGGCAGAAACCGAAGCCGGACTGCGCCGCAAGGACTGATTGCCAGAAGCGTTAACCGCGTCAGCCTGCAGCTGTGAGGCCGCGCACAGACTTGACCCCCGCCCACGCCCACAATACCCCTTCGCCGACAAAGGGAGCATTGAAGGTGAAGGGACAGGGAACGTCAGAAAACCCGTGGCTCATTCGGGTCGACGGGATTACCTATCGGTGGACGATCTGGGCTGACGATGACGGACTCGAGCTGCGCGTGCTGGACAACCAGCGCGGCGGTTCGCTGCTCGTGGTACAGGGACTGTCGTACGAGGCCGACCGGGCAGACTGGACGTCTGCCGGCGATACCTCGCCCCGGTTCACGACGCTGCCGGAGAACAAGGTCGCCAGCTGGATTCGCGAAGCCCGCCAGCGGGGCTGGCGGTTCGACGCACGGGATGAAACGTTCCGACTCTAGCGAACCGCGGCGTCCCACGCCCTCTTGAGGTTCGCGATGAGCGTCGCCTCGTCAGCATTGTTCTCGATGACGACATTCGACTTCGCGATGCGCTCCTCGTTCGACAGCTGCGAGTCGAGACGGCTCTCGACAGCCTCACGGGGCGCGCCATCACGGGCCATCGCGCGCTCGACCGCGACCTCACGATCAACGACCAGGACCCAGACCTCGTCGCCAATGTCCTCCCAGCCGGCTTCGAACAGAACCGCCGCTTCGAGCACCACGACACCGTCAGGATGCGCTTCGCCGTACTCGTCGATCTCGGCTTCCGCCATTCGACGGATCTCCGGCCAGGCAATGTCAGTCAATCGCTTCAGCTCGTCAGGCTTGCCGAAAACCTTGCCGCCCAGTGCCTTGCGATCGATGCCGCCATCGGCCGCAACCACGTCGTCGCCGAATGCGGCCACAACCTTCTCGAAGCCGGGCGTGCCCGGCTCATAGACACGATGGCCCAGCTTGTCCGCGTCGATGACGTGTGCGCCCTGCCCGGCAAAGAAAGCCGAAGCGGTGGACTTGCCGGAGGCGAGCCCACCCGTCAGACAAATCGTCTTCACTTCGGCAAGCTGACGCTGGCCGTTCCGAAGACGCGCGTCTCACCCTTGTCGTTAGTGACCGTCAGGTCGATTTCGACCAATCCCTCGTCTTCATCGATGTCAGTGACGACACCGGTGATGGAGTGTTTCACGTCTGCAATGACCGGCGCGCGGAACACCGTATCAATGGCCTTGATGTCTGCCGGCGGTGCCCAGTTGTGGATCATTGCGACGAGGTAGCCCTGGCTCAGAATGCCCGGGATGAAGGCGCCTGGCAGCCCTTCTTTCTTCGCATCTTCATGGCTGGCAAATCGCCCGCCACCGCCTGTCCCCCAGCCAACGAGTTGAGCAAAGGCTGCCCCGGTCTCGAGGCGGGTGTCCGGTTCGAATGCCGGCAGTTCCTCACCAAACTCGACGTCACTCAGTTTTTCGATCGCCATCAGCTTCGCTCCCTCACAACCTGCCGCGAATCCGCGTTCGCCACGTGCGTCCCGTTCTCGTCAAAGAACTCGAGTCGGACGACGGTAAAAATCATGCGGCCAGAGCGCCCGGTCTTGGTATAGATGTCATGGATGTGCGCCTTGCCGGTCAGTGTGCACGGCGGGCGAATCGGTGCGAGTGACTCGACCCCCTTGCCGGCATCCATCCCGACGCCGCTGAATCGCGGGTAGCCTTCGGGAAACATGCGTCGCCCGCTCAGCGACGCCACGAATGTCGGCGGAGCCTGAAAGTCGGGGTCGTTCTCATCGAGAAACCGCGGCGCGGTTTCGCCGCAGTAACGCGCGTACTCGGTCGTTACTTTCGGGTCGATCTCAAACTGCTTTTCGTCGAATTCAACGTTCAGGAATTTATCCCGGGCCTCCTGGATATCCTGGTCGACTGCTTCTTCTGTCACTGTGTTTCCCTCTGGAAGGTTAATCCGCGTGCTTGAGGTTGACGGCCTCGTACTCTCCGGCCTTCAGCGCCGCCACCAGTTCCTGTTCGCTGTGAATGTCATGCGGGAACCGCGTTGCGCATCGTCCGATATGACTGACGATGTGAGAATCGCTGCCGGCAATCCCGCCATAGCCGAGCTTCTCGGCGTTGTCGATGGCAATCTGGTCTTCGTTGTCGCGGCTGCCGCCGTTATAGATCTCGACGATCTCCACCCCCTCGGGAATACCGAGTTCCTCGGTGTGCGCGAACATGCCAACGCGCGGGCGCCCGGGATGGCAGGGCACCGCCTGCGCGCCGTGCTGCTTCGACAGCGCAAGCACATCTGCGAGCGGCAGATGCGTGGATGAAAAGTCGAACGCCTGATAGAGATCCTCGGTCACACCGAACACAAGGACGTGGCCGTATTCGGTCTCGACCTCGGCACCCTTCAGGATCACGAGCCCGAACTTTTCGCCCAGTTCGGAATAGTCGGATTCAAAGTCGAACTGCCGATGTTCGGTCAGCACGAAGCCATCGATCGGCAGGTTCTTGGACTTGATCCATTGGCAGTAGTTTTCGACCTTGGCGCGACCGTCATCGGATTTGATCGAATGGGTATGGAGGTCGAGTAACACGGCTGAAAATCCAAAATTGAGAAGCACGAAAAGCTGCCACAGACGGTGTGGATACGCAAGCTGGCATCGGGCGCGACCGCCCTTCATAATGCGACCATGAACGAAGAAATCTGTCTCTCACTGGAACTCGCCGCCGAGAAGGGCGGCGATATCACACCTGCCGTCTACGCCAACTATTTCGCGCGCTGCGAGGGTTCCGAGGCGCTCATGTCTCACATCGATGACCTCGTGCGCGGCAAGATGCTTAACGAGGTATTTCGATTGCTTATGGAGCCCTCGCTGGCCGAAGACGCGAAGTATCTCGACTTTGAAGTCGATAACCATCGGCGCGCCTACATGGTCGAACCACACATGTATCGAAACCTGCTCGAAGCGCTTCATGAAACCGTCGTCGACGTTGTTGGCGAAGACTGGACGCCAGCGATGGAATCCGAATGGCAGGGCCGCATCGAGGAGCTCCTGACCGAGATCGCGAATCGACACCCAACCTGACTTACCCCTCATAACAACAAGAAGCGGAGAAAACCGTGGCAGAAGCCGAGGCTGGTAGCGCCGGCAAGAAACCCCTTTATACAGCGGGCTACACCAACTACGTGCTTGGCGTGCTGGTCGTGGTCTACATCTTCAACTTCATCGACCGCCAGATCCTCGCGATTCTCGCGCAGTCGATCAAGGAAGAACTGGAACTGTCGGATACGCAAATCGGAGCGCTCTCGGGCGTCGCGTTCGGCATCTTCTACGCCACGCTGGGCATACCGATCGCGCGGCTCGCGGATCGCTATTCCCGCGTCAATATCATCTCGATCTGTCTTGCGATCTGGAGTGCCATGACGGCAGTCTCCGGGCTCGCCACCAACTTCTGGCAGTTGCTGATCGCCCGTATCGGCGTCGGCATTGGTGAGGCAGGCGGCAGCCCGCCCTCCCATTCACTGATCGCCGACTACTTCGCGCCAAACCGTCGTTCGAGCGCGCTTGGCATCTACGCGCTGGGCATTCCGGTTGGCATCCTGTTCGGCAACTTTGCCGGCGGCTGGATCAACGAGTTCTTCGGCTGGCGCAACGCGTTCCTGCTGGTCGGCATTCCCGGCGTCCTGCTGGCGCTCCTGATGAAATTCACGGTCAAGGAGCCACCTCGCGGTTATTCGGAGGGCCGGGCGCCCTCCGCCGACCAGGTGCCGTTCATGACCGTGCTGAAGACGATGTGGGGATACCGTTCCTTCCGCCACATCTCGCTCGGCGCAGCCACCCAGGCATTCGTCGGCTACGGTGCCATCGCCTGGATGCCGTCATTCCTGATCCGCACCCACGACATGAGTTCCGGTGAAGTCGGTACGGCACTTGGCCTCATCATCGGCCTTGCCGGTGGCGCGGGGACGTTCCTCGGCGGCTTCATCTGCGACCGTCTCGGCGTCAGGGACACGCGGTGGTACATGTGGGTGCCAGGGATCGGCTTTGGTGTCGCCGTGCCATTCGGCGCGGCCGTCTACCTGACCGACAGTCTTGCGCTCTCGCTGTTCTTCTACTGTATTCCGGCGTTTCTCTCGAACCTGTACACCGGCCCGACGTTCGGCATGACCCAGTCACTGGCGCCGCTGGCGATGCGCGCGGCAGCCTCGGCGCTGTTGCTGTTCATCATCAACATCATCGGGCTCGTGTTCGGTCCGACGACCGTTGGCATCCTCAGTGACTTCCTGAAAGCCGGGTGGGAGATGTCGGAGTCCGCAGCACTGCGCTGGTCGCTGTTTACCTGCAACTTCGTCTATCTGCTGTCGTTCCTCAGCTACATGCTGGCGGCAAGGACGCTGAAGCAGGACCTCGAGACCACGGCCGCCAACGACAAGGATTAGGGCGTCAGGCGTACTCATCGGCGCGCCGGAATGCCGGGCGCGCCATCAGCCTGTCGAGGTAGGCCCTCGTGTTCGGCTTGTAGCGATCATCGAGACCCAGCTGGACACCGAAGTACAGCGCGAACCCGACGGCGATGTCTGCAATCGTGAAACGATCCGCGCAAAGGTATTCCCTGCCCTCCAGCGCCGCCTCCACTGAGCGGATGCGGGAGTGAAACCAGATCGAATAGTCCTCAACCGCCTGCGGCAATCGCCGCGCTTCGGGTTCGAGTTGCGTGTAGCGGAACACGATCGTCTGCGGGAACGTGAAGGTCGCGTCCGAGCGATAGAGCCAGTTGAGGTAATCGCCGTAGGCCGGATCGGCAACATCGACCGCGAGTTCCGTCGGCCCATAGCGATCGACGAGATAGTGGCAGATGCCGGTCGATTCGGTCAGCGTCGTGTCACCATCGACGAACGCAGGAACGGTACCGAGCGGGTTGATATCCAGATACCCCTCGCGGCGTGCGCGGGGCGGAAACGGCATGACCTCGAGTTCATAGTCGAGGCCCATCTCCTCCAGCGTCCAGAGCGGTCGCAGCGAGCGTGCGCCCTTGCAGTGATAAAGCTTCATGGCTGGATTATGAACGGACGCCCAAAAAAGGAAACCCCGCCGGGGGCGAGGTTTCGCTTTTAGGACTTTGGCCGGGAACAGTGTCCGTCCGAACCCCGGAGGGCGCGTTCTTCCACCGCCAGGTCTATCCTGGCCCCGGTCCCGGTTTCCGGCCTGCCTTTCGGCTTGCCGGACCCGGTGATCGGGTTTGCGGTCCTGGCGCCGAGACGCCTCTCCCGCGTGGCTGCTTCGCTTGGGGCCGAACGTCTTCAGCTCGCTCCGCAACCTTTGACCCAGAGTCGTTATTTATTGACGCCTGGCTACGTCATCACCAATCGGGCCGATCGTCCACGATCAGTGCCTCGGGCTCCAAGCCGGAGTCGCCGCCCTTTCGGTTGGCTCCCCACCCCGTCCGCGCCCCTTTCGGGGGCCTTCGGGGCCCGGCATTGAACCTTTCGGTTCGCCTCCGGGCTTGCCCTTCCGCGCTCCCGTTCGGGAGTACTTCCGGGTGTCCCTTGCGGGACTGCCTTTTCACCCTTGAGCCGCCTTTGCCTTTGGCGACCCCGACCCGGCACAGGTCTATCGGTTTGAGTCAGTCTGCCTTGTCCGTTTCCGGGAGGTGACCCCTCAACCGTTGAAACCACTTTACGGTCCCTTGACGAAGTGCACCAGTGAAACGTCTGCAACGGGAAGTGGATAGCCTGTGGATAACCAGCGAATAACTTGTATCGATCCCGCTCCTCACTGTGGATAACGAAGATCCATACAGGCACGGCGAGACAACCTGTTGATTCTAAAGCCACTTTTTCTTGAGGCAGATTCACGATCGAAATTTCGCAGGTCGTCGACTTGAAAAGAATCTCATCGAACCTACCCATTGTTTCGAACAATTGAGGAGGTTTACCCATGAACACGTTCGACATCTCTCCGTTCTTCCGCTCAACGGTCGGGTTCGACCGGTTGTTCGACCAGTTGGGTCGCGCGTGGGAGAACGACTCTTCCTGGCCCCAGTACGATGTGGTGAAGACCGATGATGACAGCTACCGCATCACCATCGCGGTACCGGGCTTCGCGCAGAACGACATCGAGATCGAGGCACGGGACAGCCTGCTGACCATTCGCGGCGAGCAAGGTGCGGGCACCAACGACGTACAGTACCTGTACCGCGGGATCGGCAACCGCACCTTTACGCGTACGTTCCAGCTCGCCGAGTATGTGAAGGTCGCGAGCGCCCAGCTACGGGACGGTCTGCTGCACATCGAACTGCAGCGGGAGATTCCCGAATCGATGCGGCCGCGCAAGATCGAGATCGAGCACGGCGATGCCCAGAGGGTCGCGATCGACAGCGAAGCTGCCTGACAGGCCAATATGCGCCGGGTGATACGACCCGGCGCTGTTCTTTCTGGTATCCGGCACGTGCGTGTGATCTGATGGCCGACTGCTGATCACACTCTTAATCTGGAAGGCCCCGTGTCGGAAACTTCACCGGCGACACCAGCCGGGATCCTGCTCGAATCCCGACAACTCTTCAAAATCGGATTGCCACTCATGGGCGCCCAGCTGGCGCAGATGGGCATGGGCGTCACCGATGCGATCATGGCCGGGCAATACAGCGCAGCCGACCTCGCAGGCGTCGCCCTCGGCGGCAGCGTACTGTGGCCGGTCATGCTCCTCATGATGGGTACCATTCAGGCGGTCACGCCGACGGTTTCCCAACTGTACGGATCAAAGGAGTACGGCGAGATCGGTGAGGTGATCCGCCAGGGGCTCTGGCTCGCCATCACCGGCGGCCTGATTGGCGCGATCATTCTGAATAACGTCGAGCCCGTTTATCGCTGGCTTGACGTGGACCCGGTTGCGGTCGAAGTCTCTGTGCCGTATCTGAAAATGGCATCCATGGGATTGCCGGCACTCATCTGCTTCTTCTGCTTCCGGTTTCTTGCTGACGGCTCCGGCTTCACACGCCCGGCACTGCTGATCGCTGTCAGCGCCCTGCTGCTCAAGATCCCGCTCAACTATGTGCTGATCTACGGCAAGTTCGGACTGCCGGAAATGGGCGGCGTCGGCTGCGGCCTTGCCCAGGCGATCATCATGTGGGCGCAGCTGGGCCTGATTCTCCTCGTGGTCACGCGCAAGCGGTTTCACATCACCGGCTGGATGAGCCGATTCTCCTGGCCCGATTGGCGCAGGATCAAACCACTGCTGATCATCGGCATCCCGATCGGCGCGACGATCTTCGCCGAGATGGGATTGTTCTCGCTCACGACCCTGCTGCTCGGCCGGTTCGGTGCTGAAATCGTGGCGGCACACAACATCGCGATGAATCTCAACGGCATCATGTTCATGATTCCACTCGCGCTCGGCCAGGCGGCGACGATCCGCATCGGACATCGGGTCGGTGCAGGCGACATCATTGATGCGCGAGTGACGGCAGCCATTGCCATGGCGACGACGGTTGCGGTGGCTGTGATCGCCTCGTCGCTCATCTTCCTGCTGCGTGATGACATGGTGCGGCTCTATACCAGCGAGCAATCCGTCGTCACCGTCGCAACGACGTTGCTGCTGTTCGTCGTGTTCTTCCTCATCTTCGATTCTGCGCAGGCAACCGCCGCCGGTGCGCTTCGCGGCTACAAGGACACTCGCGTACCCATGTGGATCGCACTGTTCAGCTACTGGTGCGTGGGGTTTCCTGCACAGCTTATCCTCGGGTTCGACTGGGTCGGTGACGCATGGGGCTACTACGGCTTCTGGACGGGGCTCGCGCTCGGCGTCGGCGCCGCAGCCCTGCTGCTGTCGCTCCGGCTCTGGCTGATCTCCGGCGACGAAGCCGCGATTGGCGTACTGAGCGGGCGACTGCCCCGTGAACGGATCAGCGAGGTCTCGAGCTGATCAGCGCGGCCCGACGGTACCGGCGAGACCGTCGCGTATCCCGGCCATCATGTGCCCGAGCCGCTCGCCGCCGCGCGCCATGAACAGCGGATAGCAGACCAGCTTGAAGAGGTTGATCACGAGATACTTCAGCTTCCATCGAAGCGGCACATAATCGCGCCGACAGAGCGTCAGGTGGTTGCGAAAGGCGTAGTAGTGCCGCAGAGGCTGCGGCGTACCGATCCGGCCGACCAGTGGAATCCGGGTATGGCGTTCACCCAGCCGGTGTTCGAGCGACACGCGGCCATCGACCATCACCGGCAGCCCTTTGGAGCGCGCACGAAAGCACCACTCCCAGTCGACCAGGTCGATGAATAACGACTCATCCATCGGTCCGACGGCGTTGAGTGCCTCGCGAGAGGTCAGCATGCCACTCGCGAGCGTCGTCTGGACGACATTCAGGCCATGACTCGACAGTGCCGGTACGTAGTTCTCTCCGGTCTCGGCATCGACCGCGCGAGGCCCGACCGCAGCAATCGGGCCAAGCGTTCTTGCCTCGACGAATCCTCGCGCCAGCTGCGACAGGAAATCGCGCGGCAGGCGACTGTCCTGATCCAGCGTGACGAAGTACTCCGCACCCGCCTGCGTGGCTACCGCAATGCCACGGTTCTGGGCCGACGCGATGCCGTGATTGCCACCCATGTCCACATAGATGGAGCGCGCATCAAGGGTGGACTCGAGCGCAGCCCGAAGCCCTGCATCATTCGAGTTGTCTGCAACGACCACAATGGGAAACTGGTCAAGCAGCGCATCGACGAAATCGGCGATCTCATCAGCCTTTGGGTTGTAGGTCACGATCACGGCCGCAGCCGCAGAACACACCTGTTCGACGTCGAGGGACATCACTCGGCTTCGTAGGTCACAACCGAAAAAACCGGCCGATCGCCGAGCCGGCTGCGACCGTTCAGGAAAGCGAGTTCGGCCAGAAAGCCGAGTCCGACGATTTCTGCATCCAGCCGCTCAACCAGTGAACAGGCGGCCTGCGCGGTGCCGCCGGTCGCCAGCAGATCATCAACAACGAGCACGCGCTCGCCGGGTTCACAGGCATCCACGTGGATCTCCAGATGATCGCTGCCGTACTCCAGCGAGTAGCTTTCTCGCAGCGTCGCTGCCGGCAGCTTGCCGTGCTTTCTGATCGGGACGAAGCCGACGCCCCAGTTGTAAGCCAGTACGGCGGCAAACATGAACCCGCGGGTTTCAATACCGACCACCTTGGTCGCGCCGGCATCAGCGAAGGCTGCCTGCATTGCATCCACACTTTGCCGAAAGGCGTCACCATCCTTGAGCAGCGTTGTGATGTCCTTGAATCCGATACCGGCTTTCGGAAAATCGGGCACTTCTCGAATGACGCGTTTCAGGTCCACAGGATCTACTCGTTGCCAAGAAAGGATTCGATTTCGCCGCGCTGCTGCATGGCATCGTCGTACCCGCATTGAATCAACTCGACGATGAACGGCGACTCGAACATCAGATAGCTCGCGAGGCTCGCGCCATGACCGGCACGCGTGCCACCCAGCGTCTTCATCAGGAAACGCATCGACGGCGGCAGGCTCTTGATGTGGTTGGCGGCGATCTCGTCAAAACGAATCGACGGCGCGATACACATCACGTCAACGTAGCTGAGTTCCAGCCTCGCCCGCTCGTTGGCGTCAAGGGCACTAACGATCTCATTGAATCGCAGCAGGCTTTCCAGATCTTCTTCCAGCGCATCAATGAATGGGCCGTTCAGAAAGTGCGACGTCATGTTTGCCACTGAAGGCGGCGTGTCCGGGACGACAAGCGGCAGCGCCGGCAGTGTCTCCTTCGGATTGTGGCTCACCCCGATAACGAAGAGCTTCGTTGCACCCAGGTGAAGCGCCGGGCTGAGCGGGGCCGTCTGACGCACGGCGCCATCACCATAATATTGCGTGCCAATGCGAACGGCGGGATAGATCCCGGGAATGGCGGCCGACGCCATCAGATGATCGAGCGTCAGGTCAGTGGGCAAACCGACACGCCGATGGCGATCCCAGGGCGGTGTCTCCCGCTTGGACTCAAAGAAACTGAGGCTTCGTCCGTCACGATAGGAAAGTACCGAGATCGCCAGGGATTCCAGATCGCCATGCACGAACCGGTCGTCGAGTGCAGCGAAGTTGATCGCCCGTGCCAGCAACTCCCGCAATGGCGAATTGTCGAGCAATGACCAGGGCTCACGCAGTTCCTCGTCAGCGCTCCGGACCATCGACATGAACAGTCGCCAGAGCGAACCCAGCACCGCACTGGCGCCCAGTTCGTGAACGGCTTCGGAGGAAAGCGTCGACCAGAGTGATTCCAGCTGCCGGACGCTGTCGGAGAAATGGTTGCTCTCGCAGGCGATCAGGGACGCATTGATTGCACCCGCCGACGTGCCACAGATCACCGGAAACGGATTCAGCCTCGGCACCGGAACGATCTCGCTGACGGCCCGCAGAACGCCAACCTGATACGCGGCGCGCGCACCACCACCCGACAGGATGAGCCCGATTGTCATGGTAGGCTATGCCCTGACATCACTCTGAGTCTTGATCATGAAGTCGATAGCATATTTCATCGTTATCCTGACAGCCACGATGGCAATGACCATGAACAGCGAATCTGCCCGCGCCGCCGAAGTCATCAAATCGACACTCGATTCAGAACTCGTCCCTGGCCCCGTCGAGTACGCCGTCGTGGCGCCCGAGGGTTTTCGTCAGATGAAGGAATTGCCACTCGTGCTGAACCTGCACGGCGGCGGTGGCAGCCGCGATGCGCTGATCAGGCAGGCCGAAATCTGGGACGCGCTCTGGGCCAGCGGAGATGTTCCGCCGGCCATCGTCGCAATGGCCTCGGTGCGCGAGCGGAGTTTCTACATGAACTTCAAGGATGGCTCAGAGCGCTGGGAAGACTTCATGATGCAGGAGTTCCTGCCCCACCTTCGCGCCGCATATCCGGCAGACCCGGCACCGGCACGGACCTTCATTACCGGCATCTCGATGGGCGGCATGGGATCCCTTCGGATTGCGTTCCGGCATCCCGAGGCGTTTGGCGCGGTCGCGGCGATGGAACCCGGCATTGAGCCGATCCTCGCGTTTGCCGACATGAAACCGAAGCACCGCTTCTGGCGCGCGGATGACCTGATGGAGAAAGCCTACGGCGACCCGGTCGATGAGGCGTATTGGGCGGCCAACAATCCGGCGACGATGGCGCAGACCAATGCCGCCGCGATCAAGGCAAGCGGACTGCAGATCTATATCGAAGCTGGCGACGAGGATCAGTTCTGGCTCTATGAGGGCACGGAGTTCCTCCACCGCGTGCTCTGGGACGAACGAATCAAACATGAATACCATCTCGTTCGCGGCGCAGACCACGTCGGCCCGTCGATGGCGCAACGTGTACCGGAAGCCATCCGTTTCCTGTTCCGGTCCTACAATCCATGGCCGGTGACGCCGCGTATGAAACTCGTCGATCGCTATCTCGACCCGATGAAAGCGAGAATCGACGGCACCGATCACTACAACGAGAAGGACGAGTAGACACGATGTCCGGCAATCTCGAAGACGAGCGCAGGGAGTACCGTTTCGCCGATCTCGATCTCGATTCGCTTCACGACGACCCCATCGACCAGTTCGACCACTGGATGACCGCTGCACTCAAGCGCGAAATCGCTGATCCAACGGCGATGACGGTCTCGACGGTCAGCGCGGAGGGCAAACCCTGGTCGCGCGTCGTGCTGCTCAAGGGTTTCGATGCCGAGGGCTTTCGTTTCTTCACGAACTACGACAGCCAGAAGGCCGCCGAGATCGACGCCAACCCCGAAGTTGCCCTGCTCTTCCCATGGCTGCAGATGGACCGGCAGATCATCGTCGGCGGTCGCGCCGAGAAACTCGGCGCCGAGGAAGCCGAGGCCTACTTTGCGTCCCGCCCTCGAGAGAGCCAGTTGGCCGCCTGGGCATCCAAGCAGAGCCACGAGATCCCCTCAAGACGCTTCCTCGATGAGGCATTCGAAAAGCTGTCCCGCCAGTACGATGGCGCCGATATCCCGAAGCCCGACTATTGGGGTGGCTACCTCGTCAGACCGGAGACATTCGAGTTCTGGCAGGGTGGCGAGCACCGCCTGCACGACCGGTTTCGCTATACCCTGCAAACAGACGGGAACTGGCGCATTGTCCGCCTCTCCCCCTGACGCAGGCCCGCTACGCTGAGCGGGCTCGATCGTGAGTCATTCCCTGCATTTCGACGGTTCGGCAGGCTGCTTCATTCACTCCCTGTCAGGAATCGGCTATATGGACTGGCCCCCGGCACTTTCACACATCAGCTACGACATCGACGACGCCTTCACGTGGTTGGCGAACGGACCCATCTGAAAACATCGGTGAGCAGATCCGGTCTGGATAAGGGACAATGGCACTTCAGGCAGATTCAGGCAGTTTTACATGGGTGACATGATTCACGTCGAGCGCGCGAAGTTCTCGCATCCCGACATCACCGCGGACGGCAGCGAGCGCGCACAGGTGCCGCTTACTCGCCTGGAAACGCTCTGGTTCTGCACCGGCACGCTCTGCAACCTGACCTGCGAGCACTGCTATATCGAATCGAGCCCGAGCAATGATCGACTCGTTTATCTCACGCAGGCCGAGGTAGACCGTTATCTCGACGAGATCGAGACACTCGGGCTGCGTACCCGGGAGATCGGCATCACCGGCGGCGAGCCGTTCATGAATCCCGACATCATCGGCATCCTGCAATCTGCACTTCGCCGCGGCTTCGATGTCCTCGTACTGACCAATGCCATGCGCCCGATGATGAAGCTCGCAAAGCCTTTGGCCATGATCAACGCGGATTATCCCGGCAAGCTCACCCTGCGCGTATCCGTCGATCACTACACGACAGAACGCCATCAGATGGAACGCGGCAAGCGATCCTGGCAACCGATGCTCGACGGCCTGCAATGGCTCTCTGACAACGGATTCAGGGTGCACGTCGCGGGCCGCACGGTCTGGGACGAAGACGAGGCCTCACTCCGTGCAGGCTTCGAACACCTCTTTCGTACCCACGACATCCGGGTGGATGCGAACGACCCCGCTCAGCTCGTCCTGTTTCCGGAAATGTCACCGGAAGCGGAGGTACCCGAAATCACAACAGCCTGCTGGGACATACTGGGCAAGCGTCCGGCCGACATCATGTGCGCCTCCTCGCGCATGGTGATCAAACACAAAGGCGCGTCAGCGCCGGTTGTCGCCGCCTGTACGCTGTTGCCGTACGAGACGGAGTTCAATCTCGGCCACACGCTCGCGGAGTCACTGGACCCGATCAAACTCAACCACCCGCACTGCGCCAAGTTCTGCGTGCTCGGCGGCGGCAGCTGTTCCTGAGCACCGCTAGCGCAACGCGGCGTCCTGCTTCCTGAAGCGATAGACGAAACGACTGGTATTGCCGCGCCGGTCTGCGCCAAACACCGAGTCCGTGAGCGGGTCCTCCGCATTGTCCAGCAAGTCACTCTCTGCGTGCAGCACAAAGCCCGCCGCCAGAATTTCGCGCCTCGCAATCGTCTCATCCATACGGTGCAGTTCCCGGCCGATGGACTCCGGTGCCCCGGGCGGCGCCCGATGGTCGATGACAAAATACGTTCCTCCAGGTTTCAGCGCGTCGTAAATCAACCTGTTCATTCGGCCACGATCCGTTCCCGTCCAGAGTGTGTCGTGGTAATAGAGCACCATCCAGACCTGATCGAAACTGCCGGATACGTTGAGTTCATCCAGCCGCTGGACGCTGTAACTCACGTTGTCCCGAGGGTCCTGTTCAAGGTATCTGGGGAATCCCTCCCGGGCCTGCGGAAAGTGTTCGAATATCCGCTGTGGATTGACGGCCACAACCTCACCGGTATCGCCGACAGCGCGCGAAAGCAGCGCCGTGTAATACCCGGCGCCAGGCACCAGCTCCAGAATGCGATCGCCGGGTTCAACGCCAGCGAAATCAAGCACCTCTGCGGGCTTGCGGCCAGCGTCCCGCAGGACATGCTCTTCCAGCCGGGAAGGATCGCGTACGGCAGAATTAAGCAGGGCCATGGCCAAAGCAGCCGCGAGCGTCATTTTCGTCATCTTGATATCTCCTGGGTCATCAACTGATCACAGGAAAGACGTTCGGCAAGCCCTCAAACTGACATGGGCCGCCCGGTTGGCGACCAGGCGACGCCAGCGTGCGACGAATGCGGCACCCTTCAAATCCTTCGATATAGAAACACAACCAGTCGATTTGCATTTGACCCTCTGCTGATAAACTATGGGGGCTCGGATTGAGCCCGTTGGGGATATCCGCAGACAAAAGCCCAGTTCAGCTTCAGGACAAGCCATTGACGAAATCACTTCGCGCCATCGATTCGCTCATCAACTCCGCGTTTCTTTCGCGCGATCAGTCCGCGGGCCTGGGGCACCTGTTCAGGGACCTGAAAGATCGCAAGCCCATCGACGATGTTGACGATCTGCTCGAACAGCTGGATGACGCTGGCGTCGGTGCCTGCATGGTGTCTATCATGGAACCTGACCACGCCGACTGGGTCGGCGCCGCACACGCGAAGTATCCGCGCAAGGTGCTTCCGGCGATGATCGTGGACCCGACGCGGGGCATGGACGAGATCAGGCGCGTTAACCACTACGTTGAAGCCTACGGCGTGCGTTGTCTGCGCATTCCCCCATTTCGCTATACCCTGCCGCCCACCGATCGCGTCTACTGGCCGTTCTACGTCAAGGCCATTGAACTCGGCCTCGCGGTCAGCATGAATGCCGGCATGCCCGGACCCCGTCGCCCGGGCTGGGTACAGAATCCGATTCACTTCGATGAGGTCGCCTTCCACTTCCCGGAGTTGCGGCTGATCATGACGCACTGCGGCCAGCCATGGATTGACGAGGCGATCTCGACGATCTCGCACTGGGACAACGTGTACATGACATGCTGCGCAGTTGCACCGAAGTACTGGCCGGCGCACTTCGTTCACTTCATCAACACGCGTGGAAAGGACAAGATGTTGTATGGCACTGAATACCCGACGCTGCCTTTCGATCGCTACCGCGAGGAAGTCGATGGCCTCGAACTGCGCGATGCCGTTCGTCCGCAGTTCTTCGCGGAAAATGCGCGTCGCGCGCTCGACTGGGATGCCGACGTAAACTGAACGGGACACGACAAGGAGTCCGACCATGACTGCACTGGCGCAGCCAATCACATTCTGGGCCTCGGTCTATTCCGGGGATAAAGGCAGGCGCGTTGCCAAGACGATCAGCAACGGCGAAGACATCGAGGTGATTTACTACGCCGAGTCGAGCCACTACGACTACAAGCCCATCACGAGCCCCGACGGCAGCCTGATCGCGTTCTTCCGCGTGACCAACGGTGCGGACAAGGAAACGGGAGACGTCTCGCTCTGGAAGTCGAAAATCTGTGTCATGAACGCTGATGGAACGAACGTGCGCGAGCTGACTGGCGATGACGATTTCAACGGCAACCTGCACTGGACCCGCGATGGCACGAATCGCATTACGTGGTGGCGCATCACAAACCTCAGCGGCCTCGCCAACGACTACTCGAAGGTCAAGATCTGGCGCACGCATCCCGATGCCAGACCCGGCGAGGAGGAAATGCTGTCGGATCCGGACGATCCGCCGTACTTTCGCGAGTTCGGCTACTCACACCTCAGGGACGGTCGCCTGTTCATGCGACGGGGCAGCAAGAAGTACTTCCTGATGACGCCAGACCCCGTCGGCTCCCCCACCTATGAGCCAATCACCTACCCGAACGAGCCGATGTATCTGCACAAGGCGTCCATCTCGCACGATGAAACGAAGATTTCCTATATGAAGCAGACGATGGAGAACCTGCCGAAAGGCGAATACATGGGTTCCGTGCTCGTGCTGGCAGACTTCGACGCGAACGCGCGTTTGATCAGCAATGAAGTTGAGTTCACCGAGCCGAACTGGGAACGCATTATCTGGTACACGAGCTTCTCGCCCGATGACCGGCAGATCATCTACGCTGATGGTGGTGCGATCATGCTGTATGACATTGCATCCGGTGCACATCACCGAATGACGGCACCTGGTCTCGAGTACCGCTATCCCAACTTCGACGGGAGCATCAAGTAGGCGGTCGATCGGCATCCGGACAGGTAGGAATCGACAGCACAACGCCGAACCCGACCGAAAGCAGCCCGACCGTAACGAGCCGTAGCCAGAGCGCCTCCATCGCGAAGACGACCGAGGCCCCACCTACCAGCAACATGGAGAGTACGGCGACGGCTTTCGTCCGGCGGCTGATGCACTTGCGCTCCTCCCAGTCGCGAATCATTGGCCCAAAGAGACGGCTTTGCAGGAGCCAGGCGTGCCATCGCTCGGACGATCGCGCAAAGAACCAGGCGCTGAGCAGCAGAAACGGCGTTGTGGGCAACACGGGCAGCACAACACCCAGCGCGGCCAGCGCCAGAAAGAGAAAACCCAGCGGCTTGTAGAACGCCGTACGGATCATTGCGGCCACATCGCCTGTAATCGCGCGGCCGCGGCATCGCCATCTTCGTGCTCGGTATCGACGACGACCGTGCGGGCACGCTCCCGATCACTGAATGCCTCGAAGGCATCGCGCTGACTGAAATACTGCTGCATGCCCGCTTCCGACGCGTCGCCGCTGCGGGCCTCGAGGCGGTCTCGCACAATCTGCTCGCTCGCCGTACATTCCACGATCGCCCAGGGTACGCCGATGCGATCTGCCAACGACGTAAAGCGGTCGCGGACATACGACTCGATGAACGTGGCATCAACCACGACCGCGCGTCCGCTCTCGATCACCTGACTCGCGAGCTCCTCGAGACGGGAGAACGTCCTTTCGCTGGCGAGGCGGGTGTAGATATCCACCCCGGCATCGCGACTGGACGCATGAATGCCGACCCCGTAAAGGCGTTTGCGCTCCACATCCGAACGCACGTGAATCGCCCCGATCGTGCCCGCAAGATCGCGCGCAATCGTCGTCTTGCCGGTGCCGGAAAGGCCCGACATCAAGACCAGCGCCGGACGTCGGGCCGCGGCGAGGGAGGCGGCCAGCGCAAGATAGTGACTGCACTGCCCGGCGAGTTCGCCCTCATGTTCGTGATCCTGATCCGCACGGATGGCGGCGACTTTCGCGCGCACCATGGCGCGATACACAAGATACCAGTCGAGCACACCGAGCATGCCAAAGTCGCCCGTATGAGCCAGGTACTCATTGAGCAGGCGGTGACCCAGCGCTGGCAGGCCGTGATTCATGAGATCCATGATCGTGAAGGCAATATCAGCGGCGACATCAATCCAGCGCAGCGACTCGCTGAACTCGATGCAGTCAAACGGCACGACATGCTCGCCATCGAAGAAGAGGTTGCCGAGATGAAGATCGCCGTGACACTCGCGCACGAAGCCCTGTTCACGACGCACGTCGAAGTCGTGGCACCGGGATTCGAACTCAGCATCGACCCAGGCGGACAACTCGTCAAGCAGCGCGCGATCGGAATCGTGGTGATCCAGCGCATCGAGATCGTCAAAGTTCTCCTGCACGGGCGCGCGAATGCTCGCTGGCGTTCCAAACCCGTCGGGGGGCATCGCACCATGAATCTGCTCGTGGAATGAAGCGATCACAGCGGCCATCTCGTCGACCAACTGATCATTGATTTCACCCGCGGTCGCCAGACGATCGAGCAACGCGCTGTCGTCGAAACGCCGCATGCGCACCGCATAGTCGATTGGGCCCGAGTCATCATCGAGTCGCGGCGAATCTTCTGTGCCGGAGATCGTCACGACACCAAGATACAACGACGGCGCTGTTCGACGGTTGAGCCGGACTTCCTCTTCGCAACAATGCCGACGCGCTTCGAGGGTCGAGAAATCAAGAAAGCCGAGGTCGAGCGGCTTTTTCAGCTTCAGGACGGTCTCTTGTCCCATCACCAGCCACGAGATATGGGTCTCGATGAGTTCAGCGCCGAGTTCCCGACAAAGCGCGTGGACGAGACCTTTACTCATGTCGCACGCGCCTCGGTGATGTCTCCGGGGCTGCCAAACGCCAGTGTCAACAGGTTGGCCCGAAGACGATCGGTGCCCGTGTCGCTGCCCAGCATTTCGTCAACCGAATCGTGCGCGGCACGCCAAAGCGGCACCGCTCGCTTGAGCAACTGTCTGCCCCTTGCGGTCAGCACCAGCCGCCGCCCTCGCCTGTCGTCCTGGTCTTCCCGGATACGAATGAGCCCACGCCGCTCGAGGGGCTTCAGGTTTGCCGTCAGCGTCGTCCGGTCGAGTGCCAGCAACTGCGCAATCTCTCCCATCTTCGGCGCCTCGGGTCGGTTGATCGCGATCAGGAGCGAGTATTGTCCCTGCTTCAGCCCGACCGGGCGCAGCGCGTCATCGAAATAGCGTCCGATCGACCGTGCAGCTCGCTGCAGATGCAGACAAAGGCACCGGTCTCGCACTTCATGGGTCACTGCTAACGGGAGATCGTTGTCCACACGCCGGCCCTCACAAACATTTGGCGTGATCTTAACGTATCGCGCAGACTTTTATGTTGATTTCAACGTATTTGGCAGGCAGTCTTTCGGAACCACCAACCGGAGGCTGACCATGAATTATGTTGACGGCGTTGTGTGCGCTGTACCGAACGAGAACAAGCAGGCTTACATTGATCACGCGAAGGAGGCCGCAGAGGTCTTCAAACGCTATGGCGCCCTGTCGCTCGTCGAGTGCTGGGGCGATGACATTCCCGAGGGAGAGGTCAACTCACTGCATTCTGCGGTGATGCGAAAACCCGATGAGACCGTCGTCATGTCGTTCATCACGTGGCCGTCGAAGGCCGTGCGGGATGCCGCCTGGGAGAAGCTGCAGACTGACGAGGACATGCAGGGCATGGAAATGCCCTTCGACGGAAGCCGCATGATCTACGGTGGCTTCGACATCATCGTCAACGCGTGAAGCCGGGAGGGGTCATGGAATTCAACCACAAGGTGAGAGCCTGCCTCTTTCTCGAACGGGAAGCAGAGGAAGCCGCCACCTTCTACACATCGATCATTCCGGACAGCAGGATCGAGAACATCGTCAGACCCGACCCGGAGGGCCCTGCGCTCGTCGTCGAGTTTACTGTCGGCGGGCTGCCCATGATGATCCTGAACGGCAATCCCGAGGTGACGTCGTCACACACGCATTCAATCTCCGTACTGACCGAAGACCAGCAGGAAACCGACCGGCTCTGGGCCGCGCTGACCCAGGACGGCGGCGAAGCAGGCCAGTGCGGATGGCTGAGGGATCGCTATTCGGTCCACTGGCAGATCGTCCCCAAACAGTTGCCGAGACTGATGAGTCGCGATGATGCCCAGGCAGGGGCACGTGTGCAGGCCGCCCTGATGCAGATGAAAAAGATCGACATCAGCGCGCTCGAAGCGGCGGCGAACGGCTGAACAGTTTCGTTCGGCGTGGCGGGCGCTTATCCTGTCGGGGTTCAGCAACGAGTTTCAGCACAGGACCTGCCCATGAAGATTCGCATTCTCGATGACACGATCCGACTGCGGCTCGATCGCTCGGAAGTCGAGGCGCTCGGTCACGGCCGGCAGGTCGAGGCGACAACCCGGTTCGCCGATGGCGCCGCGTTCGTGTACGCGCTCGTGCCCGCCGACATTGATGACCCGCAAGCCGGATTCTCAGAGGGAAGATTGCGAGTGACCGTGCCGACCGATCAACTCAGGCGCTGGGCTGAAGATGAGTCTGCCGTATCGATCCGAGGCGAGCACGGCCCCACCAAGATCCTCGTGGAAAAAGATTTCGAATGCCTCGAACCCCGCGACGGCGAAGATCAGGGTAATCGCTTCCGGAATCCAAAGGCGCTGAACACCTAGTGTCCCCTGGCGCTACTGACGCCCCATCCCGTAGAACTCCGGATTGGGTCGCATGCTGGTGACGTTCGCCATCCGGTTCGACAGCGCAAAGAAAGATGCAATCGCGGCGATGTCCCAGACGTCCTCGTCATCGAAGCCGTGACTCGCCAACTTATCGAAGTCTTCTTCCGACACAACGTGCGCTGACTGCGACACCTTGACGGCAAATTCGAGCATCGCTTTCTGCCGTGCCGTGATATCCGCCTTGCGATAATTTGTCGCTACCTGGTCGGCGATCAGCGGGTCTTTCGCCCGGATTCGCAGGATGGCACCGTGCGCAATCACGCAGTACTGGCACTGGTTGAGCGCACTCGTGGTGACGACAATCATTTCTCGCTCCGCCTTGGTCAGGTTTCCTTCCCTTTCCATCAGCGCATCGTGATACGCAAAAAAAGCGCGAAACTCATCGGGCCTGTGCGCGAGCACGAGAAACACGTTGGGAACGAAGCCGGACTTCTCCTGCACGGCTTCGATACGCAAACGGATGTCATCTGGCAGCGACGCAAATTCGGGAATGGGAAAGCGGCCGGGTGCCGGCGACGTTGAGTTACTCATGCTCGATCCTCGTACCAAACGGGTCAAGGCTAGCACAACGCGATTGCCCGCTTGCCATGCGAGCGCCGGCCACGTACTTTGGCCAAAACGCCTGACCACCATTCAATGGACAAAACCCTCAACGTATTACTGTCACTCGATGGCGGACAGGGTCGGGACGTCGTCGATGCGATCGCCTCAACGGGGCGCGATTATCGGCTGTTCAGCTTCGACGAAGCTGGTCGTTCACCCTTTGGACCACTCCATGCGCTGAAAGATCTGGGCACCACAACCGATGCCGATTACTTCATCGCCCGGCGCCTCGATGATGTGGCACGGGAAATTCGGGACGGCCAACTGCGCGATCTCGTGTTGTCGCAGGTTATCCATGCCCACGCTTACATCTCGCCACACGCCGAGTTGGGACAAAACACATTCGTGGGTGCAAAAGCCGTCGTCAATCCACAAGCGCGTCTCGGCGATTTCGTTTTCGTGAACGCAGGCTGTCTCATCGACCACGACTGCGTCATCGGCAGCGGCACTTCACTGGGTCCCGGCGTGACGTTCCCCGGCTTTGTGTCGATCGGCGAGAACTGTGCGATTGGCGCCGGCGTCGTCGCGCGACCCGGCGTCACGGTGGCACCGGGCTGTACGCTCGGGGCAGGAGCGGTTATCGCAAGGGACATCACCGAACCGGGTGTCTACATCGGTAACCCCGCGCACCCACTCGAGAGAAAATGAAGCGCAATACCACAGGCGAGTCCGCCAGGGCATCAGCGAGTGCGCTTTCTGCGAATCGAGGAATTGTTGGCTCGCTGGACATTTGCTTGTGGTAGGGCGCATCTTCGGCTGATTGCAACTTTATCTTCGGCTGATTGCCAGTCAATGATCGGCTGATTGCCAATCTACCTTCGGCTAATTGCCAATCTACCTTCGGCTATTTGCCAGTTTTAGCCGATTCCCGGTGCATCGAGATTGCTCGGCGCTGAGGCTGGCGAGACGTCGGTCCTCTTAACGAAGAGTCAATCGCTTCCTGAATCCAAAGGCGTTGAACACCTAGCCCGGAACCTTCGATTCGTCGTACAGGTGACAGGCGACGCGATGTCCGCCCTCCTGCTCCATCAATGTCGGCCGGACCTCCTTGCACGATGGCATCGCCTGCGGGCAGCGCGTATGGAAGGGACAACCGGGCGGTGGTGACCTGACGCTCGGCACTTCACCCTTGATCAGTTCGACGGGCCTCTGCGCCTCGATCTCCGGATTCGCGACCGGCACCGCGCCCAGCAACGCCTGCGTGTAGGGGTGCTTCGGGGCGGAGAACAGTTCATCCCGCGTGCCGGTCTCGACGATACGGCCAAGATACATCACGCCGACCCGGTGGCTGATGTGTCGCACCACAGACAGGTCGTGGGCGATGAAGAGATAGGCGAGCCCGAGTCGCTCCTGCAGATCCATCAGCAGATTGACGACCTGGGCCTGAATGGAAACGTCGAGTGCAGATACGGCCTCGTCGCAGATGATCAGCTCCGGGTCGAGTGCCAGTGCTCTTGCGATGCCGATGCGCTGTCGCTGGCCACCCGAGAATTCGTGCGGATATCGATCTGCCATATCGGGCAGCAGACCCACGAGGTCCATCAGCTCGCGAATCCGGGCGCGAAACCGTTCCCTGTCCGACGCAAGACCATGCACCACGAGCGGCTCACCAATGATCGCGCCGACCTTCATGCGGGGATTCAGCGAACCGAAAGGGTCCTGATAGACCATCTGCATTTCACGACGGAGCGGACGCATCCGGGACGGTGAGAGATTCGTGACGTCCACGCCCTTGAAGATGATTCGCCCATCAACGACCGGCTGCATTTTCAGGACGGCGAGCGCCGTCGTCGACTTGCCGCAACCGCTCTCACCCACGAGCGAAAACGTCTCGCCCCGGCGAATGTCGAAGCTGACACCGTCCACCGCCGGCACCCATCCGGTGGTGCGCTTGAGCAAGCCCCCCGTGATCGGAAAGTGGACCTTGATGTCCTGAACCGAAACCAGCACGTCGTCTTCAGGCATCGGACTTCTCATAACCGTAGCACGCCGCCTCGTGCGCCGGCGCGACGGGCTCGAGTGGTGGTGGCGACAGGCGGCATTCGTCACGAGCGTGCGGGCAGCGCGGCGCGAACGCACAGCCCGGGGGGAGATTCGCGAGATCAGGCGGCGAGCCGGGTATCGTGCTGAGCCGCTCGCCCGGCGTACCGTCCAGGCTCGGGACCGATCGAATCAGGCCCTCGGTGTAGGGGTGGCTCGGATTCGCATAGAGCGATCGTGCACTGGCCGTCTCGACAACGCGCCCGCCATACATGACAGCAACGCGGTCAGCGTAGCGGGCAACCACGCCCAGATCATGGGTGATGAGAATGAGCGATGAGCCGAATTGCGAAGTCAGGTTCTTCAGCAGCGACAGAATCTGCGCCTGCACGGTGACATCGAGCGCTGTCGTCGGCTCGTCGGCGATAATGAGGCTCGGCTCACAGGCCAGCGCCATGGCAATCATTACACGCTGGCGCATGCCGCCCGAAAACTGGTGTGGATAGTCGTCCAGCCGGTGCTTCGCATCAGGGATCGACACCATCGACAGGAGTTCGGCGGCACGATCCAGCGCCGCATCCCAGGACATGCCGCGATGCAGCCAGAGCGGTTCCGCTACCTGCTTGCCGATCGTCAGCACCGGATTCAGCGACGACATCGGCTCCTGGAAGATCATCGCAATGCGATCGCCGCGGATATCCCGAAGCGCGCGCCTGTCGAGGCTCGTCAGGTCGACGCCCTCGAACCGGATGTGCCCGCCGTCTATTCGCCCGTTGTCGCCGAGCAATCCCAGAATGGACAGTGCCGTGACGCTCTTTCCCGAACCGCTCTCGCCAACCACCGCAAGCGTTTCACCCTGCCCCACCTGCAGCGAGACGTTATCGACCGCGCGCACGCGACCCCGCTCCGTGCCAAACGACACCGACAAACCCTCAATGCCGAGCAGCGGCGATGATGTATCGGCGATCGCGCTCATTCGAAGCCCATCTGCCGTTTGAGCGCCTGGTCAATCCAGAGTCGCGCGTAGATCGGGCCCGGCCTGACGGCCCCTGCCCTGAGTTCACCGCCGTAGTTCTTCACCCAGGGCCACCACGCCGAGTACGTATAACCCGTGGGCAGCCAGATGTAGGGCGCGGCATCGAGAATCTCGCGCGTGAGTTCCCGGGCAAGCCGGATGCGCGATGGCTCATCACGGGTGCGGTAGAGCTCTGCCATGCGGGCATCGAAGGTCGGGTCGCTGTACATTGACGGGTTCCATGTCTGCCCGCTCACAAAGCTCTTGCGCAGTGTTGTCGTCGGGTTCACGTGGCCACTGCTCATCATGTATCCCGGCGTGTGCGTGCGCGTCGTCATGGCAGACAGGAACGACGCGTACTCCATTGGCTTGATCACGATCTGCACGCCGACACGAGCCAGATAACTTTCCAGCAGCGGGATCAGATCCATGTGATTGGAAGAGCAACTGCACACCTGCACTTCGATCTCGAAGCCGTCGGCATAGCCCGCCTCCGCCAGCAGTGCCTTCGCTTTCTCGGGGTTATAGGTGAACAGTTCCCGAATCGATTCCGGCATTTCCTCGAGCGGCTCGAAGTAATCACCGAAACCCGGGTGCTGCGGATACGCCATCAGTTCGGCGTTGCCACCGTAGAACTTCTCGACAATCTCCGGCTGGTTGACCGCAAGGTTCAGCGCGCGTCGCACGCGAACATCGTCCAGTGGCGGGCGGTCGAGCCGGAGTGCGACGAACGTGCCTCCGGTCGCGAGCCAGCGGTTCCAGATCAGTTCCGGCGTCGTCTCCTTCAAGTGATCAACGGCAATCCAGCGAATCCCTTCCAGGATGTCGAGTTGTCCGGTACGAATGGCCGTGAGCTGGGTCGCCTCGTCCTTGATGATCCGGTAGTTCACCTGATCGACAAACGGAATCTGATACGCCTTGCCGCCGATGCGCTCCGTATCCCAGTAATCGGGATTGCGATCGTAGGTCTGCCGGTTGCCAAGGATGTATCGGCCCATGGTGAACGGCCCGGTACCCACGACATTGCGCCAGTTCTTGCGGTCGATGTCAGCCGTTTCCCTCGGCACGATGCCGGAGTAGTAGCCCCAGCCAAAGCGATAGTCCCACTCGGCGTTGTACTCGTTGAAGTGGAACACCACCGTATGCTCGTCAGCGGCGACAACGTCATCGATATGGGTGAAATAGGACGGAATCTTCTTCGGGCTGTTGTCCAGCAGATCGTAGGTAAAGACAACGTCGTCGGCGGTGATCGGCCGAGCCTTCATCACGCCAGGCAATTCAGTGAACAAGACATCCTCGCGCAAGTACACCGCCAGCGTCAGCGGGTCGAGCCACTCCCAGTCGCGGGCGAGTTCGCCGCGAATGCTGTCGGCTGGCAGATAGGCATCGGCAATAAATGCATAGTCCCCGCCCTTGCGAATGCTCTTGTCGAGGTCAGCCGCAAACAGCTGTTCCCGCACCATGCCCGTATCGTGGTTGCTCTTCCACGTCCAGTCCGCCGGGTCCCAGGAGAGTGCCGACAGCGTGACGCTGACGGTACCCACGTCGAGCGTGCCGCCGTACTGCGGTTCTTCGGCCACGGCGAACACGTTTGCGGCAAGCAGCAATGCGACTACCATCAATCGCTTCATCGGCTGCCTCGCATTCTCGGGTCGAGCAGATCGCGCAATGCGTCACCGTAAACGTTGATCGCATACACGACGATCGTCAGGCAAAGCCCGGGCGCAAGCGCAAGCCACGGCCCGAGATACATATAGGTGCGCCCCGTACCACTCAGCATGCTGCCCCACGTTGGTGTGGGTGGCGGTACACCGAGGCCAAGAAACGAGAGGCCCGCCTCAGCCAGAATCACCGCGCCGACGCGGGTGGTGAACAACACGATCACGACAGGCATGACGTTCGGCAAAATGTGCCGCCAGAGAATGTAGAGGGTGTGTGCTCCCATCGACTGGGCGGCATGGGTATACATGTTCTCGCGCACCGACACGACCGCTCCCCGGACGATACGCGAACCGGCAATGCCATAGAGGAGCCCCAGGATAATCACGATCTGCGGCACACCGGGGCCGACGATGGAAATCACGACGATCAGCAGGACGAGGTCCGGGAACGTCATCCACGAATCGACAAAGCGCTGTATCAGCATGTCGGTTCGCCCACCGATGTAGCCGCTGACAACGCCCAGGACGATCGACACGACCGTCGCGAGACCCGCGGCAAGGAAACCAACGATCACGGAAAGCTGCGCGCCGATCAGAATGCGTGACAGGACATCACGCCCGATGTGGTCCGTTCCCATCCAGTGCTCGAGCGACGGCGGCTCGAGCCGGCGGAACATGTCGGTCTCGTTTGCACCATAGGGTGCCAGCACATCGGCAAACAACCCGCAGAACAGGAACACCAGAAAGATGACGCCCCCGGCCGCGCCCAGCGGCTTCTCGGCGAAGAGCCGAGAGACAAAGACGACGGCCGGATGCCGCGGCGATGCCGGCGCCGCCACCCGGGTATCGACGTTGGCCGTCGCATCACTCATTCCTGACGCACCTTCGGGTCGAGGAAGCCATACGTGAGGTCGACAAGCAGATTGATGATTAGGATGGCCAGCCCGACTACGAGGAAGACGCCTGTAACGACCGGGTAATCGCGCTGATAGACCGCCTCGAGCAACAGCAGTCCCATACCCGGCACGACAAAAATCTGTTCCAGAATCACGGCGCCGCCAATCAGCAGGGGCGCCTGCAGGCCGATCAGCGTGACGACGGGAATCAGGCCGTTGCGCAACGCATGTCGCATCACGACGAGGTTTTCACCCAGCCCCTTTGCACGCGCCGTGCGAATGTAATCCTGCCGGAGCACCTCGAGCATCATCGTGCGCGTCATGCGCATCGTCACTGCCGACAAAGACAGCCCGAGCAAAATGGCCGGCACGATCATGTGCGAGAGGTTCGCGATCGGATCCTCCAGAAACGGCGTGTACTCGAGGGGCGGCGCCCAACGCCACCAGACCGACGGAAAGACCATCACCAGCGTGCCGAGCCAGAAACTCGGGACCGCCAGCATCAGCAGCGAGAACGACCGGGCAATGTAGTCGCCCACCGTATCCTGGCGCATTGCGGAATAGATGCCGATCGGGATCGCCACCGACAGCGCGACCAGCAATGACAGAATGCCGAGTTCAAACGTGATCGGCAGGGTCTCGGCCAGTTGCTGGGTCACGGGCGTGTTCTGCCACAGCGACCGGCCAAGGTCGCCCTGCAGGACATCGCCGATCCACTCGACATACTGCAGGTGAATCGGCTTGTCGAAACCAAGGGCAGCCTCGATGCGCGCGCGGTCATTGCCCGTGGCAATGTCATTCTGCGCCAGCATCAGGTCGATCACATCGCCCGGTATCAGCCGGATGGATGCAAACACGATGATGCTGGTAAAAAACAGCGTTGGGATGACGGCCAGCAGGCGACGGACTATGAACGCCTGCAACGAAAATCGCCCATGATGTGAAACTGAATTGGTAGCTGACCTCAAATAAATCACAGGACAGGTCACCAAGACAACCGTAGACGCCTGCGCTACCATCGACGCTCGTTCAATCACAGGATGCACGCAGTGATCTCCAAGGAAATTCACCTTCGTTCCCGTCCCGAAGGCCGCCCCGTCAAGGGAAACTTCGAGCTCGTCGAGACAGAGCATGGCGACCCCAAAGACGGGGAAATCCTCGTCAGGAACATCTACATGTCGGTTGACCCCTACATGCGCGGGCGAATGAACGAGGCATGGCCGACCGGCAAGGTGCTGCAGGGCGGCGCGGTCGGACAGGTCGTCGCCAGCGGCTCGGCGGACTACAGCGAAGGTGATTTCGTCAATCACGGTCTGGGCTGGCGCGAGTTCGCCATGGTGAAGGCTGCCGAGGCGACCCGGATTGATCCGGACCAGGCGCCGATCTCCACGTATCTCGGCGTCATGGGCATGCCAGGCCTCACTGCCTGGGGTGGGCTGCTCGTTACCGGCGAGTACAAGGACGGCGAAACTGTCTTCGTCTCTGCCGCATCAGGCGCAGTGGGGAGCGTTGTCGGCCAGATTGCCCGCATCAAGGGCAGCGAGCACGTTATTGGCAGTGCCGGTAGCGACAAGAAGGTGAAGCAACTGACTGAAGAGTTCGGCTTCACCCATGCTTTCAACTACAAAACCGCGATTATTCTCGACGAGCTGCGCGAAGGTGCGCCGGAGGGTCTCGACATCTATTTCGAAAATGTCGGCGGGCCCCAACTCGAGGCAGCGCTGACCCACATGAAGCCGTTCGGGCGCATCCCGATCTGCGGCATGATTGCGCACTATAACGACGACGTGGAGAACTTCACGCCGGGGCCGCGCAATCTCGGTGAAACGATCTACAAGTTCGTCACCCTCAGAGGCTTTGTGGTCTCGGCGTTCATGAACCGGATGGAAGAGTTCCGCGCAGAGATGGGCGGCTGGATCAGGTCCGGCGACATGAAATACAAGGAAACCGTCTTCGACGGCATCGAGAACGCGCCGCAGGCCTTTATGGGGCTCTTCGATGGCAAGAACGACGGCAAGATGCTGGTGCAGCTTGCCGACGATCCCACAAAGGCGTAGCGCCTAGGACGACGCGACGGAACCCCCGTCGCAGGTAATCACCTCGCCCACGGTGAACGCACCGGCACGGGAACAGAGGAAGATGGCCAGCCCCGCGATATCCTCCGGCGTGCCGACCCGGCCCCGGGGGTTACCGCGCCCAACGGCATCCCAGTCGACCCCATCCGTTTCACCACCAAAGCCGACGCCGGTCGACAGCATCCAGGTCGGGAATGGTCCCGGCGCAATCGCATTGACGATGATGTTTTCCTTGATGAGGTGAGCCGCGAGCACACGCGTCAGGTGGTGAACAGCGGCTTTCGACGGCCCGTACGAGAAGTTGTTGAACCCGGGCGTCTTGATGCCATCGATTGAGCCGACGTTGACGATGCGGGCCGGATCATCGTGCGTTGCGGCCTTGCGCAACATCGGCGCAAGCTTCTGGGTGAGGAAGAACACGCCCTTCACATTCGTGTCCATCACCTTGTCCCAGCCGTGCTCCGGGAAGTCGTCGAAGCTCTCACCCCAGGCGACGCCGGCATTGTTGATCAGGATATCGAGCTTGTCTTCCTTGCTCTCGAGTTCCTTCACGACGGCCTCGATGCCGGGCAATTCGGCGAGATTACCGGGAATCGGGACGCACTCCCCGCCGAACTCCTTCATCAGCCGTTCTGCTGTCGCTTCGCAGACGTCCGCCTTGCGCGAGCTGATATAGACTTTCGCGCCATTGGCCAGAAAGCCAGCGGCGATCATCTCGCCGATGCCTCTGGACCCGCCCGTAACGAGTGCCGTTTTGCCTTCGATTGAAAACAGATCTTTCATTGGAGTCTCCCTCTGACTGCCGGGTTAGTTGTTGAATCCGAGTTCATGCTTCGCAACCTCGAGCGCGACTTCTCGAAGTCGTTGGATAATGAGCCGCTGCTCGTCGCCTGATTCGACCATCAGGATGATGCCGTAGATGCCGGTGCCGCGATCCAGAAACGGCCGCGTGCCAAACGCGCCCTGGGAGTGAATCAGCGTGCACTCGCCGCTCGCTTCCCAGCGCTCGCACCAGACGCCCATGGCGTACTCGAAGTCGTGCGTCACAGCCGGCGGCACCGACGCCCGCTCGGCGCCGACGCTCTGCGCCTGCTCCATCTTCCTGATGGTCGAAACGCGAAGCAGCTTCAAATCGCCCTGCCCGCCGCCTTGCGCGATCAGGGCAAGAAACTTCATGTAGTCCTCAGCGGTCGCGTGAAGGCCACTCGCGACCTCGGGCGCCATGTCCTCCCCATAGGGCAATGGCCGAAGCGGGCTCGCGTACGTCGTATCGACCATTTCCAGCGGCCCGAACAGGTAATCGTGCGCGAGTTCGCGCCAGGGTCGCCCCGCCTGCTGCTCCGCGACCCACGCCGCCAGCATCATCGACGCCGAGCCGTATCGGAACTGCTCACCCGGCGCCGCCTTGAGCGGCACCTGGAGGATCCGTGCCGCCGCGTCGTCGAGCGACGGCGCCGAGATAATGCCAAATGGCGTATCCATGCCGGATACGTGTCCCATCATCTGCGGAATCGTCATCGTGGCATGCGACGCAGGAATGCCGTCGGCCCATTCGCCAATCGGGCGATCGAGATCAATGACGCCATCGTCGTGCAACGCCCCCATCACCGCAGCCGACACCCATTTGGTCGCAGAGGCCATCGGAACCTGCGTCGTAGGCTTGAGATTGCCGACGCTCATTGTGAAGAAGGTCTCGCCGCCGCGCCCCAGCATGATGACACCACCCCAGAGCTCGCCCGCACCCACCGCCTCGGCGAAGTACCGGCGCAGATTGTCGAAGGTGTATTCGCCGGACCAGGCGGGCGCCTCATGGGTCGTACGCCCGCGAATGATCTGGTTGAGCATGTAGACGCGCAATTCAACCGGGTCGATGCGTCCATCACCGGAAGAATCAATGGCTTCAACTTGCCGGCGCACGATCGGCGGCAGTTCATCGACCGTCAGGTAGTCGTCACCATTGACGTCGAGCCGCGTGCCGATGCCGTCGAGCCCCGGTTTCAGGAAAAAGGCAGCGAGCCCGGCCGCCAGCACGAAGGCAAGGCAACCCAGCAGGATATTGAGCGCGCGTCGCATGGCGCCCGATTATGTCACGCCAGCCGCGCCTCGTCCTGAAGCATTGCGCGAAGCGCAACGCTGAAGGACCTCAGACCCTAACGCTCCGCCCAACCCTGTGCTAGACTCCGCGCTCTCCGCCCGTAGCTCAGCTGGATAGAGCACCAGGCTTCGAACCTGGGTGTCGGGAGTTCGAATCTCTCCGGGCGGGCCATTTTTCTGGCCCCAACAACCCTCGATGGCGTACGCTGTCACAAAAATCTGCCAAAACTGGGACTCGCTTACTCTTTGCGATTGTTCCAGCTCAACATCGTCAAATGCCAAAGCGTCCTGACAGCAACAAAATTATTTTGAAAATTTTCAGCAGTGACACGTCGTGAACCGCTCGGCGTTGCCGCACAGAGCGAGGTGCCAAACTCATCTAACGATTAACTGTTAGGTCCAACTTATTCGCTAGAATGGCATTCAGCAGAGTCAATGCAATACGCTTAATGCTCTTTATCACGAGGCGGAAGCGGGTCGTTACCTGGAGAAATTGTATCTTTACTACGGATACGACCATTCTGACCTTTGACTGTCAGCTCACCTCCACCTTGACTTCCCAACATATCTCGCGCGGAGTCGATCGCAGCGCTTTGCGTTGAGTGAACGCTTGAAGCTCGAACAGCGTCGTTGCGCTGGTTTACCCAATGATCACCACGTTTGTAGACAATTCGATCTCGACGTTTACTCATAGTTTAATCTCCATGTTATCTGTTGCGCGCGAACTGAGGCCTAACTCCTGTATCGGCGCACCATTCAACGCTACCTTTCTTTACCCAGTAGTGGGCATATGAACCTTCCAATTGTCGTATAGAAGGATGGACTGTCGGCCTACCGAAAAAGTCGGCAGACACCTTCCAATGCGGCCTGCGATTTTTCTGCAGACAGAGCTGCGTGAGTTCGCCGTTACCGGACGGGCACATGAAATAGGCCCATTTCTGATAGTCCCTTCCGCCGACGACATACATAACGTTGGGCTCCATACCCTCGGCACTGGGATGAGTTTCTACAAACCTTACGCGATAGTCTGGGCGCTTCCAGATTCGAAGCCAAACCAACACAACCAACAGTCGTTCGCCAAGCCACTTCACCTAACTAACCACTCCTAAGAACTGATCCATATCGCCACGCCCCCAATATCTGTCAGACCGACAAACGCGGCACCCTTCTGTTGGCTTATGTCCAGGCTTACGATCTATATCGAGTTGAAACTTTCTGACTCTAGTTGAGGCCGCGCCGTCCTCTCCCTTGTAGCCCTGCATGCGGTGAATGAGTTCGTTGACAGCCATGCATGCAACCTCGGTAGTGAATGTCACTACTGCAGGAGAGGGGTTTCCTTCGCCAAGGACATAACCTTCCGCCTTCCTGAGTTCATACTCCGCCGGATCAGAGCGTCTAAGTCCTTCGGCCCGAGCGACATCGGGATTCACGATTCCCCTGCAGAGGAGACACGTGTTGCCAGGACCCAAGACACTCACACGTCCGTCAAGAGCCATAAGCCTAGGAGTTCCTTCTTCGTTCGAAGGTTCGATAGCCAATCCCACGTCGACCACGGGAACCCTGTATACGTACGCAAACCTATTGAGCAAGATCCGCCCTTCATGATCGTCAGTACAGGAGAAAATCACGTTTGAAGCCTTCAGAACATCTCTGCAACCAGCGTCGCCAACCCAGCTCTCAAGAGGAAAAACTCTGACGCCCAACCCCATTCCCGCGACCATGTTGGCGACAACGTCGACCTTTGGTCTCATTGCATCTGCGTCCATCTGAGAGGATCCGTGCAAGCGGTTTAGATTCGTACGATCCACGATATCGTTATCAATGAGGGCGATTTGGCCAACGCCAAGCCGAGCCAACAACATCGCTACAGCGCTCCCGGTTCCACCGGAACCTACAATCGATACGCGCAGCCTCTTCAAGTCTTGGTTCAAAGAATCGCCGAAGGCAAGAGCTTGACGAGAAAAAGCGTGAGCGGAAAGTACCTTGCCGCGACCGGGGTAGTGAAGTTTTATGCGTTCACCGACTTCCTGTATCACCCGAATCGGTTCATGACTCTTTTCATCTGGACGAAGCCACACGCGACCGCGAAGCCTACCTTCACCGGTCACTATCAGGCTCAGCATCATCGTTCCAAATCCGTTTCGATTTACACAGAGCTGCACCAGACCTGGTTCATTCACATCATCTTGCGCAGAAAAATCATCAATACCCCCAGGGTGAGAATGAACAATGCCGACTATCTGGTCTTTCGCTTGTGCTTCCTTCAGAGCTTTCACGAAAGATGCGGTCCTCCATGTAATATGACTAGGCGTAGCTTGAAGGACGTCCTCGTCCGGAACCGGGACAATCTTATCCACGATAAAGGTGGTCACAGGAACTCTTTCCCAAGGCTCAAAAGACACTTCGGACTTGTTGCACAGGATGTACGCAGCACGTTCGCTTCCATCATTGAGAAGCAAGTCATTCATCTCACCGACAAGTTCGGAGCTGACATTTAGGTTGTAAATCGTCAAGCTGCCTTCTCCAGCGCATGGGAAACCCGCTTGATCATGGTCCATATCCCATCAACACCTGGACGCCATTCATTGTTGTGCCTGGACCAGCGTTGCCACTTTTGGCCCGCGAAATTGACGGGTTGATCGGCTGCTTTGGGATAGCTGTTCGACAATGCAAGCCGTACCCAAGGCATCAGATGAAACATGTCCGGCGGTACATCAGGGTAGCCCGACGGCAGGATGATCAAGATATCCGCGCTAGGGTGGTCATAAAGCCCATCAGGCAACGACCAGGTCTTTAGCACCAGACCTTTATTCGTCCCATCAACTACTTCCTCGTAAACGATCCGCTTCGAGGCGAGATATTCTCGGTCCTCTTCTGGCAGGAAACTCACTCGCTCTACCCCTCTGTCGTTGTCTTCTTGCCTGTAAAAAACCGCTCTCGACCGTTGGGGGTCAGATCTACGTTTTGATCATCGGCAATTGGAAGGTCCTCGGGACCAGGAACGTCCTGCCAAACTTCATATGTGGCCGCATCAACCTTTGCCAACGTCTTTATCTCAGCTCCATTGATAGTTGCCTTGGGCCACTCTAGAGGGTTCTGATCAACGATGATCTTGTAAGGTGGTTCGTTCTTACCTTGGTTCTCATTTTCGTTTCGCACTTTGCAGTACTCCTTCTACGATCTGGCCCGGGACCAGCTTTGGAATCAATGAAGTATACTCATTAAATGAGTATGTTTAATCAGATGGTATAGCAATATCTCTGAATAAACAACCCTGTTTAATCGGACTATGCTGGGACTGTGTAGATGTACTCTCGACCGCCGGTTTTTGAGCCCTCGTTCTTCCGAACGAGATACCCTTCTGAAGCTAGTCGCTTTAATCGCGTACTGGCATTCTGGACCGACAGCTTTAGGTCGCGGGCAAGATTGGGAGTTGTGACCTCCCCATTAGCAATTACATAGTCTAAGAGCTTTTTGGTCGGCTCACTGATCTCCGGGCCAATAAAGCTCTTTGATCCATTGTCCACGAGAATCATCGGCATCTTGTGTTTTAGACAACCAAGACTACAGTTATCTTTGATGTCCGAGTTTGAGGCGTCGGAAACATAGAAACACTTTTGACCACGGAAGTTCCAAGCCAAAGTAACCACGCTCTCACGAAAAAAAGATGGGTCGATTGATTCAAGGCCGCGCATGCTAATTTCGATCAAACCATCATCGACCGAGGAGATAACCGCATGAAGTTTTTCGAACGTTTTCTTCCCCTGACTGGAGCCCCAAGGGTTGGTGTTTTCGCAATGTTCTTTCAGCGACAGACGCATTGGTTTTCTCAATAAATTACTGAGTTTAATGTAACAAGATACCCTATTTTAAATAATAGTCAAAGCAGACATGCGTCCCTTGGATCTGAGCTAGGCCGTCTATCTTTTTGGTGTTGAGCTTACCTTCCCGATACTGCAAGACGACACAAAAGTCATCTTGCCTGATGGATAGATCACCGTTTCCGCAGTCTTTTACCTTTTGACGAATACTAGATAACCCAGTACCGCCGTTCTCACGACTCGAAAAGCCAGCTTCTTTTAGCATTCGGACTTGGAAGGCAGCCTTTGAATCAGCATTGGACAAATCAATAGCGGCCACGTCGGCATCATTCGCCGCTTCTCGGAAGAGTGTATTGATAATCCCACCACCAAAATCTGAAACTACTGTTTGAATTCTTTTTGGTTGTAAGCGAGGGCGGTAGCATTGCATCGCGATGAAACCTGGCAGTTTTGTCTGGGAGTGGATCAATACATTGGCATAGAGCTCAGAAACTACTGTTTGTATCTTTCCCGAGTGCGCCGAATTGTTCGAAAGACCCTCAAATGCTTCCCCGAACTGTAATGGAAGTGATTTCTGCTCTTCTCCTAAACAGATCGATTCAAACTCAACCAAATTCGAATTGTTGCCCTTCAAGTGAGACACGTCAGGAGCGTCTGCGGGTTGAACACACACGTCCGAATGCAGTACACCGAAAGCACCCATTCGATTCCAGTAGCCAAATACACTTGGATGAAAATGAAGGACTACCTGTCTTCCTGTATCGACAGCTCGATTTACAAAGGAAAAGAGTATTGCTGCGCCATCGAGCATCATCGCGCAACCTTTCGGTACAAGGATTAGTAGGTGTTCAGCGGCAAACGCTGGCCGTTTCAATTCCCGTTCGATATCTCTAGCCGTAAGCCAGCCACTATTCAGCTCCACACAAGTGAGTGGTAGCGGGCAACTCCAACGATTACCTTCTTTTTCTAGAACGTCCCCAATTCTGTACAAGAATGAGTTAACCGTTCTTCGGTCAACATCAAGCGAATTCGCTATCTCACGCGCAGTTTTGGGTCCGTTAAGATGGAGCTCGGCGAGAATTTCCTGCATTCGCGCGTGACAGTTCCGTCGGTGCGGCTAAATAAACAATATGGTGTCAGTTCTTGGATTTTTCAAGGATTGGGGCGGTTTAGTTCGCTTTCGTCACCCGCCTCACCTTAAACGCTCACTTAGGCGACAGCCTGGTCCCTGTCTATGACCGCACGTAACTCCTCCACGAGCTTCCCATCGACTCGAGGCAACTCCCGAAGCGCAATATTGAATTGCATATTCGCTTGCGCGATCTCCATTAGCCAGTCTTCAATAGGCGATTCTTGCCTACTATCTCTTACCCACTGTAAAACTTCCGCAAGGCGCCACATTTGCATCTGACCACCATCATGATGAGGTAGTGGGAACTCTGAGAAGTGCGTCATCATTAGCTTTCGAACATTTTGGCGGCTGCACCCCATGACATCAGCAATGTCTGTGAGGCCCACTAAGTCTGGCCCGGATTCGATCAGCTTCGCCCGCGGCAAACACTTTTTCACATCCAGCATCGCACTCTTCACTGCTTCGATTGCACTTTCTGCCTCGCGAGTAAACCTCAGAGCAATTTTCCCAGCCTTGCCGATACCTACCAGCGCATCATCACAACCGTTTGAATAAAGCGTAGCGGCACACTCTTCCAGATCTGTATCTTTATCCGGGAGTGCATACTTAAGCTCAAACTCATATTCTTTCACTAGTTCTGCTCCTTCAGTCTGCTCGAGTTACTCTTCAGTTTTCGTACAGTTATCAACAACTCTTCGAAGCTGCCTTGCATGGCTACCTCCATTTCTGGGGGTACTCCAAATGCTGGTAATGCAGAATTCTCCGCATCGACAATCACTATCATTTTTTGGGCAATACATTCTGCCCCAACAATGTGATCCTCCAGTTTTCACTCGCCAACCATGCTGTTCCGCATGGTCTAAGGCTTCTTCTACTTCTTTATCTGGATGTCTGCTTCTTGCCACGTTACGACCAAAAGACTTTGTTGTCAATTGACAACCTTACATAGATTTAGTTCAACCCACAATGTCTTAGGAACAGAGTTTGAACCGAGCAAGGGCTGCCAGAACCCAATAAAACTGACCCACCCAGGGTACATAACACGCTATAATCTTTCCTTTTTTTGACTATTAACAGGAAAGTTTGAGTAATGCCCTCCAGCAAAATCACGCGTTTGCGGCCACGCGGTGACCACGCCCCAAGCACCGAAAACGGGAAAGTTCGCCGAAAACCCTACAAGGCCCTACGCTCCCGCGAGTATTTGACGCCTGAAGAGGTAGACCAGCTGTTGAAAGCAGCTGGCGACCAGGGCCGGCACGGTCATCGCGACCGGACCATGATTCTCATCGGCTACCGACACGCGCTGCGTGTGTCTGAACTCATCTCATTGCGATGGGAGAACGTCGATCTGAAGGCCGGCCTGCTCCATGTCTCTCGTCTAAAAAACGGTATCGACGCCGTCCATCCACTGCGGGGACCAGAATTGCGGGCTCTGCGTCGATTGAAAAAGGAATACCCCACTACCGCTTATATATTTGTCTCGGAGCGCGGCGGGCCAATGACCGACTCCAACGTTCGCAAGATGATTAAGAGAGCCGGGAAGAATGCAGGCATCGGATTTTTGGTTCACCCCCATATGTTGCGCCACTCAGCCGGCTTTAAGCTGGCCAAAGACGGCCAGGACACTCGGGCAATCCAACACTACATGGGTCATCGCAATATTCAGCACACGGTCAGATATTCAGAATTATCTCCGCAACGGTTTCGGGACTTCTGGCGCGACTAAACTGACACCGGCTCAATCCGCCAGCGCCACAGAACCAAACGTTGGACGCCAGGAGTCACATCAAAAGTGTCCGAATTAGAGAGGGTCTGGACAAAAAATCGAAAGAGTTGACGTTGCAGGGTTGAAAAACAGAACCCCTACCTTACCTTCAAATTCTCGCAAGCACATGATTTAAAAATTATTTCATCAAGCGCATCGAGAAGTGCTTGGGCGTTGTCTCGATTCGTCAAAATCCAGATATCGATATCTTTGGTGTATCGGGGATGGCCATGAATGGCTACCGAATAACCGCCTACGACGAGGTACTTAACGCGGTGTTTGTTGAGTAACTCTAGAAACTCTTTGAAGTCTTGGTTCAGTGCCATATCGGGTGGAGTGATATTCCCTTCGAATCGATTCCAGAGCAGCTATCCGTTCACAAGCGGAGAATTCCTTCCAAACAACCGAGTCCCTTGGTTCTTCACCAAGCTCAAATTTCCTCACAACGCGTTCGATTGCCATCGGAGTATTTTACTCAATTCGGCCAGGAAGTGGTGGATTTCGGCGGATCGATCAACACCGCTTTAGGTCAACGCTCCTGAAGCCGACAATGTATTCGCGCGGGTTCTCCATGGGCCAGCAAAGTCGAGGCAGCCAGAACGGGAAGCAGTATTTGCGGGAACCGATTGAACATGAGTGAACCCATCCGCGACAAAGTGAGGGCCATCCCCATTGCTGACGCTTCTCCCTCATCCCCGGGGCGCTGAGTTGTCGTATCCTGAACACGATTGACGTACGCTACGCGCTGCCGCCCTTGCGCGGCCCTGATCTCCGCTGACGAAAGACGAACATTGACAGACGCTCACGACCCTTACGCCGCTCTACGCATCCCGCTTTTTCGCAACTTCCTGATTACCACCTGCCTCGTGGGAATGGGCACGGCCGCGCAGAGCCTTGCCATTGGCTGGGAAGTCTACGACCGCACCGAGCAGGCGATGTCCCTCGGGCTTGTTGGGCTCGTGCAGGCCATTCCGATGCTGCTGTTTACATTGCCGGCGGGCTACATGGCCGACGTGTTCGATCGTCGCCAGCTCATGATGTGGAGCCTGCTGGGCGCCACCATGACATCGCTGGCGCTGGGCGTTGCCAGCTACTATGAGGCGCCGGTGGAATGGCTGTACGTGCTGTTGTTTCTCGACGCCACGTTCCTCCGGATCGGTTGGCCCGCGCGCACGGCGATCTTGCCGCTCCTCGTGCCCACCGAACTGTTTGAGAATGCCGTCAAATGGCGAACGAGCCTGATGCAGGTCACCGGCATCGCCGGCCCCGCAATCGGTGGCTTTCTGATTGCGATCAATATCCAGGCCGCCTACTTCCTGAGCGCGCTTTCTTCCGCTGCGTTCATCGCATTTCTCGCCACCATACGTCTACCGGAGGCGCCTCGCATCCAGCGTGGCAACATGATTGGCCAGGTGATCGAAGGGCTGAGATTTGTGTGGCGCCGTCAGGTTCTGCTCGGCGCAATATCGCTTGACCTGTTTGCGGTTCTGCTCGGCGGCGCCGTCTACCTGCTGCCAATCTTTGCGCGGGACATTATCGATGCCAGTGCGCTAGGGCTCGAACCCGAGCAGGTACTCGGCTGGTTGCGCGCAGCGCCTGCGGCGGGCGCGGTGGTGATGGCGCTCCTGCTGGCTTACCTGCCGCCCATCCAGCGGTCCGGGCACATCCTTTACTGGTCGGTCGCGGGTTTTGGTGTCGCGACCATCGTCTTCGGCTTCTCGACTGACTTCTGGCTGTCGATGGCGGCACTGGCGCTTACCGGTGCCTTCGACAACGTCAGCATGGTGATTCGCCAGGTCATCACGCAGATGAGCACCCCGAACGAAATGCGCGGCAGGGTGTCTGCCGTGAGCTCAATCTTTATCGGTTCATCCAACGAGTTGGGCGGCTTCGAATCCGGGCTCGTGGCGCAGCTGACAACGCCGGTCATCTCTGTCGTGGCCGGCGGCGTTGGTACGCTCATCGTCGTGGGCAGTTGGTGCGGACTGTTCCCGAAGTTGCTTGCGCTGGGGCCATTGTCGGGGCTCTCCCCAGAGGAGGTCGGGGGCGGCAAGGCGCCAGCGGAGAAGGCGCCGACCTGATTGGAACGCGCTGTGCCCCTTGGGGACGAATCTCTGCGGGTTGGCCATTTTACCGGCCCCAACAACCCTCGAAGGCGCACGCCGTGACAAGAGCCAAGCCCTTCGCGCGTTCACCCGACGGGAAGACTACCTTCTTTATCCAATGACTATGCTTCGAAAGTAGTGCATTGCGCATAAGGTTTCTCACGATAGTCCAGCTTTTCAGTCTTCCCTAGAGACAAACATCCAACTACCGATCTTCTTGTGGGCAAGGCTCACATATCCATCAAACGCCAGAATTGCCTGAGCCTGTGCGCCACTAGATGCGGCAAAATCAAAGGTTCGGTATCCGTTCTGGCGCCAGCACCCCATCCCTTCATCAAGATTGATACTCAGTACCTGCCCGGAATCGAACTCCACGCCCAGCTCACGGCTATGCGCAAGATCTGCCTTACTGAAGTTCCGAATCAGAATGCGCGAACAATCCGCAGCTGATTTAAACAACTCTTGCAGTACGAGACGTCTCTGTTCGTCGCTCGACCAATTGTCCCGCAACGCACTCGGTTGGTAGGAGGATGGCCTCAGCTCCATTACATCTATCGACACCTCCGCCTCCTCTGACATTCGTGGCGCCAATTCAGAGAGAATAGAAGCCAACAGTGAAGAGTGTAGAGGCGAACATAGATATCGATCGCGGTAGTACACGCGAGTAATAGCACCCGAAAACTGATGCAGGTAGTCAGTACCCAACATCGCCCAAAATCGCTGGCCAAAGGTCTTGGCGTTGCCATCACACTGACTTTCAATCTTGATTTTTTGACTTGACGATGAGGGGTCAGCTTGTGGCAGCAACTGCTCATCAGATATCGCATCAAACTCGAGCTGCCCGAGATCAATATCAGCGCGAATGAGCGGTTTGTCCGAATCGCCCCAACGTTCTCCGGGCATCAATTCAGAATCTATTGCGGCCCAGGCTATCGGCATCTGTCCCTTCACCCAGGCCAGTATATTGGCCTGGTGACCCAGCTGATTTGCAGTGTTGAGTATTCCGACGCTGAAGCGCCCATTACCGAGCGCAATAAGGGAAGCGAGCAATCGTCTCTGACTATCGGGAATGCTGCCCACGGTCTTCGCCTCAACCAGCAGTTGAATCTGCACGCCCATCTCTAACCAACGGTTGATCTCCTTCAGCATTGACCAGTTGCCGAGATCCCACTCATCGAGATCGCCTCCAGCGAAGAAGCTAATTGAATCAATCTGCTGCTTGTAGGATTCATTCCTCATCGACTCGCTAAGATCTTTGAGTTCAACCTTGCTTCGCGGGCCAAGCACCTGAAGTTCCTCGGGAAGCGAAAGATGCCGCTTCCACTCCGCGAGAAACTGGCTAGCTTTGTGACGATCAAGCAGCGAACGCTGATGTTGACTGTCCCAGTCAATCAGACAGGCATTGCACGCGGAGTCACACCGATCCGGACAATCGAAAAATGTCAGCGCGCGATTAACAGTTTCTTCCAGAAAATCAACAAACTGCGTTGCATAGCCGGCGCCTGAGACCGCTGAGTCGTAGATAAAGATCGATCGAACTTCACCGTATTCCGGGTCGTTCATCTTTTGGACGCGAACCGCGATCTCCGAGTCTGTTACACCCAGAATCCCGGCAAGACCATGTCTGAGCCCGTAAGCAATCGACCACGCCACTTCATCGTCACGTAAAGATTCACCTGTAACGGGGTCTCTCAGCTGCAGCTCAATTGCGCTGGTCACAGATTCGTCAATCAGCCAAAGACCGCCCTTGATAGCCCAATCTGAGTCACTCCCCGGACAATACTCTTCGTTTGCAGATTCCTTGCCGCCGCGCAGGCGTTTGTGAGGAGACCTAAAGACAGCGGGCAGCGCTTCATCGACTTGCATCTCTGCTCTGCCACAATAGAAGCACACAGCATATCCAGCGTTCTCCTTGCCACCACCATTCCAGTGCATGATCTTTGCCTGGTCCGTGGACCGAACACGGCCGAGACGAGGTTCCGATAAGGGCTTCCAGAGGGCACCTCCAAAATTCACTCGCGGCGGGTTGTACGGCAGATACGTAGGCGCACTCACATCATTGTGGCGTTCGTACCGAATATCGACCGCGAAACCGTTGGGGCTGATTGTTTGGTGTCGATCAAGATCATCGCTACCGCAGGCCGAGCATGCTGCCGGCAGCCCACCTGATACATCACCTGAGCCACAGGACCTGCAATGCCAGTGCCACGAAAGCTCCTGAATCTCGTGCTTCCCTTCAACGCCAGCGGGAATGTGACGGTTCAGCGTGATTCCACTGCATTGATGCACCACGCCGTTCACCACCACTTCAGCCCCAGGCGCGAATTCGCGGATAGCAACACTCCTGTCGCGAGACGGACCGATGGAAGTTTGCGAAACCACATCTTCACGTGTCTCATCGGGGTCATTAGGACGTCTGAAGTCTTCCATGGTTTTCGTGAGTAACGAAACAATACCGCTAGGAAACCCATGCCCCGGCAGCAGCCCTTTCGCGGTGAGATCCTTCAGAAGATACTCAGTGCGCAACGCCTTTAGCTGGTAGTTCACAGCCCGTATCGGTATGCGATTCTCGTCCTCATCACCGGCGGCGAGAACTTCTATTTTGGACTTTAATGCTCCAGCCTCTCGTTGCCAGTCCGCCTTGATTGCGTTCACAACGTCTGCACAGACAAACGCGATTTCTGAGGCAGAGGAAGATGCAAGGGCCGTCCCTTCGACCAGGGAACCCAGTGCTTTCGATAACTCAGCGTTGGTCTCCTGAAGCGTCTCACACCACGCACGGAACTCATCGGCCCGACATTGGTCTTCACTGTCTTCAAAAAACCAGCCGCAGCTGAGCTTTGGAATATCGACGCCGAACTGTTTCAGCCACTCGGCAAGCAAAAACGCATTGGCGTGACGCTGCACGAGGCTACGACTATGCAACGCAACGCGGGGAAGTGAGATTCCACCAGGATCAAATGGCCACAATGGGTTATTGAAGACTTCGATACTGTGAGCTGACTGACCGCACAAAGTAACGCTCACCGAGGAGCTTTCTTTCCGGCGTCCGGCCCGTCCAGCACGCTGGAGGTAATTCGCCTGCCCCGGAGGAACGTTATTCATCGCCACGGCCGACATACCGCCGATATCAACGCCCATCTCCATAGTGGTGGAGCAGCTTAGGATGTTGATCCGACCCCGTTTGAAGTCGTTCGTAATGCGGTCCAGCACCGGCTTTGATTGCTGCGCAGAGTGCTCGCCAACGGCGACCCAAGTCTCTCCTTCAGCTGCCCGGTCACTTCTGTTGGGCCAGACCCATTGATTACGCAGCGCGTCAATCGTTTCATCACCATCCACCCAGGCTCTGATTTCCTGAGGGGACAAATCTTTCCCTAATTCGTCACGCCAATATCGGTAGGGATAGACAGGCATCTGCACCCGCATACAAGCGTCGGGATTTTCATTGCCATCCACGATCTGCGTATACGGCGAGAGTCCGCGAAACACTCGCGGTAACAACCGTTTGGTAAAGGGGCATATCCAGGCTTCGGTTAAACCGGAGAGTTCGACCGAATTGTCAAAGTTCAACAAATAGCCGTCCGGCAGACTATCAAGCAACGGGACAATTGCTCCCCAAGCTTGGGCCAGAATCAGATTGATCGCATGACGCTCGACTTCGGAATGACGATCAAGCTGAAATCCAGAGAGCAGCAGACCCGCCATGCGCGGCACCCGCCCTCCTCGATCAGTCAGTTCGGGCCAATAGATCACCCGGGATTGGCCGGGGATCCTCTCTTTATTTGGGCTTTGAAGATATTTGACGCGTATCTTTGCGCCCATCCACTTAGTGAATTTGGGGTCGACCGTTACACAGCTGTTCTCCCGGATGTGATGATCGACAAAGATGTTCAGAAAATCCTTCCAATCAGCAACATCGCCGCCCCAACGAATCCATTGATCCGGCGCCTTCGTGACCTGTTCAATTCTGGGGTAAACGAGCTTGATCAATCCGAGGGTTTCTGACTGATTGCCTCGCTTCGGTCGCCGGGCAAATTCGCGATATAAGCAAAATCTCGCGAACTCCTCTTCGGAAAGAGAAGCCCCAGACAAGCGATTTAAGTCGTCCCGCATCCACTCACGGATTTCTCTGCAATGCACGAGATCTTTGGCGGCTTCTGGCCAAGGTTTGCAGGGTGTATTGAATTGCCCTGCACCGCCACCTGTCTTGAGCTGAACCAACTCATCGTACTTTGCCTGTTGAGTCGCCTTGATCGAGGCCGGCAAGTTTGATGCAAGGCTCTGCTCGTAATAGGCAATTTGCTCATCCAGGTCTGGCGGTAATTCGTTTGCACTTGCATCAACCACCGGGTGGAGCTGGTGATACAACAACGAACGAACAAAGTTTCGATCAGAATCCTGTTGCAGCCGGGCGGCAATTCTTGCTGTGCCCTGGCGGGAATCGGTGAAGGTCAGCAGGCGTCGCCCTTCCGCCGGATTGTTGCGCTCATTCCCTTCCGCTGGCGGGCAGTGCTCAAGGACGGTCGGCAGAATATCGCCAAGGAAGAACGGTGCACCCAGCTTCTTAAACCTCAACTTGGTAAAGCCAGAGGAGTCCCTGGCACCGCAGCACGGACACCACAGCTTCCCTTCGCGCGGAGAGACGAGGGTTAGCTCTACCTGTTTAGGGCCCTCTCCGCGGTCTGACATCCGCTGTTCGGAATCAATCCAATCTTTTCGCTCACCACCATAGGATGAGATGAGCCGGCGATTTTCATCCAATAGCGCCGGCTGGTCGTCATCGTCGTTATCGTCAAGATCGAGATCAAGCTGAAACTCGTCGATATCGTCGTCGGGGCGATATCCTTCAAGGAAATATTCGTGGCCTCGGGAAACTTCCTGGGCCGACAAGTATTCGGCGCCACAGTCGCTGCAAGAGAGCATTTCATACACTGGCATTTCGCAGCTGTCACACTTCTCCTGCTGATGCATGAACACCTTGCCGAATTTCCAATCGGCCGAGTCCAGCGGAGTTGCTTCCCTGCCGGGGCACTGCTCGTTGACGCACGCCCAGATTCCGTTCAGCGTCTTTTCGAACAGATGCAGTCTTGTCGGCAAAAAGGCTGTGCCACCGGGATCCCGTGCGTCAGCGCACAGATCAAGCAGGGCCAGTGTTTCCTCACGGCTAGGCGAGAGCGAGAGGCCCGACAGGTGATCAATAATCTGGGAGAGCTTCTTCTGCGGAACGTCCCCACCTGTTAGAAGTCCTCTTAGCGATCTCAGCGAGCGGCTCGTTGAGACTCGCTCCCAACGCTCTGCCTCAGGCAGTTCCGCGTAGCCGATCAGGTCAGCCAATGTCTCCTGCCGTTCGTCGATTTCAGTCGTGATTCTAGGTATCTGACGGTCACCCGTGATCACGCTGACCTGTGACTCTCGAACGCCAGCGACATCTGCCAGGAACTTTCTGAGCTGCGTCAACGTCTTGTCATCGCCGCTACCAATGGTTGCTGAAGTTGCGATAAAGCGGACATCCTCCGGATCAACCTCAAAACTGTGCATGACCCGGCGAAGCAGCATGGCGATTTCAGCGGCATTCGAGCCGACATAGGTATGCGCTTCATCAAGCACGACCCACTTTAGTCTTCCTTTGGATTTCTCAAGGATGGGCTGGTCATCCTGTCGGACGAGCATGTACTCGAGCATCGTGGAGTTAGTCACCAAAATTGGCGGAGGCGAACTCCTCAGCGCGGCACGAGAAAGCACCTGCTCAGGCGACTGACGCTGAGTTGCTAAAGGCGGCGGACTCGACGGCGTGTTGCCGTTATAAAGGCAATATCGGATATCCCCCTTAAACTCCCTGCTCCAGGCTGACAATCTCTCACGCTGGCTCTCGATCAGCGCATTCAGCGGATATAGAAACAGTGCCTGCACACCTTCCAGCGGCTCGGCCTGAGATTCACACTGATTGGCAAGATCATTCAGTATTGGGACCAGGAAGCACTCGGTCTTACCCGAACCCGTGCCGCTGGAAACCAAAACCGATTTTGGCGTGTCGCCGAGCAATGTTTCCCACGCTTCAAGCTGATGTGAGTAGGGAAACCAGGACTTTCCAAAAGAGTACTCGGCACGAAATTCTGCTGGCGGCTTGTCCAACGCGCCTATCAGCTTATTGTTGATCAAGTTGCCGGCAAGCTCGGACATTCTGACGTCCGCCGGCTCGTAACCAAACGTACACTCGAACACCGGATCAGAGACAAAGCTGCCTGACTGACCAGCTGATTGTGCCCATGTACCCTGCAAATGCTCGTTCAGTGCTCGTTTCTGAAAACCAAGTTGACTGAGTACGGCGCGCTGCGCACGACGATTTAATTGCTGTACGAGCGACGCGTAGCTGATTCCTGACATGGATAAAACCTATTTGACGAATTTGAGGAAAACGACCAGGAAACTGACGTAGATCTGGTCGAATGCCTGACTGTCGAAGTTACGAATTGCGGCAACATGCGCGCGATGTCCACGACTAAGATAGATGCCCTTGGCAACACAGAAAGCGCTGAATACCGGTGCATCGATGAAAGCTTTCCTGAAGCCGCTGCCCGGCTCCAGCCACAGCGGATTTTTATCGATGTTGTTCCAGAGTTCACGCGTCAGCCCCGACGGCCAACGTTCGTCTTCGGGTCGCCCGAACAAACTCGAAGCAACTTCACTTTGAATCGCGGCCTGGTAGGGCGCCGGCTTTTCATCAAAAGCCTTGAACTTGAGTTCAATATCGGTGAAATCCTGAGGGTCATCCAGCTGATCAAGCAGCCGGTTCATCACCAGCAAGGTATTGGGCTGAAGGTCACGGATTTTCTTGAAGATACCGATCAGTTTGGCCTTCTCGAGGTCCACGACCGTGTCATCAAACTGGCTGAGGTAGCCTAGATACGCGGTCACCTCATCTCGCCAGACATTGGCCGGCACCATCCAGAAGCGAACCGGCAGGTATTCCCCCCACTCAATCAGTAGATCGGCTATCTCGGGCTGAGACCTGCAGATGAGGCCAACCAAGGCACGCGGGGAGTCGATGAGCGCCTCATGAATGTCCAGGCAATCCGGATGTGCGTCGCGGTAGCGCTGAACGTATTGCACGAGCAGCTGCCAATCTTCGCTGTCAGGCACATCCGCCAGCCGCTCGAAGATCGCTTCAAATTCTCTCCGACGAGCGTTCGCAGAGGGCAGCTTCCAGACAGCAGGGAGAGGCACTAGCGGCTTCTCTGCAATCGTTTCTTCGGCTTCACTGTCCTCTTCAGAGACTTCAACGTAAGAATGATAGTCAGTCGGTGCAGTCTCCTCGAGTGAATACACCACACACGGCCGAACCAGACGACCCAGCTGGCCCTCAACGATGACCATCCCGGCGAGGTCATCACTGGCATCAAGCCGCCAGGTCATAAATTCCAGGTCGCCATCAATCTCCAGCTCAGCCGCATCCTGCTCAATGTCGAACGGCAAATACTTCAGCACGGGGTTTTCAACCGGCAGCTCAAGCTCGGCTTCATAGGTCACCGTGCGCTCCGCCGGGTTGAACCTCAGCTCGCCGTCAAACTGAACCACATCAAGCAACGCCTGGGTCGTACCGCTGGAAATCTCCACGCGAACGGTTGCGTCCAGATCAGCGCTGTAACTGAACAGCTCCTTGATAGGGCCATACAGATCAACCAACGAAACCTCAGCAAGGTTATCGGAGAAACGGGAAATCGTGCGCTGGAAGTACATGCTGCTGCGGCTGATAGAGGTATCCACATCAGCAGCCCGTAGCTGGGCGAAAAGCCGGAATCCCTGCTGCTGGTGCCAAGACACAACCTGAGCCGACACGTTGATCAGCTCATTGATCGAAACCCGCCGGTGGCACATTTCACCAGTTTCCACGTTAACAAACCGTGCCCCTTCCCCGGGGAACGGCATCGCAATCGTGCACTGCAACCCGTCATCCCAGCGCAAACCAACGGGGAATCTGCCGCCTCCCGCACCCTGACTTCTGCAGTAGATCACCGTGACGTTATTGATCGTCTCGAGCTCAGTCTGAATCTCATTGGCGTCGGCGCAGTTGACAACCGCCCCCTCCAGGCCCCGCATCAGGATGTTGCCCTCGCCGAAGCCCTCCTCGTTGTTCATCAGAAAACGAAAGTCAGGCGGCAGCACGATCAGCGAGGCCGCAAAGACACACTCCTCATCAATCAGTGCTCGAATTCTGACGAGGCCAAGCGGTGGTTTTTCGCGGCTATCAATCCACGAACTCCCGGCCAGTTCTGACCGCCACAAAACCGCTTCAGGCTTCGGACTCCCTTGAGGGGCAGCTATTGTCGGCAGCCCGGCAAAGATCGGTACGCCGCGCTGCTCCAGCGCATACAAGCGATGACCACGGAGCGAATACTGCGTATTCGTGTCACGGCTGGCACCAAGCCGGAGGCGACACAAGAACCCGTCATCCAGCCGCACCAGCACTTCGCCGCTGACGTCAAACACCTGCATCGCGCCAAGCACTTCGCTTCTGAACGTATGATCATCTTCAACGGGCTCAATGGTGCCTTCAACGGAACTGGAAGCCGGTGCCAGCAGGCGACCGTTCTCGACGCGGGTGCTTAAGCTGCCTGCCCCCATCAGGCGCCAATCCAGAGCATCGTCCGGTACGAACAAGAGCGGCAAATCAATGTCGATGCGATCGGCACCGTCAGCACGATAGTCGCCCAGAGACTGGCCAGCGCTCTGCAGCGTGCAGGTAATCTCTTCATCGAAAGGCAAATCAAAGGACATGCTGTTGGAGCGATAGAACGAAACAGCGAACTCATCCTGCTCACGTTGCACGCGCATCAGGGACGCAACCTTCATCGTGAATCGGCTCGTTCGCGCCACGAGTTCCATCCGTGAAGGCAAACTGTCGTGCTTTACCTCAAGCTGCTCCGAGATAACTTGAGAAGGAATGGTGTCTGGCACCTCGAGCTTTGCCCGCTGAACCCAGATACCGTCAACGAGCGTGAGGAAGCGGTTGATGACGAATTTCTCGTAGCGGGAACTCCGCTTTCGCTGTGCTTCCTTCAGGAGTGCGTCGACCAGCGTTTTGGCGGCGTCATCGTCCACCGCCATTGGCAGTCGCCGGTACCAATGAGGGTCCTTCTGACTGAGTTCTTTGAAGGGCTCCGTTTTGGACTGCAAATCTGTCGAGAGGTCGTAGATCACCTCCACGATAGTGGCTGCCAACCGAAAGACCTGCTCTTTTCGCAATGACTTGGCATTCAGCACTCGCTGACAGCTTTCCGCATGTGCGTAAGCAGACATTCCCGCGCCCACCCATTTCGCATGCTCACCAATGACCGCCTTGAGGTAGCGAGTGAAACTTGCTCCCTGATGCTGCAGGAGCAACAGTGGGATACCACCCTCCAGCACGATGGTCGTGAGATAGGCGTTGCCAACAGCAGTGCGGACGATATCCCGTTTCCAGTAGCCCAGGCCTTCGGCAACAAGGCCGACCAAGTGCCTTTGCTCAACGTCTTGCCAGCCAAGGCTGTCGGTAATCAATTCCCATTTCCAGGAACCACCTGAGAAGTTTCGACGCCACCATTCGGCACCATAAAGTACGAACAGCCTTCCCGTATTGGTAACGAACCGTGGACTACCAAAGCGTGTATCAAGGCATCGCCCGAGCAGTTCACCAAGTTCGTCGAATTCTTCCTTGCTCGTCTGGTAAGCGAATAACGGCCGCTCATCCGGCTTCGCTAAACCACGATGGTCTGCTGACAAAAATCCCTGAAGCCAATTATTGACCGTTGCCACGAGATAAGCCGCCTACGCCTTGGATGAACGATTTTTTCGTGACTTTGAGGTCGCCTTCTTCACAGCTTTGGCAAGTTTCACCGCGGCCTCGCGTTCTATCTGTATTCGCGTTAAGAGTTCAGAGGCGGGTTCATCATTCGGATCCTGATCTACCAGCTCTCCGCGAAAGGCTTTGGTCAAAATCGCTTGCATCAACTTGTCGATGCCGCATTGGGCATCGGCCAGACGCTGTTCGATTTGAGAAGCGAAAAGAAAGAGGCCATCGATACGTTTTACAATTTCAACTTGTTCCTCAATGGATGGCAAAGGCAAAGAAGCCTTTCTTATCTGGCCCATTGACAATGACGGTTGTGCTGCGCCCTTTGAGAAACTCAGAAGGATTCCTTTACCCGCATCGCTTCTCAAGTAGTGCTCTAGATACTTTGCTTCAAGGAACCTAGCGGTATTCCTAACCACAGCCACGTTCGGGCCCAGGAAGTACTTCCTATCTGTTGGACATAGCCCGACTTGGCCGACACCAGCGCCGACAAATACAATCAAAATCTCGCCACCAGAAAGCTCTGATCGCTTCAGATGCTCTACGGATCGACTGCACACATATGAGTACTTTTTGTGCCGATACCCCTGTTTTCCGACATTCTCCGCTTTTACTACGGGCAGATCGCCATCAACTTCGTAGTTCACATATTTGGTGAATTCAAACCCAGCTAGTTTTGTAACCTCAGTGAGCGCATCAATTGTGGTCCAACACCAACTCGGAGGAATCGGCCAAGTCTTTTCGAGTTCGACCGTTTCTGGCGTCTTGTACTTCTCTTGCCATTTTCTATTCTTTGGAGTTTTCCCCTTGTCTTCAAACTCACGAAGCTTCGCAGAAATCCACATCTCCCGATGGTGCGCGAGGACATCTTCTTCACAAATAGTCATGTGATTGTTCGCTCGCCAGTCTTCGGTGAGCTTGCCGCTGACGGCGGCGGCAAGGACGGATTGGCGGAAGCGTTTCAGGATGGCGGGGATGGCATCAACGCGGGCTTTGATGGTCTCGACCTGAGCCAGCAGCTCATCGAGCTTGTTGGCGATACGCACTTGTTCGTTGTAAGGAGGAACCGGAATCGTTTGCTCCCGAAGGAAGCTCCCACTTATAGCCTTAAATGTACTCCCGGTTCCCTGCGTACTTAGCCACGGCTCGAGGTTGCGGAGAAAGTTATGGAGAAAGTCTTGTGAGTAGGAGTCATAAGCACGGATTGAGGCCAACCCTCTGCCGATGCAACTCCGTTCTCGACAGATGTTTGTCGGTCCGACGGGCGCTCGTACTGAAATCAGTATGTCACCAGTTTCCGCGATTTTCGTGGGCGAAGTGCAACTCTTTTTCGGTGTTGGATAGAGTTTTCCAAACTCCGCCTTGCCCTGATAGAACGGTATCCCCTCTCCATCTTCGTTAACGAAAACGCCTTTTGGGGATTGCCCCATATTGACATAAGCAACCTCTTCCAAAGTTGCGACTGCCCAAGACTCAGGGAAGCCGTCAGACTTCATCAGCTTCGTCCCCCAATCCAACTACCTGAGCCACAAGGTGCTTTTGCGCTTCCGCCTCATCGTGGCAACCCAACGCCTCCATGAGCTCCGTGAGCTCACGCAGAGCCTCGCTCAGCTCCGTCATAGCCTCGCTTGCCAATTCGTCGGGCTCTGGCAAATCAGCAGCATCAATGACGTCCTCGTCCCTGATCCAAGAGATATCCAGGCTGTCGTTGCGCTCAGCCAGCTGCTCGCGCGGGAAAAACTTCCAGCGACTGTCGGTTTCCTTGCCGTCTTCGTTGGTCTCTGGCGGGAGTTCCGCTCGCTTGGAGGTACCATCACTCTTCTTGCCAAAGCACTTGATGAACTCATCGAAATAGCTGCGCTTGAACTCGGTGCGCTTGCCGAAGCTCGGCATGTTGGCCCGCAGGTCATAAACCCAAACGCCTTTGGTGTTGCCGGTGTCTTTTTTCGTATCTTTGGACTTGCTGAAGAACAGCACGTTTGTTTTCACGCCCTGCGCGTAAAAGATGCCTGTTGGCAAACGCAGAATCGTATGCAGGTTGCACTTGTCCATCAGGTCTCGGCGAATAGCGGCACCCTGATTGGCCTCAAAAAGCACGTTGTCGGGCAGTACCACGGCGGCGCGGCCGCCTGGCTTCAACCCTCGATAAATGTGCTGCAAAAAGGCGAGCTGTTTGTTGCTGGTGGGAAAGGTGAAGTCATCCCGCGTGGGCAGGCCACCGCCTTTTTTGGTGCCGAATGGTGGATTGGACAGGATGAGATCGGCTCTGGGCAGCTTCTCGGCATCCGGCGACATGGTGTCGCCATAGATCATGCCGTAGCTGTGGCCGTCCGACTCGATATCGTGCAGATAGAGGTTCATCAGCGCCAGCTTGTGTGTGTCCTGCACAAACTCCATGCCGTAGAACGTTCGGTGCTGGAACTGCTCCCAGGCCTTTTCGTCCAGGCTCACCAGGTCGTTATGATCCTCGATGTAGTGGCGCGCTGAAATCAGAAACCCCCCGGTACCAGCCGCAGGGTCCTGAATCACTTCGCCGAGCTGCGGCTTCATGAGGTCAACAATGACGTCGATAAGCACGCGAGGCGTAAAATACTGACCGGCACCGGATTTCTTCTCACCCGCGTTCTTCTCCAGCAGCCCTTCGTACAGATCACCCAGCCCCTCCTGCCGGGCCGTGTACCAGTCCAGCTTCTCGATCTCCGTAATTAGCGTACTGAGGGTTGCCGGCTTTTTGATGATCGTGTTCGCATTGACGAAGATTGCGCGAACGAGAATAGATTCCGTCTTCTCAGGGTCGCCCAAATCGAGCAGCAGCTTGCGATAGAAGGTCAGGCGCTCTTGCGCTGCCTTTCCCTCGAGCTTGTGCCAGTGGTACTCCGCGGGAATCCGCTCTTCCGTCCCGGTTTCGGCAGCCATCTTTAGGAACAGCAAATAGGTCAGCTCCTTGACGTAGTCGGTGTAGGTCACACCGTCATCCTTCAAGACGTTACACAGGTTCCAGAGCTTGGCGACGATATCAGTCGTGGACATTTTGATTGCTTCTCATGCGTTTAGGTTGAGAGACGCTAGCTGGCATTTGCCTGCCAGACCGCGTCGTTGATGCTTTCCAGGATGTTGGGCAGCTCGCCATCAAAAATCTTGTTGATGCGGTCAAAGGGACCGTAGCGCTGTTTCAGCGCCGATTCGTTAATGGATTGTTCGTCCAGCGCGAGCCGGGTTTTCAGCAGCGAACCGATTTGCGACAGGATGTTGCGCTGCGCCGGTTTCCATTCCTGCTGGGCCAGAATCACGTTCACGGCGTTATCGACCCGCTGCTCCCACGGCACCAAGGCATCGCCCATGGCCGCTTTTCGGATATAGCCTACGATGCGGGCTGCAACATCCTGGTGCGTCTTCATTGCCCAGGCTTTGCGCAAATTGGATTCGGTAAACTGCTCCGCCGACAGGGCCAGCAGCAGCTCCTTGATTTGCTGACGGGTGATCTTTCCCGGCTGATGGATGAGCGTCTTCAGCGCAATGATCTTGTTCTCGTTCTCACGGATGAAGGCCTCGAATTCTTCGAGATAGTCGTCGGGTTTGACCGAGCGGCCATAGAGCGTCTCGACCTCCTGCAGCTCGTCCTCCTTCTCACTGATGAAGAAAAGCGGTGGCGTACCCAGCGATCGACTGTCGAGCAACTCGCCGAGCCCGGGATGATCGACAAACCAGCCGGCCACTTCCTGAATAGGCAGCACCTTGATCTCTGCAATAAAGGCGTCGGGCGACATGCCGGTATGTGTCTCGAACGCTTCGGCATCGGTCTCTGACATCCGTCGCTTCTTGCGCTGCAACTTGCCGATAAACTGATCGCGGGCATGCGTCTGCTGATCTTCGGAAGTGGTTGTCTCTCCCTTCACCTCCGCTTCGAGCTGTTTAAAGGTGATATTCGGGTTGACGACAACCGGCTTCATGTTGGTCAGTGGCTCAAGGTTGTCGAACAGGTTAACCGCATCAAAGATGCGGAAGACCTCTTTGTTGATGTCCGGGCATAGCCGGGTTGCCCTGCCCTTCATCTGCTCGTACAGAATCCGGGACTTCACTGGTCGCAGGAAGACGAGGTTACAGATCTCAGGCACATCAATACCCGTCGTCAGTAGATCAACGGTGACTGCGATTCCAGGCAGGCGCTCGTTCTTGTAGCGACGAATCTGCTCCAACGGCTTGTCTGAATTGCCAGTGATTTTCTTTACGAGGCCGTCTTCACAACTGCCATAAGCGGCTTCGATGGCATCCTTCATCAACCTAACCACCATATCGGCATGGCGATCCGTCACGCAGAAGATCAGCGTTTTTTCCTCGGAAAACGGATCAATCTGATCGGCAAGCACTTCACACACTGTCTGGTTGAATGATTCGTCCTCGACAATGCGATTTATCTTGCTGATGTCGAAGTTCACATCATCCGGCAGGTGAACGTAGTCAATCTGACCGCTCTCGGCGTTGTATTGCGCAATCTCCTCGCCACCCTCGTAGTCAATGCCCTGCTGGTTATGTGCCGTCTTGATATGGATCGGCGGGTCGTGATCAATAAGAAAGCCGTCGATGACCGCTTCGGAGTAGCTGTAGAGAAAGGTCGGGTCGCCGAAGATCTCGGTCGTGTGGAGCGCGGGTGTTGCCGTCAGGCCGATCTTGACGGCATCAAAGTGTTCAATGACTCGGCGATACTTCGAGATGTAGTCCTTCTCGGAACGGAAGGTAATCTCCGTATCGTCCATTTCGCGGTCAAGCAGGTAGCCGCGATGACATTCGTCAACGACGATGCAGTCGTACTGATCCACCGTGGGCGGCTCATCGCTGAACAACACGCGTTTTACCATGCCCTGCACCGTTGCCACATGCACCTGCGTGTCGCTTTCCGGGGAGACGTCGCTCAGCCCCTTGATGTTGAAAGTATCGGCAAAGGTCTGCTGGTTCAGCATCTGCGTTGATTCAAAGGCGTCGGCCGCTTGCTGCCCCAGCGCGCTGCGGTCCACCAGGAACAGAATTCGCCGAAAGCGTTGCGCCTGAAGAAGCCGATAGATCAATGCAATCGAGCACTTCGTCTTGCCCGTACCCGTCGCCATGGCAATGAGGATCTCTTGCCTGCCGTTCGAAATGGCCGATTCAGCAGCCTTGATAGCCCTAACCTGATACTCGCGGAGCTGTAAATCGAAATTGAAGGTATGTGATTCAAGTGCCGCCTCTGCAGCATCCAGGTCCTGTTTGAGAAGTTCCTGCAGGCCCTCAGGACTATACCAGCCGTCGTTTGCCTTGCGCGTGTTTTGCGGACGCCGTACATCCCGAAACCAGATTCCGGAGAGTTCCTTGTGCTGATCAAGGAACGGCCGCCCATTGGTTGAGAACACGAATGGCAACTTGTAGCTGCCGAGCGAGGCATCGTTCGCGTCGATTGCCCAGGGCCCACCGGGCGACTCCTGATCGTCCACCAGACTGAAGCCTTTGCTGTAGCGTTCCGCCTGATCGATGGCAGCCGCCACGCTGGTTGACGTTTTCTTGGCTTCAACTGCGGCAATCGGCACCAGACCGCAGAACAATACGTAGTCGGCGGGACCTGTGTCAGTGGGCCACTCGGCAATTGCCAGGTTCCGGCCAGGTTCCGGACGGATGCCATTGCCGTAGCTCATATTGACGGTGTCAGCCTCCCAGCCTGCGTCGCGCAACTGCTGATCGATTCGAAGCCGGGTCTCTGCCTCTGACTCAGACCAATAAGACTGTCGAATCGCCTGCTTGGCTTCCTCAATCGCGGGGCTCTCACGTTTCGATGTCGTCTGGTAGCCAATCGCAGGCGCTTCCGCGACTGCCAGTTGCCCCTGGTATTCATCGAGCCGCTGCAGCCGCGTTGCCTTCTCAAGCGCAAACTTTTCCTTGGCCTCGACGAGTTTGGCTTCGTTCTCTTCCGCCAGTGATTGCCAGACCTGCTTGTCTTCTTCAGTGGCCTGAAGGTACCGCTCTAGCTCTTCTGTTCGCGCCTGTTCCGCGTCGGCCAGTTGTTGCGTGGTTTTTAGTTCACGTTGGGACGCCTGGGCAGCCTTCTCCAGTTGCTTGATTCGTTCTTCGAGCTTGCGGACTTCCTGCGAAGGGTCCTGAGGAGTCTTGAACGCGCCTGACTTCCAATCTGGCTCGGCATCACCAAAGGTCCGGTAGTGCCAACAACCAAGCTGCCAGGCATGTCGAAGTACCACCAGTGCTTCGCGATGATTGGACACAAATTCATGGTTGGCAGAGTTGCCGATCTTTCTGATGGCATGGAACGTGTCGAGAACTTCTCGGCCGAGCTCAACCTCGTGCTGAATCAGCCTGAGCAAATCCAACTGGTTAGCCCGGTCATCCACATGAATACCGAGGCGCGTTGCCACGTCCTGCGCAATGGCTTCGCCGAGCTGACGAAGCTTGAGCAAGGTCGTGTTCGGGTCTGGCACAAAAGCCTGCTCAGCCGCTTTCGCAAGCTGATAGAAGAGCGGCTCATGATCTTCGAGGAACCCAAAATTGGTGGATTGCATGGGTATCATGTCGGTAGCGCAGCGCAGCCTTAGACTATACGCACGTGAAAGCAGGACTCAATCGGCTTAGCACGTCGTCTAATGGACTTTGGCATCAACAGGAATCTCGATTTCCGTTGATGCAGCTGTGTCCTCCTCTTCAGGTTGCTCATCATTTGCACAACGAATCGCAGCGTTGATCCCGTCAAGCAGCACTGGCACTACGCTGATATCACTCTCGGTGACATGCAGCCCGAGATCCGTCGCCACAAAACTCAGCGAAAACGACACGTCACAAGGCGACTCTCCCTCTTCCAACAGCCTGTTGACCTGATCCCGCACCTGAGAAATCAGTTTTGCCCGGTTCTTCTCACTCATCGTCTGCTCCTACCTCTTCAAGATATTCGATTGAATTTGCAGCCTCATATTCGACCTCTTCAACGTCCCGAAGCTTGCGTTCCAGAACGCGGGTACGCGTACCTACCTGATCAAGCCCTTTGCCAGCCTGATCGATTTTTGCACGCACCTTCTCAATAACGGCGCCAAATTTGCTGAACTCTGATTTCGCCTCGCCCAGTACTTTCCACACTTCACTGCCTCGTTCCTGCACAGCGAGGGTTCGGAATCCCATTTGCAGGCTGTTCAGCATCGACAGCAGATTGGTCGGCCCGGCGACCGTGACTTTGAAATGGCGATGCAGGTCTTCGATCAGACCTGGCCGCCTGGCTATCTCCGCATACAGGCCCTCAGTTGGTAAAAACATCACCGCGAAGTCAGTGGTGTTCGGCGGAGCGACATACTTGTCGTGAATGTCTTTGGCCGACTGCTTGATACGCTTTTCCAGCTCTCTACTTGCCGCTTCGACCCCAGCCGCATCCGCGTTTTCAGCGGCCTCAACGAGCCGCTCGTAATCCTCTCTTGGGAACTTGGAATCGACAGGCAGCCACACTGGCTCTTCGGGAGAATTACCTGGCAGTTTGATCGCATACTCGACACGCGATTGCGACCCCGGGATGACGGCTACGTTAGTGCCGTACTGGCTGGGCGTCATCACCTGCTCGATCAGCTGGCCCAGCTGGACTTCACCGTAGACGCCTCGCGCCTTGACGTTTGTCAGTACACGCTTAAGCCCGCCAACATCCGCCGCCAGGTTCTGCATTTCACCCAAGCCGCGATGGACCTCTTCAAGGCGCTTCGTCACCTGAGTGAAGGACTCGCCAAGGCGCTTTTCGAGCGTCGACTGCAACTTTTCGTCTACCGTCTCCCTCATCTGATCAAGCTTCTTCGCATTTTCCGCGCGAAGCTCATTCATCTTGGCATCCAGCGTGTCGCGCATGGCTTTCATGGACTTTTCGGAAGACTCCCGCATGGAGTTAAGGCGCGAGTCCAGGGAGGAGCCGATGGAGGTCATCTGCTCACCGATTGAATGAGATATCTTGCGAAGACGGCCGTCGACGGCCTCATATGATTCGCGCTGGAGCCGGTTGGTTTCAGCATTCTGCTTTTGAACACTGTCACCAAAGCCTCGAACACTTTTTGTCAGTTCGTCCCGGAACTGTGTCTGCAGCTGAGCGTTTTCGCTACGAGCCTGGCTAAAGCCGTCCGCGACTGAACGGGCCTGAAGAGACGTATGGTGCGCGATAGCCTGAACTTCGCTGCTGGTAGCTGCATCGGAGCGTGCAGCCTTTCGAATGAGGCTTGCCAAGAACAGCGCCACACCAACCACTGTAGCGAGCGTCAGCACCGAAACGGCCATTGTAATGATTTCAATAGATGACATAATCTTTTTTATCCTGTGTTGAGGCTGATCGCCTCTTTACCTGAGTTAACATGCCAGAAATAATGCTTTCTCCAGCCTTTAGAGACAATGGCAAACAGAGAATGAAAAGCTATATATTTTGTTTTTGTACAATATTTTTTGTTCACCTCAAATGAAAAAGATCCTTATCTCCTGGATTGGCGGCCACGACTTGGACGCAGCCGAAAGAGACACAGCCAACGAAATTGGACCGATTGCGTCTCTCCTCGAAAGCAGGTCTTTCGACGAGCTGGTGTTGCTGTGCAACTATCCGGAGGAAAAGCTCTCCCGATATCGGGCCTGGTTATCTGACAGGACATCGCATTCGATTCGATACGAACAGGCAAAGCTTGAGTCGCCTACAAGCTATCGAGAGGTCTACGAGAGCGTCGAAGAGCTACTCTCAGAATTGGATACGGACCACACAGAGCTCACCTACTTTCTGAGCCCCGGCACGCCAGCCATGGCCACAATCTGGGTGCTCCTGGGAAAAACGAAATTTCCCGGCAAGTTTGTTCAGACCTATGAATCGCAAGTCGAGGACGTCGATATCCCTTTCGATCTAGCCGCTGACTACCTGCCTCACCTGAGACAAGTCATTGATGACGAGATCAACGCAGTCGCGTCGGGCGAGCTACCAATCGACCCTGCGTTTGAGAATTTCGTCGCTACCAGCAAGCCAATGCAAAGAGTCGTAGCACTCGCCCAAAAAGTTGCCAAACGCTCGGTCTCTGTTCTGATCGAAGGGGCACCAGGAACCGGCAAAGAGTTGTTGGCACGCTGCATTCACGGTGCAAGTTCACGAGACGGGTTTATCAAGGTTGACTGCGCCGCCTACGCAGAAGATGCGCTCGAGGTGGAACTCTTTGGCTCAGCTGAGCGACAGGGAGCATTGAACTCCGCAGCGAATGGAACGCTCTTTCTGGCTCGTCTCGAGGAGTTACCACATCGCTTGCAGCTTCGATTGATTGATCACGTCTCCGGCAACGACGGCGGGAGTCAAAAAGCGCGCATCATCGCAGCAGTAAATTCGACACTCAGGGACGAGATATCCTCAGGCCGGTTCGAGCCCGAGCTATTCTATCTACTCTCCGCAGCCACCCTCAGCCTGCCGAACATCCGTAATCGAGCAGGCGACTTGCCTGCGCTCATTGATTTCATCTTCAAGGAGTTGAATGAGCGACAATCCGAACAGTCAGACGCAAAGCCCAAGAAGCTTTCTGCAGGTGCTCGACGGGTATTGCTCGACCATAAATGGCCCGGCAATATCATGGAACTGATCAACACACTTCAGCGCGTCATGCTCTGGACGGATACGGTTACTCTTCGGGAAGAGGACATGCGCGAGGCAATCCTCGAGCCGATTATTCAGAATGAAAACGAAACGATTTTGAATAGGGATATTGAGGACGGCATCGATATCCAATCGATCATTAGGGAAGTTGAGGCCCACTACTTACACAGAGCGTGGCGCGAATCAGGCTTTAACAAGAAAAGAACGGCGAAGATTCTTGGCATGAAGAACTATCAAACCGCCTCCAATTGGCTGGAGAGACACGGTATTACTTAGTGGCTGATTTTTGGACAGGTAGCAAAGCGGGCAAGCACCGTGCAAAGACGCTAGAGTAGCGCAGCAACCTGTACCAACACCGATGACAAACAATCAGGAACAGAAAACCCTAGAGTCGCTGGTGACCCAAATTGTGGCATTCAATCATGCTTGGAAGTCGGCGATCGAATCATTCGGAAGTCATAGCGCCGTTACGACGATGCTTCGAGACCGCAAATCATCTTTACAGACCCGCCTGCTTCGCGAGTTCCCCGACCAAGTCTTCCTAAAGCCTGACGATTCAAATGAAGACGGAGAAGCGTTGTTCAGCGTAAGGTTGCTAAATCCTCTAACCCTACAGAATGGCGCTCAACGGCGAGACGCTGAACACCTTCCCAAACGGCTCGCGCGAGAGTTGTTTTCAGACGCTGAGCTAGAGGAAATTACTCGTGGCGATTAACTACCAGACTGTTAGCTGGGGAATCATCCTGCTCATATTCGGGTTAGCAGCCTATTGGGCCTGGCGGGAAAGACAGCTCTCGTCACGGTTCTTCAATGAACTGAGGACAGTGAGGACTGGCGTCGATTGGCTAGCAAGTCGTCCAAGCATCGCAGACTTCGAAAAGCTCGAAATTCCCACCTTCTCAAAGCAGTATTTCGTAACCCGCACCGAAAATGGCGAAGATCTCCTCGTTTCCGAGAATGGGTCGTATCTCTTGTTCACAGACGTCGACGAATTGCTCCCAAGATTACCTGTCTCACCTTACCGATTTGTTCCGGCGCTGTTGACGACCGCGGGTGTTCTCGGAACCTTCCTCGGTATCTCGCTGGGTCTAGTTGACTTCAATACAGAGAACCAGGATTCAACTGCGCTTCTGAACTCGGCAACATCTCTTCTTGACGGCATGAAGACCGCCTTCTACACATCGCTTGCTGGCCTTTTTGCTTCTTTTACTTACATGCTCATCCTTCACCGATACGCAGAAAGCCGTCAATCTCAATACCAGTCCACACGCGATCCGTTAATAAAGCTCTGCGCAACAATTTCTCCAGCACACCTTCTATACAGATTAAGTACAGCTGAAAGCGCTGACGCCCCGGACGAACAGACAGCGCTGCTACAACAGGTAGCACGTTCAAATCAGGTCATGGCGCGTGCGGCAAAACACTTGGAGCAGGTTCTTACCAGCTTTAACGGAACGGAGATCTCCAACGCTGTTGGCGAAGCTGTTAACAAGACTGTGAAGGAAGAACTTGCACCGGTGGTAAAAGGTATCCACCAAGAGCTCGAGGCTATTAGATCGATCAAAAGCGATACCAACGAGGAAATCGTCAGACTGCTTACGGAAGCAATCCGGCAAGACATCGTCGACCCGCTAGGCTCTGAGATTCGAAGGCTTTCCGAAGTAACAGAACGCAGCAGCTCAGCAATAGACTCCCTCATCACCCGTCTTGATGAGGTAATGGTCGACCTTGCTGAAACAACAAAAGTTCTGAATCGATTCCAGCAAGAGACTCTTGACAAGCTCGAAGCTTTTGCAGAATCACTCAGCGCAACTCTCGCTGAGTTTAAGGCTGACACCCGGGAGGTGTTAGAGCAGGTCTCGCAAGAAATGAACGCGGCACTGGCCAAAAGTATTGAGGGAATGAGCGCGCAACGAGCAGCATTTGAGGAAAGTGCAGAAAAAGCCTCTACCGCTTTCGGCGAACAAAATGAAAGCTTGCGAGTGATCGGTCAGGAGGCAGGTGCTCTGATGAACGAGGCGAAGTCAAATTTGATCGAAGGACTTGCGAACATAGACAGCAAGGTAGCCCAGATGTCTTCGGTCGTTCAGCAAGAACTTGAGGCCTTTCGAGAGGAATACCAAAACAACCTTAATGCGTTTTTTGAATCTCAGAACAACTTGCTTGAGGAAACACTCGGGAGTCAACGTGAAGGCCTTGCCGCAGTTGTCGAACAGTTCAAAGAAACCTTTCAACAAGAGCATCAGCTTCGTCAGCAGCAATTTGCAGCAATGGACGAACAGCATCAGAAACTTAAAGACGGCGTAAGTTCCGTAGGCCAGCTCGTCCAAGCAGTCGGAATGACGGAAGCAGGCGTCTTCAGCCAACTAGAGGACGCAGCGAAGGCCGTGAGCAGAGAAGTTGGAATGTTAAGGAAGCAATACGGCGAGGCTAGCCAGCGCTTTAACGAGATAACGGAACGTATGCCAGAGGCGATGAACGATTATTTCGAACGGGCGCATCAGGACTCGGAGGCCTACTTTAAAGAGCTTGACCATGCAGCAGCTGCTGTTCATAGCAGGTTAGCTGAGGCAGCAAACCTCCTCGTCGTTGCAATGCAAGAAGTGCAAAGCCAGTCAAAGGCCCTGAGGCGTGAATAGCTTTCTTAAAGCCTCACCCTCACGAGATATCGACGAAACCGGTACGTGGTTATCAATCGGAGACCTCATGTCAGGTCTTTTGATGATATTCGCCCTATTGCTGATTGTTACCCTTCTGCAGCTAACAGAGGCTGCTGAGCAGGCGAAAAGAAGCAGAATCATCATCATCCAAACGCTGGAGCAGACCCTTAAGAGTGCTGGAATCAACACCGAGCTTAATCCGGAGACCGGGGACATAAGTATCTTGGACTCCGTACTCTTTGATTCGAATGAGGCAGATCTAAAGCCGGCTGGGAAACAGTTCCTGTTGGACTTCGTTCCAATCTATAGCCGAACGTTATTCTCTACGCCCGAGATAGCTGATCAAATCGTCAACGTCGTCATCGAGGGACACACGAGCTCAGAGGGCGATAGAAACTACAATATGTGGCTGAGTTTGAGACGTTCAAACAGTGTGTATGTGGCAATTGACGAGATCGACTTTCCAAAGAAGGCGGTGTTCCAGAACAAAATAATCACCGCTGGACGCGGCGAAGCTGACGCTAATCAAACCGAAGACCTCGCAAAAGACCGTAAGGTCGTATTTCGATTTCAGTTCAAGGGCGACGAGTTCCTTCAATGGTTTCGCCAGCAAAGAGGCATCTGATGTCAGCCAGGACCGGGATTCACTTTGGTACGCGAGCAACCCACCCGGTCAAAATGGCCGAAGTGGCCAGAAAACATGGTGAAGCTATTGCCACGGGCTCCGAGCTTTCTAGTGATTCAATACCACCAGTCAGGTTTCCGCTTCGGCAGACTCGGGAGATTATTCGCCTGCTAAAAACAGGGATGTTTGAGGACATTTCTATTCTGGAGTGGTTAATCCTCTTTGAAGACTCCGCAGTATGGAAGGAATTAAAAACTGATGACCAAGTCGCAGACCTTTGCGCAACAATTTTCAAAGCGATTCTTAAGTACAGTCGGCTTAAGACCTTAACGGCGACACGTTCCGTCCGGTTCATAGAAGGCGATGACGTTCACTTCCCATCGGTTTTACTCGATTACTTTGGTCTCCTAACGGAAGCGGCGGACAACGAAGCAACCAAAAGGCTATTTGAAACAATCTCCAACGCTTACAAAGGTGACTACGAAGCAATACTTGATCGCTCCGTAGAAGAAGACTTTTTTCCAGAAGACTTTCTGGAACAATGTGATCTAGCACACACCGGAGATATTGGAAGCAAAATCATCGATGAGATCCCCAACAAGGTTTTGTCCCTAGATGTAACGCAGCACGCTGAGTGGATCCACGAATGCCTTCTGCGGCTCGATGACGGACGACTGCCCAAAACGATTGATGCGATCATTAAATCTTTCACTCGTTTAGATGACTCGTCGGCTGTTATCCACTGGATACAGCAAAACTGTGACCCAAGAAATGAGAGCACTTATTGGAACAGATTGAGCCCTGATTCGCAGCGAACACTCAGCCGCCATCTGGACTTTGGCTGCTTTCACAAAGTAGAAGATATTGTTGAAGAGATTACTCGCCACGCGACCACGCTCAGGCTTGAGGAATATGAGCTACGGCAGCTTAAGAGCCGGCGTTTGTTCTGGTCGCACTACCAAAGCCGCATATCCAATGTTCGCATCCTCGTCCCGAAAACAGCTGCGGAAGAGATTCCCCGCGATGTCTATTCAACGACACTGAGAGACGAGCACGGTACTGAAGTGATTATTCTTGAGTTTGATCGCCATATCATCGTCGATTTCTTACGAGCTACGGCAGATGAGATCCGAATCTTCCCGAAGAATACGCGAAACAGATATCTGCTTTTTGAGGAAGAGAATCTTTCACTCAACGACATCCGCTCAGCCCATCAGAACGATGTCCACGATCATCGATGGTGCTGGCAATGGTCTGCAGAGAAATGGCTACGTGAACAATTTTCGATTACTCCCGACGAGAGTGTAAAACGCTTCCGTGGACTGCCCCCCGATTTGTCGGTGTATGAAAAAGGCATCGGATTGCCTACTCCCGACCAGGAGGATCTGGCGAGACGGAATCAAGAGCTTGCCAAATGGGAGTTCGACTTTTATAAGCGCGAAAATGCTCTAAACAAATACGGAACATCTGACTCAACTAAGGTGCAGGCACTACTTCGAAATGCTGGCAAATCATACAGATTGAAACAATACGCAAAAATGCGAAGAGAACTTGAGGAAGCCATCTCGCTTGGCAGCGATATCGCACGAGAGTCACTTGGCAATTGGCTAATTTCCAAACCGAGAGGCAGTAAAGCGGAACGGCTTGAAGGCGAAAGGCTGCTAGCCACGCATATTGATCAGCTAAAGCAGGACTTCTCCCAAGTGCCGAAGGTTGCACAACGAGTTTGGGACGATCTAGATAGTTTGAACGACCTAGCCGCAAAACTATACAAGATGGTAGATACGCCCCGGGCAGACCTAGAAAAAATCGAGTCCAGACTCAACGAACTTTCGAAACCGAAACGCTAATGCCTCAGCTCAACAGACTGGTAAATCCGCCCCCTGCGAATACACGCGAAACGCGCCTATCTTCAGGCTATCCTCGAAGTGACGGGCCTCATGTCTGGGGAGAGCTTCCCCCTTGAGGTGTTTATGAAGAATTACGCAACGCACCTCAAACCAAAGAGAAATTTCGCTCATCCAAATATGATCAAGCATCCAGACGGCAACTATTCACTGACTCCCGCCGGCTTGCGTTTCTTCGCAAGTCGACTCACAAGCGAGCCAATGATCAAGGGACAAACCGTCACAAGGGAAGAAGTGATTGAGATGACAAAAAGAATCACGGCCAATGAACCATCCGAGGGCTGGCAAAGCATGTCGGTTAGACTTCAAGACGTTTAAGCAGGCCTATTTTTCTGTGGGTTTCCATTTAATTAGATGGTCTCTCGCAGGAAAATTCTGTCAGCTGGGCCCTGCCGAGTAATTCTTGCATCGTCATATCAACGAGTTCATCGTAGAGCAACCTCGTCTCCGGACGGCACAGGATCTTAGTGCTTCCGTGATTCAGCTCTCGATAACTGAACGCGCTAAGTAGTATCTGAAAAAGCACTCGGCGCGGAGAGTTTCCAGGCGAGGAAAATTGATATCCCTGTGCCCAAAATTGATCGATCAGCCGGTCAGCGACAATACAGAAGTCATTTTTGGAGGAAAGAGTCCTCTCGATTAAGGACATGAAGTCGCTTTCCGAGAGGTCCGGGCGACTCTGCGGACGGGGCCGGAGGACATCGCGATTACGCAATGACCAACTTTCAATGAGCGATAACCTATTCGACAACTCATTGATCTTGCTCTCTGCCTCCTCCGCGCAGGTTCGCGCACGAAAAGAGTCAATTCGGAAACAACGTGCTGCATCAAGAAGAACTTCAGATGCCTCAGCATACCTGCCATGCTGCTGAAGCAACTGTCCCGCTTCAATCAACGATTTCATGGCATCTCTACTACCGCTCGTAGCGCGTCGTGAAATAGCTTTAACGTCCGCGGAAGAAACATCGGGAACAGGCCTTTTCCCATTGGGCGTCATTTTGCTGTTTCCTCGAGGATGTACTCCAGATCATCCTTCCACTCCGCCAGCGCCTTTTCGGACTTGCGATGAGCCGGATTCTCGGATAATCCGCGCAATACGTTGCATAATTTGGTTCGTCGTTTCTCGCTCCCGGAGCTACCCCACTCAGCAATGTAGGCGGGCGAACCCACAGGGGGCAACGGAAAGCGAAGGACGTAGTCCAAAATCTGGCGCCTTCTCCATTGGGGTTCACCTTCTTGGCCAACGTGATAACCCAAGAATCCAAGCACCCCGATTTCCGGTGACGTGGCGCGATACTGGTTTTCTTCATATAGGGTTAGGCGTCGTGCCCATTCTTGGGAAACACCATCGATAATTTTCTCTGCGTCAGTCTCCCGCTTGCGCTCAGACGCGAGCCTCATCGCATTCTTTAGCAACCTGGCCAAGTCATTGTCATCCCAAGCTGGTATCCGCTCCAAGGTGCTTTCGACACTCATTTCATATTTCCTCGACAGTTAGAGTTTGAAGACTTCGTCTACATCCTTGCCACCTAGGGCATACCTCGTTTCGCAGTCATCAATCGCCCTCCTCAGCACAGCCATGATTTTCTCAACGTCACTTTCCGTGTACTCGTAGTTGCTGGTATCTGCCAGATTGCCGATTAGTCTGATCTGCCTGAGCGCCTTTTCAGTACGCTTCTCCGCCAATTCAACAAACCTCTGTCGTCTATCTCGCGCCATCATGAATTCTCGCCATATATTTCTTCGTATATTATCATTATTTACGTAACTCGGGACAGTCAAATTTACGATGCTACATTTCCATCAAAAGCATGCACAGAAACAGGGAAGTTTGAACGACGCATTCCAGCAAGATTTCGTTAATGCAATCCGCGAAGCGCATGCCGCAAGAGCGGTGAGCTTCGCTACAAGCCCCACAGGAGAACGTGACGATCATGGGGGTAGTTGGCCCCGGAGAGAGTTGACCGACGACTCAAGGCAGTCTCGGGAGACACTAGCCGACGTGGACTCGGCGCTTGAGCCTGCCACTTGCCATCCACTAGCCGCGCGTACGAATCTCTGCGCGACGCCCATCTCTGATATGACCTACCCCTGACCTGAGTGCCTAGTCGGGCGCACTGCCATGCTTCGCACGCAACGCTTCGACCAATTCGATCCCGCCTGCGTAGTCCACATAATCCACGTGTAGCGCGACTCTACCGTCGACGATTTGAATGATGCTGGTGACCTGACCGGGGATCGTGATCTCCGGCAGATTCACGTCCCAGTATTGCCCCGCAACGCGAATGTCGATCCCGTAATGCACCACGTGGTAACCCGCCGTTTCAAAGCATCGCTGGTAGTCATAGGAGATCGATTCGGTGCCGGACTCCTCTGAGGCCTCGCGCCAGAAACCAACAATCGCCGCTGGCCCCGACAAATCAATCGCGTCGCGATCGAAGAAGGTCATTGTCGGGTCCTGATAGCGCGCATCGCTTGCCAGACGATCGGCCATTTCATCCCAGTCCATTCGTTCAATGACCTTGAGGTAATCGACGGCGGGGTTGTCACAGTCGCTGGCCAAAACAACGTCGGCACCCAACTGGCAGATCACCGCAAGCAGAAATCCTGATCTCATGACAACAGCCTCATGATATTCGTCAGCGTGGCCTTGAAAGCCCGGACGCCATTGATCACTCCGCGGCCACCGACCGCCCGCAAACAACACCCCCTGCAATGGCGGCCTGCCCCTCCTGATTCAGCACCCGATAGAAGACCTGTCGCTCGTCATCAGACTGCACAGTACCGAGACATTCGATGCGGATCGTCGTATCCATCAGCACCATGCCCCGCAATTGGCCGCAGAGACGCGTGATACGGTTGGCGTCACCATCAAAGCAGCGATTGATGATCGCGCTCAATGCCATGGCTTTGGTCGCGCTGCCATGCAGGATTACGCCGGGCAATCCGGCACGCGCCGCTACCGAGGGTTCGGTATGGATCGGGTTGTAGATGTCGGCGCATTCGGTGTACCGCTGTCCTGCATGGAGTGGAATGTGAACATCCTCTGACCACACGGTCTCTCCAGCGTTCGGCAAGGCCGGCACCGGCTCGCCGGGTTCCAGCTCGATATCCTCCCCATCAAGCACGCCGCCTCTGATGATGCCGTTGTAGTCGAGTTCTGCGATCAGTTCACCGCGACCATTCGTCATGCGGTATCGATCGACGCTGTAGACGCCGGGCGGAATCTGCCGGCGGGCTACCGTGCGTCCCTGCGTAGTGATTGCATCACCCGATCGAAAGGGCTGGTAGATCTTCAGATCAGTCTCTGCATGAACGCCGTAGGGCGCCGCGCGAACATTTGGCTCGCGATCAATCTGGAAGCGGGCGTTCCACTGCAGTGAAAAGGCGATGGCGGGATGCACGCGGAGTCCCTCGGCCCGAAGGTCATCAAAATACGCCGGGTTGGTGTCGTTGATCGCCGCGGCGTAGGCCATCGTTCTGCGCGCATCGAGCAGCGTCGTCCTCGCAATCGTATACGCACCGACGTCATCGACCGGGATCTTGCCGGGACCGCCAGCTTCACTCATGGCACTGATTCCTGCTGTTCGCTCGCCGGGATCATAACGCAATCCAGTGGAGTGCCATCCAGGAGCCGCACAGGAGTAAACCAGAGCCTCACGGCACCGCGACGAAGTCCGCGAGTTCTGCCTGGAGAAACGTCTGCAGCGCGACGACCGGCGCAGTAAAGCCTCGTCGCCGCGGCATCACCAGACTCAGTTGTGCCTGCCCCGCATGCCAATCGGGCAAGACCCTGACCAGCCGACCCGTCACCAACTCATCGCGGCAGGTATAGGCAGGCAGCGCAACAACACCGAGTCCCGCAATCGCCGCTTCTTTCAGTGATGCCATGTCATCGCTTTTGAACCGTGGCGCAATGCTGATCGCCTCGCGGGCGCCAGAGGTATGCTCCATTCGCCAGCGTTCGCCTTGCGAAGCCGGCGATGATTGCCATCCGAGGGCCAGCGCCGGATGGTTGGCGAGATCTGCCGGTATGGCGATCGGCCCACCCTCAAGCACGTCATCGGGCGCGGCAAACAGGCCCCACTCGACAGCCGCCAGTGGTCGCTGTACGAGTGTCGAGTCGGGCAACGCGTCCACGTGGCCACGAACCGACATATCGATGCCAGCGGCGACGAGATCAACGTTCTCGTTGGTCACCTGTTGCAGCACGGTGACCTCTGGATTGTCTTTAAGAAACCGGGCCAGCAGTTCCTTCAGCGCAAACTGCGCAACACCGACCGAGCAACTGAGCCTCACCGTGCCCGACAGCGTGTTCTTCCTTCGCTTCAAAACCGACTCGGCGAGTTCTGCCTGTTCGATTGCCGCGCGCGCATGTTGATAAAAGACTTCCCCGAGTTCAGTGACCCGGAACTGGCGAGTGGTCCGCTGGATCAGGACAGAATCCAGCCGCGCCTCCAGTTGCTGCACATGCCGGCTGATTCTCGACTTCGGAATCCCCAGCGCCTCCGCCGCGCGTGTAATCCCGCCCTTTTCGACCACATGAACAAAGTAATAATAATCGTTCAGATCTGCCATCGGCATTGTGCATCTGTCATCCGTTTGTTCTATTTTCGGAATTATAATTCCGATTATTGACGGTTACAGCCCTGATTGTTCTGTTTCTATACTTCTCTCGAATCAATCATCACAGCAGAGAGGTCATCCCTATGAACACTTCCTTCTCCCGCCCACTCAAAGGCAACCCGCTCTCCGTGGGCCAGGGTTTCGATGCATCGAGCTTTCGCGCCCGTGACGTCGGCGACGTGATGGACCCTCTGGTGATGGTGGATCACTACGTCATGACCGAGCCAACGTTCGGCGCACACCCCCACGCCGGGATGTCCGCCGTTTCGCTGTTGTTCGAAGACACGCGGGGGCGCTTTCACAACCGCGACTCGCTGGGCAATGATTTCGACCTTCAGGCCGGCGATCTGTACTGGCTCAAGGCGGGTAGCGGCGCGGTTCATGACGAATCCCCAAGAGCCGGCGCCCGTGTTCACGGCCTCCAGGTTTTCGTGAACGTCCCGCAGTCGCGCCGATTCGACGCACCTGCTTCGCTCCTCGTGCGGGCAGCAGAGATGCCAGTGCTCGAAACGGCCGACTACCGCGTCAGGGTCGCCCTGGGTGACTCGAATGGCGTCGTCGGTGCAAAGTCCCCGGCACTGCCGATGACCATCCTCGATGGCACCATCGCGCCCGGTGGTCACTTCTCACATGGCGTGGCTTCGCGGCGAGGAGTATGGATTCAGGCAATCGAGGGCAGTCTGCGCGTCACTACCGGTGAGGCAAGCCAGGTCCTGGGGGCTGGAGAAGCGCTCGCGATCAGCAGCGACGTGTTCAGCGAGGTGCGCCTGAACAATATATCGGAGGGGCGGGCGCACTTCGCACTGTTCGAAGGTGAGCCGGTAAACGAGACCTACGTCCAGGATGGCCCGTTCGTGATGGGTTCCACGGCGGAAATCGCCGACATCAGAACTGCCTGGGAGACCGGCCAACTGGGCGGCATCTAAAAAAAAGCCCCGGGTCTTGCCGGGGCTCTTTGATGCTCGATCTGGAAGCTACTTGCGCTTCGCTTCCTTGCGGGCCCTTTCTTCCTCGATGACCTTTTCGGACACAGAGGCCGGGCAAGGCAGGTAGTGCGAGAACTCCATCGAGAACTGACCGCGGCCAGACGTCATGGTTCGCAGGTGGCCGATGTAGCCGAACATTTCTGCCAGCGGGACGTCAGCCTTGACGCGGACGCCCGTTGCGCCCAGTTCCTGGTTCTTGATCATGCCGCGGCGACGGTTCAGGTCACCGATGACATCACCCACATGATCTTCCGGGGTGAAGACGTCGACCTTCATGATCGGCTCGATGAGCTGCGGCGCAGCCTTCGGCATCGACTGGCGATACGCGCCCTTCGCCGCCAGCTCAAACGCGATGGCGGACGAGTCAACGGGGTGGAAGCCACCGTCGAACAGTTCGATATCCACATCCAGCATCGGGAAGCCGGCCAGTGGGCCTTCTTCCATCATCTGCTCGAAGCCCTTCTCGATCGCCGGGAAGAATTCCTTGGGCACGTTGCCGCCCACGACGGTCGAGGTGAAGCTGAAGCCGGAACCCGGCTCGCTGGGCTTGATGCGGTAGTCGATCTTGCCGAACTGGCCTGAACCACCAGACTGCTTCTTGTGCGTGTAGGAATCTTCGATCGGCTGCGTGATCGTTTCACGATACGCCACCTGAGGCGCGCCGACTTCGAGTTCAACCCCATAGGTCCGCTTCAGGATGTCGATCTTGATATCGAGGTGAAGCTCACCCATCCCCTTGAGGATCGTCTCGCCAGAATCTTCGTCCGTTTCGACACGGAAGGAAGGGTCCTCGGCGATCATCTTGCCGATGGCGATACCCATCTTCTCGGAGCCGCCCTTGTCTTTCGGGGCAACCGCAATCGAGATCACGGGATCCGGGAAGACCATCGCCTCGAGGGTGCAGGGGTGATTCGGGTCACACAGTGTGTGGCCGGTCTGAACGTTCTTCATGCCCACGCACGCGAGGATATCGCCGGCCTGGGCCCGCTCGATCTCGTTCCGGTCGTTGGCATGCATCTCTACCATCCGCCCGATGCGCTCGGTCTTGCCCGTCGCCGAGTTCAGGATGGTGTCGCCCTTCTCCATCTTGCCCGAGTAGACTCGGATGAAGGTCAGGGCGCCAAAGCGGTCATCCATGATCTTGAATGCCAGTGCGCGCAGCGGCTCGTCGACAGAGACGGTGGCGACTTCACCCGTCGGCGCACCTTCCTCGTCGGTCAGGTCCTGCGGTTCCACTTCGGTCGGACTCGGCAGGTAATCGACAACCGCGTCGAGCACGAGCTGGATGCCCTTGTTCTTGAACGCGGAGCCACAGTAGGTGGGGAAGAAGTCGAGCTTGCGCGTCCCCTCACGAATACACCGCTTGATGTCATCGATGCCGGGCTCTTCGCCTTCCAGGTACATCATCATGAGGTCATCGTCCTGCTCCACGGCAGTCTCGACGAGCTTGTCGTAGTACTCGTTGACCTGGTCGACCATGTCTTCCGGAACGTCTGTGACTTCGTAGTTCTCGGGCAGTCCTGTTTCATCCCAGATGTAGGCCTTCTTGGTCAGGACATCCACGACGCCCTTGAAGTCGTCCTCGCGACCGATCGGCAGCGTCATGACAAGGGGATTCGCGCCGAGCACGTCCTTGACCTGCTCAACCACGCGATAGAAATCAGCGCCCATGCGATCCAGCTTGTTCACGAAGATGAGACGGGAAACCTCGGAATCGTTGGCGTAGCGCCAGTTCGTCTCGGACTGGGGCTCAACGCCACCGGAGCCACAGAAGACGCCAACGCCACCATCGAGCACCTTCAGCGAACGGTAGACTTCGACGGTGAAATCGACGTGCCCGGGCGTGTCGATGATGTTCAGACGGTGGTCCTTCCAGAAACAGGTGGTCGCCGCAGACTGAATCGTGATGCCGCGCTCCTGCTCCTGCTCCATGAAGTCGGTCGTCGCCGCCCCGTCATGGACCTCACCGGTCTTGTGGATCTTGCCGGTCAGCTTGAGAATTCGTTCTGTGGTGGTGGTCTTTCCCGCGTCAACGTGCGCGAAAATACCGATATTTCTGTAGAGGGATAGGTCTGCCATTTGTTCCGGTCATAAAATGAATTGGGGGCCGGATTGCCCCCAAAATTGGCGCGCATTGTACAGGATTTCGCGGCTTTATCTATCTGAAATGGATAAGAATCAGAAGCCGATGAAGCGCGCAGCCTCCTCAACCGTCTTGCGCTCCGAGACGACCGCATTGGCAGGGAAGCTGTCATCGGGCCATCCCAGCGCAACGGCCTTCATGATGACCTGATCCTCCGGAATGTTGGCGTGTTCGCGGACCACCGGCGACTGCATGATGCCCTGGCTGTTGATCACCGCCCCGAGACCCCGGGACCAGGCCGCGTTGACCAGCGCTGTGGTGACGGCACCGCAGTCGAAGGCCGTATCGTCGCTGTCGGCCAGTTCGCGATCATAGGTAATGATCACGCACACCGGTGCGTCGAACTGGCGAAAGCCGCGCAGCACCCAGTCCTGACGGCCTTCCTTGTCCTCTCGCGCGATGCCCATTGCCCCGAACAGCTGTTTGGCAACCCCGACCTGACGCTCGCGATGAATGCCCTCAAACGCCTTGCCGATGCGAAACTCGCGGGAATGCGGCACACCCGCCAGATTGCGCTCCGTATTGCCCGCACGAATCCGGTCGAGGGGCTCGCCCGAGACGACGGTGAAATTCCACGGCTGGGTGTTCATCGACGACGGTGAACGCATCGCCAGACTCAGGATTTCCTCAATCAGTTCCTTCGGGACGGGGTCGGGCTTGTAGCCGCGAATACTGCGACGACCCAGGACAACTTCATCAAACTCCACGCTGACTCTCTCTTGGTTGGGTTTGCCGTAGTGTACGAGATTCCAGCTGCTCTCGGCGCGCCGGTGTCGAACATAGACGCCGGATTCACTCCAGTCGCAGGGGGTCGAGCTCGGTTCCCGGCGGATAGTTGTCGGCAATCTGGTACATGCCGTCCATCGTGATCTCGGTGCTCGCGGTCACGGTACCGTCCGGTGCAACCTCAACCGCGCCGACGCGGGCAATCGCACAGCGATCCTTGTTCATGGGCGCTTCCAGCACGGTGATCATCAGCCCGTCGTCCCCTGCCTCGAGACCGAGTTCCGCGAGTGTCGACTTCAGCATCCCGCCGTGAGCTTCGAACGTGATCGTACCGTCGAATCGCATTGATCCGGATGCGCTACCGTCGGGCCCGATTGCGAGGTCTCCGCCCGGTCGTGCCGTCAATACAAACGTGCCGTCCTCATTCCTCTCGGCACCGTCACTCAGCGTGACCGTCCCGCCTGCGGCCTCGACGTAACTCCTGAAACTGGCCTTCACGCCCCAGGTCAACTTGCTGAAACTCATGACTGCTCCTGATGTGGTCCGTTGATGTGATCCAATCCCAAGCATGGCGCAGTTGGCTGGATATCGCACTATTGTCCTGGCCGCTTGATTACCTGATCACGAACTGGTCGAGTGTATAAACTACTGGAGCGTTACGATCAGGCTACCCTGGTGCATCACGTTCCGGTTCAAGGACGGTGAGTTCTCGGGAGTCAGGATCGAGAACTACCATTGAGGTGAAACATGATCAAGAACCCGCTGCCGATGCACCCCGGGAAAGTACTTGCGGAAATCTATATGTCGCAGCTTGAACTGAACCAGTCGGACCTGGCAAGACAATGTCATTGTTCTCCGAGGAAGATCAATGAGATCGTGAACGGCAAGCGCGGCATCTCGCCCTCATTTGCACTCGTACTGGAAGAAGTCCTCGGCACCTCCGCCGAAATGTGGGTGAGAATGCAGGCAGAGTACGACCTCTGGGAGGCGCGCCAGAGAGCCGCGTAAAGTCAGGCGTTAGAGCGCCGGATCGCAGGCCCGACAGAGCTCATTCGAGGCCGATACCGCGCAGGTACGCTCGACCGTCAATGACTTCGTAATGGACCACGAGCTCGTGCGACACACCGCTCAACGCCACATTCAGACGAGCCACGCCGCGGCCCCCGTCTCTTTCATCGCGCCAAGTCGAGACCTCTGCAGACTCGAAGTCGCGATGAAGCTGTGCGAACAGGTCGAGGTGTTCATCGATCGTCATGAGTGACCGGAAAGCCTCGGTCGTCCGCTGATCGATGAACGTCCGCCACATTACAGGGTCGCCGGCACCCACGGCATCAAGAAACGCTTGTGCGAGCCGACCGCTTTCGCCTTCGCCATCAAAGGGCACTGGCTCGGCTGGAACGGCATTGTTGATCGCATGCGTGAACAGCGCGCTCAACACGGACTGGATCGGATTGCGAAAGTCGGGGTTGTTGCCATGAACCACAACGATGAGTCCGTGGTCCGCCACCACATACAGGTCGGTGGAAAACCACGGATTGCCGCCATTGTGCCAATAGAGCTGGCCAAAACGATCACTCCGCTCGTTCACGATGCCATATCCGTAGAAAGACGCGTTGGTTGGGTCTTCAGGATTGTGGCGTGCGAGCATCAGCGACTTCAGCGGCGCGGGCGCGCGCAGCAAACTGCTGCCAAGTTCAACGAGGTCACGAGGCGTCGAAATCATCCCGCCATTGCCGACGAGGTGCCATCCAGGCGCGGCATGGCCACCCCATGATGCGACATGGATCGGCTGCCCTTTCAGATTGCGCTCCGATCGCGTCTCTTGATAGACGTTTGCATAGCCCGTTTCCCTCAGCCCAAGCGATTGCATACGTTCGGTCACCCACGCCGCGAAAGGACGCCGGGTCTCTTGCTCAATCAGTGCTGCCACCAGACCAAAGCCAACGTTGGAGTACTCATACCCCTGGCCAGGCTCGAACAACAACCCGGACGCCAGCGCGAGCGCGACAAAATCCTCTCGACTCGCGTCGACTTCATCAGGCCCAACCGCACCAGGAAACCCGGCACCGTTCGTGAGCAGGTCGTGCAAGGTGATCTGGCGCTTGGGGCCGATAGATTCAGGAAAGTAGTCAGCCAGTGTCGATGCGGGATCCAGACCTCCTGAAAGGATCAACTGACTCGCGGCAAGACTCGTGACCGTCTTCGAGACGGACCCGATATCGATTTGCGTTGTCAGGGTGAAGGGCTCGCCGGTCACCGGATTGGCTGCACCCGGCGCGCCGACATACAGGACTTCGTCGGCGCTCGCGACAACGATGATCCCGGAGAAAGATTGCGCCTCCAGTTGCGTTGTCAGTTCATCGAGGCTCGACCGCATCTCGTCGTCAGGCAGCGGCACCGCGCCGGCGCAGATCGTCGAGAACGCCGAAGCGATGAAGGCCAGACAGAGGGCCAGAGAATTTTTCATTGCCGATGGCTCGTTTGGAAGGACCTTGGTTTGTCGGAGCCACCGGCCAGAAAGTTTGCCTCAGGTTTCAGGGCGCCAAATCGCAGGCCCGACGATACTCGGCCCTCGCCTCTTCCAGCGCAGGCGCAACATCACGAGGCCGCATCACGCCGGTCTCGACAGCTCCGTGGGCCGCGGCCTCGAACTGCGCGAGATAGCCTGCCTCATCGCCATACAGCGCCGCCAGCTTTGCCGCGCCAAAGACTTCATTCGAGCCTCGGAGCCTTCCGGCAAAGTCGTCGGTGACCGGCACTGAACTGTTCATGGCAACCGGGACTGCCGCCTGCGGCATCCGGATGCCACCCTTGGCGATGCCATGTTCATCGCGAATGACTTCGCCAGCGTCGGTGAACTCGATCAGGGGTTGGCTCGGCGGCGGCGATCCTGTTTCGATCCAGTTGCGCATGTGAAACAGCGCGGCATCGTAGAACGGTTGGAGGTAGATGCGGTTCATTTGCTCGCTCGCGGCCGGCGGCGCAACACCGAAATCCCGTTCGTACTTGCCATTGCGCATGACCTGCGCCTGATAGGAGACATGCGTCAGCGCCGCCGCCTCCCAGGTCACAAATCGTTGGGTGTCTGGCTGGCGAACATCAAAGCAGGCAATGGCCTCGAGCTCCGTATTGACGATCATCGCTGGAACGTCGAGATCATCACGAATCAGATTGGCCGCACGCGGCACCCGGCGCGCATTGCGGTCTCTGGGCACCGGTCGGTCGCTCGCCTCGATCGGCGCGCCTCCGCCGAAATAGATCTGCAGGATGAAGCCATCGAACGTATGGCCGCCCTGCTCACGGGGTAGCGGATGAACCGCGTTAACGTATGTCGACAGGCGCCCCGCGGACTGTGACGCACCAACCGCGATTACCTGTTTCACATCGAGACCGCCCAGCGGGTCGATATCATCCTGACGATCTGGCCCGACCGCACGGCCGACCTGGGTGAAGATATCGTAGGACGCATCATCGGTCGGGATGCTGAGATCACCGTACCGTTCCCCATCCCACGCCTTGAGGCCCTGCGGCTCATCGGGAAAGCCGTGAACACCGACTTTCTGGACGCTGGCGCAGACAAACGCATAGCCGCCGTCGAGCACCTCCGGACTCTCTCCGAAGAAGAGTTCGTAACCGGCAGTGACATTATTCCAGCAGGTGACGACCGTACCGTTGAACTTCGCGGGGTCAGCCGGGCGGTAAACCAGCAGACGCGTCTTGAAAGGCACCTCGCCAGCGGGTTCCGCCTGCCATTTGCCGTCGCGCCCCCACTCTGCGCCTTCAGCCTTCGAGTAGGTTCTGGCGTTGCCGGAGAGGAAGAACTCCTCAGCAACGAACCCGTGCTCGGCAAGGTCAATCAATGGTTGCGCAAACGGCCACCCGTGCTCGCCGCCAACAACTGGTCCCTCAATCATCGGATTACCCTCTCTCTCGACTCTTGGCACGAAGATACTGAAAGGTCCGGGTTCGCGGCAATGGTGACCCGGCGAACCCGGCAAATTCTGTTAACGTGGGAGTCTATCCACGGGAGGGGGAGTTCCCGATGAAGTCGATAACCATCGCAGCAGCCGTTGCCATCGTGCTTGCGTCTGCGCCGGCCTTTGCCGAACCCGCCGGTACGCGACCGCCGGAAACACAGCAGGCGGCCGTCACAACAGACAAGCCCGTCAAAAAGGCCAAACGCTCCAAGGCATCAGTCAAGTGCACCTACGAGAAAGTGACAGGATCAAACCGCCGTCAGCGAGTCTGCCGCTCCGTGTCACAGACGCAAGCAGACGAAACGCAGGCGCGAGAAGAATTGCGCGAGTTGCGTCGGGTCATGCCGGACCTCTGACGGGCTTTCGGGCCAATCGCGCTTCGAACCCGTCCAGAATCATCTCGAGGATCAATCCGAAGTGATCCGTTAAGGCAGGGTGGTCCAGGTGATGCTGCACGTGTTCGACAAAATAGGGAATTGAATCAGGGTCCTCCACTGATGCCAGGAACGTCTTCGCAGCCTTTTGCACGTCTTTGGGTTTGACCGGAAAGGCCGCAGCCTGAAGCGCGAAGCCCTCAATGTGGACGGTGATGGCGTGATAGGCATCACACGCATCAGAGACCGGAAACCCACCTTCTCTCAGTATCCTCAGAATCGACTCCATAAAGGCGAGCTTTTCGGGGCCCAGCTTTCTCTGCGACCAGAGCGGGCAAACCCAGGTGTGCCGGGTCATGACCTCGTGGGCCGACGTCGATATCGACACGATGGCTTCTCGCCAACCCATCGCCGCATCTGGCCTTCGAATCCGGCCAGCGACGTAATCCACCATCGCATCCAGTAACTCATCCTTGCTCGGGTAGTAGTGGTACAGGGACATCGTGCCCGCATCCAGCAATCCGGCGAGTCGCCGAATGTTGAGGCCTTCGATGCCGTGACGATCCGCATACTTGACGGCTTCACGCAGGATGCGCTCTTGCGACAGACGGGCTCTACGCTTCTTCTCAGGCATACTTCACCCTTGACGTTTATAGTACAGTGTACGATTATTGGTACGTTGTACTATTCTAGCTGTAAGGATACTCAAATGAAAATTGCCCTCCTCGGTGCCAATGGCCGAACCGGCAAGCATGTTGCACAACGCGCAACTGATGCTGGCCATGAGGTGACTGCACTGGTCAGATCGGCTCACTCGATGGACGACGTGAAAAGCACCCGATTGGAGGTACGAGCGGGGAACGTCTGCGACGCCGCGTTCCTGACCGAAGCAATTGGTGGTCACGATGTCCTGATCTCGACGCTCGGACCGAGATTGCCCACAAAAGCTGCCTGCAGGATATACACAGACTCTGCCGCTGCGATCGTGGCGGCGACGATGGCGACCGGATTGAACCGGATTCTTGTCACGTCCACTGCGCTGCTGTTCCCGCCCGAAGGCTTTACTGATCGCATCTTGCGACTCATCGCCGGGAACAACTACCGGGCTGCCGCCAGCATGGAAGCACAGATTCGCGAAACGGAGACTGACTGGACTTTCGCCCGCGTCGGATTCCTGACGGATCATGATGATTCCGGCTACCGCGAGGCGACGAGCGAAATGCCGGAAGGCGCACCTCGAATCCCGCGCCTGGCGGTCGCGGCGTTTCTCGTCAGCGAACTCGCGAACGGCCAGCACCGTCGAGCGGTCGTCGGCTTATGCGGGGAAGAGTGATACCGCTCAGTCAATCAGGTCACCGTCGATGTACTTCCAGCCATCGGCGGTCTTCTCGAAACGGCTCACCTCGTGCAGGCGGTGGCCCTTGCCCGCGATCTTGAATCGCGCGACGAACTCGACAACACCATCTGAATCGCCGGTATCACCCCGCTCTGTTCGCTTTATCTTCAGGCCAAGCCACTTCTGGCCCTCGGGGAAATCGATTCGCGACGGACGCGTGCGGGGATGCCAACTCGACAGCAGGTAGGCATCGTCACCCCGGACATAGGCGGTGTAGCGCGAGCGCATCAATGCCAGTGCCGTCGCCGCGGGTGCACCCTCCAGGATCGGGAGGCAGCATTCGCCCAGCGATCGACCCGAACCGCAGGGGCAGTCGGTCGCAGTTTCGTCAGCCATGCCGGATGCCGGAGAACAGCGCTGCCCGCATTCCTGAGTTAGTGGCTACTCTTTCACGAGCCATAGGCGAGCAAGGGTTCCCGAACCCCGCCTTCAATGAGCGGATTGTGGTGCTGTACGCCCTGAAAGCGCAGGAAGTCGTTGTCGGCGGAACAGAGTACGGCGGCATGCTCGATTGCAATCGCTGCCAGGTGCGCATCTGTCGTCAGGTTGCCCGCCGTACCGCTCTGCAATAGCAGGCGTGACAGGACCTCGTGGTGTTTGGGGCCGGGATCTGGCGTCGTCACCGTTTCAAGCGCAAGCCATCGACCGACGATGTCACACGCGAGCTCGACATCGAGCGGCTGTGGGAAGATCTTTGGATTCGTTGTCAATCGGATAAAACCGGTAAGCACCACCCAGGGTAAACCGATGCTGACGCCGGCGCTCAGCTGACGGTCGAGCCAGCTGCGAGCCGCGTCGTGATAGTGGGCGTCGGCATTGACTGAGTAGATCAGGATGTTTACATCGACGACGATCATTTGCGCAGATTCAGCTTCTCAGCCAATGCCTCGTCCTCGAGGTCTGCCGCAACGGCCATGGCCTTTGTGAGATCCCTGGTCGGGTCTCCCAGTGAGGCCTGCGGCGTTCTGAACTTCCGACGCCGCACCGGCTTGTCCGTCTCTGCAGCAAGCCCAAGAGCGATGACCTCGTTAACCACAGCCTTGAAACTCTTGCCCGACTCAAACGCCCGGCGCTTCAGCGCATCGGCAAGCTCGTCATTGAGGGTCAGTGTCGTTCGCATCTGATCATCATATCACCTGGCAGGGAGCATCAAGACATCAAATGATCACAAAGCTGAACAGACAGGCAATGCAGAAGAGCGCCGCAAAACGGCGGATCACGACGGCGATCCGGATCTGCTGCGAAAGCAACGCATCGCCGTCGAGCCCTTCCAGTTTCGGCTGGTTATGACGGCCATAGGCCTTACCTGCGACTTGCAGCAACACCAACAGCGCACCGATGCCGATCGCAGGACCGACGAAAGGAAAGAATCGGTGGAGCTGCGCCCCGAAGGCAATAATCCCGATGATGGCGAGCCAGCCGATGTGGTGGCCAATCCGCCTCGCCCTCGCCTCAAGGTCCAATGCGTCAGGCCATCGCCTGACGCGCAGCTTTGCGCGCGAGCCTTTCCTTGAACCTGTTGTGTCGGGCTTCCGTGAGCGGATAGTTCCACATCAGCGGAATCGCAACGCAATGAATGGCGGCCGGAATGATTGTGTAGAGCATCGTCAGCCAGAACAGTGACGATTCGGAATTACCTTGAGGCGTACCCGCCAGACTCTCATCGACCGTCGGATCGAAATTGACGAACGCGATGGCTGCCAGAGCGAGTGCGCCACCCAGCGCGTAGGCGCCCTTGCGCAGGAATCCCCAGATCGCAAAGTACAACCCTGCCCGATGTTCGCCTGTGCGCGCGTAGTCGATATCAACCGTATCGGCAGCCATCGCCGCCGCCAGCGCCAGCATCGCTGCGACCGAACATCCCTTCAGCGTCATGACCACAAGGAACAGGCCAAACTCGCCTTGCGGCACGAACGGCAGCACCGACGCCCACACGGAGTACCACGCAATGCACGCCATGAACGTCCGGTGTTTGCCAAATCGGCGGGAAACCTTCATCCAGGGTGACACGCCAATCACGGACGCGGTGTAGTAAACGAGCACGTAGATCGGATACATCTCACCGACGAGCACGACGTGCTTCACGAAGAAATAGGACATTGCCGCAACCAGTGCGATACCGAAGGTCGTAATCGTGTAGCTGACGACCACGCGAAGGTAAGGCCCGTTGCGCCGCATCAGACGCAGCGTCGCAAGGAATCCGTAACGGTCGCCCTCCTTCTCGATCTGCTTCGGTTCAGGCGCTATCACCACCGCCAACAACACCGTGAGGGGGATGGCCACCATCACGAACGTCGTTAGCCAGCCCAGGATGACATCAATGTTGCCGGCGCGTGCTGCCATGATCTGCTGGAACTCGGCCGTGAAGTTCCCCGCCATCTCCAGCAGGTCGCCACTGGAATTCGAGACATAGATAAACAGCGCGGCAACGAGCGGCAGCAGGTTGAACGAGAGGTTACCGGCAAAATGGAACTGCTCGCGTCGCCCGCTGATATGCGTTCGCATGTCGTATTCCGGCGACATCTCTGCACCCCATGCGTAATAGGGAAGCGCAACAAGGGTGTAAGCCAGATACAGCGTGATGATCCAGAACCCGAAGTACCAGATCGTCGGGTCGGCCGGCGGAATGAACAGCTTGTAGATTGAGAGCATCAGGAGCGGCGCACCCGCAACAATCCACGGTTTGCGACGCCCCCATGGTGTTTTTGTGCGGTCTGACAACACGCCGATGAGCGGGTCAGTAAAGGCGTCAGAGAGACGAGCGGCGAAGATCACGACGCTCATGGCGTAGAGCGGGATACCCAACTCGGCGTAGAACGGCAGCACATACAGGTTGACCGGCAACAGGGCCATCGAAACCGGCAGATACAGGGAGCCATAGGACAGCACCTGTACTTCGCCAAGGCGACGCTCGCTTTCGGTACTCATCAACATCCATCCTTTGCACGAGTGCCTGACAGCATGCTGGAGATGGCGCCGGGAGTCGAGTAGTCTCCAGACCAATGAAAAAACACCCTGATAAAGTGGCGGGAAACCTCATCCCGAGCACGGCAGCGCCCATGAAGTGCGAGCATTGTGCCGTGCGACATCGCGCGCTGTTTCAGGGAATTCCGATCGAGCAACTCGAGTGGACGCAGCGATACCGGCAGAACCAGTACACGGTCGAACGGCGGCGCAGCCTGTTCACGGAGCACGATGATCACCCCTTCGCCTACACGCTCTACAGCGGCTGGGTCATGCTGAGCAAGACATCGGCGGGTGGCAAGCGACAGGTGCTGCGATTCGCATTGCCCGGGGACTTTCTCGGATTCCAGCCACGTCTCGACGGGCCCATGTCCTACTCCGCACACGCGGTTACCGATATCAGAGTGTGTGCGTTTCCCCGCAAGCGCCTCGACGAGATGATGAACGAGTCGCCTGATCTCGCCAAACGCATGGCCGTGTTGAGTGCGCGCGACGTTGCCTTTACCCAGCAACTTCTCGTTGCAACACACCAGGGTGCTCGCGAGCGCATCGCATCATTGCTGACCCAGCTCTACATTCGTGTTCAGGCCCTGGGCGCGCTGATTCCGGGGTCGACAGAAGACAGCATCGCGCTCCCGCTCTCACAGGACATGCTGGCCGATGCACTCGGCATGACGCCCGAGACGGTCAATCGCGTGTTGCGCAACCTGCGGGAAGAGGGTGTGCTCGAAGTGAAATCGCGCCAGATGACGATGCTGGACCGCGACCGTGCTCTGGCGCTTTCCGAACTCGACCTCGAATCGATCGAGGATCAGGCGCTGCTCTAGGCCGGGCGAAGCAAGGCTGAACTGCACCTCCGTCGCACGACGCTCAGACCGAGCAGCAAGATTCCTGCGACTGCAATCGACAACGTGCCCGGCTGGGCTACGCTGGTTGCATTGTTCTCGAACGAGAAAGACTCCGCGAACATTGCATCCTGGGAATGGGTGTACAGCCCGAACCGACCAATCGGGAACGATCCTGTGAGATCGAACTGCAGGACGTTGTTCACAAAGAACCTGAGATCCGTCGACGAGTATTCGAAACGAAAGTCATAGGACTGGCCCTCGACCCACCCGATGTTGCCGAGCGTCTGGGCGGCAGCAATCTGTGTGAGACCACCACCGGCATTCTGGCCGAAACTTGTGCGCCCGTAGAATTCATCTGCGCTGGGTATGCCGGTGACCCGACTGAGCCGCAATCCACGCTGCGATGTCGCGCCCGGCGTCGCGTTGGTCGGCGCATCGCCAATGAAGTTGAACGACTGCGTGTTCTGCTTCCAGTCCAGTACCAGGTAATCCGCACTTGCGTTCGTGGAGTCGCCCGGACTGAAGCCAAAGATGAATCCCCACTGATCGTCGTCTGCGGTGTTGCCGATGCCGGCGGTCCCGGTGATCACGCCGTCGGAAAGCTCAAAGTCGCTATAGAGAATCGAGGGCTGCGAATTGTACAGCTGGTGCGCGGAAGTCCCGTCACTCGAAACCGCCCACTCCGCATCCGGGAAGAACCCGCCGAAATTGGTGACGACCGGGTAGCTCTCCTCGGTGAAGTTGCGAAAGTCGACCGGCACGGCAAGCGCCGATGAGAACCAGCCAAGGGTGATAACGAGTGCGATGAGTCTGCGCATTCAGTCCTCCGGGTGAAACATGCGTCCGCCGAACCGTTAGCAGGAAGTGTGCCGCCACACACAAGTCACTGATCAGAAAAGCAAAACCTGAGTCGGGTGATCGATATGCCACCCGAGACGTCAACTTTGCCGACACACCCGAACGGGGGGCGCAACGTCTCGCCCGCGATCACTCAATCTGGATGTTGCGACGCTGCAGCTGCTCTTCCGTCTCCTGGAGGACTCCCTCGTCGACTTGCTGCATGACAGTCGCCGGATCCCGGAAGAAAGATTCGGCGCCAAAGACGCCGCCAGGCAACACAAAGAACACCGCGGAAATATAGGCGAGCGCCCAGCCGCGATGCATCGCAACACGCGTGCCGAGCCAGTGCGCTGACCAGACCGGGGTGTGGCGTACCCACGGAACGAACTGGAAAATGATCACGCCAAAGACGTTGTAGAGCAGATGCACGAGTGCGATCTGCAGCGCGACGATCCCTGCCTCGCCGGTCACCGCCGTTGCCGCCAGCAATGCGGTGATACAGGTACCGATGTTCGCACCCATGCTGAACGGATACACCTGGCGGGTGGTCAGCACGCCGGCGCCGGCCAGCGGCACAACCAGACTCGTCGTCGTCGATGACGACTGCACCATGACAGTCACGATCGTTCCCGAGAAGATGCCGGTAAGCGGCCCGCGCCCGATCGCAGTATCGACGAGTTCTTTCGCCTTGCCCGTCATCACGGTTCGAAGCATTTTGCCGAGGTAGATAACGGACCCGATGATCATGCCGATACCCGCTGCGATCGCTGCAATAGCGCCCATGCTGTCCGGCATCAGCTTGAACACATCAATGATCATGCTGACAACGGGCTTGGTGATCGCACCGAGAAAATTCAATCCACTCATCGATGCACTGGCATCGCTGTAGAACCAGTTCGCCAGCTGCCCGCCGAGTCGCTCCAGCGGGTGAAACAGAATCTCGACAGGCAGGAAGATAACGATGCTGTAGAGGTTGAAGAAGTCGTGCACCGTCGCTGCCTCGAACGACTTGCCGAAGGCGCTGCGGTCACGCAGGTTGCCGAGGCTCACGATCGTGTTCGTGATCGTCGTGCCCATGTTGGCGCCCATGATCATGGGAACGGCAACCGATACGGGCACGCCGCCAGCAACAAGGCCAACAATGACCGACGTCACGGTACTGGAAGACTGCACAAGCGCGGTGGCGAGAATGCCAAGTATGACGCCGACAATCGGATTGCCGGCAAACTCGAAGATTGCGGCCGCTCCTTCGCTGCCGCCGGAGATCCACTTGAAGCCATCCCCGATGACGCCGACACCAATCAGCAGCGTATAAACGAGGCCGAGCACACCCAGCCACAAGAGTGGCCCGGGCGCTTTGACCGAGACCTTTGCGTCGCCCGGCGTCAGGGTGTCATCCAAGATACTTCATCCTGTTCAATTAGGATCAATCCGGATGCATCGGTCGCAGCCCGGTCGCTGCGACAATATTAAGAGATGAACTGCGAAGATCGTGTAAAGATCGCCAAATCGGAGGATCAATCCCCAAAGCAGGCTAGTCGGCGAATCCGGAAGGCTCCTGCGCCAATGCCGAAAAATCCAGCGCGGGATCATACAGCTGCGTCCGCACGTTCATCAGGCCAAGTACCGTATGGAAGAGGTTGTCGTGAGACAACGGCATGTCGACTTCTGCACGAAGTTGATCGCGCAATCGGTCTCTGGGTGACCAGAACATCATCGCCACCTCGCGCTGTTCCTTCGGCGCCATGAACAACGGCATTCCGTGAAGATAGAGTCCCTTTTCACCCAGTGATTCACCATGATCGCTCGCGTACAGCAACATGGGATCGAACTCACCATCGTAGGGCTGCAGAAACTCGATGGTCTTGGCCAGGAAGTGGTCAGTAAAGAGGATCGCATTGTCGTAGGCGTTAACGATCTCGCCAGCCTCGCAATCGCCGAGTTCCGTCGTATGGCAGGCAGGCACAAACCTTTCGTATTCGGCCGGATAGCGCTTGTAGTAGGCCGGCCCATGGTTGCCCATCTGGTGCAGCACAATCAGCACGTCGCCGGACGCTGATGCAATGTAGTCAGACAAGTCGGCCAGCATGCCTTCATCTCGACACTCCGCATCGCAAAGCGGGTTCACGTCGGGACGCTTGTAGTCCTCATAGGGAATCGCAACAGCGACGCCCTTCGAGTCAGAATTGTTGTCACGCCAGAGCACCTCGACGCCGGCGCGGGCGAGCACATCAAGCAGGTTCTCGGTCGAGCGCGCCTCGTCTGGTTCGAACGCATCGGCGTTATGCGAGTCAAACATGCACGGCAAGGAATACGCTGTCGTCGTCCCGCAGGACGTCACATGCCGGAAGCTGACCACGTCATGATCCGAAAGCTCGGGATTGGTCTTGCGTTCGTACCCGTTCAGCGAAAAGTGATCGCCCCGGGCGGTTTCGCCGACAACCAGAATCATCAGCTTTCGCGGTCCCGCGCGATCCGATGTTGCATCGAGGGCAATGGGCTGTCGGGTTCCGTCAACGGGCGCAGCGAGCCCCGCCTGAACGAACTGTGATGTCGACCAGACAACCGTCAACGGATTCGCATAGTACCGAACGGACTTGTGCTCCCGCAGGAAGGTTGCCACATCGCTGCCAAACGCGAGTCCGACGGTCACGACGACAACCAGCGACACCCCGATGGTCTTCAGGGAAGCCATCGCTTCAACCAGAAAACGCCTGCGCTGCAATGGCACGCGCCAGATCCAGACGGCCGGAAGAACCCCCAGGACAAAGAAGTAAGCGATGGCGAGTAACGTAATCAGATCGCGAATCTCGCCGGCATCGGTCTCCACCACGTTCTGGATCATGAGGTAGTCGATCACGACATTGAACGAATCCATGAAGTAGCTGCACCCGGCCGCGACAAGCACCAGCAAGACGAGCACTGGCCGTACCGTGACCCGATGGCAGATGATCGCCAGCACGAGCGCCGTGAGCGCAGTCAGCACCAGCGAAACGATCGCCACCATGAGCCATCCGTCTGGCCCCGCTCCATAGACGTTAAGAAGATTGCGGAAGAGCGCAACGTTGTAGAACAGCGTGAACGCCAGAGAAACCAGCAGAACCAGTCGCTGTGTCGTCATCGGAAAAATCAACGGAAACCTCGTGTCAGCAGATCAGGGCCCGTTGGATGCCCAGCGCGGAAGAATCATTCGCTGAATCGCCGACGTCGGTCCAAGCGCAAGCATCATCCGGGCAATCACAAGGTTTCCCGTCCAGATTATGAGACCAGTCCACAGCCCATGTGACAGGAAGTGGGCACCTCGCACGGTCTGGCTCAGCGTCAACAGCAGCCCGAGCCCCAACGTCGCCGCGAGAATCCACCCGGCGTGACGATATCGGCAATGCCGGGCAACAAAGTAGAAAGCGACGAAGCAGAATCCGACCGACGCGTGCCCGGAAGGCCAACAACGACCCAACTCCAGACCGTCGATCGCCTGTCCCCCATATTGGCGAAGATCCCATGGGCAATGTGGAACGCTGAAGTCCTTGATCACGGCAACCAGCGCCGCGTTCGCCGCCATCGAAACAGTCAGGAATCCAAGTATCCGACGATGCGATCTCAACGCGGTGACAAAAACGGAGAGCACAAGGCTCGCGAGCAGGGCGCCAAGCAACCACTGTGCAACCAGACGACTCCAGTCGTGGAGCAACGTGCTGAACCAAAAGCTGTCACGAAGCGGGAACTCGTTGTGCCGGAAATCGAAGCACAGGTCGGCAACAAGTTCGTCGAGCGGCGTGCGCTGCAACAGCAACAGCGCAGCAAGCAAGACCAACGCAATCGCCGGGTCGACGGGATCAATGCGCGGCAATCGACGAGCGCCGGGGGTGCGGGGGCCCATCACAGGGACTTTTTCACCTCCACCAGAAACTGCGGACCCTGCGCATTCGGCCCCTCCCGCAATGGCCAGCCTACGTCGACATGCACAACGTGATCATGATCAGTCTTGTCAGGAACGAGCCGAAGGCCAAACCCGGCATCCATCATGAGCCCGGGATTCTCCACGGATTCGCTGGGAAAAGTCTTGCCCACGTCGAAGAACGCGACGTAGCCCACATTGAAAAGATCGAAGAGTCGCTGATTCGTGAACAGGCGTTGCTCGGCGGTAAAGTAAACGCCTCCATCACCCGAGCTGTAGTGCGCAGGATATCCGCGCATCCCGGACGTACCGCCGGCCACCGTTTGCGACTCCAGTGAAGGATTCCACGAACGCGAGGCCTTGAGACCAAGATACAGATTTCTGCTTCTGGTCTGACCGCGGTGATAATCCAGTGCCAGCGATACGTTGGAGTCCACCGCACGACCCGCCGCTACATCCCAGCGCCCGCGCCAGTCGATGTGCGCCTGCAGCAGATGCCGACGCCGGCTCGTGAGCGTGTCACTTGCGCTCCCCTCGAAGATGATCTGCGCATCGGACCCGGGAGAGAATCCCAGCCGCGCCCGGATTTCATGGCCGAGATGAAGATCTTCGACCTGGCCAACGCGATTGATGTTGTAGCCCGTCGCGAAGTTGTCCTGTATCTGCGAAAACTCGACATAGGGATAAACGAGATCGACATTCGCCGGCGGCGAAACGAATCGCTCACCTTCCACCGGCGAGTAAGCGAGCGAATCGGCGACGATACCAAAGGTCCACCGGGACACCCGGTGACCTGACGCCTGCGTCGAGAAGCCCCGCCAAACGTCAGCGCGCCGCCGGGAGAGTGTCGATGCCGCGACGGATTCCCCAAAGGCGTAAACATGATTGATCGCGACCTTGTCGAGCCATGACACCCCCCAGGACCGGGGTGAGCCCAGTGAAAAGAAAGGGCGACCATACTCGAAACCGTATTCGTGCCCGTCGCTGTTCGAGGCAAGAATCAGATGTATCCCGTGTCGGCCATCAATGACAGCGTTATCGTCGTATCTCAGCATCAGGCGATCGCGCTCGGCACGCTGCTCATAGTCGAAGGCGAGACGACCTCCCTTTCCCAGGAAGTTCGAATCCTGAAACCCGATCCCCGCCTCGGTGACGCCACCCGATGTCTTCAGCTTCAGCTCCGGTAGGACTGTCCAGGTGTCCCGCGTAACAACCTCGTAGTCGACCACATCGCCACAACGGGACACTGGCCGAATGAGGGCATTGCTGAGATAACGCTGTTCTCGCAACATCCGCTCACTCTCGGCGATGACGCGCGGATCAATCTCGTCTCCCGGCTCGAACAACAGGTGCTCCGCAATGACGTCCCGACTCGTGAGTGAGTGGATCCGGTTGGCGAGCGCAAACAGCCGGTAATTGCCGGCTTCGATGTCATCGAACACATTGAGTCGTGTGAGGTGGATTTCACCGACCTCACCTTCGGCGACGAAACGCTCGTCACTGGACTGATTGCCCCAGCGATCTCCACCGGTGAACTCATGGTCCGAGGCAGCAGGCGTGAATCCGTGATTACAGTCAATGTCTTCACCGTGGGCGACAAATGCAATCAGACAGTTCAATACGAGTGCGAGAAAGAAACGAACGCGGAATATCATGCATCGTGGGATGGCCTTCGCCGAAAAATCATTCGCGAAGTGCTCATTTGCTAGAATCGCACGCTCAGATGACTTCCGGAGCGATCATGATCAAGAACATACTGCAGCCCACCGGCGATCAGGTACGTGCCTTTCGGGACCGCCAGACCGGCGAGCCGATCTACATGCTCAATCTGCTGAAGTTCCGGGATCAGGCTGTGTACGAGGATGGCCGCGACGTCAGTCTCACCGGGCGCGAGGCCTATCATCTTTATGGTGAGGGGTTCCGGCGCGTTATGGAGCCCAAGGGATGCAGCATCGTCTACTCTGGCGCCGTCCGGGGCGTGCTGATCGGCGAAGGCGCAGACGACGCCTGGGATGCCATGGCGCTCATCACGTACCCGTCAACACAGGTGATGCTCGACATGTTCCGTGACCCGGAATATCAGGAGGTTCAGAAACACCGTGCCGCCGGGCTCGTGGGGCAGTTGCTGATCGAATGCGGCCCGGGTTACAGCTTCTGAAGCAGGTCAGTACCTCGCCAGCATCCAGACTGCCATCAGCACCATCATGATGTTCTCGGTGAGCGAGATGAAACCGAGTGGCACATTGCTGTCACCTCCGACGCAGGCGCATTTCAGCTCACGCTTGTCGACATAGACGGCCTTGAAAACGGAGACCCCGTTTACCGCGGCGATGAAAAATGCCGCCGGCGCTGCGACAAAGGTCAGCATGTGGCCGATCATGAGAATACCGGCACCGGTCTCGACGAAGGGGTAGATGTACGCGTAGCGAAGATGGCGTCGCGCGAGCAGATCATAGCCGATGAACTGGTTAACAAACGAGAACAGGTCACGCAGCTTCATTATGCCCAGCACACACATGCTGAACGCGATGAACAGTTCCACGAGCCTGATCACGTCAAACCCGCCCGTGATGGCGATCGACGTCACGATTGCCATCAGAAACGTTGTACTGAAGATGGCAATGATGGGCTGATAGGTCACCCCCTCCTGTTTCAGGCTCGTCTTGCCAAAGTATCGAACCAGTTCGTCGTAGCCGCCGATCCGCTCACCATCAATGAATACCTGCGGCGTCGTCTTGACCCCGTGCGCTTCCCGAAAGGCGTCGGTTTCTTCCTGATTCCTGAGGTGATGATCCTCGATCTCGAAGCCCTCCCGCTCGAGCAGATCCTTCGCGCGCAGGCCGAACGGACACAGGTGGTCCGGCTTCACCATTCGGTAGAGTTTTGCCTGTTGAGTCATATCAGCCTCCTGGAAAATTGCTGGTTTTGAGAGATTGCTGTTTCCACAGCAGAAAGATGGCCGGCAATACGAGCATCGTCAGCACGAACGACGTGATCATGCCGCCGACCATCGGCGCCGCCATGCGTGTCATGACTTCCGATCCCGTGCCGGTGCCGATCATGAGCGGCACAAGCCCGCATATCGTCGCGATCACTGTCATTATCACCGGGCGAATCCGGCGCGCGGCGCCATCAACGATCGCATCGACCAGCGTCTGGCGGGATGCCTCTGTATGTACCGAGGCGAGCGACTGGTTCAGGTAAACGAGCAGGATAACCCCGATCTCGATCGCGACGCCGGCCAGGGCAATGAAGCCCACACCCACCGCAACCGACAGATTGTAGCCAAGCCCGTACAGCAGCCAGATCCCGCCGACCGCGCTGAACGGCAAGGTGACAAGTATCAGCGCGACTTCGCCGAACCGCCTGAAGCTGGCATACAGCAAAACGATGATGAGCAAGAGAGTGACGGGCGCAAGCAGCGCAAGCCGCTCCTGTGCGCGCAGGATGTATTCATACTGCCCGGACCAGTTGAGGGAGTACCCGGGCGGCAATTCAACGGATTCGGCAACCGCACTTCGCGCGGTGTCGACATAGGTGCCAACGTCCACGTCTGCGATATCAATGAACGTCCAGCCGTTGATTCGCGCGTTCTCGCTCTTGATGGCCGCGGGCCCATCCTCAACCCTGATTGTCGAGACGTCACCGAGTGCGATTCGGTGCCCTGCCGGTGTCACGATTGGCAACCGCTCGAGACGGTCGATCGAATCACGGTATTGCTGCGGGTATCGCAGGTTGACCGGGTACCGCTCCAACCCTTCGACGCTCATCGTGATGTTCATGCCGCCGACGGCGGTACTGATAACATCCTGCACATCCTTGATGTTGAGGCCATGGCGCGCGGCTGCCAGCCGATCGATGTCGATATCAATGTATCGACCCCCGAATACGCGCTCCGAGTAGACTGACGCGGTGCCCGGAACCGATTCGAGCACACGCTCGAGTTGCTCGCCGATTCGCTCGATCTGATCCAGCTCGGGCCCGGCCACCTTGATACCAACCGGTGTCTTGATACCCGTTGCCAGCATGTCGATGCGAGTCTTGATCGGCATCACCCAGGCATTGGTGAGCCCGGGCAGCCTGACAAGGCGATCGAACTCCTGTTTCAATGATTCGGTTGTTACCCCATCGCGCCATTCCGCTTGTGGTCTCAGCTGAATGAAGGTCTCGATCATCGTCAGCGGAGCAGGATCTGTGGCCGTCTCCGCGCGGCCGATCTTGCCGAACACCGTCTTCACTTCCGGCACCGTCGCAATCAGTTTGTCCGTCTGCTGCAGGATCTGCCTTGCTTCGCCAATGGACAGACCGGGATACGTCGTCGGCATGTACATCAGGTCGCCTTCATCGAGCGGCGGGATGAATTCGGTGCCCAGTTTCGACAGTGGCCACATCGTCAACACCGTCATGACCAGAGCGACACCCACCACAGTCTTCGGAAAGCGAAGCACGGCCTCCAGTGCAGGCCGATAGACTGCGAGCAGCGCATTGTTGATCGGGTTGCGTGACTCTTCGCGAATGCGCCCCCTGATGAAGTAACCCATCAACACCGGTACGAGCGTGACCGTCAGTATCGCGGCAGCCGCCATGGCATACGTCTTCGTCAAGGCAAGCGGCGTGAACATCCGCCCCTCCTGCGCCTCGAGTGCAAAGACCGGCATGAAACTCACCGTGATGATGAGCAGGCTGAAGAACAGTGCCGGTCCGACTTCCCGTGCGGACTCAGCGACGCGTTGCCAGCGCGACGAAGGGTCAGGGTCCGACGACTCCAGTCGCTTGTGCAGGTTCTCGATCATCACGATGGCGCCGTCCACCATGGCACCGATCGCAATCGCGATGCCTCCCAACGACATGATATTGGCGTTCATCCCCTGCAGATTCATGATGACAACGGCGGAAAGTACGCCGGCGGGCAGAGAGATGATGACCACCATCGACGAGCGAAAGTGCAGGAGGAAGACGATGCACACGAGGCTGACGACGAGGATTTCCTGTATCAGCTTGCTGATGAGGTTGTCGACCGCACGCCCGATCAACTTGCTGCGATCGTACACAGGGACGATTTCGATGCCATCGGGCAGACCCGGCTTCAGCGCATCCAGTCGGGCCTTGACGGCATCGATCGTCTCCTGCGCATTCTCGCCATACCGCATGACAACGATGCCGCCCACGGTCTCACCCTTGCCACCGAACTCGGCGATTCCGCGCCGCATCTGCGGCCCGATCTCGACCGCCGCGACATGACGAAGCAACAGCGGCACGCCTTGCTGGGTCGCGCCCAATGGAATGTCGAGCAGCGACTCGACACTGTCGATGTAGCCTGACGCGCGGATCATGTACTCTGCCTCTGCCATCTCAATCACCGAGGCGCCTGTTTCCTGATTGCCGCGCTCAATGGCCGTCCGAACGTGTGACAGCGGAATCCCGTAAGCGCGCAGCTTTTCCGGGTCAACCTCGACCTGATACTGGCGAACCATACCGCCGACAGTCGCGACCTCGGATACGCCGGGGACAGACTGGAGTTCAAAACGCAGAAACCAGTCCTGCAAAGATCGCAGGTCGCTCAGGTCATGGTTGCCACTACGGTCAACGAGGGAATAGATGTACACCCAGCCGACGCCGGTCGCATCCGGTCCCAGACGTGGCTCGACGCCGTCCGGTAGCGTAGAGGCAGCCTGATTCAGGTACTCGAGAACACGACTTCGCGCCCAGTAAAGGTCAGTGCCATCCTCAAAAAGGACATAGACGAACGAATCGCCGAAGAACGAAAAACCACGAACCGTTTCGGCGCCCGGCACCGCCATGAGCGCCGTGGTCAGGGGATACGTCACCTGATCCTGGACCACCTGGGGCGCCTGACCCGCAAACGGCGTTCGGACAATGACCTGAATATCAGAGAGGTCCGGAATCGCATCCACTGACGTGTCGCGCGCAATCATGGCACCGCCGCCCAGCCAGACGGCGGCCGCCAGCAGCACGAGCAGCCGGTTGCTGATCGACCACCGGATGATAGCGTCAATCATTGCTTTCTACATGCATGACGACGTAACCCGTTGAACGATCCGGCGCTTCAATCATGTGAATGCGATAGGTCGCACCCGGTTCGATGTGATCGAGGTCGACACCTGAGCCAGCATCCATGGTCATCGTCATCGTCGGCCAGTTCCATGCCGGAATGGGTTCATGGGTCAGGCTGATGGTTCCCGCTTCTGCGTTCACAGATCGAATCGTTGCCCTGACCCACACATCACGGCCGCGCTCCATTGGCGCATGTTCCATCTCGCCGTGATCCATCGCTGAGTGGTCCATCTCGCTGTGATCCATTGCCGAGTGATCCATCTCGCTGTGATTCATCTTCGAGTGATCCATGCCGGCGTGATCGGCGGCTGCGAGTGACATCCGCTCGAAATCCGATGACTTGCTTGATTCGGAATCGATCAGAAACTGCGCCGAGGTAACGACGCGATCGCCTTCCTTCAGCCCGCTCAGCACTTCGGCCTCCGACTTTCCGCTCCGGCCAACCGTCACGGCAACAGACTTGTAGTCCCCGGATTCCGTCACGATGACAACGCGATCCTGATCCTCGGTCCTGATCACGGCCGACTTCGGCACCAGCAGTGTTTCAGACGCCGAGGAAAGCGGAATGCTGAGATCGGCGAACATATTCGGACGAAGCCGCCCGTCGCTGTTATCGATCGTCGCCCTGACCTGCAGCGTTCTGGTGACGGCTTCGAGAACCGGATAGACGAAGTCAACACTCGCCACACGAACCTGTCCGGGGTCGAAGGCTGTGAAGAATCGCATCTTCTCGCCGGGCTCGATGCGCGCCACGTCGGTCTCAAAGATCTCGGCCGTCAGCCAGACCTGGGAAAGATCAGCGAGTGTCATCAACCGCGAGCCAGGATTGACGAAGGCGCCTTCGGCAACATCAATCGAGCGAACAATGCCTGCGTCCGGCGAGAAGAACGTCACCGACTGAAGCACTCGACGGTCGCTTTCCAACTGCTCGATAATCGAAGCGGGCACGTTGTAGGCGGTCAGTCGCATCCTGGCAGATTCGATCAATTGCTGATCGCCACTCATCAGGGCCGTCAGGAATTCTTCCTGCGCATTAACCAGCGCCGGCGAATAAAGATCGTAGAGCGCCGCACCCTTGTCGACCGGCTCGCCGGCGGACTTCACATAGAGGCGGGTCAACCAGCCTTCAACCCGGGGGTGGACACCGTGGACGCGCGTTTCGTCGTAGTCGACGTGTCCTACCGTGGTAATTTCGTCCCTCAGCTTGCCGCGACGAACAAACCCCGTGCGGACGCCGAGGTTGTGTTCCACCGCAGGCGAGATCCTGACTTCGCCGGCGCTGATGCCGTCATCGGCATAGACGGGTACGAGGTCCATGCCCATCGGCGACTTGCCCGGCCCGTCGCGACGGAAATTCGGATCCATCGGCGCAACCCAGTAGAGCGGCGCTTTCTCGTCAGCTTCATCAACTGCCGGCGTCATTCCGCCAGGCACAATCACGTCAAGACAGTAGCCAAGTACAACACCGCTCAGCAGTGCACCGCCGGCAATGACGAAATTTCTCATCTCACTTCTCCTCCACAACGGGCGTTGCCGTATTCAGATAGTCGAGCCGCGCAATCGCCGCCTGGCGTCTTGCGCTGAGTCCAAGTGCATCGATCCGGGCTTCGAGGTCAGAAACGTATGCGCGCATCAGATCGGAAAAGTCGGTTTCGTCGGCCTGATAGGCAGCCAATGCCGACCGTGACAACGCGCTGCTCTGATCCAGAAGCGTCGACTGGTACAGCGCCAGTTGGTCATCCAGCCGACGAATGGCAGACGCGAGGCCACGTCGCTCGGCGCGGAGTTCGCGCGCTCGAAGCAGTCGTTGCGACTCAATAGAAGACACCCGGTTCGCCGCAGCCTCGACGAGTTGATCCTGCCGCCCGTGTCGAAACAGCGGCAGATCAATCGATACCCCGACAGTAAAGAAGTCGGGCAGTTCGCGATCGTTGAAGTCCCGATCGCGAATGCCCCAGGCCGTGTTGATTCGCCAGCCCGGCGCACGGTCAGCCTCAGCGAGATCGAGTTCGGATCGACCCACCGCGACACGCTGATCGAGCGCCCTGATATCCGGGTGCGCCAGTATTGACCGGTCACGGCCTTCGACCTCGAGGGCGGGCATCGAGAAGGCGACTGCTTCGGCCAGCGATGACGCTGGCAGCCACTCGCTCAATCGGGCAAGCACACCGTCCCTCGCCTCGCCCAGTTTCAGCAACCGTTCGTCGAGGCGACTCAGTTCGATCTGTGCCCGAATGACGTCCTGTTGACGCACCCGGCGTGTTGCCGCGTTGTACCTCGCGCGCGTCACCTCCAGCAGTTGCTCGAATCGGTGGCGACTCTCACCCACCAGACGGAGCGTTTCATCGATGCGAGCACCTTCGATCCACAGCAGGGTGACAGCGCGACGGACGGCCGCGCGACGTGCCGCACGTTCGAGGCTGGCCGCTGCACCGAGTTGCTCGAATCGGTGTGCCCGCAGCGACAGTTTGCTACCGCCCGGAAACGACTGAGACACACCGATATTGATCTGCGTCATCGGCTCCTGAGAGAACGAAAACGTATCAATCGGCAAGTTCGACAGCGAGACGCTGAGCTGCGGGTCAGGCAGCGAGCCCGCAGCAACGGCTTGCGCTCGAAATGCGGTCTCCTCGGCACGCTTGCCGTCAAGCCAGGGATCAGACGCTATGGCGATCTCTACCGCACGATCCAGCGTCAGTTCAGCCGCCGACGCGGCAACGGGGATTATCAGCAGGAATGCGCGCCAGCATAGGCGGCCACACACTGCCAGGATTTTCTGGTCCACGACCCTCTCCTCTCAGTTTCACATGAATTTCGGACGCACGTGTCCTGTGAAACTAGGAAATGGGCGGTGGGATCAGGACCTCCGGTGAGAGTGAGGGTGTTCCTGCAGAACCGATATCGAACACACCGGATGCCGGCGGCAGGATCTCGACCGGCTGAACCGACGACATCATGGGAACGACGCCGGCAACACACGGACAGCCGTCGCTGCAGCAGTCCGGGCTCTTCTCTGCGTGGGCCATCGTGGCCATCTGCGTCTCGTGATGCGACTCGTAAGCTTCTGCCTTTCGCTCGTGGCAGTCACGATCGGCGGAGACCGACGATTCGCGGACATCATGCTCCCCATGCCCCGGGCACACGGTTGCCAGTGCGAACGGCGCGTGAAGCAGAAGTACGAGAATAACGAGCCTGACCATGGGCCAACTCTAAACCCTGAAGCCACTTCAGGGTAAAGCGGGACTATCGCCCCTTCCACTCTGGCGTACGCTTCTCGGCGAAAGCGCGCGGCCCCTCGAGCGAATCCTCGCTGCGAATTCGTCGTTCCTCTGCCTCGTACTTCGTGTAGAAGGCCTGCGGCAGCGGCATGTCGAGACCGGCCATGGCCGCCTGTTTGGTCGCGCGTACGGCGAGCGGCGCACACCGCAGGATATCCGGCAGCCATTCGTCTTCGACAACCGTGCGCAGGCGGTCTTTCGCAACCACCTCATTGATCAGCCCCAATTCGTAGGCACGCTGCGCCGACATGTGCCTGCCGGTCAACATGTAGCCCATGGCGGGCTTCAGACCAATCTGCCGCGGCAGGCGGTGGACACCAACTGCGCCGGCGATCAGCCCGCGACGTGGTTCCGGCAGGCCGAATTCCGCGTGTTCTGCTGCAACGATAATGTCGCATGACATGGCGAGCTCAAGCCCACCGCCAAGCGCGAAGCCCCCGACCATGGCGATCACAGGTTTGGGGAAATGCCAGCGTTCGTTGAGCGGCGTCGTATTCGCCGCCATCTCACGCCAGCGTCCCCGGTCCTCGTCCGACGCGTCACGCTCGCGAGCGCGATGCTTCAGATCCGCACCCGCGCAAAAGGCGCGGTCACCGGCACCGGTAACAACCGCCACCCAGATGTCATCATTGCGCTCAACCTCGTCGAAGTGCCGGGACAACTCCCAACGCAGCTCAGGGTTGAGTGAGTTCATTGCTTCCGGCCGGTTAAGCGTAATCCAGGCCACCCGGTCGACGACTTCGAACGTGCTTGCCACAAGTTCCGTCATCAGTGCATCTCCACTTGTCCTTCCCGCCGACAGGATACCGGAGTCGTGACGCAAGCGTCGGGGGGCAGTGGTGGATCCGGCCTCAACTCGTGGTACCGGGGTCGTCGACGGCGAGGCGATGCTGCACGTATTGATACCGAGCAACGCGTACGGCGGGCACCAACCTATCATTGCAGTGCCCAACGGCACGAGGCCGAGCGCGCCCCACCAGCTTTCATAAATGAACCCCGCGGCGATCACCGCGAGGCCGACAACGATACGAATGGTGCGATCGACAGATCCGACATTTCTTTTCATTCTGAACGTTCCTCATTGGTTCAGGACGCAGCGTAATCTGATCGATCGTCGGGCTCAGTGACAAAAGTCACACAAGCGATATGTATCCACGGTGCAGTTTCACTCGGCCCCTGGCCTCGAGCTCCCGCAGCAGGCGTGTGACGACCTCTCGTGCGGTACCGAGTTCGTCCGCAATCTCCTGATGCGTCGCGCGAACCTCGCCGTGCGCAGCTGCGCTGTCGAGATACCGTTCGAGACGCTGGTCCATTCGCTGAAATGCAACCTCCTCGACCACAGCGAGCATGCTGGCCATCCGCCGGGACACCAGATCGAAGACGAAGTGTCGCCATTCCGGAAACTCGTCGAACCAGCCCGTGACCCGGCGGGCGGGCACCACGATGGCCCTCGACGCTCGCTCTGTGATTGCCATCGCTGGAAAATCCACCTCGCTCATGATGCACGAGGCGGTGAGGACGCAACTCTCGCCCGGATAGATGCGATAGAGCGTCATCTCACGACCTGACTCGGACGCCTTGAAAACTCGTGCCTGCCCCTCCACGAGAATCGGGAGATGCTCACAGCGACTTCCCTCGCCGCAAATGGTCGTGCCGGCCGCGAGTGAAACAAGGCTCGCCGCCGACTTCAATTCCCGCCTCAGTTCTGGGCTGATTTCTGCGAGCCAGTTCAGCTCGTCGGGCAAATGATCAATCATGATCCCGATTATAGAGCGCGAAGGGAGGCAGGACGTCAGGGCCAGAGCGTCGAGATATTTGACACTTCACGTTGAGCCTTCTGACAGATCGCTTGCAAATCAGCAGGTTACAATCGGCGGATCGATTCTTGCTTTCCAAAAGGCATAAGAATCAATCAGTTGGAGGCCTCCATTGAGCAAGAAGCATTTGCACATTCTGCTGTTGCTGTTGACCACAATATCGCTGCTCGCCACGACGCCGGCTCGCGCGGTCGTGATTGGGGGCGAGGTCTTCGACATCTCAAATGTCGGCGCAGGTCTCGACGCCTATGATCAGGGCGGTGAATTCATCGAACTGACGTTGCCGTTCATGCCGCCAAACGGCACGCAGAACTCTGTCGGCAAGGATACGTTCAACGATCCGAATCTCTACGCATTCGACGAAGCCCAGAATGTGACATTCGACGAGATGCTCACCTACGAATACGGTGCCGACAGCGTCGGCGGCGAACTCAATGACTTCGGCGCCGTCAACAAGAACGCCGGAACGCTGGCAGGCGACGGTACGACACTTTATGCATCGCACTACGTCTTCTTCGACCCGCTCAATACCACCCGAATCAGGGGGCGTATCGACTTCGATGCAGAAATCGTCGCGGTCTTCACGTCCAAGAATTCACTCGACGCGTCCGACATCTTCCTGAACAACAACGTCAACTACCTGAGCCCCGCGCTCCGCGGCCTCGAAAATCAGGACATTCCGATCGACGTTGTTGGCAGTTCACTGTACATCGACTTTCAGGCCAGCACGCCGGGTGACTTCATCCGCGTCCTGACCCTCGAATCATCAGGGCCGGTAAACAGCGTAGCCGAAGCGCCGGCGCTCGGACTGCTGATGCTCAGCCTCGCGATGCTTTTCGTTTCCCGTCGGCGAGGCTGACTAGCGGCCCGTTCGGGAGGACGACTCCAGCAACGTGAGTCGTCCATCGACGAGCGAATAGATCATGCCGTGAATCTCGATCGGCATTCCCTTCGCCCACGCATCCGTCAGGATCGGGGTTTCGGCAATACGTGCCACGCTGTTCAGCACATTGAGTTCGACGAGCCGGTTATGGCGCGCTTCGTCATCCATACCATCGAGTTCTTCGGCATGAGTTCGATTCAGACGCCGAATCGGTTCGATCCAGTGATCGACAAGTCCATGATGTTCGCCACTGCCCGCACAGGCGGCGTGGACACCGCCACAACCGTAATGCCCGCAAACGATCACCTTGCGCACCTTCAGGCCCTCGATGGCAAACTGCAGGGCACTCAGCAGGTTCATGTCGGCTGAGTGCACGACGTTCGCCACGTTCCGGTGAACGAAGACCTCCCCGGGTTCGAGTCCGGTGATGACGTTGGCAGGGACGCGCGCGTCGGCACAGCCGATCCAGAAGTACTCCGGCTTCTGCAGGGTGGCCAGTTTTTCGAAGTATTCCGGGGACTGGGCGTGAATCCGGTCTGCCCAGAGACGGTTTCGGCGAATGAGTTCTTGAGGCATGGTGGTATTCTAACAGCACAGATTGAGGGAACGGAGACGACGATGATTCACTACCATGACCCGGTCGCACCAACCCAGGTCGAGGTGACGCCCTACATGCATTCCCTGCGCGTTCGGGGAAGCAATGACGTTCATATCGGCTTCCTTGCGAACGGCTTTCCGGATTCGGAGAACTTCCTGAACGAGTTGCAGAACGCCATCGCCGAGCTGGAACCCGGCATCACCGTGCATGCCTACAACAAGGGCAATGCGTCGATTGCGGCACCGGATGACCTGCTCGAGGAGATCCTCGGCGACTGCCAGGCCGTGGTCGCCGCCTACGGACACTGAGGCTCTTGCACCACCGGCACCGTGCGTGACGGCATCAATATCGCAAGACTCGGCAAGCCCGCAGTCGCCCTTGTAACCGAAGAGTTCTGGCCACAGGGTGACTTCGTCGCGAAATCACTCGGCATGCCTGACGTACCCAGAGTCAGGCTGCCGCATCCCATTGCCGGTACTGGCAAGGCCAACATGCAGGAGATCGCAAAACGGGTCGCCCCGCTCGTCATCGCCGCGCTCGTCGGGAGTGACGAGACGTGACGCTCATTTCTGCCAACGATGAAGCTGAGGCGCTGGAGGCGCTTCACGCACGCGGTTGCACCGACGGGCTGCCGGTCGTCATCCCGACTCCGGAACGGGTTACGCGCATGGTCCTCGCCTCCGGGCAGGAAGCAGACATGGTCCTCGGCACGATGGGGCCCGCACACGGTGTGGCAACGATCGAGTCTGTGGCCGTCGCTGCCGTGATGGCAGGCTGCCTGCCTGACTACATGCCGGTGGTCGTCGCGGCGGTCAAAGCCGTCATCGACCCCGTTTTCGACCTCACCGAAATGCAGGCAACGACCCACTGCACCGCGCCGCTGATCATCGTTAACGGGCCCGCCCGGCACAACTGCGGACCCATCTCATCCGGCTACGGCGCACTGGGCCCGGGACATCGCGCAAATGCGTCGATCGGCCGCGCACTCCGGCTCGCGATGATCAACGTTGGCGGCGGCCGTCCTGGCGAATCCGACATGGCGCTGCTCGGGCATCCGGGCAAGTTCACCTACTGTCTCGCAGAAGATGAGGAGAACAGTCCAATGCCACCCCTGCATACCGATCTCGGTTTCGACGAAGCAGACAGCGTGGTGACGGTGGTGGGCGCCGAGGCACCGCACTCGGTGATCTACAGCGGCGATGCCGACGATCCAGATGACCACGAGTACCTGCTGCGCATGCTTGCCATCGGGCTCGCCAACGCTGCTACCAACAATGCGATTCTCACGAGCGGGGTTGCCACTGTCGTGCTGAACCCGGATCACGCCGGGATTCTTCACAAGGCGGGCATGGCACGGGCAGACATCCAGCAGTCGCTGGCGGAGCGCTGCCAACTTTCCAACAAGGAAATCGCAAAACTTGTGCCGGGATTCGCCGGCCGCGGAAAATCAGAGAAGCGACAGGCATTTACTGATCCGTCACAGATTCTCGTCATGATGGCGGGCGGGAGCGGACTGTACTCGATGGTGATGCCGTCCTGGTGCGCGGGCACGCACAAGAATTCGGCGTCGTCGGTCAAAGTCGAATCTGACTTCTTCTGCGAGGTTCCGGGACTCGTCGCTGCAACGGACCAGCGTAGCGCTCCTGGTGGCACGGTGAACCCCGGCTGACAAAGGCGAGCGTCGGATTTCTTTACACTTTCCCCGATGAACATCCAAGGAATACTCATAACCTTTTGATATTTCTAATCTTATAGAGAATGGCCCGATTAGTGCTTTGATCAGAACATGAACGATTGGGAAGACTCCCGGAGACAGAGAACAGACATGAACAAGACACTGAAGCGCACCTTATTGGCCATTCCCTGCGTGCTGATGCTGGGGAGCAACGCTGCCTACGCCGGCTCCATCACGCTGGATACGATCATTCGCGATTTCAGCAAGAACCATGACGACTTCGAAGGCGCTATCGGCGGCTCAGGTTTCACCACGGGCCTTGTCGAAACGACGCTCGGGCCAGACGGCAAGCCGGTCTACGTCGGCGGGAATACGCTCTCGACCGAGGCCAACTTCAATGAGTGGTACAACGACACGCCCGGCACAAACTACACGTTCTACAGCTCGCTGACGGCGAACGAGACATTCGCGGGGTCAGGCATCTACACCTACTCATCGAACTCGTATTTTCCCATCGACGGGCAGGGCTTCGGCAATGAAGGGTTTGGACACAACTACCACTTCACGACCGAGATCAACACAGAGTTCACCTACACCGGCTTTGGGGCGGGTGCTGACTTCTGGTTCTCGGGCGACGATGACGTCTGGGTCTTCGTCAACGATCAACTCGTGATTGATCTCGGCGGTATCCACACGCCGGTCAGCGGCTCGGTCGATATCGATTCGCTCGGACTCACGCTGGGTGAGACCTACTCGCTCGATATCTTCCACGCGGAACGACAGACCACGGGCTCGAATTTCTCGTTCACGACGGCCGCAACGCTGGTCTCGACGCCGGTGCCCGCACCTGCGGCGTTCCTGATGCTGCTCGCCGGCCTGGCTGGCATCGGTTTCACTCGCGCAAGGTCTTCGAACTGAGGCTCAAATCGGAGGTTGCGGCGGAGGGCCCGAGGCCCTTCGCTGCGCTCACCGGCTACGACAGTCGATAACCCGGCTCAACGCAGCCAGCGCGGAATCATCGAGCCGGGGCTCACCGGCAGACGCGTTCACCGAGTGTGCCGACGTGAGCGCAACACCGGATACGACGACGGCCACCATGAGGCCAACGGTGACGCCGGGCGAGAAACCCACCGCGTCGCGGGCCCGCCAAATCAAGGCGCAGGTCAGACTCCCCGCAATAATCGGCAGCACGCCGACGACAGTACCCAGTACGACCGCAGACGCAGGTACCAGCGCCATCAGTAACACGCAAGGCAGGTGAGGCAAGACGAGCGCACCGCCGGCAATCAGACAGCGGTGGCACAACGGGCTTTGTGGAACTTCCATGTCACGATGCTAACAACCGGTCGATCTGCGCCCCATGACCTGCGTCAACGTCTCTAACCGGCCCGCTTGATTTCCACACCACCAATCGAAATCAACGACTCCACACAGTCGCGAATAGAGACATCCAGCGGCAGGAATTCCATGCCGAGCTGTTCCCTCGCTCGATCGTTGCGCAAATCCACGCCGGCCCAGATCGCCCGCAATTCTGCCTCGCGGGCCTGAATCCTTTCCGGGAAGGGATCGGTAACCGCCGGCGGTACAAAGTCGAGTTCCGGCAGCAGCCGCGCGATGCTGGCACACACATCCTCGACGTTTCGCTTCTCGGCCGACCAGGCGATATAGCGTTCCCCGTTCTGAACATTGCCGTCGGTAAGCAGACGGACGTGCTGCTCGGCGGTGTCCCGAACGTCGACCGTCATCCACGGGCGATAGGCCTCGTTCTGGTAGTACTCGCCTTCGAGCATCATCCGGATGTTGCTCTGCCAGGGTCCCATGAAGCGTTGATGTGCCGAGAGAATCGGTCCCACGTTGTCTCCCGGGCAACAGGTGACCGCGTCCCACATGCCGCCACTGTCGTCCGCGGCATCCGAGAACATGTTCTGGGCAAGAATCTTGCCCATCGAGTAGCCCTGCCCCGGCCGCTCTGCCTTGCGCTTCGGATTGAGTTCGTCGGGGTAGCGATCCTCATTGCACACCGGCCGGCGCACGAGTTCATTGATATCGGCTTCGAGGATCACCGCAGCGATGCTGGATGTGACGACCACCCGGTTGACTGAACCCGATGCCTCGACGCTGCCGATGATATGGCCGCAGACACGCTTTACATAGTCCATGTCACTGTAATCCGAGACGTGTGAAACGTGCGCAACGCCGTGACATCCCCTGAAGATGTCATCGAAACATCCGTCATCGTCGAGATTGGCCGAGTGGAGTGTCAGCCTGCCGGAAGCAAATGCCGGCATCGCCTTCAGAAAGGCTGTCTTCTTGTCGTCGCTCGCGTCACGAACACAGGCCCGAACCCGATAGCCTTCCTCGAGCAGCAGCCGGACAACCCAGCCGCCAATGAATCCTGCACTGCCAGTGACGGCAACGGTGCCTCCCTGTGGTATCGGTGCCATGTGCCTTCTCCTGTGTGTGATCGATGGATTGAAACCGACGAGGCACCGGTGACGCAAATCGGCACGTCGTGCCTCGCCGCCACGGATTTTCTTCGATCAGGGACCAACGTATCCTTGGGGCAGAATCTCACATCGCGCGACAGGAGCACGACCTTGGAAAGCACGACATCTGCATCATCGCCGGAAGCGTTCCGGGAAGAAGCCCGGGCCTGGCTGGACGAGAATTTTCCGCCATCGCTCAGGAACAAGCCGCCCTCGAATGTCGCCGGGTTCGGCGCAAAGTTCGAGGGCGATATGAAACTCTGGCAGGAACGTCTCGGTAACAAGGGCTGGTCGACGCCGACCTGGCCAGCCGAGTATGGCGGCGGCGGCCTGTCCCCGGAGCAGGCAACCGTCCTCGCCGAGGAGATGAAAGCGGCCGGGGCGTTCAATCCCATCGGGGGATTCGGCACGATGATGTTCGGCCCGACGCTGCTCGACGTTGCCACCGAGGAACAGAAGAAGCGGTATCTGCCTCCCATCATCAGAGGTGAGGTTCACTGGTGCCAGGGCTATTCAGAGCCCGGTGCCGGGTCCGACCTTGCCAGCCTGCAGAGCTTTGCCGAGGACAAGGGCGACCACTTCGTTATCAACGGCTCAAAAGTCTGGACCTCGGGCGCCCTGGAAGCCGACTGGATGTACGGCCTGTTCCGCACCGACAAGTCGAACAAGTACGAGGGCATCAGCTTCATCTGCCTCGACATGAAGTCTCCCGGCGTCGAGGTGAAGCCGATCATGCTCATCTCCGGCCAGTCGCCGTTCAACGAAGTCTTCTTCACCGACGTGGTCGTACCGAAGGAAAACCTGATCGGTGAGAAGAACAAGGGATGGAGCATTGGCAAGCACCTGCTGCTTCACGAGCGTCAGGGAATTGCCGGAGGCGGCGCCATGGGTGGTGCAGCCGGCGATCTCGAAAACGCGGCGCGGGAGTACATCGGTATGAACGGAGATCAGCTTGCCGACACGGCTCTGCGCGAACGCATCGCTCGGCAACGAATGTTGGGGCACACCTTCGGGCTGACTGCGCGTCGCTTCAACGAAGAAGCAGCGGTCCACGGCGTTTCTCCAGCGATCGGCATCATGAAGGTCGCGTGGGCGAAGATGAATCAGGATCGCGAGGAACTGCTGGTCGAGATCATGGGGAATCGCGGTCTTGGATGGGAAGGTGATGGGTTCGACGACGCCGAACTCGGTCGCACCCGTGCCTGGCTGAGATCGAAGGCCAACTCGATCGAGGGCGGATCGACCGAGGTAAACCTGAATCTGGTTGCCAAGCGCGTGCTTGGCCTCAAGGGATACTAGGAGCACGCAATGGCTGTATTGACCGAAGAACAAACCATGCTCAGGGACCAGGCATCGAACTGGGTCCGTGAGAAATCTCCCGTGACGCAGTTTCGCGCCATGCGTGATCACGGGTTCGACACTGCGTTCGATCCCGCGATCTGGCAGCAGATCGCCGAACTCGGCTGGTGCGGCATCCTTGTTCCCGAGGAGTACGGTGGCTCCGGGATGGACTACGCCACGTTCGGCGTCATCCTCGAGCAAACCGGCCGGGGCCTTTCCGCATCACCGCTCTTGGCCTCGTGCCTCGTCGGCGCCTCAGCACTCCTGTTAGGCGGCAACGACGAGCAGAAAAAGTCCTGGCTGCCAGGTATCGCTGCGGGCGACATTATCGCAACACTTGCTGTTGATGAGGGACCCCATCATGCGCCCGGGAAAACGGCACTCGAGGCCCGCGCTGAAGGCAGCGGCTATGTGCTCAGCGGCGAAAAGACGTTCGTCATGGAAGGATTCAGCGCTGATCTGCTGATCGTCGCAGCGCGCACCAGCGGCGCCGCGGGAGATCAAGCCGGTATCACGCTGTTCCTTGTCCCCGCTGATGCGAACGGGGTCAGCCGACGCCGATTGACCGCCGTCGACCATCGTGGCTGGGCTGACATCACCTTTGATGGCGTCCGCGTTGATGCCAGTGCCGTACTCGGTGAGGCCGACAACGGTTTCCCGCTACTAGACGGCATTCTCGACCGGGGCCGCGCGGGCATTGCCGCCGAGATGCTCGGCATCGGTGCCGAGGCATTCGACCGTACGCTCGAGTACATCAAGACGCGCGAACAGTTCGGCCAGGTCATCGGCTCGTTTCAGGTGATTGGCCACCGCGCGGCGACACATTTCATGAACATGGAGATGTCTCGCTCCTGCGTCGAAGCGGCACTTGCGTCAATTGATGAGGGCGCAGACAACATTGCCGTCATGGCCTCGCTGGCAAAATGCCAGGTTGGCGACTTCCTGCACGACATGTCCAACGACATGATCCAGATGCACGGGGGCATCGGGATGACAGACGAGTTTGATGCCGGCTTCTTTCTGAAGCGCGCGCGAACGACCGAGACCGTCTTCGGCAACCAGTCGTTCCATCGCCAGCGGTACATCGGATACTTCGGCATCTGACCCCGGATCCGGAGGCACGGTCATGGACCGTGCTTCCTCGGGCGGATTGGAGAACCTGTGTTCTGGACCGGCTGATCATCGCCGCGGATCTCCCTCAGTACAGGAATCCAGGCCAGTGGCCCTCGAGCCAGCAGGTAAAGCAAGACACCAACGGTGTCGGCGAAGACGTCGGCCAAATCCGCCTGACGAGCATCAAGGGTTGTCTGCATCAGCTCCAGCGCGACACCGTAGGCCACAAGCAGGGCCCACTTCCACCGCTGACTGGCAGAGAGCGCCCTGTCGGCAGCGGGCCAGGCATAGTCCAGCAGGAAAGCCAACGCCAGGAAGGCTGCGACATGCTGCGCCTTGTCCCAGATCGGTACACTGGTCACGGACGGTGAACTGGTGGTCGCGAGCCAGGCCACGGCGACAAGGGCACCAAAAAATGCCACTCTGAATCCCAGCGGCAGTGTGGCGACGAAACTTGGAGGCAGCTTTGGCACGAAATGGCTCCCGGCAGACTTGAGACGCCCGGGCACCGTTCCAGGTTGGTCAGAAAATGACCGCTCGTCTGGAACGCCTGTGCGGTCGGGCCTCGGGCGGCTTGACACCCTACTGCAAGAGAGTAGTTTCGGCCAGAATGTCTTTAAAGAAAATTAATCGAGTCTAGTCGAAGATCGCGTAAGCTCTCATCACCCAAATGGGCAATTGCAACTTGCCGCACATTTCGATTGAATAACCAACCCGGCGCCCGCACTGCACAAGCATGGATAACAAAAAAACGCTCCTCATCGTCGAGGACGACAAAGGGCTTCAAAACCAGCTGAAGTGGCACTTCAGTGAGGCCTGCTATGAGGTTGTGCTCGCACACGACTTCGAATCTGCCATCAATGCCGTGCGCCAGTTCGAACCTTCCGTCATCATCCAGGATCTCGGCCTGCCACCCGACGAGGATGGCGTCACGGAGGGATTTCGCACCATGCGCGAGATTCTGCGTCTCTCGTACCGGGCAAAGGTCATCGTCGTTACCGGCAACAACGAGACCGAGCATGCGCTGCGGGCGGTATCGATGGGCGCCTACGATTTCTATCCCAAGCCGGTCGATACCCAGGTGCTGGATCTCATCGTGCACCGCGCCTTCCAGATGCACGATCTCGAGGAGCGCAATCGCCAGTACGAGGAAGTCCAGACTTCGGCGCTGGACGGTTTGATCAGCAGCCATCCGGCCATGCTCCAGATCTGCAACAAGCTGGAGAAGATTGCCGCGACCGGCGTGACGTGCTCGTTATTCGGCGAGAGCGGTACCGGTAAGGAAGTCTTCGCCCGTGCAATCCACTCGCTGTCGAATCGCAAGGAAAAGCCGTTCATCGCGATCAACTGCGCCGCCATTCCCGAGTCGCTCATCGAGAGCGAACTGTTCGGGCATGAAAAAGGTTCCTTCACCGGCGCTGCCAGCCAGCAGATCGGCAGGATTGAATCTGCCCAGGGTGGCACACTGTTTCTCGACGAACTCGGCGACATGCCGCTCGCGGCCCAAGCAAAACTCCTCCGCTTTATACAGGAGCGCGTCATCGAACGTGTTGGCGGCCGGGTCGAAATACCAGTGGATGTGCGAATCGTCTGCGCCTCCAACAAGAACCTCGAACAAATGGTCAAGGAAGGCACGTTCCGTGAGGATCTCTACTTCCGGGTCTCCGAGATCGTCATCGAAATTCCGCCTTTGCGGGACCGCGGTGAGGACAAGCTGCTGCTCGCCCGCTATTACCTGAACAAGTTTGCCGACGAAATGGGCGTCAACATCGTCAACTTCGACGAGACTGCCACTGCGGCCATCGATGCCTACCACTGGCCCGGCAACGTTCGTGAGCTGATCAGCAAGGTCAAGAACGGGGTCGTTCTGGCCGAAGGCAAATTCGTCAACGCGATCGATCTTGGGCTCGAAGAGGTCGGCGAACTCGCACTCAACCTGCGTCACGTGAGAGATGAGGCGGAACGTACCGCAATCATCAAGGCGCTGTCGATTGCGGGCGGCAAGGTCACCGCGGCCGCCAAACTGCTGGGCGTCACGCGTCCGACCCTTTACGATCTGATGAAGCGCTACGGCATCAAGAATGAAGATGCCAAGAACGGTTCTGGCCCGGAACTTCGCGCCGCCAAGTAGCGGCTAGTTGAACAGCGGCACGCCATCGAGGCGTGTCTCGATGTCAGCCAGCACTTCCTGATACGCGGGCGCACCGACCCCGCCAAACCTCGACTGAAACTCATCCGCCGGCATGAACTCCGGCAAGTCTTTGAATTCCGGAAAGAACTGAGCTTCCCGTGCGGAGCCTCCAAGCATGTTCTGGAGCCGTCGCGCGTTGTCCGCGTTCGAGACCGCGTACTCTGCGAATCGAACGCCTGCCCTGTCTGCGCCAAGGTCAGTGAAACTGAAGCCGCTACCGCCGCCCGCGTCATCGAGTTCCTTGAACAGGCCAACGAAGTCGGCAAGCTGACCATTGCCGGCGACGGTCAGAGCAGCAGACGTCAGGAAGTGCTGCGCGAAATCATATCGGCCGGAAAGCGTCATTCGTTTATCGACGCCGCCGCGATCCGGCAGTTCGACCCCGAGCATGCGATCGATCGACACACCGCCAAAGTAGAAGGCAAGCGCCAGCAATGCGGCCCGGTTCTCCTCAACGGGATCGCCGCTGCGCGCCTGCGCCAGAGAAAGTACCGGTGCCATTACCTCGACGAGGGAGACTTCCTCGGGCATACCCGGCCGGGATGCCGCTACCTGGATCTGCCTCGAATAGGCCAGCAGGCGCTCGCGGGTGGCATCGTCGATGACCATGTCCTGGCCGCGGGACTTCAGGCTGTCGAGCAATTCCGGCCGCCACTGGAACACCACCAGCATGCGATCCTCGATGAGTTGGAGACCATTCAGCGCGCCGACGGCGGCTGCATACTCCGGAATTCGTTTGAGCTGTGAATTGGCAAAGTCGCGGATACCCTCCATGAACCAGCCAGGAATCGTGACCTGACCCAGCGTCAGGCTGTCGAGCACCAGCGAGTCACCCTGTTGCAAGAGGACGAAGTTGCCATTGATCCAGTAATCGCCATATTGCGCCGGCAGCGCAACGCTGAAGTCTGCATAGGCACGCCCGGGATGCATGCGAATTGCGGCGCCCCCGGCCGTGAGCTGCGACAGTGCGTAGCCGACCGCGAGAGACAACTCGGATTCATCGATCCAGCGTGTCGCAATCTCACCCGGTTCCAGACCGCGCGGATCGTTCCGGTTCAATACGGCCTTGGCGCGGTCGATGTCCTCGGGCCGGAGCTGGACCGACCCGGCGCGGGTTGGCCCCTCATCGATGGCGAGCAACACGAGCGCGGGCAGCCCGACGATCGGAAGCAGAAGAATCAGCAGAAGGACAAGTTTTTTCATCGTCGGAAGGGCCTTGCGATGAGTGCTTTCAGCACCAGCCAGAGAAACAGGAGATTGGTTTTTGCATATCGCTTCCACAAGCGGCCCGGCTCCTGCTTGACGCGGTAGAGCCACTCGAGACCCAGCCGTTGCCAGGATTCAGGCGCGCGCTCCACAAGGCCGGCGTAGACATCAAAAGAACCGCCCACGCCATGCACGATCGGGACGCCCATGTCGTCCCAGAACCTGCCCATGAAATTTTCCTTCTTTGGTGTCGTCATCGCGACAAACAGAAAGTGCGGACTGGCCTCTGCAATGGCCCGGGCCACTTCAGGTGCCTCGTCGTCAGTGAAGTAGCCGTTACGGCGCCCCGCCAACACCGCGCCGGGGTAATCCCTCGCGATATTGGCTTCAATCGTCGCCGAAACCTCCTCGGTTGCACCAAGGCAGTAGACGCGCCAGCCCCGGCGGTCGGCGAGCGCGAGGAAGTCGAACATGAGATCGATCCCCGCAACACGCTCGGGCAATGCGCCGCCAAGCAGGCGGCTCGCCCAGACCACGGACATCCCGTCGGCAAGCACCAGATCTGACAGTTGCACATCGTCGCGCAGCAATTCGCTCGACCGCATCGCAATCAGTTTTGCGGCGTTGACGACGCCAATGCGGACACGCTCATCCCCGTCGATTGCCTGCTCGACAATCGAAACGACCTCGTTTTCCGTGAGTGGATCGAGTTCGACACCAAGCACGTCGACACGGTCTCGACGAACCGACTGGTCCATGTGGGCTCCTTGATCGTGAGTGACGAGGGCTTTCGTGCCGTCACCTGTGGTGAAATGTTAGCAGTAAAGACATAATCGTGCCCCGCCCCGACCAATCGAGCACAGGAAAGAATGCTGACAGACGATTCTCGCCGACTCGTTCGACGAACACAGACTGCCAAGGCATGGCTGCAGATGATTCTGGATCATCTGGTCGTGCAGGGGCTGCTGCTGTTCTTTTCGTGGCTCCGCAACGATGGCGCGCCCTTCTCCGAGGATTACGCAGCACTTGCGCTGATTACGTTTTTCCTGATGTCGACAATCTACAACTGGGTCGGCGTCTATCGCCACGACTCGGTGCGCAATGATTACCTGTCGTGTCTGATGCGGGCCTGGGGCACGCTTGTGGTGGTACTTGCCCTCTTCGGATTTGTGACCAAGACCAGCGAAGACTTCTCCCGGCAGGTCATGCTGTCGTGGAGCGTCACCGGCTTCATCGCGCAGGTCATCGTCTACTACATCATCCACCGTTTCCTGTCCCGCGCCATCAGCGAGACGATTCCGTCATTGATGATCGGCGGTGGCGAACTCGGGCGACACGTTGCCGGGCACCTGAACCGCAACGCATGGATCCCCGACGAGATCGTCGGGATGATCGAAGACAACCCGGACGAGATTCATCAATGCGAGGAAGCCGGCTTCGAGGTACTGGGCGGTTTTGAGGACGTCCAGGAACTGGTCCAGCGCTATGCCATCCGGCGTGTCTACATCTCGCTGCCAATGTCGGAGGCAGAGCGCATCAAGCCGCTGACCTCCGATCTTATCGAGGCCAGCGTCGACGTCATCTGGGCACCGGACATCTTCGGACTCAGCCTGCTCAACTACTCAATCAAGGAAGTTGCGGGCGTACCGCTGATCTCGCTGTCAGAGACGCCGCTGGTCGGGGCCGCCGCCCTCGCCAAGAGCGCGGTCGACAAGCTCTTCGCCACGGTTGCGATCATTTTGCTGTCACCGCTGCTGTTGGCCACAGCACTCGCGGTCAAGCTCTCGTCCCCGGGGCCGATCATCTACGTGCAGAACCGGCATGGCTGGGACGGCCGCATCGTCAAGATCTACAAGTTCCGGAGCATGGTGGTCCACGACGACGCGCAGGTGGTCAAGCAGGCAACAAAAAATGACGATCGCATCACGCGCGTCGGACGTTTCATTCGAAAAACCAGCATCGATGAGTTGCCGCAGCTATTCAATGTGCTGGAGGGGTCGATGTCGCTGGTGGGTCCGCGGCCGCATGCGGTTTCCCACAATGAGTTCTACCGGGGCAAGATCAACGCCTACATGCTGCGCCATCGCATCAAGCCGGGACTGACCGGTTTGGCGCAGGTCAACGGGTTTCGTGGCGAGACCGACACAATTGACAAGATGGAGAGTCGGGTCAACTACGACCTCGCCTACATCAACAACTGGTCAATATGGCTGGATCTTGAGATTATGATCCGAACGGTCTTCGTCTTGTTCGGGAAGAATGCCTATTAATTCTGCAGCCAAGCGCTGGCAACTTGTCGCGCTCCTGATCCTTCTCGCCGGCTGTTCTGGCGGAACCGACACCACCCGATCGCTGGAGTCGTACCTCGTCTCGGCCGAAACCTATGTCGACCAGGGCCAGTACCGGCCCGCGATGATCGAACTCAGCAATGCCGAGAAAATCGACCCCGCCAACCCCGAGCTTCATTTGCTGAGGGCTCGGGTGGGCGTTGATCTGGGCAACTTCCGTTCGGCGTACCGGCTGCTCGAGACAATCGACAACCGGACCTTTGAGCATTCGCGACTGCTCGCCGAGGCGTACCTCCTGTCGAACAAGTATGCATCGGCGATCACCCTTTTGCGCCGGGATGCTGCCCTTTACGAGGATCATCCGGTCGAAGAAGCCGTGCTGACCGGCCGCGCCTACGCCGGCCTGAACGACCGCGAGGCGGCGGCGAAGCACTTCGATAGCGCCCTGGAGCTGAATCCCGACAACCCGGACGCGATTCTCTCATCCATCAGCCTTGAGGCTGCCCGCGGCAACCTGACGACCGCGGAGCGACGCCTCAAGGAGTTTCTCGGTGAGAATCCGGGGTACGTCGACGCGCTGCTCATGTTGAATGCGGTCTACATCGCACAGGGCAGACTCGAGGTCGCCGAGGCATCACTCACAGACACGATCGGCGCGTTGCCCACGACGGATGTCTACACCTGGAAGCGCGCCGCCGTGCTGCGGACGCTGATCGCGTTGCTGGCACGACTGGGCCGCTCCGGAGAGGCCCTCGTCTATCAGGAGGCGCTCGCGGAAGCATTCCCTCAGGCCGAGGAGAACCGGCAGCAACTCGACGCCGCGCTCGCCGACATCAGGGCAGGCAGTTACGAGGCGGGCGAAGCCAAGCTGCGCGAACTCTACGAGAACGCGCCAGGAAACCCCACCGGCGGCTCCCTGCTCGGCATCCTGAGTTACCTGAAAGGCGATGACGAAGCCGCCCGGGAGTATTTCTCGGAGTCCGTTGACACCGAAACCGCGCCGGCGCCGCTGCTGAAGACTGTCGCCATGAATTTTTACCGTCTGAATCGCCCCCAGGACGTGCTTACAACGCTGGAGCGTATTGTAGAGGAAACGCGCGATATACAGGTGCTGGCACTGTACGGCGTCGCTTCCATCGCCGCCGGCAAACTCGAACAGGGCGAGGAAGCACTGCTGCAGGCCATCGACTACGAGCCGGAGAACCCGCGGCTGCCAGTGCTGCTGGCCGAGCACTACAAGCAGCTCACTCCACCCGCACTCGACAAGGCTGAAGAGGTCCTGCGGCAGAGCTTCGAAGTGAATCCGTCGTCGATGGAACTTCAGGCCGGCATCGTGAACGTCCTGATCTTCGATGGCCAGGAGGAAGCCGCGGCCGATTTCATTCGGGCAAGGATGCGGCAATCGCCCGAAGACTACGAGACTCAGGTTCTCGCGGGTGATCTCTGGCTGAGGATGGAGGACCCGGACGCTGCCCGAAGTGCCTATCAGGCCGCAACGGCAATCGACGCGGGCCGACCCGAGGCGTATCTGGGCCTCGGCTATCTCGAGCGGCAGGAGTCGATGTTCGAAGACGCCCGAGCCGCCTACCGCAAGATACTGGAGGCCTATCCGCGCAGCCGTCAGGCGCTGGAAGGGCTGCTTGCCAGCTACACCGAAGCCGGCATGGCGAAAGAAGGCATCAAGGCACTGGAGGAACTCGAGGAAGGCAATCCGACCGCCCGCCTCGTCATTTCGGAGTACTACATCCGCAGCAACCAGTTTGCTGATGCCGAGCGATGGATCGGCCGGATCGAACAAAGCGAAGCCGCCGCGCAGGCCGACCGCCTTTCCGCCGAGATGGGGCTGCGCCGCGCCCGGCAGGAGCTGCAGGAAGGCCAGTACGGCGAGGCCAGGGAGTCGGTCTTCCGTGCCCTGTCCATCTATCCGCTGAACCGTCTGCTCCTGCGCACGCTGGCGCAGGTCGAAATCCAGAGCGGTCAGTATGGCGAGGCCGAGAAGGTCATCCAGATGCTGAGAAGCAATCACCCCGACTCGGTGTTCTCGACCGAGCTCGAGGCCGATCTCGCAGTCGCGCAGGGTGAACTCGAACTCGCGGCCGAGCTGTACCGTACGGTCTGGCAACGCGTTCCGGACGAATCTGTCGCTGCACGCCTGATCCGACTTTACACAATGTTGGGTAACCGATCGAGCTTTCAGGATTTCGTCAACGAATGGTACGAGCGGCGCCCGGACAGTGCGCTGGCGACCATCAACCTGGTCGAACTGAGAAGTGGCGACCCGAACTACGGGATCGACCTCTATGAGCAGTTCCTCGAGGAGAATCCGCGCGTACCCGCAATCCTGAACAATCTCGCGTGGCTCTATCTGGAACAGGGCGAATACGACCGTGGTCTGAAAGCCGCGCGTGATGCCTACCAGCTCGCTCCTGCCAACCCATCAATTCTCGATACCTACGGCTGGATGCTTCACAAGACGGCCGATTCGGCGCGAGCCGAGGAAATACTGGCACGTGCCCTGGCACTGGCGCCGGATGACGAGCAAATCCGCGCTCATCTCGAGGAAGCACGGGGCGCACTGAACAATTGATCCCCAATGCCGTCGAGAAATTTTACACATACCCCTTGGCCGCAAACACCCATTCCCGATAACCCACTGATTTAAAAGACATTTAAAATTCTGGCACAGCAAGTGCTTAATAGAACGCAAGCTCGGCTTATCTGAGTTAACGCGACTTACAGGAGACAAATCATGAAATTGCGTATTGCTGCTTTTGCTGCTGCCGCACTGCTCTCGCTCAACGCGAGCGCTGTTCCGATCACGGGTTCACTCGGCTTCGTTGGCAGCCCGCTGATCTTCACCTCTTATGACAGCATGGGCAACCCGACTGACGAAACCGGCGACGGCCGTCTGATGTGTGCGAATGGCGATGACACGCTCGTCACCAACCCGTCTTGCACCGGCACCAGCTTCGAAACCGGTCCTGCGACGGGTATCGACCTGGACGGTAACCCGACTGATTTCAGCGGTTCCAACGCTTTCTCGTACGTGACGACGGGCGCTTCGGGTTCTCTGGCCTCTGATTACGGTATCGGATTCTTCTCGCACGGCGTGACGCTGCACGAATTCGATCTGAACACTGTTTCTCCACTGACTCCGGTACTTGAGTGGGTCATCGACATCAACCAGTCCCCGCTGTTCGGTACGCTCGAGTTCTTTATCGAAACGGGCGCTGAGACTGACATCTCCGGCCCGGGCAACTGGGACATCGGCGGCACCGGCTACTTCGTGTTCACCTGTGACGCGAACGCCGACAACTGTGAAGACGAGACTACCCAAGGCACATGGTCCATCTCTAACAGCGAAGACTTCGCCATCAGCATTACTGCTGGTAACGCTGTCCCCGCTCCGTCTGCACTGCTCATGCTTGGCCTTGGCCTGCTGGGTCTCGGTGCTTACCGCCAGCGTCGCAGCATGTCGTAAGTCCTGTTAGCACAGATTAGCCAGCTCATGAAAAAGCCCGGGTTTCGACTCGGGCTTTTTTTGTTATGTTTCAGATTTAGTCAGATGTAGTTCCAATCCATGAGAGTCCTACTGGTTTTCGGTACCCGACCAGAAGCGATCAAGCTCGCTCCGCTCGTTCTCAAACTCAAGGCAGACCCGGATATCGACACACAGGTGTGTGTCACGGCCCAGCATCGGGAGATGCTCGACCAGGTCCTCGACCTGTTCGACATCAAAAGCGATTACGACCTCAACATCATGAAGCCGGGGCAGACGCTTAGCCAGGTTACGGCTCGCGTCATCGAGGCGCTGGACCCGGTGATCATCGAGGCAAAGCCCGATATCGTCCTCGTTCACGGCGATACCACGACGACAATGGCTGCCTCCCTCACCGCCTACTATCATCGCGTGCCGGTGGGCCATGTTGAGGCAGGACTGCGTACTGGTAACCTCTACTCGCCGTGGCCCGAGGAAGCAAACCGCAAGCTCACCGGCTCGCTGACCGAGCTTCATTTCGCGCCGACCGAACGCGCCGCAGACAACCTGCGCCGCGAGAGCGTTGTCGACACCAGCATCCATATCACCGGCAACACCGTGATCGACGCGCTGCTGCTTGTGAAGCAGCGACTCGAGGCCGACGAGGCGCTTGCAGGCGAGATGCGCGCGCGTTTCCCTTTCCTCGATGCCAACAAGAAACTGATTCTCGTCACCGGACACCGCCGCGAGAGTTTCGGTGGCGGCTTCGAGAGAATCTGTAAATCAATTCGACACATCGCCGAGTCGCACGACGACGTCCAGGTGGTCTATCCCGTGCACCTGAACCCGAACGTCCAGGATCCGGTCAATACCTTCCTGTCAGGACTCGACAACGTGCACCTGCTCGAACCCCAGGACTACCTGCCCTTCGTCTACCTCATGAAAGAGAGCTACTTCATACTCACGGACTCCGGCGGGATCCAGGAGGAAGCCCCCTCGCTGGGCAAGCCGGTGCTGGTCATGCGCGATACGACCGAACGCCCGGAGGCAGTGGATGCAGGGACGGTCAGGCTCGTCGGCACATCGACGGAGGAGATCATCGGGCAATCCGAGCGCCTGTTGGGTGACCCGGATGCCTACGCGGCCATGAGCCTTGCCCACAATCCCTACGGCGACGGCAAGGCATGCGATCGCATTGCCACAACCCTGAAGCAATGGGCCTCGACGTCAGCGCGCGCGGCCAACGAATAAGATCTGAATCAACGGAGTTTGAAGCGAAGTGATGAATCCAGAAAAAGTTTGCGTCCTGGGCCTGGGCTATGTCGGCCTGCCGACCGCAGCGGCAATCGCAACACAGCGTATTCCCGTGGTCGGGGTGGACATCAATCCCGCGACCGTGGATACCATCAACGACGGCAGGATTCATCTCGTTGAACCCGAACTCGATGTCGCCGTTCAGGCGACGGTTACCCGCGGATTCCTGACCGCCAGCACGACGCCGGAGAAGGCCGACGCGTTTCTGCTAGCGGTACCCACACCGTTCAAGCAAGACCGCGAGCCGGATCTCAGCTACATCGAGGCCGCCGCGAAGTCGATCGCCCCACTGCTAGAGGTTGGCAATCTTGTCATTCTCGAATCGACCTCACCGGTTGGCGCCACGGAAACGCTCTCGAAGTGGCTGGCTGAGCAGCGTCCCGACCTCACATTCCCGCACGAAGCGGGCGATGCCTCCGATATCCGGGTCGCACATTGCCCGGAGCGAGTTCTGCCGGGCAAGGTGATGTTCGAAATCTCTCACAATGACCGGGTCATCGGCGGGATTTCGCCCGCGTGTGGACAGGCTGCCAGGCAGCTCTACGAGACGTTCGTCCGCGGCGAGTGTGTCGTGACCGATGCGAGAACCGCAGAGCTCTGCAAGCTGACAGAGAATGCCTCCAGGGACGTCAATATCGCGTTTGCCAACGAACTTTCACTGGTCTGTGACCAACTCGGCGTCGACGTCTGGGAACTCATCGAACTCGCCAATCGCCATCCGCGCATCAACATCCTGCAGCCTGGTCCGGGTGTTGGAGGCCACTGCATCGCGGTCGACCCGTGGTTCATCATCAGTCAGGCGCGGGAGCAGACGCCGCTGATGCAGGCCGCCCGGGCGGTGAACGACACCAAACCGAACTGGGTCGAGGACAAGGTTGAAGAGGCGATAGCGCGCTTCATCGAGATGAACCCGTCACGCAAGCGGGAAGAGGTCAGCGTCGCCTGCTTCGGACTGGCCTTCAAGGCAGACATCGACGATCTGCGGGAGAGCCCTGCGCTCGCGATTGCGCTACGGCTCGCTGAGGCTCACCCTGGCCCCGTGATCGGCGTCGAACCGAATATCGACACGCTGCCCGACAGCTGCAAGGGGTCAAAACTGAAACTCGAATCAACGGAACAGGCGTTGCTGACGGCAGACGTCTACGTGCTCCTCGTAGACCATCGCCAGTTCCGGGGATTCAACCCGACGCGGGCCGGCCGGGTGACGGTCGATACCCGTGGAATCTGGAAGCCCGAAGAGACGGCATGACCATGAATTGAACAGCACGACCCGACAAATGAGACTGGAGGCGACTGCCCCTCGGTGATACCCTCGAAGGCCCTGTCTTCGGCAGTGTCCGTCTTCAACTTTTGACGCCAGCCCCCCTGGAATCCCGTGATGAAAATAAAACAAAAGTCGATTTCCCAAGCCTTTGTCATCTCACTGCTTTCGATTGGCCTCACGGCCTGCGGCGGTGGCGGAGGAGGCAGCACGGACCCGGGGCCCGGGCCTGAACCCGAACCGCCAGAACCCGTCCCGACGGTTGCCTATCCTTCCACGGCCGTCAAAGGGCCACTTTCAAACACGACCATTACGGCAACAGACGCGGCTGGCACAGAACAGGCCAGTTTCACCGCAGACCTCTCCAGCTTCTCTCTCGACCTTCCTGAAAACGCAGTATTCCCGGTGACCGTTACCACCTCGGGCGGTACCGACAGTTTCACCGGCCAGGACGTCGGCACGCTTGAACTCTCGCTGAGCGGTTATGTACTGAACGGCGACCAGATCACCGTCAATATCAATCCGATGTCGACACTGATGGTCGAACTGATCGGATTCCTTGGCGACCTCAATCAGGACAACGTCGACGTCGCGCTCCGGATATTCAGAAACTACGGCTTCGGCCTGCCCGTCGGATTCAATCCGGCCTCATCGCTCATGACGAGGCAGAGCGCACCCCAGGTGTTACTCGCCTTCGAATCGTTCTTCGAATCGGTCCGCCGGACAGCCAACGCGACAGACAGCACACCGAACGAAGTCATTACCGCGCTGGCCGCTGATCTGGTTGACGGCATTCTCGATGGCCAGGGCGCCGACGGTACGTCTCCACTCATTTCATCGAGCTTCAATGCCGAGGGTGCCATTGTTCTGCTCGAGACGCTGTCTGGCGAACTGACTATCGATGCGGGCGGCACCAACGAAACCGTGCTTACGGCCGAGCAGATCAACGCCGGCACCGAGTCCATCACCGGTGAGGCGGGCGAGTCCACGATGGCGGCACTCGCGCCGACCTCGCAGCTGATCACCCAGACCAGCAGGATGGTTCGCGTTGCACTCGCAACCACAGAAGACCAGGACGAAATCGACAGCCTGACGGCGCTGCAGAATCAGATCGAAAGCGTTCCGGGCGATCAGTCTGCTACCGAGAGTTCAACGAGCCAGATTCGGACTGCTCGCCAGGCCGCAGCGCCGGCGCTGCAAGCCGTGGCGACCAAGAGCCGGGACGACACCGGCGTGCAGGCATCAAATGCGGTTGCTACAACGACGTTCGCAGAGGACGAGGACAACGCCTTCCCCTCCCCCGTGGACGATGAGTTCATGGTCAGTGCCGGTGAGAGCGCTTCGCTCGACGTGCTGTCGAACGACCCGGAGGTCGTCGACGGGTTCGGTGGCCTGACGGTTGCCCAGCCGGCCCATGGCACAGTCAGCGTCAACGCTGACAACACGCTGACCTATACGGCCGATAGCGACTTCTTCGGCCTCGACTCTTTCAGCTACGTCGTGTTCGACAGTGACGGCGACGAGGGCGGTGCGAGCGTTACGCTCGAGGTCAACATCGCGCCTGTTGCCAACGATGATTCAGCCAACACGGCCGGCACAGCCCCGGTCGAGATCGCAGTCCAGGATAACGACGAGCGCCTGCAGGAAACGCCCATCACCCTGACGATCGGTACGGCGCCGACGAACGGCACTGCCACCGTATCCGGCGCTGTCATCACGTATACGGCAAACGACGGCTTCACTGGCACCGACACATTCACCTATCAGATCGCAGATGACAGCGGCGACACGGCCACTGCCACTGTCACGGTCAACGTGCTCGATACGACAACACCTGTCGCCAACGCCGATGCGGCAGAAACAGCCGTCGGCGAAAGCGTCGACATCGAAGTGCTCGCGAACGACTCGCAGCTCGATGACACGCCCATCACGCTCTCGGTTGCAGACGCCGCCAACGGAACGGTCGAGGTGATCGAGCAGGTCGCGCGCTACACGCCCGATGCGGGCTTTGCCGGCAGCGACAGCTTCGAGTACACAGTGACAGACAACGGTGGCCAGTCCGGCACGGCGACAGTCACCGTCTTCGTGGACGACACGCCTGAGGCCGCCGACAGGAGCTTCGAAATCGACGCCGGGCAGTCGGCGAGCATCGACCTGCTCGAGGGCACGACCGGCACCGGCAACACTCCGCTCAGCTTCGCGCTCGTACAGGCGCCGAACAACGGTACTGCCCTGCTCGAGGGCACAAGCCTCACCTACACGCCAAAATCAGGTTTTGGCGGCTTCGACACGCTGCGGGTTCGTCTGAGAGACAGCGACGGCGATATCGCCATTGCGACGCTGACCGTATTCGTAGATCGAACGCCCTCCGCGCAGAACGATGCCTTCGAATTCGCCTCGACAGATTTCGGGCCGCTGGATGTGCTCGCCAACGACGAACGGGGTAACAGCCCGGTCACGGTTGAGATTCTGCCGGGCAGCACCGGTGGCACCTACGTCGTCGATGCCGACCGCGCTGTCGAATTCAGCGCGGACAGCGGCTTCACAGGCAGCGCCGCGTTCACTTACCGCATTACGGACAGCGACGGCGACACCGCCGAGGCGAGCGTCTCGATCTTTGTTGACGCACAACCACAGGCCAACGACGACTCGCTCGATGCGCCTGCCGATGCGCCTGTCACCATCGATGTTCTCGACAACGACAGCGGGTTGTTGAACGCACCGCTCAGCGTGACCGTCAGCGGCGGCAGCAACGGCTCAGGCACCGTCTCTGGCAACGCAGTCACCTGGACGCCGACCGCAGGCTTCGGCGGCGATGAGAGCTTCCAGTACACGGTAACCGACGCAGACGGCGACGCCAGCACCGCCACCGTTTCGATCTTCTTCGATGCGACGCCGGTTGCCGTCGACGACAATCTCGCCACGCCGCTGGAGACTGCGATCAGTGCTGACCTGCTCGGCAACGACCTTGGTCTGGGTAACGGCCCGATCTCAGTCGCGCTGACCGGCGAGACCCAGGGCGGAACCGCGACACTCGACGGTAGCGTTCTGAACTATGCTCCGGATGCCGGGTTTGCCGGCGTTGAGAATTTCGGCTACCAGATCACTGACGCAGACGGCGATATGGCCGAAGCCTCGATCATGATCACCGTCGATAACCGTCCGATACTGATTGATCAGGATCTCGTCACACCGGTCAATACGCCGACAACTGTCGACGTGCTGAGCGGCGCGACCGGTCTGAGCGATGTACCGCTCACAATCGAGATCATCGATACGCCGACCAACGGCGAAGCGACGCTCGTCGACTCGCTGCTGACATATTCACCGGCCACCGATTTCGGCGCGACCGATACGATCACGATTCGCGTGACCGATTCTGACGGTGACGCCGGCACGGCCTCGATCAGCATCTTCATGAACGATACGCCGGTCGCTGCCGACGACGAAGGACTGACGACGCCCATTGATACGGCACTGAACGGTATCAATGTGCTGGCAAATGACAGTGGCCTGCTCAATGAACCGCTCATGCTCGAAGTCGCAGCGGATTCAGTCGAGGGCGGTACGGTCAATGTCAACGACGACTTCAGCATCGACTTCACGCCGGATACCGGTTTTGCAGGCGATGCCAGCTTCACGTACGTCGTTACAGACTTCGACGGAGAGTTCTCCGATGCCGTTGTCTCGATATTCGTAGACGACACGCCCGAAGCAGCTGACGATAGCGCCGAGGTGCCTGCGAATTCATCGGAAGCCATCGACATTCTGGCCAACGACTCCGGCCTCGGTAACGAACCCATTACGGTAGATATTATCTCGGCACCCGAGGGTGGAGACGCTGCGTTCGACGGAGCCGTACTGACGTACTCGACGAGCGACTTCGGCGGCGCAGACAGCCTGACCTATCGAATCACCGACAGCGATGGCGACACGACCGAAGCAAGCCTGACCATCTTCGTTGAAGACACGCCGGTCGCGAATGACGACGCGCTCGAAGCGCCGGCCGACACACCCGCTGTCATTGATGTCCTCGCCAATGACACGGGGCTGCTCAATACCCCGCTGACCATCACACTGAGTGGTGGGGCATTTGGCTCTGGCACGATCGCCGATGATCAGGTCATCTGGACGCCGGCTACCGGCTTCGGCGGCAATGACAGCTTCGAATATACGATCACTGACGCCGACGGCGACACGACGTCTGCCACGGTCTCGATCTTCTTTGACGCAACGCCCGTTGCAGTGGATGACGCCGCGCAGACACCGATCTCGACAGCGATCGACGTCGCCGTGCTTGCCAATGATCTTGGGCTCGGGAATACCCCGATCACGGTCGAACTGACGTCGAATCCGGCAACCGGAACAGCGACGCTGACTGACGGCGTGGTTTCGTACACACCAGAGGACGACTTCAGCGGCAATGTCACGATCGGCTATCGCATTACCGATGCAGATGGCGACACGGCTGATGCAACCGTCACGATCAGCGTCGACAGCCAGCCCGAACTCGTGGACCAGAGCGCCACGACACAGGTAGAAACGCCGATCAGCATCGACGCATTCGTCGGCGGCACCGGACTCAACGATGTCCCGCTGACCGTGGACGTCATTGAAGGCCCGGGCCACGGTACGACCATGGTCGCCGGAAGCATCGTTACCTACACACCGGAAGCGGGCTTTGGCGCCACGGACGAACTGACCGTTCGCGTCACGGACGTGGACGGCGATACTTCCGAGGCAGTCATCAGCATCTTCGTCAACGACACGCCGGCAGCGGTCGACGATCCTGACTTCGAGACGATGGTCGACACGCCGCTCACGGGCATGGATGTACTTGCCAATGACGAAGGCCTGCTCAATGAACCGCTCATGGTCGAACTCGTTGCCGACACAGCCACGGGCGGCGCCTTCACGGTCAACCCGGACTTCACCCTCGACTTCACGCCGGATACCGGACACACCGGTGACGCCAGCGTGAGCTACGTTGTGACGGACTTCGACGGTGAGTTCTCCGAAGCAACGGCAACCGTCTTCGTCGACGACATCCCTGTTGCGAACGATGACGACAAGGACATCAACGCCGGGAACAACCGTCTGATCGACGTACTCGCCAACGACTCCGGTCTGGGGAATGAGCCGATTACCGTCGATATCATCTCGGCGCCGAGCGGCGGCAGTGCCTCGTTCAACGGGAACCAGGTCACCTATAGCTCAGACAGCGGCTTCGGCGGCGACGACGAGTTCACGTACCGCATCACCGACGCCGATGGCGATACTGCCGAAGCGACCGTCACGCTGTTCGTGGACGATATTCCATCAGCAAGCTTCGACTTCCGGGTCACGACCAAGAACAATCCGGTCACGATCAATGTACTCGCCGATGACTCCGGTCTCGGCAACGGCATTGCGTCGCTGACGGTCACCTCGCCGAGCAACGGTACTGCAAGCGTCACCTCCGACAATCGCGTGACCTACTCACCCATTGGCAACTTCCTCGGCACCGACGAGTTCACGTACACGATCACTGATACAGACGGCGACTCTTCGAGCGCAACGGTCCGCGTCTTCGTCGATGACCGACCGGTCGCGGTCGACGATTCCGTGGTACTGAACTCCGGAACGACGTCAAACGTCAACGTGCTGTCGAACGACGGCGGCCTGGGTGACACGCCGCTATCGGTTTCGATCATCAGCGCTCCCGCAAACGGTACGGCGACAGTCTCCGGCGGCACGATCAGCTATACGCCGGATGTCGGCTTCAACGGCAACGACTCGCTGAACTACCGCGTCACTGACGCAGACGGCGACAGCGACATCGGTACACTGTTCATCGTGATCGACGACACGCCGGCGCTGGTCGACCAGCCATCGCTGGTGACGCCGCTCAACACGCCATTGGTGGTCAACCTGATTGCCGGTGCAACCGGTGTCAGCAACACACCACTGACGGCATCGATCACGAGCGGAGTTTCCAATGGATCGACGGTCGTCAGCGGCACCAACGTGACCTACACGCCGAACATGAACTTCGCGTCGAGCGATACGTTCACGTACACGATTACCGACGTTGACGGCGACGTTGATACGGCCACGGTGACCATCTTCGTGAACGACACGCCGGTCGCGAACGATGATCCCGGCCTCTCGACGCCGGTCAACTCGACGCTGTCGAATATCGATATCCTCGGGAACGACACTGGTCTGCTGAATACGCCGATCACGCTGTCGTTCTCTAACCTCGTGGGCGGTACTGTCGATCCGAATCCGGACAACACCGTCGATTTCGATACATCGGGCTTCGCCTCTACGTCACCGACGAATGGTGGGTTCGACTACACGATCACAGACAGCAACGGCGACACGGCCACAGGCACCGTCACGATCTTCGTCGATGATGCGCCCTCGGCGACCGCCGACAGTGTCTCGACACCGGTCAGCACGCTGGTCAATATCGACGTGCTCGCAAACGATGGCGGCAAGGGCAACACGCCGCTCACCGTTACGATCACATCGCCTTCGGCAAACGGTACAGCGGTCGTGAACGGCGACAACACGATTTCGTTCACACCGACTGGCGGGTTCGCTAACACGACCACCTTCCAGTACACCGTGACTGACGCCGACGGCGACTCGTCTGCGGCGACCGTATCGGTCTTCGTCGATGACACGCCGGTGGCCAATGACGATCCTGCGATGGGCATCCTGCAGACAGCGGTCAATACGACGCTGACCAACATCGATGTCCTCGGCAACGATACGGGCCTCGGCAACACGCCGCTCAGCCTCTTCATCGATGCCGAAACAGGCGGCACCGCAACAGTCAACGGCGACAATACGATCAACTTTGCGCCAACGACGGATACCGCAGGCGATGCGACGTTTACCTATCGCATCGTGGACGGCGATGCGACGGGCGCCGAAGAAAGCACGGCCAACGTCACCATCGACGTGAACGACACGCCGGTCGCAGTCGATGACAGTGCCGGTACACCGCTCGATACGCCCGTACTGATCGACGTGACAGCCAACGATACCGGTCTGCTCGACGGCATCCAGTCTGTCCAGATCACGACGCCTGCCGATCCTGCCAAGGCGGCAAGCGTCGTCGTCACCGGCAACGACATCACCTACACACCACAGAACGGGTTGATGCCGACCACTGATACGTTCGGCTACACCGTCACCGACAACGACGGAGAGACCTCGAATGAGGCAACTGTTACTGTGGGTATCGGATTTGCTGCAACGGACGACACTGTGGATATCATCGAGAACACGGTCGATGCGACCGCGATACTGGGCACAGAGGAACGGGTGATCCAGGTCCTCCAGAACGATGCGCTGGGGCCACCCCCGGATGCAATCATCACGGCGGTCACACAGGGTACGGGTACGGTCACGTTCAATGACACGACCATTACCTATACGCCTCCTGCGGGCCCCGCCGGTGGCAGTGACTCGTTCACCTACACGATCACGAATTCAACGCTGGGCGAAGACCGGACTGCAACGGTCAATGTCACGATGGTCTCGATCTGTACGCTCGACAACGTGAACTGCGTGAACACTGCGCCGGATGCGTTTACCACGATCCAGGCGGCGGTCGATGCCTCAGGCCCGGGAGACTGGGTCAAGATTCCGGGCGGTGTCTACAACCACGACATCAACGATCTGGCTGTGCCAAAGTCGCTGATGAACATCGAGGTGTCCGGAACCGCGGGCAATCCGATCCGGATCGAACCGTTCGACGGCGAGAGCGTCGAACTCCGCGGCTGGCGCCAGACGGCGAATGGCTGGAGTGACTGCTCAAGTATTAACGCAACAGATCCCGCAAACGTTGTGCTCTCGGCGGACTGCGACTCCAATGGCGATGCGTTGCAGGACGCACCAGCGGTCACCGACGAGGTGGTCGTGCGGGTAGCGGCCGATTACATTGAACTGCGGAACGTGCTCATCTCGGATGCGACCCGTTTCTGCCTTGAAGTCATTGGCAGTCACAACACGTTCGAGAACATCGAGATCAAGGACTGCTACTACGACAACATTTCGGCTGGACTCAGAACGCCTTCCGGCCCGCTCGTCGGCAACACATTCCGCCACATCGAGAGCCATCACTCGCGTCACGGCGCTGGCATGATCATGAGCGCACCGCACCCCGGTCCGGGCGTGTTCAACTTCATGTACAACAATGTGGTTGAGGATTCGATCTTCTACAGCAATGGCTACCAGCCCGATGGGCAACTCGTCCCAGAGGCACCTGGTGATCCGGTTGCGGTATCGAACCCGGCGTCCCGCGTTGATCCGGAAGACGGACTCGGCGGTGGCAACTCCGACGGATTCGTTGTCTCCAAGGTCTGTGAAGATGACAAGGACCAGATCACACCGCTCCAGCTCGGGGACGGCACACCGGTCAAGGCCCTCTGTCCGTTCAACAGGCTCTCGGGTGTGGTCGCATTCGACAACGCCGATGACGGAATCGATACCACCTGGGGCGAGTCCACGAACGAGGACAACATCTCGTTCACCAATGGCCCGCAGGGAGAACGCGGTTACAAGATCCTGCGCCAGACGGTGACTGACCTCACCTACATCGGCAATATCGCGATGGACCAGGAAGGCCCGGCCTACGAAATCCGCATGAGCCTGAAGGGCGCCATGTATCACAACCTTGCGATCAACAGCCCCGGCAACCGCGGTTTCGGGATCAGCCTGAACCAGGATGACGCACAGGAGCTCTCGACGCCGACGGACTTCGGGATCTACAACAACGTAGGCGCCTTCGTGACCGGATTCGACCTCGTTCTCGAAGGCAAGGGTGGCCTGATGGTACTGCCGGACCTGGGCGCCGAAGCCTACGATGGCGCCGATGAGATCAATAACTGGGTCACGGACAGCGGACTCGATGTCGGTGCTCCGAATGTCGGAGACCCGATGTTTGTCGACAACACCTTCTCTGCAGGCGATGTCGACAAGAACTTCACCGGCATGACGATCGCCGAGAAGGTCCAGCACATCGTCGATCAGTTCAAGGCAGCGTTCACGCCGGACACCGGAAGCCCGCTGATTGACGGCGGCGTCATCATACCGGGATTGCACTGTGCAACGGCGGACGATGATCCGGTAACGCCACACGACCCGAACGACGAAACCTGTCGCCATTGGGCCGGTGCTGCACCGGATATCGGCCCGTTTGAGTCAGGCCTCTAGGGGTTGCTGATCAGGCGGTCTCCGCTGCCAGCCACGACTGGTAGCGGGGCGCCGCCGTTCTTGAAGAGAACCGCGCTGGCGCAGCAGCGGGTTGAGGCTGCTGAGTCAGTGGCTTTCGAGCCGCGGCAGCGCCAAATGGTACCCGCTTTTCCTTCTCCTCGGCCTTCGCCATCCAGGCGTGCTCGGCACGAACCCGAAGCAGCAGGCCAATCGACACCCACATGCTCACCGAGCTGATGGTCGGGTAGAAAGACTGCTGCGCCACACCGCCAACAAGAAAGCTCAGGACGAAGGCAAGCGAAATACTGCCCACAAGTGGATACAGCGTTCTCGACGTATCCCGTGTCATCGTGATGCTGTACTTCAGTATCAGGATGTAGAACAACAGTATCGGCCCGCCAAACAGCAAGCCGTTGTCGAGCAGCAATTGAAGGTAGGCGTTGTGCGGGTGAGCAAAGGGCTTGTCATATTCGACCGCCATCTCCATCGACAGGCCGATGCGCTGCATGGCACGACGTCCATAGCCAATGAGCGGCCCCTCCCCGATCGTTTCAATAACGTGCGGCCAGATGATGACGCGGCCTGACGTCACCGAACTGAGATCTACATCGCCATCCGGTGCGGGCGCCGCTTCAGCGCCGTGACGCCCATCACTCTCGCCGCCAAATCCCTGCAGCAGTCGCTCCTGAACCGCAGGCACCGTCGCAAACAGGACGAGCGCAACCACGGGCGCGACAATCAGAATCTGGCGCCACCGAAGTATGCCGAACACGAGCCCCAGCACTGCCCAGGCTCCCATGCCCATCCGGCCACCGGTGAGGCCAATCGCAACCGCGACGATAACGCTCCCGGCCATCAGCCCGTAGCGAAGCAGCGGATGCTCGATGAATCGACTGAAGGCGAACACCGCCCAACTGGCGCCAGCCAGAAAAATAGCGAGGTCACTGCGGAAATATCCCGTATCCCGGTCCAACCGCCGAATGGCCGTTTGCTCGAGTTCCGAACCACTGGACAGCGCATCAAAGCCCATGCTCTTGATCACAAGCAGAGCCAGCAGAATGTTCATCAGCACGATCGCCCAGACGGCTTCCTTGACCCGCTCGTAGCTGTTGCATCCCAGGTAGACCAGTACACCGGGAACGACATACTTCAGGGTATTGACGAAATCATCGATAAAGACACCGCGAACCGTGACCGGCTCACTCTTGAGATACTCGGAAAATTCCCAGATACCGGTGAGATCGGTTATTCCCCGGGTCGAGGCAATGATGACCGCGAGAAGATAGAAAAAGACCAGAAAGGCGATACCCTTGCCCATGGGCGCGCGAGGCTCGCTTCGATGAAAGACGTAGGACACAACGGCACAGGCCATCAGGATGTTCCAGGGCTCGAGACCGGTAATGCCGAGCACAGAGCGGGGAAAGTCCTGCCGCTCGACCACCGCCATGGTCAGCACCAGGAAAAGGGCGGCGCGATACCAGTTGTGGAACGCGTAGACCCACATAAAGATGAAGGCAGCCCACGCGGCGTAAAGGCGCATAACACGTCCGAAAAGATGTCAGTCAGGGCCCCATCTTCATCGCGGGGCGCGGGTTGTCAAGCGAGGCGCGTCGGCCCCTTGCTCGCCAGCGACTCGAATATCCCGCACCAGCGGGCCGCCAGCACGTCGCTATCGCAACGCTCGACCACGAGTTCGCGCGCCCTGTCAGCCATCAAGGACAGGCGCGCCTCATCCCCGAGCAGTTCCAGAATGCGCGCGGCGTGGGTCTCGATATCATCAGGTTCGACGACGTAGCCTGTCTCGCCGTCGCGGGCGAAGTCCCGCAGGTCGCCGACGTCGTTTACAACGGGTACGGCGCGCATGGCCATCGCCTCGAGCATGGCGATTGAGACACCCTCCCAGCGCGAGGTCAGGACAAACAGCCGGGACCGCGCCAACAGTTCCATGACATCACGCCGCTGGCCCAGAAACTCCACCGCCGACGTCAGTCCGAGTTCGCGACAGCGAGCTTCCAGCACATCACGGTCGGGGCCGTCACCGACGATTGCGACCTTCAGGTCGGGCTTTTCAGCGGCCACCTTCGCCACAACGTCGATCAGCCGATCCGGACGCTTGTACTCGGTCAGCCGCCCGACGAAGATCACATCAATATCCTTGGCGACTTCCGGCGCAGGCTCAGTCCGGACGCTGCCGGTCACGATCTCAAGCTGCCGGCGGAAACCGTGATTGCGCACGAACTCGCCGGCCGACTCGCCACGCACCACTGCCACATCAACCTGCCGGACCACCGCCATCGCAAGGCGCTCAATCCACTTCGACGGCCCGCCAAGCGCAACAAGTACCGCGTTCTCCGCGTTCCATCCGCCTCCTTCCAGTTCGAGGGGGCCTGACGTCACCTGATAAACCGCCCTTCCACCGAGCAGCCTCGCGCAGACCAGTACGGTCGTCGCAGACGGAAAGATGTGATAGCCGACATAGACATCTGCCGGTCGAACGATGCCCTCCCACAGCGTCCACAGCGCCTTCGCGCCTGCACGTGAGAAAAGGCGGGCAGCCCACATCGGGGGACAGCGATACGTCAGACCGGGCAATTCATCCACCGGTTCGTCGCAAACCAGCGCGACATCGCCATATCCCCCTTCCACCAGCGGGGTGATATGGGCGCGAAACCAGTTCGGATTGTGAAACGTCCCGTTGACGATGATGCGACGATGGGGGCGCCTCCGCCGGATCCAGGGCCATCGCAACGCTGCTGCGAGTACCGCGATGAACCAGGTCAGCGAGTAGACCAGCGTCAGCGCGAATGAGGCGACCAGGCGCTTCACGGCAGGGGCCCTGCCTTGCCGCGGCCTCGCCAGATGACCATGCAGGTCTCACCGAGCCGGAATCGCTCAAATGCCTTCCGTCCCGGAGCACGGAACAGTTCATCGCCGCGCTCGAACTCCCGCGACTCGCCGACGAGCCTCGAGCCTTCGTTTGGCGCGAGCGCAAAGATCAGGACACGGTAGCGCTCATAGTCACAAGGTACGTAGGCATCAGCCGTGTACTGCACGTTGCTGTCCTGCAGGAAGGACTCGATCTCACCACTGTAGATCGCATCGCGAAACTCGTAGCTGTTGATCAGGCCATCGAGGTTCACGACACCCTGATCAGAGAAATAGCCAAAGATGCCGGCATCGCGAAGGCCAATTCGCACATCGGGTTCGAGGTTTTCGGAGACCCAGCGCGCCGCCTTGAGGCGTTCGACATGTTGTCCTCCCTTGAGAGCAACAATGCCCGCGGTGGTCAGAACAACTGCCGCAAGGCCCAGCGCGGCCAGCGTGCGTTCAAAACGCCCGACAGTCCTGATCATGTCGACGACGGCAAAGACGACCACGGGCACGTACGTCACAAAGTGCCACTGGAAAGTACCCCAAGCCATGAACACGATGCTCCACAGCAGGTGGATCAGACAGCCGACACCGATGGCGAACAATGCTCCGTGCCAGCGAGAGCCACCCTGCATCGTGCGGTATCCCAGCCAGGCCACCGCCACGATGATGCCGAGCGCGAAGTGAGGTACCCGGGTCAGGAAGCCAAGGCGAAGATTCGGGTCGGGGAACGAATTCTTGAAGGTGCCCGAGATCGGGGTTGCATGGCCGAATTCGGCAAGGTTCCAGGCAAAGTATCCGGCAGCCAAAAGCGCTGCAATCAGGCCGCCCAGCCACCACCGCTGTATGATCCTGACAATCGAATGTCCTGCCCTCAGCTCGGTGACAAGCAGGAAGATGCCGAGCGACAGCACGATGTAGGCGGAATCGAGACGTGCCAGAAACAGCAGCCCGATGAGCAAGCCAACAATGGCACGCTGGCGCGAATTGCCGGCATCGGCGGCGAGCGCATGAATGAGCAGCAGTTCCACGAGGAGGACCAGCGAGGTCTCGAGGCCGTTGAGCAGCAGCAGTGGTACCGGTGCCATGACCAGCATCCCGGCCAGACCCGTGAGCCCTAGCGCAATCGAACCTGCCATTCGCCCCCGGATGAACCGCCACACCGCTACGAGGACGCCAGATGCCAGCAACAACTGGAGAATCAGTGTCGACCGGAGCGCCCACTCCCTGTTATCGATCAGGTAGAATATCGGATGAAGTACGACCATCCACAGCGGGTGCCAGCCGTTGGATGCATTTGTACCGTCGAACGTCCACCCGATACCGAGCGTCGAGTTTCTCGCGACATTCAGGTAATAGTAGGCGTCGTCCGACAACAACAACAGAATTGCTGGTAGAGGCGCCGCGAGCAGGCCGATGAAAATAATGAGCCCGACGAGCGCCGACAGCGTAATGACGACCCGCATGTAGAAGCCCCTGATGAGGAATACGAAATATAATCAACCGGCGGCGACAAGGGCAACATGGAGAGACTGACAGCTCCACTCGTCCTCTCGGTTGTAGCCGCCATCGTGACGTATGGCGTGGCTGTTGCCTGGGGCGGCTCGGCGGATACCCTCGATGTGCTGCTGGGCGTCGACGCGCTGACCTGGATCGCGATCCTCTCCCTCTCGCTGGCGAACTACGGTATTCGCTTCGTTCGCTGGGAGTACTACCTGAACGTCACGACGCCTGCTCGTGTGCCCTGGCTCGACCACCTGATGATCTATCTCGGCGGGTTCTCGCTGACGACCACCCCCGGCAAGGCCGGTGAGGCCCTCCGGTCCCTGTACCTCCTGCCCCGGGGCATCGGCTATCGAGAGAGCATCGCGGCCCTGTTTACCGAGCGGCTGGTCGATGTGCTGTCGATTCTGCTCCTGTCACTGCTCATCTTTACCTGGTATCAGTCCACCGAAACCTGGGTCATCGTCGCCGTTGCGGCCGCGGCCATCGTCATGATCGTTCCGGTCATTCGCGCCGAGAAGACGTGGGTGGTGAGCCGTTCACTCGCGACACGACTCCCCGAACGCATGTCGCGGGCCGCGGGTTCCATCATCGATACGTTCGAACTCGCCGGGCGTCTGGTCAAAGGCAGGCCGCTGCCAATCGGACTGGTTGCGGGCGTCATCGCCTGGGGCGCCGAGGGATTTGGTCTCTACCTCGTGCTGAATGCGATGGGTGCCGGCATTGATCCCGCGCCTGCGATCGCTGTGTACTCAATTGCCGTGCTTGCAGGAGCCCTCTCGTTCCTCCCCGGCGGCCTCGGAAGTACCGAAGCCATGATGATTCTGCTGTTGTCTGCCCTCGGCGCAGACAGCGCAACCGCAGTTGCCGCAACGCTCGTGTGCCGTATCGTTACCCTATGGTTTGCAGTCGGTCTCGGCGCGGTCGCGGTCGGCGTCCTTGCTGCCCGGGGCTTCCTGCCGCGACTCAACGCAGAGGAATCGTCGTGAATCCCTACCCCATCGTCGTCGACCTCGACGGGACACTGATCCGAACCGATTTGCTGATGGAGTCGGTCATCAAGCTGCTCAAGGCGAACCCGTTACTCATTTTCATGCTGCCTGTCTGGCTCCTCGCAGGAAAGGCGCGACTCAAGAGCGAAATCGCACGACGGGTCGATCTGGATGTTACCGGTCTGCCTTACAACGAGGACGTCATGGCGTGGCTGGAGGAAGCAAGGGCCGCCGGCCACGAGATTGCATTGGCAACCGCTTCCCATGGCAAGTATGCCGATGCTGTGGCGGAGCACCTGCAGATCTTCGATCGCGTCTTCGCCACCAATGACACCGAGAACCTCAAGTCGAAAGCCAAGGCGTCGCGATTGGTCGAGACCTACGGCGAAAAAGGGTTCGTTTATGCGGGGAACGAGACGGCCGACCTCGACATCTGGGAGCGTGCCAGCGAGGCCGTGGTCGTGGGCGGATCCACCTCGCTTGTTCGCGACGCCGAACGCCGCGCGACCGTGGCGAAGACCTTCGACGTACCACGCCCCTCACTGCGAATCTGGATCAAGGCACTCCGCCTGCACCAGTGGCTCAAGAATCTGCTCATCTTCGTCCCGCTCGTCACGGCCCACCGTCTGTTCGAGCCGGACGTCCTCATCGAGGCCGTGCTCGCGTTCCTGACGTTCAGCCTTTGTGCGTCTTCCGTCTACCTGCTGAACGACCTGCTGGACCTCGAGGCTGATCGTCACCACAAGACAAAGCGACGACGACCGTTCGCTGCCGGCACGTTACCGATCGCTCAGGGACTGGCGCTGATTCCGATTCTGCTGGTCATCGTCATCGCTATCGCGCTGATATTGCCGCCCATGTTCGCGCTCGTCCTGGCCACTTATTACGTCGCCACAACCGCGTACTCCTTCTCGCTCAAGAAGAAGGTGATGCTGGACGTCATCATCCTGGCTGGCCTGTTCACCACGCGGATTATCGCCGGCGCTGCAGTCACCGGCATTCCGCTCTCTGAATGGTTGCTGCTGTTCTCGATGTTCGTGTTTCTCAGCCTTGCGATCGTCAAACGCTACACCGAACTCGTCGACTTGCGTTCACGCGGGTTTGTCTCGGAGGCGCGCGGCCGAGGCTATGCGGTCGAGGACATCGAACTGCTTGCCGCCCTCGGCGGTGCCAGCGGCTACATCTCGATTCTGGTCTTCGCACTGTACCTGAACACCGAGACGGTGCAGCGCATGTACGGCAACCCTCTCTTCCTCTGGGCTGCCTGCCCGCTGCTGCTTTACTGGATCAGCCGCGTATGGATACTGGCCCACCGCGGCCAGATGGATGATGATCCGATCGTCTTCGCCATCAAGGATCCGATCAGCCGTTATGTCGGCATCGGTGTCGGCGCAATCTTCCTGTTGGCGCTGCTATGACGACTTTCCAATCCTGGGGGCGCTACCCATTTGTCGACCAGCCAGGTGTCGTGGTTCACGATGCGGCCTCCCCCTTGCCCGTGACTGGCGATGCGTCTGTACTGCCTTTTGGCAATGGCCGTAGCTATGGCGACAGCTGTCTCAACGATGAAGGCATTGTTCTCTCGACGCGGCGCCTTGACCGCTTCATCGCCTTCGATGAGGAGACCGGCACCCTGCGCTGCGAGGCGGGCACGCTGCTCAGCGAGATATTGAGGGTCTTTGTACCGAAGGGGTGGTTTCTGCCAGTGACGCCCGGTACCAAGTTCATCACCGTCGGTGGTGCCATCGCCAACGACGTTCACGGCAAAAATCATCATCGTGCCGGCACCTTCGGACGCTTCGTCGACCGGTTCGAACTCTGCCGATCGAACGGCGAGAGGCTCGAATGTTCGAGCGACGAGAACGCGGACCTCTTTCAGGCAACGATCGGCGGTCTCGGCCTGACCGGACTCATCACCTGGGCGGACATCCGGCTGCGTCGTATCGAGTCTCCGGCAATCGACATGGAGAACATCAAGTTCGATCACGTCGACCGGTTCTTCGAGCTGAGCGAGGAATCCGATGAGGACTGGGAGTACACCGTCGCGTGGGTCGACTGCACGGCGACCGGCGACCGACTCGGGCGCGGGCACTTCTCGCGGGGCAATCATGCGCAGGGGCACCGAGAGGTTTCAGCATCCGGGCTCTCGGTACGCGTGCCACTGACGCCACCGCTTTCCCTGATCAACCCGCTCTCGGTCAGGATTTTCAATACGCTCTATTACGAACGCCAGCGCCAGGCCCGGGTTGCACGCACCGTACATTACGATCCGTTCATGTACCCGCTCGACAGCATCCTTGAGTGGAACCGGATCTATGGCCCGAGGGGATTCTTGCAGTACCAGTTCGTGTTGCCCATGGCCGAGAGTCACGACGGCATTCGTGAGATTCTCGAGCGAATCGCGCGCGCCCGGTTTGGCTCTACGCTCGCCGTGCTCAAGATCTGCGGCGACATGCCTTCTCCCGGCCTCATGTCGTTCCCGATGCACGGCGTATCGTTGGCACTCGACTTTCCCTACATTGCGTCGAAGACGCTGGCGCTCTTCGCCGATCTCGACGCCGTTGTCGTTCAGGCCGGCGGAAGAATCTACCCGGCCAAGGACGCGCACATGGACGCGACGCTGTTTCGACAGTTCTACCCCGAGTGGCAGCAGGTTGAATCACTGCGCGACCCCACGTTCATGTCCAGCCTGTGGCGCCGGGTTTGTGACAACGATACACAGACCAGCAGTGACGAGGTAGCAACAGCATGACAGGCGTACTGATACTCGGCGCAACATCGGCAATTGCCGAAGAGACGGCGCGCATCTATGCCGAACGTGGTGCCGGCATTTTTCTCGTCGGGCGCAACGAATCGAAGCTGGAAAGGATCCGCGCGGACCTCGAAGTTCGCGGTGCTTCACACGTCGATACCTTCGCCGTCGATCTCGTCGATTCATCGAGGCACGCCGCCTGCATTGATGCGGCGACAGAGGCGCTTGGCCGGATTGATGTCGCGCTGATCGCTCACGGCACCCTCGGAGACCAGAAAGCTTCGGAAGCAAACCTCGACACAATGCGCACAGAGGTCAAGACGAACGCCCTCAGCGCCATCGAACTGATGTCGCTGCTTGGCAATCTGTTCGAATCGCAGGGCAACGGGACGATCGCGGTGATTTCATCAGTTGCCGGTGAACGAGGCCGCCAATCGAATTATGTCTACGGCGCATCGAAGGCGATGGTGACCCGGTTCGCCCAGGGCCTGCGCAACCGCCTCTTTCACAGCGGCGCCCACGTCGTCACGGTTCTGCCCGGCTTCGTCGATACGCCCATGACGGCGGACTTCGAAAAAGGTCCGCTCTGGGCCAGCGCCACAGACGTTGCAGGCGGCATCGTCCGTGCCATCGACAAGAAGAAGAACGTCGTCTACCTTCCGTGGTTCTGGTTCTTCATCATGCTGATCATCAGGAACATTCCGGAATTCATCTTCAAGCGGTTGCGTCTCTGACGCGAGAGACAGGAGCAAAACGATGCCAGAACAATTCAAGGTGGTGCTGTTGGCAGGCGGCAAGGGAACGAGACTGCGGCCTTTGACTGTCGTTTTCCCGAAGCCTCTCGTGCCGCTCGGAGACATGCCCATTCTCGACATTCTCCTGACGAGGCTGAAAAACTTGGGGTTCGACGCGGTCACAATCTCGACCGGTTACCTCGCCGAGATGATCCGCAGCCTGTGCGGCACCGGCGAGAAGTACGGCCTCGACATCGACTATGTTCACGAAGACCACCCGCTCGGCACGGCCGGCGCCCTCAGCCTGATCGATGGCACCCCCGAGAACTTCATCGTGATGAATGGAGATTTGCTGACGACACTCGACTTCAACCGAATGAAGGCCTATCACCAGGAACAGGACGCAGACGTCACCATCGCCATCTACAAGCGGGAAATCAGCATCGACTTCGGCGTCGTCGAAACGGAAAACGGCATCTTCAAGGGTTTCCGTGAAAAACCGAAGCTGCATCATGACGTCAGCATGGGGGTCAACATCCTCTCGCACCGCGTCATGGAGCATGTGAAGCACAACGAATACCTCGATATGCCGGACCTGATCCTCAAGGTGCATGAGCGTGGCGGCAAGGTCTGCTGCTTCCAGGAGGACTGCTACTGGCTCGATATCGGCCGCATGGACGACTACGCACAGGCGCAGACCGACTACATCGAGAACCGCGCACTGTTCCTGGGCGAGGCGTAAGGGCGATCCATGAAAACGATCTGGGTGACCGGCGCTGCCGGGTTTTCAGGGCAACACATGCTCGCCTGGCTGGCGGCCAACGAAGCGGGAGCGAAAGTCATCCCGATCGCCCGTCGGGGCAACGATGCTGACACGGTCGTGGCCGACGTCTCCGACTTCGACAGCATGCGCGAGCTCGCACAGCGCGAGCCGCCCGATGAGGTTTACCACCTGGCGGGCGCCATGCCCCCGGCGGATGCCGCCACAATGTGGGCGTCGTTCGTTCAGTCGACCTGGTCATTGATGCGAGCGATCGGTGAGGCCGACTGCGAGGGCACCCGTATTCTCATTGCAGGTTCTGCCGCCGAATACCTGCCCGGCGACGGCTCACCGATCGAGGAGTCCCATCCGATCGGCGGGTTCTCACCCTACGGACTCGCGAAAGCAGCCCAGGTTCAGCTGGCGCTGCGCGCCGGCGAGTGTTTCGGGCAGGCCGTCGTCGTCGGGCGCACGTTCAATCTCGTCGGCCCCGGCATGTCGCGGAGCTTTGTCCTCGGGGAGATCTGTGCGCAGCTGGCTGAAGGCACTGACGCACTGAAGCTGGGGCGGACCGATGCAGAGCGGGACTTCATTGACATCCGGGATGCGGTTGCCGCCTACGGTGCGCTGATGGCAAGCGAAGCCAGCGGCGAAGCGTTCAACGTCTGCTCAGGCACCGCGACCTCGATCAGGGAACTCGTCGATCTAGCGGTCGCGGCGACCGGCACGGCGGTCAGCGTCGAATCGGAGTCAGACCGACTGCGCTCCAACGACTTCGATCGGGTGATCGGCAATCCGGACAAGCTCGGGCAACTGACCGGCTGGTCGCCCGCCATCTCTCTCGAGGCTGCCGTCGCCGACACCGTGGCCTCGTTCCGGCCATAGGCCGGCGGCGCGCCTACTCGAAGACGTCGCCACCTGCGGCGAGATACTCACGGTACCAATTGACTGTCTTTTCGACGCCTTGCTGCCAGCCCACAGCGGGCTCATAGCCAAGCAGCGAGCGCGCCTTGCCGATGTCCGGACATCGCCGGGAGACAGAGCCCGAGTGGGATTCGCCGGTGATGAACTCGCCCTTGAAATCAAGCAGCCCGCCGATGAAGCGACAGAGTTCCTCAATGGTGATTTCGGTCATGTCACCAATGTGGAAGATCTCGCCGTTCGAGTTCTCGTGTTCCATGGCGAGGATCGTGCCGGTGACGGCATCGTCGATGAAATTGAAGCTTCGGGTCTGGTCGAAGCCGTAGATCATGAACGGGTCCTCACCGGCCAGGAAGCGCTGGGTCACTTGCGGGATGACATGTTTGAAACCCATCCGCGGACCGTAGACGTTGTGATAGCGAACAATGGAACAGTCGAAGCCGAGCTGGCGTGCATAGTTGAGGCACGCCGACTCACCGAGCATCTTGGTAACCGCGTAGGTAAATCGTGGGTGGCCAATGTCCTCAACGCACAGCGGAACGGTTTCCGGCGTCGGTACGTCGTAGCCAAACGCTTCAATGGTTCCCGCATAGCATTCGCTGGTCGACGTGAATAGCAGCTTCTTGCAATCGCTCCGGCGCAGCCATTCGAGCGTATTCATGATCAGCATCGAATTGATGCGGATGAGTTCGTGGGGGATCTCCTCCGTATACTTTACGCCGACGACCGAGGCCAGCAGATAAACGTTGTCGTAGTCGCCGTCGAGCTGATCATAAGCCCCGGGATCTGTGAAATCGGCGGTCACGAGCTTGACGCCATGATTCTCGATCAGCGCTGACAGTTGGTCATCGAGCTTGCCACGAAACAGGTTGTCGGCAATGGTGATTTCGCAATCGCCACGATCAGCGAGCCGACGAGCGATGTTGAGGCCGATGAAACCGGCCCCTCCCAGGAGTAGTACTTTCTTCATGCGAAATCCCCGCGTCCAATTGCGATGACGGTATTGTGTTCGGCGAGCTGTGACAGCTGATCAGCCGAAAGCACACCCCAGGTATCAACGATGAGTCGCCCTCTCGACTCTGACAGGAAACGCCACACGGCATCGTCCTGTCGGTAAATCGTGTGCGCAGTGCAGATCGCCACGACCTCCGGGTCACTCGCGAGCGCGGCTTCCAGCCGGGTTTCGACGGCGACGCCCTCCTCTTCCCACCAGGCAACGTAGGGATCATGCAGCGTAACCGCAGCGCCGGCTTCAACGAGTTTGCGGTACAGCGGCGCAACGGGCGTGTAACGCGTATCGCCGACATCATTCAGATAGGAAACGCCGAGGAGCAGGCATCGCTTGCCGCCGACGCCGGACGGGTACTGCGCCGAGATGCGCCGCCAGGTGTGTTCCGGCATGTGGTCGTTGATCGTGACGGCAACCTCTGACTGCGGCAGCGAGGGCCCACCGAACAGCGTTGATGACGCCCACGATGCCAGAAGGGGGTCCTTCGTCAGGCAATAGCCGCCGACACCCAGGCCCGGCTTCATCAGGTTGGCGTGAGTCGGACGCATACGGATCGCGTCGATAACCTCAAAGAGGTTGACGCCCGCGTGCTCGGCAAACTCGGTCCATTCCTGCACGAACGCGATGTTCATTGCGCGGTAGGAATTCTCGAGCACCTTCGCCATCTCGGTTGCGTTCGTGTTCGCCAGACGGGTGAGCGGGTACTCGTCGACCGTGATGATGGTCTTGAGGAACGCTTCAACGGCATCGGCGCTGGCGTCATCGATACCGGAATACACCCGATAGAAGTTGCGCATCGAATCGATGTAGTTGGGGCCGGGCATCACTCGTTCGTAGGAGTGTCCGATTCGGTAGCGAGGCTCGAGACCGCGGCGCTCGAACGCGGCGGCCATGATGGGCGCTACAACTTTCTCACACGTGCCCGGAGGTACTGTGGTCTCCACCAGAATCAGGACGTCTTCCTTGCAGTGATCAGCGATTGCCTCCATGCCGGCGCGGAAGCCGCTCAGGTCGACGCCAAAGGCCTGTCCTTCTTCACCACCGCCCTTCTGGACGTCGAGATTGATGTCGACGAGCACGATGTCCGCGCACGAATATGCGTAGGGATCCCACGTTGCCAGCAGATTGCCCTTCTCGCGGGCTGAGCCATAAAGCGCCTCAATCTGCTCATCTGATGAGGTGACCGGGAACTCCCCTTCGTTGATGCCGGCAACCTTCCAGTACGACCCGGGTGTTGCCAGATCGAGGCCGATCACCGCGTAATCGGCAGTCAGGGCATTGGCGACGACGAGGCTCGTGACGGCGCCGACAAATCCCAGCCCCTGCACCGCCACGACAGGCTTTCCATTTCGTTCGACAAACGCGTCGATGGCCTCCCGATCGCCCTCAGTCGTGGGCAACGAGAATTCAGTCCCCGTTACCGGGCTCCGCGAGGTTTGCATTGGTGACTACCGTGAAAAAACGACTTGCGGAGTTTATCGGATTTTCGCCCGCCTCAGAAACCGCAGGCGGCGCGCCAGCGGAAAAAGCTCGACAGCTCGAGATCGGGCTCGGCAACCGCCCAGTCGAGCCAGGCGTTGAAGTTGGCCTCGGAGCGACGGGAAAAGTTCTTGTTGTGGCCAATCGCCACAATCGGCACGTCTGCTGTCTCATCCGCAAATCGCGCCATACAGGCTCTAGTCGAAGCAATCAGCATCTCCGCAGGCAGTGTCGAGAAGTCCAGCATGACAAGCCCGAGGTTCAGCACCTTGCCCATCTTGCCACGCAGCGACTGCACACGGTCGTTTGGCCCGTCATACGTTCCCTCACAGCCCGGCGGGAACGCGGGTTCCGATCTGGATTCGACAAGGGCCTTGCCGTGGGCAACCGGCCCCACCCGATGTGTTGCGATGGGTACCTCCATCACAGCACCATCCGCATCCTCCCGACAGACGTCTTCGCCAGCCTTCCAGTAAGGCAGCGTGGCTGCCCGCCTGAAATCAAACCAGTCGCCCCGCGCCGGGTTCCAGGCACCCGGCGCCACCGACGAGTCGATGCCGATCCCGCGTTCCGCAAGCAGCGACGTCATGGTGCGTCCGGGCTGAATCGCCCATGCCCCGGCGCGAAACACCTGCGGCTGATGGTAGCTGGCCAGAAATTCGATGCCGCGGTCGAGGCAGGCCGCCTGATCCGCCATGGGCAAATCACCAATGCGCCAGAGGTCAAAATCCAGATCCCAGCCCGCAGCGACCCTTTTGGCCGACATCCATTGCGGGTGCAGATGCAGCTCCAGTTCGTGCTGGCCGGCCATGTCTGACAGCTGCCGATGGACGAGTTCGAATTCCGCCGGCATTGCATCGCGGATGCAGGCGAGTTCCAGCGCCTCGACGAAGAGCGTCAGCTGACCACCGTGGCGTTCGACTATGCCACGACACCGATCCGTGGGTTCGGTCAGGCACTTGTCGACGCAGCCGGAGCCGTCACCGAACAGTTCATAGTCGAGGGTTGGAATCAGATGGAAGGTGGGCATCGAATCGAGCAGGTATACTGGGGCTCATGCCGCTGCTGAACGTAGAATGTATTGACAACGCCGAGGGTTTGCAACCGCTCAGGGCGGAGTGGAATGAGCTCCTCAGCGACAGCGAAGCAGATTCGATCTTTCTGACGTACGAGTGGATCTCTGCCTGGCTGCAGGTCACGGCATCTCCTCGCATCCTCACGTTTGCCATCAGGGACGAAGGCGGGCGCCTTGTCGGTCTCGCGCCCTTCCACTGCCAGAAGCTGCGGCTTGCCGGTCTCGTCAGCTACGACTTTCTGAGAATGGCAGGCAGCCTCGAAACAGGCGCCGAGTACCAGCGACCGTTCCTGCGCAGGGGCTACGAAAGCGACACGCTCAAGTCACTGACACAGGGGCTGGCAGAACACCGGCATCGCTGGGATGCAATCTGGGCGATGAACCTCGATGCCTGGCACGCCGGGTGCCAACAATTCAGCGAAGGTGTTGCCGCCGCTGGTTTCGGTTTGGCCGAGAGAGCGCCCACGTTCACTCACGTCGTGCTGCCTGCCGACCGGGAGCAGTTCTGGTCAAGCCGGTCCAAATCAATGCGTGAGGCGGTTCGGAGGTCGCGCAAGCAACTGGAGGGGCGCGACTGGCGGTTCCGGACGTGCGAGACTGAAGCCGATGTAACCGAATTCAAGCAGGCGCTCTTCGACCTTCACGCGATTCGGTGGCAGGCACAGGACGATTCGGGCGCCTTCGAGCGACGCCCGGGCTTCAAGCGTTTTGTGGAGGCGTTCTTGCCGGTCGCACATCAGCAAGGTTGGCTCCGGTTTCACATGCTTGAAATCGACGGCGCGCCCTGCGCTGTCCAGCTCGGATTTGTCTATAATTCCGCCTACCATGTCTTTCAGGAAGGCTTCGACATCAACCGGCAATCCGGCCTGGGCAATGTGCTGCGAGCCATGGTGCTCGACGCCTGCATCGATGAAGGCGTGACCGACTACGACTTTCTCGGCGGCACGAGCGAACACAAGCGCCGCTGGGGTGCAGAGCCGCGGCAGGGTCAGGACCTCATCGTCTGGCCGAAGGGCTTCAAACAACTGATTTTCGACCTTGGTCCGATCTGGCCGACCGGCCGATTTTTCTCTGCCGCTGACCAGACTCCCTGAGGATATCCCATGAGCTACAAACACGATGTCTGCATCGTCGGACTGAAGTGCCGTGACCTGCTTGTTGGCGCGGACATGCCACGCTACCTGGGTGGCATCGAACGAATGCTGGTTGCGCTCGCGCGGGGCCTTGATGACGCGGGACACCGCGTGGCGTTCATCACGTTCGACGAGACCGGTGGGCAGATCGAGGACGCAGACGGCATTACGATCTTTCCGGCTTTCGATCCTGAGGCAGGAATCAGGGGCATTCGCGCCATTCATCCGAAGTTGACCTCGCTGACGGCAGCGATGAAGCGCGCCGATGCGCCGGTCTACCTGCAAATGGGCGCGGGCATCGAGACGACGATGACGCTCATCGCGACCCGCCTGTTGCGGCGGCGCATGGTGTTTTGCCTCGCAAGCGACAGCGATAGCCTGCCAGAAACGCCGCTGATCTACAGTGACATCGAATCGAAGCTCTACAAGTGGGCGCTGCGTCGCGCAGACGATCTGGTGTCGCAGACGATCGCGCAGGAGCAGATGCTGAAGACACACTACGCGCTGCCGTCGACGATCATACCGATGCCACACCACCCGACCCGACCACCGCCTGCACTGGCGAAGCGCGCCCCGGACGACCCCAGGGACATCCTCTGGGTTGGCAGGATCGTCGAAGGCAAGCGGCTCGAACGCTACGTCGATGTCGCAGAACGGATGCCCGAGTACCAGTTCCACGTCGTCGGGAGCCCGAACCAGGACTCAGCCTACTCACAGTCGGTCGTCGATCGCGCGCGAAACACGCCGAACGTCAACGTGCACGGGCGCGTCGGGGAGGATGAACTGTTCGAACTCTACTGCCGAAGCGGCGTGCTCTGCTGCACATCCGAGATCGAGGGGTTTCCGGCAACGTTCATCGAGGCCTGGAGCTTCGGCATGCCCGTCGTCACCACCTTCGACCCTGACGGCGTCGTCACGGAATCCGGTCTCGGTCTGGTGGTCGATACCGTCGATGAGATCGAGACTGCGCTCAGGCGCCTGTTCGACGAACCCGATCTGCACTTCGAAACGGGCTCAGCGTGCAGAACGTATTATGAGAACAACTTCACGACGGCGGCCGTCGTCCCACAATTCGCTGCACTGATGTGTCAATAATTGTTCAACGTGCGGATCGGTGGAGTATGATTCACCCTTTGACGATTTGACCGGCGAGTGATGGATGGGACGCCTGACCGACAGGGAATTCTGGGAGAAGCGCTACGAAGGGAAGCCTGACGACGAGGTTCCCGAAGTACGTTCCGGACTCCGCGGCGTCCTCGATCGCGCAAGGCTCAGGGCAGGTGCCCGCCCAGGGGACGCGTACTACATGCACCTCATGACGGAGTGCTATCGCAATCAACTCCCCGCCAATCCCGACTGGAAGGTCATCGAAATCGGATGTGCACCCGGACGGTCGCTGATCCGCTTCGCCCGCCTGTTCGGCTACCAGCCTTACGGGGTGGAGTACACACCCAACGGCGCTGCGCTGACGCGAGAATATTTCGAAGCCTGCGGAGAGTCTCCCGACAACGTCATCGAGGCGGACTTCTTCTCCGAAGCGTTTCTCCAGCAGTGGGAGGGGCAATTCGACGTGGTCTTCTCGGGCGGATTTATCGAACACTTTGATGACCCGGCCACGGCGGTTGCCAATCACGCGCGACTGCTGAAGGAAGGCGGATACCTCGTCTGCTCGATTCCCAACCTGAACAGCTGGTCATGGCCACTGTTCCGTCTGTTCTCTCCCGATATTCTCGACGTTCACAACCTGTCGATCATGCGTCTTGGACCCTACCGCTCGCTGTTCGAAGGCCTTGGGCTTACCGAAGCACATTGTGACTATGTCGGTACATTCGACCTTGTCGCAGTCGCCAGCATGGCACATAGCGACAGCGGGCTCGCAAGGTTTGTGGCGCGGATTGCGGACAAGTTCGCCGACATCATGAACCACCTGCTCTTCATGATCCTGCGCGGGCGAGCGCTGGAGTCTCGCATGAGCCCGATGATCATCTATATCGGCCGCAAGACCGGCAATGCCGCTCAGACGGGAAATACGCCAGGCGCCTGAATCAGGACAGGTTTCGAAGCAGGTGGTAGAGCACTTCACCCTCTGACGTGCCCTGCGGGAAAGAAATCCGTTTCAGCTTGAAAGGGTCATCCCCGACTCGATTGGTGCCCTTGTCGCCGGTGAACGCCGACACGTAACCACAGGATTTCGCCAGACGGGCGGCCTCGTCGTTATAGACCCCTCGCGGGTAGCAAAAGTGATCGCACCGCCCGGCGATCCGCTCGATGGCGTGCTTCGAACCCTTGAGTTCCTCCTGGAGGGCTCCGGCATCGATGTGGCCGGCACGGATGTGGTTGATCGTGTGGCTGCCGACGATGACGTTCTCCGGAAGGTCACGAAGCTGGTCTTCGCTGATAACCGCGCCCCACTTGTCGTCCTCGAACTGGTCGCGCAGAGAACGTCCAATCCGTGCCTCGAGTTCCAGCGCGACCCTCTCCAGATCCTCGAGCAGTTCGTAATCGTCGTCGTACGCCTCATGCAGCGCACTCCGGAATGCCCGATACGCCTGTTCAAGGTTCTCGTCGCCTTCCCAGTTCAGTTCCCACGTTATTCTGTCGGTCTTGAACAGGAAACGCTTTTCCGGAAGTTGCGTCAGTGCGAAATCGAGTCGGTCGATCCAGTAGGGCTCTCGCTCCGTCAGCATTCGTGTCGAGATAAATACGTTCAGCGGCGCGCCATATCGCTCGAGAACCGGAAGCGCCACCGAAAGATTGTTCTCGTACCCATCATCGAAGGTGATGGCCATGCACCCTGGGCGGAGCGGTTTCTTGCCTGAGATCATGTCGACCATCTCGTCAACACTGACGAACTCGAAGTGGCGCGAAAGCACGGCCATGACGGCGTCGAGTTGATGGGACGAGACCCTTCCCCACGATGGTGTCCAGTCATCATTCTCGGCGGCATCGGCCACGCCGTGAACGGTCAGCACAGGAATGGTGTCCCGGTAGCCTGCCAGCAGCCGTGTCATCACGCCGGTTCGCACAGCAACGCCGAGCACACGCTTTTTCACTTCACGCACAAAGCCTTCGCGCATCGTTGCGGTCAGCACGAACTTCCAGTAAAGCATCGACGTCAGCAGGCCATAGAGTGCGAGATTGGGCAGAATCCACAGACCGTGGAGTTCCAGGCCCTCATCAATTGCCCACAGCAGCAGCGTCGTTGTGCCTGCACACAGCGTAACCGCGAGAAACCCTTCCCGCAGATACCGGCCGAGGCCGAGGCCGATTCGGCGACAGGCGTAGACCGGTACGATGATGCCGTTCACGAGCGCCAGCGGCACCACAACGAGCCAGGCCCAGGCGGCCGGCGTCGTCGAGCCGGAGACGAACACCCACGTGATCGCGTACGTGACGAGCGTCCCCACAACCGCGACGATGGAGGCCCGGCCGTGTTCGTTGATCCCTGTCAGTACCCGGACGATCGCGGTTTGCGCGAGCGGCAGCAGATATCCCAGTCCGAGCGCAATGATGATGGCCCGATCGACATAGTCATCGCCCATCCAGATCCGGACGATCTCGTGGCCATAGACGCAGAACGCACCAATCACCGGAAACGTGAATGCAAAACCGAAGCGCGCACTGAGCAGTGCAAATCGTCTCAGTTCTTCCTGCCCCTGAGTTGCGCCAATCGAACCCGCCATCGGAATCAGCATGTTGGTAAACCGCGCGAGAAAGCTCTCGATATGGCGCATGAGCGACATCGGCCGCGCCAGTACCGCCAGCACTGCCGGGCCGAGGCTGGTCATGACGAGAAAGTATGTCGTTTGCACGATGATGACCGGCGAAATCATCAGCAGGATCGACTTGCCGCCAAACACCAGGATGGTTCGCGCAAAGCTCATCGAGACGCTCGACACGGCGAAGGAAGACTCCGGGCAGATACGCATCGCAATAAAGTGGCGAATGATCCCCTGCACCAGATGCATGGTCAGATAGACCGCGCCAAGCGCAACCAGACTGTATCCGGCAACGAGCAGCACCAGCATGGCAATGACCGCCAGAAAATACGTCCCCGCGTTCAGCAGGCTGTGGATATCCCATCGGTGGCAGCCAGTCAGGATGCCCCTCGAGGTATCAAACAGGAACTGCATCGCAAGGCTCGCGCCCAGCAGGAAGAACACCCACTGCGCCATCACGAGGTCATCGCCTTCCTGGCCAATGAGACCCGGCATCACGAGCGCGATAATGCAGGAGGCGGCCAGGACCAGTGCTGCAAGCACACACTGGATCACGAAGACCGTCGAGGCTGCCTCACGCACCTTGTCATGCTCACCTGCGGCGCGATGGCTGGCGACAAAACGATTGAGCGACGATGCGATACCCATCGAAGACAGGGCCAGGTAATTCACCAGCGACCAGGCAAAGTCCCAGATGCCAAGCATCTCCTTGCCGAGGTTGTCGTCGATGAAATGCGGGAGCAGGAACCCCGCGATAAAGAAAACAAAGTAGCTGCCCCAGCTGGTGAGGACATTGATGACGACGCGCGACTGGCCTGTCAGCGCGCCGGCCGACGATTCAGCCACCGTAACCCAGCCTTTGGTTGAGCGACCCTGCGACCGCAGCAAACTCCGCGAGATCGTCGGTGCTCATGGCCGTTCTCCACTTCTCGTCGAGCACGACCTCGGACAGCGCGCCAAGGCGCATGTCGTTGCCGATAATGTGCTGCTCCGGCCGGTCATCGAACGCGCCCGGCGCGCCATCGACACCGACAAATCCCGCAATGGCGCCAAGCGTACGCTCGGTCTCGTTGCACAGATCCTCGTAGGCAACATCCATGAGATGCGACGCCGGCATGAGCGCAGCCACGCGGTCCATTTCTTCGACTTTCCGACACCAGTTCGCGGCCGACTCCCGAACGGCGAGCCCGTTATGCCTGCGGTCGGAATTCACCGTGCCGCGGCCGTCCCGAATGAGGCGGACCACATAGATGTCCCAGCGTCCGCTCTGGAGGAAGTACTTGAGGCGCAGCGGATCTTTCGACTCGTCAAGGAAGACACTGCCCTGCTGCAGTCGGCAAACCGCTTCAATCACCTGTGCATTGTGCAGCAGGATCTCATCAAGGCTTGCGCGCGCCCCGGGCACGATAGAGAAGGCCAGCGACCGCATCGCTTCGAATCCGGGCCCGCGTACGAGCGGCATCATGATCCGGTTGACCAGTGCGCTGTCTGTCTCGAAACGCGTACGCCACTCCCTGAGGTCCATTCGCCCGCCCTGTGCTTCCACGTCGGCCTTGACGGCATTCCAGAACGGGCACTCCAGCAGCTTGTCGCCGCAGGAGCAGCGGTACGCTTCGATATCTCCCAGCGATGTCGCCTTCAGTTCACCGACCGTCGCGAGTTCCGGGTGACAGGCAAGCAGCCTCGTCAGGAGCGTCGAGCCGGAATAGCTTGGTGACATGATGTAAAGCAGCTTTCGCGGACTCATCGCCCGACCTCCCCGTGTTCATAAACCCTGACCATATTCTCGACCATGATCGCCTGGCTGAAGCGTTTCATGATCAAAGCTCTCGCAGCGTCACCGAATCGCTGCCGCAGCTCACCGTCGACGAGCAACTCCCGCAACCGGTTTGCGAACGCCTCCTCGTCCTCCAGGCCCACGATGAAGCCGACCTCGCCGTCGGGGATCACAATGGCGTTGTCCGAGACGTCGGTTGCGATCACCGGCACACCACTGGCCAGCGATTCCAGGGCCACATTTGGCGTGCCTTCGAAGAGTGACGGCAGCACCGTCACATCGCAGGCGTTGTAGACGGTCTCGACATCGGTGCGCGGCCCAAGCAGCCGGACCCGATCACCGAGGGCCATCTCATTGATCATTGTCTCGATGCCCCGAAAGTAGGCCTCACTCTCGGAATCGCCTTCGAAAATCGTCGTTCCGACGAGCAACAGCTGGAAGTCGATACCCTGTGCTGCGAGCCGGCCGACCACGCGCAGCAGATAGCCGTGATTCTTCTGCCGCTTGAAACTCCCGACCATACCGACGACGAGCCCCTCACCCTCGATCCCCAGCGCCTCCCGGGCCGGGCCCTGGTCGCGCGGCTGGAATCGCGCCGTATCGACGCCATTGTAAACGACCCGGTAGCGTTCTTCGGGCAGACCGAACTGCGTCATGTTGAAGCGCTTGCCGGCTTCCGAATTTGCAACGCACACCGACATCAATGGCGATGTGAGGCGATAGGCCCAGTAGTTGATGGCCTTGTAGTTGTGCACCGAGTTGCGCTCGGAACCAACCACGTAACTCACGCCTGCCAGGCGCGCCGCGAGCCGCGTCGCGATCTCGGCGTCGAACAGGAATCCGTGTACCACGTCCACATCGAGCGCCTTCATCAGGCGCGCGAGCCGCCAGACCACGCTGATGTCGAAACGATTGTGTTTCTCGATTCGATGCAGCCGGTGCTCGCTGCCAACAAGCGCCGAAGCCATCGGGGCATGGGACGAAAGAATGCAGACATGGCCCTCGATATCGTGTGCGCCGAGCCCGTTGGCGATTTCGATCACCTGGCGCTCCGCGCCACCGTAGCCAAGGTTGCTGATAACGAGCAGGACCCGATGTCGCATCCTATCCGAACTCCCTGCACCACTGTTCGAGCCAGAGCAGGGTCCAGATGCGTTTACTGAGGTCACGTCCGCCGGTCTGGTGATACGACAGCAGTCGGGACAACGCCGACCGGTCGAGCCATTCATGGACGCGCGAATCGGGGGAATCCAGCATCTCCCTTGCGAAGTCCTTCATCGAACCGGCCAGCCAGTGCCGGATGGGCAAGCCGAAGCCGGACTTCGGCTTGTTCAGAATGGCTTCGTCAACACGGGGCGCCAGCAGCTTGCGGATGGGCCACTTCTGTTCACCGCCGCGCTTTTTGAGTTCGAGTGGCAGCCTGTTTGCGAACTCGACGAGGCGATGGTCGAGAAATGGCACACGAACCTCGAGACCGTGCCACATCGAATTGCGGTCGACTTTCACAAGAATGTCATCAGGCAGGTAGGTTTTCTGATCGGCAAACATGCGCCGCGAGATTTCATCCAGCCGGTCGCGCGCGAAGTAGGGTTCGAAGAGCGCGGCATCATCATTGATCCGGCGATGAAACTCCGGCCGGTAGAGGCCGGTGCGCTCAAAGTAGTCGAACGGCCCCATCATCCGCTGCCAGCGCTGCGGCCCGGAGGCCGATTGGCGTCGCAACCAGCCCTTGCCCTTGAAGGTGTCCGGCAGCAGGCGTGCCGCCGTACCGAACACAGGTCGTCGCAGAAAGCCGGGAATCTGCTGGGCAGCCTCTTCAAACGGTTCGTAGTTGTATCGTTCATAACCGCAGAACAACTCGTCGCCGGCATCCCCCGAGAGGCAGACCTTGAGATCGCGTGCGGCCTCCCTCGTCACGTAGTAGGTCGGAATCGCTGACGAGTCGGCAAAGGGCTCGTCGAACTGGCGAACGATTCGCGGGAACAGATCCTCATCCAGAGATTCGAGCATGATCTCGTGATGGCTGGTGCCGTAACGTTCGGCCGTCATTCGCGCGAATCGCAACTCGTCGAAGTCCGCGTCCGAGAAACCGACTGAATAGGTCGAGAGTTCACTGCCCGACAGCTCAGCGGCCATCGACACGATCAGATTCGAGTCTGTACCACCGCTCAGGAACGCACCCACCGGCACGTCACTGCGCAGGCGGAGGCGAATGGCATCGAAGAGCAGCGACTCGAACTCCTCCATCATCTCGCCCTCGTCCCTCGATGCGGGCTGATCAGGCATCTCGAGCGTCCAGTAGGGCGACACGTTCAGCCTGCCCCCCTCAAAGACGAGATAGTGGGCGGCGGGGAGCTTGTTGATTCCCCGGTAAATGCTGATGGGCTCGGGAATGTATCCGTAGGTCAGAAAGCCCTCGACCGCCTCGAAGTCGACCTCGCGGGGACATTCGGGGTTCGCCAGCAGCGACTTCAGTTCGGAGGCGAACTCCAGACGTTCACCATCGAGGCGGTAGTACAGCGGCTTTTCACCCAGCCGGTCGCGCGCGATAAACAATCGGCGGCGCGGTTTGTCCCAGAGTGCGAAGGCGAACATCCCGTTGAAGTGCTCGAGGCACGAGACGCCGTACTCCTCGTAGGCGTGAACGATGACCTCGGTATCGGAATTCGTGCTGAACCGGTGGCCACGCTTCAGCAGCTCATCGCGAAGCTCACGGTAGTTGTAGATTTCGCCATTGAAGACGACACCGATGTTCCCGTCTTCATTGAAGATCGGCTGGTCGCCGCCCTCGAGATCGATGATGCTGAGCCTGCGGTGACCGAGCGCAATGCCCTGGTCGATCATCTGCCCCTCGCCATCCGGCCCCCGATGGCTGATGGCAGCACACATCCGGGTCAGCGCTTCGCGCGAGTTCGCTTCATTGATCGCAGGCGCGCAGATCCCGCAGATTCCACACATTGACGTCTTCCAACCTCAGTAATTCGGGCCGACCAGGGGTCAGTTTACCTGACCACGAAGTGCGCAGCCTCAATCACGACCCGGGTTTGACCGCGTAGTATTCGAGATACCAGTCGACGAAGTGGCGGATGCCATCGCTGACCGGCGTTTTCGGCTTATAGCCGACATCTTCAACCAGCGAATCCACATCCGCGTAGGTGTCCGGCACGTCGCCGGGCTGGAGCGGCTTCAGGTTCTTCTCCGCCACCTTCCCCACACACTGCTCGATCGTCTCGATGTAGTCCATGAGGTCAACCGGATTGTTGTTGCCGATGTTGTAGACCCGGAACGGCGCACGTGAGGTGCCCGGGTCCGGTTCCGTTCCGGACCATGCCTCATTCGGGGTCGCCGTATGGTCGAGCGTACGCAGAACACCTTCGACGATGTCGTCGATGTAGGTGAAGTCCCGTTTGTGCTTTCCGTAGTTGAACACGTCGATCGGACGGTCGTTCAAAATTGCATCCGTGAACAGAAACAGCGCCATATCCGGACGTCCCCAGGGCCCGTACACGGTGAAGAACCGCAACCCGGTCGTCGGCAGCCCATAAAGGTGGCTGTAGGAGTGCGCCATCAGCTCGTTCGACTTCTTGGTCGCCGCGTACAGCGAGAGCGGGTGATCGACGTTGTCATGCACCGAGAACGGCAATACCTCGTTGGCGCCGTAAACAGAACTGGACGAGGCATAGACCAGATGTTCGACATCGTTGTGCCGACAGCCTTCGAGAACGTTCAGGAATCCGACGATGTTGCTGTCGATGTAGGCAAAGGGGTTGATGGTCCCGTACCTGACACCGGCCTGCGCGGCGAGGTTCACCACCCGATCGAACCGCTCGTTGGAGAAAAGTTCGAGCAGCGGTTCGCGATCGGCGATGTCCAGATGATGGAACGTGAACCGGTCGCTGGCCTCATGCTCACCAATCGATGCCAAACGCGCTTCCTTGAGCGAAACCTCGTAGTAATCATTGAGGTTGTCGACACCGACCACCGTATCGCCGCGGGCAAGCAGCGCCAGGCTCGTGTGATAGCCGATGAACCCGGCCGCGCCGGTGACGAGTACCTTCATAAAAAGCTCCGGGAGAGTGCGGTTTGACGCGGCCGAAGTCTAACCCAAACCGCGCGCCTCATGCGACGTCGTCGGCGCGGGATGCACCGGTCAGATACCGCTGCATCCACAGCGACAGCGTCAGCAGTGCAAAGAGTTGGCGGGAGTAATCGAACCGGCCAGACTGATGCCGCGCCCAGATCGTCCGCAGGCCGACCGGATCGAGCGCATCGTGAATCTCGAGGTTCGCATCCAGCAGGTTTGCCTCAACATAGTCCCGCCAGACAGATTTCGCCCAGCGTCCGAACGGCACCTGGAACCCTTTCTTGGGCCGATTGATGATCGATGCCGGAAGCCATGACTCCGCCATGGCCCGATGAACGATCTTCGTTTGCGACAGGTTCGCCCGGTAGTCGAGCGGCAGACTTTCGACCAGCGATACGACCTCGGGATCCAGCATGGGCACCCTCACTTCGAGCGCACAGGACATCGATACCTTGTCGCCGTAGAGCAGGAGATCGTCCGCGAGGTTCATCCTGCTGTCGATACGCATCATGCGATCCGCATCATTGATCCCGTCGACGGACATCATGTTGAGCCAGTAATCGATACGCTCTCGGCCAACGGACGATGCCGCGATGCCAAGGGATGTCAGCTCTGCGGCATCGAACAGCGAATAGGCGCGCACGAACCGTTCGATGACATCACTCTCCCCAAGGCACTGGAGACCACGGCGAATGCCGTCACTGCGGGTAAATCGGCCCGCCTGACCGGCAAGGCGGAACGGCGCACTGCGCAGCATCCGATAGCGCGCCATCAGCAATTCGATCTGATACCGGCGATAGCCACCCCAGGGTTCGTCGTTGCCCTGACCAGCGAGGACCACGGTTGCATGCTTGCGCGCCAGCCGGGTCAGGTACCACATGGGCATGATGGATGTGGTGCCCAGCGGCTCTTCCACGCTCGCGATAATGTCAGCAAGCGTATCGATCAGTCCCTCTGGCTGTACCTCGACACTCTCGAACGCAATATCCAGCGTACGTGCTGTTTCTCGCGCGTCCTCAATCTCACACTCCTCGTATCGTTCACCGAAGCCGACCGTGAACGCACGGAGATCCGACGAATGCTCGCGGGCCATGGCAGCAATGATCGCCGAGTCGATCCCGCCCGAGAGCAGCACGCCCACAGGCACGTCTGAAATCAGCTGGCGCCGGACGGCATCCGACAGCGCCGTGCGATAGGCATCGACGGCCTCGGCCATCGACCCCTCAAAAGAAGCAGGGTTCGATGTGACGTAGGGAGCAATCTGCGGCGACCGGCCGGGCGCCATCGTCAGGACGTGTCCCGGCGGCAATCGATCGACGCCATCAACAAGCGTTCCCGGCGAAGGAACGTACCGAAGCGTCAGGAACGTCGACAACGCCTCCGATGACAGGCGAGCGCCCCGATCCAGATGGGCCAGCACCGGCTTCATCTCTGACGAGAACACGAAGCCGCCACCGGCAGTGGAATAGTAGACCGGTTTGACGCCGAACGGGTCGCGCACGACGTAGAGCGTGGACGTCTGGTGGTCCCAGGCGCCGAAGGCGAAGATGCCGTTCATCTCTCTCACGGCCCGATCAATGCCGAAGGCGTCGATGTACTCGATGAGTGTCTCGGTATCCGATGAACCGCGCCAGCTGACGTCAAGCGCGGGGCGCAGTTCCAGATGATTGTAGATTTCGCCGTTGAACGTGATGACCCATCGCCCGCTGGCAGAGGTCATGGGCTGGTGGCCGGACGCCGAAAGATCCTGAATCGCGAGCCGGGTGTGAGCAAACGTCATTCCGCCGCCGGGCGTATCGAATGCGGTCCAGCCATTCGAATCCGGCCCCCGGTGATCCAGCAATGCGATCATCCGGCTGACGGCATCTTCACCGAGTTTGCCGGTCGCGCCGAATATTCCACACATAGACTTACCCCGAGACTACGATTGAACTGCAGGTGCGGCGTCGATCCGCTCCATTCGCCGGCGCTGATAGAGATAGGGAACCATCCCCCAGCGACCGAAATTGCGCCCCCAGCGCCGCCCGAACATATCGAGACGCACGAACCAGTCCGTGCCGTCACTGAATACCTGATCGACCCGCTGCACCAGCGCCCGCGCACGATCGTACTCGCCCCAATCGATCAGAATCCCCAGGTACTCCGCCTGATCGTAAAGATCCCAGGTGAACGGGTCCTTGATGTCACGCTCCGCAAAGCGCCGCGCCAGGCCCCGCCCTGCGTCGAACATCGCCTCGTCGATCCAGGTTCGGCCCCGCTCCAGTGCGTCGCCATACTCGTCACCCAGTTCCGGGTCGAGCGCGGCTGCCTTGCGCAGGTTCTTCAGTACAAAGCAGCTGTGAAAGCAGTCGATGAAGTTGCCCGGCAACTGGTCCGCATAATAATGCCAGAATCCTTCCGGCGACTGATTACGCAGCACGAAGCGTGCCAGACGACGGGAACGTTCTCGCGCTTCACCGGACACGCCGGGATTGTGCACGCCATGCATGGCATAGGCGAAGCAGGCGTAGGCATTCGCGTTGATGACGATTCGCGGTTCATCCACGGGGGCGTAAGACAGTGCAAGCTCGTCAGCGGATTCGTGCATGACGAGCAGCGCATCCAGAAACTGCCATGTCTCAATGAAGTCAGCTTTCGCAGCGTCTGCCACGGCGTCATGCTTCGACGCGAGGTGCAGCAGCGCCTCCATCGCGTAGGGCGTATGTGTGACGAAAGGAATGTCTGCACCATAGAGCCCGTTCTTCGACATCCAGGGAAAGCCAAGCCCCCACGCCAACCCGAACCGCGCACGATCGGGCACCGCAGAGGCCTCAAGCGCATGCAGTGAAGCCTGCGGATCAGCGTGGTCGCTCATCATGATGAGTTGCGCCACCGTAATCGGATAGGCGAGCGGTTCGGCGCCGATGACGGACCGCAGCAGGCCTGGCGTCCACCAGTCAGCGAGACCCGTGACGACAGCGCGAATCTTGCCGGCAAGGCGACCGGCATAGAACATTTCGCGGGTGCGGACGCCGGATGGCGTCATCCAGGGATCATAGGGGTCGTTGAAACGAGCAGCGACATCATCGTCGAACTCGATGGGACCGATACGCTGGGACATGCTCACTGCTGCGCTGTCAATCGATCAGCCCGGCGGCCGTCTGAAGCAGCGCCTGCGACCTCGCCTCGCGCTCGGCTGGCGCATACTGCATGGACACGGCGACAAGGTAGCTCGTGCGATCTCCGCTGAAATAGCCGGCGAGTTCGCCCAGCTTCACCATGCGGGCATCAACGGTCACCATGCCCCCGGCAACGACATACCAGTACGCAATCATTCGCTCCTCACGGCCGCGGCGAAGCACGACGACGCGCGCCTCATGTTCGCTGTCAGGCAGCATCACGACGCGCTCTTCCTGCTTTCGCCATCGATCGGGATCATAGAGCCGATTTTCGACAAAGATCAGTTCCTTGCCCTGACTCTGCGTGTCATAGCGAACCAGCATCGCCTCGAATTCCGCGCCATCGGTCTCCCCGCTGCGGATGTCGATCAGGTCTGCACCGATGAAGTGCGGTGTCCACTCACGCCGGAACTCACTGGTGCGGCCCAGACGATCGAATCCCGGCGGAGTCCAGGCAGTCTGCGATCCATCCGGCGGGATCATGAGGAAGTACTTCATGCCGACAAAGGCCAGCACGACGCCCAGTGCGATAATCACGACCGGCAGGTTAAGTACGCCCGCGCCGCCTTGCGCCCCTGATACGGTGTTGGCAGGCGCGATTGCGCTACCGCTCACATAGTGAGCCACGGCGAAGAAGGGGATCAGCAGCACGGCGAAGACGATCCAGCCAAACGTCAGATGGTCGGTGACGATCGGATGATCCATATTGGTCTCGTTGCCAACGATCATGATCGCCACAATCCGGATCCAGTTGCTGAAGATCGCGAACAGGATCGCAAAGACAAACAGCAGCACGGTCCGTGAGCGCTCCACACGATTGATGTAGCCGTAGAACAGCGCCAGCAGCATTGAGGTCAACAGGAAGCCGAGTCCGGAGCAGGCTTCCTCGACGATGAAATTGCCGCCGGGTAGCGTGAACAGAAAGCCCTCACGAAGCACCGGTATGTCGAGTACCCGCAGCACGAACTCCGTTACGTCACTGGACAGCTCCTGCAGCGGGATCTGGAGCGGGTTCCAGACGGGCAACACGAGCGCGAGCGACGTGAGTGGCAGCCACAGGGACAGCAGCGTTCGCCACCCGTAGATCATCCAGATACAGCCGATAAACAATCCGAAGAGGCCAACGAAGCGGCCAAGCTGCACATGAACAAGGCTGGAGACGAGCCACAGCGAACCACCGCCCAGCGCGCAAAGCAGCGCCAGAATGCCGATCGACGGCCGGGTTTCAGAGAGCAGCGCCCGCTCCTGCCAGACGATGTAACCGATCAGCGCAACGGCCAGCGCCCCGTGACTGTACGGGCCGTTACTGAACCATTCGATCGTGATTTCCTGGAACGAGGGATAGAAGGCGACGAGGAAGAGCAGCACCAGCCCGACCAGAGCGCCCTGTCCGTTCACCGGCAACGCCCCGCGCGAGGCTGTATCGTCGACTTGTTGCACCAATCAGATCCTGAACGACACCGTGATTCCTCCGCCGACCTCATCGAAGTTCTCAAGGGGATCATCGTCACTCGAACGGTCGCGGTAGCGCCCCCACAGTGTGAACGTCATCCGGTCGTTGGGCCGGTACTCGAACTGCAGCACGTGCCGGGATTCATCGAACGTCCGCTCGAGGACGTCGCTGGTCTGAAAGGTGGAGTCGAGAAAGTCGTTCTGCAGCGAAACGCGCAGCCGTGGGCTCAGGTTGTAGGTCAGCACGAGGAATGCGGAATACGTCTCCTGATCCCGGAACAGCGACTGAAAGTCCTGCTCATCGACCGTTGCGCCAACGCGAATTTCTGACCGGCTGAGCTCATACCGCAGGCCGATCTCAGAGCGGCGGCGATCGACGATATCCCGCGCACCGGCGTTCGCATCGCCGTTATCGAGGGCGTCACCCGGGCTGGAATTCAGCGCAAGACCAAGATTCGAGTCGGTCAGCTCGCGCGTCGATGCGACCCACCACGTCGCCTGCCGCAGCGTCAGGTCGAGCCTCGCGCTGTAGAAGCCGCCCGCGACCTCGCTGCCGTCATTGCGGTCGATGGTGTTCCGGCCGGCGGTCAGATCGTACCGGAAGCGTTCGCCGCCACCGGACAGCCCGACGGTGTAACGCTCGCCCTCGTATTCCAGTTGCACTTCATCCGAGCTGACGTCGATGTACTGCGCGCCCAGCGTGACGTTGAGCGCGTCCGACAGTCGGCGAATGAACGTGATGCCGTAGCGGCCCTGCGTCGTTTCGAACAGTTGATCCTGATCGAAGCTCGTTTCGACGTAATCGGCGGTCACCGTCAGGAACGCCAGCTGTCCGAATCCGAGACGAAACTCCGGGCCGGTCTGGAACACGCTTCGTTCGGTTTCGTTGAGCGGCGTATCCGCATCCCGCGCGTCGAGCGTCACCCGGCTGCGGTTGAGTCCGGCGTTCCAGAACAGGTAACGATCGAGGATTGTGATCCTGAGATCGCCGACGCCTGTCAGATCAAGCCGGTCCTCGAACGTGTTGCGATCGTATTCGGTCCAGCGAGCTTCGTAGTCCAGGTTCAGCTCGAGGAGCGAATTGTCGATCATGTAGTCCACGCGAAGGCGAGGCGTATAGAGGTAATCCTTCGACTCGCCGGTCGGTACCAGCAGCGAGTTGTCGGTGTATTCAGCGCCGATCTCGATCCAGGTGTTCATTTCACGCGCTTGCGCCGGAAGCACGGCCAGCAGGAATACCAGCGGCAGAAGACCTTTGGGTCGCAGCACCATGTCAGCTCTCCCTGAGAACGACGCCGGCCACACGCTCCGGGCCGATCATTTCAATGGCGTCACCGATCTGCTGCTCAGTCACCGCGCCGGCCCTGACCTGGAACAGCACGAAGTCGCACACATTGGACAGGATCTGGACTTCACTCGAGAGACGAAGGCTCGGTGCGTTCACGAACACGTATCGATCAGGGTAGCGGGCTTTCAGCTCGAGCACGATCTGCCGCATGAATTCCGATTCGAGCGACTCGGTGCGCGTTTCGACATGATGGCCGGACGGTACGATTCGAACCCGGTCGAGACCGCTCTCGTGCAGCAACTCGCCGATGTCTTCCCGGCCGGTATCAATGAAGTCGATGATGCCGCCCTGGGCGTGGTCCATCTCGGCCAGCGCGTCGATGATCGATTCCTCGGTATCGCAGTCGATCACGATGGCGGAGCGGGCACGATCAAATGCCATCACCGCGGCAAGATTGAGGGCAAGCAGACTGGTCTCGTCAGAGGGTGCAATCGCCGAGACGAGGCAAACGAAGTTCTGGTAATCGGACAGCTTGAGCAGCTTGTTGCGAAGGTCACGATAGACGTTCAGCAGGCGATCGTCGTCCATCGACGGGTAAATGATGCCAGCCGCATCGCGCTCTTCTTTCGAGAGGGAGCGCGTCGACTCCATGTCGCGGATGCGATGCTCCGCTGCAGTCTGCTGCATGTTATCCGGCGGCAAGGAGTCACCCATTCGTCAGATGAGACTCAGTGTTACGGCGGCCCCTACGTAGGAAACGACAAATCCGGCGGTCGCGCCAAGCAATACGCGGGACCGCGGTTTTTTCTTCTGATCCGGCGGCAGCACGGCGAGCACGATGCCGGGATACCGCTCCTCAAGTTGCTCGGGAAAGCGCACTCTCGGGTCGAAGAACACGAGCGCTGCAATGACGCCAAGCGGCAGGATGAAACCGAGTACCGGGCCCGCCGATGCAAAGTGTACGAAACGGATGCCGGACGGCGTCGCCGGGAAGACGGCGGGTTCGAGCACCTTGTAGGTGACACCCTGCCCCGTGAGGTCCAGCGTCATCGAAATCCGGGCGCGCTCCTTGCGCTCCAGCAGATCCTCGTAGATGTTCTTGGTGACGCTGTAGTCGCGGGTCAGTTCGGAAAGCTCCGCCTGGTTCGCGGCAATGCGACGGCGACGCTCATACTGTTCCTGCAGCCGGTTCTGGTTCGCGGCGAGCCGGTGCTTGGCCGTCTGCAGATCGACCTTGGTCTTCGCGAGCTGATTGCTGAGTTCCTCGTAGATCGGGTTGAGCTGACGCTCCCCGGTGAGTTCCTCGCTGGCTCCCTTGTTCTCGACCTCGACGATCGTGCGCTTGAGATCCTGGATGCGGAATCGCAAATCGACGACGTCCGGGTGATTCTCGCGGTACTGAAGCATCATCGTGTCGAGCTTGGACTCGAGTTCAGCCAGGCGTTCGCGGTACACCTGCACGGTGAAATCACTGGACGCAAATCGACTCTCACTGGACAGCTGTTCCTCGAGCGCGGCGATCTTCACCTCCTGGGATTCGAGTTCGATGGCCGTTTCGTCAATCAGCGCTTCAAGGCGACCGATCGATGCATTCACCTGCGACTCATCGCCGTCAGTATTGGCCGCTTCGAACGCTTTCAGTTTGTTCTCTGCTTCCACAAGCTGGTTCTTGTACGACTTCACCTGCTCGTCGATAAACGTATACGCGCTCTTGCTCTCTGTTCGCTTCTGGTCGGCGCTCTCCTGAATGAAGAGATTGGTGATCTTGTTGACGACCTTGAAGCTGACCGCCGGTTCCTGATGAGCATAGGCCACCGTGATGTAGCGGTCGGCGGGCGCCGTGACCGAGATCTGATCCCGCAGCTGACGCATCAGTGCTTCCGCGCGGTCGCCCCCTTCGAGCGCTGCCGGGTGTTCCGGAAACGCATCCGCGATCACCTGCTGCAGCAGCCGGGGCGCGAACATGATCTCCCGAACGACGCGAATCCGCTCGTTCTTCGGCGTCGTCACCGACGCCTGCCCCTCGAGCAGCGGCTTGATGACGTTCTGGTCATCCGCATAGATCGTGATGGACGTCTCGTACTTGGGGTCAGTCAGCGCACCGATGACAAGCACAACGAAGCTGATGGCACTCGCCGCCACCACCAGCTTCAGCGCGTGGCGATTGATCTGGCGAAAGAAGTCCTTGATGTACTGGAGAATGATCGGGTCCATCGTGACTAGAAGCTCTTCTCTGGCACTGTGATGATATCGGAGGGCAGCATCGTGTAATTCGTTTCGAGGCGACCGCGCTCGAGGATGTCGCGAAGTCTGACGGGATACACCTTGAGTCCCTCGTCAGTCTGGCGGTACAAGAGCGCCTTGTTGGCATTGGCATACTGCGTCAACCCGCCCGCCTGAAGCACGAGATCGAGCACCGTCAGCCCGCGGCGGTGGACGATCGAGATCGGACTCGCCACGGCGCCGGTGATGCGGACACGCTGCAGGAATTCGGCACTCGCGGCACTGACGACAGAGACGGTAACGACCGGCTCCCGGATGTAGCTCTTCAGCACCTCGGAGATCTCGGCGGCCAGCGACTCGGTCGTCTGGCCTGCAGCCTCGACATCACCCACCAGCGGCACCGAGATTGTGCCGTCGGGCAGTACGCTGGCCTGTGTCGAGAGGTCGGCGTTGCGCCAGATACTCACATTGAGCACGTCGCCGATGCCAATGCGGTAGTCGTCGAGCAGTGCAGCCTCGGCCAGATTGGGGGCATCTTCGCCCGACGGAAGGACGTCAGTATCCGGTGTGGAAGCACAGCCACCGAGCACGAGGAGGCCGGCCAGGACAAAAATCGTTGTGCAGGGTTTGAACAAGGCAGAAATCTCTGACAAAACGCCGACTTATGATACTTGAAACGCTGGCCCCTTTCACTCGGCGAGCGTTCATTCAGGCCGCTGTCTCACTGATGGCCCCGCGGCTGAGCAAGGGCAGCCTGACTGTCATCACCGTTCCCCTGCCCGGCTCGCTTTCCACGTCGAGCCGGCCACCGATTCGCTCCACGATCTGGCGGCACTGAAATGCTCCGATCCCCATGCCCCGTGTGGCCTTGGTCGAATCGAAAGGCTTGAAGAGCCGGGTACGGACGAACTCGGGATCCATACCGGAGCCCGTATCACGGATCTCACAGCAGGCGTGCCCGGCATCCCGGGAAAGCACCACTTCCACTTCGCCGTCACCGCCGTTGCAGGCATCCTGGGCATTCTTGACGAGGTGCGTCACCGCCATGACCAGGTTCTCGTAGTCTGCCTCAACCATGAGTTCATCCCCGGCATGCTCGATGTGCGGCAAGGGCTTCGCGGCCGCGCAGCGGCTCACCGCCTCATCGACCACTTTCGAGAGCGCCACTCGATCAGGATGGTCAGCGTGATGCTCCATGCTGCCCTGCAGCTTGCGGATCATGCGCTCCATCCGCTTCACGGAATTGTCGATGGTGTCGATCGCATCCCTCACGAACTCGGGCTTGTCGATGAATCGCGTCGCGTTGTCGACGACCAGCGCCTGTTGAGCCACGAGGTTCTTGAGATCGTGCATCACGAAGGCCGTGAAGTGATGGAATGCCTCGAACTGGCGAGCCACCACCGCCTGCTCGTTGAGCATCTGGTAGCCCACAAAACTGGAAATCTGCATGGCCACCATGCGCAGCAGATCGATGTCCTCCCAGTCGAATTCCTCGACCCGGACGCTCTCACCGCAGATCAGGACGAATCCGAGTACCGATTCACTGCCCTGCAGCGGCAGGATCACAATGAGATCGCTGACATCGTCGAATGCGCCAGGGATCGTGTCGTTGTGCCGTGAAAGTCCGCTGTCGGTGCTCGACGGGGTGAATATCCAGTTCGCTGACAGCACATCGACGAATCCTTCGTTCCCGTCGACCTCGATGTCCGGCAGGCGCGCGTCGATATCGACCTGCTGCCGCGCCACAAAGCGATTGCCTTCCCGCAGATAGAGCGCGCCGGACCACGCGCCGAGAATCGGCAGCACCGCCTCGAGTGCAACGCGCTCGTAGTCGCTTGCGCCTGCATCCCGCGACAGGCGCTCGATGAGCTTGCGCCACTCCGAGGTGTAGTCGTATTTGGACTTGAAGAAATTCTTGTTGATCCAGACCCGAATCCACGCGCGCCGGCTCGCCGAAGACAGGTACAGCCCGATGCAGAGGGCAATGAGAAACGGGATAAAGTGCTGCAGTACATCGCCGTAGACCCCACCGCCCAGCCGGAACAGGTAGCCCACAACGGCAACGTCGAGCAGAACGAACCCGGCGAGTGCCAGGCTCGTCGTCGTGAACGCCGCCTGACGCGGCATGCCCATCTCGCGGGTTCGATCCTCGGTTCGCAGGAACAGTGGGATCAGCAACAGCAGCGCAACGCAGAGATTGGCGAGGTGGCGGCTCTGCAGCAGCCCGACGGAAATCTGGTTATTGAAGATGCCGCTCGCGTACAGATAAATGTTGAAGAGAAACAACGCACCGATCGCAAGGCCAATCCCCCGCGCCTGCCCCGTGCGTGTTCGAACGAGCTGTTCGATCAGCAGGAGCGTGCCAATGCAGCAGAAGATGTAGAGGTAGTACAGGTAGGGCACTGTCACCGGCCCCCACATGACCGATGCGACCGCACCGAGGATCGATGCCAGCGGCACCAGCCACAGCGCCGCGTTGCGTACATGCCCGGTTACGATCAGCAGCGTGCCCGACCACGCCGCCGCAAACAGGAAGTCAAAGACCGGATGGATACCGGCGAGCCGGCTCCACAGGGCCGAGGCGAGAAAGGCAAACAGGAACCACGGACCAGAGCGCTTCAGCGTCAGCGCATAGCTCACCGCCGCGACGAGATAAAGAATCGCGCTCGCCGCAGGGCTGAGATTGAGCAGGATATCCACGAGCAGTCAGGTCATTGAACAAACCCGGAATGTCCGCACTCGGGTCACTGATGTCAAGGCGTAGCGCCCGCCTGCCGGCGAGATTTTGAGCTACAATGCCAGCTCGACATCGACTCAGAACGGAACAGATCGTGCCTCGGAGCCCCCAGAACCTCATCCTCGTTTTATTCATCGCTTTTCTGACTGCATGCGGCGGCGGCGAACCGGAAACTGCTGCACCGGATATCGACGCGTTTCTCAAGAACGCCGTGGATTTCCGCGACCAGGGCCAATACCGGTCGGCCATGATCGAAGCGCGCCGGGCGATCCAGACCGCCCCGGATGATCCGCGCGGCTATACGGCGCTCGGTGAAACCCTGCTGGAGGTCGGCCAGACCCGCGAAGCCCAGGCATTGCTTGAAGATGTCGCCATCGACGATCCGGAACTGAAGCTTCTGCTGGCCCGCGCATATCTGGGTTCGGGCAAGTTCCGCTCGGCCCGCCGCCTGGTCGACGAGCACGGCGACGCGATGGATGCGGCCTTCCCTGACGAGACTGGCCTGCTCCGCGCGAACCTGCTGCTCGCCGAAGGCGAACTCGACGATGCCCGGAGCGCGTACGATGCACTGGCCGACTCATCTGTGGCCAACGAGGCCAAGCTGGGGCTGGTTCGGGTCGCAGTTGCCTACGAGTCGTTTGATCGGGCCCTGGAACTGGTCGACGAGATCATCGCCACTGATCCCGCAAACCTGGGCGCTGTGCTCCTCGGTGGCCAGATTGAAGCCGCCCGCGGCGACTATGCTGCAGCTGAGGCATATCTTGTCGACGGCGTTTCGACCGTTGGTGGGGGCGACATCATGACGCCCGAGCGGTACGCGATTGTCGCCGCGCTGCGCGACGTCCTGACCGCGCAAGGCAAGACCAGCGAGGCGCTCATCTACTCCCAGCTTCTCGCCGAATCGATGCCCGACGGTCAGGAGATCACCGAGAAGATACAGGCCGCCATGGAAGCGATGTCGGCCGGCAACTTCGAGGAAGCCCGCGCCATCCTCACGGAAGTCCGGGAACTGGCGCCGGCATCCCGCGAGGTCGGTACCCTCCTCGGCACGCTGGAGTTCCTGGAAGGAAACACCGACGCCGCCGCGGACTATTTCGAGCAGTACGTCGACCCGGAGGTCGCGACGCCGACGATGCTCCAGATCTACACCCTGACCGAGCTGCGCCTGAACCGCCCACAGCGAATCATCGAGCAGCTTCAGGCCGACGTGGACGAGTCGACCGATGCCCGCGTCGTCAGCCTGTTCGGCATTGCCCAGGCAAGCGCCGGCAACTATGAAGCGGCCGAGAAATACCTGCGCCGGGCCATCAGCCTTGGCGACAATGACCCCAGGCTCCGCATTCCGCTGGTTCGGCTGTATAACCTGCAGGAGCGAAACGAAGAAGCGCTCGCCGAACTCGAGTCCGCATACGACGAGTCGCCCGACGCCGTCGCGGTCCAGGCCGCCATGCTGCGCCAGTTCATGGTCATGGACCTGAACGAGCGTGCCGACGAATTCGCTGCCACGCTGCGCAAGGACTTCCCCGACAATCAGGACTCCCTGTTGCTGACGGCGGAGTACTACATGGCCCGGGGCGATTTTCCCGAAGCACGCAAGGTACTCACCGATGAGCTGGAGAACTCCTACCGGCGACTCATGCTGCTCGGCCAGCTCGACCTCCGGGAAGAGAACTGGGTCTCGGCCGAAGTCTGGTACCGCGAGGCGACCGAGCTCGACCCTGATGCCACCGAAGCCTGGAAAGGCCTGGTCTCCGCGGGCGAAGCGCGAGGCGAACCCGAAAGCCCGTTGAAAGAACTCAAGGCAGCCGCGGAAGAGGGCTCATCCCTGGCACCGACGCTGGTCCTCGTCGAGTACTACGCCCGGAACGCCAACTTCAGCGAGGCTCGCACCTGGCTCGAGACCATCGACCCGGAGGCCCAGGAATACCAGCAGTTCGACCGCCTCGTGAACCTGACCGAATCCCGTCAGGCGCTGGAGGATGACGACTACGATCGCGCCCGGGCGCTGCTGGTCGGCGAGCTCGAGAAATCGCCCGACGAAGCGGATCTGCTCGCGCAGCTCGTCAACATCGAACTTCAGGCCGAGCAGTTTGAGGAGGCACGCAAAGTCCTCGACCGGCTCGCCGATGAGGAGCCGGATGCCGTTCGGGTCGTGCTGCTCGAAGGCGAACTCGAACTCCGTCAGGGCAATCTCGACGCCGCGCTCGAGCGCTTCGCAGAGGCCTGGGAAGTCGCACCGACGGAGCAACTCGCCGTTCGCCGCTATCAGACGTTGCTGCGAATGCCGGAGCAGGATGAAGCCCGGTTCGATGCCCTCTTTGTCGAGTGGAACGACTTCGCACCGGAGAGCGTCACGCGGCAGGTGCTGGTTGCAGGCCATTACCTGAACCGCAATCGGCAGGACGAAGCCCGCACGATGTACGAGGCGCTGATTGCCACGAATCCGAATGTACCGATCGCGTTCAACAATCTCGCCTGGATCTACGGTGAGGACGAAATCGACAAGGCGGTGGAAGTCAGCGCGCGCGCCTACGAACTGGCGCCGCAGTCCGGTGAGATCGCCGACACCTACGGCTGGTTCCTGTACCTGAAAGGGGATACAGAGCAGGCGCAACAGCTGCTCGCTCGTGCCGTCGAACTCGCGCCGGACAACGAAGAGATCAAATCTCACTACCGAATCGCCATGGGCGAAGAAAGCGAGGGAGAATCAGGACGTTAGGACATTTCCCATGTCGCGGGCGGGGGAATGGCGCACCGACGAACGGTCGTGAGACGTAACAAAAGTGTGAAGTTCGTCACTCAATCGCGCTGTCACCCCGATCTATACTTTTTGCTGAGTTACCAGAAGGAATTGTCATGCTCAGCAAACTTCGAACACTGTCTCCGGCGAGGGCGGCCGGGAGCCCGGACATGGACCGGTCCGCGCTCAAGCAGTTCAGACTTGAGGACGCGGATACAAGCCCGATCCTGAAGACCTATCGAAAATGGCTCAAGACCACACGCGTCGATCAGCGCGATGCGCTTTATCGCAAGCTGCTGGCAGACGTCAGATCGGGCGCCGCCCATCCCGAGTCATTGCTGGTATTCGTCACCAGCGAGGTCAATCACCGACTCGCTTTCTGGGCCACACGTGCCTATCTGCGGCACCAGATCTGTGACATCAGCGATGAACTCGCCGGGCTCAACCAGGTCGCACGCCTGATTGATCGTGGCCAGACACTGAACCCCGGTGCGGTACTCGCAGGCATCGTCTCGATGTCGGATCACCGCGCACTTGCGGTCGCGAGGCTGCTTCGCCGCAACATGAAAGCCGCTGACATCAAGGCCTATTCACGGGTACAGGACGGCCAGCTCCGCGCTGCCTCGATCGACTTCGCTGTCGAGTGGATGCTGGAACTCGATCCGATTGCCGATCAGCCATCGATTCGTGATCTCGGCTGCGGACTCATGGTCGCGATCAATCACGACCGGGCAGGCTGGGTCGAAGTACTTCCCGCCGCAGAGCCAATTGCGTTCAAGTCGACGGCGCCAGCCGGCATGGTCCGCTTCCCTGATTTCATCCGGGAGCTGAAGCCGACGATTCGCGTGCTGCGCAAACGGCTGTCAGACGCCCACCTCATGCGCAAGATGGAGCGCTCGTTCTCATCACATGGCTGCGCCGTGGCCTGATCACCTCGCGCAGCGAGGTGCTCCAAAACAAAAAAAGCCCGGTCGAAGCCGGGCTTTTTTTGTTGCGGATCTTGTTGCGGAACGCGTCGGCTATCGACGAACGCGCTGGCGGCGATTCAACTCGCGACGATCACCGGAACGGCGTTCGATCGCTGGCTTGATGTCCACGATGCGTCGATCGCTACCGCGACGATCGCTCTTCTGCCGCCGGTTACTCTGGGTGCGGCGGTCGAGATTGCTCACGCTGGCCGCCATCGGGTCCGAGATGATCTCGATCATGCGATCAACCGTCGGCATGCCGTAGCGACGCAGGGTTTCGAGCATTGGTTCAAGGTCGCCAAGCAGCTCATTCAACCGTACCGGGTCAGTCTGGTTACCATTCGGAAACAGCATCGGACCGAAGTGGAAGTTGGGTCGATAGACAAGGTGGGACGAATCGTTGATGACAATCGAGGCGATGGCCGAGGCAACGTGAACCGCTTTCTCGAAGTCACGGTTGTCCGCCAGGTCAATCAGCCAGTCGACACAGAATTCGATCGTGGCTTCAAAAATCGGGCTCGATACGCCTCGCGCGAAAGCGCGGAGTTCAGGAACCGACAGCGAATCCCGCGTCGTGCGAAGCACGCTGCAAAGCCGGCGATCGCCAAAACAGACGAGGCCTGCAAACGCGGCGCCGGAGTTTCTGATCTTGCCCTCATCGAACAGTTCCAGCAGCACTGAGGCTGCCAGGAACGGCTCATCGAGCGTTCCCCGCTTGCACTGGAGGTACGAACGAACCGCGTCATTGACGATCTGGTGATTCGTATCGAACCGGCAGAAAGGCAACAGCGCCTCAGGCTCGAGTTCCAGTTCCTGGACCTGCCTGACAAAGCACAGAAGCGTGAGCTTGCGCGCATCGTCATCGATGTCTTCAAGGAAGCATCGGTAGATCGACTCAAGCGTGGATTCTGCGAGGGGGTCCTGCACCGGCTGGCTCACCATGTAGAGGAGCGCTTCGACGCATTGGGGTGTGTTTCCGGAGAATACTTCCTGTATTTCGTTCATCGGAGCGGGAGCATGGCTCGATCGCCCCAATGCCCGATTTTCCCTGATAACGACCATTTTGTGTTGTCGTTCCTTCTTTGCTTCGTACACTTTTTTTCGAGCAGCCCTGACTCGAATGTTACGAGTCTACGTCAGCGTGCGCAGAAAATGTGCGAACTGCATCACACTTTTCCGAAGCTACTGTTAATAAACCTTAGCAAAGGCCACGCCAGTTGTGAAAACCTTTTTTAAAACAGAAACTTATGATTTTCCGCATTTAGCCGGAAGGTCATTCTGTAAGGAGATTCGACGGTTTTCCGACACTTTGGTTTACGTCTGTGCCGATTATGGGATCACCCGCGCGGACAGGGGACAAAGCGGGTTGGTGCGAGAACGGGTTGGTGAGAAAAAAGGTACTGCGAGGTGAGGCGGGGATGTCTGGCGGTGCGGGTCACCGCCAGACCGATGGGACGTAAGACAGTGCTCAGTTGAACAGAGCGGGACGACCCGACATCTTGCGAGCGCGAAGGCTGCCGAAACCAACCAGACCCAGTGCCAGCATCATGAGCATCGCAGAGTCCGGAGACGGAACTGCCGTGTAGGCACCCTCGATCGTGTCGTTACCGCAGGTCATTGCCCAGTGCAGACCGATCTCGCTGGCGCTGGCCAGCGCCGTACCGGCGATGTCGAACTGGAAGACAACCTGACCACCGGAGGTCGAAACCAGGTTGGACAGCGTGCCGAGGCTCGTCGCGAGACCCGTATCGACCGCGACTTCCTGGTTGTTACGCCAGATCGCATTGCCCTTCATGAAATCGTCACTGGTCAGCGCCTGCGTGTTGCCACCGCTCGTATCGAGTTGGTACAGCGTGGCCGCTGTCGACGTCCCGTTCCAGCGGTCATGCAGCGAGATACCGTAGTCCCACAGCGTACCGGTAGTTGCGTCGTCGTTCAGATAATTGGCCGCTGACGTGTCGGGATTCCAGCCAGTCGATGACAGGAAGAGGTCACCGAAACCGATGCCGTTGCCATCATAGGTATAGGTGCCAAACGTGCCGAGACCGGAGCCGGCGGCGAAATTCGTGTTGATTGTGACCGACATCTGCGTGCCGATGATGTCGACGACCATGTCCTGAATATCGAACTTGGACGGTGTCCCGATAACATCGCCGTAGCCATGATCGTCTGCACCAATATAGTCGTCGTTGATCGTGACTGGCACCGCGCTTGCCGAAGCGACAAAGAAGATCGCGCATGCCGGAATCAGTTGTTTGAGGCTCATACCCGCTTACCCATCATTGGTTGATTTCGACCTATGGAAAGCAGACAGCGTGCCAACTTGAAATTAGTCAATAAAAACAGTTGGTTACAGAAATCCGGTCAGCGGGGACGAGCGATTCTGTAAAATTCTCCGACAATCGGGCGAATATGTCCGTCCTCAAAGAAGGATAATTGGTCAGTTGTCGAATTCCTTTACATGCCTTTCATCGCCTCGCCGAGCGCGCGCGCAAAGACCTCGTGTCCGGCAGGCGTCAGATGACCGTCGTTGGGGAAGTAGTGATCGCGTGCCAGGGCATCGGTCGGGTCAAGCAGTGTCACGCCCTTGCTGCCCGCGAGCGAGGTGACTTCCTCCCGGACCAGTTGCTGGTACTGCCCGGAGACTGAGCCAGGGTCACCGACAAGACTGGCACCCGGCATCAGGACGAGCACCAGTTCCTCGCTCGTCGCCTCCACCATCGCATCGAGGAGCGCATCGAACAACGCGACTTTTGGCACGAGTCTGGCGCGCAGCGCCTCACGATCGACGTCTTCCGGGACAGCGAGCGCAAGCAACCGGTACAGACGCAAGCCCTCGAACAGACCGGGTTCACGGGAATCCCCGAGCACATAGCTCGCGAGTGTCCGTGCGGCAAGCGCCGGCGGCTTCGGCACCTGCGGCACCGGCCGGCCCCCGATCACGAGTTCGCCGTTCTCAACCAGTCTGGCCGCCGGTTTCGCCCACGGGCTCTGAACCGCGTAGTCGAGCCCGATATCAACAAGGTCGTTGCCGAGATAGACGACGAAGAAGATGACATCGGGCCGCGCCAGCACGCGCGCCTGCTGCAACCAGAGCCATGTCTGTTCGGGGGAGTATCCGGGAACACCGGCATTGACCCAGCGCTCGCTGCCGGCATCGGCATTGAGGCGTGACGTGAATGTCTCGCCGTCCCCGACACCCAGCCCGAAGGTGAAGCTGTCACCGACGACCAGCGCGACCCGGCGCCCGGCCGGGGCCGGCGTGTTCGGATCTGTGCGGAAGCCGCGCAGATCGATCGTGTAGTTCGTGGTGTAGTCGAAGTGCTCGTGCGTCCCGCGCCAGCCCGGCGTCAAACGCCAGCCGAGATCCGGGTCGTACCGCACGAGGCCGTCATCCATCTTTTCGCTGCCGGCCACCATACGAGCGTGGACAAGCAACAAGGCTTCGCCCACTATGACCGCCACGATGAGTCCGGCCACCAACGAAATCGCTCTGAACGCCCAGAGCCTGCTGCTTTCCGACATCGAATGACGAGAATTCTGGGAATCTCCGCATATTACCACGACAGTGCAGCAGCACTCGTCGAGGACGGTCGCCTCGTTGCGGCGGCACAGGAAGAACGGTTCACGCGCCTCAAGCACGACGCCAGCTTTCCAACGAACGCCATCCGCTACTGCCTGGCGCAGCGACCCCTGCAAGCAGGCGATCTCGTGGTCTTCTACGAAAAACCGCTGGTCAAGTTCGAGCGGCTGCTCGAAACCTACTATGCGGTGGCGCCCGCGGGCTTCCGCCAGTTCCGGCTGTCGATGCCGGTCTGGCTGAAAGAGAAGCTGTTTCTCAAACAGGAACTGCGACGCTCACTGGCCCCCTTCACCGAAGGTGACGTACCGCTGCTCTTTACACGCCACCACGAATCCCACGCGGCATCGGCCTACTACTGCAGCCCCTTCGACGACGCTGCCGTGCTGTGCGTAGACGGAGTCGGGGAGTGGGCAACGACCTCCGCGTGGCACGGTCAGGGCAAAGACCTGGAGCCACTGTGGCAAATCGATTTCCCCCACTCACTGGGCCTCCTGTACAGCACCTTCACTGCGTTCTGCGGATTCCGGGTCAATGCGGACGAGTACAAGCTCATGGGACTCGCCCCGTACGGTGAACCGCGGTACCTGGACACGATTCTCGCGAATCTGATCGATGTAAAACCGGACGGCACGTTCCGGCTCGACATGAAGTATTTCGACTACTGCACCGGCACACGGATGTTCTCCGACGAGTTCCGCACACTCTTCGGCGCCGAAGAACGCGGCACAGATGAAGACCTCCGGCGACTCGACATGGATCTCGCGGCCTCGGTGCAGGCAGTCACCGACCTTGTCATGACTCGCCTGGCCCGTACCGTCGCCAGTGAAACCGGTGCCCGGCACCTTTGCCTTGCGGGCGGCGTCGCACTGAACTGCGTGGCGAACGGCGAGATCTGGAGGCAGGGTCCGTTCGAGCGCATCTGGGTCCAGCCCGCGGCCGGCGACGCCGGCGGCGCCGTCGGCGCTGCATTCAGCGCCTGGCACGAACACCTCGGCAATGAACGGACGCCCGCCGACGACGACGCCATGCAGGGGAGCCTGCTGGGCCCAGGGTGGCACGACGACGAGATCGAAACGATGCTGAACGGGATGGGAGCACAGTTCTCGCGCTACGCGCCCGGGGAACTCGACGATGCAATCGCCGAAGAAATCGCCGCCGGTCGCGTCATCGGGTGGTTTCAGGGCCGTATGGAGTTCGGCCCGCGGGCGCTGGGTTCGCGGTCGATCATCGGGGACGCGACCGACCCCCAGATGCAGAAGCGGCTCAACCTTTCGATCAAGGGGCGAGAATCATTCAGGCCGTTCGCACCAGCGGTACTGGCCGAGGACGCATCGGCGTGGTTCAAGGCGAACATCGACAGCCCGTACATGACATTCACTGATCACATTGATGAGGCGACGCGCCTGTCGGTCGACGATACCGTGACCGGCATCGAGCGCGTCAACCAGGTGCGCTCGGCTGTGCCGGCCATCACGCATCTCGACTACTCCGCGCGCCTGCAGACCCTGGCACCACACCGGCATGGCGCGCTCCACGGCCTGGTCTCGGCGGTGAAGCGCCGCACACAGGTACCCATGGTCATCAACACCTCGTTCAACGTCCGCGACGAGCCGATCGTCGAATCGCCCGGCGACGCACTGCGCTGCTTTCTGAACACCGGCATGGATACGCTCGTGCTGGGGTCATTCGTTCTGAAGAAAGAAGAGCAGCCGCCGCTCGAACCGCCAGCACGGCGCGCGACGGCAACCCCGGCCATCGAGGCATCTGAACTCCGCAGTTTCGCGCGACAGGTCGGCGGCGCGTTCTTGCTGCTGGCCCTGCTGCTGGCCTATCTCGTCAGCCCGCTCCTCGTCCTGTTGCTGGTCCCGGCCATCGCCCTCATCCTCACGGGTGAGATTGTGCCCGAACGGCTCCGGAACGCTCACCGACTCTGGTTCGCGGGGGCAGAGAAGCTGGCGCAATTCACGTCGCCGATCCTGCTGGGTCTCGTTTTCTTCGGTGTGCTCTGGCCCACCGCGCTTGCAAGGTCACTCGTCGGCGGTCAATCGCGTTTCATCAAGTCGGGCCGGGATGCCGCGGCTGAGACCTACCGGGTCGATGCCGACGCGCCGTCACGCCTGTCCGATCCATTCTAGGGAGTCACTGACCGCATGCTCGAGTTCTTCAGGGACCTGTTTGCTTTCATGAGGGCGCGCAAGAACTACTGGCTTGCACCCATCATCCTGGTACTCGTGCTGATCGGTGGCTTGCTGGTGGTGACACAGGGGTCCGCCCTCGCCCCCTTCATCTACACCCTGTTCTGAGGGAACCTCTAGTCCGCATATCTCACCGATTGCCTGAAATATCGCGCAGGATTGGTGGCTTGTGAGCGTGCTCGCGAGCGGAGGCGTCGCTCGGGCGCGCCCGTCGAGAACACGCCACAGCGAGCACGTGCGCTCACGAGCCGCCAAGACAAGCGAGATTCAGGCAAGCGATCCGAATTTACAAACTGAGCCGTCCGACTCGTCGACAAACGTACCGGATGACGCGGTGTTCATTGAGAATGCAGCGAATCGGTGAGATATGCGGGCTAGTCGCCTTCCGGGCGTTTGCGCCAGAGATCCATATACACGATGCCGCCTTCGACCGGTGTCGAACCGGCATCGAACTTGCCCACGGCATCCAGGAACGCCACCTTTGCATGACGAAGCTGCTCTGCGGCATCTGCGTCTGTGCGCAGCGCAAACTCCGCAATCTCGGCGTGGACACGACTCAGCGCGTCCGCAAACTCGCCGGATGCCTCTGCTTCGCGCTCGGCCAGGCGAAAAGCAACGTCGAGCGCGATGTCTTCGTCGATCCGGTCGACCAGATCGCTGACGAACTCACGGATGTCCTCGGTCTCCCGCACGCTCTTGCTGCGCCCGGGGTCGAGCGATCGCTTGAGCTGCAGTTCCGAGCGAAAAACCCGGTACGCCTGGAACCACTCCGGCGCAAAGCGCACGATTCGAATCAGCCCATTGAATGCGACGATCGGGTTGTAGGGCGGTTCCAGGTGCTCCGCCTTGAAGCGTTCCCAGGTCTCGATCCGCCCCTCGTGATCGACGTTCTGCGCGAGCTTCATCGACCGCTCTTCCGGCACGGGTTCGGGGTGGGACTCGATGAACGACTCGATGCGCTCGTTGTACGCCTGCACGTCGAAATCCGGCGCGGCGCACATCGACTGAAGCTCCGACTCCAGATAGCCGAGTGCCGTGATCATGTCGCCATCAAGCCGCTTGAACGCTCGTTCGCGAACACCGTGCAGGCGATACAGCAGTGGCATGCGCTCTCGCCCGGTCAGCAGCAAATCGTTCTGCAGAAGCAGCAGGGTCGACTCGTTCTGCCCGGTTTCGTCCTCGGCATCGAGTCGTGACAGCACATCCTCGACCATCTCTGTGAACTCGGTCACCCACAGCGTGCCCCGTCGCACGTGCTGGTACTCCGCGCGCAGAGCGTCCAGTTCCCGGGCCAGATCGTCGTCCGCGACGTTCTCTGCCTGCTGCTGGTAAAGGTCAAACCGGGCCAGCATCTGCACTTCCCGCAGTACGCAATCCCGGCGCAGCGCCTCGGTACGTGCGAAGCGTCGACGCACCGTCTCGCGCAGATCAACAACGGCAACGGCATCGTCTTCGAGCGCTCTGCGTTCGCGTGCCAGATAAGCCTCGAGCGCGCTTCGATATTCCTCGAGACGGCCCCGGCGATCGTAAAGCCGCTCCAGTCGTTCCAGCGGCACGGTGCGGGTACGCTTCAGCCAGTACCTCGGGCTCAATCGGCGCATCATCTTCCGGCGAAACTCGAGTTGGAGCGCATCCTGTCGCATCTCGCGATAGCGCTCGATTTCGTCAGGGGTGAAGATGCGGTGAACCGGAATCGCCGCGGCCGCGCGGTGGAGTTCCTTCTCGAGGCGGGAACCCCGCACCGACCAGACCCACGGCAGGCCGATTCTCGCGTATTGCCGGGCGAACGCGCCAAGTAAGGCGCGAAACACGAAGGGGTTGGTGATGGCTTCCTCGAGGCGCGGATCGAGTCGTGGTGACGACTCGCCTTCCTGGTCATCATCCGGCGCCGCGCCCGTCTCCGGCGCCGCGATCGCGTCGTCGCCCCCTTTGGAAGCACCGGCCACAAGGTCGAGGGCAAATCGCCTTGCGCGGGCGACACCGAGCACCGCACCGCATTCGCGAATCAGGCGCTCGACGACAGCAGCCTCACGATCATCCGTTTCGATGGCGTGAGGCGAATCCTGATCGTTGTCGGAAGTCACGGTGGCGGCCCTTCCATCGTCGAAGATGGTCTGCTCGGGAACAGGTTACCCGATGCCCCACGCTATCGCACGGTTTGGCAGCAGGCGTATCCCGGTGCTTCGATCAGCGCCGGTCCGAATAGTTCGCCGCGCGCTTCTCCATCGTCGACATGACCGCCTCCACCTGATTGGGCGTCCTGATGATCTGATCCTGCAGCACAGACTCTTGCATGAGCAGTTCGGCATCGTTCATGTCGGCGGCGTTATTGAAGATCTGCTTCGCCGCCACGATGGCATCCGGGTTCTTGCCGGCGATCTCGGTCGCCAGCGCCATGGCATCCTCGTGCGGCGTCTCGGAGGTACGGGTGGCAAAGCCGATGTCGACAGCCTCGACGCCGTTGAACTGCCGCCCGGTGTAGGTCAGCTCACGCACGACATCTTCGCGGACAAGGTTTCGCATGATCGCCGTGCCTGCCATATCCGGCACGAGCCCCCATTTGATCTCCATGATCGAGAGTCGCGTTTCGGGGTGAACGATACGGATGTCGCTGCCGAGCATGAGCTGGAACCCGCCACCGAACGCAACGCCGTGCACGGCGGCGATCACCGGCACCGGCAACTCGCGCCAGGTCCACACCGCATACTGGGCGCGGTTGGCAATGCCGAATTCTCGCGCCGCAAGGCCCGAGGTCACGTCAGCCTTGGCCCCGCCTGAAGACTGGCCACCGCCTTCGGCCATCTTGCCGAAATTGCCCATGTCGAGACCGGCGCAAAATGCACGACCCTCTCCGGACAGCACGACCGAGCGCACTGACTTGTCAGCAGCGAGCGTCTGGCCAGCTTCAACCAGCGCCTCGAACATTGCGTTGTCCAGCGCATTCATCTTATCGGCACGAATCAGGCGAACATCGGCTACGCCATCGCTGATATCAATCGAAATTCGGTCTTTCATGCGTTCGTCATCCTGGAAACTGGTGCCTGAAGTGTATCAGCTTCGACTAGCGAACCGGCTCGCCGTGCAGCCACTCCAGTGCGAGGTTTGAGAGCACTTCGACCCCGTAGGGCAAGGCGGCATCGTTCACGAAGAAGTAGGGTGAGTGGTTCGGTGCGCTGCTGCCTTCCTTGCCGTCTGCAGCGACGCCGAGCCCGACGAAGAGCCCCGGTATCTCGTTGGCGAAGTAGGAGAAATCCTCCGCCCCCATGATCGGTTTGATCACCGCTGCCTGACCACCGCGGGAAACCCGGTTGAGCACCGGTGCCATCCTGCTTGTGAGCACCGGGTCGTTGTAGGTGACCGGATAGCCAAGGCCAATCTCCACCTCGGCGGAGGCGCCGAAACTCTGTGCGACGAGTTCTGCCGTTCGCTTGACGCGCTCATGGATGTCAGCCCGCATATTCATGTCGAAGGTGCGAATCGTACCGGTCATGCGCACCTCGTCAGGAATGATGTTGCCGCGGTTGCCGCCGTTGATCGATCCGATTGTAACGACGGCAGGCGCCTCGGAGATGTTCACCTGCCGGCTGACGACCGTCTGCAGGCTGCTGACGATCTGCGCCGATGCGGCGATGGGATCGACACCTGCCCAGGGCATCGACCCGTGGGTCTGGACGCCCTTCACAACAATCGAGAGCCCGTCGGAAGCCGCCAGCATGCCCTCGGGCTTGTACATGATGGTCCCTGCCGGGCCCGGGAAAACGTGCAATCCGAAGATCGCACCCGGCGCGTCAGGGCCCTCGAGGACGCCCTCCTTGATCATGAGATCAGCGCCGCCTTCCTCACCTTCCGGCGCACCTTCCTCCGCTGGCTGGAAGATGAATTTGACCGTACCCGGAATTTCATCACGCATGGCACTCAGCACATCCGCGACACCCAGCAGGATCGCCATGTGGGCGTCATGGCCGCAGGCATGCATGACACCGGTCTCCTGCCCTCGCCATTCCGTGGTTACTGTCGACGCGAAGGGCAGACCCGTGCGTTCCGTGACCGGAAGGGCATCCATATCGGCGCGAAGCGCCACGACACCGCCCGGCTTGCCGCCGCGAAGGATCCCGACGACACCCGTGTGGGCGATGCCGGTCTGCACCTCATCGAAGCCGAGTTCACGAAGACGCGCGGCAACCTTCTCTGCCGTACGGAACTCGCGATTGCCGAGCTCCGGATTGGCATGGAAGTCATGCCTGAGCGCCACAACCGAGTCGTTCACCGCCTCGACGCGATCCCTGATCCGGGCTTCCCAGCCGGGTCCCGCTGCCGCCAGCGACGGCAGCAGGGTCGCGACCGCCATCAATACCGTCATTCTTTTCATGTTCTGCACCCTCTTTTTATCGAGCATATCGCGATACGCTTGGCGCATGAATCAATACCGCACACTGATGACGCTGACGCTCGCGCAGGCGTTTGCACAATCCGCCGTACCCATGGTGGTCCTCCTCGGCGGGATCATCGGTGCAGAACTCGCACCCTCTGAAGACCTCGCGACGCTACCGGTTGCGTTGATGATCGTTGGCACGGCGCTGACGACCGTGCCGGCCTCACTCATCATGGCAAGAATCGGCCGCAAGCCCGCCTTCATCACCGCGGCACTCGTCACGGCAGGCAGCGGTTTCGTTGCAGCGTGGTCGCTCATCGCACAGAACTTCGTCGTCTTTTGCAGCGCCTGCATCGTGATCGGCGGACACAATGCGTTTATCCAGCAGTACCGGTTTGCGGTCGCCGAGTCCGTCCCCGAAAACCGCGTCGGGCCTGCCATCTCGGTGCTGATGCTGGCAGGCGTCGTGGCTGCCTTTGCCGGCCCTGAACTGGCCCAGCGCCTTCACGCTGCCGTTAGCGGCACGCTGTTCGTCGGCTCGTTCCTGGCGCTCTCTGCACTCATGGTCTGCGCCGCCGCGATCCTGTCGACTTTGCCATCACTTGGCGGCCCCACCGAATCATCCGGCGAAAGCGACGCGGGTCGCCCGCTTCGCCAGATCTCGACACAGGCCGATTTCCAGCTCGCCGTCGGCGCCGCGGTGGTCGGATACAGCGTCATGAGCCTCATCATGACGGCAACGCCGGTGAGCATGCATCGCATGGACGGGTTCAGTCTCGACGACACCGCATGGGTCATCCAGAGCCATATCGTCGCGATGTTCCTGCCGTCGCTCTTCAGCGGACTCCTGATCGCGAGATACGGCGCACGCCGCATCATCTACGTGGGCATCGGACTGCTGCTGGTGTGTCTCTTCATCGCGGGCATCGACCGGCATCTGATGCATTACTGGTGGGCGCTGGTACTGCTCGGCGTCGGCTGGAACTTCCTGTTCGTCGGGGGTACTGCGCTGCTCACTTCGACCTACCGCCCGGAAGAGCGCTTCCGCGTGCAGGCGCTGAATGATTTCTCGATCTTCGGCCTGCAAGCGATCGCCGCACTCGGTTCAGGTGCCATCCTCGGCATACTGGGCTGGCAGTGGATCCTCTGGGCGAGCGTGCCCTGGCTGCTGGTACTCGTCATCATCGCCGTGAGGGAGGCGATGCGTGCGACGACCCCACCCGGAGAACTGACCTAGCCCAGATATCGCGTGCGGATGTGGTCGAGGTACGGCGCAGCCGACAGGGTGCTGCCGGTTGCCTCGGTCAGCAGTTCATCAAACCCGAGCAGGCTGCCCTTTTGATGCACGTTGGTTCGCAGCCAATCGACCAGGGCACCGAACCGCCCCGCAGAAATATCCGCCGAGAGATCCGGCAGGTCACGACGGGCCGCCGCGAACAACTGGGCCGCCGTCAGCGCACCCAGCGTGTACGTGGGGAAGTAGCCGAACAGACCTGCCGGCCAATGCACGTCCTGCAAGACGCCATCGGTGTAGTTTCCTGCCGTCGACAAGCCTAGATAGGCAGACATCTTCTCATGCCAGGCGTCAGGCAGATGACTCACCTCTATCTCGCCGCCGATCAGGTCGCGCTCGATCTCGTACCGCAGAATCACGTGAAGCGGATATGTCACCTCATCGGCATCAACCCGGATGAAGCTCTTGCGTACGCGGGTGTAGAGCCGGTAAAGATTGTCTGCACTCCAGGACGGGTCGTTGGATTCCTGCCCGAGAAACGCCCGCTGCGCCCGCGGCGCGAGAAACTGCAGGAATTCCGGCGTTCGACAGGCCTGCATCTCCATCAACAGCGACTGGCTCTCATGGGTTCCCGCAGACAGCGCCTCACCGACCGGCTGATTGGCCCAGGCATCGGGCAGTCCCTGCTCGTACATGGCATGACCCGTCTCGTGGATCACACCCATCAGCGCCTCGATGAAGTTGTCGGTGTTGTAGCGTGTCGTGATCCTGACGTCCGAAGGCACGCCGCCGCAGAACGGGTGATGGCTGACATCCAGACGCCCATGATCGAAATCGAAGCCGATCGCAGCCATGACCTCCATGCCAAGCGCGCGCTGGTTCTCGATCGAGAAATCACCGGACACCGGCAGGCAGGCTTCGCCCGACTGCCGCTCGATGACTTCATCAACGAGGCCAGGCAGCGTCGACTTCAGTTCGCCAAAGAGCTCATCAATCATCCCTGTCGTCGCGCCAGGTTCGAACGTATCGAGCAGCGATCCGTATCGCCCCAGCCCGGTCGCGTTGTCGAGGACATCGCCGATTTCGCGCTGTCGCTGCACGACTTCCTCCAGCAGCGGGCGCATTCCATCCCAGTCGTTCTCGCCGCGAAGGCGGCGCCATGCCTGCTCGCTGCGCGAGGTCGCCAGCGACGATGCGCGAAGCAGATCGGCCGGGATCGCAGTCGCCTCACGCACCGCGCGACGAATTTCCCTCACGTTCGCGGTCTGCCAGGGGTCGAGCGCCTCTGTCGCGGCGGCTTCAATTGCAGCGGCGACCTTCGGATCGGCGATCATTTCGTGGATCACCACGCCCAGCGTCGACAACGCCCGACCCCGGGCCTCGCCGCCGCCGGCCGGCATCATTGCGGCCTCATCCCAGCCCGCGATCGCGGAAACATGGCGCAGATCGCCGATCTTCTCGAAGTGGTCATGGAGTTCCTGATAGGCAGACATCGTATTTCCGTTCAGTAGCGACAGGCGGATTCTAATGGAGAAGGCTTCAGTTCGCCCGGGCGATGATCCGATCGAGATGATTCGCAAAGTTCATGCGATCCGTCTTGCTCATCGCGGACGGTCCGCCGGTGTGTTCGCCGCTGGCCCGCATCGTCTCGAGGAAATCGCGCATGTTGAGTCGCGGCCGCACATTGTCTTTCGTCAGCAGCTCGCCACGGGGGCTCAGCGCGAGCGCGCCCTTTTCGATGACCTCGGCCGCCAGCGGAATGTCGCTCGTAATGACAAGGTCGCCCTGCTCACTCCGGCGGGCAATTTCATGGTCCGCCACATCAAAACCCGATGGCACCTGAATGGATCGGAGAAACGCTGACTTCGGCACCCTGGTCTGGTGGTTGGCAACGAATGTCGTCTCGATCGATGCCCGCTCGGCAGCACGACAGATAATCTCGCGGATCACAACCGGACAGGCGTCTGCATCAACCCAGATCTTCATGCCTTCTCTCCCTGCGCACGTCGCGCATCGTAGGCATAGAGGCGGTTGGCAAGGCGCTGGCCCGCCACGCCGGCGGCAAGATTACGCAGCGCAGCCGCCGCGCCCGCCAGGTGAAACACTGTCGCGTTGCGGCGCGCCGTGTTCTGCACCCATGACGTCCGGGACCGTCGGGCGGCTTCGTACGCTGACAGCGCGGCTGCAATGGCAGGGTCATCCGCCCCGCTCACGCTGGCAAGACAATCTGCGAGCACTGCGCCATCCTCGATGGCCATCGCGGCGCCCTGCGCAACAAACGGCAGCATGGGATGGCAGGCATCGCCCAACAGGGTTACCCGGCCGCGACCCCACTGTTTCATCGCCGGCCGATCAAACAGCGCCCATTTGCACGGCGCATCATCCGGAACGCGCTCGATGAGTTGCATCACCGACCGATGCCAGCCGGCGAAGTCGTCCCGGAGTTCGGCCAGCGTGCCGGACGCGGTCCAGGACTCGACCTCCCAGCCCCGCTTTTCGACCACACAGACGCAGTTCACGAACTCACCGCGTCGTACCGGATATTGGACAAAGTGTTTGCCCGGCCCCCACCAGACCGTTGCTGCCTGCGCCGCCGCGCCTTCTGCCACCCGTTCGGCAGGCACGAGGAATCGCCACGCGACGTTGCCGGTAAAACGGGGCGAATCATCGCCCCACAGGGTACTTCTCACCACCGAGTGTATGCCGTCAGCGCCGACGACAACGTCACCCTCGAATGCCTGATCACCCGCTATCGCCGCCGCCGAGCCATCGGTCTGTTGCACGTCATCGACGCGAACCCCCTGGCGCCGGGCGACGAGCGGATGCTCGTCGACAGCCTCCTGGAGTATCGAGATGAGATCGCCGCGATGAATATGGTAGTAGGGAGCACCGAATCGCCTGCGCGCGGATTCTCCGAGACGAGACGCTGCAATCCTGCGTCCGCTCCGCCAGTCACGGAACACTGTCTCGGCCGGGACGACAGAGACTCCAGCCAGCGCGCTCTCAAGACCGAGTTCGATCAATACGCGGGTGCAATTTGGCGAGAGCTGAATGCCGGCACCTACCTCGAGCGTCGCCTCAGCCTGCTCGAGCACCTCGACCTGATGGCCGCGACCGGCAAGGCAGAGCGCGGCCGTGAGCCCACCAATACCACCGCCCACAATGATGACGCGCAATCGACACCTCCACTGGCAGAGAACCAATCGTCGAGCAACGAACTATAACGCAGGCGGTGTATCAGATACCGGCCTGATGAACTGCCACGGGTACTCACCGTCGTGTGCGGGCTCAATCTGTCGGAACTGCTGCGCCCGAAAGAACGCCACAGCAACCCGCTCCGCCCTGACGATGACAGCCTCGAGATGCCGTTCGGCAGCGCCTGAGAGGACGCGCGCAATGAGCGCCGCGCCGATACCCTGACGCTGCGCCTGGGGCAGGACGTAGAGACCATGCAGCAGCGCGAGGTTATCGTCGCGACAGGGGTCCCACACCGCAACGCCGATCACCTCGTGCCCTGCCTCGCAGACGATGAAGACCATATGCGCCAGATCAGTCTCGTTGTACTTCAGGGAGGGCAGCGACAGCCGCTTCACCCGGTCCGCTATCGGCCAGTTCATCACCGCCGCTTCGACGACATGATTGATCGCCTCGAGATCCGCAATGTCGGCGAGGCGGTAGTCGACCTCCGGACTCACGGCGCAACCGGTCGAGAGAGCATCCGGTGGCTGCCAAACAGCACGATCAGGCAAAACGCGAACGCGACCCAGGGCGGCAGACCGAAGGCTGCGGGTACGGTGCCGGCCAGCAAGGCAACGCCCCCGACAAGGAGCGCATACGGCATCTGCGTTCGCACGTGGTCGATATGATCGCAACCGGATGCCATCGAAGACAGTACGGTGGTGTCTGAAATCGGCGAGCAGTGATCGCCCCAGACTGCGCCGGCGAGCACGCATGAAATGGCGGAATAAAGCAGCGGCAGAAGCGCAGGATCAGCGTCGATGAGCGCCCAGGACAGCGGGACCACGAGGGGCATCAGGATCCCCATCGTCGACCAGCTCGAACCGGTGGCGAACGCAACGATGGCGGCCAGCACAAAGACGATGGGCGGCAACAGACGCGGCGAGACGAAGCTGTCGAGCGATTGCGTGAGGAAGTCCGCGGTACCGATCGCCGCCGTCGTATCCGCCAGCGCCCACGCGAGCACCAGAATGATCATCGCCATCATCATCGTCTTCATGCCCGCATACCAGGACGACATCACCTCCTCCAGCGAGAGGATTCCCTGCACCATGCCAAGAGAGGCAGCGACGATACAGCTGGCGAGAGAAGCCCACAGCAGCGCCTGGTAGGTATCTGCGCTCCCGACGATGTCACGAAGCTGCTCGCCCTCTCCGGTGACCAGCAACCCCGCAATCACGCCGACGATGAGCACAAGTATCGGGATCACCGCGTTGAGCGCCCGCTGCGGCTGCTTTGGCTCAGGCAGCAGCTCTTCGGACTCGATCGCGGCCTGATCAATCTGCGCACCGTCGCGCAGAAGCTTGCCGGTCGATCGGGCCCGGCGCTCCGCCTCGAGCATTGGACCAAAGTCACGGCCGGTGATCGCCACCAGGAAAACGAACGCGAGGGCCAGTACCGGATAGAAACTGTAAGCCAGTGAATTCAGGAAGATGGAATAGGCCGATTCGTCGAATCCGGGAATCTCGCTGACTGCCGCATCGATCAGCCCGACCTCGTAGCCGATCCACGTCGTGACCAGTGCAATCGTGGCAACCGGCGCGGCCGTCGAATCCACCAGATAGGCCAGCTTCTCGCGCGACACCCTGTGCTCGTCCGTCACCGGCCGCAAGGTGTTACCCACGACCATAGTGTTCGCGTAGTCATCGAAGAAGATAGCGACCCCAAGGCCGGCGGTCGTCATCTGCGCACGCCGGTCGCTGCTGGCAAACCGCACGATCCGGTTGACCACCCCCTGAAGCCCGCCGCTGCGCGAGACGATGCCCACCATGCCGCCGATCATCAGGGAAAAGAGAATGATCGAGACGCGATCAGGATCGGCCATGCCGTCACGAATCCAGAGCCCCAGCGTGTCGAGCAGACTGCTCCCGCCCGCCAGAACATTGAAGCCCTGCCACTGGCCATCCTCAAAACCGAGGGCAGTCCACGCGCCAAGCCAGACACCGAGGAACAGCGCCGGAATCACACTGCGTGTCAGCAGCGCAATGATGATCGCCGCCAGCGGCGGCAGCACCGAGAAAACGCCGGCGTGTTGGCCATCGGCCGCCGCATAGGCCATGGCCGGGAGCAGCCAGAGAACGAGTCCGGTGCAAAGTAGCTTCATCGAATGACGTTAGCGGAACCAGGCTCGGCGCTGCAACCCGGGATCACCAAAGCGACACCGTCCACACGGCATCGTCACCGTCGCGAACGACATCGAGTTGCTTGATCGCTCGCTGTGACGAGACCGCGCCGCGCCAGAGTTCCGCCCAGCAATCGAAGACGAGCGCGGCATCGTCAGGCGAGAGGTTCCGGATCGCACGAATCCCCCGTTGCCGCAATTGGGCGGTATCGCCCTGCGTTTCAATGGTGACCTCATCGCCCATGCCCCGGAACATCGATGCGAGGTAGGTCGCCGCGTCGTCGAGATCGCCGTCTACCGCATCAATCATCGCCGCGGTTTCCTGAAAGTACTGGAGCCCGATAAGACGAGCCGACCGCGCGCCGAGTATGCCGGCCGCCTCCCGGCCGATGACGTTGCCGAGCTCAGGCAGGCCGTTACGCAGATAATCCAGCGCGTAGTTCCGGTTCGCCTTCTCAAGACGCAACTCATTCCACTGATCTGCTGGCGCTTCGGGCTGGAGCGAAGGGTCGAACGGCGGCGGCAATTCACCCTTGGCGAACTGCAGACGTTCATCGTCTGCGAGGTCACGATCGAACTCACGAAAGTATCCGCAAAGCCCGAATTCGCCGGTCATGTCTTCCGAGACGCACACATAGCCAAGCCGGGGATTGCCGAGCGATACTCCGTTGTGCGCGTACCACCCGTTCAGGAAACCGCGGCTCACTTCGACAGGCACGCCGCAAATTGTTGGGCCGTGATACATCCACCGCGGGTAACGAAACCTGACCCACGCCTTTGTATCCGATTCCGGCATGTACTCGACACCGACGCCCCCCATATTGTTCGACAGCACGTGATAGCGCGCGCAGGCGACCGCATCGGGCAGCCCCGAGAGGCCGAGCTTGTCGAAACTCGACAGGAACTTGTCGACATGCTGGCGGCGAAAGAGCCGGAACATCCAGTCTCCCATGACTTCCGGCCCGCGATGGGTCGACACCATCAGCTGCAATCCAAGCAACCACGCGTGGTGGATGTGTGCCTGTGCACGAATCGCGGCGACCTCATTCATTCATTGCTCCCGACGTTTGTTCCGAAGCAGGAGCTTAAGCCATAACCAAGGCAACGGCATCGTGAGAAACCGTTGATCCAGTGGGCGTAACAGTGAAGACTGTCTGCATGACCGACAGTGCAAAATTCTGGGACAAGATCGCCGCTCGCTACTCACGGCAGCCGATCAAGGATGCGACGAGCTATGAGCGAAAACTCGAGCTGACGCGGAAGTATCTCGAACCGAAGGCGCAGGTGCTCGAGTTCGGCTGTGGCACCGGCGGTACCGCACTGCTGCACGCCCCTCATGTGGCACATGTGCTGGCCATCGACTATTCGGGCGCGATGATCGAAATCGCGAAGCAGCGACAGGCAGACGAGGGCATCGAGAATGTCACCTTCCGTCAGGCAACCCTCTTCGACATCGAGAAGCCTGACGGCGGCTTCGACGCGGTGCTGGGCCTCAACGTGCTCCATCTCTTGCCGGATTACGCCCGGCAGATCGAGCTGGCCTTCGAGTTGCTCAAGCCCGGCGGCGTCTTTGTCACCAGCACCGCGTGTCTCGGACGACGGAGTCCGCTGCGCCTGCTGCTTGCGCTGCCCGCCGCGCTCGGCTTCATTCCGAAGGTGGTCTTCATCGACAAGCATGCGCTGGCGTCCGACATGGCCGCCGCAGGCTTCAGTCAGCGGGAGCACATTGAATTCGGCGATACGCTCTTCCTGATCGTGCAAAAGCCCTGAAGCGTGCGCAAAGGAAGGTGCTTCTCAGCATGAGATCGCCGGCGTACCACGAAGCCAGGCGACATCCTCAACCTGTTTGACGAAGAAATCGGCAAGTACCTTTCGCGGAATCTTCAGCGCGAGAGGCGCCTCGCCGTCCAGCGATCCAACCCTGACCTCTCCCTCGACAAGCTCATCGACGAACGCCGAGGGCCTGATGATCGTCCAGTCGAGGTCAGCCTGGCGGATGATGTCCTCCTGAAGCTGGTGGTCGACAAAGGCTGATCGCAGCAGCATCCCGAACATCAGGTACTTCCAGACAAAGTTGAGATGCGACCAGCTGTCACCAACCCCCAGCGTGGACAGCGCAATGAGGCGACGAACGCCCGAATGCTGCATGCCCCTGATGACGTTGACCGTCCCGCGCGCGCGGACGTTGCCTTTCATGCCGGCGCCAACCGCATAGATCACGGCATCGTGGCCGCGAATGGCCGCTTCGACCTGTGCGGCATCGAAGACATCACCGTTGACGACGTTGAGGTTTCGATGCTGGATGTCGAGCCCGGCGGCACGACGCGCGAACGCGGTCACTTCATACCCCGCATCGAGCGCCTGCTCGGTGATGCTTCGACCGATCGAACCCGTCGCACCGAAGATGATGACGCGCTTGGTTCGACGGGCACCCAGACGGTCACCCCAGGCAGCGAACCACGCATCCATGGCCGCAACCGTCTCGGCCGGGATGCTGTCTTCAAGGCGCACAATCTCGCCTTGCTCGAAGTACGCCCGTTCTTCGCCCTCAATCACAAGCGGCGGGAGGTCGCCGTCACGGTAGCAGGCCCGGAACGACAGGGTCACGACGCCATCGGCCTCACGCAGGTTCGTCTCGACGATCTCACGCGCGCTGAACCGGCGATCGAGTGCAACCACCCCTTGCCGAAGCGCCTCGACAACACCCTCACGTCCCTCGCCAACACGACCGTCACCCGGCTCATAGGTCGCGTGCACGGCAAAGTACTCCCCGAGACGGGACCAGTCATCATCAATCATCGTCTGCTCAAATGCGTTGGCGTAACGCTCGAACTGTTCCAGGTTGGTCATTGCACATTCCTCCGAATCCAATAAATTGACATGGTGTCAATTGACACGGCGTCAAGAATACGTGATCTTTACATCGTGTCAACTAAAAATTTGTCACTATGTCAAAAAAGCTGGAAGAAACCCGTGGCCGCATCCTCGCCGCGACCGTCGATCTCCTGGAATCAGGCCGGCCCGCCGAAGTGCGAATGTCCGACATCGCCCGCCGTGCGGGCATCACGAGACAGGCTGTGTATCTGCACTTCGCCACCCGGGCCGAACTCCTGACGGCCGCCGTGCAATACGTCGATGAACTCTATGACGTCGATGCCCTGCTGGCGCCGAGTCGTGCCGCAACCGGCGGACTCGAGCGGCTCGATGCCTTCATCGAGGGCTGGGGTACCTACATTCCAAGGGTCTTCGGCATCGTGAAGGGACTACTGGCGGTCTATGACACCGATGAAGCGGCAGCAGCGGCCTGGGATGACCGACGCGCGGCGATACGCCATGGCTGCGAGGCGGCGGTGCAGGCGCTCAGGCGAGACGGCCTGCTTCGCCAGCGGCCGATCGACGCGACCGACACACTCTGGGGCCTGCTCTCTGTCGAACTGTGGGACTTCTGGGTCAGCCAGGCCGGCTGGTCTCACGCAAAGTGCATCAGCCAGATGAAAGTCGTCGCCCGTGCGGCAATCACCACGGCCTGAGCCATCGTCACATCCGGCTCATCAGCGTATGCTTGCCCCATGACGACACCTGACCGATTCAGTTGGCAATCGACCGGCAACGACCGGGTCATGATCCATGCCGACGGCCGACTCGCCCGTACCCTCAAGGGCAAGGAGGCCATCCGCTTCGTTGACTGCGTCGAACGCGCCTCCGACGAGGAAGCGCAACGCCTGATGGCTGCCGCCACCGGCCAGTTCAAATTCGGGAACGAACGGCGCTGACGCCTCCTAGTGCGGCAGCGGCTTGCCGCCCACAGAGGTGCCGAAGAACTCCGCGATGTCCTGCATCATCCGGTAGCCGCTCGGCACCACGAGCAGCGTCACGACGGTCGAGAACATCACGCCGAACGCCAGTGATACTGCCATCGGCACGAGGAACTGGGCCTGTACGCTGGTGTTCATCATCAGCGGCAGCAGCCCGACGAACGTCGTCAGCGATGTCAGTACGATCGGCCGACAGCGCGACACGGCCGCATGCTCGACGGCATCCTGCATCGACTCGCCCTCTGCACGCCGTTCGTTGACGTTGTGAACGAGTACGAGACTCGAATTGATCACGACGCCGCTCGCCGCGATAAAGCCCATCACGGACATCATCGCCAGCCCGCTGACGAGCCCGAACTGCTGCATCAGCCAATGACCCCAGATCGCGCCGACGAACGCAAACGGAATCACGCTCATGATCACGAGCGGCTGCGAGTAGGAGCGCAGCGGCACCGCCAGCAACGCATAGACCACGAACATGGCGATGCCAAACATCGGCACCAGCGAACCGATCGCTTCGGCCTGTTCAGCCTGCTCGCCTTCGAGGCTGTAGCTGACGCGCGGGTGATCCCGCATGATCGCCTGTATCTCACCCCCGCCGAGATCGGCAAGCACTTCGTTGGCGGTGATCTGCGTTCTGTCGACGTCGGCAATCACACTCACGACGCGCTGCCGGTCGACCCGGTTGATCGATGAGAAACCACGACCCGTCTCGGCTCTCGCCACCGTCGCAAAGGGCACTTCGGCACCCTCCGGCGTGCGGATTCGCATCGCGTCCAGCGTCGCCAGCGTTTCGCGCTCCGCTTCGGTGTAGCGAACCATGACCTTGACCTCATCGCGGCCCCGCTGGATTCGTTGCACCTCCTCGCCATAAAACGCCTGGCGCACCTGCCGGGCGAGGTCCCCCAGCGTCAGTCCAACTGCCTGGCCAGCGGGCAGGATGTCGAGCTTGATCTCCTGTTTGCCCGACCGGAACGAGTCAGTGATATCGATGACGCCCGGATACTCGGCGAGTTTTTCCCGCAGCTTGGCGGCCACCTCACGCAACTCGTCGACGTCGTTACCGGCAAGCTGAATGTCGATCGCATTGCCTACCGTGAAGAGCGACGATGAGAACTTCAGCTCAACGGCGTCGGGGATCGACCCCGACATCTCACGCCACAGATTGGTGACCTCGCGTGACGAGATGTCACGCTCCTGACTCGGAATCATCTGGATGGTCACTTCGCCAACATGCGCGCCGCCGGGACCACTGCCGCCACTACCGGGCGGCCCGCCACCGCCGCTGGAGCTTGGCTGGCTGCCGACGGCCGACAGGATATGCGTGACGGGCGGGTTGTCGGGATAACGTTCCGCCAGTTCGACACCGAGTCGCTGCGCGGTTCGCTCGAGGTGCAGGATCGCCTCCTCGGTGACATCCGCCGACGTCCCCAGCGGCATGGTCAGTTGGGCGATCGCCTGGTCTGATGCCAGCGGCGGGAAGAACGAAAACGGGAGTCGGCCGCTGCCCACGACGCCGACAGCGGACATGAAGGCCGCCCACGCAATGGCGATCGTGATATAGCGGTATCTGACCGCCGTCTCCACCAGCGAACGGAACCTCGTGTCGATGAGGTGCTCGAGGCCCGACGAAAAACGGTTCTGAAAGGCAATGATCCGCGTCGCAACCGGGGCGAACAGTCCGAGAAAATGCAGGCCGAACAGTATCGACGCGACGAGCACCGCAAGGCCCACATAGCTCTGTACACTCCAGGCGAACTCGAGCAGGATGATGCCGACCAGCGGCACCAGCATCATGCCAACTTCGGCATCCGGGGATTCGACGGTTGTATGCCCGAGGTGCGACGGCAGGATGAGCTGGGATTCGACCACCGAGAAGAACAGGCAGCAAATCACAACCGTCGATATCACGCCGAAGATCTGACCGAAGGTGCCCGGTGCCAGCAGCAGGGGCAGGAAGGCGGAAACTGTCGTGAGCACGCCAAAAATCACAGGAATCGACACCTGCTGCGTACCCCTTATTGACCCCGTTAGCGGATCGTCTGCTCGTCGCTGATTCGAATGCACGTTCTCCCCGACGACGATCGCATCGTCGACGAGAATGCCGAGCACCAGGATGAACCCGAACAGTGAGATCGCATCAATCGAGATGCCAAGGACATTGGTCAGGGTCAGAGCGCCGAGAAACGCGACCGGTACGCCAACGCTGACCCAGAATGCGAGTCTGGGGCGCAGGAACAGGGCAAGCAGGATGAGTACCATCAGAAAGCCCTGACGCGCGCTGTCCAGCAGGGTATCGAGGCGATCGCGCAGCAGTTTCGATCCATCATTCCAGATGGTGAGTTCCACCCCCTCGGGGAGCGTCGCATTCGCCTGGTCGAGGTAGCCCTTGACGGCCTCGGTGATCTCGACAATGTCCTGTGAGCCGACGCGTGACACCCGGATGATCGCCGCGGGCTTGCCGTTGAATCGCAGCTTCTGGTCAGTATCCTCGAAGCCATCGACGACATTCGCAACGTCACGGAGATAGACACGGGTGCCGTCAGGTCGGGTCTGCAACACGATGTTGCCAAACTCCGGACCCCAGTAGGCCTGACCCTGGGTGCGCAGCAGAATCTCGCCGTTATCGGTCTTGATAGACCCGCCGGGCAGGTCGAGCGAATTGTTCCTGACGACGCGCGCAACCTGCGCAAATGTCAGATTGTTTCGACGCAGCGACTCTTCTGATACTTCGATCGAAATCTCATAGGGGCGCGTATTGAGCAGTGCAACCTGTGTGACGCCCGGCAGCTTCGCGATGTCATCTCTCACCTGCTGGCCGAGTACCTTGAGCGTACGTTCGCGTGTCGGGCCGGTAATGGCAATGTCGAGCACCGGCCGCACCGGTGTCACGAGATTGATGATCGGCTTCTCGGCCTCTTCAGGAAACGTGACGATCGAATCGACCCGGTTCTTTACGTCGTCGAGCGCCTGCGCCTTGTCCGTATCCTCGAACAGTTCAATTGAGACCGTACAAAGCCCCTCGTTGGCGGTCGAGCGGATACGTTCGATCCCCTCGATGCCCTCGACCTCTTCTTCGATTCGGATACAGACACCATTTTCGACCTCTTCCGGCGCCGCCCCGAGATAGGGCACCGAGACAGTGATAATCGGCACGTCGATATCCGGGAAGGACTTCTGGGGCATCGATGGCAGGGATGCCAGACCCGAGACGACGATCAGGCCAAGCAGCAGATTCGCCGCAACGTGGTTGTTGGCGAACCAGGCAATGGCGGACCTCATGAGCGCGCGACCTGCCCGGTTGTCGCCGACTCAGCGCGGACGGTCATGCCATCGACCGCACTGTCCATCGTGGAAATACAGACCCGCTCACCATCCTGCAGGCCCGAGGCGATATAAACCTTGTCGCCGACGGTTCTGACGACCGCAACCTCCCGGAAACTCAACCGACCCTCCGCATCGACGACGTACACGAGATCGCTGCCTGACGGCACGCCAGACTGCATCGCGCTCCTTGGCAGCACAAAGATGTTCTCAAGCGTCGTGCCGAGAATCTCGGCATCGACGAACAGGCCGACCGCAAGCGGCGCACGATCATCCATCGCCTCGTAGGGTGCTTCCACTTGTGCAACGAGGTTGATCATGCGCGTCTGCGGGTCAATCTCCCCCTCGGTTCGCACAATTTCACCCTCCCAGTTCTGGCGTGCACCGGCAAAGCGAGCCGACAGACGGACGGGAACTGAGATCTCGGATTTCTCACTGGTCAGCGGCACATCGAAAAAGGCAAGCACATCGTCGCTGACCGGCAACCGGACCTCGGCGATGTCGGTCGCATAAATGGTTGCGATCGGGTTACCGCGATTGACGAACTGGCCAAGATCCGCCCGTTCTGAACGCACACGACCGTCATAGGGCGCAACGATTTCGGTTCTGGCGAGGTCTCGCTCCGCACGACTGAGCAGCGCTTCGGCTTCGGCAACACTGGCACGGGCGATGCGAAGCCGGTTCAGGGCATCGTCCTTCTGGGCATCGCTGGTCGACTGCCGCTCGGCGAGATCCAACTGGCGCGCGTATGCGCGCTCGGCATTGTCGAGTTCGCTGCGCGCCCGCGCGAGTCCCGCCCTCGCCTGTTCGAGCTGGACTTCGTAGTCCGTGGGATCAATCTCGAGAAGAATGTCGCCGGCCTTGAAGAATCCGCCCGAAACCAGGTCTGGCGAGATCCCGACGACGCGGCCGGATACCTCGGGAACAAGTTCGCTCTGGGTTCGCGGAATGACGGTGCCGTTGGTCTTCGCGGTCATCTGCACAGACTCGGCAGATACCTCGATCACCCTGACCAGCGGCGGCACGGCTTCGGGCGGCCTCGGCTCAAGCGTCGGGCCGGTCGAAAGGAGAATGAAGGCGAACAGGAATCCACCTGCAATGATGGCGAACGGGGCCAGGCGACGTATCACGATTCCACTCCGTCGGACAAAAGACTGGTCAGTTACCCCTAAGCATACGCAAAAACCACGACAGTGGTTGTGGACAATCGGCACCGACAATTCTGCGGTACAATGGTGGGACGCGCCCGTAGCTCAGCTGGATAGAGCGTCAGCCTCCGGAGCTGAAGGTCGTGCGTTCGAATCGCACCGGGCGCGCCATCAATCAGGCAATCGCCATCGTTTCCTGCAGCGCCGCCTCGAGATCCTTCATCGAGTACGGCTTGTGCAATACGCGGAAGCCAGCATTCGCCACCACATCGTCACCGTAGCCCGAGACGAGAATCACATGGAGATCAGGGACAAGTTCCCGGCATCGCTTTGCCAGTTCGACACCGTTCATGCCCGGCATTGAGTAATCGGATATCAGCACATCGAAATGTTGCTCGCGGATCAGCCTGAGGCCTTCTTCGGGCAACGTCGACGCGGTGTAGCGATGGCCCAGCCGCTCGACCATCCGCTCAAGCACATGCAGCACCTGCTCCTGATCATCGATCAGCAACACGTTCATCGCGGCAGAAGGTTCTGCGTCCTCACGGTTGCCGGGCGCATCGGTATCGGTTGTCGCTGATTTCCTGAGCGGAAGGTAAACCGTGAACGTGGTGCCCTCTCCGCGAGCGGAAACCACATCCAGCAATCCGCCATGATCGAGCACCACGCCGTAGACGATGGCAAGGCCCATGCCGTTGCCATCTTCCTTGGTCGTGAAGAACGGCTCGAACACACGCTCAAGCATCTCTTCATCCATTCCCACACCGGTATCGCAGATCCGGATCGCCGCGTAATCGCCTGCCGGCAGATCGCCAAGCCGGAACTTCTGTTCGGCGGGGAAAGCGACTTCCTCGAGCGCCACCGAGATCCTGCCCCGCTCGTCTCCCAGTGCCTGGAACCCATTGGTCAGCAGGTTGACGAAAACCTGTTCGAGCTGATTCTCGTTGCCCACGCAACAGGAAGCAGTGCGCGGCAGATCGCATTCGAATTCCACGGTCTTCGGCAACAGCGGTCGGATCATGTCGATGGTGTCGTGAAGCACTTCGCGCAGATCAATCACGCTCTTCTCGTCCTTGCTGCGACGCGAGAATGTCAGTATCTGCTTCACGAGGCCGATCGCCTGCTGCGTCGAATGGTCAAGCCGGCCAAGCAATTCGTCCACCGGCTTGCCCTGGTTCAGCCTGTCACGGGTCAGCTCCAGCAAACCGGAGATGACCTGAAGAATGTTGTTGAAGTCGTGGGCGATTCCGCCCGCGAATGTGCCAAGCGACTCGAATCGCTGAACATGTGCCAGCTGATGCATGAGATCGTTGCGCGCTCGCTCGGCCTCCTTGCGCTCGGTGATCAGGCGGGTCACACCGACATGGGTGGCATCTTCCGTCGGCGAGAGAATCTCCTCGACCGATATCTCGCACCACACGCGCTCACCGCTCTTGGTGAGATGCAGCACCTCGAACGTGCTGTCTTCCTGCGCGTTCGGGTCGAACTCGCCGTCGGGCAGCTTGATGATGTCAGTGACGCCGAGGCGACAGATCTCGTCCGGCGTGAACCCGGAGATCTGTTCGATGACGGGGCTGCAGTACGTCACGTGCCCGGTCCGGATGTCGAACGTCCAGATTGCATCGCGGCTGTTCTCGGCATGCAGGCTCAACCGTTTCTGGCTTTCTTCCTGACGACGATGACTCTCGATCAGCGCGGCTTCGGATGCCCTGATCTTGCGAAGATAGAAGTACTGGATGACCACCAGAATCACCAGGAAGAGCAGCGAGGCAATCACCAGCACGGTGAGTCTTGGATTCGTCTCCCACACCGTCAGGGGTTCGTTGATGATCCGGGTGCCCTGCGGCAACGCCGACGGATCAATGCCCCAGCGGTTGAGCTGCTGCCAGTCGTACACGCTCTCGACCAGCGCATCGTGCTGGACGGTGACTGCCTTGCCGTCAATCAGCGATGCCAGCCTTGCGCCCGCGGCGCGACCGTAAACGCGGGCACTGGTGATATGACCGCCCGTGGCCCCGCGTCCGATGTAGCTGTCGAAGTACGTAAAAATCGGTGCGCTCGCGTTCGGAATCAGCGAGTCATATATGAAGTCGGAGGTCGCACCCAGCGTTTCCGACGAGGACATCAGAATGCCATCCGATGCCGGAACGCTGCTGATGTCTTCAAGCAGTTGTCCCGGTTCCTTGCCGACGTGGAACGTCATGCGATCGATCAGGTCCATCGACCGGGCAACGTCCTTGAAGCGCAAGAGGTAGCTGCGATCAGTACCGGAGGTACCGGCAACCACATGTATCCGCTCAAGCGCCGGTCGCAACTCGAGCATCTGCCTCAGTGTCTCGCGCATGGCCTGCTCAGAGCCCGACTGCACCAGGATGCGCTCGTTCCCGGACAGCACCCAGTCGGTTGCCTCGATGCCGGGCAGGACATAGATTTTGCGGCGGTCGGTCTCGAAGCGGCGAAGGTACTGGCAGGCCGAGGGCAGCACACACACGAGATAGTCGACGATCTGATTTTCCACGAGTTGCCTGAGATACGCGGTGAAGTAGGCCTCATGCATGGCGTCGGTGTAGCCGAGGTGCTGGACGCTGAGTTCATTCGGCGTTTCGGCGAACTCGTCCAGCGCCGCCCGGATTCCGCGGTCGAAGTCGCTTTCCCAGGAAGCCGATTCCCAGACGCCATGAAGCACGAGGATGCGAAGGGGGCGCTCGGCGTGTGCCGCACCTGATAGGGACAGCAAACACAGCCCCAGGGAGAACAGAATACGATTGAACACTGTGTGTGGCGGCACGCGGCGTCGCCGCCGCGTCTGGCTTTCCTGAGAAGACCTCCCTAAGTTAAAGGGACTTTCGTCGAAATCAAACCCCCTGTGACTCCTCCGCGACCTTTTCTGCCACCACGATCAGCCTGAGGGGGCCTCCCGGCGCAATAGTATCGAAGGGATAGCAGGTGATGAGATGAAGCTCGTCCCTCGATGGCGCGGTCGACCAGACACCGGCTTCACGCGTGTCGACAATGAGCCGGTCGCGAACACGATACGTGGACCATTGTCCGCGGGCATCCTGAACGCGAAGTGCTTCGCCCGCCTCGACATCCCGAAGAAAGCTGAAGTGTGTGTCCCGATGGCCGGCGATGACGCTGGTGCCGTCAAGTCCGGGCAACGGCGTATTGGCGTAGTGGCCCGGGCCGAAAGCGAGTGAACCGCCACCGAATCCCGAAAGGACGAACAGATCCCGCCGCAGCCTGCCGGAACTCAGCCTTGCCACCGGCCAGGTATCTGCCCAGTGCCACGGCCGGCTCTGCGCGGTCCCGGAGAGCGTTTGTTGCCACGCACGTTCGATCAGGCGTTGGGCAATCATTGCCTTGGCCCGGATATGCAGCGATTCGCCGAACGAGAGCGCAGCAATCGCCAGCAGCGGGACGGATGCGAGCAGGCGCACATTCATGAGCGCCTCAACGCGAGCTGTACCATCAGCGCAGCGACCATCGCCAGAAAGCCCAGCAACAGCATCAGATCCGCGTGAGTCGCGGTCCGCGGCATTGCCACGGTTTGCCCTCTGGGCGCGCGATTCTCCACCGCGCCGCGCTCAGCCTGCTGGCCCGGCGGGCGGGAGATCCAGGATTCCACCGCCACGAGGCTGGTGAATCTCGAGATGAGCTGGTGGGCGAGCGCGACATCGACAATCTGTTGCCGCAGTGCCTCCGCATCACCACCGCGATGATGCTGATCCTCGAGATCAGCGATCTTTTCCCTTGCCCACAGCGCGCCGATACCGGCTCCCGGCATCACGCCGACGACAGGGACCTCGCGGCTCCACAAGTCGCCGGCGATGTCAGCATCGACGCGCACACCGCCCGACATGTATTCGCTCCGGCCGACGACGATCAGCGGTTCACCGGCGTAGAGCGAGGGGAGTCTCGACGGGTAAAACTCCGGCGGCGCGTTCCCCTGCCAGTCGACCCTGACCTGACGTGCCACCGGCCGCGAGAGTTTCTCGAACAGTTCCTGAACGCGCTCACCCACTTCACGGGTGTCACCGACATAGGTGAACGTACCCCGGCCAAACTCGGCGGCCTTGCGCATGAAGTAACTGTTGGGTGCCGAACCGATCCCGACAGTGAACAGGCGCGATTCTCCCAGTTGCTCGTGGATGAGACCGAACAGTTCGGCCTCGTTCGAGACCGCACCGTCCGTCATGAAGACCACGTGCTTCAGATGCCCGGCCCGCCCCTGCTCGCCCAGGGCAGCACGCAGCGGCGCGGCCATCTCCGTGCCACCGTTCGCCACGAGGCCATCGATGAATCTCGCACCCTGCATGAGCGTGTCGGGCGTCACCGGCCGGGATTGCGGAAAGAGCATCCGGTAGTCGCTGTCGAATGCGATGATATTGAATCGATCGCCGGCACCGAGCGTCGAATCAAGTGCACGCCGCAGCGATGCCCTGGCCTGACGCATTGACTCGCCCTTCATTGATCCGGACGTATCAACCACGAACACCATTTCCCTGGGCACACGGACGTCTGGCCGCGCCACCGGCGGCAGTACCATCAACAACGAAAAGTCGCCGCTGCCGCCCGGCTCGACCAGCAGCGTGGCCGTGGGTTTCTGCCCACGAACCGGCGTCCACCTGAGCACAAAGTCGCGGTCCATCGGGATCGTGGGCGTGGCCAGTCGCACTTGCCACGAGTCTCCCCGCCGTGCCGGCACCGTCTCGTGATAGTCACTCGTGATCTCCGCGAGATCGACACCAGGCGTCAGCGTGACGTCGAGTGCAGCATCGTGTGAGCCCCCATCAGTCGCGTAGGCGAAGGGTGCTTCAGCCCTGCCCTCCGGGTCGTACCGCGGCGTCAACGTCAACGGGAGTCGCAACGAGAACGTGCCTCCGTCGTATCGGGCGAGGTCGAGATAGCGAAGTACGACCTCAATCTCGGCGCCGGGCGGGACGTTGGCGACCGACTGCGTGAAAAGGTTGGGTCGCTGCTGCTCCGTCAGCGCCGCGACCCGCCCCTCATCACGCGCCCTCTCATAAATCTCACGCGCGGCCCCGCGCTCCTCCACACGCGCCGTGATGACGCGATCGCCGATGCGCATCTCCATGAAGTTCACCGCCGCACGTTCGGGCAATGGAAAACGATATACCGCTTCCTGCCATTCGTCGGTCGGGTTCCTGAAGCGCTGCACGTATTCGGTTCGTGACACGATGCCAGTCACGGCGATCGACACCCGGGTGTCGAGCAGTACCGCGCTGATGCCACCGTCCTGAAACTCGAGTTCGCCGGCACCCGCCTCGCTGGCCATCACATCGACTGCAATCAGCAGTCCGATGGCGATCACGACGATGAGAACAATCCAGACCCACCATCGTCGTCGCCGACGAGGCGGGTCCAGTAACAGATCCCGCGGCACCTTCCGCTTCGGAAATCCGGGTGAAATCAGCGCTGCCGTTCGCCGTCCCATCGCGCTCTCGCTCCTCCTGGGCCATTGGAGTTGCTATTGAACGCAATCAGGGTGCCCTCGCCGTGGCGAGAACATGGCAAGACAGTGGCAAAGAATGGAGCGCGGTGATGCGCTCCTTTGTACTACAGGCCGAGGACCTGCTTGGCGATGATGTTGTACTGCACTTCAGTGGCGCCGCCGGCAATCGTGTAGCCACGATGGTGAAACATGCTGCTCGCTACCATGTCGGCATAGTCAGGCCCAATGGGGCCACCGTCACGCATGGTGGAGTCGACTGGCAGGCCGAGATAACCGATCGCCTCGAACATCAGCCGGTCCATGTCCTGGACGAGCTGACTGCCCTTCAGTTTCAGCATCGAGGGTTCTGCACCCACCTGTTCACCCTGATCGAACTTCGTCAGCAATCGCAGCGCCGTTGATTCGAGCATGCTGAGCCTCATCTCCAGTTCCGCCAGTTTTTCGAAGAACGTGTCGTCGAGAACGATCTCGCGCTCCCGCTCGGCGGCGACAATCTCCCGGATCTTGCTGAGCAGGCGGCGATTTTCGGCCACCCGCGAGACCAGGAGCCGCTCGTTGCCCAAAAGGTTCTTGGCGACCGTCCAGCCCCGATTCTCTTCACCGAGGCGATTCTCTTTGGGAACGCGCACATCCTCGAAGAACACCTGATTCCAGAGGCGCTTGCCGTTGAACGCAATCAGCGGCTCGACGGTGATGCCCGGCGCATCCATCGGGACCAGCAGGAAGCTGATGCCCAGCTGCGGCTTCGCCTGCTGATCGGTGCGAACGAGTACGAAAATGTGATCGGCGACCTCCGCGGCGCTGGTCCAGATCTTCGAGCCGTTGATGACGTAGTCATCGCCGTCACTGTCGGCGCGCGTCTTGAGCGATGCCAGATCGGACCCGGCCCCCGGTTCCGAGTAGCCCTGACACCAGGAGATGTCCGCGTTCAGAATCTTTGGCAGATAATGCTGCTTCTGCGCTTCAGTGCCGTACTTGATGATGGCAGGCCCCACCATCGAGAAGCCAAAGCCCTGCAGTTCGGGCGCATGTGCCGAGCGCATCTCGACATCAAACAGCTGGCGTCGCACCATGCTCCATCCCGTTCCACCAACCTCGACTGGCCAGTTTGGTGCCGCCCAGCCCTTGGCATTGAGCGTGCGAGTCCAGGCATCCTGTTCGGCCTTGTCGATCGGCAGGCCCAGCTTCACTTTTCGGCTGACGGCCGGGTCAAGGTGCGCGGCCAGAAATGCCCGCACCTCATCCCGGAACGCCTGATCTTCGCTGGACAACTCAGCTCTCATTCATCTTGCTCCTTCACAGATGCGGTCTCAGACCACGACGACTTCGGCATCCGGCTCGGCAGCGAACAGCCGCTCAACATCCTCTGCCCTGCGTTCCTGTACGGCACGCTGATTGATATATCCCTTGTCTGTTATCTCGAACGCTCCGGGGTCCGGCAGTTCCGCGAGCAGCAGAAAGCGCCGGATGGCGGTCGAAGATCCCGGGTTCTGCGCGTTGTGTTGCGCGAGCGCCTCAAGAATGCGTTCCTTGACGGCAGCAGACTTGACCACCTCACCGGCATCCGGCGACCCCGCCAGCGACTCGCAGGCGGCGAGATTGGGCCAGATGAGCAGCGCCACGTAATCCCGATTCAGGCCACACACGACAACGTCCCTGACCAGCGGCGACGCGGCGGCGATGGCCTGCGAGCGCAGCGTGCCTGCAGAGACCCACGTCCCGGAGACCAGCTTGAACTCTTCCGCGACGCGACCGGCGAAGATCAGCCCCTGCGCGGGGTCGTCATCGTCAGCGAAGCGCACCGCATCACCCATCTTGAAGAAGCCCTCTTCATCAAAGCTGTCTGCGGTCTTGCCCGGGTCGTTCAGGTAACCGGGTGTGACGCCCGGTGACCGGACGCGCAACTCATATTTGTCGCCGAGAGGCAGCAGCTTGAGCTCACAAGATGGGACGGGCAAACCCATGACCTCGTGACGGTCGCAGGGCCAGTAGCGGCTGATGCCCACATGTACCTCCGTTGACATGAGCGACGTGCCCATCGGCAGTTCCTGCCCGAGATATCGAACACAGAGCGCCCTGATCCGTTCCGCGAGCGACGGCGCCATGGCCGCCGAGCCAAACTGCATCGAGCGGATGTTGGCAAAGAAATCCGCGGCAAACGCGTCATCCTGTTCCAGCGCATCGACCAGCATCGACCAGCCGAGCGGCGCACCGCCGAACTGGGTTGGCCCCACGCTCCGGATGTTCTCGAGCGTCTTGTCGAATTCGCCGGGAACGGGTTTGCCGGTATCGAGGTAGATGCTCCCGCCGGCGTTGATCATCGAGCCAATCCGCATGACACCTGCACCCACGTGACTCCAGGGCATCCAGTCGAGTACGCGAGTCTCGACGCTGAGATCGGGCGTATCCCGCATGCCCGAGCTCGAGGCAATCATGTGACAGGTCATGCCATGCGTGACGATGACCCCCTTTGGCATCCCGGTCGAACCGGACGTGAACATGTAGCGGGCGACCGTATCGTGATCAATTTGCGCAATGGAATCGTCGACCGCGTCGGTGGCCCCGGTCGCGATCATCGCCCGCCAGGCGTCCTCGTCACTACCGTCGATGATGACCCGGTTGGCGAGATCGAAGTCGATTGCCTCGAGCGCCGGAGCGGTTGTCTCCGGGTGTTCGGCAAACAGGAATACCGGCTCGACGGTCTGGAGTACCGCTTCGAGTTTCGGCCAGGCGCCACGCACCGTCGAGTACGACGTGCTCACCGGCACCACAGGCACACGGGCAAGAATCGCACCCCACGCCATCAGGAAGTGCTTGATGGACGAGCCCGTCAGTATCGCAAGCGGCGTGCTTTCGCCCGCTCCCCGATCGATAAACCATTGCGCAATCGCGCGGGCGCCAGCGAGCGCATCGGCGTAGGTCAGGTGCGACCAGCCGTCGCCGTCGCGTTCGGCAACCAGCGTACGGTCACCAACCTCGGCAGCGCGGTCGATCAGCAGCTGCGCCAGATTTTTCGGCGGCGTGCCCGGCTCAAACGGGCAGCGCAGGATGATCTCGCCATTGGCGCGCCGCTCGCACTCGACTGCCGGCTCTATGGGATCTGGCGCGTTCAAAGCTTCATCGCCGACAGTTCGCGTCCATCCTCAGCGTCGTCGGCCGACGCCAGCGAAGCCGGATCAAATGCCGGTCTATCGCCCTTGACCGTAACGCGGAGCCCGCTGCGCGTCTCTGGAAAATAGTCCCAGAGCGCCATGTGCCAGGTGCAGCGGTCATCCCACATCGCGAGTGCATGCTTCGACCATTTGAAGCGGCACTGGAAGCGCGGCTGACGCGCATGCTCGAAGAGATACGCAAGCAGCGCGTCGCTCTCGCCGCGTGTCAGCCCCTCGATCTGCCGGGTAAAGCCCGGGTTGACGAACAGCGCATTACGCCCCGTCACCGGGTGTGTGCGAACCACAGGATGCACGGACCTCGGGTTCTCGCGATGGCCATCTCGCCCGTAAAGCGCGCCATAGTCGAGCATATGAACTGCACTCAGCGTCGACAGAAACTGCTGCATGGCCGGCGACAGCGACTCGAACACGGCGTACATATTGATGAACAGCGTGTCGCCACCCTGCGACGGCAGCTCATGGAGATGCAGGATTGTCCCAAGCGGCGGTTCCTCGTCGGAAGACACGTCGGTGTGCCAGCCGCCACCGTTGTTGCGCTTTGATTGCGCATCTGTGTGGATCACCATCAGTGCAGGGTCTCCGTCGGCGTAATCGGCCGCCGGGTGCTCGTGCAGCGGGCCGAACCGGCGACCGAACGCGAGATGCTGCTCCGGTGTCAGTGTCTGGTCACGAAAGAACAGTACGAGGTGTTTCATCCACGCGTCGTGGATCTCCTCGAAAGTCTCGTCGTCGAGATTGCCGAGATCGACGCCCGAAATCTCGGCACCAATCGTCGGCGTCAGTGGCTCGACGGAAATACGTTGAGAACTGCCAGACACAATTGCTCCCTCTTGCAAGTGACTCTGAATACCAGAGATATATCGCAATCAGTCCCCGAGTAAAACCCTCGCCGCGTCAGCGGCAGCCCGCTGCAAGGCACTGCTGAACCCCATGAAGAAGTGATCAGCGCCGTCAACTCGGTGACAGGTCGCGCGGTCGCCCAGCACGCCGAGTAGCGCTGCCTCATCGACGAAAGCGTCGCGATCGCCGTAGATCGCGACGGCAGGAACGGCAGGTACCGAGACACCCTCAAGCAGGGCCGGCGGTGGCGCCGCGAGCAACAGGGCGCCGGCCCCCGAAGCCTCGGCCGCACGCAGCGCGGCCGCTGCACCGAACGAATAGCCGCCGAGCAGCAACCGCTCGCCCCGTTCGCCCGCCCACCGGCAGGCTGCGATCACATCATCGACTTCGCCCACGCCATGATCGTGGTCGCCTTCACTCGCGCCCACACCCCGGAAATTGAAGCGAAGGACCGAGATGCCGGCATCTTCGAGCGCGGTCGACAACGCGGCAAGCACCGCGTCGTCCATCGTGCCGCCATAGAGCGGGTGTGGGTGGCAAAGCACCGCCACAGCCGCATCGCCATGATTGCTGAACGCGCCCTCAAGCCTGCCGGCCGGCCCCTCAATCGTCACCTTTTCAAACGACATTCCCGCTCCTGACCGTGTAACATGAAAGCTCTTTTATCAGTTCGAATTCGTGATGTCCCGTCAGGCCCTGCTACTCGTCGGACTGTTCGCCATCACGTTCATCGGCTACCTCGGCTGGAGGCTCGCCGATGACACGGTGACACGGCAACCCGTCCAGTCTTCACCCCCCGAAACGGCGCAGATTCCGGTGACGGCGCGCTCGCCGTCCGCGCCGCCGCGACAGCCCGCCTCGCCGTCATCTGAAGCGTTCGCGCTGACTGCCCCAACGACCGCCATCGCCACCGGGAGAGGCGCTACCGTCTCCGTTTCGAACCTGGAACGACTCGTCGCCGGCGACCCGGTATCGATCTTCATCCCGCAGGAGGCAACGGTACGGGCGGGTCAGGTCGAGCGAATTTCTATCACCGCTTCCGGCAACCGAGTGCTCACGGGTCACCTCGATGACGGCCGGTTCGTTTTCACCGTCGGCAGCGAACAGACCTTCGGCACATTCTTCACACCTGACGGCGGCTACCAGATGCAGGCCGAAGCGGGAATTGGGCGCATCGTTGCGCAATCGACAATCCGCGCCGGCCTCGATTTCTCGCAACCGGACTATGTCATTCGCACGCCAGGAGAGACGCCATGACCCGGCTGGCCTTCGTTTTCATGCTCATGGCATTCGCCAATGGCGCCCCCGCGGCGGGACGTGACGGCCCGGATCTCGAAATTGTCTGTCCCTGTAGGCTGACCAATACATCCGCCACCGCCGGACAGGTGACGTTCGGTATCAACAACATCGGTTCCGGTGCGAGCGGCGTACTGGAGCTGGAAATGTGGGCACATTCGGAGCCGCACTACTACGAATCTGACAGTCCGGTCTCGGTCGGCTCTGTGCCGCTGTCAGACTCGCTGGCGCCAGGCGAGGACATTCCGCTGGGGGAATTCGCCTTCGGGATCGATGACCCCACCGAGGCCACGCGATACGTCTCGCTGCTCCTGACCGAAGACAACGTCATCGTCGACCTCGTGCGAACGGCTGACACACTTGAATTCGTGCCCACCGCCGGTCGTTCATTCAGCGCGCTGTTCTTCGAAACCGACCCCACGATCGAGATCGACGGCGATACGCTGACCATCGAGATGCCATCAATCGTCAACGGCGGTACCACCGACAAGAACATCAGGGTCGAGCTCGTGGCCAACTCGACCGAAGATTACTTTGGCAGCGGCAACTTCGAAGTCGCGGTGCCCGACATCGATTTCGTCAGCGCAGGCGAGTCGACGGCGGCCGGCACACTCGTCTTCGACTACAACCCCCCGCCCTCCGGGCAGGACTACTTTCACCTGCAGGTGACCGACACCGGGACCAACCTGCTACAGCTCGTGCAGCTCGTCCAGGGCCCGACGTCTCCCGGCGAGCTGTCCTGGAATGCCCGCAACGTCGACTATCTCGAGGACAGCGACGGCGACGGTGTGGCTGACGACAATGAAACGCTGGCCGGCACCGACCCGGCCATCGCTTCTTCGACCCCGGGCGCGAGCTATCTCGACCTGCTGGTGCTTTATGCCCCGGAGGTGACAACCGAATACGGCGGCGACCCCTCGGCGAGAATCGATCACCTCGTCAACGTCACAAACCAGGCGCTGATCGACAGCGGCGTGGACATGCAGGTTCGCGTGGCGGCAAGCCAGGAGTACGCGATGGACGAAAGCCAGGGGCTCGGCGCCTGGCTGAACGACGCTCGCGACCAGACCGGAGCATTCGTCGGACTCCAGGCGCTGCGGGACAGCGTCGGCGCCGACCTCGTGGTCATGATGCGCCTGTACGACAACCTCGGGAGCTGTGGACGCGCACAGCTCGGCGGCCCCGGATTCCAGGGCCAGATTGATCGTGATGCCTACCTGAGTGCAAATTTCATCGATTTCGATGAGTGCGGTGACTACACGGTCGCTCATGAGATCGGCCACAACCTCGGACTCGCGCATTCCTACGCGCAGAACGAAGCCGGTACGTTCACGTGGGCCCGTGGTCATGGAGAAACCGCCCGCTTTGTCACCATCATGGGTTACGAAGACACCTTCGACGCCTCCGAGGTACCCTACTTCTCAAACCCCGACCTGAGCCTTTGCGATGGTCTGGCCTGCGGGATACCGGCCGATCAGCCGGAGGGCGCGGATGCGGCGACGAGCCTGAACGCGGTACGGTTCAATGCCGCAAACTTCACGCCGTCGATGTCGCCCGACAGCGATGGCGACGGTGTGCCGGACGATGCGGACGCATTCGACGACGATGCCACTGAGACCGTCGACACCGATGGCGACGGCATTGGCAACAATGCCGATCACGATGATGACAATGACGGCATGCCTGATCCGTACGAGTTGTATGCGGGGCACGACCCACTCGTCGCCGATGCGAACGAAGACGACGACCTGGACGGCACAACCAACATTGAGGCCTATAACGCGGTCCCTCGCGCGCGCCAGTACCTGCAGACGACATCGGCGAGCATGAACGTGACCCGCGTGCATATCGTGAACACCGCTGACGTTGCGCAGCGATTCACCGGCAACCTTTTCAATGGTGCCGGGCAGCGTATCGGTGCGGTCAACCAGTCACTCTCCGGCGACATGGTCCCGCCCTACGGCCGCCTCATTCTCGACGCTGTCGACATCGAGACGCTGTTCGGTGCGAATACATGGACTGGCCCGGCCATGCTCGAGGTCCAGGGCAGCGCCGGGTTCGAACTGATGGCCAAGCTGGTAAGCCCGAGCGGGCTGATCAGCAATACGAACTGCGTCGCCGAGCGGCGGGCACTGAACGTCGAGGGCGCCGCATCAGGCGTACGGACCTTCGTTCGTTTCATCAACACGTCGAACACAGCGATCGGTCCGATCCGCGGCACGCTGTATGATGCGGATGGCGTTGCCATCGGCGATGGCAACGTCACCCTCGTCAGCGAACTGATGCCCAAGGCAGCAACGTTCCTCAACAGGGACCAGATTGCCTCACGTATCGGTACCAGCTGGAACGGCGAGGCGATGCTCGAGGTCGATGACATTGCCGGCCTCAAGCTCCTCAATCTGAACTTCGTCAATGAAGAGACGTTCTTCAACTTTTCGTGCTTCGAGTCTTCGGACGATGGCGGCACCGTCTATCTGCAGACGACATCGGCCGCCGTCAACGAATCTCTCACGCACATCGTCAACACGGGCACGGTCGCGCAGTCATTTACCGGCACGCTGTACAGCGGCAGTGGCGAGAGGCTCGGGGACGCCGATCAGCCGCTGCATGCCGGCACGATCGCACCTCGCGGGCGCGTGATCCTGTCGTCAGAAGACATCGAGGCCGCGTTCGGTGTCACGCCTTGGACAGGGCCGGCGGTCCTCGAGGTCGAAGGCAGTGACGAGTTCGACCTGATGACGAAACTGAAGAGCCCCAGCGGGCTGATCAGTAACACGAACTGTGTCAGAACGGCAGAGGCCCACAACATCGAGCCCCCAGGCTCACCGGAGCGCACCTTCGTCCGGTTCATCAACACCAGTGCTTCGGCGCTCGGGCCGGTCCAGGCCACGTTGTACGACACCAACGGAATGCCCATCGGCGCTGAGAACCAGACCGTGCTCACAACGCTTGCCGCCAAGGCGCAGGTCTTCGTCGCACGGGATACGCTTGCCGATATTTTCGATACCTGGAGTGACGAGGCTTCACTGGTCACCGACGGCCCGGACACCCTGAAACTCCTGAACCTGAACCTCGTCAACGAAGAGACGTTCTTCAACTTCTCCTGCTACGACACCGCGCAGTAGGTGAAGCGGCTGTCATGAGCGGCACAGTATTCGCCCTCGCGGCGGCCCTGTTCTGGGCTGTCGCGACGCGCCTCTATCGTCAAATGGCGGACTACTGGTCGCCGGTTGGACTTGCCACGGTCAAGGCGACGCTATCGACAGTACTGTTTCTGATCTGGTTCATCGCCGCCGGTATTCCGTTCCTCTCGCACGATGCGACCACCATCGGCTGGCTGCTCGGCAGCGGCGTGGTCGGCATCGCCATCGGCGACTCGGCCCTCTTCTATGCCCTCTATCGAATGGGGGAACGGCAGACGCTGTTGATCGCAGAGACGGCGGCCCCGATCATCGTCGCCATCTCGGCATTTCTGCTCCTTGCCGAGACGCTGACGCTTCGGCAAATCGCCGGCATCGCGCTGATCGTCATCGGCATCGACTGGGTGATCGGCATCCGTCGAGGGCGGCAGCATTACGACTGGATCGGCGTCCTCTGGGCACTGCTCGCGGCCGGCTGTCAGGCGTTCGGCATGGTTGTCTCGAGAACGGTCCTGACCCAGACCGAGATCACCGCTGAGGAGACGGCGTTCTGGCGAATGCTGGGCGCTTCACTGGCGCTGCCGATCTGGCTCGTGGTATCGCGCCAGCGCATTCTCCCGGCCAAACCTTTGACCGCAGGCGTTACGGCCAGATTGCTCGTCGCCATCCTGCTTGGCACCTTTCTCGGCATCCTGTTCCTGCAGATTGCGGTCGACCGGCTGCCGGCGGGAATCGCCCAGGCACTCATCGCGACGAGCATCATCTTCGCGACGGCGATTGCAGCTCTCCGCGACGGCGTCGACCCCCGGCAATGGCCCGGGGTCATGGTCGCCGTCGCCGGCGTCGCGTTAGTCGTCGTGTAGCGCCCTTACTTCCCGGAGGTGGAATCCTTCGGACCGCGCTCGTTTCCATGCACGGATCCAGCGACACTCAATCCAACAGAACGCATGGCCCAACCAGTGCGGATCATCAGGCCGCCGGCCGAAGCAGCGCCAGCCATACCACCCGTCAATCCAACGAGCCCACCAATCGCAGCCGACCTGAGTATCGCACCGCCATTACCACCTGTTGCCGCTGAAGCGAGCGCGCCCCCGACTGCACCTACGGCAACACCGATCGGGCCGAACCCTCCCGAAACCTCGTCCAACTCATTCCTTGTCAGCACTCTCATTGCCTTGCTCCTCTTTCCATTTGATGTAGCGAAACATGACGTACCCGCCGACTGACATGATGAGCATCGTGATGAACGAGTAATAAATCTCTCTCGCCATGTGCTCCGGGTCCCACGAAATCGACAGTCTCGTCACAAAGAGCAAGATCCAGCTTCCAACAAAGTAAGAGTAGCGCTCTTCTTTCAGAAACCAGGGAACAAAAGCTGTCGCCCAGAAGACCAGCACCGTAGAACTGAACAGGTGTTCGGGTTCCAATCCCATCTCTCATCCTCCCTTGCTCAACCAAAAGGCTAGCGCGTGAGTAAGCTTCCCTGCGTTGGTCTATATCTTAAACTGGTGTGAGCGATTGACCACAATCCGCTTTATGGCTGCCCTGTCAGGCGGCCTGGACGGGAATGGTGTTCGTTGTCTTGACGACCTGGTTGTTCTCGTCGAGATAAACGAGCCTGGGCTTGTGGGTCGCGAGTTCCTGCTCCGAGAATCCGGCATAGGCACAGATGATGACCCGGTCGCCAGGGCGGGCCTTGTGGGCCGCGGCACCGTTCATCGAGATGATGCCCGAACCGGACTCCCCCTCGATGATGTAGGTCGTGAAGCGCTCGCCGTTCGTGATGTTATAGATCTGGATCTGTTCGAACTCGCGCAATCCGGTGAGATCGAGCAGGTCCCGGTCGATGGCACATGAACCGTCGTACTCGAGTTCCGCGTGCGTGACGTGAGCCTGATGGAGCTTTGCCTTCAGAAAGATCGATTGCATGAGAGGTACCGCTGGCGGATGGAAAGGCGCGCATTATAGAGAAACTGCGCGCCTGTCCAAGCGATTTCTAGTCCGCCGACACCGGGCGTTTCAGATCGCACTTGTTGTCCAGCCAGTCGATCATGGCCGGGAACATTTCCATCCAGTGGCGATAGTAGATGGTGCCGTAGAAGTGATTCGCACCTTCGAGTTCGATGTACTTGTAGTCCTTCTCGAACTGCTCAAGCTTCTTCACGAACTTGCGGCTTTCATCCACCGGCACGCGCTCGTCCTTGTCACCGTGAATGACAAGGATGGGGATATCGACGCTGTCGACGTGATCCAGGGGGTTGATGCCATCGACCGTGCGGCGGTAGGTTTTCTCGGTGAAGTTGCCGAAGTCGCTGAGCCATGCCCGGAAGTACGGAACATCGGCGACACCTGCACCAGCGATCGAACAGCGGTACGGATTCGGATCCCGGAATGAGCCGACAAACGCGGCGTAGCCGCCGTAGCTCCAGCCGAAGATCGCAGCCCGGTTCGGATCAGCCAGTCCACGGTCGGCGACCCACTCCACAGCATCGTCGAGATCGTCCTGCATCTCGTAGCCCCACTTCGCATAGCCCGCTTCAAGATGCTCACGGCCGAAGCCCGACGAGATGCGGAACTGCGGCTGAACGACCAGATAGCCATGATAGGCCAGCATCTGAGCCCACAAATCGAAGCCCCAGTAGTCGCGGGCAACCGGCCCACCGTGCGGATTGATGACGACCGGGAACGGCGGCTCACCGTTCGGTATCGTCACGAGTGCCGGAATCTCCATTCCGTCCCGTGCCGTATAGCTTGTCCATTCGACCCTGGCCAGTTTGTCTTCAGGCAGGAAGGGCATTGAACGGCCCAGCACCGTCAGGCGCTGATCCTTCAGCAGATAGAACGTTTCCGGTGAACGCGGACCCTCGGCACTGATGATAAGGGTCTTGCCATCTTCCGAACGCGACACGATATCGTTATCCGTCTCCGGCAGCACCTGCGCGATGGCATCGTGCAGCGCCTTCTCTTCCGGGTCGACCACATAAACGTCGCCCGCCTTGCCCGTATAGGTGAAGCCCGCCAGCACTTCTTCGCCGCCGAGCGTGCGAATCTTGTAGAGGCCGGTCGCATCGTACTCGGGATGCATGAACTGCATCTCGCCGAACGCTTGAGCCGCTGCGTCATAGATGTAAATGGCAGCCGTGTCGGTTTCATGATTCGAGAGCACGTAGAACTCATTGCTCTCCGGCCCCCCAACCAGTTCGAAGGCGTTGAAGATCTGGCTGTTCGCATCCAACTTGGCTTCGGTGCGGCCAATCTCGATCCACTCTTTGCGGCCGGCGAGTCGCGCCAGATAGATTTGCGCCTCAGCACCCTCGTCGAAGCGCGTTGCAAGCCGCGGCTCGTCGTTTTCATCGACATAGGTCACCGTGATCCGGTTGCTGTTGCGCGCGATGCGACGGGCCGTGCCCTTTTCGACGTTGACCTTGAAGACATCGGTCGTCAGGTCCTGATCATCGTCATATTCAATCAGGATGTGCTTCTTGTCCTGCGGCAGCGTGTCCATGATGCTCGCGTTGCCGAAGTTCTCCATCAGTTTCGAGAACTCGCTGCGACGATCAGAACGGTTCCGCGGAATCTCGAGCCAGCGTTTGCCTTTCTTGTCGATGGTCGCCAGCTTATAGGCGAGGCGGGTGTTCGCACCGAGTTCCTGCAGCGTATCCACGTCCTGACGGAAGCGCACCACAAGGCGCTCGTTATTCACCCAGCCCATCTGCACGATATCCATCTTCGATGAGCCCAGCGTCACCGGGTCTGCATCGAGTTTGTCGATGTCGTAGATCATGAGCAGTTGCTTGCCGTCCTTGGTGAGACGCTGAAGTGTCGCCAGGGACTTGCCGTCCGGGGAAACCTCGGCGGCGGCAATGGCAGGTTCCTGGGCAAATGCCTCGATGCCCGTGAGTGCCTGTTGTTCGGCCTGCGCGAACAGCGCGAGGGCCGAAAGCGTAATCGAAAGCAGAATTCCTTTGCGCATCTGATCAACCTCCAGAATGCAAAACGCCTGATTCCGATGCCTCGGAACCAGGCGTGATGATCACATGAGTGAAATTAGAACGCTTTGCGCACTGAGGCAAACACACGACGTCCGAGGATGTCGTAGCCCACGCCAAGCGGAATGTTGTTGAGCTGGGTTTCGACAGCGTCGGTATCCAGCAGCGGCGGCTCTTCGTCGAAGACGTTGACGACACCGATTGTGAACGACCAGTCACGCGGCTCCCAGGTCAGGGACATCGTGTGATTCCAGTAGTCGTCGGTTCGAGCCAGCGGACGGCAGGTGATTCCCAGCGTGTCGCACGGCGGGTTGACCGCAAGGTCCTCGTTCTCGTCCTGCTCGCCCGAAATGTAGTTCGCGCGCCAGTTGAAGCCGAAGTCTGCATAGTCCGCCGACAGCAGGATCGTACCTTCCCACTCCGGTGCAACCGGCGTGCCGGCGTCGTCTTCCTCGGTGGTCTCGAAGATGAACTTGTTTTCGAGGACGCGCGTCATGCGAACGTCGAGCTGGATATCGAGGTTGCGGTCGGCAACGATGAAGTCCTGCTGGTAGAAGAGGTTCCAGTCGATGCCGCGCGACGTCAGCGTGTTCACGTTGATGAAGCTCGAATCCACATTCTCGAGGAACCCGTCGGTGTCACGCGTCAGGAAGCGGCAGAACGCGCTCGAGTTGTTCGCGTTCTCAACATAGCAATCACTGATCAGGAACTGCGAGCCGAGCAGGCTGATGCTGTCCTCGACCTCGATGTCGTAATAGGTCGGGCCAACGCGCAGCGTGAAGCCGTCGAAGAACCGCTGGTCGATGACCGCGCCCAGCGTGTACGACGTCGATGTTTCAGGATCAATGTCGAGCTGGACCTGCTGACCACCCTTGCGCAGAACCTCAACCGAGTACTGGCTCAGGGAACCGTCGAGGCCCAGCGTGAGCGGATCGACACCGTTGGCCTGACAGTTGGCAATCGTCGTCTGCGTGCGGGTCTCGTTGGTCGGGTCGTAGGTGGCATCTTCGTTCGGGTTGACCGAAGGAATACGCGCGCCTTCCGGCACGACACACGGGTCGATGATTGTCTGGAAGCCGGACTGGCCAACCAGGAACTGCTCGCGGGCGTTCGGTGCGCGGAACGAGGTGCCGTAGGTACCACGCAGCGTCAGGCCGTCAACCGGCGTGTACAGGGTCTTGGCGCTGTAGGTGACGTCAGAGCCGTAGGTGCTCTCGTCGGTCCAGCGGGTCGCAAGGTTCAGGGACCATTCTTCACCGAACTTCACACCTTCGAGAAGCTGCAGCTCGGTTTCGAGGAACAGCTCGCGAATGCTGCGGCTGCCAACAGCGCCGCCATCCTTGAAGAAAGCGATCAGCAGGCCGTCCGCGGCGACGCGGTTCGGGATGGAGTCGATTTCGTCTTCACGGAACTCCGCACCCAGTACGAGGGGTACCGGCGTGTTGTTCCAGGGCAGTTCGAACACGTCACCCTGCAGCACACCGCTGACCACGGTCTGATCGACCTTGGTTTCGAAGAAGCGATCGCCGAACAGGAAGTCACGCTCGGCCTGGGTTGCGAACGTGCCGCCACCCGACTGGTAGATCGAATCGGCAAACATGTTGACCGGCACGCAGGTACCCGGACAGGTAATCTCACCGGTGACGGGATCCAGCGTCGAGTTCGCCAGGGAGTAGTTCAGCTGCTCCTCGAGGATGCCCTGCTGGAAGTCGGTACCGGTGGACGTCGAGTAGCTCCAGTACAGGTCATAGCTCCAGTTGCCGAAGCCCTTGTCGTTCTGCCAGCCCGGGATGTCACCGCGGACACCACCAACATAGCGGTACTGTTCGATCTCAACCTCGTTCCGGTCGCGGTCACCGCGGATCATGACGATCGGGGTCACTTCCTGATTACCGAAGTTCAGGCCGCCGAAGAAGCCAATGCAGTTGACGCCGTTCGGCTGGTTCTGGTTACACGGGTTATACGGGTTGTCAGCCGGAACATCGGGGAAGATTGATGCGCCCGGGAAGAACACTTCCGTTTCGCGGTAGGAGTACAGCGTCTCGAAGTAGAAGGTGGTGTTCGCCTCGTCCTGCAGATCGTACTCGCCGTAGCCAAAGACGTTGTGGCGCTTCAGACCAACGAACAGATCGCCCATGCGATCACGCTCGCTGCCGTTGAAGTTGTAGAAATCGTTCTGGATGTCGATGTTCGTGAGGCCGTCACCATCCGGGTCGATCAGGCCGGTATCCGGCACGCCGTCGCCGTCCTGGTCGATCGGCACAATCGCCGGGTTGAAGCCGGCCAGACCGACGTCAACTTCTGTTTCCGAGAAGTTCGGAATGCCGATATTGGTGAAGCCCGGCGAGTACCAGACATTGCCGTATCCAGTGGCGATGAAGACGCGGTTCGTCGTGCTGAGCTTACAGGGGCTCTGCGTCGTGCCCGGTACAAGGCCAAGGTAATCGTTATAGATGTTGCCTTGCTCGTCTTCGTAGATGTAACGGTTGCACTGAGACGTAAAGTCGCGGTCAGCGAGGCGAACGCGCTTGCGATCGTAGTACTCGCCGGCAACGCCCCAGGTCCAGTTGTCGCCGGAGGCGCCGAACGCGAGTCCGAACGTGGATTCTTCGCCACCGTCAGCGCGCGGACGAACCAGTTCGCCTTCAAATTCGAAGCCTTCAAAGTCGGTGCGCATGATGACGTTGGCTACACCCGATACCGCGTCAGAACCATAAATGGAGGACGCGCCGTCGAGCAGGTACTCGACGCGATCAATCATGATGTTCGGAATGGTCGAAATGTCCGGCGACGTTGGCGCACCACCGACGCCACCCGGTGCAAGGCGGCGGCTGTTCAGCAGCAGCAGGACCCGTTCAGCGCCGAGCCCGCGCAGGTTGACCTGGGCGGAACCCGGGCCGTTGTCCAGCACGAACGCGTTGAATGTATTGTCGATCTGCGTGCCGGTTGCCTGGGACGCGCTCTGCAGCAGCGTCGCGGTATCGACAAGACCGACTTCACGGGACTTGATGCCATCAATGATCTGGAGCGGCGACGCGCTCGAGAATTCATCGCGGCGGATTCGGGAGCCGGTGACGACGACTTCTTCGACCTGGCTGGTCGACTGCGGCGTCCCGACAACGGTTGGATCAACGATTTCCTCGCTCTCCGCCCAGGCAGACTGGACCAGACCGAGGGCAAGCGCTGGCAGCAACAGACGCTTAACACCCATATTTTTACCCCACATTTATGGTTTTTTTACAAACGGCGCAAGTTTAGCGGAAGCCCTATGGGCGCTCTAGTCCTTTTCGTCAAAACATGTCCCCACAACGAGCCGGTCATTGGCGCTGGAATTTATTTGGCGGCCGCTAAGTTGTTTTTGCTATGTTTAGGCAGTTCAGATTCACATCCAATAGACATCCACAACGGAGTATTCAATGCCTGCAAGCACCCCTGATCTCGACGCGTTTCGAGAAGAAGTCCGGTCATGGCTGAATGACAATTTCCCGGCATCCCTCAAAGACAAGGGCCTCGCCCCGTTTGGCGGTTTCGAGGGCGAGGGCCAGATGGTCCAGGACGCCGAGCGCTGGCGCAAAAAGCTGGCCGAGCAAGGCTGGGGCGCACCGACCTGGCCAAAGGAGTATGGCGGTGGTGGCCTTTCCCACCAGGAAGCACGCGTCATCTCCCAGGAAATGACCAATGTTGGTGCAATCAACCCGATTCCGGCACTGGCCGGCATGGGCATCACGATGGTCGGCCCGACGATTCTCGAGTACGGCACCGACGACCAGAAGGCACGCCATCTGCCCGGGATCACCAGCGGCGAGATCCGCTGGTGTCTCGGCTACTCCGAACCGAACGCGGGCTCGGACCTCGCGTCCCTGCAGACCAAGGCCGAAGACAAGGGTGACTACTGGCTGATCAACGGCCAGAAGATCTGGACATCCGGTGCCCACATCTCGCAGTGGTGCGGTGCGCTCGTGCGTACCGACCCGACCGCGGCCAAGCGCGACGGCATCAGCTTCCTGATGATGAAGATGGACCAGCCCGGCATCGAGACACGGCCCATCAAGCTGATCGCGGGCGCATCGCCGTTCTGTGAGACCTTCTTCACCGATGCTCGCGCCGAGAAAGACGACCTGCTCGGGCCGCTGAACGACGGCTGGAGCGTCGGCAAGCGCCTGCTGCAGCACGAGCGTGCGAGCCAGACAGGTTCACGCGGCACCGGCGGCGCGGCGGAACCACTCGAAAGTATCGCCAAGCGTTACGTTGGCACCAACGACAAGGGCGAGCTGGACGACAGCGACCTGCGACTCCGGCTCGTCGACCAGATCATGCACCAGACCGCCCACGAGCTGACGGTCAGCCGGATCGTCGCCGAGGCCAAGGGCAACGTCGAGGTCAGCGCCGCGCAGTCGATTCTCAAGAACACCGCAACCGTCGCGGCGCAGACGCGTGCTGAACTTTCCCTCGAGATCATGGGCAACCAGGGGCTCGGCTGGGAAGGCTACGGGTTCGAGCGAGACGAGATCGAGAGCGTTCGCGGCTGGCTGTCAGGCAAGGCCATGTCGATCTACGGCGGATCGTTCGAGATTCAGTACAACATCATTTCCAAGAACATTCTCGGCCTGCCCGAGACCACTCAAAAAGGTTAGGAGCAGGACACATGGCAGCACTGACAGAAGAACAAGGCATGATTCGCGATCAGGCCCAGAACTGGGCTTCAACGCAATCACCCGTCAAGAAGTTTCGCGAGATGCGAGACAGCGATACCGACATCGCCTTCTTCCCCGAAACGTGGTCATCGATGATCGAAATGGGCTGGACCGGCATTCTCGTCCCCGAGGCCTACGGTGGCTCCGAGCTGGGATACCTGACCGTGGGTGTGGTACTCGAGGAAATCGGCCGTCATCTGACGGCTTCGCCGCTGTTCGCATCAGCCGTCGTGGGCGCAACCGCGCTCGTGCAGGCCGGCAGTGAAGACCAGAAGCAGCACTTCTTGCCGAAGATTGTCGACGGCACCTCGATCCTCACACTCGCACTCGACGAGGGGCCGCGCACGCGTCCCGCCGATATTGCGATGAAGGCAGCGGCGTCCGGCGACGGGTATACGCTGTCCGGCAGCAAGACGTTTGTGCACGAGGGAATGTCGGCAACCGATTTCATCGTCGCCGCACGGACCTCGGGTGAAGCAGGCGACGAGTCCGGCATCACACTGTTCCTGGTCCCGGCAGATGCCGTCTCGCGCAACCGCCTCAAGACCGTCGACAGCCGGGGCTACGCGAACATCGACTTTGATGGTGTGGCCGTTGGCAAGGAACAGGTACTGGGCGACGTGGACGCCGGCTTCGCGCCGCTGGAAGCAACGCTCGACCGGGCGCGGGCGGCACTGTCTGCCGAGATGCTCGGCACGGCCTCGCAGGCGTTCGACATGACGCTCGACTACCTGCAGAACCGAAAGCAGTTCGGCCAGGTGATCGGTTCTTTCCAGGCACTCGGACACCGGGCCGCGGCGCTCTTCACCGCCAAGGAACTGACGCGCTCGTGCGTTGAAGCCGCTCTGACGGCGATCGACGAGGGCGACGAGAACGTACCGATGATGTGTTCACTCGCCAAGTGCAAGGCCGGCGAGTTCCTGCACGACATGTCGAACGAACTCATCCAGATTCACGGCGGTATCGGCATGACCGATGAGTTTGACGCCGGCTTCTACCTCAAGCGAGCCCGCGTCCTCGAAAACGCGTTCGGCAATCAGGCCTACCACAAGGATCGCTTCGCCAGGCTTCGCGGCTTCTAACGATCCTCATCAGTCGCATGGCCGACCTCGTCGCAGAGGTCGGCTATCCGGCGCTCTCCTTCCCTCGTCTGCGCACCCCGCGCCATCGCTTCGCGCATATTGCGCTCCGCACCTGATGTTCTCAGCGACTGCTGAAACAGGAATGCTTCCTCGATGAGTTGTGCTTCCGGGATTGTCGAGCCGGCGTTTACCGAGGCCTTGGCCAGCGCAATCGCCTCCGCCGGCCAGAGCGCGATTCGCGCGGCCAGGCGATCAACGAACGCGTCGAGTTCGTCATCGGAATCGAACACCCGGTTCAGGTAGCCCCACGCCGCCAGCGTTTCCGCGTCGATATCGTCGCAGCCCAGAATGATCTCGAGCGCCCGGTTGCGGCCAACGAGTTGCGGCAGCGTTTGGGTGCCGGTGCCACCGGGGAGAATACCGAGCGCGACCTCCATCTGGTTGACGATGGTCCGTCCACGCATGCCGAAGCGCATGTCGCAGTTGGAGGCAAACTCGTTGCCGCCGCCCCCGGCACGTCCACGCATTTTGACAATCGTCGCCTTGGGCATCGTCGCCAGGCGACGACACATCGCGTGAAAGTCCGTGGGCGCATGGCCGCGCTCAGCCGCGCTGTCGGTCGGAATGCGGATCAGTGCCTCGACGTCAAAATGCGCGATGAAAAAATCGGGATCAGCTGAATCGAAGACGACGACCTTGATCTCGTCATCTGCCTCCAGCTGTCTGGTCAGGTTGATGAGTTCAAAATACAGTTTGCCCGTCATCACGTTGGCCGGAGGATTGTCGATCTTCACGGTGAGGATCCGGCCATCGACGGCGCACCGGATGGACTCGTACTCGAAGTTCATGAGCTCTCCTGTTCGGGTTCGGAATGACCGGGAAAGTAACACGGTTTCCTGACCCCGCCGTTACGATACACTGAAGCAAAACCGCCCAGCAGGAAGGAGCCATGCCCAAGTACACGATCAACGTCAACGGCGAACCAAAGACCGTGGATGCACCACCGAACATGCCGCTCCTGTGGGTGCTGCGCGACCGCCTCGGGCTGCTTGGCACGAAGTATGGCTGCGGCATCGCGCAGTGCGGCGCCTGCACCGTTCATGTCGACGGCAACCCCATCAGGTCTTGCGTCACACCGGTCTCTGCCATCTCGGGCGACGTCACGACGATCGAAGGGCTCGCGACGAGCCGCGGCCTGCATCCCCTGCAGGAAGCCTGGATCGAGCACGACGTACCGCAATGCGGATACTGCCAGGCGGGCCAGATCATGAGTGCTGCCGCACTGCTTGCCAGCAACCCGAATCCGTCTGACGACGACATCGATACCGCCATGGCCGGCAACTACTGCCGCTGTGGTACCTACATTCGCATCCGCGAGGCCATCCACTCGGCCGCGGCCTACTACAACGCGGAGGCAAAATCATGAGCCTGACCAGACGGGGATTTCTGAAGGCCAGTGCGATCGCCGGCGGCGGCTTTCTGCTGGAAATGAATCTCGGCGCGGCGCTGGCCGAGGAACTCGGCACGCTGGTCGGCTCCGAGGAACTGAACGCCTACGTGAAGATCGCGTCCGACGGAGAGATCACGATCTACTCCGCGATTCCCGAGATGGGTCAGGGCATCAAGACGGCGCTGCCCATGATCGTTGCCGAGGAAATGGGCGCAAAGTGGGAAGACGTTACGGTCCTGCAATCCGAGATCGACGAGCGATTCGGCGCCCAGGGTGCCGGTGGCTCGACCAGCATTCCACGAAACTTCGACAAGATGCGCCGAATGGGTGCCAGTGCCCGGGAAATGCTGATCGGCGCGGCCTCGGAATCCCTCGAAGTCCCGAGAGAGGAACTCGAAGCGCGCGAAAGCAAGGTCATCCACGTCTCCGGCCAGAGCCTGACGTTCGGTCAGCTTGCCGCGCTGGCGGTTCGGCAGCCGGTGCCCGACCCGGACGAACTGGTCTTTCGGCCACAGGAAGACTGGACGATTCTCGGCACGTCGGTGGTCGGTGTCGACAACCTCGTTATCGCGACTGGGCGCTCCGCGTTCGGCATCGACACGATCGTTCCCAACATGCAGTTCGCCACCTACATGCGCTGCCCGAAGATCGGCGGCAAGGCGGTCAGCTTCAACGAGAAGGAAATCAAGTCGCTGCCTGGCATCACCGATGCGTTCATCCTGGAAGGCAACGGCAAGATCCAGGAACTCAGGTCCGGCGTTGCCATCGTGGGTGAAGACACCTGGGCCGTGCTCGATGCCCGCAACCGGCTCGACGTGAAATGGGACGACACGGGCGCATCCGATGACAGCTGGGATCGCTTCGTCGAACGTGCGCGCCGGGACGCCGGCAAACCCGTTGGCAATATCATCAAGGAGTCGGGGAACGTCGATGCCGAGTTCGCGAGGAACTCGAACAGGACACATGAAGCGTTCTACGAGTTTGCCTTCGTTGCCCATGTCTGCATGGAGCCCATGAACTGCACGGCGAGCTACGTCAAAGGCACAGGTGGCGAGCCGGATACGGTCGAGGTCTGGGCACCGTCACAGGCACCGGCGCGCATCAGGCCAATTGCGCAGGACCTCTTCGGGCTCGAGGAGTCACAGGTGACTGTGCATCAGACGCGAATGGGTGGCGGTTTCGGCCGGCGTTTCGTCCACGATTTTGCCGCCGAGGCAATGGCCATCTCTGAGCGAACGGGCACGCCAATCAAGCTGACCTGGACGCGCACCGATGACATGCACCACGATTTCTTCCGCGCAGGGGGCCATCAGAACCTGCGCGCAGCCGTCGACGGGAACGGCAAGCTGGTCGCCTGGGAGCAGCAGTATTTCGGATTCACGCGCGACGGTCAGGGCCTGTCAGGTTCCGGTCTGCGCGGCGGCGAACTGCCGCTGACCACCATGAAGAACGTACGCGCCCGACAGAGCATGATCGATATCGGCACCCCGTGCGGCCCGTGGCGCGCTCCGGGCTCCAATACCAACGCATTTGTGGAGCAATGCTTTATCCATGAACTCGCCGAGGTCGCCGGCCGCGATCACCTCGAGTTCCTGCTCGAGATGTTCGGTGAGCCACGCTGGCTCGAAGAGGGCAACATCCGCGCCCTCAACACCGGCCGGGCCATGGACGTCATCAAGCTGGCCGCCGAGAAAGCCGGTTGGGGCAAAGCGATGCCCGCGGGCTCCGGCCTCGGTCTTGCGTTCTACTTCAGCCATGCCGGACACATCGCCGAGTGTGCGGAAGTCAGCGTCGACGCCAACAAGAACCTGAAGGTGCACAAGGTGACCGTCGCGGTCGATGTCGGGCCGATCATCAACATGAGCGGAGCGACAACCCAGGTGCAGGGATCTGTGATCGACGGTCTCAGCGCGCTGGCCGCGCAAAAGATCACAATGCAGGACGGCGTCATCCAGCAGGACAACTTCGACGAGTACCCGGTCATGCGGATCGGCCCCACGCCCGCCGTGGATGTTCACTACATCCAGAGCGACTACGCACCGACCGGCATCGGCGAACCCGCGTTGCCACCGCTTGCGCCTGCCGTCGCCAACGCGATTTATGCGGCAACGGGCGAGCGCGTGCGCACCATGCCGCTGTCGGAACTCGGCTACCGACTGGTCTAGCAGGAACCGTCAGGCATGCGCCTTGTGCTCCTGCTGCTCTGGCTGCCGCTGGCCGCAGCAGGCGCAGGCGTCGATCCGGAGAATCGGCGCATCACGCTCGCGATCGGCTCCGAGCCGCCGTCTCTCGATTCCTCGATTGCCGAGGACGGCGGCAGCCGTGAGATTCTCGCGGCGATCAACGAAGGGCTCGTCTACCTCGACCAGCGGTTGAACGTGCGTCCCGCAGTTGCCGAGCGGTGGGATGACCGTGGCGAGCAGGTGACATTCCACCTCCGCAAGGACGCCCGCTGGGCCGACGGCTCTCCGGTAACAGCCCATGACTTCGTCTATGCGTGGCGAAGGCTGGTGGACCCGAAGACGGGCGCATCCGGCTCGCTCAGTCTCGCCTGGATCGTCGAGAACGCCGAAGAGATCATCGCCGGGGACCTGCCGCCATCGGCACTGGGCGTCAGGGCCCTGGATGATCACACCCTCGTCGCAGAAAAGTCCGGCCCCATACCGTTCTTTCTCGAGTACATCGGCACAGCGCCCTTTTACCCGCTGAAACAATTGTTCGTCGAAGCGCAGGGCGAAGCGTATGCCGCGGAGGCCGACACGCTCCTGTCGAATGGCCCCTTCGTGCTCACCCGATGGGTTCACGGGGCAGAACTCGAACTGGCGGCAAACCCGCACTACTGGAACCGCGACGCGCTGAAACTCGACGCCGTCGACATCGGCTACGTGACCACTGACAACCGTACGTTGCTCAACCTCTTTACCAGCGGCGAACTCGCGACGTTTACCCTCACAGCCGAGACCCTCGAGGATGCGAGCGAAGCCGGCATCCGCCTGCGGCAGAATCCGATGACCGGTTGCATCGGCCTCATCACGTTCAACTTTCGCGACGGGCGCGTGACGGCGAACAAGCATCTCAGAAAGGCCATTCAGGCTTCACTCGACCCGGAAACCTATGCGAACCGCATCGTCGCAGTGCCCGCCAATACGCCGGCCAGCAGCATGTTCCCGAGTTGGCTCGGCATCGACGATATTCGCCTCCGTGACGTCCATCCGCCCCGGGCGATCGAGATCGATCAGGCGGTCGCCCGGTCGCATCTCGAGCGCGCAGCCGGGGAACTCGGCGAAGCGCCCACGCTCACCTTGCTGTCATGGGAAGGTCAGGAGCGCCAGGTCGAATACATCCAGGGCCAGCTCAAGAGCAAACTCGGGCTCGACGTTCGCATCGACAAGCAATCCTACAAGCAGGCCATCTCCCGCCTCATCGGTGGTGATTTCGATATCTCGCTATCGCGTTTCTGCGGCGCGGTGAGAGACCCGGACTTCTTTGCGAGCATCTTTCACTCCGACGACACATTCAACGACGGGCGATTCAGCAGCGAGGAATACGATCGCCTGTTTGAACGGACGAGAAGGTCGCGTGACCCCAGGGAGCGCATGGAAGCATTCGGGCGACTGCAGGAAATCCTGATCGAAGAAGCCGTGATCCTGCCGACCCACGAAATCGGCGAGGTCTATGCCCAGGATGATCGGCTGGTGGGCCTGCCGCGATTCCCGATCCGCCGCTATGCGAGGGCTGCCATTCGCTAATGTCGGAACTCATCGCCAACGACGAGTTCCATGAGGCGCGATTCATCGAAGCGGTACTCCGACTGGCAAAATTCACAGGTCAGCGTGATCTCGCGCTCTTCCTCGAACAGATGGTCGAGCTCGTCACGGCCGAGCGAGACCAGCGAGTTTGCAAGACGCTCCTCACTGCAACTGCAGGCGAAGCGTACCGTTTCGCCCCCGAACACCTCGATCGTTTCCTCCACGAAGAGTCGCTTGACCATCTGGGGATGGTCGAGTGACATCATCTCCCGATCGGTGATCGTATCGGCCAGGATCGACAGGTGCTCCCAGGTACGGGCTCTCGCCTTTCGATCCTGTTCGATCTGCACGGGCAGTTGTTGCAGCAAGAAGCCTCCCGCGGAACCTCCGTCCGCAAACAGGCGAATCATCGTGCTGAGTTGCTCGGATTGCTCGAAGTAGTGTTCGAGACACGCTGACAGCGATTCGCCCTGAATCGGTACGAGGCTCTGGTAACTCTCGCCTTTTGCAGGCTCCATGATCACCGCGAGCGTGCCACCGTAAAACAGCACCGGGAAGTCGCCCTCCAGTGGCTGCTCATCGTCGAGCCGCACGATGCCACGCACCTCTCGATCGCTGTTGGCCTCCGCCATGACAACGCGTATCGGGCCGTCGGTGCGCGCCTGCAGCATCAGGCGACCGTCGAACTTGATCGTCTCGCTGAGCAACACCGAGGCAGCGAGGAACTCGCCGAGCAGGTTGGCAATCTCCGGCGGATAGCCGTGCGGTTCGATGACCTGCCGATAGCTTTCGTCGAGGCTCAGCAAGTTGCCGCGAACATCGGCATTTCTGAACAGGAATCGGGTCGATAGATCATTTGGCATGAAAGGAGCCTGTCATACGTCAATGGGCGGGTAAACCGGCCCCCACAAGTGCGGCCTCGACCGAGGCGGCCAGTTCAATCAATCGGCGCTCGCTTCCCGCGCCCGAGACCAGCGAAAGCCCGACAGGAAGTCCGTGGACGCGGCCCATGGGCAGCGTGATGTGGGGATATCCCGCCACCGCGGGGAACGTCGAAAATCCACCGACACCGCGGTCGCCATTGACGGGATCAATCTTCCAGGCCGGGCCATTACTTGGCGAGACAATGGCGTCAAGCCGATGCTCGGCCAGCGCCCGGTCGATACCCTCGTCACGCGTTGCCTGCCGTACACGGGTCAGCGCCCCGGCATAATCGGTCGTGGTCCACGGCAGGTCCCGTGCTGCGAGAAAGGTTTCCTGACCGAAGTGCGGCTGCTCCGCTGCGGCATTCGCCTCGTTGAAGGCGATCAGATCCTCCAGCGTCCAGCCGGCGCGTTCTCCCTCGAGCGACGACAGGTAAGCGCGGATCGCATCGCGAAACTCGTACAGCAGGATGCCGTACGTATCGTCACGAAAGGTCGAATAGGGCTCGAGAACAACGTCCTCAACGAGTTCGGCACCCGCATCTTCGAGCGTCTGAAGGCGCGCCTCCAGCAGCGCCTGCACGCGGGGATGGCCAACGGACGTTCTGATTACCCCGAGCCGTACACCGGCGAGCGCCGTGCCGGCGGGCAGGTAGTGATCTGCGGCAACAGCAGACGTGCCCGCCGTTGACTCATCGGCAGGATCTGCGCCCTGCATGACCGCCAGCAGAATCGCCGCGTCGGCGACGCTGCGCGTCATTGGCCCCGCGGTATCCTGGGTAGGTGATATCGGCACGATGTGCGTTCGCGGCAACAGGCCAACCGTGGGCTTCAGGCCGACCACCCCGTTGATCGACGCCGGACAGACGATCGACCCGTTCGTCTCGGTGCCGACGGCGGCAACGGCAAAACCGAGTGCGACTGCCACACCAGAACCGGAACTCGAACCGCAGGGTGATCGCGTCACATCATGGGCATTGCCGGTCTGCCCGCCCACCGCGCTCCAGCCGGAGCTCGATCGATCGGAACGAAAGTTCGCCCACTCGCTGAGGTTCGTCTTGCCGAGGATCACCGCACCGGCTTCTCTCAGTCGTGCCACGATGGTGGCATCGCGTCCGGTCTCGCTGTCTGCGAGCGCCATCGATCCCGCCGTGGTCGGCAAGCCCAGGGTCTCGATGTTGTCCTTGATCAGTATGGGAATGCCGTGGAGCAATCCGCGAACCTCGCCGGCGTCCCGCGCTTGATCGAGCCGCTCTGCGGCAGCCAGCGCGCCGGGGTCGAGCGAGATGACCGACCGGTAAACCCCGTCCTCAGCCTCGATCCGATCGATGAAGTGACGCACCAGCGCGGCCGACGTGAGCGTACCCTGCCCCATTTCCCTGGCCAGAGCCGGAATATTTTTTCCTTCAAGTTCAATCACATAGCTCTCCTGTCCCGCAGGCTCCCGCGGTGCACAACCCGTCAGCGCCAATGCGAGGACCAGCAGGATTACGCGGCGATACAACCACTCGTCGGCCTTTTGCATTTCTTTACTTACAGCGGACCCCATGTCGCGTAAATTGGTCTTCCAGTCTTCGAAAAGCACTCCACAGGATCATGCCATGGAATCGGTAAAGATCGGGCAGCGGGACGTCACCATCAACGAGATGCTGAACGAACTCGAGCAGGAGATCGAACGGATCGAATCGCTGCTCGAGGCCGCCGAGGAGCGGGCACAGGAAGAGACTGCCGCCTGATACCCCCCAACGTCGGCAATAACGCCGGCAATGTTGTAATGCCGGCGTCAATCAAAGACGATGAACCTCGAAGTCACCTGGAGGTTCGTTCATGCCCGGCCCACTCTCCGGCGTTCGTATCGTCGATCTGTCCACTGTCATTTCCGGCCCATTTTCGACCATGCTGCTCGCAGATCAGGGCGCCGATGTCATCAAGGTGGAGTCCGTCTCCTCACCGGACCACGCGCGCGGCGCCGGCCACGGCGAGAATACGTTTACTGCGACCTTCCTGAACAACAACCGGAACAAGCGAGCCATGACGCTCGACCTGAAGCAGGACGCCGGCAGGGAACTGCTGCTGAAGCTGGCAGCGACCGCCGACGTGTTCGTCCAGAACTTCCGCCCCGGTGTCGTCGAACGGCTCGGCGTTGACGAAGCCGCGATCCGGGCCGTGAAGCCGGACATCATCTATGCATCAATCAGCGGATTCGGCGAAACCGGCCCATGGTCCCACAAGCCGGTCTATGACCCGATCGTCCAGGCGCTGAGCGGTCTCTGTACGATTCAGGCAGGCTCGGACGAGGAGCGTCCGCGGCTCGTGCGTACCATCGTGCCGGACAAGCTGACCGGCATGACGCTCGCGCAAGCCATCAGTTCTGCCCTGTTCGCCAGGGAACGTACCGGTGAGGGCCAGCACATTCGCGTGAGCATGCTGGATGCCGTGATCTCATTCCTGTGGTCTTCGGACATGGGCGGCCAGACCTTCGTCGGCAAGGAGGTGAGCGTCCAGCGCGCGGCCACGTTCATCGACCTGATCTATGAGACCAAGGATGGCTATATCAGCGTCTCGGCGATGACGAACCGGCAGTGGCAGGCGCTTGCCGATGCCGTGGGGCATCCGGAGTGGAAGGAAGATGAGAGATTCAGCACGCCGGCGCTGCGCGACAAGAATGCCAATGAACGACTTCAGATGACCCAGGATGCGCTGCGAGGCAAGACGGCCGAGGAGTGGCTGGAGATACTGGACGAGGCCGGCGTGCCAAGCGCACCGGTATTGAAGCGCAAGGAGGTGATTCACCATCCGCAGGTGCTGGCCAGCGAGTTGATCGTCGAGTACGACCATCCGGGCGCGGGACGAATCCGTCAGACCCGTCCGGCGGCAAGGTTCAGCGCCACGTCGCCCGAAATTCGTCACGGGGCTCCCGCGCTGGGCGAACATAACGAGGAACTGCTTGCCGAGATCGGGGTTTCGGCCGACGAACTCGACTCCCTGCGGGAGCGCGGCGTCATCACCTGAGCTTCAGCAGCAACACGATCGACACCGAAGCTTGCCGCCGCACATTGATAGCCGCACCAGTCAGCAGTGGCGCTTGCCAGCACCGCCGCAAGTACATCCCTGTAGGCTGGCTTTCGGACGTCCTGTCCTCCAGCCTGCTGGCAAGCGCCACTGCTGACTGGTGCTGACGATGTGAGGCACCCCCTCGTCCTGGGCGCAGCGAAGGACCTCGGATCTTCAGCACAAGGCGGTATCAGAAGCAGATCGCGGCGACGTCCTCGTAGCGGCCCGCGAAATGGATCTTCAGCCCCTTTTTGATATCGTCAGGGATCTCATCGAAGTCGCGCTGATTGTCCGCGGGCAGGATGATCTCCTTCACACCCGCCCGCTTCGCCGCGATCACCTTCTCGCGCACGCCGCCCACCGGCAGTACACGTCCGGTCAAGGTGAGCTCACCGGTCATGGCAATCGGCCGCTTGATCCGCTGATTTCTCGCGAGCGACAGGAGCGCCGTTGCCATGGTGATGCCCGCGCTTGGCCCATCCTTGGGCGTTGCGCCTTCAGGCACATGCAGGTGCACCGTGACATCGTCGAAGAACCCTTCTTTCGCGCCCAGCGCCTTCAGATTCGACGTCACGTAGCTGTAGGCAATCGTCGCCGACTCCTTCATCACATTGCCGAGCTGGCCGGTTTGCTGAAACCCGCGGGTTCCCGTCTTGAGGGCTGAGGCCTCGACCGCGAGCGTCGTGCCACCGAGTGCCGTCCAGGCGAGGCCATCGACAACGCCGACACCCCGCTGGGAAGACTGTCGCTTGAAGATCGGTGCACCCAGATACGCCTCGACATCCTTGACCGAGACCGACCTTGCCTTGTCGTTCTCGAGCATGTCGACGACGCTCTTGCGCACGATTCGTCCCAGCTGCTTCTCGAGATTCCGCACGCCGGCTTCGCGGGCATAGCCCTCGATGACCTTGCGCAACGCGGCGTCTGTGATCTTGAGCTTCGTTCGGGGCACACCGGCCCGGTCGAGCTGACGCGGCCACAGGTGGTGTTTCGCGATCTGGAGTTTCTCCTCGGTGAGGTAGCCGGCGAGGCGAATCGTCTCCATCCGGTCCAGCAACGGGCCAGGAATGGTATCCAGCTGGTTCGCGGTACACACGAACAGCACTTTCGACAGGTCGACGTGCAGATCGAGATAGTGATCGAGGAACTCGCCGTTCTGTTCCGGATCCAGCACCTCGAGCAACGCCGATGCCGGATCACCCTGGAAGCTTGAACCGATCTTGTCGACCTCATCAAGCATGATGACCGGGTTGCTGGTCTTGACGTGCTTCAGTGCCTGGACGAACTTGCCCGGCATCGCGCCGATGTAGGTTCGGCGATGCCCCTTGATCTCGGCCTCGTCGCGCATGCCGCCCAGGCTGAAGCGATAGAACTCACGCCCGAGGGCGCCCGCGATCGACTTGCCGATCGAGGTCTTGCCGACGCCCGGCGGCCCGACGAGCAGCAGTATCGAACCCGCAATTTCGCCGCGGTACGCACCCACGGCAAGAAACTCGATGATGCGTTGCTTCACGTCATCGAGCCCGTCGTGATCCTGATCGAGAATCTTCCGCGCGTGCTTCAGATCAAGGTTGTCATCAGTGACAACACCCCAGGGCACCGAGGTCACCCAGTCGAGATAGTTTCGCGTCACGCCGTACTCGGCGGACGACGGCTCAAGCACCTCGAGCTTGCCGAGTTCCTCGTCAACGCGTTCCTGAACGGCAGCAGGCACCGTCAACGATGCCAGGCGTTCCGAAAATTTCTCGACGTCCGCCTGACGATCATCTTTCGCGATGCCAAGCTCTTTCTGAATCGTCTTGAGCTGCTGGCGCAGGAAGAACTCGCGTTGCTGCTCGTTGACCTGCGTTTGCATCTGCTCGTTGATCTCGCTCTGGAGCCGCGCAACCTCGAGCTCCCGGTTGATCATGATGAGCACTTTCTCCATGCGCTCGAGCAAGGGAATCGTTTCGAGTACATCCTGCAGATCGTCGCTGTTCGCCGAGGTCAGCGCAGCGGCAAAGTCAGCGAGCGGCCCGGGGTCATGCGGACTGAAGTGCGAGAGATACTGCTTGAGTTCCTCGTTGTAGAGCGGGTTCAGCGTCATCAGCTCCTTGATGACATCGATCAGCGACATGGCATAGGCGCGAAGCTGGTTTTCGTCTTCGTCCAGCGGTTTGTCGAAGTACTCGACACGCACCACGTAGGGTGGCTCACGCCTCACCCATTCGCGTATGCGGAAGCGCTTGATGCCCTGGGCAATGAACTGGAACTGCCCCTTGACCTCATGAAGACGGTGCACACGCACCACACAGCCGATGTCGCTGACATCCTCTGGCCCCGGGTAATCCTTGTCTTCACCGCTCGGCGCATAGCTGAGCGCAAGCAGCTTGTGGGCGCTGTCGGCCACGCGCGAAATACCGGGACCCCAGGGATCCTTGTCGACCACGATGGGTTGAACCAGTACGGGAAAATAGGGGCGCCCGTTCAGCGGAATGAGCTGGAGCGTATCGGGCAGAACTTCATCAGGCCGTGCGAGCGCACTCCCCGCGGGATCGTGCGGAATGTACTCGCCCTGGCCGTTGTCAGCTTGATCGTTCATGTGAATCCAGTCTCGCAGGGATGACTCATAAATTGGGCTGGCGCACCACATTTCAACCGGTCAAACCGTGGCTTGCCGGTCCCCGTACCCGGCGCTATCGTCGGAGAAAAGGAGGGAGGAACCCATGGCAGATCTGCTCGGCATGTCGACCGGCGTCATTGACGGCACCGCGTCGGAACAGGACATCGGTCCGATGAACCGCATCAATTTCCAGCTCTCGCCGATTCGGGACGGGGTCGCGATGGTGGAAGCATTCTCACACTGCATACTCTTCGAAACCGACGACGGGCTCGTCGCCTTCGATACCAGCGGCGTCAACGGGGGCGCCCGCGTCGTCGAGGCCATTCGCAGCTGGCGCGAAGACCGATTCAACACGCTCGTCTACACCCACGGACATCTCGACCACGTTGGCGGCTGTGGCGCCTTCATGGCAGACGCAGAGTCAAAGTCATCACCGCGACCGCAGCTCGTCGGCCACGAGAATGTGCCACGTCGCTTCGATCGCTACGACTTCACCAGCGGATACAACAACGTCATCAACCGGCGTCAGTTCGGGCAGTTTTCACGGCGCGGCTATGACATCGGCGACGGCGACCGCTTCCGCCCGGAAGGCGCGTCACCTCCGGACGTCACCTATCGGGATTACATGTCGCTGAACGTCGGCGGTCTCGACATCGAACTCCGGCACGCCAAGGGCGAAACCGACGACCACACCTGGGCCTGGATTCCGCGCCACAAGGCGATCTGCGCCGGCGACTTTTTCATCTGGTGCTTTCCGAATGCCGGCAACCCGCAGAAGGTTCAACGCTATCCGGTCGAATGGGCACGGGCCATGCGCGACATGGCCGACCAGGGAGCGGAGCTGTTCCTGCCGGCCCACGGGCTGCCAATCGAGGGCAAGGACCGCATCCGGCGCGTCCTGATCGATGTCGCCGAAGCGCTCGAATTCCTCGTCCGGGAAACGGTGACGCGAATGAACGAAGGTGCGCGCCTGGATGACATTGTTCACGAAGTGAAGATCGATCCGGCGACGCTCGAGAAGCCCTATCTCAGGCCCATTTACGATGAGCCCGAGTTCGTCGTACGCAACATCTGGCGCATGTACGGCGGCTGGTACGACGGCAATCCTGCGCATCTGAAACCATCACCGGACTCGAGACTGGCTGCCGAACTGTCGACGCTGGCCGGCGGTGCCCTCAAGCTTGCGACGCGTGCTCAGGAGATTGCCGAAGACGATCCGAGACTCGCCTGCCATCTCGCCGAGTTCGCCGCACAGGCGGAACCCGGGAACAAGGCCGTTCACGCCATCCGCGCCGAGGTCTACCAGGCACGCCGGGACCAGGAGTCGTCGCTCATGGCCAAGGGCATCTATGGCTCGGCCGCCAACGAGTCCCGGGATCGACTGGAGGGAGAAGACTCATGACAGAAACATTCACGCTTGCCAACGCGAAGGACTGGGTCGGACGATCGATCGGCACAAGCGGCTGGGTCGACATCGACCAGATGCAGGTGAATATCTTCGGCGAGGTCACACGCTGGCGCACCCCCGGCCATTGCGACCCGGAGTATGCCGCGAGCGGCCCGTACGGCGGCACGATTGTTCACGGCTTCCTGATGATGTCGCTGATCACACACTTCAACCGCGATACCGGTTTGTGGCCAGCGGACGGCGCCCATCCGCTGAACTACGGGCTGGACAAGGTGCGGGTACTGCAACCCGTCGTCATCGGCGACGGCGTGTCGATCCGCTCGCACATCACGCTGGTGGGTGCCGAGGACAAGGGGAACGGCGAAGTGCTGCTCAAGTCCGCGCACGAACTCGAAGCAAAGGGCGTCGAGAAGCCAGTACTCTACGCGGAATACCTGAACTACTGGTTCCCCAGGCGCGACTGAGGGCCTCAGGCAGTCAGGTACTCCTCGTCGGCCAGCAGCCGGCTGTTGGCCGAAAACTGCTTCTTCAGGAACGCCATCTGGTCGCCCAGAATCCGCCCGCTGTGCGAGAGCGCCAGATACTCGGCATGGTTCGGCAGGTAGGGCAGCGCGAGCAGTTCCATGTTGCACTCTTCCGGCAGCAGGCTCCCCTTGCGTGCGTTGCATCGTTTGCAGGAGGTGACAACGTTGGTCCAGATGTCCTTGCCGCCTCGCGACACCGGAATGACGTGGTCGCGCGACAGGTGGATGGCATCGAAACGCACACCGCAGTAAAGGCAGACATGCTGGTCGCGGCGAAACAGCGCCCGGTTCGTGAGCGGAGGCTCCTTGCGCGAGCTCGTGTGCACCTTGCCTTTGCAGGCCATGATGCTGTTGAGCCGCATGACTGTCTGCTCACCGGTCTCACGGGAGTGGCCACCGCGAACCTCCATGACCTCCTCACCGTAGGTCCAGGTCACCAGTTCCCGTGCATGCAGACAAACGGCCTCCTGCCAGCTCAGCCATTCGATCGGCATACCCGCGGTATTGAGTCTGAGAATACGTACTGCCATTGAAACGGTTCCTAGCTGTTCCGCTCAGCAAGAGCAATTTGACGAGTCACCCTGCCATATCCGAAAAACGACCGCACATAAAAAAGCCCCGAGGACGCAAGGCCGTCGGGGCTCTTTGACTCTCCCTGGGTGAGGAGAGCTAACGATCTGGTCGGAGTCATGTCCATGTTTGCCAATAACAGGCGCATCAAAGGTTTCCGGTAGCAGGAAGCTGCACTTATCTTATCCAAGTCCCCTTTCGAATCAAGCCCTGACCCCGTCCGAAGCGACGGAATATCCCGTACAATGCAGACTCTGACGCGTGCGACGTAAAGAAACGATGAAGAAAGACGACATCTTCGTGAAACCACTGGGCCGGGTCGAAGACTTTGCCTTCGATGCCCGCGTCGCCGATGTGTTCGACAACATGATCTCGCGATCGGTGCCGGGATACCGGCTGACGCTGGATCTCATTGGCCTCATCGCCGAACGTTACGCACGGGTCGAGACGAACTGTTACGACCTCGGCTGCTCATTGGGGGCCGCAACCCTGATGCTGCGTCGCCACGTACCCGCGAGCTGCCACGTCATTGGCGTCGACAACTCAAGCGCGATGATCGAGCGCTGCCGGGCCAGCATCCAACGGGATCACAGTGGTGCGACCGTCGAGTTGCGCGAACAGGATCTGCAGGCGACAGTGATCGAGAATGCGTCCGTCGTCGTGTTGAACTTCACGCTGCAGTTCGTGCCACCCGACGAACGGGCCACGGTGCTCGAATCGATTGCCCGTGGCATCAATCCGGGCGGCGCCCTGCTGCTTGCCGAGAAGGTCGCCTTCGAGAAAGGCGATGAGGATACATTCATCCGGGAACTGCACCATGACTTCAAGCGATACCACGGCTACAGTGATCTCGAAATCGCCCAGAAACGCGCGGCGCTGGAGAACGTCATGATCCCCGAAACGGCGGAAACCCACATTTCGCGTCTTCATCAATCGGGTTTTGACGAGGTCTTCGAGATCTCGCGCTGCCTGAACTTTGCCGCATTCCTTGCGGTGAGAGTCGCGGCATGAACAAGTACCTGACACCGGAACAGTTCGAAGCGCTGCGCCCGGCGCTGGAATCCGGCAGCACCCGCCTGTTCATTTCGAAGAGCATCGCGCGCCAGTTCCTGATGCGGGTCAGCAATGACTCCATCGTCGAGGAAACCGGCAGTTCGATGTTTCTGCAAAAGGCGCTGATCTGGGCCGGCGTCATCCTGTCAATTCTCGGTATCCTGGTTGCGCTCGGCCTGCTCGTGCTGCAGTTGGGCTGGAGCGCCGCGATCGCCGTTCCCCTCGTCGGCATCTTCTGGACGGTCGTTGCCGGATTCTCGTCGGATCTTGGCACCTGGGTGCACACCGCCCTCGCCGCGCTGCTCGTTGCTGTGGCGGCATTCTTGACGCCAGGGCACATTGCGGTGCCCGTACTGCTGGTAGGCGGCTCGCTCGTCATCGTACGCATCACCTACTCGCTGGCCCAGGTCTTTGCCATTCGGCTCGTGGGCCGCTCGTTCGCGGCGTATGACATGCTGGTCCCGCACATCACAATCGAAGGCGAAATGCCGGACACGTGAGCCTCGACATCGAAAACGCCCTCGCGGCACTGCCCGCCGAACTGCAGCCCTTCAGGGAATCGCTGTTGCGGACCGTCCGGGAGCGCCAACAGGCGCGCCCGCACGGACGGGCGGCAGAATGGGATGCGGTGCTCGAGGCATTGCCGCAGAACGCCGCGACGGACGTCGACTTTACGACCGACACGATTCGGATCGGGCACACCGCCAATGCTGCGGACACTGAGGCGATCAGGGCATCGCTCCAGCAATTCCGACCCTGGCGCAAGGGCCCCTGGTCACTTCTCGGCATCGATATCGACACAGAGTGGCGCTCGGACTGGAAATGGGCGCGGCTCGCACCACATCTTGCACCGCTGGAGGGCCGCCTGCTGCTCGACGTCGGTGCCGGCAACGGCTACTACATGCTGCGCGCGCTGGGCGCCGGTGCCCGCTTTGCGCTTGGCGTCGATCCGACACTCCTGTTCCTGTACCAGTTTGCCGCGGTCCGGCGGCTGGCCGGGGCCATGGACGCCAGCCTGCTGCCGCTTCGGGGCGAAGATCTGCCGGCGTTCGGATGTTTCGATACAGTCTTTTCGATGGGCGTGCTTTACCATCGCCGCGGCCCGATCGATCATCTCAGCGAACTGCTCTCGACGTTACGACCCGGCGGGGAACTCGTCCTCGAAACGCTGGTTATCGACGGGGACGAGCAGGAGGTTCTCGTCCCTGAAGACCGCTATGCAAAGATGGCGAACGTCTGGTTTATCCCGAGCACTGCGGCGCTCGAACTCTGGCTGGCCAGGGCGGGCTTCGAAAACATCAGGACCGTGGACGTCACCCGGACGACAATTGAAGAGCAGCGCGCGACCGACTGGATGACATTCCAGTCCCTCGCTGATTTCCTCGACCCCGGCACGGAACATCTGACCATTGAGGGGCTCCCCGCGCCCACGCGCGCGATCGTCCTCGCCAACCGCAAGCAAGGCTGACGAAGGCAATGCCTCGTGCCGAGGCTCGTGCGTCGCACGCGCCGAAGTACCTCACTCAGAGCGGGAGCGCGTGGCGGCGCGCCGTGGCTTCGAGATACTCCCAGATCGCCTCGTTCAACGCCGAGTCTCCACTCACCTCGACACGCTCGTGCAGCACGATCAGCTCAGCCGTGAGCGCGTCGTGCCAGGCATTCACATCCGCGAGGCGCATCGACACGGGCTCCGTTGGCAGGCGCGCGGGCAAGTCGATATGCCCCGCCTGCTCCCCACGCCCGAGGAGCGCGAGCATCGCTTCACCGTCTTCGAGACGCCGCGCAACGCCCTCCTCGAGCTCAGCGGCGAGCGCACCCAGCAGCATCGCTGACATTGCACCGTCGGACATCGCAAACGACGTCCCCGCCGTCGGGACAACCGCGCTCAGCAAGCGTCCGGAAATCATCCGGAGCGCACTTCCGGGCTTCGGGATCATCTTGCGTACTCCTTTCGGGAAAGCGGTGACAGGTAGTCCACCAGTATCCGGTTCTGACGGTCGCTCATGACCCAGCCTGCATAGGCAAGAATGGCGTCTTTCGACGCTCCCTGATCGAAGTCCTCGCTCGACGAAATCCAGATTGCCAGCGCCTTCAGGGCAACAAATATCTGCCACCACCTGAACACTTCCCGATCGACACGGAGCCCGCTCGCAGACTCCCACAGTGCAATCGCCTCATCATGAGGCAGCAGACGGCCGGCGAGATCCGGTTGTCCCCAACACCACAGCGGGTCGAGAGACCAGGCGAGATCTTCAAGCGGATTGCCGACATGACACATCTCCCAATCGAGAATCCCCTTGATTCCCTCGTCAGGTGAGAACAGAAAGTTCCCGGTGCGGTAATCACCGTGAACTACAGACAGCCTTTCCGGCGCGGGAGGCAGGTTGGCACGCAGCCAGCGAACAGCTGCCGCCGCGATAGGCTGGGGGTGAAACTGGTCGTTCTCGATCACGCCGGTCCAGTAGTCCAGCTCACGACGCGCGCATGCCTCCGGTGCAGGAATATCGGTGAAATCACCGAATCCAAGCGCCACCGGATCCAGCGCCGCAAGTTCACCGAGGATCGTCCACTTCTGCCGTCCGATCCGCTGCCGGCCTTCGTCGTCGAGCTGAGAGACATCGCTTTGCGCATCCGGTATCTCCCGCATCACGCTGAAGGGCATGCCCATCCATGCCGGGTCGTCCTCGAGAAAAAGCGGCTCGGGGACCGGAACGGACGTGGGATAAATCGCAGAGTAGGCACCGAACTCGAGCCTGCGCTCGGTATCAATGAGACTCGTCGGCGGATCCCGCCTCAGGACAAGGCCGCTGGTCTCACCGTTACAGTTCGCCTTCAGCCGAAACGTTTCGCGCGAGGCACCACCGAAGATGCGCTCGACGCCGGTCACCTCGACCTTGCCCTGCCATTGCTCGCTGAGGTACCGCGACAGCGTCTCTGCGACCTCGCCGGTCGCCAGCGTCATGGCGCCATATCCATCATGTCCGTGAAGCCGGACGGTCCATGCGGCCCGACGATGAGTTGCTCGAGTACACCCTGCCCCTTCAATTCGCCATCCGGCGTGCGAAGCACAACGTCGCACATCGCCTGGATGTGAAGATCGGTCGGCTCGACGCTGGCGACTTCGAACTCGTCGTACCCGGTCTCGAGCTCACCGTGGTAGCTGCCATGACGCCAGTGCGGATGCGTGTACCCGATGCCACGCATATAGAAGTGCCACTTCGGCGTCAGCTCGAATTGCCACGCCTCGCCGGCCGCTGTGACAAAGTCGATCGTTGCGTGCTTCGCATGGCGGGTCCCCGACTTGTAGGTCATCTTGCTCGACCAGTTCCGGATGACCGGTGCATCGCCATCGAGCGCCGGGATCACAAGACCATTCGAGTTCCAGGGCTTGCCGTCGCCATCTTCGTTGACGAAGTAATGCGTCGCAAAGTCGTCGAACATCAGCGGCGCCCACAGCCAGTAGAACTGCGGTTTTGCACCATAGGGGTTCGGCTGCGGGTCGGCCTGGCCAATACCGCGAATGCCCCAGCTCCGATCCCGGCAACCGCGAAACTCGGTGGGCGTGACCTCAATCCTGCGCCCCTTCACTTCAATCCAGCCGGACCACGTTCCGAACTGCGTGAGTCGAGTGACATCCATCATCACCTGCGTGCCGACACGGCGGGTGAACCGCGGTTCCTCATGCGGGAGGGTCATCCGGCTGAAGGTCAGATCCGCCCGGATACCGTTATCGACATCGTCGCAGGCGATACGCAGCGTCTGCAGTGGCTCAACGATGTCGACGCTGACCGGCCCGACCTGTGTATCCAGCCGCTCCATGTGCAGCACGCGTGACCCGTAGACGTTGTGCTGAACGCCATCGACGACGACCGAGAAGGCGCCATCCAGGACGTTGACGTACGGGTATACGCCCATCGCCAGCGCAAAGAAGGTGTCGCCTGAGCGATCGTAGCCATTGAAGAAAAAGCGGTCATAGAAGTTGCGGTGAGCGCCCGTGTACGCGATCGGCTCGGGCGTTTGGTGCAGCGGATAGTCGTCCCCCTTGGTAATCACTTCTTGCTCCAGATCGTTGTCGGTTCAAAGCGCAAGCGTACAGCGATGGAATGCTTGTCGCACCTTTCATGCGGTCATTTTCCGCTTGCATCGGTCTCGTCGATCCTGTTTATATGAAAGGCGTCCGCCCTCTATGCCACATACGTTTCGAAGCGATGATTGTGGCAAGACTGGAATCTGTTGAACCGAGGAGTAGGCCGTGACTGATACCCGCCCAAGCACCCTTCGTGAACTCAAGTCTGCTGGCATCGACGTACTCCCGGTACGCGAAGAAATGCGCCGCAATCTCATGAAGAAACTCGCCGATGACGACGAGGTCTTCCCCGGGATCGTCGGCTACCAGGACAGCGTCATCCCCCAGCTCGAGAACGCGATCCTCTCCGGTCAGGACATCATCCTGCTCGGTGAACGCGGCCAGGCGAAGTCGAGAATCATCCGCAGCCTCACGTCGCTGCTCGACGAATGGACGCCGGTCATCGATGGCGTCGAGATCCCCGAGAATCCGTTCCGGCCGATCAGCGCGCCTGCCCGCGCCATCCTCGAGGAGAAGGGCGAGGACACGCCCATCCGCTGGATGCACCGCGACGAACGGTACGGTGAGAAACTGGCAACACCGGACATTACCATCGCCGACCTGATCGGCGAGGTAGACCCGATCAAGATCGCGGAGGGGCGCTACCTTTCTGATATCGATGCGCTTCACTTCGGCCTGATCCCGAACACCAACCGCGGCATCTTCGCGATCAACGAACTGCCGGACCTTGCAGAGCGCATTCAGGTCGGTCTGCTCAACGTCATGGAAGAACGCGATGTCCAGATTCGCGGCCACAAGGTGCGCCTCGATCTCGACATTCTGATCGTGGCGACTGCCAACCCCGAGGATTACACGAACCGTGGCCGGATCATCACGCCACTGAAGGATCGATACGGTTGCCAGATCCGTACGCACTATCCCGAGTCGGTACTCGAGGAAATCACGATCATGGAGCAGGAGCAGACGAAGCTCGACATGGGGGAGTACCGGGAGAACGTCCCGTCCTACATGCAGCAGATCGTCGCCGAAATCACCCAGCTTGCGCGCAAGTCGCCGGACATCAGCCAGCGCTCGGGCGTATCGGTTCGCGCGTCGGTTGCCAACTACGAGGCGCTGCTGGCCAATGCCCTGCGTCGGGCCATCAAGACCGGAGAGCAGGACGTCGTCCCGCGAATCACCGATCTGCCGTTCATCATGCCTTCGCTGCAGGGCAAGGTTGAATTCGAGGCGATGGAAGAAGGGCGCGAGGACAAGATTATCCACAAGCTGTTCGACGACGCGGTTCGCGCCGTGTTTTCCCGCTACACCGATCTCGCTGAAATGGAGGCACTGGCGCTGCAGTTCGCGGACGGCGTCAACGTCACGACCGGCGAATCCATGCCGTCATCCGACTACGAGACAATTATCGGCAAGATCGAGAATCTCGATCACGCCGTCAGCAAACTCGCGCACAGCGACAACCCGGCGGTGCGTGCATCGGCCTGTGAATTCATACTCGAGGGCCTCCACCTCAACCAGCTCCTCAACAAGGACCAGGTGAACGGCAGGAGTACCTACCGGGGCTAGGTTCCCGGCAGCTTCAAACGAGCCGACGGGCTCAAGGCAGAACGCCATGGCAGAGCAATCCAAACCCGGAGACAACGAACCCCAACCGCGGAGAAGGCCGACCTCCTGGATTCGCTATTCCAGGTGGGATGGCTCACAGCTGCAGCCCCCGAGCGCTGACGAGATCCTCGGGGCGCTGTCGGAAGACCTGATGGAGTTCGGCGACCTCTCGCAGGCCATGCGTTACCTAATGCAGCGCGGGATGGACGGTGAGGACGGCAACTACATCCGCGGCTTGCGCGATATGCTTCGCCAGCTGAAAGACCAGCGCCAGCAACGCCTCGAACGCTACGACATGAACAGCGTGATGGAGGACATCAGGCAGCAGCTCGAAGAAATCCTCGAGATAGAAAACCAGACCATCGACGAGTGGATGAATCGCAGCAGCCAGCCGCAGCCGCCGGAAACGGATGCGGACGCAGAAGACGCGCCGCCCGAGGATGCCGAGGCGCAGAACTTCATGGACAACCTCATGAAGGATCTTGCCGACAAGGACGCAGCAGAATCCGGCAGCAGCGAGCAGAGCGACGGTAACTTCTCGGACAAGGTGCTTGGTGACATCGGCAAGCAGAACCGCGAGTTCATGGAAGACCTGCCACCCGACGCGGCCGGCAAAATACGGGCGCTCCAGGACTACGAGTTCCTGAACGCCGATGCCCAGAAGAAATTCCTGAAGCTTGTCGATCAGCTTCGCAAGTCGATGACGCAATCGTTCTTCAACGATGTGGAGAACATGGTCAAGAACATGTCCGACGGCGACATCGAGCGCATGAAGGAGATGGTCAAGGACCTGAACGACATGCTCGTCAAGAAGATTGCAGGTGAGGACCCGGGCTTCGAGGAGTTCATGGACAAGTACGGTGACATGTTCGGCGACAACCCGCCGCAGTCACTCGACGAGTTGCTGCAGCAAATGCAGCAGCAGATGGCCGCCACGCAATCCCTGTTCAACAGCATGAGCCCGGAGCAGCAACAGCAGCTCCAGGACATGATGATGGACAAGTTCGGCGACCCTGAACTGAATGCCGAACTGGCAAAGCTCGCGAAAGAACTCGACTACCTGAACCCGCAAGGCAAGCGCTACGACTTCTCCGGCGATCAGGAGATCGACCTGCAGGCCGCGATGGAACTGATGCGTGAGATGCAGCAACTCGACGAACTCGAGCAGCAGATGCAGCGCGCACAGTACGACGGCAAGGTCGACGGGATCGACGCCGACAAGGTCGAAGACCTGCTCGGCAAGGAAGCTGCCGAGAACCTCGAAGAGATGAAGAAGCTGATGGAGATCCTCGAGGAAGCCGGCTACGTCCGCAAGGACGGCAACAAGTGGGAGCTGACGCCGCGAGGCACGCGCACGCTGGGCCAGAAGGCGCTCGGCGAGATCTATCAGCGGCTCAAGAAGCAGTCGCTCGGCAACCATGCGGTGCCGGAAGAAGGACGATTTGGCGAGCGCATCGAGGAATCAAAGCCTTACGAGTATGGCGACCCTTTCCACCTGCATATGCCTCGCACGATTCGCAACGCGCTTGATCGCGACGGCCCCGGGGCGCCGGTCAAGCTGCAGACCAGTGACTTCGAGATCTATCGCAGCGAACTCATTACACAGACGGCCACCGTGCTCATGGTCGACCTCTCGTGGTCCATGGCCCTGCGCGGCTCGTTCCAGTCGGCGAAGAAAGTCGCGATGGCACTGCACAACCTGATCTCGAGCGCGTACCCTCGCGACAGCCTTTATGTGCTCGGATTCTCGGCCTACGCCAAGGAAATCAAGGCGCACGATTTGCCGTACCTGCAGTACGACGACTACCTGCTCGGCACGAACATGCAGCACGCGCTCATCCTTGCCGAGAAGCTTCTGGCGAAGCACCAGCAGGGTACCAAGCAGGTCATCATGATTACCGATGGTGAACCGACCGCGCACCTCGAGGAAGGCCGACCGGTGTTCACCTACCCGCCGACGCCGGCAACCATATCGAAGACGCTTCGTGCGATTCGCAGTTGCACGAACAAGGGCATCACGATCAATACGTTCATGCTCGACCAGAGCTACTATCTGAAGGCCTTCGTCGAACAGATGACGCGCATCAACGGCGGTCGTGTGTTCTATACCGAGCCTCACCGCCTCGGCGAATACATTCTGGTCGACTACGTGCAGAACAAGAAGAAGCGACTCGGTCGCTGAGGCCCCCGCTCCTCCCCTCGTCCTGAAGCTTTCGCGCAGCGAACGCTGAAGGACCTCCTTCCCAGGGCACCACCACACGCTGGCACGGCGATTGCGTTATATCTGACACATTCGCTGACGGGAGTGCCCTGTGAGCAAACAACTCGAAAGCCGAAATCCTGAAGACAATGCGCTGCTGGCGCGGTACGCGCAGCATCCCGACGCCACCGTTGACCAGAAACTCGACAAGGTCTGTCACGCGCAAAACACCTGGGCAACGGCCGATGTCTCTGACCGGTGCAAACATATCAAGGCACTCGGCGACGCACTTCGCGGCCACCGCCGGGAGTACGCCGAACTCATGACACTCGAGATGGGCAAACCGATCACACAGGCCGAGGGCGAGATCGACAAGTGCGCGTGGCTCTGCGATTACTACGCTGAAAACGCTGAATCCTTCCTCCGACCCGAAGCCGCTGATTCGAGCGCTGATCGATCGGAAGTCATGTTTCGCCCACTGGGCAACGTACTCGCCATCATGCCGTGGAACTTTCCTTTCTGGCAGGCATTCCGGTTCGCGGTGCCGTCAATCGCAGCAGGCAATGGAGTCGTTCTCAAACATGCCAGCAATGTCAGCGGCTGCGCACTCGCAATCGAAGACGTATTTGGCGAGGCCCTGCCTGAGGGCCTCCTGCAAACCGTGCTCGTATCGCCAGACCGTGCGACGAAGCTGATTGGTGACCCCAGGATCGCTGCGGTCACGTTCACCGGCAGCACCGGTGCCGGCAGAAAGGTCGGAGAGGCCGCCGGCGCAGCGCTCAAGAAGAGTGTACTGGAACTGGGCGGAAGCGATCCCTACGTCGTTCTCGCCGATGCCGACGTGAAGGACGCCGCCCGTATCTGCACCACAGCACGCATGATCAACAGCGGACAAAGCTGTATCGCAGCGAAACGATTCATCGTCGAGGAAGAAGTCGCCGACGACTTCGAAGCCGAGATGCTGAAACGCTTCTCCGAACTGAGCGTCGGCAGTCCCATGGAATCCGATACCGACGTTGGTCCCCTCGCCCGACCGGACCTCGCCACAACGCTGGCCAATCAGGTGAGCGAAACGCTGTTGCAGGGCGCACGGCAGCCGCTCGGGCAGAACGCCGAACCCGACGGCTGCTACTTCGCGCCGACGATTCTGACCGGCGTCACTGCTGACATGAGAGCCTTTCAGGAGGAACTCTTCGGGCCAGTCGCACCGGTGATCCGGGCCGAGAATGCCGACGACGCCATTGCACTCGCAAACTTCTCCGACTTCGGCCTCGGCGGCGCCATCTTCTCGGCAGATACGGAACGCGCGTGGCAGATTGCTGCCGAAGACATCGAAACCGGCACCGTGGCCGTGAACGGCCAGGTGCAGTCAGACCCGCGATTGCCGTTCGGAGGTATCCGCGATTCCGGCTACGGCCGCGAACTCGGTGCCTTCGGGATTCGTGAGTTCGTCAACATCAAAACAGTCTCGGCGTTCGGCTGAAACCCTGCAAATTTTTCAGGACCATGCAGAAATTACATGGTGCTGACGCTGGACCGGGGAGGTCATATGCAAAAAACGCGCGGTACATTCATGTCCTACGAAGAGGTGCTTCGCGAATCCGCCAATCGCTGTCAGATGGCAAGCAATCGGCTGCGGAACTCCTGCGACGACGTCGCAGCCCCATGGCGATCAATGATCGAACAGATTGTGCGGGCCGAGGACGGACTCGCGACAAGCCTCAACCGGTTCGCAGACGAGGGACCTGCCGAGCTACTGGCCACGCGGACGCAGTATATTCCGTTGGATCAGACAAAGCCGGATGCGCCGACGGTGGGTGCAGCGCTGAAGCAGCTTATTCGTACCAACGATGAAATCAAGGCGCTCGTCGCGCAACAATCAGAGAAGGTGGTTGCGACAAAAGCCATGCACGAGACGACTCAACTGTCGAACAAGATCGATGCCGTGAGCCGAAAAATCTCGATGATCCGGCAGTCGTCAAGGGACCTGTAAGCCATCAAGCATCCGATCATTGAACGCGTGCTTGCGGGCATGAATCCGCCGGTCTTTCTGGGATCGGCGGCCGTTGTCGTCGCATTCGTTGCGCTCGGCTCAATTGCGCCCTCCACAGCCGCGACGGCCTTCAGCAGCCTGCAGTCATTCCTGCTCGACTACTTTGGCTGGTTCTACATCCTGACGACAACCGGGCTGCTGATCTTTGTGGGCTGGCTGATCGTTTCGCGTTTCGGGCACATTCGCCTCGGAGGCACAGACTCAAGACCGGAGTTTTCGTATCCGGCATGGCTCGCAATGCTGTTCAGTGCCGGTATGGGCACAGGGCTCGTCTTCTGGGGCGTTGCCGAGCCCATGAATCACTACGCCTCGCCGCCCCTCGCTGAAGAGGAGACACCCGCTGCGCTCGCTGAGGCCATGCGCATCAGCTTCTTCCATTGGGGGCTTCATCCGTGGGCGATCTACATCGTCTTCGGCCTAGCGCTCGCGTATTTTCACTTTCGTCACGAGCTGCCGCTCGCACCACGCTCGCTGCTCTATCCGCTGATTGGCGAGCGGATTTACGGGCCGATCGGACATCTCGTCGACATTGCGGCAACAACGGGAACACTGTTCGGCGTGGCCACTTCGCTCGGTTTTGGAGCGATGCAGATCAACGCTGGTCTTCAACAGACTGCCGACGTCCCTCACAACGCAGACACACAGGTTCTGATCATCGCGGGCGTGACGCTCGTGGCAACGATCTCCGTCGTGGTGGGTCTCAAGAAAGGTATCCAGCGACTGTCCCAACTGAATCTCAGTCTTGCCGCCCTGCTGCTCGCATTCGTCTTCATCGCCGGACCCACCGTCTACCTGCTCGAGCTTTTCGTCCGGTCGATTGGTGAGTACCTGCAAAACCTCATCTACAGCAGCTTCTGGATTGATCTGCGACCCGACGCCGAATGGCAATCAAACTGGACCCTCTTCTACTGGAGCTGGTGGATATCCTGGTCCCCATTCGTCGGCGTGTTCGTCGCGCGGATATCAAGGGGTCGCACGGTCAGGGAATTCGCGGCGTCGGTACTCTTTGTACCTACCATCGCGACCTTTGCGTGGCTCTCGGTATTCGGCGGTGCGGGCGTTTACTTTGAAACCACGGAGGGCGGACTTCAGGGCCCAGTGCTGGAACAGGCCTCAATCGCGCTCCATGCACTGCTCGGATACCTGCCCATACCGGAGATAACATCAGCGCTGGCGACACTGCTTATCATCGTTTTCTTCGTTACGTCGTCCGACTCGGGGTCCTTCGTGGACGACATGGTGACGTCCGGCGGGCACCCGAATCCACCACGCGCCCAGCGCGTATTCTGGGCTGTATCTGAGGGCGCTGTCGCCGCGACGCTCTTGCTCTCCGGCGGCCTCCAGGCACTCCGCACAGCATCACTCACCTCGGGCATCGCCATGGCAGTCATCCTGCTCATCGCCGCATGGGGGCTCGCTCGCACGCTGCACATCGACCACGGCAGAAAGGGAATACCGGATCTTGATGACATTGCGCCCTGAACAATCACTCGCGTCCACCACGGCTAAGCGACGCGACAGCAACCAGGATCAGCACCACGCCTGCGACCTGAGTAACGTCCAGGTGCTGCCCCATGAAAGCGACCCCGAACAGCGACGCCGTGATGGGTTCAATCATCGCCAACACCGATGCGACCGTCGGCGACGTCCCGCGAATGCCAACCACATAAAGGTAGAACGAACCGCCAGCTCCCAGCACGCCGAGCGCCGCAATCATCCACCAGTTCGCGGCATCGCGAACCCTGATGATGCTGTCGATCCCGGCGGCGCCGAGCAAGACAGCGCTGAGCGCCAGGAACGCCACGAACAGAATCGCCTGTGGCGCGCCGTGAGGTGCTGCATTCTTGAATGCAAAGATGAAAACCGCGTAGCAGACACCGGCCAGCAACCCCGACAGGATGCCCGTGAGCGTCACGCCCTCAGCCGCGACGTCATAAACACCCGTCAGGAACACGACACCTGTCATCACGCCCGCGATCGCCGACCACTTCAGGAGCGTCGAACGTTCCAGGCCCAGTACAAAGGAGACGAGATAAACATAGACGGGCGCGCAGTACATCAGCGTGGCTGCAACAGCGATACTGCCCTCGGACATACTCGAGAAATAGAAGGCAAAGTTGCCGGCAACGCCAAGGCCGGCAATCACCGACCAAAGCCAGAGCCGGGCACTCGCGATGCCACTGCCTTCAGGGCGAACAGACAACCAGATGCCGAAGCAGACAAGGCCGATCGCGCCACGATAGAAGGCCACGACGAGGGTCCCGACACCGTTCTCAATAAGGATCCCGCCGATACCACCCGATACACCCCAACAGAGCGCCGCCAGCGCGACAAGCACCGCGCTGAGCCGGGATTGTCGTGCTTCTGCCTGCATGGACTGACTCCCTGCGATGCGGCGCGCATGCAAACACCTCGACCGCCGGGTCGTCAAACTCGCAGAAGCCCGATATGAGTACAAAGGAACGAAACATCCTGATCATTGGCGCAGGCGCCGGCGGCCTGCCGCTGGCTGGCTGGCTCGGCAGGCACTACCGGAACAACGCCAACGTCACGGTGACGCTGGTGGACAGGAGTCTGAGCCACGTCTGGAAGCCTCTGCTCCACGAGTATGCGGTCGGCACGCTCACGTCGAACGACGATGAGATCAATCTGTTCGCCCATAGCCAGCAATGGGGCTACGAGTTCGTCTTTGGCGCAATGGAAGCGATCGACGGTGACGCAAAGCAGGTTCAACTGGCCGCCCACATTGATGCTGACGGAAATGAAGTGCTGCCGATCCGCCGCGTCGACTACGATGTTCTCGTCCTCGCGACGGGATCAACATGCAGCGACTTCGGCATCGAGGGTGTCGCGGAATACACCATCAAGCTCGATGACAAGCCCGCCGCTGAGGGATTCCACCGGAATTTCATCCACTACCTGCTGCGAGGCGAATCCCGTGAAGCTCACGAAGATGCAGAAGGACTGCACCAGCGTAACATCGTTATCGTGGGAGCTGGAGCCACGGGTGTTGAACTGGCCGCGCAAATTCAGGACGTCGTCAACAACATTCGAAGTTTTGGCCTGAGGCACTACCCGCGGGAGGACACTCGCGTAATACTGCTTGAAGCGGCTTCGCGATGCGTGCCCGGCCTCGGCACCAGTATCAGCGACCGCGTTGCAGCAACGCTCGCCAAAATGGGGGTCGATCTTCGGACAGGGCAGCAGGTTGCACGGGTTGGCGAACATTCCATCGAAATCGAAGGCGAGCCCGCGATCGAAGCCGATCTCATCGTCTGGGCCGCAGGCATCGAAGCCCAATCGTGGCAGGACAGCCTTGGCCTCGAAACCAATGGGAAGCATCAGATTCGCGTCGAGCAAACACTTCAAACCACGGCGGACGAGAACATCTTCGCCATGGGCGACTGCGCCGGCATCGAGTACGAATCTGACGGCGGAACCGTGACGGTTCCTCCACTTGCCCAGGCCGCGTTCCAGCAGGCGCAATATCTGCGACGAGCCATTCCGCAATGGCTCGACGAGGGGGACATCGCCACGCCCTTCACGTTCCGCCAGCGTGGCTCGCTGGTCACCGTCGCCAGCGAGGACGCCTCGGGCACGATCATGGGCAAGTACATCCAGAGCCTCGGCATCTATGGGCTCCTGGCGCGAATTGCCTATCTGTCGCTCTACCGTCGCCACCAACTGGCCGTACTTGGCCCATGGCAGACACTGGCAGCGCTTACCCGAAATGCGTTGTCAGCCTCCCCCGGATCAAGGCTCAAATTGCATTGAACGCATGAAGTAGAATGAGGCTTCACCTCAATGCGCACCGACAATCCGTGAACCCTGCACCCATCAAGGCTGAAATTGCGATGAGCGATCTCGACAAGATCGACATTCGCGTTGGTACGATCGTTTCCGTCGACGACATCCCTGAATCACGCAAGCTGATGAAACTATCTGTCGACTTCGGCGATCACATGCGAACGATCGTCGCGGGCATCCGGCAGGAGCGAGAAGACCCGCAGGAGATCTGCGGCAAGCAAGCGCTCTTTGTTGTCAATCTGTCACCGGTGACGATGGCTGGCGTACAATCCGAGGGCATGCTGTTCGACATCGGCTATGCCGATGGTCTGCTGCCCCGCCTCGCGATCCCGGAGAGCGAGATGCCGGACGGCTCACGTGCAGGCTAGCCAAATGGCGCTCAGCCAGGATTTCACGAACATAGCGACATAAAGGAACAAGTCTTTTGGACCTCAAGGTTTTTCTAACGGTATTCCTGACCGTATTCATCGCCGAGCTTGGCGACAAGACGCAATTGGCGACCATGCTCTTCGCCGCGGACAAGGAGGTGAGCAAGCTCGTCGTTTTTGCTGCGTCGTCCCTCGCACTCATCGTGGCCGCCGGTATCGGCGTACTCGCGGGCAGCCTGATTTCGACATTCGTCAGCGAGAAGGTCCTGTCGCTGATCGCTGGCGTCGGGTTCGTCGCGATCGGACTCTACATCCTCTACCAGGCCGCATCCGCGTAGCCATGCCGAAGGGATATGTGATCGTCGATATCGACATCGAGGACGCGTCCCGCTTCGGCGAGTATGCGAGTCAGATCCCGGAACTCATTGAGAGGCACGGCGGCCAGTATCTGGTTCGCGGTCCCAATCCGGAGGTCGTGCTCGACAACTTCCACATTCCGGAGCACCTCGTCGTGATCGAGTTCCCTTCGCAGGAGGCGGCCCGGGCGTTCTTCGACGAGCGGCAATCACTCGGGCTCGCTGACCTCTTAGCATCATCGACTACGAGCCGAATCCTGCTGGTCGAAGGCACGGATTCCTGACACAAACGCCTGCCCTCAGGCTGTCGCCTTCCCAAAATGCGCGCTGCTGACTCGGCCCGCCCTCTCCGCGAACGCCCCAACGCAATTCCCTGAACCTTTCGGGTTCAATTTCGAACTAACCCCGTGAAACATTCGGATTTCTTCCGATGTTCCATCCTGCGCCAGCGAAATTCGCCACATAAGGCTTTATTTTCAATAAGTTACCTCATTTAAAATTTTTTTGAGATTTTTGTTGAGGTATTCAATGTTTCATACGTTACAATGCGCGGCGGGTCGTTCGACCGGCTCCTTTCGTCGTGCGAACCGTGTCGCTCACCGTTAACCACGTCACGCGACCGACCCGGGGGAGGCTTCCACAAGAAGCCACAGGAACTCAGTACTCATTTGGGGGTAACAAATGTCTAAGAACCTCATCGCACGAGGTGCGATCAAGGCGTTCGGGCTTTCAGCCATCGCCTTGACCGGCGTGACAGCACTTCCGGCTATCGGCGAAGAATCGATGCTGGAAGAAGTTGTCGTCACCGGGTCACGCATCAAGCGCGACAACGCGACCAGCATCAGCCCGATGACGGTGATGTCAGAAGATGACCTCATTGCCTCAGGCAACCTGACGCTGGAAAACTTCATTCAGGATATGCCGGCGGTAAACGGTGGCGACTTCGGCAACGGCGTCAACAACGGCAACCCGGGCCACGCAACGGTGTCGCTTCGAGGTCTCGGCCCGAACCGCACACTCGTTCTGGTCAACGGCAAGCGTTTCGCGTCGGCATCAGTCAACGGCTATGTCGACCTGAATACCATTCCCGCCGCCATCGTCGAGCGCATCGAAGTCCTGCGCGACGGCGCATCGACGGTATACGGCTCGGACGCCATTGCCGGCGTCGTCAACATCATCACCAAGAAAGACTTCGAGGGTGTTGATATCGACTTCGGCTACGACGTCACAGACGAGTCTGATGGCGATCAGTTCAACCTGTCCGCCGTCTTTGGCACCACGTTCGATCGTGGCAACTTTGTGCTGGGCGCACAGGTCACCAAGCGGGATGAAATCCGCCAGGGCGACCGTCCGTTCTCCGACTGCCCACTGTTTGACGACGGCACGCAGACGTTCTGCGGCGGCAGCCCGACGACAACACCGGCGCAGATGTTCCCGCAGGTCGATCAGATCGGCGGTCACGTTCTCGACGGCAGCACGGTTCGCCCGTTCAACCAGGCACAGGACGCGTTCAACTTTGCAGCGCTCTCCTACCTGACGACGCCCCAGGACGTCTTCAGCGCCTACGCCTCGACCAACTACGAGCTCGTCAGCGACTCGGCGTTTGGCAGTGTGAATGCCAGCCTCGAGCTGAACTACTCGAACCGGGAGTCAGACCAGTTGCTGGCGCCGGTCGGCACCTTCTGGAGCCCGCTGGTACCGTCATCACATCCGGACAACCCGTTCGGTGACGCTCTCTGTGCCTCGAATCCGCTCTGTACGACGCCTCAGGCTGTCGCTATCTCACGTCGCATGACGGAGTCAGGTGGCCGTGCCTTCACACAGGACGTGAACGCCTGGCGCATCACGACGGGCCTCGACGGTGACTTTGGCAACGGCATGTACTGGGACATGCACTACACGCTGGCCAAGTGGGAAGACGCGCAGCGCGACCTCGGCCGCGCCGTTCGTCCATTCATCGAGGAAATGCTCGATCCCGCACTCTGTGCGGCAAGCACGATCGGCTGCCCCGGTGTGTGGAATCCCTTCATCTCTGACAGCATGACGCCGGCACAAGTCGCGTTCGGTTTCGTCGGTGTGAACACCAAGGAAGGCTCGACACTCAACGTGTTCCAGGCCAACCTCGGTGGCGATCTCGGCATCGAACTCGGCGGCGGCACGATTGCGTGGGTCGTTGGCTACGAGAACCGGCGCGAAGAAGCCGCTTCACAACCGGACGGCGGTGCAGCGGTCGGCGCGATTTTCGCAACGCCCGGCAACGTCACCGGCGGCGAGTACCGCGTTGACGAGGTCTACGGCGAAGTCGTCCTGCCGATCCTGGCAGGCGTACCGCTTGCAGAAGTGCTGACGGTCGAAGCGTCTGCGCGCTGGACAGACGTTGACTTCCTCGATGACTCCGATGTCGTCGGCAAGATTTCTGCCGAATGGGCACCGATCAACGACGTTCGATTCCGCGCGACCTATGCCGAAGGCTTCCGAGCACCGAACATTTCGGAACTGTTCCTGGGCCAGCAGCAATCGGCCGAGTCGTACACCGACCCATGCCGTAACTACGGCACCGCTGCGACCGACGCCAACACCGTCGCGAACTGTCAGGCTGACGGACTGCCGGGCAACTTCAACATTGCCACGTTCCAGGCCACGACCCTGCAGGGCGGAAACCCGAACCTCGAGCCGGAAACGTCAGACACCTATACGCTGGGTGTCGTGATCACGCCGAGCGCCATCGAGAACCTCTCGATCTCGCTCGACTACTTCGACATCTCGATCGAGAACGCAGTGGGTACCGCACCGACCTCTGAAGTCATCAGTCGCTGCTACGCCAGCGCCGGCTTCAGCGATCCGCTGTGTGCACTCATCGTTGGCCCGGCATTCCCGGGTGTCGACGAGACGCCCAGCACGAGCGCACCGTCACGTCGTAACGCGAACCAGCAGCTGTCAGGCATCCTGCAGACCAACGCCAACCTCGCAACCTACGAAACCAGCGGTATCGACTATGAAATCGCATACTTCTTCGACACCTCGATGGGTCTCGTCGATCTGCGCGCTTCAGGGACGTACCTCAGCAAGTATGACTACCTGCCCTTCGAGGGCGGTACGCTCAACGAGCTCGCTGGCAAGTTCGGTGGTGACCCCGCGTTCGGTAACCCGGCGACCTTCGCCGAGTGGCAGACCAACTACTCCGTCTCGCTGACCCGCGACGACTGGGGCGCAACGCTGATCGCCAAGTACATGAGCGAAACCGAGGATGTCGACGCCAGCCCGGCGAACCTCGACAACATCGCGGATTCGATCTGGTACTTCGACATCAATGGCTACTACCAGCTTGGCAACCTCACCCTCTCGGGTGGCGTTCGCAACCTGCTGGACGAAGAGCCGCCCTACATGACCGCGTACGATGACATGAACACGCTTCAGTTCAGCTACGACACGCAGGGCCGTTACTTCTACACCCGTGCCCAGCTGACCTTCTGATCCAGGAAGGCCACTGGTACTGGCAGCACTTGGCCCCCGCTTGCGGGGGCTTTTTTTTGGAGGACACGATGAAACACATCCTGTTGATGACACTCACCTTCCTGCCGATCCATGCGATGGCAGACTCCCTGACGATCGAACGCGAGCGCATCGCCGCCTGCGCCAACATCGAATCCCTTGTTGCGCGCGTCGGCTGCTACGACGATCTCGCGCGCGGCTTGCTGCGTGGGCGTGACAACAACACGGCCCAGACGCCGGAGCATGAAGATGAGGCCCTGTTCGGGCGCGACGAAACCGAATCACGCGCGCAACTGCAGGAAAAGCTGGGCATCAAGGCGATCGACGCGATCGAGGCGACCGTCGCCCGCATAGAAAGAACGCCCTACGGCAAGCTCATGCTCTCACTGGACAACGGTCAGGTGTGGCGTCAGATCGACTCAGCACGCCTGCCGCTGGACAAGGGTGAGATGATTTCCATCCAGCGCGCCGGCCTTGGTTCGTTCCTGCTCGAGAAATCCAGTGGCAGCCGCACGATCCGCGTCAAACGAATTGATTAGCCTGAGGCGGATGCCCGTGGATGATGATTCGGGAAGTTGCCAGAATCGATCCAGAATCAAGTCGTCAAGCGGCGCGTTCGGGCTAATCGAACGAGCAGACAATCCGCACTACTGCCGGAGGGCGCTCAGCTTCTCGGCATAACGCCGCTCGAGCCAGGGATGCATCGCGAGTTCGGCCGCACGCTCGAGTTCTGATTCAGCCTCGTGCCGTTCACCCAGACGATACAGCGCAATCGCCCTTGTGAAGTGGAACTGGTGTTCACCCGGCTTGATCCTGATGGCCCGGCCGATGTCATCGAGGGCACGGTCGGGCTCGTCGTTCTCGAGCGCCGTCTTTGCCAGCATCTGCAGGTAGTAGGGGTTGCGCTTCAGATGGTATTCCACGCGGGCACGAAACCGGGCTGCCTGTTCCGCATTGCCGGCCCGTTCATACGCACGGGCAAGGTTCGCGAGCGCTGTCGCATGTCGCTCATCGAGACTGAGTGCGCGGTGATACGCGTCGATGGCAAGCGCCGGCACATCCATACGTGCGTATACGACGCCCAGATTGACCCAGACGTCGGCAATGTCCGGCTCCGTCAGCGCAGCCCGCTTGAGCTGGGCGAACGCGTCTCGCCAATCTCCCCGGCCCATGGCCTCGACGGCAAGGTTCGAATGGAACAGCGCCTGCGCATACTCGTCAGAGACCGGCCACATGTCATAGCTGCCGTTGTACTCGGCGGTATTGAAGTCGATGACGCGATCGCGAAAGTACCTTGTACCCTCCCGCACCTGCTGAACGAGTATGTTGATGTGGTTATTGACGACAATCGTCTCACCGTTGTCGGTGAAGGTCGGCGGGACATCGACCATCTGGAATCGGGCATCGAGCCCCGCCTCTCTCGCCAGCGCGACGAAAAGCGTCGAGAACGAGAGACAGTTGCCCTCCCTCGAGCGGAACGTCGCCTGCGCTGTCTGCGTCAGCTGCTCGTCGTAGTCGAGGGTCAGGAGCCCCTCGTCGATCATGCCTCGCAGGAGCTGGTCGAGCCGGACACGGGCATGCTTCGAGCCTGCCGTGTGGCGCGCGACAAAGGCCTGCATGTCTTCATCTAGCGCCAGCATGTCAACCGGCGGCGCTGGCGCGAGTGTCTCACCAAACGCGGCCGAGCCGTCGAGAAGCACTTCATCATCGATTGACGTATCCACATCAATCGACATGCATCCGAAGAGCGCAAGGCACAGACAAATTACGATGATCGACTTCATCAGTGATTGAGTTACCTGCATCGCCGCTCCGGTTCTCATCCGAAAGGTGCAGGCGAACGGAAGCTTACTCGCTCACGATTCACAGGATGCTCGAAACCCAGCACTTCGGCATGCAGCATCAGGCGCGGCGCCGCCCGGAGCGCCGGTTCATGGGCGTAGAGATCACATCCGAGGATCGGGTGCCCAATATAAGAGAGATGCACCCTCAGCTGGTGGCTGCGACCAGTCTTCGGCATGAGCCTGACGCGCGTGTTGCTTTTATTCCGCGCCTCGACGACGAAATCAGTGATGGCTTCCCTGCCCGCAGCACTGACGACGTGACGGGGGCGCGCAACGGGATCAGGCGCCAGCGGAAAGTCCAGTCGTCCCGCATCGGGCTCGATCTCCCCCCAGACAACGGCAACGTATTCCTTCGTGACGGTTCGCTCCCGGAACTGGCGACTGAGTGACTGCGCGGCGCGCTTCGAGCGGGTCAGCACCATGACACCGGAAGTATCGAGATCGAGCCGATGCACAATCATCGCATCGGCGTAATCGAAGACGACCCGATGCTGCACACAATCCTTCAGATAGCGCCCGGGTACGGACAGCAATCCCGACGGTTTCACCACCACCAGAATGTCGTCATCCGCGTGCAGTATCTCGACCTGCTCATGGCACGGCGGCGGGATGTGGGTGGTGAATTCGGTCACGATGCTTCGATGGTTCATTACGTGTAGGCTCACGATACTCCAACCGAAGAACCTGCTCCATGACCTCCGACCACGATCAACTCGTCGCCGCCATCACGACCACGGTGCCCCGGCTCCTGACCACGATGGAAGCGTTCGAGCAGGTCCAGCGCAACTCACATCCGACGCGGTTTGAAGAGCTTGCCGGCATGCTCGCGCCCTTTCATCAGGAACTCGCCGCTGAGGTCGCTGCGTTTCGGCAGCTCGAGTTTCCGGCCGATCTGAATCCGCTGCGCGAGATCATAGACGGTGCCGCGGAATACGCGCTGCGCGCCTGCGACGGTATTTCACGGCATGCGGAGGGCTTTGGCGAGGTGATGAAGGCGATGCGCGCGCACTGCCGGGCCCAGGAGATCATCTACTCGCTGGCGCCGGTCATGACACCGGTGAGCCAGTACTTCCTCGAACCCGCGGCGCGAGAGAATCGAGAACTCATCCAGCAGATGCAGGCAGCCAGCAGTCGCGAGGGCGTGGGTCTCATGTCTGCGCAGAACGAACGGGACAGCCGCGGCGGATTCAGCCTGTTTATCCCGGAGCACCTCGACCCCGAGGCGCCCGCGTCGCTTATCGTCGCGCTCCACGGTGGTACCGGTCACGGCGCGGATTTCCTCTGGTCCTGGGTGCGGGAAGCACGGACACGCGGTTTCGTCGTCATGGCGCCGACGTCACAGCAGGACACGTGGTCCCTGATGGGAGAGGAGCACGACCTGCCCGCACTCCTCTCGATGATCGAGCAGGTCAAGTCGATGTGGCCTATCGACCCGGCGCACATCATGATCGGCGGCATGTCCGACGGCGCGACCTACTCGCTCATCGCCGCACTCAAACCGGATTCTCCCTTTACCCATGTCGCGCCTTTCTCGGGCGTGCTGCATCCACAGCTTGCGATGGACGGCAGCCTTAACCATGCCGACGGCAAACCCGTCTACCTCGTGCACGGCACGATGGACTGGATGTTCCCGGTCGAAACCGCGCAGATGGCGAAATACGAACTCGAGGCAGCGGGCGCGAACCTCGTCTACCGTGAGATCGAGGGGCTGTCTCATACCTACGCCCGAAGCGAACATCCGGCGCTGATTGAGTGGTTCAACCCGAAGCTGACCGTCCCCGCCTGACAATCGTGCAGCGAAACCTGCGGTACAAAACCGGGCACCAAGAAGGTATAAACGCTCTCCATCGGCAACACCGCCAAGACCCGAGGTAACCATGCTTCAGTTCCGATTCCTGCTCACCCTGCTGCTGGTGCTCCCGCTCGGCGCACTCGCGGAGGAGAAGCGGCTCATCGTCATTCACACCAATGACTTCCACGGCCACATCAAGGAAGAGGGAGAGTATGCCGGTGCTGCGCGAATCGCGGCGCTCGTGAAGCAGACCCGCGCGGCCAACGACCGGGTGCTGGTGCTCGACGCCGGTGATGCCATCTCCGGCACGCCCGTATCGACGATGTTCGATGGCGTGCCGATCTTCGAGGTGCTGAACATGGTGGGCTACGACGCTGGCGCAGTTGGCAACCATGAGTTCGACCACGGCTACGCGCAGATCGACAAATTCCGTGAGGTTGCCAACTATCCGCTCCTGTCGTCCAACGCATTCGCGCCCCATGGCGATCTCATAGGCGATGCCCCTGCCCTGATCAAGGAACTGGATGGTATCCGCGTTGCGATCGTGGGCCTCATCACCGACTACACCCCGAACATGATCACGCCCGACGGCAACGAAAACCTCAGTTTTGCGCCACCGATGTACTCGGTCGCAGCGGTTGTTCGCGCAATGCGGCCGCACGTCGACCTGTTGATTGCGGTGAGCCATCTCGGCCATGAGGAAGAAAAGGAACTCGCGAGAACGGTGCCCGGCATCGACCTGATTGTCGGCGGCCATTCCCATACCAAGGTCGAGACGCCGGTCCGCATCGGCGACACCTACGTTGTTCAGGCCAACTACTACGGCACACATGTGGGCTTTCTCGAGATGCTGGTTGATGTGGGCGAAGACCGGATTTCTGACATGAATGGCGGTCTGATTGCCGCTGCAGACCTGCCGCCGGGCGACCCCGCCGTGAAGGCAAAGGTGGCCGAATGGGAAGCAAAGGTATCGGAGATCGTTGATGTGCAGATCGCCGTTTCTGACCACGCCTGGAGCAAGGCGGAACTGCGCCCCAGACTCGAGGAGATTCTGGCCGCGGCGACCAACACGCCGTTCGGTTTCTACAATATGGGCGGCGTTCGCGACACCATCCGCAAGGGTCCGATCACCGCGCGCCACATCTGGAACATCGAACCGTTCGGCAACTCACTCGCGACGATCACGACCGATGGCGCCACGCTGAAACAGATCCTCGAGATGGATCGCGAGACCCATCACCGCACACCCTCAATCGACGATAACGAGACCTACACGGTAGGCACCAACAGTTTCGTCGCCGCACAGGCCAAGCGCCGCTTCGGAGGAGCCGTCCAGACGTCGGACAAGGGCGTCCTCGTCCGCGACGTCCTCATCAACCACATCCGCACCCACGGCCTCTGACCCGGGGTCAGACCCCAGTGCCAGAGCGGGGTCCGACCCCAGTGCCACCCCAGGGTCAGACCCCAGTGCCACCCCAGGGTCAGACCCCAGTGCCACCTCAGGGTCAGACCCCGGTGCCAGGCTAGGGTCTGACCCCGGGGTTGTGGACCCCGGGGTTGTGGCTGGCTAGCGGGCGGGGGCGACCTTGACGGGGCTTGACCAGGCCATGCCGCCGTTTCGCTGCAGCACGCGCACGTAGAAGGTGTCCTCCGGCGACGCATTATCGACATCGAACGAGAATTGACGGTCACGCTCCGGCGAAGGTGACACCCAGCGCAGGGCCAGCGAGTCCATATGTTTACCAGAGGGCGCGTCGATCGAGAGTCCATCCGCCGGCAGGTTGCTGATCGGAATCACGCGCTCGATGCGGCCGTCCTTGCCGGAATCTGCCATCAGCCGGACGACGGCATCTGCGCCAATGTCTGCCAGATCGAGTTCGAGGTTCTTCGGCGCGCCGCGGGTACGGATGAAAAACTCCACGCGATTATCCGCTTCCGCGGAACGGCGGGCGAATTCGGTGTACACGTTCTCGGTGTTCGGCGCCGACAAGCCGTTCAGCCTCGCACCCTCGACCTCGATGTAACCCTGCCAGCGCCGCCAGCCGCGGGATCGGCTGCGCCGCTCCTTCGGATCGGTTTCTGAATCCAGCCGCAGGTCCAGCCGGCCGGTGGGGGTCGAAGAGGCATCGAAATACTCCCGGCTCGCGACCGTGTCACCGTTTCGCACCAGGTCGATTCGCCAGATCGGACCGGTGCCAACCACCCTGCCCTCGACGTCGAGTTTCCCGGGCGAAATCACAGATCCCATCGGCTCACCGTTGGCGTTGAGCTGCAGGATAATCCTCTGGCCGTTCGTCGCGTACGAGTGACGCGCGCGCAGCGCATCGAACACCGCATCGCGATCGAGCGAATTGCTGACGGCCGCGGCAAGCCCACCGAAGTTGTCGCTGCCGGATCGCTCGCTGCTGAGCGGCCGGATGCCGGGATGGCCGATGTGATCGTCCGACCCGCCGACGAAGCCGACGTGAGTGCCGCCTGCGAGAAAGGCACGTCCAAGCCACTCGAAGGTGCCATGGTTCGACACAATCTCGACCTGTCGCTCGAGATCACCATCAGTACTCCACCAGCGCCCGGGATTGTGGGCGTGTGGAATCACGAGCACGTCCTCAATCGCGTTTTCGGCACGCAGCGTCTTCAGCATCAGCGACTGCTCCGGCGCCCGCTGCCGTTCGACGCGACGGCGCTCTTCCGGCGTCCGGAACAGGATGTTGTGATGGCCTCCAAGCGCGGGCGGCACCGTGAACTCATAGCCCAGATAGGTCAGGAAATTCCCCGGCTCATAGGCTTGAATCACGGCGCGGCGCAGGACTTCAAACTCGCGATCGTCCATCCACAGGTCATGTTCCGACAAGGTCATGAAGTCGAGCCGCGCGTCCTCCCGGGCAAACCGGAAGAAATTGTCGACGGTGCCGGCACCTTCAGCGAAACCCGTATGGCCGTGCGTTTCACCCCAGTAGATTCGTTGGCGTGGATTCGCCTCCACGAGCACTGGATTGAATTCGCCCTCAAGCTCGCCGTCGACCGTCCGCGCGGTCAGGTAGTGCGGCCCTGCTTTGTCAAATTTCACCTCGAATTCATGCCAGCTGCGCAAATCATCGAGCCGCGCAACGACTCGCGGGCCATCGTAGACAACAACCGGCGAAAAGCCACTGCTCGCGCGATTGCGAAAACGGTCCTCAAAGCGCAGCGACATCCGCACGGGTTCATTGACTCCGGCAATCGAAGGCCCGAAGCCACGCAGTGCGGTTGCCGCCAGGCCTGATGAGAAGAACGGCAACTCATCCAGCGCGAACAACTCGGACTCGTTCGTCAGCGAAACAAAGACGCGAACGCGAAGTGCAGAACTCGACTGAGAGGGCAACTTCAGACCTGCGCCGCCGCCCTGCGTGTCACCCGCGACGATCGTGACGACGTCACCTGGCTCAAGCGTGCCCGACACGACGCGAAAGTATGGGCGCTCGGCGACACCGCCGAGGCTCCCCGAGAACATGCCCGGCATGGTGACAGAGGAACGTTCAAAGACGACATCCGGATTCGACGATGTGACGGACACATAACCGTCACCCGCAGGATCGTCGGCCTGAATGGAGAGCGCCCCCTCATAACTGCGGGTTGCGACGGCGAAGCCGCCACCCTGGCCGATCTGCGCACCGACCCGGTACTGCTGGCGAACAGGTACGTGGCTGTCCACGTCGAAAGGTCCCGGATTGTCCGTCTGCAGCGCTGAGATCGCGTCGGGATACGCATCACGAAACGAAAACTCGCGAATGAACCAGTCGAGCGCTGGCCCGAAATCGGCCACATCCCTCGGTCGGGGATCACGCTGAGTGATTCTCGCGATCAACCACGGAAAGTCGGGATGAATCGGCCGGCCCGAAAGCGCGTACGCATTGGCCCATTGCCAGACCAGTGCGGCACGTTCGCGCAGCAGCGCCGGCGAATCGCTCGGCTGTGTTGCCACCGACGCTCGCATCTCGTCGACCGCCGTTCGCAGCGCGGGTGGCATATAACGCTCAGCCGCAGATGGCGCCGTCAGGGCCCGATCAAGGAGCGGGCTCGCAACGCAGGACGCGCAGGCGAACCAGGCAATAAGGACAATCGGGAACAAGCGCATCGCAGACCTCCATCAGGCAACAGGGCATCAGTCACATGCCGACTCTGAGTCCACATCCTCAAGATGTCAATTTTTTTGATATCGACGGATATTCCCTATAGAAGAAATCGGCAACCAAAAAGGGAAAGAAGGGCCCAAATTGAGACTCAAGGATTTCGAAGAAGCACAAGCCAATGGGCTTGCAGGCAGAGGAAGGCGCACCGGGTCGGTGAGCCGACCCGGACAAGGCAGAACCGACTATTCCGCGAAGAATTCGCGAACGAGGGAGAGAAACTCTTCCAGCTTGTCGTGATGGACCCAGTGGCCCGCATTCTCGAACACCACGTGGCGAGCGTTCCTGAACATCTTCGACGGGTCATCTACGCGAGAGCCCATCCAGCTCTCGCTGCCGCTGACGAGCAACACCGGCGCCTCGATCCGCTGATACAGCTCGAGCTGCTGCTCACGACTCATGTCGAACGCCGACATCACGTGCGTGTAGTTATCGAACTTCCAGGAGTACGTCCCGTCCTCATTCTGGTTCGCGCCGTGAATCGTCAGGTGCCGCGCCTGTTCCGAGGAGAGGTGCTTGTTCGCCTCCTGCATGCGCTCGTACGCATCTTCCAGCGAGTCATAGCGCTTGGGTAACCGTCCCGCGGTCTTGCGCGTCTGCTCGATCCACTGGCGCATCCGCTCATGGGTCGGCTGCGTGTTGTACATCGAGGGCGGCCCACCCCAACCTTCGATAATGACCAGCTTGTTGATGTGCTCCGGGTATATCCCCGCGTAGCGCAACGTGACACCGCCACCCAGCGAGTGCGCGATGATGTTGAGCGGCGCGAGCTCCTGCTGGTGGATAAGCTGTGCGAGATCGTAGACATACTCTGAATGGCTGTAGGCGCTGCCGATGACCCACTGGGAGTCCCCGTGGCCACGAAAGTCCGGCGCCACGATGTGATACTCGTCACGCAGATCCTGAGCCACCCAGTCCCAGTTGTGGCAGTGGTCGCGATTTCCGTGCACCAGCGCGAGCGGCGGCGCATCCTCATTACCCCAATCGAGGTAATGCAGGCGCAGCCGCTGGGAGAAGTAGGAGTGTGAAGTCGGTGTCGCTTTGTTCGTCATTCGGGTATTTGATCCGGAAATTGCTGGGCTGCTCGCAGGGAGCGAACGCAATTATAACGCAACGCGCCCGCGACCTCGTCGGCAAGGGCTCTCGTCGGAACGGGCTATGGCACGGGAAAGTGTTCGCGCTATGATCAGCCGGTACAGGAGGATGTCGGACGATATGCAAGCGCGCAGTCCAGCAACGGCAGAGCAACTCGGCACCGCGCTGATTGGCCGTTACGTCAAGGATGACGACCCCGAGGCAACGATTGACGATGAAGCGGCGATCGCCCTCATTGAACAGTTGCCTTCTGGTGCCGTGGCGACGGGCACCACACTTTCGGCGGCGATCTCATCGCGCCACCCCGACACCACGTTGCCAGCCCGCGCCCGCGCCATCGTTGCGTCCATCGATGACTGCCTCAAGATGATCTTCTCGATCATGAGCGTCGAGCCCGACATCGACACGGAACTGCGACGCGCTGTCCCGGCCCTCGCCGTACAGCTCATCCGCGCACCGCAGAGCGCTCTGAATGATCAGCCCTCGGCGCTGACCGTGCTCGACAAGCTCGCCGATGCTTCGGTCGGCTGGACGGAAGGCCTCGGGCGCGCCGGAGACAAGGTGCTGGAGACGGTTACCGACAGCATCGACCACCTTTACACCACAGACGACGTCGCCGCGCTCGACGCCGAATTGCAGACATTCTTCGACCGGGATCAAGCGCGAATCAACAAACTCGAGGAACGCCTCGCGGCGTCGGAAACCGGTCGCCTGCGAACACAGCAGTCACGTGCCTTTGCCGCCGCCATGATCAACAAGGCAATCGAGCGCAAGAAGCTGACGCCCGCGATTGCTCACTTTCTCAAGGGGCCCTGGTTCGACTCGGCCCAGCTCGTCGTGCTGACAAAGGGACTCGAAAGCGAGGACTGGTCACGCATGAAGGCGCTGACCGAAACCATTGTCTGGACGTACCAGCCGATCCTCGCAATCGAGGAGGACACGATCCAGAAAGAGCGCCAGCGACTGTATCGCATCGTCGAACATCTGCCCGGCGAGGTCCGCGACCTGCTGCTTGCTCTCGAACATGATACCGGCGCCGCGGAGAGCGCACTGGAGGATATCGAGCGTGATCATGTGATGCTCGTTTCGGGCCAGGAACTCGATTACGAGGATTTCGAGTTGCTTGAGACGGGCGCTGACGAGGGCGCGAGACCCACCGTATCGAGATTGCTGCTCAGAAGACTGCGGAATTTCGAACCCGGCCAGTGGTTTCTCTATCGGTCGGATGAATTCGAGTCCCGCATCAAGCTGTTGCTGAAGCTCGATGACGTAAAACTCATGCTCTTTACGAATCGCAATGGCATGAAGGTCATGCAGCGCAGCTTCGAGGAATTCGCCTACCTGCTCTCGAGCGGCGTCGCAAAGCCGCTCAGCACCGGCAATATCTTCTCGGGCACGTTCAAAACGTTCTACGAAGGCCTCATTGAGGAACACGAGAAACAGCAGCAGCGAATCGCAGAACGCAAGGCGGAACTGGACAGGGAACAGGAAGAACGCGAGGCGGCGCGCGAGAAGGCGCTGAAGGAAGCGGCGGAACTCGAGCGCCAGCAGGCGGAGGAGGCCCGTCAGGCCAGACAACGTGCGCGCGAGCAACGGCTCGAAGACGCGAAGCAGGCGTTGGCTGAGGCTGATCCGGAACTGGTCGATCGAGTCACCGGCAAAGTCGCCGACCTCGCGGTAGGCGCGTGGCTGAAGCTGCCCGGGCAAGATGGCCAATTGGTGGACTGCAAACTCGCGGTTAAGATAAGCGCAACAGACAAGCTGATATTCGTGAGCCAGTCAGGCACGAAGGTCGGCGAGTACACCAGCGACGAGATGATCAGACTGCTGGTAGCGGGACAGGGAGAGATTCAGGACGAGGGCGTCGAGTTTGAGGATACGCTGCAGCAGGTGGTTTCTCGCCTGAGACAGGACAAGAACAAAAGCTATGACGACCTCACCGGAGAATAATCAGGCCGCAGTCGGCCGCCCCACGTCGGGCCGGACGGAAGCGCGACTCGAGATCGAAGCGACGATCTTTATCGAGATCATCGCCGGCAGCCAGAGTGGCAGCGGCGATGTGATCATGTGCAACTCACTCGACCTGTCGGCGAACGGCCTTCAGGTCGTCCTCGACGAAGATATGGAGCCCGGGAGTATCTTTCGCCTCTGCGTCGACTTGCCGGACGAGGACCCCATGTTCCTCGTCGCCGAAGTGAAGTGGCGCCGGCCCGACCCGGATGCCGACGCCTATCGCATCGGCTTTCTGCTGTTCGAGTCGGACGACACCGATATCCAGCGCTGGAAGCAAACCGTCGCGAAGCTGCTCGCCTGAGGGCCCTCCGCGGCGGACCCTTCCTCGTGCTGAAGCATTCGCGCGCTGCAGGACCTAGTCCGGCAGCCCCAGCACCCGCTTGGCAATGATGTTGAGCTGAACCTCACTGGTGCCGCCCTCGATCGAATTGGCCTTGGTTCGCAGCCACGCACGACAAGCATCGAGGTCGTGCTGATCAAACCCCTCGCCTTCCCAGCCCAGCATGTCCGTGCCGAGAATGCGCAGCAGCAACTCACTGCGATTCTTGTTCTGCTCGGTACCATAAAGCTTGAACATCGATGACGCGAAGGTCGGCGCCTTGGTCGACTTCGATTCTTCAGTGCTGCGACGGACTGTCAGGCCAAACGCGCGATCATTCATTGTGTGCTTCGCGATATCCTGACGCAGATCGTCGTCGACGAGTTTGCCACCGGCCATCGGCTGCCGCTCCCGCGCGTAATCGCCGAGTGACTTGCGGGCGCCGCCGGTCGCACCGCCCATGCCGCCACCGATTGACGTGCGCTCGTACTGCAGCAGCCGCTTGGCAACAGTCCAGCCCTTGTTCACCTCGCCGATGACATTCTTGCGCAGCGCGCGGGCATCCTCGAAATAGGTTTCGCAGAACGGCGAATATCCGCTGATGAGACGAATTGGTTTGACCGTCACGCCGGGCTGATTCATGTCGAACAGGATGAACGTGATCCCCTCGTGCTTCGGACAGTCGAAATCTGTTCGCACAAGGCAGTAGATCCAGTCGGCGTTGTCGGCTCCGGAAGTCCAGATCTTCTGGCCGTTGATCACATACTCGTCACCATCGAGTTCGGCCTTCGTGCGCAGGCTTGCAAGGTCCGAACCCGCGTTCGGCTCGCTGTAGCCCTGGCACCACCAGATCTCGCCGCGACAGATTTTCGTGATGTGTTCCTTCTTCTGCTCTTCGGTGCCGAACTCGAGCAGCGCCGGGCCGATCATGCTCGTGCCCATGCCGCCGAACAGCGGCGTGCGCGCGTTGATGCGGCGCATCTCCTCCTGAAGAACCCGGTTCTCTTCGATCGACAGCCCGCCGCCACCATATTCCTTCGGCCAGTGAGGAACCGTGAAACCCTTCTCGGCGCAACGATCAAGCCACACCTTGGTGTCGGGATTCTTGAACGTCGCGCGACGTCCAGGGTTCGGCACTTCATCCGGCGGCATTGGCGTACGCATCGACTCGGGGCAATTCTCTTCGAGCCAGGCCCGGGTTTCTTCACGAAAAGCTTCTAACGACATGATCAGGTTTCTCCCTCAAACGGTGTTACCAAAAACTGTGTGATCTCGGCACGCGTTCCGAAACGCAGTACCGGCCCCCAGGTGCCTGTGCCCTGGGAGACATAAAGCGTCGCACTACCGTGACGGTAGATGCCGACAATGTGCTCGAACACGCGGCGAACGATCAGGTTGAACGGAAATATCTGCCCGTTGTGCGTATGGCCCGACAGCATGAGATCCACACCGGCAGCGGCGGCATCCTCCAGGCCGCGAGGCCGATGATAGAGCAGCACGATGTACCTTTCGGTATCGATGTCGATATTGGCCAGTTCCCGCCCGACCTGCCCGGGATCGTCCATGTCGTCGATACCGATGACCTGTAGCTCGGCGTCGTGCAACACGCTTGCGCTGCGCAGCACATTCACGCCGAGGCGTTCGAGGCGCGCCAGGATTTCGTCGAGATCCTCATAGCGTTCGTGATTACCGATCGAGAAATAGACCGGGCAGGCAATACTCCGCAGCGAGACGAGTTTGTCTTCGCCGACGCCTGTCTGGTCGATGAAGTCGCCGGTGATACAAACGAAATCCGGCTCGACCCGATTGATCTCGAACACGATCTGCTCGAGGAAGCGCGAACTCCGTGAACCTATATGTACATCGGTGATCTGCACGAAACGGCGTGGCGCCGTCAGCTTGTCCGATGCGAGCGGAATCGTCTTCACGATCGGGCGGCTCGCAACGATGAAACCGACGCCGCCAGCGACGATGGTAAAACCGAGCGTCAGGAGCGCAGCGTCAGACGGGGCAAGCCATGAGAGTGCCACGACAATCTCTGCAACGATGAGCGCCATGAGCAGCAGTGGACTGAGGCCGAGCCAGAAATCAGCCGCACGACGCAGCCATGTCGCGAGGCTGTCGCTTCGGCCACGCAGGTACATGCGAACGAACAACTGGCTGCCCGTGAGTGGCACCAGCACAAGCGCTGTCAGCATCCACGGCGCCTCCAGCCATTGGCCGAGCCTCAGAATCGGGTAGACGAAGAGAGGTACGTGAAGCGCAAGCGCAACGAGCAGGAAGCGGTTCCACATCCGCTGTCGTGTCGGCGCACCGGAAACCCCGGATTTTGCCGCGCTGGCGTTCGCGTCAATCTGGCTCACAAAAGGCACTTCTCTCAAGGAATTCACATCGGCCCAAAATGTAACAGATGCCCCCGTCGAGTTCTCGACGGCGTCATCATTTCCGACGTGAATTGTTGCAGCGCGGAACACCTCTGTCGCGCCCCGTCAAGCGGGGCTTAAGGATATAACTTGATCATCTACATCCCCATCATTTGCGCCTATGGTTGCTTCACGCCGCGCAAAAAGCGGGAGAGCGGTAAGAACCCGCGCGGCAAGTAAAACGATAAATAGCAACGCTCTACAATTAGGGGGGATAACATGGCTATCCGCAACCCGGGTCGCAGTGTCGCGCTGTTTTGTGCAGCCGCAATGCTCGCCCCTCCAGCCGCCATGGCTGAAGAAGGTGAACGCCGCCGTATCGAAGAAGTCACGGTCACTGCCGAAAGGCGTGAGTCGACAGTTCAGGACACGGCCATCTCGATCACCGCGTTCAATGACGAAATGATCGAGGACTTCGGTCTTCGAAACCAGGAAGACCTCCAGAACTACATCCCCGCCACCACGATTCAACCGTACGACATCTCGATTCGGGGCGTTGGCCGTGTGTTCCGTGCACTTGGCGGTGACCCCGGGGTCGCAACCTACTTCAACGGCGCCTACTCCGAGGACTTCGGTATGGCCTCCACAGAAGGCGGGCTTTATGACATCGATCGCATCGAGGTCCTGCGCGGACCGCAGGGGACGCTTTACGGTCGTAACGGCGTCGGCGGCGCGGTGAACTTTCACACGGCAAAACCGGCACAGGAATACTCGGGCGAGATTCGCGCGGTCTCCGGCAGCCGTGGCACCGCAGAACTCTACGGGTTCCTGAACTTCCCCATCGTCGAGGACGTGCTCGCCGCACGCTTCACCGGCGTGCACCGGGAACGCGAAGGCACCATCGAGGATCTGGGCGGCGGTCCTGATCTCGACGGGTATGGTGATGAAAACTACGCCCTTGCATTGCGCTGGACGCCGACCGATACCATCACCGTCGACCTCCGCGGCAACGAGCGAAGCTATCGTCGCGTCATCGCAGCTGCACAGGGTGCAGGCACCATCGTCGTGAGCGAGGCCGGCGGCATGGTCGACGAATACACGGGCCTCAAGCGGAACACGACAGCACGGGTCTTCGGTTACCGACAGGTCGATCCGAACGTGCTGTGTCCGACCCTGTTCGATCGCACCAACCCGAACTGCACGATCGGCGGCCAGCCGACGTTCACGTTCAACTACGGTGGCAACACGCGCATCGCGCAGCGGGTCACGCCCGGTGTCGACCCGGTCGCCTCACCGTTCGCCCGACCGAACTGGGCCTATGGCCATGACAATCAGCTGGCGAATGCCTCCTACGTCGGCGACGGCACCAAGCTGCCTGAACTCGACGGTGAGGACGATCTGGTTGCCGAGACGAACGGTCTGAACGACGAAGGCTTCGACCATCAGGCCGGTTACCTCAACATTTCGTGGGATGCGACGGACTGGCTGCAGATCAAGTACATCGGTGCTTACACCGACTATCTGTACACCCGTATCACGGACGACGATCGCAGCAGCAACTCGCCGCTCGATATCCAGTTCCATGCGAACCAGGAGAACGAAAACTTCCAGCACGAGCTGCAGGCGTTCATCGACATCGGCGACGACATCACGCTGACGACAGGTGTGTTCATCTACGAAAACCAGATCGATCAGCGTCTCGACTTCTGGTCAACCGGCCTTGAGCGATTCAACTCGCCTGCCAGCTATGGCGCGGCAGCCATCGCCAACAGCCCGGTCGCCGGCAGCCATTACTTCGAATGGCAGACGGCTCGCGCCATCTATGGCACGGATACCGCTGCGCTTGGCACCGACCCGGTCGTGCCGCTGTCGCTGAACCAGGTTGGCTGGGCCTCGGCACGCAATGCATGCCAGGGCAATCCGATCAATCCGACGCTCAACGATACTGCCGTACCTGACATCGTGGGCGCCAACGGCACCGCCGCCTTCAGCGATCCGTCGGTGACCTCCGTGTGCTTCCTCGAAGGTCCGTGGGACGGCGACGTCGCGGCATCCGGCCTCGGCAACACGCCGAGCGGCCCGGCGAGCGACGGCACCAGCTTCATCTGGAACACCGAGAACTCGACGAAAGCAAAAGCCGTCTACGCTCAGGGTGAATGGCAGATCAACGACCTCTGGGCGCTGACCCTTGGCGTACGTTGGGCAGAGGACGACAAGCAGGGCTTCGAGAACCTCTACCTGTACCGTGAAGAAGCGCTGACGCCTGAAAACCTGTTCGCGTTCAACGTGGCAACCGGCGCACTGAATCCCGATGGCACGCCCACCGATGCGGTGCCGATTCGCTTCCGTGGCATTCCGTTCAGCCAGTCGATCTACCGTGCGGTCGTCAACAAGTTCGACGAGGTCACCTGGCGTGTGAACGTTGACTGGACGCCGGACGGCAACACGCTCGTCTACCTGTCGGCAACCACCGGCTATCGCGCAGGCGGCTTCAACCTCGGCTACTTCTCGGCCACGCCGACGTACGATCCGGAGGAGATTCTTGCCTACGAACTCGGCTACAAGGGCCAGATGCTGGACGGTACGCTGCAGCTCAACGCGAGCCTGTACCACTACACGTACGAGAACGTGCACCTGCAGTTCAACGGCAACAGCTTCCTCGGCCCGTCGACGGTTGTTCGCGGCCATCCGGAAGCCGTCAACCAGGGTCTCGAGGTCGAGGCGCTCTGGTTGCCGACGGATTCGCTCACGATCGGCGGCAACTTCAGCTATACCGACGCGACCTACACCGACGAGCTGGTTGATCCTGAAACCGGCGTTGCGGGCATTATCGACGTCAACAATCCGGCAGCGCCCGAAAGCCTGTACGCGCCGACCGAGCGTCTGAACACGACGAACGGCCGCGTCCTGCAGCGTATCCCGGAGATCAAGTGGGCGGCTTACGCCAGCCATCGCTGGGAAATTGCAAGCGGCACCATCGACTGGCTGACCAGCGTTTCGTGGACCGACGAGATCAGCTTCGGGCTGACAGACTCTCCGCTGGAGACGGCTGAGGCCTGGTCGCGAATCGATACGCGCGTCACGTGGACGTCGCTGGACGGACGCCTGGAAATCTCAGGCTTCGTCAACAACATCACCAACGAAATCGGCATCCGCAACATGGATGAAGAAGGTGAAGCGCAGAACTATCTCCATAGTGTTGTGCCGACCCTGCCGCGCCTCGGTGGTGTCGAGTTCCGATATCGCTTTGGCGCTTACTAAGCGCGGGCATGTCGTATGTTTTGAGCCAAAAGGGACCCTCCGGGGTCCCTTTTTGTTTGTAATCCGCGAAGGGCGCGATACGCACTGCCCCAGCGGAAATTAAAGAGGGAAAAACCATGCTACTAAAGAAAGCCACCATGGGCGTGACGCTGATCGCCTTTGCGGTCGGGTCGATCGCTGAGGAAACCGGTCGCAGAAAGCTCGAAGAGGTCACGGTGACCGCTGAACGGCAGGAAGCCTCCATACAGGACACGTCCATTTCGATTACGGCGTTCACGGCGGAATCGCTGGACCAGTTCGGTATCCGCAACCAGTCCGACCTGCAGAACCTCGTTCCTGCAACCACCATTCAGCCCTACGACTCTGCGGTGCGGGGTGTTGGCCGTAACTTCCGCAACCTGGGCGGCGACCCGGGCGTTGCAACCTACATGAACGGCATCTACTCCGAAGACCTGTATACCGCGACGATTGGTTCGCTGTGGGATATCGACCGCATCGAGATCCTCCGTGGCCCGCAGGGAACGCTGTACGGCCGGAACGCTGTCGGTGGCGCCATGAACTTCATCTACAAGCGCCCCTCGCCCGAGTTCGAAGCGTCGTTCAAGGGTATCGTCGGCGACTACGGCACCAACGACTGGTACGGCATGGTCTCCGGCCCGATTATCCGTGACACGCTGAACTTCCGCCTGACCGGCTCGGCGCGAAATCACGACGGCTGGATTCGCGAAGCGAGCGGCCTCGGCCCCGACCTCGACAGCGGTAACGAGGACAATGTGACGCTGCAGCTCGAGTGGAATATCAGCGACAACATGAACCTGAACATCCGCCAGAACGTCGCCCGCGTTGACCGCGTGATGGGGGCTGCCAACGGTGCAGGTATCATCAACCTGACCGGCGAATTCCCGACACCCGAGACGCGTAACAACTTCTCGGTCACGAACGGATTGAGGCGCATTGATCCGACGCAGGCCGATCCGACACAGTCGGACTTCGACATGCGCAACATCGACCCGAACCATCCGACCTATACTTATACGAACCCGACAACCGGCGCGACAATTCTGGCGCAGCGTGATCGGGTTGGTGTCGACAGCACGCCGTACCTGCAGAATATCGGCCAGTCGATTACCTATGATCCGACGGAGTGCCTGTTCCTCGATCGTGAAAACATCAAGGGCGACGATCTGTGCTCCCATACCAACGGCCTGAACAACGAGACGTTCGACCAGCAGGGAACCCAGCTCGAGTTCACCTGGGACATCAACGACCGCATGACGTTCGTCTACCTGTTCGGTTACAACGATCTGCTCTACGAGCGCACGACCGACGATGACAACTTTGCGAGCCTCGTCCACGATCGACAGTTCTATGTGAACCACGAAGCCGATTACGTCTCCCATGAGCTTCAGCTCTTCTGGGATGTCGGGCAGGACCTGACATTCACCTCGGGTATCTTCTTCTATGACTCGGTCATCGATCAGCGCTACGACTTCTACTCGTCGACGCGTCAGTTCAATATCGACGACCCCGCCTACTCGCTCGACAGCATTCTCGCTGCCGTTGCGCCAGGTGCAGTACCGGGCGATCCGTCGCTGACGTTCCTCGCCGGCGCGACGCCGCTGACCGTCAACAGTGCACGTGAAGCAGCGCGCGCGGCAGATGCCGCGGTTGGTACGTCGACGTTGGTTACCGGCTCCTGGCTGGGTAACGACACGCTGGGCGAGATCCCGCATGGTCCTGTCACACCGGCATCGGACCTTCATGCCCTCAACCAGACCAAGCGCGAGGCCATGGCTGTCTACACGCAAGGCGTGTGGAACATGACCGACAAGCTGACCCTGACGCTCGGCGTACGCTGGGCCGAGGATGATGTGACCGGCTCTGAAGACCTCGCACGATACGCTGAGTCCAGCGCGGTGCTCGACGCCGTCGGGATCCCGCTCTATCTCGCCAATATCGTTCGCGGCGCGATCGACCCGAACATGCTGCAACCGACAGGCCTCATCGAGCCCTGGAAGAGCGGCGTTCCGATCAGCTTCGGTCTGTTCCGCGAAGTCGAACGGGTTGACCGGAAGACAACCTACCGCGCGAACCTCGACTACGACATCACCGACAACATGATGTTCTACGGCAACGTCACCAGTGGCTATCGCTCGGGCGGATTCAACCTCGCCTTCTTCAGCCAGACGCCGGAATACGAGCCCGAGGAACTGATTGCATGGGAACTCGGCATGAAGGGCCAGTTCCTCGCCAATACGCTCCAGCTCAACGCGTCGGTTTACCTGTACGACTACAGCAGCATTCACACCTATACGGTTGAAGCCTGCCCGACCACACCACCGCCAGGCGGATTCCAGAGTGCCTGTGCGGTCTCCGACTCGACGACGTCGGTCAACACCGCACCCGGCGCGGAAGTCGCGGGCTTCGAGGTTGAAGGTACATGGCTCGCGACTGACCACCTGACGCTCGGCGGTAACTACTCGTTCACGGACAGTGAGTACACCGAGTCGTTCTTCACGGTTGACGGTTCTGACCCGACGACACCGGGTGATCTCTATACCGGCGCGGCTGAAGAGCAGCAGCGTGCCCGCGATATCAAGGGCAACAGCCTGCTGCAGGTGCCCGAAAACAAGGCAAGCCTGTGGGGTTCCTACCGGATTCCGCTGAACTCGGGCAACGTCGACCTGCTCGCGAGCTGGAGCTGGATTGACGATGTGTACTTCTCGCAGTTCCAGACCGAACTCGACAAGGCGCCGGCCTACGATCGACTCGACCTCCGCGCGAGCTGGACGAACACCGACGAGACGCTGATTGTCTCGGCTTTCGTCAACAACGTGACCGATGAGATCGGCATCCGCCAGATCCAGCGTTATGGTGGCGACGAGGGTTACCGCCGCACGGCACAGGTGACCGAGCCCCGCCTCTACGGGGTGGAGCTGACCTGGAACCTGCGCTAACGACTACGTTTAGCCTGATATCAAACGGGGCCTGCGGGCCCCGTTTTCGTTCATGCGCACAATGTCAGTGCGCTATCACTCCCTCTTTTTGACCTGATCCTGACTGGGGCTTTATCAAGATTGCGCTTTGCTTTATAGCGAATTTATGCATACTTGACCCCGGCCGCGCGCAATACGCGGCAGCGACACATACTCTGGAGGGAAGTAATGAGGTTTACCCAAAGCATAACCGTGGGCATTTCTGTGCTCGCGGTGGCGGCCTCTTCCTATGCAGCCGAGAACCGCAGGCAGCTGGAAGAAGTCGTCGTCACCGCCGAAAGGCAGGAAGCGTCCATTCAGGACACATCCATTTCAATCACCGCCTTTACCGGCGAAACCATGGAGCAGTTTGGTATCCGCAACCAGTCTGACCTCCAGAACTTCGTACCGGCAACGACGATCCAGCACTACGATTCATCTGTCCGTGGCGTTGGCCGAAACTTCCGGAACCTCGGGGGAGATCCGGGCGTTGCGACGTACATGAACGGCGTCTACTCCGAAGACCTTTACACGGCCACCATTGGTTCGTTCTGGGATATCGAGCGTATCGAGGTACTCCGTGGCCCGCAGGGCACGCTGTACGGCCGAAATGCGGTCGGCGGTGCCATGAACTTCATCTACAAGGGCCCGGAAGACCAGTTCAACTACTCGCTGAAAGGGATCGCAGGCACCTACAACACGCGTGACATCTACGGATTCGTCACCGGGCCGCTCATTCAGGATCGCCTGAACACGCGTCTGACGTTCTCGTCGCGCCGCCACGACGGCTGGGTCGATGAACTGGGCCCGGGCCCGGACCTCGACAGCGGCGACGAGATGAACGTTGCGCTGCAGTTCGAGTGGTTCATCAACGACAACATGCGCGTCAAGCTGCGCAGCAACCAGGCCAAGGTCGACCGGGTCATGGGCGGCGCGTCCGGAGGCGGTCTTATCGTACTTCGTGGTGAGGACTTCGACGGCACGCGCAACTACGAGCGCCCGAACAACACGGTGCGCAATGTAGATCCGGCACAGCTTGATCCGTTGGCGGAAGACTGGGTGTTTCCCGGCTATCCGGTGTTGACCTTCACCAATCCGCAAACCGGTGAAGACATTCTGGCCCAGTACCCGGTACCCGGCCTCCATGTCAGCAGCGACCGCGTCAACCACGCCCGCTTCGCTGAGGTGCAGGACGATACACGCTGTGTCTTCTTCGATCGCGAGAACATCGACGGCAGCGATCTGTGTGCCCACACCAATGGCCTGAACAATGAGAAGTTCGACCAGCAGGGTAACCAGCTCGAATTTACCTGGGATGTCTCGGCGAACGCGACGATCAAGTACATCTTCGGCTACAACGATCTGCTCTACGAGCGCATCACTGATGATGATGCGAGCTACAGCCTCGTCGATGACCGTCAGTTCTACGTGAACCACGAAGCGGAGTACAAGTCGCACGAGCTGCAGCTCTTCTACGACTTCTCGGACAGCTTCACGCTGACATCCGGCATCTTCTTCTACGATTCAACGATCGACCAGCGCGGTGATTTCTTCAGCGCAGCGCCCACGACACCGGTTGAACTGACCGGCGCCTACGCGTCCGACCAGATTCTCGCGACGGTTGCACCGGGCGCGATTCCTGGCAACCCGCCGCTGACGTTCCTGTTCGGTACCACGCCCGTCACGCTCGATACCCTGCGTGCCGCGGGTGGCGATGCACCATCTGGCGACGTCACGATTCAGTTCGGCCCTTGGGTCGACGCGAATCAGCTCGGCAACGTCATGCATGGTCCCGACACGAACGCATCTGACCTGACCTACGACACGCGCACCGAGCGTGAGGCCTTCGCGGCTTACTCCCAGGGCGTTTGGGACATCAATGACAGGTTCACGCTGACCGCCGGTATCCGCTACGCGCGGGACGACGTTTCAGGCCGTGAAGGTAACGCACAGTACGCCGCCTCCATGGCGACCGCTGACGCCGTTGGCCTTCGCCTGGGCGAGCTGAACATCATTCGTGGTGCGCTCGATCCTGCAACACTGCAGCCCACGGGCGCAGTACCGCTCTGGCTTGACGGTGTACCGTTCAGCATTGGCCTGTACCGGAACCTCGAGCGTTCGGACAGCGACGTCACGTTCCGCGTAAACCTCGACTACGAGATCAACGACAGCCAGATGGTTTACGGCAACGTCACCACCGGCTATCGCTCGGGCGGCTTCAATCTGGTGTTCTTCAGCCAGACGCCGCAGTACGAGCCTGAAGAGCTGACGGCCTACGAACTGGGCTACAAGGCGAGCCTGCTGAGCAATACGCTGCAGCTGAACGCATCCGCCTACGTCTACGACTACAGCAGCATTCACACGTTCACGAGTGAAGCCTGTACCGATCCGACCTCAGAGACGTTCAACAACTCTGCGTGTGCCCAGAACATCGCCGAATCGACGACATCTGTCATCGCAGCGCCGGGCGCCGAGATCAATGGCTTCGAGTTCGAAGTGCTGTGGCTCGCGACCGACAACGTCACGATCGGTGGCAACTTCAGCTTTACTGACAGCAAGTACAACGAGGACTTCTTCATTGTCGATGGTGCCGACCCGAACATTCCGGGCAGCCTGTACGACGGCCTCGCGGCCGAAGCCCAGCGTGCTGTAAACATCAATGGCAGCCAGCTTCAGGCCGTGCCGGAAACGAAGGGCAGCATCTTCGCGTCCTACGTTCTGCCGCTTGGCCCGGGCCAACTCGAACTGATGGGTACCGCTTCGTTCATCGATGACGTGTACTTCTCGCCGTATGAGTCGCAACTCGACCTGGCACCTGCCTACGAGCGTTACGACTTCCGCGCCACATGGCGCAGCGACGACCAGCACTGGATCGTCTCGGGCTTCGTCAACAACGCACTGGATGAGGTCGGCATTCGCCAGATCATCCGTGAGGGCGCAGCCGAAGGCTATCGTCGTACGGCGCAAGTCACCGAACCTCGCGTCTACGGCCTCGAGCTGACCTACCAGCTCAACTAGACCGCGACAATCCGCAAAAAAGGGGGCTTCGGCCCCCTTTTTTCATTCCCGCCCAGTGCCAGAGCAGGGTCAGACCCCAGTGCCACCCCGGGGTCAGACCCCAGTGCCACCCCAGGGTCAGACCCCAGTGCCAGGCTGGGGTCTGACCCTGCTCTGGCACTGGGGTGGCACTGGGGTCTGACCCTGGTGCGGGTTACTGGATGGCGATGGTGCGGGTGAAGAAACGGTGGCTGCGCTCGCGGCGCGGCGTCAGTTCGAAGTCTTCGGTTCGATATTTCTCGGCAAGAGAAAGGTATTTGTCGACGCGGCCATCATCGCCCAGTCGCTCGTAGGACTCTGCGATCGCCTCGTAGAACTGGGGCTCGTCACGCTTGAGGCGAATCGACTGCTCGAGAAACTCGATGCTGCCCTCGTACTCGCCGGCCTCGAACAGCAGGCGCGCGAGATAGAAATGAAAGTACGGATTCCGGCGCCGGTATTCGCTCACCCTGCGCGCCATCTTCGCAGCTTCGGCATCGCGCCCCCTCGTTTCGTAAAAGTGCGCAAGGTTGCTCATGGCCGAAAGGTTGTCAGGGTTGAGATCGAGCGCCCGCTGATAGGCGAACTCGGCGAGTTCGAACTTCTGCTGCCGGCGAAGCGCGGCTCCCATATTGTTCCAGCCATCCGAGAACTGCGGGTCGACATGAAGCGACCGCCGCAGGTAGTCGACCGCCTGCCTTTCGTCACCGGCCAGTAGCGATTCGGCACCCAGGTTGCTGTAGTAAAGCTTCACCGCCTCGGTATCCGAGATTCGTCGAGCCCGCTTATCGCCGATCACAAACTCCGGCAGAAAGTCGATCACGTACTCATCGCCACCGCCGAGCCGCCCGCTTGCAACGATGTGCTCGTAGCGGACCATAGTTCCGCCCGAATGGTCCCACGTGGGCGTCACCTCCACGGTCTGGTAATGGGCATTCAGGCCGACATGGCGCGCCGCCGCGATGAAGATGTTGGTCAGCGCCAGGCAGTTTCCGGCACCCGAGTCCCAGACCTCCATGGCCGTGCGGGTTGCATCCGCGTCGTACTCCAGGCCAAGTTCCTCATCATCGAACAGAAACGCCCGCAACTGTTTGAGCTTGTAGGTGGCATGCCACCCCGCGTCGATACGTTCGTCGAGTTGCCGGCGGGCTTCCGGCGACAGGTACAGCGGATCGAAAGTCGCCGCTTCCTGGGCAGGCGCCGGGCCGAGGATTTTGCGGGACAGCCGCTCCGTGTCGTTCTCGCCATATCGGTACTCGAACGAACTGCAGCCACTGACCAGCAGCAGCGACAGCAATATCAGCGCAATGGGGGGCATCTTGTCGGGCTTTTCCTTCAATCTCACTTGAATAGGTTCAGGGAGACACAAAATTCGTTCATAGTATGGGTTCGTCACGCTTGGGCAGGCAAGGCAGATCCGTGGGGATCAGTTTCGATTTCAATCCGGAGACACTCACGTTGCGTGAGATCGCCGATGCGGACGCCTCCCCCGAGGATTTCATTGAGAATCTCGGGAAATTCGAGGCCGCTCTGCCCGAAGGCGCCGCCCTGTGTTGTCTGGCCGACTATCGCGCCATACAGATGGACTTCTCGGCCGAGCAGATCAGCGTGATGAAGCATGCCACCAACGCCATGCTGACACGGCGCGACGCCTCGGCCCGCACGGCACTCGTGGTCAGCGAGCCCCTGTATTTCGGCCTTGCGCGCATGTATTCGATGGTCGAGCCGACACCCGCATTCGAGGTTGCCGTGTTTCGCGAAATGGCCGATGCCGAGGCGTGGCTTGGCATTGATGCCAGCGAACCGGGATAGCCTGCGAGTACCGTGCCCCGGGCCGACGACGACAAGCTGCGACGCTACCGCGAGAAACGGCAGGCCGACGGTACGCCTGAGCCATTTGGCGGGCGAGCCACCGGAACCGGGACGACAAGGCGATTCGTGGTACACCACCACGCTGCCCGCAACACGCACTATGACCTCCGCCTCGAGATGGATGGCGTGCTCCGATCGTGGGCGGTGCCCAAGGGTCCCTCCCCGAACATGGCCGACAAGCGCTTCGCCGCGCTCGTCGAGGACCACCCGATCGAGTACGGCGAATTCGAGGGCAGGATTCCCGACGGAAACTACGGTGCCGGCTGGAGCATCATCTGGGACAAAGGCACGTGGACGCCGATCGGAGACCCGCAGGCGGGCCTCGAATCCGGCAAGCTGCTGTTTGATCTGAACGGCTTCAAACTCAGGGGGCGGTGGACGCTCGTTCGCATGAAAGGCGGCGCCCACGAATGGCTGCTCATCAAGGAGCGAGACGGCTACGAGGACGACGACGGCTCCACCGATGACTATCCGCCCGGCTCTGTCTTCACGGGACTCTCCCTCGCCGATCTTGCAGCAGGACGCAATCCCGCGTCCTCGATCAATCGTTCGCTGGCGGGATTGAAGGCGACGCGCGCCGCATTGCCGAAAAGTGCACACAAGCCGATGCTCGCCACCGCAGGCACACCCTTCGATCGCGACGGCTGGATCTTCGAGATCAAGTACGACGGTTATCGCCTGCTCTGCTGCAAGGACGGCGAACAGATCGAACTGATCAGCCGCAACGGCAACAATCTCGCCGCCACCTTCCCGGAGATTACCGAGGCCATCGCCCGACTCCCGTTCGAACACATTGTCATTGACGGAGAGGCCGTCGTGCACAATGGCGCCGGCATGCCCAGCTTCGCCAGTATGCAGCGACGCGGGCGACTCACCCGTTCGGATGCGGTCGAGCGCGCCGCACTCGAACTCCCGGCCACACTGTACGCCTTCGATCTGCTCGCCTTCGGCGAGTTTGATCTGCGCGACCTGCCATTGCTGAAGCGCAAGGCACAACTCAGGAAAGCCCTGCCCGCGGCCGGCCTGATTCGCTACTCGGACCACATCGAGCGTGATGGCCAGTCGATGTTCCATGCCGCCAGCGATCTCGGGCTGGAAGGCATCGTCGGCAAGAAGGCATCGAGCCGATATCGCGCCGGTCGCTCCGGTGACTGGATCAAGATGCGCATCGACCGAACCGACGATTTTGTGGTGATGGGATATCGCGCTGATGATCGTGGCAATATCCGCTCCCTCATCCTGGGCCAGTATGTGAATGGCGGTCTGTGCTACAGCGGCAATGTCGGCTCCGGTCTCAAACCAGCGACACAGCGCGAACTGGCCGCCACGTTCGAGACGCTCGCGGATTCACCGCGCCCCGACGATGCCCCCGAGGCGCAGGATCTCATCTGGAAGTCACCGGAACTCGTCTGTGAAGTCAGGTTCACCGAACTCACGCCCGCGGGACAGCTCAGGCACCCGGTGTTCCTGCGAATGCGTGATGACAAGGCACCGGCCGAGTGCACACGCGAAGTCGCGACGGCCGAACTCGCCGAACCGGTTGTCGAACCGGCGCCCGTGCGGCGGGAAGTTCAGGTCACCAACACGGAAAAGTGCTTCTGGCCCGAAGACGGCTTCACCAAGGGTGACCTGATCGACTACTACCGGGCAGTAAGCCCCTGGCTGCTCCCCTGGCTCGAGAATCGACCGCTGGTGCTGACCCGTTATCCCGACGGCATCGACGGCAAATCATTCTTCCAGAAAGACGCACCGGACTTTGTTCCCGAATGGCTTCGTATCGAACGACTCTGGAGCGAATCGACCGAACGCGAAATTGGCTACTTCATCGTCGACAGCGAGGAGGCGCTGGTCTACATCGCGAACATGGCGGCCATTCCACTGCACGTCTACCACTCGCGCACGCGCTCGCTCGAGCGGCCGGACTGGTGCGTGCTGGATCTCGACCCGAAGGAGGCGTCGTTTACCGACGTCGTCACCGTGGCGCGCGCCATTCATCGACTCTGCGACGACATCGGCCTGCCCAACTACGTGAAGACAAGTGGTTCGACCGGCCTGCACATCCTCTTGCCGCTGGGTCGCCAGTTCACCTTTGAGCAGTCCCGCACGCTGGGTGAACTGCTCGGGCGAATCATCGTGCACCGGCATGGCGAGCGCTGTACCCTCACCCGCGACCCGGCACGACGCGACGGCAAGGTCTATATCGACTGCCTCCAGAACGGCGCGGGCAAGCTGATCGCATCGCCCTACTGCGTCCGCCCGCGTCCCGGCGCGCCGGTATCGATGCCCGTGCGCTGGCGCGAGGTCACGCGACATCTGAAGCCCGACAGTTTCAACATCGTCAACGCGCTGCCGAGATTGCGCCGCATGAAAGCCGACCCGGCGCTACCGGTGATGACGGACGACGTCGACCTGCTGGCCGTGCTCGAGGCGCTGACGGAAATATTCAGGGACATCGAGGGATGAAAACGCGGGCTGACAACGAGGAGAGGGTTATGAGCAATATCATCGTCGAACGGAAGGACGACATCACAATCATCACGATCGACCGTCCCGAGGTGCGAAATGCCGTTGACGGCCCCACTGCCCGGGAACTGGCCGATGCCTTTCTCACCTTCGATGGCGACGCGAGCCAGAACGTGGCTGTGCTTACCGGCGCCAGTGGTACGTTCTGTGCGGGCGCAGATCTGAAAGCGGTCGCCGACGGGCACGGAAACCGGATTGATGTCGACGGGACCGGCCCCATGGGCCCAACCTACCTGCAGCTTGCCAAGCCGGTCATCGCCGCGGTTGAAGGGTTCGCGGTCGCCGGCGGACTGGAACTGTCGCTCTGGTGCGACCTTCGGGTCGCGGCTCGCGATGCGACATTCGGGGTCTATTGCCGGCGCTGGGGCGTCCCGCTGATTGATGGCGGCACCATCCGCCTGCCGCGCATGATCGGCCACTCGCATGCCCTGGACATGATTCTTACGGGCCGCGGCGTCAGCGGTGAGGAAGCGCTCAGGATGGGACTCGCCAACCGCCTGTGCGAGCCCGGCGACGCGATCGACGCAGCGATCGGGCTTGCGGCGACGCTCTCGAAGTTTCCGCAGCAGTGTATGCGCAGCGACCGAACGTCTTCCTACGAGCAGTGGGGCATGTCGACCAGTGATGCGCTCCGGAACGAGAACCGGCTCGGCGCCGCTGTCATCCGGTCCGGCGAGACCCGCGAGGGTGCCAGCCGTTTTGCCGCCGGTCATGGCCGGCACGGGGATTTCGACGACCTATGACACTGAAACGCGAAGCAGCACAGAACGCGCTGCGGAGGATGTTCGGCGGCGGCCAAATCTCCCGGTTGCCGAAGCGGCCTGAAGACGCAGACCTGTTTCTCGCGCTTGCCGCATCGAGCCTCATGCCACGTCACCGCTACACCGAAGCCGAGGTGAACGAGGCCCTGCAGGAGTGGATGTCCGGATTCTGCGACGGCCCACACATGGACCACGTGACGCTGAGGCGATGCCTTGTCGACCGTTCCCTGCTGCTGCGCGATGCCGCCGGGCGTCACTACACGCAAAACGGTACGGTCATCACCACCATCATCGACGCGGATGCGGCGACGCTACGACCCCTCGCGATCTACAGCGAAGTGCAGCGTGAACGCAGCGCGCGAAAAAGGCAGCGTCGCGACACCCGGGGAACCTAGTCACTCGTCGCAGGAACCACCGGCAGCACAATGTTCGAGGGATAGACCCGGCTGGCATGAATCGTCTGCCGCGCCTTGATCATGCGAGTGGTCTCGGCGAATGGCGCCCCCGTATTCGGGTTTCGGGCCAGCCTCGGGAAATTGCTGCTCGTGATGTCGAGCCGCAGTCGGTCACCGGGCGCCAGCTCATAGCTCGTTGCCCAGAGGTCGATGTCATAGGCGTAGACTTCACCCGGCTCGATGAGCGTGGGTTCACTGAAGCTTTCGCGGAATCGGGCGCGAATCACGCCGTCAACGAGATTGAAGGCCTTGCCGTCCGGCTTGACCACCACCAGCTTCGCCATGAAATCCGTGTCACGTGCGTTCGATGCCGCGAAGAGTTCGACGCGAACCGGCCCCGTTATCTCCATCGGTGCGTCGAACGGCGCGGTCGTGAACCGAACGATGTCATCGCGATCATCGAGCGGACCCTGATCGAAAGATCCCCGCAGTTCGGGCCGCATGATGTTGCCGCCCAGTGTCGGCACGGGATCTCGCGGATCGTAAACGTATCTCACCTGCCCCGACTCACTGTCCGGCTGTTGCGGCGAAAGCGTGCCGTCGGTGTGCAGATACCAGGGCGTGTAACGCGTCCGTGCGAGCGGCCACTCGTTTTCGGCTCGCCACTCGTTGCGGCCCATGACGAACAGCATGACCGGCGGGCGTTCAGGCAGCGGCGCGCCCTTGAGATAGTGATCGAACCATTCGAGCATCAACGCTTCCTCGTTGATCAGCGCCCGCTCACCGAAGTCGACCTCGCCTGTCACCGTACGCTGGTTCCAGCCGTGTGGCCATGGACCAATGATCAGACGCTGGCCCTCGCGGGCTCGCTGCGACGCCGCACTCGTCTGCATCGTCGTGAAGCTGCCGATCGTGCTCCGCAGAAAGACGTCGAACCAGCCGCCGATATTGAGCGCGGGTACGATCATCTCGTCGGCGCGTGCTTCCAGATTGAGGGGCTCCCAGTAAGCGTCGTAGTTGGGGTGATCGAGCCAGTCCCGGAAGTGGCGCACGTCGAAGCCAAGGTGCTCGTCCAGCGTCTTGATCGGCAAGTGTTCGATGCCACCGATCCAGTCGACCGGGAACCCGCCGTTGGTGCGGCTGCCCACGGTACCAATCCCCCAGCTCGCGCGGGACAGCAGGGAAAACGCGCCGCCGGGATAGGCGACGTCGCGGTAGTAGTTGCCCGGGCTCATCGCCGGTGCGATCGCCTTCAGGGCGGGATTGCGATTCAGCGCCGCAAGCCACTGGACGGAGGCCAGATACGAGGTGCCGAACATGCCGACATTGCCATCAGACCAGGGCTGGTCTGCGATCCACGTAATCGTGTCATCGCCATCGTTGATTTCCTGGAAGTACGGATACCAGTGTCCCTCGGAGTCATACCGGCCGCGCGCAATCTGATAGACGAAGGCGTAGCCGTTGTGCGTGGCGAACCGGGCGTAGCGCTGACGACTCGCCTGTGAGCCATTGCCATAGATATCGCGCACGAGGAGCACCGGATACTCCCCCTTCGCATCGGGCAGGTAGATGTCGGTCGCGAGCGCAACGCCGTCCCGCATCCTGACCATGCGGTGATAGGTCACATCCAGCGAGTCGGGAAAGGCAGGCTCTTCCCGCGGCGAGAACATCGGGTGTTCCGCCGCTGCCGGCATCGCGAGCAGCGCCAGCAGCGCCCATGTCAGCAGTCGGTTCATCTGGCGTCCTGTCATTAGTCCCTCGGGTCGCCTTCCTCGAACGGTTCTGCGCCAAAGTCGATGATCATCTGGCGAACCTCCTCCTTCATGGCGTCCAGGTCGCGCGTATTCGTCCCCCGCATCACGAGATTCGTGCCGTATCCGTCGGGGCGAAAGAACGGGTAGCTGCCAAGATCGACATCGGGGTAACGATCCTGGATCTCCTTCAGCGCATTGGCGACCGTGCTCTCGCCGAGGTGTGCGCCGATCGACCGCGAGCGGATCGGGTCGCCACCCCGGAGCCGCTCCTTCGTCAGCGAGCTCAGCATGGACTGCATGACCATGGGTACACCGGCCATCACGTAGACGTTGCCAATCTGGAATCCCTGCGGCCCGCCGGTCGGGTTGTCCACCAGCGTCGAACCCTCGGGCACGCGCGCCATCAGCATGCGCGACTCCATGACCTCCGGCGGCGCGTCGCGACGCTGGATGCGTTCGGCAATGTCCGGATGGATCGCAATGCCGACGCCGAATGCCTTCGCAATCGAAACCGCCGTGATGTCGTCATGGGTCGGGCCGATGCCGCCGGTCGTGAACACGTGATCGAACTTGTCGCGGCATTCATTGACGGTGTCGATGATCGTTTGCTCGATATCGGGAATCACTCGCGCCTCTTTCAGGCGGACCCCCTTCTCGTTCAGTTCGATCGCCAGATGCTGGAGATTCGCATCCTGGGTGCGGCCCGAGAGAATCTCGTTGCCGATGATGATCATGCAGGCGGTCACTTCTGCCATTTCGTCCTCGCGCGTTGAATGAACGTGTTAATGATACACATCGTACCCCGTATAATCGGTTCGCTCCCTGCAGCAGCCCCATTTGTTGAACCTCAACCGGATACTGTATATATTTACAGTTATACGGGAGACCGCCATCCATGAAAACCGCATCGGAAGAACTCGACCACATCTACATTCGCGGCGCCCGCGAGCACAATCTCAAGAATGTCGAGATGAAAATCCCGAAGCGAAAGCTCGTCGTGCTCACCGGCGTCTCCGGTTCCGGCAAGTCATCGCTCGCTTTCGATACGCTTTATGCAGAGGGCCAGCGTCGCTACGTCGAGTCACTGTCCGCCTACGCGCGACAGTTTCTTGGCCAGATGGAAAAGCCGAAATACGACATGATCCGCGGTCTCTCGCCGACCATCTCGATCGAGCAGAAGACGACGAGCCGGAATCCGCGCTCCACGGTCGCGACGATTACCGAGATCGCCGACTATTTGCGCGTCCTCTTCGCCCGCGTCGGCATCCAGCATTGTCACGAGTGCGGCAATCCGGTGCAAAGTCAGACTGCGCAGAACATCACCGCAGAACTGATGTCGCTCCCCGAGGGCACCCGGCTGTACCTTCTGGTCCCGCTGCTCGTGAATCGCAAGGGCGAACACCGCGACATGCTCGAGGATGCACGCATGCAGGGTTTCGTGCGGCTGCGCGTCGATGGCGAGATCTTGCGTGCCGATGAGATCGAGGCACTGGACAAGCGCAAGAAGCATACGGTGGAGGCCGTGGTCGATCGTCTGGTGGTCAAGCCCGGCATCGCCGACCGGCTCACGGAGTCTGTGGAGCAGGCGCTGAAGCTCGGCGACGGCATGCTCATCGCGGCAACCGAAAGCGGCAAGACCCTCAAGGACCGCATCTTTTCTGAAAGCCTCTCCTGCAACGAATGTGGTCTCTCGTTCCCGGCACTGACCCCACAGGCATTCTCATTCAACAGCCCGCAGGGCATGTGCCACGACTGCAATGGCCTCGGCACCCGTGTCGATTTCGACCGCGATCTCGTCATTCCCGATGGCGATCTGTCCATTCGCGACGGCGCCATCAAGTCGGTCGGCCGCATCGACGACGACAGCAAGTCCATGGGCGCGATATTCCACCGGCAGGCCTTCCAGCAGATGAAGATCCCGATGACCAAGCCGTGGAACAAGCTCACGAAGGCGCAGCAGGAGAAAGTGCTCTACGGCACCGGCGAGAAGCGCTACAGGATCGACTGGGGTAGCCATGGCACCAGCATGTCCCGCTACGAGGGCGTATTGAACCGGCTCCTGCGGCGCTTCCGGAATACCAAATCTGAAGGAATGAAACGCTGGTACTCGCAGTTCCTGGCAAACACGACCTGTGAGTCCTGCCACGGCACCCGGCTGCGTCCCGAGAGCGCCGCCGTCCGGGTTGGCGATCGCACGGTCGTGGAAATCTCGAGCTGGACGATCGATCGCTCCTTTGAGTTCTTCAGCACACTCGACCTCCCCGGTGCGGCAGGTGAGATCGCGACGGAGGTGCTGAAGGAGATCTGCAATCGCCTCGGCTTTCTCGTGTCGGTCGGCCTGTCCTATCTGTCGCTCGACCGGCTGGGGCCAACGCTTTCCGGCGGGGAATCACAGCGCATTCGCCTCGCGAGCCAGGTCGGCTCCGAGCTGTCCGGTGTGATCTATATTCTCGATGAACCCAGTATCGGCCTGCACCAACGCGACAACGAGAAGCTCCTGAATACGCTCTGCCGCATGCGCGACATCGGCAACACGGTGGTGGTGGTCGAACACGATGAGGAGACCATTCGCACCGCGGACCATGTGATCGACTTTGGCCCCGGCGCCGGGGTAAACGGCGGGCATATCGTCCACGCCGGCACCCCGAAGAGTCTGGAACGCGCAAAGCAGTCCATTACCGGCGCATATCTCTCCGGACGCACCGAAATCCCCATCCGCGAAGAGCGACGCACACCGACCGGCGAAATCACCGTTGAGGGCGCCAGCGCCAATAACCTCAAGGATATCGACGTGGCCTTTCCGCTCGGTGTACTGACAGCCGTCACCGGCGTCTCCGGCGCCGGCAAATCGACGCTCGTGAATGACATCCTCCACCCGGCCCTCGCGCGGACCTTTCACAACTCGACGCAGCGCGTCGCCGCACATAAGCGCGTTACCGGTCTCGACCAGCTCGACAAGGTCGTGGCCATTGATCAGCGGCCCATCGGCCGCACGCCGCGATCCAATCCGGCGACGTACATCAAGGTTTTTGACGAAATTCGCACCTTCTTCTCGCAGTTGCCGGGATCTCGAATGCGGGGCTACAAACCGGGCCGGTTCTCCTTCAACGTCAAGGGCGGTCGCTGCGAAGCCTGTCAGGGCGACGGCGTGCGACGCATTGAAATGCACTTCCTTTCCGATGTCTTCGTCACCTGCGAGGAGTGCAACGGGCACCGCTTCAATGAGGCGACGCTGGAGGTGAAGTACAAGGGCAAGTCAATCGCGGATGTCCTGGAGATGACAATTCAGGAAGCAACGGAACATTTCTCGGAACACCCGAAGATCATGACCAAGCTCCAGTTGCTGGTCGATGTCGGGCTCGACTACCTGCACCTCGGCCAGCCTTCGAACACGCTGTCCGGCGGCGAGGCACAGCGCATCAAGCTCGCGCGAGAGCTTTCAAAGCTCGCCACCGGCAAGACGTTCTATATTCTCGATGAGCCGACGACGGGCCTGCACTTCGACGATGTTCGCAAGCTGCTGGACGTGCTGAACCGGCTGGTGGATGCAGGCAACTCCGTCACGGTCATCGAGCACAACCTCGACGTCATCAAGACGGCAGACTGGATCATCGACATCGGGCCGGACGGCGGGCCCACTGGTGGCCAGCTCGTGGCGACCGGGACACCCGAGACCGTTGCCGACGTTCGCGAGTCCGAGACGGGACGCTATCTCAAGGAAATGCTGCCCCGTACCCGTCGCCGCAAACGTACCGCCGCCTGAGGACTGACAACCCAACCAGGGCAGAGCGCCCGGAGACATTACCATGCCAAGACACGAGAGGATGGACTACGTGGAATTTCCGGCCAGGGACCTCGCCGGCACCCGGGCCTTTTTTGAGTCAGTCTTTGGCTGGAGCTTCGAGGACTACGGGCCGGACTACATCGCATTTGCAAACGAGGGTCTCGACGGGGGATTCTACCGGTCTGATTTGAAGGCAGGTACAGAAACCGGGAGCGCGCTGATCGTCTTCTACAGCGATGAGCTCGAAAACACGCAGGCGCGCATCGAGCAAGCCGGTGGCATTATTGTCCAGCCCATCTTCGACTTTCCCGGGGGCCGCCGATTCCATTTCACCGAGCCCAGCGGCAACGAATTCGCCGTCTGGGGCAACCGGATTGAAGACGACTGACGGAGGATTCCGCCAGATGAGATCGAACTTGTTTGCGGGCACGGCCCTGGCGCTGATCGTGCTCCTCTGCACCCCTGTCGCATCAGCAACAGCGCTCCATAAGGGGCCAACCCTGGGGGCAGGCGGCTGCGACAATCCCGAGACCATCCGCGTGACGCGTCTCGACGACGACGGGCCCGGCACACTGCGCCATGCGATTCACTCGCCGAACTGGGAGCCGGATGAACTCGAGTCACGAAGTTGCAGACACATCGAGTTCGACGTCGGCGGCGTGATCGAGTTGTCCGAACCGATCAGGATTCGTTCGGACTACGTGACAATCGATGGCTGCTCGGCGCCGGAACCCGGGATCACCCTGACTCACCGGCACGAAGTTCCCGCGGGACAGGGCACCGGCCTGCTCATTGAGGGCAATCGCGCCTTCACCCACGACATCATCCTCCGTTGCCTGCGCTTCGAGGGCATCCACGACGACGATCCGGTCCAGAAGGTCGGCGCGGGCCTGCTCGCTGTCGATGCCGACTGTATCCAGGTGCCCGAGCCCTTTCGCTGCAAGGGCGGGTGGAGCCAGGCGAACGACGATGGCGGCGTCGCCAATCTCTGGTTCCATCGCGTCAGCTTCGGCAACGTGCGTGACAAGTTCATGCTCTGGGGCAAGATCCGCGACGTTGCTGTCACCGACAGCTTTTTCTATCGAAACCCGCTGGCTTTCCTCATTTCATACTACGCCGGCCCTGCCGACCTGCAGCGCCGGGACATCCTGGCCTATCGCAACGTGTTCGCCGAGAACAATGAGCGAAACCCGCAGCTTCGTGGCTGGATCGACGGCCTGGAGATCCGTTCCAACGTCATCTACGCCTGGGATTCATTTCCGCCGCTGGTTGCGAACGGGGCGGTCGTGGGCGATGGCTACGGCATCAGGATCAAGAACGAGACCGGCGAGAAACCGGTCAACGCCAACATCGTCGGCAACGTGTTTCTGCCCGGAACAAGCGCAGCAGACAGGGCCCTGATTTACGGGATCAAACCCGGCATGGACATGCAGGACCTCGGGTCCAGCCGGTGTCTCCCCCAGGGCGAAGACTACTCCCTCTCGGAACTCGGTGACCTGTGGGTCCGGGACAACGACCTGCCGGCAGCCAATTGTGAACACTATTCGACGACCGACGCGCCCATCGCCGTGGCGGACTGGATGAGCGCAATGACGGAAGGGCCTGATGATCTTTGCGCGGGCCTCAGCGCCGGGATTGGCGCTCCCTACCGGACGACGCTTGAGGAATCGATTCTCTCACGCGTCAGGCAGCGATACGGTTGCACCGCAAACGACTGACCCCGGATGCCTCAGATCCAGCCTGCGAGTTCACGCCTCGCCAGTGATTCGAGCATGGCGATCGCAAACTCACTGTCGTTCAGGCATGGAATCACCGTGAAAGACTCACCGCCGTTCTCAAGAAACGTCTCGCGCAACTGAATGCCGAGCTCTTCCAGGGTTTCGACGCAATCCGCGACAAAGCCCGGAGAGAACACAGCCAGCCGCTTGACACCCTCCTTCGCCAGCGCCTCAACGGTTTCGTCAGTATAGGGCTGCAGCCATTGCTCGGGCCCGAATCGCGACTGGAAAGTCGTCATCGTCCTGAGACCGGGTCTGGCCACGGCCTCGCCGAGCAGGCGTCCGCTCTTCTGGCAAAAGCAGTGGTATGGATCGCCCTGCTTCAAATACCGCTCAGGCAAACCATGGAAGGACATCAACATGACCTCGGGGTCGAATTCGAGCTTGTCGAGTTCCACCCGCAGGTGCTGTCCGGAGGCTTCAATAAACGCCGGATCATCATGCCAGGTGTCCAGCGTACGAATCGCCGGCTGCCAGGGCATCTGCTTCAGCGCATCGAAGACGCGATCACAGACCGAACCCGTTGTGCTGGCGCTGTACTGCGGATAGAGCGGCAGCACGACGATACGGTGACAACCTGAATCGACAAGGGATCGAAGGCGATCCCGGATGGAGGGCTCGCCGTAATTCATCGCCCAGTCGACCATGACATCACCGCCGAGTCGCGCCTGAAGCAAACGCGCCTGCTCCCTCGTGTAGAAGCGAAGCGGCGATTCGTCCGCATTCTTCAGCCAGATCTTCTCATAGGCCTCCCGCGTCTTGCGCGGCCGGACATTCAGGATGATTCCCCGCAGGATCGGCTGCCAGAGCCAGGGGCTGTAATCGATCACCCGCCGATCACTGAGAAATTCTTTCAGATAACGCCTGATGTCAGCGACCTCGAGGCTCGACGGCGTACCGAGATTGACCAGCAGCAGGCCAACGCCGGGCGAGTCGACCTGCGGGTGATCGTCAGGCAGGGTTGTAGCGGTGTGTGTCATGGCTCTGTTTACGTTCGCCGCGGAAAAAGGATGACTCCTCATGGGGAAGCTGGCGCGGCCGACACTATACCCGATTCGCGGACTGATCTTTCGATGCTACTGGCTGATGCTCGAGGTGATCGACTGCATCTCTTCATTCTCCATCAGCGAGCGGAACTTCGGATTGTTGCGAAGCGCCTCGAAATCAAGGCTGCGGACCGCCGACATGATCTCCGGATCAGAGAGTATCGCGCGAACCTGCGGATCGTTCTGCAGGCTCATGATGCGCGCCATCAGGCCCGCATCATTCGCAATCGACGATTTGATCGCGCCGAGCGACCCACTTTCCGCTGACCCGGCCGGGGCCGACGCCGACATTCCGATTGAGCGGATGCGAGCGCTGTCGACGCGCACTTCGCCCAGGGCATCGGTGCGAATCGTCCAGGTATCGCCCTGCTTGCTGACGATCTCTCCCCGAATGCGACTGCCGTCGGACAGTTCGATGACACGCTGTTCGGCGGCTGCGGCAAGTGTCCACAGACTGAACAAAAGAACGATAATACGCATCCGAAGCAGCTTAACCCCCGGCCGTCCCGTCTGTATACAAACGACCGGACAAACGGGTTACCCTCAGGGGTATGTCCGAAGAAGATCCATCGAGCGTTCCCGTCCTGCCCGCGGCAACCGTCATGCTGGTCGATGATCGACCCGACTTTCAGGTCTACATGATGGAGCGCAACGCAGCGACCGTCTTTGCAGGCGGCATGTGGGTCTTTCCCGGGGGCCGGGTCGACGATGCTGACGACCCGGCATCGTTTGCCCATATCAGTATCCACCGCGATGATGCCGAGGCGAGCCGGATCATGGGCCTTGATCGTGGCGGTCTCGCCTACTACATCGCGGCCATCCGGGAGGCGTTCGAGGAGGCCGGCATCCTGCTGGCAATGAATCGCGAAACTCACCAGCCTGTCGATCTGAACGAGCCAGCCATCGCAGAACGATTCGACCGCCATCGCGACGACGTCAATGACAGCAACCGCAACTTCATCGAGATCATGGAGGAAGAAGACCTGATTCTAGACGCGGGACAGATGCACTACGTGGCTCGCTGGATCACACCGCCCGGACCACCACGCCGGTTCGACGCCAGATTCTTTGTCGCGCGAATGCCCCGTGGCCAAAAGGGTGTGCACGATGACAGCGAACTCGTGCATTCCCGCTGGCTTTCGCCGAAGGCGATTCTCGAGCGCGAGGCAAGCGGCGATATGGTGCTGATGAGCCCGACGCTTCGAATGGTCAGGTGTCTGGCGCTGTTCGACAGTGCTGACGAGGTTGTCGAGGCGGCGAAGCAGAACAAACCCGACCATCGCGCCCGGGTCAACGAGCAGCGTGAGATTGTTCTGCCGGGAGAACCCGGCTACGAGGCCGCAGATGAGACCATCGAGAATGGCTGGGTCAGACTGAGGCCGGCGTGACACCCGACTACGACTGCATCGTCATCGGCGCTGGTGGGATCGGGAGCGCCGCACTCTACAGCCTCGCCAAACGGGGCGCGCGCGTGCTCGGGCTCGAGCAATATGGCATCGCTCACGACAAGGGTAGTTCTCACGGCGACACCCGGGCAATTCGCCTGGTCTATTTCGAGCACCCCGACTACGTACCATTGCTGAAGGCTGCCTACGATGGCTGGGAGCGACTGGAGGCAGACAGCGGCAAGGCGCTATTCGGCAGAACCGGTATCCTGCAGGCCGGCACGGATTCCGGCGAAGTGCTCAGCGGACTGCTCGCCGCGGCAAATGAGCACGACCTGCCAATGGAACAACTCTCCAGCGAAGCTGCCAACGCACGCTTCAGCGGCTTTGACATCCCCGCTTCCGACAGCGCCATATTCGATCCGAACGGTGGCATTCTCAAGGTCGAGGAATGCGTCCGTTCATTCGTCGAGCAGGCGATCCGCTTCGGTGCCGAAATCATGGAGAACGCCGGCGTCGCGCACTGGTATCGCGCTTCCGGCGCCATGGTTGTCGAAGCCGGGGACAAGCGATTTTCCGCCCGACGGCTCGTCATCGCGCCCGGCGCCTGGGCGCCAACGCTGCTGCCGGAACTCGCCCCGCACCTGCAGGTGCTGAAGAAATCCCTGTACTGGTTTGATCCGGAGGACGACTGCTACCTCATAGAGAACGGATTCCCCGTGTTCCTGTTCGAGCGCGGCGGCCGAACGTTCTACGGATTTCCTGCGCTCGATGAAAAGGGACTCAAGATCGCCGAACACAGCGGCGGCAAACCGATCCCGAATCCTGCTGCGCTGGACCGACACGTCGAGACGGAGGAACTTGAGGCCGTCACGCTGGCACTCCGGCAGTACCTTCCCCGCGCCGGGCATCAGCTGAACCATCACACCACGTGCATGTATACGATGAGCCGGGATGGACACTTCATGGTGGGTGAGTACCCGGGCATGCCCGACGTCTTCGTGACCGCGGGCCTGTCGGGCCACGGCTACAAGTTCGCTTCTGTGCTCGGCGAGATCATGGCCGACCTCGCAATGGATGGCACAACCGCGCACCCCATCGATTTTCTGTCCCCGTCCCGGTTTTGAACGTACCCGCTCGCAGTAGCGGGCGTCGCTGGCTAGAATGAGCAGACATCGAACCGACCGGTTTGGCAATCAATGAAGAAGGTCGAACTGCTTATCCTGCCGATCACTGTGCTGATGATCGTTGCCATCGTTGCCTACGCACGCCTCTCGGATCGAGAGCCAGTCGTACCCGAGGTGGACGTGGCTGAATCAATGCCCGACTTCCGAAACTACACCGACGTCAAAGCGAAGAAGCTCGATTTCTTCGAGTATCTGCTGCCGATGATTCGAAATGCCAACGAGCGTGTGTTCTCGCAGCGACAGCGACTCAAGACGATCGCTGCTGCGATCGAGGCGGGCGAATCGCTGACGCGGGCCGATCGAAAATTTGTGAATGAAATCGGCGCCCGCCACAAGGTCGATGTCGGTGACGAGATTGACGCCGGAGACCTCGCAGAACTGCTGGTGCGCATCGATGTCGTACCCGCCTCGCTGATTCTTGCGCAGGCCGCCAACGAGTCCGCATGGGGGACGTCGAGGTTCGCGCGAACGGCAAACAACCTGTTTGGCATCTGGTGCTTCTCACCCGGTTGCGGGGTCACACCACGACAGCGCGACGAGGGTCTGACCCACGAGGTTCGACGGTTCGATACGGTGGCTGACGGCGTTCACTACTATCTGCGGATGATCAATTCCAACCGAGCCTACGCGCCGCTGCGCAAGAAACGCGCCGAGCTTCGGGCGGCCGGCGAGCCCGTCACGGGAATGGCGCTCGCCGAAGGGCTGCTGCGGTATTCGGAACGCGGCGAGGCCTATGTGGATGAAATCCAGGCGATGATCCGCTACAACGAGCTCGGCGAGTACAATCTCGCCCGCGTCGACACGCCAGACAACCGCGGCTAGCAGGTGGAAGCTGCCGCTGCCAGAGCCCGGTACGAGCCACTTCGAATCTTCACGTTTGTCGCCCAGACCGAGGTCTGGCTCATCTGGGCAATCTACTCGGTCACCGTCTTCGTGCTGATGCACATCGCGAGCTACTTCATCCTCGTCTGGTGGATCGTGATCGGCGTGCCGTTCCTGCAGTTCTGCATGCACCTCATCGAGTCAACGGCACGCGGAATCGAACGGGCGCCACGGATGACCTGGGAGGGGTTTCGAGACCTTCGCGTCTACAAACAGCTGATCTTGAGTACTGCCCTCGCGTCCGCCTATTTCACAACGCCCGTCGAGTACCGTCCCGGCGCAGCTGCGCTCATCCTGCTCGTCTGCCCTGCGATGACAGCACTGATCGCAATGGAGAACTCCCTGCTGCGAGCCCTGAACCCGATCGCACTGGCCGGCTTCATCTGGCACATGGGGCTGACCTACCTGCTGCTGCGCCTCGTCGTAACGTCCGGATTGCTGTACGTGCTACTCCTGTTTCAACACCAGACGACCCTGCTTGCATCCACCCCCGGCAAGGCATTCTTCGCGGTTGCGTCCGTTTATCTGCTGCTGGTGATGGCCCGCTCAACCGGCGCCCTCATCTTCTCTCGTCGGCACGAACTCGGCATTCGTACCGTCGCCAGCATCGAACAGGCAGAAGCCGATGAAGACCGGGCGCGCCAGCAGGCGCGCGATGCTTTTCTGGCCGAGATCTACGAGAAGTACCGGAGCGGGCGCGGTCGCGAAGCCTGGGCGGCCATCGACGGTCGGCTGAAGCAGCGACGCTACCGTGACGAGGGAGAATACTTCGCCGAGATGATCCGCTGGGAAGACCCGACACTCGCCCACAAGCTCGCGCAGGGATATCTGCGGCGGCTGGTTCGGGAGGCCCCGGAACTCGCCTGGCCAATTCTGGAGCAGATTTTCGACCAGACCGACGACGACTATCGGCTGGATGCCGGTGAACCTGTGCTGACGTTTGCGCGCTTCGCTGCAACGAGCCGCCAGAAGCAGATATCGCTGGAACTCCTGCGTCACTTCGATGAGGACTTTCCCGGCCATCCCCGCTGTCGTGAGGCCCTGCTGATCGGCGCAGATCTCGCCTGTGAAACCGGCGACATGGATCTGGCGCGGGAACTCTTCGATAAGGTCACGCGCATGCGCGGTCTTGTACACAAACCGACGTTTGAGCGCTGCCTGGCTCTGCTTCGGCCGTAAACCTTTTGCGAGCCAATCGCGTCAAAGAGGAACTCTGACTCCGATTCAAAGGACCATGGCGTGAACAGAATCTTGCTTTTCATTGCAGCGGCACTGCTCTCCGGCACCGCGAGCGCGCGATGTGAACACAGCGAAATGCACCGTCACAACTTCGATGCCGGCGCCTTCCAGAGTGTCGATCTCGCCGCGCTCGCGGGCAGCCTCGATGTTATCGGCACAGATTCCGATCGCATTGTCTTCGAGGGGCAGGCCTGTACCGACAGGGCCCGATGGCTGGATGATATCCGCCTCGACATCGACGATGGCGGAGACGTCCTCTCCCTCACCGTTTCCATTCCCTATGACGACAGGGACTTCGATGCTCGTTACGCGCACATGGACGTCGTGCTGAAACTGCCGCGAAATCTGCCTGTCGCCATCCGCGATTCGAGTGGCGACATTCTTGTGCGTAGCGCTGCCGTCACGTCGATCGATGACTCGTCCGGCGATATCCGGGTGGAAGACGGACGGCACACACTGTTGGTGGAGGACTCGTCGGGCGACATCGACCTGCGCACAATTGATGGTGATGTCACCGTCCGCGACAGTTCCGGTTCGATCTCGATCAGGCGCGTCACTGGCAATGTCGGGATTCCGAGTGACAGCGCCGGGGATATCGAGATCGACGAGGTCGCGGGCACGGTCGTGGTCGCGCGAGACAGTTCCGGCGACATTGAGATTGAAGGCGTCGGTCAGCGCGTCGAAGTTGGGAGCGACGGCTCAGGTGACATCGAGATCAGGGACGTTGCCGCCGACGTACTGATCGAGAGTGACGGTTCCGGGCGCCTGCAGGTTGTCGACGTAAAGGGAGACTTCAATCTCCTCGCCAAGGGGTCCGGCGATATAAGGGTCCGCGGAGTTGAGGGAAACGTCTCGACTCCGCGATAATGCCCTCATGCATTACACCGTCACACGACTGAAGGATCCGGGCCGGCCAGGCAATGTACAGGCGCTCGCCGATTTGCGGGCCGCCGCACCCGGTCTCGATGATCAGGGGATTCAACTGTTCGGGCTTTTCGCCCCGCTCTTCGGGCTGGCTTCCAACGAGTGCTATGCCGTGACGTTTGCAGAAGCGCCGCGCGAGATCGATGACATCGCAGGCAAACTGAATCTGTCGGTCTTGTCGACACACCACCTGACGCCGACCGCCCGGCCCACCGCGCATGTGCCCCGCGACAAACCCGGTATCTACGTGTTCCGCTGGTTCCGGGTTGCGCCCGAAAACATGAGCGAAATCGTCCGGCTGTCAGAACAGGCCTGGGTCACCTTCGAGGGTGGCTTCGACACCGAGGTGCAGGCGCTGTTCCGAGAGACCGAGCCGAGCGGTGATGTCAGCACGATGCTGCTGATCACCCAGTACGACGACCTGTCAGTATGGGAGGCGTCCCGCCAGCCAGCCCCGGAAGCACGGGAGAACTTCCGCGCGAGGGCAGCGCTGACGCTTGAGGCGACACCCGTCGCGACCCGTCTCGTCCTGCCAGATTAGATCAATTTCGGCCATCCGTTTCGGCAACTTCTGCACTTTACTGGCAGGGCCGTTCCAGTACCCTGAGCGTCGAGTCAATCCATTTATCGCCAACTTTCAGAGGGAATCATGAGCGAAGCACACGATATTGAGCCCAGAATGAGCATGGACAACGCAGAGGATCTCAAGCTCTCTGATGTCGATCCGTATTCGATTCCGCTCGAAGACATCAAGCTGGTCCGCTCGGACCTGTTCCACAACGACTCTCACCTCAAATGGTTCGAGCGGCTGCGTGCCGAGGAGCCGGTACACCTCGAAAGCCATGCACTCGAAGGTCGTGATGACAAGTACGAGTTCTGGAACGTCACCAAGTACGAAGACATCCGCTTCGTCGACACCAGCCACGATCTGTTCTCGAGCGATGGCAGTATCGTCGTCGAAGATCCCGATCCCGAGTTTCCGCTGCCGATGTTCATCGCCATGGACCCGCCCAAGCACGACATGCAGCGCAAGGACGTGCAGACCGCAGTTGCGCCTCGAAACCTCGTGAATTTCGAGCCCATCATCCGGGAGCGTACGCAGAAGGTGCTGGACGAGTTGCCCATCGGTGAAGAGTTCAACTGGGTCGACAAGGTTTCGATCGAGCTGACGACCCTGATGCTCGCGACCCTGTTCGACTTCCCATTGGAAGACCGCCGCAAACTCACGCGCTGGTCCGACGTTGCAACCGCCGCCGAAGGCGTGGTCGAGAATGAAGACCAGCGACGCGCCGAACTGATGGAGTGTCTGGAATACTTCACGAATCTGTGGAACGCGCGGATCAACGAGCCGCCGAAGTCTGACCTCATTTCGATGCTGGCCCACGGCAAGTCCACCAAAGACATGGACCCGGTCGAGTACCTCGGCAATCTGGTGCTGCTGATCGTCGGCGGCAATGACACGACCCGGAACTCCATGACCGGCGGCGTCTGGTTCCTGAACCAGAATCCGGATGAATACCAGAAGCTGCACGACAACCCGGATCTGATTCCGAACATGGTGCCGGAGATCATTCGTTACCAGACGCCGCTCGCCTACATGCGCCGGACCGCACTCCAGGACGTGCAACTGCGTGACAAGATGATCAAGAAAGGAGACCGCGTACTCATGTGGTACGTCTCCGGCAACCGCGACCCGGAAGGATTCGATCAGGATCCGGACAAGTTCATCATCGACCGGAAGGACGCGCGCCACCACCTGTCATTCGGTTTCGGCATCCACCGCTGCATGGGCAACCGGCTTGGTGAAATGCAGCTTCGCATCCTCTGGGAAGAGGTCGAAAAGCGCTTCTCCAAGGTCGAGGCCGTCGGCGAGCCAGTGCGTGTCGGCTCGAGCTTCGTTAAGGGCTACGCCGAACTGCCGGTCAAACTCCACGCGAAGTAATTGCGCAAACCATCAAGAGAGCCGGGCGATCGCCCGGCTTTTTTTTGAGCGTCAGTCCTGTTTCAGGTAGTACAGCATTCGCCAGAGGGTCGCGGCGACAAGCGCGTGGTCAATCTCGCCGGACACGAGAAAGTCGGGCAGTTGCGTCATCGGAATGAGCTGGACCTCGGTATGCTCGGTCGACGTATTGGCCACATCACCGACACGTCGGGCGTTCGGCGCCACGAAGGTGTGCAGGCGGTTGCCGAAGATGGCGGGGTTGGGCGCCAGCACGCCCAGAGGAATCACTTCTCCACACTCGTAGCCGGTCTCTTCGAGGCATTCCCTCGCAGCAGCCTCGGCCGGATCCTCACCCTGGTCCACCATGCCACCAGGAATCTCGAGCGTGATCTCCTGATTGCCGTGGCGATACTGGCGAATGCAGACGAGTTCGTTCGCCGCCGTCACCGGCACGATATTGACCCAGTCAGTCGTCTCGATATGGAAGAACGTGTGCTCGTCGCCTGTTACCGGTGATTTCGCGTCCGCCTCGTGCAACGTGAAGATGCGGCAGTCCGCGAGTTCCCTCGTCCGCAGCCGATCCCATGGTTTGACTTCGTTCATACGCCTCCCCTAAATTCGAGGGAACCTCTCCACAACAACATGACGCCGGGGCTCCCCATGCACGACATCGTAATAAAACGCGGCACCATTATCGACGGATCAGGAAACGAGCGGTTCGAGGGTGATATCGCCATCACCGATGGCCGCATCACCGAAGTTGGCACTGTGACCGGCGAGGCGAAGCGGACAATCGACGCCAACGGCAGACTCGTGACGCCCGGCTGGGTCGATATCCATACCCACTATGACGGACAGGCCACGTGGGATCCCCTGATGGCACCCTCCAGCTGGCACGGCGTGACCTCCGTCGTGATGGGCAACTGCGGTGTCGGCTTCGCGCCGGTCAAACCCGGCAGCGAGGATTTTCTCATCGAACTGATGGAGGGCGTCGAGGATATTCCGGGGAGCGCGCTGGCCGAAGGCATCAACTGGCAATGGGAAACTTTCCCCGAGTACCTCGACGCACTCGAGACCATGCCGAGAACGCTCGACGTCGCGACGCAGGTGCCACACGGGGCCGTGCGCGCCTACGTCATGGGCGAGCGCTGCAACGGCGATGAGCCACCAACGCCGGATGAGATCGCCCAGATGGCGGCGCTCGTCCGTGAAGGCATCGCTGCCGGCGCACTCGGCTTCTCGAGCTCCCGCACGTTGCTCCACAAGGATGTGCACGGCGAGTACGTTCCCGGCACGTTCGCAGGCAGCGACGAGATGCTCGAACTCGGGCTTGCCATGAAGGGGCTCGATCACGGTGTGTTCGAACTCGTCTCCGATAACCTTGGCGACGACGACGAGTGGGCATGGGTCAAGGAGTTTGCGCGACAGACAGGCAAGAAGGTCACGCTGATCGCAACCACACCCGCGGCCTACGAGAACGGCAAGATCTACAGGATTGCCGAGGATGCCAGGGCCGAGGGCATGGAAATCCTGCCGCAGATGGCGGGCCGGCCCACCGGTGTACTCCACGGCCTCCAGAGCAACTTCCACGCCTTTGTCGGCCACCCGACATTCAAGGCCGAGGTTGCAAACCGTTCGTTGCCCGAGATGGTTCGCACCATGAAAGACCCGTCAGTGAAGTCGAGGATTCTCGCTGAGGTTTCCGACATCGCAACGCTCACACCGATGCACCTGAACGGTCTCATGTCACGAGTCTTCCCGCTCGGTGAGACACCGAACTACGAACCGGATTTCGAGGAAAGCGTAGCCGGCATCGCCAAAGCGCGCGGCATCGAGCCGCTCGAGGTGATGTACGACCTGCTGTGCGACAACGACGGCCTTGAGCTCTTCTATCAGCCGCTCGGGGGCTACCAGAACTACAACCTCGACGCACAGCGAATGCTGATGCAGCACCCGAACGTCATTATGGGCCTGTCCGATGGCGGCGCACACTGTGGTGTCATCGCCGATGCCGGCATGCCGACATTCATCATGACCCACTGGGGCCGTGATCGTCGAAAGGGCGAAACACTGCCGCTGGAGTTCATCGTACGTTCGCTGACGCGTCGAACCGCCGAAGCCTATGATATGAACGACCGCGGACTCATCGCACCGGGCATGCTGGCCGACATCAACATCATCGATTTCGACAGATTGAGACTGCATCGTCCCGAGGCGGTCTTCGACCTGCCGACCGGCGGCAAGCGTCTTGTACAGCGCACCGAGGGCTACGACTTTACGATCAAGTCCGGTGTGGTCACGTTCGAGAACGGCCAACACACCGGTGCCCACCCCGGCAAGCTGGTTCGAGGCAGGACGGCAGCGTAACCCCGGATTACTTGCCGGTGAAGTTTGGCGGGCGTTTCTCAAGGAACGAGGCGACGCCCTCCTTGTGATCGGCAGATTTGAAACACTCGGCCAGCGCCTTTGTGTGGTGCTGCATGTGTTCACCCACACCATTGCCCAGCCCCTCGTAAACGAGTTGCTTGATCCGGCTGTGGGAGAACGGAGAGCCTTGCAGCATCATTTCGGCAAGCCCCTGGGCCTGGTCCATCAATTCTTCCGGCTCGAACACGCCGGAGACATACCCAAGCTCGTGTGCCTCCCGCGCCGAAATGAATTCGCCGGAGTAGAGTAGCCACAGCGCCTGCGAGGTGCCGATCAATCTCGGCAAGAGCCAGCTGCCGGCGCCCGTGTCGGGTACGAGTCCGCGATGGGCGAAGTTCCAGGCAAAACGGGCACGTGTTGAGGCGATGCGAATGTCGCACTGGGATGAGAACTCAGCGCCCATCCCGACTGCAGGGCCATCGATCACGCCGATGACGGGCTTCGGGCACTGCACGATCGGCCACCAGTGATCGGTCTCCTCGGCGCTGCCACGCAGCCCCCGCTCCTCGCCCGGGATCGTCGCGAGATCAGAGAGGTCCGTACCGGCGCAGAACGCACCGCCCGCCCCGGTCACAATCACAACGCGTGCCTCGTCATCCTTGCCCGCGCGCTCCATGGTCTCGATGAAGTCGCCGAGCATGCGGTACGTCATCGCATTGCGCTTTTCCGGACGGTTGATCGTAATCGTGGCGATGCCGTCTTCGACTTCGTACAGAATCCAGTCTTCCATTTATGCTGCACTCCTAGCTCAGGCCGTCTACCGGAATACCCGCACCGTGAATGGCACTGGCATCCTCCGAGGAAAGAAATCCGATCACCCTGGCGATACTGTCAGGTGAAACCCATTTGTCGAAGTCAGCATCCGGCATGTCGGCCCGATTGCGCGGCGTATCGATAAGACTCGGCAACACGCAGTTGACGTTGATGTTCTGCTCTCGCAGCTCTAACCCCATCGATTCCGTCAGCCGCAGCACCGCTGCCTTGGACGCGGTGTAGACACCGGCGAGCGCCATCCCCGCATGTCCTGCCCGTGCAGCAACATTGACGATCTTGCCCCCGCCCGCCTGCTGCATGACCGGCACGACCGCCGCAGCCATATTGAACACGGAGCGTGCGTTCAGGTTCATGAGGAACTCCCACGAATCGACTGCCGTCTCGTGGACCGGTTCACCCATGTGAAAGCCGCCCGCGATATTACACAGGATGTCGATCGTCCCGAAGCCTTCGATGATCTGCTGGGTGGCCTGCTTGCTCGAGGCGGCGTCAGTCAGATCACAGCTGATGTAGAGATTGCCTTCGCGCCGGTCCGGATACGCATCGGTCAGGACATCATCGGAGATATCGAGGACGGCGATCCGCGCCCCGCGGGATTCGAACCAGGCCACCACAGCGCGCCCCAGCGCCCCTGCGCCACCCGTTACGACAACACGTTTGTCTTCGAACATGTAACCCTCGTTCAGTCGATTGTGCCTGAACGATAGCGCATAGACCGGGTGCGGGTTAACCCGTACCGAAGATGGCGCGCAGAGCGAAGAAAAAGATGATGGCGAGGATGGCTCCCGCCGGAAGCGTGACCGCCCACGAAACGAAGATCGTGCCGACGACCCGCAGGTTCAGGGCGGCGATGCCTCGCGCAAGCCCCACGCCGAGCACGCCACCCACCAGCGTATGCGTCGTCGACACCGGCAGACTCAGGCCGGATGCAATGACTACCGTTGTGGCCGCGGCAAGTTCCGCCGCAAATCCGGAGCTCGGCGTCAGTTCGGTGATATGTGTACCGATCGTGCGAATCACACGGTAGCCATAGAGCGCCAGGCCCGCGACGATGCCGCCACCGCCCAGCAGCAGAATCCAGTTCGGCATCGCGGATTGCGCACCAATCTGGCCGCCGCTTTCGATCACACTGTTGATTGCCGCCAGCGGCCCAACTGCGTTCGCGACGTCGTTGGAGCCGTGGGCAAACGCCATCGAGCACGCCGTGAAGAGCATCAGGATGCCGAACATGCGCTCGATGTTGACGAGATCGAGTTGCTCCGATTCCGTCACTCTCTTGATGCGCGAGATCAGTGCCACACCCACGGCGGCAATTACGCCCGCCACCAGCAGTGAGTAGATGATGGACTGTTGGAACGAGAGATCCAGACCGATGTGCTTGAGTCCCTTTACCATCGTCACCATCGAGATGACGAAGCCAACGAGAAAGATGTAGACGGGAACGAAGCGTTTGGCTGCGACGAACGGATCGCTGGCCCCGAAAATGAACTGTCTCACGCTCATATAGAGCAGAAAACTGAACGTGCCGGCCATGACCGGCGAGATAACCCAGCTGGCAACGATTTCACCAATCTGGCCCCACTGGACTGCATCAACACCAATGCCGACAACGGCAAAACCGACAATCGCACCAATGATGCTGTGGGTCGTCGACACCGGCCAGCCAAAGGTCGTTGCAACCAGCAGCCACGTTCCGGAGGCGAGCAGTGCGGCCATCATGCCGTAGACAAAGAGTTCGGGTGAGTCACCAAGAGCGTCGGGATTGATGATGCCCTTGCGGATCGTGGAGGTCACCTCACCACCGGCCAGATAGGCGCCGGCAAATTCGAAGACCATGGCGATGATGATCGCCTGCTTGATCGTAATCGCTTTCGAACCGACCGACGTGCCCATGGCATTTGCCACGTCGTTGGCACCGACGCCCCAGGCCATGAAGAAGCCGAACGCGATGGCCAGAATCAGCAGGATCGATCCGTAATCTTCGATTACGCCCATGAGTTATCCTTAATGTTACTTCGCTATCAGGTAGAGCAGGCGATTGCCGACGGTCTGGGAATAGTCGGCGATGTCCCCGATCCAGTCGATGATCCGGTACAGGAACATGACGTCCACGGGATTGAGATCCTTTTCTATCGAGAACAGCATGTTGCGGACGTCGATCTGTTTGACGTCGGTATCATGCTCAGCATCGTCCAGGCGCTTGATCATCTCGGAAATCACCTCGACTTCCTTGCCACTGAACCCGGTCTCTATCAGTTCATCGACCTCGTTCAGCGCGCGCACCGCAAGGTTGGTCGCCCCGATCGAGTAGTTCACATACTCACGCAGCTGCGGCTTGAGTTCCTCCGGAATCTCCATCTGGCGGCCGGTTGCGAGGCCCACGATGTCCTTGGCGATGTTCGGTATCTTGTCCTGGGTGTGAAGCAATTCCAGCAGGTCGGAGCGGGAAACGGGCATGAACAGCGAGCGCGGCAGATTGAGGCGGATCTCACGCTTGATATCGTCGGCTTCGGCCTCAAGTTCAATGACACGGTCGGCCTTGGCCCGGGCTTCGTCCCAGTTTTCGTCGAGAATTGCTTCGATGCAGAGGAGCAACTCGCCCGCGGCTCGCGAGGCGACTTCCATATGGTGCTGGATCGGTGCAATCGGCGAGCGGCCAAACAGACGCGGGAAAATCGGGTTGTTCGCCATTAATGGCCCCAGGTTCAGAACAAACTGCTATGATGCACCGCCGCGCCGACGACGGCGGGGGCAATTGTAACGACTAATGCGCGAAATTTCGGCCTTTGGAAAGTAAAGATTTGATGAACGAATCACAGGACAGAATGCGAAGCCGGCTGGACGGGTTCGCGGTGCTCCTTTCGGGGACCTGTCTGCTCCACTGCCTTGCGCTGCCGCTGCTGGTGGTGAGCGTGCCCGTGCTCCAGGGCTCCGCACTGATGGACGAACAGCTGTTCCATCTCGTGATGCTGCTCTTCATCGTACCCACCAGCGCCATTGCGCTCGCGTGGGGGTGCCGGAAACATAAAGATCTCTTAACAATCGCTCTGGGCTGCGTTGGCCTGGGGATCCTGACCCTCACCGCGCTCTTTGGACACGACTGGTTTGGCCAGGTCGGCGAGCGCCTTGTGACGTCGGCCGGCGGCATCGTGCTCGCGATCGGGCATATCCGGAACTTTCTCATCTGCCGCCGGGACGACTGCACCCACGGCGAGGACACACCGCACTAGAGCACGGTCAGGTTTCCGGCACCGTCGATTCGCGCGCGGCGCCCGCAGAACTCTTCCTTCGTCATCGCGGTCATCACGTCCGCATCTTCCGTATTCGCCCAGGTGCGCGTCCCGTCCGGCGTCAGACAGGCCGCGTGGCCCATGGCTGGCGCCTCGGCGCCATACATGACCGTGTAGGTTTCGATAACGACTTCACCTTCGTAGTCGACGAGACTCGATCGCGAGGGCGTTGCATCGACCTCGGCCTGCACATCCCGGTGCTGGAAGTCCTGCTCAGGCGGTTCGCCCGAGTAGACACCGAATGCGTGCTTGGTGAGGTAGCCGCCATTGGCCGTGATGACCCCGCGCTGGTCACGCTGCTCCCGGAGCAGTTCGACCATCCGCGCGATACTGTGCATTACGTAATTGTTGAGCGGCCCGCCGCCAAATGTCAGACCGCCTGTCACGGTCAGCGGCTTTTGCGCATCGAGCCCGAGTTCGTCGATTGCGACCTGGACCGCTGAGGGGAAGCAGCTGTAGACGTCGATCAGATCGATGTCCGAGGGCTGCATGCCGACCAGTTCCAGAACGCGCTGGCCCGCGATCCGGATCGCCGGCGATGAGTAGAGGTTGTCGCGGTCCGACACCATGAAGTGATCGTGCGCATCGGTGCCAGCCCACGGATAGATCCACTTGTCCTCGGGGATGCCGAGCGCCCTGGCCTTTTCGACCGGACACATGATCAGCGCAGCCGCCATATCGACGGAATTGTTCGAGTTCATGAGCTTCGGGTACGGGAAGCTGATCATCCGGTTGCCGGGACCCGGCGTGCGAATCGTCTCGGCATCGACGGCATCGGGAATCCATGCATGGGGGTTGGTTGCCGCGACGCGCGAGAAACCGGCCCAGAGTTCAGAGATGCGCCTGATGTGATCAGGGATCGCCTCGCCCCGCTGCGCCCGGATCGCGTTCTCGAACATCGGGTAGAACTGGATTGGCGCCTGAATGTGACGCGCGAGCTCCGGCTCAGCCGACATCGACTTGTCCTCGCCGATCATCTTGCTATAAGGGCCTGATGTCTCTGTCAGCGGCAGTTCGATGCCCGCCTTGCGCGCCTTCGCCTGACTGTTGCCGTTCTCGGCACCGGTGATCACGATGAGGTCATGTTCGCCGCTCAGAATGTCCAGCGCTGACTCGTTGACCACGCTCTGCACCATGTTGCCGCCGAATGGCGTACCCACGGTTTCTGCGCCGCTCGCGCCGATTTTCTCTGCGACGTAGCCAGCCGGCTGCTTGTACCGCCAGACCCCTCGAATCACACGCACCGATGAGGCATCAGCAATGAAACCGCCGCTGCCCGTGTCGGCCTCGGCGCCCCTGACCGCATCGACCATCATGTCGATCGGCTCCTTGCCTTCGAGCGGGTCGGAGATACGCTGAAGAATCTGGTGAACGCCTACGATGACTGGGGTGCGCGGGTTGGTCATGGGCAATCTCTTTGTCCTGAAGCATTGAATGTGAGCACCGGGAATAATGCCCGATATTGCCGCCGCGTGCTGCCTGTGATTCTCTTGCAGGATGGATGCGCCCGCCCCGAAACTTGAGATCGCTGTCACCGCATGGACCCTGCGGCCGGACCTGTCGGCGGCAGAACTCGCCCGGCAGGGCGCGATTGCGGAGTCGATGGGCATCCACTCCTTCTGGCTCCCGGAGAACCATTTCGGTGATGAACGCTCGCTGCCATCGCCGCTGACACTGCTCGCTGCCGTTGCCGCCGGCACCCGGAGTATCCGGCTCGGTACGACGTCATACCTGCTGCCGATTCGTCATCCGCTGCAGGCGGCCGAGGAGGTTGCCGTGCTGGACCGGATTTCCGGTGGCAGGGTCATTCTGGGCGTGGGACGGGGGGTGCAGGAATCGATGTTTCGGGCGTTCGATGTCCTGACCAAAGAGAAGCGCAAGGTCTTCAAGGCGAATCTGGAGGCGATGATCTCGGCCTGGCGCGGAGACCCGGTTGCCCGGACCGACGCCGGAGATCCGGTCACTCTCGCCCCGCTGCCGGTGCAGCAACCGCATCCACCCATCTGGATCGCCGCGTTCGGCCCGCTCGCGATCCGGCAGGCCGGCTCACTCGGGATGCCTTACCTCGCGTCACCGGTCGAGACGCTGGAACGGCTCGAAGACAACTACAACAGCCACCGGTCACACGCGATCGAGGCGGGTCACCCCGAAATCAGCACAGTACCGGTGATGAGAACGGTATACATCACAGACGATGATCGAGAGGCACGGCGGGTCCGGGAAGCACTCGACGCAGGCACGCCCCATGCAATGCGCGAAGAAGGCGCAAGCATCGATGACTGGGCGATGATAGGGCCCGCCGCGCGCGTCCGGGATCAAATCGAGGAGCACCGTGAACGGCTCGGCATGACGCTGCTGATCGCTCGCGGTCGCCTGCCGGGCGTCAGCGATACCGATCACATCGCGTCGATCGAGCGACTGTCCCGGGTTGTCAGCGACTGCTCGTGACTAGTCGACGATCTTGATCAGCGAGCCAGGCTCTGGCTGACCATAGGGGTAGAGCCCGTTCATCACACGCAGCTTCTCGAGCGCATAGGTCGTGATTGGCGATTCAGCGGCAAGCGCTTCCATGGTCGTCCCCTGTTCTGCCCGGACAATCTGGATCGTCGGCGGGCGCGCGTCCCGGAAGTCTTCCTTGTCCATCCTGTCGAACGAGAAGATCGTGGCGATGAACTCCCGATCGTTCGCCACCTTCGTCAGGTCGTACTGACCGGCGCCGGTCAGGACGAATGCCAGTCGACGCCGCTGGTCGAATACGACGGCGACACGCACCGGTCGCGGGCCATAGGGTGACTGCGCGCGCTCGGCGATGCCGATGAACGCCGGCATACCTGCAATGGTCATCTCACGACCCTCGCGCAGGTTGAAGCCAAGTCCCTCCGAAACGAATGTTCGGGCATCGACATCCCTCGGAAAACGGGAAGTCGTAATCGCAAAGGCCGCGTCGGATTTCGGCGACATGGCCTGAATACCCTTCGGCGCGGATTCGATCCGCCAGCTGTCCGGAAACGTCAGTTTGATGCCCAGCCGGGGATGAAAGAACGTATTCCCTCTGACGACACCAGTCTGGGGCGGCGTGCCATAGGTCATGCCATTCAGCTTCTCCATGAACTCATCGACTCCCAGAATCTGCTCGGTCTCGGACACGAGTTTCTCCGACTCCTTGATCGCTTCCTTGTAGCGCGTGTCATTGTCCGGGTGCGTCGACAGGAAACCATGATAGACACGGGGCTTTCTGTCCTCGAGGCGTGCCTGCTCGATCTCGATGCGATCCTTGTTCTTCAGGATCTCGATGGTCTTCAGCATTGCATCGGGCGAGTAACCCGCCTTCGCCATGTACTGCGCGCCCACCTGATCCGCCTCCAGTTCGAACTCACGTGAGTATCCGGTCAGCAGGACGCCGCCAAAAATATTGCCGAGTTCGTACAGACCCGGCGTACCGGTAAATATCGCCGCAACCGTCGATAATGCGCCCAGCACCTTGCCGCGATTCTGGTTTCGGATGGCATGCTTCTCGGTCACATGGGCAATCTCGTGCCCGAGCACGGCGGCCAGTTCCGCCTCGGAATTCAGATGCGTGAGGATGCCGCGCGTCACATAGATAAAACCGCCGGGCAACGCAAACGCGTTGATCATCTCGTCGTCGAGCACAGTGAACGTGTACTCGAGTTCGGGACGGGCGCTCTGCGCGGCGACGCGCTGACCGACCCGGTTCACGTAGTCCGTGAGTTCCTTGTTCCGGTAAACGCCATACTGGGAGATGATCTTCTGGTGTTCTGCCTTGCCGAGTTCGATTTCCTTCTCTTCGGACATGGCAAAACACAGACTCGCCAGCAACCAGCCACACAGAATCAGCGCAACATTGTGGTGCATCGATAGTTTGGTGTACTGCATCATGAATTACGTTCCGATTATCAGCGCAATCAGCTTAACCGCCGATGAACAAAATTTGGCGTGAACATTGTTAATGACCATGAAACATTGCCATATGTTCCGCTGTCCAATCTGCTGAGAGACGTTCAATTTACAGTCCTGGATGTCTCGGTAATAATCATTTGTCCACCCGCTCGTTGATTGCTCTCACACCATGAAACGACTTGCTACCACCCTTATCGGCCTGTGCCTGACCAGCACCGTCGCCGGTGCCAACGCGGATACCGTTGGCGAACCCCTTTTCGATCGCGCCGCCGATCACATTGATACGCTCGTTGCCGAGCATGGCGCGTACAGTATGGAACTGGTCGATCCGCTCATTGAGATCGGTCGCCGGCAGATCGAGGGCGGCGATGTCGTCGCTGCCGAAGAATCCCTGCTGCGCGCCCAGCATGTCATTCACCGCAATGAGGGCGTTCATGCGCTCAGACAGCTCGAGATCGTCGAACTGCTGTCCGAGATTCACCTCGATCGAGATGAACCCGAGGACGCCGACCGGCTTCAGCAGATGGCCGTCTATCTCGCTGAACGCAACTTCGGCAAGGACAGCGATGACATCGTGCCCGCATTGATGAAACTGGAACGATGGTACGCCGATACCGGCCAGTTCCAGAACGCGCGCAGAACACTGGATCGCGCGGTCGACATTCTTTCCGAGCGTGGCGGCGAAGCCGACCCGCGTCTTATCGAGCCGCTGATCGAGGCCGCTCGCGTGCGACGCCTGAACAAGGTGTGCTGCAGCTACAAGCTGCTGGAGCAGGCACGGGACATCGTCGAGGAAAATACGTCGATCCCCGCCGATGACCGTGCCCGGGTCTACGCAGCGCTGGGCGATGCATACCTTGCGAGCGGCAAGGACAGCCGTGCCCGGGAAGCCTACCAGCTTGGCTGGCAATCGCTCGGTGACGAGCTTGCTGAGGCGCAGTTCTCCCGGCCCGTACAGATCGCAATGGCAGAGGATCTGCTCCGTTCGGATCGGGCCACCAAGAAGGTCTTCAGGGTCGATCAGGATCCACTCGGTTTCAACCACTACCGGCAACTGACGGTCGAGGAGCAGCTCGGCATCGAAACGCGACCGCCACAGCAGTTTTTCGTTCCGCTGAGCGAAGGCGATCGCGACTTCCACATCAAGGAAACTTTCGGCACCGATGATCCCTTTGACAAGACCCGCAAGGTCGTCGGCCAGCCGTTCCAGTTCATCCTGCCACAGCTGCAGCAGATCATGCCGCTGTCGGCCAGCACTGAGGCCGGACTCGCCGGTGTGCAGGTTGAGATGCGGTTCACCGTCGGCGCCGATGGCCGCGTTGACGATGTGGAGATTCATGGCGATGCGCCGCCGAAACTCAAGCGCCTCATGCGCAAGGTGTTGTATAAATCCCATTTCCGGCCGCGGCTCGAGCAAGGAATGCCGGTCGCCACAACGAACTACAGACTACTGCAGACATTCGACTGACCCTATGAAAAAACTGAGCCAATCACTGCTGTTCGCTCTCACACTCTCCCCGCTCTTCGCGACGGCATCAGAACGGTTCATGGACTACTTCATCACATCACCGGGAAAGCTCGGCGACAGTCACCGAGCGACATTTGAGCGTGTCATCGCCGACATTGATGCGAGGCGTTTTCCCGCCGCAGAAATGAACCTGGCCCGGCTGTTGGCTGAAGACACGCTCGACGGCCAGGTGCGCGCCAACCTGCTCGCTGACCTCGGCATCCTGAAAGCCGTCAATGCCGGTGCCGACGAGGGGCTACTGGACATCACCGCCGCAATTGAACTCATGGAAGCGTCCATGGGGCCCTACGATGCCGCGCTGATCGACCTGCTCGTGGCCCGGGCCGCGATCAGCCAGGATCTCGAAGCGTTCGAGGTTGCCGAGGAATCTCTCAGACGCGCCCAGCATATTGCGCACAGGCACGATGGTGTCTACACACGCAACCAGCTGCCGATCGTCCAGCAGCTGACCCACGTTCACCTCGCGCAGGGGCTGGTCTACAGCGCCGACCGCGAGCAACGTTTCAATCTCAAGATCAGCGAACAGGTCTACGGCGAGGATTCACCGGAAATCGTCGGCGTCCTGCAGCAGGTCGGCGGGTACTTCGCGAACCGTGGCGCAGCGCTCCCGGTGATACCGCCCATTACCAGCAAGCAGTTCCAGACTGAAGCCGAGGCGTTCACCGAACAGTACCGGCTCTCGCTCTTCCGTGAATCGGTTGAGCTCTACGATCGGGCTATCAGGATCCTTGAAGACTCACGCGGCCCCAACGACCTGAGCCTCGTGCCAGCGCTCAAGGGCCTAGCCGAGGCACGCCTGTTGCAACGAACCTCGACACGGTATGCAGAGAAAGCGATGGAGCGCGTGCTCTCGATCGTCGAGAGCAATCCCGGCACCGATATCGCAGATCACGCTCGCGCGCTGGTCGACCTGGGCGACACGTACACAATCACCGCCGACAACCGCGCCAACGATGCCTATCTCAAGGCGTGGAATCTGCTGACTGACAATGCGGGCTACGAAGACGTGCGCAACGAACTCTTCGGCACACCAAAACGGATCTTCCCCGAGAACGTCCGCGTGATCGTTCTCGACCGGCAGCCAATCTCAGTGGAACCCGGCGAGCCGCTGTTCGCAAACGTGGAATTCTCGGTGGTCGACAGCGGCAGGGTCGCGCGGGTGCGCGTCGTTGACGGCAACGTTCCCAACGACGAGAAGAACATGTTGAGGCGGCATATGCGCAACGCGCGCTTCAGACCAAGGATCGTCGACGGCGAGATCGTCGCGACAGAGGGCTTGATGCTCCATCAGACCTTTGAGGTCATCGAACCCGAGCCCGAATTCAACGCCTCATTTGAAACCGGGCCCTGAAGGGGTCGCCCTGAAGGGGTCGCCCGGAAGGGGTCGCCCTGAAAGGGTCGCCCGTCTCAGGAGCCGACCTCCGGCACCTCAACCGGATCATCGCCGAGAAGGAACTGCCTCAGCTGTGTGGCCAGCGCCTTGCAGGCCGCGTTACCCGGCCTTGCCATGATCGGAATGGGCAGAATGAGCCCGGCGAGATAGGACGTGCCGTTCGCGTCTGCACTGATCTCACCGGCTGACGAGAGGTTTTCGAGATCCCAGATCGATGCCTCGTAGCTGGCGTCTTCTTCCCAATAGCTCATGCCGAAACAGCCGCCCCCGAAAGACGAAATGGTACAGCTGAAACTGCCGCCCTGATCGGTGGTAATCGTATCGCCGTCGATCCACGCGAGGTAGCGCACCTGCGCTTCCTCGATTCTCTCGCGGACGCCAGGCTGTGAAAACAGTGAACCCAGTTCGTTCGCACTCGTCGGCGCGGTGCGAGGCTCGAACCACGGATAGAGATCGTCCTTGAACTGATCCTGCGGTATCAGGCGAATCGGGCGCTCGCCGCTGGCCAGCGCATCCGCGATACAGTCGGTGAAGCTCTCCTCGGTCTGACGGTCGTTGTAGCTGGCGCGCCCGAGAAGCACCAGAGCCTCGTCGGTCTGCAGGCCGGTGGTCGCAACGCGAGACTGCTCCACCCGCGTCGACGCACAGCCCCCGAGCAAGATCGACATCACGAGCGCGGGCGCTACCCGCGTCCAGCGACTCACGAGTCGTCTCCCGCCGGTGCGGCCGCTGCCGGGGTCGCCTGCTCAAGCCAGGCCGCAACCGCGGGCTCGTTGGGCAGATCAATGGCAATTCGGGCGCCACCATCGCGGATCGCGAGCAGCGTCGCCTCACCCAGCGCGTTGTCTGCCGAGAAGACACCGCCCTCGGCCTTGCCGTAGCCGACCAGCGTCCAGTCACCGATCTTCTCGCCAGACTGGTCATACATCGAGATCCGGTAGTGAATCGAGGCCGAGTAGAAATTCAGCCCGCTGACCGCCGGGGTGAGGAATCCGTACTTGACGATCTCCGGAACGATGACACCGTCGATGCCGAGTTCAGCCATTCGCGCTGGCGAGATCGGCGGTTCGCCGACTTCGACCGCCGTATCGAACATCGCATTCATCAGGTTGCGAAAGAACGTCAGGTTCTGTGCACCAAGATCGACCGAAAAAGACCCCCGCTGCTCGATGGTCTCCTCGTGCCGGAAAGATTTGAAGTCAGGCGAGAAATAGACGCCGACATTGGCCGGAATTTTGGCAACAAGGGGTGTAGGCACGGTCCCTTCGACCGTGACGCTGGTCGTACAGCCGCTCAGCAGGGCAAGTACGAATAGAAAACCGATACCGCGCGCTTTCATCTGGATTTGGGACAGCCTCTCAACAGTTAGTCCGGCGTCTGCTCGATTAGTTCATCTATAACAGACCCGGCAGCCTGACGGAATCTTCTCTCGATTCCCGGTCACATTCCCGGTCGGATTGAACGTTTGACCGGGATTGCCGGTCAAACACTGTACGGGGCAAGTGTACGCCGTTCAGGTACACTTCAGGCAATACCCGGCACAATGGTGCTCGCCCGGGAAAGCAATATCCAAAGGTCATTTCTATGCCAGATTCTACGGCAATCAATCTCGCCAGGGTCACTGCCATCGGGCTGCTGCTCGCGGTGGCAGGCTGCAAGACCACCATGCCGTCACAGCCGAGCCAGACGCAGCGACCGTCGATGCCGTCGCCGTCGATGCCATCACCCTCACAGTCGCCGAGCAGCCCTTCAAGCAGCCCATCGAGCAGCCCATCGACCAGCCCCTCGACGCCGTCTCCCTCCATGCCGTCTCCCTCGATGCCATCGCCGGGCAGCAGCGGACAACCGAGTGTCGCGACCGGACTGCCCGAGCCTGGCACCTCCGGCCAGCAACAGGGTGAGCCGGGCCAGCAATCTTCCGCGGAGTCCGGAGATTCGTCCCGGCAGGGTCGTGAGCAAGCCGGCGGAGAACTGAGCAAGGCCGGTGAGCGCGTGGCGCAGGCAGGCGACCAGATGGGCACTGAGGCCGGACAATCGGGCGACGAGTCGGGCCAGCAGGCTGACCGCACCGGGAACGAGGAACCTGATCCGATGCTGCCCGAAATGGATTCGACGTCAGATGCAGACGACCTGGTCTTCGATGAATCGACCTCCGGCCCGATGGGCGCAGAGAGCGACGCCGCCGGTTCTCCTGACGCCGGCACTGAAGACGGAATGCAGACCGCGAGTGGCGACCCGATGTCTGAAGACGTTCGCGCCGCGCAGGAAGCCATGCGCGAAGCCGGCATCCTGCTTCAGGAAGCCGGGGAAGCGGTTGCGAGCGCACAGACCGACGAAGAAATGCAGCGGGCCCGCGAACTGCTGGCTGAAGCACGCGTTATTGTGGTCGTCGCGGGTCAGGATCTGATGCAGGCGCGCGAGGCCGCCGGCGACGAAGCGGACGGCGCCGTATTCGACGAGGCCGAGCAGGCATTGAATGACGCCAATGTAGCCATCGTGGTCGCAACGCAGGCGGTTGAGGGCATGCCGGACTTCGAGGATCTGCAAACCGCGGGCATTCCGTCTCGCGGAACAACGCTCGAGGACGAACTCGAAGACTCGCTCGGTGACTTCGACAAGAAAATCCTGACGGCCCGCCGCACCGTATTGCAGCCGGGAGGCGGCGGCAACCGTGAGGAAGGCTCGTTGCCCCCGGACGACGCAATGCCCGCCGGAGACAGCGATAGCGAGCCCGGCCTCGCAACCACCGATGAGGAGACCGACGGTACACCCGAGCCCGGCTCCCTGCCGGTCTCGGCCAGCAACGATGGCAGCGAGATGGTCGCCGCCAACGTGCCTGAGGATATCGGTCCCGGGAACGATGACGATATCGTGGCGCAGCAGCTCCGCGAGGCCGCGATGTCAGAATCCGACCCGGAACTCCGGGAGAAACTCTGGGAGGAGTACCGGCGCTACAAGTCCGGACTCTGAATCTGAATGACGATGTATTTGCACATGTTGACGACACCTTTTCGACTCGCCGCCGCAATGATCGGCGTCCTCCTGTTCACGACGGCATGCAACTCCACGACGGTTGTGACCGCCAACTCGACCCCGGCGCGGCAGTCGACGGTCTATATGCCGCCCGAGTTGCTGCTCGACATTGGCATCCTGCCCTTCGCACCGGGTATTCCAGACAGCGAAGAAGTGATTGAGAAAGAGCGCATCGTCCCCGACGTACGTCGCGCGGAGTCGAGATACATCGCCTATCAGCTGAAGGATACGCTCGAGCGCACCGGCAACTGGGGCGCGGTTCGCGTGACGCCGGACCCATCCAGCGTCGTCGATCTGGAACTCACGGGCGAAATCATCATTTCCGATGGCGAGCGTCTCGAAGCGAGAGTCCGCGCCGAAGATTCACGGGGCGTGGTCTGGCTCGACAAGGTCTACGAGGACAACGCCAGCAAATATTCCTACGACCAGCCGATCGAGGATCCCTTCCAGGATTTCTACAACCAGATTGCCGACGACCTGCTCGCCTACCGCGACCGGGTTTCGAAGGACGAAATCACGAACATTCGCCAGGTATCCCAGCTGACGTACGCCGCCTCTCTCTCGGAGGAAGCATTCGGTGACTATCTGGATACGAGCGGCAAGCGCGTGACTGTCAATCAGCTCCCCTCTGACAGCAACGCGATGCTGGAGCGGGTAAACCGCATCAAGGAGCGCGAGTACCTTTTCATCGATACGCTCGATGACTACTACGGCCGGTTTTACCGGGACATGAAGCCCTCCTACGACGAATGGCGCTACGCGACCTACGACGAGGCCGTGAGACTTCGCCAGATGAAGAAACAGGCACGCAATCGCCTGCTGGGTGGTGCCGCAATGATCGCGGGTGGACTCTATGCCGGCAGCGAGAGCGGCACCTATGCCGGACAGGCCGCGAGTGTCGGCGCGGTGGTCGGCGGTATCGGCGCCATCAAGAGCGGTCTCGAGCGCCAGAAGGAGGCAGAGATTCACGAGGAATCACTGCGCGAGCTCAGCCAGTCGCTGGGCGCTGAAATCGCACCGCATGTGCTCGATATCGAAGGCAGAACGATTGAGCTGACCGGGACGGCCGATGCCCAGTACGAGCAGTGGCGCCGAATCCTGAAGGAAATCTACGCAGAAGAAACCGGTCTTCCGATAAACTAGCCTTCTTTTCCCAAGCAGAACTGAACAGGTCATGCCACTTCAACTCGTTGAAGGACAAACCTTTGCCGCCGACTATTCGCTGATCTCCCGCCTTCACCGGCGCGACAGCACCGAGAACTGGCTGGCACTGGACACATCGACGGGTGAGCGTGTCGTGCTCAGGATCTTCGATGGCGGTCTCGATGCGCTGCTGCGGGAACGCGTCGAATCCGGCATCGCCGTCACGCGTGGACTGATTCATCCCAACATCGCGCGGGTATACCGACATGGCGAGGCAGAGGGAGACGAGTTCATCGTCTCGCAGTATGTTCGTGGCGGCACACCGTTCGATCCACAGGCCGTTGCTGGCGAAGACCTGAGCCACCGCTGGCCTCTCATCGAGTCGCTCATCGATGCGCTGGCCTTTGCCCACGGCCTTTCCCTTGCCCATGGCCACCTGCATCCCGGCAACCTGCTGACCGATGATCAGGGCAGGCTCATGCTCACAGATTTCGGCCTGCCCGCGGTGCTCCAGGACGACGGTACGTGGACTGACTACATCAGCCCGCAGGTCACATCGGATGATCGTGCAGATATCAGCGACGACATTTTCAGCCTTGGCCAGGTTCTCTGCGTTCTGCTGACGGGATCAACATGGCGCGAGGGCCGCCCCTTCGATTCGACCCGCCCGGTGCCGGCAGACATCGGCCGGCTCATCAGACAGATGTTGAGCGATCGCGCCTGGGATCGTCCAAAAGACCTGACCGTGATCCGCGATGCCGTCCGCCGGGTCATGCTTGGTGAAGCCGATGCCCCGCTGGAGGCCATCGGCGATTTTCGCCGTGAATCCCGGCCGGCTGAATCCGCACCCGTTGACACGCACCAGCTTCCGCGAGACCGCAACGCCATTTCGGCACCGCTGGCACTCTCGGCGCTTGCCCTGCTGATTGCGGTGGCTGCCGGTGTGTTCGTGCTGTTGCCCGATGAGGCAGGAACTGCTTCCACTGCCGACGCTCCGACAGCAACGCCGGCATCGACGCCCTCGGCACAGAACAGTCCGGCAGCCAGTCCGGCCCCCGAAGTTCCTGCCCTGACGCCGCTCGAGCAGGCGAGGCTCGAGCAGATCGAGAAGGATGGCGCAGCGCTCGCAAAGGAAATCCTGAGGCTGCAGGTCGAGTTGGAGGATGTCGGCGTGCAGATCTGGAACCGCGCCACGTTCGAGGCGGCGGTTGACCTCACGGCACAGGCAGACGAGGCCTACCGTAACGAAGCGTTTGATGAGGCCCTCACTCGATATGAGCAGGCGAAGGCCGAGTTCGAGGCGCTCAAGGCGAGCGTCGGGCAGGTCCTTACCGACAATATCGCCGCTGGGAACGCTGCCATCGAGGCCGGCGACGCCAACGCGGCGATCCGTTCGTTCACCATTGCGACCGCCATCGACCCGGAGGACGCGGAGAGCGAGGCGCGCCTGGCGCTCGCCGAGAATCTCGACACCCTGCTGGACACGCTCGACGAGGCCGGCTATCTCGAGCAGGATGGCAAGCTCGACGAGGCGCAGGCCAGAATCCGTGAGGCGCTCGATCTCGAGCCGTCGTGGCAACCCGCGAGCGATGCGCTGGCTCGCATAGAGGGCAAGATCGCACAGCGTCGATTCAATGATGCCATGTCGAGCGCACTCTCAGCGCTGGAACGCGGCCAGTTCGAAGCCGCACGCGAAAGCTTCCGGCGCGCCCAGGAGATCCTGCCGGGATCGACTGAGCCCGCAGACGGTCTGGAGCAGGTCGCGATTGGAGAGCAGCGGCAGGCGATCGCGACACTGCGCACGCAGGCAGACGCCGCAATGTCCGGTGAGGACTGGGAAACCGCGATCACCGTTTTCGATGAGATCCTCGCTATCGATTCAACGCTCGTGTTCGCAAGCGAGGGCATCGAGCGCGCGCGGGACAGACAGGACCTCTATGAGGAACTCGATCGCTATGTCGAGCAGCCAACGCTCATGCGCAGCGATGAGGAACTGAGCGCGGCGCGCAGCGCGCTCGCCCGTGCGGCCAGACTGGATGACAAGGGTCCGGGGCTTACCGGGCGAATCGACCGGCTGGCACATCACATTGCGCTCGCGCGAATTCCCGTCGAGGTGGAGGTGCGATCTGACAACCGCACTGAGGTGACGGTCTATCGGTATGGCGAACTCGGGCGCATCGATTCCAGGACAATCTCGCTGATTCCCGGCCAGTACACGATCGTCGGCAAACGGCGGGGCTATCAGGATGCAGAGTTCGAGCTGACGCTGCTCGGCGACCGTGACATTCCGCCCGTCTACATCGCCTGCACAGAGAAGATCTGATGGCAGACGACCACATCAACGACAGCAATCCAATCATCGAACCGACCCCGTTTGCACGGGCTGAAGCCGGTACTGCGAAACGACGACAGTACCTGAAGCCGATACCCGTCGCGCTGGCCGCTGCATTTCTGCTACTGGCGACTGCGGTGGCATTCATGTTCACGGCGACGGCCGTCAGATTCAGCGTCGAACCCGCACCGGAAACCTTCGACATCGTCTCGGGGCTCCCCACCTGGCAACTGGGCGAACGGTATCTCATGCTTCCGGGCGACTATACGGTCGCTGCAGCGCTTGAGGGCTACGAATCGCTCGAGACAACCGTGACGGTCACCACCGACGACGACCAGGTGTTCGACTTCGATCTGCAAAAACTGCCCGGGATCCTCGAGATCAGGACAGAACCCGACGTCAGTGCGAAGGTCCTGATCGACCAGGCCTCCGCAGGCGTCACCCCGCTCCGGCTCGAAGAAATCGCGCCGGGTCTCCACGACGTCAGACTCGTTCCCGAGCGATACCTGCAAGTCGATACAGAAATCGAGATCGAAGGTATGCGCCAGGAGCAAATGCTGACGGTGCCACTGACCCCGGCCTGGGCCGATGTGACGATAACGAGCGAACCTGCCGGTGCCTCTGTCATTGTCGACGACGTCGAGATCGGCACGACGCCGGCCACCCTCGAGATCCTGCAGGGCGAGCGTCTGCTGCAAATCAGGCAACAGGGATACAAGACCTGGCAGACCGAACTCGACGTTGTTGCCGGTGAGCCAATCACGATGCCGATGGCGCGGCTCATCCGGGCCGACGGCAAGGTCACCGTTGCCTCGGAACCGTCGGGCGCGAACGTGACGATTGCCGGCCGCTATCGCGGACAGACGCCCCTCGAGGTCGCGCTCCGACCCGGTGAGGCGTACGAAGTCGTACTGTCTAAAGTCGGCTACCAGACCGCACGACGCAGCGTAGCCGTGAAACCCGACGAAGACATCTCATTGAATGCACAGCTCGAGCCGCTGCTCGGCGTGATCCGGCTCATGGTCGAACCCGCCGGCGGCGAGCTGTTCGTCAACGGTGAGTCGAAGGGTTCGCCAAACCAGCGCCTCGAACTCACGGCGCGCAACCACGTGATTGAAATCAGGACACCGGGCTACGCGACCTACACGACGACTGTTGCGCCAAAGCCCGGTCTCTCCCAGCAGCTTATGGTGCATCTCAAGACCGAATCGGAAGCGGAAGTCGCGGCGATTCCGGAGACAATCGAGAGCCCTGCCGGCCCGGAACTCAAACTGATCCTGCCCGGTCGGCTCGAAATGGGCGCGGGCCGACGCGAACCCGGACGACGCTCCAACGAGATCGAGAAGACGGTCGAGCTCACGCGTGCCTACTACCTCTCGGTCAGGGAAGTGACCAACGAGCAGTACCAGCGTTTTGCACCCAATCACGACCCGGGAACCCTCGGTCGCGCACTTCTGAATCAGGGCCCTCGCCCGGTCGTCAACGTGTCCTGGCAGGACGCCGCCCGCTACTGCAACTGGCTGAGCGATCAGGAGGGCCTGCCCCCGGCTTACGAGCTGGAAGATGGACGCTATCGCCCCGTCACGCCAATGACGAACGGATACCGGCTGCCGACCGAGGCCGAGTGGGCCTGGGCAGCACGCTACGCGAGCGGTGAGCCGACCCGCTTTCCGTGGGGTATGACCATGCCGCCCACGGAGGTCCACGCCAACTACGCGGACGAGGCGGCAAAGAGTATGGTGCCGTATTACATCGAAGGCTATAACGATAGCTATCGGGGCCCCGCCCCTGCCGGATCGTTCGAGCCCAATGCGCTCGGCATCTTCGATCTGGCCGGCAACGTCTCGGAGTGGATACATGATTATTACTCCATCGAGTTCGTCGATGAGACACTGACCGACCCCATGGGTCCGGCGGACGGCGAGTATCATGTCGTGCGGGGCTCCAACTACACCCACGGCAGGTTCTCGGAACTGAGATGGACCTTCCGTGACTATGGCAGCGGCCCCAAAGCCGAGATCGGTTTCCGGGTCGCGAGGTACGTCGAATGATCAGATTTGTCCTGATCGCCCTGCTGCTGATCGCCGGCTTTGCGCACGGTGCCGACAACCCCGCGACGACGACCGGCGCCGAAACGAGCGCCGCGGACGGGGACGCGTCCCCGACCAGCATTGAAGACGTGACGGAGAGCACCGCGTCAGAAGACACTGAGCCAGAGCGGCCGCGCTCGACCGGCAGCCTTCGTGAGACGGTGACCGAAACCATGCGTACCTTTACGCCCAGCGAATCCATCGACGTCGATAAGGCCGTCCCCTTCCCGGTAAACATCTGAGAGCACGCCCGTGAGCAAGCAAATTTCCGTCGAATTCATCTTCCAGCTCTTCTCGCTGATCATTGCGATCATCATCGTGCACGCCGTGTACGTCTCGATCGTCAGACCGAACGCGCGCGAAGTGCTCCAGGAGCAGGCGATACAGATCAACATGAATCCGGACTACGTGCCGGAGCGCTCTCCCTATGTGGTGATCCGGGATTTCGAGCAGGAAGCCTGCTTCATCCTGATGCTCTGGGCATTCTCGCTGATGGGGTACAAGGCCTGGCACAACATCGAGGAACGGAAGATGCTGCAGCTCGACCTCGTGCCCCGCTCGGAGGGAACCAGCATCCTGCCGGAGGACACCCGCGAGTACTCGAGGCCGATACAGGCGCTGGCTGAATCGCAGCAACACTTCCTGTTGCCTCGCGCCCTGCTGACCGCGCTGCACCGATTCCGCTCGACCCGAAACATCCAGGATGTCTCGAATTCCGTCAGGGCCATCTGCGAATCGGAATCCGAGCGCCTCGATTCCGAACTCTCGATGATCCGCTACATCGCCTGGGCGATCCCGTCGATCGGCTTCCTCGGCACAGTCCGCGGCATCGGACAGGCACTGTCACAGGCCCACAAGGCAGTCCAGGGCGACATCGCCGGCGTGACACAGGCACTTGGCGTTGCGTTCAACTCCACGTTCGTCGCACTGCTGATCAGCATTGTCATCATGTTCCTCATGCACCAGCTACAGCTTGCGCAGGAACGGCTTGTGCTCGATGCCGAGGACTATTGCGACAACCGACTCATTCGACACCTGCAGAGCTGAACGATGACCATCGGCACGCTTGAGATCAACGACGCCGGACTTCGCCTCAGCGCCGGTAACAACCTGCTCGCGACGAGTCCGGCCTACGCTGTGCTCGACAACGATCGCCTGATGACCGGCACAGAGGCACGCCAGCACGCAAAGCTGTTGCCACGCTGGACCAACAACCGCTTCTGGAACCAGCTCAGCACGGAGCCACTGCCAAATGGCACGCCCTCGATCAGGCACCATGCGGATCTCGCGTTCGCACATCTGGAATCACTGTGGCAGGCGCACGGCGATGACATCGGACAACTGGTGTTTGCCGTACCGGGCTTCTATAGCCGTGAACAGCTCGGACTGCTGCTCGGCATGGCCAGGGAGTGTGGCATCGAGACCGCCGGTGTTGTCGACACCAGTGTCGCTGCCGGCGCAATCGGGCCCGGCGCCGAGACCATGCTGCATCTCGATATCTTTCTGCATCGGATCACCCTGACGGTGCTGAAGGCAGATTCATCGCTCCGGCAGGTCGAAACGATCTCGATCAGCGAAACCGGCCTGTTCACCCTGCTGGACCGCTGGGCAAACATCATCGCCGGGCAGTTCATCCAGACTTCGCGCTATGACCCGATGCACCAGGCCACCAGCGAGCAGCAACTTTTCGACGCGCTACCCGGCTGGATCAACCAGCGCGGGTCGACGAGATCATCGACCTTCGAGCTGAACGCAGGCAATACCCGTCACGAGGTCTCGATCACCCAGGAGCAGCTGCTTCAGGCCTGCGCCACAATCTATCCGCAGATCGTTCAGGTGGTGAGAGACAAGATCCCTGCCGGCACTTCAGCCACCCTGCTCGTCTCCGACCGGTTTGCCGGATTCCCCGGCCTCGGCGATTCACTGAATCTCATTGGCGGTGCAGACATCCATCACCTCACGGCGCATGCCGTGACTGACGCCGTCAGCGAACACGTGGACAGCATCGTCTCGAAGGATGGTGCGATCAGTCATGTCACGAGCCTGCCTGTCACACGACAAGCCGCGCCCCGGACGCAAGCGGCAGGCACACGCCCGACGCATGTGCTGAGCGGTCATCACGCACGGGCCATCGGCAATGCGCTCAGCATCGAAGATGTCGACGACAACGGTATTGTCACGGGAGAGCGCCCGGCCGTCACGCTGTTTGAACGCGGCGGGAAGACACTGATCGAAGTCCACCGCGCAGAGGATGTGCTCGTCAACGGTGAGCGTGCGGATGCGGGGCAGGTGCTGGCCGCCGGGGACACGCTCGCGGTGAACGGCCACCTCATGAAACTCATCACGGTCGGCTGACGTCAATGGCACGGCGCCGCGAAGCCAATGTGTTCAGCCTGTCGTTCCTAGACATCATGTCGTGCGGCTTCGGCGCAGTGATTCTCATCTTCATCGTGATCGACCACGCCAGCGAGGTCGAGTCCACCGAAATCAGCGCCGAGCTCCAGGCTGAGGTTACACTGCTCGAAGAGCGGGTCGAGCGCGGCGCCGAAAACCTTGTTGAACTCCGGAACACGCTGGACGAGGCAGATGACGAGATCATTACCGCGCAGGCCATGACGCGGCAGCTTGTCGACCAGATCCGGGAGCTCGAGCAGCAGATCGCCAACCTGCAACAGGATGGCGCCAGCAGCGACGAGGATATCGCGGCACTGAAGGAAGAGCTGAAGCAGCTGGAAGAAGAAGCCAATCAGCTTGAGGGAACCGTCGGCGGCGACGAGAGAACAGGCACCGCCTTACGCTCAATCCCAGGCGAAGGCAATCGACTCTACCTTACGGGAATGAATGTTGGCGGGCGTCATATTCTTGTGCTGATTGATGCGTCAGCCTCAATGCTTCACAGGAAAATTGCGAACGCCGTCAGGATGAGTCTCCGCAGCGACGAAATGAAGCTCCAATCCCAGAAGTGGCAACGAGCTATTAGAACGGTCGAGTGGATTATCGCCAATTTACCGGCAGACTCGAACTTCCAACTAATGACATTCAACACGACTGTGTCAACGTTAGTAGTTGCTGAGGAAGGTGATTGGCTCACTAGTATCCAACGAAACCAAACAGATGCAGCAATGGACCGGCTCAAAGCAACGGTACCAGCAGGTAGTACATCGTTACACATACCATTTGCGGCCATTAGAGATTTAGATCCACAGCCGGACAACATCTTCCTTATCGTAGACAGCCTCCCAACGATGGAGTTCCAAGAGCCCAAGCAAGGCAACATATCCCCTCAACGACGACAGAGGATCTTCGAGGAATCGCTTGATCAGCTACCCCCGAACATCCCAGTGAACGTAATACTGTTTCCGATGGAAGGCGACCCAGGTGCTGCGCCAAACTATTGGATCCTAGCCCAAAAGACTGGAGGATCCTTTATAACCCTATCCAATGACGACCAATGAGAACACACCGACGCGAGATTGAGGGGATTAGCCTCTCATTCCTAGATGTCATCAGCTGCGGCTTCGGCGCGATCATCCTGATGCTTGTGCTTACCAAGGTCTTCGAACCGATCGTGCTGGAAGAGTCGATCGAAAACCTCGAGGGCTATCTTGCAGCGCTGCAGCAGGAACTTGAGGAAATCCGCGGCGAAACCACCGTGTTGAATCGCGAGCTGATCCGACGGGAAGACAAGCGGGCTGAAGAGCGCGACCAGCTCTCGACCCTGCAGGCTGAACTCACTGCCCTGCGCGCCAGCTATGAGGCAACTCAGGACAAAACCGAACTGAATACCCTGATCGAGGGGCGCCTTGCCGAGGCAAAACAAGAACTTACCGATGAAATGGAGCGACTCCTTGCAAGCTACGAATCCAGTCGAGACAACGAGCGTGTTCTTGGCATTCCTGCCGACAGTGAGTACGTGATCTTCATCATTGATACGAGCGGCAGCATGTTCACACATGCTTGGCCACTCGTTATCGACAAGCTACAAGAAACACTGGAAATCTACCCGCAGCTAAAGGGCATCCAAGTCATGAACGACCAGGGTGATTACATGTTCTCACAGTACGCCGGGAGCTGGATTCGCGATACGGCTGCGAGACGCGCGGCAATCCTCGAGCGCATGGCGACGTGGAACGCGTTCAGCAACTCGAGCCCCGAGCAGGGCATCATCCGCGCAATCTCAACCTTCTACCAGCCCGGGCGAAAAATCAGCCTCTATGTGTTTGGCGATGACTTCAGGGGGCGTTCGATACGGGCCGTGGTCGATGCGGTAGACCGGATAAACATGGTCGACCAGAGTGGCGACCGTCTCGTAAGGATCCATGGCATTGGCTTCCCTGTGATCTACCAGATTGGCGGTCCGCGCGATACGGAAGGAGCGTTGAAGTTCGCCCATCTCATGCGCATCCTGTGCGAGCGCAATGGTGGGACCTTCGTCGGTCTGAACGACTACCGTTTGCTCTAGGAAGCCTAGAACGTCGATCTCACGGTATAGCTGAACGTCTGCGACTTGCCGCCGCCAAGCGTCAGCACATATTCAAGCGTGGCAGCATCGATCTTCTTGCCAGCCTCGGACTGTGCAACGACCTCCCAGTCGCCGCTGAACTTCTCATGGACGATGAGCGGCTTCCGTTCGCTGCCGGCGTTGGTGATAGTCACCTCGACCGTCACCTCGGCCGCGCGGTCGCCGATTCTGCGCCAGTTTTTCTGCGTCCGCTCGATCGCAAGATCAAATGCCTTGCCGACGTGCAGTTCGACGTCCTCGCCAAGCGCCGTGTGCGGAATGCGGCTCTCGCCCAGCAACTGCAGGTTACCGTCGCTGTCCGCCTTCATGACACGCGCCCGACCGGCCGGCAATGGCTCTCCCAATGAGCCCCGCTTCGAATTGTCGAAGCGATAGCGAATATCGAAACGACCGGGCTGCGGCTCGCGCATCTGGTGCAACGCCACGGGCGCGACGGACACATAGTCCTTGTCGATCCTGACGCCCTTCGCGTCGCGGAACGCGAGCTGCAGCGTCTCATGGTCACGCACCGATACCCGGGTCGGGAACTCGTACAGATGATAGTCAGCCAGCGCCTCGCGAGATGGGCCGGATGACGCATCCATCGCCATCTCCGATCGCGCCAGGCTGTACATCACCGGCTGGCGTTTCGCTGCCGCCCGCTGAACTTCGCCGGCGACCAGCTTCAGCGTTGCGTCGCGAAATGCCGTGCCGCTCTCGTTGGTCAGGTTCACCCAGCTCGACAGGTCGAACCGGCGCTCGGCGTCATCGAGCACCAGGAGGTATTCCGCGTTCCAGCTGATGCCGTTCGCCAGATAGTGGGTCTCGATGTCCTGATCACCCCGTCGACCGTTGTCGATCGTCCACACGAGCGTGGGATCGGTCTTCAAACCCTCCGGAATGTACGGCAGCGAGATCACGCCCTCGGGGGAGATTTCGATCGAGTCGCCAAACTGGACGATCTCGGGATCGATCGACAACAGGATTCCCTCCCGAAACACTTTCTCGAGGGTGCCGTTATCTCGCACCAGGCTGCGGGAGTACTTGAGCTTGCGCCCGATGTAGCGCTCAAGCAGCGAATGCTTGTTGAGCAGGTCGTACTGATACGACTGGCGCAGGACGTCAACGCCATCGCCCCCGCCCCGGGTTGCCGTCCTGACCGAAGTCGGATCGATCGTTCTGGCAACGCCGTGATATTCGAGCTCAACCAGCCCGGTGGGGAGCATCGTGGTCCGGACATCGCGAACGATTGCAAAATCACTGTAGACGGTCAGGCCGAGATCGGTCCGTTCATCGACGCCAATGTGCAGGCTGTGGCCATCGGTCTCCGCCAGCGCCCCGGGGGCAACGAGCAGTGAAATCCACAGGATTCGTGTCAGTGCGTTCAAGAGCCGTCTCCTTACGCCGAAAATGATAGCATTCCCGCATGGCGAACGTGTCGTTCAAGCTCAACGGGGAAAGCTGCGAGATCGACAGCGAACCATCGACACCCCTGTTATACGTCCTGCGCGATGAATTAAACCTGAATGGCGCACGGTTCGGCTGTGGCAGCGAGCAGTGCGGGGCATGCCGCGTGCTCGTCGACGGCGAGCCAGTCTTCAGTTGCACGTTCTCGCTGGCCGACGTCAGCGGCAAGTCGGTCACCACCATTGAAGGCATCGGCACGCGAGATGCCATGCATCCGTTGCAACAGGCCTTCCTCGACACGAACGCAGCGCAATGTGGCTTCTGCTCGAGCGGCATTATCGTGTCCGCCTACCAACTCCTGCAACGCAACCCGAACCCGACCCGCGCCGAGATCGTCGACGCGCTCGACGCACACCTGTGCCGGTGTGGCTCTCACAATCGTGTCACCAGGGCAGTGCAGCTTGCCGCCCGTCGCATGCAGAACTGAGATGCCGCTGCCGCCATCACTCGAGCAGAACCCGCGCCTTGCCGACTGGATCAGGTTCGAAGGCGATCAACTCATTGTGCATACCGGCAAGGTCGAACTTGGCCAGGGTATCAAGACCGCCGTCGCGATGATTGCGGCGGAAGAATTCGACGTAGAGATGGACAGAATTTCCGTGCGCACCGGCAGCACCGCCGCGGGCCCCAACGAGTTCATTACGGCGGGCAGCATGTCCATCGAGACCAGCGGGGCAGCGGTGCGCCAGGCTGCCGCCGAAGTCAGGCATCACCTGCTCGACATCGCGGCGCGCCGGTTCGACTGCGAGAGGGATGCGTTGACCGTCGATCGCGGCATGGTCTACTACACGGCCAGCAACCGTGTTGCCGCGTGGCACGAACTGGCCGATGAGCTTGACCCCGAGACTGAAGCGCAGGGCGACATCGATTCGAAAGCCGTCGCGAACTACACGCTTGTCGGCACCACCACAACACGAGTCGACCTCCCCGGCAAGTTCACCGGAGAAGCCAGCTTCATTCAGGACCTGCGCCAGCCCGGCCAGAGATTCGGGCGCGTTGTTCGCCCGCCCAGCCATGCACACAGACTGGAGGCACTCGACCCGACATCGGTCGAAGCCATGCCTGGCATCGAACAGGTCGTCATTGACGGCAGCTTCATTGGCGTCATCGCAAGAACCGATCGCGCCGCATCGGTCGCGAGGGCGGCCCTGTCGGAGGCGGCTGTATGGCGGGTTGACACTGACTTGCAGCTGCCGCGGAGCGACCTCCTCGACTTTCTGAGATCTGCTCCGCGCGTTTCACTGCCGGTGATTGATGGAACACCATCCGGCGAGGAGCCGATTCCGGAGAAGCAGCCCGCGAGCCTCGAGGCCACCTATGGAAAGCCGTACCACATGCACGGCTCAATCGGGCCGTCTGCTGCGGTCGCGCATTTCGACGGCACGCAACTCCACATCAAGAGCCACAGTCAGGGGCCCAGTATCCTTCAGCATGCGCTGGCGAGCGCCCTCGACCTGCCGCCCGAACAGGTGACCGTCGAACATGTCGAGAACGCGGGCTGCTATGGCCACAACGGCGCCGACGACGCTGCCATGGACGCTGCCCTGCTTGCGCTCGCGATGCCGAATCACTGGATCATGCTCAAGTGGGAACGCGAGGATGAACATCGCTTTGAGCCCCTCAGCCCCGCGATGGCACTGGAGATGGCCGCAACGCTAAAGCATGGCAAGGTCACGTGGTGGAGCGCCGACGTCTACAGCCAGACCCATTCGGGACGTCCCCGCCCACGCGGCAGTGTGACCAATCTGCTTGCGGCCTGGCACCGGGACCCGCCGTACCCCCGCGCCGAGTCGCGTCCTGCGATGGGCAATCACGTCGGCATCCATCGCAACGCCGACCCGATCTACGCGTTTCCGGAGCGTCGTATCGTCAAGCACCTCGTCACCGACCAGCGTGTGCGTACTTCATCAACGCGTGGGCTTGGCGCCTTCGGCAACGTGTTTGCCATCGAGTCGTTCATGGATGAAGTCGCCGCTCATGCTGGCATCGATCCGGTCGACTTTCGCCTGAACCACCTCGAAGATGAGCGCGCGTGCGCGGTCATCGAACGGGCCAACGCACTTGCAGACGCATTTGTCCCGTCACAGCAAGCGGGGTGGCGAACCGGGCGCGGCATGGCCTTTGCCCGCTACAAGAACAAACAGACCTACGCTGCCGTGGTGTACTTCGTTGCGGTCGATGAGCAAACGTTCGAGGTTCGGCTCGACCATGCCGTGATTGCCGCCGATGCCGGCCTCGTCATCGACCGGGACGGGCTCGCAAACCAGCTTGAGGGTGGACTCATTCAGGCATCGAGCTGGACCATGATCGAGAAGGTCGCATTCGATGAATTCGGCACGACCTCTTCAGACTGGGAGACGTATCCGATCCTTCGCTTCAGCGACATACCCACCGTGGATGTCGACATAATCGACCGATCCGATCAGCCGAGTCTCGGTGCCGGCGAGGCAACACAGGGCCCGACGCCGGCTGCCATTGCAAACGCCATTTTTGATGCCACCGGCCTGCGCGCGAGGCAGATGCCATTCACCCCTGACCGGCTTCGCGCCGTTGCCCTGGGAGAGATCTGATGACCACCACGAATTTCGATCGCAGCACACAGGACGTGGGCAACATTGTCATGCTCGAGCACGTCAACGTGACCGTCCCGAACCAGCAGCAGGCCACCACGTTCTACGTCACCGGCCTTGGCCTGACGCGCGACCCCTACATCGACTTTGGCGCCTTCAACGTCTGGATCAATGCCGGCAAGCAACAGTTTCATCTGCCGACTCGCGATGCACAGGTATTGCGCGGACACACGGGTCTCGTCGTACCCGACCTCGATCAACTCGAACACCGTCTGCAACGCGTCAGCACACTCGGCAACACTGCATTCAACTACGAGCGAACCGCAGAGGGCATCGACGTCACCTGCCCTTGGGGTAACCGCATCCGCTGCTTCGAGCCACCGGCGTTCGGCGATATGGCACTCGGCATCCCGTACGTAGAACTCGACGTCCCCGTCGGAACCGCTGATGGCATCGCCAGGTTCTACAAGGCGATCATGGATGCGCCGGCAGAAGTGCATGGGGAGACTTGCATCGTAAGCATCGGCACAGGACAAAGCCTGCGATTCCGGGAAACCGACGCCGAGATCCCCGCCTACGACGGCCATCATATTGCGATCTACATCGCGAACTTCTCGGGCCCGTGGTCAGCATTGAAGGAACGGGGACTCATCAGCGAAGAGAGCGACGAGCACCAGTACCGGTTCGTCGATATCGTCGACCCGGAGACGGGCGACAAGCTCTTCGAACTGGAACATGAGGTCAGGAGCCTCCACCACCCGATGCATGCACGCCCCCTCGTCAATCGCAATGCCGCGCAACGATTCGCGGGCTACGTGCAGGGGCGCGATGCATTCGTACCCTGACCTGCTACACTAGCCGCCTTCGAGAAACAGCAGTGGTACCAGCAGTTCATGGCCAACAAACCTACGATGCGGCGCGCCTACGGCGTGAAGATTCTCAACAGCAATCACAAGGACGTCAGGCGCCTCAAACGCGAGGGTTACGTTGCAGAGATCCACGGCAACAAGTTCTGGAACACGAGCTTCCTGCTGATGGACTACCTGAAGAAAAACCCGCTGAAACAAGGCTCCCGCGTTCTTGAGATTGGCTGTGGCTGGGGGCTACTGGGCATCTACTGTGCCGACAACTTCGGCGCACGGGTGACCGGCATCGACGCTGACGGAAACGTTCTGCCGTATCTCGAACTCCACGCCGAGATCAACGGCGTCGACATGGTTGGCGAGAAGAAGACATTCGACCAGCTCAGTACGAGCTACCTCAGGAACTTCGACGTGATTCTGGGTGCGGACATCTGCTTCTGGGACGAGCTGACACCCATGCTGTTCAACATGACGAATCGCGCGCTCAAGGCCGGCGTTCAGCAGGTCCTGATTGCCGACCCGTGCCGATCTCCGTTCACTGAACTGACAAAGCGATGCGAGAAGAAGTGGGGTGACAAGGTCGAAGTCGTCGAGAAGTTCCTGTCGCGTCCGGTACACGCCTCCGGCGACATCCTCGTCGTCCGCGCCTGATTGATCAGTAGTCGTTATCGCCCGTGATGGGCACGAACCTCACCGGTATTGTCTGACGCTCGGTGAACGACCCATCGTCCTCGCGCTGGACGACCATCAGCTGCTGCACCTCGTACTGACCGCCAACCGGCATCACCAGGCGCCCGCCCGGCCTCAACTGTTCGAGCAATGACTCGGGAATGCTGATACCCGCTGCCGTCACGATGATTCCATCAAACGGGGCAGCCTCAGGCCAGCCACGAGTGCCGTCACCCACGCGAACGGACACATTGTCATAGCCGAGCCGCTGCAACAGACGCTCAGCCGCCCTGCCAAGCGAGGCGACGATTTCGATGGTGTACACCTCGGCGACGAGTTCCGCGAGCACGGCCGCCTGGTATCCGGATCCTGTACCGAGTTCCAACACGCGCGCATCGCTGTCGACACGCAGCAGTTCGGTCATCAGCCCGACGATGAAGGGCTGCGAAATGGTCTGGCCCTCGCCGATCGGTTGTGGCGCGTTGACGTAGGCGCGGTCACGCACAGACTCCGGTACAAATTCGTGGCGCGCGACGCGGCCAAGCGCAGCAGCAACGGGTTCGCTGAGCTTCGAGATGCCGGTATAGCGCGCCGATCGGCGCATATCCGCCTGAACCTCGTCGATCATCCGGTCACGCATTGCGTCGTAGTCCTCCGATGCCAGGACGTGCATCGACAGCACGGTCATGAGCAGAGCGATACATCTGTTCATCGCGGTTCCCGGGCCTTATTATCCAGCGAAAGACAATAATGCAAAATCAGCCATGATCGTAACCACGACGAACACCATCGAAGGCAAGCGCATCGTCAAGTACCTCGGGCTCGTCACCGGCGAAGCGATTCTGGGCGCCAACGTCTTCCGGGACATGTTCGCCGCAGTTCGCGACATCGTTGGCGGACGCAGCGCCGCCTACGAACGGGAACTCGGCAGGGCCCGGGAGATCGCTATCGAGGACATGGAGGAATGGGCCGACGAGGTGGGAGCCAATGCGATCGTCGGCGTCGACATTGACTACGAGAGCTTCGGGCAGACCAACGGGATGATGATGGTCAGCGTGTCCGGTACCGCCGTGCTGATCGAGGACGAACCCTCCGCCTAGGCGTTGCCGGTTTCGCGAGCGTATAGATAGGCCGGCAGCGCGCACGACAGGCCAATCGAGAGATTGAGCAGCACGAACAGCCAGATTCGTCTGGCCTTCGCCTGAGCCATCATCGCCCAGAACACCGCAGAGCTGATCAGAAGATCCGCCGTGAATCCCCCCACCGCACCATTGGAAAACAGGGCAGAAACGAACGCCGGGATGTCGAATCCTTGCGCCGTGAAAAAGTCGAAGAAGAAAAGGTACGGTACCAGTGCGCCGGCGATCGCCAGCATCAGATAAAGCGATTTCATGGTGGGTGTCCGCCTTGCGATCGGTGATGAGATCACTCTACCGACGGCACGTCTCAGCGGCTATTACCCCGGATGTAATGTTCAGGCGGCCGTCGCAGGCTCCCCGGGCCCAGATTCAAGTTCCAGTTCCTGCTCGAAACCCGATTCCTCGAACATCGACGCGCCGGTCTGAAGATCACCATCGGCATCGAACGGCCTCGGCGCTACGCCCACATTTATCCGCTCATTGATGCTGAACGTGCGCGTCGTCGACACGTCCACCACTGGACCGACCCGGAAATCGAGGCTGACGCGTTCCAGGTACCAGGCTTCCTCGGTATCCTCCGACTCGAGCCTGACATCAACGATGACGCCTTCATCCAGCAGCGCCTGAAGCCACGGCTGGCGATGAAGATTACCGATGAAGCCCAGGTTCAGGTCGCCCGGCTCGAACCCACGGCCATCACTTCGTTCAAACGCCCGGACCCAGCCAATGAATTCACCGGCGCGAGACCGAAAGCTGAGCAGCACGTCGGCATCGGATCTTGCGTCCTGCTCGGCACCGGTCTGCAACCAGACGAGGACATCGCCGAGCTTCCACCGTCCGCTCATTCGCGGCTGAACTCGGCGAGAATGGCATCTACGCCTGCCAGCGTAGCCAGCGCGCACGCGGCTGCGGCGAGGGCAGGCGGTGTTCCCGACAGCGTGGTCAGCGCGCCAAGCGGCGACGAATCGAGGTAGCCGAGCCCGACCAGCAACTGCATGACCCCTGCGCTGAGCGCCAGGCCGATCGTACCGCTGATCAGCGGCAGTAGCAGGGAGAGGCTCGAGGAACGAACGCGCACAACCCTGGCGCGCGCAACGACCCGCGCGGCGAAATCCACAGACAGTACCGGGCTGACGTCACGAATCGCCTCGACAACGCGACGATAGGCAATCTCATCACGGTCACCGGGATTGAGCGGAGTGCCGTCATCGAGCCGCCGCTGAAGATCGATCTCTTCATCGTTCGTGTTCATATGAATATATCCTCCGGATGTTCGAGGCCGCTGACAAGTGGCATCAGGTCGTCCTTCAACCGCTTGCGGGCACGAAACAGGCTGGATTTGATCGTCCCTGCGGGCCGCTCGATGATCATGGAAATCTCATCAATCGTGCAGCCCTGGACATGATAGAGCGTGATGATGGCCCGATCCTCGGGCGGCAAACGCGCAATCGAGGCGCGCAGCAACCGACTCACTTCGTCGCTTTGCGCGTCATTCGAGACGGCATGTGAGCCCTCTGGTGAATCAATGTCATCCTGGTACTCGCGCGCATCGATCCGTTTACGCCGGGTCTTCGAGATCGCGGTGCGCCACGCAATGCTGTAAAGCCACGTCGACAGGCTCGACGTACCCCGAAATCGCCCGAGATTCCGGTACGCCTTCAGGAACACATCCTGCACGACTTCTTCCCGGTCCAGCGCGCTCGGCACGATGCGCCAGATAAACGCCGCAACGCCATCCTGGTGCTGTCGAACGAGATACTCGAACGCGCGCGCATCGCCCGCCAGCGTTCGCTGGATGAGCGCGTTCTCGTCGATGCCGTTCATACCCTTGAGACGACGAAGACTCACATCCGGTTGCAGAAAGATCGAAAAAAACCTGCAACCGGATCCGACCGGCTGGCGTCTCATGGATCATTGATACAACGGCAACGCCGAATGGAGAATGAAATGGAAGGTATCCTTGCGCTCAGCATCCCGCTCACGTTTCTCATCGTCATCGGGCTGACGACCAAGTGGCTGTCTGACAATCGGGTTCGTCGGGAACTCCTGAATGCGAGCTCGACGCCGGAACAGATCGAAGCCGTCATGCAGAACCCGGTGCAGGACATCGACAGCAGCCTGAAGTGGGGCATCGTCTCGATTGCCATTGGGCTCTCGCTCGTTGGCATTCACATCTTCGAGCTGGACGCAGAAGACCCGCTGACGTTTGCCCTCGTGTTCCTGTTCGGCGGTGCCGGACTCATCGCCTTCTATGTGCTCCGCTCGCGAGGTGAGCGCTAGCGCGCGTCCTGTCCCGCTGTGGCCAGCGCCTGCGCTTCCTCCCAGGCGCGGCCCAGAACAAACTCACGCGTCAGGCCCAGCGACACCAGCATACGAATCTCGGTGTAGCCCTCGTCTTCTGTCAGTTCATCCGTCTTGATGAAAGCATCTTTCGTGATGCCGTCGGCGACCGCTTCCCGGCCAAGGGCGGCCAGCTGATTGATGAAACGCTGGAACTGCCGCAGTCCGTCCGGGTCAGTCACCGGACCATGGCCCGGAATCACGCGATCGAAGTCGAGTTCAAGCGCGCGATCGATCGTTGCACCCCAGGCCTGGACCGACGCACCGGCCTCGAGATCAATGTTCGGGTAATGGCCGTTGAAATGCAGATCGCCCATGTGAACGACGCCCTCCTCTTCAAACAACGCCACGAGGTCGCCATCGGTATGTCCCCGGCCCGGCCACAGCAGCGTGATGTGTTTGTCGCCAATTTCGATCCGACGTTCGCTGGAGAACGTCTCGTTGGGAAGCAGTGCCGCCGCCTCGCCGCTGAAATAGTCGGCATCCAGGGTCTTCAGGTGATGCAGCGTGCGGTCAGTCGCGACGACACGCGTACCCGTCGGGAACGCCGGATTCCCGTGGGTATGATCAAGGTGGTAGTGGGTGTTGATGATCATCACCACCGGCTCGCCGGTGAGTTCGGCGGCCGTTTCCATGATGCGTGAGCCCTGATACTGCAGCGTCATGGTGTCGACAATGACTGTGCCTTCACCGGTGCCAAGCACACCGACGTTGCCACCTGCGCCGTACAGCACATAGAGGTCTTCGCTGATCTGTTCGACCTCGAGATGATGCGCCGTATAGAAGACGACCCCGCCGGTCGCAAAGCCGGCAACCGTTACTGCAACCAACAACCATCCCCACCAGCGCATGCCGCCTCTCCCTCTTCCTTTTGTTCATTCAACCATTTACAGTCCGCTCCGCCAATTCCGGGGGACGCATGTTCGAACGCCACACACTGCAGGGCGCGTGGTTCGCGATGGCCGCGTACGGGTTCTGGGGCGTCGCACCGATCTACTTCAAATGGGTCGACCACGTCAGCCCCTACGAAATCGTCAGTCAGCGCGTGGTCTGGTCAGTCGTGCTGCTGCTCGGCATCCTCGTCTGGCTGCGCCGCCTCGATGCGCTGAGGCTGCCCCGCGAGCACTGGTGGAAGATCGTCATCACGGCGAGCCTGCTGTCATTCAACTGGTTCGTCTTCATCTACTCGGTCGTCAACGACAACATCGTCGAGACGAGCCTCGGCTACTTCATCAATCCGCTTGTGAGCGTCTTCCTGGGAATGATCTTTCTGGGCGAGCGGCTGCGTCCCCTGCAATGGATCTCGATTGCGATCGCCGCCGCTGGCATCCTCGCCCAGCTCATCTGGTTCGGTCGCGTGCCCTGGCTCGCTCTCGCGCTCGCATTCAGTTTCGGGTTCTACGGGCTGACACGGAAGACACTCGGGCTGCACTCGGTCGGTGGACTCGCCCTCGAAACGCTGCTGATGGCGCCGGTGGCGCTCGGCTATCTGGGCTACCTTGCGATGCAGGGCGAACTGGCTTTCGGACACATCGACACGCGAACGAACCTGCTCCTGATGGCAGCGGGCGTCGTCACGTCCTTTCCCCTGCTCTGCTTTGGCGCGGCCGTCTCGAGACTCTCGCTGACGGCCGCCGGGCTCTTTCAGTACATTGCACCGACGCTATCGCTGATCATCGCGATTACCCTGTATGGGGAGCCCTTCGGCACGGCGCGCCTCATCACCTTCGGCTGCATCTGGACGGCGCTGATCCTGTTCACGATGGAGACGGTCTACCATCACCGGCGCATCGCACGCCGGCTCGATCGCGACATGATCTAGGGAACTTCTGAACGATCAGGCGCCTCGCGCGCGCCGGTCGAGTTCGTCGCGCATCTTGCTGTGAGTTTCCTCATCGAGCGTAAAGCGGGAGAACATGATGGTGCCGATCGTGTAGCACACGAGCGGGAAGATGCCATAGAGCGTCACGAGTGCGATCTGCACCGTCATCGTCTGATCCTCGTTCGGCACAAACCCGGCAAACTGCAGCACGTAGCCGGTGATGAAGATCATGACGCCCGTCGCACTCTTGTGTACGAAATTGAAGGCAGCGAAATAGGAGCCCTCCTTGCGCTCGCCGGTGACATATTCGTCGTAGTCGATAATGTCACTCTGCACCGACGGTGCGATGGTGCCACCGCAGCCGGCTGCGAGCCCGGCAAAGATCGCGAAGAAGATGATGGTCGGCACCTTGAACTCTTCGGGCAGGAACGGCAGAGAGGCCATGCCGCCGAAGGAGACGCCGGTGAGCATCATCGAGAACATCCAGAGCCGGATCTTGCCGAAACGCCGTGACAGCGGAATCCACATCGGCACCGAAAACGTCGATGGCACCATGTAGCTCAGGATGAAGAACACCGCGAGTTCCGGGCGTCCCACCACGTACTGGGCAACGTACAGCGTGAGAATACCGATCACGGCGCTGCCGATATGTTCGATGAAGCTGACGATCAAAACGAGACGCGCGTGTACGTTCTGCCAGACGTCCTTGAACGCACCAAACGGATTCGGATTCACGCGCCCCTGGAAATCGTTGCGCTCACGCAGGCGATAGACAGCAAAACCGATCAGTAGCGCGGTCACAACGGCGGCGATGGCCGACAGCTCGAAGGCGGTCGCGCGGACGGCCGCTTCGGATTCCTGCTCGGCGCTGATCAACAGATGCATGGACAGGAGCGCGAGAATCGAACCGGCGGTGAAAAAGGCATGCCGCAGGCCATAGAGGCGGCTGCGTTCGTGATAGTTCGGCGTCAGCTCGGCACCCAGTGACATGTGAGGCACGATGAAAATCGTGGCCGCGGTGTAGAAGCCGATGACACCAACCGCCATCCAGAGACTGAGTGAAAAGCCGGAGAGCGCGGCCGGGGGCGAGAACACCCAGATGAACATGCCGGACACCGGCACGATGCTCCACAGGAGCCAGGTACGTCGACGCCCAAGCTTTGACGTCGTGCGATCGCTCATGTAGCCGACCAGCGGATCAGAGACGGCGTCCCATACGCGGGAGATGCCGAAAATCGTGCCCATGACCGCGGGCGCGATCAGAAGCACGTCGGTCGAGAACTTCATGATGTAGAGACCCAGCAGCAGGTACATGTAACCTGCCCCGATTCCGGGTGCCCCGTAGGCGGTGACGACACTCCACTTCAAACGATCGGCACCAGGGGCTTCCTGGGCGCCGGCCTCACTAGTCGCTGTCAGGTCGGACATAACACTCTCGGTAGCTGCAGCCTGCAATATATCCTGTGCGGCGTTTCAGCACCACACGCACAAACGCGATTTAAGCCCCTGATTTTCCGCAGTTTTTCCGCACTGCACCAAATACCTCAGCAGCCAGTTTTTCGGTATCCTTGGCGCTCCATCGTTACCGCACGGCAATCAACCAGGAGTTCTTCGATGTCGACCATGCAACAAACGCCGCTGCTCATGTCACGCATTCTGGGACGAGGTGCGAAGCTCGACCCGAATACCGAAATTGTCACGCTGCAGGCGAACGGCACCCATCGCCAGACACTCAAGGCCACCTGGGATCGTGCGCAGCAACTCGCGAACGCGCTGACGCGTCACGGCATCCAGATCGGCGATCGCGTCGGCAGCTTCATGTGGAACAACTATCGTCACCTCGAGCTGTACCAGGGCGTACCTTCCATGGGCGCCGTGCTTCACACGCTCAATATTCGCCTTTCGCCGACGGATCTCGAATACATCATCAACCACGCGGCTGATCGCGTCATTTTCATCGACGAGGATCTCCTGCCGCTGCTGGAACCCCTCAAGGGCAAAATCGATTGTGTCGAACTGATCGTGATCTGTCGTCACGGCGAAGGTGGCGAGACGTCCTTCGAGAACACCGTCGACTATGAGGAATTCATCGGCGCCGAACCCGCCTCGTATGACTGGCCCGAAATCGACGAGAACTCACCGATGGGGCTCTGCTACACAAGCGGCACCACGGGCAAACCAAAAGGCGTCATGTACACCAACCGCTCGACTTACCTGCACACCATCACGCAGGCGATGACCGATGCGATGAGCCTCTCGGCGCTTGATTCCGTGCTCGGCATCGTGCCGATGTTCCATGCCATGGGCTGGGGCCTGCCATTCGCGGCATCGATGCTCGGCTGCAAGCAGGTGATGCCGCACCGCTTTATGACCCCGGACAAGCTGCTCGATCTGATGGTCGAGGAAGAAGTGACGATCTCGGCCGGCGTCCCGACGATCTGGCAGGGCGTGCGCCAGATCCTCGAGAGTGACGGTGGCAGCAAGTACGACCTGTCGAAAGTATCGCGACTCACCTGCGGCGGCTCCGCACCACCCGTCTCGATGATGCGCTGGTACTGGGAAAACTACGGCGTCGAGATGGTCCAGGGCTGGGGCATGACCGAGACGAATCCGCTCGGCACGTTGTCGCGCAAGGTGGCAAAGCGTTCCCAGCTGTCGCTGACGGAGGATCAGCAGTTCGAGAACATCGGCAAGGCGGGGCTGCTCATGCCCGGGCTCGAACTCGAGATCTTCGATGAGGAATGGAACCCGGTCCCCCACGACGGCGAGTCGGTCGGCGAACTGCTCATCCGCGGGCCGTGGATTGCCGCCGAGTATTACAACGACCCTCAACCCGAGAAGTTTCACGATGGCTGGCTCGTCACCGGCGATGTCGCCAAGATCGACGCCGAGGAATACCTCATCATTGCCGATCGCTCGAAGGACCTCATCAAGTCAGGCGGTGAGTGGATCTCATCGGTCGATCTCGAGAACCACATCGTCTCGCTCGACGGTGTGACCCAGGCCGCTGTCGTCGCCCAGCCCCACCCGAAGTGGGACGAACGACCGGTGGCACTGTGCGTGCTCGTCGAGGGCTCCAACGTCACCAAGGATCTGATCCTGGAACACTGCGCCTCGGCATTCGCGAAGTGGCAGCTGCCCGACGACGTGATCTTCGTCGACTCGATTCCGCTGACGTCGACCGGCAAGATCGACAAGAAGCAGATCCGCGCCGACCTCGATGAGCAGCGCTACAAGCTGCCTGACCTTCGCAGTGCATAGCCGCACGCTGGCCACGCTGCTGGCCGCCGCCGGACTCGCCGGCTGCGCCACGACTGATCCGATCGGAGACTTTCGCCCTTACCTCGGCGATGACGTCGGCGAAGTCACCGCGGCGTTCGGTATGCCGACCCGCGTCGTCGATATGCAGGACGATACCTGGCAGTACCAGTGGGTGGAGCGCAAGGCCCGCAGTTCAACCGGCCTGTCGATCGGCGGCGTCGGGCTGACGGAGAACGCGCCGAGGGAATGTACCCGTATCGTCATTACGGACGTCGAGAAGCGGGTCATCGGGTTCGACTACCGCGGCGAGTGTTAGAGAGCCTTTAATGGATCGCCCGTTCACGATTGCAGACATTTTTCGCGACCGGGCCACCGCGTTCAAATTCAGCGCCGTCCTCGGGCTGCAGATGGGGCAGGTGTTCCCGGCCGCATTCTTCGGCCTGATGCTGACCGGCATCTACCGCGAGAACGGGCTCCCGCTCTCAATGCTGTGGGTTTTCACGATTCCCGGCATTCCCTCATGGCTGCGCCCGCTCTGGGCGCCTTACGTCGATCGCATTGGTCACCCGGGCTTCGGGATGCGCAAGTCCTGGATACTGCCCTGCACCACGCTCGGTGCCCTTGCCTACCTTTCTCTCGGCTTTTTCGAACCAACGCCGGAATATCTCTGGATCATGATCGGCATCCTTTTCGTCAAGGGCATCATCATGTCGACGCAGGACATCGCGATCGACGGCTACATGGTCGAGAATCTCGACGACCGGGAACGTGCCGCCGGCGCCGCGACCATCGACATCGGACGCAACATCGCGCGCTTCGTTTCGCTGGCGGGCATCGTCGCCATCTACGGCGTGTTCGGCTGGACCGCGGCATCTTTCTGCGCGGCCGCACTGCTGATTCTCTTCAGCCTGCCCGCACTGATCCGCGATGAGCCGCCACCGCCGGAAGAAGTCCAGCGTGCCCGCGATCGCGGCGAGAACGCCTCGTTCTTCTCGTTGTTCTCGAGACCCGACATCTGGTTCCTGGTGCCCCTGTTCATGCTGCTGGCCTTCGCAGGCTCGCTGATACCGAGCCTGATCGTTCCGTTCCTGGTCGACAGCGGCTTCAGCTCCAGTGAAATCGGCCCGATGATTCTCGCGCCCGCCGGCCTTCTGGGCACCGTGATTGGCGCGAGCCTTTCCGTCTGGATTCTCGGCAGGGTCGGCTACAAGCGATCGATGTTCATCGGCGCAATCATTATCTTTCCGGCCGTCGTTCCGATCATGTGGATGGCGTCGCTCGACAAGGTCGCGTACCTCGTCGTCTTCCTCGTCATCCTGAACGGTATTGTGCTGCCATCACTCATCGAGGTCGCGGTCGGGGCATCGAGACTGCGCTGGGCATCGAAGAAGCAGGCGGCGACCGACTACGCCACGTTCGTGGTGGCCGGCAGCATCGCCGGCAGCGCCGCGCTCGCGGTAGGCGGGTTTCTCGCCGAGTTCCTCGGCTACTTCTGGTACTTCTCCGTGACCGGGATATTCGTGTCGATCTGCTGCCTCATCTACTACGCAGCCTTCGACCGCATCGAGGAACTGGTCAACGAACGCGAGCGGCTGGAGCGGGGCGAACCCGGCGAAGATGGAGGCGGCGAGGTACAGCTCTCCCCCGCCGCCGGCCGCTAGGTCGAAGCACGAAAGACCATCTAGCGTGAGCGGGTCTGTTCCCGCACGGCGCGCAGAATCAGGCGATTCCGAATCAGATTTGTTATCCAGACGCTGGCGCCAATGCTCAGGCCCAGTATGAACGCGAAAGCAATCTTGTTCGCCAGGCTTGCGAGGAAGAACTCGTCGGCGACAAGGATCAGGAGAAGAGAGGCGAGAAGCGGGATTGCAAGGCTCAAGAGGAGCAACGCAACACCAACCCCAGGTCTTTCGCGAAACAGCGAGTACCTGGCGGCCTCTCGGATAGACGTCTCCTCGGTCTGCGTATCCTGCATCTCGGCTCCCTACTCCTCAGGCTACTTCTGAGACAAAGAAATTCTGATACAAAGGCTGCCAGACTGCTGTAGGACATTAGCCATAGCTGCGAAATTTCACAGTGGCGTCGCAAGGTGATTCCGGCGAAGACGGGGGCGGCGAGGTACAGCTCTCCCCCGCCGCCGGTCGCTAGATCAACTGGCGTTAGCCCATACGGTGCAGGGCGCAGATCTTGTTGCCCGAGGGGTCACGCAGGTAGGCGATGTACATGCCGCCGCGATCACCGGGCGGATCTTCGATCGCGACGCCACCATTTTCGAGGCCGGCCTTGTGGAACGCGTCCGCCGCTTCGGGGCTGCTGGCGGCGAAGCCGATGGTGCCGCCGTTTGCAGCCGTGGCTTCGCCACCATCAATCGGCTTGGTGAGCGCGAACACACCGCCGTCGGTCATGTAAAAGCAGCGACCCTTGGGGTCCATCACGCCCGCCGGCAATCCCAGCGCACCCAGCGCCGCATCGTAAAACTTCTTCGACTCTTCGACGTCGTTCGCGCCGACCATGATGTGAGTAAACATCGATAACCCTCAATTGGTGAAAAGGAGCGGCGAGTGTACCTGAACAGCACCGGTTGAAACCCGTTCTAGTTTATCTTATAACGCGTTTTAACACCCTGACTTACCCTGCATGACAAAACGAGACGACATCATCCAGGCGGCCCGCACGCTGATGCAGGCCCGCAACGCGACCGGCTTCTCCATGCGAACGCTGGCGGAGGTCGCGGGCGTGTCTATTGCGACGCCGTACAACCTCTTCGGATCCAAGCAGGCGATCGTCGCTGCTGTGATGGACGCCGATCTCGAGGACTTTCGCGAAGCACTGTTCGCCGAGCCCAAGGACCCGGTCGAGATCTTCTTCCATCTCGTGACCGTCAGCGCTCGTCTCTTTGAAGAAGCGCCCGGATACTACCGCTCCGGTATCGGCGCGATTGAGGCAGAGACAGACTCGGCGCTTGCCAATCACTTCGGCCTGCCGCGACATGCGCTGCTGCGCGATCTCGTCACGCGCGCCGTGCAGGAGGGTTACCTCGTTCACTCGATCAATCCCGACTCACTCGCCATCGCTATCGGCCAGCAGTCCTTCGGCTGGATGCAGGGATGGGCACGGGGACACCTCTCACTCGAGGACATGATCAGCCGAACCCACTACGGGCTGGCACTGACGCTTGCCGGCGCCGCATCCACTGCACACCGCGACCACCTCATGGAACGAGCCATCCAGTTACAGGCCGAACTTCCCGAGGCATTGAGCGCGCCCAAACCAACCCCCAGGGAGGCCCTGAAATGACAGAAGTCCGCAAGTCCACATTCCCGAACCCAGACGATACCTGGGAGACCCTCGCCGCGCGCGAGCTCCCCGATCTGGATGCCGCCGAAGCCGTTTCCAGCCTGCAGAGCTGGAACCTGCACGTCTTCGCACGTCCGCGACCGCCTGAAGGGTCACCGCGCGCCGGCAACCAGATTCTGCCCAGCGACGTGATCTTCCTGCAACCACCGCTGGCCCAATAAATGACAGCGCCCCGAATCCGTTCGGTATCCGTGGCCGCCGCCCACGAAGGCATTGCCGAACTCATCGTGTTCATCGAGTACGAGACCGGCGGCGTCTCGGAAGTTGCGCTCGATCACGTCGCGAGCCAGGCGCTCATGGATTCGACCGGCGCGAACTCGACCGAAGACCTCATAGGACAAAGCTGGGAACACGTGCGAGACGCGCTCGCTGTTTCCTACAACCGCTACCAATAAAGGAGACCGATAATGCTCGATCTGGTCATCAGGAATGGAAAAATCGTCGACGGCAGTGGCCTGCCGTCTTTCATTGGAGATATTGGCGTCAAGGACGGTCGCATTGTGCGTGTCGGCGCTGTCGCCGAGGAAGCCTCGAAGACAATTGACGCGGCAGGCAAGGTTGTCACGCCAGGATTCATTGACCCGCACACTCACTTTGACGCCCAGCTGCTCTGGGACGGCGCGGCGAAGCCCGCCATCGAGCATGGCGTCACGACGATCGTCCCCGGTAACTGTTCACTGTCGCTGGCACCGCTCAAGGCGGAGCATCGCATGCGACTTGTTGGCATGTTCAACCAGATCGAGGAGATGCCGCCGATCGCCTTCGAAGAAGGCGTCGAATGGAACTGGGAGACGTTCGAGGAGTTCGTCACCCGTATCAAAAAGGGACTGACGATCAACGTCGCCCCGCTGGTCGGGCACAGCGTCCTGCGACTCTGGGTCATGGGTGAATCGTTCCAGCGCCCGGCGACAGAGGCCGAGATCGCCGAGATGAAGGATCTGCTCGCCCAGTGCCTCGACGCCGGCGCCATCGGCCTGTCGTCGAGCTTCGTCGACATGGACGAGACATTGCAGCCGGTGCCAAGCCGTTATGCCACGCCGGGAGAACTCGATGCACTCTGCGAGGTGCTCTCTGATTACGGGCGCATCCTGCAGGTCGTGCACGAATTCTTTGATACCGACCTTACGCTGGCGCGTATCGATCAGCTCGCCGCATTCAGCCTGAAGCACCACATCACGACGACGCTGTCGCCGCTGTTCGTGCAGGCCGACAACGTCGCCGGTGTCGACCGGATCATGGCACGCATCAAGCACCACACGGCGCAGGGCGCGCGCGTGTGGCCGCAGGTACAGACACGGCCGATCGACATCTCCTTCTGTTTTGCCGTACCGAGCCTGCTCTTCATCAGGCTGCCCACGTGGTACGCCGTCACACGATTCGGCACCACGGAGTCAATCATGGCGGCGTTCCAGGACGAGGCGCAGCGCGAGAAACTGGTCGCCGAGGCACAGGCGATGATGCCGCTGTGGGAAATGCTCATCCTGCGTCAGGTCAAGACGGAAGCGAATCAGCAGTACGTCGGCAAGCGCCTCTCGGAGATCGCCAAAGCCCGCGGCACCGATGCGCTGAACGTCATGATTGATCTCTCTCTTGAAGAGGATCTGGACGCGCACTTCCTGGCGGCAGACATGGGCCACAACGACGACTCGAAGGTCGGCTCCCTGCTCCGCGACCCGAACGTGATGATCGGCGCAAGCGACGGCGGCGCCCACATTCTGTCGTTCTCGACCTATGGCGACACCGGCTATCTGTTCTCGCGCTTCGTGCGTGACCAGAAGATGCTCGGTCTCGAAGAAGCGGTGAAGAAGATCACGTCAGACACCGCCGCCATCTGGGGCATTGCAGACCGCGGCCTGCTGAAAGCCGGTTACGCCGCTGATATCACGATCTTCGACGAGAGCGAGATCGACCGCGGCCCCGAGTACTACGTACAGGACGTCCCCGGCGACGGTCACCGTTACGTGCGTGACTCCAAAGGGGTCGAGCAGGTCATCATCGGTGGTGACATCACCTGGACGGCCGCTTCTGGCTATACCGACTCCCATCGCGGTGAAGTCCTCGGAGGACGTGCATGATTTCCGAACGCCGTATTGCCACCAACGGGATCGAGCTCAACATTGCCGAGGCGGGCGAAGGCCCCCTCGTGCTGATGCTGCACGGCTTTCCCGAGTCCTGGTACTCATGGCGCCATCAGTTCGAGCCCATCGCCAAGGCAGGCTTCCACGCGGTCGCGCCCGATATGCGCGGCTACGGCAAGAGCGACAAGCCGCAGGACATCTCTGCCTACAACCAGGTCGAAGTCACGAATGACATCATCGGTCTGATTGACGCACTCGGCTACGAGACCGCCGTCGTGATCGGCCACGACTGGGGTGCACCAACCGCCTGGAGCTGCGCGCTGAATCACACCGACAAGGTGACCGCGGTGGGCGCACTCTCGGTGCCGTACACGCCGAGATCACCAGTGCCGCCGCTGGATGCGATGAAGGAAATCTTCAAGGATCAGTTCTTCTACCAGCTCTACTTTCAGGAGCCGGGCATTGCCGAGGCGGAACTCGAAGCGGATGTCCGCGTGTCGCTGCGCAAGTTCTACCACATGGCATCCGGCGACGTGGACATCACGAGTTTCTCGCCGAAGCCGGCCGATGCCGACCTGCTCTCGGACGTCGAGGACCCGGGGAAACTCGGCAAGTGGTGCAGCGACGAAGACCTCGATTTCTACACAGCCGAGTTCGAGCGCAGCGGCTTCCGTGGCCCGCTCAACTACTACCGCAACCACAACCTGACCTGGGAGTTAACCGAGGGTGCGCCCGAGAAGATCGAGCAACCCGCGATGTTCGCTGCCGGTGACAGGGACGGTGTCATCCTGATGGCAGCAGAGGCCCTGCAGGCATTGCCGGAACGCGTGCCGAACCTGCTCATCAACGAGTTGATCCCCGGCGCCGGCCACTGGACGCAGCAGGAGGCGCCGGAACGCGTCAATGAACTCATCGTTCAGTTCCTGGAGAAAACGAAATGACCGATGCTTCGAAGGAATCCGTTGTCGTCGTCGGCGCAGGGATCTGTGGACTCTGCACCGGCCTCGCCCTCGTCAAAGCGGGCCACCGGGTCACGCTGATCGAGCGCGACGCGCCGCCACCACCCGGCGGCCCCGATGAGGCCTTCTTCGACTGGAACCGTCGTGGCGCGGCCCAGTTCCGCCATCCGCATGCCTTTCTTGCAGTGATGACCAACCTGCTCGAAGAGAGCTTTCCAGACCTCATGGAAGACTTCTGGGCCGCAGGTGCTCGCAAGGTCACGTTCCAGGACATGCTGCCGCCGGAACTCGAAGACCAGTACGTTCCCGAACCCGGCGACGAGAAGCTCTGGCTGCTGATGTGCCGTCGCGCCACCATGGAGTCAGTCTTCCGCCGGTATGCAGAGCGCAACAATGAGCTGCAGATTCTCTGCAAGACCAACGTCACCGGACTCATCACCGAGCGCGATGCCAACGACAACATTGTGCTGCGTGGCCTGCACGTTCGGGACGAGCATGGCGAGGACACCGACATCACCGCTGACATCGTCATCGACGCCGGCGGCCGCAACAGCAAGATCAAGGAGTGGCTGAAAGAAGAAGGCGCGACCATCACGACCGAAGATGACGATGCCGAGATCGTGTACTACACGCGCCACTACAAGCTGCTCCCCGGCGTCGAAGAGCCGCCACGCCGCGGCAAGGAACGCTCTGCCGGGGACCTCGGCTACATCAAGTACGGCGTCTTCCCGGGCGATAACGGACACTTCGCCGTGATCCTCTGTCTGCCGAATCAGGAAACGGAGCTACGCGAAGCCGTCAAGGACGGGGACAAGTTCGACGAGATCTGTCGCAGCATACCGGGCCTTCGGCCATGGGTTGCGGCCGACAAATCGACGTCAACAACGCACTCATTCGGCTTCGGCGACATCCATGCCGTGTGGCACCACTTCGTTCACGACGGCAAGCCTGCGGCACTCAACTACTTTGCCGTCGGCGATGCCGCGCTGCGAACGAACCCACTGTACGGTCGAGGCTGCAGCACCGGCATCATCCACGCGCACATGCTCTCGCGCCTTATTGATGATGTCAGCGATCCACTCGAGCGGGCGCTCGTGTTTGCAGAGCGGACCGAACAGGAGCTGCGACCGATCTTCAAGGCAAGCCTCAGCGAGGACAAGAATGGCATCAAGCGAGCGAAGGCGATACTCGAGGGCGTTGAACTCGACAAGGCCGATTCCTTCGGCAAATGGCTGAAGCTCGCATTTGGCGATGCGATCGCACGCGCATCACGGGAGCAACTCCATGTCATGCGCGGCGCGATGCGAACGTTCAACCTGCTCGAGCCACCGGGCGACTTCCTCAAGGACTGGCGCATTCGCCTCACCATCCTGCGCTACATGTGCTACGGCCGGACTCACAATGCGAAAGCCCGGGTGCAGCACGGCCCGTCACGCGCCGAGATGCTCGAGGTCATTCGCGAGCCTGCCGACAAGGCTGCCTGAACGTCCCATTGCCGGGGTCAGCGCACGCTGACCCCGGCAACACTAGACATCAAAGCGCATGCCCTTGCGAGCGTGCCCACCACCGAGGCCAATCGGGGTTCCGTCAGCGCGCCAGCACGACGCCCCGGTCATCTGATCGTCCTCGAATGCGATCATCCCCATGCCTGCGCCGACGAGTTTCACATCCGAGATCCGGTGGCCCAGCGCTGAGAGGCCATCACGCACCGATTGCGGAAACGCCTCTTCCAGTTCGACATCTTCTCCCAGCGTCCAGAGGCGCGGCGCCTCGACCGCCTCCTGTGGTGTCATGCCATGGTCGATGCGGTTGACGATCGCCTGCAGCGCAGACGGAAAGATGCGAATGCCGCCAACGAGCCCCACGCAGAAGGCCGGTTTGCCGTCTCTCTCGACAATGATGGGAGACATGCTGCTGGTGACTCGCTTGCCGGGCTCGATCGAGTTCGGGGTGCCGGGATGCGGGTCGAAGATGTTCATCGTGTTGTTGAGCAGCATGCCGGTCCCGGGAACGGTCGCCTTCGCACCAAACGCACTGTGGATCGTGTGCGTTGCGGCGATCACGTTGCCATCCCGGTCAGCCGCGGCCATGTGGGTCGTCTCCGCCGACTCCACCGGCCAGGTTGCATTCCATGCCGTCTCGACCTTGCCCGCGCGAGCAAGGTCGATGCGCCCTCGCCGTTCCGCCGCATAGGCCTTGTCAATCAGCATCTCGACAGGGACATCGACAAACGCGGGGTCACCGGTGTACCGCCGCCTGTCGTCGAACCCGAGCTTCAGGACCTCCGCCATGAGATGGACAGACTCAACCGTGCCGAAGCCCATGCCCGCAACGTCGTACGCCTCGAGCATGTTCAGCATCTCGATGACGTGAACGCCACCCGCGGTCGGCGGCGGCGGACCCACAATGTCATGGCCGCGATAGGTTCCCCGGACGACATCCGCCTTCGTGGTCCGGTAGGCAGCAAGGTCCGCCCGCGTGATCAAGCCACCATTCGCGAGAATGTAATCTGACGCAATCTGGCCCAGCGAACCTTCGTGAAGCGCACGCGGGCCTTCGGCGGCGATGAGGCGCAGCGACTCGGCATATTCCGGCTGACGGATGTTCGTTCCGGGGGTGATCGGGTTGCCCCCGGGCAGATAGGTCTTTGCGGTTTCCGGAAACAGTGACAGATCGTCAGCGAAGCGCCGCACGAGTTCGCAGAGATAGGGTGTGGCAGGGAATCCACGCTCGGCATAGCGGATGGCCGGCTGCATCACATCGTCGAGCGACATCGTGCCATGCGCATCAAGCGTCTCGCACCAGCCCATGAGCGTTCCCGGTACGCCCGTCGCGAGCACGCCGATATCGTTCTTGCGATCTTTCACCTTCTGATAGTCCGGCCAGGTATTCGACACCGGCTCGAACATGTCGGGCGTTGCCGCGGCCGGCGCCACCGTGTAATTGTTGATGAAGCGATGCTCACCGTTCGCAAGGCGCATCGTCGACATGCCGGCGCCGAATATCCCCACCATCATGGGCTCGACGACCGTCAACGCAAACAGCGAGGCCACCGCTGCATCGAAGGCATTGCCACCGGCAGCAAGCATCTCCGTGCCCGCGGCACTGCCGAGCGGATTGTTCGTCACGACCATCCCCAGCGAACCCGTCGCCGACACCTTCTCGGTCTCGAACACCGTCCCCGCCCTCGCTCTCCAGCCACCGCCCGACATAACCGCACCTCCCCATTTTCACCAAAGCCTACCACGCCCCAGTGCCACCCCAAGGTCAGACCCCAGCGCCACCCAGGGTCAGACCCCAGTGCCACCTCAGGGTCAGACCCCAGTGCCACCCCGGGGTCTGACCCCGCGTTTTTGGCGTGATATCTTTCGGGGCTGAGATTTGTACCTGAGTGGAGTCATAAACCATGTCCGACGCTGGACGAAGAGATACGCCGGAACAGGCTGAGTTCCGTGAATACTGCCGGCAGTGGCTGGCCGATAACCATCCCGGCCAGCCGCCGGTTGCCATCCCGCAAGGGGCGCTTGAGCTTAACGATCCCGATGCGATGGCCTGGCTGCAGCAATGGCAGAAGTCGGCCTACGATGCCGGCCTCGTCGGCGTCGACTACGCGAGCGACTGCGGTGGCGGCGGCAAAGAACACTTCCAGGCGATCGCCAATGATGAAATGCAGCGTGCGCGCACGCCCTACTTCCCGAACATCATTGGCCTCGGCATGGCTGCACCGACGGTCTACTTTCACGGCCAGGAAGGCGTGAAGCAGGCGCTGCTGCCGAAGCTCCTCTCTGGTGAGGAGATCTGGTGCCAGGGCTTCAGCGAACCCGGCGCGGGCTCTGACCTCGCCAACCAGCAGACTTTCGCCGAGAAGGACGGCGACAACTGGGTCATCAATGGTCACAAGGTCTGGACGTCACTGGCGCACTTCGCAAGTTGGATGATCCTGCTGTGCCGCACGAGCAAGGACGACAAGTACAACGGTCTCTCGTACTTCGTCGTGCCCATCAAGGAAGCACTCGGCAAGGGCGTCACCGTGCGACCGCTGATCAAGATGACCGGTGGCACAGGTTTCAACGAAGTGATCTTCGACAACCTTGTGGTTGAGGACAAGTATCGTCTTGACGACGTCGGTGCCGGGTGGAAGGTCGCCATGACCACGCTCGCGCACGAGCGCGGCGCCGGACTGCTGGTCACACCATCGGCCGGCGGCATGTCGACCCAGGGTGAGGGTGAAGTGAATCCGTCGAGCGCGACCGGACTCATCAGTCTGGCAAAACAGTCGCCCCGCGCCGGCAAGACCGCCGCCGACGATGCCGTCATCCGCGACGAGATCATGAAGCTCATCATTCGCCAGGAGGGTTTCCGCCAGAACCAGCGACGCTCGAACGTCCCGACACTCGTGGACGACTCGACCCGCATTCCGCTGCAGTACAAGCTCGTGACGACCGAGATGTCGCAGGACGTTGCGCAACTCGCCTACGAGATCGAGGGCGCAGCGAGCAGCCTCTACGTCAACGATGAGAATGCGCCCGCCTCGGGCGAGTACCCGATGGCCTACATGAACAGTTTCGGCGTCACAATCGCCGCGGGTGCCAATGAGGTGCAACGAAACATTCTTGGCGAGCGCGTGCTCGGCATGCCGAAGTCGAAGTAGGGAGAGATCGAAATGGCACAATCCAACAATTTCGGCTTTGGTGAAGACGAAGCCATGCTCCGTGATTCGGCCCGCAAGTTCTTTGCCGACAACTGCCCCGCCGACAAGATCCACGCCCAGGTCGCACACGACTACAACGTCAACCGTGAGATCGAATGCATCTGGGATCGCGACCTGTGGCAGCAGATCGTCGATCTTGGGTGGACAGCGGTCTGCGTCCCCGAAGCCGCTGGCGGTGTCGGCATGCCGGTCGTCGCCGCGGTCGCACTGGCAGAGGAAGCCGGCAAGGCGGCATTCCCGTCGCCGCTGATCTCGACGTTCAACGCAACGTTCGTGCTGAGGGAATGCGATTCCGCAGGCGCCACCGAAGCGCTTGGCGCCGTTGCCACCGGTCGCGCCATGACGCTGGCGATCACGAACAAGGATGGCTCCTGGGAGCCCGGCGACACCGACGTATCGGTCAGCGGCGGCAAGCTGAACGGCACCGCCTGGTTCGTGCAGGATGCGAAAAAGGCAGAGAGCTTCGTCGTCGCTGCCAAAGGCGACGGCGGCGTCGGGCTTTATCTCGTGGATGCGGCAACGGCTGGCGTCGACATCGTACCCGACGGCATTGTCGACCTCACTCGCGATCAGGCCCACATCACCTTCGACGGTGCCGAGGCGACTGAACTGGCTGCGCCGGGTGGGGGTGAAGCAGCGCTGACGCGCGCGCTGCCGGCCATCCTGAGTATCGTCTCGGCCGATATGGTTGGCGCCGGCGAGTGGCTGCTGCAGACGACGAAGGAGTACGCAAAGACACGCGTGCAGTTTGACCGGCCGCTCGGTTTCTTCCAGGCCGTGAAACATCCGCTCGTCAACGTGATGATCGATATCGACCGTGCGAAGTCACTGACCTACAGCGCGGCCTGTGCTGCCGATGAGGAACCGGAGGAAGCGCTGAAGCTTGCCCGCATGGCAAAGTCAGCGGCAAGCGACATGGCCGTCTTCTCATCGAGCCGCGCGGTGCAGTTCCACGGCGGCATCGGCTTCACCTGGGAGTGCTACGTGCACGTCTTCTTCAAGCGCCAGATGCACAACCACGTGCTCTACGGCGACGGCAAGTATCAGCGCGCCAAGCTTGCGGACATGCTGATGGGCGCCGCCGCCTGAACCAGGAAACAAGCCGGTGAGTGACAACAAGACCAAGCCAACCCGGAAGAGCGCCGCGAAGTTCGTCCAGTCGGTCGAGCACGACCGGCGCCGCGAGGACGCGGCGGTACTCCTCGCGTTGTTCAACCGCGTGACGGGTCTCGCGCCCGTCATGTGGGGCGACTCGCTGGTCGGCTACGGCCATTATCACTACAGGTACGAAAGTGGTCGGGAGGGTGACTTCTTTCGCACCGGCTTCAGCCCGCGCAAGCAGAACCTGGTGGTCTACATCATGCCCGGGTTCAAAGGAATGAAGATCGCCGCAAAGCTGAAAAAGCTCGGCAAACACAAGACATCAAGCTCCTGCCTGTACATCAACAAGCTTGCTGATATCGATCTGGCCGTGCTCGAGGACATCGTTCAGGAGGGACTCCGCGAGATGGACGAGCGTTATCCTGCATAGCCCTACTCGCCAAGCTGGAACGTAAAGCGGTTCTGTACACCGTATACCGGGACCGGCTCGCCGCCGCGGACCATCGGCTTGTAGCGAAACTTCGTTGCTGCCTCCTTCGCAGGGGCATCGAATACCGCGTGAGAACTGTCGATCACTCTCGGATTGACGACCCCGCCATCTGAACGCACATCGAACTCGATGATCGCGTAGCCCTCGATGCCACGCGCGAGCGCTCGCCGTGGATAGACCGGTTGCACTTTCACGAGCGGCAGATAGGGCCCGTCAGACAGACCGCCGTCCGGCCCCCCGAGCTCGATCGTTGGCGGCGTCAGCCCCTCATGCCCCAGACTCAGCGTCTCGCCTCCAGCAAGGGCGATCTCGGGCAAGGGCGGCATCTCTTCTGGCGGCGCGGGTGCAACCGGCGGCGTTTGCGTCGTGCGCACCTCGGTCATCTCCGGCACGCTCACAAAGTCAACGAAGATCAACGATTCCGCCTCAAGCGAGACTTCGTCCGACTCGATGAGCAGCTTCATGACGAGAAGCAACACCACCGTCATCGCGGACGCCAGTCCGAGCGCAGCCATGAAGCGTGTGATGAAAGAGAGATTGATCGCCAGCATGTTGCCTTCCTCCTTGAGCTTGTTGGAGGAAGTAACGCGCCAGTCCCCGTGGCGGGTTATTCGCGTGCGTTAAAGCACCGAGGTTCGCTGCAGCACGTCACGCAAGGCCGGCGGCAGGTAGCTGCGCTTGACTGAAATCGCGTAGAAGTTTTCCATGACGTTGGGCAGCGTCATGTATTCCCGCAGTTCCTTGCGCTGGATTTCGTCGCGCACCACGACCGGCGGCAGGATCGCCAGCGCGCCACTGTCGCGCGCCAGCAGGCGCATCATTGCCATGTCATCCACTTCGGCCTGAATGTCAGGCTCGTACTGGTGGCTGCTACAGAAGGCATCGAACCCGGCGCGAATCTCTGACGGCGGGCTCGGCAGGATCCAGCGCTTGTCACGATAGCCCTCCGGAAAGGCGTTGCGCGGCTTTCTTCGTGCCGGCCCCACGATCGAAACCGGCTGCTGTGCCATGAGTTGGCTCTGCCAGATGCGCTTGGGGTTCACGGTCGCGTTCACGTTCGACAGCACGACATCGAGGGTATGGCTGGCGAGGTCATCGAGCAGTTCTGCGATGCCGTGAGAACGCAGCACAAGCTGGACATCCTCCTGTGGCAGCAGCGGCGCAAGGAACGCATCGACGAAGTTCCTGGACAGTGTCGACAGTACGCCGACCCGTATGATCTGCCGGCTCGACATCGCACCGCGCTGAATCATCGAGTCGAGTTCCTCGCCCTTGGTGAAGATGTCCTGGGCATAAGCGAGCACCTGCTGCCCCCACTCCGTCAGATGAAGACTTCGACCCGTGCGGTCGAAGAGCCGCTCGCCCATGCTCTCTTCCAGCTGCCTGATCTGCGAAGAGAGGGCGGACTGCGAAACATGGAGTTCCTCGGCCACCCGCGTGAGATTGCCGACCGTTGCCACGCGCCAGAAATAGTAGAGATGGTGATAGTTCAAGCGGCTCATTGGTGCCTTCTTCCAATCGTTCTTTTTTTTAGAACCTTTAGTGAAGTTAAATCTATTTTACTCAACATTCAATCACTCCTAAGCTGCACCGCAAAATTTGCACCGGCGTTCATCGTTCATGACACTGCTTTCGACCCTGCTGCTGATTGCACCCGCTGCCTGTTATCTGACAGGCGCATTGACCTCGCGATACCTCGGCTGGCGCATTGCCCGGGGAGCCGCCCTGCTGGCACTGGCCTCGATGCTCGCGGGAGTCGTGATCGTCGTGATCGACCAGCCGGCCGTACCTTCACCCTGGATCGCGACCAGCGCGCTGCATCTCGTCACGGGCCTGCTCGTCGCTACCGTCGGCTACGTCGTGACGCGCTATTCCGAGACCTACATGGCGGGTGACATCGCCGAAGTACACTTCCGAAACTGGCTACAGCTCTGCCTCGCCAGTACCTCGCTCATCGTCCTCACCGACAACCTGCTGGTGCTGGTACTGACGTGGAGCGCCATCAGCATCTGCCTCCACCAGTTGCTCATGTGCTACCCGAACCGCTTTCGTGCAGTGCTGGCCGCGCACAAGAAGTTCATCCTCGCGCGTCTCGCCGAGCTGTGTCTCGTCGGCGCCGTCGCCCTGCTCTGGCAGTTCCACGAGACCCTGCGCATCACAGAGATCCTCGCGTATTACAGCGCTGACGTGACGCTGACCGCGTCGGAGCAGGCAGCGGCGCTGCTGCTCACGGTTGCCGCGCTGATCAAGTGCGCACAGCTGCCGGCTCACGGCTGGCTCATCCAGGTCGTCGAGGCGCCGACGCCGGTCTCGGCGTTGCTTCATGCCGGCATCGTCAATCTCGGCGGCTTTCTGATGATCCTGATGGCACCGCTGATGATGCAGGCGGAGCCCGCCCGCTGGTTGCTCCTGATCGTCGCCGGGCTGACCACAACGCTGGCAGCACTCGTCATGATGACGCGCATCAGCGTCAAGGTCAGGCTCGCCTGGTCGACGAGCGCACAGATGGGTCTCATGCTCGTTGAGTGTGCGCTTGGCCTTCACGAACTCGCACTGCTTCACCTCGTGGCGCACGCCTCCTACAAGGCGCACGCATTCCTGACCAGCGGCAGCGCCGTATCAGCCTATCTGGAGCAACAGCTGCGTCATTCCCCCAACAAGCGCTGGCTGCCGCGTCTCGCCATTGCGTTCGCGATGACGGCCACAGTCCTGTGGCTGCTGCCTGGTGCGGCTTCACCTGCCGAATGGGCGGCGTGGACACTGCTCGCACTGGCGACTGCGCTCTGGCTTCCTGCCACGAGCGGCATCAGGGACCTCGCACGGAACGCGGCAACAGCGCTGCTGCTGACAGGCGCATATGTGGCGCAGAAGACCGTGTTCGCGGAACTCCTTCCGCCGACGCCGGACGCAGGCTGGGCCGCATCCGTCTGGATTCTGCTCATGGTCGGCCTGCTGATTGCCGGTTACATCCTCATGATGCCGAAAGGCAGCGGGCCTTTTGCCGCGCGCTGCCGGCGCTGGTTGTTCGCGGGGTTCTATCTCGATGAGTGGTTCACGCGAACGACGCTCAAGATCTGGCCGGTGACGTTCCCCCGCAGCGTCAGCCGCAAACCGGCCACACCGCTCGAACACTGGAGGCACGCCAATGAGCAACCCGCCTGACACCGCGTTGAAGATCGACAGTCTGAAGCGCGCCTGTGCGCGCATCGCACCGAACTGGCCGCTCGACCAACTCATCGCCGTCAATCCCTGGTGGGGATGGCGGGACATGGCGTTCGACGGTGCGAGCGCTCGACTCGCCGCACTGGGACACGTCAACTGCCTGATGCCAATCGAGCAGTGCCGCCAGATGTGGCCTGACACCATCAGGAGCGAACATCTGCAGGCCGCGGCAAACGAGCTGGACGTGCCGTTCCACCCCGACAGCCTGCTTGCACCTGAGACCGATGGCGAACTGCGACACTGGTATAACGTCAGCGACTTCGTCGATGCCCAGCGGCCAGCCGATGCCATGAGCTGGCATGAAGAGATCATTCACCAGATCAGTCAGTTCTGCGGAGATCTGATGCAGGACGGGGCGCCCGAAAGTGTCACGGCCGCAAGCTTCTACGCTGCGTGGCTTCAGACCGTCAGGGCAGACCGGGGGCTTTCCATTCTGATGGATGAGCCCGGGTTGCAGGAACGTTTCGCGACGCTCCCGGATCAGTTGGACGCCCTGTTCGAAAGTGCGCTCGGCGACCTTGCCGTTGAGGATGAGCACACATCGGAATACGCGCTGGCACTGCTGCTCGACATCAACGGCTGGGCAGCCAATCTCGCCTGGCTCGACTGGCAGGCAAACCTGACGGGCGAGCGCAACGACGCACTGCTCGGACTCGTGGCCGTACGGCTCGCGTGGGACTGGATTCTGTGGCAACGATACCCCGAGGCAAGCTGGCGGGATCTCTGGCAGGTGCAGTGGCGAAGCCTGCCGACACTCATCACTGCCCACGTCGAGCACCAGCGCAAGCGAATGGTCTGGCATCGGGCGGCGGAGATCGCGCGCCAGTGTGAGCTCGTTCAGCAATTGAGCGCGGCCTGGCCACCTCCGCTTCAGGGCCGCCCCAAACTTCAGGCTGCTTTCTGCATCGATGTGCGGTCAGAAGTGATTCGCCGGGCACTCGAGCGCCAGGACCCCGACATCAGAACCCTGGGTTTTGCGGGGTTCTTCGGATTGCCGCTGACGTACAGGCCGGCTGGCAGCGACTACTCCCGGCCCCAGCTACCCGGTTTGCTGGCACCCGCGATCGAAGCCACCGAGGTTCAAAGCGACACCGATCGCCTGCATGATGCCGAAACGCATAATCAATGGCAGCGATACACCGGCAGTGCGCCCAGCACGTTCGCTGCCGTCGAAAGTGTCGGACTCTCCTACGCCTTCAATCTGTTGAAACAGACACTAAGGCCGGGCCGTCCTGAACACCCCGTCAATCGTCTCGCCCGCGACGCCCGCTTCGCGCTGTCGAAACACGGCGAGTCCCTGTCACTCGATGAAAAGTCAGATCTTGCTGCCACGGTGCTGAATGCGATGGGTCTGCGCGGCGAGATCGCGCCACGGATACTGCTCGTTGGACACGGCAGTACGACGTGCAACAACCCCCATGCAGCCGGCCTCGACTGCGGCGCCTGCGGTGGGCAGACAGGAGAGGTCAACGTCCGTGTGCTCGCGCAGTTGCTGAACGATACAGACGTACGCGAAGCACTGGCAGCACGAGCCACCAACATCCCCCGGGACACACGCTTCGTTGCCGCACTTCACGATACGACAACGGATGAGATCACCTGCTTTCCGCAGGCTGCAGAAGACATCGACGAGAAAACCCGCGAATGGCTGGATGCCGCGAGCGAGCTGGCTCGTCGGGAGCGGGCACCGGCACTCGGTATCCGCAACGAACGATCCGTGAAGGACAACGTCATCCGACGCAGCCGGAGCTTCTCGGAGGTTCGCCCCGAATGGGGTCTGGCCGGCAATGACAGTTTCATCGTCGCGCCACGTATACGCACGCGCCATCTTGACCTGCGCGGCCGAAGCTTCCTGCACGACTACGACTGGCGCCAGGACGCAGACTTCTCGCTGCTCGAGCTCATCATGACCGCGCCGATGATCGTGACCCACTGGATCAACATGCAGTACAACGCGTCGGTGACCGACCCGCAGAAGTTTGGCAGTGGCAACAAGGTGCTGCACAACATTGTCGGCGGCAATCTGGGCGTGTTCGAGGGTAATGGCGGAGACCTTCGGATCGGGCTTCCCCTGCAATCAGTGCACGATGGTTCGCGCTGGGTCCATGATCCATTGCGCCTGTCGGTCTTCATTGCCGCACCAGAGGATGCCATTCGCGATGTCTACTCGCGCCACGAAAATGTGCGCCAGGTCGTGGACAACGACTGGCTCTGTCTCTTCCGGCTGGGTGATTCACCGGGCGAGATCAGCAGACTGAAGTGCGGCGAGTGGATCGATGCACAAGACCCGGTCCGGACACCCGATGATGCAAGGCTCAGCGCCTAGGAGACAGCCATGTATTCACTGACGCACCTTCAGAGTCTCGAGGCCGAGGCGATTCACATCATTCGCGAGGTGGCCGCCGAGTTCGACAATCCCTGCATGCTGTACTCGATCGGCAAAGACTCGACCGTCATGCTGCATCTCGCGCGCAAGGCTTTCTATCCGGGGCCGGTGCCCTTTCCGTTGGTTCACATTGATACGACCTGGGAGTTTCGCGAGATGGCGGAGTTTCGGGATTCGCTGGCGGTGCAGCACGGTCTTGATGTGATCGTCCACATCAATGAGCAGGCGCTGGCAGACGGGATTCACCCGATCCGGTCGGGCTCCGTCAAGTACAACGACTTCATGAAGACGCAGGCGCTCAAGCAGGCGCTGGACAAGTACCGGTTCGACGCCGCGCTGGGCGGCGGCCGCCGCGACGAAGAGCAGTCGCGCGCGAAAGAGCGCGTGTTTTCCATTCGCGAGCGTGATCACACCTGGGATCCGAAGAACCAGCGGCCGGAGCTGTGGAGCCTCTACAACGCCGAACTGTTGCCCGGGCAGTCCGTTCGCGTGTTCCCACTGTCGAACTGGACCGAGATCGACATCTGGCAGTACATCTGGAAAGAAAACATCGACATTGTCGACCTGTATTTCTCACGGGATCGCGAGAGCTGGATCAATCCGGAGTCGGGTCTTGTCTTTGCACTCGATGATGAACGGATGCTTGAGTTTCTGACGCCGGCGGAACGCGAGAGCGTTGAAGTCAGGTCAATCCGCTTCCGGACCCTCGGCTGCTATCCGCAAACCGCAGGAATGCTGAGCGAAGCCACCACGGCGCGCGATATCGTCATCGAAGTCATGCAGAGCCGCAACAGCGAGCGCGAAGGCCGCCTCATCGACAAGGACCAGGCCGGCTCCATGGAAAAGAAGAAGCGCGAAGGCTACTTCTGACTCCGGGGTCAGACCCCGGGGTGGCACTGGGGTCTGACCCCGGGGTGGCACTGGGGTCTGACCCCGGGTGGGGGCGGTCAGGTGGCGGTCAGGCCGCCGTCGACGAGGATTGAGGTGCCGGTGATGAAAGCGGCGTCGTCGGAGAGCAGGAAGGCGATCGTCGCGCCGTAGTCGCTGTAGGGGTGGCCGCGACGTGCGATTGGTTGCCAGGCCTGACCGCGAGGCAGCTGCGCCGGTGGTGTTGCCTGTTGCTCGCGATCCTGACGCGCATGTACGCCAAGATTGCTCTCCTCGACGCCCGAGGGCTGAATCGCGTTGGCGCGAATCCCCTGCGGCCCGTAGTCCACTGCGATCTGTTTGGCGAGCTGTATCACGCCGGCCTTGGACACCGCATATGACGCGTTTGACCCGCCGGGGCCAATGATCGAACCCGCAATCGACGATGTCACGACATAGCTGCCGCCACCGCCTTCCAGCATGTAGGGAATGGCGTGTTTGGCCGCAAGAAAGGCACCATTCAGGTTGACGTTCAGCACGAACAGCCAGTCTTCGAGCCGCGTCTCATGGATCCAGCCAACGCCGGCTGTCCCGGCATTCGCCACCATGCCGTAAAGCCCACCGAAGTGATCGGCCACCTGGCCGACTGCGCGTTCGACCTGAGACTCCACCGTCACGTCGCATTCGACGGCCATCGCCTCGCCACCGGCGCCCGTGATCTCGGCCGCCACCTGCTCAGCGAGTTCGAGCCGGCGGTCGAGCACGCCAACGCGCCCTCCCTCATCGGCAATTCGCTGACATGTCCCCTTGCCGATCCCGCTGCCGCCACCCGTCACGATCACCGTGCGGCCTTCCAGTCGTCGCATTTCCACCATCGCCTCGCTCCTCAGCGCTGTTCCCGGTCATTGTCACCGGCATTGTCACCGGACACCCAGTCATTGAGCGTCCCTGTCATTCCTTTCAGATCCCCGTCAAGCAATACCGCGCTGCCGGGCCGCCGGCGGCCCTCGATTGGCACCGACCAATCCTGGACGACGCGGGCAGTGCCGGCCAGCACATCACCATTGTCGAGCGTGATCTCGAACGCCCGCATCGCTGAACCGTGCGGGTCAATGTCGAGCCCGGTTACCTGACGCACATCATCGCCCTGCCGAAAGAAGCCGCCTGCTCCCGCCGCTGAGCCAATCGCGAGCAGCGCGCGGTCCTCGGACTGGGCAGCGAAGTAGACGAACGAGCGGGCAAACGACGGCCGTGGCCCGAATTTCTCATGCCACTTCCCCTGATGGGAGATCGCCGTTCTTCGCCCATTGACCTCAATCCAGCCGTCCACGGCCCCGGTGAGTTCCCAGCGGCCATTGGCGCTGCGCACACCCGGCCAGCTGCCCGAGAAGGCAAGATCGAATGAAACGGGCACCTGACCGGCGCCCGGCTCTGGATGACGGGTCCGGTTTGCAAGCAATCGCCCCGTCACCCGGGCACGCATGCGGCCCTCATGACGCGCATCCGTCGCGAAGCGAACAAATTCCTCCCCACGCTTTGCTGCGTAGACCGCTGACTCGTCGAAGACCGGCGTCGCCCTCGTGTGCGGGAGCTGAAAACCATCGAAGGCCAGCGACCAGGCGCCTTTCGACGTCGCCACGTGAAGCCAGATCTCGCCACGCTCCCGCTCGAAGAATCTGGCAAGTCGCAGCGATATCTCCTGCTCTCCGTCATCCGACATTGAGAAGACCATCACCGACTCGTTGTAGTCCGCAGGCAGCGGCGCCACGCGTTCGACACCGATTCCCGCCTCAGCTTCCTCGCCGGATTCGGCAAGAACGCAAAGCGGCAGAGCGAGGCCAATCATGAGCACCCATCGCCGCAGCATCCGGCGTTCGTTCGCCATATTGAGGCGCCCCTCTTTTTATGTTTTCGGATCAACAGCGTTAGATACTATATCGCTGAGTTAATCACGTTACATCCCGATCGTTTATTTTTTTTATATCATCGGATATTCTGATTTTCTCACGCTCACACAACCACGACATCGGATCGCACCCATGAAACCAAACAGATTCCTCCTTGCCATGCTGCTCTATGTGTCATCGATGTCAGCACTCGCCGCAACCGAGTGGGACGCCACCGCGCATGCTCGAACCGGCCTTCCTTTCTCGGTGCTGCGGGAGATCCCCGAACTCGACGACCCGGCCTTTGTCGCCGAAGTCGAAGCGCTCGTCGCAGCGGTCCAGGCTGCACCGACGGACGAATCCAACATCGCCGAACGCATCGATACACTGGTGCGGTATCACGATGCGCTGCAGAACAGCGGCCTGCTGATCAACTATCGTATCGGCACCGAACTCAACTTCGCCCTCCGTGCCCGCGCTGCCGGCATCCTCGAGGAACAAACGCAGCTCTTTGCGCAGTTTGACCAGCGTCTGAAGGAGATGAGGAAGTCAGCCGCACTTCGAGGCAATACCGGTCGCTTTGTCCTCAGGACACCGCGCAAACCGGAGCTCAATGCCAAGACCTACGAGACCGTCGTTATCGACTACATCGTGGACACGCCGCTCGAACCCGGCGCCCGTATTCGGCTCGGCCAGAACTGGTACTCGGATCTCGGACGCATCCAGTTCAGCCGGCCGCTCGCGGAGAACTACGCCACCGTCGAAAGCAGTCGCGACGACGTCGAGTTCCTGTTTGCGTCCCGCGTCTGGTTCGGCAACGCCTTCACCGGCCTGTCAGGCGGCAATCGTCCGATGATCGTCCTGAAGGAAGGCCGTCTCGAGCCCGGCGATGTCATCTCCTTCACGTTCGGCGATCGCAGCGAGGGGAGCCCGGGCTGGATGATCCAGAGTTTCACCAACGATGCGATGGACCTGCGGTTTGAAACCGATTTCAACGGGGACGGTGCTTTCGTCGCCATTGGCCAGCCGCGCTTCCGCGTCTACGGCAATCACGCGAGCCACGTGCGCGCGGTCGCGCCCAGCGTCGTCAGGCCAGGAGAAGCCTTCACCGTTCGCGCGAGCGTCGAGGATCACTACTTCAATCGGGCCGCCATCGAAACACCGCGCGTACTGGAACTCTGGCAAGGCGAGAACCGGCTCGCCCGCACCCGCGCGAAGCGCGGCGACCCGGCAACCTTCATCTTTGACGATGTCACGCCGCAGGCAACTGAAGGCGAACCCCTCTGGCTGGAGGTCAGATCAACTGACGGCACCATCCGCGGCATGACGAACCCGATCGTGCCGAAGGCAGAAGGGCCACGGCTGTACTGGGGCGAGCTGCACGGACACGAGGGCTATACCGATGCCAACGGTTCTCCCGAGTGGTACATGCAATACGCCAAGGATGTCGCCTTCCTGGACTTCGCCTCGTTGACAGGGCACGACCTGATGCTCTCAGAGGTGCACTATCGCCACAACGAGCTTGCCACGCAGGTCTTCAACGTGCCGGACGAGGGCTTCATTACATTCCGCGCCTACGAATGGACCAACGGCTGGGCGTTCGGCGGCCATCACAACGTCTTTCTGCTTGATGACCGGCAGCATCCGGTCACGGTGATGGAAGCGCCGCGCCTCAAGGACATGGTCAGGGCCCACCGGGAGATGAACGACCCCGACAAGGTGCTCATCATTCCCCACGCCCACCAGCCCGGCGACTGGAACGTGGCAGGCGCCGATCTCGTCGAGATCTTCTCGCAACACGGATCGTTTGAATGGTTCGGGCGCGAATACCTGCAGAAAGGACACAAGGTCGGCATCAACGCGGCCTCCGACGATCACCTCGGCCACCCGGGCAATTCTCCCTCCCGCGGCAAATCCCGCGGCGGACTCGGCGCCGTCTTCGCCGATGAACTCGAGCGTGAGAACGTCTTCGGACACCTCAAGGCTCGCCATACCTACGGCACCTCCCTCGCCCGCATCTACCTCGAGACTGAAACGGCCGGCGCACCGATGGGCGACTCCGTCAAGACGAGCGGTCCCGTGAACATCGACGGCCTCGTGGCGGGCACCGACGAGATCGCCGACATCACGCTGGTCGTAAACGGCGAGGGAACACAAACGCTACAGTTCGACGAGCCCGCCGCGGAAGGCTCCCGCCTGCGCTTTCGTATCACGGTCGACTCAACGCCGGGTGACAATCCGAACGCGCCCCGCACGCCGCGATCCGACCGCCGCTACTGGGGTCGCATCTTCATACACCGCCCCGGCGATATTCTCGGCCTGTCGAACGGCAGCACCGCCAGGGCGCGCATCGAGTCGGTGACGCCACTGGGTAATGAGTACTACGCCGACCGCGTGGTCCATACCAGCAATCACGAGGCCGTGTTCACGTTCCGCGTTCGCGGTGATCACGATGGCGCCCTGCTCGATCTCACTTCCCTCGACCCTGACGATCAGGTTACGGTTCGCATCGTGACATCACCGATGTTCGACATCGAACACTGGAACATGCAGGAACTGCCCAAATTGCCTGGCGAGTATTTCAATATGGACGTACCCCGACAGTCCGTCGTGCTTGAGGAAACCGTACGCGTTGGCGATCTGCTTGATGCTTCCTGGCAAGCCGACTTCGACGAACGTGCCACCGCGGACATGGTCATTCTCGGCGAGCCCCAGCCGAAGTCGCGCGAGTTCAGTTTCGTCGCGGATGAAGACGACGGCCTGAAGCCGGGAGACGCAAACCACATCTATGTACGGGTTCGGCAGATCGACGACGAGACCGCCTGGTCGTCCCCTGTGTTTATCGACTGGCAGGCTGATTGATGCGAGCACGTGTCGCAGCGCTCTGCGCGCTGCTCTGGCTCGTAGCGCTGCCTGCCGTCGCTCATGTCTCGAGCATCGAATCGCACGCACATCAGCCCGGTACGTTCTTCACGGCGGTATCGCTCGGCCAGCAGCGGGTCGATGTCCTGTTCACGGCACCAAGGCTTGCCCTGCAGCAGCCCGGGCAGTCTTCACCGGGTGATGCGGCAAGTGCGATTCTGCCCGTGTTTCGGGTTACCAACGGTGACGGTCCCTGTGAGGGGCGGCTTGTCGATGCGCTCGACTACAGCGCCATCGACGCCTGGCAATACGAACTGTCGTTCGAGTGTGCCGGCACGTTGTCTGTCATCCAGATGGAGTACGAACCGCCCGTCGAGGACCCATGGCACACGAACGCGGTAGAGATCCAGCTCGGCCCACACTTCTCGTTTGCCCAGTTCGACTGGCAGCAGACCTCGCTGGACATTCCCGTCGACGAGATCCTCTGGCGGGAGGGGTGGACGCTACCGGCTGAACCCGCGCCGCTGGAGGGCCGCGCGCCGTCGATCTTCGACTACTTCCAGATGGGCTTCGTGCACGTACTGAGCGGTTTCGACCACCTGGCGTTTCTGCTCGGCCTGCTCATCCTGGTGGTCCGGCTCCGCGATCTCATTGTGCTGATCACATCGTTCACCGTCGCGCACTCGATCACGCTCGCGATTTCGGCACTGGATATCGTGACGCTGAATGTCGCGTTCACCGAGGCCGCCATCGCACTGACGATTGTCTATATTGGCGCCGAAAACCTCTATGAACTGTACCGGCGCGGCGGCGAACCCCTTGTGGTGTCACGCTGGATCACGACGTTCATCTTCGGCCTCATACACGGGTTCGGGTTCTCGTTCCTGTTGCGGGAGATCGGCCTGCCACCGGATGATTTCGTGGTCGCGCTGCTGCTGTTCAACATCGGCGTCGAGGCCGCCCAGATTTCGGTCGTGGTGATTCCGTTCCTGATCGCCCGCCACTTTCTGCGCAGGCTACCGCAGTGGCCATGGATCGCCGCGGCACTCTCGACCGGCGTGATCGCCGCCGGTGCGTGGTGGCTCATCGAGCGCACGATGCTGTGATTCAGGGCAGCGGCACTTCCCGGCTTTCATTTTCCCGCGCCGGCTGAAAGACCTGCACCGGACGATCCGATCGCACCTGCTCAAGCCAGAACACCCCGTCGAACGGGTAGCTGTTGCCGCGCGTACCGACAAAGTCCAGGTCGCCATCACCGTCCATGTCGCGTGCGACGAATGCGTCGAACATGCCACGGATACGCCGCGAGATATCGTGCTGCGGCCACGGTGACTCGCCGGCGCCCGGATTTTCAAACCAGGAAAGGCGCCCAAGACGGCTCGAGAGCGGCAGATCACCGTCGCGATCCCTCGGCCCGCGACTGTAACTACCCGTCATCAGGTCGAGATCGCCGTCGCCGTCGATGTCGCCGAGGCGCAATCCCGTCACGGTATCCGGAAGATTGTTACCGATCAGGTGCACTTTCCATATGCCTTCCGGCTGCGCCGGCTGCTCGAGCCAGACAGTATCCCGGAACTGGCTCGCCACAATGTCGAGGCGCCCGTCGCCATTGAAGTCGGCAAACTCCAGGTTGAAACCGCCAATTCGGGGCTGCTGCCCGTCTGCAACGGGCGTGACGTCGATTCGATGTTCACGGAACTCGACCCGGGCGCCACCCGTATTCTCGAACCACATGAGCCGCCCCTCGCCGGTGGAACTGCCGACAATGTCCAGATCGCCGTCACCATCCAGGTCGACCGGCGGCGCGTTGATCGGCCAGGCGACACGTGTGAGCACCTGCTCAGACCAGTTTTCGTCGAGCAGCGGATCGCCGTTCACTTCGAAGACGCTGATCGGGTTCGGCTTGAGGCGGTCATCACCGGTGGGGTTTTGCGCCCCCTTGTTGACGCCGACGATTTCCGGCTGGCCGTCCTGATTGAAATCTGCTGCGAACACGCGGATGAACGACCCCCGGTCGCGAGTGATCGATGGACGCAGTCGCTTCCATGAGTCAGTTCGGTTGCCGGGGTTCTCGAGGTAGATGAGGTGCGCGAGTTCGCAGGCGGCGACGACATCAATCAGGCCGTCACCGTTGACGTCCGCGAGTGCCACATCCTCGGCAGCGCCGGCATCCTCGCCTTCCGCGAGGGTTTGCGATCGCCAGACCGTCGGATCTGCGGATCCCCAGGCAACGCGGATATGTCCGGTCGCCTCGCCACTGTACTGATCCTCGAACTCGACACCGCCGATGACCACATCGGACTCATGGACAGAGACAATGTCGGCAAACCCGTCGCCATCGAGGTCTGCCATCTCGAGCCCGTCACTGCCCGAGAAATTCACACCGGATGTAACCGGCTCATCAATGATGTGTTCCTGCCATGAGATGTACTGACCATCAGCGGCGCGGACATCGGTCGGGCGTTCACCAATGCCTTTCACGGCGGGTGTACTTGAACAACCGGCACCCAGCAACAGCGCTGAGGCCAGCAGCGTTACGCAAGCATTTCGATTCATATGGAAGACCCCGGAAGTAGAGGTTCGAATAATGAGACTAACAGAAAAAAGAAGGGGCCAGATGGCCCCTTGAAATGACGTGGTTGCGGGGGGATCGTGCTATCGCAAACGCCAGGTAAACTCGAACTCCCAGCTCGCCGGGTTGTTGATGCGACGCATGTAGGGGCCCGACGTGTCGCTACGCCACTGTTCGTACAACTCGTCCGAGATGTTTCGGCCCCGGAACATCAGCGACCACTGGTTCGCCTCGACGCCAAAGTTGCCGTTCCAGATCTTCACCTCGTCAAGCGGCGTCGGGTCGGCCGACATATTGATGATGCCGCCACTCTCAAAGGTGTAAGAGAGCGTACCGACCAGCGTCAGGCCGTTGAAGATGCCGGAACCGCCGAGACCCTGCCGAACCATGGCTGACGCCTTGATCTGTTTAGGCCGCATCCGGTTGAGCCGCGCATCCGCGAGCTGCTGAACCGCTGAAGAGGCATCGGCATTGATCGATTCCACCTGTCCGAGCTGGCGCGACCAGCCCGCTGAGAGGCGCATCGTGCCTGAATCGTTCAGTCGGAAACGCGCCATCGCCTCGAGTTCCAGGCCCCAGGCTTCGACTTCACCAACATTGTCGACAAAGAACGCGGTGCCCGATGCGTTACCCGGATTGCCGTCGGGGTCGACTTCGATCGGCGTGCCATCCGGCGCGAAGCCAAGCGATTCACCGGTCTGCGGGTCGAAGAACGGACACAGGTCGAGGTTACAGCCGTTGGTGGCTGTATCCAGGAAGTCGTCATACCAGATGTAGAACGCAGCGGCGTTCAGCGTCAGCCGGCGGTTGAGCCACGAACTCTTGTAACCCAGTTCGAACGTATCGCTCGTCTCTTCGCTGTAGGTCAGCACAGCGGGGAACGGGTCTGTCGCAGGCTGACCCTCGTTCAGGTTCAGACCACCATGCCGATAGGACGTCGCGTACTTGGCGTACGCCATCTGGTCGTCGTTGATATCCCAGGCCAGCGTCAGGCCGTAGGGCAGATTGCTGAACGACGGATCGTCGGCGAAGTCCGTCTGGATTACGCGCCCGTCTGCAGAGACCGGCAACTGCGGCGCTGCGGCCGGCGGCAGACGACTGAACAGCGTGAGCACGCTGCCGTCGAGCGCGTCCCGCGCGTACCGGATCTCACCGCTCAGGGTCAGCGGCGTCCCCTCGAAGATATAGTCGAACGAACCGAACAGCGCCCAGGAATCCTGCTCCAGAAGCACCTGACGCGTCGACTCCGTGATAAACGTCTGGCCGGCACTCGTGTCGATGAACTCATCGTAGTCGACCTGGTAGATGTCCATACCGACGAGCCACTGGAGATTCGCCGTGCCGTCTGCGACGTAGCGGAACTCCTGATAGAACGCATCCGCCAGCGAGAAGGTCTCGGTCGCGCGCATACGCGTCGAGGCGACGTTCGCGTTGTTCAACTGGTGATCCGTATCCTGGAACATGTGGAAGTTGCGATCACGGTAGTTTGTGACCGAGGTGAACTGGCCGCCCGGCAAACCAATCTCGGCGACGAGGTTATGGTTCTCGACGTCGTAGTCGACGAAGTGATCGGTGTTCACGAAGTAGTTCTGCTCGTTCTGCGTGAAGCCGCGAAGATCTTCCGTACTCGTTCTGGAGCGCGTCCGCGGGTAGCTCAGCGTGTTCTCCGTGTCGAAGGTGTAGACAACCTCGACGTCATCCTGCGTAAACCGCAGTGCAACGCGCGTCAGGTCGTATTCCTCGTCATCGATGAAATCGCCGTTGATGTCGCGCATGTAGCCTTCATCGAATTCCTCGTTGAGGTGCGCGATGCGGGCCGCGAAATTGTCACCCAGCGGAATGTCGGCACGAACGTCGATGCGCTGAAGTCCCCGCGCATCGGACGCGTCACCGCCGTAACCGAAGTAGAGATCAAACTCGTCGCCCGGGCGCTTCGAGATCATGTTGATCGCGCCACCCAGTGCATTTCGGCCGTACAATGCGCCCTGCGGACCACGGAGAGCCTCGACGCGGCCTACGTCGTAAGAGTCCATCCGTGAAAAGTTCTTGCCGCCGAGGCCATTGGTCGCGAAGTAGGCGCCGTTCCGGTAAAGACCGGTGGCGGAGACCGATGCGCGGTTTCTCGACTGGCCGGCACCGCGGATGTTCGGTTCCGACAGGAACTGCGTGTTGGTCTCGATAATGGTGATGCCGGGTATCAGATCAGTGAGGTCGCGGAGTGACTGGATGCCACCCGTCGCCTCGATGAAGTCGCTGTTGAGCGCCGCAGCCGATCCCGGAATGTCCTGCAGACGTTCCTCGCGCTTGCGCGCGGTCACGACCAGTTCTTCCATGAGTGCATCGTCCTCGGCCGCAACGACCGGTGCAGCCGCCGGTACCAGCAGGCCCGCGATGACGACGCCCCGAGCAGATTTTTGCCATCTCGCCATGTTTCCCCCTATGTCTTGTTGTTGCCACCGGAAGCGGCGACACGGGAACAGGTTGCATCGTCGCCCGATCCATGTCAATTTTTTTATATCCCCGGATTTAATAATTTTTGACAATGACGCGGCGCACAACCTTTAAAACATGGTTCATTTCGCATACCCTGACACAGGCAGATGTCAGGATCTGTCAGTTTGACAGCGCGTCCATGGCCCCAAATAATCCATTCAGTATCAAGACGACTCGGGATCCCTCTTTATGAAGTCCAAGACGGCAGCGCAGCAGCGCCCGCCAAAGAGAAAGGAAGAGGTGCTGGCCGCCGCCTCTGCGGTCATGCGGGGAAAGGGGGTGTTGTCGACCCGGTTGCAGGACGTTGCGGACCACCTGGGCGTGGCCTATACCGCGCTGTATCACTACTTCAAGAGTCGCGACCACCTCGCTGAAGAGGTGCTCTGCTGGAACATCGAGAACCGGCGCACGCTGCTGGCGAAGTCGCAGGGCGAGACGGCGCTCGAGCGGCTGATGCAGTTCATCTTCACCGATCTCGTTGAGGATCGCGATCTGAAAGTACGCCTGCCGGCCTTGATTCCGTTGTCCGGTGAGCATCTGGAGCGAGTCCTCGAACAGCGGCGCCTGCTCTATGACGAGTTCGCTGCGCTGATCGACGTTGGCATCGAGGAGGGTTCGATCCGTCCCTGCCACTCGCAGACCATCGCGAACATCATGATGACAACGCTCGAATTCTTCGTGAAGCACGACAGCAACGTGAGCGCCGTGCTGAGGAACAGCGATCCCGCAACGATCGCGAAAGAGATCATCTCCCTCTACTCGACAGGCATCCTGAAGAACCGGTCAGAGTTGCCGCGTGCGTCTCACTGCATCAGCCGGGGTGAAGACCTCCTGGGCGTGGACCCGTCCATCGATCCCGAGATTGAAAGGCTCGAGCAGATCTATCGAACCGCAACCCGCCACTTCAATACCGAGGGCTCCCAGGCATCAATCCCGCGCATGGCCGCCGAACTCGGGGTTTCCAAAACGGTGATCTATCAGTACGCGATCGACAAGCTCGACCTCATGTTCGCCTGTTACGAACGGGGCGCATCGGTTGTCGAACGCAGCCAGCGGTTCGCGCGCGACTTCGCCCGGGACCCGCTCGACGAGGTGATCATTCACCGCACCAACCTCTACATCTTCCATGACAGCAACGCGGGGCCCTTCACCCTGCTGAACGCTATCGACCACCTGAAGCCTCAGCACCAGCGCCTGATCAAGATGCGCAACCGAGGCGTCAGGGAAACGTCAGTCAGCCGCGTCAGCGCTGCAGTCAACGCCGGCTTCGTGCGCAGCGACGTCGTGCCTGCCATCTTTCAGCCCGTCATCGGCCAGGCGATCTATGGCTTGCCAAGCTGGTTCGAGAAGGACTACCCGCTGTCGATCCAGGAGGTCGCACAGCAATCACTGATGTTGCACTACCAGGGGCTGAGCCCCTACCCGGCCTGACCGGCCCACAAAAAACCAAAGAAGAGGGAATTCACTCATGCGCCTTATCGGCCTCGTCCTGATCGCATTGCTCGCGGGCTGCTCGCCGCAGCCGGAAGACACACCGCCTGTTGCCGAAACGCCGGCAACGAATACCGGCGACTATCTCTCGCCGGAACTTCGGGAAGAGGTAGAGGCGCTCAAGCAGTCGCTGCAGGAGACGCCCACAGACGAGACCAACGCGGACGAGCGGGTTGACACGCTGTTTCGCTGGATCAACGCATACGCAAAGTCCGGCGGCTATATTCCGGTCAACGCGCCATCGGTGGTTGCGCAGGTCACCGCCTACGGGGCGCCGTCCGGCCCCTACGTCGACCTCTTCATCCGCGAACTGACGCTTGTGGATGAACAACCGAATGCCCTCGGCCCGCTGACGCTGGTGCAGGAGCAGCCCTTCACCGTCCGCGAATATGGCACGTTCTCGCAGGTGTACACCGTCGGCGAGGCTCCCGTTAAGGACGGCGGCGGCTTCATGGTGCCGAAACACTTCCAGACGAATCACGGCCCGTTCCAGTTCGACGATCCGGCGGCGCCCAACTACATCACGATTACCTCGAGCAATGACGCCGTCACCTTCACCGACGACGCGATTCAGGTGCCAGGCATGCACGGCGGCTTTCGCGGTGCCGACCCCCAGCACGTTTTTCGCGTGAACGGGACACTCCAGCCCGGAGATACGGTCACGATCACCTACGGTGATACGAGCGGCGGCAGCCCGGGCCTCCTGATGCCGGACTTCAAGTCAGACCAGATGCCCTTCCCCCTCTATGTCGATCTTGATGGCTCTGACCTGTTCCTCTCGCTGCCGATTCAGCCGGTTCGCATCATCGGTGCCGGCATCGATGCCGTCGCCGGATTCGCGCCCAGCATTCTCGCGCCGGGTGAAACCGCCGACATCTCCATCCGCGCCGAAGACGCTTATGGCAACCGCGCCACCGGCTCGATACCGGACTGGAAGATCACGCTCGAAGGGGAAGAAATCACCCGAATCGAAAGCGGCGACAGCGCCGTCGTCCGCACGAACATCGAGATGGGAGAGCCCGGTGTCTACCGGTTCCGCGTTGAGAGTCTCGACGGTCAGTACGTCGGAGACGTCAACCCGATCGTGGTGCAGGACAACCCCGCTGAACGGGTCTACTGGGGCGATACTCACGGCCACTCCGGATTTGCCGAGGGCATTGGCAGCGCTGATGCCTACATGCAGTTCGCCCGCGACGAGGCGCGCCTCGACTTCATCACGCACTCGGAACATGACATCTGGATGGACGACTTCGAGTGGGCAACCCTCCGCGAGATGGTGCAGAAGTACAGCAAGGATGGAGAATTCATTGCCTACCTTGGCTACGAGTGGACAGTCAGGCAGAGCCAGGGCGGCCACCACAACGTGCTGTTCCGCACACCGGAAGGGCGCGACCGCATGCCCGCCCAGCTATACCCCACACTGTCGAGTCTGTATCAGGGGCTGCGGGAGAACAACGATACCGATGACGTCGTGATCATTCCCCACGCCCACCAGAAAGGAGAATATCGCTACTCCGACCCCGAGATGGAGACCCTGATTGAGATCATGTCGATGCACGGGACGTTCGAATGGTTCGGGCGCATGTATCTGAGCCATGGGCACGAAGTCGGGTTCGTTGCAGCGTCCGATGACCACATCGGCCGACCGGGCTACGCCTCACCGAAGTCCAGTTCGCTCGCCCAACGAGGTGGCCTGGGCGCAATCTTCGCGCCGGCGCGAACGACCGATGCGATCTTCGACGGCATGAAGCGTCTGCGTGCCTACGCGACGAGCGGCCAGCGCATGGTGGTCGACTTCGACGTCAATGGCACAAAGATGGGCCAGCGCGCCCCCTATGCGCCGTCACGATCAATCAATGCAACCGTACACGGCACAAGCCCGATCACGTCAGTCACCGTATTCCGCAACGACAAGGTGCTCCGCGAGTTCGAGTACGGCGACAACATGGAGAACGAGCTCAGGCTGACGTTCTTCTCGGAATCCTATCCGTTCCACCCCCAGGACAACCCGCGGGGCTGGCGCCACTGGGCCGGCACGATGACCGTGAAGGGTGCGAAGGTGATCTCCGCGGAACTCGTCGACTTCCAGAACCTTGCGTACCAGTCATTCGAGAAGAGCGAAACCGACGACAACACGTACGATTTCCATACGCTCACCCGCGGCGACCACAGCTCGATCCTGCTCGAACTCGACAACGCTGGGCCCGATGTCGAGGTGACACTGAACCTTGTCGACGCACCCGAGACCGGCTCCGGCCCGCCCACACGACGCCGGCACCAGAACATTCCAGGCTCGAGCGTCACGGTCACACCCGGTGAAACCCTCGACATGGCGTTTGATGGCTACAAGGACACCATCTCGCTCGACTACAACAAGTCAGCACCGCTGGACGTTGAGATTTCAATCGACGACAACGAGGCGCCGCGCCACGGCGACTACTACTTCATGCGGGTCAGGCAGCAGGACGAAGGACTCGCGTGGACCAGCCCGGTGTGGGTCGGCGGCAATCCGACACGCTAATCGGCCGGCAGGCGCCGTGCCGCAGCACGGCGCAACCGGTCGTTGATCGCGAGCCCGAGCCCCCGTGCCGGCACGCGTTCGGCAATGATCACATCGGCCTCACGCGCATCGAGTTCGCGAAGGGCGGCAAACAGCCCGGCGGCAGCCTCCTTCAGATCGCCGCGCTCCGACAGGATCACCTGGTCGCGGGCAGGCAGCACGGGCAGCCGGCGCCGAAAGCGTAGCGCTGCCACACGCTTGCTGCCCGATTCCAGTCCAGCAAGTATCGACGGGCCGGGATCGAGCAGGAACGGCTTTTCAGGCGCATAGTGACGCGCCAGCAGGCCAGGCGCCGAAGGTCTCGACGAACTGTGCATGCAGACGGCGACCGGCCCCACGACTGCCTCAATCTCATCAATCGCGAGACCTCCGAGCCGATAGACTGTCACCGTATCGTCGTCGATCCCGACGATCGTACTCTCCAGCCCCACGGCACTAACGCCGCCATCGAGAATCAGATCAATCCGGTCGCCGAGTTGGGCCTCGACATGATCCGCCTGCGTCGGACTGATGTATCCGAATGGATTTGCGCTGGGCGCCGCAAGCGGAAAGTCGAGTGACGCGAGAAGCTCGCGCGCCACCGGATGCGCGGGCACGCGAACGGCGACACGGGGCAGGCCCGACGTCACGAGATCCGGCACGATGTCCCGACGCGGCAACAACAGCGTCAACGGTCCGGGCCAGAACGCATCCGCCAGTGCCGCAAGGGGCGACGGCATGCCGGTGACGTAGTCATGGACCTGTGCCGCGCTGTGGACATGAACGATGAGCGGGTCAAACGCCGGCCGATTCTTCGCTTCGAAGATTCTGGCGACGGCCACCGCGTCGAGCGCATTGGCCGCCAGCCCGTAGACGGTTTCGGTGGGGATGGCGACGAGCCCACCGGCCGCAAGCACGGGCTGCGCATCGGCCGGGTCCCTGGTCAGTCTGGCGATAGCGGTATCCTCAATTCCGTGCGATAAAAATACCGCTGATCGCTTCAGATTACCCTGACAAAATCTTCGCTTTTATCGATGTCGCTGCTCCAAAAGCTCGACTAGTCCGTAGAGTCTTCCGGGATTAGCCTTCGCGCTCCGGTATGAATCTTACTACTCAGGATATGATGATGAAGAAAGTGCACCTGTTGTCTTTTGCTCTGGCCACGGCCGTCACCGTCAACGTACAGGCCGACGATCACGCCCACGGTGATCTCTGTCTCGACGCGGGACCACAGACACCCCGGGACATTTCGAACGGTTACGGCCTCAACGAAATCACCTTCCCTACTGCGCCGCCAAGTAGCGAGATGAACCTCTGCAACATCCATACGCATACGCAGGCAGAGCACAAGGGCCCAGGCTTCAACATTGCCGTCGCCGACGGCAGCGAGGGCTATGCCTGCAACGACACGCGCACGCTCACCGAGGCCGAACTCGCGCCGGCGCCCGGCGCGTACAAGGGCGTCAAGCCCGGCGATACCATCGAGGTTCACTGGGTCCACACGACCTGTGATGCCACACCCGGCGAAGGCCTCGGCGCCTGCGTGCCTGAAAGCTGCTCGGATCCGCTGCTGCGCGTCGAGACCCAGGTATTCCTCGTGGTCAACGACAGCAATGCCCTCGACTTCATGGACATGGCCTATCAGGGCAACACCGTGAACGGACTGCACCAGCCGCGCAGCCTGCCGCGCTCCACCGGCACGCCCGTCCAGTTCCTCGGTTCGACCACGGGCCCGAGCTACAACCAGAAGAGTTGCTCACCTGCGCAGGTCACCTGGAGCGTTCGCCCGCAGTGCGACAAGCTCGACATCAACTCGCTCCATCGCTGGGCGGAAAGTGGCAACGTCTTCAAGGAGACCAAGTCCCACGGCATTCGCGAACTGGTCACCGCACCGGAACTGCTCTCGCCGATCAAATAACCCGCCCGGTCAACGGCCGGCAGATGCGCCCGCCGCCTCGCGGCGGGCTGCGTTCCACAACCTCCCTGCGCCCTGCTTCAGGTCATCGAGCAGCAGATAGAGCAGCGGCGTGACCAGCAGGGTCACGATCGTCGAAAAGGCGAGGCCGCCAATCAGCGCTCGGGCCATCGGAAAATACGACGGGCCCACGCCACCCACCCGAACGTCGCCAACCGCCAGTGGCAGCATCGCCATGAAGGTGGTGCATACGGTCATCAGAATCGGCCGAAGTCGCTGACGCCCGCTGTCGACGATCGCCGCGATGCGGTCCTCGCCTTCCCGGCGGAGCTGCTGAATACGATTCAGGAGCACAATTGCGTTATTAACGACAATGCCGCCAAGCAGGAGCATGCCGGTCAGGGCCATCGCCGTCAGCGTGGTACCGGTCACCCACAACGACAGCAGCGCGCCGACAATCGAATAGCCGATCGAGGCAACCACCACCGTCGGGAACAGCACCGACTCGAACAGCGCGGCCATGAGCAGGTAAACCAGCGCAATCGCCAGCAGCCCGTTAATGAGCATTTCGCGGAACATCTCTGCATCGCGCTCGAACGCCTGCCCGAGTTCCCAGCGATACCCCGGGGGCAACTCGAACTTATTCATGACGTCCTCGGCGATGAACTGCGCCATCGCTGGCGGCCCCCGGCGCGTCGAGAAATTGATATTGATCGACGTCTCTCGGTTCTCGCGACGGATCACGCGAATCGACGACGCGAACTCGATGGTCGCGACCGCCTCCAGCGGCACCGTTTCGCCACCTTCGATGAAGACGGGCAAGGTGCGCAGCGTATCGAGGTCTGCTTCCTGCCGGCCCTCGAGCTCCATCATGATCTCGAGTTCGCGCCCACCCTCAACCAGGCCGCGCCGCAGGCTGCGACCGCCGAGCGCGATCGACACGACCTGCGCCACATCCCTCGCTGAAACGCCAAGCTGTCCCGCCTGCTCGGGCTTGAGCCGGATGCGGATTTCCTGCCGGCTGGACTCACCGTCATGACGCACATTGACGAGATTCGGGTGTCCCTCGAGCACGGCGACCAGTTCATCGCCGATCTCAATCAGCGCCTCGGTCGAATCCCCGATCAGGCGAATGCCGAGTCCGCCACGCCCGCCGCCACCGAAGCCCCGGCGCTGCGAGCTGAATCGCAACCTGATGTTGGGCAACTCCGGGATGTCGGCCATGATCATCTCTTCAACCTTGCCCGGCGCAAGGCTGCCGTTCTCTAACAGGTTGATAATGGTGCGGCCCGAATCTGTATCGTAAGAGGTAAAGATGTTGTCGATCTCGAACCGCTCGCGATTGGTCATCAGATAGTCGTCAACTTCCTGCACAAAGCGTTCGATGTAGTCGATGTCCATCGAGCCCCGTACGTAGTAGTTGAGCTGCAGTCTCGGGGATTCCTCATCGGGATTCATGTCGACGTCGAGCTGCTGATAGATCGGCACACCGGCGGCGCCAATCAGCACGGCACCCACCAGGCTGACCCAGCGGTACCGGAGTACCCTCACAATCACTCGCTCGTAGGCGCTTGTCAGTCGATCCAGCAGCGGCGTCGGCCGCGGCACTGCATCGACCGGAATCCGCGCCATGATGGACGGCACCAGCGTCTGCGCAACCAGCAGCGAGCCAAGCAGCGCCGTACACAGCGGCACCGCAATGTTCTGCTGCACGATCGCAACCTGCTGGACACTCGTCATGAACGACGGTACGAACACGATGACTGTCGTCAGCGTACCGGCGGTGATCGCAAGCCCGACATCCGAGATGCCCCGTTCTGCCGCAGTGATTGCATCGTCGCCCTCGCGGCGTCGCTGGGCGATGGCCTCGGAGGCAACAACGCTGTTGTCGACAAGCAGGCCGATCGCGAGCATGAGGCCAACGACCGAGAGGATGTTGAGGGTCATATCCAGGAAGTACATCAGACCAAGGGTGGCGCACAGTGCCAGCGGCACCGTCGCGGCAATCAGAATCGAAACGCTGGCACGCCGCAGAAAACCGAACAGCACGAGGACAGACAGGATGCCGCCCAGAAACCCGGAGTCCCTCAGATCATTCAGCGACTGGAGTACGGTGTCGGCCTGGTCATCGAGGGGGTAGAAGCGCACATCCCGAAAGCTGTCGCTCTGCTGGATATCGCGCATCCTGCGGTCAATATCCCGGGACACCTGCACGAGATTCGCCTCCGGACGCTTGTAGACCGACACGCCAAGGGACCGCTGTCCGTTCACCCGTCGCCGGTTCTCATCATCGTCCGGTACCCGGACCACGTCGGCAATGTCATCGAGGATCAGGCCCGCATCGTTCATCGGCAGCCCGCGAATCGCCTCGAGTGTCTCGAACCTGCCCAGGGGTCGAACCAGGATTTCGCCGCTGCCGGTGTCGATGGTCCCCGCGGAGGCAAAGAAGTTCTCGGTCTGCAGACGCCGCTGCACATCGAGATAGTCGAGGCCGTACGCCGCGACACGGCCGGGGTCGAGTTCGACGCGAATCGTATCCTCGACGATGCCGTAGAGCACGGCTGAATTCACGCCGCCGATGCGCTCGAGGGGTGCCCGCACATGTGTATCCAGCAACTCGAACGCTGCGTCCTCGTCGAGGTCGGGCGCCGATATCAGCACGTTCATCACGGGCGTCTCGTTCGGGTCCTGCTGCCGCAGCTGGATATGGCGAATGTCATCGGGCAGGCGGTGGCGAATGCTCTCGACCAGTTCCTTCGCCTCGATGCTCTTGCCCGTCACATCATCGTCGAACTCCAGCGAAAGATTGACGAAGACATAGCCGGGCCGCGTGAACGTGAACATGCGCTCGATGCCACTCATCGTCGAGAGCACTTCTTCGACGGGCCTTGTCACGTTGCGCTCGACCTCCCGGGGGGTGGCATTGCCCCAGGGAATGCCAAGACCCACGTAGGGGATCTCGACCTCCGGAAACTGCTCGATCGGCAGGCGAAACGCGGCAAACAGCCCAATCATGGCGAGCCCGATGAAACACATCGCGACCGTCACCGGGCGGGCAATCGATACGCGCGACAGGCTCATGTTGCGGCGTCCTCCCGGGTTTCGGCGCCGCTCTGCTCACGATCGAGCAGGTCATACACGACCGGAATGACAATCAGTGTCAACGCGGTCGATACCAGAAGCCCGCCGATCACGGTGACCGCCATTGGCGTGCGCAGTTCCGCCGCCTCACCGAAGCCGAGCGCCATCGGCGTCAAGCCCAGCACCGTCGTCATCGTCGTCATGAGAATCGGGCGCAGCCGCTGCGCGGCACCCTCGATCAGGGCCTCCCGCTTCTCGCGACCGGCTGCGCGCAACTGGTTGACGCGATCAATGAGCACGATCGCATTGTTCACCACGATCCCCACCAGCAGTATGAGGCCGATGAAAACGACAACCGAGATGCTGGTACCCGTCACCACGAGGCCAAGCACGGCACCAACGCCGGCGAGCGGGATCGTGAACATGATGACGAAGGGGTGGAGCAGCGACTCGAAGAGCGATGCCATGACCAGATAGACCAGGATCAGCGCCAGCAGAAGCGCGAACCTGAGCGAATTGAACGAGGCTTCCATCTCCTCGTTCTGGCCGCCGATCTCAACGTCCACGCCCGCCGGCATCGCAACCTCGTCGAGCAGTGATGCGACCGCCTCCGCCGCACCCGCCAGGTCACCGTCAGGCACCGTCGCGCTGATCACGGCAACGCGGCTCTGGCCAATCCGCTGAATATCCGCCGGGCCGACGCCGAGGGAGACGCTCGCTACCGAGCCGAGCCGAACCTGACGCTCCGCCTCCGGATTGACCACGATCGATTCAACATCAGCGATCGAATTCCGGTTCTCTTCATCAACGCGAACCCGAATATCGATCTTCTTGTCCTGCAGCGTGAACTCCGTCGGCACGTCGCCACGCACCTTGTTGACCACGCGCTGGGCGACCTCCGGCACATCCAGGCCCAGCGCGGCAGCGCGGTCCTGATCGAAGCGAATCTGGATTTCCGGATACCCCGCCCTCATCGATGACTCGACGTCGGCAAATCGTGAAGAGGCTGCCATGCGCTCAACGATCTGCCCGGACACGACGGCGATTGCCTCCAGTTCGGTGCCAAAGACCTCGACCTCGAGTGGTGTCGAGAAGGTAAATAGCTGCGGGCGCTCTATCGTGAACTGGGCGTCTGGTACATCCGCCAGCCTCTCCCGCAGCGATTCGGTCACCCGGGATTCCAGTTCGGGACTCACCGCGTCGAGCGTGACGTTGAGTTCGCCGACATTCTCACCGCCACTCACCGCCCGCGCATCGAGACGCCCACCGGTGCCTGCCACGCTGTACGTGCGGAGTACGGCGGGGTCATCAATGAGCGGTAGCTGCGCTTCAAGCAGCGCTGCGTCCGTCGATTCGATGCGCGATCCGGGCGAGAGTTCGAAGTCGACGCGGAACTCGCCTTGCGACAGCGGCGGGATGAGCTCCATGGGCAGTCGCGGCACCAGCAACATCGACCCGGCAAATGCGACGATGGCAATCAGGAGCGTGACACTCCGGCGATCCAGGGCGTGGCGAAGCAGTACCGGATAGGCGGACTCGATCCAGCCATAACCGCGATCAAAGATCTGCAAGACCGGCGAGACGAGCGCACGCACGAACGCAGCAGCAGCAAGCACCAACCGCATCAGGATCGCCAGCAACCGGACAATGGCGCGCTGAATCAGCCCGCCTCTGGCGCCAGCCGTCTCGTGATCGTCGCGCTCCGCACCACCCGCGGCGGCAAGCATGGGAATCAGCGTAAAGGCGAGTACCAGTGAGGCCAGCAAGGCAAACGTCACGGTCAGCGCCTGATCGCGGAACAACTGCCCGGCAATCCCCTCGACGAACGCGAGGGGCAGGAACACCGCAATGGTCGTCGCGGTTGCCGCCAGCACGGCGCCACCCACCTCGGTAGCACCTTCCTCGGCAGCCTTTTCGCGGCTCACGCCCTCGGAACGATGCCGCGCAATGTTCTCGAGCACGACAATGGCGTTGTCCATCAGCATGCCCACGGCAAGCGCAATGCCGCCCAGACTCATGACATTCAGCGTGATGTCACTGGAGTCCATCAGCGCGAAGGTCACCATCACCGAAGCCGGGATGGTCGCAGTCACGATGAGCGTGCTGCGCAGATCCCGAAGAAACAGGAACAGAACCAGCACCGCGAGGAAGGCGCCCTGGATGGCAGCAGCACGCACTTCCCGGATCGCCGAGGAAATGAATTCAGACTGATCGTAGATCGTTACCAGTTCGAAGTTTGCGGGCATGGACGCCTCGACGTCCTCGAGCGCCTCCCGGATGTTGGCGGCAACCGACACCGTGTTGGCATCGCCTTCCTTGTAGAGTGACAGTTCGATCGCCTCGCGACCGTTCACCCGCATGATCGAATCACGTTCCTTCTGGCTCTCGATGACCTCGGCAACGTCACCCAGCCGGAGGATGCGGCCTCCACGCTGGAAGATGATCATTTGCCGAATGTCTTCGACGGTCCTGAATTCGTTGACGGTGCGAACCAGGTACTCCTGTGTGCCGTCGGTCAGCCGGCCGCCAGAGAGATTCACGTTCGTATTGCGCAGCCTTTGGCCGAGTTGCTCGACAGTGATGTCGAGACGGGCCAGTTGCTCCTGATCGACCTGAACCGAGATCTCGTCTTCGAAACCGCCACCGACAATGACAGCGGCAACCCCGTCGACCGGATCGAGTCGCCGCTTTATGAAGTCGTCAGCAAACCGACGAAGCGTCTGCAGGGCCAGTACCTGATTGACCGGTGTGTCGCTGCGGGTGAGCGCGATCCGGTAGATCGGATCGAGGCTTGGGTTCAACCGCAGCAGCGATGGCCGTTCAATATCGAGTGGCAGTTGAACAAGATCGAGCTTCTCCCGAACCTCGATCGCCGCGAGGTCCATGTTGGTTCCCCACAGGAACTCCAGCACCACGTCCGAGCGCCCCGCCGCCGAGATCGAGTGCATGCGTCGCACACCGCCGATGACGCCAACCCGTTGTTCGATGCGCCGCGTGATCTGCTCCTCGACCTCGGCAGGCGCTGCCCCCTCGAACTCGGTGCGAATCGTGAGCGTCGGGTAGGTCAGTTCGGGCAGGAGATTGAGGCCGAGCCGGTCGAGCGAGATGCCGCCAAACAGGACCAGCGCCACTGTCGCCATCAGCACCGTGACGGGCCGACGGACAGAGACGGAGACGATACTCACGAGGCAGGATCAGCTACAGGCGGACGATGCGAACCGACGCACCATCGCGCAGGCCACGCTGCCCGGTGATCACAACCTGGTCCCCTTCGCTCAGCCCCTCCCGGATCTCGACTTCGCCCTCGCTCGCGTGTCCCAGCGATACGGTCTGCCGGGTTGCGAGCCCGTCGCGAACCACGAATACCGAGTTCTCGTCTTCACGCGTCACCACAGCATCGCGGGCAACCAACAGGGCGTTCTCGCTCGAGTCGTATCGAATCCGGACCCGCGCGAACATGCCGGGCTTCAGCCTGCCGGCGGGATTGTCCAGCGCGACCGTGACACGAAACGTGCCCGACTGGGCATCGATCTCCGGCGCGACGCGATCGACGACACCCTCAAAAAGCTGCCCGCCGAGCGCGTCGACACTTACCTGTGCCAGCTGACCCTCTTCGAGCTTCGCGAGTTCTTTCTCGGGCACATTGAGCACGGCTTCGATCGACTCCGCGCGCTTGATCTCGAACGCCTCGGCATTCGGCGTCAGGGTATTGCCGATCTTGATGTGACGCACCGTGATGACGCCGTCGATCGGCGCGCGGATCGTCGCTTCAGCGAGTTCATACTCCTGCAGCGCCAGCGCTGCCTGCTCACGCTCGAGTGCAAACTTCGCCTCATCGAACGCATCCGGTGAGATCATCTTTTTCTCAAAGAGCTGTTGCGCCCGCCTGAAGGCCTGCTCAAGGCTGCGGATATTGGTCTGGGTCCGGGCGACTTCCAGCTCGAGACGGCGCGTATCGAGTTGCGCGAGCGGGTCGCCGGCGTCCACGCGATCGCCCTCTTCGACATAGATGCGCTCGACGATACCTTGAGTCCTCGCGACCACGACCGCCTCGTCCTCTGAGGTTAGCGTGGTGGTGCTGGCGTAAAAGGCATCAACGCGACCCCGGCTGACCGCGGCAACCGCAACCGGGACAGGCCGGTCCTGCAAGCGCTCACGCATTCTCTCGAGACGTTCCTCGCGAGTCGGCGGCTCGGCATCCGCGGTGCTCTCGCGCTCGCCGCTGCATGACGCAAGCAGCGACAGGAGCACACCTGCGAGCACCATTACTGATATCTGTTGCAACACGCTCTCCCCGGAACTGTTCGACCACTCCGCCTGCGATTGTACGCGCGTCCGGCGCCGATCTGTTGCATGGATGCCGGGAAAAATCCCGCCTGCCTGATCACCGACCTAATATTCAAGGATTTGGATGACTATCAGCAATTGCAACAAATACGGCGATTCATGCTGATTTTTTATAACGAGGGATGCACTATATTACAGAATCACCCCAGACACACAGGCCAGGTGACACCCATGCATCAAACGATCAACGCCGTAATCGCCACGCTCACGATGATACTGACAATCGGGGCCGCAGCGGCGCCTGACGTCAAGCAGGACATCCCCTACACCGATGATGTCAGCGAGCTGCAGCAGTTGGACCTGTATCGGCCAGACGGCGACGGGCCCTTTCCGCTCATCGTCTGGGTGCATGGCGGCGGCTGGGCGGTCGGCGACAAGGCCAACGTTGCGGACAAGCCCGCGCACTTCACGAGTGGCGGCTTCGCCTTCGCCTCGGTGAACTACCGTCTCTCGCCAAGACCGCCGACGCAGGAACCTGATCGGGTTCGGCACCCCGATCACGCCGAGGATGTCGCTGCGGCCATTGGCTATCTCGCGGCAAACAGCGAGGCCCTCAACATCGACCCCGACCGTATATTCCTCATGGGTCACTCGGCAGGCGCGCACATTGCCGCGTTCGTCGGCGCGTCAGACTTGCTCGATCACCATGGGTTCGACAATCAGCGACTTCGCGGCGTCGTCGCCCTCGACGGCCAGGCGTACGACATCCCCTTCTACTTCGAGCAACCGAGATCGGAACGTGCCCGACTGCTATACCAGAACGCTTTCGGCACGCCGGAAGAGAACCGCGCCGAAGACAGCTGGCAACTCGCGTCGCCAATCACCTACGCCGACGAGAACGACCCGCCCACGCTGTTTATCCTTCAGGACAACCCGCTTCGCATCGAGCAAACGAGGCGGCTCGTTGCCGCATTGGGCCAGGATGCCGCCGACACGATGAAAACCGTCGATCGCACGCATCGTGAGATCAACATCGACATCGGCGCGAGTGAAGATCCGGCAGGTATCACGGCCGCGATCGATGCGTTCATCGCCCGTCATGACGGCCTGACGCCCGGTGATCGGGCGGCCCTGGCAGCACCCATCGAGGACGCAATCAGCCGGCGCGAAATCGCCGGCGGCTCACTGCTGCTCCTCCGGCACGGCCGTGAGATTTACAGCGAGAGCTTCGGGATTGCCGATCTGGAGAGTGGACGCCCCTTCGGTACAAACGAGGTCGTACAGATTGCCTCGTCAACGAAGCCGTTGACCGCCGCCGTTTTCTCGATGCTGCATGTGCAGGGCGTGCTGTCAGTGGATGACAGCCTCGCCGAATATCTGCCCGAATGGCGAGAAGCCAGACTGAAAGACGGAACACCGGCCACATCGCCCACGATTCGCCAGACCCTTTCGCATCAAAGCGGCATGCCATCACCGGCCGCATGGGGCGGCATCTACCGCGCCCTGCTGGCATCAAAGTCGCTGCCGACGAACGCGGATCTCTCGCGCCTGATGGCCGAGACGGGTCTCGCCTTCGAGCCCGGCACCGACTACCTCTATGGCGGCGTTGGCATGTCTGTGGCGGCGCGTGCTGCCGAGGTGGCATGGGCGCGCCACCATGATGAACCCGCACTCTGGGCCGATATCGTTCGGCAACTGCTGCTCGACCCGCTACAGATGAATGACACCACGTACTATCCGTCCGCCGAGGTGATCGAGCGCATGCCTCGCCGATACACCAACCAGGACGGCCTCTCGCCAATGCCAAAGCGCCAACCAGCACCTGAAGGGGCGATGGCGAACGCAGGCGGCGGACTCGTCTCAACCGCCCGCGACCTCGCGAAGTTCTACGAGATGCTGCGACTCGACGGTATGGGCCCATCGGGTCAGGTCATGAGCAAGGAGGCCATCAGCCTGATGACGACGCCGCAACCGGGGTCAGCCGGGTTCGGCATGCCATATCCCCGACACGGTTACGGCCTCGGCACCATGCTTGGCATGAGCGAGGATGGCGATGTGCTGCAACTCGGCCATGGCGGCGCCTTCGGAACCGATGCCCACCTGAAGCCCGAACAGGATCTGGTGGTCGTCTTTATCACGCAGACGCCAGGCGCGCAGATACGCCCGCTGCAGTCCGCGCTCAGAGGCGCATTGATCACCGTGTTTGGCGCCCCTTAGATAAATATCTTTTCCTATAAGACAAATATTTTTTAGACTTCTTTTTGGCGATTTCCGGCTAGTCTATCTGCACCCCTGAATATCCTCAGATATCAATTTTTGAGTCAGGGCTTTGTCGCAGACCAGAGGGAGGGAGATCGACAAGATGAAGAAATCCATACTACCCACCGCATTGTTGCTGATGCCCGCCGCGGTCGCTGCACCGCCCGTTGCCATCGCAGCAGAGGCGGGACTCGAAGAGGTCGTCGTCACCGCCCGAAAGCGTGCTGAACGACTGCAGGACCTGCCGGGCTCCGCCGCGGCCATCACCGAGTCGATGATCGAAGACACCGGCGGTATCTACAGTCTCCGCGACGTCACCGACCTCATACCGGGCATCACAATCGTCGAAGCCGCGGCCTCAGACCTGATGGAGCCCAGCATTCGCGGCGCCGGTCAGTCACGGAACCGATCTTCAGTCTCGGCGACGGGCTTTTATCGCAACGGCGCCTACTTCGCGAGCCAGAGCCTGGGGGGCCGCAGCTTCGCGCGAATGGACACTTACGACGTGGAGCGGGTTGAAGTCCTTCGCGGCCCCCAGGGCGCGCTGTATGGCCGAAACGCGCTCGGCGGCGCCATGAACATCATCTCGCGGCGACCTGAAGACCAACTCGACTTCGTGGTTGGCGCGACCGCTGGCCACAAGGATCTGATGGGCTACGAGGCCATCGCCAACGTGCCGCTGTCAGAAACCTTCAAGGCCCGAATCAGCTATCTGCATGAGGAGCAGGACGACGGGTTCTTCTACGACGCGTTCGGTCAACCGATCGACGTGACACAGTTCGATCACGTGCGTCTGGGCCTGCTGTTCGAGCCGAGCGACAATCTGGATATCTACTACTCCTTCGATCGTTCGGAGGATGAGTACGAGCCCGGCATTCGCCAGCGCTTCCGTCCGACCCAGACCGACATGCGGCAAACGCTGATCAATACGCCACACATTGGCAGCCATGACATCGACAACCACGCCCTGACGATCGACTACACGCTCGAGCGGGGTATTGTGAGTTCGGTGACCAACTACCGCACGCGGGAAGCATACCGCATGGTCGATGGTGACTACTCCGTCGCGAACGTCAACGTCGCCACCAATGCCATGCGCATCACCGAAACCGACGTCGACGCCGACATCTTCTATCAGGAGTTGCGCTGGGTCTCGACGCTTTCGGGCCCGTTCCAGTATCTCGTGGGCGCCGACTTCTACAACATGTCAACGCGTGAGTATATCGATGCCTTCCGCGCCGGCGGCCAGACCGTCGCGACGTCGGCAATCAGGGACTGGAAGGTGGACAACGACTCCTGGGCCATCTACGGCTCGGTCGACTACGACTTCACCAACCTGCCGCTGACCCTCTCGGGTGAGGTGCGATACGCACGCGACAAGGTTGAGGGCTATGTCCTGACAGTTGCCCCCAATCTCGGGCCCGACCCCGTACTCGACGTGCAGGCCGACAACGACTACTCGAACGTACCCTGGGGTCTTTCGGCAGCGTGGCGTTTCGAGAACGTCAGCGGCCCGATCTCCGAGGCGATGGCCTACTTCAAGGTCGGGGCCAGCTATCGTCACGGCGGCCTGAACCTGGGTGCAGGCCGGGATTCCGACGCGTATCCGGTGGTACCGATCTACGACGAAGAAGACTCGATCAGCTATGAAATCGGCATGAAGTCGGCCTGGTTCAACGGCATGCTGAAGCTGAATGCCTCGACGTTCCTGGTCTACTACCAGGATTTCCTCGACACCACGACCAACGGCTGCCCGCAGGAGTGCCCGTTCCTCGACCCGGTGACCGGCGAGTCGCTTGGCTTCGACGGGAGCGGCAACCCGATTCTGGTCAATGCTGACGGCCTTGACGGGTTGCAGTCACCTGAAGCGTTCTTCATCGACAACGTCGGCGAGATCGAAGCGTGGGGTGTCGAAGTCGAATCAAGCTTCAACATTCGCGCCGGCAAGGGCCGCCTGCTCGGCAACCTTGGCTGGTCACGTCAGCTCGGCGAGGTGACGGAAATCGCACCCGACGTTTCACCCGCTGTCGCCGACCAGCTCGGTGCCAAGCTGAACTTCATCCGCCCGGTGCAGGTGAAGGCGAACCTGACGTGGCGCCGACCGGTGGCGATCCCGATCTTCGAGAATCCGGTATTCAAGGCGACCATGACCTACACGCACGAACACGGCGGCTGGGGCGCGCTGTCGCCGAACCCGCTGGGTCTCGATGGCGTGGATAGACTGGATGTCCGCATCGGGCTCGATGCCGATCACTGGAGTTTCACCCTGAACGGGCGCAACGTGCTCGACAATGAATACTTTCCGGACCGCACGGCGGCCGTCTTCCGGCTGAACGAGCCGTCCTTCTATTTCTTCGAGGTTCGCTGGCGTCACCTCTGACCCGCAACACCGGTTGCCTGCAGACCCCCGCTGCGGGCAACCGGATTTCCTGCCTAGAACTCCATCACAAGAGAGAGCCGCGCATTCATCGGCGCACCCGTCGAGATGTTCGTGTTGCTGTGGGCGTCCGGGAAGTAGTCCTCGTCCAGCAGGTTCTCGATATTGAGCTGGAGCCGGGTTGCCGGATTCAGCTGATAGTACGCGGCAGCATCCACACGGGTGTAGGACGGCACCTCAACGCTGTTGTCTTCACTGACGAAGAAGCTGTCCTGGTAGGTCGCGCCAAACCCGAGCCTCAGCTTGTTCGTCAGCCGCACTGAATTCCAGATCGAAAACATGTTGTCCGGCGTCTGGCGCGTCTTGTTGCCGGTCGCGCCGGCACCATCGGTGCGAACAACGCGCCCGTCCAGCTGGGAGTAACCCGTGATGATCGCCCATCGGTCGGTCAACCGGCCGCTCAGCTGCACCTCGAAGCCCTCGATCTCGGACCCGTCGATGACGATGAGCTGGCTCGCATCCTGCGGGTCCACCGACGTATAGCTCTCGCGGTCGAGCTGGAATACGGCAGTCGTCAGGCTGAGATCGGGCCGAAGGTCCCACTTCAGGCCAATCTCCCTGTTCTCGAAGAACTGCGGCCGCGTATTTTCGGACGTGAGATCCAGCGTCAGGAACTGATCGCCGGAGCGCGGCAGGAAGGTCTCGCTGTAGCTTGCGTATACCGATACATCCTCAGCGGGCTTGTAGATGAAGCCAAGGCGCGGCGTGACTTCCGTATCCTCACGCTCGAAGCGGCCGTCAATGGCATCACCGTCGTTCTGCTCGATGACATCGAACACGCTGATATCGAACGCGTCGTAGCGCATGCCGAGCAGCAGCTTGAACTGATCGGTGACCGACACCTGATCCTGCACATACAGCGACGTGAAGCGGACATCGGACTCACGGTCGCGTGCTGCCGCATCGAACCCGAAGGCCGGCACGCTCAGCGGGTCGGTAAAGGGAATCACAAGCTGATCGTCGCCGTTAGCAGCGAACACGTTGTCCTGGCGCGCATTCGCCGTTTCCTGATCGCCGAACTCCGCACCGATCAGCAGTGTGTGACCGAGCGGCCCGGTATCGAACTCACCGACGAGATTCGCCTGAACGATAAGGTTCTGACGCGTTGTCGTGTCACGATAGCCGTCGAGTTCCACGGACGGGAACGTGCCACCCGATACAGCCACGGCATCGCTGGCATAAAGATTCTGGTAGAGCTTGTCATAGTCCGCCCACTGCGCCGTCACGTTGCCGCGCAGGCCGGCCGAGAAGTCGTGCTCGACGCGGGCACGGAGCAGATGCGCCTGCAGTGTCGTGTAGTTCTCATCGGATGAGCCGAAGAACGTATCCTCGTAACCGTCAAGCGGCACGTTGGGCCCGCCAGCGACGATGCGCGACGGCACGCCGCGATCAACCACGCGGTCATCATCAACGTACTCGTACGAGAGAAACCCCGTGGTGTGGTCGCCGAAGCGAGCCTTGAGCGTCGGGTTCACGGCAAACGCATTGCCATCGAAGAAGTCGCGGTGATTGTCCATCCCCGAGTAGTACGCATTGATGCGTGCAGCCACGCCATCCGAGACCGAGAGATTGGTGTCCACGCTCGTTGACCACGCACCGAAAGTGTCGGCGCCGGCATTGATGGTCGTGAATGCCTCATCAAACACGGGCTGTTTCTGCACCCGGTTGATCACGCCGCCACCACCGCCACGGCCGAACAACAGCGCGTTGGAGCCGCGCAGAATCTCGACCTGTTCGACGTTGTAAAGCGGCCGGTAATACTGGACATCGTCACGAATGCCATCGACGAAAAAGTCGGCCGTTGTCTGGATGCCGCGGATGATGATCGCGTCGCGGTGTCCTTCGCCCTGACTGATCGAGAGCCCGGGCGTGTACCGGAGTACGTCGCCGAAGTCGGTGAATGCCTGATCCCGGATCTGTGCCTCGGTCAGGATGGAGAGGCTCTGGGGCACATCCAGAATCGGCGTCGGCGTCTTGACCGAATCCATTTTGTCGATCGACAGGTACTTACCCTGAACGATGATCTCCTCGATGGGGTCGGCGTGAAGCGGAGCCACGAGCGCCGTGGCGGCGAGGGCCACCAGCATCCGGCGACCGGCAGCGTGTAAGACATTCGGTTGCATTGTTGCACTACCTAAATTTGACCAAGGCGCGAAGGTTAAGGCCAATGAGAATGATTTGCAACAATAGTAAGAAACAGGGTCTTTATCGCATCCACAGCACCGCCAGCGCGATGGCGAACAGAATGATGCCCACGAGCGCAACACGGGGCCCCTGCCCGAATATCCAGTGCTCCGAGAGCCGCTCGCGCTGCCGCTGGGCAGACAGCCGCCTGATACGTCGGTCGAGCGCACCGGGCACCGGGATCTCCTGCCGGTGACGTTCCAGCAATTCGACCACGTCCCGATGCTCCGCATTCAGGCTGCGATCATCATCGTCCCAGTGCCCATGATCAGAAGCCGGCGCCATCAGACCAGATCTCCCAGTTGTTCACGTAACTTGCCGTACGCATAGCGCAGCCGACTCTTGGCCGCCTCAAGCGTACAGTCCTGGATGTCGGCGATCTCCTGGACCGAGCAGGACAACTCCTCCCGCAGCCAGAATGCCTGTCGCTGGTCGAACGGCAACTGCCTGACCGCCGCATCAATGCGCTCGGCAATTTCAAGCGACTGGTCCGTGCAGCGTTCATCGACCGGCTCGACCTCCTCCGCCCGCGGCTTCGCCCGGCGGTAGAAGTCGACGACCACGTTGTGTGCGCAGGTCATCAGCCACTGGCGAAAACGACCCTGGGGCTCGTAGCGATCAATGCTCGCGAGTACCCGTACCCAGACATCCTGAAAGAGTTCGCCGGCCACATCACGGTCAGCGCAGTTCTTCAGCACGTAGCCGTAGAGGCGACCGCGATACTTGTCGTACAGGCGAGAGAAGGCCCGGGCACTCCCTCGCTGATACTGCCGAACCAGGGCATCGTCTTCGTCAAGCGGCACAGCACCATCCCGGCCGTCATTCATACGTGTCAACGCCCGCGGCGCTGAATCGGGTTATTGCCGGTCAGCGAAGCGACATCATGAGTTCACGCGCCCGGCCCAGCGGATCGTTCGCGACACTGCTCTGGATGTCGAACAGCATCGTCTGGCGCGCGTTGCTGTCGTAGGCGGGCCACTCGGGGAGGCCATCAACATTGGGGTCGCCGGTACGTGCGAACGCCGTCCACGCCCGGCTGGCGACAACACCAAGGCGCCGGGTCGACGGTGCCGCACCCAGCAGGATCGGCCCCTTGTCGACGTTGTTGAATACGAACGGGATCTCCATGGTGTGCGGCGAGCGCAGGATGCCGTTTTCAACCGGCGCCTCCCAGTCCCACTGGTACACCCAGACCGGCGCACCGCCCGCTGCAACTTTCGCATCCGCCTTGCCATAGGTCCGCCAGGCGTGGCTGTTGGTGATGTCGCAATAGAGGTAATCATTGGAGTAGGTTGGGTGCACGGCACGCCACGCGTCGACTACCGCCTCACCCTGATCACCAAACTGCGCCTCCGCCCGCTCAGCCAGTTCCGCATCAGAGAGCGAGCCCCACCACGGCAGGCCGATGTTGTAGAGCGTACGTTCATCCTTGGTATGACCAATGATGAGGGGAATGTCGCGCTGCTGGTCAGCAGCGGGGTCGAATGGCGCATGCGGCACAACCGTACCGTCAGCAGCCGGGCCGAAGCGGCCACGAACCCTGACCGCAGCGGCCAGCAATTGCCCGGCCGGCACCTGCTGCAGTTTGCCGATCTGCCGGCGACGCAGCCCGAGCTCTCGCGCCACCTTGTCGGCGGTCTCCATCGCATCATCCATGCTGCCAGACGACAGTCCGCCGCCGCTCTGGATGATGCCCTTGTGCACAAGGCCGGCCGCCGCAGGCATGACCAGACAGTGGCTCACCTTTGAGCCGCCGCCGGACTGGCCGAAAATCGTCACGTTGTCCGGATCGCCACCGAACGCGGCGATGTTGTCCCTCACCCACTCGAGGGAAGCGACGAGATCGAGCTCCCCCGCATTGACGGACTCGCCGGGGTTGTCACCCGCCGCCATAAATCCGAACACGTTGAGGCGGTGATTGACGGTCACCACGACGACGTCATGGTCGCGTGCCAGATTGTGACCGTCGTAGGCCGGCCAGCTACCCGAACCGTAGTTGTGCCCACCGCCGTGGAACCACACCATGACCGGGCGGGGAGGACCACTCAGCCCACCCGACCATACGTTGAGATACAGGCAGTCCTCGTCCATCGTGATTCGGTCGCGGCCGGAACCGAACACCTGATTCAGTGCCGGGCCAACAGCGCCCGGGTAGGAAACGGCGCTGCCACCGCTCGACAGCTGCATCGACGCGGCGCCGAAGTTCAGCGCACTGGCCGGCTGCTTCCAGGGCTTGAGCTTACGGGGCGGTCGAAAACGAAGCTCACCCAGCGGCGGCTCGGCATACCGAAGCCCCTTGAACTGAAAGACCCCCTCTTCCTGGTAGCCGATGACCGGGCCGGCCACCGTCCTGACGATCGGGCTGACCGCCGTTGGCAGCGACCGGACAGCCGAACTCGACGCCAGCAATCCCGCGGCGGCTGCGCCCTTTAACAAGGCTCGTCTTTGCATCACGCTCCCTCCCCTCTCTGATCCTGGCCTGTACCCGCCGCAAGCTCGCGACCGAAAAACGCGAGCACCCTGCGCCAGGCATCTTCGCTTGCCGCCTCGTTGTAGCGCTCGGGCGTCGGAAAATTCTGGAAGGCGTGGCCGGCACCATCGTAACGATGGAACTCATGGGCAACGCCTGCCGCGTCGAGCGCCGCAGCATAGTCATCCACATCTTCCGGCGTCGGATTCTTGTCATTATTGCCAAAGAAGCCTGCGACCGGACAACGGATCTGGCCCGCCAGCTCGATCGGCGGCACGTTTCCTTCGCCCATCGCTATTTTGACGCGGCCACCGTAGAAGATGGCACAGGCCGCAAGCGCCGGAATATGGCAGGCGCCGAGCCACGCAACGCGGCCACCCCAGCAGTGTCCTGCAATGCCGATACGGTGTTCATCGACATCGTCGTGGCGCGTGAGCAGATCGAACGCCGCACGCACGTCGGCAACCATCCAGTCGTCCCGGCTCTCGTCGCGCTTGAGGGTAATGTCCGCTTCTTTCGGCCACCAGTGGAAGATGAACGGGACGGCAACGGCATAGCCGTTGTCGGCGAACCTCTGTGCGGTCGTCAGGGTAAATTCGTCGTTCTCGATGCCGGTGTGGCCGACGGGGATGTGTTGTGCGAGCACAAGGCCCGGGTGGGGGCCGTCGCCCTCGGGCATGAACAGGAAGACCTCCATCGAGCTTCCCTGGACGTCGACTGTGATGATCTCCATCGCGTTCTCCTTGTTTCATCCTCGAGCTGCACCACCCCTCGTGCCGAGGCTCGTGCGCTCAGCTCGCGTTGTCCTCGCGGATCATGTCCGCCGCCTTTTCGGCGATCATGATCGTGGGGGCATTCGTGTTGCCGCCAACCAGCGTCGGCATCACCGACGCATCGACCACGCGAAGCCGCTCGACACCGCGCACCCGCAGTCTCGCATCAACCACGGCGAGGTCATCGTGCCCCATCTTGCACGTGCCGACCGGATGGTAAATCGTCTCGGCGGTACGCCGGATGAAGGCCTCGATCTCGTCGTCTGTTTCCGCGCCACGGCTCTCCTCGTACTCTTCGCCGAGGAAGCTGCTGAACGCCTCCGTCTTGAATATCTTTCGTGCAATCCTGACGCCTTCGACCAGCGCCTTCGTGTCCTCGTCAGAATCGAGATAGTTGGCCTGGATCACCGGGTCGGCGAAGGGATCCGCTGACGCCAGCGACACGGTGCCGCGACTCTCGGGCCGCAGCTGGCACACGTGGATGCACATGCCCGGGCCCGGCCCACGCTGGCGCCCGTGATCGATCATGAACACCGGAATGAAGTGCAGCTGGATATCAGGCACCTCGAGATCATCACGCGTCTTCAGGAACGCACCGGCCTCGAGCGGGTTGTCTGTCGCCGGCCCATTCTTGAACATGAGGTACTGCAGGAAGATGAACGGCAACTTCCACAGCTTGATGGTCCCTTCGAGTGACATCTTCGGGTCGGTCACGTGGTACTGGACGACGACGTCGAGGTGATCCTGCAGGTTCTTGCCGACACCGGGCAGCTCATGAATCGTGGCGATGCCGACTTTCGACAGGTCCGCCGGGTCGCCGATTCCCGAAAGCTGCAGCAACTGCGGGGACTGTACTGCGCCCGCGCACAGCAGTACTTCCTTCGAGGCGGATGCGCGCACCACCTTGCCCTTCTGTTCGTACTCAACGCCGGTCGCGCGCTTTTCTTCCAGCAGGATCTGCGTCAGCCGCGCTTCGGTCAGCACCGTCAGGTTCGGGCGATCGAGAACTGGCGTGAGGTAGGCCTTCGCCGCGCTGCATCGCTGCGTGCCCACCTTGGTGAGCTGATAGGGGCCTACGCCCTCCTGGTCAGCACCATTGAAATCCGGGTTGTACTTGTAGCCGGCCTGTTTGCCCGCCTCGATGAAGCGCTCATGCGTGGGCAGGGGCGCGTGCGAATCCTTGACATTGAGCGGCCCGCCCACACCGTGATACTCGTCCTCACCGCGCTCCTGGTTCATCGACTTGCGGAAATAGGGCAGCACCTCGTCATAGCTCCAGCCTTCATTGCCAAGCTGCCGCCACCGATCGTAATCCTGCGCGTGCCCGCGGATGTAGACCATCCCGTTGATGGAGCTCGAGCCGCCAAGCCCCTTGCCCCGCGGCCAGTAAAGCTGCCGGTCATCGAGATTCGGTTCAGGCGCGGTATCGAATCCCCAGTTGAACGCCCTGCCGCCAATCAGTTGCCCAACGCCCGCCGGCATGTGAATGAAGGGACTCTTGTCCTGCGAGCCCGCCTCCAGCAGCAGCACTGACGTATCGGGATCTTCCGTCAGCCGGTTGGCCAGCACACATCCGGCAGAACCGGCACCCACGATGATGTAGTCGTACATGATTCGAGTTGTCTTGCTTCTGATCCCATGATTCTATCAGCGACTGACCACAAATCACCGAACACCAGCGGGGAGGCCACCGGGTGAAGATCGACTGGACAGACAACACGGCACCGGACGGAACGCCGAACCGTGAGTTCCGCATCCGGCGTGATGGCGCGCGCGACATTACCGGCGCCTGCTGGATGCCGGCAGACCCGACGCCCGGCAAGACGCTTGTCTGCTTCGGCCACGGTGCCTCCGGCGACCGCTACCAGCCGCCGATTGCCTCGTTCGCCCGACGAATCTCACAGGACCACGGCCTGCCGGTGCTCTCGATCGACGGGCCCGTACACGGGCTGCGCGCGCAGGGCGATGGCGGTCGCGACGCGTTCTGGCCCGAGTTCACGCGCGACGCCGCACTGGACGACATGACGGCAGACTGGACCGTGGCGATCGACGCGATCCAGGCATTGCCCGAGGTTGGCAAGGGCAAGCTTGCCTACTGGGGGCTCTCGATGGGCTCAATCTTCGGCTTCCCCCTCATTGCTTCAAGAGACGATGTCATCGCGGCGGTGTTGGGCCTCTTCGGCATACAGGATTCGATGGGTCGTGCACCGTTTCCCCACGTCGAGGCGTTCGAGCGGGCTGCAGCAAGCATTACCTGCCCGGTCCTCTTCATGATGCAGCTCGAAGATGAACTCTTTCCGCGAGAAGGCTATCTGCGAGCGTTCGACGCACTGGCCTCCGACGACAAACGCATTCTTGCCAATCCCGGGCTGCATCCGGAGATTCCGGTGGAAGACCTGAACTACGCGCTCGATTACCTCGTGGCCACGATCGAGGGTCGGCGCGGCGACCGCAAGGCCGCTCGAACCGCCGAATAGTCCGAGGCGCGCCCGGACGCGTACAAGAGCCATGAACAACCTGACACCGCCACCGCGATCGCGGATGCTGAACGAGACCCTGACCTGGATCGAGTTCCCGCGCCTGCTCTTCAACACCCCTGCGCTCATGAGTGCCCCCAAGGGCAACGGTGATCGTGTGCTCGTCTTTCCCGGCTTCGGCGCTGGTGATTCATCGACGTCGGCACTTCGCCGCTACCTCACCTGGCTCGGCTACGACGCCGCCGGGTGGGACGTCGGGCGCAATGACGGTGACGTGATGGCACTCATCGATACGCTCACGCAACGAACGCAGATCGAGGCGCGCGAACGCGGTGAGAAGGTCACACTCATCGGCTGGAGCCTCGGCGGCTATCTCGCCCGCGAGGTCGCAAGGGAACTCCCCGATGCCGTACAACAGGTCATCACGCTCGGCAGCCCGATCGTCGGCGGCCCCAAATACACGCAGGTGGCCGCTGCCTTCGGCGACAACGACATGCTCGACTGGATCGAGCGTGAGGTCGAGGCGCGCGATCGTATTCCGCTCCGCGTCCCCGTCACTGCGATCTACTCGAAGTTCGACGGCGTCGTGAGCTGGCAGGCCTGTATCGATCACAAGTCGGCCGACGTCGAACACATCGAGGTGCGCACCACACACATCGGGCTCGGCTTTTCACCCGACGTCTATCGCATCATTGCGAACCGCCTCGCCGGCTGATCCACTGCCTCGCTTGTGCGGTACACTCGTGCCGTGGCAAAGCTCTTTTTCTATTACTCCTCGATGAACGCCGGGAAGACGACGACCCTGCTTCAGTCGAGCTACAACTACCAGGAGCGTGGCATGCAGACGCTCCTGCTCTCACCGAAGCTGGACGACCGTTACAGGGTCGGCCAGATCACTTCGCGCATTGGCCTCAAGGCCGACGCGGAGACCTTTACCGGCGACACCGATCTCTTCGAACTCGTGCGGGGCGCGGGCACGGTTCATTGCGTTATGGTCGACGAGGCGCAGTTCCTCAAACGCGAGCAGGTGCTTCAACTGGCGCGCGTCTGCGATGAGTTGGGCATTCCGGTGCTCGCCTATGGCCTGCGAACAGACTTCCGCGGCGAGCCGTTCGAAGGCAGTCAATATTTGCTCGCGCTGGCCGATAACCTGAACGAGATCAAAGCGATCTGCGAGTGTGGCCGAAAGGCGACGATGGTACTGCGTATCGACGAGGAAGGACGCGCCATCACCGACGGCGATCAGGTCGCGATCGGCGGCAACGACCGCTACGTTTCCATGTGCCGCAAGCATTTCATGGAGGCTTTCAATAGTCGGGATTAAGGGATACATTGTGCAACACAACATGATCAAGGGACGGTCAGATGGCATCTAGCACCTCCTCACGCCTGCGGGAAGTTCCTGCGGCTTCGCGCCGAACCGAGGTTCGTCGCATGGACAATGCCACCACGTATGACGAGTGGAAGGCCGCCGCGATCGCGCACGATGAGCGCACCGGCAATGCCATCTGGAAGAAAGTCGACGAGAGCAGCCGCTTCGACTACAAGGTCATTCGCAAGCGCCTCGACGAACTGCGGGAGATCCGCGCCGCCGGCGACCCCCATCGCCTGCTGTACTACCTCAACGAAGGCGTGCACGGGAACATGGGTGGCATGGGCTCAGGGCGGCTGTACCGCAAGGCCAAGTTCGGCACCAAGCAGCTGGTTACGGACTACATCAACGAGCAGGCCGAGGCGCTGCAGCAAATCGCCGACGTCGACGGACGCACAATCTCCAAGGCCGAGAAGCTCGATTTCTTCCGCCGGGCCAGCCACTGTTTTGGCCGCACCGGCCTCATGCTTTCGGGTGCGGGCGCACTCGGCCCGTTCCATGTCGGCGTGATCAAAACGCTGTTCGAGCAGAATCTACTGCCCAACGTCATTTCCGGCGCCAGCGCCGGCTCGCTGGTGACCGCGATCCTCGGCACTCGCAGCACGGACGACCTGTCCGAAATCTTTGAACCCAAGACGATTGTCAGCGTGTTCGACGAGGAGACCGAAATCGAGGCCGAGGTTGCCAAGGGCAACTCGCAAATGGGCGTCGAGGACCTCCGCAAGTTCATCGAGCACAACATTCCCGACATGACATTCGCCGAGGCGTTCGAGGCAACCGGGCGTCGCATCAACATTTCGGTGTCGCCCCGCGAGATCCATCAGCAATCACGGCTGCTGAACGCGGTGACTTCGCCGAGCGTCTGCATCCGGGAAGCCGTGCTGGCTTCGTGCGCCATTCCGGGTATCTTCCCGCCGGTGACCCTGGCGGCCAAGGATCGCAAGGGCAAGCGCGTGCCGTACGTCCCCTCGCGGCAGTGGGTCGACGGCTCCGTCACCGACGATCTGCCGGCCAAGCGACTCTCGCGCCTGTACGGCGTCAACCATTTCATCACCAGCCAGACCAATCCGATCGTGCTGTGGTCGCTCGTCGACTCGCAGTCGCGGGACGATATCTTCGGCAGGCTCTGGGAAATCAACCAGAACGCAACGCGGCAGTGGCTGCGCGCCACCTACCCGTTTGCCATGCAGGTCGTGCAGGACATGTACCCGATCAACGTCTGGACGCGCATGTTCTACTCGATCGCGACCCAGGACTACACGGCCGACATCAACATCATTCCGCGCCAGAAGTTCTGGGACCCGAGGAAGCTGCTCGCGGTGCTCACCGAGCACGAAACCAGCACGCTGATCCGCGAGGGTGAAAAGGCCACCTGGCCCCGGGTCGAAATGATCCGAAACTGCACCAAGATCAGCTTCACGCTGGATCGCATCCTGGACAAGCTCGAAGACCAGCCCATCTACAAGCACGCGTGACCCGCTGGCTGCTGCTGGGGGGCGTCTGGCTCCTCTATGGCGCGTTCGGGCTCGCCGCGACGAGCCTTGCGCCACTCGTTGGTGAGATCACCGGCGAGCTTGGCATCAGCAACACCGCCATGGGTACGACGATGGGCGCGTGGCAACTCGTCTATATCTTTTCGGCCATCCCCTGCGGCATGTTGCTGGACCGACTCGGTGCGCGGTTCGCACTGAGCCTCGGCGGACTGCTCATCGGGCTGTCGGTGCTGGCGCGAGGCTTTGCCGACAGCTATATCGAACTGCTGCTGGCAGTCATGCTGTTTGGCCTCGGCGGCCCGATTGTGTCAGCCGGTGCGCCGAAGGTCGTCACCGGTCACTTCGAGGGGTCGAGTCGCGGACTCGCGATGGGTATCTACATGACCGGCCCTGCGATCGGCGGCATCGTATCGCTGACGATGACCCACTCGGTGCTGCTCCCGATGTTCGGCTCCTGGCGCGAGGTCATGTTCCTGTGGTCCGCGGTCGCCGTCGCCGCCGTCGTGTTCTGGCTCGTCGTGAGTACGATCACCGGCGAAGGCCGGGCGGGCAGCGACAGCGAACCCGGTGTGCCACAAACGGGAATGATCCGGGACCTCGTCGGACAGCCGGCCGTCATTCTCGTACTGCTCATGAGCATCGGCGTCTTCCTGTTCAATCACGGGCTGAACAACTGGCTGCCAGAACTCCTTCACGCCGGTGGCATGACGATTACCGAAGCAGGCTACTGGGCAGCGATTCCAACGGTCATCGGTCTCGCCGGTTCGCTGCTGATTCCGAGGCTCGCCACACCGGGCCGGCGTTTCCCGATTCTGATCGGCCTCAGCATCTCGGCCGCGCTTGCGAGCCTGCTGCTGCAATTTGCATCCGAACCCATGCTGTTCACCGGTCTGCTCCTGCAGGGCATCGCAAGATCATCGCTGATGACGGTACTCATTCTCACCCTCGTCGAACTGCCGGGTATCGGCGAGCGGTATGCCGGCGTCGCCAGCGGGCTGTTCTTCTCTGCTGCCGAGGTTGGCGGCGTGCTTGGGCCCGTGACGCTGGGTCTGCTGTACGATGCGACCGGCGGCTTCAGCGCCGGCCTCTACCTGCTGACGAGTATCGCGGTGCTGCTGGCGATTGGATCGGCGAGACTGCGAAAGCTGGCCCAGGACTGAACGCGCTAGCGCGTACCTGTCATCAACGGCCAACTGCCGAACGCGCGATCCTGCGTTTGGCCGGACACCGACTCGATGACCCACGTATCGAGCGGGGCGTCGATGTCATACTCGATGACTGCACCGTCGAAATTCACGAAGCGGCGGCCAAGCTGCGCCGCGCTGCCGTTCAACTGTAGAAAGCGTGCCATCGCGACTTCCACATCGTCCACGGGCGGCAGGTACATCAGCGCCTTGTCGTCATCGGCATAAACCAGAATCAGCTGCGACGCCTGCCGGTAGGCAGACAGCGCGCCGCGTGTCGCCAGCGCCACCCAGTCGCGAGGCACTAAAGCGCGATGCCCCACCGCAAGACGCTCGAAGACGCCGGTGTTGTTCCACTGGCGAAAGTCTGAGCCCTTGCCCGTGATCTGCAGAACACCGGCGAGGTCCAGTTCGCCGTCGTTCAACATGAGGGTCGTCGGCCGGGCGACGGCCTGCTCGAACCGGTCATTGGCGATTCCGCCCGCCGTGATCAGATAGCCGGGCCCGCCCGCGTAGATCTCGGGCGAGCCGTCATCGCCGTGTCCCATTCGCACAAAGTATTCGTTCGGTTTCTCATCGATCCACTGAGCGGTCTCGTCAGGCAACCGATAGCTCGTCAACGGCACCCAGAGCGCCTGGTGGTCTCCGCGGCGGATCTCGAACTCGCGCGTGTTCGAATCGCGCAGGCTCATCCACGCCTTGACCATCGCCGTGTGGTAATCGCCGTCGAGATCGGTGTCTGCTGCCCGGCGGGGCTGTCGCCGAAACGGCGGGAAACGCCGGTAGTCGAGGCTGCCGATCGCGTACTCCCAGTTGGCGCGATCGAGGATTCTTGTGGCCGCCTCGCTGACCGGCGCACCACCGAACGACTGGAGGTTCAGCAGCGCGGTCAGCGTGTATCCGATATAGGGGCGGGCGTTGTACTCATGGAATCCGGCGGTTTCCATGTGTCCCAGATATTCGAGGAGGAACGCTTCAAGGCCGTTGGTGCGATTGTCGAACCGTGCATCCTCGTTGCCATGCAAGCGCAGCCAACGATTCTTGAGATAGCGGGAACCCTCTGTCATCAGGATGTGGTTCTCCGTGTCGCGCAGCGGCAACCCCAGCAGCCGGGGCGTGTAGACGACAGGTTCACCGCCCTCCTCCGTCATCAGCACATTCACAATGTGATCAACGGTTTCCGGATACAGGCGCTCAGGTGAATCTCCGAAAGAGAAGAGAATCAGGCACAGCCCCGCCAACGTGAAGTCGTAATCGCCACCGGGATGGAAGGGGCCAACTGAACCCACAGTTCCGCGCACGGTTGCGGCCTGGAGATATTCGTTGACGGCTTCAACGTCGGTATTCTTCGCGAGCCTCGCCGCCAGCACCCGCGGCATGTTGACCTTGCCTTCCTGCTGCCAGTCCTGAAGAGGCTTGCTTGCCCACCTCGCCAATAGCTGACGCGTGAGTTCAGACGTCGGCTGCGTTGGTTCACTCCGGAACGACGGCACCGCAATGTTGCCGGGCCCGGGGTCGAACTCGCCGTGGGTCGAAACGCTCGCGGTTGCGGTCAGCCACCAGAGTGCGCCGTAGCCAAGCGCGAGCAGCGCGATGACGCCCCATAGGATGAATGTGAGGACCCGGGATAGTTTCAGCACGGTCAGAATTGTAACCCGCGAGGAATGCGGGATAGCATCCGGAGCATGAAGTACAGAGTTGGAATCGCGGGCCTCGGCATCGGCGCCCGGCACTGGCGCGACTGGAAGCTCCTTGGCGATGAGTTCGAGGTCGCCATGGTCTGCGACCCGGATGACGCCCGACGCATCCATCGCTGCGAGAGAGAAGGCGTCGCCGGCACGCCGGACTTCAGCGAGATGCTGGACGCCGGCCTCGACATCATCGATATTGCGACGCCGCCACACCTGCACTTCGACATGGCAAGTCGCGCCCTCGAGTCCGGCCATCATGTCGTCTGTGAGAAACCGCTCGTGAACTCGCTCGCCGAAGCCGACGAGCTCATCCGGCTTGCCTCAGAGACCGGCAAGCGGTTCATGCCGATCAGCCAGTACCGGTTTGGCGAAGGCATCCAGCGGCTGAAGTATCTGGTCGATCTTGGCCTCGTCGGCAAACCTTACGTTGCCAGCGTTGAAACCCATTGGCTACGCGGCGCCGACTACTATGAAGCACCCTGGCGCGGTCGTTGGGAAACCGAGCGCGGCGGCGTCCTGCTGTGCCACGCGCTGCATATCCATGACCTGCTCTGCTTCGTGATGGGACCGGTGGAGAAAGTCTATGCGCAGGTCGCCACACGCGTGAATCCTGTCGAGACAGAAGACTGTGCCGTGGCCAGCCTGACGATGACCAGCGGCGCGCTGGTGAGTTCGAGCTCAACGCTCGGGTCGAGAGAGCAGATCTCGAGGCTGAGGTTTTCGTTCGAGCATCTGCTGGCGGAAAGCAATCATGAACCCTACGATCCGGGGCGCGACCCCTGGAACATGATCACGTCCGGCACTGGCATCGACGCGGACATCGCCGATGCGCTGCGCGCCTTCACGCCACTGCCGCCCGGGTTCAGGGGCCAGTTCCTGAACCTCTTCGATCATCTGGAGTCGGGCTCACCGCTCCTCGTGACCCTGGAGGATGCCCGCCGCTCTCTCGAACTGGTCACGGCGATGTATGCGAGCGCCAGGCGCGGCGAAGTCGAAAGGCTGCCGATCGAGCCCACGCATTCCCTGTATACCGACTGGCGCCCATAGCGGCGAGCCGGTGGTATCCTTCCCACATGACTCATGCGAACACGCTCGCACAAGATCTGGAAACCGAGGGCTACGCTGTACTCCCGGGCCTGCTTGACGCTGACTGGATCGAACGCCTCAAGCGCGAAGAAGCGAGGTTCGCTGGCGAGACGCCCCGGCCACTCGGTGTGCAACTCCAGCTTGCCGATCGATCTGCGGTCATTCGCGAATTCATTGAACGCGGCCCCCAGATCCCCTTTGTGATTGCAGCACTTGGGCCCGACGTGTGCTTCACCCACCAGCAGTACATCACCAAACATCCGGACGAGAAGCGTCGAACAGAGATTCCCTGGCATCAGGACAACGGCTATGGCCGGCTCGAACCGCCGCTGGATCTGACCGTCTGGGTCACGCTGGACGATTGTGACGAAACCAACGGGTGTTTGTGGGTGATCCCGCGCTCACAAGAGCAAGGACTGCTGCCTCATGCCATGCGCCACGGTCTCATGGCCGCAGAGGTTGAAGGCGATGGCGTTGCGCTGCCCCTCAGGGCAGGTGATGCGGTCGTCTTCGGCAGCCTGCTGCTGCATCGTTCACTGCCTAACAATACCGATCGGCCGCGAGTCGCGATGTACGTTCGCTATTGCCACCCGTCAGTCACCATGGTGACCGAAGGCAATCGCTCCGTTCTCGAAGATCCGCGGTCGTGGATGGTTGCGGGCGAAGCAAACCTTCCAGCGTAAAACGGTCGTGCCGGTGGCCCCGATCTGTGGTTAACTTCAGCGCTTCACCACACTGAACCGAAGCCTGCTCATGTCGTCTATCCCGGAAACAGAGATTCCCGACAAGTTGCGTTCGCGCAGCTACCGCCGCTACGTACTTGCGGTCCTGGTCATCGTGTACATCTTCAATTTTCTCGACCGGCAGATCGTCACGATCCTCGCAGAGCCGATCAAGAATGAACTGGGCCTGAGTGATACGCAGATCGGGCTGATGACCGGGCTCGCGTTTGCGATCTTCTATACGGTGCTGGGAATACCGATTGCGCGCCTTGCCGACCGTGCCAATCGCGTGTCGATCATCTCCGCCGCCCTTGTGATCTGGAGCGGCATGACGGCGCTGTGCGGTCTGGCCCAGAACTTCGCCCAGATCCTTGCCGCAAGAATTGGCGTTGGCGTCGGCGAAGCGGGATGCTCGCCACCCGCTCACTCGCTCATTGCCGACTACTATCCGCCCAACGAGCGGTCATCGGCACTTTCAATCTATGCGCTCGGCATTCCGATTGGCAGCCTGCTGAGGCTGCTGGCCGGTGGCTGGGTCGCTGAGTTCTATGGCTGGCGAATGGCCTTTCTGGTCGTCGGTCTGCCCGGCGTACTGCTGGCGATTCTCGTCAAGCTGACCTTGATGGAGCCGATTCGCGGGATGTCGGACCCGCCCAGTGCGAGGCATGTGACGCAGCCGCCACTCGCGACGACGATCAGGACGCTCGTCAGCAACAAGACCATCCTGCACATTGCGATGGGCGGCGCGTTGACGTCATTTGTGGGCTACGGGCTCGGCCAGTGGCTACCGGCGTTTTTCATCCGCCTGCATGACATGGGCATCGCCCAGACCGCAACGTACTACGGGCTGGTCAACGGCCTCGCCAGCATGGCTGGCACATTCCTTGGCGGTACGCTGGCCGACCGGTTCGCCGTCCGCGACGAGCGGGTTTACATCTGGCTGCCGGCCGCAGGCGTGCTGCTGGCGTTCCCCTTCTATCTGGCGGCCATGGTCGTCGGCGACTGGCGTATCGCCATTGCCATTCTCATCGTGCCGAGCTTCCTGAACTCGCTCTGGCTCGGCCCGGCGTTCGGCACCATCCAGAACCTCGCCCCGCAGCGGATGCGCGCACTGGCGTCGGCCATCCTCCTGTTCATTCTCAACATCATCGGTCTCGGATTCGGCCCGTTCCTGGTCGGCGTGCTGAGCGATCTTCTGGTCGCGCCCTTCGGTGAGGAGTCACTGCGATACGCGATCATCATCGCGACCGTCGCGTACTTCTGGGCCGGCGCGCACTTCCTGCTCGCCGGACGATCGATCGTCGCGGACCTGAGGCGTACGCGGGAAGCAGAGGCCTGAGACCAACGCGAGGCGGGCGTCAGCCCGCTCGCAGCGCATAGAGCACGCGGCCGCGGGTGCACAGCCGGCCCTCGCTGTCTTCGATGCTGACCTCGACGCTGCAGAGCTGGCGGCCGCGTTTGATCACGGTCGCGATTGCGTCAACCCACTCGCCGTGGGCCTGCCGCAGATAGGTCACCTGCAGGTTAGCAGTGCCCGCCGGAATGTCGGTCTCACGCAGGTTGGTGAACACCGCAGAGACCGCCGCCATGTCGACCATGGTCGCAATCACACCGCCGTTGACGCTGCCGCCGATACCCGTCGGCGTCGTTGACGTTTTCTTGAGTCGCAGTCGCGCGAAGTCCGGCGCCGTCTCTTCCAGCGTGAGTCCCAGATACTGGTGGAACGGGTTTTCGTTGAAACCGGGCAGCGGGCCCTGCGGGCGATTGTCAGTCACGTCGGTCTTCCATCTCCATGCAGATCACCTGAGTATATCTGCTATGATCGAAAGCCTCTCACGACACTAACAAGAGCCCTGCGGCGCATGAGCGAGAACCGGGCCAACCCGCTCTGGAAGGATGCCGGCTTCCGATCCTATTTGGGTTCGACAGCCTTCACCGGCATTGCCTTCTCGATGCAGCAACTGCTGATCAGCTGGCTGCTGGTCGGCATTCTGCTGCTGCCCGCAGATCGCGTTGGACTCGTGCAGGCAATCATCGGCATTCCCGGCATCTTTCTCATGCTGCTCGGTGGTGCCATCGCCGACCGCACCGATCCAAGATCGCTGCTCATCACCGTGTACGGCATCGCCTGGCTGATTCCGCTGACGCTGGCGATCGCCATCGGGGAGGGCTTTCTCAACGTCTGGACGGTGATGCTGTTCGGGCTCGGCATGAGCGTCGTGACCTCATATTCGAACCCCGCGCAGCAAGCCATTCTCAATCGCGTCGCCGGCAATCAGGTGCAGCGCGCGGTGTCCTCGTCGACCGCCATCATGTTCCTGATGCAGATTATCGGGCTGACGCTGGCGGGGCAGATGGAAACGATTGGCGTCACCTTCGTGCTGCTGGTGCAGGCCACCTGCCTGCTGATCGGTTCGCTCGCGGTACGACGCATCTCGCCTGAGGCATCGAAGTTTCCCGAGACCGGTGTACCGATGTGGAAGGTTGTCGGTGATGGACTGCGCGCGACGTTCGAACACCGCGTCATCTTCCACACGCTCGTCATCAACTTCATTTCGAGCATCTTCAACGCCGGCGCGTTCATGACCGTACTGCCGTTCATCGTCAAACGCGTCTATGAAGGCAATGCCCTCGGCCTCGCGTTTGTCATGGTGATCTTCTTTGCGGGCGCGTCGATATCCAACTTCCTGATGCTGCGCCTCATGCCCTTCGTCAGGCCAGGCCGGGTCTTTCTGGTGATGCAGCTCTCAAGGGTCCTGATCGTGGGCCTGCTGTGGACGAGCCCGCCCTGGTGGCTGCTCACGGTCCTGTTGTTCGCCTGGGGGCTCAATATGGGCGTGACGTCGACGCTGGCACGAACGATCGTGCAGGAATCCGCCGAGCCTCAATACCGGGGCAGAATCCTGTCGATTTTCTCGCTGGGGATGCTCGGCAGCGCGCCGATCGGTGCGATCGTCCTCGGCACGATCATCGAGATGTTCGGCACGCTGAACGCGCTGATTCCCTCGATGTTCGTCTCAACAGGCCTCTTTGCCTTCGGTGTGCTGGCGACGGGCGTGTGGCGCTACGTCTCGCCCCAGGTGGAGGAGCAACCGGCCCTATAAAAGGTAGCGTGCCCTGAGTTCTTCGCGCGCGGCCGCATCGACGCCGATTTCCTCGAGATAGCCATCAAGTGAGCCGTGCCGAAGCCTCACCTCATCGAGTGCTGCGCGCAGATATTCCTCGCGCACGCCGGTGATCGCCATGATGCTGCCCTCGTCGAGTTCCGGGCCATAGTTGCCCCGCATGCGCTCACTCATGAAGCTGAACAGACATTCCGCCTGATTCGTGAGCAGGTAGTCCTCGAGAATGGTGTCTTCGTCGACGCCCAGCGCGTGAAGGATGACTGCGGCGCCGAAGCCGGTGCGATCCTTGCCGGCCGAGCAATGCAGCAGGAAACCGCCGTCGACATTGAGCAGATGATCGAACAGCGTTCGATAGGCATCGTGATGGTCACGCGCGATCTCGCGGGTGATGCTCACCATGAAGTCGATCCGATCCTGCGCTTCACCCTTGCCTGACTGCAGGCTTTCTCGCAGCATCATGCTGCTGCCCGGCGCGATCGGAATGTGCTGGCGAACGTGAAAGGGCGGATGTTCCGGCGTCGGGCTGAGTTCTGCCTCGTCTGGCCGGCGCAAGTCGCAGATCACGCCGATGCCAAGATCACCGAACGCGCGGTGGTCCGACTCGGTCATGTTGCTGAGGGCACCGCAGCGGTAGAGCTTCTGCCACGCAACCTGTCGGCCGTCGGTGGTCTGATACCCGCCGAAATCGCGGAAGTTGATGCTGCCTTCGAAGGGGAGGAATCTGGAGTCGGTCACAAACTGGTTCATGGGCGTATTGTGCCGCTCCAGCGGTTTGCGGGCAATTAATGGCGGATAAACTGTCGATTAATCATCGAACAAGTCATCGAGTTTCGATTTCAGATTGTCATCGCTACCGCGTAACGGCGCGTCGCCATCCGGTTCCCCGCTATCTCCTGCATCGTCACCGAAGAGCGCATCGGCACGCGATCTGGCCGCTGAGCGCTCGCTCGCATCATCGGCATCGAACGCGCGAGTGGAAGGCGAGAAGAATTCGCAGAAGTTTGCCGATGCCTTCTCAACCGGCGGCTCCGCCCGGTCATGGTCACAGTCCTGCGGCCGCCCCGGCGCGAACCACCGGCACATGCGGCAGCAGTGCAGCACCTCGAAGCACTTGGCACAGGTGGCATGCCGACTGATCGGCCGTGGCACATCGTCGAGAGACGCGCCGCAGTTCCAGCAAAGCAGGCCCGCCATCGCTACTTTCTGCGCGCAACGACGAGTGTATCGAGCGCCGTGCCACTGCCGCTGCCGCCGTGACCCGGATCATCGCCGACCCGCCGTTCGAAGATTTCCGCACGTTCAATCTCGAACGCCGGGAGCGCTTCACTTACTGTGGCAGCGCTCGGCAACACCGCAGGATCCTGGGGCCCGCCGACCCCACGCTCGATGTTCTGCGGGTCGTGCCCGATGTAGACGAAGTGACCGCCCGGCGCCACAGCGTTCGCCGCCTCGCGCAGCCAGTGATCGCGCTCCCGTGCGCTGGTGTGCAGGAAGATCACGGCGACCAGATCGAAGCTCTGTGGTTCGAGCGTGACCTCGCCCGCATCAGCCACAATCCAGTTCACTTTCACGCCGCGATGAGCGGCGAGCTGCCTTGCCTTCTCGATACCCTGCTCCGCGTAGTCGATACCCGTGACCTCCCAGCCGCACTCGGCCAGGTGCAGGGCATTGCGCCCCTCACCGCAGCCCAGGTCGAGGGCCCGGCCCGGTGCATAGTCGCCTGCCACGTCGGCAAAGAGCTGATTCGGCCCGGCAGACCACACCAGTTCCTTGTTCGCGTAGCGCTCGTTCCACTTCTGTTTGTCAGCCATGGGCAGAAATTAATGGCAGAATCGCCAGGATGCAAAACGTCTCGTTCCAGGATGTCCTCGATCTCGACTTCGACCCGCCCAACGTCGGGATCGAACACAGTGCCGGAGACCCGAAGATCCCGCGCGGCGAACTGTGGCGCCCGGAGCAGGACCGGCGCCGCGGGCTGATCGTGCTGATCCACGGCGGGTGCTGGCAATCGGCATACGGTATCGACCATATTCGCCCGCTGGCGACGGTACTGCGCCAGTACTATTTTGCGGTGTACGCTGTCGGCTATCGTCGGCTGGGCGATCCGGGCGGTGGCTGGCCGGGCACGTTCGAGGATGTTGCAGGCGCCATTGATGCCGGCGCGCAATATCATCGGCGGGGAGAGCCACTCATTTTCATGGGGCATTCTGCCGGCGGTCATCTCGCACTCTGGGCAGCCGCCCGCTCGCGACTGCCATCTTCCTCCCGCTTCTACAGCACCCGAATGAAGCCCGATGCAACGCTGTCGCTTGCCGGCATTGTCGACCTCGCCCGCTATGCAGAGGGTGAGAGCAGCTGCGAGCGTTCGGCCGCGACGCTCATGGGCGGCTCGGCGGCTGAACAGCCGGCACGTTATGCCGAAGCCAATCCGGTTCAGATCGGCCTTGATGGCGCTCACTTCTTACAGGGGGCCAACGACGGCATCGTTCCACCAACACATCTTGCCGGCATCGAAGGCATCGCTGATCGCGTCGAAACGGTGGAAGGCGCGGGGCACTTCGATTTCATCCATCCCCGCACGCCTGCGTTTCATCGAATCGTGCGATGGCTGGCGAGTGTCGCATGACCCTGTCGAGAGCCGACTGCGAGCATCTGGACGCAAACGACCCGCTTGCCCACGTCCGCGAGCGCTTTTGCTTGCCCGAAGGCGTTATCTACCTGGACGGCAATTCGCTCGGCGCGTTGCCTGCCGGCACGCCCGCAAAGCTTCAGCAGGTCGTCGCCGAGCAGTGGGGCAACGATCTTATCGCCAGCTGGAATACACACGGATGGATCGACTACCCCATCTCGGTCGGTGAACGAATCGCACCGCTGGTTGGCGCGGCGCCGGGGCAGCTCATCTGTACAGACAGCGTCTCCAACAATCTCTTCAAAGTGCTGACATCGGCGCTCGCGCTGCGCCCGGGCCGAACCACGATCCTGTCGACAGCAGACAACTTTCCAACCGACCTTTACATGGCACAGGGAATCGAAGACCTCCTGGGTTCAGACCGGTGCGTTCTGGAAACGGCGCCGCTGGAATCACTCGCTGACGCGCTCGACGAGAAGGTCGCCGTGCTGATGCTGACTGAAGTCGACTTTCGCACCGGCGAGCGACTCGACATGGCAGCGTGGACCCGTCGCGCTCACGAGGCCGGGGCCCTGATTGCCTGGGATCTGTCTCACAGCACTGGCGCGTTCCCAGTCGAGCTCGATCAGGCCGGTGCGGATTTCGCGGTCGGCTGCGGTTACAAGTTTCTGTGCGGAGGACCCGGTGCACCGGCTTTCGTCTACGTCGCCGAACGTCTGCAGGAGACAGCGAAGCAGCCACTCGCCGGATGGATGGGGCACGCGAGGCCCTTTGGCTTCGAGGCACGATATGAGCCCGCATCCGGCATTGCCCGTTTCGCGAGCGGCACACCGCCGATTATTGCGATGGCGGCGCTCGATGCCGCGCTCGATGTCTTCGATGGTATTGAGCTCGAGGCCGTCCATGCGAAATCCATTGCGCTCAGCGAGACCTTCGAGCAGCTCGTCGTCCCCATAGGCAACGAACTTGCCCTGGCAAGCCCAACGGACGCATCAAGGCGCGGCAGTCAGATCAGCTTTCGCGCTGAAGGCGCTTACGCCATGATTCAGGCACTGATCGAGCAGGGTGTGATTGGTGACTTCCGGGAACGGGACATCCTGAGATTCGGTTTTGCGCCGCTCTATACACGTTTTGTCGACGTTTTCGATGCGGCGAGTGCGCTTTGCGACGTGGTGAAGACCGGGCGCTGGCGCGCACCGGTCTTCAGCCAGCGTCAGAAGGTAACCTAGGCCTTCATCGTCGCCTCGAGTGCGGCCGGCAATGCCTTGACGTACATCTCGACGTCATCGAGCATGCCGACGCTCACGCGAGACCAGCTCGTGTAGTCACGATAGATGCCGCGGATGAGCACATTGCGCTTCGCCATCTCCTGGCGGAAGACCTCGGCATTGAGATCACCGAGATCAACGAAGACGAAGCTCGTCTCCGAGGGTGCCGCCGTCAGTTCGTTGCGCTTGACCGCATCCATGATCATTTCACGGGCCTCGATGATCTTGCTCTTGGAGTAGTCCAGGAACTCGAAATCGTCATAGCTCGCCAGCGCAGCGGCAACGCCGGCCTGGTTCATTGCGTAGTTGCCGAGGCCGTAGGTCTGAACGAGTTGCGTTGTCTCGGGCTTAGCGATCATGTAACCGACCCGCATGCCCGCCAGACCGTAGATCTTGGAGAACGTGCGGGCGACCACGACGTCATAGCCTTCACGCACGAGATCCATCATGCTGTTGCCTTCAGGATCGTCGGTGATCTCGTTGTACGCCTCGTCGACCAGCACGGTCGTCTTCTTCGACACACGCTTGCAGAACGATCGCAGTTCCTTCGCATCGACGACCATCCCGGTCGGGTTGTTCGGGTTGCACACCTGAACCATCGATATGTCCGGTGTAATGGCCTTCTCGAGCGCCTTCAGGTCGACGCTGAGATCTTCGGTCTTCGCGATTCTGATGATCTCGCCGCCCTGCTGAATAGCCTTGCGGGAGGTTGTATCCCAGAACAGATCCGGGCCGAGAATCTTGCCCTCCTTGCTCTTTGCGACCGCGAGATACTGCAGCACGCCACTCGAGCCGGCACTGAGACTGATCCAGTCTTCCGGCACGCCGTTGCGCTCGGCGATCATTGAAACCAGTTTGCCGACCGATTGCCCGACGTAGTAAGCCCCCTTGGCGGAGGCGTTCACCATGGCGGCCAGCGCTTTCTTGCTGGGGCCATACGGGTTTTCGTTCGAGTTGAGTTTTGCGACGCCGGGCGCCGGACCGTACAACGACATCGTTGATGCGGCTGCCTGAAGCGGCACCACACTGCTGCCGGCATAAGCCCCGGCCATCAGTGCGGACCCCCGCAGGAATCCACGTCTTGAAAGTTGCGCTGTCATTTTCCCCTCCTCCCTTGGGTAAAGGTTGTTAAAAGGTTGCCAGTGTTTTGTAGAACATGGTTGAAGAGACACCGAGCAGATACATGCCGAAGATCTTCTTCAGGTGAAGTTCGTTGAGACTGTGCGCCCAACGCGCACCGATTGGCGCTGTGATAATCGACATCGTGCAGATCGCCACCAGCGCGGGAATGTTGATGTACCCCAGCGAGCCGACCGGCAGATCCGGAACGCCGAGACCGAGAATCAGGAACCCGATTGCACCCGGCACCGAGATGATGAAACCGACACCGGCAGCCGTCGCCACCGCCTGGTGGACCTTGCGTCCGCACACGACCATGGTCACGACCGTGATCGTGCCGCCGCCAATGCCGAGCAGTGCCGAAAAGCCGCCAAGCCCGGAAGCCAGCGCCGCGCGGCCGGCGCCCGTCGGCATGTCAAAGCCACCGCCGCGCTCCGCGAACCACTCCGGAAACAGAAAGTAGAAGGAGTAGAAGAGCACACCGATCGCGAAGACCAGAATCAGGCTGGAGCCATCAATCAGCGATGCGACGTAAAGCCCAACGGCGACCCCGCCGGTCAGCCAGGGCGCCCATGATTTCAGAATGTTGAAATCAACGGCGTCCTTCTTCATATGTGCCTGAACCGAACGTGTGGAAGAGACGATGATCGAAGCCAGCGAGGTCCCGACCGCGACATAGATGTGTTGAGCGTAGTTGTCGCTGAAGAGCGGAAAGACAGCCAGCAACGCCGGTACCACGACAAACCCCCCACCATTGCCAAACAGGCCGGCGGTCAGCCCCGCGATACCGCCCGCCAAAAACAGTGCGCCGAGTAGCGCAGCGACCCCCAAAATCGAAACTTCCATGATTGGCGCAACTCCCCATACAGCACGGCCCCAATGAACACGCCTCCTTATTCAATAAGCGTGCCAGCGACCGGCGGGGTCATCCTGCCTGCGCCGCAAACCCTTTTTTTCAGGGGCTTTTTGATTGACATCGTTCGGAAAACCCAAACCTGTCCCTTCGGCTCAGCCGAACAAAACGCCTCGTTTTGGTGACAGCGCGCCGATTCGCTGCCCAACTCGGGGCGCGCCCGACGACCGTGCTCGAATCGGTGCGAGCCCACGCCCCGCCGCGCCCAAATGGCGCAACCCCTGGTAGGCGATCACGCGACCGGCAGGCACCAAAACGGAGAGCTGTCTGCGTACGAATCCATCACGTCGGTACCTCAAACTCCGGAAAATCAGGAAGCAGCGCCCAACCATCCAACAATGGTGCGCGGCGTGCACCAGCGCCTCTTTTCGAATCATGACCCCAAGTTGGCCCAATCTCTGCAATAAGTCGGGCCTGGAAACGCGAGCATCGAGCTAACGAGCATTCCATGGGGAAATCAAAAACCAACGAGATGGGGGTTCCACTCATGACACGAACTAGTGCAAAGCACCTGAAAGGGATCAAGGCACTGCCGCTGGCAGTCGCGATCGCTGCCGGCGGCGCAACGCTGTCGCTTCCCGTGCTGGCTGAGGAAATGGAGATCGAAGAGGTCACCGTTACCGGCCTTCGCGGCAAACCAAGAACGGTGACCGACTCACCGGTCCCGGTCGACGTCTTCGACGCCGATACCGTCGACGCCGTTTCATACACGGATATGGACAACATCATGCAGACGCTGGTGCCGTCCTATAACGTTGCACGACAGCCGATCAGCGATGGCGCGACGTTTATCCGACCGGCAACGCTGCGTGACCTGCCTTCGCACCACACGCTCGTACTCGTTAATGGCAAGCGACGTCACCGCGCCGCGCTTGTCGGCATCGGTGGTTCGGGCACACAGGGCCCCGACCTTGCCACGATTCCGGCCGTCGCTCTGGAAACCATCGAAGTGCTGCGTGACGGCGCATCGTCGCAGTACGGCTCGGACGCCATTGCAGGCGTCATCAACTTCAACCTCAAGCAGAATGCAGAGGGTGGCAGCCTGACAGTTTCAACCGGGGAATACTTCGAGGGCGACGGCTTCAGCACGACCGTCATGGGCAACATCGGCCTGCCTCTCGGTGAAACCGGCTTCGTGTCGATTTCCGGCGAGTTCACCAAGAACGATTTCACCGAGCGCGCCGAGCAGTACTGCGAATCGTGGTTCTGTCTCGACCCGAACAGCCCGCGCTTCGATGACACGGCAGGTTATGCCGACTATGTCCTCGGCCGGCCCGACCCCACAGATCCGCGGCAATCGGCTTTGCAGCAGGCGTTCCCTGGTGGCATCGCCGCCGCATCCGTCGAAGGCGAAAACGCCATGCCCTGGGGCGCACCCAACTATGAAGCGACCAAGCTGTTCTTCAACGCGGGGGCTGACCTCTCTGACAGCATGGAACTCTATGCCTTCGGTAACTACACGGAGAGCGAGGGTGACGGTGGCTTCTTCTATCGCTATCCGGGCAACGGCACGATCGAGGAACTGCGTAACGAGGATGGATCGATCTACACGCCCCTCGAGAAGTTCCCCGGCGGTTTCACGCCGAGATTTGCGGGTGACATCACCGACTACTCTCTGGCTGGCGGTCTGCGCGGTCTGACAGATGGCGGCCTCAGCTACGACGTCTCGGCACGCTTCGGCAGCAACGAGATCTCGTACACCCTGTTCAACACGATCAACCCGTCACTCGGTGCCGCGTCCCCGACGTCGTTCCGGCCGGGTGATCTCGTGAATGAAGAGTTCCAGATCCAGGCTGACTTCGCGCTGGACTTCGACACCGGCATGTACAGCCCGCTGACCTTTGCCTTTGGCCTCAGCTATCTCGACGAATCCTACGAGGTCGTCGAAAGCCCGCAGGTCGAATCATACGAAGCAGGCCCGTACGCGACACCCGACCCGTTCGGTTTTTGTAACGATGATGGCACGCCGACGGCAAACGGACTTGGCGTTATTGCAAATGGTTCGTCGCTGGACTGCGCGGATTCATCTGATCCCGTATTTACCGTAGTCGGTGTCGGCTCAAACGGTTTCCCGGGTTACTCGCCGGCATTCTCCGATGACTACACGCGGGACTCGTACGCAGTCTACGGCGACCTGTCAGCCGACGTGACAGAATCACTCTTCCTGCAGGGCGCGATTCGCTACGAGGACTACTCTGACTTCGGCAGCGAGGTCGTCGGCAAACTGGCTGGTCTGGTCAAGGTCTCTCCCACCTTCGCACTGCGCGCTTCGGTCGGCACGGGCTTCCGGGCACCGACGCCAGGGCAGCAGGGCACGACCAACGTCTCGACGCGACTGCCGAACGGCTTCCCGGTTGCAACCGGACTGTTCCCGGCAGGCGGCCCGATTGCCGCGGCACTCGGCGCGTCTCCGCTCGAGCCGGAAACGTCGACGAACTTCACGTTCGGCTTCACCGCCGATCTGGAACTGATGACGCTGACGGTCGACTACTACCAGATCGCGATCGACGATCGTTTCTACTCGATCACGACGCGTGACGTCTCGACCGACCCGACCTCGGGCGCCGCCTATGACAACTTCCTCGCACTCGAGGGTGCCGGTGTCGCCGGCGCGAACTCGATCGGCGGCGTGTTCTATTTCACCAACGCGTTCGACAGTGAAACGACCGGCGTTGACGTCGTCGCAACGGCACCGATCGCATGGGACAACGGCATGAGCACGACGCTGACAGCGTCTGTGAACTACAACAAGTCGTCGATCGAATCCGACGCCAGCGCCTTCCTCGGGGTCGAGGAAATCTACGACTTCGAGAATGCATCGCCTGAATTCCGCGGTGTGTTCACGGCGGTTCACGACTTCTCGCCGGCCTTCACGATGATGGCGCGCGCAAGCTGGTATGGCGAGTCAACCGACTCCGACGACAGCGGCTCAACCTTCACCGGGTTCCAGACTTACGGATCGACCGTGTTCGTCGACCTCGAGGGCACCTTCCGGTTCAATGACAACTACAGTCTCTCGGCAGGGGGTCGCAACATTTTCGACGAGTATCCGGATCAGGTGGATCGTGTCGCCAGCGACAACGACTACTGCTGCGGCCGTCTCTACCAGTCCGGTTCCTACGCACCCTGGCAGGGTGGTTACTACTTCGTTCGCCTCAACGCGGACTTCTGACACCGGGTCAGTTGCTCCGTACCCCGCCCCGGCCGCTTCGGCGTCCGGGGCTTTTTTTCGCCCGCGCCGCGGATGCGCTAGCGATCGAGTTCGGCGATGTTCCTGAAGGAATCCAGCGCTTCCGGGTTCGCGAGCGCATCGCGATTCTTCACCTCATCGCCATGAATGACCGAGCGCACCGCGAGTTCAACCGTCTTGCCGCTGATCGTGCGGGGAACATCAGGTACCGCGATGATCTTTGCGGGTACGTGGCGCGGGGTTGCGTGCGACCGGATCGTCTCTCGGATCTCGCGCTCGAGCTCCTCTGACAACGGCACACCGTCGCGGAGTACCACAAACAGCACGACTCGCTCGTCGCCGCGAAAACGCTGACCCACACAGACGGCGTCGACCACCGCATCGACCTTCTCGACCTGACGGTAAATCTCTGCCGTGCCGATTCTGACGCCCCCCGGGTTGAGCACTGCATCGGAGCGCCCGTGGATGATCATGCCCCCGTTGCCGGTCAGCTCACCGTAATCGCCGTGCGCCCACACACCGGGGAATCGCGTGAAGTAGGCATCGCGATAACGGGTTCCGTCCGGATCGTTCCAGAATCCCACCGGCATCGACGGAAACGGCGATGTGCAGACGAGTTCACCCTTTTCACCCAATACGGGCCGCCCGTCATCATCGAAGATATGCACATCCATGCCGAGGCCGAGACACTGTAACTCGCCCTCAAAAACAGGCAGCACCGGACTGCCGAGGGCGAAGCAGCTGATGATATCTGTGCCACCCGAAATTGATGACAGGCAGACATCCGGCTTCAGGTCACGGTAAACATAGCGAAAGCTCTCCGGGGACAGCGGCGAACCCGTCGACAGGATCGTCCTGAGTTGTACCAGATCATGGCCCGCCGAGGTCACCCGGACTTTCTCGAGGCTTGCCAGATAGCGGGCGCTGGTGCCAAAGACAGTGATGCCCTCATCCTCGGCCATTCGCAGCAGCGCTCTCGGCCCCGGATGGAACGGTGAGCCGTCAAACAGCACGAGCGTCGCGCCGCGCACGAGGCCCGAAACCAGCCAGTTCCACATCATCCAGCCGCAGGTCGTGAAGTAGAAGAGTGTGTCGGCTTCATTCAGGTCGACGTGGTACGCATGTTCTTTCGCGTGCTGAAGCAGCGTACCGCCGGCACCGTGCACGATGCACTTGGGCGCGCCGGTCGTGCCCGACGAGTACATGATGTAGAGCGGATGGTCGAACGGGAAACGTTCGAAGGCGAAGTCGTCGGGGCCGTCCGATATCTCGTCGAACCGCGTCACCGGCAGCCCGGTATCGAGCGTCGCTGCGGCATCGAGCAGCGGGCAGAAGAGGATCTGCTCGATCGAGTCGACAGCGCCAGCGATCTCGACGGCGCGCACCGATGTATCGATCGCCTTCCCGTTGTAACGATACGCATCCGCGCACACGAGAACCCGGGGTGATATCTGCCCAAAGCGGTCGAGCACGCCCTGAAAGCCGAAGTCGGGCGAGCAGGACGAGAAGGTCGCGCCGATCGCGCTCGCGCCCAGCATCACCACGACTGTCTCGAGGACGTTCGGCATGAACGCGGCGACGCGGTCGCCGGACCCGATACCGATCGACTGAAGCCACGCGGCAACGCCGGTTGCGCGGGCAAAGAGTTGCCGGTACGTCAGCGTACGGCGCGAACCATCTTCGAGCCGCGAGACCAGTGCGATGCCTTCGCCGTGGCTCAGCAGATTCTCGGCAAAGTTGAGCCGGCCCTCCGGGAAAAATCGCGCGGCCGACATGTCTTCACTTGCCTGAAGCACGACGCTGCCCGGCTCGCCGAGCAGCGCGCAGTCATCCCACACCGCTTGCCAGAACCGCGCCGGCTCAGTGATGCTGAGTGCATGCAGTTCCGCCTGCGTCGTGCACCCCAGTTGCCGGATCAGGCGGGTGATATTCGCGGCGTCGATACCACTTGCCGATGGGCGCCAAAGCGGCTCATTCACGTTTCACCACCCGGTGATCGCCAGGAGTCGACGTAGGCCGCGTTCTCAACGAGCGTTGCCGCATTGCCGATCTCAAGCGACGACCGTGTGTCGACCATCACCGCAACCTCATCGATGAAACCTGGTGGCGACTCCATGCTTTTCTTGAGCGCCTTCGGATGGGGGCCGTGTGCAAACCCGCAGGGATGGAAGGTCATCATGCCCTCGCTGATGTTGTCGCGGCTGAAGAAGTCGCCGCGATGGTAAAAGAGCACCTCATCGAAGTCGTCATTGTTGTGATAGAACGGCACCTTCAGCGCGCCCTCATCGGTTTCTGCCGGTCTCGGGCAGAACGTGCAGACAACGAATCCGTTACCGATGAACGTTGTGTGCACTGACGGTGGCAGGTGATAGCGATGGCTGACCACCGGACGTATATCGCGCCAGTTCAGCCGAACGACCGTGTTGTCACCGTGCCAGCCGACAGCATCAAGGGGATTGAACGGGAACGTCACGCGCGTGATCTCGTCGTGTCGCTTCACATGCACTTCCCAGGTCTCTTCGTCCTGCTGCGCGAGAAACGTCTCGTCGATTCGCGGATGGTCGAGCACCGCCGGATCGAAGATCGCGTTCGGCCCCAGCATGCCGCGATCGGGCAGCCGGTACGCGCCATCCGTATTCTGGATCGCATAAACGTTGACCGGATCAATCACGTCGATGCGCCACGCCGTGCCCCGCGGGATCAGCACGTAGTCCCCTTCGCCGATCTCGAGATGCCCGTAGTCGCAAAACAGGTGTCCCCGCCCGTGGTGCAGAAACAGAAGATCGTCCCCGTCCGAGTTGCGAACGAGATGCGTCATGCTGGTCTCGAGACGCCAGACGCGAATTGTGCACTGGGCGTTCGACAGCACCGTGGTCGCGGCATGGGGTGTGGTCACGGCGCGGAACAGCTTGTTCAGGTCAAAGGCGCGTGGCTTCAATGGGCCATCCCAGTCGATCCAGCCGGTCGGGGGATGGCGATGATGCATCTGGGTGACAGGGCCGAAGAAGCCCTCACGGCCCAGTTCGCGCTCGTACGTGCCTTCCGGCAAATCGGCATGTGCCTGACGCGATGCCTTGCCTTCACTCACCGGCAGGCGAATCCAGTGTTTGTCGCTCATCGGTTTCCTCCGGGCACAATATGCTCGCAGGATAGCTTGATTCATCGGTCGAATCTAAGCGAGCATAGCGGGATGAGAGACGGGTTTTATGTGGTTGCCGCCGAGCAGGATGTGGCGGAAGGCAGCCAGCTGTATATCGAACTCGACGGCGAGGAAATCCTGCTTTGTCGCCATGAAGGCGAACTCTACGCCATCGGCTACTACTGTTCCCATGCTGCCTTTACGCTGGAGGGCGGGTCGATGGCGAGTGGTTGTATCACATGCCCCTACCACGGCGCCGAGTTCCGGTTGAAGGACGGCGGCGTTGAAGCCCCGCCCGCATGGGAGCCGATCAAGACGTTCCCGATCGAGGTGGAAGACGGTGTTATCGGAGTGTGCGCGACCCCGGTCGGTGCTGCGCAGGACGAGTCGCCGGGGCGCTAGCCTTTACCGCGGGTTCGCGTATTGCCCTTCTGATAGTTCTTCTCGAGGAACTGGATGATGAGGTCGGCGACATTCTTGCCGGTTGCAGCCTCGATGCCTTCCAGACCGGGCGACGAGTTCACCTCCATGACCACGGGACCGTGGTTGGATCTGAGGATATCGACACCGCACACGTTGAGACCCATGGTCGATGCGGCTCTCACCGCCGTCGAGCGCTCCTCCGGCGTAATCTTGATCAGGCTGGCTGACCCACCCCGGTGAATATTGGAACGAAACTCCCCATCTGCCGCCTGGCGTTTCATCGCGGCAACGACACGGTCGCCGACCACAAAACAGCGGATATCCGCGCCGCCTGCTTCCTTGATGTACTCCTGCACCAGTACCGATGCATTGAGCCCGAGGAAAGACTCGATCACGCTCTCGGCCGCTTTTCGGGTTTCGGCGAGTACGACACCGATGCCCTGGGTGCCTTCCAGCAGCTTGATGACGAGCGGTGCGCCGCCCACCATCTTGATGAGGTCGGCAATGTCGTCCGGCTTGTTCGCAAAGCCCGTGATTGGCAGACCGATACCCCGGCGCGAGAGCAGTTGCAGTGCCCGCAGCTTGTCCCGCGATCGACTGATCGCGACAGACTCGTTCAGGGGATACGTCCCCATCATCTCGAACTGTCGAAGTACGGACGTACCGTAAAATGTCACGGACGCGCCAATCCGCGGAATCACCGCATCGAACGCCTCGAGTTCGTCACCGCGATAGTGGATCGAGGGCCTGTGCGACGTGATGTTCATGTAGCAGCGGAGTACGTCGAGTACACGCACATCGTGGCCGCGCTCCTCGGCCGCCTCGATGAGGCGCTTTGTCGAATAGAGTTGCCTGTTCCGCGACAACAGGGCGATCTTCATAGGCAGAGATTTCCGGTAAAGGCAGGACGAGTGAGGGTGGCAGACTGTAACATCTCGCCTTGGCAAGTCAATGAGTCAGGGAGACCCCACTGTGAGCGAAACCGAGCCCGCCGATGATCTGATGTCGGTGCTGGACCTGGAACAGATCGAGGCCGATATCTTCAGAGGCGCCAACGAGAGTCGTGAGGGCATGGGTCCCCGCCTGTTTGGCGGGCAGGTACTCGGCCAGGCGCTCGTCGCGGCCAGCCGCACGGTCGAGGACGCGAGGCCCTGCCACTCGCTCCATGCCTACTTCATGCGCCCCGGCGACCCGGAAGTTCCGGTGCTCTACAGTGTTGATCGAATCCGCGACGGCAGGAGTTTCACGACGCGGCGGATTGTCGCCGTGCAACGCGGAGAAGCGATCTTCAGCATGGACGCGTCCTTCCAGGTTGAAGAGAAGGGTCTGGAACACCAGATCGATATGACAGACATCCCCGACCCCGATTCGCTCGAGGACGACATGACGGTCGCACGGCGCCTGCCGAAATCAGCGCCGATTTCCGGCTGGGCACGGCGTCCGCGCCCCTTCGAGATGCGTTCGGTGTATCCGCTCGACAGCGACAGCCGGGACGACCACCAGAACCCGGTCTGGATCCGCTTTCGCAAGGAACTCCGTTCGACGCAGGAGAACCAGTACGCCCTCGCCTATGCATCTGACATGGGGCTGGTATCAACCTCGATGCTGCCGCACCGAAACAGCGTGCCCAGGCACCGCCTGCAGATGGCCAGCCTGGATCACGCGCTCTGGTTCCACTGCACGTTCGATGCGGCGGACTGGCTGGTGTACATCAAGGAGACCACCAGCGCCGATGCCGCCAGGGGCTTCAACCGCGGCAGCTTTTACACGCGGGAAGGCCGCCTGGTCTGCTCGACGATGCAGGAAGGGCTGATGCGCGTCCGGCCAGAACCCAGCGACGTGTGATCCGCGTCACGATTCCGGCAGGAAGTCCCGTGATATCACGATAATTGTGAACCGGCGCACGTCCAGGGTGCAGGGCCGGTGCTTCAATAGCGGTCCGGGCCAACAACGGAATACTCACATGGCAGTGAAACGCCTCGAAATCTACGTCGATTCGTACCGCACCCGCCCCTTCATCAAGGACTTCGATGACTGCATCGATCTCTCGCCTGCTGACGAAGCCGTCCTCGAGGAGTGGATCGCCGTGCAGGCGGGCAGGCGCATCGCGATCGGTGAAAATATCCGTATCGAGGATGTGAAACATCACTTTCTCGAAACGATGGAATCACTCATTCACTCAACCTGCGTTCGCGTCAGCGTCGTCGACTGATCGCCTGCGCAAGCCTCATTCCGCATCAAGATTGCATTAATCTGCTGTAAAGCATGGGCCGCAGCACGCCAATTTCCATGCGGGCTGCAGGTGCAATTAGCAAGTTCACGCGCTATTCGTTATAGTTTCTGCTCATTCTGCACTTGAAGAATTCCCATAACGGCATCGTTAGCAGGAATTCTTGTCAATCGCGATATGGTTCGCACCGCGTCCACAAGACGCCAACAATCCCTTCAACCAAAGCAAAGCCGGCGCCTGCGCGCACGGCAAGGAACTGCTGTATGAGAAACACTGAAACGCCGAAACTCAACGAGATTCCCGAAGAGCAGGATTTCGGCAGCAACCCTGTCGAGACGCGGGAATCTGAAAACTATCAGAATGAATACGTTAAAAGTTTCGTCGAGAAGTGGGATGAACTGATCGACTGGGACGCGCGCGCCGAGAGCGAGGGGAAGTTCTTCATTGAGCTTCTCAAGGAGCGCGGCAAGGAGAAAGTACTCGATGTCGCAACGGGCACCGGCTTTCACGCCGTCAGGCTCATGGAGGCCGGCTTCGAGGTCACCGCTGTCGACGGTAGCGCCCAGATGCTCGCGAAGGCGTTCGACAACGCGCGGGAACGCGGGCACATCCTGAGTTCAATTCATTCGGACTGGCGCTGGCTGAACCGCGACGTTCACTTCAAGTACGACGCCATCATCTGCCTTGGCAACTCGTTCACGCACCTCCACTCCGAGCGCGACCGGCGACGTTGCCTCGCCGAGTTCTATGCGGCACTGAAGCATGACGGCATCCTGATTCTCGACCAGCGCAACTACGACGCCATCCTCGACCACGGTTTCTCGTCCAAGCACAAGTACTACTATGCCGGCGAGAAAGTCGTCGCAGAGCCCGCCTACATGGATGACGGGCTTGCCCGTTTCAGCTACAAGTTCCCGGACGGGTCCGAGCACTTCCTCAACATGTTCCCGCTCCGCAAGGACTATACGCGCGAACTGCTCATGAACGCCGGATTCCAGAGCGTGAATACCTACGGCGATTTCCAGGAAACCTATCGTGAGGAAGAGCCGGATTTCTTCATTCACGTCGCCGAAAAACTGTACGAGGAGGATTCCGATGGCGAGTAATCGCAGCACGGCTGAGTCAACGGCCGAGAACTACTACGACAGCAGCGACGCGGATACCTTCTACGAGCGAATCTGGGGCGGAGAAGACATCCACGTCGGCATCTACGACCCCGCCGACATTGAAATCAGCGATGCATCCCACCAGACGGTGGAACTCATCACCTCAAAGCTGAAGACGATTGGCCCGGACAGCCGGGTCATCGATCTTGGCGCCGGTTACGGCGGCACCGGCAGGTATCTGGCGAAGAAGTTCGGCTGTCACGTGACGTGTCTCAACCTGAGCGATCGCCAGAATGAACGCAATCGCATGCTGACGAGCGAACAGGGTCTCGATGACAAGGTCGAAGTCCTTCATGCCAGCTTTGAGGACATTCCTGAAGACGATGCCAGCTACGACATCGTCTGGTCTCAGGATTCGTTTCTGCACAGCGGCGACCGGCGCAAGGTGCTCGAGGAGATCGATCGCATTCTCAAACCCGGGGGCGAACTCATCTTCACTGATCCGATGCAGGCCGACGACTGCCCCGAAGGTGTACTCCAGCCGGTGTATGACCGCCTCGAGCTGTCGTCACTGGGCGCGCCCGGATGGTACACGGAACAACTCGAGTCACTCGGGTTCGAGCGCATCGAGTATCTGCCGCTGGTGGAACATCTTCGTGCACACTACGACCGCGTTGGTACGACGCTCGCGACACGCCAGAACGAGTTTACGGGTGTTATCAGCGCCGAATACATCACACGGATGCTGACAGGACTCAAGAACTGGGTTGATGCTGCAGACAATGGCTATCTCGCCTGGGGCATTCTGCACTTCCGCAAGACATGAGAAATTGCCACTGATGTAATAGAGTGTCAGCACATTCCGCGACACCGGTCCCATGTCAGAGAGCAGTCAAGAGACAAAACCAGAACTCGCCACATTCAACCCACCCGTCTTCTACTCCGCGAGCGCGTTCCTTGCGCTGCTCGTGATCAGCGCGGTCGTTTCCCCCGAGGGAATGACTGCGCTGTTCCAGAACATCCAGAACGCCATCGTCGAGAATGCCAGCTGGTACTACGTGCTGGTGGTGGCCATCATTCTGGTCACCGTTCTGGTCGTTGCCTTCACGCGGCTGGGCGATATCAAGCTGGGGCCCGATCATTCGGAGCCTGACTACTCCCTGACATCGTGGTTTGCGATGCTGTTTTCAGCCGGCATCGGAATCGGTCTCATGTTCTTTGGCGTCGCCGAGCCCGTCATGCATTTTCTCGCGCCGCCGATGGGTGAGCCCGGCACCGTGGAAGCCGCCGAAGAAGCGATGCGCATCACCTTCTTTCACTGGGGCATTCACGCGTGGGGCACCTACGCCATCGTGGCGCTCATCCTTGCCTACTTCAGCTATCGTCACGACCTGCCGCTGACGCTGCGCTCGGCGCTCTATCCACTGATCGGCGACAAGATCTACGGACCGATCGGGATTGCGGTCGACGTCTTCGCGATCATCGGCACGGTTTGCGGCGTGGCAACCTCGTTGGGGTTCGGTGTACTGCAAATCAATTCGGGCCTCACCTACCTGTTCGACGTGCCGCAGAACCTGTGGGTACAGGGCGGTCTTGTGGTGTTTACCATCGGCCTTGCCACCGTTTCGGTCATCATGGGTCTCGACGTCGGCATCAAGCGTCTGTCTGAGCTCAACATGATGCTGGCGGTGCTGTTGCTGCTTGGCGTACTCATCGTTGGCCCGACGGTGCTGCTCCTCCAGGTGTTCGTGCAGAACACCGGCGAGTACGCGTCAGAACTGATCAGCAAGACCTTCAATCTCTACGCCTACAACCCGACCGACTGGGTCGGCGGCTGGACCATCTTCTACTGGGGCTGGTGGCTCAGCTGGTCGCCCTTCGTCGGCCTCTTCATCGCGCGAATCTCCCGCGGCCGAACGATTCGGGAATTCGTGCTTGGCGCAATGCTCGGGCCGACGCTGTTCACGCTGCTGTGGATGACCGTGTTCGGCAACAGCGCCATCGAACTCATCCTGCACGGCGGCCTGAAGGAACTGGGCGATGCGGTGCAGGCCGACACGTCCGTCGCGTTGTTCAAATTCTTCGAGAGCTTCCCTTTCGCCCAGGTGCTGTCGTTCATTTCGCTCGTCATGATCATCGTGTTCTTCGTCACTTCTGCGGATTCCGGCGCGATGGTGGTCAACATGCTGTCGTCCCATGGACGCGACGATACGCCGATGATGCAGCGGGTCTACTGGACCAGCAGCATCGGCGTGATCGCCATGATCCTGCTGATCGCGGGTGGCCTTCCCTCCCTGCAGACGGCCTCGATTGCGAGCGCCCTGCCCTTCTCGATTGCGCTGCTGGCGGCGATGTGGGGCTTCATGCGGGCACTGCAAATGGACATCGCCAAGCGTGATGCGCTCGCCGTGCATACCATTGCCGACTCCGACGTACCCTGGCAGGAACGCCTCGGCAACCTGTTCCAGTACCCGACGCTCGAAGGCGTAAGGAAGTACCAGCGCAACACGGTGCTGCCGGCCATGCGGGAGTTCTCGAAAGAACTCGAGAAACAGGGTATCAGCACCGAGATTGATGACAACTTCTACGACTACGGCGTCAGTCTCGCGGTCTATCACGGGGAGGAACTCGACTTCGTTTACACCGTGTATGCGGCCGAACACGTGCAGCCATCACTGGATCAGGAAGAGCCATCAACCCAGGACGCCGATGAAGACGAAAAGTACTGGCGGGCAGAGGTTCATCTGGCCGAGGGCGGCCAGGACTATGACGTGATGGGCTTTACACGTGAGCAGATCGCGAACGACATTCTCGACCAGTACGAGCGCCACCTGCACTACCTGCACATGTTGCGCTGATCCCTCGCACCGACGGAAAGACGCGAAGCAACGCACACGGCCGTGAGCCGGCGCAGGCCGGAGGGGACTTAAGCGACTGCAGCGGCGAAGCCGCGTAAGGGTCCCCGGAGGACTGTGCCGGCTCGCGGACGCCCCGTTCGAAGCTCATGTTCCTGGTTTCAGGTCCTTCCGCGCGCGCTGGCGCGCGAGCCTCAAGACGGCGGGGGCTCAGGTACCTTCCGGCTTGTAGTGACGTTCCAGCAGATCGGCCATTTCACGTTCGAGTGCCGCGACGCCCTTGACGTGCGCCTCGACGAATTCGCGTTTGGTCTTGTACCGGTGCTTCACCTCACCATCGAGCATCACGACGAGCCCCGCCGGTTCCTTTGTGTAAAAAATGCCTGTCTGCTTGTCGTCGGCCATGCGTCAGTTCCGGTATTCAGGCTGTATCTCTTCGATGAACCGCCGCGTCTGCTCCGTCATGTCCGCTTCGCCCGTCGCCATCGGCATCATCACGAATTTCTCGCAACCCGCCGCAATGTACTCGTCGATGCGTCGCATGATGTCATCGGTGCTTCCCGCCACCATGAATCGTGACGGATCCTTGCCGGTGCGCGCCTTGAGACCTTCTGCCGCGCGCTTTGCGATGGGTTCCTCGGGGCTGCCGAACCGGAACGAGAAGGTGGCACCGTAGTGATCGTCGTCAATCGTCCGCCCGGTTTCCTTGAGCGCCGCCTTGATACCGTCGACCATGACCTTGCTCTGCTCCGGCGAATCAATGCCCCCCAGCCAGCCCGTGCCATAGCGCGCTGTCCGCTTCATCGCGACCTCGCTCGAGCCGCCGATCCACAGTGGAATGCGCGGGTTGGCCGGCTTCGGCTCAATCGTCGCGTTCTCGTAGTGGAAAAACTCACCCTCGAATGTCACGTCGTCTTCCTGCCAGAGGCGTGAAACGAGTTCGAGTGCCTCATTGGCTTTCTTGCCGCGGGCCTTCGTCGGCGTACCTGTCGCCCGGTAATCCATCGACAGCGCGCTCCCGATGCCGAACGCCGGCAGCAGTCGGCCCTCGCTCAACATGTCGATGGTCGCACACTGCTTGGCCGTCAGGAGCGGGTCGCGCAGTGCGATCGATGCGACATTCATGCCGAAACGGATCCGCTCTGTGGCGCCGGCGATCGCCGCCATCGTCGACAGCGATTCCAGCATCGGTTCCTTCGATACCAGCCGGTCGGTCTGCCAGATGGAGTTGACGCCGCCCGCCTCGCATTGCTCCACCCAACGCCAGTATCCGCGTGCCGATTCAAACGGAAACCGCGAAATGCCCAAACCCAGTCCAACAGTCATGGGTCGTATCGTAGACCACGAGGTCCGGTACAGTCACCTCACGAGTCGTGGCATAGTACCCGCCGCGACCACGGCGGAGACGACACATGACTGACTTGCGGCCCTTCAACATCGAGATTGGCGACGACGCACTGCAAGACCTGAAACAGCGACTCGCCAACACGCGCTGGCCGGACGCCGAGACGCCGGACGACTGGTCGCAGGGCATTCGCCTGCAGTACATGAAAGAGGTCGCAGAGTACTGGCACGGGTCTTACGACTGGCGTCCTTGCGAGGCATGGCTGAACCAGTGGGACGGCTACCTCACCGAGATCGATGGTCTCGACATCCACTTCCTGCACATACGCTCAAAGGTCGATTCAGCGCGACCGCTTCTGATGACACATGGCTGGCCAGGGTCTGTGCTGGAGTTCCGGCACGTCATCGAACCGCTCATCGACCCGGAATCCCACGGCGGAACGGCAAAGGATGCCTTCCATCTCGTGCTGCCGACGCTGCCCGGCTTCGGCTTCTCCGCCAAGCCGACGCGCCCCGGCTGGGGCGTGCGGAAGGTCGCCACCGCCTGGAACGAACTCATGGTGCGCCTCGGCTACGATGCGTACTTCGCGCAGGGCGGTGACTGGGGGTCCATCATCACCACCGAGATCGGCGCGCAGAACCTCGGCAACTGCAAGGCGATCCACGTCACCATGGTGCCGCCGATCCCCGATCCGATGGACAATCTTTCCGAACTGGAACAGGCCTCGCTCAAGGCTGCGGCGTTCTACCGCGACCATGATTCCGGTTACCAGTTCCAGCAGCGCACCAGACCCCAGACCCTCGGGTACGGACTGGCCGATTCGCCGGTGGGGCAGGCTGCCTGGATTCTGGAGAAGTTCTACCAGTGGATGGATTGCAGCGGGCACCCCGAGAATGTGGTCAGCCGGGACGAGTTGCTCGACAACGTGATGATGTACTGGCTGACCGATACGGGTGCCTCCTCGGCGCGATTCTACTGGGAGAGCATCGGCCAGGCCTCCGAGCCGACGCCGGTGCCCGTCACTGCAGGCATCACCTCCTTTCCGAAAGACATCCTGTTCACGTCCGAGCGCTGGGCCCGAAACCGGTACCAGGATCTGGTGTACTTCAGGGCGATGGACCGGGGCGGTCACTTTGCCTCCGTGGAACTGCCAGATGTCTTTGTCAGCGAGCTCAGGACGCATTTCGGCGCACTCTGATGGGTGGCCATTTATGATTTCTTTTTGGCCGATCCACACCTTTATTGGTGGACGGCCAAGTATAAACTTGCGGGATTTCCTGCTATCTTGCGCCTTTTTTTGGCACCGACTCTAAGAACTCAAGGGAGAAGTTTTCGTGGCAAAGATCAAGTTCATCGAGCACAACGGCACCGAGCACGAAGTAGATGCGCCCAACGGCACGTCTGTGATGAATGCTGCCGTTGATAACCTGGTACCCGGCATTGACGCCGACTGTGGCGGGGAATGCTCCTGCGCGACCTGCCACGTTGTTGTCGATCCCGCGTGGATTGCAAAAGTGGGCAAGCCCAGTGACCAGGAAGAGTCGATGCTCGACCTGAATCCCGACCGCGAAGAAAATTCCCGCCTTTCCTGCCAGATCGAAGTCTCTGACGACCTCGATGGGTTGGTCGTCCAGCTGCCGGAGTTCCAGTACTAGGAACCCGCCAGCCCAGCGAAAGTGCACAAAACGGGGGCTTCAGGCCCCCGTTTTTTTCTGGATTCTGTCCACAGTCCTGTTATTGTATCCGTGCTGCGAAGTGCGGCTCGTTCGTTCAGCGTTACGATGGTCAGTTGTTGTTTTCCTCGTCCTGTACTGCGTCACCTTCTTCAGCACGAATAAATTCAATATCAGGACACTAGCAACATGTCTGAAACACTGACTGGCAAAGTTAAGTTTTTTAATGAATCGAAGGGCTTCGGCTTCATCGAGCAAGCGGATGGACCGGACGTCTTCGTTCACTTCAGTGCCATCCAGGCAGACGGTTTCAAAACGCTGGCCGACGGGCAGCAGGTCGAATTCACCATCGGCCAGGGTCCGAAAGGCCCGCAAGCCCAGAACGTCAAGCCGCTTTAACCACGAGCAAAAAAATGGGGGCCGCCAGGCCCCCAAACGCTCGCACCAGTCGTTCAGCTAGCGGGATGCGAGCGGCAGGTCCTCCACCGAAACCTGGAGTACGACACGCCTGTCGAAGAAGTGATTCTCGGGCGTCGGCTCCGAGGCCACAGGCCGGGTTTCGCCATACGCTTCCGTCATGATCCGGTTGCCGGCTACGCCGTGCTTGACCAGAAACTGCTTGACGGCTTCGACCCGCTCTTTCGACAGCGCGAGGTTGTAATCCTCGTCACCCCGACGATCAGCGAATCCGGCCAGGCGAACAACCGCGTCCGGGCGCTCGGCGATCGCCTTCGCCACACCAGCCAGTTCCTTCTCGTAGTGCGTCTCGAGATTGCTGGAGGCCGTGCGGAACTGGATCGGCAGCCGTGGCGACGTTGCCGCCTCGACCTTCGCCTCGTTCAGCTTCGACGAGAGCCTCGCGATCTCACGCTCCAGCCGGTACTGCTCGCGTTTGCCCTCGGTCCTCGCCTCCGCGAGATCGGTGCGCAGTTCACCGTTCTGCCGGTTCAGGCCGAATGCCTTGCCAAGAATGCCGCCGCCGAACATGGCGCCCACACCCGCGCCGATGGGACCTCCGACACCGGCACCGATAATGCCGCCGATCAATGCCCCCGATCGTTCCTCTGGCAGCGTATCGGCGCTCGATGCCAGCGCCGGAGTGACTGTGGCCGCACCCAGCGTGAATGCAAAGGCGGTGGTCAGTACTGTCTTGCGAATGGTCATGATGCTGTCCTCGTTGATTGAATGTGAGGCTCATTTCAGCAACGCCATCTGGCGCCGGCCGGCACCGTTTCGGGCATTGTGCTGATGAATTGTGGCAACAATCTGGCAATTGCCGTGTCGAACGCTCGTGCGGAAAACGTTCGTGTATATTGGCGCGCTATGACCTTCTCCATTGCTATCGTCGAGGATGACGCCTCGATCAGAAACAACTATGTCGACGTGCTGCAGAAGCAGGGGTATCGCGTATCCGCGTTTGCCGACCGTCCCGCAGCCGAGGCCGGCCTCTCGGAGTCACTGCCCGATCTTGCGGTGATCGACATCGGTCTCGGCACAGAAGTCGATGGCGGCTTCGCGCTGTGCCGCTGGCTGCGAACACGCTCCGAGACCCTGCCGATCATCTTTCTCTCCGCCAGAGACAGTGATCTCGACATCGTCAGCGGCCTGCGCATGGGCGCAGACGACTACCTGACCAAGGACATTTCGCTGCCCCATCTCGTTGCCCGAATTGCCGCGCTGTTTCGCCGGCTCGAGGCCATGCAACGTCCCGCCGAGACCAGCGACCTGATTGAACGCGGCAAGCTGCGAATCGACACCAGCCGCATGAACTGCCAGTGGGATAGCGAGCATGTCGGGCTGACACTCACCGAGTTCTGGATGGTCTACTCGCTCGCGAACCGGCCGGGTCACGTCAAGAGCCGCGACGCATTGATGCAGGAATCCCGGATGGTCGTGGATGACTCGACGATTACATCGCACATCAAACGCATCCGGAAAAAGTTCCTTGCGATCGACAACAGCTTCGACGCCATCGAAACCGTGTACGGCATGGGCTATCGCTGGAACGAAGCATGAAGCTGCCTGCGAAGGCGCTCTGGGCGGCTGCAACGCTGCTCCTTGTTCCATTGATCACGGTGCCCCTGGTCGAGCGCTTCCAACGATCAGTCACCGACACGCAGCGGGCCTCACTCGCCTCCGTCGCCGGGCGCGTCGCGGCGAGCCTCAATGACGACCGGCGACTCATCGATACGTTTCGGGATGCCGGCGCTTCATCCAATGGCGTGCCGCTGTTTGCATGGCGTCTGGGTGGCTGGGTGGACATCGATGGTCACGATGACGACTTCAATACGGCAGCGAACGAGCCAAGATCGTTCGGGGCAGACGATACGCTTCTGGTCAACGCCCCCTATTCACCGGATTCCCTGGGACTCGCGCTCGAGACGGCCACGGACGGCATCAATCTGTTTCTTCACGCAACCGTTCGCGATGACCGGGTCGTGTATCGACAGGTAGGCAGCCTGTCGGTGCATCGTAACGACCACGTCCAGATCGCCTTCGTCGACCACGAGGGAACATACCGGCGCTACACGGTCGCGCCGCAGCAGCCCGGCCCCGCCGATGTATTCCGGATAACCTCGTTCTCCCAGGGCAGCCGTGCACTACGTCCCGACGAGGATATCGAGGCGTACTGGCTTGCAACCAGCTCGGGCTACAACGTCGAAATCAGGATTCCACTTTCGATCATGACGACCGCCTTCGCCATCTCGGTCTCGGATGTCGACAGCGAGGCAGAACGGAATCTGCTCTATTCGCTCGGATCCGCGAGTACCACCTACGTCGAGGATCTGGGCCAGGTCATTCTGCCCGACCCCGCGCTGGATGAGATGCTCGCCCGCGCGGCAGGCGACGACTACGTACTCGAGCTCACGGATCCCGGCGGCCGCGTACTCGCCCGCGCCGGCAACATTGAGACAGCCGGGGGCATCTGGCAGGACGTGAAAGCCCCTGCTCTTCCGCTGCCCTTCTACAGAACCGGACCAAAAACCAGTGAGGCGCAGGCGCCGGTACTTATCGATGGAGCGCCTGTGGCAAACATCATCGCGCGGACATCGGGCGCCGGCATGATGCGCCTCATCAATCGGCACATTGAAACACTCGCCGTCCTTTCCCTCGCTTTCGTCATCGTTGCCGGGACACTCCTCATCGTCCTCGCCACTCGCATCTCACAGCGGATCCGTGCCCTGCGACAAACGCTGGCGCGCAGCGTCGATCCACAGGGCAGGGTCACAACGGCCCTTTCGCCCGCGGAAGACAGCGATGAACTCGGCGAACTCCACGAGACGTTTCGTCAGCTCACAGATCGCCTGCAGCAATACAATCGTTACCTTGAGCAGATCTCCCGTCGTCTCTCGCATGAGCTGCGAACACCCATCACAGTCGTCTCATCATCACTCGACAATCTGACGATGGCCGAGAGGGGCGATGACGACCAGGATATCTACATCGAACGGGCCCGCGAGGGCATCAGCCGTCTTGCCCGGATACTGTCGAGCATGGCAGAAGCCACGCGCCTCGAGGCTTCACTGAACCCGGAAGACATCGAGTACTTCGACATCGCCGCCGTGATTGATGGATGTGTGAAAGGCTACGAGATCGCCTATCCGGCACAGTCGTTCGAGATCAGCATCGAGAGCGAGTTCGACAGGGTACTGGGGCTCCCGGAACTGATCAGCCAGCTCATGGACAAGCTCGTGGGCAATGCGATCGAGTTCGCCGCAGCGGGGACACCGGTCCGCGTTCGGTTGACACTCGAGGAGGACCACGCCGTGATCAGGGTCATCAATGAGGGCCCCGCGCTGCCTGCAGACGCTGACCACCTGTTCGACTCCATGATCTCGATCAGGGAGGGCGACGCAGGCGGCGAGGCCCACCTCGGCCTCGGGCTCTACATAGCCCGTCTGATTGCCGAATTCCATGGTGGCGATATCACCATCGAGAATCGGGCAGACACGAGCGGCGTGATCGCGACGACGCGCATCCCGATGATGCGCATTACGCCACTCAGGGCCAGCTGACCCTCGTCATCTCATCGACCAGCTTTCCCGTCAGCGACTGTTCGAGCGCTGTGCCTTCGCCGAAGCGGTTGCGACGCTCTTCCGGGTCTGACTCGAAGTCGTAGCATTCTCCGACCTCGGCGCCCAGATAGCGCGTGAGCCTGCCCTCCTTCCCGACGACAGTACGCATACGCGTTGGATGCCCGGTTCTCAGAATATCGGCAGGATAGTCATCTTCGATCAGCAGCACGTCGTGAACATTCGCATTCCCGTCGTTCATCACAGGAACGAGTGACGTGCCGTGCATGCCTTCGTATTCATCGACGCCGGCCAGCGCCAGCATGGTCTGTGCAATGTCCACCGAACTGACGAGCGCATCACGTCGCGAGGCCGCGGTCGAAGGATCAGCGATCACCAGCGGAACCTTGACGCACCCCTCATAGTGCATCGTGCCCTTGAGCATAATGTGGTGGTCGCCAAACATGTCGCCGTGATCACTCGTGAAGACGATGATCGTATCGTCGGCAAGCGCAAGATCCTTCAGCGCTGCGTGAATATCACCCACGCAGTCATCGATCAGAGAGATCATGCCGTACTGCGCGGCCAGCGCATGCCGCAACTGATCCTCATCAGGGCCAAACGGCTGTACCACCGCATCAGGGTTGCCCGTCCGCCGTGCATACGCCCGTGCGAGCCACATGGAATGCTCATGATTGTCGTCATAGGTCGACGGCAACGGCATCTTCGCGGGATCGTACATCGACCAGTACTCGCCTGGTGGTGTGAACGGATGGTGCGGGTCAGGGAAGGATACCTGAAGAAAGAACGGCGTCTCCGGATCGTGACGCTTCAGGAAATCAATGCTCCGATCGGCAATGTAGCGGCTCGGGTAAAGCTCAGCAGGCAATCTTGGCTGGCGAACCTGCCACCAGCCGTCGTACGTGTCGAGGCTCGGGCTGTCAGACTTCATCGTGCCGAGCAGATCAGCCGGATCAAATCCCTTGTCACGCAACCAGTGTTCATAGTGGCCCCGGCAGGTATCCGAATGTCCGACCACCATGTCGACATGGCTGAAGCCATAGTAGTCGTCCGGAAAGCTGACGAATCCCTCCCGGTGCGTTCTTCGTGATTCATACAGGTGCCAGCGTTCCGGCAGCACATTGCGCCGTGTGCGCAGGGGCAGATCGGCAATGTGCTCGTTATCGAACGGCGGCGGCAGGTCGCCCCAGTCCTGGAAGTGCGCCTTGCCGACGAGCCCGGTCGAGTAGCCCGCATCCCGCAGGCGTCGAACGAAGGTGTTGGCATGCCAGTCGAGCGAAATACCGTTGCTGGCCGCACCGTGACCTGATGGCATTCGTCCGGTGACGATACTGCAGCGGTTCGGCGTGCAGATCGAGTTCGCCACATAGGCGTTGTCGAACTGTGTACCGCTTGCGGCAATCGCATCGAGGTTCGGTGTCTGCACGACCGGGTTGCCCCCGAACCCGACATGGTCGGCCCGGTGCTGGTCGGTCATGATGAAGAGAATATTGGGTTGCTTCACAGGCGCCTCCCGTCAGTATCGCGCAAATCAGCCGTCAGGAGGCGCTGGCAATGGCCTCTCGGATGAAATCGGTATGGTTGCCGACCGACAGTTCGGACACAACGCGCCCGCGGATAGTCTTGTCGGGATCGATGACGAATGTTGCGCGGCGAACACCGAAACCGAGCATGCCATCGACACCGAACTGGCGAATCACCTTCTTGCCATCGTCATAGAGGAGCCTGAACGGCAGGTCGTACCGTTCCCTGAAGCGATCGTGGCTCGAGGTGGACTGCGGACTCACACCCACAACAGTGAAGCCCGCGGCATCGATATCCTCGTGCATGTCACGAATACTGCACGCCTCCTTCGTACATACCGGCGTAAAGTCGGCCGGGTAGAAATAAAGGATCAGCGGCCCGTCGGCAAGCAGGTCGTCGAGCGTCACCCGCTCACCGGGCCCGGATTCCAGTGCGAAGTCGGGCGCAGTATCGCCTTCCTTGAGCATCAGCTCGCGGCCTCTTCGGCATAGTGAGGCGACGACGCCTTCATGAACCTGAGCTGCATGCGCATGGTGGCAACCGCCTCACCACCCTCAGGCTGACAGGCGGTGGTGTCGAACCAGAGGTACTCGGTCTTGGGGCTCTGGCCGACGCACACCACCTCACTCTCGAGATGGTAATCCCGTCCGAGCACGAGCGGCCCATTGATATGACCCACCTCGATCGACCCGAAGAGTCCGACCGCATCGCCGAGGCTTTCACGAAGCCCCTGCATCGGGATGCGGTAGAGAAACTGAACGAGCGTCGACGGGCAGGCCACCACATCACCCCAGTGCGAGCCGGTGCGATAGAAGTCGAGGGGATCGCTCAGCAGATCGTTGTCGTACGCCTCAAACTGGCGATCCTTCGACGCATTGATATCGTAGCTCCCGAGCGACATGCCGGCCGAAACGTTCCGCAGAATCCTGAGTTCGGACGGATCGCACGGGCGCAGGTCCTTCGTTCGCAGTTCCGACTGGCTGTGATCACCCATCGCCGCCGTTCCCTGACACACCAGAAGTCCGTCGGTTCGCTCCATCCACACCTTCGTCTGCGTGGCACCTTCTTCCGGCTGCTCGACGAAGACCTGGACTTCCTCCTTGTCCACGGTGGCATTGCGGAACGAGAGCGACAGGTTGCCGGCCTCGAACCATCGGTGGCCGAACGCCTTCAGCAGCACAGGCACGAACTGGTTCATATGGACACTGCCCGCGACGGTGCCGCCACGAAAACCCAGCGAACTCGCCGTTTCGTCGTCGTGAATACTCCCCGCGCCAAGGTGCGAGGCGCCGTTCCTTGCTGCCCAGATCGGGCCTTCGAGAATCTGTGCCATGTCACGTGTCCATTTGGTAGCCGAGGCGTTATGGTTGCACTTTTTCCACGGGGCTGCATCTATGGAAACCTACGAAGTCATGCGAACCACGTTCGCCGCGCGGCAGTATACGAGCAGGGCCGTGAGCGACGACGTACTCTACCGGATTCTCGAGAATGCCCGATTCGCACCCAGCGGCGGCAATCGCCAGGGGTGGAAGGTACTCGTCATCAAGGACCCGGCCGTGCGCGCGAAGCTTCGCGACGTGATGCGACCCACAATCCAGCGCTACAAGGCGCAGGCCATGGCCGGCGAAACGCCGTTCAACACAATCAATCCGTCGCAGGTCACCGAGGAGACGGTTGCTGCCACCTCGCCTGATTTTCCCCTGGTCGACGATCTCGAGAAAGCGCCCGTGGTTCTCGTCGTCTGCGTCGACCTGACGCAGGTCAGCTCCTTCGACAGCCACCTCGATCGTGTCGGGCTGATCTCCGGCGCATCAATCTACCCCTTTGTCTGGAACATCCTGCTGGCTGCCCGCAACGAGGGACTGGGCGGCGTACTCACGACCTTCCTCGCCAACCGGGAGCCGGAGGCGAAAGCGGTACTCGGCCTGCCCGACCATGTCGCCGTCTGCTCGATGATCGGCATCGGCGAGCCGGTCAAGCAGTTGACCAAACTCAAGCGCAAGCCGGTCGAGGCGTTTACCATGATCGACGGCTGGGACGGCGAACCGCTCACGTCGTGACGGGACCCGTGCGCAGTTGCCCGGCGATGGGCAACCGCCTGATCCGTTGCCCGGTCGCGTTGAAGATCGCATTGGTCAAGGCAGGCGCAACCGTCGGAATCGGGATCTCGCCAACGCCGGTCGGCTCGTTGTCCCAGTTCAGGATATGTGACTCGAATGCCAGAGGCACAGAAGCCAGCCTGAGCAACGGATAGTCGTCGAAGTTGCGCTGCACGATCCTGCCTTCCTCGACGGTGATCTCGAGATTGAGGGCTGTACTGAGACCGTCGATCGTTGCCCCCTGAACCTGCGCCTCGACGGCGTTCGGATTGACCGCGAACCCACAGTCAATCGCGGCGATGATCCGCTCGATCCGGAGTTCGTCACCACTCACCGACACCTCAATGGCGTGCGCGGCATAGCCGCCGAACGTGAAGTGGCTTGCGATGCCGACACCACGGCCGGACGGTCGCGAGCGATGCCATTCGATCCGCTCGGCGACGAACTCCAGCAATCTCGACAGCCGCCCGGGATTGAACGTCGGGCCGCCGTGATTGCCGTAGGGGATCTCACGGGCGTCACCGTACATGCTGAGCCGCAGCGCGAGCGGATCCTGCCCGGTTTCGAACGCGATCTCGTCGATAAAGCTCTGGATGGCGAACGCGTTCGCAGTGTGCGCCGGCGCACGCCAGGAACCCCTCGGAACGGCGCTGTCGACACCAAACCACTCGAGCCGAAAGTCCGGGATGATATTGGCCGGGAAGTCGTCATCGTAGAGTTCTGCCGTCCACATCGTATCCGGCGTCTCGTCTGCGCGGCGGTAATACTTCGAAGCGCTGGCGAGACGTTGGGTCCATGCCACCGGGCGCCCCTGCCCGTCGACACCGGCCTTCAGGTGATGGAGTCCCGCTGGTCGATAGAAGTCATGTTGCATATCGTCTTCCCGCGTCCAGAAGAGTTTGACGGGATACCCGGAATGCATCGAGACAATCGCGGCCTCCGCGGCGTAATCGGCGGTGAGACGCCTGCCAAAGCCGCCGCCAACCCGCGTCAGTTCCACCTCGATCTTCATGCGATCCAGCCCCGTCACGCCGGCAACCGCCCTCGACACGCCGGACGGCATCTGGGCAGGCACGATAATGCGCGCACGATCGTCTTCGACATGGGCGAAACAGTTCTGCGGCTCCAGCGGCGCGTGCGATACATAGGGCACGGAATATCGCGCCTCAATCACCTTGTCGGCATTCGCGATGGCCGCTGTGAAGTCGCCATCATCTCGTACGATCTGACCATCCCCTTCGAGCAGCCGTTTGCACTGCGCATCGAATGACGCCGTGCTCTCTGCCGGCATGGAGCCCGTCGTCCATTCCACGTCGAGCGCGTTTCGACCTTTGATTGCCGCCCAGCTCGATTCCGCGAGTACGGCCACGCCGTGGGCCAGGATGAAGTAGGGCTCACCAGTCCCGGGACCTTTGACCTCGAACACATCAATGACACCCGGCACCTTGAGTGCTGCGCTCGCATCGAAGGAGTGAACCCGGGCATCCTGCTGCGGCGCTCGCTGAATGACCGCATATTTCATGCCCGCCACATCAACATCCATGCCGTAACGCGCCTTGCCGGTCACGATATCCAGCGCATCGAGGGTTGCCTGCCCATGTCCGACAATGCCGAAGCGCGAAGCCGGCTTCAGCGCCGGCGCCTCTGCCGGCACCGGCAGTCGCGCAGCCGCTGTCACAATGTCGCCGTAGGCAATGCGCCTGCCGTCGCCGCGATGAACCACGAAGCCGGCCTCGCTGTAGACTTCTGCCACGTCCACTTCCCACTGCAGGGCCGCGGCCCGCTGCAGCATGAGTCTTGCGCGCGCCCCCACTTCCCTCATGAAGGTCCAGTTGCTCGTCAGACCGGTGCTCCCGCCGACGCCCTGGCCGCCGTACCGCCAGCGCATGCCGTCGCTGGTCCGGACGATGCCGAGCGGCATCTGCTCCACGGACACCTGACTGAAATCCACTTCGAGCTCTTCAGCGACCAGCATCGGCAACGTCGTTCGAAGGCCCTGGCCAATCTCGGGCTGGTTGTTGCCGATCACGACGGTGTTGTCCGGGTTGATGCGAATGAAATAGCCGAGCTGTCGCGGCCCGTCTGAATCGGCCCCGATCGCCTGGGTATCATCCGCGGCGAGGGCCGATAGCGGAATGCCAAGTACGAGTCCGCCTCCCACAGCGGCGCCGCCAATAATGAACTGTCTGCGTGAAAGGCTCATGCGTCTTCACCCCACTTCAGCTTCGCCGCCCGATGGACTGCCGCCCGGACCCGAACGTACGTCCCGCAGCGGCACAGGTTCGTCATCTGCTCATCAATCTGAGCGTCCGTCGGGTTGGGTACCCGTTCGAGAAACGCACTTGCCGCCATGATCTGTCCAGCCTGGCAGTAGCCGCACTGGGGTACGTCGTGCTCGAGCCACGCGAGCTGAACCGGATGGTCGCCGGCTGCCGAGAGCCCTTCGATCGTGGTGATGGCGGCGCCTTCAACGGCCGACACGGGCAGCACGCAGCTGCGCGTCGCCGTGCCGTCGAGATGGACGGTGCACGCACCGCAGGCACCGATGCCGCACCCGAATTTCGTGCCATAGAGCCTGAAATGATCGCGCAACACCCACAGCAGCGGTGTATCGCTCTCTCCTTCAAACGTCACCTTCTCGCCATTCAGCGTGAATGTCGTCATGCCTTCCCTCCTCGTCGTTCGCTCCGAGGATAGAGTGGGCGCAAGCGCGCTGCGGTCTGGACACGACAGGACGAGCGCGGCAAACGATGAATGACAATACCCGCTGCGAAGTCGCCCGGGTGATATAATTCCCGCCATGACTACCGTCGTCTGTGCACTCTACAAATTCGTTGAACTCGCCGACTACGCGTCGCTCCGGGCACCACTGCTGGACCTCATGGAGGCCAACGACATTCGTGGCACCCTGCTGCTCGCTGCCGAGGGCATCAACGGCACCATCGCCGGCCCAAGGGAAGGTATTGACGCCCTGCTCGACTTTCTGAAGGCGGATGGTCGATTCGACGGGCTGAGTTGCAAGGAATCCTATGACGACGATCAACCATTCCTGCGCGCCAAGGTGAAGCTCAAGAAAGAGATCGTGACGATGGGGGTCGAGGGCATCGACCCCAAACAGATCGTGGGCACCTACGTGAAGCCGGAAGACTGGAATTCCCTGATTTCGGACCCTGATGTAACGGTCATCGACACACGCAACGAATACGAGGTGCAGATCGGCACATTCCGCGGTGCCATCAATCCGCATACCGAGACGTTTCGCGAGTTTCCCGGGTACGCACAAGCCGCGCTCGACCCCGAGAAGCACAAGAAGGTGGCGATGTTCTGCACCGGCGGGATTCGCTGCGAGAAATCCACGGCATACCTGAAGGCCCTGGGTTTCGACGAGGTCTATCACCTCGAGGGCGGCATCCTGAAGTATCTCGAGAAGGTGCCGGAAGAAGCGTCGCTATGGGAAGGCGAGTGCTTCGTCTTCGACAATCGCGTCACGGTCGATCACAGTCTGGAGCGAGGGCACTATGACCAGTGCCATGCCTGCCGGATGCCCATCGACGAGAACGACAAGCTCAGCAATGCCTACGTGCCCGGCGTGAGTTGTCCGCACTGCATCGACAAGTATCCGGAGGAGCGGCGTGCGCGCTTTCGTGAACGCGAGCGCCAGGTTCGCCTCGCGCGCGAGCGCGGCGAGGCACATATCGGCGCGGATGCCAGCGAGACCGCGCGGCAGCGGCGTGAGCGAAAGATCAGGTCGCGGGGAGCGTCCTAGGTCCTTCGCTGCGCTCAGGACGAGCGCGAACTACTCCTCGATCGCGCTGTAGACGAGGTTCGAGAACTCCCTCCGCAGGGGATACGGGTTGCGCATCATCTGCACCATGAGGATCGCCACCAGGTCTTCTTCGGGATCAATCCAGAACACGGTACCCGCAGCCCCGCCCCACGTGTAGGTTCCCTTTGAGCCAAGCTGCGTCCGAGGCGCCTCCGTCGCGACGCCGAAGCCGAGTCCGAAGCCGAATGTGCCCGCGACACCGGGGCGTTCACCGAACCCTGAGGTTATGCCGTCAGCCAGATGGTTGATCGTCATGATTTCAACCGTCTTCGGACTGACAATGCGGACGCCGTTCAGTTCTCCGCCATTCAGCATCATCTGCGAAAAGCGCAGATAGTCTTCGGTCGTGCTGACGAGACCGCCACCGCCCGAGAAGAACGTGACCGGCCGCGTATACTGGCTGGTCTCCGGGTTGTCGGTCACGATCAGTTCGCCCTCACGATTGAGCGAATGGTTGGTGCCAAAGCGATCCACCTTGTCCGCCGGCACCTCGAAGAACGTGTCATCCATCCCAAGGGATGTGAACAGCCGCTCGTCCAGAAACTCATCCAGCGGCTGGCCGCTGACGACTTCGATGAGCCGGCCGAGCACATCCACCGAGACGCTGTAAACCCAGCGTGTGCCGGGCTGGTAAAGCAGGGGAACGGTACCGAGCGTCTCGACGAATTCCTCGAGATCAGTCTGACGGTCGCGCTGGAACATGCTGACCTTCTCACGGTACATCTTGTCGACTTCAGTGTTACCGAATACGCCGTAGGTCAGCCCGGCCGAGTGGCTCATGAGTTCACGGATCGTCGGCGGGTGGTCGACGTCGACAAGCTCACCGTCTACCAGCACCCTGACGTCCCTGAACGCGGGCAGGTACTTCGCAATCGGATCCTCGAGCCCGAACTTGCCCTCCTCATGCAGCATCATGGCCGCCAGCGTGACAACCGGCTTGGTCATCGAATAGATGCGAAACAGCGAGTCGTCTTCAATCGGCGCACCGGTATTCCGGTCCAGATCGCCGACGGTCTCGAAGTGGACGATCCGCCCGCGGCGCGCAACGAGCGTCTGGATGCCTACGAGCTTGCCGTCGTCGATGTACTGCTGCATGAACGGCCGGATTCGATCGAGCCGTTCCGACGACATGCCGACAGCCTCCGGACGAGCCTGACGAAGATCTGCCGCCATCGCCAGCGGTGCAACCACAATCAGCAGCACCATTGAAACGAGATGTTTCATGTCATTCCCTCTTTGATTTGCTTCTGTTGACTAGCGCAGCAGGCGCGGCACGAGCCTGAACACTTCGACGTTCGTGCCCGTCCCCGTGTGGCTGCCCCGTATTTCGTGATGCTCCACGTCCAGGGTGCGATCGTCGATGCAGGCTTTCCAGGCGACCACGCCGTCCGTACGGCTGTAGATCGCCCGCACCGGCACCTCAATAGGATACCGATTGCGCTCCCGCAGGATATTGTTGATCTGGTCGGGCTGCATGCCCGTTTCCTGCCGGACCCAGCGCGCGATGCTCGATACGCTCATGCCGCCCTTGATCGGCGAACCGATCGTCACGACCCGGTCGACGAGATCAGGACGGTCGCGCGCCACTTCCCGCGCCAGGATGCCGCCGCGACTCCAGCCGACCAGGCGGACTGCCTGCCCACTGGCTTCGGCAATTCCCGCGACACGCTGGATCGTGCCCGGCAGGTGATCCAGCATCCGGCCGCGGTTGACCCCGCCCTTCCAGGCGTAGACCCGATAGCCAATCGAACGCAGAAAGCCGCGCAAGATGATCGTGGAGGAGTCGTCGGCCATGAAGCCGGGCAGAACCATGACCGGCTCGCCCTGGCCCTTCGTCGCCTGCAGTCGCAATACCGGTAGCGCAAGCATCAACCCGCCGGCTTCAAGCGGCGCGCGGCCCTCCATCAGTCGAAGGAACGCGCCGGGCGGATCGATTTCGTGGCTCATCGCCAGACAATTGCATAAGGCTTCGAGCCTTGTAAAGATGAACGGACGCAACAGCGACGCGCCAGGTCGTGACGCAGAGATGGATACCGGTCCGATGAGGGAAGACATTCGACGACAATTCGAGGAGGTGGCCGCCAGGGCCGACGACGATGTCAGGCTCGATGAAGCTGCGCTCCTGATTGCCGCCGAAACCGACGAGCCCTTCGACCCGGAGGACAGCCTGCAGGCACTGGACGCGCTCGCAGAACGATTCGAGCGCGTCTTCGACAGCACCACGACGCTCGGCGTCTCGGTCTCTTCGCTCGTCGATTTCCTTCACCGTGAAGAAGGCTTCACCGGTAACGTCAAGAACTACTACGCACCCGAAAACAGCTATCTCAATCGGGTCATCTCGAGTCGCTACGGCATTCCGATCACGCTGGCACTCGTGCACCTGGCGGTGGGCCAGCGCCTCGATCTGCCCGTTAGCGGTATCAACTTCCCGGGTCATTTTCTGGTGCGCTACGGCGAGGACAAGCCGCTCTATGTCGATCCGTTTTCCGGCCGGTTTCTCTCAGAAACCGATTGCGCCACGCTGCTGCGGCAGATTGCCGGGCGTCGCGCACGAATGGAACCGCATCATCTGCAGCCGGCCCCCAACAAGGTGATCCTGGTCAGAGTCCTGGACAATCTCAAACAGCTGTTCTGGCGCAACAAGGCCTGGGAGGAAAGCGAGCTTTGCATCGAGCGACAGCTCCTGCTCCTGCCGGAACAGGACGAATACTCGATTCAGCTCGGCGCCGTATACGAAATGCAGGGACGTACCGTGCTGGCACGGCACACGTACACGACGCTGCTACAGGGGAGCGACGACGACCAGATCAGGAACATGGCGAGCCAGCGGCTGCTCGCACTCGAGGCCACCTCGCCCACCATACATTGAGGCGAGTGCTTTGCTAGGCCGAGGCGCCCTCTGTCTCCGGGCTCGCAGCGAGCGCCAGCAACTCATCGAACGCTTCCTGAAGGCATTCGGCCAACGCGTGAGGGTCAGGCACCATATTGCGGCACGACGTGAAGCTCACGGTGATCTGGCCGCAATAGCTGTAGACCGGGAAGATGATTCCCATACCGTCGAAAATGGGCCCCAGACCATAGTTGGTGACGAATCGCGCGCCGGCTGAATACAGCGGGAATTGCGGCCCCGGCACGTTGGTGACAACGCAGTTGAAGCCCGGGTTCATCGCCTGCGAAAGCCCGAGTTCAGTGTAGAGGCGCGTGGCCATCGCCGCCGTCGTCGACGGGATGAACTGGCTGAAATCCGTCATGAGCTTGGCGCCGACGGCCTGCGTCATTTCCTTGGAACTGCTTGAGGCGTGATGAACGGATTCCAGACGCGCCAGCGGATCCTCGATGTCAGTGCCGAGCGCCACCGTCATTGCCGCGACCTGGTTGCCCATCTGGTTCTTGCCGTCAGTGCCGCGCACGGAGATCGGCGCCATCGCGATCATCGACGAAGACGGCACCTCGTCATCGAGCGCCAGATACTTCCTGAGACCGCCACCCACGATTGTCAGAATCGCATCGTTCACCGTCGCCCCATCGACCATCGACTTGATGCGCTTGATCTCGTCGAGCTGAAAGTTTCTCCCCTCGAACACCTTGTTCGCGGTCACCTGGCCGCTGAAACGGGTCCTCGGGATATTGACGTTGGGCTCGAACTTGCGGGTCACCAGACCGGCCTGGAAGCGGCCCATGGCCGGCCAGGCGCGCGACATGACCTCGGCAAACCGATAGGGCTGCATCATGTTGTTGAACTGCGCGCGCGTCATCAGTTCCCATGGATGCGGCATGTCCTCACCGGTCCACGGACGCTCAGGCGGTGGCGGGTCTTCCGGGTAGGGTTCAAGAGAGTGAATCGCCTCGATGATGTCGGAACCCGACACACCGTCGATCGCAGCGTGGTGGATCTTGGACACGATGCCATAGGAGCCCTTGGGTAACCCCGGGATCGAATCGAGCCCCTCGATGACCGTGAACTCCCACGGCGGCTTCGTCAGGTCGAGCGGACGCGAGTGGAGTCGTGCGACCTGAATGCACAACTGTCGCCAGTCGCCGGGCTCCGGCAGCCGGATGTGGCGAATATGAAACTCGAGATCGAAGTCCTTGTCGTCGACCCAGTAGGGATGGTCCATGGAAAACGGGACTTCGACGATCTTGCGCCGGAACGTCTTGGCAAGATGCAACCGCTTCTCAATGAAGGCGAGGATATCCTTGAACCGCTGAACGCCCCCCTCAACCGTAGACGGGTCGTAGACCGACAGGCTGCCAATGTGCATCGGTGTCTTCGGGAGTTCGCCGTAGAAGAACGACGCGTCCTGTCCGGTCATCTGTTCCATCTTGCTGCCTTCTCTGAGCCCTTTTGCGCCAGCATATCTGTTGCAAGCACGCGTTAGAATCCCTATTTTAGTGCCCTTCTTTTTGAGGGGCGCAAACCGAGATGTACGACACTTTCAAGGAAGTCTGGAACGAATTCGTCGCCGAAGGCAGTCCGTTCGAGGTCACCGAAACCGAGGTCCGGGGCAACACGATCCGGGTCTTCAAGGAAGCGCCCCCGAGTCTGCGAGAACTCTGGCAGCTCTCTGCCGCGCACGGCGAGAAGGAGTACATGGTCTACGACGACGATCGCTGGACCTACACCCGCGCCCACAAGGACGTCGCGTCGATTGCCAAATGGATGCAGCAGAACGGCGTCGAGTACGGCGACCGTGTCGCCATCGCCATGCGCAACTATCCCGAGTGGCTGCTCGCTTACTGGGCTGCAGTCTCTACCGGTGTTGCCGCCGTCGGCATGAACGCGTGGTGGGTCGAGGAGGAGATGGAGTACGGCCTCAAGGACTCGACGCCCAAAGTCCTGTTCTGCGACCAGGAGCGGCTCGACCGCTTCGACAGGATTCGCGACAAATTCCCGGACATCAAGGTCGTTGGTGTGCGCCTGACCGAGCCGAAAGACTACGTCATCCCGATCGAAGACGTGCTCGCGACGGGCGGCGATCTGCCCGAGGTCAGCGTCGACCCGGACGAGGACGCCTGCATCTTCTATACCTCAGGGACCACCGGCTTCCCGAAGGGCGCGCAGCTCACTCACCGAGGCTGCATCTCGAACATCATGAATATCGGTTTTTTCGGCCAGCTCATGGCGCAGGTCAATCTGCGCGTGCATGGCATCGAGCCACCGGATCCCGAACAGGCGCCACAGATGGTCGGCCTCGTGACCACCCCGTTGTTCCACGTCACCGCCAACAACTGTCTTGCTCACGGCGCGACCGTCAATGGCGGCAAGCTCGTCATGATGTATCGATGGGATGCCCTCGAGGCACTGAAGCTCATCGAGCGGGAAAAGGTGACGAACCTGACTGGTGTGCCCGTGATGTCACGGGAGCTGATCACGCACCCGGATTTTGACAAGTACGATACCTCGACGCTGCTGTCAGTTGGCGGCGGTGGCGCCCAGCTGCAGCCCGACCTTGTCGGCAAGATCGACAGTACCGTCAAGACCGCGAGGCCGGGCACGGGCTACGGCATGACCGAAACCTGCGGCATTATCACCTCGATCAGCGGTGACTTCTTCGTCGACAAGCCCGAGAGCTGCGGCCCCGCCGTCCCGACACTCGAGGCCAAGGTCGTCGACGCCGATGGCAATGCGCTGCCAACCGGTGAAGTCGGCGAGCTCTGGGTCAAGGGTGGCCCGGTCATCAAGGGATACCTGAACCGGGAAGAAGCCACGGCTGAAACCATCACCGACGGCTGGCTCCACACCGGCGACGTTGCCCGCATTGACGAGGACGGCTTCATCTTCATCGTCGACCGGGTCAAGGACATGGTCCTTCGAGGTGGCGAGAACATCTACTGTGCGGAAGTCGAAGCCGTGATCTTCAATCACGAGGATGTCGCAGAGTGTTCCGTCTTCGGTGTCGAGGACGACCGCCTCGGCGAAGAAGTGGGCGTCGCGATCCATCTGAAGCCAGGCGCCAGCGCAACAGCCGACGACATCCGGGCCCATTGTGCCGCGCACATGGCCAAGCACAAGATTCCGCGCTACATCTGGCTGATGCCCGAACCGCTGCCGCGCAACGCGAATGGAAAATTCCTCAAGCGGGAGTTGAGGGAAAGTCTCGCGGTCAGCGACGCCGCCTGACCGTAAACGGTTATCATTTTTGGCGAGTTCAGGTATCCTTGCGCCCTTTTTTACGGGCCGTTGGCGAGGTAAATGATGCTCAAGAATGCCGGTTTGCAATCCTGGATCGACGACATGGCGGCGCTGTGCCAGCCAGACGATATCGTGATTTGCGACGGCTCCGAGCAGGAATACGACCGGATGTGGGCACTGCTGACCGCATCCGGTGTCGCCAAACAGCTGAACCCCGAGAAACGCCCGAACTCATACCTCGTCCGTTCTGACCCCGCCGACGTCGCGCGAGTCGAGGGCCGCACCTATATCTGCACCGAGAACGAGGCCGATGCCGGCCCCACCAACAACTGGATCGCGCCCGACGAGATGCGCGGTACGCTCAAGGGGCTGTTCGACGGCTGTATGCGCGGCCGAACCATGTACGTCATCCCGTTCTCGATGGGCCCGGTCGGCTCGCCGATTGCCCATATCGGCGTCGAAATCACGGACTCGCCCTACGTCGTCACGTCCATGCATATCATGGCGCGCGTTGGCCAGGCTGTCCTCGACGAACTCGGCACCGACGGCGACTTTGTTCCCTGCATGCACTCGGTCGGCGTCCCGCTGGTCGACGGCAAACAGGACGTCCCGTGGCCGTGCAACCCTGATAACCTGTACATCGCACACTTTCCGGCGACCCGCGAGATCTGGTCGTTCGGCTCAGGCTACGGCGGCAACGCCCTGCTGGGCAAAAAGTGCTTTGCGCTGCGAATCGCCTCGGCAATGGCCCGCGACGATGGCTGGCTCGCCGAGCACATGCTGATCCTCAAGCTCACAAACCCGAAAGGCGAGTCAAAGTACATCGCCGGCGCGTTTCCGAGTGCTTGTGGCAAGACCAATCTCGCCATGCTCGAGCCTTCGATGCCCGGCTGGAAGGTCGAAACGGTGGGTGACGATATCGCCTGGATGAAGTTCGGCGACGACGGCCGCCTGTACGCGATCAATCCGGAGGCGGGCTTCTTCGGTGTGGCGCCAGGTACCGGCATGGATTCGAATGCCAACGCCATGAAATCGCTGTACGCCAACTGCATCTTCACGAATGTCGCCGAGACCGACGACGGCGATGTCTGGTGGGAAGGCATGACGGATGAGCCGCCCGAGCACCTGATCGACTGGAAGGGCAATGACTGGACGCCGGCTTCGGGCACACATGCGGCCCACCCCAACGCCCGCTTCACCGTCGACGCACGGCAGTGTCCCGTCATCGCACCGGAATTCGAGGAACTCGGCGGTGTACCGATCAGCGCGATTCTGTTCGGCGGACGCCGCGCCTCGGTCGTCCCGCTCGTCAATGAGGCCAACAGCTGGACGCAGGGTACATTTTTCGGCTCGATCGTGAGTTCGGAGAAAACCGCAGCCGCTGCCGGGAAGATTGGCGAACTGCGTCGCGACCCCATGGCAATGCTGCCATTCTGCGGCTACAACATGGCCGATTACTGGTCACACTGGCTGTCGATTGGTGAGCGCGCTGACGCGAAACTGCCTGGCATCTACTACGTCAACTGGTTCCGCAAGAACGTCGACGGCAAGTTTGTCTGGCCCGGCTTTGGTGACAACTCCCGTGTCCTCAAGTGGATCTTCGAGCGGTGTGACGGCGCGGCCGAAGCACTGGAAACCCCGATCGGCAACCTGCCGACAATGGATGCGCTCGATTTCTCGGGCCTCGACCTGACCGAAGCCGAACGCGCGGAGCTGCTGAAAGTCGACATGGACGGCTGGCTGCAGGAGATCCCACTGATCCGCGAGTACTACGAGCGGTTCGGCGATCGCTGCCCTGCCGCCCTGCTCAAGCAGCTGGATGATCTCGAGCAGCGCCTCGAAGAAGCCAAGCAGAACGCCGCCTGACCCCCCGCGCCCAGGTTCACTCCCCTCGTGCTGAGGCTCGCGCGTCAGCGCGCGCTGAAGGACCTGTCGTCGTAGCGTCAGCTTCGAGCGATGCGTCCGTGAGCCGGCACAGTCCTCCGGGGACCCTTACGCGGCTTCGCCGCTGCAGTCGCTTAAGTCCCCTCCGGCCTGCGCCGGCTCACGGACGTGTGCGCTGTTTACCGCCGCCGTGTCCTGAAGCGCGCTGAGGCGCGCTGACGCACGAGCCTCAGGATCAGGGAGCGCCGGTTTCATCCAGCAGACGCTGACTCTCGATCGCGTCAGGAAATCGCTTCTTCTCGATCGCGAAGTAGGCCAACAAAAGATCCTTTTCCAGATTGATCTGCTCGCGAATGTCGCGGAGCGGCCAGTCCAGCCAGGGCTCGAAGTCCAGCTCGTCGAGACCGGCGCACTCCGAAATGAATCCCAGCCTCACGGCATCGCGAAACACAAGAATGTCGTCCTCCGTGAACTTGTAGATGCCCGGATAGAGATAGCGGGAGATCGCGGCGTAGAGATCTTCCTCACTCGTCGACACCCGCTTGGTCGAACCCATCGTGAAACCGATGGTGAAGGCTTCATCCTTGGCACGAACCCCGCGCCCCAGAATGATATGAATGAAATCGTGCTGGGCGAGATCCACGGCCCCGTGAAAGATCGACAGGCCCGGAATGCGATACCGGGGATTCTCCACCAGCTGCACCATCAGCGGGATGTCCCCCTGTGGTGCCTGCACGGCGGTCATGCTCGCCAGCGCGTCACGCAGGATGACGTCATCCTGCCGGAACGGGATATACCAGTCGTCAATATGCATGGGGCGCATTGTAACGTCCCATGCATGCGCTATCAGACCCGATCGGGCCCCGTGTCGTCGGGCCCGCCGTCGTCGTCAATCGGCTCGGCACCAAACTGCCCGGTCGCCTCTTCCGAATGGGGTGTTGCCGCGCCACTGGCTTCGGTCTCCACAGCTGGCTCTGGCACCGCCTCGCGCTCATCCACGTAGGGCCACGGCGAGAACGGCCATGGGCGCTGCTCCGAATTCATCGTGAGGTACTGCCAGATCTGGTACATGAACACGGTCAAATCGTCACTGAAGTCCAGCAGCCGTTCACTCGGTTCACCCGAGAACAGCAGGAACAACCACTGTACAAACGCGATCACCAGCAGCACTGCCTCCACCACCGAGTACACCACCACGAACAGCAGCATGAACGCACCGCGAATCCAGGTGTCACCGGCCGAAACCGAACGCTTCATGTCATTGTCCATTTTCAATCTCCTTGCTGACGAGAACCCTCTCGCTCCACATGGAGCAATATGGGTGCCATCATGGATTTTCCAGTCTTTTCAAAGACTTGAATATTCCGCGTGCGCCCCGAAGTAGTGAAAATCGCCATCTGTTGGCGCGAGCCACCTTCGCCGACCGCTGCCGGGGGAGATCGCCGCAGCGCACTTCATCAATTCTTGATCGCCGTGGGCTAGACTGCGGGGCGAATGGCAATGGGTAACAAGAGGAACAACAATGCGTCAATTCCTGTGGCTTCCGGTCATCCCTTTCGCGCTCGTCCTGGCGGGTTGCACGTCCACCGGTGCCGGGACACCAGACACGGCCAGAGCCTGGCTCGCGGGCGATCATCACATCCACAGTCGATACAGTGTCGGCTGGACGGAAACCGATCCACCTCAGCCCATCATCGGTGGCGACGCGATCTACCCGATCTACAGGAATGCCGAGATGGCCCGCAGCTTCGGCCTCGACTGGATGGTGGCCACAGACCACGGTGGCCCGAACCACAGCAAGGTCAGCCTCGAGCAGGCGTATCCCGAACTCGTGGCATCCCGGGAGCGAGTTCCCGAAGTCATTCAGTTCATGGGACTCGAACTGAATACGCCGGGCGCCGACCACTCATCCATCATCATCCCCCACACCCACGACGAAGGTGAGCGGCTGTACGAATACGAACACCGCTTCGACAAGTACGAACCCTGGCCGGGTGACCCGGCGCGCGACAGCGAACCACTGATGCTGGAGGCACTCGAGTTCATCAACACCTATCCCGCAAAGCCGGTCGTGATTGCACATCATCCCTCACGCTCGGCACCAAGACTCGGCGAGTATGGACTGACCGGTCCCGCCGAGCTTCGCGCATGGAACGATACGGCGCCGGAGATTGCCGTCGGTATGGAAGGCGCGCCCGGACACCAGGCGGCGACGATCAGCGAGCGCAACGCCAAACGCGGCGCCTACGGACGCGGCTACCCGACCCTCGGCGGGTTTGACCAGATGACGGCACGCCTCGGGGGCTTTTGGGATTCGATGCTGGGCGAGGGCAGACGCTGGTGGATCACGGCAAACTCGGATTCACACGTTCACTATACCGAAGGCGGTATTGATTTCTGGCCCGGCGAGTACAGCAAAACCTACGTTCATGCCGAAAAGGATCACGACGATATTCTCGAAGGGATTCGGCGTGGTCGGGTGTTCGTTACCCTCGGTGATCTCGTCAGCGAAGCCTCGGTGACCGTGACTGACGGATCGAGGACCGCCGACATCGGCGGAGAGATCGGGATCGACCGGGGCGATACCATCACGGTGGACATACGTCTCCGAGACCCGGACGGCGTGAACTTCGGCGGCGAAAATCCATCAGTATCGAGAGTCGACCTGATCATCGGCGACGTTCGCGGGCGCCTCGACGATCACAGCCACGATCGCAACACTTCGACTCGCGTGCTCAAGCGTTTCGATGCCGGCGACTGGCGCCGCGACGGGGAGTACCTGTCGATGAGCTATACTTTCGAACCGCAAGCACCGATCTACCTGCGCGTTCGTGGCACCAACACCGATCAGCTCGAGCCCGAGCCTGACTTGCCCGGAGAGAATCCGTGGTCAGATCTCTGGTTCTATACGAACCCTGTGTTCGTCTCCCTGCAGTAACGCGGAAGAACCTGATTGAGTATCCGCTACGAAATCGACGGAGAAGTGCTCATCATTCGCCAGAACGGCGTCACCGACCCGGTGCTGATTGCAGAAACGCTGGCTGCCGCGCTTGCGGATGCGAAGCTGCTGCCGAAATCACACCTGCTCTGGGACGCGACCGACGCGCCGGCACAGGCCTCGGCCGACAAGATGAAGGCGTTTGTGCGCAGTTTCGATGAAATGCCGCAGCTGTCCGGGCGAATTGCCATGCTCGTGGCAACAGATCTGCAGTGGGGGGTATCCAGAATGTTCTCGGTGTACGCAGAAGATGCCGGCTCAACTGCAGCGGTCTTCTACGAGGCCGACGAAGCCATGCGCTGGCTGCGCGAATAGGGGTCACAAACAAAAACGCGGACCGGAGTCCGCGTTCGTGTCATTACCCGAGATGAATCAGGCGACGGCGACGATGTTCTCGGCCTGCGGGCCTTTGGCGCCCTGGGTCACGATGAACTCGACGCGCTGGCCTTCGACCAGCGTCTTGAAGCCACTGCCCTGAATCGCGCTGAAGTGCGCGAAGACATCGGGGCCCGATTCCGGAGAAATAAAGCCGTAGCCCTTGGATTCGTTGAACCACTTGACGGTTCCGTTAACTGTATCTGACATATTGAATTGTCCTGTAAAAATAGATTGTGCGCGGCCCATGCCGCACGGTCGAGCAGTGAAATAAAACCAGGATTGAAACTACAGGACGTTCTTGGAAACAGGTGTTCTAGGAAACGAAATGGAGGTGCAAGGCAGCTTTAGTTCTCAGCCGAAGAGCACCTTACGCGGTAACGCTGCACTTAACAAGCAATTTCGCCATTGGGAAGAATAATCCAACACCTGTCCCCGGACTGTGCTAATGTGCGCATCTCGCTGGCACGCGAAGGTCTTTGCCAGCCCCTCGTGGTAACGCTTACCGGTTCATTCCCGCTGAAGCACCCGAACACTTTCACATTTTGGTGTCTGGACCTTCCCTTGGCTTTATCTCCTTGGCGGACCCTCTAAGGAGAACACATACGTGTCATTCGAAAACCTCGGCCTGTCGGCCGAACTTTGCCGTGCATTGTCTGAAAAGGGCTATAGCACGCCCACGCCCATTCAATCCGAAGCCATTCCGACCATTCTGGACGGTCACGACATTCTCGCGGGCGCACAGACAGGCACCGGCAAGACCGCAGCGTTCACGCTGCCCATCCTGCAACTGCTCAGTCAGGATCGCCGGAAGCCCCGTCCAAAACAGCCTCGCGTACTGATCGTCGTTCCGACCCGGGAGTTGGCTGCGCAGGTCCTCGAAAACGTCGAGGCCTACAGCAAGCACCTCCCGCTCAAGTCCGCCGTGATCTTTGGCGGCGTAAACATCAATCCGCAGATCAAGGCCCTGAAGGCGGGCATCGACCTTTTGATCGCGACGCCCGGTCGCCTGCTCGACCACGTCTCGCAGCACACCGTCGACCTGTCGGCCGTCGAGACGCTGGTGCTTGATGAAGCGGATCGCATGCTCGATATGGGCTTCATTCGCGACATCAGGAAGATCATTGCCCTGCTGCCGGCTCAACGCCAGAACCTCATGTTCTCGGCAACGTTCGCCGGGGACATCAAGGCGCTCGCCGAGAGCCTGCTGCAGAATCCGGTCAGCGTCCAGGTCGCTCGCGAAGTCACCGCCGACAAGATTCGTCAGGCAGTGCAACTCGTCGACAAGTCGAAGAAGCGGGCCCTGCTCTTGTACCTGATCGGCTCGAACCAGTGGCAACAGGTGCTCGTGTTTACGCGAACCAAGCACGGCGCGAACCGTCTGACCAAGCAATTGAACGCTGACGGCATCAAGGCCGCCGCGATTCACGGTAACAAGAGTCAGGGTGCGCGGACCCGCGCGCTCGACGACTTCAAGTCGAACCGGATCGCGGTGCTGGTCGCAACTGACATCGCCGCGCGGGGACTCGATATCGATCAACTGCCTCACGTGGTCAACTTCGAACTACCGAGCGTGCCCGAAGACTACGTTCACCGGATCGGCCGCACGGGTCGTGCTGGAAACGAAGGGGAGGCACTCTCGCTGGTCTGCGACGAGGAGATCAAGCAATTGCGCGACATCGAGCGTCTGATCGGAAACCAGGTCCCTCGCAAGGAAACCGCGGGTTTCGAAGCCGACCCTGAACTCGTCGCGCAGGCCAATGCCCAACCGCGCAAACCTTCGGGTCGAAAACCTGCGCCGCGCTCACATCAGCGACGCGACGGCCAGGCATCTGCCTCGCGACGCCGCTCGCGCGGCGGCCAGCGAAGGCCAAGATCTGGAAACAGCGCGCAGGCGTCCTGACGGGCGGTTGCCCTGCTGCATCCGACAGCACCATAATCGGGAAGTCATTGCCGGAGAAGCCCGATCGAATCAGGCACGATCGAATCAGACACCAGGCAGCAGACACTGGTGCTCGATCAGCACACAATCAACGATCTCGAGCTTTTCGAGAGCGCGACCGGTGGCAAGACGCTGTTCGAGTTCTGCGACTTCACACGCAACGACGGTGGCGCAAAGGTGCTCCGCCGTCGAATGGCCGCGCCGTTTTGCGACGCCGCGCGCATTCGCGCGACACAGGCAGCAATCTCATTCATCTCCTCTCACCGTGACGCCTTCCGCAGGCTGCCGCCGGCGTTCACGACCAGCCGGGTCGAACACTACGCGAAAGAGATTCTGCCGGTTGTTCCGCACAGCAACCCCCTGGAATTCGCGGCGGGTGTTTTTGGGGTCTGGGTCAATCACGAGCGCCACTACAGCAGCATTGCCCGCGGCGTCTACGTCACCTGCGGGCTGATCAGCGCGCTCCGTACTTTCATCGAGCAGGATGATCTTGCTGTCGGGGATGGCGAGATCGCCCCGTTGCTGGCCGAACTGAGGCAGCTCATCTTTGACACAGGGCTTTCGTCGGTGACGGGGCCCGATATCGGCGCCTGGCCCATCAGGGTCATGCGACACGACCAGCTCTTTCGCCATCTCGAGAAGGCATCGATGGCGCGCGTGATGGAACTGATCTACGAGATCGACGCGCTGGTTTCGATGGCAGACGCCACCGAGCGACATGAGCTCAACGTTCCGCACATTGCTGACGGCCCGCTTCGGCTCTCTGCCACAGCGCTGCGTCATCCGTTTGTTCAGAATGCCGTGGCCAATCCGGTGGAACTCGATTCACAGAAACGCGTGCTGTTTCTCACCGGTCCGAACATGGCAGGCAAGACCACCTACCTGAGATCGGTGGCCACCGCACTGTATCTCGCGCACCTCGGCATGGGTGTACCCGCCGCGCGCTTCGAGTTCGTCCCGGCAGAGCGGCTGTTCAGCATGATCTCCCTGCAGGACGACCTGCATGCCGGCATCAGCTATTTTCGCGCCGAGGCGCTGCGGGCCCGGGCTGTCGCCGAGGCGATCGCCGGCGGCTATCGGGTCATCGCGCTGATGGACGAACCGTTCAAGGGGACCAACGTCAAGGATGCTTTCGATGCCTCGCTCGCGATCCTGGAGCGACTCGCCGCGCGTCAGGATTGCCTCATCATGTTCTCGTCGCACCTGATCGAGCTGAAAGACGAACTCGACAACACCGACAACATCGACTGCCGATACTTCGAGGCCGAGACCGAAGAGGGGCGTCTCCGATTCAACTACCGGCTCCGCACCGGCATATCCAGTCAGCGGCTTGGCATGCGGGTCCTGCGCGAGGAAGGCGTGTTCGACCTGCTCGACGGGCAGTCCTGACCGCTATTCAGAGGGGCGGACAGCGTTTCGCGCCTGAACGGCAACATCCCAGTATTCGTGCGCCTTCTCCTGCGCCAGTGACAGCACGCTGCCAGGCTCGTAAACGGTGTCATCAATGTTGCCGGGGTCGCAGTCGAGCATCAGCGCCAGCGCCTGATCGATTGTCTCAATGGCGAATACGCTGAACGTTCCGTCGTCAATTGCCTTGACGACGTCATCCCTCAACATCAGTTCATCAGCGTTCGATCGTGGAATGACAACGCCCTGCGTCCCCGTGAACTCGGTTGCGTGACACGCATCGAAAAAGCCCTCCACCTTCTCGGTAACGCCCCCGATCGGCAGGATGTTGCCCTTCTGGTCCACCGCGCCCGTCATCGCGAGGTCCTGCCGCGCCGGCAAGCCGGTCAGCGCACTCAGCAGACAGCAAAACTCGACGCCGGACGCAGAGTCACCGTCGATCCCGCCATAGGTCTGCTCGAAGGCAATCGATGAAGAGAACGCCATGGGATGTTTGAGGCGAAGCAGGTGACGCAGCAGTCCAGACAGGATCATGAAGCCCTTGGTGTGCACGGAACCCGACAGATCGGATTCCCGTTCGATATTGACTGCGCCCGCCGTACCCGGGCCGATTGATGCTGTTATCCGCGAGGGAAACCCGTACATCAGGGGCCCCGCACTGGTGACGGCGAGCCCGTTGACCTGGCCAACGCGGCGTCCGCTGACCTCGATCTTCAGCGTTCCTTCGGACAACAGCCGGCGAAACCGTCTTGCCGGCAGGTCCGCACGTCGTTTGGATCGGGCAATACTGTCGACAACGTGGACCTCTTCGACCAGCGCTGATCCCGTCTTGCCGGCCAGATAGGAGGCCTCCCGTGCGATATCGGCGATGCGCCCGAAGCGGCTCGTCAGCCGGCCACGCTGCGCGCAGATTCTGGCACCGTGCTCGATGAGACGGGCAACCCCGCTTGCCGCAAATTGCCGGAGATCATCCCGCGCAATCAGACGCGCGATCACATTGGCATACGCTTCGAACCCGGCCTGGTTGCGCTCGATCGTATCCGTGAAGTCGGCGAGCACCTTGAACAACGTGGCGAAACGCGGCTCGTAGAGATCGAGCAAATGGTATGTCTCGGGATCACCGACCAGCACGACCTTGACGTCAATGTCGATCGGTTCCGGTCGAAGCTGGGGCGTTCCCCATGCCGACAGCAGGTCATGGCTCGTCACTTCGAGCGCACCGTTCTTCAGGGTGCGGAGCAGTGCCGCCCAGGAACCCGGCTCGCTCAGGACATCCTGGGCCTCGATAATCAGATAACCGCCGTCGGCATCAAGCAGCGCGCCAGGTTTGATCATCAGATGATCTGATCGAACCAGCATACCGTTCGGCCCCATCTCACGATCCACATTGCCAACGAGATTGCTGAGGCTCGGGTTCGACAGCGGCACCACCGGTGCGCCGTCGAGGGACTTGCGGCCGCGAACGAGATTGACGCGATAGGCGCGAACGAAATCATGTGCCGTGGCGGGGTCGGTCAGCCGATGCTGAATGAGGTCATCCTTGATTTCATCGAGAAACGCTTCGACGTCGGCGAGCCTGAATCGCTGTTTAATGGCCGTTATCCTGGACTGGACGAACGACGTCGCCTCCTCCACCACGATCTGCTGCAGCGCCTCCTGATGCTCGATCTGGACCGCCTCGATCTGCTCACCGAGGCTCGCGAACTTCTTCTCGAACGAGGCGACACGTTCCAGCGTCGATTTGAAATCCTCTTCCGACAGTTTGCCGTCCCGCCGCATCTGCTGGAGTTCATCGAACTGGGTCGGCTTGTTGTCGATAATGGGCAGGATCACGGGCACCATCCCCTGCCCCACCTGCATCGGAATCATGGCGAGTCCCGCGGCGGCCAGTTCTTCCTCGAAGGGCTGGCCGATCTCCTGGATGCGTTCCTGGGTACGCGCGGCCAGCTTCTTCTGGCGCGATTTCACGTAGTCCGAGTTGAGATGTTCGGGCAGGTCCGACTGCGTGAATTCCGCGAACCGGTCCATCGTCTCCATGAACTCCCGCCCGCGACCGGTCGGCAGGGATAAGAGCCGGGGCTGGTCCGGTGCACTGAAATTGTGAACGTAACAGAGGTCTGGCAGGTCGACCTCGGGGTCCGCCATCTCAGCGATCACCTGGTGGATGAGGCCCATGCGACCGAACCCGGAAAGACCCCGCACGAATACGTTGTTTCCCTGAAGACGGGTCTCGAGGCCAAATCTCAATGCGTCGAGCGCATCCTCCTGACCCAGGATCTGATCGGCCGCCGTCAGCTCACCGGTACTGGAGAAGCCGAGCGTGCCGGGATCACACCGCCAGCGCGCCTGTGCCGGGGATATCCGCAGCTCTTTCTGGAACTTTTCGGTCATTCGCTTGCCTGCTCCCGTCTGGCCAGTGCATAGAATACCGCGCCAAGCAGTGCCCAACCGAGCACCATCGCCCACTCCCACGGCCAGATCAGCGCTGACGGGCTACCCGGCAGATAGATCACAAAGAGGCCAAGGGACATGAACACGGCAACCCAGCCAACGATCATGCCATGGCGCACCCTGAACGGTCTCGGCATGTCGGGTTCAGTCATGCGCAATCGGAGGAAAGCCGCCGCGACCATGCCGTACGCGATCACGATGGCGAAACTGCCGGCATCAATGATCCAGACAAGAATCGTGCGCCCGAAAAATGGCGCGATCGAAGAGAGCACGGCAATGAGGATGATGGCCGCCCAGGGCGTGTTGTAGCGCGGGTGGAGCTGCGCGAAGACCGACGGGAGCATGCCGGAGCGCGCCAGCGCGAATATCACCCGGCTGCCCCCGACAATAAAGGCGTTCCAGCTCGTCAGCAGGCCACCGATCCCCGCGATCAGCATGATCTTGCCCGCAATCGTACTGTGCCAGACCGCGGCGTTGGCATCAGCTGTGGCAATGCCTGCTGCCAGCCGCGCCTCCGTGTCCAGCGCAAACGCGACGGCGGTTGTAATCAGGATGTACCAGAGCACCGCCATTGCAACCGACAGCACCAGCAGCTTGCCGATCTGCTCGAAGGGGACATCAATCTCTTCCGCCGACTGCGGGATGACGTCGAAACCAACCAGCAGCGCAGGTACCATGATGAGCACGCCCATCGTACCGGCCGCACCACCCACGAAGAGCGGGCCAACATTGCTTGCGCTTCCGTTCAAACCCGTCCCGAAGAAGAACGTCAGGCCGATCAGAAAGAACATCACCGTGACGATCGTCTGGATGACGGCCGCGAAACGGATGCCGACGTAGTTGATTGCGCTCATCACCACGGCGCCGGCAACGCCGATTGCCACCAGCGACAGGTGGACCGGGGCCCCCGCGACATCCCAGAGATAACCCGCCCTGATATCGGGAAAGAGGTATTCAAGCGCCGTCGGCAGAGCGACCGATTCGAACACGGGTACCGTCACGTACGCCATGATGAGCGCCCAGGTACAGACGAACGAAGTGTTGCGACCAAACGCACGGTGGGTATAGACGTGCTCACCACCGGCGCGAGGCATCGCCGAGGCAAGCTCGGCATAGGTCAGGGAAATGAAGAGTACCGCTGTCCCGCCAATCAGGAACGCGACCACGGCACCGCCCACACCCGCCCGCTCGACCCAGGTGCCGGTCAGCAGCACCCAGCTCCAGCCGATCATGGCGCCAAACGAAAGCGCGAGCACCTCGCGGCGGGCGAGTACGCGCTTGAATACAGTCGGGTCGGCGTCAAGCATCGTGGCACGATCAATCTGCGGTCACCCCGATCATCCAACAAAAGCGCGCGCATATCGACCCGCACCCGCGTTCACGGAATAATGGCCTGAACAACCGATGGAGATCCGCTATGTCACTCGCCATGTCAAAGTCTGCAAGGGAAGCGTTTCTCGCCGACGTGCACGTCGGCATCATTGCCATTCCGCGCACCGACGGCGGCCCCATGGCGGTGCCAATCTGGTATGACTACGAGCCGGGTGGCGACGTGCGCATCATTACAAACCTTGGCTCTCGCAAGGGCAAACTGTTGCAGCAGGCCGAGCGCATCTCGCTGGTTGCACAGACAGAGCAGTTGCCCTACCAGTACGTCTCGGTCGAGGGCCCGTTTCGAACCACACCGACACAACCCGATGAACTGCTCGCCATGGCCATCCGGTATCTCGGCGACAAACAGGGGCGTGCCTACGCTGATGCGAGCAGCGACGGCGGCGACAGCGTCGTCGTTCACCTGACGCCAGAGCGGTGGCTGTCGGTGGATTACGGACAGGCCTGACGACCTGCCCCTCGAATGATATAAGTGAACTTTCAATCCAGCGTCGAGGCCACGAAATGGGTTACCACCATCTAGCGCTAGCAGCGAAGGACATGGGCGCGATCCATCACTTCTATGAGGAGGTGATGGGTTTCGAACTGGTCAAATGCGAAGTCGGCCCCTCACCGGAGGGCGGCTGGGCCAAGCACTTCTTCTACCGCATGGAAGACGACTCGAAGTTCATCGCGTTCTGGGAGATGCACGACATGCCCGGCGTGGGTGAGGATTTCGCCACGAACATCTCGAAAGCAGCGGGCCTGCCCGATCACATCAATCACATCTCGTTCGATGTGCACACGAAAGACGAACTCGACCGGCGCAGGCAGCAGTGGCTGGACGCCGGTCTCGACGTCATGGAGATCGACCACAACTGGTGCCATTCGATCTATACCAAGGACCCCAACGACAACCTCGTGGAGTTCTGCCTGACGACCGGGTCATTCACTGAAGGTGATCGTGCCGAGGCGATCCGGCAGCTGACCGCAACCGAACCCGAGTTCTCAAAGCCGCCCGCTGACATCAAGGTACACAAGGCGTAAAGGAACCGCTTAACATGCAAAGCCACGAGATTGACTACGAGATCCTCGGACATGACATCCAGATGGTCGAGATCGAGCTGGACCCCGGCGAGACCGTCATCGCCGAGGCTGGCGCAATGGCCTACATGGAAGACGACATCGCCTTCGAGACGAAGATGGGCGATGGCGCAGACCCGGACCAGGGCATGTTCGGCAAGCTGTTCAGCGCCGGCAAGCGGATGGTAACGGGTGAATCCATCTTCATGACCCACTTCACCAACGAGGGTGACGCAAAACGAAAGGTCGGCTTCAGTGCGCCGGTGCCCGGCTCGGTGCTCCCGGTCGATCTCGCACAGGAAGGCGGCGAGATCATCTGCCAGCGGGATGCGTTCCTCGTCGCGGCCCGCGGCACGTCGGTCGGCATCGCTTTCAACAAGCGCATCGGCTCCGGCTTTTTCGGCGGCGAGGGATTCATCCTGCAGCGCCTCGAAGGCGACGGTCTCGCGTTCATCCATGCCGGCGGCACGATGGTGCGAAAGGAACTGACCGACGAGACGCTGCGACTGGATACCGGCTGCCTCGTCGCGTTCACGGCGGGCATCGACTACGACATCGAACTCGCCGGTGGCCTCAAGAGCATGCTCTTCGGCGGCGAGGGGCTGGTGCTGGCGACACTGTCAGGCACGGGCTCGGTGTGGATCCAGAGCTTGCCCTTCCCGCGACTGCTCGACCGCATCGTCGCGGCGATTCCACCAGCGAAACCCGATAAAGACGACGACTGATACGGATGAGCGGCAATTGAGTCAATCGGCCACGCTTGTTACGTTGCGCAGTTCAATCCCAGCTGTGGAAGCCAGATGAAAAACGCATTGATCGGCCTTGCTGTCGTGGTGATTCTCGCCATCGCAGGCGGCGCCTGGTACGTGTACTCGAATCTCGACGGTCTCGTCAAAGACGCGATCGAGTACTACGGCTCACGTGCAACCAAAACCGACGTGCGAGTCACCGGCGTCTCGATCTCGCTGGGTGAAGGCAGCGCGACCATCACCGGTCTTTCCGTCGCCAATCCGGCCGGTTTCACTTACCCGAACGCCTTCACGCTGGCCACCGCGACAGTCGATCTGGATACGGGCGCACTGACGGCTGAGCCGTACGGCATTGATGTCATCAACGTCGAGGGTCCGGAAATTTTCTTCGAAATGAACGAGGCCGGAGAAGACAACCTGCGCACCCTGCGCGACAACCTCGGCACGACGCCGGAATCAGGGCCGTCGGATCCGTCGCAACCATCGCCGAGGCTGGCGATCGGCCGCATCTCGCTGGCACAAGCGAAACTGCATGCGAGTCTCGCAGCCCTCGACGAGACGCGCGAGGTGACCATGCCATCGCTGTCGATGACGAACCTCGAGGGGGAGCCGCCGGAGATCGCTCGCCAGATTGCCGATCAACTGATCGACGCAGCGCTCGCCGCCGCCAGGGAAGAAGGCATCAGCCGACTCCGCGAAGGCGCGCTCGAGAAGCTCGGCGAGAAACTCGGCGTTGATAAGGAGTCCGTCGACAAGCTGAAAGACCGGTTCGGGTTTGACTGACCGACCGCCGGATCAGGCCTCCCGATACGGCGCGCTGTCGAACCCGTACATCCCGTAGCGCGCTTCTACAGCAGCAATCGTCTCGTCGCACCAGTACGTCGACCCCGGCTGCGGGAATCCCAGTACCGCCCGCTGGTCAAGAGACGACTGTGCAATCAGGCGCTCGAACAGCTTGTCCGGCCGATAGGCTTTCCAGGCCCATCCCACGTGCAACGTGCTGATCCATTCGGCATCGGCCCGTCGGAACGTCATGTTCGCAACCAGCCGGCGGGTGCCCGGCTTCATCGGTGTCCCCCGATGCCAGGTGTCGTGCCGGTAGAGCAGGATATCCCCGGGCCTGAATGCCACCTTACGTTCCCGGGCATAGAGCTGACGCCGGAACGCGGCTGCGGCCGGGTCGACCTTCTCGAGGTGGGCCTCTGCGGTCTTCCGATCATTGATATAGGGCAGATCACCGATGCCCGGCGAGGCCACGATCGGCCATGAATAGGCCGGATCATCGTCGCCGGTGCGCGGTACGACGGCGGTGCCACCGCCGGTCTCATCGACATCATCCAGATAGAGAATCAGCTCCACCGCCTCCGGCCGATGCCAGGGCGCGGGGTGAACGAGCGTATGGTTGGGATAGTCCACGTGAATTCGCTGATCGGAATTGTCGTTTTGCCCCGTCGCCACCTCGCGATGATATTTCGGCCACAGGTCCGCCTGGGTCAACCGGATGTCACTGACGCGAATACCCAACAAATCTGCAATGGCGCGGAGCAGATGCTCGTGGAGCGTGACAGCATTGAACGCCGGATCGGCAGGAAACACGAAGCCACTGCCAAATCGCGTGAACTGCGCCGCCTCCGGATCGCTGCTGGCAGGAAAGGCCTGTGCCGCGACGTCGATCAGCGCGGCGAGGTCGGCCTCCGGGATGAGGTCCTTGACGAAGGTATAGCCCTCGTTTCGCCACTGGGCGATCTGCGTGCGGGTCAGCCGCCCGGCTTCGACCGGCGTTGAGAAAAGTTCTGCCATTGCCGGATTGTAGCGAAGTTGTTCAGCGCAGTGTCTTTCGAACATTCGAGGGCGTGTCACCCAGGAGCCGCCGGCACGACCGCGTGAGATTGGCCGCATCGGCAAAACCCAGTCGCTGGGCAATATCCCGGAGCGGCAGATCACCTTTCAGCATTTCGTTCAGGCGCTCCTTCGTCAGCGCGTCGCGAATCGACTGGAAGGTCTCGCCTGAGGCGGCGAGCCCGCGAATCAGTGTCCGGCGCGATATACCTAGGTGATCCGCGACCTCGGCGGCCGTGGGTATCTCGGTCACCGGCACGGACTCCATCAGCCGCGTATCCAGGCGTCCAACGAGCATGCCCCTCACCTGTGCCGCAATGCCGTCATCATGTGACTGAAGCAGTAGCGCTTCGCACTGTGCCATCGTCGCCTTGTAGGCAACCTCGTTCCGGAACGGAGAGGGAATCATGCCGATGGATCTCGGCACTTCGAGTTGCCAGCAATCGTGGTCGAAGTAGACGCCGCCCGAGATCCGCTCGGCGTAAAGCGCCACATGGTCCGGCGCTGCATACGGGAATCGCCAGACCAACGGTTCGACCGAGGCGCCTGCCGCACGGATGAATTCCTGGAACACGCTGGCCATCGTCTCGCAGGAACGCGCCAGGAAGTCGATATCGTCATGCCGAATGCGAACCACCAGCGTTCCCGCGCGTTGCTCCACCGTCGACTGCGCGTACGGGACGCGAACCGGCAGATACCGGCTCAGGAACAGGAGCCCGTCTCGCAGCGTGGGCGCCGAAACCGCGCCGAATCCGAGTGCGCCATGTGCCGACATCGTCAGTTGCTCGCCGAAGCGAAAGCCCCACGCCGCGTCATCCTGAAGCGCGGTATAGCGACCGAGGAGTTCGACGTAGTCATCGAGTGGCATCGTCTCACTCGCTTCGAGTTCGGCGGCAGTGACCGTCATCCCCTCGAGCAGGTCCACGCCCCGGGCTGCGGCATCCCGCAACATGACGATGGCGTAGCTGGTTGGCGTCCGCTTCATGGCAGCCTCGGTCAGGTGGTCTGTCACATAATGACAATTATCGTGGCACATTTGGCAATTTGTGACAAAACGCCGGTTCCCTATCATGTGCCGAACCATCAGGAGGGAAAACAATGAGCGAAGCCGTCAGCACCGTGGACCTTTCCACGGCCGACCCGTATTCCGTACCGCTGGACCAGATTGATGTCAGCGATCCATCGCTGTTCCAGAACGACCGCCATTGGGGCTACTTCGAGCGACTCCGAAAGGAGGACCCGGTTCACTACGCTGAGAGCCCGCTGTTCGGCCCGTACTGGTCGGTGACGAAGTTCAACGACATCATGTTCGTCGACAAGTCCCACGACCTGTTCTCGTCCGAGCTTGGCATTACGCTGGTCACCCGGTCTTCCGACTTTGTTGCGCCGAACTTCATCTCCATGGACCCGCCGGTGCACGACGTGCAGCGCAGGGCCGTGACCGGCGTTGTTGCGCCGCCCAACCTCGCCAAACTGTCCGTGCTGATTCGGGAGCGCGCCGGCGCCATTCTCGACAGTCTGCCGGTGGGCGAGGAGTTCAACTGGGTGGATCGCGTGAGCATCGAACTCACCACCCAGATGCTCGCGACCATTTTCGACTTCCCGTTCGAGGAACGTCGCAAGCTGACCTACTGGTCGGACATGGCTACGAGCTCGGAAGAAGCCGGCGGCAAGACGCCGGAAGCCGCGCGCCGTGCTGCCCTGCTCGAATGCCTGGAAGTCTTCCAGGGCCTCTGGAAAGAGCGCGAGGGCCGCGACCCGGGCGATCACTTCGACCTCATCACGATGATGGCGAACAACCCCGATACACGCGACATGGATCCGATGACCTACCTCGGCAACCTGATCCTGCTCATCGTCGGTGGCAATGACACGACCCGAAATTCCATCTCGGGGGGCGTCTACTTTCTGAACCAGAACCCCGCCGAGTACGACAAGCTGCGCGCCAACAACGAACTCGTCGTGTCGATGGTGCCCGAAATCATTCGCTACCAGACGCCGCTTGCCTACATGCGCCGAACCGCAAACCAGGACATCGAACTGGGCGGCAAGCAGATCAAGGCAGGCGACAAGCTCGCCATGTGGTACGTCTCCGGCAACCGCGACGAGGAAGTCATCGATAACCCGAACGACTTCATCATCGACCGCAAGACACCGCGTCACCACCTCTCGTTTGGCTTCGGCATCCATCGCTGCATGGGTAACCGACTCGCCGAGATGCAGCTCCGGATCCTCTGGGAGGAGATTCTGAAGCGGTTCGAAACCGTCGAAGTCGTTGGCGAGCCGGTTCGCGTACAGTCGAGCTTCGTCAAAGGCTACGAGCAGCTCCCCGTCGTTCTGCATCGCAAATAGCAGCGCGCCAGGGTCGCCGCATTGCGGCGGCCCTAATTTTCTGCCTATACTCCGCCCGTTCATCACCCGAGAGGTCCAATGAGGCACAGCTAACCCAATCGTTCGGTACTTCAGTCACCAGCTATTGGAGGCGTGCTCATGACGCAACCCTCACTGTCGATCCGCGGCATCGACTTTACCTATCCCGCCGCCACCCGACCCGTTTTCCGGGACATCACCGCCAGCTTCCCGCAGGGCTTCGCCGGCGTCGTCGGCCCGAACGGTGTCGGCAAGACGACGCTGCTGCAGATACTGTGCGGAACGATACCGCCAGACAGCGGTCACCTCGACGAACGAGGCGACGCCCTGTATTGCGCGCAGCGAACCGATGACCCACCCACGGGCTTCGACGCCCTGCTGGACGATACTGGCGCACCGGTCTTCGCCCTGCGCAGCCGGCTCGGCATCGAATGGGACTGGCTGGATCGCTGGTCGACGCTGAGCCATGGTGAACGCAAACGCGCGCAGATCGGCACCGCTGTCTGGCGGCAACCCGCCGTACTCGCCATCGACGAGCCAACCAATCATCTTGATGCGGGCGCGCGCGAGCAACTGCTCGCCGCGCTGCAGGACTATCGCGGCATCGGCCTGATCGTCAGTCATGATCGCGAGTTTCTCGACGCCTTGTGCGAGCAGTGCCTGTGGCTCGACGGCGAGAACAGCCGCCTGTATCCCGGCGGCTACTCCGACCTGCAGTCAACACGGGAAATCGAGCAAACCACCGCTGTTCGCGAGCGGGATCGGGCGGTCAAGGCTCGCAATGCGATCCGCAAGGAAGAAGCCATGCGGCGAGAGCAGGCCCTGCAGAAGCATCGCAGCCGCTCGAAGCGCGGGATCGATCCGAAGGACCATTCGGCCAAGGCAAAGATCAACGGGATGCGCGTCGCCGATTCAAAGGACGGGCAAAACCTCCGGCAACTGAGCGGCCGCGTCGCGCGCGCCGAGCAGGCGGTCGCCGAAGCCAGCGTCGAGAAGCGATTCGACGTCGGCATCGAACTGCCCGGTACGGTCTGCCGGCGGGACAGGCTGTTCTTCGTGCCAGCGGGGAAAACCGGTCTCGGTGGCAGGCGGCGCCTCACGTATCCGAACCTTTTGATGCGACCGAGCGATCGGATCGCGCTGACCGGGGCCAATGGACTTGGGAAGTCGACGCTGATCCGCATCATCATTGACCATCTGGCTGTAGATGAGGAGCGCGTGCTGTACATGCCACAGGAACTGACGGCAGCACGCGGCGCCGACATTCTCGCGGACGTCAAGTCACTGCCGCGCGATGCACTCGGGCACGCGATGAACATCGTGAGCTGTCTCGGCTCCAGACCGGCGAGATTGCTGGACAGTGCGACACCCAGCCCCGGAGAACTCCGGAAATTGCAGCTTGCGCTGGGCATGACGCGCAGGCCGCATCTGCTGATCATGGACGAACCAACGAATCATCTGGACCTGCCGTCGATTGAGGCACTGGAATCTGCACTGGCCACCTGCGAGTGCGGGATGCTGCTCGTCAGCCACGACGAGAGATTCCTGACCTCGCTAACGGATCAAAGGTGGCGCATCGAACCGGATGCTGACGGCACTTCCAGGGTATCGATCGTGTAGGCGCTCAGGGCGCCATCAGCGACGCGGCGTAGCTCTCGACCTGCTCCCAGTCGGTGTACTCGTAGTCACGCCGCGTATCCTCGCCGCCCCCTTCCTGACGGGCGATGCGCCTCATCACCCAGCGAATGGGCCAGCGGTACTTCGAATACATGATGGCACCGGCCATCATTTCGATGTGTCCGAAGTGAACAGGCAGCGACGCACGCACTTTCTGTTCGACCTCGGCCAGCGCGTTGTGACGTCGTAGCGGGTCACGGGTTGCGGCACTCATGAGCACCACGAACAGGTGAAATCGGCGGGGATCGATCGCATCATGGTGCGCCTGCATGAAGCGAATGAGCTCCGGCTCGACGCTGCCGTAGTGGATCGATGCCCCGTAGATCAGGACATCGCAGTGAAGGGGTGCTGCAACGGGATCAGCAGCGTTGTGCACGACGACGTCGCCACCGGCCCTGCCGATCTGCTCGGCGATTCGAAAGGCGATTTTTTCGGTCTGACCCTCCCGGGTCGCATAGACGATCAGATAGCGCGCCACATCCAGTTCTCCAAAAAAAAACGGGGCCGTGGCCCCGTTTCTCATTCGACTAGTCGAGTCGCTCGATGATCGTGCCCGTGCCCAGCCCGCCGCCGCAGCACATCGCGATGAGGCCATAGCGTTTGCCGGTACGCTCGAGTTCGTGCAGCGCCGTCGTAATGAGGCGGGCGCCGGTCGAGCCCGTCGGATGACCCAGTGCAATGGCACCACCGTTGACGTTGACCTTCGCGGGGTCGGCACCGACATCTTTCTGCCAGGCGAGTACGACAGACGCAAACGCCTCGTTGACCTCGAAGACATCGATGTCATCCATTGTCAGCCCTGCCCGCTCAAGCACCTTACGGGTGGCCGGAATAGGCCCCTTCAGCATCGTGACCGGATCGACGCCGACCAGCGTCGTCGCGACGATTTTCGCGCGAGGCTTCACACCCAGCTTCTCGCAGGCTTCTTTCGACGCCATGATGACAGCCGCCGCGCCGTCGGACACCTGGGAGGACGAACCCGCCGTGTGGATTTCCTGGCCCGGTACCGGGTCAAGGCCCTGCAGGCCTTCCAGCGTCGACTCACGCGGACCCTCGTCGCGCGAAATGGTGCGTGTCTCACCCGTCGGCTTGAATTCGGCATCGAGTACCGGTGCCTCAATCGGCGCAATCTCGCGATCAAAGCGGCCTTCTTCCCAGGCCTTGAGAGCTTTCTGCTGGCTCTCGAGACCAAACTGATCGGCATCGGCGCGCGTGATCTGGTATTCCTCGGCAATCATTGCCGCGCCCATGAACTGGCTCGTGGGCTGGTAATGGCTGGCGTAGCTCTCGCCCATGGGCGAGCCATCTTTCATGTTGGAGCCCAGCGGGACGCGGCTCATCATCTCGACGCCGCAGCTCATGACGACTTCCTCGACGCCGGAGCCGACCATCGTGGCCCCCATCGTCGTCGCCTGCTGGCTCGAGCCACACTGTGAATCAACCGTCGTTGCAGCGACCTCAAGTGGCAGCCCCTGCGAAAGCCAGGCGATTCGCGCGATGTTGAATGACTGCTCACCGACCTGTGAAACGCAGCCACCGATGACCTGGTCGACCCGGGCCGGGTCGATACCGCTGCGATCCAGCGCCGCTTTCTGGACGGCGCCCAGCAGATCGGCTGGCTTCAGCCCGGCAAGGCCCTTGCCGCGTTTGCCAATGGGGCTGCGCACGGCCTCGACGATATACACATCTCTCATGCTCATGAGGACTCCTCGTAAAAGTAAATGTCAGATCAGAATTCTGCGCCGAAGAATAGCACAGCGATCGGGTCAGTCGATGTCGCCCCGCAGCCACGCCTCGGCCTCATTGAGGTCGAGAAACGGCCGGATTTGCGAGTCGGCGAGCCCCTCCGCAAGGGACTGATACTGTCGCGCATTGCCATATGATGATTTTGATCCGAGCACCAGGGCGACCTTGCCATCGCCGATCTCGGCCGATCGCAGCGCATGGTCGGATGCGACAGAGAAGACGTCGGTGAAGTGCTGATTGACGATGCAATCCCGATAGTCGAAGAGCGCATCGGTGCCCGGGCGCCAGAACGGCTGCGAAAGCACATCGGTCGTCATGTCCCGAAAGCCATCGAGACTGAACGTGCCGGTCAGCACGACCCTCACCACATCGAGTTCCGCATCCCACTCGATGGTCCATGACATCGTGTCTGTACCGATCCTGTCGGGCATCGCCATCAGTGCGCTATCAGCGCGTTTCAGACCGGCAATCAGCGTATCACAACCTGACACCAGGATATGAAGATCGTGATGAACGGTCAGGCGGGGGTGAGCAAGAAGTGACCATGCGACGCCGCAACCGGCTTCGACTTCTCCTCCTGCCAGAGCTCCGCACGAACGTTGGCGACACGACGACCCTGACGGGTGACGACGGCACGGCCATACAAATCCTCGGGGCGCCCGGAGCGCAGGTAGTCGATCGAGATGTCGATGGTTCGGGGCAGCCGTTCACAGGACGTGTCGAACAGCAACTGGACGATCGATGTGATCTCGAGCATCGCGCCAATGGCACCGCCGTGAATCGCCGGCAGCATCGTATTGCCAATCAGGGACTCCCGGAACGGCAGCACGATCGTCAGTTCGCTGCCCTTTCTGTCCACTTCGATGCCGAGAAACTGTGCATAGGGCAGATGCTCGACCAGCGCCTGCATGTCGTGGGCACGGCCCTCGTCGCGAAGCTGTTGCAGGATCTTCATGCTTCCCTCGGCGCAGACGGCGTACCCATCATGAAAGCTGCGGTCGATGCGGCCACCGGATCGTTACGATCGCCCTGGTGGGCAATCCCGTTGACGAACGCCACGTTGCGGGTCAGCCGATAGCATTCCGCATGCACGATCAGATCCTCCCCGGGTGTTGCAGGACGCATGTAGTCGATCCGCAGATCGAGCGTCGCCATACTGGTACCGTCTTCCCAGTCCTCGTGGCAGCGCACCGCCCAGCCAGAGGCGTTGTCGAGCGTTGCCGTCATCACACCACCGTGAATGACGCCGGTATCCGGATCGCCGACGAGATGTTCGGCGTAGGGGACGCGTACGGTGACCTCCCTGCCGTCGGCACCTTCGAATGTCATGCCGATCGCACGGGCATGTGGCGGCATCATGTCGAGATCGGGTCGCTGCAAGGGTCTCTCCGGTTTCAGGGGATCGCCATGATTACCGTGGGCCATTCGCAATGCAAGCCGTCACAGCCGGAACACGACCCGCGGCTCAGAGGCGTCGGCCAGCACGGTCGGCGCACAGGAAAGCACTTGCGTTTCCCGGGCACCGCCCGACCTCAACGCCTGGCGCGCCGCGCGCCCGCGCGCCTCGGCGAGTGAACGCGCCGCGTCTGCCTCGAGTGGTGCACCCTCGGCATCGACATCGGCCGCGGTTGCATAGCCGCACACCGAGACCGCGAGGCCTGGCCGGCTCGACAGCAGCGAGGCCAGCTTCTGAACGTACGCGGTCGCTGTCTCACTGAGCGCCTCCGATCCTGGCTCGAACTCAAGCGGCGCAAACTGCGGCGACGAGGCCGAATCCGCGAGATCCTTCAGCAGCAGGAGCGATCCGAACGGCTGCAGCGCAAACTTGGCGTAGGTGAGCGCCGCGGAACGGGTTGCCTTGAGCACTGCCTGCCGCACGACATCCTGTACGCCCACGCTGAGGTTATCGACACCGGCTTCGACAGGCACATCGAGTTCCACGCGGTCGTTCTTGTCGCGCAGCAGGTTGAGCGCGAGCGAGATCGGCATGTCCTGCCCTTCGGCGGCGAGCGACGAATCAACCTTCATGCCGATCACCACAATGTGATTGTCAGCACGAACTGTCCCGTCGCTGATGTTCACGTCGGCGTTCAGCTGCAGCAATCCACTCTGGATGCCACCGCCAACGTAGGGGTCAATCTCGTGCAGGTCAAAGCGCGAAACATCGAGCGAAAATTCACCTGACGGCGCGTCACCAAACAGGAAGATCGAACCGCTGGATCGGATCGCCGCTTCGTTGTCCGCCTGCTCCGGATGCCGTGCTGAAAACGCATAGACCATCGGCGCCTCGGTCGATACCGGCTCAGCGCTGAACGTGACGTCTTCGAACGCGAGGTCTACAACCGGTACCGTCGACCGGTCGGTGAAGCGCACCCGGCTGTCACCTCCGATCACCACCGAGCCGACCTGAAGTGATGGCAGTTGTGCCGTTGTTTCGGTGGCTTCGGCGGCTTCGGCGGCTGCCGATTCAGCCGTACCCGGCGCCGCGCCAGCGCCCGTCACGGGCAACACAATTTCTCCGCCTTCGGACCTGACGACGTGAATCCTGACATCGTCCAGTGCGAGCCGGTCCGCCGCGATTCGCGTCGGTGCCGCGCCTTCGAGTTCAACTGCCAGCGTGGCGAGATCGAGCGCGCCCACCTGCAGCAGGTCAGCAACACGCAATTCGCTGGCCCCCACATCGCCGACGAGGCTTGCCGCCAGTGGTTCGATCGACGCCAGTTCGACCCGCCCCTGCCATGACGCGGTGCCAATCGACAGGTCTGGTTCGCTCGTCGCGAACTCGTTCAGGGTCAGATCAAGGCGAAGCGCGCCGCTGGTTCCCTCGCCAACACGAACCTCGATGTCATCGGCGCCCATCGAGACCCGGCCATTCCGGACGCCGGGCACCAGCGCCGCGATCGATGCAAGCTCGAAGCCCGCCGTCGATGCCTGCCCGCGCACAACAAGCTCGTCGGCGGCATCGACCGTGAGGGCAAGTGCCACCATCGCATCGTTGACCGTCAGCCGGGCATCGATACGAAAGCCGCCGGCAAAGGGGTACTCGAAATCGCGCACGTCGAACCGTTCAATCCGGATGTCGATGGGCACTTCGTTGATCCTGAGTGCAATGGAAGCATCGCTCAGGCCGGCCTCATCCACGGTCAGCGGCCAGCCAGCATTGCTGCCCGGCTCGCTCTCACCACCGCCCGGCAGCGAGAAACCGGCGAACTGCAACTCGCCCTCAGAGACCCGCGGTGAGACCCGAAGGCCGTCGATCGCAAGGGAGGTTATCTCGAAGCGTCGATCCAGGAGCGGCAAGACTGCAACCTGCACATCGAAGCCGCGAAGCTGCGCCTCCGGCCCCACGGTCATCCCACCGATGTGCGCCGTGCCGGTAAAGACATTGAGATTGAACTCGCCAATCTCCACGGCGGCCGAAGTCATTTCTGTCAGTGTCGCCTCGATCTGCGCGCGTATGATCGCCGGGACCGCAAACACGAGTACGATGATGAAGACAATGGCCGCTGAAAGCGCGAGCCTGAATGGCGTGAGCATCAGACGTGCCACTCGCCCTCGGCAGCAAGGCGCACTCGCCCGCCGACGTTGATCTCGTAATCCTCGCCCTGTCGCGTGGCGCGCAGATAGAGCTGCGATGGCCGTGCGATTTCATATCCCTGCCCCACGCGCAGGTCAATCGACGCAGAAAACACGTCATGTTTCAGCAGATAGCTCGCCAGGCAGCCGGCCGCACTGCCCGTTGCCGGATCCTCGCTGACGCCGAGTTCGACCGCGAACATGCGTGCCGCAATCTGCTGGCCCGACTCGTAGCCCTCGGCGCACCAGGCCAGGATCGGCAGGCGAAAGCTGGCGGGGACAAGCGCACGCAGTCGCTCGAGCGAGCGAACCGGCACGATCAGGAATTCCAGTCCTGTCGACACTGCCTCGCAGGGCAGTGCGGCCTCCAGCGTATCGATACTGGTGCCCAGCAGGCTTGCGACGGTATCGTGGCTGACAACCTCCCCAAACACCGGCGGTCGCTGCCGCATCCAGCACACGTCGTCGTCATCGATCGTCACCGGAATAGTGCCGACCCCGAGGTTGAGCTCGATCCGCGTCGCGTCGGGTGCGAACTCCCTTCGCGATATCCATGCAGACCCCAGGGTCGGATGGCCGGCGAACGGAAGCTCGGCGACGGGCGTGAATATCCGGTAGTCGAATCCGCTGGCCAGGCTCCCGCCCATATGAAACGTGGTCTCGGGAAAGTTGAACGCCCGCGCGATGGGCTGCATCCGGTCGCCCGGCACATCGTGTGACTGCATGATGGTCGCCAGCTGATTGCCGCCGTACGGCGCCTCGGCGAATACCTCGGTAATGTAGAAGTGCTTTCTCACATCTGAACCTTCATAATCACGGAGTTTCTCACATACCTGCAGACCCGGAGTCAACGTAACAGTATGAGCGACGACTACAACGATCTCACCCCGGAAGAACAGTACGTCATCCTGAACAAGGGCACCGAGCCACCGTTCACAGGCAAGTACGACGATTTCTTCGACGAGGGGATGTACGTCTGCAAACGCTGCGATGCCCCGCTCTATCGCTCTGAAGACAAATTCCCGTCGCACTGCGGCTGGCCGAGCTTCGACGATGAGATTGAGGGGGCTGTGCGCCGCGAACCCGATGCCGACGGCATGCGCACCGAGATTCTCTGTGCGAGCTGCGGCGGTCACCTCGGCCATGTCTTCGAAGGCGAAAGGCTCACCGCAAAAAACCTTCGCCACTGTGTCAACTCGATCTCGATGAAGTTCATTTCGAGGGATGACATGCAGAGCGAGGCCAACGGCTAGGCGGCATTTCCCGGCAGCCGCGCGTTCATGAACGACGCCGTCCACCCGACAGAAAATTTTGTACAGCGGCATCTGCGCCGCAATATTCTCGTCCAGCTCGCGCATGGCATGTTCGGGCAGACCGGCTTTCGACTGTTCAACGCACCGACGTTCCTGCCTGTCTACCTTTACGCGATCTCCGGCTCCGAATTCTTCGTCGGGCTGGCGCGATCGCTGCAGGCCGGTGGCCAGGTGCTGACGCCGGTGCTGGGAGCATCGCTCATCGGCCACCGACCCAGAATGCTGCGTGTCACGCTTGTCGCGGGCGCGCTGATGCGGCTGCAGATCCTGCTCGTGGCCCTGTGCGGCATCTTTCTCGGTGCAACCGGTGCCGGCATGTGGGCGATCGTGTTTTTCATGACGCTCATGGGTGTGTTCCAGGGCATGCAGGGCGTCATGATCAACAGCCTTCGCGCCAAGGTCATTCCGGTTGAACGTCGCGGCTTCGTCTCCGGCTGGCGCAATTTTCTCGCCGGCGCCACCACGGCATCGCTGTCGTACTTCGCTGGCGGCTACTTCATCGACAATAACGTGCTGGGCGATGGCTATGCCGCGCTGTTCCTGCTCGCGTTCGTCATCACAAGCATCGGGCTTGTCGCCCTCGCGTTCACCGCGGAACCGGAATCCGCGACGCTCAGGCAACGCGAAAACGTTTTCCAGAGCTTTCGCGCGCTGCCCGGGCTGCTGGCACGAAACCCGCCGTTCGCCCGCTATTTTCTGGTGTCGGCCCTTGGTTCCATGGGTCGGATGGCCATGCCCTTCTACATTCTCTATGCCGGCACTCGACTCGAGATCTCCGGCGTAATGCTCGGTGTCCTGACGACGATCTGGATGCTGACCGGCACCGCGACCAACGTCATCTGGGGAGCCCTCGCCGATCGCAACGGCTATCGGATCGTCATGATTGCCACCCTCGCCATGTGGTCGCTGGCCCATCTCGAACTCATCTTTGCCGAGGACATCGGCAGCATCATGATCTTCTTTGTGCTTGTCGGAACCGCCGCCGGCGGATTCAACCAGGCACGCCAGAACATGGTGCTGGAGCTTGGCGAGGCATCCGACATTCCACTTCGTGTTGCCATGTCGAACATGGCGGTCAACGCCATCGGTACGGCGGGCCCGTTGCTCGGTGGCGCAATTGCCGCGGCGGCCGGCTACACCACGATCTTCGTGATCTGTATGGTGGCACAGGTCGTGGCGCTGGCCGTGCTCGCGATCTTCATTCCGGAGCCTCGCCATGCCGGCGCTCGCTCCATCGACGATGGTAATGACCAGGGAGAAGCGTCATGACAGAGATCGGCAAGGTAGCACCCGCATTCATCACCATGGCTCACCGGATCGTCTGGTGTACGGCGGCGACGGTCGGTCCGGATAACCGACCCCGTTCCCGCATACTGCATCCGATCTGGGAATGGGACGGCGAGACGCTGAAAGGCTGGATCGCGACCGGGCCGACACCGCTCAAGCTCAGGCATCTCGAGCATTCCCCATACATATCGCTCAACTACTGGGCGCCCGACCAGGACACCTGCGTTGCCGAATGCCACGCCCAGTGGCACCGTGACGACGAGACCTGCACGCGCATCTGGAACCTCTACCGGGACGCCCCCGCGCCGGTCGGCTACGATCCGTCGATCATTCCGAACTGGCAAACCCCGACAGACGACAGCTTTGCCGTGCTCGGTCTGAGCGCCTGGCGCCTGCGCGTCTTTCCGGGAACGGTGCTGATGGGTCAGGGCGGCGAGGTGCTGACCTGGACGGACACCCTTTCCTGAGCCGGGACGGCACGCTAAGGTAGAGTCATCGCCAACGCCGGATTGATGCCGATGAATCGATTGATCCTTACCGTCCTCCTGATGGTCCTGACAGTCCCTGCACTCGCCGAGGCGAAACCGGGCAAGACGCCGCAGACAACACTCGATGCATACTTCAGCGTCCTCACCACGCGCGACATCGATGGCATCAGCAACCTCATGACATCCGGCAGCATGTCGCGGCTGCGAGCGCTGATGATCGAGGCATTGCAGTTCGAGAAGGCGCGTGGCGGCTCGGCGCTTCAGCAGCGATTCTTCGGCCGGCCGGTAAGTATGGAAGAGATCCGCGGTACGCCGACGGCGCTCTACCTCGAGCAGTTCGCCCGTGAAGTACTCGGGGCCGCCAACATGCAGCACTTCTTCGTGGACAACCGGCGCATCCTGGGCCAGGTCAAGGAGAGCGACGACATGGTCCATGTCGTCGTCCGACTCTTCATGCATCAGGAAGCCAGACGCAACAGCGACATTCTGGTTTACACGCTGATCAATGAAGACGGCCAATGGAAACTCGAGTTCCCGCCGACGATCAGGCAGGCGCTCGCTGTTTTCGAGGCGACGCTCCGACAGCAGCAGGCGAGAAACATCCAGTAGCCGATCGGCCGCAATACACTTATGGCTCGACCCAATTTCCTGATCTTCATGCCGGACCAGCTCCGCGCTGACGCGGTCGGTTGTTTTGGCAGCGCGGCGGCCCGAACGCCGAACATCGATGCGCTGGCTGCCCGCGGCGTGCGCTTCGAGAATGCCTACGTGAACCATCCGGTCTGCAGCCCGTCGCGGGTCAACCTGATGACGGGCTGGTATCCACATACGCGGGGTCACCGTTCACTGACCCACCTCGTCCAGCCCCACGAACCGAACCTGCTCCGATACCTGAAGGACGGCGGCTACCATGTCGCCTGGGCCGGCGCGCGGGGCGACGTGTTTGCGCCCGGCGTCACGGAGCGGTCGACACACTTCTGCGGGTGGACGACGAAGCCCGAGCGCAAGCAGATGGGCATGGGCCCGCAGTTCGAGGATGGCTCGGCCCTCTACAACGCCTTCTACCATGGCAAGCGACCGGGGAACGGCACGTGGCTCGACTTTGACGAGGCCGCCACCCGTACCGCGCTCGACTGGATCGACAGCAACCCTGCAGGACCGTTTTGCCTGTGGGTACCGCTGATCTTTCCGCACCTGCCGTTCGAGGTCGAGGATCCCTGGTACTCCGACTTCGACCCGGGCGCCGTACCGGCACGCATCGAGGGCGAGGGTCACGGCAAGCCTGCCTTCCATCAGGCGATCCGCGAGAAACTCGGCACCGACAGACTAACGGAAGCAGAATGGCGCGAAATCAGCCGCGTCTACTACGCCATGACGGCCCGGGTGGACGACCAGCTCGGCAGAATCGTCAGTCGCCTCGAGTCCACGGGACAACTCGACAACACGATCATCCTGTTTCTTACAGACCACGGTGAGTATCTGGGCGATTTCGGGCTCGTCGAGAAATGGCCTTCCGGGCTCGACCGAAGCCTGTTGCAGAACCCGCTCATCATCGCCGGCCCGGGTATCCGTGAAGGGCAGACCGCCAGCACCTTCGCCGAGATGGTCGACGTGCTGCCGACGCTGCTGGAGCTGGCAGAAATCGAGCCACAACACACCCATTTCGGCCGTTCACTCGTCCCCGTACTCCGCGACGCCGGAGAAATCGTCCGGGATGCCGCCTACTCGGAGGGCGGATTCGCACTGAACGAGGTAGACCTGCTGGAGCGCGCGGGCGGCGAGTACAAGCGCAAGGCCGACCTGCAGCACGAGCAGCCGGCAGTCGTCGGCAAGGCGATCGCGCGACGCGACGCAGACTACACCTACGTCTACCGCCTCTACGAGTCCGACGAACTCTACGATCGCCACAGCGACCCGATGGAAACCACGAACCTGGCTGACAGGCCCGAACACGCAACGCGCGCTGCCGCGCTGAAACAGCAAACGCTGGACTGGTTGTTCGAAACGGCCGATACGCTGCCGTGGGACGCCGATCCAAGGTTCCCGAACATCCCGCAAGGTGAACACGATCCTTATCAATCCGGCCACTGACAGGATATCTGCGTGGAACCGCTGACGATTCTGCTGGCGTTCCTCGCCGGGCTCGGGTTCCGGCAGTTCGGCTATCCGCCGCTGCCCGGCTACCTGATTGCCGGGTTCGCCTCCCACGCGATCGGCATCGGCGACATCGATATCATCTCGGCCATTGCCGACATCGGCATTCTGCTGCTGCTCTTCACCATTGGCCTCAAGCTGAACCTGCGGGAACTCTCCGGCCCGCAGGTCTGGGGCGTCACGCTGCTGCAGATGCTGATCGCGGTGCCGCTCACCGCGATCGTGATCCTGATCGGCGCACAGCTGGTGCCGGCACTCGGGATCACCAGCGCCGGATCGGCGGCGACCCTCGCCTTTGCACTCGCGTTCTCGAGCACTGTCTTTGCAGTCAAGATGTTCGAAGACCGCGGTGAAACCACCTCAATGCACGCCAACATTGCGATTGGCGTGCTCGTGATCCAGGACATCATCGCGGTCGCCTACCTCGTGGCGGCGACCGGCAAGGTACCGGCGCTGTGGGCGGTGCTCTTTCTCGGCCTGCCATTGCTGCGCCCGCTGCTATCAAGGCTCATGAACTGGGCGGGACACGGCGAACTGCTGACGCTGCTGGGCGTGACGCTGGCGCTCGGGGCCGCGGAGCTGTTCGAAGCCGCCCAGCTCAAGGGCGGACTGGGCGCAATCATCGCCGGCATCGTGCTCGGCAATCTGCCCAAAGCGAAGGAACTCTATGCATCGCTGATCAGCTTCAAGGATCTGTTCCTGATCGGCTTCTTCATCCAGATCGGCTACTACGGATTGCCGTCGGCAGAAATGTGGCTGGTGGCCATCGCGCTGAGTCTGCTCATCTTCCTGCGTCCGCTGATCTACTACTTCCTGTTCGTGGCGTTCCGGCTCCGCGCCCGCACCGCACTGCTCTCGGGCCTTGCCCTGTTCAACTACAGTGAGTTCGGCCTGATCGTCGCCGCAGCGGCCGTTGCCGAAGGCATGCTGCCGCCGGAGTGGGTCACGACGATCGCGCTTGCGGTGACCATCTCGTTCTTCATCGCGACACCGTTCAACACGAACGCCCACATGCTCTACCGCCGCTTCTCGGACTGGTTGCACCGCTTCGAACGCAGCGAGCGCCTGCCGGAAGAAATGCCGACGGATCTCGGTGGTGCTGACATTGTCGTGCTCGGCATGGGGCGCGTCGGACGCGGCGCCTACGACTATCTCGAACGCGTTTATCCGGGGCGGATCGTCGGCGTCGAAGAGAGCTTCGACAAGGTCAGGGAACACAACGCGGCCGGGCTCAATTGCGTGCGCGGCGACGCCAGCGACCACGACTTCTGGCGCTTCGGCGATCTTGGCAAACGCAGTCTCGTGCTGGTCAGTCTGACCAACCACAGCGAGAACCTGACGGTGGTTCGGCTCGCGCAGCAAATGGGGTTCACCGGGAAACTCGCGGTCGCCTCGCGCTACCCCGACGAGCAGCGTGAACTCGAGACAATGGGCTGCATCACGTTCAATCTCTACGGCGAAGCCGGCCACGGCTTTGCAGAACACGTGATGGAGCAGATCGGCAGGGAAAACGAACCTGCCTGACCGCTACATGAATCGCATCGCCCTGATCCTGTTGCTGCTCTGTCCCGCGCTGGCCCCGGCGGCGTCAATGACGCCTACCGACACTGACCGTTTGCTTCGCGAGGGCATCGCCCACCAGCTTCGAAGCGACTATTCCGCCGCAGCCGAAGTCGCCGCAAGACTCAAACAGATCGCGCCTGACACCGGCATCGGTGAAGCGATGCACCTCAATTCCCTCGTGACCCGCGTGAGCTGGAATCCGGCGGACACGCAGTTCGATGAAGACATCGAGGCGAATGCGGGCGCACTGCTGGCGCTGTGTGAGCGCGGCGCGCCACTGGATGCGCAGATGAGCTATCGCTGCGGACAGGCAAATTTCGCCCTGTCGTTCCTGCACGGTGTTCGCGGTCGCATGATTACGGCCGGCGTTCACGGCACACGCGCCATTCGCCTGTTCGAGCGGGCGATCGAACGTCAGCCGAACCTGATCGACCCGAGAATGCAGCTCGGAATGGCGTATTTCTATGCCGACAACCTGCCGTCATTCATCAAGGTGATCGCATCGCTGCTGTGGTTCGTGCCGAAGGGTGACTCGGACAAGGCATTACCTTATCTGCGGGACGTCATGGCGCGGGGCGAGTACTTCAGCGATGTGGCGAAATTCATCTATGCCGACATCGCCTCGGAGTCTGACGATGTCGGCAAGGCAGAAGCGCTCGCCGTGCTGACCGATCTCGCATCACGCTACCCCGAGAACGCCAGACTTCATCTCTCACGGATCGAACTGCTGATGACGCTCGATCGTACCGACGAAGCACTGGCCACGGCCAACCACGCGCTCGCGGTTGCGACCCCGTTCCCGGAACGGGTGCTGCTGACGCGCCTCTGGCGCATCCAGGCCCTCATCGCCCTGGGTCGCCACGACGATGCTCGCGAAGCTGGCGAATCACTCCCGGAGCCCCCCGCCGACTTTCCGGCCTGGGGCCTGCCGCGCTATCACCTTGTTCGCGCACAGGTCGCCGATCTCGCGGGCCACCGGGACGTCGCGATCAATCGCTATCGGGCCGCGCTCGATTCAATCGGCCGCTACGCGAGCCCGGCGGTCCGAGCGATGGCACAGGCTGGGCTCGAATCGGCCCTGCCCCGATGACGTCGCAGGGCGCGTCCGTCAATCGTCGCTCGCGCTGAAGTCGCTGAGCGCCGTATTGAAGTCGTCAGCGAGCTGCTGCATTTCAGACACTACCTTGTCGTGGTCCTTGACGAGATCGCGATAACGCTCACGAACTGCAGCAACCTTGTCGGACATCTCCGACTCTTCGCTGCTGGCGACGGCGGACTGGACTTCCGCACGGGCCTCCTCGATCTGTTTCGACATGCAGTCGAGATACATCTCACCTCGCTGCACAAACTGCTGGACCCGATCCTTGGCATCGAGCATCTCGTTGCGGGTTGCGGTGCTGCCGTCCGGGACGTCGCCTGCAGGATCGGGGCGAGTGCAGTCAGCGTCCGCGAAAGCGGGGAAGGAGATGGCGATTGCGATCGCAGCCAGAAGGGATTTCATAGCGAGCCTTTCGGTTTGCATTCACGCCAAAGTCTAACGTGCATCGCGGCGTCAGGTGAATTTCTGTATGGTGGTATTCGCTACCTGAATCTGACCGGAGACCATCATGGACCTCGTTGTTGATACCCGTAGCGGCCCCGTCGAGGGCCGCGAAAAGAACGGCGTTTTTCTGTTTGCCGGTATTCCCTATGCGGCACCGCCTGTCGGCGAGCGGCGTTTCATGCCACCGGCACCGCCTGAGCCGTGGAGCGAAGTGCGAGCGGCGACACGATTCGGCAAGGCCGCGCCGCAGCTGCAGGGCGGAGGGATGACCGACAATGCACCGGTCGACTGGGATGAAGACTGCCTGTTCCTGAACGTTCAGACGCCGTCACTCGAGGGCGCACGCCCTGTGCTGGTCTGGATACACGGCGGCGGCTACCGCACCGGGCAGGGTGCGATCCCCTGGTACAACGGAGAGAGCTTTGCGCGCCTTGGTGATATCGTTACCGTCAGCATCAACTATCGGCTCGGTGCGCTCGGCTTCACCGACCTGTCTCGTTTCGGCGAGGAGTTCGAATCGTCCGGCGCACTTGGCACGCTCGATCAGATCGCGGCACTGCAATGGGTTCAGGACAACATTGCGGCGTTCGGCGGTGACCCGTCGAGGGTGACCATCGCGGGCGAGTCCGCCGGTGGATTCAGCGTCGGCACACTGCTTGCGAGCCCGCTGACCCGGGGTATGTTTCGCGCTGCGATACCGCAGAGCGGCGCAGGTCATCACACGCTGCCGCAGGCGGCCGCTGCCAGAGTCACCGATGCACTGCTCGAGACGCTCGGCGTCGTTGACATCGACGGCCTACGCGGCGTGTCCGTCGATGAGATTCTGAAGGCGCAGACGACAGTCGACCTCAAACTGGCAAGGGATCCGGCCATGGGCGGCGTCAACGCGTTCTACCCGGTTGAGGGCTGCCCCGCGATTCCCGTCAAGCCAATTGACGCGATCCGAAGCGGCGCCGGCAGCGATGTCGACGTCCTGATCGGTACAAACAAGGACGAAGCGACGCTCTTCATCATGGAGCGGGTGTCTGATGATCGCCCGGCAAAAGATGCGGCAAGATACGGCGGTGGCGACGCATTGCTGGCGGCCTATCGCTCAGCCATGCCGGATGCCGATCCGACCGAGCTCGCCACCGCGATGTCGACCCACTGGACGTTCCGCGTTCCCGCGGTGCGGCTCGCGGAGGCCCGCGTGGAGAACGGCAGCGGTACCGGACGCACCTGGATGTATCTGTTTACCTGGGAGTCCCGCAGCCGCCTGAAGTCAACGCACGCGCTCGAGATTCCGTTCGCCTTCAACAATCTCGACAAACCCGGCGTGAAAGTTTTCCTGGGGCAGGGACCGACGCCACAGGGTGTTGCCGACACGATGCACAACGCATGGATCCGCTTCATCAATGACGGCGACCCCGGCTGGCCGGCCTACGATCTCGACAAGCGCATCAACATGCGCTTCGATGAGGAAAGCGGCCCGGTCGAGAATCCCGATGCCGCCTTCCTGGACGCCTGGGCCGGCATTCGCTGACCGCGCAACCGGCGTCGTCGCTACCAGGTATCGATACAGGGGCGCTTCTTTTCCCGGCGGGGCAACGGTGGCGGCGAGGCTTTCAGGCCGCCGACCACCCAGCGGCGTGTGTCTGCGGGATCGATGATGTCCTCGATCTCGTACACATGCGCTGCGTTCAGCCCTTTGCCGCGCTCATAGGATTTTGCGACCAGGCGCTCGAATTCGGCCTGCCGTTCCTGCGGATCCTCGATCGCCTCCAGTCTCGCCCGCTGCCCGAGCTTGACCTGCCCCTCGAGCCCCATACCGCCAAACTCACTGGTCGGCCAGCCGACAACGAAGCCGGGCATGCGCTGGCAGCCACCGGCCATGGCTTGTGCGCCAAGCCCGTAGGATTTGCGCAGGATTACCATGAACGACGGCACCGAGATACTTGCACCGGTGACGAACATTCTCGCCGCATGACGCACCGTCGCCTCCCGCTCCGCATCCGGCCCCACCATGATGCCGGGCGTATCGCACAGGAACAGCAGCGGAATATCGAACGCATCGCACAGCGTCATGAATCGCGCCGCCTTGTCCGCGGCGTCGGCATCAATGGCGCCGGACAAGTGGGAGGGGTCGTTCGCGATGACGCCAACCGGCCGCCCGTCGAGGCGGATGAAGGCCGTCAGCATGGCCTTGCCGAATCCACGCCTCAGCTCCAGCATCGAGCCCGTATCTGCCATCGTCTCAATCAGCGAACGAATGTCGTAGACGCGCAGCCTGTTTTCCGGAATCGCGTGCCGCAGCAGTCGCTGGTCTGCGCACTCGAACTCATCGATCGGTCCCTGGAAGTAAGAGAGATACTGTTTCGCTGCGGCAACAGCCTCGGCCTCGTCCTTGACCGCGATGTCGACGACGCCATTGGGCACCTGTACGGACATTGGCCCGACCTCCTCCGGCCGGTAAATGCCAAGCCCGCCACCCTCGATCATGGCAGGGCCGCCCATTCCGATACTTGAGTTCTCGGTGGCGATAATGACGTCACACATGCCAAGCAGCGCCGCGTTACCCGCAAAGCAGAGGCCGGAGTTGATGCCGATGATCGGCACGCGGCCGCTGAGGTGACCAAGCATCATCCACGACGGTGTATTCAGTCCGCCACCGCCGCTCAGAACCTGACCGCCGGGCGCGTTGCGGCTGCCGCCACCGGCACGACCACCACCGCCTTCCGAGAACAGCACGAGCGGCAGCTCGAGTTTCTGTGCGACCTGGAACATGCGGTCGATCATCTTGTGGTTCATGCCACCCTGCGTGCCCGCAAGCACGGTGTAGTCGTAGGCGACGGCGGCGACACGCGACCTTGTTTCATCGAAGCGGTCGCCGTTTACGTGACCGAGCCCCATCACGAGACCGTCAGACGGGGCATAGTCGAGCAACTCGTCGACTGTGCCGGTCAGCCCCGCCCCTACGGCAAGAGAGCCGAACTGAAGGAAGCTGCCCTCATCGCACAGATCCTCCACGTTCTCCTTCGCCGTTCGGCCACCCCGCGCATGCCGCTTCTCGACCTGCCGGGTACGGGACTCATCGCTGGTTAGCGCCCGCCGGCGATTCACCTCGGCGAGATCGTCGCGAATCGACTCGAGATCGACGTCGACGCTGGCAATCGCCTCGTCGCCCTCAACATCGGTTTCGTCGAGCACCAGCAGTACGGCACCTTCCGGGACTGTCGCGCCGGCCCCGACATCGATGCGGGATACGATGCCCGCATGAGGCGCCTCGACGACGTGCTCCATCTTCATCGCGTTCAGCAGGATCAGCTCCTGCCCGCGCTGGACCTGATCGCCCTCTGCAACCGAGACGGAGACGATCGTCGAGTGCATTGCTGCGGTGATCGCACCGGGCTCGGCGTCGACCGGAGGCGTTGCGGTTCGCATTGTCTCGTCCCGGCCATAGTTCAGTACCGCGAGCGGGTCGGACTGGTCTACGGCAGCCGCGTCAGCCGCGTCACGACTGGCTGAATCGCGCGGACGCGTGAGCGTTTCGTTCCAGCGTTCGAAGAAGCGGGTGTCGATCTCGCCCCGGGCGAATTCGTCAATCTCGAGAAGGTTCTGCAATACCGGCAGATTCGTTGCCACACCATGGACGCGAAACTGGCCGAGCGCGCGCTGCGCCTTGGCCACGGCCTCATCGAAACCGGCGGCGCGAACGATCACCTTGGCAAGCAATGAGTCATACATGGCGCTGGTCCGGTAACCGGCATAGCCCTGCGTATCCACGCGAACCCCGCGACCACCCGGCAGTTCGAACTCATCAATCAGACCCGAAGCCGGGACAACTTCACCGCCCACGAGCTTTTCCATATTGACGCGCAGCTGGATTGCGCTGCCGTTCGGACGTGCCGGCAGTGCCAACGATTCGAGTGAGGCGCCGGCCGCAAGCCGGAGCTGGGCTTCAACGAGATCGACATCGAAGATCTCTTCCGTCACGGTGTGTTCAACCTGGATGCGCGGATTGGCTTCGATGAAGAACCAGGCGGCGTCATCGCCCTGCAGGCTCTCGCCATCAACGAGAAACTCGAACGTGCCAAGACTGCGATAGTCCGCCAACGCGGCGAGATTCACCGCCGCCTCGCAGATGCGATTGCGCAAGGCTGCCGGCAGCTGCGGCGACGGCGCGATCTCGACCACTTTCTGATGGCGACGCTGGATGCTGCACTCTCGCTCGCCGAGATGTGTCACGCCGCCGCGGCCATCCCCGATGACCTGGACTTCGATGTGAAGTGCCCGCTCAACCAGCGCCTCGCCATAGACACGATCGTCGCCAAATGCTGCGCCCGCCTCGCGACGGGCGGCCGCCAGTGCGCTCTCGATGTCGGCCGCAGCACGAACCTGGCGCATACCGCGCCCGCCGCCACCGGCAACTGCCTTGATCATCATGCCGCGGCCGTCGAGTGACGCCAGGAACGCCTCGGCATCAGCGGTCGCGTCGAGTATCGGACTCGCGGGCAGCACCGGAACGGCAGCGTTTTCTGCCGCGCCACGCGCATCCATCTTGTCACCGAAGAGCTGCAGCTGGGAGACCGTCGGCCCCACGAACGTGATGCCAGCGTCCTCGCACCGCTGCGCGAAGACAGCATTCTCGGCGAGAAACCCGTAGCCCGGGTGAATCGCCTCACAGCCGGCCTCGCGGGCGGCACCGATCACCTGTTCAATATCGAGGTAGGCAGCCGGGCCCTGACCGTCGAGCCTGACACATTGATCCATCACGCGGGCGTGCAGCGCCGCCGCGTCATCCTCCGGCGCGATGGCCACTGTTTCGATGCCCAGTTCTTTCGCTGTCTGCGCGATTCGCACCGCGATTTCTCCGCGATTGGCAATCAGCAATCGCGTAATGCCCTCAAAACGACTCATGGCTCCCTCTATAGCGTTGTTCTGATTCTTGTTCCGACAATCGATGGTAGCGGATTGCTACAGGGGCCACACCCACAGCAGCATGGGTACGCTGATCGCAACCACCACGATCTCGAGCGGCAGCCCGAGCCGCCAGTAGTCCCCGAACTGGAATCCCCCTGGGCCGAGAATCAGCGTGTTGTTCTGGTGCCCCACGGGGGTCAGCATCGCGCAGGACGCGCCGATGGCGACCGCCATCAGGTATGAGTCCGGGCTGACATCGAGCTGCGCCGCGACGCTGATTGCAATCGGGCACATGACGGCGGCCGTCGCTGCATTGTTCATGAAATCTGAGAGCGTCATGGTCAGCACGAGCAGGATCGCAAGCGCGATGACCGGGTTGCCATTGGCGAAGAGATCAATCATGCCTCGCGCGAGCGCATCCGCCGTGCCGGTCGATGCCATGGCCTCCGCGACCGGCAGCATGGCCCCGAGCAAGACAATCACCGGCCAGTCGATCGCGTCGTAAACCCTGGCCGGACTGACGACACGAGAGACCATGAAAACGACCATACCGATCGCGAACGCCACTGCCGCCGGCAGCAGACCAAAGCTGGCGGCCGCGATCGCGACGCCCATTACGCTCGCGGCAAGCCATGCCTTGCCGCGGTCAGGCAGCGACACGGCACGCTCCGCCAGCGGCACGCTGCCGAATTCGCTGGCAAACGCGGACAGCGACTCCGGCGAACCCTGAAGCAGCAACACGTCGCCGGGCTGAATCTGGGTCGAACGCAATCGCCTGATCGAACGGCGACCCTGACGCGAGATTGCAAGCAGCGACATACCGTACCGGTCTCTCAGCATGATGTCCTGAGCGGACTGGCCGACCAGATTCGAGTGAGGCATGGCAACGACTTCGCGAATGACCTGCTCTTCGCGGCGATCGCGCTCCCGATCGTTCTCGGTATCACTGTCGCTATCATCGTCTCGCTGCGCGTTGTTCTCCGAGTCTTCAGTGCCCGCATCTTCCGATGCTTCTTCCTCGGTCACCCGGCTCTCGAGCACCAGCCCGAGGCTCGAGAGCGCCGATGAGAGCAGTTCAGGTTCGGCTTCGATGACCAGTACATCGCCGGATCGAAGCATCCGGTGGGGCTGCGGCGTAAATATCCGGAAGTCGTTGCGCACCATGCCGACGATCTGGGCGTCGGCATCCGCGAGCTTCTCTTCCGCCTCACGTACACGCATACCGGCAGCCTTCGCGTCATCGGTGACCCGAACCTCGGTCAGGTACTTGCCGGTGTCGAAGCTCTCGGTATCGGAACGAACCCGTGCCGGCACCAGTCTCCAGCCAAACAGCAGGATCATCGCGACACCACCGACCATGACCGTCGCACCGATTGGTGTGAAGTCGAACATACCGAAGCTGTCGAGCCCCGCATCGGCCCGAAAGCCGGAAACGATGAGATTGGGGGGCGTTCCGATCAGCGTCGTCATACCGCCCAGAATGGTCGCAAACGCGAGCGGCATCAGAACCACCCCCGGCGGGAGGTCGAACCTTCCTGCGAGCTGAATGGCGACCGGCATCAACAGCGCCATCGCGCCGACGTTGTTCATGAATGCAGAAAGCAGCGCGCCGATCAGCAGGAGCGCACCGACGCTGAGTGAGAAACTCGCCGTCGAGGGCATGGCGCGCTGCGCAATCCAGTCGACGACGCCGGTATTGCGCAGCCCCTGACTCAGCACCAGGACTGCTGCGACCGTGATCACGGCGGGATGCCCGAACCCGTCGAAGGCTGACTCTGCGGGCACGAGGCCAAACACCACGCAGGTGAGCAGCGAGCCCAGCGCGACGATATCGTGGCGCCATCTCGCCCACAGGAAGAAAACGATGGTCAGGCCAACGATCCCGAGAATCAGGAACTGGTCCAGCGTCATAGACAAAGACAGACTTGCAAGGTCATTTGATAGTATCAGAATGAACGGAAAGCCAACGGAGAATCACCATGGCGCTCCACCACGCAAGACCCGGCGAACTCGTCGACCTCGGCAAGTGGCCCGACGCACTGGACGACGAACAGTCACATACCCTGATCAGCAACGACATCGTGCAGCTCAGCCGTGTCGTCCTGAAGAAGGGCAAGCAGCTTCCCGAACATACGGTGCCGGCCCCGGTCATCATCCAGTGCGTCAGCGGACTGCTCGAGCTGAGAACCACGCGCGCCACCCAGTCGATCGGTCCGGGCCAGCTCGTCTACCTGCTGGCGGACGACCCGCACTCGATTGAGGGGCTCGAAGACTCACTGGTCCTGCTGACGATCCTGCAGGGGTGATGCCCCGGCCTATTCACGGTGTTCGGTCACCCGATTGCCGAGCCACTGCATAAAGGCCAGCAGCACGACGTAGACACAGGCAGCGAAAGCGTACGGCAGCACCGGGCTGAGCTGATACATGGCGCCGCCGATCAGCGGGCCAATTGAGAAGCCGAGCGGCCCGCAGGAACCGGCCACGCCTGCAACCGCGCCCTGCTCTTCGGCGGAAACCGCCAGTGACGCACCTGCGGTAAAGCCGGGTCCGGCCAGCCCCATCCCGAAGCCCTGAATCATCATGGCGACGGTGAGCAGGGCCTGCGTTTCGACAGTCGCCATCAGCGTGAACGCGACGATCAGGAGCGGCATCGCCATCTTCAGAAGCGTGAACGGCGCGAAATTGAACCGCTGGACGACGAAACCCTGAGCAAACAGCGAGCAGACGGCCGACGCCATCATCGCGAGGCCGAACGATCTCGCCGTCTCCGCCGCGGTCAGGCCAAGCGCATCCTGAAAACGAAACCCCATGGTCTGCTGAACGAGCGCAAAGCCCATGAACATCAGCACACCCACGATGACGAATGGGAATATGCGGGGGTCCGTGTACTTCATGCGCGGCGGCGCTTTGCGCGGCACATCGGGCTTCGGGGGTTCCTTCAGGAAACGCCAGACGAACAGCCCGTTGAAGAATGCGAGGGCCGCCATGACCCAGAGCGGGAACAGCAGCCCCACAAAAGCGAGTCCGCTGACGGCCGGACCCAGAATCTGGCCCACATTGTTGGCAGCACCGGTCGCGCCCATACCGCGAGTCCGTTCCTCCGGCGTCGTGATGTCGGCTATGTAAGCCGTCGATGCCGGCATCGATGCCGACATGACGCCAGCATGCATGATGCGCGCGACCACCAGCGTGATGAAAAGCGGCAGGCCCAGCAACGCACCGGAAAGTCCGAGGCCAAGCACCGAATTGAACAGGACAGTGCCCGCCGAGAAGCCGAATATCCCGATCATCATGACGCGTTTGCGGCCGAGGCGATCGCTGAGTCGACCCCAGATCGGCATGGCGAGAAACACCGTGAGCGACGACGCACCGATGATCGATGTGATCTGGAGTTCCGTCAGCCCCATCTCACGGCCGATCGGCGCGAGCAACGGAAACAGCACCGAAAATCCCATCCCGGCAATGACGAGCGAGGCGAGCAGCGTGCGCTTTGCCTGCTCCGGTGCGAATTCCTGCATTGTGACTCCCTGACGCGAGGCGACAAGTCTACACCACAGACCGCGCGTGGTAATCTTGAGAGATCACCGAAGAGGGAGGTGCATGATGAGCGAGACATCCATCCGCGCCGACATGAACTATGTCGGCACCGAGCAGGCCGTGCCCGTCGAGGTCACGGTCAACAACGGCCGCGTGCAATCGCCGGGTCCCTGGGAAGAGACCGGTTTCGAACTCCGGTCGCACCATTCTGCCGTCACCGACTGGGACGACGCCGACGAGATCGCTCGGGTGCACTACGACGAAATCAGCCGGTTCGCGAAGGAGATCACCGGCTGCGACTACGCACTGGTCGGCAGTCACATTCGCCGAAACCCGGATCAGGCATCGAGCGTGCACGAACAGCTCTCGCCGATCACATTCGTTCACTCGGACTTTGCCCCCAGCTACCGGGACGTCGTTCTTGGCACCTACCGCAACCCGAAGGAAGCGACATTGAACAGCCTGGAACGGGCAGGCATTGCCGCCGACGACGTTGAGAAGGCGGCCAGAATGGTGATTCTTCAGTTCTGGCGAAACACCGGCCCGCAGAAAATGGACTTTCCGATCGCATTCTGTGACGCGCGCACTGTCGGCCAGGAAGAACTCGCCGTGATCGACGTCAACGACTATGCCGGCAGCGGTGTGAACTTCCAGGCCCTCGCGGTCAAGCGACCGGCCGATCCCGCAAAGCACGCCTGGTACAGCTACCCCAACATGAACCGGGACGAGGTCGTGATCTTCAGGACCTACGACAGCGCCATGGTGGATGGTGGCCAACCGTTCTGGACGCCCCACTCCGCGTTCCGCGACCCCGATGTCGCCGTCGGTCAGCCGAGCCGTCGAAGCATCGAACTCCGCGCGACCTGCCTCTACATGTCGTAGCAACCTGATGTCGAGATGTCTGGCGCTGTGTGCACTGCTGTTCCTGCCAATCGTTGCGAGCGCTGCGAGTGCACCGTCCCTGCGTGACGGCATTCTCGACCTGACCAGCTACGCATTCGAACAGCGGGGGCCGGTACCGCTCAACGGCGAGTGGGAGTTCTACTGGCAGCAGCACTACGACCCTACAGACTTCCTTCGTCTCGGCGGCGAGCAGCGCTATACCGCGCCGGTCCCCGGCGCATGGAACGGCCTCATCGTCGATGACATGCTCCTGCCGGCAGAGGGCTATGCCACCTATCGCGCGAACATTCTGACGACCCGCCGCGAGCCGCTGGCGCTCAAGGTACCGGACGTCGGCACAGCCCATCGACTCTACGTCGACGGCCAACTCATGCTCACCGCCGGCGAGCCCGGTACGCGCGCCGAAAACACCATTCCCCGCTACAACCCCGGCGTCGTCCAGTTCACGCCGACGCGACAGCGGGTCGAGGTGATTTTCCAGGTCTCGAACTTCGACCACCGGCTCGGCGGCGTCTGGCTGCCGGTCATCCTCGGTACGCCGGAGCAGTTGAACCAGCTCAGGGAGAACCAGCTCGCCCGCGACCTCATTCTGTTCGGCGCCATTCTGATCATCGGTCTGCACAACCTCGCGCTGTTCCTGCTGCGTCCGGAGAACCGGTCCAGCGCGTACCTCGCCGCGTTCTGCCTGCTGCTCGCCGTCCGCCAGCTCATGGTCGGCGACCGTTTCATGACCCAGATCTTTCCGGGCATGTCGTTCGAGTGGTACATCAGGATCGAATACATCGGCTGGATGCTGGCTGTTCCTGCCTTCGTCGGGTTCATCCAGTCGCTGTTCCCACGCGAGGTCAAACGCCTGTTCGTACTCGCCATACACGGGCTGTTCGGCGCCGGCGCCCTCATCGTCCTGCTGACGCCGCCATCGCTCTTCACGCACCTCGCACCGGGCTATCAGATCGCCACCGTTCTCGCCCTGCTCTACGGCACCTGGGCGCTCGTGCTCGCGACGATCCGCAAACGGGACGGCGCGATCATCCTGCTGCTGGCCTACGCCGTCCTTTTCTACACCAGTATCAGCGATATTCTCGTCAATGCGGGCGTCGGTACGAGCGTGCTGGTGCTGGATGTCGGCCTGTTCATTTTTGTCCTCTGCCAGAGCATCCTCATCAGCTACCGATTCACCCAGTCGTTCAAGACAATCGAAAGCCAGCGCAGCCAGCTTGAAGCCGCCAACCTCAAACTCCGGACCCAGGAAAAGCTGCGGCGGGAGGCCGAGGTTGAATCCGAGGCGCTGCACAAGCGCATCGTACAGTCAGAAAAGATGGAAGCCATCGGCCTGCTGGCCGGCGGTGTGGCGCACGACCTGAACAACATCCTGTCGACCACCGTGACGTATCCGGAGCTGGCGCTGCTCGATCTGCCGGACGACAGTCCGCTGGCCCGCCCCCTGCGCATGACGAGGCAGGCGGGACTGCGCGCCGCCGCTGTCATCCAGGATCTCCTGACCCTGGCACGCCGCGGTGTCGTTCAGCGGGAGGTCGTGAAAATCAATGATGTGGTCGAGGAGTATCTCGCCAGCGTCGAGCACCAGCTCATGATGACCAACGCCCCGGACCTTCGAATCGAGACCCACCTCGACCACGAGCTCGACAACATCGAGGGATCGTCAGTCCACCTGCAGAAGCTGCTCATGAATCTCATCTCGAATGCGGCCGAAGCCCAGGAGAACAGCGGCACGATTACAGTGACGACCCACAACGAGCACACCAGTCGCCGCCCGCTGTACTACATGGAAATCAAGGCCGGTGATTACGCAGTACTGAGTGTCGAGGACGAAGGCAGCGGCATCGACCCTGAAGATCTGGACAAGATCTTCGAGCCGTTCTACACCACCAAGGTCATGGGCCAGAGCGGTACGGGCCTTGGCATGTCGGTGATCTGGGGCGTGATCTACGATCACGACGGCGCCGTCGACGTCACTTCGATTCCCGGGCGGGGTACGCGTTTCGATATCTACTTTCCAACAACCTCGAAGGCAGCGCCGGTGCGAAAGACATCGGAGCCCATCAGTGACCTGATCGGACAGGGCCAGCGCATCCTCATCGTCGATGACATCGAGGAGCAGCGAATTCTCACGACCGACGTGCTGACCCGACTCGGCTACAAACCCGCTTCCTGCGCCACCGGCCAGGAAGCCGTCGCCATGCTCGAGGCGCAGGAGTACGACCTCGTGCTCCTCGACATGGTGATCGACGATGGCTGGGACGGCCTCGAGACCTACAAGGCGCTGGCGCAAGTCCAGCCGGGCATCAGGACGATTCTCGTCAGCGGCTTCTCGGAAACGGACCAGGTGAGCGAGGCCCAGGCACTGGGCGCCGGGCCGTTCCTGCGCAAGCCGTTCACACTGGAGGCCATCGGCAGTCGCCTGAAACAGATCCTGAACGCCTGACGCTGGGAACGGACCCGCACGTCGGGTACCATTTGCCGGAGGTCGCGCGAAGAGCCATTCCGTTTGTCGCAAACCAGTCCAATGCTCGACATGAGCGAGGCCGTCAGCCGCGTTGCCGCCCTCGACATCGGCTCGAACAGCTTTCATCTCGTGGTGGCACGCATTGTCGCCAACGATGTGCAGATCCTTCACCAGCTGAAACTTCGCGTCCAACTCGCTGCCGGACTCGACAGTGACGGCTGGCTCTCGGGCGAAGCCATCGATCGCGGCCTCGACAACCTGCAGTACATTGTCGAAAGCCTGAAAGACTTCGAACCCGATCAGGTTCGTGTGGTTGCGACCTACACGCTGCGCAAGGCGCGCAACGCGAATGACTTCATCAAGGCGGCGAAGCGGATACTGCCCTACCCCATCGAGGTGATCTCCGGCATCGAAGAGGCCCGGCTGATCTATCTCGGTGTCGCCCATACCAGCCACATCGAAGGCAAGCGACTGGTTATCGACATCGGCGGCGGCTCGACCGAAATCGTGATCGGCGAGGGCCTCGAACCCCGACGTCTGCGAAGCCTGTCGATGGGCTGCGTCGTGTTCACCAAACGATACTTCGACAACGGCAAGATCAAATCGAAAGGGTTCAGCAAGGCCATCACGCACGCACGGCAGGAGATCGAAGCGGCGAGCGACGAATTTCTGCGCGAAGGCTGGGCCTCATGTCTGGGTTCCTCGGGCACCATCCGTGCCGTCGTCGAACTCGCGGCCGAAGTCGGCACTGGTGAGGGTGGAACCGTGACCCTCAAGGGGCTCCACGACCTCATCAAGCGCTGCGTCGATGCCGGCCACATCGATCGACTCAAGTTCAAGACCAACCTTTCAGAGGAGCGTCGACGGGTCCTGCCCGCTGGCCTCGCGATTCTGACCGCCTGCTTCGAAAGTCTGCGGATCGACTCGCTGGAGTACTCACCCGCAGCGCTGCGGGAAGGCGTGATCTACGACATGGAAGATCGCCTTCACCATCTCGATATCCGCGAGCGCACGGCAGAGAGCCTCGTCACACGCTACGTCGTCGATGTTGATCAGGCGAATCGCGTGCGCGAGACGACACTCTCCCTCTACGACCAGGTTCATGAAGCAGGCGCATTCGGTGAGAACGGCAAGCGCGCCATTCTCGGCTGGGCGGCATTGCTCCACGAGGTTGGCCTGCACATCAATGCGAAAGGCGTCCATCGGCACTCCGCATATATCCTGCAGAACGTCGAACTGCCCGGCTTCAACCGTGAGGAGCAGCACCTGCTGTCGACGCTCGTTCGCTTCCAGCGCAAACGAATACAGAAGGCGGATCTTCGGGAGTTCCTCACCTGGGCCCCGCCGGACATCAGAAAGCTGATTGCCCTGCTCAGGCTAGGCGTACTGCTCAATTTCAAGCGCCAGGACAATGTCGTCCCCAGACTGGGCATTGACGTCGAGGACGACGTTATCCGTCTCGTGCTGCCCGACAACTGGCTCGATGGCCGTCCGATCTTTCGCTCGAACCTCGAACGCGAGCATGCCCAGATCCGCGCGCTCGGGCTGAGCCTGATCGTCTCGGACTGAAGCCGACGAACTCAGGGCTCGCTGTGGCGAAACGGCGAGTGGTCCTGAATGTACTCGATCTCCTCGTCGATGTACTGGCGCTCCTGATCGAGGAAGTGCTGGACGGCATCGCGGAAGGAACGCTCGACAATCCAGTGGGCACTGTAGGTCAGCTTGGGGAGATAACCGCGTGCCAGCTTGTGGGGCCCCTGGGCACCCGCTTCGACGCGTTTCAGGCCACGCGAAATCGCGAAATCGATAGCCTGGTAATAGCACGCTTCGAAGTGCAGGAAGCGGTGATCCTCGATGCAGCCCCAATTGCGTCCGAACAGGCATTCGCTGCCAATGAAGTTGATCGCGCCAGCAATGTAGCGACCGCCCCGCCTGCACATGATCAGCAGGACATCATCGGGCATCGTCTCTCCGATAATCGAGAAGAAATCCCGCGTGAGATAGGGTCGCCCCCACTTCCGGCTGCCGGTATCCATGTAGAACTGATAGAAGGCGTCCCAGTGCGCCTCCGTCAGATCGTTACCCGTGACCCATTCGATGGTGATGTCGTTGTCGAGGGCGTCGCGTCGCTCGCGCCGGATATTCTTGCGTTTCTTCGACGACAGGTCGGCAAGAAAGTCATCAAAGGAGTCGTAGTCACGATTCTCCCAGTGAAACTGCTTGTGCGTTCGCTGCAGAAAACCAAGTTCACCAAGGCGCTGCCACTGCTGTTCCGGCAGGAAGGTGAAGTGAACGGATGACACCTCGAGATTCTCGGCCATCTTCATGACCCCGCCGACGAGCAGATTCTCGACCTCGGCCGGGTTGGCCAGCGGCCTTGTGAGTACGCGTCGCCCGGTTGCCGGCGTAAATGGCACCGAGACCTGCAGCTTCGGATAGTAGCGACCGCCGGCCCGCTCGAATGCGTCAGCCCAGGCGTGGTCGAAAACGTACTCCCCCTGCGAGTGGTTTTTGAGATACATCGGGACGACGCCGAGTACGCCGGCTTCTTCCTCTTCGAGCGATACGTGGTACGGCGCCCAGCCGGTCTGCGCGCAGGCCGAACCACTTGCTTCGAGGGCATGCAGGAACGCGTAGGAAAGAAACGGGTCGTAGGGAATTCCACAGTCCGGGTCACGCGTCAGCGGGTTCGCACACGCGTCCCAGGCCTCGGGACCTATCTCCTCTATGTCACTAACCGCTCTTAAGGTATAGGTCATTTCAGTGTTCAGGGGGGATTCAGGGGCGGCGACCGCAGCCGCCGCCCGTCCATCACAGCATTTCGTCAGCGATCAGCTCGAGGGCTTCCTGCTGGCCGGCACCGATCAGCATGCTGCTGACATGCCCTTTCGACTCTGCTTCCTTCCAGGACTTGAGTCTCTCCCTGATACGCTCGGCCGGGCCAACGAGATGGCAGGCATCGACGAGTTCGTCCGGAACCGCGGCCATCGCCTCGTCCTTCTTGCCGGACAGGAACAGGTCCTGGATCTTCACGGCCGCGTCCTCGAAGCCCAGCTTCCTGGCGTAGTCGTTGTAGAAGTTCTTGTCGCGCGCGCCCATGCCACCAATGTACAGCGCCATGTTGCCCTTGATCGGCATCCGGCACGCGTCCACATCATCACCCATGATGCAGGTCACAAACGGCGCGATGTCGTACTCCATCAGCGTCTTGCCGCCCTTCTCGAGGCCCTTGCTGATCGGCCCCTCGAAAACATCGAATCGCTCCGGTGCCATCCAGATCGGGAACACGCCGTCGGCATACTGAGCGCTCGTCTCCAGTCCCTTGGGTGTGATGGATGCGGTGTAGATCGGAATCGACGTATCCGCCTGCATGATGCTCTTGAGCGGCTTGCCAAGGCCGGTGCCGTCGGCACCGTCATAGGGCAGCCGGTACATTTCGCCGTCGTAGGACGCCGGTTCTTCACGGGCCATGATCTTCCGGCAGATTTCGATGTACTCACGGGTTCGTGTCATCGGCTTGCCGTAGGCGACACCATGCCAGCCTTCGACAACCTGCGGGCCCGAGGCACCCAGGCCAAGGATGAAGCGGCCGCCGGAAAGCTGCGCCAGCGTCATCGCCGTGCTTGCCGTGCAGGCAGGCGTCCGCGCCGGCATCTGCATGATCGCCGTACCGACCCGCATTTTCGTGGTATTGGCCAGCACCCAGGCCGCTGGCGTGACAGCATCAGAGCCATACGCCTCGGCCGTCCAGAAGGAGTCGTACCCCATGCTCTCGGCCGCCTTCACCTTGTCGAGGTCGAGGTTGATGACCTTGCCGGAGTAGCCTCCGATGATTCCCAGTTTCATGCGCGTTTCCTTTTCTATCCCAGTTTGAAATTCTTGGCAGTGAACGCTTCGTAGGTCGCCATCGCATCTTTCGGAGATGCGCAGGAGATGATGTGCGTCGTGATGCCCATCTCGTCGAGTTCACGAATCCGGTCGTGACACTCGCTGGCGGTACCGAGCACGCCAATGTCGTCAACAAGCTTGTCGTCGAGCGCGCCGGTCGTCTTGTCCCGGTTCTTCTCTGCCCAGCCCTCGCGAATCGTTGCTGCCACGTCCTCATAGCCGGACCACGCCAGAAACTTGTTATAGACCGGCGTTGCATAGTAGGGCGCAAAGGCGCGGCGGATCGCATTACGGGCGTCGTCACGATCGTCGCTGACGATCACCATATGGCGACACACGATTTCGACGTCCTCGAGCTTCTTGCCGGCACGTTCCGCGCCGATACGAATGTGCTCCATCATCTTCGGCAGAGAGTCCTTCGGGAACAGGTTCAGGATAACGCCGTCGCTGAACTCCGCCGCGGTTTCCAGCATCTTCGCGCGAAGTGCCGCCATGTAGATCAGCTGCTCCTCGCCCTCACCGAGCGGAAGCTGTCGATAGCCGTGACTCGAGACGGTCTCGCCATCGAAATCCGTTTTCTCGCCGGTCAGCATGGTCTTGACGAGTTGCACGGTCTCCTTGACGCGGGTCAGCGGCTTCTCGAAATGAATGCCGTGCCAGTTCTCCATCATCGTCTGCGACGATGAACCGAGCCCGAGTATGAATCGCCCCTTCGAGAGCTTGTTCAGCGTATGCGTGGTCGATGCCAGGACCGCCGGCGTCCTGGGGAAGACGGGAATGATCGCAGTGCCGATTCGACAGCGCTCGGTGTTCAGCGCGACCGCCGCCGCAGTGGTCAGGGCGTCGACGCCACCGGAATCCGCGAACCAGAGGTCGTCATAACCCTCGGCTTCCGCCCACTTTGCCATTTCGATCGTCGGTTCAACCCCTCGCGGATCAGGAAGCGTCAGCGCTACCCGGCTTGGTACAGACATAGAGATCCCCTCTTTTCAGTTGTTAGCTTGAATTCGGTCAGACGATATCGGCACTCGAGATGCGCTCATCGTTGTCAAAACGATCCTCGGGACCCTCCAGTCCGGGACGATACAGCTCGGCCTTGCCCTGTCGCGTGCGCTCGTATCGTTTCGCGGACGTATACACCGGGTCGGCGAGCGCCTTCGCGCCGAAGGATCGCTGCACCTGCAACTCGGACGGCTTGCCGTAGGCCGTCGTGCGCTGAACCGGGTTTCGGCCCGCAGCGCGAATGATCGCCTCCATTTCTTCAGGCGATGTTTCCTGCCCGTGGCTGGCCCCGGCCGCCCGGGTAATGGTCTCGTTCATCAGCGTGCCACCGAGATCGTTCACGCCGGCATTCAGGCACGCCTTCACGCCCTCGTGACCCAGCTTCGTCCAGGATGCCTGGATGTTCCGGAAGTAGGGATTCAGCACCAGCCTCGCGACGGCATGAATCAGGATCGCCTCCCGGAAGCTCGGCCCTTTCCTTGCATTTCCCTTCAGGTAAACCGGCGATTCCATGTGAATGAACGGCAGCACCACGAACTCGGTGAAGCCGCCCGTCTTCTGCTGCAGCGCCCGAAGTCGAAGCAGGTGGTTGGCGACATGGCGGTATTCCTCCATGTGCCCGAACATGATCGTGGCCGTGGTGTTGAACCCTTCGGCATGAGCGGCTTCCATCACCTCGAACCACTGCGCGGTATTGATCTTGTCGGGACACAGATCGGCCCGCACCTCGTCATCGAGGATCTCGGCCGCAGTGCCGGGCAGCGTACCAAGCCCCGCTTCTTTCAGCTGCGCGAGAAACTCGGGCACGGGAATGCCCAGCGTATGGGCTCCCTGCCATACCTCGAGCGGCGTGAAGGCATGGATGTGCATCTCGGGCGCTACCTGCTTGATGGTATGGCAGATGTCGATGTACTTCTGGCCGGTGTACTCCGGATGGATGCCACCCTGCAGGCAAACCTCCGTCGCGCCGCGTTCAAGCGCCTCACGCGTCCGCCGAATGATCTCCTCTGACGACAGGTCGTAGGGGCGCCCACGCAGGCTCTCACTCATCTTGCCCTTCGAGAACGCGCAGAACTGGCATTTGAAATAGCAGACGTTGGTGTAATTGATGTTTCGGTTGACGACGTAGGTCACGTCGTCGCCCACCATCTCGGCGCGCAGTTTGTCCGCAGCCTGACAGACGTGGGTAAAGTCGTCGCCCCTGGCCTGCAGGAGTCGAACGACATCCGCCGGCGCCAGCGCTTCACCCGCTGAGGCGCGCGACACGATCGCGGCAAGATCAGCGCTCGGCTGCGATTTTGGAATCGCCGTGACGCGGGCCAGTTCGGTCGCCGGCGCATCGACGACGACGCCGGCCGACCAGTTCTCCATGCGCGCAAATCCCTGGCCGTCGATCATCTGCCGGACGTGTGGCTGCAGCGCCGGGTCGACCCAGCGCTTTACATCCATCGCAAGTTCCGGATAGATCGCGAGCCGTTCGATCAGGTGCTTGCCGGCGTTGGCCGTCTCGTTGGCGAGATTGGCAAGGTGTGGCCACGGTGCTTCGGGATTGACGAAATCCGGCGTGATGGGCGACACACCGCCCCAGTCGTTGATGCCTGAGTCGACGATCTGCTCGAAGACACCGGGCGAGAGATTGGGCGGCGCCTGGATATTCATGCGCTCACCGAAGAGGATTCGCGCGATGGCGATCGTCCACAGCAGTTCGTTGAGATCGGGCTCGGGGGCATTCGCCATGAGCGTCTCGGGCTTTGCCCGGAAGTTCTGGATGATGATTTCCTGAATATGGCCGTAGGACTCGTTGGCAGCGCGCAGCATGAGCAGCGATTCGATCCGCTCACGGCGGGTCTCGCCGATGCCGATCAGCAGCCCTGACGTAAACGGCACCTGCGCCTCACCGGCAAGCCGGATCGTCTCGAGACGGCGGGCCGGCACCTTGTCCGGAGATCCGTAGTGCGGCATGCCCTTCTCGAGCAGACGGTCGGAGCCCGATTCGAGCATGATTCCCATCGACACCGACACCTGGCGCAGCTCAGCGAAGTCGTCTGCATCCATGAGCCCGGGATTGAGATGCGGCAAGAGTCCGGTTTCGTCGAAGACCATGGCAGCCATGTCGCGCAGGTATGACAGCGTCGATTCCTGACCCAGCGCCTTCAGGCCATCCCTCGCCGCCTTGTAGCGCAGCTCGGGTTTGTCGCCGAGCGTGAACAGCGCCTCCTTGCAGCCGGCCGCCTCGCCTTCCTTCGCGATCTGCAGCACCTGCTCGGGCGAAAGATACGGCGCCTGCACCTTGCGCGGCACCTGCGCAAACGTGCAGTAGTGGCAGACATCCCGGCAGAGGTGCGTGAGCGGGATGAACACCTTTTTCGAGAACGAGATCGTGTTCTGGTGCCCGCGGTCGCGAATCTGCGCAGCAATTCGCATCAGGGCCGCGGTATCTTCGCTGCCGGCGACCTCCAGGACTTCCTCATCAGAGAGTGGCCGGGCCAGCGCCTGGCTGGCGAGATCGAGTCGAGAGTCGTTCACGTCATTTCCTCAGCACGCTTTGCGTAGCTCGTTCAGAATGCCGGTCTCCACAAGAAACCGGGCTGTGTTCGTTTCCAGTCCGCCAGCTTCGATCCGGTCGGCACATTCGCGAAGGTCGTCAGGCGTATCGATATCGAGGCCAATGCCCGGCAGTCGGGCCACGACGGGCTCGATGCCGCGTTCCCGGGCAAGGCCGAGATGGCGACGAAAGCTGTCTTCGCCAAAGCCGAAGGTCATTGCATCCGGCGGCGAGCAGACGAGGCAGTTGGTTCCGCCAAGATCGCTCGCCGGCACAATCAGGCATTCGGGCCCGTCATCGACGCCAAAGCCATCGAGCGCAACCTCGAGTTCCTCGACCGTCACGAACGGGACGTCCGCCGGCAGGAATGCCATCGTCACTGCTCCCTCCTCACGGAGGGCCGCCGCCGTCGCGGTTACCGACTCGATCAGCCCTGAGGGCGACGGTTCAGGCCGCACCTCGGCACCAAACGCGCGGGCAATCTCGCCGACCCGATCGTCGCTCGTCACGACGATCACCGCGTCGATGCGATCACAGGTGGTCGCCGCCTCGAGCACGTCTTCGAACATGGCTTTGAAGAGCAACTGGCGCTGGTCGGCAGACAGCAGTCCGGCAAGGCGCTGTTTGACGTTTTCCAGCTGTTTGACAGGTACTACGGCGACCGTGGTCATCGACTACCGACAGGGTTCAACAGGGCGATTACGTTATCACGGCAGCTATCGTGGCAACAGGTGCCAAAACCCGGTTCAGCCCGGGGTGATGGCCTCTGCAAACGCCAGCGTCTCGTTGGCCAGGGCGAGCTTGTCAGCGACTGTTTGCATGACCGTCTGGGCAACATGAACCTTCATGCCCAGCGCCGCGATTGCGGGGGCAGTGGCCGCGTCCTGCTCGTCCAGCACGAACCCGTCGATTCGGCCCTCATAATGCGCTGCGACCGCCAGCGCGGTCTGGGGCATGCCGAGTTCCCGCATCATCTTCGCCGCGGGTCCCTTGATGGCGAGGCCGGCCACAATGGGGCTGACGGCAATCACCGGCGCGGGCGAGGCGGCCATCGCGTCCAGCACGCCAGGCAGCGCCAGCACCGGATCCACGCTGACGAAGGGGTTCGACGGGCAAATCAGCACGCCACCCAGATCCGGGCGTCCCAGCGCCTCGACAAACGCCGGCGCAGGCGCCGCCTGCGCAACGCCACGAAACTCGAAACCGGAGACCGCCGGCGCGCAACGGTCCCGCACGAAATAGTGCTGGAACGACAGCGGCTCACCGCCGTCAGTCATGACGATCGTTGGTACGTCATCATCGGTCATCGGCACCAGTGCCGGCTTGACGCCCAGGCGGGAAGCGAGCTCCCGGGTCGCCTCCGAAAGGCTCATGCCCTCGTTCAGCAGCTGACGGCGGATGGTATGGGTCGCCAGATCGCGATCGCCCAGGCGAAACCACGTTTCGCCGCCGAGGCGCTCCAGCGCATCCAGAAAGTGCCAGCTCTCGCCTTCCTGGCCCCAGCCCAGCGACTGGTTGCTGACGCCGGCGAGGGTGTACATGACCGTGTCGAGGTCCGGGCAGATGCGAAAACCGAGGTGATCGAAGTCGTCGCCGGTATTGCAGACGATCGTGAGTCGTTCGGGGTCGAGTACGCCTGCCAGTCCCAGCGCGAGCTTGGCGCCACCGACGCCGCCGGAGACTGCGATGAAATGCGATCCCATGACTATCTGAACAGGTCCATCTCTTTCGGCCGGATCAGCGGGCGAACGCCTCTGAGCGCCGGATCCTCCGGTTCCCGCGGCTGATAGCCGCGAACGAGCACGACCGGCGTCTTCTCGGTCGTTTGTCCCATGACGAGGGAGGCGCCCGCGGCCATTTCGTCCGCGGCTGCGATCAGGGTGACCTTCAGTTCGCGCCCGAAGATGTCATGGCCACCAATGTGGTTTTCCAGCGAGTTGAAGCCGGCAACGCCAATCGCGAGCCCAAGGGTGCCGTTTCTCCACGCCCGGCCCAGACTGTCATTGATGATGACGCCGACGCGTACACCGAGTCGTTCGGCGACTCCTTCCATGATGCGACGCGCACTGGCATCGGGGTCTTCCGGCAGCAGCAGGCACATCATGTCCTCATCGGCGCCGCGATCAGGGATGTTCGACTGGTCGATGCCGGCATTGGCCTGCACGAAACCGAGCTTCTGCTCGACGATGAGCACGCCCTCGCGCTTGCGCACCACTTCGTTGGACTCATCGAGAATCGCCTGCACTTTGCGCGGGTCCTTGTCGACCTCGGCCGCGAGATCGATCGCCTCCTGCGACGGTGTGACGGTCGACAGGTCGAGATAGCGGTCCTCCGCCTTGGAGACGATCTTCTGGGCGATGACGATGACGTCGTCGTCCTGCAGGGTCTCGCCCGAGGCGGCGACCGCATCGCAGATGATCGCGACGAGGTCGTCACCCGGCTCGATCATCGGGATGTGATCGATGCTGGCGAATGTAAGCTTCACTCGGCGTCGGCTGCGGGTTCGCCGGTGATGACGATACCGGAGCCCTCGATCTTGTGATGCCGGTTGATCGTGATGAGCACTGAGGTCAGCGCCTCGGTCGCAGCGGAATTGGCAAGCGGCCCGGCGTGGAAGCCGCGGAGCCCTACTGCTTCAACGAGCTTGATGACCGTATCGCGAGCTGCCTTCTTGTCGCCGCACACCAGCACATCACATTCGATCTTGTGATCCTCCTGCAGGTGCACGGCACCGACATTCTGGAATGCCGAGACGACGGTCACCTCATCGCCTACCGCATCCTGGGCCATAAGGGCGGCAGAGCCACGGACCGGCAGCTGCACGGTGCCGACCTTTGGCGGCATCAGCGGTACCGTAACGTCGATCAGAATCTTGCCCTTGAGCGCATCCCTGACGGTCTCGAGCGTGCTGACCTGATGCGCGAACGGCACCGTCAGCACGACGATATCCGCCTGGCTGGCCGCCTCCGCATTCTCGTGCCCGGTGACGTTCAGATCCGGAAACTCCTCGAGCAGGGCAGCGGCAGCGGCCTGGCCTTTCTCCAGCGTCCGCGAGCCAATCAGGATCTTGTAGCCGGCGCGTGACCATTGTCGCGCAAGGCCACCGCCGAGATCCCCGGTTCCGCCCAAAATCGCAATAGATTCAATTGTTTCCGTCATGTTCTGCTACCGGTGAAAAATCGAGCGTCGAATTATTAATGATTCACCTGCGCGAGTACAGGCGATCGAATTCGTTCTGTACCAGCACCACGCATTGCGAGGCATGCAGCATCACGGGCCCCAACGAGACGGGTTTCGCGCCCTGGCGAATAAAGGACTTGCGCAGGTTCCTGGGCAGCGGAATATGGTCCGTCAGCAGGAAACAGGCGTCGTCCGGCAGTGAGACCTCCCGGATGTCCGCCCCTTTGCGATCAAGCAGGAACACGGCGCTTGATTCGAGCCGCACCCTGGCCAGACGCTCGAAACTGGTCGCGCTGACCTCGATGCCGCTGTCCGAGACAATGGATTCTGCCTTGCCGAGCCGGCTGCCGGCCTGCAGCGCATCGGCGATCGCGCCCAGCAACGCAGACTCGGTCATGCCACCCAGATGACCGAGGCTTTCGCCGCGAAGCGTCAACGACCGGGAAAAGTCCGCCGACTGCTCGAGCACCAGGGTCAGCACATCATCCTCGCGATGTCCCTGTGAAACGAAGAGCGTGTTGACGATGATCTGGGCGAGATACTCGACGTGAGCATCACCGCCTGCAGCGCTCAGAAACGCCTGCGGCTGCGTCGGCGCACTGTGCGCCCGAAGCAGGAATTCAATGGCCATCAGCGCTCCTCCGGCGGGCCAGCGGCCCCAAATGTAAACGAATGTTAACGCGAGTTGTAAGATATCGACGCTCCTGCGTAAGCGATCACTCACATCGCGTTTGCACACAGGCAACTTGTGGATAACTTTGGTGATAACTCTGCATTTATCGTGCAGCGCAACAGGTGTTGACGACTCCACTGACGAGACGCTGAAGTATTTTTCTCATTTTTCCCTATGCATATCAGTACGTTACGCCGCACCGCACCTATTCCCGCAGGCTCCTTGCGGTTTTGTGCCCGATATGTCAGGCCGCCGCCCCAGTGTGAATAAGTCAGGTCTTGAATCCATTTCGGCCTGTATTTTTAGCGCAAACGACTCCACTTAAGCCATTTGTTCGACAACTGACCCTTAACATTCGGCAACATTTTCCCTTTATTTGCAGCGTTTGCGCACGACTCGGCGAGCGAACGTCGCACACCTTTCGAATGCGCCGTTGGAAGCCATGCACCCCACCACCATTCATCGTATGATTGCGGGTCAATTTTCGGTCGATAGTGTGGAGTTCATATGGGCGCACTCGGGAATCTTCTCGGTGATCTGAAGGTACTTTATACCGCCGCAACGCTGAAACCGCCGGCTGCTGACGAGCCGGGCTCAATCGCCATGCTCGCGCAGAACAATGCGGCCACGATTCCCGACGCAACCGCCCTGCTGTACGAAGACGAGGTCGTGACCTGGCGTGAACTGAACGAGCGCGCCAATCGCGTTGCCCATCGGCTGAAGGAAAACGGCGTCAAACGCGGCGACTGCGTTTCGCTGTTCATGCAGAACCGGATCGACTTCGTCGTCGCGATCGTCGCAATTGGCAAGCTCGGCGCGATCGCCGGGCTGATCAACACCAACCTGACACGCAAACCCCTCGTTCACTGCATCAATCTCATTGAGTCGAGCAAGTGCCTGTTCGGCGAGGAACTCACCGAATCACTGGAGGAAGTACGGGAAGAGCTGAACCTTGAGGACGGCAAGGATTACCTTTACGTTGCTGACGAGGGTGCTACGCCGCCACCAAACTGGGCGATCGCGATTGACTCCAGCGATGACAGCGCGGAGACCAGCGATCCGTCCGAAGCCGCCGACGTGCGGCTCGGCGAAACCGCCTATTACATCTTTACGTCCGGCACAACGGGACTTCCCAAGGCCGCCGTCGTGACGAGCAAGCGGGTTCTGCCTGCTGCCGGCATGTCCGCCGACTTCCTGCTGCGCATCAAACAGGAAGATCGCGTCTACAATTGTCTGCCGCTGTATCACGGCACCGGGCTCATGATTGGCCTGGTCGCTGCCTTCCACGTCGGCGCCTCCACGGTCATTCGCCGCCGGTTGTCCGTGAGCAAATTCTGGCAGGACGTGCGCAAGTACAACTGCACGAGCTTCGTCTACATCGGCGAATTCATCCGCTACCTGATGTCGGCGCCGCCCAGCGAGAATGATCGTGACAACCCGATTCGGTCGATTGTCGGCAACGGGCTGCGACCGGACATCTGGAAGGAATTCAAGCAGCGCTTCGACATCGAGCGCATTGGTGAGTTTTACGGTGCCAGCGAGGGTAACGGCGGCTTCGCCAACGTATTCAACAAGGACTGCACCGTGGGCCTTGCGATCGCGCCCGTCAAACTGGTGGCCTACGATGTCGCCGCCGACGAGATCGTTCGTACGCCCGAGGGCCGATGCATCGAGGTCGAGCCAGGCCAACCCGGCCTCCTGCTCATCGAGGTGACCGAGCGAAGCAAGTTCGAGGGTTATACGGATAACAGCGCCTCCGAGAAGAAGCTCGTGCGCAACGCGTTCGAGGAAGGCGATGTCTACTTCAACAGCGGCGATCTCATGAGCACCGTCGACGTCGGTTTCTCTTTTGGCCAGAAGCACTACCAGTTCGTCGACCGCGTCGGTGACACGTTCCGCTGGAAGAGCGAAAACGTCTCGACCAACGAGGTGGCAGAGATCATCAACCAGCACACCGACGTCATCTTCACGAACGTCTACGGCGTCGAGATACCGGGTACCGACGGCCGGGCCGGCATGGCGGCGATCGTGTTCCGCGAGGGCACCGATATTGCGACGATCGACACCGAATCGCTCTCGAAGCACATCCGCGACAACCTGCCGACCTACGCCCGCCCGATTTTCATACGCGTCCTGAAAGAGTTGCCGACAACCTCGACGCACAAGCTGCAGAAGAATGATCTGAGGGAACAGGCCTTCCACCTGAACCAGGTCGAAGAGGACGTGCTCGTGATGAAACCCGGTACCGATGCGTACTGTCGCCTCGACACGGATTTCTACGATGAGATCATGCAGCGCAAAGTCAGATTCTAGGCAGAGCCGAAATTGCCAACCTCACACACGTATTTTTCCCAGCGCCTGAGGCTTCACTATCTCGATTGGGGCAATGAGGGTGCGCCGACCGTCCTCCTCGTTCACGGATCGCAGGATCACTGTCACAGCTGGGACTGGATCGCCGAAAGACTGAGCGAAACGTTCCACGTTGTGGTGCCGGATCTTCGCGGCCACGGCGACTCCGAGTGGGTGCGTGGCGCGCCTTACAACTCGCTGGACTACGTCTACGATATCGCCCAGCTCGTCGATCAGGCGGAACTCGAGCCCGTACACATCGTCGCGCACTCAATGGGAGGCAATATCGCGTCAATCTATGCGGGCACCTATCCCGAGAAGGTTGCGTCGTTTACGTCGATCGAGGGCGTGGGCGGCATCCCGATGTGGTACCGCGGCCAGGGCGAACCGCACGAGAAGATACGCACCTGGATTGATCAGGTCAGAGGGCTCGCCGGGCGGGTGCCTCGCCGCTACGACACGCTCGCCGACGCGTTCCAGCGAATGCAGAAATCAAACCCTCATCTGGAGGAGTTCCGCGCCCGGCATCTGACCATTCACGGCAGTGACCGCAACGAGGACGGAACCTACTCGTGGAAGTTTGATAACTACACGCATTCGAGGCCGGCGTACGGCATTCCCTACGATGACATCATCAGGATCTGGCAGCAGATCGATTGCCCCATCCTGCTCGTTAATGGCAAGCAGGGCTTCCGCTTCCGCACCGGTCAGGAAGGTACGCTCGAACACTTCCGGGGCGCCCGACTCGTCGATATCGACGAAGCCGGGCACTGGGTCCACCACGACCAGTTCGATGAATTCATGGGCCACCTGCAGCCCTTCCTGAACGAGGCGGCGCAGACCGCCTAGTCGCGCCCCTCGGTCACATCGTCGCCGAAGAGCGCCCGTGAAAAGGGCTCCACGTTCGGACCACGGCGAAGGTGGTGGCCACCGTCGACGCTCAACACCACCCCGGTGATCCAGCTCGATTCCGGCCCGCACAGAAAGCGGACAGCGTTGCCGATATCCTCGGGCTCACCGTTACGGCGAATCGGCATGCATTCCATGTAGTCGTCATACACTTCCTGCGTGGTCATCAGGCCGCTGGCGATTTCCGTATCGACAAGCCCGGGACAGACGCTGTTGACGCGGACATTGGCAATGCCGAGTTCGTCGGCGCAATTTCGAACGAGCATGTCGATTCCGGCCTTGCTGACACAGTATGTGCCCATGAACCGGTGGGTTCTCACGCCGGCGATCGATGAGATCGTGCAGATCGCACCACCGCCGGATTTGGCCATCGCGCGGCCGGCGTGCTTGATCGTATAGAACGTGCCGGTCAGGTTGGTTTTCATCACCTGCTCCCAGCTGTCCGACTCCGTCACCATGATCGGTGCAAGCGCACCGGTGCCGGCATTCGCGACTGCGATGTCGAGCCCGTGGTCTCCCGCGGCCAACGCGACGGCGTCGATGACATCCTGCTCGACACCCACGTCACCGGCGTACGAGAGCACCTCGCTATCCGGCGCCAGGGCTTTGAGTTCGGCGACCGCCTTGTCGAGTTTTTCCCGGTTTCGCCCCATAATCGTGACGTTGGCGCCATCAGCCGCGAACGCCTGCGCACAGGCAAGGCCAATACCGCTGCCGCCGCCCGTGACAAATGCGCGCTGTCCCTTGAGCTTGGACACGTTACCTCCTAAAAGATCGCAAGCAGTTCTTCAAAGGCGACCATCTGCCCGCCATTGGCAGAAGACGGCACCAGAATCGGCGTCTTCACGCCCGCATCGAACCACGCTTCAAGCTCATCCCGCACGCGCGTGGCTGGCCCGAACAGCGTGGTGTCTGCCAGCCATTCGTCCGTGAGAAACTTCGGCACCGACTCCATGTCCCCGGCCTCGATTGCCTTCTCGATGCCTTCCATCTCTTCGACATAGCCGGCTTCCTTCCAGTAGTTTCGATAGTTCGGCAGCATCGCGTAACTCGTGAGCGTCTTCCGGTTGACGGCTTTCGCGGCCTCGATATCGTCGCTGATGCAGGTTGGAATCATGTCGCCGATGAAGAAGTCGTCATTCGCCCGCGCGTCTTCGGAGACGACCGACAGCGATTCTTTCATGTGGGAGCGGGCGCCGTTGGCGAAGACCATGCCTTCGGCAATCTCTTCTGACAGCGCGATCATTTTCTTGCGCAGCGTGGCCAGTACGATCGGCGGCAATTCGCCGGCACGAGGAACGTCCCGCAGGCGCTGCACAAAATCACGGGTATCAGACAGCGGCTTGCCCGCTGAGATGCCCCGGGCCCGCAGTGCCGGCGCATGGCTGACCCCGATCCCGAACCGGAAACGCCCGCCGGACACCTCGTGGATGAAGGAAGTGGTCTGCGCGAAGTCCGCGACGTCCCGGAAGTAGATCGGCATGATGCTGGTGCCGAACTTGATCTCGTTGGTGGCAAAGGCAAGCGCTTCACACAGCGCCAGCGAATCGCCCAGACTCGGGCCGTAGATGCCGGTGAAGCCCCGCTTTTCGATTTCGGTTGCGAGTTCGATCGTCGCCTTGCGGCGGCCCGGAACCGCGGCAAGACTGAGAGCAGGCATTCGTGCCATGGATGACTCCTGTTGGGTTGAGTAGCCGATCGAGTATACCGATGTATCCAGGGCCGCTCGACCGCTATAATCCCCGCCATGGCAAAGAAACAATCGAAATTCCTGCTCTGGCAGAAAGTTGTCGTCGGTGTCGTCGCCGTCCTCGGCCTCGGACTGATTGGCTTCCTCTACACTCTCGTGCTGACGGAATCGCCGGGGGGCGAGTTCGTCGAGGGAACACATTACTTCGCGCTCGAGGAGCCCCGCCGTGTTCGGGGTGACGACGTCGAGGTGATGGAATTCTTTTCGTACGCCTGCATCCACTGCTACAACTTCGATGCGCCGCTCGAGGCCTGGGCCGAGTCCCGGGAAGACCGGATTGATTTCAAGCGTACCCCGGCAGTGGCCAGCGCATTCTGGCGTTTGCTCGGCGGCGTGTACTACACCCTCGAAGAGATGGACCTCCTTGAGGAACACCACACTGCCGTGTTCCAGGCACTGCATGATCGCGGTGAACGGCTGACGTCAATCGACCAGATCGTGGACTACATGGCAGACCGCGGGATTGACGGTGATGAATTCAGGCGCGTCTTCCTGTCGTCGGAAGTCCAGAACAAGCTGTCCCAGGCCGACCTGCTGGCCCGGCGCATGCGCGTCGCGTCAGTGCCCTCGATTATTGTGGACGGGCGCTGGCTGGTGAGAACGACGGCGAGCGTCGGGCCGGCCAGAATGCTGGACGTGATGGATCACCTCGTTGAGAAGGCATCGGCGCCCGCGGATTCGGCTAGTCCCTCAGATTGATCGGCGCATCCGGGTCGAGCCGCTCCAGGGTGAATGGCGCGTCGGCGTCACGCACTGGCTGCCGCGCCTGAGGGATGTGACGCATTGTCGACATCTCGACGCGCCATGGGATCACATCGACGTCCAGAATGCGATTGATCACCGCGGGGTCCCGCGCCGCGATCGCCTTCGCCTGCTGTGACGAGCCGACACGCAGGAGGACGAGTTCGCCCGACCCACCTGCGATCTCTCCAGCCATACGCATGATGCCGTTATCGAGCAGCGACGCGAGATATTCGCGATGCGCCTTGATACCGGGCTGGTCACGCCAGGATATCTTCTCATTCCAGTTCACCCCGGGACGATACTCCAGCAGGTAGAACCCGGGAGCCTCCCCCGCACTCGCCGTCAGGGACCAGATGGCCGACAACAGGATTGCGGCGAAGATACGACGGAGCCTGATCACGCTAGTCGCTGTGTTTCTTGTGAAAGTGCGGCAGCGTCGACTTGTCGCCGGGGTCGAGGAATCGCGACTCCGTCCCCGTGCGGGTGACGTTCTCGTAGGTGCCATCGTAGCGCTTCTCCAGCTTGGTGAATCCCAGGTTCTTGAGATGCGCATTGCCGGCCGGCGTGTTTGCCATCGGCGGCGTCGTAATGACCCGTTTGACGGGCGCATCACTCGCCGTATCCCCGGTCTCGATGTCCAGACGCTCACAGACCTCGCCCCACGTCTGCAGGCGATCGGCGATGGAATGCCTCACCTCGACGGTGCGCCCGTTCGCCTCGCAGTAATAGTCGTATCGCGGCACGTTTCCAGCCCGGCTTGTCGTGTCAGGTTCCCGTGAAGGTCGGCTTTCGCTTCTCGACAAAAGCCGCGCGCTGTTCTTTCTGGTCGTTCGGTGAGCGCCGGGCATAACCCAGCCCCGCGGTTTCCGTTCGCAGTGCACGATGGAAATCCTGATCCATATTATATTGCAGAACGCGCTTGCCGGAACGGATTGCCATCGGCGGCAGTCCTGTGATTTGCGCGGCGACTTCACGGGCACAGTCCATGATCGAATCCGCCTCGACGAGCCGGTCTAGCAGGCCCAGTCGGTACGCTTCGTCACCCCCCACATTGCGTGATGTGAAGATCAGGTCAGCGGCCCTCGAATAGCCGACGATACGCGGCAGGAAGTACGACATGCCCGTGTCAGGCGACAGGCCGCGTTCGGCGAACACGGTCTTGAAGCGGGACTCACTGCTGCCAATCCGCATGTCACAGGCCAGCGCGAGGCTCATGCCGGCGCCGGCAGCAACGCCGTTCATCACGGCAATCGTCGGCTTGCCCAGCTCATAGATCGCCATGGCGAGGTCGCCGACCCATCCCATGTCATCGAGGCGCGCATTCTGTGAACTGTCGGTTTCCGGGCGGCCGCCACTCACATCGGCGCCCGAACAGAATCCCCGGCCGGCGCCGGTAAAGATGACCGCCCGGACCTCATCGTCCTCATAGGCGGTGCGACACGCCTCGTGAATTTCCTGGCGAAGCGTCTGGTTCAGCGCGTTCAGCTTGTCCGGCCGGTTCAGTGTGATCGTCGCGACGTGATCGCCCGACGCGTATTCGAGACACTCAAAAGTCATGGATTCCCCTCCTCAATGGCCCGCAGGATCGCGGGCCATCGAAAATTAGCTCACAGGGGCGGCAGCCTGTCCACCCGCGACGTCATCATCGCGCCGGCGTCTCGCGGCACGCTGAAGATCGCGCCGTGCGTACAGGCTGAACATCGCGGGCACCATGTAGAGAGCGAGCACCGCGGAGCCGGCAACGCCGCCCGCGATCGCCATGGCGAATGGCGGCCAGAAGTGGCCCCCGAACAGGATCAGCGGCAGAAAGCCTCCAATGGTCGTGATGGTCGTCGAGATAATGTGCCGCGACGACTCGACCACGATGTCAGCACTGGCCTCGATGTCGGCGGCGCGTGCCCGGGCATCCGCCTTGAGCGCCGACAGCACAATGATCGCGCCGTTAATGGCAAGCCCGATCAGCCCGAGCGTCCCGATGATGGCGGTGTAGCCCATCGGATGACCGCCCAGCCACACACCGAAGAATGCGAGCCCGACGGAAAGGAACCCGACCAGACCGATGATGCCCGCATAACGGAATGAATTGAGTGACAGGACGATGACCGCAACCATCAGCCAGAGGTACATGACGAAGGTCGCGATCATGTTGCCCACCGCCTCGCCCCGCTCTTCTTCCTCGCCGCCGAAGCTGATGCGGTAGCCCTTCGGCAGCGTCAGGTTGCTGGCCGCGAGCCGTTCCCGAAAGTCCTGCACCGCAATCGACGGGAAGGCATAGGGCAAAAGAAATCCCTGGACCGTGTTGATCCGCTCGCCCTGATACCGGTCGATGCGATTGGGCGACGGCTCGAGATCGACCTCCGCAACCTGCTCGAGCGGTATGCCACCGTAACCACCGGGGGCACCGCGTCCCATGATCGGCGACGTCGTGATTTCGTCGAGGCTGCCGCGTATCCGGTCGCTGAACCGGACCCGAACCGGCACTTCGGTCGAGCCTTCCATCACTGAACCGGCGCGAAAGCCACTCAGCGAGCCATTCAGCTGATTCGGCAGGTCACTGTTGCTGAGCCCCAGCTTGTTCGCCATGTTCTCGCGCGGATACACAGAGAGCTGCGGCACCGTGCGCGACAGCGTTGCCGTCGTGTAGGTGACGAGTTCGGTTTGCGACAGAACGAGCCGGAGTTCTTCGCCCAACTGCTTGAGCGTGTCGAGGTCCGGCCCGATGACGCGGACTTCAATCGGCGCCTGGAACGGTGGGCCCTGCTCGAACGGCAATGCCATCACCTGCGCGTCGGGGAATCGCTGCATGAGCTTGCGCTGAAGGCTCTCCAGAATCAGGCGTGGATCCTCAACCCGGCGCGTCGTTACGAAACCGTTCGCGAAGCTCGACAGACCGTCGGCGTTGTTCATCATGTTGTAGTAGACCTCTGGCGAGCCTTCACCGATGAACCACTGGCTCGAGGTCACTTCAGGCAGCTGCTCGACTTCCGCCTGAAGGACGGCAACCGCCTGGCGAGTCTCTTCGAGTGAAGCGCTGGCCGGCATGCTGAGTTGAACCTGAAACTGGTTGCGGTCGACCGGCGGAAAGAATGAACTCGTGAGCGTTGTTGACAGCACGAATCCGAGCAGGGGCAAAACCAGGGACACCCCGATGCCAAAGAGCGGCTTGTCGAGCGCCTGCCTGATGCTGCGACGATAGAGCGCCGTCAGCTTTTCGTTGGAGTAACCGGCGACCCACCAGCCGCCTGTGCGAGACGCTGATGGCGGAAAACGCGAATCGATGAACCCGGCCAGCGCTGGAATCACCGTCATCGCCAGCAGGAAGGATGCGCTCACCGAGAGCACAACAGAGATTGCCAGGGTGCCGGTGAAATCGCCCACGCCACCGGGCGTCGTCGCGATCGGCATGAAGGCGAACGCCGTCGTCGCGGTCGACGCGAGCAGCGGCACAAACAGGTGTTTGGTCGAGGCCGAGATCGCCTCTGCGATCCCGTGACCCCGGCGGCGGCCCAGCTTGTACTGCTCGACAACCACGATCGCGTTGTCGATCAGCAGACCGAGCGCAATGATGAGCCCGGTGACTGACATCTGGTGAAGCGGAATGTCCAGAACCGAGAGTCCGGTGAGCACCATGGCCATCGTCAGCGGCAGCGCCGCACCGACAATCAGTGCCGAACGGACACCCATCAGGAAGAGCAGCGCCACCAGCACGAGTGCGATCGCCATGATGAGGTTCTGCAGCAGCGAGGACAGCCTCTCTGCCGTGTACTCGTTCTGGTCAATGATCGTGCGAAGTTCGATGTCCGGCGGCAGTTCAGATTGATAATCAGCAACGATGGCTTTTGCGGCCGCAACCCAGTTATCAACGCGTCGGCCGGTTTCCATCTTCGTGCCAACGACGATGGCGCGCTCGCCGTCGATAATGGCCATGGTCCGGGGCGGATCGACGAAATCCCTCGACACCCGGGCAACATCAGAGACGCGCACCACGTTGCCGTCCTGCTGGCGCAGCAACGGGATCGCACCAATGCGCTCAATGGACGACAGATCACCTTTGACCTCAACCACGAGCGAACTCGTCTCGGTATCGAGGGTTCCGGCGGCAAGCTTGGTATCAGAACCGTTCACGATGGCCGCAAAGGCCTCGATCGACAGATTGATGCGCGCCAGCGCCCAGGGGTCCACCTCGACCCGGATCTCCTGCTCTGGCTCGCCGTAGATCTCGGTCTCTTTTGTGCCAGGCAGTTTGGCGAGGCGCGACCGCAGTTCGATCGCGACCCGTTCCCGAATCGAGATCGGCGTGTCGGGCGCAATGATCGCGATGCCGAGCGTCGTGGCGAGCGGGCCCCTCGGTTCGAGCAGTGGAGACGTCGAGCCGACCGGCAGTTCGCCTTCGATCTCGGCCAGCTTGTCGCGAACCTCGCTCCACACGAGATCAACCTCGCCCTTGCCGACGGTATCGAACAGCTCAGGCTGGACGAGCGAGTAGCCGGCGCGGGAAACCGAATCAATCGTCTTGACCTCCGGCACCTCGCGCAGGGCATTTTCGACCTTCTCGGTGATGAGTGACTCGACGCGTGACGCCGACGCACCCGGCAGCCATGTCTCGACCGTCCCGAATCGCTCGGTCATGGTCGGATCTTCCTGGCGCGGCAGGTTGTTCAGCGCCGAGACGCCCATGAGCAGGATGAAACCGAGCGCGAGGATCGTCAGCCTGGGCAGCCGGTAGAACAGATTGGATGCAGTCTCGATCATTGTGCTGCGGCGCCGTCGATGGAAGCGACGCGGACGTCCTGGCCGGGCACGATGCGCGAGGTCCCGCCGGCAACGATGAGTTCACCATCGCGAAGCGTACCCTGCACGAAGACGCGGTCCTGACCGCGATACAGGATCTCGACGAGGCGGGCCTCGACGAAGCGCCGGTCGCCATCGTCATTGACGACGAGTACCGACCAGAGTCCGCGCTGGCTCTCGCTGAGCGCGGTAACGGGCACCCAGAAACCCCGGCCCGGAACATCGACTCCCAGCGAAAGTTCGGTCAGCGTGCCGGCGAAGATGCCGCTGTCTTCGATCCCGAAGATGGCCGTTACGGTGCCTGTCGTGCCGTCGGCCACGGGCAGCAGGCCGGCCAGTCGCGCCTGGACAGGGCGCCCGCCCGCGGTGATTTCATAGATCGTATCGTCGTCCAGATGAGCAGCCATGCCCTCCGGCACACCCACGCGGGCCTCGAGCCGGCCATGCTCGACGATATCGAGGATGCCCTGGCCGGGAGAGACGATGTTGCCTTCGTCCACCATTCGCCCCTGAACAATGCCGTCATAGGGCGCGCGGATCTCGAACTTTTCCAGATTGGCCTGCGCCAGTTCCACGGCCGCGACCGCGCTCTCGATCTGGGCGTCCAGAACATGTTCGCGGGCACCGTCCACCCGGTGTTGCATCTGCAACTCATCAAGCCGCTGCTCACTGCCATGCCCCCGCTCAACGAGATCTTCATAACGCGCGAGTGTCGCCGCTGACAGTGCCATCTGGGCTTCATGGGCGACGAGATTCGCTCGTGCGGTCTCGAGACTCGCCAGTGCCGACTTCAGATTGGCCGCGGCCGTTGTCGACACGAGTCGTGCGAGCACTTGCCCCCTGGTGATTCTGTCGCCTTCGTCGACATCGACCGCCGCGACAACACCGCCAAACTCGAAACCGAGTTTGCTGCTGCGCGCATGCCGAAGCTCACCGGCATAGATGCGCTGGACGCGGTAATGCGACTGTGCCTCGACACGCACCGCCGACACAGGCAGCACTTCAGCATGGGCGGCCGTGGGATGCAGCATCGCAACGAGGGCGAGCAGCACAATTGACGTCGCCGTCAGCCTCGGGCCGAAGACAGCAAGGCGCCGGCGTCGGCCAGCGAGCAGCGATTTGAGGGATTCAGGGTTCAGGGTGTTCACGTCCGGCACTCCAGTTCGCCAATGTGTGCAATGCTCACATTAGATGTTTACGATGTCAACATACTTGGGTATCGTTACGGGAAAATGACTTTTTCGGATTCTTCATGGCGCGACGAGAAGCGGCAAAGCGGTCCTACCATCATGGCGATCTGCGCCAGGCGCTCATCGAGGCGGCCTGCACCCACATGCGCCGCGACGGCGCAGAGAGCCTCTCGCTTCGTGCGCTGGCCCGCGAGGTCGGCGTCTCACAAACCGCGCCCTATCGGCACTTCGAATTCAAAAACGCACTGTTTGCGGCAATTGCCACCTGGGGTTTCCGGGATATGGCCATCAGCCTGCGCGCGGCACGTGACCAGCACATCGACGATGTCGAAGAAGCGTTCGTGCAGATTGGTCTCGCCTACGTGGAATGGGCACTCGCGAACCCTGAGAAGTACCAGCTCTTCTTCGACAGTTCGCTCCTCGATTTCAGTGCCTACGAAGAGCTTCAGCTTGCCGGGGCTGAGGCCTTTGAGGTGCTGCTCGGCCTGGTGCGGCGGGGCCAGGAGGAAGGCGTCTTTGCCGACCATCTGCCGGCCGAGGAACTGGCCGGTGCAACATGGTCCAGCGTCCACGGCATGACGAGCCTGCTCCAGAAGAATCAGCCAACCGACAAGCTGAAGGGCCGCATCGACGACTCCGTGCCCACCGCGCTACAGGCGCTGGCGCTTCATCGGCGCGAGATCATGGAACTCTTCGTCAATACGATCCGGCGCCCCTGTTGAGTACGACGCCGGACACCCCGTGAACCTCGGCATAACAGCGGTTGCGCCAGTGACCGGGGCTGACCGTGATATCCCGCGCAAAGTACCACTGCCGGTTGACGGTCCCTGCGCTCGTGTTTGCAAACGTGCCGAATGCCAGTGGGGCCAGCACCAGAGGTTCACCCGAATTGATGCGACGTGCAGATTCAACACGTGCCGTGCGCGCCGCGTCCTGGGCGGCAACGTCCAGATAGATTGCACGCACCTCGATGTAACTCGCCACGACGAGCGTCAGGGCACCGGCAATGACAGCAGAGATGGCAAGTCGCAGCGGCATGACCAATCGCTGCCAGCGTGTGGGCAGCCCGTCTTGCGAGAACAGGTGGGCCGGAAACAGGCAGAGCGTTGAAACAATCGCCATGAACTCGAGCGCGAATGCCGTGCGGCCCGACCACGTCGCGACCGGTGCCCCGGCAAGCGCAAGGACAGAGACCGCGCCGACCAGCAGCAACGAGAGTGCGCGGCACCATCGACGACCAACATCCACGCGATCCGGGTTCAACAACGTGAGCGAGCCGAATACGACAAACGTCGCTGCGAGGGCGGGATGCACGTGGCGCCAGCCAAACTCGACCGCCATGAGCAGGCGCGCCAGCGGTGGTTCGAGATAGCCAATCGGCGCGGCCCGGACGAAATTACCCGGGGCGGCAAGCAGCAGGGCCGAGCCGACAACAAGCGCTGCGAAGCCGATCAGCCAGCGCCGCTCGAATCGCCGGCCACGGCGCTCGACGAGTGCCAGCAGCACGAACCAGTGCACAACGAGCGCGAGGGCCAGCGTCTCGAGCCACAGGCCACAGACGAGCGCGAGGACGACGAGCGCCGCAGGATGTGCACTGAGCGGCCAGGCCCGACCGTCCTCCAGCATTTCGATGGTCGTCGCGCGCACAAGGATCAGCGCGAGCACGCAGGCCCAGAGATACTGAATGGCGCCGGACTTCCACAGCATGAACTCGCCGAAGCGGTGAGGGATGAACCAGAGCAGCGTGACAATCGTCACCAGCGCTGCAAGATCGACAGCCAGCGCCGGCCGCCGCTCGCCCCGCGCGAGATCGATCGCGAGCCAGCAGGTTATCGCGAGCCCCGCCGCACTGGCGAGATCGATCAGCCAGCGGCCTGTATCACCGAGGGCGAAAAGACTGTAGGAAAGCAACCACACGGGAACCCTGCCGCTCCAGGCAAGGTAGTCGCGGCCCACAGCAGCGATGATCGCCGAAAGATCAAACGATGCTGATGATCGACAGAGATCGTCGGCAAAAGCCGGCACGAGATGGCCGAGCATGACAAAGGCACTGGCGATCGCGATGATCGCCAGTGCGAGCAGCAGGCGCGGGAAAGCCAGTGCGGGCGAGATTCCCTATCGCCCGACGAGACTGCGCGAGATCAGCTCCTTCATGATCTCGGACGTCCCACCGTAGATTCGCTGAATACGCGCATCGACGTAGTCCCGCGAGATCTTGTACTCGCGCATATACCCATAGCCGCCGTGCAGCTGAACGCAGCGGTCGGCGATGCGGCCCTGCATCTCGCTGGCGGCGAGTTTGCACATGGAGGCTTCTTCGGTCGTGAGTTCGCCCCGCACATATTTGGCGACGCATTTTTCGGCGAAGGCCTTGTTGATCTCGATGTCTGTCTTCATTTCGGCAAACGCGTACCGTGAGTTCTGGAACTTCGCGACAGACTCGCCAAACGCCTTGCGCTCCAGCGTGTACTCGATCGTTCGCTCCAGCATACCTTCCGCGGCAGCGATGCAGCCGACGCCGAGGATCAAGCGCTCCCTCGGCAACTCCTTCATCATTGCGACAAAGCCCTGCCCCTCATCGGCAAGCATCTGGTCGGCCGGTACGCGCACATCGGTGAAGAAGAGTTCGCTGGTGTCGCCCGAATGCAGTCCCATCTTCTCGAGATTGCGGCCCCGCTCGAAACCTTCGAGGTGGCAGTCGACAGTAAACAGGGAAACCCCCTTGGCACCAGCCTTCGGGTCCGTCTTCGTTGCCAGCACAATGACATCACAATGCTGACCGTTGGTGATGAAGACCTTCTGGCCGTTGATGACGTAATCGTCACCCTCTTTCTGCGCTGTTGTCTTCAGCGCCTGCAGGTCGCTGCCGGCGCTGGGTTCCGTCATGCCGATCGCGCCGACGACCTCGCCCGTCACCATCTTGGGCAGCCACTGCTGCTTCTGTTCCTCGGTGCCCATATGGAGGATGTAGGGGGCAACGATATCGGAATGAACCGACACGCCTGAAGCGAGCGCACCGTATCCGGCCCGCGAAATCTCCTGTGCGACCACGCATGAAAGCTCGAAATTCGCATCGTAACCACCGTACTCTGACGGCTGATCGACACACAGAAAGCCATTCTCGCCGAGCTTGTTCCAGAGGTCCCGGGGCCAGATTTCATCGCGCTCCCACTGGTCGTAGTGCGGCTCAACCTCCTGCTCGAGAAACTTGCGCACGCTGTCGCGAAAGAGTTCCTTTTCTTCAGTACTGAGTTCCGTACCCTGTGAAGCCATAATCACGCTGCCGCTAGTCAGAAAACGCCGTATTGTAGGCCCAAGCCGCGTGCCGGTCGACCACGCGGAACACGTGACTTTTCGATCCGGGCCCGTGCTACACTCGATGGACGAAGACGGGAAGGCCCGATGTCCGTAGAGGTACTCAATCCCGCACCGGGGTGTCGTATCGTTGCCGATGACGACAACGTCATTCTGTTCGGCCAGCCGCCAGAGGTACTCAAGGGTATCCTGCAAGCCGGCGTGCGTCCCTTCGACACGCTGGTACTCACCGACCAGCGCGAACGCGACGGGTCGTTGCTGAACCACCTCGAATTCCCGTTCTACTATTTCCTTTTCGTTGCCAACGGACTCGCTGAGGGTCGCCGGCTGCGCCTCGTCGGCAGTGCCGAGGCCATCAGCCAGCAGATTCGCCTGCTCCGGCTGACGCTGCTCGGACCAACCGAAGCCGAATTCGAACGATGGGGCACGCCCGACGCACTCCGGCGGGAGTGGCTGGATGTCGCTGACGAACTCGCGCTGTCTGACGACGATGGCAATGCGATCCCGATCGAGGATTTCTTCGAGCTGACACCGTTCCATGAACACGTCGCCGAGGTCGGCAACCTCCGCATTGCACACACCGGCATGGATCAGTACACCGTATCGGATTCGTCGAGCGTCACCGACGTCGACCTGCGCGAGGACGCCAGGATTCACCCGACCTACAACGTTCATTCGGACTATGTACCCGGCGGGCTCGTCAAGATGGGCATCGAGGTACTCGGCGGCGCCTCCGGTTTCTCGGTCGACGAACCCTGCACCGGGCTCGCGCTCTGCTACAACGGGGACTACCTGCTCATTGATGCGCTGCCTTTTCTGGACCACAACCTCTTCGCACGCGGTATCGCGAAAAACCAGATCTCCGCGGTGCTGCTGACACACCTGCATGATGATCACTGCGCGCTGTTCCCGCTGATGATGATGCCGCATCGCGTAGAGGTCATTACGACGCGCGAGATCTTTGCGATGGCCATGGAGAAGCTGGCGCTCAGCCTGGGCTGGGACAGCGACGTCGTCGCCGAACACTTCAGCCTGGTCGAGGTGATCCCGGGCAAGAAGACGAACTATTTCGGTCTGACCATTGAGCCACACGTGACCGTACACAGTATTCCGACGATCGGCGCCACCTTCTCGATGATGCACAACGGCTACCAGCACTCGATCTGCGTCGTCGGCGACAACAACTCCATGGATTCGATTCGCGAGATGGCCGACCGGGGCATCGTCCGCAAGGAGACACTGCTCAATCTGGAACGCATGTACAGCGAGCGGTTCGACATGCTGCTCGCCGACGGCGGCGCCGGCGCGATTCACGGTGATCCTGTGGACGCGATCCACTCAGAAGCCGATCGGGTGGTGTTCGTGCACGTTGACGAACTCTCACCGGAATTCACCACGACGTTCTCACTGGCAAGCGCCGGCAAGCGATATACGATTCTGGAAGGCGACGGCAACCTTTACACCTCCCAGGTCAATCACTATCTAACGAAGTGGCTGGGGCGCCCGTTCCCGAACCGCTGGATGCGGAGCTTGCTCGCAGAGGAAGACATTCGCCGCTACAACCAGGATGACGTCATCATGGTCCAGAACGCCGAAACACGAGGCTATGTCTACGTGATCCTCACGGGCTACTGCAATGTGGTCAGGCACGACGGCAAATCGGCATCGGTGGTTGCCCATCTCCAGGCCGGCGACATCGTCGGCGAAATGGCGGTGGTCACCGGCGCGGGCGTGCGCAATGCAAGCGTGGTTGCCGCCTCCCCGGTCAGCGTGTGCGTCTTCGCCGAGGACATCTTCAACGCGTTCATCGAACAGGAAGGCTGCCGGGACATGCTGCTGGACCGATGGGCGATGCGGCCGATTCTGAAGCAGCTCCCGCAGTTCGACGGCCTCACCTCCACCGGCATCGAGAAACTCGGCGCAATCGGACGCGCAGAGAGCCTGGAGGCCGGAGACGCACGCCAGTTCGACGACGACGCCTGGTACGTGTTCGTCGACGGCAATGCCGACGTCGATGGCAACCCGGTTCGCCCGGCCCAGGAATTCGGCTGGCAGCCCTTCGGCGGCGTCGATATCCGGCGCATTCACTGCAGCAGCCCCTGCCGGTTGATCCGCTTCCCGCGAGAGACCTTCGAGCGCCTGCGGCTGACGGTCCCCCAGATCAACTACGTCCTCAGAAAGTTCCGGGCGTCACAGGGACCGGTCGAGTGGGAACTCGGCACCGTCGACCCGATCGCTCCGCTTGACTAAGCGAGCGCAGCGCGCTCAGGTTTCTTCCAGCGCCGCCAGTGCCTCGATCGCCATCGAATAGTCCATCTGCTCGCCAGCCCATCGCGTGACTGCGGTGCCGGCATCAATGTGGATACCGGCTTGCCGTTGGGCGTCCGCCACTTCCTCGTGGATATCGTCGGGCTCGGGCTGTTTCAGGGGCGGAGCCTGCGGGAGCGCGCGACCCTCATGATCGAAGAACCGCGGTGCGCCCCGATGCATCTCAACGTGATACTTGCCCAGGTGCAGCCGCGTGTGATGGTAGCGGCAGAGACTCACGAGATTATCGAGACTCGTTTCACCGCCGTCCGCCCAGTGCACAATGTGATGACCATCAACGTGTCGCCGCTGCGAGCAGCCGGGGAATCGGCAGCCGCCATCCCGCTGCTGTAGCGCAAGCCGGATATGCGGCGGAATCGTGCGCGACTTGCGGCCGATGCTCAGCGGGTTGCCGCTATCGTCGACGCCCACCGGGCGGAGTGAGGCATCACAGGCCAGCCGCCGGACGACTGCCGGGTGCATGAAGTGACCGTCGGGCGTGTTGAGGGCGGGCCCTGCTTCGATGCGACAGTCCTGGTGGGCGTCATTGACGTTGACGAAGACGACGAGCTGGTTGCGCTCGGCGCCGGTGGCCGCCTTCAGCTCAACGCTGTCGCCATCGAGCGCGGTCGAGAGACAGTGTTCGGCCATTCGCGTGACCGCGGTCGCCATCGAGGTGTTGAAAGTCGAGGTGTCGAAAGATGTTTCCGCGGAAACATTTTCCGCCTGCGAGCCGCATTCTTTCGTTCGCTGCTCGCGATTGGCACGCCACTCGTGATCCATGATCTTGCGCAGTGCCGTCATCACGAGTTCGCCCTCGTCGGCCGGCAGGCGGCCGGAGAAGACATACATCCCGTCTTCGTCCTGGAAGCAGGAAAAGTGGCGGTCGAGCTGGCCGTGGGGGTCGTCCTCGATGAGTGAGCGGCAGCGACGGTACTTGCGAACGAGTTGCTCAACGTGAGCCGCGGTGCCGTGCTGTGCGATCTCGAGCAGGTACGTTTCGTTGTCCGGCGTCGCAACGCGCGTCATGGCGCGGACCTTGGTATAGCTCGCCTCACCGGTACGAAACGCCTCATCAATCTGCGGCAGGTCGCGAAGCGCACGGGCAACCCTGACTTTCTCCCGTGCCTCGACGGCGCCAATCCCGCACTGCCAGTTCAGCCAGTGTGCAAACGATTTGATGCCGGCGCCAGCCCAGCCTTCGCACTGGTCGAACGCGTCGAGCATCTTGATGAAGCTGTAGTTCAGCGCGTTGAGCTGCCCCGCGGCGCGTGTAATCCGGTCGGCAAGCGCCGCGCTGTCGATCGCGCTCGCCTGCGCCAGATCGTGGCCGTCGGTACCGCCTGAGGAGGGAATTGCCGTTTCGAACATAACTGTACAAATATACAGTATTTCGAGCAAACGCTCAAGCAGAGAATCTCACTGGACCCGGCCGCCGATCTGCGCCTACAGATCGAGGAAGTCCCGCGCGAACGCGGCGACCTGCTCGACATAGGCTGGTTCCAGGTGAATGTGATGCGGGCCCGCCATGCGCTCGACGCGAAGGTTCGGGTGATGCCTCATCGCATTGTTGATTTCACCCTGATACCACTTGTCACCCTGCTCCGCGACGATGAGAAGCGCAGGGCTCGTGGCGTCCTTCAGCAGCAGGTCGATCTGCTCGCGGCTGTGCCGAAGCGGCGTCGGGTAGCGGATGCGTGGATCGGTGCGCCAGCTGATGCCGCCATCGACTTCCTTGTGGCCCCGCTCCACCAGCACGCGGGCCGCGTCCATGGTCTGGTCGGTTGCTTCCGTCACCCGTTTCGCCATCGCCTCGACACTATCGAAGACCCGCGCCTTGTGATGCGGGTTCAGAATCTTCTCAATCGCAAGCCGGCTCTGCTCAATACGATGCTCGGGCGTGCTGCCGCCCGTGGCGAGAAAGCCGTCAATATGGATGGCGTTGCGCACGCGGTCCGGGAACATCGCGGCGAGTTCCGAAGCGATGGATGCGCCCATCGAATGTCCGATGACATTGAACTGATGCCAGTTGAGTTGATTGGCAACAGCGAGAACATCCTGCATGTCGTAGAGCGGATGGTAGTGAACACCTTCGGGACGATGATCCGATCGGCCGTGTCCGGCAAAGTCGAGTGCGATGAGATTGAGTCCGGGCAGCATCGGCGCCAGCCGGTCGAACGTGTTGGCATTATCGAGCCAGCCATGCAGGCCGATCGTCGGCTGCCCCTCCGGATCTCCCCACTGTTTCGCGCAAATCTTCAGTCCAAGCACGTCGAACTCGAGTTCGGTACCCTCATGCATCGCCAATTGATTCTCCGGTGCTGAAAAGCGCGCCATATTAGCTTCGACCTTCATCATGCTCAATCGCTTCTCCCAGGCCGCTGACAACAACAAGGGGCCGATCGCAGACGTCTTGCGCCGACTGTTGCCGGCACCGGCCACCGTGCTGGAGATTGGCAGCGGCAGCGGCCAGCATGCCCTGTACTTCACCGGTCTCTTCCCGCACCTGACGTGGCAGCCGACCGATCGCGGCGAATACTTCGAAGCGCTCTGCGAAAACGTCGCTGCCAATCCCGGACCAAACCTTGGCGTGCCACTGATGCTGGACCTCGCCGAGTGGCCCTGGCCGCTGGCGCGCGCAGACGTGGTCTATGCGGCAAACGTAATTCACATCGCGGCCGCAGAACTCGGTGAGGCGCTGATCCGCGGCGCCGGGTCCGTCCTCGGCCCGGACGGCCGCCTGCTGCTCTACGGACCCTTCCGGTATGGCGGCGCTTTCACGACGCCATCGAATGCCGACTTCGACGAGTGGCTGAAGGCGCGCGATCCGGCGAGTGGCATCCGTGACATCGAATGGGTCACGGAACTTGCCGCCACCGCCGGCCTCGATCTCGCCGAAGACATCCCGATGCCGGCGAACAATCAGTTCCTGGTCTTTACACGAGTCGGCTAGCCGCGAGCATCACCGGTATACTCCAGCATCAGAACACCTGCTGACACACCGGGAGAAACACGTGATTGACCTGACCCGTGAGGGCGACGTATTCGTTCTCAACATGAATGACGGCGAGAACCGCTGGAACACGACTTTCGTGCGCGAGTTTGCGAAGGCACTGGACGAGGTTGAAGCCTCCGAAGGTCCGGCGGCACTGGTGACCACCAGCGCCTCGGAGAAGTTCTTCAGCAATGGCCTCGACCTCGAGTGGCGCATGAGCGAGGGAGAGCATCGTGGTGGCGATCGCGATGCCTTCGGCCCGGAATTCATGGCGCTGATGGGCCGGATCATCACGCTGCCGGTTCCCACGGTCGCCGCCGTCGGCGGCCACGCATTCGGTGCCGGTTTCATGTGCGCACTGTGCCATGACATTCGCCTGCAGCGCGTCGACCGCGGTTTCATGTGTGCCAACGAAGTGGAGATCGGCATGGTCATTCCGGCACCTGAACTCGCGCTGTTCCGCCACAAGCTGCCGATGAACGTGTTCTTCCAGACCGTACAGCTGGCGAAGCGCTGGGCGGGCCCACAATCGCTCGAGGCGGGAATTGTGGAGGCAGCGTTACCGATGGAAGAACTGAAGGGCGCGGCGATCAACCGCGCCGCGGAACTCGCCAGACTCGGAGCAAACCGGCAGGTTTTCGGCGCGATGAAAGAATCCGTCTACGGCGAGAATGCCGCGATCAACCAGCCTCATGGCCCCGCGCACATGCTGAAGCACGCTGCGGACTTTCACTAGGGCGCTCAATGGACGCCGTCAGCCTCGAACCGGGCTTTCGCCTGTTCGGCCTGACGGCCCTGTTCCGCCGCATCCCACTTCAGGGTTTGCGCCGCCAGGCGCGCCACGGCGTCGACGAGGTCGTCGAATTCCGCCGGCGCATAGTACGAAGCCCGCGTCCGCCGATAGAGAATGTCCTCAACGCTCAGCGCACCCTCCCGGGTAATCGCCCAGTGGACCTCACCTTCAACCAGCGTGCTCTCGGGCGCGATCGGCTTGTCACCGAAGGCCATGACGTCCTTGCTCTCGGCCCCGTAAAGCGACACCAGCCGCCGGGCTCGCGCATCGGGCATCGGCCACGTCTGCGTCAGATCGAGGGCAAGCGATTCCAGCGACATCGAGAAGTTGCCGCCCGGCAACGGTTTCTCTGCTGGCGGTGTTACTGACCGGTAACCAATCAGTTTGCACGCCTCATCGACGGTATCCTCTGCCATCTTGCGATACCCGGTCAGCTTGCCACCCGCGATCGTGACAAGGCCGGAGTCGCTGACCCAGATTTCGTCCCTGCGCGATATCTCACGGGTGGATTTACCGGTCTGGGAAATCAGTGGACGCAGCCCGGCCCAGGTCGTCAGACAATCCTCACGCGTCAGCTCGATGCCGCAGTAGGCCCGTGGCAGCGCCAGCAGGTAGTCGACTTCTTCGGGCAGGACTTCGGGCCAGGTGTCCTCGCTCTCGTAGCGCGAATCAGTCGTCCCGATGTAGACGACCTGCCCGCGGGGAATCATGAACACCGGACGCCGGTCTGACGTGACCGTCATGACCATCTGCGACAGGGGCAGCTTTTCTCTCGCAACGACGACGTGCACGCCCTTCGACAGGACCAGCGGCTTCGGTGTACCGACACCGTCGAACCTTGCGACCGACTCCACCCATGGCCCGGCCGCATTGATGACCGCTTTCGCGCTGACACGAACCTCCTGGTCGGACAACCGACATCGGGCAACGACCCCGGTCACTTTCGCGCCGTCCTTGACCAGACCGGTCACCTCGAGCTTGTTGACGGCAACGCCGCCGTCTTCAATGCCGGCGCGAATGTTCGCCAGCACAAGTCTCGAGTCGTCCGTCAGATACTCGCGATAGACGCAGGCGCGCGGATAGCGGGAACGGTCGATCAGCGGTTCATGTTCGGCGAGAGACTGGCCGGAAACGTCGAAATGCCGATCGGCGGCATCCACATCACCCAGCATCTCGTAGGCGGTGACGCCCACCTTGTACTTCAGCCATTCCGCGACGTTGCGGGCCGGCAGCGTCAGCCACGTCGGCTCCGCCAGATGGGGCGCGATGCGATGCACCCGCTTGCGCTCGAGTGCTGCCTCGCGCACCAGCGACACGTAACCCTGCGCGAGGTAACGAATACCGCCGTGAATCAGCTTGGTCGATTTGCTGGACGTCCCGGACGAAAAGTCGTCGGCCTCGATCAGCGCGACCTTCAGCCCGCGGGCGCTGGCATCCCGAAGGATGCCGGCGCCGGTGATGCCGCCGCCGATGATAACCAGGTCGAACGGCTCCTGCTGCAGCGCGCCCAGCGTCGCCGTACGTGCGGTTGCATCCAGCGACGTCATGACCTCGCTCCGTGACGATGAGATCGGATAAAGTAGGTTTTCACGGCATTCAACAACTCAATCTGGGACATGACCGACGTTTCGATACGACCCGCCACACCAACCGACATCGAAGCAATCCAGTCTGTCGCGCGCCGGGTCTGGCTGGACCACTACCCCGGTATCATCACGCATCGCCAGATCGACTACATGCTTGGCACGGATTATTCGGGCAAGGCGCTCAATCAGGGGTTTGATCAAGGCGTTGCCATCGATCTGCTGCTGATCGGAGATGAAGTTCAGGGTTTTGCTGCGTACGGACCTGCCGCGCGCGAAGATCGCGCCAAACTGCACAAGCTCTATCTCGATACATCATTCCATGGACAGGGTATCGGTTCAATGCTGCTGGAGCATGTCATCGAAAGATGCCGCTGTCGGGGCATCAAAACGCTGGAGCTCCAGGTCAACAAACACAACGGCAAAGCCATTCGTGCCTATGAAAAACGCGGCTTTGTTCGACGCTCGGCCCTGCTGAATCCAATCGGCGACGGCTTTTTCATGGACGACTACGTGATGGAGATCGAACTCGATCATGGACCCTGAAACGGCAAGCCGGATCGCGACCGCCGCTTTTGGCGGCGAAGACTTCGAGACCTTCGTGACAGAAGACGATCTCGTGCTCCGCTTTCCGCGGCGGGAAGCCTGCAGCACGCTTCTGGTGCGTGAGTACGAACTGCTGGAGCACCTGGCGCGCCACTCGCTGCCGGCTGATATTCCGCGTTTCACTCACGTCACGGAACCGGGAGACGAATTTCCGTGGCACATTGCAGCCTACCCACTGGTGCGCGGGCGCAGCCTCGACGAGATCGACGCATCAGCGCAGCGCGCTGTCGCACGAGAACTCGGCGAATTCCTGGCCGTCCTTCATCGCATCGACCCGCCCGGGCCCCTCCCGCACCCGTGGGCTGACTGGGACCCGAGCCGGGAGGCAGCGATCACCCGTTTCGAGCGCGCCGCCAACATCTACCCGCGGGCGCTCCGTCAGCGGCTTGCGCACTACCTCTCGCAGCCGGCACCGTCAAAACCCGGCGTCAACCCGGTCCTGATTCATGGCGACCTCTTCGCCGAGCACCTCCTGGCCGATGAGCAGGGCCGGCTCGCAGGGATCATCGACTGGACAGATGCCCACATCGCGCACCGTGTGCTGGACTTCGCCGGCCTGCTGGAGATTGATACCGATCTGCTGACGGCCGCGTTCGAAGGCTACGGCATCGAACCCGAGGGCTCGGAGCGCATCTGGCTGGTGAATCACAGCATGCACACGACGATCGAGTGGATTGACAAGCGCGTGGGCAAACGCCAGTTCGACTCACTGCCGTCGGACTTTGCGCTGCTCGACAGGCTCCTGGTCGAACAGTTGAGGCTACAGACAGAGTGACCATTCATTCAGTCGCGTTCACCCGCCATCACCTCCCCGCACTGTGCGAATTCACGTCACAGCTGGCACGTGCCCGTTGGCCCGGTCCCACGCGTCTCATGACCAGCGACATTGCGTGGCAACTCCATGGTTCCGACCCGAAGAACAACCTCCGGCTGTTCTACGAAGACGATGCGCTCATGGGATATGCCTGGTACCAGCCACCCTGGGAAGTCATCGCCGATGTTGCCGAGGATGCGGACGAAGACGTGGCGATCGCAATCTGGCAGTGGGCAATCGACCGTCGCCGCGGATTTCCGCCCGGCAAGTACCCGTTTCTCGACGCGACCGACATGAGCGACTGGGCCGAGGTGCTGAACGACCTCGATCAGGCTGCGCGCGACGATCACAAAGTGCTGATCACGCCGGCCTTCGAACCGGATGTCGCCCGCGTCGCACCGCCTGACGGGTTCGAGCAGACCTCACACGGCGAACTCCACCTGCGGCATGATCTGAGCAATCTGGATGCCGCCGGCGACATCGCCATCAGGGCCATCCGGGACGACGAGAGAGAAGCCTATGCCAGCGCCCATCGCGACGCGTGGGGCAGCGCGTCGACCTTCTCGGCGCAGCGGCTCCAGGAACTGGCATCAATCGGCAACCTCTTCGATTCGTCACTGTGTCTCGTTGCCGAGGTCGATGGCGAATTCGCCGGCACGACCATCTTCTGGGCGGACGAGGCGTCAGGCATTGGCAACATCGAGCCGTTCGGAGTCCGGCCCGCATACCGTGGCGGCAAGGTATCGCGCGCCCTGATTCACGGCGGACTGCGCCGGCTCCGCGACCGCGGCATGCGGGGTTGCCGCGTCTACACCACGAGCTTCAATCATCAGGCGCAGCGGCTCTACCAGTCCTGCGGATTTGAGCCGAGTGGCGTCTCACGCACCTGGCGGCGCAACTGCGACTGAAATCAGGGGATCACCGCTTCGATCAGTCGCGGACCACGCTCCTTCATGGCGGCTTCGAAGAGGCGGTTGAACTCCTCTGCCGTCTCCGCCCGCGCCGCTCGCACGCCGAGCCCCTCGGATATCTTCACGAAGTCCAGATCCGGATTGCCGATATCGAGCATGTCGAGCGTCTTTTTGTTCATGCTCTGCGCTCCGACCCGTGCGAGTTCGACCTGAAGGATCTGGTACTTGCGGTTCGCCAGAATGACGACGCAGATGTCGAGTTCCTCACGTGCCATCGTCCAGAGTGACTGAATCGTATACATCGCACCGCCGTCGCCGTGTATGCAGACGACCTTCCTGTCCGGGCATGCAACCGCGCAGCCGATTGACGTCGGTAGTCCATAGCCGATCGATCCGCCGGTAAGACTGAGCCAATCGTGGGGTTCCCCGGCAGCAGATGCCGGGTAACAACCGCCACCGCCGGTTGCGCCTTCGTCGACGACAATCGCATCAGTCGGCAGGAAGTGACCAAACGACATGCCGAGCGAACGCGGCGTGAGTTCGCCTTCACCCGGCGCCGACTTCTGCAGTTGCACGCGTCTCGGTGCGTGACCCGCGGCATCGAGAGCCTCCACCAGCCGGGTCAGTGCATCCTCGGCGTCCTCGTGGTCTCCCGCCAGCACATGCCTTGCGCTGTCCGGCTGGTAGAACTCGCTGGGCTTGCCCGGGTACGCGAAGAACGCCACCGGCGCCTTGGTTCCAACCATCACGAGCTGTTCCATGTCCTGAATCTGCTCGACCCCCTGCTCTGCGAAGTAGGCAAGCCGTTCGACCGCACAGCGCCCTTCGCCACGAGCGAGCCGGGTAACGAATGTGTCGCAGAGTATGCGAGCGCCGGTCGCCTGTGATACCTGATCCGCGAGTTCCAGCGCCCGCTCCGTCAGCGCCATGTTGCCGAGCAGCAGCATGGTTGATTTGCCATTGCGCAACATGCGCGCCGTCGCCTCGACGACATCGTCAGATACTCGCGGCGCCTCGGGCATCTGCTGGACGCCCAGCGGATCCACGGATTCGTCCCAGGCGGCATCCGCAGGCACAATCAGCGTCGCAATGTGACCGGGCTTCACGTTCGCCGCCTGAACGGCAGCAGCGGCATCCCGCGGCAGTGTGACGGCGTCAGCACTGGACTTGACCCAGTGGGAGACAGGACTGGCGAGTCCAATGATGTCTGAGGTCAGCGGGGCATCGAACTTCTTGTGATAGGTCGCGTGATCACCAATCAGATTGATGATCGGCGAATTCGCCTTGCGGGCGTTATGGAGGTTCGCCGAACCGTTCGACAGGCCAGGCCCGAGATGGAGCAGGGTGCACGCTGGCTTGCCCGCCATACGGCCATAGCCATCGGCCGCACCGGTGCAGACACCCTCGAACAGCGCGAGAATTGATCGCATGCCTTCAGTCTTTCCAATCGCGGCCACCATGTGCATCTCTGATGTACCGGGGTTGGTAAAGCAAACCTCAACACCATTGTTGATGAGCGTTTGCAGCATGCTTTCTGCGCCGTTCATAGGGGCTCCCGTCGATTCTGATTGGCATTGCCGCGAGTATAACCCGAGCGATAGCATCGCGCCGCGGGTGTCGGCCGGGAACACGCGCTATCATCCAGCCCGATGAGCGAACCAACCGCACTGGAAAACAGCATCGAGGGTCGCGACGACGCACCTGAACTCTGGCTGCTGCGTGCGCAGCAAGCCTCGCGCCTGCCACCCGCGGCATTCGGCGTCGTCTGCGGCGTACTCGTCACAACGATTGTCATGTCACCCGCCATCTTCACACCGGTGGCGGACCTCGCCGATGTCATCGCATCCGCGTTGTTCTTCGGCCTCAGTATCGGTGTGCTCACAGGTTTCACGCCCTATATTTTTCGGGGCGCGGTACGCGACTTTCGTGAACTGCTGCCGGTGCTCGACATTTCAGAATCCGAGCGCGCGCGCATCGAAAAGGGACTCACGCGATTCGCGGTGCCAACGATGTGGACCATGACCGGGCTCGGCGCGCTCTTCGGTGTCGGCCACAGCGCGCTGCTCGGACTCGGTGCGCTCGGCGGGCTGGTGGGAACAACGCAGGCATTCGGTACGACGATGCTCTGGATCACGATGTTCTGGACGATACCGCCGCTGCTGGCGAACGCTGATGTGTTCTCACTGCTCGGCAGCCGTGCGCGCCCGGAGCTCACGCGACCGGATCGGCTTGCAGCGTTCGGCGCAACCGCGATGCGCCCAACGCTGTTCGTCATCGCGATGCTGTGCGCCTACCCTGTTCTGGTTCTCTCGACCGGGCAGGATTTCATCGGCCCCTCCCTGATCGGCTTCGTTGCCTCGTTTGCCTCGATGTTTGGACTTTTCTTCCTGCCGCTGCGCGGCATTCGTCGCAAGATCAGAGAGACGAGAAAGGCAGACCTTGCCGAAATCGACTGGCGCATAGACAGTCTGGGCAAGCCCTCGCTGGATGAACTCGAACGCCTGCGCGATCTGGAAACGTTGCTCGTACTGCGGGCCCGGGTCGCGTCGGCGCCAACCTGGCCCCTCGATCTCGCCGGCCTGCGCCGGTTCCTGCTCTACGTGGTGCTGCCGCCACTGACCTGGGCCGCGGCTGCAATCGTCGAGATGCTGATCGACCAGCAACTCTAGGGTACCTGACGGCAATCGGGCACAAAAAAGCCCGGGCCTCTTGCGAGGACCCGGGCTGAGGACTGCCTGGAACTACAGGCTGTACTTGATCGAACCGTACAGACGACGTCCGCGCAGATCGAACGTTTGCAGGTCCGTACCGTTCGCATTCTTCAGTTCCGGCAGATCGGCGTCGAAGAGGTCGATCGCACCCAGGGTGAAGATCAGGTCGGAATTGTTCATGCGCCAGGTATAGGTGTAGTTCAGGTCAAACGCATAGTAGGCGTCGAGCTGGCCATCACCGATCCGGTTGTTCGCCGAAGCATTGTCTTCATACGCACCGACGTAACGCATGTTGAGTCGTGCCGCGTGCCGATTGCCCGCGCCAAACCAGCTGATGCCGAGATTACCCTTGAGATCGGGCATCGAGCGCGTCAGTCGACGGTTCGGATCGTTGTTGGTGAAGCCGGCCGCATCGAAGTCAGGCTGACCACCCGGGAAGTCCTTCACGAGGAACTCACGGATGTAGTTCAGACGACCGTCGATCATCCAGTCGCCCAGGTCGTTGGCCCAGACATAGCTGAAGTTCGCGTCGATACCGTCTGTTTCGACAGAACCGGTGTTGAGCGCGCCGCTGCTGATGATCTGGAGATCCCGTGAACTGTCGGAACGACGGGTGATGTTGCCACCGACGAACTGGGAGTTGCCCGGGTTGATCGCGTACGCATCCGGATTGACCTGACAAGCCTCTGCACGCGCGCCGGGACCCGGATCGAACTCTGCAGCGGTCGGATCACAGGGCATGCCGAAGTCAGCCTGGCTCGGTACCGCGATCACAAAGTCGCCTGCATCCCGCGCCGCATTGAACAGCGCGAGCTCTTCCTGGAGCAGGGATTGCGTGGGCACATCGATAATCTTGTCGGAGAACTCGATCACATAGTAATCAGCACCGACCGTCAGACCGGACAGCGGTCCGTCCGTCGGTGACCAGATTGCACCGATGTTGAAGGTGTTCGCCTCTTCCGGCTTGAGTTCCGGCGTCGCGAGGCCCTGCTTGACGATGATGATCGTCGGGATCGCGGTACCCGTCGGGAAGTCGCAGCGGCCCGTGCGGACACAGTTTGGTCCGGCGGGATCAGTGCCTTCGCCGAGCACGTCGATAACGCCGAACTCAAGACTGAAGCCGGTGCCTTCCTCGACCTGTGCCAGCCCCGGTCCGCGGAACGAACTGCTCGCCGAGCCACGAAGGACGAGCGAATCGGTTGCCTGCCAGCGAAGTGCCAGCTTGGGGTCGAACGTCGATCCGATCAGGCCGCCGTAATCCTCATAGCGACCCGCCAGCTGCGCATCGAGGGTATCGGTAATGGGCACCTGAAACTCAACGAACGCCGCCGAGATGTCGCGTTCGGCGCTGAAGTTCCGGTTCTCCGAAAGCCCCGCGACGGATTCACCCCCGATGAGCTGGCCGAAGCTGTTGACGCTGCCGATGGTCTGCGGATTGATAGTCGTCTTGCGACCTTCCGTTCTATGCTGCAGACCGATCGCCATTGCGAGCGGGCCGGCCGGGAGGTCCAAGACCTCACCGGTGAGTACCGCATCGAAGACCTCCATGATCGTCTCAGAGAGATGCGCATTCGGCATCTCGACTTCCATCCATTCCAGCAATTCAGGGTTGTTGGGATAGGTGCTGGCGCGTGTCAGATACGGGTTGAAGAAGTAGCAGCCCTGGCTGTTGTCACCACGATTGCTGCTGGTCATCGCCACGAGAACATTGTCCGGGTTGATGAACTGGAATCCCGGCAGTGTTCCCATCAGCGAGGCAAACGTACCCTCGAGGGCGCCGACTGCACCCGGCGCGGTCGCCGTGGTATCAAATGCACCGTCGGTCCCTGCCAGCAGATTGCGCGCGATGGGGTTTGAGACACTGCCGTCGGGCGTACAGTTCGGACCGCCAAGACCATACTGGGCGAGCTCGAGCCGGTTCTTGTCGAGTCCGAGGAAGTGTGTCGAGAACTCCGAGTCCCCATCGGTATAGGAGATGTCGTAGCTCCACACCCGCTCGCCGATATCGAAGTCACCGCGCAGGCCAAGCTGATAGCGGGTCGTTTCCTGCTCATTGTGCGCATCGTACAGTCGATCAGGTTCGATTCCCGGCACACGTGCGGTGTAGTCGACGAGTTCCAGGGGAAGGACAAACGACGCCGGCAATCCCAGCGCTGCAGCGGTTGCCGCATCAGGAATCGTGCTGCCGCCAAGCAGGATATTGGACGGGTCGTTCGCCGGCGACGAGCCGATGCCGAATGGAACGAGCGCGTTCAGGATACCCGGCAGCGCATACTTCGGTTCGATCGGACCGACATACACGGGCCGTTCCTGCCCGCTCCGGGAGTCGAGCAGCGAGGCCTGTGCATAGAGCTCGGCGCCGCGGCCAAAACTGTGCGAGAAGGTAGCCAGCACACTCTTTCGCTCCTGCTCCGGTATCAGCAGTTCGGTGTCACTGCCGTTGCGGTTACAGGCGTTCGGTGCGGAACTGAACCCGTTGTTGGCAAAGAAGCCGGGGAACGCGGCGCACTGCGCGTCGGGTCCGTTGAACGTGAAGCTGTTGACGATCGAGGCGTTCTGCAGCGGATATACGTCGTTGGTGAGATCACGACGGTCTGCGGCCTCGAGATCACCGCGGTCGAAGTACTCACCACCGATGACGAAATTCGTGTTGCCGTCATCAGACCCCCAGCCAAAGATGGCCCCGTAGGTCGCATCCTGCTGCCCGCCCTTGTCGGACTCCTGCAGCTTCCCGGTGAATTCGAATCCCTGGAAGTCCCTGCGGGTAACAAAGTTGACGACGCCGGCAATGGCATCTGACCCGTAGATGGCCGAGCCGCCATCCTTGAGCACCTCAACCCGTTCAATCATCGTAATCGGAATGCTGTTGACGTCGACAAAGCGATCGCCGTCCGCCAGCTTCTGGGCGGCATTCGGCAGCCGCTTGCCGTCCATCAGAACGAGTGTGGCGGTTGGGCCCACGCCGCGCAGGTTGACGTTTGCAAGACCGGAGCCGGAGTTGCCGTTGAAGCGAGTCTCGTTCTGGGGTGCCGTATCGGACCCGGAGGCAATCTCCAGGTTACGGATCATCTCCGACGCATCGGAGACACCAGAGACGACGATGTCGTCGCGGGTAAGAGTCTGTACCGGCGAAGGTGTGTCGCCCGGCGTTCCCTTGATATAGGAACCGGTAACGATCACTTCCTCGAGTTCACCTTCCTCTGCGATCGCGATACTGCTTGCGAGCAGGGACAAGGCTATTGCAGGGCCCTTGAGCCCAGACAGGTGACGCATGATGTTTCCCTCTTCTTGACGCTGGTAGCACTCGACAGGAGCTCGCGTCGGAACCTGTCGAAAGCCCGGAATACCCGGACATCACCTGAAATTTTGTGCCGGATTCAATCCCGTCAACTATGAGAAACGTGAGGGTAATTCGCTTCGCCGCAAGCGCGACAGCACCCACGGGATGGTCAATCTCGCCAATCACGTTGTTAAAACCGCAACCCGGCACAACGCAAGCCGCTCTCTCAAATCCATCATTCTCTTTCGAATACAAACACTTAGCGCCATTTCTCAAGATTGGCACGCTTCCTGAAACAGCAGAATCAAACAAGCCATCGGCGAGAGAGACAACAATGAAAATCGGACCCATGACCTATCGGCCAACCGCCAACTGGACGACAGCGATATTGCTCGCCGTCTTCATGCTGGGCTTCGGCGCATTCGCCGAGAGCCAGGTCCCCACACATCACACCCATGCCATTGCCAGCGAATCGGCGGCAACGGGCCCTGTTCCGCAGGCCATCCTGCGGCTGTTTTAGGAGACAAGACCATGAGCGTATTCAGCAGGTTTTCGGACATCATCAACTCCAACATCAACGCGATCCTCGACCAGGCGGAAGATCCTGAAAAGATGGTTCGCATGATCACCCAGGAGATGGAGGAGACGCTGGTCGAGGTCCGTTCGGCATCGGCGCGATACATCGCCGACAAGAAGGAACTCTCGACGCGGATCGACCGTCACCGACGTGAGGTCGCCAACTGGGAGTCGAAAGCGGAACTCGCGATCAGCAAGGGTCGTGACGACCTTGCAAAGTCGGCACTCCGTGAGAAGTCGGTTCACGAAGCGGCGATCGCGCAGATCGAGAGCGAACTGGTCTCGATTGACGACTCGATCGCCAAGCTGAAGGCAGACACCTCGCAACTCGAGGACAAGCTGAAGAGCGCCCGGGCCCGACAGAAGTCGCTGGTCGTTCGCGGCAAGACCGCCAGGCAGCGGATGAAAGTTCGTCGCCAGGTGCATGAGACCAGCCTGGGTGACGCATTCGACAAGTTCGAACTCTACGAGCGTCGAATCGATGAGCTCGAAGGCGAACTCGAGAGCTATGACCTTGCGTCACGCTCGCTCGCCGACGAAATCGATGACCTTGAAAAAGACGAGCAGTTGAATGCACAGCTGCAAGCGTTGAAGGCCAGGATGGGGAAGGCAGATACCACCCAAGTATAGGTAATCGCCATGAAGAGAAAGTACTACTACGACTACGACGACGAACTCCCGCTCAGTCGGGATCCCATTGCAGGCAGGCTCGCCGGCGTGTGTGCCGGCATCGCGCGGCGCTTCAATCTGACGCCCTGCGCTGTGCGGCTCGCCGCGATCATCGGGCTGTTCCTTGCGCCACATCTCGTGATCTTCGGATACATCCTGCTGTGGATGATTCTGGAAGAACGGATCTAGCTGGCGCCGGCAGCAACGCACGCATAAACTTCAACAATCGGACAGAGGGAGATACCCGTGGACGTATTTACAATGGTCGTCATCGTCGTATTTATCGGCTGCGCGACCGGTGTGGTTTCGGAATGGCTGAAGACGAAGCGCAAGACCGCCGGCAATGACGGTGCGCTGGATGATGCCCATGACCGGATCGATGAACTCGAGGAGCGCATCCGCGTACTCGAGAAAGTCGTCACCGACGAGCGCTACGACCTGAGCCGGCAGATCGACTCCCTCCGGGACTGAGCCGCCTCGAGACACCGCCATGCCGGTGTCGTGTAACATCACCGGCATGGCACTCATAGACAGACCCCGCATCGGTATCGACCTCGGCGGTACCAAGATCGAAGCCATCATCCTCGATGGTCACGGCCGGATCCACGAACGCCAGCGAACGCCCTCACCCGGCAACGACTACCACGCCATCATCGAAGCCGTTGCAAGCCTCGTCGTCGATGTCTGCGACCGAAATGGTCTCGACACTGACCTCCCGGTCGGGATTGGTACACCCGGTGCCATTTCGCTGAAAACCGGGATGATGAAGAACTGCAACAGCACCTGCCTGAACGGCATGCCTCTCGCGGAGGACCTTGCCGCGCGACTCGGCGTACCCGTCAGACTTGCCAATGACGCGGACTGCTTTGCGCTTTCCGAGGCGAGCGACGGCGCGGGCGCCGGCGCGACAACGGTGTTCGGCGTCATTCTCGGCACCGGCGTCGGCGGCGGCATCTGCATTGGTGGCCAGCTGCTGCAAGGGGTCAATGCGATCTGCGGCGAATGGGGGCACAATGCCCTGCCGCTCCACGCACTCGAAAACGACGGAACAGGCCTGCCGTCACCACAACCGAATGTGAACCGCTGCTACTGCGGACGTTTCGACTGCGTCGAAACCTGGCTGTCAGGGCCCGCATTCGAGCGGGAGTACCAGCGCCTTACCGGCAGCGCCCTCGCGGCCCGCGATATCGACGAGCGCTCGATGCAGGGAGACGCCACGGCCACCGCGCTCATCGAGCGCTATGCCAACCTGTTGGCGCTCGGCCTGTCGACGGTCATCAACATTATCGACCCGGAGATCATTGTGCTGGGGGGCGGGATGTCGAAAACCGCGAGCGTCTACCCGCAGGTCGATCGGTGGCTGGAGCGCTACGTCTTCTCCGATCAGATCCGCACGCGGGTGATGCCGAACGTACACGGTGATTCCGGCGGCGTTCGCGGAGCGGCCTGGCTCTGGCCTCTCGACACCGATACCGACTGAGCGTCGCGCCTCAGTCGATCAACTCGAAATCAGCCGGGTCCGGGGCACGCGTTTGTGCCCAGAAGTCCCGCAGCGAGAACGGCCAGTTCTGTGTCACACGACCTTTCTGGTTCTTGTACCAGCTGCGCACACCGGGTGCGCCCCATGCCATGTTCATATTGCCTTCGTCGATTCGCTCGTTGAACGCATCATGAACCGATTGCCGGCAGTCGATCGCCTTCTTGCCCCCCTCGAGCACCATCGCCATACAGCCGAGGATATAGCGAATCTCGCACTCCGAGAAAAAGACGATCGAGCCGTTGACAACAATATTCGTGTTCGGCCCGTACATCATGAAGAGGTTGGGGAATCCCGGTGTGGTAATGCCGAGATACGCACGCGGGTCGCCGTCCCAGTGCGCCTGCAGGCTCTTGCCGTCGCGACCGATGAAGTCGATTGGCCAGAGGATCTTGCTGGCATGAAAACCGGTACCGTAAATCACGACATCGAAATCGTGCTGGACACCGTCCTCGGTTCGAATGCCGCCAGGGTTGATCTCTGCGATCGAATCGGTCAGCACCTGAACGTGATCCTGCTTCAGCGTCTCGAGCCAGCCGCCCGCGTCGATCAGCATTCGCTTACCCGCCGGCGGGTACGCCGGGATGCACTTCTCGAGCAGTTCAGGATCATCGCCGAGCTGCGCCTTGATGTTCTCGGTGAGCATCTGGCGAAGCATGTCGTTCTCGGCGCTGACTGACCCGGCCTCGTTCCACGATGGGTCCTTCTTCACGAACGGCAGCAGTCCCTCGGACGTGCGCCAGAACATCAGGAAACGGAACCACTTCGCGTACCAGGGAACGTGGTTGAGCAACCAGTGTTTCCCCTCCGGAATCGACGCGTGATAGTCAGGGTTCGGCACGATCCACGGCGGCGTCCGCTGGAAGATCGTGATGCTGCCCGCTTCCTTCGCGATCTCGGGCACGAACTGGAAAGCGCTGGCGCCGGTGCCGACCACGGCAACCTTCTTGCCCGTCAGATCATGCTCGTACTCCCACCGCGCGGAATGAAACTCGGGCCCGTCGAAGCTGCCGACACCCGACACGTCGGGGAACCGCGGACGGTTGAGCTGACCCACGGCGGCAATGACCGCATTCGCGTCATGGCGAACGGTTTCGCCATCGCGGGTCGCGGTGATCTGCCATCGCCCTGTCGCCTCGTCGAACGCTGCGCGCTGGACCTCCGTGTTGAAGCAGATATGCTCACGGATGCCGTAGCGGGTTGCGATGGTGTCGAAGTAATCCAGCAGTACCGCCTGCGGCGAGAAGTGTTGTGGCCAGTCCTTCGGTTCGAACGAATAGGAGTACGTATGGTTCGGGCTGTCGACACGACAGCCGGGATACCGATTCTCGTACCAGGTTCCGCCAACGTCGGCGTTTTTCTCCAGCACCGTGAACGGAATGCCCGCCGCTTTCAGCCGTATTGCGGCGAGAATCCCGGACATGCCGCTGCCGATCACAATGACCTCGAAGCCCGCCCGGTCTTCCGCGGGTACCTCGTCGATCATGGGCTGGCCGTAGGGGTCTTCTCCGCGAAGCGACAACTCGGACTGCAGGAACTCAAGATAATCCTCGCCCAGCTCGCCGCCCACGAGGAAGTCCATCATCTCGCGCACGGTATCGTCGTCGGGCGCCGGGGGCAGCGACGCGCGCCCGTCACGCAACGCCGTCAGCGCGTCGAAGGCGCGTTCCCTGATCTCCGACTGCGTCGCGGCAGGCACACCACCGTTGGGGTCGGCCATGAACCCCGTCTCGAGACTGATCTCGCGAAGCGGCGTCACATCCCCGGTGAGGTGCACCAGCGTGCAGATCAGTGCCGGAATGCTCGCCTCTTCAAGCGCCGCACGAATCGTATCGTCATCGTCCGTGATCGGTTGCCAGTGATCGAAGGCTCCGCCCGTCATGATTGTTCCTCCGTGTCGTATGCAATGAAGTTGATGATCCAGCGCGCAATGATGTCGCGATCAACGCCGCTCGCAAGCGAGGCAACCCCGCGCTCGTATTTTTCGGGCCCGAGGATCTCTTCCCGATAGTCCATCAGCGCTTTCGAATACGGCTTGCAGAATTCCGGATGGCCCTGGAAGGTCAGGATGTGGTTACCGAGCCGGTATGCCGCATGGGGGCAGAATTCGCTGCCGGCCAAGAGGGTGGCCCCTCTCGGGAGCCGTGTCACCTGGTCCTTGTGGCTGACGACGAGGCTGAACTGCCGCATCGGAGGGTCCATCCAGGGCTCCTCCCCAACGATCTGACTCTGGTGCACGCCAACCCCCCAGCCAGCATCGGCCGGCCCGGCCACGCCGTCCAGCGCATGGGCAACCATCTGGTGTCCGAAGCAAATGCCGACGGTCTTCTTCCTTGCGGCATGAAGTTCGCGCACGTAGGCCGCCAGCCGGTGGATCCACGGCTCATCGTCATACACGCTCTTCTTGCTGCCGGTGATGACGTATCCGTCGCAATCGTCAATCGCATCCGGATACTCAAAATGCTCGACGTCGTAGGTGTGAAATGAAAGCCCGGGCGAAGCCTGCGACAGCAGGTCGGTGAACATCAGCGGATAGTCGCCGAACTCCGGCTGGAACTGCGGCAGGACCGAATCGGCCTTGAGGATGCCGATCTTCATGAATCAGATGATCTCGAAATAGCGCGCAAGCTGCCAGTCGTTGACATGCCGCTCGTACTCGCGAACTTCCCACTCCCGGCTCGCGACAAAGTGATCGATGAACGCATCGCCGAACATTTGCCTGGCCTCAGCGGACGCCGCAAGATCGCGCGAGGCATCCCGCAGGTTGCCGGGCAGTTGCAGCGACGGGTCCAGGTCATCCTGCACCTCATAGGCATTGCCCTCAACCGGCGCTGGCAGTTCGAGCCCGTCACGAATACCGAGAAGTCCTGCCGACAGATTGGCCGCCGCCACGAGGTAGGGATTGGCATCGGCCGACCCGACCCGGAACTCGACGCGCTGGGACTTTGCCGTTCCCGGGATGACCCGCAGCGCGGTTGTCCTGTTCTCGACACCCCAGGTCGCGGCCGTCGGTGCCCAGTAACCCTTGACCAGCCGCGTATAGCTGTTGATCGTCGGCGATGTCAGTGCCAGAAATGGCCGGAGATGACGATGCATGCCGGCCACATAGTGACGCATGACCGGGCTCATGCCGTGTTCGGCGCCCGCTTCAAAGAATGCGCTCTTGCCGCTGTCGAGGTCGAACAGCGACTGGTGACAGTGGCCGGACTGACCCGGGTAATCCATCGACCATCTCGCCATAAAGGTGGCGACGAGTCCCTCGCGCTGGAAGAACGACTTCGCGAACGTCTTGAAGAGGCTCGCCTTGTCTGCCGCTTCGAGCACATCGTCTACGGCGATGGCTGCTTCCCACACACCGGGCCCCGTCTCGCAGTGCAGCCCCTCAAGATCCAGGCCGTGCTCAATGCAGAAGTCCATCAAGCCATTGAACAGGTCGGCATATGTATTGGTGCGCAGTACCGAGTAGCCAAACGCGCCGGGCGACAACGGCGTCAGGTTGCGATATCCCTTCTCGCGAATCGAATGGGGCGTCTCATCGAACACGAAGAACTCGTACTCGAAGGACATTTTCGCGCCGTAGCCCATCTGCTTCGCCAGATCGATGACATGTCGCAGCCGTGATCGGGGACAGATCGGGTGCAGGCTCTCGCCGTCAGCGCCGACGAACTCGCCAATGAAGTACGGTATCCCGCCCTCGTCAGCCAGTCGCCGCTCGGTCGAAAGATCCAGACGATACAGCGCGTCGGGAAAGCCGGTATGCCAGCCGGTGTAGGTTGCGTTGTCGTAGAGTTCGTCGGCGACATCCCAGCCGAGCACACAGTCGCAGAAACCCGATGTACCGTCCGCGATCGACGCAAACTTGTCGAGGCTGATGTACTTGCCGCGCAGGACGCCATCGACATCGGTTACGCCCAGCTTGATGCGGGGTATGCCTTCTTCGCGATAGCGAGCGATCAGTTCAGCGCCGGTCATGCCGCTACGCTATCTTGGAACCCGGATGTTTTCCACCATCTCGCGAATCTCCGGCGGGGGTGGCGGCGTCAGGCGCATGACGACGACTGACACGATGAAGTTGAAGATCATGCCGAGCGTACCGATTCCCTCCGGCGAGATGCCGAACCACCAGTGCGCGGCATTGTTCGTCTCGGGGCTGATGAACTTGAAGTAGACGATATAGCTGAACGTGAACGTCAGCCCGGTCACCATTCCGGCGATCGCCGCCTCCTTGTTCATACGCGTCGAGAAGATGCCGAGCAGCAACACCGGAAAGAAACTGGCCGCCGCGAGGCCAAAGGCGAATGCGACGACCTGCGCGACGAATCCCGGCGGATAGATGCCGAACAGTCCCGCGATACCGATCGCCACCGCGGCTGCAATGCGCGCAAACAGGAGCTCCTGACGATCAGAGATGTGCGGCATGAAAGTCTTCTTCATCAGGTCGTGGGATACCGCAGTCGAAATGACGAGAAGCAGGCCCGCCGCCGTGGACAGCGCGGCCGCCAGTCCCCCGGCTGCGACGAGGGCAATCACCCAGTTCGGCAGCTGCGCGATCTCGGGGTGTGCCAGCACGATGATATCCCGATCGATGTAGAGCTCGTTGTCGTTGGGAGTCACCGCATTGACCAGCGCGCGCTGACCGGTCGCTTCGCGACCCTCGGCATAGATCGGCGTGGCCGGATTCAGCGCAGATCCACCCCGGTACTGAATGAGGCCGTCGCCGTTCTTGTCCTTCCAGGCGATGAGCCCCGTGTCTTCCCATTTCGTGAACCAGGCGGGCGCCGAGGCGTAGGCCATGCCGTCGACGTTGGTAATGATGTTATAGCGGGCAAAGGCCGCAACGGCCGGCGCCGTCGTGTAGAGCAATGCAATGAAGATCAGGGCGTATCCCGCCGAAATCCGTGCGTCGCGAACGCGCGGCACCGTAAAAAAGCGAACGATCACATGCGGTAGACCCGCGGTGCCGGCCATGAGTGCCGCCGTAATGAAAAACATGTCGACGGTACTTTTGCTGCCATCGGTGAACGCGTTCATCCCGAGCTCGGTTGTGAGCCCGTCGAGCCGGTCGAGCAGGTATTCGCCACTACCCGTCAGTTCAGCGCCAAGCCCAAGCATCGGCAGGGGATTGCCCGTCAGCATGATCGAAATGAAGATGGCCGGCACGAGATAGGCAAAGATCAGCACGCAGTACTGGGCAACCTGCGTATAGGTAATACCCTTCATGCCGCCGAGTACGGCATACATGAATACGATGCCCATGCCGATAACGACCCCCAGGTTGATGTCGACCTCGAGGAACCGCGAAAAGACGACGCCGACGCCGCGCATCTGACCCGCGACATAGGTAAAGGAGATGAAGATGACGCACACCACGGCGACCAGGCGGGCCGTCCTTGAGTAGTAGCGGTCTCCCACGAAGTCCGGCACCGTGAACTTGGCGAACTTTCGGAGATAGGGTGCGAGCAACAGCGCGAGCAAAACGTACCCGCCCGTCCAGCCCATCAGGTATCGCGCCCCGTCAGCGCCTTCGAACGCGATAATGCCCGCCATCGACAGGAAGGACGCCGCCGACATCCAGTCCGCTGCGGTCGCGGCCCCATTGGCCACCGGGTTGACGCCACCGCCGGCGACATAGAATTCATTGGTGGAGGCCGAGCGACTCCAGATCGCAATACCGATGTACAGACCGAAGGTGACGCCGACGAAAACGTAGGTCAGGAGTTGCGCATCCATCAGGCCTCGTCCTCCTCGTCCACCCCGAACTTCCGGTCGAGGCGGTTCATCTGCCAGACATACACGAAGATGAGCAGGACGAAGACATAGATGGACCCCTGCTGGGAGAACCAGAAGCCCAGCTTGTAGCCGAAGAGCCGGAACTGGTCGAGAAAGTCCACCAGCAGGATGCCGCAACCAAAGGAGACCACGAACCAGACCACCAGCAACGAAATCATGAGGCGAAGATTGGCTCGCCAGTAGGCGTTGTTCTTGTTGTTGTCCATGATGAAGCGTGTTCGAGCGAGAGGCCGACAAGGGTACCAGAGATATACACATTTTCTGTGGATAACTTTGGGGGTAACTCTGCGGATTGGCGCAGGGCCCGCGAAAATCAGCCGCTCTGCACGTGGTCATTTTTTGACCAATTCAAAGAATTGCTTTTAAAATCAGTAGGTTGAAAGGATAAATTAAGGCCGACTTTATAAAAACCGTGTAAAGGGGCCTGCACGGCACTCGTGGGTCAGGTTGTGAATAATCAGCGACGCCCGGGTTAGTGCCTGCAAACTTGGAAGCTACTTGGAGGACTGCCGGGCATCATCCCGGAACGGCATTTCGACCAGATTCTCGGGCAGCGATTTGCTGACTTTTGCGCCCAGCGATTTCATGTCCTCGGCACGGTTCACCAGATTGCCCCGGCCCGAGACCAGCTTGTTATGGGCCTTGTCATAGGCGTTCTGGACGCTGCCAATGCGGCTGCCGATCTCCTCGAGGTCCGTGACGAAACCGACGAACTTGTCATAGAGCATGCCCGCGCGACGGGCGATTTCCTGCGCGTTCTTGTTCTGCTGCTCGAAACGCCAGATGTTGTGGATCATCCGGAGTGTTGCCAGTAGCGTCGACGGCGACACGACCATGATGTTCTTGTCGAACGCATCCGGGAACAGCTCGGTGTCGTGCTGGACTGCCGTTGCGAAGGCGGCCTCGACGGGCACGAACAGCAGCACGAAATCGAGTGTCTGCACACCGTCAAGATTCTGGTAGTCCTTATCGGCGAGTTGCCTGATGTGCTGGCGAAGCGACTGGATGTGCTGCTTGAGTGCGCGCTCCGCCTCCGCGGGATCTTCCGCTGACGCATAGCGCTCGTACGCGACGAGCGATACCTTGGAATCAATGACGATGTCCTTGCTTTCCGGCAGGTGAACGACCACGTCCGGCTGGAGCCGTTTGCCCTCCTCCGTCTTGAGGCTGACCTGCACCTCGTACTCCCGGCCCTTCTGCAGGCCTGAGCGCTCCAGCACCTTCTCGAGGATGACCTCGCCCCAGGTCCCCTGGGTCTTGTTCTCACCCTTGAGTGCATTGGTGAGATTGATGGCATCCTTGCTGATCTGGGCGTTCAGCTCCTGCAGCCCCTTGACCTCGCGGATCAGGGAGTGACGCTCCTTGCTCTCGTTGTTGTAGGACGTCTCGACCCGCTTCTCGAAGTCCCGGATTTTCTCGCCGAGCGGCTTCAGCAATCCGTCCAGCTGTTGCTGACTCTGTTCGCGGAACGACTTGTGCTTGGCATCGAAGATTTCGTTGGCGAGGTGCCGGAACTCGGAGTTCAGCCTCTCGCGGGCCTGCTCCAGCAACTCGAGTTTCTCCCGGTTGCGCGTTTCCTGCTCAGACAGGCGGGTTTGCAGCGAGGCTTCCGACACCCGCAGATTGGAAAGTGCTTCGTCTTTCTCCGCAAGCCGCACCTGCAGTTCCTGCAGCTGTGCCTTCAGTGTTTCGGCCTCGTTCCGGAGCACCGCCTCGTTGACCGCGCGCGCCGCTGCATCCCGCTCACGGACGGATCGCATGCGGAGTGCCGCGATGATCGACGCAATGACAATTCCAGAGATGAAGCAGGCCGCGGCAATCGTGAAGACAGTCGCGCCGGGAAGCGTTTCGAGCGAGGGGTCGAACAATGGGTCGAACAATAGGGCCACCATTCAAGATCTGACCCCATCATCCTAGCAGAGTCCTGTATCTACATACAGCCCTCGAACAGCGTCGCTAGTGCAGGAATGTGAACATCTTGCGGCGATAGGCCGTTGCGAGTTCGTTCCCCTTGCCGAGCAGATCGAACACCATGATCATGGTCTTGCGGGCCCGCTCGTCATCATGCGTGCGATCCTGTTTCATCGCTTCCAGCAGATGCTCGAGCGCCTGTTCCATCCTGTCGTCGGCCACCAGACGCACGGCGAGATCAATCCGCGGACCCGGGTCGCTCGCTGATTCGACGGCGGCTGACAGTTCCTCGAGGGACGGCAGCGACTGCGCCATTTCAATGAAGGCAATCCGGTTCTTCGGCTTCGACAGCCCCTCGGTGTCCTCGGGCAGCGCAGCAAGGATCTGGCGCGCCTCGTCGATCCGGCTCTCCATCACCAGAAGATCCGCGAGCTCGGCCTTGAGCGCATGATTGTTTGGTTCCTGCGAGATGGCCTGCTGCAGGAGCTGTATCGCAACACCCCGCTGGCCCTGCGCGAGCAGTTCATCAACCTGGCCACGGATCATCTCGATCGGACTCATGGTGAGCTGGTCGAGAATCTGCCGCAGGCGCGCCTCCTCCTGGGGACCCTCAAGGTTGTCGGCCATCTGGCCCTGGAAGATGATCTTGATCGTCGGCAGCGTTCGGATCTGAAGCTGCTGCACGAGCTGCTGGTTCTCGCGAATATTCACGCGCGCCAGCGCGAACTTGCCACCATACTCACCGGCCAGCCGCTGCAGCAGCGGCGCCAGCTGGCGGCTCTCTTCTGCCTCCTCGGCATAGAATTCCAGCAGGACCGGAACCTGTTTGGATTTGTCTACGACCTCGGTCTGGAAGTTCTGGGCCGATATCTCAACGACGTTGGGTGCGTCCATGAATCCGTATTTCACGCTTGAAAAAGAAGGCGTAGCCTACCTTTTCGGCGCGCGGTTTTTAAGGGCGGCCTCAGGCAGCGATGGCGGCGACCTTGCCGTCCCGGCGCAGGGCGGCGGCGATCACGCGCGGGCTTCGCCACGGGTTGTCCTTGCCACGGTAAAGCACACGGTTGCCTTTGCTGAGGAGCCAGACGTCGAGAGAGCGGATATGACGGATCTTCATTGTGCTGTACTTCTGTCCAGTTGACTGAGGATTCGTACAGTACTGTATAAAAAAGCAGTCCGCAAGCCTTTTCAGTCGAGCCCGATCCAGTCGAAACCGAGCTGCTGCTCGGCCACGTGCAACGTACCGCTCCAACGGTCCAGCGCGGGCTGCAGCGCATCCACCGCGAGATCCGGCCGGTTGTTCTGCTCGCTGATGTGACAAACGATGAGGTGCTGCAGTCGGGCAAGTTCGATGCCGCTGACCAGCGACGCCGACTGCCCGTTGTTGAGGTGGCCGTGGATGCCCCCGACCCGCCGCTTCAGCGATACGGGGTAGGGCCCTTCGGCCAGCATGTCCACATCGTGATTGCACTCGAGCAGCAGCGCGTCGCAATCGCGATAGCGCTCCTGTACGTAGGGCGTGATATGTCCGAGGTCTGTCAGGACACCAACGCGGTGCCCGCCCTTTGAAACAATGTACTGGCAGGGCTCGCGCGCATCGTGCGGCACCGGTACCGGTTCGATGCCGAGGCTGCCGACGCGAAAGCCGCGATGACAGTTCACCCGGTGCAGCTTCGGAATATTGCCCTTGGTGTGCCCGTGGAATGTGCCCGGCGTCATGTAGACCGGCGTTCCGAACTTGCGGGCAAAGGGGGCTACCCCGTGAATGTGATCGGCGTGCTCGTGGGTCACCAGAATCGCGCTGATGTCCTCGGGCTCCCTGCCGGCGCGACGTAACCTGCTGACGGTTTCCTTGAGGGAGAAACCGAGGTCGATCAGCACACAGGTGTCGCCGTCCTCGATCAGCGTCGCGTTGCCGCGACTGCCGCTACCGAGGGACGCTATTCGCATGTCGTCATGCCGTGCGTTCGGCTCAGGTGGAGTATTGCTTGATGATCTTGAGGAGCTTCTCGGCAATCAGCGCGTTGGCCAGCGTTTCGGCGTCGCTCATGACCGTCACGTGAACCTCGTTGTCCTGATTGTTGAGTCGCACCTCATACCGGTGTGCTGCGCCGGGTGCTCGTTCCTCTTCGCTCCCGCCAAACAGCCGGCCGAAGAAGCCCGGTTCACGCACTTCCTGATCGTCGTAGTAGACGTAGTAGGTCGCCGACGACCGGTCGAGGTCCTCGACGTCGATACGGGCATCCTCGAGCGCATTGCCGACAGTGGCCCAGGCACGCTCGAACGAGAGCCGGTACTTGAGCACGGGTCGTGTGTTGTCCGGCACGAGTTCTGCCTTCTGACCGCCACCGACAGTGCTGGCCATGGCCGAGAACGCCGGCTGCGTATTGATGTTCTCGCCAAGGTAGTAGGCGACGTCAGTCAGCAGTACCCGTTCCATGTCGTCGTCATCGGACTCGCCGTCATACTCGACATCCGTCCGGATCATGCCGCCCGTTGGCAGGCTCTTGTGTTCGATGTAGATCTCGGTGCTGCCCGGCCGGATACCCGACTCGAGCCGGATTCGGAACTGGTGCCGGGTCCGCGCCGTCGCGCCGGCGACATCGCGCTTGATCGCCTCGAAGATCGCCTCCGCGTCGGGGCCGTCACCCGGCAGCCACTCGGTCTGCATCTCGCCGCGCGCCGGGTCGGCGTACTGCAGCGGGATGCGATTGGATGCAAAGAAAGCGCGAACCTTCGGCCAGACCATGGCCGCCGGACTGTCGACGAACACCCAGCGATCTTCTTCGAGCCGCTTGATGACGATCTGGTCAACGCCGAAATTCGTGCTGAGCGCCTCGGGGAGTCCAAGGTCAACTTTCTGGCCAGCAATCTGGCGCGGGTCGAGGACGTTAGGAATCACCAGGGCATCCTCAAAAACCGGCTCATCCAGACCGTCGGGAATCTTCACGCGCTCGATACTCGACGCTTCGAGATAGTCGTCGGTACTGGATTCAAGGCCGATCCAGGCACAGCCGGGGAGCAGCGCCGCGAGGGTCACGAGAGCGAAAACACGCATCATGCGTCGATGCCCGCCTGCTTCATGGCGGCGCGAACCGCATCATGGTACTGGGCAGAAAGCGGCGTCAGCGGGAGACGAATCTCGGGGCCAATCTTGCCCATTTGCGCGAGCGCCCACTTCACCGGAATCGGATTTGCCTCGACGAACAGACCGGTATGCAGGCCGAGCAACGCTTCGTTCAGCGAGCGTGCCTTGCCGGCGTCACCCGCCACGGCGGCTTCGCACACCGCATGCATCTTTGCCGGCGCGACGTTCGCCGTCACGCTGATTGTTCCTTTCGCACCACCTAGCATGAGGTCTACCGCCGTTGCATCGTCTCCGGAATAAACGACCAGATCATTGCCGCAAAGTTCAAGAATCTCCAGCGTCCGGTTCAGGTCAGCGGTCGCTTCCTTGATCGCGATGACCTGGTCGAGCTTCGCCAGCCGCGCCACCGTTTCGGGCAGCATGTCGCAGGCCGTTCGGCCCGGCACGTTGTAAAGCACCTGCGGCAGATCGACCGCCCTGGCGATGGCGAGATGATGCTGGTACAGCCCTTCCTGGGTCGGCTTGTTGTAGTACGGCGTCACCAGCAGGCACGCATCCGCACCCATCGCTTTCGCCTCGGCCGTGAACTCGATCGCTTCACGGGTCGAGTTGGAGCCCGTACCTGCGATCACCGGAATGCGCCCGGCAACCAGATCGATCACGTGTTTCATGACCGCGCAGTGCTCCGTCGAAGACAGCGTGGCGGACTCGCCGGTCGTTCCCACTGGAACGATGCCGTCGGTCCCTTCCGAAATATGCCATTCCACGAGCGAGGACAGCGCGTCGAAATCGACGTCGCCACCGTCCAGCATCGGGGTCACGAGCGCAACAATGGAGCCGGTAATCATGAGTCGGGGAGAGCGAAAAAATAAGCGGTCAATCTTACTGACCCGGCACTCCGATCACAACAACTCACGGCGGCCGCTCAGGCAGTCTCTGAGGCGTCTGCCGGCGGCTCCGGCGGGCCCAGAATCGACTGCGGCCAGGCGTTCATCACGGCCTTGATCAGCGTCGCGAGCGGAATCGCAAAGAATACGCCCCAGAGCCCCCACCAGCTGCCAAACACGAGAATCGCGGTAATGATCGCAATCGGGTGCAGGTTGTTGGCTTCCGAGAACAGGAGCGGCACGACGATGAACCCGTCGATCGCCTGAATCACGGCGTAGGCCACCATGAGATAGAGGAACTCAGGACTCAGCCCGAACTGCATGTAGGCGATGATCGTCACCGGGATGGTCACGGCAATCACACCAACGTAGGGAATGACGACCGAGAGCCCGACGAGAAATGCCAGCAGCGCGGCATAGTCGAGCCCGAAGACCTCGAAGCAGACATAGGTGGCGAACCCGGCAAGGAATATTTCCAGCACCTTGCCCCGAATGTAGTTCGCCATCTGTCCGTTCATCTCATGGCCAAGGCGGTCGAGCAGTGGACGCTGCTTCGGCAGGAATCCCCGGCACCACTCGAGGATTGCATCCTGATCCTTCAGCAGGAAGAACACGACGATTGGCACCAGCATGATGTAGACCGCGAGTGTCAGCATGAAGGGCAGCTGCGAAATCGAGACCGAAACGAGCCACTGGCCAATTTCGCCGACCTCTGCGGTGATGAGGTCAGTCCAGCTGGTCACCATCTGCTCCGACAGAAACCGCGGATATCGCGCCGGCAATTCATTCAGCAGGACTTCGAGTTCACTCGCCATGGCGGGCAATTCCTCGAAGAGTCGCTGCATCTGTCGCCAGACGCGCGGGATGACGAAGAAGAGAATCGTGACGAAGCCACCCATGAACAGCAGGAACGTGCACCAGACCGCCAGCGCCTTGGGCATGCTGAGTCGCATGAACCGACGGATCGTTCCCTGCATCACGTAGGAAAGCACAATGCCGGTCAGAAGCGGCGCCAGAATCCTGCCCATCGTGACAATGACGACGGTCGCTGCGATCAGCAGCACGCCCAGCAGAATGGCTTCCTCATCCGACAGGAATCGGTCTATCCACCGTCGAACGACTTCAAACATGTCGCGACATCGCTCAGGACTTGCGAATCAGGTAGGTGTAGGTGCCATCAGTCTCGCCGGATTCGAGCAGGGTGTGGCCGCTCTGCTTCGAGAAGACATCGAAATCGCGGACGGAGCCGGGGTCGGTACAGATCAGCCGCAATACCATGCCGGACTCCAGCCTGTTGAGGCTCTGTTTGGCCTTCAGCAGCGGCAGGGGGCAGTTCAGCCCGCTGGCATCGACGGTCTCGTCAATCGTTATATCGTTCATGGGGGCATTATACGCACGCGGGAACACGGGTGCGCCGACAAGGTCTTAATTGGTGTCTGATCGCGGTACTATCAATTCCATGGGTTTCTTCCAATTCGCCCAACGTCACTGGCGACCATCTCTTGTAGAGCGTCTTGCAGAGCGTCTGGTGGCGTGTCTGCTGGCATGCCTTCTGGTCTCGCTGCCGGCGCGTGCCGAGACGAACGCGCTCCCCAGTCTCGGCGACCGCACGTCGGCGCTCATCTCCATCGAACAGGAACGGGCGCTGGGCCAGGAGTTTCTGCGCGCGGTGCGTGCACAGGCGCCGCTCATCAACGATCCCCTGTTACAGGAGTACATTGAGCTCCTGTGCTATGAACTCGCCCTCAACAGCGAGCTTCAGGATCGCCGCCTCGACATCGTGATCATCGATGCCGACGCCATCAACGCATTCGCCGCACCGGGCGGCATCATCGGTGTCCACGACGGTCTGTTCGCGCAGGCTGAGACCCGCAACCAGATCTCGGCGATTCTCGCCCACGAGCTCGCGCACCTGTCGCAACGCCACTATGCACGACAGAGCGAGGCCGGCCGTCAGGCATCGTTGCCAAGTCTCGCGGGCATGCTCGCCGGTGTGCTGCTGATCGCAACCGGTGCCGGTGACGCCGGCATGGCCGCGATTACCGCCGGTCAGGCAGCCTCCCAGAGCAACATGCTGCGCTACTCGCGGGGCCGCGAGGCAGAGGCCGACCGCGTCGGCATTCGAACCCTCGCGCGAGCGGATATGGACCCCCGAGCCATGGCCTACATGTTCGAGCGGCTGTCCCGTGCCAACCGCTTTCAGGGCAGCAACATTCCGGAGTTTCTGCTGACACACCCCGTCACCAAGGACCGTATCGCCGATTCCTACAATCAGGCCGCCCAGTATCCGGAACGCTCCTGGCCGCTGGATCTCGATTATCAGCTGATGCGGAACCGGGTACGGGTGTACTCGGCACGGTCGATCGACGTCGCCGTCGACACGATGCGCGCCGAGCTCGACGACCCGAATCCGGTGCGGCGAACGGCGGCGCAGTACGGTCTCGCGCTCGCGCTGACCGAAACCGGGCAATACGATCGCGCGAGCTGGCAGCTTCAGTCGCTGCGCAGAGAGCATCCCAACAAGATCGCCTTCTCGCTCGCCGAGGCAGAATTGCAGGAGAAACGGGGCAACACCGATGAGGCAGAGCGACTCCTCGACGAGGCGCTCGCCATTTCACCACGCAACTATCCGCTGTCGATGGCAAAGGCCGAGTTACTCATGAAGACCGGCCGGGCGCATGCCGCCGAGCCGCTGCTTGTCGCGCTGGCAGAGAGACGCCCGAACGACGTCAACGTCTGGTATCTGCTCGCCGAAACCTACGGACTTGCCAACAATATTGTTGGGGTGCACGAGGCGCGCGCGGAATATTTCGTACTGGTCGGCAATCTCGACCAGGCCATTGCGCAACTCGGCTATGCCATGCCGCTGGTTGAGGACAACTTCCAGCGCAAGGCGAAAATCCGCACTCGCATCGAGGAAATCCACGAGCTGCGACGCGAGGCGCGCCGCCGCTCCTGATCAGGCGCGCCTGATTCTCGCCTCGTCGGCGTTGGCGAAGTTCACCATCCGCTCGAGCGGCTTCAGTGCTCGCTGCGCAATCTCAGGATCGACCAGAATCTCGTTGGTACCGTCGCGCAGCGTCTGTTCCAGATTGTCCAGCGCGTTCATTGCCATCCACGGACAGTGCGCGCAGCTTCGGCACGTCGCGCCATTACCGGCGGTCGGGGCCTCGATGAACGTTTTCTCCGGGGACGCCATGCGCATCTTGTGGAAGATCCCGTTGTCAGTTGCAACGATGAACTTCTGGTTGGGCAGGGACTGCGATGCCTTGATGAGCTGCGTCGTCGAACCCACGACGTCGGCAAGTTCGACGACCGATGCGGGCGACTCCGGGTGAACGAGGGCCGCGGCATCGGGATGCACGTGCTTCAGGTCGATGAGTCCCTTCGCCTTGAACTCCTCGTGAACAATACAGGCGCCGTCCCACATCACCATGTCGGCCCCGGTTTCCCGCTGGATGTAGGCGCCAAGATACTTGTCCGGCGCCCACAAGAGCTTCTCACCCTGATCCATGAGGTGCTCGACGACTTCAAGTGCGTTGCTGGAAGTCACGACCCAGTCTGCCCTCGCCTTCACCGCCGCCGAGGTGTTGGCATACACCAGCACGGTCCGGTCCGGATGCGCATCGCAGAACGCCGAGAACTCGTCGGCCGGGCAGCCGAGGTCGAGCGAACAGGTCGCCTCCAGCGTGGGCATCAGCACGCGCTTTTCGGGGTTCAGGATCTTGGCGGTTTCGCCCATGAACCTGACGCCGGCAACGACGAGCGTACCGGCACCGACGCGATTGCCGAATCGTGCCATCTCGAGTGAGTCGGAGACGCAGCCACCGGTTTCCTCGGCCAGCTCCTGGATCAGGCTGTCCGTATAGTAGTGCGCGACGAGCGCGGCATCGTGCTCGATCAGCAGTTGCTTGATGCGTTCGCGATGGCCCGCCACCTGATCTGGTGTCAGGTCAGAGGCGTGATGCGAAGGTACTTCGAAGGCGATATTTCCCATGGTTCCGTCCCTCCCGGGGGCGTCCATTATAGGGGAATTGGAGAAATCGGGGCGTGGGGAGAAATTTCAAGCCGTTTGCCGTTAAACTCCCGCGTCCTGCAGGAAAACGGGTACCCATGGCAAGAGTCGCGCTGCTCATCTCCGACAACGACGTACTGGTTGACGGCAATTACCTGCGCTTTGCCAATGCGCTGGCAAAGGCCGGCCACGAGACCGCGATCTGCCCGATCGACACCATGGGCATGGCTCGCTCGACGATCGTCGCACGAGGCCATACTGTGGCGGCGGCGCTGCGTCCGGATGATCCGATGCCAGCCTTTTCACCGCGCTCGCTCGAGGAGTTCGATGTGGTGTGGGTCCTGTCCCTCGGTCTGCGCGAGAGCTTTCTCGACAAGATCCAGCTCCTGTTCAACCTGAGCCAGCAGGTTCGCGTCATCAACTCGATCGACGCCATCATGCATCTCAAGAGCAAGTATCTGATCGCCCGCCAGACGGCGCTGTTCCGGCATCCCGAAACGTGGGCATCGACCTGCCCTGACGAGCTCTACGACATCATGCGGGAAGAAGGGGGCCGCTTCGTGGTGAAGCCGCCGGCCTCGAGCTTCGGTCGGGATGTCTATGTACTGGCAGCCGACGCCGACAACGTTCACGTGATTCTCGAGTCCATGTGCGGTCCCGACGAAGAGCGCTATGTGTTGCTGCAGCGTTATGTCGAGGAAGTTCGCAGCGGCGAGAAGCGGGTGCTGATCGCCGGCGGCGAACCCGTTGGCGCCTACCTCAGGGAAGCGGTTCGCGACCATCGCACGAACGTGCATCAGGGCAGCCGTACGAGCGCCTGTGAACTCACGGCGGAAGAAGCCGAATACTGCCGCCGTATCGGCGGGTTTCTGGCCAGTCACGGCGCGGTTTACGCCGGCGTGGACCTCGCGTACCCCTGGGTTATCGAGTTCAATGTCATCAACCCGGGCGGAATTACGACCATCGAGGAGTTGACGGGACAGGACGTCACGGGAGACATTCTGGCACGGATACCCATCGATTAAGGTTTGCTTGTCTTTTGATTCAGGATCGTTATCATACCGCCCTTCGCGTTTCCGGGTCGTTAGCTCAGTTGGTAGAGCAGTTGGCTTTTAACCAATTGGTCGGTGGTTCGAGCCCACCACGACCCACCATTTCCCTGGCCCTTGCGGGTCTGCTTGCGGTCAGTGTCTCCGCACAGGCCGAGACCATTCCCGTCCAGATCAAGGGCTTCGACGACGGCGTCAAGTCGAGCCAGCAAACCGACTATCAGGAAGCCGTGCTGTTTGCGAAGCGCGAGGCGATCGAGCGCGCCGGTGTCAGCATCAAGTCGACGACCACCATCGAAAACTTCCAGGTCGAGTCGGACTACATCGAATCCCAGGCGGAGGCCGTGCTTCTGCCCGGCTACGAAGTGCTCGATATCGGCTATCAGGAAGACGGCGCCTACCTCGTCGTGCTCACCGGTGAAGTTGCGCTGAGCGAATCGGCCGACGAGCAGCCGCCGTCGCCACTCATCATGGCGCTCAATGCACTCAGCGACGCACCGGAAACCTATCAGTGGGATATCGGCATCTGGGGCAGCCACGACATCGAGAAGGCGTACTTCGCCGGCAACGACACCTTCGTGATCCACTACGACTACAACAACGGCGTCATGACCCTCGAGAATGTCAGCAGCGGCAACATGATGCTGAACGGCGCATTCGTCACGAGCGCCGATAAGGGCAAGGGTCGGCTCGTCTTCAATGAGGACGGCACCGCCGAAGGCGAATGGCGAAACCTGCTGGGCGGCGGCAAGATCACCATCCGCCGCAAGGAGTCCTAGGGAACCTCTGCACTAGGACGGCTGCAGCAGTTCGACCCAATTGCCGTCCGGGTCCTCGACCATGGCAATCATGATGCCCGGCCGCGACTCGCGCGGCCCCACCGGGACGTTGTAACCGGCCGCACGGCACTCATCCAGCGCCGCATCCAGATTGTCGACGGTAATCGTGAAGTACCGGATACCCGTGCCACCGGCGAGACCGCCCGGCGGGTTGCTGGCTGGCGGCGTCGTTGCCAAAGTCACCAGCTTGATGATCGTCGTCCCGCAGACCAGTCGCGTCATCCGGGTGCCGCCTCCGAGTTCCAGCACCGCCTCGACCTCGAGTCCGAGCGTATCCTGGTAGAAAGCGTTCATGGCATCGATGTTCCCGGTGACAAGACCGATATCGATTGAGTCCTTGGTGATGTTGAGGGGCACGGTCAACTCCTGATCTGGCAGCAAAAGCTGAACGATAGCCGATTAACCCGCATGGCGCGCGCCGAATGATAGACTCCCGCACCCACGTTCCCGGAGCAACTGCCACGATGTCCAATCCACTGCTCGAAACCTGGAATACACCTCACGGCGTCCCGCCCTTCGACCGCATTGCGCCGGAGCACTTCCTGCCTGCGTTCGAGACGGCGCTGGCCCGCTATACCGAAGAACTCGATGCCATTGGCAACAATGCCGAGCCACCGACCTTCGAGAACACGGTCGAAGCCTTCGAAGCTGCCGGCCGCGATCTGGCCCGCATCCTCCCCGTGCTCTCGTCGATAGGCAGCGCCAACACCAACGATGGCATCCGCGAAGCCCAGTCGACGATCATGCCGCGCCTCGCCGCGTTCAATGCCGGCGTTTATACCCGCGCCGACATCTTCGAGCGGCTGGAGCGTGTGAGGGCATCGGAAACATCGGCGCTGACTGCCGAGCAGCAGATGCTGCTGGAGAACCAGTACCGCAACTTCGTCCGCGCCGGTGCCGCGCTGGATGCGGATGCGAAAGCCCGCGTTGCCGAGATCGATGAGCAACTCGCAGCGCTGTCCACCGGCTTCGGCCAGAGCCTCGTCCGGGAGTCGTCCGACTATGCGCTCGTGCTCGAATCCGAAGACGAACTCGCCGGACTGCCGGATTCGGTACGCGCCGGCGCTGCCGCCACGGCGGCGGCACGGGGAGAACAAGGGAAGTACGCCTTTACGACCTCGCGATCGTCATTCACCCCGTTCATGCAGTATTCGACGCGCCGCGACCTGCGCGAGAAGCTGTGGCGCGCCTATACAACCCAGGGCAACCGCGACAACGCGTTCGACAACAAGGCACGGGTCAGGGAGATTGTTTCGCTTCGCGCCGAGCGGGCGAAGCTGATGGGCTTCGACTCACACGCGGATTTCGTGCTCGACGACCGAATGGCGGCCAGACCCGGGAATGTGATCGACCTGCTCGACCGCGTTCGCGAGCCTGCAAGCCGGAAAGTACGCGATGAAGCCGACCGGCTCCAGGCGCGAATCCAGGCGGAGGGCGGCAACTTCAAGCTGGCGCCCTGGGACTGGTGGTTCTACACCGAGCAGCGGCGTGCCGACGAGTTTTCCCTGTCCAACGAAACGCTCAAGCCCTACTTTCCGCTCGACCGGGTTCGGGACGGCGCCTTCGACGTCGCCGGCCGGCTGTACGGCATCACGTTCCATGCCATCGACGGCGTTCCGGGCTGGCACGACGACGTCCAGTCCTTCGAGGTGCGCGACGCCGACGGTTCGCTGATCGGGCTTTTCATGGCCGACTATTTTTCACGCGGATCGAAGCGCGACGGCGCCTGGATGAACGCGCTGCGGCTGCACAGCACCGTGACCCACGGCGAGAAGGTCACGCCGATCATTCTCAACAACTGCAACTTCAGCAAAGGCAGCCCGACGCTGCTGTCGCCCGACGAGGTGCGAACCGTCTTTCACGAGTTCGGGCACGCGCTCCACGGCCTGCTCAGCAAGGTGAACTACGAATCCATGAGCGGCACCGCCGTCAAACGGGACTTCGTCGAACTGCCCTCGCAGATCATGGAACACTGGGCCTTCGAACCGGCCGTCATGAAATCCTATGCGCACCATCACGAGACCGGTGAGCCGATTCCCGATGACCTCATCGACCGGCTCAAGGCCACGGAATCTTTCAACCAGGGGTTCGCCACGACCGAATACCTCGCGGCCTCCTATCTCGACATGTACTGGCACGAGGCCGGCGCGGAGGCAGCCGATGATGTCGACGGCTTCGAGCAGGCCGCCATGGATCGTATCGACCTCATCGAAGAGATCGCGCCGCGCTATCGGTCGACGTACTTTCAGCACATCTTTTCCGGGGGCTATTCTGCCGGCTACTACTCGTACCTGTGGGCAGAGGTGCTGGACTCCGATGCCTTCGAGGCATTCAGGGAAAACGGCCTCTTTGATGCCGAGACGGCCCGTTCGTTTCGCGAGCATGTACTGGAGACGGGCGGCACCGCGGATCCCATGGAGCTCTACGTGCGCTTCCGCGGGCGCGAGCCCGATGTCGAGCCCTTGCTCAAGGGCCGTGGCCTCGCCTGATCAGAAGTAGCGGGTGGGATCGGTGACGCCGGCCTCTTCAAAGCCGGCACGGCGGATCCGACAGCTGTCGCAGACGCCGCAGCCACGCCCTTCGGCATCGAGCTGGTAGCACGACGTGGTCATGCCATAGTCCACGCCAAGGTCAATGCCACGGCGGATGATCTCGCCCTTGGGCAGATCGATGAGCGGCGTCTCGATGCGAACGCCCCGGCCTTCCACACCCGCACGGGTCGCGAGGTTCGCCATTGCCTCGAACGCCGCAATGAACTCCGGCCGGCAGTCGGGGTAGCCCGAGTAATCCACCGCGTTGACGCCAATGAAGATGCGCGTCGCGTCCCTGACCTCGGCGAAGCCAAGCGCGTACGCGAGAAATACGGTGTTGCGGGCCGGTACGTACGTGACCGGAATGCCGTCGTCGACACCTGCGGTCGGCACCGCAATGGCATCATCAGTCAGTGCAGAGCCGCCGAATGCGCCAATGTCGATATTGGCCACATGATGGCTTGATGCACCCAGCGCCGAGGCGACGTTGGCCGCCGCATCGAGTTCAGCGCTGTGTCGCTGACCGTAGCGAAAAGAGAGGCAGTGGCATTCGTAACCGGCCACCATTGCAATCGCCAGCACCGTGGCCGAATCGAGTCCGCCCGACAACAGCACGACGGCGCGTTCTTCAGACACCGGGCTTGTCCCCCCAGAGATACTTGTGAAGCTGAATCTGCAGGCGCACAGGGAGCGTGTCCCCCAGAATCCAGTCCGCCAGCGTGACCGGCTCGAGTTGCTCGTGTGACGGTGACAACAGGACGTCGGCAACGCGGTCACAGAGGTCGTACTCGGCAATCTTGAACTTCGCCCAGTCGTAGTCGGTGCGATCGCAAATCACGAACTTCACCTGATCGATGGGTTTGAGGCGGTCGATGTTCGTGTAGCAGTTGCGCGAGACCTCACCGGACGCCGGCGTTTTCAGGTCAAGCACCACGACGACCTCGTCGGGCACACCGCTCGTATCCATGGCGCCACTGGTTTCGAGTGAGACCCTGAACCCTGCCGCCACGAGTTGCTCCATCAGCGGTTTCGCGCCGGGCTGGGCAAGCGGTTCACCGCCCGTGACAGTAACCCAGGGGGCCCCCAGCTCACGCACACGATCAACGATGTCCGTGACTGGCATCACATCGCCGCCGTGGAAGGCATACTCGGTGTCACAATAGGTACAGCGAAGCGGACACCCTGTAAGGCGTACGAACGTGGTCGGCAGGCCGACCGTGTTCGATTCCCCCTGCAGGGACCGGAAGATCTCTGTGATGCGGAGCGTCGTCACTTCAAGCCGGGTCGGGCTAGCCGCCGCAGTCGACCTTGTCGCGGAGGTACGTCTCTGCCAGTTTCGCGACCGACCTGCCGGGATTGTCCGCAATGACCTGATTCAGGAGTTCCTCGGCACGCTCGCATTCGCCCATCAGGTGATAGACCTTGCCGAGCTTGAACGCGGCGTCCGGCACCTTGCGGCTGTCCGGGAAGAACGTGATGACCTGGGCCAGCGCCTGCCGGGCCTGCTCGTAGTCCGGCTCGGGTTTGGCGGCATGGACCTCACCCAGCCAATAGTAGGCATTGGCGGTAAGCGCGCCGTCGGGATACTGGGCAATCAGCGCGTCAAGCTGCTCGATCGCCAGGTCATACTGGCGGTTCCTGATCAGCTCGAGGGCCGTACCGTAAATCTCGTCTTCCGTGCCCTCACTGCTGACGACCTCACTCGGGTCCGGAACCTCGGCGGCAGGCATCGGCGTTTCTGCAGACTCGGTAGCGACAGCGCCACTGTTGATCTGCGACTGCAGGTTCTGAAACCGGGCATCGAGTTCGAGGTAGCGGTCTTCCTGGGTCGTCTGCATGCGCCGGAGCTGGTACGTCAGCTCTTCGACGAGGCCACGAAGTTCCAGCACGTCCTGCTGAAGCAACTGGAGCTGATAGTAGGTCTCGCCGGCGTTGGCTGCAGGCGCAGGCGCGGGCTCTTCCTCAATGGGCGCCCGGTACTCGATCTGCGCCTCACGCGAACCGGCCGGTCGGTCAGAGAGAGACTCGACCTCGATCGCGCTGCGCGAAGGCTCCTCAGCCGCAAACAAAAATGGTGTGACGGCCAGAAGCACCAGGCCCATCACACCACTTCGGAACGATTGGGAGCTAATCATGAATTAGCCCGCTGTATCGCATTACTTGTAAACGAGCTCGACTCGACGATTCTTCGACCAGGCAGCCTCGTTGCTGGCGTTGACTGCCGGCTTTTCTTCACCGTAGCTGATGGTCTCGAGCTGCGACGAGAGCACGCCGTTGGTCATCAGGTAGGCGCGTACCGCGTTGGCACGACGCTCGCCCAGCGCGAGGTTGTATTCCCGCGTACCGCGCTCGTCAGCATGGCCTTCGAGACGAACGCTCAGGGAACGATCGGCGGCCATCGCCTGGGCGTGGCGCTGAAGTTCCTGATAGGCGGCACGCTTGATGATGGCCTGATCGAAGTCGAAGTAGAAAACGCCAGGCAGTGTTTCGTAGTCACCCGACGTATCCGGGATTTCGATGACGCGCTTGCCACCCCTTGTCGTTACCCGCGGCTCGAGCGTTTCGGGTTCCGGCTCGGCGTCCATACCGTCGGAATCAGACATGGACGACTCGCTGGCCGTTTGCTCCGGCATCGTCTCTTCTTCAGGCTGATTCGAGGAACACCCCGCCAGCACTGCCGTCGCCAGCAAGACGATGAACAGGTCGCGGAAACTTATTGTTGACATGATGAGCTCCTATTAGCGCAAGCGTCGATTAAACCACATACCCTTTCGCGAATTCATGCGACGCCGGTCTCAAAACCGGACGATATTCCGCAAATTTACGGCGTGACGGGCACAAATTCTCTTCTTTTCGTCGGTGACCAGGCTGGCTCCCGCACGTCGCCCTCACTCGAGGGCAGGTTGAATTTCACGCCGCCGTCGATGGAAACCGCGGCCAGAATGCCTTCCCCACCCACTTGGGTCGCATAAATTAGCATACTTCCATTGGGCGCGATACTGGGAGACTCGTCGAGCGAAGTCTGTGTAAGCACCGTCAGGCGGCCTCTCTCAAGCTCCAGCATGGCGATGTGAAAGATGCCGTCGCGGCGATGAACCATGACGATGGCACTGTCGTCAGGCAGCATGGAGGCCCGTGCATTGTAGTCACCCTCGAACGTCAGTCGCTCGATGGTGAGATCGGCCAGCGTCATCATGTAGATCTGGGGCTGTCCGCCGCGGTTGCTCGTAAAGATGATCCGTTCGCCATCGGCGGTCCACGACGGCTCCGTATCGATGCCGTAGTGCCGCGTGATGCGCCGCAGACGCCGCGTTTCCAGGTTCAGGACGTAGATGTCGGGGCTGCCGTCCTTGGACAGCACCAGCGCGAGCTTCTTGCCGTCAGGAGAGAACGCCGGTGCCCCGTTGAGGCTGCCGCGATAGTTGGTCACCTTCTCCACACGGCCGGTCTCGAGTTCCCGGATGTAGATCGCCGGGCGACCATCACCCTGGAAAGAGACGTACGCGATGCGTTTGCCGTCCGGTGACCAGGTGGCCGACAGTACCGGCTCCCTCGATTCGAGTACCGTGCTGACCCGATAGCCGTCGGCATCCGCGATATTCAGGCGGAACAGTCGACCCGCGTCGTCTTCAAACGACGTTACGTACATGATTCGGGTCGAGAAGTGCCCCGGAATCCCCGTCAGTTCCTCGAACACCGAGTCCGACACATAATGCGCCATGTCCCGGAGTTCCTCGACCTCGCCCTCGATCGCGTGACCGATGACCGTGCGCTGCTGGAACACATTGTAGAGTTCGAACGTGAGACGAAGCCGGCCCCGATCTTCAGGCACGGGCTCGATGTATCCGATCACGAGGTACTCGACGTCCAGCAGCCGCCAGTCGCGGAAGAACACATCCGCTGATTCGTTCGGCAGGCTCAGCATCTGGTCGACGGGCAGCGTATCGAAGCGGCCCGACAGCGTAAGGTCGGCGTCGACCACCTCGGTCACGTCAGTGGGCAGCGCACCCTGCCCTCGCCAGGCGAACGGCACCACCGCCACCCGAACGGCGTTGTCGACCCCCTGAGTCACCTCGATCGTCAGGTTGGCACGGGCGCCACCCGCCATGAGGCAGAGTGAAAGCGTCAGCATTGCAAAGCGCGAAATGCGCAAGAAGTACTTCATGTAGCATCCATCGATGTAGCGATTCATTAGAGGCGTAGATCCTCGGGCCGGAACAGCACCTCGAAGTTGCGGAAGTGCTGTTCGAACTGGCGGGAGTCTTCGGGCACGACAAAGCGCTCTGCCTTCTCGACCGCCAGGATTGCAGAACGGTCGAATGCGTCATTGCCGCTGCCCTCGACGACCACGACGTCGACAACCTCACCGGTCGGCACCAGACTCACCCGGAGCAGCGCCTGCATACCATTGCGCGCGCTCGGTGGTCTCGACCACTGCTGAACGATGTCCTGGCGAATGCGCGCCGCATAGGCCATCGCCTTTTCGTAGTCGGTAACGGCCTGCCGCGCCGATTGCTCGCTCATCACGGCGCGCGCAAGCTCATCAGCCATGGCAACGCGTGCTTCCTCCAGATCATCGTCGTTGCGGTCGTCGCCCTGCTGCGCCGCAATCTCGGCGTCTCTCGCCGCCGCCTGCTGGCGTGCTCGTTCCTCGGCGGCCTGCTGCGCCTTCAACTCGTCGATCCGTGCCTGCTTTCTTGCGGCCTCTGCCGCTGCCTTCTCTGCCGCCTCACGCTCGGCGCGCGCTGCCGCCTCGCGTTCGCGCTGAATGCGGCGCCGATTCGCCTCGGCTGCCGCCTCCCGCTGCTGCTTCGCGCGATGGGGGTTCTCGTTCACGATGCTGGCTTCGATGAAGTAGGGCTCGACGTCGGTCACCTCGAGCGCACTGGTGTCTTCCCAGTTGGTCATCAGCAGGCCGATGACGAGCGCGTGGAACAGCAACGCCCAGCATGCCGGCACCATGTACGTCGAGATGAGGCGCATCAGCGGTCAGCCGGCGGCTCTGTAATGAGACCGACGTTACTGGCGCCGGCCGCCTCGAGCACGCTCATCAGGTTGATGATCACGCCATAGGGAAGTCGTCGGTCGCCCTCGACCAGCACCTTGATATCGGGATTCGCTGCGAGAATCTTCTGCGCCCTCTCCTGGATGACCCCGAGTTCGACCGGTTCCTCGGAATCCCCGGTGTTGATGAAATAGGATTCATCGGATTTGACCGAAACCACCAGCACTGGTTCATTCTCGTCGACGTCCAGCGGTCCGGCAGTGGCCTGCGGCAGCTCGACATCGATTCCCGGACGCATCATCGGCGCCGTGACCATGAAAATCACCAGCAGCACGAGCATCACGTCGATATAGGGAACGACGTTGATCTCGGCCATCGGCTTGCGCCTTGCTGCTTTCGGCATCGATCAGGCTCCGATCAGTTGTTGATCGCGCGATAGAGGATACTGCTGAACTCATCGCTGAATGCCTCGAAGCGATTGACGATCACTTCGACCTGCGCCGCATAACGGTTGTAGGCGATGACGGCGGGAATCGCCGCAAAGAGACCCATTGCCGTTGCCACCAGCGCTTCGGAAATCCCCGGCGCAACGACCGACAGGCTCGCCTGCTCGACGGTGGCGAGCCCGCGAAACGAGTTCATGATGCCCCAGACCGTACCGAAGAGACCGATGTACGGGCTCGTCGAGCCGACCGTCGCCAGAAACGGCAGGTGCGTCTCGAGCCGTTCTTCCTCGCGAAACAGCGAAACCCGCATCGCGCGCTGAACGTTCTGCATGACACGATCGGGGTCAGCGGACTGCTTGCGGAGTCGCGTGAACTCCCGAAACCCGGACACGAAGATCGCCGACATGCCGGTAGGCGCCTCTTCCTCGTCGCCCTCAACCTCCTTGTAGATCTCACGCAGATCCTTGCCGGACCAGAATTCGTTCTCGAACTCGGTTGCCTGCCGCCGAATCGCCGCAAGCGCGAACCCGCGCTGAAAGATCATGATCCAGGAAACGAACGAGGCGAGCACGAGCAGGCCCATCACGAGTTGTACCAAAAGGCTCGCGCCAAGTATCAGGTCAATAATCGAAAGCTGTTCGCTCAATTCGTCGCTCCAGGGATTGATTGGCTAGTGGGGCGCATCGCCGTTTTCAAAGAGATCATCACCACCGGGCCGCGGCAGCCCGAAATGGAGATATGCGTTTCGCGTCGCCAGCCGGCCACGGGGCGTTCGCTGAATGAAACCCTGCTGGATCAGAAATGGTTCGTAGACATCCTCGATGGTGTCACGTTCCTCACCAATCGCGGCCGCGATGCTGTCGATACCCACAGGACCGCCGTCAAACTTCTCGATCAGCGCCATAAGCAGCCGCCGGTCCATGTGATCGAAACCGTTGGCATCGACCTTCAGCATGTCGAGCGCCTTGCCGGCAACATCACGGGTGACGACGCCATCTGCCTTGACCTGGGCGTAGTCCCTGACGCGGCGCAGGAGGCGGTTCGCAATACGCGGCGTGCCCCTCGAGCGAAGTGCGATTTCACGGGCGCCCTCGGCATCGGTATTCACCTCCAGCAGTTCAGCCGACCGCAGCACGATCTGCGTGAGATCCTCGACATTATAGAACTCGAGGCGCTGGATAATGCCGAACCGGTCACGAAGCGGTGATGTCAGCAGGCCCGTTCTCGTTGTCGCGCCAACGAGGGTGAAAGGGGGCAAGTCGAGTTTGATGCTTCGCGCCGCCGGACCCTCACCGATAGTGATATCGACCTGGAAGTCCTCCATCGCCGGGTAAAGGACTTCTTCGACAGCCGGCGTCAGGCGGTGAATCTCGTCGATGAACAGCACATCGCCTTCCTCGAGATTCGTGAGTGCTGCGACCAGATCGCCCTTTTTCTCGATCACTGGCCCGGAGGTCGAGCGGATCTGTACACCCATCTCGTTCGCAACGATGTTTGCGAGCGTGGTCTTGCCGAGACCGGGCGGGCCGAAGATGAGCGTGTGGTCCAGCGATTCGCCCCGCGCCTTCGCAGCCTCGATGAAGATCGTCATCTGCTCGGTGACCTGCGGCTGTCCGCGGTACTCGGCAAAATGCTTCGGGCGAATGGCCCAGTCCTGCCCGGATTCGGTGGCAACCACTTCCGGGGTGACGAGACGGTCAGATTCGATCATGTGACATCCGGGCGCGCTATCCGAGCGCCTTCAACGCTTGTTTAATGAGAGTCTCCACGTCCGCGTCCTGATCTTCAACACGGGCGAGCGCGACAGACGCTTCCTGCGGTTTGAAGCCGAGGCCGATCAGCGCCGCCTCGGCATCGGCCAGATTCCCGTGTGCCGCTGCGGCCGCAGGTGCTGATTCGACCGCGATCTCAGGCAGCCGCCCGCTCAGGTCGAGCACGAGCTGTTCGGCGGTTTTCTTGCCGACGCCGGGCAACGCGGTCAGCGCCTTGATGTCTTTGCCCTGGATACTCCGGATCAGCCCGTCGGCATCCATGCCCGAGAGAATGGTGAGCGCAAGCCGCGGGCCGACGCCCTTGACCCGGATGAGTTCGCGAAAGAGATCCCGATCGGACTCGGTCGCGAAGCCGAACAGCTGATGGGCATCTTCGCGCACCGCGAGATGGGTAAAAAGCATTACCTCGTCGGTTTGCCCCTGCACCCGCTGGTGCGTCGAGATCGGTATGTCGACCTCATAGCCCACGCCGCCAACGTCCAGCACCACCTGGCTGGGTGACAGCGCCAGCACGCGGCCCCTGAGTCTCCCGATCACGCTGCCTAGGACCTCACGAGCCGGCCGCGCCTGAACGCTTTCGCGCCCGCCAGCCGGGCCAGGGAATGCTGCGTGTGAATGTGACAAAGCGCGATCGCAAGCGCATCCGCTGCGTCCGGGCTCGGCTGCCCGGGCAGCGCCAGCAGCTGCTGCACCATGTGCTGAACCTGTGCTTTGCTGGCGGCACCGGTGCCGACCACCGCCTGTTTGATCTTGCGCGCCTCGTACTCGTAAACGGGCAGGCCCTCGTTCACGGCAGCCACGATCGCAACGCCGCGCGCCTGCCCAAGCTTCAGCGCGGAGTCGGCACTCTTCGACATGAATATCTTCTCGATGGCGAGTTCAGCAGGACCGAATTCACCGATGATTTCCTGGACGCCGGCGAAGATCTCGCTCAGTTTCTCGGGCTGGGAGGCGTCGGCTGCGGTCTTGATACAGCCGCTGGATACGTAATGATGCCGGGCACCACGGGTCTGGATGAGGCCATAGCCGGTCACCCTGGAGCCAGGATCGATTCCCAGAATGAGGGTCATGTCTTGACCTGAGCGGAGTTTCGCCTAGGTTAACACAAAGGTGCCTCGGCCCGAGCGCCAACCTCGTCCTGAGCCCCGAGAAGGACCGCCGGTCAAGAAGCCTGTTCCAGTTCCTCCGGAAAGTTCGCATTGGTAAAGACGTTCTGCACGTCATCGAGGTCCTCGAGCGTATCGAGCAAGCGCAGCACCTTCTCAGCCGTATCCACATCGAGATCACTGTAGGTCTGGGGCACCATCGCCACCTCGGCATTCTCCGGCTCGAAACCGCCCTCGGCCAGCGCGTCCCTGACGGCCTGAAAGTCTTCCGGTGCGGTCTGCACTTCAATCGCGCCCTCGTCATCGACGTCAACGTCCATGGCACCCGCTTCGATCGCGATTTCCATCACGCCGTCCTCATCGGTGCCAGGCGGATAAGCGATCGTGCCCTTCTTGTCGAACAGGTAGGCCACCGACCCGTCGGTACCGAGATTGCCGCCCGCCTTGCTGAAGGCATGGCGCACTTCGGCCACCGTGCGGTTTCGGTTGTCGGTCATAGTCTCGACCATGATGGCCACGCCGCCCGGCCCGTAACCTTCATAGGTAACGGGCTCCAGATTTGCGCCTTCGAGACCACCGGCGCCGCGCTGGATGGCGCGCTCCATGGTGTCCTTCGGCATCTGGGCCGACTTTGCCTTTTCAACCGCGAGCCGCAACGCCGGATTGTCCTCGACAACGCCACCGCCGTCGCGGGCCGCAATCGTCAGCTCGCGAATGATCTTCGTGAATACCTTGCCTCGCTTGGCGTCCTGTCCCGCCTTGCGGTGCTTGATGTTTGCCCACTTGGAATGGCCAGCCATAACGGGATGTCCTCCTGCCTATTTCTTGTCCGCGCGCTTGTCTACGCGAATGTGGAGTTCCTTGAGCTGCTCGGCATCGATCTCGCTGGGTGCCTCGGTCATGAGGCAGGCCGCCGTCTGCGTCTTCGGAAATGCGATGACGTCACGGATGGCCGTCGTGCCGGCAAGCAGCATGATGAGCCGGTCGAGGCCCATGGCGATACCGCCATGGGGCGGTGCCCCGTATCGAAGTGCGTCGAGCAGGAATCCGAATTTAACATTCGACTCGTTCTCTGACATTTGCAGCACGCGAAAGATTTTCTGCTGCACGTCCAGCGAGTTGACACGGATCGACCCGCCGCCGAGTTCATAGCCGTTGACGACAACGTCATAGGCTCTCGAGAGCGTGGCGCCCGGGTTCTCGAGCATCTCGTCCATGTCGCCGGTGGGCATCGTGAACGGGTGGTGAATCGCGGTCCAGTTGCCCTGCGCGTCCTGCTCGAACATCGGGAAGTCGGTGACCCAGCACGTTGCCCACTCGCGCTCGAAGAGATCCAGGTCTTCGGCCAGCTTCACGCGCAACGCGCCCATGGCATCGTTGACCACGCCCTTCTTGTCTGCGCCGAAGAAGATGACGTCCTTGTTCTCGGCGCCGACGCGATCGAGGATCGAACGCACGACATCCTCGGGCAGGAACTTCAGAATCGGGGACTGAAGTCCTTCCATGCCGGCATCAATGTCGTTGACGCGGATATAGGCGAGCCCCTTGGCGCCGTAGATGCCGACGAACTTCGTGTAGTCGTCGATCATCTTGCGGCTGAGCCTGTCACCCTCGGGCAGACGCAGGGCAACGACGCGGGATTGCCCGTCGTTGGCCGGCCCGCTGAATACTTTGAACTCAACCTCCTTCATCAGGTCGGCGATCTCGACCAGCGGCAGGTCGAATCGCAGGTCGGGCCGGTCACTGCCGTACTTCTCCATGGCATCGGCGTACGAGATTACCGGGAAGGCCGGCAGGTCGACGTCGATCATGTCTTTCCAGAGCTTGCGCAGCAGCGTCTCGGTGAGATCCATGATCTCCTGTTCGGACATGAAGGTCGTCTCGATGTCGATCTGCGTGAACTCAGGCTGCCGGTCAGCACGCAGGTCCTCATCACGGAAACACTTCGCGATCTGGTAGTAGCGATCGAATCCGGAGACCATCAGGAGTTGCTTGAAGAGCTGCGGCGACTGGGGCAGCGCGAAGAACTCTCCCGGATGGGTCCGGCTCGGCACGAGATAGTCGCGCGCGCCTTCGGGAGTTGCTTTCGTCAGTACCGGCGTCTCGACGTCGATGAAGCCGTGCGACTGGAGGTAGTTGCGCACAAAATGGGTGACGTCGGAGCGGAGTCGAAGGCGCGACTGCATCTCGGGACGGCGCAGGTCGATGTAGCGGTGACGCAGGCGGACGTCTTCGCCGGCATCAGAATACTCGTCGAGCTGGAACGGGGGCGTGTCGGCGCGGTTGAGAATCGTGAGGGTCTTGCCGAGCACCTCGATCTGGCCCGTCGCCATACGCGGATTGATGGCAGCCTCGTCGCGGGCGCGCACCCGGCCCGTGATCTCGAGCACGAACTCGTTACGCACTTCATCGGCGAGGGCGAATGCCTCCGCCGTATCGGGATCGAACACGACCTGAGCAATCCCTTCGCGATCGCGCACGTCGAGAAAGATGACGCCGCCGTGATCGCGTCGTCGATGAACCCAACCGTACAGGGAAACCTCTTCTCCGATATGAGATTCCCTGAGCTGGCCACAATAGTGGCTCCGCATGATGTTATCCCCTGCTCTGTGTCAGCCCGGCGAACGGGCCCATGATTGATGCGCGGGCGCGCGAGCGATCAGCTCGCGGCCGCAGAGACGTCCGACTTCTTCTTGCTCGAATTGTCCGACGACGTGCTGTCGCTGGAAGAGGTACCTGACGATGAATCTGACGAACCGGACGAAGACGACGACTCGGCAACGTTCTTCTTGGAACCGCTCTTGAAATCGGTCTCGTACCAACCGCCCCCTTTCAGGCGAAACGCGGCCGCAGAGACCAGCTTCGTGAGTTCGGGTTTGGAACAGGACGGACAGTCCTTCAACGGGTCGTCGCTGATCTTCTGCAACTTCTCCAGTCTATGACCGCAGGCTTGGCACTGATACTCATAGATAGGCATGCTCGTTTTTCCTCGTTATGGATCCTGGACACCGCGACAAGACGGCCGCGAATTATAACTGTAAAACGACGGATTCGGCGACTGTGTGCAGGGGTTGAAGTCGCCTGCCACTGTTATATGGGCACGAAACTTCAATTCAACGGTGAAAGTCCTGTAAATCAAGGGCCGAAAGGCGTTTCTCTATTGCCAGTATTTGGCCAATCCGCTATAAAGTCGCGTATGAAAAGCGGTGGCAAACACCGCTTTTTTTGATTCTCCAGAATTAACTCAACTCAAAAGGATTACCGAATGGTCGCAAAGAAGGCGAAGACCTCCGCCAAGAAAGCCCCGGTGAAAAAGGCACCGGCCAAGAAGAAAGCCACCGCGATTAAAGAGAAGTACACCAAGAGCGCAATCGTCGCTGAAATCGCGGAAAACACTGAACTGTCAAAGAAGCAGGTCAACGAAGTCTTCGACGAGCTGGCGGTCCTGATCGAGCGTCACATCAAGAAGGGCGGCGCCGGCGAGTTCACCATGCCGGGCATGTTCAAGGTCAAGACGGTTCGTCGTCCTGCCCGCAAGGCGCGCAAGGGTGTTCCGAACCCGTTCCGTCCTGGTGAAACCATGGACGTTGCGGCCAAGCCGGCAAGCACCAAGGTCCGCATCCTTCCGCTGAAGAAGATGAAGGAAATGGTCTAGGCGCAAACAGCGCTTGTTCAGAAAAGGGCCGCTCATCGCGGCCCTTTTTCGTTGAGCCCCCAGCGCGGGGTCAGACCCCAGTGCCAGGCCGGGGTCAGACCCCGGCGTCGACGGCGCATTACTCAGAGAGATAGGCGATCGAGCTTGCGACCGCTTCCCAGTTGTCGCCGTCGAACGCTTCAATGACGACTTCATCGAAGCTGGAGTGGTCAACGCAGTGCCAGCTGATACTGACGCCATCGGGATTGGACCTGGGGATGTAGAAAGACTTCACCCCACAGTGGCGACAGAAGTGGTGCTTCGCAATTCCCGAGCCGAACGTGTAGGTGGTTAGCGCAGCCTCACCGCAAATCAGCGTGAAATCGCGCGCAGGAATGATGAGGTGAACAAAGCCGGTCATCGCACAGATTGAGCAGTTGCAGGCAAGGAGCCTCGGCGAACGCGCGGACTCGAACTCGAACCGTACTGCGCCACAGTGACAACCGCCGTTATGCAAAGCCATGAATTTCTCCGAATGCGGACAATGATCGGGATCGTGATAACCGCCAACGATGACACCCGGGTCTGACCCCGGCCTGGCACTGCTCTGGCACTGCTCTGGCACTGCTCTGGCACTGGGGTCTGACCCCGGTCTGGCACTGGGGTCTGACCCCGGCGGCTGGTGCTACTATAACAAGCTGACAATGGAATACTGACGCACTATGAGAGCCTCTCGCTACACCATCTCCACGCTGAAGGAGACACCGTCCGACGCAGAGATCGCCAGTCACCGACTGATGATTCGCGCCGGCTTCATCAAGAAACTGGCCTCGGGCATCTACAGCTGGATGCCCCTCGGGCTCCGCGTCCTCCGCAAGATCGAGCACATCGTTCGCGAGGAGATGGACCGCGCCGGTGCCCAGGAACTGCTGATGCCGAGCGTACAGCCCGCCGAACTGTGGAAGGAGTCGGGCCGGTGGTCACAATACGATGAAGGCCTCCTGCTCAAGCTCTTCGACCGTCACCAGCGCGACTTCTGTTTCGGCCCGACCCACGAGGAGGTCATTACCGACATCGCGCGCAACGAATTGCGCAGTCACAAGCAGTTGCCCGTCAACTACTACCAGATCCAGACGAAGTTCCGGGACGAGACGCGGCCCCGTTTCGGCGTGCTGCGCGCGCGTGAGTTCATCATGAAGGACGCGTACTCGTTTCACATCGAAGAAGAGAGCCTCGATGCGACCTTCAACGACATGCATGCCGCCTATTCGAAGATCCTCGACCGCATCGGCGTCGACTTTCGTCCGGTCCTCGCCGACAGCGGCGCGATCGGCGGTAATGCCTCGATCGAGTTTCACGTGCTCGCCCAGTCCGGCGAGGACCTGATCGTCTTCAGCACCGGCAGCGATTACGCCGCAAACATCGAGAAGGCCGAGGCGCTCGCGCCGGCAGCCTCGACCGATCCCGAGCAGCCGATCGAGGAAGTCGAGACACCGAACGCCAGAACGATCGACGCCGTCTCCGAACTGCTCGGCATCGATCCGACAACCACCGTCAAGACCCTGATCGTCGAAGGCACCGACTCACCCCTCGTCGCGCTCATTCTGCGTGGGGACCACCAACTGAACACGGTCAAGGCAGAGAACGTCGACGCCATCAAATCCCCGCTCACGATGGCGAGCGACGAGGCAATCAAGCTTGCCGTTGGCGCCTCCCCGGGGTCGATCGGCCCCGTCAAGCTTCAAATGCCCGTGATCGTCGACCGCGCTGCAGCGGCCATGAAGAACTTCGTTTGCGGTGCGAACCGGGACGGCTACCACTGGGCCTCTGCCAACTGGGGTCGCGACGCCGACATCACGGCCATCGAGGACCTGCGCGACGTTGTGGAAGGCGATCCGAGCCCCGACGGCAAGGGCGAACTGCAGTTCAGGCGCGGCATCGAAGTCGGGCATATCTTCAAGCTCGGCAAGAAGTACGCCGAGCCGATGAACGCAACCGTGCTCGACGAGAATGGCAAGGCCGTGACCATGATGATGGGCTGCTACGGGATCGGCGTCTCGCGGCTGGTCGGCGCGGTCATCGAGCAGTTCCACGATGACAAGGGCATGATCTGGCCGACCCCGGTCGCGCCGTTCCACGCGATCGTCATTGCAATCAATGCCCACAAATCAGAAGCGGTCGCGGCCACCGCCGAGAACCTCTACTCGGCACTCGAATCTGCCGGTGTGGAAGTGCTCTATGATGACCGCGACGGCGTACGACCCGGCGCCAAGTTTGCCGATGCCGAACTGATCGGTATCCCGCACCGGATCGTCGTCGGTGAGCGTGGCCTCGAGAACGGCGTCGTGGAATACATGAACCGGCGTGAGGGCGAGAGCCGCGAGATTGCCGTCGATGAGGTCGTGGCCGAGATCAGCGATCGCGTCGCGGCGGAACTCCGCTAGGGCGTCATTGCCGCAAGCAGTGTCTCCTCGGTCTGCGGACCCACCAGCGTCGCTTTCAGCTCGAGACCGGGAGCGAACACAAACGTCGTCGGCAGCACTTCCGGCGGCGTGATCCCCAGCCCCTCGTGGGGCGGCGCCGAGTAGACCGGGAACTCGATTTTCATCTTCCGGACCTGCTTCAGCTGCTCCTCGCCCTGCGGGTCATCGAAGTTGACGCCGAGCACGACCAGGTCCGCCGCGTGATCGGTCGCGAGCTTGTTGAGCTCCGGTATCTCCTTGATACAGGGTGCGCACCAGGTCGCCCAGTAGTTGACGATGATCCACTTGTCCTGGAAATCCGCGTAGCGATAGCCCTCGCCGTTTACATCAGTGAAATCAGCCGGCGGCTGCCCACAGCCCGCCAGGACAACCAGAAGCGCTGCCAAGAGCGCCCGCCTATACCACACTGCGACGTTCCTCCTCGTCAGGTACGGTCTCGGGCCGTGTCGACTGGAACAGGCTCTCGAGACTGAGTTTCAGATACTCTTCGTTGCGGCCGCTGATCTTCCGCAGACGGTCGTTCAGCGCCCGCTCCCAGGCGTGTTGGCCACCTGCCATCGTCGGCATGTCGAATGGCACCTTCTGGTACAGCTCCCACACCGAGAGATCCTTGAGGTCCCGCGTCAACACGATGCCGCCACCATCAATCGACTTGATCAATCCAAGATCGACGAGCATCGCCTTCAGATCGTTCCACTGCGAAACCTCGATACGATCGGACATCTTCCGGATCTCGCGTTCATCAATCACATCTCCCCGTTCGTGGGCGCGATAGAACAGCTCGAGCACCAGCAGCAGCTGTACGAAGGGCGGCTCCAGATGGGCATGGCCGTCGTAGCGAAATACGGTCAGCCCCTTCACGACTTCCGCCCCTGCCAATACGATCGTCCACGACAGATAGATCCACAAAAGGAAGAGCGGCACCGCCGCGAACGTGCCGTAGATCACCTCAAAGCTCGAACTCGCCATCACGTCGGCAAACGTGAACTTGGCAAACTCGAACACGCAGGCAACCGAGATGCCCCCGATCGCCGCATACTTGAAGGGCACCGGACAATTCGGCACGGTCAGGTAGATCAGCGTGAACACGCTCGCGCTCATGAAGATCGGCACGAAGCGCAGCAGGCCGAGGCCGGTCGTCACGTCACTGATGAGCGGCAGGGACACCACATACGTCGTGGTCGCAAACCCGACCCCGATCAACAGCGGCCCAAGTGTCAGCAGGGCCCAGTACATCAGAAAGCGCTGATATCCCTTGCGCGGCTCACGCACCCGCCAGATCTGGTTGAACGTCCGCTCGATCGTGAACAGCATCAGAAAGGCAGTCACGGCAAGCAGTGCGAGGCTGGGGCCGCTAAGGCTCTGCGCCTGTTCCGAAAAGCTGGTGAGGTATTCCTTGACGACATCGACGTTCTCGGGGACGACGTTGTCGAAGACGAAGTCCTCGATGCGTCCGCTCACCCCTTCGAACGCGGCGAACGCATTGAACATCGAATACATGACCGTCAGCAGCGGCACAACGGCAAAGAGCGTCTGATAGGTCAGCGCCGCGGCCGTCGACTGACAGTCGTCGTCGAGATACGTCCGCCCGATCATCGTGCCGAACTGGCGCATCCAATTTACAACGTATCGTGCTCGCTCGATCATGAGGAACCTTGAGGGGCCGGCGGTCGCTCAATAGAATGGCCGATCGACTCGACTACCGGTACCCGCGATGGCAACGACCACAATTTATCACAATCCGCGATGCTCCAAGTCTCGGCAGACGCTCTCCCTGCTCGAAGAGGCGGGCATCGAGCCCGAGATCGTGCTTTACCTGGAAACGCCGCCTGACAGGGCGACGCTGGTGACACTGATCGAGCGTCTCGGCATTTCGCCGCGGGAACTGCTCCGCAAGGGCGAACAGGAATACAAGGACATGGGACTGGGTGACAAGTCACTTTCAGACGATGCGCTGATCGACGCAATGCTCAAGGCACCGAAACTGATCGAACGCCCGATCGTGGTGAAGGACGACAAGGCGGTGCTGGGTCGCCCGCCTGAAAATGTGAATGCGCTGATCGGGTAATCGTACCTAGTGAACGATCTTCTGGCGGGGTTCCACCCGAGGGCCCTGCTCGAATTCAGCCTCGGGGTCGGCCTCCTCGTCGATCTCGTCTGAGGTTCGAACCTCGTAGCGGCGGGTTGTGACCTCGCCGTCGAGCACCTCCGGCAGGACCTTCAGAAAGTCCTCCATGTGTTCGGTATCGAAGTGCCCCTGCAACGCGTCGACCGACTCCCACTCCTGGAACAGCAGCAGTTTGTTCGGGTCCGACAACCCCACATAGAACTCGTAGGAAATGCAGCCTGCCTCCGCGCGGCTCGCAACTGCCATCTTGTGCATGAGCTCGAGGGCGTCGTCGCGGACTTCAGCTTTTACTGGAAAGGTGCCGTGGACGATGATCATGTCTGGATTGGACCTCTCGGAGAATCAATCTTCGAGTATACCGATTCAGACTTCGGCTGGATACGGAAGTTCGGGCGTTCAGTCGGTTTCGCGATGAACTGCGAATGGCGACCATGCCTGTTCGGTGGGCATGACCTCGAGCTGATTGACGTTGATATGCGGCGGAAGCGCCGTCACCCAGTACACGATCTCGGCGATGTCCGCAGCCGAGAGAGGCGTCATGCCGCGGTAAACCTGGCTTGCCTTGTCCGCATCCCCGTCGAACCGTACGACGGAAAACTCGGTTTCGCACATACCGGGTTCGATATTTGTCACGCGGATGCGCTTGCCCAGCAGATCCGTACGAAGGTTGCGCGAGAACTGCTGCACGAACGCTTTCGTGCCGCCATAGGTATTGCCGCCCGGATAGGGCCAGCTCGCGGCCACCGAACCGATATTGACGACGTGACCGCCGCCACGCTGCACCATGGTGGGCAGCAGCGCCCGCGTCATGTACATCAGCCCCTTGACGTTCGTATCAACCATCGTTTCCCAGTCGTCGATATCGACCGCGTCGGCACCCTCGAGCCCACGGGCGAGGCCGGCGTTGTTGATCAGCGTGTCGATATCTGAAAACGGCGCCGGCAGGGAGTCGGGTAACGCAAACACCGCGTCGCGATCACGCACGTCGAGTTCGATGCCATGAATATCGCCGGACGACGCCAGCTCGCGGCAAAGCGCGTCAATCCGCTCGCGCCGGCGGGCAGCAACGACGACCCGGCGTCCTTCGGCAATGAATTTGCGTGCACTTGCTTCGCCGAATCCCGACGAAGCGCCCGTGATCAGTACCGACCCGGCCATCTATTCACCTCCTTCGAACGCGATGCCGATCTTCCGGGACGCCAGCGCATCGCGAATCTCGTCGAGTATCGCCGGATCGTCGATCGTCGCCGGCGTGTCGACGTGGCCGACATCGGCAAGACTGCGGATCGAACGTCGCAGGATCTTGCCGGAACGGGTTTTCGGCAGCCGCGGCACCACAGCGATACGCTTGAAATTCGCAAACGCACCGATGTCAGCGCGCATCATGGCGACCAGTTCCTGCTCCAGCGTCGCGTCTTCAACATTGGCACCGTCTTTCAGCACCACCAGTCCGACCGGCACCTGACCCTTGTCCCGGTCCTCGATGCCCATGACCGCACACTCGGCAACCGCGGCATGTTCGGCAACCACCGACTCCATCTCGCCTGTCGAAAGGCGATGTCCGGCCACGTTGATGACGTCGTCGGTTCGTCCCATGATGAACAGGTAGCCGTCATCGTCGATGAAGCCACCGTCGCCGGTCTGGTAGTAACCGGGGTGCGGGCGCAGGTAACTCGACAGGAACCGCTCGTGATCGCCCCACACGGTCGGCAGGCAACCGGGCGGCAGCGGCAGCTTCACCGCCACATCGCCTTCTTCACCCCGCGCAACCGGCTCGTGGTCCGGCGACAGGATCACAATTTCGTACCCCGGCACGGGCAGGTTCGCACTGCCGGCTTTCGCGGCAATCGTCTCGATCCCCACCGGACTCGCCGCAATTGGCCAGCCCGTCTCTGTTTGCCACCAGTGGTCGATCACCGGAATCCTCAAGTGCTCCTCGAGCCAGTGGAACGTTGCGGGATCGGTGCGCTCACCTGCAACAAAGAGCGTGCGCAGGCTGGAGATGTCGTATTGATCGAGCAGCGCCGCGTCGGGATCCTCTTTCCGGATTGCCCGGAACGCGGTTGGCGCCGTGAAGAATACCGAAACCCCGTGGTCAGCAATCACCCGCCAGAACGTGCCGGCGTCCGGCGTTCGTACGGGCTTGCCCTCGAAGAGCACGGTTGTGCAGCCAGCGAAAAGTGGCGCATAGACGATATAGGAGTGACCGACGACCCAGCCGACGTCAGAGGCCGCCCAGAACACCTCACCGGGCTTCATCCCGTAGACGGCATCCATGCTGTAGGTCAGCGCCACGGCGTGACCGCCATTGTCCCGGACGACCCCTTTCGGTTTCCCGGTCGTGCCGGAGGTATAAAGAATGTAGAGCGGATCACCCGCGCTGACCGGCACGCAATCCGCCGGCTCGGCGCCCGCGACCGCCTCCTGCCAGTCGATATCCCGCTCACCCATCGCGGCCTTCGCCGCGTCACGCTGGAGAACGACACACCGCTCGACCGTGTGATGGGCGAGCGCCAGCGCTTCATCCACCAGTGGTTTGTACTCGATGACATTCGCGAACTCGATGCCGCAGGACGCCGTCACCAGCACGCGCGGCCGCGCATCATCGATGCGGGCGGCGAGTTCCTTCGGCGCGAAGCCGCCGAATACGACGGAATGGATCGCACCAAGCCGGGCACAGGCCAGCATCGCGATCGCCGCTTCCGGCACCATCGGCATGTAGATGATGACGCGGTCGCCCTTCTCGACACCCAGGCGGCGCAGCGCGCCGGCAAAGACAGCGACGCTGTCACGCAGCTCGCGAAACGTCATGCGCCTCACTGTGCTCGTCACGGGCGAATCGTAGATGAGCGCGCACTGCTCACCGCGGCCCTGATCGATGTGATAGTCGAGTGCCAGATGGGCGCTGTTCAGTTCACCGTCCGTATACCAGTCCGGCCGCTCTTCGTCGCCACTCAGTATGGTCGTCGGCGCCCGATACCAGTCAATGCGCGAGGCCTGCTCGCGCCAGAATCCGGCGGGATCGTCAATGGAACGTCTGAATTCAGCCTGATAAGTCACAGCCGCAAGATACCATGGTCAAAAAAGGGGACCGTCTGGGTCCCCTTGTGTTTGATAAACAGTGTTTGATAAACAGTGTTTGATAAGCAGCGTTTGATAACAGTGGCCTCAGCGCTTGCGGCGCCGCTTGCGCTTCATTGATTCGAGCTGCGCCTTGCTCGGCTGCGCCTTGAGCAATTCCTTGTACAGCGCCGAGCGCTTCGAGATCTTCTTGTGCTCGCAGTAGAAATCGACTGCTTTCTCCCACGCACCCTTCAGGCCATGGAGGTTGATGGACACCGTCGTGTTGACGATCTTGTCAGCCTTGTTCGACATGATGCCAATCTGGAATACCGGAGTCCGCGTGCCGCTTTTCTCCGTCTTCATGCGGAACAGAATGCCGCGCACCTTGCCGTCCTTGTCGAACAGCGCCGTTCGCTCGGCCTCGGCCTTCGCCTTCTCCTGCATCTTGCGAAGCTGCTCATCGCGCTTCTCGGCAGCTGCCTTAACCCTGGTCCGTTCGGGACCACGCAGCCGCTTGCCGTCTTTCTTCAGGGAAAAGTATTCCTGATAGGTTTTGCCAGCGATCTGCCGGCGAACCCGGAAGCCGTGGAATCGCGTCGTGTCTAGTAACTCTACGCTCATTGGTCGTACCTGTTGGTCTGGTTCATTAGCTTCGAGCCGCCGGCGGCCCCGTACTACTACAAACCTGCACCCTGTTCCTCATCGTCAAGGAGGGGTCGCGCGCGGCTTCTCCCCGCAGTGCCCGCCGAAAGTGCTCAATCGCTGACCTTAATGGACTTGTCAGCGCCGGCTGAGCCAACTCCGCTAGGGCGCATTCTAACGCAATCAATCTCGATGTGAACGGCTGCGGGACAGAAATCCCTCTGGCCCGCAGCGGCATCGGGACGTCTCGTCAGGTCGCCGATACTGCGCCGGACGCGATCATCGCCTCGATGGCAGCCTCGTCGTAACCGGCACCGGAGAGCACGTCCCGGCTGTCCTCACCCGGCATCCGCGAACTGTGGGAAAGCGCGGGCTCAGTGCGGCTGAAACGCGGTGCCGGGGCTGGCTGCGGCACACCGTCGAGTTCCGCGATGGTCCCGCGATGGCGGTTGTGAGGGTGATGTCCCACTTCCCCCAACGACAGCACCGGCGCGAAGCAAACGTCCGTGCCTTCCATGATGTCGCACCATTCGTCGCGCGTTTTCGTCTTGAAAACCGCGGTCAGCTTGTCCTTGTACGCCGGCCAGCGCGACTGATCCATCTGCGCGGAGAATTCATCCGCATCGAGGCCGGCCTTTTCAATCAGAAGTGCATAAAACTGCGGCTCGATAGAACCCAGCGAGATAAATTTGCCGTCCGACGTCTCGTAGGTGTCGTAGAAGTGCGCCGCACCATCGAGCAGGTTCGCGCCCCGCTCGTCTTTCCACACGCCACCGGCACTCATCGAGAAGAACATCGCCATCAGTGTCGCCGCGCCATCGACCATCGCCGCATCGACCACCTGCCCCTTGCCCGATTTCTGTGCCTCCAGCATCGCGCAGACCAGACCGAACGCGAGCAACATGCCGCCACCGCCGAAGTCACCAACCAGGTTGAGGGGCGGTACGGGCTTCTCGCCATTGCGGCCGATGGCGTGCAATGCCCCGGCCAGCGCGATGTAGTTGATGTCGTGGCCGGCAGCGTTTGCCATGGGTCCTTCCTGGCCCCAGCCCGTCATGCGGCCATACACGAGCGCCGGGTTTCGCGCCATGCACTCATCAGGCCCGAGGCCAAGACGCTCGGTGACGCCGGGCCGGAACCCTTCGAACAGTGCATCGGCGCCTTCACAGAGCTTCAGCACGACTTCCTTGCCTTCTTCGCTCTTGAGATCGACCGCGATGGACTTGCGACCCCGGGTCAGGATGTCTTTCGCGCGACGCGCCGGCCCGGGCCGGTCGACGCGAATGACCTCGGCCCCCATGTCCGCAAGCATCATGCCGCAGAATGGCCCCGGGCCGATGCCGGCAAGTTCGATGATCTTGGTTCCGCTGAGTGGTCCCACCCCGTTTCTCCCTGGTGTTTAGTTGCCCGCTATTAAGTCACAAGGTCCTCGCGCCGCGCAATTCGCCACAAACTGACGGCGCGGCGGCGTTGGCGGTATCATCATGCCCATGACAGACCTACTCGATCACATTGCCATCGAGCCGCCGGGCGAGCACAGCGCAAGCGTCATCTGGCTGCACGGGCTTGGCGCCGACGGCCACGACTTCGAACCGATCGTACCGGAGCTTCAGCTGGCCCCGGACCACGGCATCCGGTTCATCTTTCCGCATGCGCCGATCAGGCCCGTGACGATCAACAACGGCGCAGAGATGCGCGCCTGGTACGACTTCGTGCCGCACTCGGAATCAGAAGGCTTCGACGACATGGAAGCGTCAGCGGCCGAGGTGCGTAAATTCATGGACGCCGAGATCGCGCGGGGCATCCCGACCGAGCGAATCGTGCTCGCCGGCTTCTCACAGGGCGGCGTGATCGCGCTGCACGTGGGTCTCAGGTATCCGTCCCGGCTCGCCGGTATCGTTGCCCTGTCGACGTATCTTCACGATATTGCGCGCACCGAGCGGGAACGACACGATGCCAATCTCGCGCTGCCAATACTCATGGTTCACGGCACGCACGACCCGATGATTCCGGTAATGCGCGCGGCGACATCGCGGGAAAACCTCATGCGCCTCGGCTACGACGTGCGCTGGCTGACGTACCCGATGCAGCATCAGGTCTGCCTCGAGGAAGTCCAAGAGATCGCAGCATTCCTCGACGAGGTCCTGCGTTGAGCGAACAGCCGCAGCTCGCCTTCAGCATCATCCGCCCGTTCGGCGACTTTCCGCCCGTGATCGTCGACGAGGGTAACTACGCGGCGTTCGACACCGCCAGGAAGTTTGCAAACGTGATCCGCCAGAACGCCTCAGTGCAGCTCGAGCACGCGGCCATCGAGGGCGCCCTGCTGTTTCGCGGTTTTCCACTCGCCACCGCTGAAGACTTCGATGAGGTGGTGCGTGCCTTCGAACTCGAACCGTTCACGTACGAGCAGTCGCTCTCGAATGCCGTCCGCGTCAACCGGACGGAACGTGTATTCACCGCAAACGAAGCGCCGCCTGACGTCGAGATCTTCCTGCATCATGAGATGGCACAGACGCCGGTGTCTCCGAGATGGTTGTTCTTTTTCTGCACATCGGCGGCCGAGACCGGGGGCGCAACACCGATTTGCCGCTCAGACCGGGTCTTTGCTGATCTTGCCGAGCGCGCGCCCATGTGGGCCGACACGCTCGAGTCGCTGGGGCTCCGGTACACCACGATCATGCCTGGCGCAACAAACGCCGGCTCGGGCCAGGGTCGAAGCTGGCAGGCCACCCTCAAGGCCGACACCCGCGAGCAGGCCGAAACGCGCCTTGGTGAACTTGGTTACACCTGGCGATGGCAGCCAGACGACAGCCTCGCCGCGACGTCGCCGGCGCTGCCGGCCGTGAAGCGGCTCGCCGATGGCACAAAGTCGCTGTACAGCCAGATTCTCGCTGCACGGCTTGGTTGGCAAAATGGCGAACGCGCGGTCAGCCTCGGCGATGGCTCGCCCCTGCCCGAAGGGCTCGCCGATCTCATCGTTTCGCTCGCGGCCGACCATACGGTCGATGTCGTGTGGCAGCCGGGTGACTTCGCCGTGGTCGACAACTGGCGCGTCATGCACGGCAGACGGCCATTCGGCGGCAATCTCAAACGCGAAATCCTCGTGGCGATGGCAGCATGACCATGGAAGCATTCGATATCCGGATTCCCGACGACCGGCTCGACGACCTGAGGCAGCGGCTCGCACTCACGCGCTGGCCCGACGAAATCGGCAGCGACTGGCAGTACGGTACTGACAGGACATGGCTGCGCTCGCTGGTCGAATACTGGCTGCACGAGTTTGACTGGCGCGCGCAGGAAGCCCGGCTGAATGCGCTCGACCACTTCACAACCCGCATCGACGACCGGCGCGTGCACCTCATCCACCAGCGCTCATCCAACGACGATGCGCTGCCGCTGATCATGACGCACGGCTGGCCGGGTTCGGTCTCGGAGTTCATTGACATCATCCCGATGCTGACGGAACCGCAGGACTTCGGCGGCAACGCTGCAGACGCGTTCCACGTCGTCTGCCCGTCGATCCCCGGTTATGGCTTTTCCGATGCGCCAATGGCACCCGGATTCGACCAGAGGAAGGTGGCAGAGGGCCACGTCGAGATCATGCGACGTCTCGGCTACGAGCGATACGGCGCACAGGGCGGCGACTGGGGCTCACCAATCAGCAGCTGGACAGCGGTGCTCGACCCGGAGCATGTCTGCGCGCTGCACCTCACGCTCGTCTTCGCCGGCTATCCCAAACACAAGCAGGACCCGTTCGAAGGAGTCACCGATGCCGAGCGCCAGCGCCTGGAAGCACGACGGGCGCACATGGCAGAGGGGACGGGCTATCAAGCCATCCAGAGTACAAAGCCGCAGACGCTCGGCTATGGTCTGCACGACTCTCCGGTCGGCCTTGCCGCGTGGATCAGCGAGAAGTTCCATGCGTGGACGCACCACGACGGGGACCTCGAACAGGCGGTGTCGAAAGACGATCTGCTGACCAACATCATGATCTACTGGCTCGAGGGACGGATCACCTCGTCGGCTCGCCTTTATTACGAGTCAGCACATTCGACCAATAACATGTTCGAAGGTGGTAAAATCATGACTCCCACGGGCTGCGCCATGTTCCCGGGCGAGCTCTACCAGCCTCCACGCGCCTGGGCCGAAGAGCTCTACAACGTCCAGCACTGGACCGAGCAACCGAGAGGCGGCCATTTTGCTGCGCTCGAGACTCCCGAACTTCTGGCGGCTGACCTCAGGGAATTTTTTCGGTCATACAGGTAAGGGTCCCGCGGGACGACACGACATGCACAAGGTCTTCATCGACGGTCAGGCAGGTACGACAGGGCTGCGGATACACGAGTATCTGGCGCCCCGCGCCGACATCACGCTGCTCGAAATTGCCGAGGCGGATCGCAAGAACGATGCGGCCAAGCACGATCTGATCCGTGAGGCTGATGTCGTGATTCTCTGCCTGCCGGACGACGCGGCCGCCAGGACGGTCAAACTCGCCGCCAATACCAACACCAGAATCATCGACGCGAGCACCGCGCATCGCGTCCATCCGGACTGGACCTATGGTCTGCCTGAACTGACCCGCGAGCAGCGAGAAGGCATTCACGCGGCGCGCCATGTCTCGAACCCGGGCTGCTACCCGACCGGCTTCCTGCTCGGCGTCCGCCCGCTCGTCGATGCCGGCATCATTCCGGCCGACATGCACCTCACCATCAGCGCCATCTCGGGCTACACCGGCGGAGGGCGCCAGATGGTCGAACGCTACGAGGAGCGCAAGCGCACGCATCCTGACGACCTCTGGCACGTGCGCCCCTATGCGCTAGGCATGGCGCACAAACACCTGCCCGAAATGCAGCGGTTTGCCGGGCTCGAACACCAGCCCCTGTTCCTGCCGTCAGTCGGCCACTTTCCCCAGGGCATGCTGGTCAGCGTGCCGCTGCCGTTTGCCGCGCTCAGCGGTGCCGCCTCGATTGGTGATCTCGGCGCGCGACTGGCCGAGGCCTATCAGGATGAACCCTGCGTCACCGTGCACGCGCCCGGTGACGACTCGGTGCTCGAGCAGGGCCAGCTTTCGCCCCTCGGCAACACCGGCACGAACCGTGTCGATCTGTTCGTGTTCGGCAGCAGCGAGCAGGCTGTCGTCATCGCCCGCCTCGACAATCTCGGCAAGGGCGCCGGCGGCGCCGCGGTACAGAATCTCAACATCATGCTGGGCCTCGACGAACTCAGCGGACTCGCCCTTTCGGAGACCTGAATGGAATACGCCTCGCAATCCAGAGAAGCACTCGAGACCCTGCACACGGAACTCGCCGAACGTTACGAGGCGTTCAGGGGCGAGAACCTCAGCCTGGATCTCACCCGTGGCAAGCCGGCAAAGGAACAGCTCGATCTGTCCAATGGGCTCGACGGTATTCTCGGTGGCTTCTACCTGCTTCAGGACGGCACCGACGTGCGCAACTACGGCGGCATCCTGGGCATCCCGGAGGCACGTTCGCTCGGCGGCGACGTCCTCGGTCTGCCAGCCAGCGAGGTCATGGTCGGCGGCAATTCCAGCCTCACGCTGATGTACATGTACCTCGACTTCATGAACAACCATGCCGGGGAAAACTGGGCTGACGAGGCCGCGGCAAGTGGCGGCAAGTGCAAGTTCCTCTGCCCCGTTCCGGGTTACGACCGACATTTCACGATCTGCGAGCGGTTCGACATCGAGATGATCAATATCCCGATGACCGAAAGCGGACCCGACATGGACAAGGTCGAGGCACTGGTCGCCAACGACCCGATGATCAAGGGCATCTGGTGCGTGCCGAAGTATTCCAATCCGACGGGCTACACTTACAGCGCCGAGACCGTCGCGCGGCTGGCGGCATTGCCGCTCAGCGCGGGCAAGCACTTCCGCGTGATGTGGGACAACGCCTATGTCGTGCACCACCTCTCCGACGATCAGGACGAACTCGAGAACGTCATGGAACTGGCGCGCAAGGCCGGTACAACAGACAGCATCGTCCTGCTGGCATCGACCTCGAAGATCACGTTTGCCGGGGCCGGCATCTCGTTTCTCGGTGCCTCGGAGCCGAACATCAAGGCGTTCGAGCAGTTCCTGTCTGCGCAGGTGATCGGTTTCGACAAGGTCAACCAGCTACGTCACGTCAGGTTCTTCGGCGACGGTGACGCGCTGGCCAACCACATGAAGCAGCACGCGGCGATCATCGGCCCGAAGTTCGAACTCGTTCTCAGGAAGCTGGATGCCGCGATCGGCGATACCGGCATTGCCGAGTGGACCCGCCCCCGCGGCGGCTACTTCATCTCGCTGGATACCATGCCCGGCCTCGCCAGCGAAGTCGTGAGGCTCGCCTCCGACGCCGGGGTCAAGCTGACGCCTGCGGGCGCAACATTCCCTTATGGTGTCGACCCGGAGGACAGGAACATCCGGATCGCGCCGACCTTCCCCTCAATGGACCAGTTAGACAAGGCGATGGACGTTTTCGTCACCTGCATTGGTCTCGCCTCCGTCAGGAATCTACTGGAAAGCCTATGAAGTTTTTGAAGAACATCTTCGCAAGCAGCGAAGAAACGAAATCACAGCCCGATACCCGGAACGAGGCACCGCAAAAGCCCAAAGCCGAAAAGAACGGGGCCAGAGACAACGGGGCCGACAAGCCCAGGGCCGGTAAATCCGGGAACAAGAAGCCGGCGAAGCCCGAACCCGTTCGCGACGTACCGCCTGATTTTGCCGAGCTGAACCTGCCGGACGCGCTGAACCGGGCGATTCTGGATCTCGGGTTCCAGTCCTGCACGCCCGTGCAGAAAGAAGTGCTGCCTCACGCCCTCGACGGTGAAGACATTATCGCGCAGGCCCAGACCGGCACCGGCAAGACCGCCGCATTCCTGATCTCGGTGATTACCTATCACCTCGAAAACCCCGAGTACGAACCACGTCCGAACGGTACGCCGTTCGCGCTTGCCATTGCGCCGACCCGCGAACTCGCAATGCAGATTGCGGCAGACGCAGAATCACTGTCGAAGTACGCCGACCTGCAGGTCACAACGCTGGTCGGCGGCATCGACTACGACAAGCAGAAGAAGCAGCTCCAGAAGCCTGTCGACATCGTCATCGCAACGCCTGGCCGGCTGCTCGATTTCGCACGATCGAAGACGGTCGATCTATCAAGGGTGGAGTCGCTCATCATTGACGAGGCAGACCGGATGCTGTCGATGGGCTTCATCCCGGACGTCAAGTCGATCATCCGCCTCACGCCCTGGAAGGAGAAGCGACAGACCCAGCTCTTCAGCGCGACATTCAGCGAGGACATCAAGCGGCTGGCGAATCAGTGGACCATCGACCCGGTGCGCATCACCATTGACCCGGAACAGGTCGCCGTCGATTCCGTCGACCAGCGTGTCTACCTCACCTCGAGCGACCAGAAATACAATGTGCTGTACAACATCGTGACCAGCGACGAGGCAGACCGCGTTATCGTCTTCGCCAACCGCCGCGACGAGACACGCTCGGTCGCGGACCGCCTGTATCGCAACGGGATCGATTGCGGACTGCTGACCGGTGATGTCCCGCAGAAAAAACGCATCTCGACGCTCGACAAGTTCAAGAGCGGAGAAACAAAGGTGCTTGTCGCGACCGACGTTGCCGGACGAGGCATCCACGTTGACGGGATTTCCCACGTCATCAACTACAACCTGCCGGAAGACCCGGAAGACTACGTTCACCGGATCGGCCGCACCGGGCGCGCAGGCGCGCAGGGCATTTCGATCGCACTGGCCTGTGAGGACGATGCCTTTATGCTGCCGGCGATTGAGGAGTTGCTCGGGCAGCCGATGACCTCGCAACCGCCGCCCGAGGAACTGCTCGCGACGCCTCCGCCGTACTCACGCGAAGCGCCGACGCGTGCGGGCACGGGTGGGGGCAACAAGCGACCACCGCGCCGGCGCCGTCGATGAACAAGCGCAACAGCCGCCCGCTACTCAGCGCCGCGGACATCGCGGCGATGGCCGAGGTCGCACACGTGCACCAGTTCAACGACAACGCGGTTCGGCATACGCGATCGATTGGCGATGCACTGGGGCTCGAGCATATGGGTGTCCACCTCGTCCGGCTCGAGCCCGGTCGCGATTCGACCCAGTACCATTTTCATCATGTTGATGAAGAGTTCGTCTACATCCTGAGCGGCCGCGGCATGGCGGAACTGGGCGACGATACCTGCGAGGTCGGCCCGGGAGACTTCATGGCGTTCGCCAGGCATTCCGTGCCCCATAACCTCAAGAACCCGTTCGACGAAGATCTCGTCTATCTGATGGGTGGTCATCGCTCAGATATCGACGTCTGCGACTATCCGCGCATTGATCGCCGGATGTACCGCCGTCAAGGTCAGAAGGAGTACGTCGACATGGCTGATCTGCGTCCGGTCAAACCCCGCTCATAGACTGCTGGGCAGAGCGGGCAACGTCACCATCTCCCGACGTTACGTGCGCTATACTGAACCGACCCAACGTCACCGGACGACATGGTGCGACAGATTTTCATCGGCGCACTGATTCTTGCGCTCGCCAGCTGTAATACCCTGCCGGAGGATCCGACGCCACCCACGACGATCGGCATCGTCGACAGCGTGCGGGGCTCGCCGGCGCTCGTGCGCAAGAATCAGGAGTACATCGTCGGAGCGCGATCCCGGATTTACGAGGGCGATGTCGTGCGCACCGACCGATTTTCGACGGCCCGCATCAACATGGCCGACGGCAGCCGCATCGAGATCGGCCGCGAGACCCGCATCGTTTTCAATCGCTACGCCCGCGGCAACACGCGACTGACCCTGACCGCAGGCACGATCCGCGCCGCCGCCGAGGCCGACCACCGGCTCGAACTGCAGACACCGGTCGCGACCGTCGATGCCCGTGACGCGACGGTCATCACCGCCTTCAGTTCCGGCCAGAACACGCTCGACGCAGGGCTGTTGAACGGCACACGCCTCGAGGTATCCAACATTCATGGCACCACCCTGATCGAGGGACCGGGCAATGGCACCACCGTCATGAGCGGCACCGCACCACAGGCATTCCGGCCCTGGACGCCGGGCAAGATCGAACGCGCCTTCGCAGAGATCGAGCTGAACCAATGATCTACCGCTATCTCGCGATTGTCGTCGCGCTTGCTGCAACCCTCGCGGGCCTGCAGGTACCCGGATTCATTCAGCAGTACGAGCAGCGCGCTGAGGCGCATCTGGCCGAAGTGAGCGCTAACCTCTCTGGCTTCCAGAAGATCGCCGACCGCCGCCACGGGGGCTCGATCGAGGCGCTGATCGCGCACCATGCGCGCAGTACCGACGCAACGTTTCGGGACGAAGCCGAAGTCATCGGCTCGATGGTCGACCGGCGCAATACCTTCCAGACACAGGTCGCGGGCCTCTCCGGTTCACTGTCCGGCCAGGTCGCGTTCCTCGCCGGCCAGGCCGACCGCGAACTGGTGAGCGAAACCATCGACGGTTATCGGTGGGTGATCACGCTCGACCGGGAGTCACTCATCTGTGGCGGCATCGCACTCGTGATCGGCCTCGGCCTGAGCGACGGTGCGCGACTGCTCTTGCTTGCGCTCTTCCGCCGCACCCGCACTGCATCAACTTGATGCACCAAAAGGCGGCCCTGCATCAACGCGTGGCACAAGTTCGCACCTGAGCACGCTGAATACGGGCTTACGCCGCTTCTCCCAACTCTGGCATCCCTGTTGCATTAACGGTGTCACGTACACATCGCGTTCGGAGAAGCGGACAAATGGAACAGGCAATCAAGCAGTCGAGGACAGTTGAGGACATCGAATACGGCGGCCCCCACCACTGGCAGATTCAGCCCTGGGCGCGCGTTGTTCGCCGCCTGATGCGACACAAGGAGTACACCCGCTGGGTCGAGGAGTACTGCAAGCCGCTGACGGTCGTCGGCCAGGACCGGCTCGACAAGCTCTCGAGCCCCGCTATCTTCATCGCGAATCACCAGAGCCACATGGACACGCCCGTCATCCTCGAGTCGCTGCCGGAGCACATCAAGGACAACATCTTCTTTGGCGCGGCGGCGGATCGCTGGTTCGTGAAGGGCAAGAAGAAGCTGATACTGCAGCCCTGGTACCAGTCGATGGTGCTCGGCAACTTCCCGATCGTCCGCGGTGGCGGCTCGAAGACGCTGGCCTACGCAAGATGGCTGCTCGACGAGGGCTGCAACATCTGCGTCTTTCCAGAGGGCACTCGCGCCCAGAGTGATGAACTCGGCGAGTTCAGGCACGGTGTCACACTGCTGGCCCGCGCTGCCGGTGTACCGGTCGTTCCCGTCGTGCTTCAGGGTCTGCGGGAGATGCGCCCGAAGGGCAGTCGTACAATCACGCCGGGGCCCGCGAGCGCCACGATCCTCGACCCGATTCACCTGTCACAGGACATCGAGATCGAACAGGCCACGAAGATCCTTCGGGATTCGATGCTCGCCGAGTTCCGCCGGGACGACAAGCCGGCTGCGCTCGAGACGGAGTCCACCGAGAGCATCTGTTACATCAACGACCATTACATCAACGAGAGGGCCGCCTGAGGCCTCAGGTGTCGGGCGGGCCGCGCGTCGCCCGACACCTCACCCACCGCTGGTCATCCGACCTTCAAGCCAACATACTCACGGTCCGATCAACGCAACGGACTGACCATGCCCATCCCCGAGCCCTCCGAGTCAATCAATGTACTTGGCGAGAGGCTGGAGCCCTGTAGCCAGGATCCGGTGACCGGTTTCTTCCGGGACGGGTGCTGCAACACCTGCAAGGAGGATGTGGGGTCACACACGGTCTGCGCGGAGGTTACGCGGGACTTTCTGGAGTATTCCCGCTTCGTTGGTAACGACCTGTCGACACCCCGGCCCGAGTTCGGCTTCCCGGGCCTCAAGCCCGGAGACCGCTGGTGCCTGTGTGCCGGCCGGTGGCTGGAAGCGTACGAGAACGGAAGGGCACCGCGCGTGTTTCTTCGCAACACCCATATCAAGGCCCTCGAAATCGTCCCGCTCGACCTGCTCGAGCAGTACGCGGTCACCGTCAACTGACGCAATCACGAAAATAATTCAGTTTGCGAGAGGCACTCGCGCGCTCCATAATGCCCACTGCGGCGCACTCCGTGCACCCAGATGAAGTTTGTGTTAAGATTTCTTTAACTTTTAGCCACAAGGGCTCGCTGCAGTTGCGGCGAAGCCTCTGAGGACGCACCCTGAGCTTAATGAGCCAACGCTACGACATCTTCTCGCAACTCTTCGGCGATTCGCTGGTATCCCCGATCAAGACTCACATGTCCGTCTGTAATCAGACGGCATGTAAACTGTCGCCCTTTCTGGATGCAGTGATCAATGAAGACCAGCGTCGCGCCCGCAAGGTGTTCAAGGAGATCTGCGATCTGGAGCACCAGGCGGACGAACAGAAGCGCTCGATTCGCCTGCACCTTCCGGCGGGAATGCTGCTGGCTGTCTCCCGGAACGATCTGCTTGAGTGGGTGAGGGCCCAGGACAAGATCGCCAACGTCGTGCGTGACCTCGCGGGTGTGATGAGCGGGCGTGCGATCCGGATTCCCGTGTTTCTCCATCAGAACATGCGCGCATGTGTCGATCAGGCGCTCGTGACCGTGGGCTCCCTCGAGGAATCACTCACTGATCTCGACACGCTCGTTGGCACCGGTTTCATTCCGGGTCGCTCGAGCCGCATTGTCTCAGGGGTGGACAAGGTGGATGCCTCCGAACGGGAATCAGACCGGCTCGAACATGAGGCATACGAGACGCTCTTCCGCCATGAAGACGAACTCGACCCGATTGATGTCATGTTTCTGTACCAGATCATCGATCTCGTCGGCGATGTCTCGGGCCGGGCACAGGCCGTCGCCAATCGCATCCGGATCGCCATCTCCAACTGACCGGTACACCCGGCGCCGTACGCGCACCGCCGCCGTTCCACAAAACCTGCGACAATGCCGGCATGAAGAAGCACATTCATGTCTGGCACCTCGAACTGCTGAACCCGACCGTTAAAGAGGGGGCGCCTGCCCGCGACTATCGCCTCGAACGGCTGTCACCCCACTCGGCGGAGTTCGCCCGCTACCTCTACGTCGCCGTCGGTGCAGACTGGTTCTGGTACATGCGGCTCCCCTGGAGTCGGCAACGCTGGCGCGAGCGCCTTGCCAACCCCAACGTTGAGCTGTGGGTGGCTTTCGACGAGGCGAACCCGGCCGGGTACTTCGAACTGGAGCGTCAGGGCAACAGCGTCGAGATCTGCTTCTTTGGCCTGACGCCCGCCTATATCGGCCGAGGCTGGGGCCGCACCTTCCTCGAGGATGCCATTGCGCGGGCGGCCCGCCATGCCGTCAGGGTTTGGTTACACACCTGCACGCTCGACCATCCCGGTGCACTGTCCAATTACCAGGCGCGCGGCTTCAGGGTCTTCCGCGAGGAAGACATCACCGACGACGTCCCCGACACCATCCCGCCCTGGCCCGGCGCCTGACCCCAGTGCCTGACACCAGGGTCTGACCCCTGCCACCCCGGGGTCGGACCCCAGTGCCACCCCGGGGTCTGACCCCGGGGCTGTCTGATCCTGGCGGCGCTTGCGGCGGGCTTCGGGCACGCAAAAAAAAAGGTTCAATGCGTTATAGAGGGATTTGATTAGAGGCGTACGGCAAATCAGTTTAGGTTGTTTGTACCACCAAATAACCGCTGAGATGCCGACGCCATGTTCGATGCTACGTTTCCTTTCGTCTGCTGGGAAGGCTTCGTCCCACTTTCGAGCTCGATCCTCTCGTCCAGAGAGTGCCTGATCAAACTGGGCCCTGCTCCTGGATATTCGCCCCGATGCTCGGTCTGTGGCGGTGTCTGTAGCCGGATTCACGATACCAGCGTACGCCGAGTCAGGGATCGCGACCTGTTTGAGTACCGGGTGTGGCTGGAGGTCCCCGTCAGACGGGTCCAGTGTCAACGTTGTGGTGTCCGCCGTGAGCAGTTGGACTGGTTGGCGCCACGCTCTCGCATCACATTGCGCTTGCGCCGGTATGTCGAGGTACTGCTCGATCTCATGACGATCAAACATGTCGCTGAGCTGACCGGGCTTCACTGGCACACGATCAAGGCCATCGACAAGGCACGCCTTGCCAGGGACCTGCCTGAACCGGATCTCAGCCGTGTGCGATACCTCGTCATGGACGAGTTTGCCTTGTTCAAGGGGCATCGCTACGCCACCGTTGTGATGGACGCAGAACGGACACAGGTGTTGTGGGTCGGAGAAGGCCGTTCCCGGGAGGCCATCAGGCCGTTCTTCGTCTGGCTGGGTGAGTACTGCGAGCAGATTGAAGCCGTCGCAATGGACATGAATACGGCGATGGATCTGGAAGTCCAGGCACACTGCCCGAACGCGCAGATCGTTTACGACCTGTTTCACGTCGTTGCCAAGTTCGGCCGTGAAGTCGTTGACCGTGTACGTGTCGACCAAGCCAATCAATTACGGCATGACAAGCCGGCACGACGGGCCATCAAACGCTCACGATGGCTCTTGTTGCGAAACCCGGAGAACCTGCAGCCGCAACAGGCGGTAGATCTTGATGAACTGCTCGCGATAAACCAGCCGTTGATGGTGGTTTACCTGATGAAGGCGCAGCTCAAGGAACTCTGGTATGCGCACAGCGAGCCCGCTGCCCGCTGGCGCTGGGCACAGTGGTTTCAACAAGCCCTGGCAAGCGGTATTGCTCCTCTCGTCCAGTTCGCTAACCGCCTCAAACCCTACGCCGAGGGCATCATCGCGAGTGCGACTTATCGTTTGAACACCAGCGTGCTTGAGGGCATCAACAATCGAATCAAGGTCATCAAGAGGATGGCGTATGGGTTCCGGGATACGGACTACTTCTTCCTCAAAATCAAAGCCGCCTTCCCCGGCAAAATGCGATGAACCAAAAAAAAGGGGCGCCGAACCGGCGCCCCAACAGAGGGAGATATGAGTCCGGGGGTTAGCCGCGGACGAATTCCGGATAGGCTTCGACACCACACTCTGAAGTATCGACGCCGGTGTACTCTTCCTCTTCGCTCACCCGGATGCCCAGCGTGAACTTGAGGATGGCCCAGACGATGGCGCTGGTTACGAAGACCCAGACGAAGATCGTCAGTGCACCAATGATCTGACCCGAGAAGCTCGATCCGTCGTTGGTAATCGGTACCAGCAGCAGGCCGAGCAGACCGCAGGTTCCGTGGACCGAAATCGCACCAACCGGATCGTCAATCTTGAGTCGGTCGAGCGCCAGGATCGAGAAGACCACCAGCACACCACCCAGCGCGCCCCAGATCGTTGCCTGCAGGGCAGACGGCGTGGAAGGCTCAGCGGTAATCGCCACAAGACCTGCCAGCGCGCCGTTCAGCATCATCGTGAGGTCAGCGCGACCGAACATGATGCGAGAGACGATCAGTGCCGCGATGGCACCACCGGCAGCCGCCGTGTTCGTATTGAGGAAGACCATCGCAACTGCATTGGCGTTGGCAATATCACCCAGCTTCAGTACAGAGCCGCCGTTAAATCCGAACCAGCCCATCCAGAGGATGAAGGTACCAAGCGTTGCCAGTGGGAGGTTCGCACCAGGAATCGCGTTGATCTGACCTTCCTTGCCGTACTTGCCAGTACGCGGTCCGAGGAGAATCACACCGGCGAGCGCCGCGGCAGCACCTGCCATGTGAACGATGCCCGAGCCAGCGAAGTCAGAGAATCCAAGGTCACCCAGCGTATACATGCCGAAGACAGCCCCGCCGCCCCAGGTCCAGTTGCCTTCCATCGGGTAGATGAAGCCCGTCATCACGACGGCGAAGGCCAGAAATGCCCAGAGCTTCATGCGCTCTGCGACTGCACCAGAAACGATAGACATCGCGGTTGCGACGAACACAACCTGGAAAAAGAAGTCTGAAGCACCGGAGTAGATGGAACCGCCGCGGAAGTCATCCTGCGCGGCGAAATCCGCGAGTACCGCGTCGGGGTCGACGTCGGCGATTCCTGCGAGGAAGTAATCACCGCCGTACATGATGGCGTAACCGCATACGAGATACATCACGCACGAGATCGAAAACAGTGCAACGTTCTTGGTCAGAATCTCTGCCGTGTTTTTCGCACGTACGAGACCTGATTCCAGCATTGCGAAGCCGGCCGCCATCCACATGACGAGCGCGCCGCATATAAGGAAGTAGAACGTGTCTACTGCGTACTGAAGTTCAAAGGCTTGGTCCACAAAAACCTCCCGGTGTTGTTTTTGGTAAGTCGTCGGCGTACTAGAAAAGCAAAACTGATGCCATTCCTCGCTAACGTCGCTGTGCCGGGGGTTTACCCTGAAACCGCCCTTGTTTGGACGGCATAGGTGCACCGAAATAAGGCGATTCGCACCCCGGTGACCCCCTATGCGGCACTATCTTGGTGCGATCGCGACCACTGGCGCCGGACGGGATGCACGGGGATGGGCTGCTCACCCGCTAAACAAACGAATCCCCGCTGAAGCAGATATACTCCGCGCCGTGATAGAAGCTCCTGACTGGTTCGTCGAGGCCGTGGCAACGCCGGCCGAAGACTGTTTTCTCGATACCGCCGACTGCCGGCTGCATTACCGACGCTACGCTGCTGCGCCCGGACAACCGCTCCTGGCGTTCGTGCACGGCCACGGTGCTCACTGCCGCTGGTGGGATTTCATCGCGCCGGCATTTACGCGGGACTACAAAGTAATCTCGATCGACCTTGCAGGCGCTGGCGATTCCGGCCATCGAGAAACCTACAGCGCAATGTCGTTCTCACAGGACCTGATCGAGATCTGTCGCGCCGAGTCCGATCGCCCTGCCTGGATCGTCGGCCACAGCTTCGGCGGCTCGATGACCCGGATCACAGGTTATCGCTTCGGCAGCGAGCTGGCGGGTATCGTACTCGCCGATTCGGTCATCAGCGATCACAAGTCCACCCGGGAGGCGCCGCCTGCATCAAACGGGCGGGTGCGATATTACGCCTCGCTCGAGCAGGGCAAGCGGCGCTTTCGCCTGCGCCCACCGCAGCCCTGCGGTAACGACTACATCATCGACTACATCGCGGGACATTCACTGCGGGAAACGCCAGCCGGCTTCTGCTTCAAGCTGGATCAGGATGTATTCGCAAAAATGGTCGAGCCAGAGGGATTCGAGTTGCCCGACGGCGTCACGACCCTAAAGGATATGGCGTGTCCGGCGGCGCTGATCTACGGTGAGCAGAGTCGCTTCTACCCACCCGCATCGCTCGAGATTGCAGCGCGCGCCTTGCCCCCCGACAGAATTGTTGGGATACCCGACGCATACCACCACCTGTTTCTCGACCAGCCGCTGGACTTCATCGAAAGACTGACGGCGCTGCTGAGGCAATTCACCAACTAGCGGCCTGGCCGTCAACGCCATCATCAATCGTAATGCGCTGCATCTTCCGGTGCTGCGGCCAATAGTCGTTGACCGGCTTGTGCTGCACGATCCGGTTGTCCCAGAACGCGATCGAGTTCGGCTGCCACTGAAAGCGGCACGCATATTCCGGCGTCGTCACATGGTCGAACAGGAACGAGAGCAGCGCGTCGCTCTCTTTCTGTTTCATCCCCTTGATCGCGACCGTAAACAGCGAATTCACGTAGATGCATCGCTTGCCCGACTCAGGGTGCGTTCGAACCACCGGGTGCTCCACCGGTGGGTTATCCGCCACCATCTGCGCCAGACGCTCACGGCCGCCGGGTTCGGCCAGGCTCTCCCGGAAGCCATGGCTGAAGTCGTGGATCGCCGTCAGCCCCGAGAGGAACTGCTGCATCGATTCTGACAGGTCTTCGAATGCGGCGGACATACTCGAAAACAGCGTATCGCCGCCCCTCGCCGGAATGATCACACCGTGAAGAATGGAACCGAGCGGCGGGTTCTGCCGAAAGGTCATATCGGTATGCCACTTCTCGATCTTTGATGGATTCGCCTCATCGTTCTCGAGAATCGTGATCTGCGGAAAACCATCGACGTGCGGGTAGGCCTCATGAAGCTGCGGCTTGCCGAAGCGGTCAGCCAGCGCGGCATGTGCTTCGGGCGTGATGGCCTGATCCCGAAAGAAGACGACCTCATAGTCGAGCCAGGCCTGGCGCAGGCTGGCAAAGTCTTCATCCGGCAACGGCCGGGTCAGGTCGATGCCAGAGATCTCGGCGCCCAGGGCACCGGCGATGGGTGTGACATCCATCATTTGCAGAACTTCCGTCAGAGGTTGGACAATGGCGTCGAATCTAGCGACAGAGCCATACCATGGTCAACGTCAACGCGATCGTCGCTGACATCACGAAGCTCAACGTCGACGCCATCGTCAATGCCGCGAACACCACGCTGCTCGGCGGTGGCGGCGTCGACGGTGCCATTCATTTCGCCGCCGGCCCGCGACTCCTCGAGGAATGCCGTACGCTGGGTGGCTGCAACACCGGTGAGGCCAAAATCACGCGCGGCTACGATCTGCCGGCAAAGCACGTGATCCATACGGTGGGGCCGGTCTGGCATGGCGGTGACGAGGGGGAACCAGCGCTGCTGGCGAACTGTTACCGCAACTCAATCAGACTGGCCCGGGAGCGCGATCTTGCAAGCATCGCATTTCCGGCGATCAGTACCGGTGCGTTCGGATACCCGGCTGACGCGGCGACTCGCATCGCCGTCGACACCGTGAGGAAAGAAACCAGGGGGTCAGCGCTCGCCGTAACCTTTGCCTGCTTCGACCCGGCGACAAAGGCGCTGTACGACGAAGCGCTGAAAGATATCGAGTGAGACAGGAACTAGAGGGATTCGAGCTGCTGGAGCAGCTTGTCGGCCTGCTTTTCGAGTTCGACGATCAGTTCTTTTTCCTTGTGTACAGAAAGGGCCACAACGCGGTCCGGCCCAAGCCTTTTGAGGCCCTTGCGGATTTCTGCGGCGGTGGCTTTGAGGTCATCAGTCTGGCTCATGACGGTCTCCGACAAATTTGGCGCGAATCATACTGGATTTGTCGCCCCCAATCAGCAGTTGCATAATCACCCGGTTACCATTCGGAATCGCCCCTTTGCCCACACTGGAAGTTCAGTATCACGACGCCCGCCTGAGAGTGGAAATTGACGACAACTGCGCCCGCCTGTACATCAATGGTCTCTTGCGCGATGAGGCCAGCGCAGGCAACGGCACGCAGCGCCTCTCATCAACTGTGCAGACGGACTACGAGTGGCACGAATTCATCGAGGCGGTGGTCACACGCGGCGACGGCGTTGACGTGTCTCTGGTGGCAAACAGCCAGGAACTCGCGCAAGAACATTACGCAAAGGTCGGCTCATGAAGCTTGCCAAGGACTGTATTGATCTCGGCGTGCAGACCAATCAGCGGGAGCCGATGCTTGAGTTCTGGGGCCAGACTGTGGGGCTGCCCTACGAGGAACTGCTCAAGGTCGGAGGCGGCGTTCACCAGCACCGGCACGGCCTGAATGGCAGCGTCTTCAAGCTGAACAACGTCAGGAGCGAACTGACAAGCGATCCGACCGGCTACCGTGAACTCATCATTGCCCGCGACGGGATCGACGAGCCGCGCACACTGACAGACCCCGACGGCAACCGCGTCACGCTCGTGCCACCGGGCACCGATGACATCAATCGCATCGGCATCCGGCTCGGCGTTCGATCCATCGAGGCATTCGCCGACTTCTACGTCGATGTGCTCCAGATCGAGCAGTTGGCTCACAATCGTTTCCGCTGGGGTACAACCGTATTTCTGCTCGACGAAGACCCGAGCCACGTTCCGTGTGCTTCAATGTCAGGGATGGGTTACCGCTATCTCACCGTCCAGGTCTGGGATGTCGATGCCGAACACGCGGGCGTACTCGAACGCGGCGGCACTGAGGGACGTGCGCCCGTCACGCTGGGCACGACGGCAAGGATCAGTTTCATCAAGGATCCGGACGGCAACTGGATCGAGGTATCCCAGCGAGCATCGCTGACAGGAGCGCTGGAATAGCGCCAGGGCAACGGAGAGGGATATGAGCAGTGTCGAAGACGGGTCCGCCAACCCCTCACCACCCCGCGTGAAGGAAGAACCCTTTGTCCCTTTCGGCGGCGGTTCCGACTGGCGCGTCTGGGTCGGTCTTGCAATCTCCGGCATCTGGCTCCTGCTGCTTGCCCTGTACATCGCCGGAAGCGTCGGCTGGGCGAACATCGCCAGTACGCCGCTGGACCAGCTCGGCGGGTTTCTCGAGGGTGCCTTTGCGCCGCTGGCGTTTCTCTGGTTTGTGCTCGCGTACTTCTCGCAACAAAAGGAGCTGTCGCAGAATACGACCGCCATCAAGATGCAGTACATCGAGATTCAGCGATCGGCGGAGCAGGCAGTCATCCAGTCGGAGGCGATTCGGGCGTCAGAGCTGCACGCGCGCAAGGAATCCTTCTTGCGAATTGCCGACAGCGTCAAGAACCAGCTGGGTTCGATCATGGGCTTTCTGTATCTGTCCAGCCAGGGCGCCAATTCCGCTGGCGCCGTGAGTGACGAGGAGATTTCATTGATGTGGTCGAGCATGAGTACGAACGACCCGGAGGTGTTCTCCCGCAAGATGATGCAGCTTCAGTTCCGCTCAACGCCGCGCTATCAGTACAAGCTTTTCTTCGGCACGCCAGTGCGAACGCGGCACACCGAGAACTTCATGTTCAACTTCGAACGCCTGTTGAGGGCCGCAGAATCCTGCGACGACGATGGCATGATCAGGGACGCGCTCATCGGGAGCGCGAACGGATATGTGTACAATCTGATGCGCGGATGCCGTGACAACCCGCCCCCGGGCATCACCTACGGCGTTTACGATTATGATCCTGACAGCCAGGATTGAACGTAGACGGGATCAACACTTCGAGGGAACCGACCATGCCGATCACGATCCGAACGCTGCACACTCAACTCACTCTGCTCGCCATCCTCTCAATGCTGGTAACGCCGGTACACTCGGCCGACCGCTTCGCCGACGTCGAGATCCGGACCGAGAATGTTGCGGACAACATCTACATTCTCTACGGCGCCGGCGGCAACATCGGCGTGTCTGCAGGAGAAGACGGCCTGCTGATGGTCGACGATCAGTACCTCCCGCTCGCCGGGCGCATCAAGGCCGCACTTGCTGAACTCGGTGACGAATCGCCAACGTGGATTCTGAACACCCACTACCACGGCGACCATACCGGCGGGAATCCGGCCTTCGGTGAAGACAGCATCATCATGGCGCACGACAATGTGCGCCTCAGACTGGTCGGCGGGGATGAAGCGCTGCCAAAGGCGGCACTGCCCGTGGTTACCTACTCTGAGGAAGCGAGTATCTTTTTCAATGATGAAGAGATCCGGCTGCTGCACATGCCGAGCGGCCACACGGATGGCGACACCATCGTGTTCTTTACCGGCGCAGATGTCGTGCACATGGGTGATCACTTCTTTCGCGACCGGTTCCCTTACGTCGACCTGCCCGCTGGCGGCAGCGTGGCCGGGCTGATCAAAAACATCGAAGCCGTGCTCGCTGCGGTGAACGATGACACGCACATCATCCCGGGTCACGGGGAACTCGCGGCGAAGGCCGATCTTGAGCGCTATCACGACATGCTCGTTGCCACGACAAGCGCCATCGCCAACATGCGGGCGGACGGGCTGTCGGCCGATGAAGCGGTCGCGCGCGGGCTCGATGAGCGCTGGTCGAGTTGGGGCGCAGGCTTTATCAACGAAGAGCGATGGATTCGCACCGTTTACACTGACATGAGCCACTGAACGAGCCGACAGATCATGCCAACTCAAGATCCGATCGCCAGAATCAAAGATGACCGCGTTCAGGCAAGGCGGCTGGAAGACTCCGGCGCTGACATCTGCTTTCTGGCACTGGCCGACGAAGCAGGTCGAGCGAGCGTACGGACGCTCGTGCTGCGTGAAATCAGGGACAACTGCTTCCTGCTGTTCATCAACCGTTCGAGCCCCAAGTGGCAGATCCTGGAGGCAGGCGGCGATTACGAATTGCTGCTCTGGTATCAGTCGATGCAGCGACAATATCGCGTGCGCGGAACCACTCGCGAATGCGACGTTAAGTTCGTCCGGCAAAGCTGGCAGCGCAGGCCCCGCGGAAGCAAGTATCTCGATATCCTCTACGCCACCACAGTCGACCAGAGCACTGAGATCGAATCGAGAGACGCGCTCGTGGGCCACATCAACAGCATCAAGGGTGCACACGACGTCGAGAACATGGAGGCACCCGACAAAGTCGCGGGCATCGAGCTGGTGGCGTCATCGATCGAGTTGCTGGATCTCAATCGGGAAGATCGGATTCACGACCGCCAGCGCTACGACCTCATCGACGGCCAGTGGCGCCCGACAACACTCGTTCCGTGACCCCTCAAGACGGGGTCACGTCTTGAGAAAATGAAATTTGCGTGAATCGATGGCACAACACTTTACAGCGTCGGAAATCAGTGATTAAACTGAACCTGTCTTTGATTGGATGAACCAACGTGCTGGTTGTTCTATCCAGGGGGAACCTCCGCAGCACGCCTATTGGCACCCTGAGCGTTAAAGGAGGTGATCCCATCAATAGTCAGTCTATCGGGGGAGCCTCCGAGTTAGCCTAGCTAGTTCGGAGTTCGCTCCCCGACGCAGACAGAGCCCCGGGTGTCAAAAGCCCGGGGCTTTTTATTTCCGCCCCAACATTTATCCCAATATTTATCCCAGCATCTACCCTAACCCGACACCCCATCTCGCCACAGACGCCGGGGTCAGACCCCGGGGTGGCACTGGGGTCTGACCCCGGGGTGGCACTGGGGTCTGACCCCGCCCTGGAGTCTGGGTCAGGGGGATGGGTCTTTCTGGACGCGCTTGATGCCGGTGAGGGTGTTGAAGCAGGTGTCGGTGGCGGTGGCGAGAAAGTCTTCCATGAACGGCGCATCGTGCTGGTCTTCGCGGATTGCCGCATAGAGGGTGCACCAGAGGCCGTCTTCGCCAAGCTTCGTTGCCGTGATCGTCTGGTTCTCCAGATATTCCGTCAGTGCCCAGTTCGGCAGGCACGTCACCCCGCGCCCGCTCGCCACGAGCTGCACCATCATCGGCGTGAGTTCCGCGGTCCGGATCTGCTTCGGCTCAATGTCGGCCGGCTCCAGAAAGCGCGTGAACACATCCAGCCGGTCATGCTCCACCGGGTAGATGATGAGGACCTCGTCCTCGAGATCCTGCGGAACGACGTAGGACTGGTTCGCCAGCCGGTGCTCTTTCGAAACCGCCAGCATCGCCTCGTACCGAAACAGGGGTACGTACTCCACACCGGCAAGATCCAGCGGGTCTGATGTGATCACGAGATCCAGATCCCCCCTGACGAGTGCAGGCAGGGGCGCAAAGTTGAATCCTCCCGTCAGATCGAGCTCGACTTCCGGCCAGTTGCCGCGATAACGATCGATGCAGGGCACCAGCCACTGGAAGCAGCTGTGGCATTCGATACAGATGTGCAACCGCCCGGCCTCGCCGCCCGCGAGTCGCCCGATGTCGCGCTCGGTGGCCTTGAACATCGGAATGACCTCGTCGGCAAGCTGCAACAGACGGCGGCCCGCGCTCGTGAACCGCGGCGGCCGGGTCTTGCGGATAAAGAGCTGGCAATCGAGGCGATCCTCCAGATCCTTGATCTGGTGCGACAGCGCCGACTGCGTCAGATACAGGCGATCTGCCGCTTCAACGAGACTCCCGGTATCGCGCAATGCGACCAGGGTTTTCAGGTGGCGTAGTTCAATCATTCCTTCGCATGAACGGAATTCACGAATTCCGGCATCTTCACTGAGATTGCTAATTTAACCAGATTACCCCGAAAAAGTCCTTGTGTCCGGGATTCCGCGCCGTCCACCCAAAAATCAGCTTGACTCGCCATCTTCACAATTGACAATAACCATTAACGCCGTGCAGTCCGGACCTCACATGTTCAATCCAACCTCTGTCGTTATCGAGAGCTTCATCGATGATCTCGTCGATAACTACATTCGCATGTACGGCACCAATGAGACGGATATCCACCTGATCGTCTCGAATGCCCGCAACGCGCTCGAGATCATTGCGAACAGTGACGCGCCCTATCATGACGTGAACCACACAATCATGGTCACCGCAGTGGGCATGGAGATCCTCCGCGGCAAGATACTCATTGAAGGCAGGGTCTCGGCCAAGGAGTGGGTGCACTTCGTCGTCTCGCTCCTGAACCACGACATTGGCTACGTCCGCGGCATCTGCCGCGCCGACCGCAACGGGCGCTACGCGATCAACCAGCAGTACGACACCATCGCGCCGCCGGCGGGTTCAACCGACGCATTCCTCACGCCCTACCACGTTGATCGCGGCAAGCTCTATATCGGGGAGCGATTCGCCAACGACGAATGGCTCGACGTCGACATGCTGATGAACAATATCGAGCGCACGCGCTTCCCGGTACCGAACGAGGACGACGCACAGGAGAGCACCGATTTCCCGGGCCTGCTGCGCGCGGCAGACCTCATCGGCCAGTTGGCCGACCCACAGTACTTCCGCAAGATCGCAGCGCTCTTTGCCGAATTCAAGGAAACCGGCCAGGCCGCCAAGATGGGCTATACGACTGCCGCCGACCTGCGCGCCGGTTACCCGAAGTTCTTCTGGGAAGTCGTGAACCCCTTTATCACCGAGGGCCTCAGGTTCCTGCGCCGCACGCAGGAAGGCCAGATCTGGGTTGCAACGCTGTACGCCAACGTCTTCACAGAAGAACACGAAGCACCGGCCTACGGTCCCGAGCGCCGCACCACCGAACGGCGGGATGCACCCAGCGAATTCAAGGTCACCGAACTCTCCCGCCGGGAGAAACGCGGCAACAGCCGCCGCGCCACGGATATCAGCCAGCCCAAGTAGCCCCGTTTGGCAAGTCGCCCGGGAGCCATTAAACTCCCAGCTTTTTCGCCATGCTAGACGCTGACCCGGTGGAGCGACGACCCGCCACCCAGGCAGAAACCTCGCCGCTGAACATCGCGCTGCTCGGCTATCGCAGCAATCCCTACAGTGGCGGTCAGGGCATCTACCTTCACTACCTGTCAAAGGCGCTGCTCGAGGCAGGCCATCGCGTGGACGTGATCTCGGGGCCGCCCTACCCGCACCTCGTGCCGGGTGTCAGGCTCATCAAGCTGCCGTCTCTCGACCTGTACAACGAGCCCAACCACGTCACGGCGCTGCGTTGGAAGCACCTGAAGTCATTTACCGACACGTTCGAATACTTCGACATGCTGACGGGCGGATTTCCGGAGCCCTACACGTTTGGCCGTCGCCTCACGAAATACTTCAGGGCGATGAAGCCCGCCTACGACATCATTCACGACAACCAGTCTCTCTGCTATGGCACGCTCGCCCTGCAGCGGGACTATCCGCTCGTGACGACGGTGCATCACCCGATCACGTCTGACCGGGAACTGGCGCTGGCCTCGGCAACCGGCTGGCGTGAGAGGCTGCTCATCAAGCGGTGGCACTCGTTCATCGGCATGCAGCGCAAGGTCGTCTCGCGCCTCAAGCACATCGTTACCGTCTCGCATGTTTCCGCTGCCGACGTTGCGCGCGCGTTCGGGCTCGATCAGCGCGAACTCCATGTCATTCACAACGGCATCGACACACAGACGTTCTCACCGCAGCCGGACGTCAGCAAGATCCCGTTTCGCATCATGGCAACAGCCAGCGCCGACCAGCCGCTCAAGGGGCTGCGCTACCTGCTCGAAGCGATCGCGCAGCTCGAGTCGACCTACCCGGACATCCACCTCGTGGTCGTGGGCAAGCTGAAGGAAGGCGGCGAGACCGACCGCCTGATCGATCAACTCGGCATTCGCGAGCGGCTCCGTTTCGTCTCGGGCATCGAGACCGCAGAGATCGCCGATCTCTACGCCGAGGCGGCTATCGCCGTTGTGCCATCGATCTACGAAGGTTTCGGCTTTCCGGCGGGCGAGGCCATGGCCTGCGGTGTACCGGTGATCTCCACCAACGGCGGCGCCTTGCCCGAAGTCGTGGGCGATGCCGGTCTTGTCGTGCAGGTCCGGGATGCAGCCGCCATCGCCGGGAAGATCACGTATCTTCTCGAACACCCCGATGAAGCCGCCGCGATCGGCGCCGCCGGCCGCCGTCACATCGAACAGCAGTTCAGCTGGCAAATCGCCGCCGAACGTATGGTCGCGATGTACCGCGACGTCATCGCAGCACACGAGGCCGCCTGATGGCGATGGAAACGATCAACTTCGACGACCTGCGCCTGACAGACGGCGACAGCATTCTCGACCTTGGCTGCGGCGAGGGACGTCACTGCATTACCGCCTATCTGCTGAAGGACGTCTCCTCCGTCGGCATCGACATGAGCGCCCGCGATCTCGGCACCACGCGTGAGCGGTTCCGTGAGTTCGAAGACCCGGACAACGGCAACAAGAGCCTCACCCTTTCCGTCAGCGACGGCCGCTTCCTCCCGTTCGCCGACAACCATTTCGACAAGGTCATCTGTTCGGAAGTCCTCGAGCACATTCCGGATTACCTTGCCGTTCTCAGGGAGATCAACCGCGTGCTCAAACCCGGGGGCATCTTCGGCGTATCGGTACCGCGCTTCTTCCCGGAATGGGTTTGCTGGCAGCTTTCAGATGAGTATCATGAAGTCGAAGGTGGCCACATACGCATCTTCAACGCCTCTCACCTGCAAGAAGACATTGAATCACTGGGCTTCGTCCGGTATCGGAAACACTGGGCGCATGCACTCCACGTCCCCTACTGGTGGCTGAAGTGCGCGTTCTGGAAACAAGAAGGAGAAGAGGAAGCCAACGTCGTTCGCGCCTATCACCGGTTCCTCGTCTGGGATCTGATGAAGCGGCCCTGGCTCACGCGTTCGCTCGAGTGGCTCCTCAACCCGATCATGGGAAAAAGCGTCGTCATGTACTTCGTCAAGGCAGCGGCATGACCAAGCTCTACGTATCCATGGGCTTCTTCCCGGACGAATACTTTCGGGAAACCGTCGACTATATTGCGAGCGTCCAACAGAACGACGGGGCGCTGCCCTGGTTCAAAGGCGGGCCCATGGACCCGTGGGATCACGTCGAAGCGGCCATGGGGCTGACCATCGGCGGCCATCTCGATGAGGCCAGGCACGCCTACTACTGGCTCCGCGACAATCAGCTCGACAACGGCTCCTGGCTCGCCGCCTATCGCGACGGCAAGGTCGAGGACGGCACCCGTGCCGAGACCAACTTCGTCGCCTACGTCGCCACCGGCGTCTGGCATTACTACCTGGTCACCCGGGACATCGATTTTCTCGAAGCACTCTGGCCCTGCGTCGAGAATGCCATGGAGTTCGTGCTGCGCCTGCAGGGGCCGCAGGGTCAGATCTACTGGTGCGAGGATACCCGCCACGGCATTCGCGAGGATTCACTGGTCACCGGGTGCAGCAGCATCTACAAGAGCCTTGAATGCGCGCTCAATATTGCGACGACGCTCGAGATCAAGGTGCCCGAGTGGTCGCTTGCCCGAACCCGGCTCCGCCACGCGCTGCGCAATCACCCGGAGTGCTTCGATCGCACCTGGGACAGCAAGAGCCGCTTCGCGATGGACTGGTTCTACCCTGTTCTCACCGGCGTCATCAAGGAAGGCCAGGCACGGCACCACCTGCACTCGCGCTGGAACCAGTTTGTCGTGCCGGAACTCGGCAGCCGCTGTGTCACCGACGAACCCTGGGTCACGGTCGCCGAATCCTGCGAACTGGTGATGGCCCTGTTGACTGCGGGCGAAGAATCGCGGGCACGGCAACTGTTCAGCTGGCTGCACCAGTTCCGCGACGATGACGGTTCCTACTGGACGGGTTATGTGTTCCCCGACAAGGCACTGTGGCCCGAAGAAAAACCGACCTGGACCGCCGGCGCCGTGCTCCTTGCCGCAGATGCGCTTTCCAACAAGACCGCGGCGTCACACCTCTTCCGCCAGGAATCAACCGTCCTTGCGTCGAAGGACACCCAGCGTGCCAACTACGGGCAACACCTCGAATAACCCTGAATCAACGCCGCGTCGATAGATCGTGATCGGAGCCTGCCCCCCTTCTTCCGGGTTCGGGAACAGGTCATGAATGGCCAGGATTCCACCTGGCGCCACTTTTTCTGCCCACGTCACATAATCTGTCTCTGCCGCCTCGAAGCTGTGCCCGCCGTCAATGAAGACAAGGCCGAGCGGCGTCTGCCAGTGGCGGCCAGCCACCGCTGACGAAGTCACCAGGGGCACCACGTGATCATCGAGGTCCGCGCGGGTCATCGTGCGACGGAATTCACGGAACGTATCGAAGGCACCCAGCGCAGGATCGAACAGTTCCGGGTCATGATATTCCTCACCGGGCTGGTGTTCCTCGGAGCCACGATGATGGTCGAGCGCGAAGAGCGTGTTGCCGGTCTGCTTGCAGGCCGTACCCAGATAGACCGTGGATTTGCCGCAATAGCTGCCGATTTCGAGGCACGGGCCGATATCAGCAACGTCGAGCGCCAGATTGAACAGCGCTTCTCCTTCTTCCGGCGCCAGGAATCCCTTGACCGTATCGATGTCGAGCGGCAGCTGCATCAGCCGATAACGAAGAAGATAAAGAGGTAAACCGGCACCAGCGCAATCAGCGAATAGATAACGATATTGTTGAGGGGTGGCAGCTTGATCTCGTCACCGGGCGGAAACTTTTCACCGATAACGAGCCAGATCACGCACCCCAGAATGATGGAGCCGAAAATGCTGAGCAGCATGATGCCCATGGCCGCGCCTAGTCCTTCAACAAGTAGATCCTGAGGCGATCACCATAGCGCACCTCCTGATCGATATCGACTTCCGCCAACGCGTTTGCCCAGCTCACCGAAGACATCACTCCCGAGCCCTGTTCCGGGTAGCTGTGGGCCTCAAGATCACCGGCCACCGTTGCCTGAACCTGCACGCGCACATATTCGCGGCGCGAGCCTGCCGGCATGTCGAATCGGGCCGTGGCCCACAGATGTGCCGGCAGGACGTCGGCCATGCCCTGCGTCTTCCTGAGCCAGGGTGTCGCGATCATCGTGAAGGTCACAAAGGTCGACACCGGGTTGCCCGGCAGGCCGAAGAACGGCGTATTGCCCACCCGGCCGTAGGCAAGCGGTTTGCCCGGTTTGATGGCAATGCGCCACATCGTCAGTTCGCCGAGTTCTTCGAGCGCGGCTCTCACATGGTCTTCCTCGCCAACGGAGACTCCCCCGCTGCTGATGATGCAGTCCGCACGCTCGGCGGCGGACGCCAGCGCCGCCCGCGTCGCCTCGTAGTCGTCTGCCACGAGACCCGCGTCGATCACCTCCATGCCGAGCGCCTGCACGAGACCGATCAGCGCGTAGTGGTTCGAGTTGTAGATCTGGCCCGGCGCCAGCGCCGCGGGCGGGTCGACGAGTTCATCGCCGGTGGAGATCAGCGCCACGCGAAGCGGCCGGTACACGGTCAGTCGATCCACGCCAACCGACGCGGCGAGCGCCAGATCCTGGGGCCTCAGCCTTCGCCCCTTTGAGAGCAGCAGGCGCCCGGCGAGAATATCCTGCCCCGCCGGGCGCACATTCTCGCCGGGCCGCGGCACCGCCATCACGCGAATGCGATTCTCGTCCAGCGTTTCGGTGTCTTCCTGAATGACGACCGCATCGGCCCCCTCCGGCAGCGGCGCGCCTGTGAAAATCCTCGCCGCCGTGCCTGGCTGCAGCGGATGACCGACGTGGCCCGCGGCGATCCGGTCACTCACGGGCAGCACCTCACCTTCGACGAGGCCTTGGCCCGCGGTCGATACCGCATAGCCGTCCATCGAGCTGTTGGCCGCGGGCGGAACATTCACCGCCGAGTGAAGATCGGCCGCCAGCACGCGCCCCAGCCCTTCCGTCAGCGGCACCGATTCGGTTTCAGTGATCGGCGTCGCCAGTTCGACGAGGCGCGAGATGACATCATCGACGGGCAGCAGGGGCGACATGCTCATCAGTGGTCGTGGGTACCGGTCTTGATCAGTTCTGCAAAATTGCAGGGGCGATGGCTCGCATCGAGTTGGTCCCGGAGGATTCGCTCCCATCCGGTCCTGCAGGCGCCGGTCGATCCGGGCAGGCAGAAGATCACCGTATTGTTTGCCATGCCGCCAATCGCACGGGACTGGATCGTGGAGTTGCCGATCTCCTCGAACGACACCTGCCGAAAGATCTCACCGAAGCCCTCGATGGTCACATCGAACAGCGGCGAGAGGGCCTCCGGCGTCGCATCGCGGCCGGTGAAGCCGGTGCCGCCGGTGGTAATGATCGCCTCCACTGATTCGTCGGCAATCCATGCTGACACCACTGCACGCAGCAGGTATCGATCGTCGATTACGATCCTGCGATCCACCACGCGGTGGCCAGCGCCCGTCAGCGCCTCACAGAGATAGTCGCCGGACTTGTCTGTTTCCGGGGTACGGGTATCAGAGATGGTCAGCACCGCGGTGCCGAGTCCAGCCGTCGCCATAGTGACTCCTTCTCGTTCAGGGCCGCTATCTTACCGCCACCCGCTCATCAGTTGCAGGGGCGCGATTCTTGACGGCCTATCCCCTTTTTGAAACAGTGGGCCGTCTTTCACATCCGGTGGAGCTTCGAATGAGCAGCCTTCCCATCAGCAGTCTCATCCCCAAACTCGAGGTATTCACCTTTCTGGAAGAGAGCGACCACGCCACGCTCGAGAAATTCATGTTCCGGTACGACTACGACGAGTCGACCTACGTGTTCAAGGAAGGCACCCACGGCGGCTACATGTTCTTCATCGTCGAGGGCGAGGTCGAAGTCATCAAGCAGTTCGATACGAAGAAGCACACGATTGCGACCCTGGGTCCGGGGCGCAGCGTCGGTGAGATGTCACTGATCGATGGCGCACCCCGTTCGGCAACGGTGCGCGCCAGGACCGACCTCTCACTGATCGTGCTGAAACGCGAAGATTTCCAGAAACTGCTGGCCGAGGAGCCGCAGATCGCGAACCGCATCCTGATGGGTATCGCGAACCTCCTCAGTCAGAGCCTGCGCGATACCAACAAGAACTTTACCGAGAAACTGCTCGCGGTCTGCTGACCGGCCGGCGCGCTACTCGCCCTTCCAGTTCGGCGCGCGTTTCTCTGCGAACGCCTTCGGACCCTCGATGAAATCCTCCGAGCGATACATCCTGTGTATCTGATCGTAGCGCCCGTCGATCGCCTCCTGCAGGCTGGCGGCCGACATGCCCTGCATCGCGGCCTCCTTGCTGCCACGCACCGAGAGCGGCGCGCACTCGAGAATCTGCGCGGCCCACTGCTTCGCTGCGGCCAGCGCCTCACCCTCAGGCACCACCTCGTTCACGAAGCCGAGTTCCTTGCCTTCAGCCGCGCCGACCCGCCGGCCGGTCAGCAGCATACCCATGGCCTGCTTCATGCCGATTTCACGGGGCAGACGGTGAATGCCACCGGCCAGTGCCGCGAGGCCGACGCGCGGCTCCGGCAAAGCGAACACGGCGTTCTCGGCCGCAATGATCAGGTCGCAGGCCAGCGCGATCTCGAACCCGCCTCCCATTGCCACGCCGTTCACCGCCGCAATGACCGGCTTGGGATTGTCGAACCGCGATGTCAGACCGCCGAAACCCGCTTCCACGGGAAACCGCTCGCCTCCTGACGCCTGGTACTTGAGGTCGTTGCCGGCGCTGAAAGCGCGATCGCCCGCGCCGGTGATGATCGCGACCCACTGATCCGGGTCGGCGACGAAATCGTCGAACACTTCCGCCAGTTCCTTGTTGCCCGGCGGGTGCAGCGAGTTCATGACATCGGGACGATTGATCGTCACGATCGTGAGTTTGCCTTCACGTTCTACCGTACTGAATTCACCCATGACTTCCCCCTTTGCTTTGTGCGGATTTCAGTCTATCACCCTATCACCCGGCACCACGCACGGCGCGCTCAAAGCGGCTGATGGCCTCCACCAGCACGGCGCGCGGGCACCCGAAATTGAGTCGCATGAACCGGTCATCATCGAAGCGGAATCCTTCGGACATACCGATGCCGTACGACTCGAAGTACGCCGGCGGGTCATCCAGTCCGAGTGCCGAGACATCGAGCCAGGCAAGGTAGGTGGCCTCGACGGTGTTCATCTCGATACCCGGAATCGTGGCGAACGCCCCGGCCAGAAAGTCGCGGTTATCCTGCAGGTAGGGAATCAGGGCCTGATACCAGGCCTCGCCATCGCGGTAGGCGGCGAGCATCGACTCATAGGCGAGCACATTGACGTTCGGCATGATGCCACGCGTCTGAAGTTCGAAGCGCTTCCTGAGATCCTCATCCTGAATAACGGCAAACGATCCGCCGAAGCCCGCCAGGTTGAAGGTCTTGCTCGGGGCCATCAGGGTCACCGTGCGAGCGGCGGCGGCCTCCGACAAGGTCGCGGTCGGGATGTGCCGGCGACCGTCGAACAGCAGATCGCAATGGATTTCGTCCGAGCAGATCACGACATCGTTTGAAAGGCAGATGTCGGCAATCGTCTGCAGTTCATCGTGGGTGAGCGATCGTCCGACGGGGTTGTAGGGATTGCACAGCAGCAGCAGTGAAGCGTCCCGCGCGGCGGTCTCGAGCGCGTCGAAATCGAGCAGCCAGCGCCCGTCGGCCTGCCTGGCCGGCACTTTCAGCGTACGGCGCTCGCTGAAATATGGCGCCTTCATGAAGGGCGGGTAGATCGGCACGTTGGTGATCACCCCGTCGTCCGGGCCGGCGTAGGCACGGCAGGCGACATTCAGGGCAGGAACGACACCGGGCAGGAACACGATGTCCTGCGGCGAGATGTCCCAGTCGTACAGTCGCCGCAGGCGCGCGATGATCAGGTCGATGAGTTCGTCCGGGGCCTCCGTGTAGCCGAAGACACCATGGCTGACCCGGCGCTGCAGTGCCTCGATAACGGCCGGCGGCGAGGTGAAATCCATGTCGGCGACCCAGAGCGGCAGTACGTCGCGCCCCCGGTACTTCTCATACTTGGTCGCGGAGGTCTCGCTCCGGTCGGGGACGGTGTCAAAATCGAATTCGCTGGTCACGTAACAAACCGCAGTCCGGGCCGTCCAGTATAACAACGGCGATGACCGCGTTTATAATGCGCCCCACGCAAGGGAGGAAACCCCATGTTGTTCCGAAAGAAAGTCGAAATGCCATCGCCTGCCTCGGCGCTGCCCGGCCGGCAGGAATCCATGCCCGTCCCCGAGACCCACTTCGTCAGCGGGGCGCCAATGAAACCGCCGTTCCCCGAGGGGATGCAGCAGATCGTTGTCGGTATGGGCTGCTTCTGGGGTGCCGAGCGCCGGTTCTGGGAGCGCGACGGCGTCTACACGACGGCGGTGGGATACGCCGGCGGCTACACGCCGAACCCCACCTATGAGGAGGTCTGCTCCGGGCTGACCGGCCATACCGAAGTCGTACTGGTGGTCTTCGACCCGGCGAAGGTCAGCGTCGAGGAACTGCTGGCGCTGTTCTGGGAGAGTCACGACCCGACCCAGGGTATGCGTCAAGGCAACGATGTCGGCACGCAGTACCGCTCCTGCATCTACACGACAACAGCTGAGCAGCTCGAGATTGCGAAAGCGTCAGAAGCGGCGTTCCAGGAAAGCCTGAAAGCGGCCGGCTACGGTGAGATCACAACCGAGATTCGCGAGGCGCCCGAGTTCTACTACGCCGAGCATTATCACCAGCAATACCTCGCGAAGGTGCCTGATGGCTATTGCGGCCTCGGCGGCACCGGCGTCTGCTACGCCCCGCAAGTCTCCGGCTAGTCCGCCGGCCCGCAGGCGATTGCCGGCTCGAGTCCGCGGGCATAGGCGGATTCGAGTTCGGCCCTGGCCGCCTCAAAATCCTGCCTGAACGTGTCGAGCGTGTGCAGCTTCGCGACCACTGCGGCTGCCACCAACCTCCCGGCATCAACATCACTCTGCCAGTGCACGTTGCATACCGCGCGGCTCTGGCCGAACGCCCAGCCCCGCGCCAGCAGTGCCGACGACTGCTCCGGCGCCAGACTGCTGAGCAACAGGCCCCAGGCCCAGCCGAGGGCGGAGTGCCCCGAGGGATACGAGCCGTCTTCGCGCAGCATCGCCTCGGTCTCGGGCGTGCAGGTCGGACGGCCGTTGGCCATGAACGGTCGCGCGCGCTTGTATTCATTCTTGGCGGTATACGTGGCAAGGCCCGCGTCAACCATGGAGCGGCGCAGCATCCGGTACAGCGCCGGCGTTTCCGCTTCGCTGACCAGCGTGCCAAGCTGGCATTGGAACTTCGTCTCGGCACCGGGGAATGTCAGATCGACATCACGCGCCGCCTGCTCGAACCGCTCGCTGCCCTGCATGGCAAGAAACGTCTCGCTCGCCGCACGATCAGCCGCCATGGCCGCGGAACCCTCGGCCGGTGGCGGCGGCAGGAACGCGAGTGCGTTTGGCAGCGCTGACGGTGCGATATAGCCGGCCAGCACGCCGGGCCTGATCTCGGGCACCATGGCGCGGGTCGAGGTATCCGGCTCCGGCGCGACGCTGGCGCAGCCCTGGGCCAGCAGCAGTGCAAGGGCAATCAGGTGTCGTCGACTCATTCTGTCTCTCCCTCGGCGATGTCATGCATGCGGGCGCCCGTCAGCCTGCCGAGATCAGCGGGTGCCATTGAAATTTCGAGCCCGCGCTTGCCGGCGCTCACATAGATCTTTCCAAACGCGCCCGCGCTGGCATCGAGCACCGTCGGCAACCGCTTCTTCTGCCCCAGCGGACTGACCCCGCCCAGCACATAGCCCGTCGCCCGCTCGACGTCTGCGGCAGCGGCCATTTTCGCCTTCTTGAACCCCAGGGCCTTCGCAGCCCGCTTCAGCGAAAGCTGGCAGGTCACCGGCACAATCGCAACGGCGAGCCCGCCGCCATCGCCCTCGATGACGAGCGTCTTGAAGATCTGCGCGGCCGGCACGTCCATCTTTTCGGCCGCCTCGAGCCCATAGGCCCCGGCCCCTTCATCATGCGGGTAGCTGTGCAGGTCGAAGTCAACGCCCGACTTCTTCGCGATTTCCACGGCTGGCGTCATGGCGGCATTCTAACCCCAGTGCCCGCGCGCGTTGCATATCGAAACCGGCTTGCGCAAACTTCCTTGTTTTTCGATGCCTCACACACCCGACACGGCAACCGCGGGCCGCAGACTGCCCGGCTCCTCCATGGTGTTCTACGCCATCGGGCAGAATGCCGAGGGTATTCAGAGCGCGGCTTTCCACACCTTCCTGCTGTTCTATTACCAGCAAGTGATTGGGGTGTCGGGCACCCTGACCGGCGTGGCGCTGGCGCTGGCACTGCTTGCCGACGCCATCACCGACCCGATTGCCGGATCGATTTCTGATCAGACGAGAACGCGCTTCGGGCGACGGCATCCCTATATCGTGGGTGCGACTTTGCCGCTGGCCCTTTCGTTCACCATGCTGTTCAACCCGCCCGGCGGCGCGCCCGAGATGGTCAGCTTCCTGTGGCTGCTGACGTTCGCCGTTTGCACACGCATCAGCCTGACGTTCTACCAGATTCCGCATCTGGCGCTCGGCGCAGAGCTGACCGACAGTACGGTGCGGCGATCCTCGCTGTACAACGTCGCCGCGCTGGCGCGACTCGGCGGCGAAGGCGTGGTTCCGCTCATTGCCTATCTGCTGTTCTTCCCCACCACTGCCGAGTTCAACCCGGGCACGCTCAACGGCGACGGCTACCTCTGGTTCTCCGTCTTTTTTGCGGCGTGGATGGTCACCGTCATCCTGACGTCGGCAGTCGGTACGGCGCCCGAGATACCGCACCTCAAGAATGTCGCGCGCAATCCGGGTGGACGATGGTTCAGCGGCTACGGCGAGATGCTCGAAGCCCTCGGCAACCGCTCGTTCCGCTCGCTGTTCTACTTCATCTTCGCCTTTGGCCTGGTCACCTCGGTCACGGGCGTCGTCTCGCCGTTCATGGCGTTCCACTTCTGGGGCCTCACGACCGAACAGCTTGCGCTCATCGTGATACTCGCAGCACCGGCCGTGTTGCCGACGATGTTCGTCGTGCCCTGGCTGACGCACCGATTCGATCGCCGCGAGATCCTCATCGGCAGCACCATCTGGATGCTGATCGTCACGAGCTGGGCCGTGACGCTTCGGCTCGCGGGTGTCGACTGGTTCCCCGGCAACGACTCCGATTGGATTTTCATCATCATTCTGGCGAACACGGCCTGTTACGCGTTCAGCCTGCCGATCTTTCTCTCGGCCAGCGATTCCATGATGGCCGATATCGCTGACGAGATTGATCTGGAGACGGGCCACCGCCGCGAGGGCGTGCTGTTCGCGGCGCGCGCGTTTACCTCAAAGGCGACCGGTTCGCTGGGTCTCTTCGTGGGCGGCGTCCTGCTCGATGTCATCCGGTTCCCCGAGAACGCGGCAGTGGGCAGCGTCAGTGAAACCACGGTCTGGCAGCTGGGACTGATCGCCGGGCCGGCCACCTCGGCCCTCCTTCTGTTGTCGCTGATCTTCCTGCGCCACTACCGGCTGACGCGGCGACACTACCGCGCCATTCGGGACGCGCTAAGGGATCGCGACGACGCCTGACAATCGCCGAAAGCCCTTGTGGGCCGAAGGTTTCATTTGTCCGCGGCTTCCGTACAATCCCTATGAGCCGCGCTCAAGTCGCTGCGCCACACGCCGATATATTCGCATTTGCCAGGAAAAGACGAGTGTCAGAAGCCGATCCGAACCAGGACGAGATCGAAGCACCGATCAGCGAGGGCCGCCCCGGCGTCATCGCCGTCGTTGGGCTGCTCATCGTGCTGGCAACCGCCTGGCTGCTGTGGTCCGGACTCTACAAGCCGCTGCTCCTGTTTCTCGGCGCAGTCTCCTGCACCTTGTGTGTGTGGCTCGCCATCCGCATGGGCTTTTTCAACACCCGGCCCATCCTGCATCTGCTGCCACGGCTGCCGTTCTACTGGCTCTGGCTGCTGAAGGAAATCGCAAAATCGAGCCTCGAAGTGGCGCGCGTCGTGCTCTCGCCAAAGATGAACATCTCTCCCATGATTGTCGATTTCGAGGCGGCACCACGCTCTGAAATGGGACAGGTGATTCTCGGCAACAGCATCACCCTTACGCCCGGCACGATTACGCTCGATATCTACAAGGGCCGGCTCGTGGTTCACTGCCTGACGAAAGAAGGGGCAGCTGCGCTTCGCGAAGGTGAAATGAACCGGCGCGTCGCGGCGCTGGAGGTACTGTAGTTTGTATCTGGCCGTTTCCCTCGCCATTCTGGTGACGATGGCGCTCGCGATCATTCGTGCGCTGATGGGCCCGACCGTCTACGACCGCGTGCTTGCCGTCAATATGTTCGGCACCAAGACCGCCCTGCTGCTTTCGGTCATCGCATTCGTCTTCGACCGCCCTGACTTTCTGGATCTGGCGCTCGCTTACGCCCTCATCAACCTCGTTGGTATCCTGGCCGTCCTCGAGTTCTTCCAGAACCGGTCGCGGCGGGAGCTCGGCAATGATTGATACCGCCCTCGACGTGCTGAGCTGGGTACTCCTGCTGCTGGGCGCTGCATCGGTACTCATCGGAGGCATCGGCGCACTGCGCATGCCGGAGTTCTACACCCGGATTCATGCCGCCAGCCTGACTGATACTGCCGCGTCGATCCTGATCCTGACCGGGCTGATGCTGCAGTCCGGCCTCACGCTCGCGACCTTCAAGCTGGTCGCCGTTCTCGCATTCCTGCTGCTGACCGGCCCGACGGCCACCTACGCGCTCGCCAACTCGGCGCTGCTGTCAGGCCTAAGGCCCTCGGTCAGCGTTCCCAAGACACCCAGCATGCCTGAAGACGAAGGAGAGACCGAATGATCAACCTCTTCGGCATCTTCATGCTGACACTGCTGGTGATCGTGGCAATGGCCATCGTGAGAACCAAGAACCTGTTCTCGGCCGTCATGCTGACGTCGATCTTCAGCCTGCTGATGGCCGCGAACTTCTTCATTCTCGACGCGGCAGACGTGGCGCTCACCGAAGCGGCTGTCGGCGCCGGCGTAACCACCGTGATCTTCCTGTCAGCACTCGCGCTCACGATCGAACGTGAGAAACCACGCACCTACAGCCGCGTGGCCGGCATGATCGTGGTCACGGTGACGACCATCACAGTCATCTACGCGACACTGGACAAGCCGGCACTCGGCGACCCCAACGCGCCGGTTCACCAGCACGTTGCGCCGTATTACCTCGAGAAAACGCCGGAGTTCATGGGCATTCCGAATGTCGTCACCGCCGTTCTCGCAAGCTTCCGTGGCTACGACACGCTCGGTGAGGTCTTTGTGGTCTTTACCGCCTGCATCGGTGTGCTGTTTATCCTCGATGCCCGTCGCGGACTGGGTGAGATGTACGGACGGCGCGGCAAGGCCGGGCTCCAGCACCACCACATACCGCAGAACGTCGGCCGCCTGCTCATACCGCTCATCGTGCTGTTCGGCCTCTACGTTCAGTTCCACGGGGAGTACAGCGCCGGCGGCGGCTTCCAGGCGGGTGCCATTATCGCGACCGGCGTCATTCTCTATGCACTGCTCGAGGGCGAAAGCGCCGCACTGCACGCCATCCCGAGACCCGTACTCATGGGACTGATGGTCGGTGGGGCAAGCCTCTATGGTCTCGTTGGCATCGTCTGCATGTTGATGGGCGGCAACTTCCTCGAGTACTCCGTGCTCCTCGAGAACGACGTCGCCGGACAGCAGATGGGCATCATACTGATCGAACTCGGCGTGGGGATGGCGGTTTGCGGCGCGCTGCTGTCGATCTTCCACGCGTTTGCCGCAAGGAAGCACACCTGATGACGCTGATCGAGATCCTCGGCCACTTCAACTACTGGGTCTTCGCCATCCTGCTGATGGTGGGCTTCTACGCGGTCATCGTGAAACACAACCTGATCAAGAAGCTGATCGGGCTGTCGATCTTCCAGTCCGCTGTCTTCCTGATGTACATCACCATGGACAAGGTCGAAGGCGGCACCGCGCCGATCCTGAAGCCGGACGTGCCCGACCAGATCTACTCCAACCCGCTGCCCCAGGTGCTCATCCTGACCGCGATTGTCGTCGGCGTCTCAACCCTCGCGCTCGGCCTCTCCCTCATCGTTCGCATCAACGAACGCTACGGGACGATCGAGGAAGACGAGATTCTGGATGCTGACTGAATGATGACCAAGACGATCGCAAGGACCGGGAGCGCATGACGTTCGACGCTCATCTGCCAGCACTGCAGGTCATCGTACCGATGCTTTCTGCGCCGCTGATCGTGCTGCTGACGCCGCGGGGTCTTGCCTGGGCAGGGGCTTCTGCGGCCGCGATCTTCGCGTTTGCGATTGCGATCTCGCTGGCGATTGCAACGATGGACGGCAGCACACTGACGTACGAGATGGGCGGCTGGGAAGCACCTTACGGTATCGTCCTCTCGGTCGATTCCTTTGCCGCCATTGTGCTGTTGATCGTCACCGGCGCCGGCGCCATCACCATCTTCTTCGGCAAGCCCAGCGTCGACGTCCAGATACAGGAACATCGCCAGCCGCTGTTCTACGCGGCCTGGCTGCTTGCGCTCGCCGGCCTGTGCGGCATGGTTGTCACGGCGGATGCGTTCAACATCTTCGTCTTCATGGAGATCTCGTCGCTCGCGAGTTACATCCTGATTGCCGGCGGCCCTGATCGCCGCGCCCTGCTCGCCACGTTCAAGTACCTGATCATCGGGACGGTAGGCGCAACGTTCTACCTGATCGGTGTCGGCCTCATCTACATGCTGACGGGCACGCTCAACATGGCCGACATGGAAGCCCGCATTGGCGATGTGACGTCGCTCAGCCCGCTGCTGGCGGCCGCCGGCTTCATCACCATTGGCCTTGCGCTGAAGGCGGCGGTATTCCCGCTGCATGTCTGGCTGCCGAATGCGTACACCCACGCGCCACACATCATCACGGCGTTCCTCGGGGCCTGTGGCACCAAGGTCGCCCTGTATGTGCTGTTCCGCTTCAACTTCTTCGTGTTCCAGTACAACCTGCCAGAGCACCCCGTACAGTTTGCGTTCTTCCTGATGCCGCTGGCGCTGCTCGGCGCCGTGATCGCCTCGGCGGTGGCGATGTTCGAGGGCCATCTCAAGCGACTGCTGGCATTCTCGTCGGTCGCACAGATCAGCTACATCCTGATTGGCGCCAGCCTGCTGTCGACCGAGGGGCTCACGGCGAGCATCACGCACATCTTCAACCACGCGCTGGCCAAGGGCGGGCTGTTCCTCGCGATCGCCGCGCTGGCGATTCGGTATCGCGACCTTCGCGTCGATGCACTGGCCGGCGCTGCGCGCACGATGCCGTGGACGGCCGCGGCGTTCATCGTTGCCGGGTTGAGTCTCATCGGTATTCCGGGCACGGCGGGATTCGTCAGCAAATGGCTCCTGATTCTCGCCGCCATGGAGCAGGGTCAGTTCGGCATCCTGCTGGTGGGCCTGATCGTGCTCAGTTCGCTGATGGCGGTCTACTACATCTGGCGTGTCGTCGAGACGCTGTACTTTGGCACTCCCCAGGCGACCGGCATCGTTGCCCGCGAGGCACCGCCGCTGTTGCTGATCGGCACCTGGATTGTGGCGCTTGCCAACCTGTTCTTCGGGCTGTTCCCTGACATTCCGGTCGACCTCGCCTCAGGCGCGGCAGGGCTCCTGCTGGAGCACCATCGATGAGCGCCGAAGCCAGCATCATCGCCGCGCTGTTGATTCCGCTCGTGGGCGCCGCGGGTATTGCCGTCGCCTCGCGCATCGGCGACAACGTGCGCGAAGCGGTCACCCTGTCGACCGCCGCCCTGCTCGCCGTGGTCGTATGGCAGATGATCCCGGCCGTGATGAACGGTCAGTTCGACGGCTTCGTGGTTCGCGAGTTCATGCCCGGACTCAAGCTCGCACTGCATGTCGAACCGCTGGGCATGATGTTCGCCGCCCTCGCATCCGGCCTGTGGATCGTCAACTCGATCTACTCCATCGGCTACATGCGCGGCAACAAGGAGAAGCACCAGACGCGGTTTTACATCTGCTTTGCCCTGTCGATTTCGGCGGCTATGGGCATCGCGTTCTCGGCCAACCTGCTGACGCTGTTCCTGTTTTATGAGGCGCTGACGCTGTCGACATATCCGCTCGTCTCGCACAAGGGCGACGTGGACACTGTGCGATCGGCGCGTGTGTATCTGGGCATACTGCTCTCGACCTCAATCGGCCTCTTCCTGCCAGCGATTATCTGGACGTATTACCTCGCGGGCACCGTCGACTTCACGCTGGGCGGCATCCTGCACGGCAAGCTCAGCGGCCCGGAGGTCGGCCTCCTGCTGGCACTCTTCATCTTCGGCATCGGCAAGGCCGCCGTCATGCCCGTGCACAAGTGGCTGCCATCGGCGATGGTCGCGCCGACACCGGTCAGCGCACTGCTGCATGCCGTCGCCGTGGTCAAGGCGGGCGTGTTCACCGTCACCAAGGTCATCGTCTACATCTTCGGTGTCGACTTCCTGTTTTCGGAGCCGAGCAGCAGCTGGCTGGTGTTCGCCACGTCGTTCACCATCATCGTGGCCAGCATCGTTGCCCTTCAGCAGCAGAACCTGAAGCGGCTGCTCGCATACTCGACGGTCTCGCAGCTGTCGTACGTGGTACTCGCAGCGGCCGTACTCAAGCCGCTCGCCGAGGTCGGCGCCGCCGTACACATCGTGGCGCACGCCTTCGGCAAGATCACACTGTTCTTTGCGGCCGGTGCGATCTACGTGGCGTCGAAGAAGACCGAACTGCACCAGCTCGCCGGTATCGGCCGGCGCATGCCCTGGACGATGGCCGCATTCTCGATCGGTGCGCTGTCGATGATCGGCGTGCCGCCCACCGGCGGTTTCGTCTCGAAATGGTACATCCTCGCGGGCGCATTCCAGGCCGGCAACCTCATTGCCATCATGACGATCATTGCCAGTACCGCGCTCAATGCCGCGTACTTCCTGCCGATCATTTACATGGCCTGGTTCGCCGAGGAGCCAGCTGGTGGCAAGGATCACGGTGAAGCGCCGCTCACGATGGTGGCCGCGCTGACATTCACCGCATTCCTGGTGATCGCATTCTTCTTCCTGAATGCGCCGGTCATCCAACTCGAAAAGCAGATTCTGGAGGTGATGCCATGAGCGAAGACGACCACTGGCTGGTTCGCCCCTCCACAATCAGGAAGCTGTGGTGGGGTGGCTGCGGGCTGCTGGCGCTGACTGTCCTCGCGCAGCTCGTCTTCCCGCACAAGGGCCACTTTGGTGTGGACGGCTGGTTCGCGTTTGGCGCGATCTACGGCTTCATCTCGTGCCTCGCGATGGTGCTGTTTGCCAAGGGCCTCGGGTTCCTGCTCAAACGCGACGAGGATTATTACGCGGAGCGCGACGATGATTGATTTCTCGCCTGCGCTGATCATGGTCTTCGCGGCGCTGCTGATCGCAGTGACGCGCGGCCACGCCCGCACCGGTGTGATGATGATTGCCCCACTCGTCACGCTGTGGGCCATCTGGCAGGTCGGAGACGGCGTTCAGGCCACGCTGCCGTTCCTCGATTACACGATCGAGCCCGTGGAGGGCAGCCCGGTACGCCGGCTGTTTGCAACGGTGTTCGCCATCATGGCGCTGCTCGGCGGCCTGTTCGCCTTCCGCATCGCAAAGTGGCAGGAACTCGCCGCGGCCTTCGCCTATGCCGGTGGTGCGATTGGCGTCTGCTTCGCCGGCGATCTCATCACGCTGTTCCTGTACTGGGAAATCATGGCGCTGTTCTCGACGGTCATTGTCTGGTGCGGTGGTACCCCGAAGGCTCGCGCCGCAGGTGTGCGCTACGCCATCATGCACCTGTTGGGCGGAGTGATCCTGAAGGTCGGTATCGAAGGCGTAGTCGTCTCTACCGGTTCGGTCGACATCCGCCCGTTCCTGGCGACAGACTTCAACACCTGGATGATTCTTGCCGGCCTGTTGATCAACGCGGCTGCACCACCGGTTTCGGCCTGGCTCGCCGACGCCTACCCCGAATCGAGCGCGAGCGGCACGGTGTTCCTGTCGGCATTCACCACCAAGACCGCCGTCCTCGCGCTCATCCTGCTGTTCCCCGGTGAACCCGTACTGATCGGTGTCGGCATCTTCATGATCATGTACGGCATCATCATGGCACTGCTGGAAAACGATGCCCGGCGGATTCTCTCGTACTCGATCGTGAACCAGGTCGGGTTCATGGTGACAGGCGTTGGCATCGGCACGGCGATGGCACTGAACGGTGCCGCGGCGCACGCGTTTGCGCACATCATCTACAAGGCGCTGCTGTTGATGAGCGCGGGCGTCGTACTCTATCGGACCGGCAAGTCGCGCTGTACCGATCTCGGCGGCCTCTTCCGCACCATGCCACTGACCTGCATCTGCGGCATCATCGGCGCGCTGGCGATCTCGGGCTTCCCGCTGACCTCGGGCTTTACGACCAAGACGCTAATTTCCCAGGCCGCATCAGACGAACACATGCTGTTCGCCTACATGATGCTGACCGCCGCCTCGGCCGGCGTTTTCCTGCACGCGGGGATCAAGTATCCCTGGTTCGTCTTCTTCCAGAAGGACTCCGGCCTGCGGCCGAAGGATGCGCCCTGGAACATGGCGGCGGCGATGGTGATCGCGTCAGCCATCTGCATCATCCTGGGCATCTTCCCCGAACTCATCTACGGGCTGCTGCCCTATGAGATGGACTACGAGCCGTACAAGCCGGACAAGGTCATCTTCTACCTGCAGCTGCTGCTCTTCTCGGGGCTCGCGTTCTTCGTTCTGTTGCCGCTGATGAAGCGCACCAATACGATCTCGCTGGACACCGACTGGCTGTGGCGGCGACTCGGACTGGGCATCGTCAAGGGAATCGGCGCGGGTCTCGTCACGCTGCGACGCCTCTGGGAGCGACCCCGCAAGCAGATCTCCGACGCCTCGCAGTACTTCACCGTGAACTATCTCGGCCAGCCGCATACCGCCGACAGTGAAGAGAAGAGCGTCTTTGCCCGTTCATGGCAGATCGGCACGACCGCGCTGTGGATCGCGCTGCTGTTGTCGGCCTACATCCTGGTGTACTACCGCTAGCTCACGTCCCGCTGCATGATGTAGTTGGCGCCGCCGCGCTTCATGAACATGCCGGTGACCTTGAGACCATGCTTCATGTTCAGCGCCACCATGGCATCGTTGGACTGGTTGACGTGCGTCTCGACAATCTCGAAAGGCGTACTCCATAGCCAGTCATGCTGCGCCTGCATCAGCAGCCCTGCCACACCCTGCCCGCGATAGTCCGGGTCAACGCCACCGAGCCAGCTGTAGTACCGGGTCATGGTCTGCGCGTAGCCCGCCTTGAACCCGACGAGGCGCTCACCGTCCCGTGCCAGAAAGAGGCTCGTCTCGGGCATACGTGCGAGCCGCCACTCGATGGACGCGGGGTCGTGCCGCTCGAAGACTCGCGCGGCGAGTACCTGCAGCTCATCGAGCCCAGCCCGGGCGAGCGGCAGCGACGCGCGCTCGATCTGTGTCACTGCGGATCGAGGCGCACGAAATAGCGCGGCGGGAATCCCGTCAGGAAGCGGAAGAACAGTGGCAACGGTTTGTCGGCATTGACGCGGTCGTGTTCCGCGCCTTCGACGGGCACGGCAAGATATTCACCGGTCTCGCCGTCCATCTCGACAACGAGCTCAGGATTCTCGAGCGCGTCGTAGTACCACATGCGTGGCCAGTGATTCGCCGCGACATAAAGGTTGCCGCCGCTCTCAAGCCGTGAGACCACACGACTGTGTTCGGACCCATCGTCCTGCGTCGTCGTGATGACGATCGTGCCCTCGTTCTGCGGCTGGTAGTAGCCAAGCAGCGACTCGAACGCCACGACGATCAGTACGTACACAATGACGATACCTGCAACGATCTTGATTGCCAGATTCATAATGCACCTCCCTCTTTCAGCGATCTTGCCACGATAGCCGCCGCCAGATCATCCCCTCAGCACAGCGAGCAGATTCCGAACGCCATCAGCGTTTGAGGTCGGTGATCTGCGTCAACTCATAGATGGCATCGCCGACATTGGCCATCTGCTCGTCGATGACCGCCTGTGCATCCTGCAACCCCTGGTTGTACCAGAGCGGGCCGATCTCCTCCGAGAAGAACTCGAGCAGGAACTGGGCGTCGAAACCGCCGATCTCCTGATTGAGTTCCTCATGGAAGTACATCTGGATCTTGCGCGCCAGCAGGTCCTTTTCATCCTGCGTGAATTCGACCTTCTTCATTCGCTGCCTCCCTCGTTGAGTGGATGTCCGAGCGCCTCGGCAAACCCGGCGCGGTCGTCAGGCGAAACCAGCAGCCGCCTGTTTCGGCCATGGCGGATTTCGATGCGCTCCAGTGACAGCGCCGGTGACGACAACGGTGAGCGCGAGGCCGCAAGACCCGTGATCTCGCGGCGATCAATCGTCCAGCGAAACGGGCCCGCCCGCACCTTGAGCGTATCGGCCGTGACAATGTAGCGAGTGTCGAGCAGGATCCAGATCGGCAGGCCGAGGCCGACGACGAGCAGGACGACGATACCGATCGTCGTGACATTCGCATCCGGCCGCCCGAGCGCATGGGCGATCATGGCACCGATCACGACCAGCACGACGTAGTACCAGGTATCGACCCGGGAACGGAACGTTTGGGAGGTTTCGACCATGGCTGCCGCAACGATCGGCAGCCCCGGCTACGGAATCGTTGCCCCGATACTCGCTTGGGGTTTCACGGCATTCTCTCGCAGGTAGTTGAGTCGCGCCACCATCGCGAGCATGCCGATACAGCCAGAACAGCAAACCAGCAGCAACCACGGGAGCGGGTGCATACCCTGGCGCTTGATCTCATCAATCAACGCGAACCAGGCAATCGAGATCGCCAGCAGCAGATCAATCCAGACCTGGTTTCCCCAGAAATTCTCAACGTGAACTGCCCAGAAGCCGAAGAGACCATCGACGGCGATCGCATAGGCCGTAAGCGCAGCAAAGCCGGCACAGAGTCCGGCCGGTACCCACCATGATCTGAGCCGAGCGGTCGGCGAGATTGTGGTCAGCAGCAACGCCGCAATCACCGCAGCAACTGATGCGACAGGAATCACCTCGGTCATGGGTCTCCTTCCCTTGTTGTTGGCATGACGGCCAGTGTTGGTTGATGGCCGCCAGCCTGCAATTACGCCGAGGGTAATCGCGAAGCGTCTGCGAGGTAGAATCGAGCGATGATCCGGTGCCTCATCCTTCTCTACATCACGCTTGCCGCGAGCCACGCTGCGGCCGCCGATGTTGCCATCATGAGCCGCGAGGACTGGGGCGCGCGATCACCTCGCGCTGACATTTCGACCTATGCGGAGTACGACGTCGAACGTCCGGCCTACGACCGTATCGTGCTGCATGTCACCTCGATGGGATACGGCCGCGGCAAAGCCGAGGCCCGCCGCATCCAGAACTTTCAGATGGACGTGCGCGGGTTCTCGGATATCGCCTACAACTACCTCATCGATGCCGGAGGCGCGGTCTACGAGGGACGCTCACTCGACTTCGTGCCGGCACACGCCGGGCGCGTCAGGGAAGCAGATGATCGCCACGACATCACGATCGACCCGGACTTCGGCGCAATCGGCATCGTCTTCTCGGCCGACACGGATGAACCGCTGACTGCGGACCAGGTCAGCGCCGCCATTGCACTCATCAGGTGGTTGCGCACCCGGCACCCCATCGACACGATCATCACCCACACCGAGGTCCGGGACTGGATTGAAGCGCGCGGGCTGACCCCCGCCAATCACGGGTTTGCGCCGGAACGCTGTCCAGGCAGCGGCTCCATGGAAGCCATCGTCGCCATTCGGGAGGCCCTCGACCCCGGATTCGACGAGGCCGCCTACCGCCGCCGCTTCAGGGATTGATTTCGCCCCGTTAAAACGCGTTATACTTTTTGGCAGAACACGTTTCAATGGATTCAACAGAGGGAACCCCCATGGCGAGCGAGCGCGAGCGTCTTCACAACCTGTTTCCGGACCTCGATTTTGACCCCGAGGAACTCCGCAAGAAATATCTGGCCGAGCGCGACAAGCGCCTGCGCACAGACGGCGAGGCACAGTACATCGAGGCCGCCGAGGAATTCGCGCACTACGCGGACGACGACCCGTATGTCGATGCGCCACTCGAACGCGAGCCCGTAACGCTGCGACTGCAGGTCGCGGTGATCGGCGGCGGCTTCAGCGGCCTCATGACCGCCGCGCGCCTCAAGGAACGCGGCATCGACGACTTTCGCGTCATCGAATCGGGCGCCGACTTCGGCGGCACCTGGTACTGGAACCGGTATCCCGGCGCGCAATGCGACATCGAGTCGTACTGCTACCTGCCGCTGCTCGAAGAGACCGGCTATATGCCGAAAGAGAAGTATTCCTTCGCACCCGAGATCTACGAGCACGTCCAGCGCATCGGCGACTACTTCGACCTGTACCCGAACACGCTGTTCCAGACGCGCGTGACCGAGGTGCGATGGCTCGATGACGAGAAGATGTGGCAGATCTCCACCCACCGTGGTGATGACATCAAGACGCGCTTTCTGATTCAGGCGACCGGCCCGGCCAACCGCCCGAAGCTGCCGGGCATCCCGGGCATACAGGACTACAAGGGCCACAGCTTTCATACCTCACGCTGGGACTACGAGTACACCGGCGGCGATCACAACGGCGGGCTGACAAAGCTCGCGGACAAACGCGTTGCCGTCATCGGTACAGGCGCCACCGCAATCCAGTGCGTGCCGTTCCTCGGCCAGCACGCCAAGCAGCTGTATGTGTTCCAGCGTACGCCCTCCTCGGTGGACCTGCGCGGCAACAAGCCGACCGACCCCGAGTGGTACAAGACGCTCGGCAACGGCTGGCAGCGCGAACGACGTGAGAACTTCGCCGCCACGCTCGCCGGCCAGAACTTCGGTGAAGATCTCGTGGCCGACGGCTGGACCGACATCGCACGCAGAATCGGCCTGTCGCTGATGAACCGCAAACCGGATGCGGGCGAGCTCGACATGGAGGAGATCTCCCTGCGCTCGGAGATCGCCGATTTCCAGAAGATGAACGAAATTCGGGCACGGGTGGATGAGACCGTCGCAGACGACGACACGGCAGAAAGCCTCAAGCCCTGGTACCGCCAGTTCTGCAAACGACCCACGTTCAACGACGAGTACCTCGATACGTTCAATCGCCCCAATGTCGAACTCGTCGACGTCAGCGAGTCGAAGGGGGTCGAGCGCATCACCGAAACGGGGGTTGTCGCCAACGGCAAGGAGTACGAGGTTGACTGCATCATCTACGCCACTGGATTCGAGATCACGACATCGGCGCAGCGCCGCGTGAACTTCGACACGCTGGGGCGCGACGGGCTGTCACTCTACGAACACTGGAAGGACGGGTTCAGGACGATGCACGGGCTGTACGCCCACAACTTCCCGAACTGGTTCACGATCGGCATCAACCAGAACGGCCTGTCACCGAACATGACCGCCATGTTCGACGATCAGGCGGTGCACGTGAGCTACATCATCAACGAGATGACCCGCCGCGGCAAAGAGGTGATCGAAGTGACGGAGGAAGCCGAGCAGGCCTGGATCGACGAGATCATCAAGCTCGCCGGCCCCGGCACCGCGGCGGCCGAATTCTTCGAGCAGTGTACGCCCGGTTACTACAACCGCGAGGGTGAGGGCCGCCAGGGCGGCTCACAAAACTCCCCGTATGCGCCCGGCATCAATGCGTTCAACGCGCTGCTCAAGCGCTGGCGAGACGAGGGCAACCTCGACGGGATGGAGATCAGCTAGGGGAATCCAGGGAACCTAGCCTTCCTGCTCCGGCATCGTCGGATGCCGGGGATGGTCGCCCGCGAAGTCATAGCCGGCCGGCTTCTCCGAGAGAAAGATCTCGCCGGCCAGCTCGAACGGCTGTTCGTCGAACGCGCCGCTCCACATGATGTACTGGCTCGCGGGCTTCAGGAAGTAAAAGAGATTGGTACCGCACGACTGGCAGAAACCACGCTCGGCCCAGTCGGAAGACGCGTATCGCGCGATGTTGTCGTCACCCGTAAACGTGACGCTACCGACGTTTACCGCGAGCGCCGGCCCGCCATTCCAGCGACGACACATCGAACAGTGACAGGCGTGAAGGTGTGGGTCGACACCCTCCGCTTCGAAAGTGACCGCGCCGCAAAGGCAGCGCCCGCTTGCTGTTTCACTCATTGCCCATCTCCCTCTGAGCCTGCTGAAGGCACTGAGATTAGTCTGAATTGCGAAGGCGAGCCAGTCTTCTGACCGCTCGATTCATTCCATCAGCCGTTTCGTGAAATACAGGACAAGATCGTCATCATTGATCGCGGTCGCCATCGGCGCCAGAACCTCGCCGGCGTAGGTCAGTCCACGACCGTCCGGAACGTAGCCTCGCCTCACATAGAGCCGTTGTGCGTTTCCGTAGTCCGGATACATGCCAACGCCGATGCCGATGACGTCGCTCCGGGCCGCAACCATCTGTTCGGCGCGATCCATCAGCGCGGTGCCGATCCGCTGGCGGCGGAAGTCGGGCAGGACATTGAAGTCCTGGACCTCGGGAATGCCGGCGCTGGCAAACGGCGCGTACTTCGGCATCCAGACGATCGTGAGATAGCCGGCGAAGGTATCCTCATGAAACGCGACCAGTACGTCGCGCAGCCCCGCCGACTGTTCTTTGAAATAGCGCTGGTACTGAGAGAGCGGTTTGTGACTCGCCCAGCCGATTGCCGCAAAGGCGCTGGCGATGGGCTCGCAGTCGGCATCCTGCAGTTGCCGGATCTCGAGATCCGGATCACTCATTGGCATCAGTCATTGGCATCAGTCATGCGCACTGCAAGCTCCCGGAAGCCGGTTTCCGCATCCTCGATGCGTTCGAACACGGTATCCTGGAGGATGGCGACAACGATTTCAGCGGTGGTGTAGATCGTGCAGCCATAGGCGACATGTCCACCGACAACCCGACCGGCGCCGTCAGAGACCGACATATGGCAATGGCAGCCGTTGGTTGAAAGCGTGCCGACCAACGATACAATCTCGAAGGGGCCGCGCAGCGACTGTGTGATTGATTCATCGGCCATGCGCAGTGTCGCCGCGGTGAGACTGCCAACGCAGGTCACGATCGCGCCTGCCTCGATACCCAGTTCGCCGACCTGACGCTCGTAGCCCTCGCGCAAGTCAGTACCGGGCCCGAGACGAAAGGCCTTCAGGTTCACGGTAACGTCCACCCTTCAGCTTCCAGGATATCCAGCACCTGCGACAGCATCAGGTCGCGGCGCATGGCGTCGACAGGATGCCAGCGGGCGCCCTGAAGCATGCGCTCACCTCTCTCCAGATGTGCTTCCTCGGGATCAGCACCCAGCGAGACCTCAACCGCGGCGGGTGGCATCATGAGGAAACAGTGAGAACTGTTGCGCCCGCTCTTGCTGGTCAGCGTACAGACGAACCGGTCGACGCGCACGTCGATACCCGTCTCCTCCAGCACTTCACGCTCTGCCGCGGCACTTGCGGTCTCTCCGGGTTCGACGCCACCGCCGGGCAACGTCCAGTAATCCCGACCATCGTGCACATGCCGAACCATCAGCACGTGCTCGTTCCAGAAAACGGCGCCGCAGGCGCGATGCCTTGTCTTGACCTCAATCGGCATCGGTGCCCTGACGCGGCGGCTGGATATAGGCCTCGCGATCACGCCGCAGCGCGACTTCAACGAAGGGAACGACGTGGCGCACACAGTCGACGTCCTGCAGTTCATCGAGCGAAAAGTATCGCAGCTCGAGAGTCTCCTCCTGATCCGGACGCAGATCACCGCCCTTGATGCTGGCCTCGAAAACCGTCGATACCCAGGACATCCTGTCACCGTTGGAATATACCGTCAGGTACTCTTCTCCGCCGAAGACACCAACGATCCGGTCGAGCTGCACCTCGAGCCCGGTTTCTTCAAACGCTTCACGGATGGCGGCGTCCGTTGGCGTCTCCAGCGGTTCGATCATCCCGCCGACGGTGGACCAAACGTTGCCTTCGACATGGCGAACCAGCAGGACGCGATCGTCTTCGTCGAAGATCAGGATGGAAACGGTCGGCACCTGAAGCAGGTCATTGCCGATTTTGGCGCGCAGCCCCATGACGAAATCTGATGCGGGCATGCGCGCGGACCTTAAAGCGGGTGGACCCGCACCGGCAGGTGTGTATAGCCCTTGATGAAATTCGAGAGCGTGCGCCGGGGCTCGCCGACGACCTCTACCATGCGGAAACGCTGCTGGATCTCCTCCCACAGGATTCTGAGCTGCATCTCGGCCAGGCGGTTGCCCATGCAGCGATGCAAACCAAAGCCAAACGAAACATGCTGACGCGCGTTCTTGCGATCAATGATGAGCTTGTCAGCATCGTCGAATACGTCGGCATCACGGTTGCCCGAGACATACCACATGACGACCTTGTCACCCTTTCGGATAGTCTTGCCGTGGAACTCCACATCCTCAAGTGCAGTGCGCCGCATATGCGTCAGTGGCGTCTGCCAGCGGATGATCTCGGCGACCATGTTCGGTATCAGGTTCGGGTTGGCCCGCAACTTGTCGTATTGGTCCGGGAACTGGTTGAGCGCCAGCACACCCCCAGAGATCGAGTTGCGGGTGGTGTCGTTACCGCCAATGATGAGCAACATCAGGTTTGACAAAAACTGCTGCGGCGGCATGTCTCGGGTCTCGGGATTCTGCGCCAGCATAGTGACCAGGTCGAAGCCCTCGTGGCCTGCTTGCGAGCGCTCCGCCCAGAGTGTCTGGAAGGTCGAAAGGCAATCCTGCAGCGCTTCACGCGTTTCTTCCCACGTATCCACAAGCCCCGAGCGCGGCCCGCCGGTCGCAACATCCGACCAGAAGGTCAGCTTGCGGCGATCCTCGAACGGGAAGTCAAACAGCGTCGCCAGCATCTGCGTCGTCAGCTCGATCGAAACGTGCTGGACCCAGTTGAACTCTTCGTCTCGCGGCAGGCCATCGAGAATGTTGATCACCCGCGAGCGAATCAGCGATTCCATGCGCGCAAGATTCGGGGGTGCCACCACGGGCGAGACCACTCGCCGCTGCTCATCATGGCGCGGCGGGTCCATCGCGATGAAGCTCGAGGTATCGACACCCCCATCCCCGTCGGTCTGGGCAGCGTCTCCGATCGTGATACTGCGGGCAGACGAGAATCGATGGTGATCGCTGTCGATCTCCTTGCAGTGCGCGTGCTTCGTAATCGACCAGTATGGGCCGTAGCGGGAGTCGGCGTGATAGTGCACGGGGTCTTCGGCCCGCAGCCGTTCGAAGAAAGGCCAGTGCGCGTCTGACTGGAACAGGTAGAAGTTCGACACGTCGAGCGCGTCGAGGTCTGCACGCGCGGCATATTGCCGCGCCTGCTCGGGGTCGACGCGCTTGTAGTCTTCTTCACCCCAGGAAGTTGATGCTTGGCTGCTCACTGATGATTCCCTCTCTCGATAACAACAATTCGATCACGAACGCCGATAACGTTAACGCGTCGCCGTAGCGGCAACAAGCCACAAACTCACCGCGCTCGGGAGGAACGCAGCAGGCTCAGCACCCGCGCATTTCGCGCATGGCGGCGAGCGACGATGGCATCGCTGCAACTTCATCGTTCACGGCGGCCAATCAGTCCGTAGACCACGATGCCGATACCAACCACCATCGTCAGCCCCACAGTCAGCAGGCCAAGGCTGACGATTTGCTCCTGAAGCGCGGGAGCCTGAAAGCCAGCACCGGCGATGGGTGTCATTTCGCTCGTGCCAAGGGCGGCCGCCAGCGATACAAACACCCAGTTTGCATAGCTGCCATAGATCAGCAACCAGAAAGACACAGCCTCCAACCGTCCCGAAAGATGGACACGCCACCACGCAGCACCCAACGCGATGAGGAACGTTCCATTCATCACGCCCTCGAGGTGACTCGCAAGGCCCATTCTGGGATTGGTGAACTCGGGAATGACAAAACCCGTCAGCAGGCCCAGCAGAAAAAGCACGGCGCCTGCCGCCACCAGCCGACTGGCGGTTGAGGCGCCGGACTGTTCTGAATGCGGGTTCACGTGGACTCTGCCTGTATCATCATGAGATTGCCGCAGCCGTCTTCGAACAGATTGGTGAGGCCCCACTCCGGTCTGTCCAGATCGGGGCGGATCTTCACGCCCGCGGCGTCGAGCCTCGCCATTTCGGCTGCAACGTCTTGAACGCTGAAGATCATGATCGGCAGGTTCGCCTCGAAGGCCGCCTTCTGGTACCCCTCCGCGAAAGTGCCGGCGCACGGCTCAAGAAACAGTTGGGTACCGCCCTGGTCCTCGCTCGACACGACCATCGCGATCTTGCTCTCGGGGTCGAACTCTTTGGAAACGAAGCCCAGCTTCGACACGTAGATGTCATGTGCGCTCACAGGGTCCTGGACTGGAATGCTGACAAGGTGAAGTTTCACGATCTCCTCCGTTGCGGGTGAATGTTCAGACCGACTTATCGATCCGTTTCCCCAGGCTTATCCGCGCCTCGACGGTGTAACCGAGGGATTCGTAGAACGCTTGTACGTCGGCGTTATCTTCACGAATCTGAAGATTGATCTTCGGACAGCCGAGCTTCACAAGTTCGGCTTCTGCGTGCTGCATCATCATCTGTCCGAGACCCTTGCCGCGATGTTCGGGGCTGGCTGCGAGGTAGTTGATCCATCCCCGATGGCCATCATAGCCAGCCATGACGGTCGCAACGACATCGCCGTCGAGTTCACCCACGAAGAACAGTTCCGGCTGCCTGGCGACCTTCAGATCAATGTCTCGCCCCGGCTCATTGCCCGGGGACACCAGACCGCATGCTTCCCACAACGCCACGACCGACTGACGGTCGGTGGCGCGGTACGTTCGCGCCTGGCACGCCTGCCTACTCACCGCCAACCTTTCTGCCTTTGGGCAGTTCCCAGGCCCGCTCAATCCGCTCAAAACCGATCTTCGGATAGTATTCATTCGCCGCGGGTGCCGAGACGAGAAGCAGCTTGCACTCCGGCCCGAGTTGATCTGCCGTCAATTGAATGAGCGCCTTGCCAATGCCGTGGTGCTGAAAGGCTTCATCTACAGCGAGATCAGACAGATAGCAGGCGTAGTGAAAGTCAGTCACGGATCGCGCGACACCGACAAGCACATCGTCATGCCAGGCGGTCACCGTCAGATCTGCATGCTCGATCATCCCCCGCATGGTCTCAACATCGTGAATCGGCCTGCGCTCCCCCAGCGTCGACCGTCGAAGCACATCGACAAACGCCTCCGCCGAAATTTTTCGGTTCACTTCGTAAGTAATCACCACCAGCTACCTCACTTCACTTTCCGTTTCTCTGACTTCTTGCCGTGAGAATCGTCTGGACAACGAGCCCGAACATGATGCCGGACGTGGCCAGCAACGCACAGATGGCAAGGAGATAGACATCGAACGAACTGTAGAAGCCGAATCATTGCGACTTCGAGCCGCTCGCCGGCGAACTCGTTGGCGATGATCGTCGACAGACTTGCGAAACCTGCGAAGGCAACCGCAACCTCAGCGACGGTCAGAAGCACTTCTGTCGGATCCAGTTGAAGCAAGATGACCCCACGTTACGGCTGGCCAGAAGACATCTTAGGCCGCGCGGTGTGCCAAGTCATCCCGCACCACACGAGCGTCAAGGCGTCGATGCAGTTATGTCTGCCGATCGGTGGGGGTAACGCTTGCGAACCCCTGAACCGAAATCAGGCTTCTTTCACCAGATCGAACTGACGTGTTTGCGGCACGTTCACATGCAGCGCACTTTCTGACGCCTGCAGGGCGTAGATCTGGTCGCACAATCCTTGAGCGCGTTCTTCCAGCGCTTTGGCCTTCGCCGCAACGCGGGACTCCACCGTCTCTTCAAACTCAGCCATTCGCGTGCTGAAGCCGGCCATGCGATCCAGCAGACTCCCCTCGCCTTCCTTCAGCGACTGACCCACCGCAATCACGAGCTCGCCGATGGCATCGGATACTGCGTCAGAGAGCGCAGGTGACAAGCCATCCATTGCATCCTCCAGTCCGATCTCTCCGCCCTTTACTTCGACGACATTGCCATCGATGAGCATCTTGCTGGCGACGCCTTCCTGAATACGATCGATAGCATCCAGCAGGCTTTGGGGCGGCCCGGCATCGGCAAGCGCATAGAAGGCTTCGGTGACGGCGGCAAGCCCGATCTCAACGCCTTCGAGCGCAAGCTCGACAATCTTCGGCACCGTGCGGCGTACATCAGCGGCATAGGCCGCCACCGCCGCACGCTCGCTTTCATCCAGCAAGACTTCTTCGTCATCGACAAACAGGCGATCGTCGGCATCAATCACCATCGGCGCGCCGGTGGTAGACGTAAACTCAACAGCCGCCGGCGAGATGCGCACGTCGCTGGCGAACTCAACATTGCATGACTCACCGATATCGTCGGCATTGCCGGGGCTCGCGTTCACGACGGCGGCAGCACAGGTCAGCAGAAGGGCAAGGGCAGTGGTTTTCATGGTGGTCTGACTCAGCAAGTTACAGCGGACGTGACTCAGCAAGGATGGTGCCACCGAACGCAACTGATTGATTCATAAAGGGCGCCGCAGCCGAGCCTGCTCCGCCGTTGGCGAGAACGCGAACGTTTTGGTCAATCTTCACTCGAACTTCATGCTAGACGCCCGTGTTTGATTGGCCGAGATAATCATGAAAGGTTGCGGCAACGAAGCTGACTGAGACAAACACCAGCAGAAGAATGAGTGACGCAACATACAACGGCCCGGAGTATGGATTCGGGAAGACCACGTTCGACAAGAGAACTGGATTCGCAATGACGCCCGCCACAGGGCCGACGTTGAGGTATCGGGGAATGACAGATGCGTCGACGTTTCGTCGGTAAGTTCGAATTCCCCAAATCGCAGACAGAACCCAGCCTACCGAAAACATGACGCTAGACGTCTGCCAAATCAGATCTTGATCAAGAGCGAACGAGTTCAGGCTTAACGGAAGCAATGCCGCTCCCAGAGCGATTAGACCAACGATTGCAACGTCTCTGATCGAGTAGAGTTTGAACGAGCTACCATCTCGGACACTCAAGGCAGCGACGATCGTCGAGAAACCAACAAACGCGATCGAGACCTCGGCCAATGTATGAAGCAGGTCAGTGACATCGCTGGCTTCCATCTCAGACGTCCAACATCAAGTCAGGCTGCGAAGCGGTTCTGGCGCGGCGCTTGCGTAAGCAAGCGGAGTGACAGATTCCCTGATCTGCTTCAACTTCATGTTATGCAGAACCCCCGACAACTCTCTTGACCGCCCTAAGGTCCACGTCCGGCGTCCTGCATCGCAAGCCAACTCTCCGGAGACCGGCCCAGAGCTTTAGAGAGCCTCAACGCCATCTCAGGCGAGACGTTACTCTGACCATTGAGCAGTCGAGTGAAGGTGGAGGGCGAAACACCAAGGCTTTCTGCGACTTTGCGGACGCTCACGCCAAGCTCTGCAAGGTAGTTCGAGCGGATAAATTCTCCAGGACGAGGAGGGTTGTGCATACTCACTAGTGGTAGTCCTCGTAATTGACGATATAGGCATTGCCATCCTCAAACTCTAAAGTCACTCGCCAATTTCCATTCACCCGGATCGACCAGCGCGGCGACTTGAAACCCTTTAGCCGATGTATGCGTACGGCTCGTTTGAGCGAGTTCATTTCGCGAGTTCACCAACCAACTGTTCGACGAGTCGTACTACTTTACTCAGATCCCGTGTACTGTGGAATCTGACCTCGATGTATTGGGAGTTCGCGCTCCGCTTGGGATGATTCTTCGAGTCCGGATACGGTTTGAGGCCCTCTCGTTTGATCAGCCTCTTACCAAGCTTCAAATCGATCTCGTTAAAGTGGTGAAAATGACCGATATCTTCGCCTCGAAAGGTGAGACCCGAGAACCCATCATCGCGGTCCGGATACGGAACGTGAGCAACTCCCGGAATCTGTTCCAGTTAGGCGAGCAGTTCATCCTTGAGCTTCATCTGGGTGCATCAAGGTGGTCGGGAGCACACGAGTACGCATAACACCAAGTTAAGCCGCGAAGACGTTCTGGCGCACAAATTGCGACCGCAATTTGCGTGACAGGTTGCTTCGTCGGCTTCAACGATAAGATGGACTCCCCCTGCCAATGCAGGACGGCATCGCAATGTGCCAAGCATCTCGTTAACGGCATGAAGGAGTCCATGTCATGAATACTACGACCATCGGTATTGATCTCGCAAAGTCTGTGTTTCAGGTATCTGTCGCCAATCAGGCGGGGCGCATTGTTGCCAGGAAGCGTTTCTCGCGACCACAGTTTGATCGCTTTCTAGCCAACCATGAGCCCGCCGCACTGGTGATGGAGACTTGTTCTTCAGCGCACTACTGGGCGCGCAAGGCACGATCACTCGGTCATGAACCGCGCTTGCTGCACGCGCCGTACGTGCGCCCCTACGTGCGCCGAAACAAGACTGATGCCGCTGATGCGGATGCTCTCGTTCGTGCCAGCTTTGATCCGGATTTAAAACCAGTACCGATCAAGCACGAGGATCAGCAGGCGTTGCAGGGGCTACATCGTAATCGCAGCCAGTGGGACAAGACCCGCAAGCAACGTATCAACCTGGTTCGCGGCCTGCTGGCAGAATTTGGATTGACGTCACGCGTCGGTACCACCCAGCTGGGATCTCGCCTTCGTCAGCAGACCGAACAGATACCGGAAACACTGCGGCATGCATTGTTGCCCGTCATCGAAGAAATCACCGACCTCGAACAGCGCATCAAGCAACTCGAGGTTCAACTGAAAGAGATCACGAGCACTGAGCCTACGGTGCAGCGATTGATGACGATTCCGGGCGTGGGTTTGATGACGGCAACTGCGATGGTTGCCTCCGTGCCTGATATCCACGGCTTTGATCGTGGACGGCAATTCAGTGCCTGGCTGGGTATCACGCCGCGAGAGTTCAGCTCTGGCAGCACACGACGCCTCGGCAAGATCACCAAGAAAGGAGATCCATACCTCAGAACGCTGCTGATTCACGGCGCGCGTGCAGCCTTGCTCGCTGCCGCGAGAACAAAACAGCCAACCCAGCTGCAGCAGTGGGCGCTTGAACTCAAGCAACGAAGCGGCCACAACATTGCCGCCGTCGCACTCGCCAATAAGATGGCGCGCATCATCTGGTGCGTGTGGACAAGAGAAGAGAACTACGAACGCCGATAACGCATACCCAACCCACCACCAACACCGGTGCACTGTGGCAATTAGTCAACCGAACTCCGGGCTCAACCCAAAGCCGATAACATGGATGAGCAGTCTGCTCGCTTCAACGATAGGCTGGTTGAGCGCGGAACCTAGTTTGGCCCGAAGCCAAGGCGCTTCAACTCAGAGGCCGTATAGACGTTTGCAACCGGGGCTCTTTTTCCACCGTACCGTGTGTTTGCTGTGGCAGCGTGCGCCACCAGAAATCTGTCAGGAAGAAAACAAAGGGTTGAACCGGGAGTCCATAGACTTCATGTTAGGCGCGTCCCGATGAATGACTTTCGAATGTGGCTGATAGCACCATGAAACAGCGGATGCCAGCGGTCATCAAGTGGCGAATCGAGGGGCAACCAAAAGAATCTGAATACTTGGCCTCCATCGTCAGCACAGTGGTGTTGCCAAATTTCAGGAGGTGCATGGGCAGTACTCATCTCACAGAATCCCCAGACTTGTTGTTCGTATCCCGCATCCCACTCTCCAAGGAAGCGTCCAGCCTTCGCAGTGATCCCAGCTTCTTCGAACAACTCTCGTTCGCAGGCTGCTTCTAGAGATTCATTTGGTTCGATCGTGCCTTTGACGATTTGGAGCCCTGCTGTCGGGTGTTCGAATGCAAGAAGTTCCGTCCTTTCGTGACGCAACACAACTGGGCAAGCTTTATTCACGAGCGCCTAACACCAAGTTAAGTGGCGTGGACGTTCTGGCACGGAGGTTGCGAATGCAACTGGAGTGACAGGTTGCCACGTCCACTTCAACTTTATGTTAGGCGTCATTTCTGAATACCCAGATCAGCGACGCAGTGAAAGCGTGGCTGGCGAAAATGAGCAGGTATATTAAAGCAGCGAGGAGTATTGCGGGAGATGCTTCAATGAAAACACCTATAGCCGAGGCTATCAAACAAAACGAAACAATCGCTGCCAAGAGCATGTTACCAAACATGATTTTTGGAAAAGTCGGTGTTAAAAGTCCTTTCTTAAAAGAGACGATACCCCATAAGTTAAACGCCAATAGAGTAGCGCCTAGCAAACAGCAGGAATATCTCCAAACGTTGCCGTCAGAAAGCCCAAAGGCTGAAAGCGCGAAAGGCAGAAGTGCGCCGATAATTATCATGAAGCAAATTATTAGAACGTGAAGAACACGTGTTGTCTGCTCTTCGGATGCAGTGTTCGGACGTAACACAACTATTATTCCGGTAAATCCAGCAAGTGTGGCAGCAATTTCTGCTAGTGTGGTGAAGGCGTCGGTTGGATCCATGTGACGCCTAACACCAAGTTAAGCGGCGTAGTCGTTCTGGCGCGGAAATCGCAACGCGATTTGCGTGACAGGTTGCTACGTCCGACTTCAACGATAAGATGGACTCCCCCTGCCAATGCAGGACGGCATCGCAATGTGCCAAGCATCTCGTTAACGGCATGAAGGAGTCCATGTCATGAATACTACGACCATCGGTATTGATCTCGCAAAATCTGTGTTTCAGGTATCTGTCGCCAATCAGGCGGGGCGCATTGTTGCCAGGAAGCGTTTCTCGCGAACACAGTTTGATCGCTTTCTAGCCAACCATGAGCCCGCTGCACTGGTGATGGAGACTTGTTCTTCAGCGCACTACTGGGCGCGCAAAGCACGATCACTCGGTCACGAACCGCGCTTGCTGCACGCGCCGTACGTGCGCCCCTATGTGCGCCGAAACAAGACTGATGCCGCTGATGCGGATGCTCTCGTTCGTGCCAGCTTTGATCCGGATCTAAAACCAGTACCGATCAAGCACGAGGATCAGCAGGCGTTGCAGGGGCTACATCGTATTCGCAGCCAGTGGGACAAGACCCGCAAGCAACGTATCAATCTGGTTCGCGGCCTGCTGGCAGAATTTGGATTGACGTCACGCGTCGGTACCACCCAGCTGGCATCTCGCCTTCGTCAGCAGACCGAACAGATACCAGAAACACTGCGGCATGCATTGTTGCCCGTCATCGAAGAAATCACCGACCTCGAACAGCGCATCAAGCAACTCGAGGTTCAACTGAAAGAGATCACGAGCACTGAGCCTACGGTGCAGCGATTGATGACGATTCCGGGCGTGGGTTTGATGACGGCAACTGCGATGGTTGCCTCCGTGCCTGATATCCACGGCTTTGATCGTGGACGGCAATTCAGTGCCTGGCTGGGTATCACGCCGCGAGAGTTCAGCTCTGGCAGCACACGACGCCTCGGCAAGATCACCAAGAAAGGAGATCCATACCTCAGAACGCTGCTGATTCACGGCGCGCGTGCAGCCTTGCTCGCTGCCGCGAGAACAAAACAGCCAACCCAGCTGCAGCAGTGGGCGCTTGAACTCAAGCAACGAAGCGGCCACAACATTGCCGCCGTCGCACTCGCCAATAAGATGGCGCGCATCATCTGGTGCGTGTGGACGAGAGAAGAGAACTACGAACGCCGATAACGCATACCCAACCCACCACCAACACCGGTGCACTGTGGCAATTAGTCAACCGAACTCCGGGCTCAACCCAAAGCCGATAACATGGATGAGCAGTCTGCTCGCTTCAACGATAGGCTGGTTGAGCGCGGAACCTAGTTTGGCCCGAAGCCAAGGCGCTTCAACTCAGAGGCCGTATAGACGTTTGCAACCGGGGCTCTTTTTCCACCGTACCGTGTGTTTGCTGTGGCAGCGTGCGCCACCAGAAATCTGTCAGGAAGAAAACAAAGGGTTGAATAGGGAGTCCATAGACTTCATGTTAGGCAGCTCTCTCGATGAGGTGATTTTGCAGGTGCTGAACGCGCTTCTTGCGCCAGAAGCGTGAAAACAGTAGTCCCGTTTCGCTATCCGTAGTCCATGTGCCGTTTGAAAATGATTGTACCTTCCATACGGTCGCAGTATCTCCACGGTACTGCACTTCTAAACGGCACTCATCAGACAAGCCAAATGCAAAGCAATTGAGAGCATCTTCGTCATGCTCAAAGTACTCATGCCAACCTTCGAAGTACACGATGTGATTTCCTGGATCCTCGACGAAGCCTACTGCGAATCCTCCTTCCGGGGGCACGAACTCAATTGAATTGCTCTCTTCCTTGAATTGAGCATCGTATTTGGAGAGGCGCTCCTTGATACGGTCTATGAGTTGCATGATGCTGCCTAACACCAAGTTAAGCTGCCAAGCGGTTCTGGCGCGCGGGTTGCGCACGCAAGCCGCGTGACAGGTTCCTTGGTCAGCTTCAACTTCATGTTATGTGCCTACTCCATGAAAGCGTCAAAGCGCGTTGCCTCAACAGCTGCATCGTACCAGTGGGCGCGTTCTGGCCAGAATATGTTTGCTTGTGGGGATATGGATGGCGAGTCATCCAGGACTCCTGCCGGTACTGCCAAGATCTTTCCACTGAGCGAGACAAAGGGAACACGAGAGCCACAACGACTACAAAACGCGTTCGAAATCCTTCTACCTTCCACATCGAATCGAACTACCAGTTCCTTTCCCGATTTCCAGGAGATGTTCTTGGCGTCCGTAAACAGGTTAGAAGCATGCGCTGACCCGGTTGTTTTCTGACACTGCACGCAATGGCAAAGCTGAAAGAGCTCGAACTCGTTCTTGATGTCGAAGGTCACGGATCCGCAGAGACAGCTTCCCTTTACTCTTTCCATCGCGAGCTCCCGATGCGCATTGGCACATAACACCAAGTTAAGTGGCGTGGTCGTTCTGGCGCGGCCGTTGCGCAAGCAACGGACGTGACAGGTTGCCACGTCCACTTCAACTTCATGTTATGCGACGCCTTGAATCGTGTTGGCTAAATCGTGACCAGCAGTGGCCGGCGGGAGTGGCTTTCCATCTTGGTGGTAGAGCGCGATCGCCTCGTCGACGATGTCGCAGAGTTCTTCGAAGACTTTCTTCTCATCTGGCCCGTGGCAGCCACCGAGCACCAACCCTGGCGCACTTCCAACGAAGCATTGATCTTCGTCGGACCACTCAACGATCTTGACGTAGCGGATGCTTTCGCTCATTTCGTTGCCTCCTCAATTGCGCGACGAACGGCGCGAACTTGGTAAATCTTAGCATCGTCACCGGGATTGCCAGAAACCGTGATGGGGCGGGTCACGTTTGGATGCACGAAGTTGCGGTGGCTGCCTTTACCGCCGCGATCTTCGAATCCAGCACGTTGCAGATCGGAGATTAGTTCGCGGATCTTCGGCGGCACGTCGTCCCTCTAAGGCGCATAACACCAAGTTAAGCTGCCAGGCGGTTCTGGCGCGGAGCTTGCGCAAGCAAGCGGAGTGACAGGTTCCCTGGTCTGCTTCAACTTCATGTTATGCGGATACGATCATTTTTTGACCTTGACGGCCTTGCCATGTTCTTGCATGAACTCAGCGAACTTTCGCCACGATAGTCTACGCTTATTGACCGAGTTCCCTTTGGGAAGCCACTCAATATTTCCCTTACTGATAAGGAGCGTGCCAAGCTTTCCTTCGTCGTTGCTGACTACGACTTCGAAGTCCTTATGAAGAACCTGGACTGACGCGTTCACTTTGACCTTTACATCATTGCTCAATTGTCTTCTCCACTAACCTTCAGAATTCTTCAACGCGCTCACAATCCGCATAACACCAAGTTAAGCGGCGTAGACGTTCTGGCGCGGAAATCGCCACGCGATTTGCGTGACAGGTTGCTACGTCCGACTTCAACTTTATGTTATATGCCTCTTCAACTATCACTTAGATGTTCCGGCTTTCTTAGCCAAACCCTAAGAACAAGCATTCCGACTATGCCTGTAAATAGGAACGACACCATTAGGACGAACTGGTTAGTATTCGGCCAGATCCAGAAAGTCGCGATAACTAGCAACGTCATCGTTATGAAGCCAGAAATCGTGACAAGTTTCGACTTGGCGGAGTAAAACAGATGCTTATCGGTTCTGTTTGACGTAACGTATTTGAAGCAACCGGCAATAAGGATGCCGCTCGTAGCGCCTACCAACAGGGCCGGAAGATCACTCATGGCATATAACACCAAGTTAAGCCGCGAAGACGTTCTGGCGCACAAATTGCGACCGCAATTTGTGTGACAGGTTGCTTCGTCGGCTTCAACTTCATGTTATGTGTCGCCTCGCTAAGGTGGTGTTCTTTCGAACGCGTGCACACCGTCAGGAACAGTATGAAACGGCTGCTGATCACAAGTGAAGATCGCGATCTGCGGTGAAAAGACCGATGGATCATCAAGTGCGCCTACCTTAAGCACCATTGAAGGAGACATCTCTGGTGAAGTCGTTGCCAAATGAGTCCCACAGATTGGACAGAACAACCTCGTTGACGGCTTGTCTAGATCATTGCGAGTGAATCCACTTACTGCGCCAGCCACAAGCTCAAATCCGTCTTCAGGAACCAAGAGGAAGAAGTTGGGGCCGCCGCCTGAGATATATTGGCATTCTCGACAGTGACATTGTCCCGCGACAATGACATCGCCAGTCGAAACGTATCTGACTGCTCCACAGTAACAGCCGCCGGTCAGTTCCATTTCGCCTCCTTGCTGCGGACGTAGGCAGTTCCCGAAGACACATAACACCAAGTTAAGCTGCGAGGTGGTTCTGGCGCTTGGGTTGCGCAAGCAAGCCGAGTGACAGGTTCCCTCGTCTGCTTCAACTTCATGTTATATGCCGCCATGCTACCCATTGAACCCTTCTGCATGCACTACCTCAACCTTGAATCCATCGGGATCGGAAAAGAAGACAGCGTAATAATGAGCCCCATATCCCGAGGTACCGCCGTAGTTCCTAGGTTCATCAAGCACCTTCGCACCAGCCTCTAACATTACCTCGTACACCCGATCTATCTCTGCATCGGTTGCGGCACCAAATGCCAAATGGTGTGGGCCTGGCTCATAGCGATTGTACGCTCGATCAGGAGAGGAGGTAGCTGGGCGCAGGTCAATCCCGAAACGGGACCCATCCTCCAGAGTGATTCCCCATGCCGCTCGAGTGGGGCTCGAGCCTTGCCATTCGGCGCTGGAACCCCGATGGCGTTCGTATCCGAGTGCGGTGAGCAGAACGTCGTAAAACGGAATGGAGCTACTCGGGTCGCCGACGGAAAAGTCCAAATGAGACGGAAGTCCGGTGCGCATGATGGGGCACTCTAAGACATATAACACCAAGTTAAGCTGCGAAGAGGTTCTGGCGCTTGGGTTGCGTAAGCAAGCCAAGTGACAGGTTCCTTCGTCAGCTTCAACTTCATGTTATACGCCGCACTCTTGTCACATATATAACTACGCCGACCGTGAGCAAAATGAAACCCAAAAGGAGCATAAGTACGTTCCCAAAAATTTCCTTGCGCGACTCAATCTCAGTATCCATCAAAACTGCGCCTCCAACCCATATGCCTTTGACAAGTCCAGTTCGATTGCTTAGAGCCAATTCGACATCACTACCGTCGCTGAGATGGTATGAGTATGGCTCGAAGGCATCACGCTCAAAGTCTCGAAACACAAATGGGTCATCGCTATATTCCAACCAGATATAGGTGTTGAATTGCGTTACTTTGCCTCGCCCTGCAACCACACGTTCTTTTCGAGTCTCGAATCGTTCCAACTTGCCACGAACGGTCTTGAACGCAGAACTGTCAAGATCGAGCATCAGCGAAATTCCGCCAGTAACCAAAAAACCTAACCCCACAACAACTAGGTATAGCGACATTGGCGGGTAGTTAACACTCAAGGCGTATAACACCTAGTTAAGCTGCCAGGACGTTCTGGCGCGGAGCTTGCGAAGGCAAGCGGAGTGACAGGTTGCCTGGTCAGCTTCAACGATAAGATGGACTCCCCCTGCCAATGCAGGACGGCATCGCAATGTGCCAAGCATCTCGTTAACGGCATGAAGGAGTCCATGTCATGAATACTACGACCATCGGTATTGATCTCGCAAAGTCTGTGTTTCAGGTATCTGTCGCCAATCAGGCGGGGCGCATTGTTGCCAGGAAGCGTTTCTCGCGACCACAGTTTGATCGCTTTCTAGCCAACCATGAGCCCGCCGCACTGGTGATGGAGACTTGTTCTTCAGCGCACTACTGGGCGCGCAAGGCACGATCACTCGGTCATGAACCGCGCTTGCTGCACGCGCCGTACGTGCGCCCCTACGTGCGCCGAAACAAGACTGATGCCGCTGATGCGGATGCTCTCGTTCGTGCCAGCTTTGATCCGGATTTAAAACCAGTACCGATCAAGCACGAGGATCAGCAGGCGTTGCAGGGGCTACATCGTATTCGCAGCCAGTGGGACAAGACCCGCAAGCAACGTATCAACCTGGTTCGCGGCCTGCTGGCAGAATTTGGATTGACGTCACGCGTCGGTACCACCCAGCTGGGATCTCGCCTTCGTCAGCAGACCGAACAGATACCGGAAACACTGCGGCATGCATTGTTGCCCGTCATCGAAGAAATCACCGACCTCGAACAGCGCATCAAGCAACTCGAGGTTCAACTGAAAGAGATCACGAGCACTGAGCCTACGGTGCAGCGATTGATGACGATTCCGGGCGTGGGTTTGATGACGGCAACTGCGATGGTTGCCTCCGTGCCTGATATCCACGGCTTTGATCGTGGACGGCAATTCAGTGCCTGGCTGGGTATCACGCCGCGAGAGTTCAGCTCTGGCAGCACACGACGCCTCGGCAAGATCACCAAGAAAGGAGATCCATACCTCAGAACGCTGCTGATTCACGGCGCGCGTGCAGCCTTGCTCGCTGCCGCGAGAACAAAACAGCCAACCCAGCTGCAGCAGTGGGCGCTTGAACTCAAGCAACGAAGCGGCCACAACATTGCCGCCGTCGCACTCGCCAATAAGATGGCGCGCATCATCTGGTGCGTGTGGACAAGAGAAGAGAACTACGAACGCCGATAACGCATACCCAACCCACCACCAACACCGGTGCACTGTGGCAATTAGTCAACCGAACTCCGGGCTCAACCCAAAGCCGATAACATGGATGAGCAGTCTGCTCGCTTCAACGATAGGCTGGTTGAGCGCGGAACCTAGTTTGGCCCGAAGCCAAGGCGCTTCAACTCAGAGGCCGTATAGACGTTTGCAACCGGGGCTCTTTTTCCACCGTACCGTGTGTTTGCTGTGGCAGCGTGCGCCACCAGAAATCTGTCAGGAAGAAAACAAAGGGTTGAACCGGGAGTCCATAGACTTCATGTTAGATGCCGTCCCGTCGCGCAGTTTCAATGAATTCGACGAACTCTTGAGATAGTTCTTCGCTAAACACTTCCCAGTGCCCCAAGACCGCTGGATCTTCGAGACTTCGGAGCTTATCGGCGAGCTGTCCCTCCGGACCGCGATCAAGGAGCCCCGACTCATAGTAGAAGTACTCGTCCTGCCATGCTCTAAACACGAGCCAAAAATAGGTCGCCAGCCTTGCAGATTCAACTTCTGAAAGCTGTTCGCCGCGCGAATACTTCAGCCTAGCTGACACCAGCTCAGCGTCACCCATGTAAGCAACGCCAATCTCGCGAGCATTCTCTGATGCCGCTGATCGAGCCTCCAGTTGAAGTAGCTGGTTATTCAGACGTAACTCGTAGGCAACAAACATGAGTCCGATTAAAACTGCCACGTTGGCTGCGATGGTTGCGTAGCGCTCCATAAGGCATCTAACACCAAGTTAAGTGGCGTGGTCGTTCTGGCGCGGCCGTTGCGCAAGCAACGGACGTGACAGGTTGCCACGTCCACTTCAACTTCATGTTATACGCCGCGACTGGAGAGCCACTTAGAAAGTGACTCGGAGGATTCGTTCGAGGGCTTACCAGCGAGAAGACCGGAGATGCTGATGTCCTCATCAAGATCAGGCCAATGAATGCCGTGACCTGAAGGCATCAACTCAAAGTTGTTCCTCTCCGCTTCGTCGCCATTTTCGAGACGCGGATACCAACTCACAGGAACACTGAGCTCACGCCCATCACTTAACTCGACTATGAGCTTATCGGCGGTGACCCGTACTGAAGTCGCCACCGGTTCGAACATGCTATCGGCCGAAGAACTCATCCCATGCCTCAATCAGTTGGGGAGTGTTTTGGTCAATGATACTCCTAATTTTGGAGAGTTCCGAAGTCTTGAACCCCTGGCTATGGCTAAGCCGCACCGGCTCTAGCCAATACTTCGCAACACCGTCTCCGCCCTGAACATGGATATGGCGAGGCTCATCTCCATCGCTCGAATAGAAATAGAATCGGAATGGACCGTTTCTCAGGACGGTTGGCATGATTCCCCTAAGGCGTATAACACCAAGTTAAGCGGCGTGGACGTTCTGGCGCGTCGATTGCGCAAGCAATCGACGTGACAGGTTGCCACGTCCGCTTCAACTTCATGTTATGCGTCGCGTTACCAATCACTTTTTCTGATCCTCCGATCATGGAGAACAGCCCAAATGTAGGCGGAACCCCGCACGAGACTCGAAATTTCGCCTGGCCCCGATATTGGCACCAATTCGAGCGCCTTTTCGAAGTCCGCTCGAGATAGGTTGAAGTTGGTACGGCTAGAAACGAAGATGTTTCCGCTGATCTCATACGTGAAGGGCTTACCAGAGATCGTTTCGAACTCCTCCCCCTGATGAGACTTAAGCCGTCGCCATGCGGTGTCGATGCTAGTCTTCATCGAAGCTCCCTCGAAGACGCATAACACCAAGTTAAGCTGCGAAGCGGTTCTGGCGCAGCAATTGCGCAAGCAATTGATGTGACAGGTTCCTTCGTCAGCTTCAACTTCATGTTATGTGCCTGCCCACCACCGTTGAAAACCTTTGGCTCTATGCAAAGCCCCAAACTGCTTAGGAACCATACGCTGTTTGAAAACCTCAGGGACCGGACCATAATTTCTTTCGTAGTAGGCCACAAACCTCATTCGAGTGGTTCGCCACCTATAAGAAGCACCGAACTTTCTACAGTGCCGCTCTTTGTTCGAGATCCGGACGATGAAGCGTCGAATCTCACTCGCGTCCCAACCTCGCAGACCGATATTCGTGTAGTAGAAGTGATCCGGAAACTCTTGATTCAGCTCCCTGACTAGCCCAATCGATCGCACAACTAAGGCACATAACACCAAGTTAAGCTGCGAGGCGGTTCTGGCGCTTGGGTTGCGCAAGCAAGCCAAGTGACAGGTTCCCTCGTCTGCTTCAACTTCATGTTATGTGCCGCCTCCATCTTGCCCATAACGCCCTACGGCTCGAACAAAGGCCTCCGGCTCGACGCCGGGAAACAGGAATGATTCATCGGGCACCCTTATCATCACTCCATCAGGCATTTCGCGGGAACCGTAGTTGTACGCCACACAGTATGCCTGTGGTTCCGCGTTACGCCCACCACATCGGGCAATGCCGATTGTGCAAAATTTGCCCGCTTCGCAGGGGTAGATGGGATTGAGTTTCGATAGCTCCTCGACAAGGCCCGGTAGTAGCGCTTCTTCCAAGTAGAGTTTGCGGCTGCCATCAACTTTTGAGAGCTCGATTTCGATACCACTCAGCAACCGACCATCGGGAGCCTCAATTACAATTGACTTGAGTCGAGCGCTGGCTGACTGCGAAAGGATAGTCTGAAGATGTTTCTCTCGCAGTCGGCTCGAACCATCCGTTGAGACCAGTTCAGCGAGCTGGGTCGGCGTTGGAATGGAATGGGCATCAGCATATCCAAAGACCGCGATCACCAGGAACCCCGCGATCAGAGCGCCGAATGAACTCTTAAGGCACATAACACCAAGTTAAGCTGCGAAGCGGTTCTGGCGCTTGGGTTGCGCGAGCAAGCCAAGTGACAGGTTCCTTCGTCTGCTTCAACTTCATGTTATGTGCCTCCACTACCAGACTTCGGGCCGTGACTGAAAAGTAGATATTTCGGCGTGTAACCTGTGAGAGCAACGGTGCCAAACACATGAACCGCAATCAGAATAGGGATAACGAAGAACAGTGCCCGAGGATCTTGCTCAATGATTAGACCGAAGACAACAACGCTAAGAATGGCCAAAATCGAAATCAAAAGAACGAACCATGCACCGTTCCTAGCACCGCGAGATGCTGGCTCAACCTCCTCTGGAGATGGACGAAGCCAATCAAACAAGCTCGCGCTCGACCCTTTGTCTGCGTCGCTACTCATGGCACATAACACCAAGTTAAGCGGCGTAGTCGTTCTGGCGGCAAAATTGCGAAGCAATTTTGATGACAGGTTGCTACGTCCGTCTTCAACGATAAGATGGACTCCCCCTGCCAATGCAGGACGGCATCGCAATGTGCCAAGCATCTCGTTAACGGCATGAAGGAGTCCATGTCATGAATACTACGACCATCGGTATTGATCTCGCAAAATCTGTGTTTCAGGTATCTGTCGCCAATCAGGCGGGGCGCATTGTTGCCAGGAAGCGTTTCTCGCGAACACAGTTTGATCGCTTTCTAGCCAACCATGAGCCCGCTGCACTGGTGATGGAGACTTGTTCTTCAGCGCACTACTGGGCGCGCAAAGCACGATCACTCGGTCACGAACCGCGCTTGCTGCACGCGCCGTACGTGCGCCCCTATGTGCGCCGAAACAAGACTGATGCCGCTGATGCGGATGCTCTCGTTCGTGCCAGCTTTGATCCGGATCTAAAACCAGTACCGATCAAGCACGAGGATCAGCAGGCGTTGCAGGGGCTACATCGTATTCGCAGCCAGTGGGACAAGACCCGCAAGCAACGTATCAATCTGGTTCGCGGCCTGCTGGCAGAATTTGGATTGACGTCACGCGTCGGTACCACCCAGCTGGCATCTCGCCTTCGTCAGCAGACCGAACAGATACCAGAAACACTGCGGCATGCATTGTTGCCCGTCATCGAAGAAATCACCGACCTCGAACAGCGCATCAAGCAACTCGAGGTTCAACTGAAAGAGATCACGAGCACTGAGCCTACGGTGCAGCGATTGATGACGATTCCGGGCGTGGGTTTGATGACGGCAACTGCGATGGTTGCCTCCGTGCCTGATATCCACGGCTTTGATCGTGGACGGCAATTCAGTGCCTGGCTGGGTATCACGCCGCGAGAGTTCAGCTCTGGCAGCACACGACGCCTCGGCAAGATCACCAAGAAAGGAGATCCATACCTCAGAACGCTGCTGATTCACGGCGCGCGTGCAGCCTTGCTCGCTGCCGCGAGAACAAAACAGCCAACCCAGCTGCAGCAGTGGGCGCTTGAACTCAAGCAACGAAGCGGCCACAACATTGCCGCCGTCGCACTCGCCAATAAGATGGCGCGCATCATCTGGTGCGTGTGGACGAGAGAAGAGAACTACGAACGCCGATAACGCATACCCAACCCACCACCAACACCGGTGCACTGTGGCAATTAGTCAACCGAACTCCGGGCTCAACCCAAAGCCGATAACATGGATGAGCAGTCTGCTCGCTTCAACGATAGGCTGGTTGAGCGCGGAACCTAGTTTGGCCCGAAGCCAAGGCGCTTCAACTCAGAGGCCGTATAGACGTTTGCAACCGGGGCTCTTTTTCCACCGTACCGTGTGTTTGCTGTGGCAGCGTGCGCCACCAGAAATCTGTCAGGAAGAAAACAAAGGGTTGAATAGGGAGTCCATAGACTTTATGTTAGGTGCTTTCTTGTTCATAACTCTGACATAAACGTTATTGTTTTTGACCATTGATCGCGAGTGCAATCACCAAGACATAAAAGATCCAAAGTTGAATATTTAGCCCCAACAGCTTTTTCCTATATTCACCCACACCTTCAAAGTTCATTGCAGAGATAAAGAACACTACAAACATCGGCGGGATGAGATTTGCTAAAGGATTCTCGCATAGTAGCTTGACCCGCCTTTCAATCAGGTATATTCGAAACATCCAGACGAACGCGAGGATGGCGATCAATCCACCGATGGATAGAAGCCATGTTTCTATCGTGCTCGCCACGTGGCACTGGTCCTACCCACAAAAAGTGGACACGTTAATCGTTAGGTCTATGCACACTGTGCGTAAGCCTCCTCAAACTTGACCGGGCTCTGGTAGCCGATAGCTGAATGCCGCCGCACCCGGTTGTAGAACACTTCGATGTACTCGAATACGCTGCGGTACGCAGCTTCCAGTGTCGCATATTGCCCTGCGTAGACAAGCTCGACCTTCAGGCGGGAAAAGAATGACTCCATCGCCGCGTTGTCCCAGCAGTTGCCCTTGCGGCTCATGCTCGGCGTGATCTCATGTGATTCAAGTGCAGCTTGGTATTCCCAGGCGCGGTACTGCACACCGCGATCTGAATGCAGGATAAGACCAGGTTGCACATCACGCTTCGCAACAGCCATGTTGAATGCATTTCGAACGAGATCAACGGTCATCTGGTCATCGATTGACCATCCAATCACCTGCCGCGAGAACAGATCCATGACTACAGCCAGGTACACCCAGCCGTCATCGAGTTCAATGTAGGTGATGTCACTTACCCACTTCTCATTGGGTTTGCTGGCGGCGAAGTTTCGTGCCAGCACGTTATCAGCAACACCTGCGACCGCTTCGGGTGACACCTCATACTTAAAGCGTTTTCCGTTGCGAGCTTTCAGGCCCATTTCCCGCATCAAATCGGCGACATGGTTCTTCGAGCACGCGATGCCAGCATCGTTCAGCTCACGGACAATGCGCGGAGACCCGTAGATGCGGTTGTATTCGAAGTAGGTGTCGTTCACCGCGAGGCGAACCACTTCGCGCCGACAGGCACGGCTACTCGGCTCTCGATCACGCCAGCGATAGAAACCGGAGCGTGAAATCTCAAGCCAGCGACACATCTTCAAGATCGAGTGTTCATCACGGTGCGACTCGATGAATGCGTACTTCACTTTTTTTGATTCGCGAAGTACGCCGTCGCCTTTTTTAGGAATTCGAGCTCCTCCCGGAGCTCAGCATTCTCTTTCCTGAGTCTTCGCGTTTCTTCAGACTCGGCCTTGGAGTAGTCAACGCCACCCGTCTCGTGGAACTGATGCCTAACAGTTTCACCCGAGCGCAGCTTGTCTATTTTCTTGAACTGCGCACGCCAGTTGTAGATCGAACCCACATTGATGCCAAGGTCCTTCGCCACTTGCGCTGCGGTGACACCTGGTTCATCGGCTCGTCTTACTGCCTCGCGACGGAACTGATCAGTGTATGGCGGTTGCTTCTTGTCGGACATTTCCTTCTCCATCTGCTTCAAGGAAGTGTCTACTTTTCATGGGTAAGACGGGCACCTAACACCAAGTTAAGCTGCCTGAACTAGCACCACTTTCGTGGACACGGTTTAAGCACATTGTTGCTCAAATGCCTCCGGCGATTGATAGCCAATACCGCTATGTAACCGCTCGCGGTTGTAAAATTCAATGTACTGGATGATTCGCGCGGTTGCCTCGATGTCGGACAGGGTGGGCAGCTGGTGGATCAGCTCCGCCTTCAGCGTGTGGAAGAAGGATTCGACCTTGGCGTTGTCCAGCGGCGTGGCGCGGCGGCTCATGCTGCGCACCAGATTCGCCGACTCAAGCAGTTGACGATGGTCGTGAGCTGCGTATTCGATGCCCTGGTCCGAGTGGAACAAACAACCCGGTCTCGGGCGTTCCCGGTCGAGCGCCATACGCAGAGCGCTCATCGTAAGCTCGGCATTGCGCCGGCGGCTGAACGACCAGCCAATGACCCGGCGACTGAAGAGATCGATGACAACCGCATGGAACAGCCAGCCTTGTCGCGTCCTGATATAGGTAAAGTCACCTGCCCACTGCTTACCAGTACCGTCAGGCTCACCCGCTTCGCGCAGCTGGTTACCGGCCGCGGCATAGAACTCATGCTGGCCCGGACGCCACGCGTATAGGCCGGTGGTTTTCGCGGCAATACCGAGCTCACGCATCAACCGGTTAATGCGGCGCCGGCTGCAGCTAAGCCCTGCCTGGCGCAGTGATTGGTGAACCCGGGCCGCGCCATAGCTGCGGCGAGAACCTTGGTGGAGTTCGCGGATCGCCGATTTCAGGATCACATCATGGCGGGCATGCGCGCTGGGTGAACGCTGCCGCCAGGCATAGTAGCCACTGCGTGAGACGGCCAGTAATTGGCACAGGAACTTGATGTCGTGGTGTGCGCGGTTCTTCTCGATGAACTCGAAAGCTACTTCTGGTTTTCCTCGAAGAACCGCCGCGCCTTTTTTAGCAAGTCGATCTCGTCATCCTTGTGCGCGAGCGCTTTCTCCAGATCCTTAATACGTTTTTTCGCCGCAGTGAGTTCCGCCTGCGTTGTCTCGTGCGGATCGGGTTTGCCTTTGCGGCGCTTAGTTGAAGGTTTGTCGATGTCTTTCATGTGCTTGTTCTCGACGAGTTCACCGCGATTATCTTCCATTCGCCAGCGATACAACATGACAGGATGGATGCCGAGTCCTTCAGCAATATCTTTCACCCTAACGTTAGGATGATTGGACAATCTAACGGCTTGTTGTTTGAAGGTCAGGGTGTAGCGATCGTTCGTTCGACTAATGGTGCGTGCCATGCAGGCCTCTTTGATGGTTCGTTGATAAAACGTCCACCAAAGTGGTGCTAGTTCAGCCAGGCGGTTCTGGCGCGGAGCTTGCGCAAGCAAGCGGAGTGACAGGTTCCCTGGTCTGCTTCAACTTCATGTTATGTGTCGCCAATAAATAGCCAGTCATACAGGGCCTCGGCTGTTTCTATGCGCTCAAACTTTCCTTTGGGCACTGTCCTTACTGCGGGACGCTCCGCTTTAACCCCTTGGGCGTTTGCCTTGGTGTGCTTTGCGACCTTCAGATCGCTGATGTCTGGAAGCGGTGTACCCGCAGAGCCTCCAAAAACAAAGAACGGGCCTAGCGCCAAGGTGGCTTCGTCAAAGTATATCCAGACGATGCATCCAGAGGGCTTTTCGGCCAAAGCAACATGTAGCTTCTGGCCCGATGCGGTAGCGCCGACGCGGGCAGTCTTTAGCTGCAGATGACGAACTACGCCCGACAATTCAGCGATCAGGTCGTATCCACGGTTATCAACCTCTGGCTTTGCTACTTCGAGGGCACAATCCCCTCTCTGCCAAGAAATCTTTAGAAGTTCTCCAACGAAGAGATGTTCTACAAGGCTCTCTCGGAATGATGAATGTAGGAAGTGTTGCTCCATCTCGCTAAGACACATAACACCAAGTTAAGTGGCGTGGACGTTCTGGCAGCCAGATTGCGGAAGCAATTTGGATGACAGGTTGCCACGTCCAAGCGACCGAAGGGAGCGACTTCAACGATAAGATGGACTCCCCCTGCCAATGCAGGACGGCATCGCAATGTGCCAAGCATCTCGTTAACGGCATGAAGGAGTCCATGTCATGAATACTACGACCATCGGTATTGATCTCGCAAAGTCTGTGTTTCAGGTATCTGTCGCCAATCAGGCGGGGCGCATTGTTGCCAGGAAGCGTTTCTCGCGACCACAGTTTGATCGCTTTCTAGCCAACCATGAGCCCGCCGCACTGGTGATGGAGACTTGTTCTTCAGCGCACTACTGGGCGCGCAAGGCACGATCACTCGGTCATGAACCGCGCTTGCTGCACGCGCCGTACGTGCGCCCCTACGTGCGCCGAAACAAGACTGATGCCGCTGATGCGGATGCTCTCGTTCGTGCCAGCTTTGATCCGGATTTAAAACCAGTACCGATCAAGCACGAGGATCAGCAGGCGTTGCAGGGGCTACATCGTATTCGCAGCCAGTGGGACAAGACCCGCAAGCAACGTATCAACCTGGTTCGCGGCCTGCTGGCAGAATTTGGATTGACGTCACGCGTCGGTACCACCCAGCTGGGATCTCGCCTTCGTCAGCAGACCGAACAGATACCGGAAACACTGCGGCATGCATTGTTGCCCGTCATCGAAGAAATCACCGACCTCGAACAGCGCATCAAGCAACTCGAGGTTCAACTGAAAGAGATCACGAGCACTGAGCCTACGGTGCAGCGATTGATGACGATTCCGGGCGTGGGTTTGATGACGGCAACTGCGATGGTTGCCTCCGTGCCTGATATCCACGGCTTTGATCGTGGACGGCAATTCAGTGCCTGGCTGGGTATCACGCCGCGAGAGTTCAGCTCTGGCAGCACACGACGCCTCGGCAAGATCACCAAGAAAGGAGATCCATACCTCAGAACGCTGCTGATTCACGGCGCGCGTGCAGCCTTGCTCGCTGCCGCGAGAACAAAACAGCCAACCCAGCTGCAGCAGTGGGCGCTTGAACTCAAGCAACGAAGCGGCCACAACATTGCCGCCGTCGCACTCGCCAATAAGATGGCGCGCATCATCTGGTGCGTGTGGACAAGAGAAGAGAACTACGAACGCCGATAACGCATACCCAACCCACCACCAACACCGGTGCACTGTGGCAATTAGTCAACCGAACTCCGGGCTCAACCCAAAGCCGATAACATGGATGAGCAGTCTGCTCGCTTCAACGATAGGCTGGTTGAGCGCGGAACCTAGTTTGGCCCGAAGCCAAGGCGCTTCAACTCAGAGGCCGTATAGACGTTTGCAACCGGGGCTCTTTTTCCACCGTACCGTGTGTTTGCTGTGGCAGCGTGCGCCACCAGAAATCTGTCAGGAAGAAAACAAAGGGTTGAACCGGGAGTCCATAGACTTCATGTTAGGTGCCTACTCTCCTATTGGCTTCTTCATCAACATTCTTCCAGCCTTCATCACTGGCTTTCCAGATCCTTCTGCATTGATCTTCGCTAGCTCCTCTTCAAGTTCGCTTGGCATTGATCTGCAGATATGACCTGCTAGGTTCTCGATCGCGTCTAGATCGTCGTTTCCAACTTCAACAGGCGCTGCAAGATTTGGGTATCTAAGCTGCTGGTATCCATCTAGTCGATCAAGGGTCTCGACCAATTTCATTCTGGGTGTTGTAGCTTGGCCCGCATCTATCAATTGTTCATAGAGACTGCGTAACGAGTGAGTTCCTTCGAATGAGCCCATGACGTGGAGCGACCATCCCTTCAGAAGCATTTCGATGCCAAGATGAGCCAGGTAGCCAGCCGAATCGAAGAACTGCGGGCCAGCATCAAACAACGTCTTGGCCGCACCGATATGGTCCAATCCGCAATGGATCAAGTCCGTAGGAATCACCCCGTCGGACTGGCTGTACCTACGCGCCACTCTCGGCACCTAACACCAAGTTAAGCTGCCAGGACGTTCTGGCGCGGAGCTTGCGCAAGCAAGCGGAGTGACAGGTTGCCTGGTCAGCTTCAACTTCATGTTATGCGGATACGATCATTTTTTGACCTTGACGGCCTTGCCATGTTCTTGCATGAACTCAGCGAACTTTCGCCACGATAGTCTACGCTTATTGACCGAGTTCCCTTTGGGAAGCCACTCAATATTTCCCTTACTGATAAGGAGCGTGCCAAGCTTTCCTTCGTCGTTGCTGACTACGACTTCGAAGTCCTTATGAAGAACCTGGACTGACGCGTTCACTTTGACCTTTACATCATTGCTCAATTGTCTTCTCCACTAACCTTCAGAATTCTTCAACGCGCTCACAATCCGCATAACACCAAGTTAAGTTGCCAGGCGGTTCTGGCGCGGAGCTTGCGCAAGCAAGCGGAGTGACAGGTTCCCTGGTCAACTTCAACTTCATGTTATGTGATGTCACAACAAACCCCGCTTGTCCGCTTGGGCGAGCCAGACCTCTCGCCCTAAATTCTTAGCGACGTGGGAGAGACCAGATGCGACCGATCGATCTTGGACATCGACCGGATGGCGCTTCTTGTAAACCTTCAAAAACTCTTCGTAGCGACTCGCAGTGGGGCGGCCATCCGCCAATCTCCATTCAGAGATCGTTGCGGTGATAGAACGATAGAGTCCTGCCAGCCATTGATCGGCTGCGTCTTCAACGGGAGCGACCGTTGCTCGCTTTCCTTTGGAGATTTTGATGACGACGCTCACTTGCTACTCCCGAAGGGCACATAACACCAAGTTAAGTGGCGTGGTCGTTCTGGCAGCCAAATTGCGAAAGCAATTTGGATGACAGGTTGCCACGTCCAAGCGACCGAAGGGAGCGACTTCAACTTCATGTTATGCGCCTCGTTGATCACTCGGGTAATCGTGCTTCGGGGGCACTATCGATCAGACTTCCGAGCCCCTCGTTTTCGATTGCCTGCAGAAGAAAGTTGTAGGCCTCAGTATCTGTCTCAAATTCCTCGGTCCATACGATTGAATCATTGGTTTGTGCATCAACGATTTCAAGAATCCAGGTCTCATTCTCTTCTTCCTTGCCGCGATAGATTTCTACATCTATCGACCGACCATCGCGTTCCAAGTGGCCACAATGCTTCGAGTACTCAAGTTCGAATTCGTCGTCCATATTAAGTCTCTAAGGAAGGGGTGGATGTGGCTTCTATAGGCGCATAACACCAAGTTAAGCGGCCAAGCCGTTCTGGCGCGGAGCTTGCGAAAGCAAGCGGAGTGACAGGTTGCTTGGTCCGCTTCAACTTCATGTTATACGCCTGTTCGCCTCTTCACAGCCCATCTTGGTTCCGGGACTAAATCGAAGTCGTCATTGTACGTAAGTACATATACTCTCGGAGATCGGGTGTAGACTCCTACAACTCTATACATAGGAAGGCCTTGGGAGAGGCGATCGTGCGAGGTTTGGCTCGACACCTTTAGTTGCGACCACGTTATTCCTGTTTTCGATGTACCCTTTATCTCGATTTCAAATGATTGCCCACCAACCACTACCTTCAGGTCAGCACCAGGTGCTGGTCGTTCGAATCGAGCTTCATTGTGAACCGATCGGAAGTGGATCTTTAGGATTTCTTCTGCACGCTGACCCGTTGCAGCACTAGCTGTGGTTTGCGGGAAATCATTGTTCAGAGCTTCGAATTGTGCATCCGTAAGCGTGATGTCGAAGATTTCCATGCTATGGCGTATAACACCAAGTTAAGCTGCGAAGCGGTTCTGGCGCTTGGGTTGCGCCAGCAAGCCAAGTGACAGGTTCCTTCGTCTGCTTCAACTTTATGTTATGCATTGCGGGTCGCCCAAGCTGCAATCAACTCTTTCAACTCTGAATTGGAGAATCCCAACCAAGATAGCAAGGCCAGAAGAACAACCATCTCTACCAGCAGCAAGATCTTTCCAGCCAGACTTTCCTCGAATGATTCCGTCTTAAATCCAGCGCTTTGAAAAATCCAAAATGGAATCCTAAGAACAACCTGTAACAATGAGTTCAGCCAGAATAGCGGATTAATAAGTTGGCGAAACTCTCGCCTAATTCGCTCTTCGATTGAGCCGATTAACTCATTCAAGATATCCAGCTTACGCTGTCTCGGCATTGGCGCATGACCGTCATCATTGAGAATAGCCGAGAAAACATTGACCGGAATGATCGGCCCACCGACAGCCGGAGCCGGATAAGATTGAAACACTTGGGGAATCCTATTAGATCCAGCGATACGCTGGACCTTCTGCGTATCCCTCGCAATCCCTTCACGGAGATCCGCATATTCCTGACGTAATTCCTCCCCTTCAGGAGGCCTCACGCGTCGGAAGTCCATTTCTTCGAGCTCAAACAATCGAACTACCTTTGTGTGGTACTGCTTGATGAACTCAAGGTCATATTTCGCGCCGAAGTAGATCATGCTGAGGATGCATAACACCAAGTTAAGCTGCCTGGCGGTTCTGGCGCGCGGCTTGCGCAAGCAAGACGCGTGACAGGTTCCCAGGTCAGCTTCAACTTCATGTTATGCGCCTCACCATTCAATGTGATTCGAAAGTCGAACAACATCATCGATACTTGCAAGTTTAACAGTCCACTCGCCACGAGAATTCTCGTTAAAGCTACCGAAGTCGGACGCAAGGGCGCTTCGGTCATAAGCTCCGGACGAAATTGCCGGCGCTCGAAAGTAGAAGGTCAGCCAATGCTGATTCGTAATGAACGAGAATGGCTGACTTGTACCGACGTGAAATCGGAAGTCTCGAACTTCGCCCTTCCACTGAATGTGGCACTCATATCTCTTCGATGTAGCAGCAATTCCCACCAAGTATTGAAATGCGGCCTTCGCTTCGGAGTCTTGAATGAAGTCGAGCCATTCAGAGTAGAGCGAAGCCTCTCGAACTTCCGCTAGCACTTGCCGCCTCTCGTAGGCGCATAACACGCAGTTAAGCGGCGTGCCGTCAGGCACGTCCGCTTCAACTGTTTGTTATGTGTAACGACCTTGCCTGAATCCATTCTTAGCTCCAGCGTCGCTGATTGCGGTTGAACGAAGCGTCTTGCCTGACATCTTGCACCAGCGTTCGATAGTGCGCCAGCCGACTACTGCACTGGACAGATTTTGCGCAAAATCAGAAGTAACACCTGAACGAACTCAGTAGATGCGAGTGCCTTGTGGCTAGCAAAAGGACGCCAATCTCGGCACTGGCGAAGCGCGATAGTGTTTCGTACGAAAAGGAATCCTGCACGGTGGGTCGAGCCGAGCGACTGCTCTATCCAAGAGAAAAGGAACAGCTCGTCGTTGGCACATAACACCAAGTTAAGCTGCCAAGCGGTTCTGGCGCGCGGGTTGCGCACGCAAGCCGCGTGACAGGTTCCTTGGTCAGCTTCAACTTCATGTTATGTGCCGCCTCGCTATTCGGGAAGTGGAATCTTGATCCAACTTAGGTTCGGTGACTTTACTGGGGTGACACGAAAAGCAGGCCAATCAATACCGGAGAAGACCAAGCTTTCTTCGTCTTGGTCGAGGTAGACCAAGACCGGATCGATATCCCCGCCGTCAGACTTGACCCAGTACCAACCAACACGGTCGGGTTCAGAATCGGACCAACCGAATTCAGGCTGAGGAGGAATTCTGCAGTACTTGCGTTCGACAGAATCCGCCTTAACGTCAATACTGCCGTTCATTGTATTGATGATGATGCCGCACTCTCCATCAGCATCCGGATAGACATGCCGATTCAATTCGCCTAGGGCTGGTTCATCTTCTCCCCAGATATTCGGCCTCACCCAACAACAATTGGGCACGGACAAAGACCACTCGAAGTCCTGTGGAGGAAGATCGCTCCACTTCATTCCTTTCCTTCCCAAGGTGCATAAGAGTGTTTCGCGTCTCGATCGCAGGAGACTCCCATAGGCACATAACACCAAGTTAAGTGGCGTGGTCGTTCTGGCACGCCGATTGCGCCAGCAATTGGCGTGACAGGTTGCCACGTCCACTTCAACTTCATGTTATGTGGAAGGCTCATCAAGTTCCGCCTTTAGAGCCATGAGGAGCCTTCGCTTGTCTGCAACGTTTTGGCGCTCTTGCCAGATGCTAAACACCGCGACTCCCGCAAATAGAATCAAGATCGAAGGATCGAAAGCGAATTCGAGGTCGGGCAAGTCAGTGAGCCATATCATTCCGATCGATGCTACGAAGCAAGAGAGTAGCGTCAAGAGTAGTAATGGAAGTCTTCGCCGGTCGTTCTGCTCAATGCCTGCAATCAAAGCTCTAATTTCAGCCTGCATCAGAGTCTCCTCATTTCCACATAACACCAAGTTAAGCTGCGAGGCGGTTCTGGCGCAGCAATTGCGCCAGCAATTGGTGTGACAGGTTCCCTCGTCAGCTTCAACTTAATGTTAGGCATGTCGCCTCTTAACGATCTGGAATATTGAAAAGGCCACGACAATCGTGCTGTAAATAGCTACTAGAGTTGATGCTACCGCCAGACCGACCCGCTCTTCTGTGGAGATAAACAGATCAACCATGGCAACAATTGCCAGCAACGAGTGAAATCCGGCAAGTAGAGCCCTTGCGAAGATAGGGAACTGATCAGCTATAAGCGAAACGATGGATGAGCAAAGCCAGATCCATAAGAACATGAAGGCCACTTCTTCGTCGCCCATTAGCACCAATAGCAACCACACAAATCCTAGAACAAAAACGACGCCTCTCAGATCTTGCGCAGCTCGACTAGCAGGCACTCTACCCGTTCCGGGCGTTGTTGGAGGAGTGCTCCAACCATATCGTCGATATTCGTCGTGCCAAGACATGTAGATGCCTAACACCGGGTTAAGCTGCGTGGACGTTCTGGCGCGCCGATTGCGCCAGCAATTGGCGTGACAGGTTGCCACGTCTGCTTCAACCCCATGTTATGCGTCACGCTTCATTTCTCTTAGCTCACGGATGGCATCACTTAGTTCCTGGCGACTCATACCATCCTGAATCGGATCGTCAAGTCCAAGCGCGTCACACACGTCGATTCTGTAGAGGTCTAGCTTGTAGTGGATGTCGTCTTCCTCACCATGCATGCTGTTTGCGATAAGCCGTAGGCGCTTCGCCGCGAATCTAACCTTCTCCTCTTCTGGAAGGAAGAACAAACCCCGAACGTGTCGATACATTGGGATGAGATGAAGAGTCGCCAACAAGCTAGCTCCAAGCCGATAGAGTTCCACTAAGACCTCATGCGCTGCATCTTCATCTACGGCTCGAGCGTTGTGGATAGTAGCCTGTTCATTCGCAAGGCAGAATAGAATCTCACCCTTTAGCTTGCGCATTTCTTGTATCGGCTCAATCAACCACTTTAGGACCATCTGCCCCAATACGAAGACCGTCACACCTGCAAGTATCGTTGTGAATAGGGTCACGGCGTAGATCCTGACGCATAACACCAAGTTAAGTGGCGTGGTCGTTCTGGCGCGGCCGTTGCGCAAGCAACGGACGTGACAGGTTGCCACGTCCACTTCAACTTTATGTTAGACGCCGCCACTACACCGCGTGGCGAACAGCCAACATATCGTGATCGCTGATTGGTCGGATCGCGTCGTTGTCGAGAGTAAGTATGGCAACCGTGCGGCCAGATGCTGCTACAAACTCGACCTCGACAGCATCAGAACCGTAGGTTTCGACAATCGCACCCACGTCGCCAGCGCGAAGATGGTGCTCAGGGATGTCCTTCGACAGGACGACCGTGGAGAGTAGTTCGTACATCTCAGCCTCCAGGATATGCTGTGATGAAACGCGGCAATGATTCCGAATTTAGCACAATCCAAACCGTGACAAGGAATCCCGACCCAGCCGGCCCGTTGATCTCGCCAGAAACTGTGTATTTCTGGCCAAATTCTGTTCGATCCGAGCCTTCAGCCTCTTCGTTCGCAATCAGTCCACGGAACGCTTGTTCTAGCTCGCGCCAATTCCCGGCTTCAAATCCGAGCGATTCGAAGTAGCTTGCCTTGAAGCGTCCGACTGGGTGCGAACGGGAGAGAAGGTACTCTCGAAGCTTCACCTCTTCGATGATTGCATCACTGAAGTTCGGCAGCTTCATAAGTCGCGAAAGGCGTCTAACACCAAGTTAAGCGGCAAAGCGGTTCTGGCGCTTGGCTTGCGTCAGCAAGCCGAGTGACAGGTTCCTTTGTCCGCTTCAACTTCATGTTATGCACCCGCTCCTTGCACAAAGGGATGCCCCTCCCTGTGCTGAATAAGATCCCAAAGATTGCCGTATAGGTCCTCGAATACAGCCACCGTTCCGTAGTCAAACTGGGCAGGCTCTCTAACAATCTTTACGTCATGGGCTATTAGTTTCTCGTAGTCACGAGGAAAGTCATCAGTGCTGAGAAAGAGGAAGACGCGACCACCAGCCTGATTCCCCACAAAAGAACGTTGGTGCTCATCTGATGCTTTCGCAAGAAGGAGTGCTACGCCGTCTGAACCTCGTGGTCTGACAAGGACCCAACGCTTGTCCTGTTCGGGGATATATATATCTTCCAACAGCTCGAAACCAAGTACGTCCGAATAGAAACTGATCGCCTCGTCATAGTCATCAACGATTAGAGCGACGTGGACTATGGCGCTGCTCACGAATTCTCCCGGAGTGCATAACACGAAGTTAAGCTGCGAAGCGGTTCTGGCGCGCGGGTTGCGCAAGCAAGCCGAGTGACAGGTTCCTTCGTCTGCTTCAACTTCATGTTATGCGTCGACGCCGATGACAAAAAACACCAAGAAGAGTACTACGGCTATCCAAACTGCAGCCTCTTGCAGGACATATTTCGTACCGCCTTGCCTTAGGCATGACTGACTCGGTCGGTCTGGGTTGTAATAGACCGTAACCTCCTCAAGATGATCAAAATTCGCTCCACGAACTCCCTATTGTAGAAGTGGAACGCGTATGTGAAAACGTTGTCGGGAACGGCCGCGTAGACTCTATTAGAGGTAAATGTCTGATCTCCGACTCGATAGGCATACCGAAGCTGTCTCCCATGAATCCTGACCTGTCCTCGGAGTTCGTCAATTTCGGCCGTCGCGATAGCTCCCCTTGTGCTAGGCCAATCGAACGAAGCGATCGACAACCCGATCGCTCGAACGACATACACTAGAAGAAGTGTACCGAGCGTCCCGAGCAGAAAGACTGCGGCGATCGGTTCCATCACCTAAGACGCATAACACCAAGTTAAGTTGCCAGGCGGTTCTGGCGCGGAGCTTGCGCAAGCAAGCGGAGTGACAGGTTCCCTGGTCAACTTCAACTTCATGTTATGTGTCGCCCAACCTAGACTAGGAACACCTTAGCAAGTCGGACAGCGGAATATGAAGCCTATAGTCGGTAGTTGTGCCTGCGGGAACATCACTTTCACGGCTAGGGCTGAGCCGATGGCCTACTTTCTCTGCCATTGCACAGACTGCCAGCAGGCGACCGGTGGGCCATACGCAGCAAACGTCTGGTTCTTCTCCAAGGACATTGCGTTTGAAACAGAGCCAGAGGCATTTGAACGTGTCAGCGACAAAGGTACCCACACACTGCACGAATTTTGCGCAACCTGCGGCTCATCAGTTGGGATGCAGATAAAGGAAATGGACTCTGTCCGAGGCGTGCGAGCAGCATCACTAGATGATGCCGGCAGGTTCTTGCCAGACGCCGCGATCTTTATGAAGAACGCCTATTCATGGGAAGACTTCGGCGGGTTACCTCAATTCGATGAAGATGTTTCTGACGAGTTCGGCCGGGAACTCGTCGCAAAACGCCTTCAAGACACATAACACCAAGTTAAGCTGCGAAGCGGTTCTGGCGCGGCAATTGCGCAAGCAATTGATGTGACAGGTTCCTTCGTCTGCTTCAACGATAAGATGGACTCCCCCTGCCAATGCAGGACGGCATCGCAATGTGCCAAGCATCTCGTTAACGGCATGAAGGAGTCCATGTCATGAATACTACGACCATCGGTATTGATCTCGCAAAATCTGTGTTTCAGGTATCTGTCGCCAATCAGGCGGGGCGCATTGTTGCCAGGAAGCGTTTCTCGCGAACACAGTTTGATCGCTTTCTAGCCAACCATGAGCCCGCTGCACTGGTGATGGAGACTTGTTCTTCAGCGCACTACTGGGCGCGCAAAGCACGATCACTCGGTCACGAACCGCGCTTGCTGCACGCGCCGTACGTGCGCCCCTATGTGCGCCGAAACAAGACTGATGCCGCTGATGCGGATGCTCTCGTTCGTGCCAGCTTTGATCCGGATCTAAAACCAGTACCGATCAAGCACGAGGATCAGCAGGCGTTGCAGGGGCTACATCGTATTCGCAGCCAGTGGGACAAGACCCGCAAGCAACGTATCAATCTGGTTCGCGGCCTGCTGGCAGAATTTGGATTGACGTCACGCGTCGGTACCACCCAGCTGGCATCTCGCCTTCGTCAGCAGACCGAACAGATACCAGAAACACTGCGGCATGCATTGTTGCCCGTCATCGAAGAAATCACCGACCTCGAACAGCGCATCAAGCAACTCGAGGTTCAACTGAAAGAGATCACGAGCACTGAGCCTACGGTGCAGCGATTGATGACGATTCCGGGCGTGGGTTTGATGACGGCAACTGCGATGGTTGCCTCCGTGCCTGATATCCACGGCTTTGATCGTGGACGGCAATTCAGTGCCTGGCTGGGTATCACGCCGCGAGAGTTCAGCTCTGGCAGCACACGACGCCTCGGCAAGATCACCAAGAAAGGAGATCCATACCTCAGAACGCTGCTGATTCACGGCGCGCGTGCAGCCTTGCTCGCTGCCGCGAGAACAAAACAGCCAACCCAGCTGCAGCAGTGGGCGCTTGAACTCAAGCAACGAAGCGGCCACAACATTGCCGCCGTCGCACTCGCCAATAAGATGGCGCGCATCATCTGGTGCGTGTGGACGAGAGAAGAGAACTACGAACGCCGATAACGCATACCCAACCCACCACCAACACCGGTGCACTGTGGCAATTAGTCAACCGAACTCCGGGCTCAACCCAAAGCCGATAACATGGATGAGCAGTCTGCTCGCTTCAACGATAGGCTGGTTGAGCGCGGAACCTAGTTTGGCCCGAAGCCAAGGCGCTTCAACTCAGAGGCCGTATAGACGTTTGCAACCGGGGCTCTTTTTCCACCGTACCGTGTGTTTGCTGTGGCAGCGTGCGCCACCAGAAATCTGTCAGGAAGAAAACAAAGGGTTGAATAGGGAGTCCATAGACTTCATGTTATGTGCCGCCTCCATCTTCCTTGTAGCGGCCTACGGCTCGAACAAAGGCCTCCGGCTCGACGCCGGGAAACAGAAATGATTCATCGGGCAGCCTTATCATCACTCCATCAAGCATTTCGCGGGAACCGTAGTTGTACGCCACACAGTATGCCTGTGGTTCCGCGCTACGCCCACCACATCGGGCAATGCCGATTGTGCAATATTTGCCCGCTTCGCAGGGGTAAATGGGATTGAGTTTCGATAGCTCCTCGAGAAGGCCCGGTAGTAGCGCCTCTTCCAAGTAGAGTTTGCGGCTGCCATCAACTTTTGAGAGCTCGATTTCGATACCACTTAGCAACCGACCATCGGGAGCCTCAATTACAATTGACGTGATTCGAGCGCTGGCTGACTGCGAAAGGATCGTCTGAAGATGTTTCTCTCGCAGCCGGCTCGAACCATCCGTTGAGACAAGTTCAGCGAGCTGGGTCGGCATTGGAATGGAATGATCATCAGCATATCCAAAGACCGCGATTACCAATGACCCCGCGATCAGAGCGCCGAATGAACTCTTAAGGCACATAACACCAAGTTAAGCGGCAAAGTCGTTCTGGCGCGTCAATTGCGCCTGCAATTGACGTGACAGGTTGCTTTGTCCGCTTCAACTTATTGTTAGGCGCCGTCCCCATCACAATCTCATATCTGACGTCGATGTGATGCTAAGCACCTCGAGGAGGGATTTTCCGCCATTGGCAGCGAAGAATGGGGAACGTTCTTCATGTCCGTGCTGTGCTTGATGAATCAAGAACCGACAATACTCGGCGAGAGTCTTTTGCTCACCCTCGGTCTCGATACCCACGTGCCTAAGGACATCGAACTTAGTGATATAGAAAGATTCGCCCGTATCCGAATTCTCCAGAATGCCTCCGAAGAGGCTCTGATGCATGGCGATCCGACACCATGCTTCAAACGCGTTTTCATCGGTAAGACGTGGAACACCTATTATCGGTAGATAATTTAAGAGCAGGGCGGTTGCCTCGTTCAAGTTTCGATTCCCGTCTGCATCTTCTACCAGTAACTCGCCCCAGGCAGAAACTGCGCTCGCATCCCACTTGGGAAATACAATCGGCACGATTAACCCTCCGAGGCGCCTAACACCAAGTTAAGTGGCGTGGTCGTTCTGGCGCGCCGATTGCGCCAGCAATTGGCGTGACAGGTTGCCACGTCCACTTCAACTTCATGTTATACGTCGCCGTCCTTTAGAACTGCTAGTGAATAGCCTTTAAACCTCTTCTCCAAGAGGACCTTAAAAGCCCAGATCGATATAGGAACCCCCACGGCGTATCCAGCAATGCCACTGTAGAGCGGTACTAGCTCAGCTCTACCAACAACACCTAGATAAAAACCAACTATTCCGCCTGCTACCGCCCCACCAAGAAAGCCAAAGACCAACATCCTCCAGAAGAAGCTCCACCAGACCTTAATGGTCAGCGTCCATGTGACTTCCATCTTCTCCATAGTGCGCCCTCTTAGCTCTGCGTACCCTAAGACGTATAACACCAAGTTAAGTAGCCAGATCGTTCTGGCGCGGAGGTTGCGATAGCAACCGGAGTGACAGGTTGTCTGGTCTGCTTCAACTTCATGTTGGACTGCCGTCTGCTGCCTGTGGAAGCTTAGTCCCGATACATGCTCGACGACAAGGCATGACTCAAGGTAAGAGCATGCGCGGTGGCTTTGATAGAGGGCTTGATCATGTCGTGTTCAGTTAGTCGCACGCACAGCAGCTTCTCCCGGTTCCGGGATACAGCTCCCATATACTGGCTCTCAGGCCGGGACGAGCTCGCGCAAGTGCGCGCCACACTCGTCACAGACCGGAACTCGATCGAGTCGCTGCAAGTAGGCCTGCCAGGTGATCGCCGGCACCTCGCGGACAGGGCTCTGGCGATGATGTTCCCGCGCTGTGTTTAACGCCCTTCTGCGACAGGCATGGTATAGCCCGTAGTATCGAATCGTCGGCTTGCTGCGCTGGGGAATGTGATCGCACAGTCGAAGAATGAACTGGGCCGGTCTCAGCGTCTGTTTCGAATCGCGAGACGTTCGATGATTGCGAAAACGGAAGACGACACGATCGTTATCGACTCGACGAAGCTGACGATTGTTGATGGGCCCGCTTCTTACGTAACGCGACAGATAGCTCGCCACGCCCTTGCCGTGCGGGTACGGTTTGCAGCAGTGCACAACCCAGGGCTTTCGGCCAAGACGATTGATCAGCGCACGTAGTCTAGCCTCACGGATGTCTTTCGGCAGCACCAAATCAGGCTCATTGCGCAATGCACTCAGAAACTTGCCACGAAATAGTTGCATCATGACGCGCGCAGGAAAAAGACTCTTCCTTCGCGGTTCGACCCATTGGTCTCCCTTGCCGAGTCCGCCATGGGAGATCAAGCAATGAATGTGTGGATGCAGGCTCAGATTGCGGCCCCATGTGTGAAGTGTCAGCAAGTAGCCAGGCTGGGCGTTCAGGTACTTCCGATCACGACTCAACACTGACAGCGTCTCCGCTACTGCCCTGAACAGGAGGTCTTGCATCGCTGCCCGGTTATGGCGCCATAGCGGCAATAACTCGTGCGGCAGCGTGAAGATCCAGTGATGATGTGTCACCGCAAGGAGGCGCTCCTTCTGCGCCGCCAGCCAACGAGCATTTGACAACCCCTGGCATTGCGCACAGCCACGACGCTTGCAGCTGCTGTACCAGACTCCCATCAGATGGCCGTTCTCGCAGTACTGACTATGACTGCCGAGCATCGACGTCCGACAAGCGCGAAACGACTTCAACGCCTTGAGTTGGTACAAAGGGAGTTTATGAGTCTCGAGGAAACCTTCGAGATGCTGATCAAGAACGCTGGATATGGTTGGCCTCATCCGACGGGACTCTAGCCAACGAGCTTGCTGAGGCTACCCTCGATTTGCGCACATTAGCTTGAGAAGTTGTCTCGCCGCCTATCAGCCTTCTCCGTGCGTAGCACGGCTAGTTCAACACTTAGTATATGGAAAAGTTCCACATAACCCGGAACTGGACAAACTTTTTCCTGAAAAACAAGAGCTTGGATCACTCATGGCGTCATTCCTGGCGCTTCGGGCGCCTGCTGTAACGGACATATTCCGCATAACTCCCGCGCGGAACGGACAAATTCCAGATAAGTCGAGGCACTGTCCTACGGCGAGATACTGACTCTCCCCCTCCCTTCGTGCAAGACGCGGTCATAGAGTGACCACATGCCCAAGCTGCTCGATCAAATGCACGAATCAATCATCGCGCGCAACTACAGCCCGCGAACCGCGAAGGCATATGTCCAGTGGGCGCGTCGCTTTATCCGATTTCACAAATTGAAACATCCGGCCGAAATGGGCGAGCCTGAGGTCATCGCATATCTCACGCACCTTGCAGTCAACCGCAACGTCTCTGCCAACACACAGAATCAGGCGCTTCAGGGCCTCGTATATCTCTACAAACATGTCATTGGCAGGCCGCTGGGCGACATCACAAGTGCCGTGCGCGCGAAGAAACCGCAGCGATTGCCCACGGTCCTGAACCGTCAGGAAGTTCGTGCAATCTTGATCGAACTCACCGGCGAACACCGGCTTATCGCCGCGCTGCTGTACGGGTCGGGTCTGCGCCTGTCTGAAGCAATCTCGCTAAGGGTTAGAGACATCGACTTCGAGTATCACTGTCTGCACATCCATGATGCGAAGGGGCGAAAAGATCGGATTGTTACATTCCCGGAGCCGCTTCACGAACCGATGCGGACTCAGCTTGCTGTTGCTCGACAGCTACACGCCAGCGATCTGGCAAACGGGCACGGGGAGGTCTGGCTGCCTGAGGCGCTCGGACGAAAGTATCGGCGTGCCGGCTATGAGTGGCCATGGCAGTATGCCTTCCCGGCCCGACGGATGGGTGTCGATCACCAGACCGGCGTCATTCGACGACATCACATGTACATGACGACGTTCCAGAAGGCGATGCGACGAGCCGTACTCGCAGTCGATCTTGACAAGCATGCCAGCTCACACACGCTGCGACACTCCTTCGCCACGCACTCACTGGAGAATGGTCTGGACATCAGAACCGTGCAGCAGCAACTTGGCCACTCGTCCCTCGAGACAACGGAAATTTACACCCACGTCATAAAGCGCGGTGGGCACGCCGTGCGTAGCCCACTTGAGGATATCTTTCCTCGCGGGCCGAAGTTCGACTAACCCGTCAACCGGGCCAGCGCTTCCTCGTACTTCTCAATCGTTTTTGCGATCACCTCATCTGGCAGCGACGGCGCAGGATACGACTTGTCCCATTCGCCCTTCTCCACCAGCGTCTCGGTGTAGTTGCGAACGTACTGCTTGTCGAAGCTGTCCTGCTCCTTGCCCGGCGCCCAGCTATCGGCCGGCCAGAATCGCGAGCTGTCTGGCGTCAGCACCTCGTCAATCAGCAGTGGCGCATCGAATCCAGGCTGCAGGCCGAACTCCATTTTGGTGTCGGCGATGATGATGCCGCGCCGCTCCGCATAGTCACGGGCACGCTCGTAGATCGACAGCGAACGATCCCGAATCGTTTCCATCAACTCCCAGCCGGCGATATTGCAGGCTTCGTCAAAGCTGATGTTCTCGTCGTGGCCCGCTTCGGCTTTGGTCGAGGGCGTGAAGATCGCGTGCTCGATCTTGCTGCTGTTCTGCAGGCCTGCCGGCAGCTCGATGCCACAGACTGCGCCGGTCTGCTGGTAATCCTTCCAGCCACTGCCCGTGAGATAGCCACGCACAATGCACTCGACAGGGACGACGTTCGTCTTGTGACACAGCATGATGCGTCCGTCCAGCAACTCGCGCTGCTCGTCGGTCAAATGTTCGACGTCACCGACGTCGGTCGAAACGAGGTGGTGGTATACGGTGTCGCTGAAGTAGTCGAACCAGAAGGCGGCGATCTGCGTCAGCAGCTTGCCCTTGCCGGGTACGCCGTTCGCAAGCACGACGTCGAAGACGCTGATGCGATCAGTCGCGACGATGAGCACCCCTTCTCCGCCGTCGGGCAGCGGCGCGTCGTAGATGTCGCGCACCTTGCCCTGGCGTTTGTTGGCAAGCGGCAAATCGGTCTGCAGTAAGGCGTCCATGGCTATCCCAGTGCTTGTTCGAAGTCTGCGATCAGGTCGTCGGTCTCTTCAATGCCGATCGAGAAGCGCACCAGCGAATCGTCGATGCCCATTGAGGCGCGACGCTCCGGTCCCATCTCGTAGTAGATCGTGTGGGCCACCGGAATCGCCAGCGATCGCGTATCGCCAAGATTACTCGTCTTGATCACCAGCTGCAGCCGGTTCAGGAAGTCGAAGCAGTCCACACCGTCGAGTTCGATCGAGAAGATGCCGCTGAAATGGCGGAACAACTTCTTCGCTCGCTCATGCTGGGGGTGGCTGGCGAGCCCAGGATAGTAAACGCGCTTCACTTTGGGGTGCGCTTCGAGGTACTCGCAGAGCGCCAGCGCGTTCGCGGAATTGCGCTCCATACGGAGTGCCAGTGTGTCGGCGCCTACCGAGATATGATGCGCCGCCTCCGGCCCCAACGAGGCACCAAAGTCGCGCAGCCCCTTCTTCTTGATCTGCTGAATCGCCCAGCCGCTGGGGTCACCCTTTTTGTAGTTATCGTAGATATGCGGGAACGCCGACCAGTCGTACTGCCCCATCTCGGTCACGGCGCCGCCCAGTGCGTTCGCGTGGCCGCCGATGTACTTGGTCAGCGAATTGATCACGAGGCTTGCGCCGACGGTCTTCGGCTGAAAGAGGTACGGCGTGGTCATCGTGTTGTCGACGATGTACACAATGCCTCGGCGTGCGCAGAGTTCGCCGATGGCCTCAAGGTCAGAAACCTGAGTGCGCGGGTTGGCGATCGTCTCCACGAACACGATGCGCGTGTTGTCCTGTATCGCTGCCTCCACCTCACCGACATCCGTTGCATCAACGAATGCGACGTCAACGCCGTGAACACCGAAGGAGTTGAAGAGGCTGTTCGTGTTGCCAAACAGGAACGAGCTCGAGACCATGTGGTCGCCCTCGCGCAACAGCGCAAAGAGCGTGGTGCCAATCGCCGCCATGCCGGTGCCGAAGCAGGCGGTGGCAAGGCCGTCTTCCATGATCGTGATCTTGTCTTGGAGGGCGGTGACGGTCGGGTTGACCTGGCGCCCGTAGGAGTAGCCGAACTGCTTGCCCTGGAACACCGCCGCGAGTTCGTGCGCGTCGTCGTAGGCGTAGGTGACAGCCGTGTGTACCGGCTTGTGAATGGACCCGTGCTCGATCGGGCTGCGTCGATCGGCGTGCAGGATTTTCGATGCAAATCCCGGGTTTTTCATGACTCGCTCCTCGCGCCCGCCGTGCTGCGGGCAAAAAAAAACCTGTTTAGCCGCAACTAAAGCAGGTTCCGCCTCTCTTTAGCTGCATTTATTACGCGCCCGCAAGCTGAACTCAAATCGGCGCGATGTCAGGGATTCTAGGGCTGGCCCCGCGAATAATCAACTGCGGCCCGGGCCCCGGGCGGAGTTGGTAGAATGGCGGCTCACGTTGTATGCAGGCCACTACGATGCAAAAGCAGAAGTTCAACGACGGACTCCTCGAGTACCTCAAGGCGTCGCCAACCCCGTTCCACGCGGTCCGGACCATGGTCCAGACCCTCTCGTCCGCCGGATTCAGCGAGTTGGACGAGCGGCAGGCGTGGGATCTCACGCCGGGCAAATACTTCGTGACCCGCAATGGTTCGTCGATCATCGGGTTTGTGCTGGGCAAGCAGCCGGTCGCGGACACCGGTATCCGCATGGTGGGCGCACACACCGACAGCCCTTGTCTCAAGCTGAAGCCGCGCCCCGCGAAGTACACCAATGGCTATTTGCATCTCGGCGTTGAGGTCTACGGCGGCGTGCTGCTGAACCCCTGGTACGACCGCGACCTGTCGCTGGCCGGCCGCGTCACCGTGCAGGCCAGCGATGGCACGGTGAAGAACTACCTCATCAACTTCGAGCGTGCCATTGCGACGGTGCCGAGCCTTGCGATTCACCTCGACCGTGAGGCCAACGATACGCGCAGCATCAACCCGCAGACGGACATCCCACCAGTGCTGATGCGAGCCGACAAGAAGGTCGATGTCGAGAAGATCCTGACCGACCAGATCAAGGCAGAGCACAAGGGCGCGCGCATCAAGCGGATTCTGGGTTACGAACTCTCGTTCTATGACACCAACGCGCCGGCAGTCACAGGCTTCAACGGCGACTTTATCGCGAGCGCCCGCCTCGACAACCTGCTGTCGTGCTACACGGGCATGGCCAGCCTGCTCGAGGCCAGCCCCAATGTGACAAGCCTGCTGGTCTGCAACGATCATGAAGAGGTCGGCAGTTCATCCGCCGAGGGCGCGCAGGGCACGTTCCTTCGCGATGTCATCGAGCGGCTCGTGCCGGACGCCCGCGAGTTTCATCCGGCAATCGCGAAGTCGATGCTGATCTCCACCGACAACGCCCACGGCGTTCACCCGAACTACGCGGCAAAGCACGACGACAACCATGGCCCGATCATCAACAAGGGGCCGGTGATCAAGGTGAATGCCAACCAGCGCTATGCGACGAACAGCGAAACTGCCGGCTATTTCTCGAACCTGTGCGAGACCGCGAAGGTCCCGCACCAGGTTTTTGTTAACCGCACCGACATGGCCTGCGGCTCTACCATCGGCCCGCTCACGGCGAAGGAGATCGGCGTGCGCACGCTCGATGTCGGCGTGCCGACGTTCGCCATGCACTCGATCCGTGAACTCGGCGGCACTGACGACGCCCATCACTTGCACCGGGCGCTGGTGAAGTTTTACAAAGACGCAGGGCCGCTCGGCGCAAGCTAGCGTTCGCGCGGCCCGGGGCCCACGTACTCGGCCTTGGGCCGCATGATGCGGTTGTCCGCCCGCGATTCCACGAAGTGCGCCAGCCAGCCGACCGCCCGTGACATGGCGAACACCGCCGTGAAGTAGTTGGCCGGGATGCCGAGCGCCTCGTACACGGGCCCCTTGTAGAACTCGAGATTGGCCCAGACCTCCTTGCCTTTCTCGGCCATGCGAGCGTTGAAGACGGTTTCGATGCGGCACAGCGTATCGAGTACATTCTGGTGTTCGGTGCCGGCACAAAGCTTTGCCGCGAGCGGTTTCAGGATGACCGCCCGCGGGTCGATCCTGCGGTATTCCCGATGCCCCATGCCCATCAGCCGGCCCTTGCGCGCGAGCAGATCGTCAACGAACGCCTCGGCGCCGTCCGGCGATCCCACGGACTTCGCATCCAGCAGCGCGGCCTCATCGGCGCCGCCGTGCAGGCGCCCGAACAGCGCGCCTACCGCTGCCGAGCACACCGCATCCACAGGCGCGAGCGTACTCGCCGCCACCCGCGCGGTGAACGTTCCGGCATTGAAGCTGTGTTCCATCTGCAGGATCTGCACGGTCTTCAGCACGTCGAGCGCTTCAGCGCCCGGCTTCTCGCCGTTGAACATGGTCAGGAAGTTCTCGAGACAGGGTGCTGACGCATCAAACGCCGGCACGCTGCCCCGCGTGGTGATGCCACGCCAGGCCGCAATCAGCGTCGGCAGCTTGGCGATGATACGCAGGCCCTGTGCGCCCTCGTCGCTCAGCCCGTCGAACGCGACCTCCCTCGCCGAGAGCAGCGGAATCATGCCCTGCAGTACCCGCATGGGATGGCGGTCATGATCGATGCGTTCGAGCAGCGCAATTTCGTGGCTGTCCAGCTCACCCTGCTCAGCCAGAAAGCGGACGAGCGCATCACGTTCAACCGATGACGGCATCTCGCCGAACAGCACGAGCCACAGCACCGATTCATAATCCTGCTGCACCAGTGATTCAATCGGGTAGCCGCGATAGCTGAGCCGGCCAATGTCACCTTCAACGTTGCTGATTGCCGTTCTGTCAGCAATCACTCCTTCCAGACCCGGGGAGAATCCCATAGCGCACCTCTTTGTTACCGTTAGCGGAAAGCACATCAGTCTGGCGGCTGCGGCAGGCGCTGTGAAATTAAACGTTTTGATGTCCCCATTAGAAATGCTGATACAGGCAGACCATTGCTCGTGCTAGGCTCGTATGCACATGATTTCACGAGCCGCACTGCCCGTATGATGACGCCCGTCATCGCCGTTACCGGAACGGCACGCCGATTCTCGCCATCATGGTGGTGCATCCGTCTCGCACTGCGGCTTGCCGGCGCGAAGGCACACCGCATCTCGGTGCTGAACCCGGACATTCCACCCGACGCACAGGGCTTTGTCATCAGCGGCGGCGATGACATTCATCCCGAGCATTACCTCGAGAGCATGGACAAGGAGATCGGCGATGAAGACTTCGACGTCGAACGAGATCAGCTCGAGATTGCCTGCATCCGCCACGCCCTCGACCACGGCAAGCCGCTGCTCGGCATCTGTCGCGGCGCGCAACTCATCAACGTCGTCCAGGGCGGCAGCCTGCACCAGAACATCAATCCCATGCGCAAGCGCACGTCGAAGCGCGCACATCTGCGGCCGCGCAAGACCGTCCATCTGGAGCCCGACAGCCGGCTCGCCGCCATCGTCGGCACCACGCGTCTGAAGGTCAACAGCCTGCACAAACAGGCGGTCGACCGTCTCGGCAACGACCTTGCCCGCGTCGGCTGCGATCTCGACAGGATCACTCAGGCTATCGAGTCGGAGCGCGACATCGTCGGCGTGCAGTGGCATCCCGAGTACCTGTTCATGTTCGGCGTGCAGCGAAAGATCTTTCGCTGGCTTCGCGACGCGGCCGACCGGCGGAGGCAGAAACATGCCGGCACACATTGAAACGAACGAGATCCGGGTCTTTCGCGCTGTCTATGAGGAAGGCGGCTTTCAGCGCGCGGCCGACAAGCTTTTCGTCACCCAGTCAGCGGTCAGCCAGACCATCGCGAATCTCGAGAAAAAGCTCGACACGCTGCTGCTCGAGCGCAACCCGCTCAAACTGACGGAATCCGGCGTTCGCCTGCTGGAGTACGCCGAACTCGTGCTCGGTGAAGAGCGCAACGTGTTGACAGATATCGACAACATCAAACACGGCACACTGTCGACCCTGCTCATCGCAATGAGCGGCACGGTAAACCTGCTGTTCGGCGAGCGGCTCACCTCACGGTTCTTGCGGCGCTCCCCGCTGACGCGCCTGAAACTCAACGTGCTGCCGAGCCGGCAGATGATCGCGGCCGTGCGTTCCGATCTGTGGGAACTCGGCTTCGGGCCGTTCCAGCAGCAAATGCCGCCGATGTTCGAAACGCGCCCGCTGTTCGAGGATACCCGCAAGCTCGTGATCAGCCGCAACCACACCAACTACGATGCGCTGAAGGACGACCCGGAACAGCTCGCGCGGGAGGTGCCCCTGATCGTTTCGCACCTCGACGACCCCGACATGCGCCCGGCAATCGACAAGCTGCGCGATTCGTTCGGCACCATCTGGGAGGTCAACGACATGTCGCTGCGCATCGCGCTCGTCGCCGAGGGGCTGGCCATGAGCTACCTGGATGATCGGCTGCTGAAGCACGAGCCGCGCTGCGCATCGCTGACCGCGCTGGATTCGCTGGCATTCGCCAACATCCCGCTCACCTTCGGGCTGTATTACCTGAAGAAAAAGCCGCTGGGCGCAGGCTCGCAGCAGTTCATCGAGCTATGTGAGGCGTTTGACTACTCGGCCGGCTACTCCGGCAGCTGACCCGAGAGCATGTGCGGTTTGACGATTGCGCGCTCGAGCACCTCGAAGGCAAGCTCCACGAGAATCGCGAGAATCGCCGCCGGAATCGCGCCCTGCAGAATCAGGTTCGTATCATTCAGCGCGAGTCCGGTCACAATGGGTTCGCCGAGTCCTCCGGCACCGATGAACGCCGCGAGCGTCGCCGTCCCGATACTGATGATGGCGGCGGTCTTGATGCCGGCGAGCATCGTCGGCATCGCCATCGGAATCAGAACATGGCGCAATTGCTGCCCGCGCGTGAGGCCAATTGCCTCGGCCACGCGTTTGAGCAGCGGGTCGATGCCGATCAGCGCCGTGATCGTATTCCTCAGAATCGGCAGGATCGAGTACAGGAACAGCGCCACGATGGCGGGCAACGTGCCGATACCGAACAGCGGGATCATCAGCGCCAACAATGCGATCGAGGGGATGGTCTGGAGCAGACCGGCACAGTAAACTGTCACTCGCGCCACCGCCGGCGAGCGAAACACCAGGATGCCAATCGGCACACCGAAGACAACACCGAGGGCCAGCGCGATCGCCGTAAGCTTCAGGTGGGTCAGCGTGTTGTAGCCGAGCGTGCGCCAGAACTGCGTGTCATCGATGTCATTCGCCGCGATGCCCTCCTCCCTCAGAAACGCATTCGCCACCTCGGCAAAGCTCTCGCCGTCGATCACGATCCGGCCGTTCAGTTCTCGCATGCGGTCATCGTCTATGCGCCCTTCGAGAGACGCGAGCACGGCGCGAGCCCGGGGCGGCAGGTCCTCGCGCACGAACGGCACCGCGAAATACTGCGGGAAGAAGCCCTTGTCGTCTTCAAGAGTGATGAGTCCGTATCGCTCGAGGTCACCGTCGGTGGAGTACGCATCGGTGATATCGATCTTGTCCTCATCAATTGCCTGGTAGGCCAGGCCGTGTTCGATGCCGGTGGGGGTGCGGTCGAAGCCGTAGGTGCGCACGAGGCCGGGCCAGCCGTCCTTGCGGTTCAGGAATTCAAGACTGAAGGCGATGTCGAGATCGGTACGGCCCACAAGGTCACTGACGGTCCGGAGGCCCTCCTCGCGGGCCAGCGTCTCCTTGATGGCGAGTGCGTAGGTATTGTTGAACCCGATCGAGGGCAGTACCTCGAGATCAACGTGCTCGAGCCGCCGGTTCAGGTCGTCGATCGCGGGCGTCGTATCGTCGAGCTTCAGGATCGCCTGCGCGAGCGTGCCGGTGTACTCCGCGTACACATCCACCTCGCCCGAGACCAGTGCTTCGTAGCACACGAGGGAGCCGCCGAGGCCAAAACGCCGTTCCACCTCGAAGCCCTCCGCCTCGAGCATCTGCGACATGATCTCGGCAAGCAGGTAAGACTCGTTGAAATTCTTGCTGGCGACGGTAATACGTTCGTCCGCGGCATGAACGAAAGCCGCCAGCAGCCAGACCAGCATGAGCGTGATCGCGCGCCTCACTCGACACCCGCCCCGGCGAAGAGCTGCGCCACGTAATCATTGTCTGGCGCGGCACGCACTGCATCAATATCGCCTTCCTGCTGCACCTCGCCGTCTTTCAGAATCACGAGGTGCTGCGCCAGCTTGACCGCCTCAGCCATGTCGTGGGTGACGAGAATGATCGAGCGTGATTCAGCTTCCTTGATGCGAATGAATTCCTGGTGGATGGATTCGCGCGTAATCGGGTCGAGCGCGCTGAACGGCTCGTCCAGCAGCATCAGCTTCGGATTCAGCATCATGGCCCGGCACAGGCTGACGCGCTGCTGCTGGCCGCCCGAGAGACTGTGCGGGTAGCGGTCTGAGAACTCAGCCGGCAGTTCGAGCAGCCCCAGCAGGTATTCGTAGCGTTCCTGAATCTGCCCGGCGGGCCATCCTTCAAGCTCCGCCATCAGCGTAACATTGCGCTCGACGGTCATGTGGGGAAAGAGCCCGGCACCCTGAACGGCGTAACCCATGCGCCGGCGAATCGCCGGCAGGTCATCGTAGTCGAGCGGCTCGCCATCGAGCCGGACGCTGCCTTCCTCTGGCACAACAAGCCCGTTGGTGATCTGCAGCAGCGTCGATTTGCCGCTGCCGCTCTCCCCCACGAGCGCGGTCGTTACGTTACGCGGCAGCGCCAGCGAGATGCCCTTGATCACGGTCGTCTCGCCATAGCGTTTGACGATGCGGTCGAACTCGATACAGGTTTCGCTCACTTCAGGGACCTCACGCGAATTTCGACCACCGGCGACGAAGCCAGGCATCAAGGTCGCGCAGGCATTCCTCCGGCCCGCCCGCCTCGATCAGTTCGCTGATTCGACGCAGCGCGGCGCGAACCCGCTCACCGCCCTCTGCAACGTCGTCACGATGTTCCTCCCAGGCCTCGCGCTCGTCTCCATCCAACGATTCCGCAAAGTTGCGCGCCCTGAACCGGAACAGCATCTCCGGGATTCTTGCGTCGTCGTAGCCAGCGTCCGCCAGCTTCAGTTCTTCCGGCGGCAGCGAGCGAAGCTCAGCCATGCGCACACGATCGCTGTCGGTGAAGAACGGGCCGCCGTAGAGCATGTAGTCAGGGTCGGTCGTCTTTTCAAAGTCGTCTCGGGTAAATGCCTCCTGCACTTTCTCTACCAGCCCGCTCGTTCCCATCAGCTTCGCCTGGTTGGCGCGGCATCTCTCGAGCGAAATACCAAGGCGCAGCGCATCTGCCTCTCCCAGCGTTGAAATCGGCGCGACCGCCGGGCTGCGGTTCACGTGAATGGTCTTGAGATGAACTCGCGCTTCATCTTCACCGAGTTCATCCTGTCGCGTGAACAGACGGCGCCGCAGCGCTGCCGGGCCGAGCGATATGAGCTCATCCGGGTCCTCGGTGAGATCAACGCAGATGACGCCGTTGGCATTGTCCGGATGTGCGCACAGCGGCAGCACCACGGAAAGAAACTGTTTCTCGCCGCCGTACATCGACGATGCATGCACCACCGGAAACTTGCCCAGTGGGTAGAGCTGCGAGATCACCGCACGTTTCTTTCGCAGGCCGAACAGAAAATCGTAAAGCTTCGGCTGGGCGTCCTTGAGCTTGCTCGCCATGCCGATGGTCGCCATCACATCCGAGAGCGCCTCGTGCGCATCCTCGTGCGCGACGCCGTTGGCAGCCGTCAGCGCCTCCAGGCGAAACACCGGGTTACCGTCGTCGTTGCGCGGCCAGTTGATGCCGTCGGGTCGGAGCGCCTGCGCCATGCGAAACAGGTCGATCACATCCCAGCGCGAATTGTCGTTCTGCCACTCGCGGGCGTACGGGTCGATGAAGTTGCGGTAGAAGAGGTGCCGGGTGAACTCATCGTCGAATCGGATGCTGTTGTAGCCGCAGCTGCAGGTGCCGGGTTCGGCGAGCTCGCGGTGAATACGAGCCGCGAACTCGGTCTCCCTAAGCCCTTCCTGTTCGAGCTGGCTCATGCGGATACCCGTTACCGCAATCGCATCCGGCTCGGGGATCACGTCGTCGCCGGGATAGCAGAAGAGGCTCACCGGCTCGCCAACGACCTTGAGGTCAAGGTCGGTGCGAATGCCCGCAAACTGGATCGCACGATCTCGCGCCGGGTGGGTACCGGTGGTTTCGAAGTCGTACCAGAATATTGTCGGCGTCATGGCGGGCGGGGCTCGGTTTCACAGATGATCACACAACGCGGCGCAATCCCTCAAATACACACGCCGCTGTGTATAATCCTGACGCTATATGAGCAATAACAACATCTTCGTCGTTGCCGGCCTCGCTGCCGCCGCTGTCGCCTGGTATTCGCTGTCCGCGACCGGCTGGTCCACCGAGGCCTGCTGGGCCGGCGCCATTGCAACCCTGTGCGCGTTCTGGTGGATCACCGAACCCATCCCGATTCCGGCGACGTCGCTGATCCCGCTCGCCCTGTTCCCCGCCTTTGGTGTACTGACGCCGACCCAGGTCGGCGCTGCCTATGGCAGCCCGCTGATCCTGCTGCTCATGGGCGGCTTCATCCTGTCGACGGCGATGGAGAAGAGCGGCGCCCATCGACGGGTGGCCCTGACGATGGTGAATCTCTTCGGTGGCAGCAGCAGCCGCCGCCTCGTTTTCGGTTTCATGTCGGCCTCCGCCCTGCTCAGCATGTGGATATCGAATACCGCCACGACGCTGATGCTGCTGCCGGTCGCGCTGGCGGTGATTGATCGCTCTGACGACCCGAAACTGGCAACGCCGCTGTTGCTCGGCATTGCCTATGCGGCGAGCGTGGGCGGTATCGGCACGCCGATTGGCACGCCGCCCAACCTGATCTTCCGCGAGATTTACGAGCAAACCACCGGCACCGAAGTGCAGTTCCTCACGTGGATGACCTGGGGCCTCCCGGTTGTCATCCTGTTCGTACCAGTGATCGGCTTCTGGCTCACCCGCCGCCTGGGCCACACCGGCAGCGTGGATATGCCGGCGGTCGGTGAGTGGCGCTCGTACGAGAAGCGCGTATTCATCGTCTTCTCGATTACCGCGCTGGTCTGGATTACGCGCGGGCAGCCCTTCGGGGGCTGGAGCACGTGGCTCGGTCTCGAAGGTGCCAACGACGCCGGAGTGGCGCTGATCGCCGTCGTCGCGATGTTCCTCATCCCGAACGGCGAAGACAAGGGCAAGCTGCTGGACTGGGAGACCGCGGTGAAGATTCCCTGGGGGATGCTCATCCTGTTCGGCGGCGGTATCTCGATTGCGCAAGCGTTCGTGCAGTCCGGGCTGTCCGGTGCCCTCGGCGAGATGCTCTCGGGCCTGTCGACCTGGAACATCGTCATCATGATCGCGCTGATCTGCCTGACGATCACTTTCCTCACCGAGATGACGAGCAATACGGCCACGACGACGCTGATGATGCCGATTCTTGCGGCGGCAGCGCTCGCCGCCGATATCGACCCGGCCCTGCTGATGGTACCGGCGGCGATGAGCGCGAGCTGCGCCTTCATGCTGCCGGTGGCAACCGCACCGAACACGATCATGTTCAGTACGGGGCGATTCCCGATACGTACGATGGCACGCGAGGGCTTCGCCCTGAACCTGCTCGGCACCGTGGTGATTACGACGGTGGTGGTGCTGCTGCTCGGTTAGACAGTGCTGAAAGGCGGGCATCGCGCGCTGCCTTGTCGAGCCTCGCCAGCGCTTCGACGCGCGCCAGGAAGTCCCCGATCTCGCCACCCGAATCCGCCAGCAAGACCGTGAATGCCGGCACCCACCCATGGTATTCCGCGACGGTGCCGAGCTTTGCGTTGTTGAGCTCGCCCGCCATCCACGCCGTATAGGGATACCCTTCGCCCAATGCCGCATAGCGGGCGCGAAGGTCGTCGAACACCCGCTGCTTCGCCTTGCGCATATCATCTGCCGACAGGTCCGTCTGATACAGCGCGTCGAGCGACTGACGCGCGCCGATGATCAGCCTGACGACCGCCTGCCGCCGCGCTTCGACGGCAAGGTAGCGCTCATAGCCGGTCTCGTCTCCTCGCGCCGCGAGCCAGCGGGCGAGTGCCGCGCGCTCGACCGTCGTCGCGAAGCTCTCGTTGAAGGTCGTGTCGCCCTTGATGTAGACGGCCTTGTGGGCGAGTTCGTGAAAGAGCAGCCCGGCGAATCGCGCGTCACTGCGGGCAATGAAGGTGTTCAGTACCGGGTCGTCGAACCAGCCGAGCGTCGAGTAGGCGGCGACGCCGCCGAGATAGACATCGAAGCCTTCGCGGCGGGCATCGTCTGCAGCTTGCCTTGCGGCATCTTCAGAGAAGTAGCCGCGATACGTCACGCACCCCGCCACGGGAAAGCAGTGAGACTCCAGACGGACAGAGAACTCGGGCGCCGCGAAGACGTTCCAGACAACGAAGGCGCGGCCGAGGTCTGCGTAGGTGGCGTACGAGTCGCCCACCGGCAGGCCGAGTTCGCGCGCAAACCGGCGCGCATCGAGGGTCAGGCTGAGCTTGTCGCGTACCTCGGGCGGGGTTGCGGGGTCACTGATGACATCGGCAATCGGGCGCCGCTTCATCAGCAGACTGAGTTGGCCCGAGACCGCCTGGCTGTAGTAGGCGACCGAGGAGCAACCACTGGCGGCGAGCAGCGCCAGCAGTAAGAAAACGCGCGGTATGGCGCGCGCCACGCGCCTCGTTTGATCGCTCACGCATTGCCCCCGTGATATTCTCGCCGCCATGTATAACGACTATTTCGGCTTCAGCGACGCGCCCTTCTCGATCGCGCCGAACCCGCATTTCCTGTACATGAGCAGCCGCCATCGGGAGGCGCTCGCTCATCTGCTTTATGGTATCAGGAGTGATGGCGGGTTCATTCTGCTGACCGGCGAAGTGGGTACCGGCAAGACGACCGTCTGCCGCTGCCTGCTGGAGCAGATGCCGGACAACGTCGATACCGCGTTTGTGCTGAACCCGAAGCTTACGGCAACCGAATTGCTGGCGACCGCCTGCGATGATCTCGGCGTGAGCTATCCGGAGGGCGCGTCGATCAAGCAGCTCGTCGACGCACTCAACGCATACCTGCTCGAATCATTGAACAACGGGCGCCGCACCGTGCTCATCATCGACGAGGCGCAGAACCTTTCGACCGATGTACTGGAGCAGTTGCGTCTCCTGACGAACCTCGAGACGAACCAGCGCAAGCTGCTACAGATCATCCTGCTGGGGCAGCCCGAGTTGCTCGATATTCTTGCGCGACAGGACATGCGGCAGCTTTCGCAGCGGATTACCGCGCGCTTTCACCTCGACTCGCTCGCCCCGGAAGATATCGAACACTACATCGGGCACCGCATCGAAGTCGCCGGCGGCAACCCCGCGCTGTTTTCGAAGGCGGCAGTGAAGCGGGTCTACCAGTTGAGTGGTGGCGTGCCCCGGCTCGTCAACCTCATCTGCGACCGGGCACTGCTCGGTACCTACGCCGAGGGTCGACTCCGCGTGGAACCGGCGGTGGTGGACAAGGCCGCGCGGGAAATCCTGGGCAACGCAGCACCGCGGTCTGGGCGAGGCTGGCCCTGGGGCCTCGCTGCCGGCGTGCTGCTCGCCGCGCTGTCGACGGCGGCGCTGCTGAACCTGCCGCTGCAGACCGAGCGAACGCCGGACGTCGCGCAATCAACAGCCGCACAGTCGACACCGCCGGCCGAGCCTGAGGCGTCACCACCGGCAGAGCCGCCCCGGAAACCCGATCCAGAGATCGTCGAAGCCCCACCGGAAGAGATCGTCACGGCGAACCTGATCGAGGCGGAACCGGCACTGCGCCCCGACCCGCTGCTTGCCGTGCAGGGCGAGTCGACCCGAAATGCTGGCATCGCTCGCCTGTTGCTCGCCTGGCAGGCGCCGCTCGCCGACGGCGACGACGCCTGTGAGTTAGCATCGCAATACCAGCTGCGGTGTTTCGAGACGATCGGCAGCCTGCATGATATAGAGCAACTGAACCGTCCCGCGGTCATCCGGCTCTCGCTGGCCCTCGAGGATCACTTTGTCACCGTGACCGGGTTCGGCGCTGATCTCATCACGCTGACGTCGAGCGAGGGCCGCTTCCGCATACGACGGGAGGACGTGCTCGCCACCTGGGACGGGCGGTATACGGTGCTGTGGCGCACGCCGCCGGAGTACCGGGAGATCGCGCGTGGCGACAGCGGCGCTCTGGTCGAGCAGCTTTCCCGGCAGCTTGCGCTGGTGAGTGATGGCCCGGTAACAACGACCTTCGACGAGGCGCTGGAAGACCGGCTGAAACGGTTCCAGATTTCTGTGGGTCTTCGCCCTGACGGGATTGCCGGGGCGCAAACCTGGATCCACCTGAATCAGGCGGCGGGACTGAGCGCACCGACGCTGAACCGGGAGCGCGCCTGATGTCCTACATTCTCGATGCCCTGAACAAGTCCGAACAGGAGCAGCGCAAGAAGCGCATCGTGCCAGGTCTCGATGCCGGCCATCGCACGGGCGAGCCGGGCCGGCGGCCGCTCTGGCCCTGGATGCTGGGTATCTGTGTATTGCTGGTGGCGAACGCCGCAGGCATGTACTGGTGGATGGTTCGCGATGCGACACCGGCACCGATTGCCGTGCGCTCGGCACCCGCCGAGCCGGCGGAAACCGCACCGCCCACGGCAGCACAAACGCCAGCGCCCGTTCCCGTGGCCCCGACGCAGGTCGCAGAACCCGTCCAGCAGCAACCCGCCGTCATCGCCGGCGAGGGCGAGGTACTCATCACGCCTTCGGATTTCGAGGCGCGGCCCGCACGTGCGTCCGCGAACACGAACGGCGCGACGGCAACCGAAGCCGTGCCGATCAACGCCCTGCCAACCGACATTCAGCAGCAGCTTCCCGATCTCGTGTTTTCGAGCCATATCTTTGCAAGCGATGCCGACCTCAGAATGGTCAACATCAACGGCAAGAGCCTGCGCGAAGGTGACGAGGTCAGTGAGGGGCTAACACTCGGGGCGATCACCGAAGACGGCGTCATCCTGACCTATCGCGACTACCGGTTCGAGGTCAGTGTCCTGCGCGACTGGTCGTTTTAGGGCGCGGCGGCGCCGCCACTTTGTACCTGCGAGCGCAGTTCGAGCAGCTGCTGATTGATTCGCTGGCGGTACTGGTCGATCACGTTGATTGCCTCTTCGGCAGATTTGACCTGGCGCTCAAGCGCCGCGATTGACCGGCGATTGTTTTCGAGCACGACGGCCTGATCCTGTACCTGCCCGCGCAGCAATGAGACTTCCGTCTTCATCTCTTCGTTATCCGCCCGCAGCGTGCCGCGCAGCGCGATCATGTCGCGCTGGAATTCCTGTGACGACTGCTCCACCGAGGTCATGCGCTGGGCAATCTGCTTCAGTTCGTTGTCGAGCCTGCCAGTGAGGGATTCGATCGCCTTGGTGTTCTGCTCGATGTTCGGGCGGTTGCGCCGATAGGCCACGCCCCAGAGCTTGTCGATCTCCGAAAAGTTCGTGGCCACCTGCTGCTCGACGTCCTGAAACGCCTTCGATGTCTGGTCACCCGTGGCCGACAGCCGGCGCTCGAGATCGTCGACATTCTTCTGCGCCTGCGCGAGCAGCGTCGTGGATTGCTCAAGCTTCTTCTGGACTTCCCAGAGCGCGTAGCCGCCGATGCCCATCATGATACAGAGCAGCACAATGACAAAGACGAGCATGCCGTTGAAATTGCTTTGTCTGGGCGCCTCCGAGCGGCCACTGCGGCGGAACGAGGCAACCTCGTCTTTCGCCGGCGTAATGGCCGGTATCAGGCTGTCGTCGTTGCCCGGTCTGCGCTTGTCGTTCATGGCTATGGCCTGTCCCCAGAAAAGGAAAGGGCTCCTGCAGGAGCCCTCTCGGCGTCCAAAACCGGCTAGTTTACAGGAGGATCATCACCCCATACAGGACAGCCGTCAGCGCAATGCCCAGATGGATAACGCCGACAACGGACTGCATTGGCCCCTGCTTGCCGAAAATCGCATTGGCCTCGAGCAACAGGATGATCGCGAGCACAATGCCCAGTGCGGCCGTGCTGGCGTTCGTCAGCATGCCGGTGGGCATGTGGGCGGAAGAGCCCATGAACCAGAGCATCGGCACCGAGAAGAGTGTGTTGGTGCGGGAGGCAAGCGCCGCCTTCGGCGCAGCCGCCGTGGCCTCAGGGAGCGCCTCGCCGCCCTCGGCCACCTGGTTTGCCGAGGTGATGACGATCTTCTGGTTGGGCCAGATGATCAGCCAGACGTTCAGGAACATCAGCGTACCGAGCGTTGCGCCAATCGCGATGTCGAACGTGAGGCCCGCATGCCGGTAGCCAAGCAGGCAGACACCGGAAAGGAACGTGAACATCGCGCCCCACCGGAACCACCAGAGCGCGCGCGGCACAAGGCCCCTGATCGCGCCCGCACGGTGCTCGGGGTCAGCCTCCTTGAAGTACTCCGTCTGGACGAAGTTGAAGTAGTACAGCAGGCCGATCCACGTGATACCCGCCAGGAAATGGACCCAGCGGAACACGTAATCCAGCCCGCCCATCGTGAACAGTGCAATATTATCCATCCGTCGCTCCCTCTCATTGCTCTTGTTGTGGTTGAAGCCGACAGCAGCGGCGTGCAGCAGAGAAGGCTACACGCCACAAGGCTTCAACCATCCTAGCAGGAATTGCACCAAATCGGGGCGCCTGCCAGTGAGTTACAGTATGATTCGGATCAACGCGACATCCCGCCAGATGGCGCTAGGATTATCCTGACCAACCGGATGGAATTGATAGATGAGAATTCTCACCCTGCTCGTTACGTTCCTGCTGCTCTCTGGCTGCGCCAGCGACCGCATCGACACTGCCGTGAACCAGTGCTGCGTCGATGACAAGTACGAAACGTTTACCGTGAAGTCGGAGAATATACCAGCGTTTCTGGGCCCGCTGATGGTCAGCAACTTCAGCGTTGCGATGGCGAATCAGGGGCTGCAGCCTGTGACAGACAACGGCGATCTCGTCGCAACCCTGCGCTACGAGCAGGACACGCTGTCCGAACAGAAGGCGAGAGATGACTTCGACGAACCGATGGCGATGGGCGCGGGCCAGCGCTTCATCGCCCGGATTGCCATCGAGGTGCGAGACGCACGCACTGACGAGATCGTCTACTCAGGGCAGGTCCAACGACTCCATGACGTCGCGGCCGGCGAGTGGATGCATACCGGCCGCGCGTCCCAGGCGATCCTCACCGCGTTCGACGAGGTGCTCGCCAACTTTCGGGAGTAGGCCTACTCCAGCAGCTGCGCTCGAATCGCCTTCAGCTCCTCGTCAGTCACGTTGAGCTCGTTCTGGATGAACGCCAGCACCGAGCCGTGATCCTTTTCGAGCATGTCGAGCGTTGCCTCGATGTAGGCGGGGTCGGATCGCATCAGCGGCGCCATGACCTCGACCGGCAACTGGGCGAGAAAGGCATAGGGTGAATCGTCGCCCGCCTCGCTCGCCGCCGCCTTGAACTCGGCGATGTAGTCCACATAGGTCTCGGACAGCGCGTAGTCGCGGACGATCTGGTCACGTTCGACACCGAGCGCTGCAAGAATGAGCGCGGCGCCGGTGCCAGCACGATCCTTGCCGGCAGAGCAGTTGAACGCGAGGGGAATGTTGCCCTGCGCCAGCTGATCGAACATGAACGCGTAGCGCGGGCCGTGTTCGTAGGCAATCTCGTGATACAGGTCCATCATCACGTTTCGCGTCTGCTCGGGCGATGGCACGCCATTGGAGAAAAGATTCGCCATCAGCTGATTGTTCTCGCTGGCATAGTTCCAGGTGACGTAGCTCGCCGCCGGCTCCGTGCGCCACACCGTCGGCTCCGCCTTGCGCTCCTCCATCTCTCGAAGGTCACAGACAATCCTGATGCCGAGACCCGACAGATAGTCGTAGTCGGCGTCAGTCAGCCCGTTCATCACGCCGGAACGATAGACCTTGCCCCACTTCACGCGCTTGCCGTCAGCGGTCGTGTAGCCACCAAGATCGCGGAAGTTTCTGCCGCCCTCGAGAGGCAGCAGGCGCTCGGCCACCATGACCGGCTGGCCGCGGCCATCGTCGAGCCAGAAGTACGGCCGCCCTTCGACGACCTGCTCAACGCGGTAGCTGTCGTGCTGTTTCTCTGCAAGCACTTTGCCCGGCATCGACGGGTCAGTCGTCATCGAGACGGTGACGGGTCGATGTGACGCCCACATCAGGATCAGCGCCTCACCGTCGCGTTCGACGCTGGCCGACATGACCTCCGCTGATACCGCAAAGGGCAACAGCACAAGAAAGAATATCCAGGAGCGAATGAACATGGCTTTACCTCAACCGAAAAGGCGGAAGTCTCGGCGCGTTTCGCAAAGAATCCGTTAACCCACGATCAATAAGCGATAAACACACCCCGCAATTAAAAGAACGTTCACGAAAAATTTATGGTTCGGCCGAATACTCCGCGCTTTTTGTAACGCGGAAATCAACCATGAAAAAACCACTCATCTCCGCCCTGATCGGCGCCGGTGTTTTCACCCTCTCGCCACTCGCCGCAGCGATGGAAGAGGTCAAGGTCGTCGCGAAACCGATCCAAGCAAGCCAGACCGCGGCCATCGAAGCCAAACGTCTTGCCGAAAACGTTGTCGATGTCATTTCGGCAGACACGATCGGCCGCTTCCCCGACCAGAATCTCGCCGACTCGCTGGGCCGGGTGCCGGGACTCGCGATCGAACGTGACCAGGGTCAGGCGCGCTTCATCAATTTCCGCGGCGCCCCGTTCCGCTATACCGCAATCGCCTTCGACGGCATTGATGTGCTCGGTGCCGAAAACGGGCGCATTCCGCGTTTCGACTCGTTCCCCTCGGTCATCACCAGCAGCGTGCGGGTGAACAAGGCCATCACGCCAGACATGCCCGGTGAGGCGGTCGCCGGCTTCATCGACGTCGGCACGTTCGACCCGTTCGAGATCGAAGGCTTCCGTGCCTCGCTTGAAGGCGGCATCGGCAATCAGGAACTCGGCGATCAGGACATCGACAAGCACAACGTTCGTCTCTCCTACAGCAACGGGAGCTTTGGCGTCGTCGGCTTCGTGTCGCACAACAAGCGCGGGCGCATCACCGACAACCGCGAGCTGGAACTCGAGGAAACGCCGAACGGCATCCTGCCGAACAACCTCGACTTCCGCTCCTATCGCGGCTATCGCGAGGACAATGCCTGGGGTGCAACGTTTGAAGCGCGGCCAAATGACGACCTGCGCTGGTTCTTCTCGACGCTGTACAGCGAGTTCATCGACTTCGAGGAACGCAACCAGTGGGACTTCAATATCGCAGATGGTGCCGACGCTTCAGGCGTACCCGTCTCGCCGACGAGCGGTTACGCGCCGCTGGTGTTCGTCGACCGACTGCTCGAGGCCGGCGAGTACACGAACTCGACTTTCACCAATACGCTCGGCGCCGATTTCACCGACGGCACCTGGGACATCGAATTGAGATTGAACTTCACGCAAACCGAAAGTCTGGTCGACCTGCCGATTCCCTACAGCCTGTTCGGCACGATTGCCGCGAGCTACGACATCTCGAATGTTGAGGCGCCCGTTCTGACGCCGTTCCAGGTGGGTACGCAGACGCCCACTGACATCAACCTGCTGCAGTACGGCGCGAACTTTGCCATCGCGTTCTACGGCGAAACCAATACCGACGCCGTGAAGTGGAAAGCAGATTTTGGCCGGGACATCACGGTGTTTGATCGCCCCACACGCTTCAAGTTCGGCTTCCAGTACGACACCCGGGAAGCAGACGGCGGCAGCATCCAGGCGTTCAATCCCTTCCCGTCGTCCGTCAATATCACTGACTTCGTGACCGACAAGCTGTGGGATACCGGCTTCAACAACAGTGTCGGCGGCCGTGATCACGACAACATCGGCCTCCGCGCAGCCTGGGAAGCGGCGGTCGGCGGATTTGATCGTGAGTTCGACCCGACGACGCTGATCGGTATCAACGAAGACGTGCTCGCCGTCTATGCGATGGCAACCACCGAGTTCACCTGGGGTTCCTTCGTCTACGGTGCCCGCGTCGAGTTCACCGACTTCGAGAACAGCGGCAACCTGCTCGATGCGAACGGCGACCTGAACGCCGTCACGCAGGAAGACAACTACCGTCACTTCCTGCCGAGCGCGCATCTGAACATCAACCTCTCTGAAGATGTGAAGCTGCGCCTTTCGGCCAGCACCGGTGTCAGCCGCCCGACCTACTCCGAGATGCGCGCGTCGGCCTCGGTCGATGTCGAAACGCTCGAAGTGAGCGGTGGTAACCCGTTCATCGATCCCGAGACGGCGTGGGGCTTTGATGGTTCGCTCGAGTGGTACATGGGCCCCGCATCGATCGCATCGGTTGGCGCGTTCTACCGGGCGATCGACGACGTCATCTACGCCGATTCGGTGACGATTCCCGATGGTTCGATCTACGCACCGGGGCTCATCGACGAGGGTACGCCCACCGTGTTCAACTCGTTCTTCAACGGCAAAGACGGCCAGCTGGTCGGCGTTGAAGCGAACCTGATCACGAACTTCCCCGCACCTTTCGACAGCTTCGGTTTCAGCGGCAACATCACCGCGCTGGACAGCGAGTTCACGGCACCGACGCTCGGCATCGAATCCTCGCTGCCCGGTACGTCTGATCTCATCTACAACACGTCAGTGTGGTTCGAGGAATTCGGCCTGTCGGTTCGACTGAACTACCAGTACCGCGATGACTGGCTGTCGACCACCGAAAACGACAGCCTGAACGAGTTCTGGGCGGAAGAGGAGCGCATTGACCTGTCGGTGCGCTACGTGCTGCCGCTCGGCAACAACTTCCCCGGCGTCGTCACGCTGTTTGCCAACGCAAACAACCTGAGCGACTACGTGGATGTGCGCTACAGCAACTCGCCGCGTACGCCGAACCAGGTGGAGCAGTTCGGTGAGCGCTACCTGATCGGGGTGCGGGTCGACTACTGATCCGCGACCGCGCTGCAGAATGAACACGGCCGCAGCGAGCACCAGATCGCTGCGGCCGGTTCACTTCCCTCCCCAGAGAAAAGTGCTGCCCGAATGTAGATTCAGGCGCACTTGGTGCGTATACTACGCGCTTTATGTCACCCCGCCAATTCAAACGCTGGCGCAAGTCGCTCGAGCTCTCCCAGAAGCAGGCCGCCCAGGCGCTGGGCCTCAAGCGACGGATGATCCAGTACTACGAGAAGGGCGAACGCGACGGCAGCAAGGTCGTCATTCCCAAGACCGTCCGCCTCGCCTGCTTTGCCATCAGCCAGGGCTGCAGCGACTACGACGGCCCGGCAGAGGAAGGGCCGGACAAGCTACATGATCGAAACCGAGATCAAGTTCGCGATCACCGCTGACGAGGCGGCGCGCCTGCTCGCTTCACGAGCGATATCCAGACTAGAACCCGAATCGAAACACGTCACAAGCACGTACTACGACACGCGCCAGCACCAGTTCCGGCGCATGGGTGCCGCGCTGCGCGTACGCAGCAAAGGTGACAGGTTCGAGCAGACAATCAAGGTGCCGGCCGACGGTCCGATCGGCATGCAGAACTTCGAAGAGTTCACGGTGCCGCTCCCTGACGCGACGCCGAGGCTCGAATTGTTCGACGACGCGATCATTCGGCGCATCAGCAACCGCAGGAAACGTCTGAATCTGCTGCCGCAGTTCACGACTGATGTGACACGCACGACCGCAGTACTCACTCACCGCAAGGCGCGATTCGAGATGGCCGTCGACGTCGGCGAGATTCGCAACCATGGTGCGACGGCGAGGTCTGAACCGATCACCGAGGTCGAGTTCGAGATGATCAAGGGTAGCCCGGTGGCCATGCTCGATCGCGTGGCCGCCCTCGCTGAGCGTTTCGACATGTCACTTCGCTACGCGACCAAGGCCCAGCGGGGCTACGCACTGGCCCGCCCGTCGCTGCGGCCGAAACCAACCAAGGCCGGCAAGGTTTCGCTGCCGCCCGATCTCACCGTTGGCGAGGCATTCCAGCACATCGTCGGGGAGGCACTGTCGCAGCTCTACGCCAACCGGGCGCCGACGCTGGCGGGCGAGCCTGGCGGCATTCACCAGTCGCGGGTTTCCATCCGGCGGATTCGTGCAGCGCTGCGCGCCTTCAAGCGGGTGCTGCCCTACGACAAACGCAAGGCGTTCAACGGCGAGCTCAGATGGTTCCAGCAGCGCATGGGGCCCGCGCGTGACTGGCACGTGTTTCTCGATGAAACCGTACCCAATCTGAGAAAGGCGGATGTTGATGTCGACTATGCCGCCTTGGCCAGAGTTGCCAAAGCCGAGCGCAAGCGCGCGACTGACGAGGCGATCGAGGTGCTGGATTCACGCCGGTATACGCGACTGATGCTCCAGTTCCAGCGCTGGATGCTGACGCTCGAAAAGGACGGGAGTGACGAGATGAAAGGGTCTCTCCACGACTTTGCCTTGGCCGTGTTCCGCAAGACCCGGCGTGACCTGCTCGTTGATACCCGCCCGCTGTTCCGGTTCAGTGCCGACGATCTGCACGCGGTGCGAAAGAAGGGCAAGAAGGCACGCTATGCGACGGAGTTCTTCGCTCACCTGTGGGCAGGCGAGAACGTGAAGCCGTATCTCGACATCATGGAGGATCTGCAGGACCGGCTTGGCGAGGCCAACGATGCCACGGTGGCGCGCCATCTGATGGCGACGGTGCCGCTGGATTCGCTGTCGCCGGAAACCATCATGGAAGTCGGCAAGTGGTCCGACAAGCGCATCAAGACCTGCATCAAGTCGGCGCAGCCGCTGTGGCGCAAGCTGCAGCGCGCCAAGCCGTTCTGGGAAAGCGCCCTCACTTCGCCCTGAGCGTAGCGAAGGGCCTCTCGCAGCGCGCCGCACCCAAGCGCTTTCACCTTGCCCGCAGATCCTTCGGCGCATGTTTCGCATGGGCCTCAGGGCAGGGTTTGGTGCGGGCAGAAAAAGCCCCGCGGGGCGGGGCTTTTTGTATTGCTTCGTAGCGGCTTGCCCCGTTCGCACGTTCTTGCAAGACAAGAACGTGCTGTTGGGGCGGACTTCGTGTTCTCGCGCCTTCGGCGCGGAGCACTCAGCCCGAACGTTTTCGCGCTTTGCGCGAAAGACGTTCTTACATCATGCCGCCCATGCCACCCATCGGGTCCATTCCGCCGGCAGGCATTGCAGGCTTCTCTTCTTCGATCTCGCTGATCATGCACTCGGTCGTGATCATGAGACCGGCAACAGAAGCCGCCGCCTGAAGCGCAGTACGGGTCACCTTGGCAGGATCCGGCAGACCAAACTTGATCATGTCGCCGTATTCACCGGTAGCCGCGTTGTAGCCCTCGGTGCCCTTCATGGCCTTGACCTTGTCGACGACCACGGAGGCTTCTTCACCCGCGTTGGTGACGATCTGGCGCATCGGCGCTTCCATCGCACGGTACAGCAGGTTAATGCCGACGTTCTGGTCTTCGTTGTCGCCCTTCAGGCCTTCGACAGCCTGCATGGCGCGAATCAGGGCAACACCACCACCCGGGACGATGCCTTCTTCGACAGCGGCGCGAGTCGAGTGCAGCGCGTCTTCGACGCGAGCCTTCTTCTCTTTCATCTCGACTTCCGTCGCAGCACCAACCTTGATCACCGCAACACCGCCGGCCAGCTTGGCCACGCGTTCCTGCAGCTTCTCACGGTCGTAGTCCGAAGAGGTTTCTTCGATCTGTGTGCGGATCTGGCCAACGCGAGCTTCGATATCGTCGCTCTTGCCGGCGCCATCGACGACGGTCGTGTTTTCTTTCGTCATCGTGACGCGCTTGGCCTGACCGAGATCGTCCAGGGTTGCGCCTTCCAGCGACAGGCCGACCTCTTCAGAGATGACGGTACCGCCGGTGAGGATCGCGATGTCCTGCAGCATTTCCTTGCGACGATCGCCGAAGCCCGGCGCCTTCGCCGCAGCAACCTTGACGATGCCGCGCATGTTGTTGACGACCAGCGTCGCCAGCGCTTCACCTTCGACGTCTTCCGCGATGATCATCAGCGGCTTGCCGGACTTGGCAACCGCTTCGAGGATCGGGAGGAGGTCACGGATGTTGCTGATCTTCTTGTCGAACAGCAGGATGAACGGCTCGTCGAGTTCGACGCTCATGTTCTCCTGGTTGTTGATGAAGTACGGCGAGAGGTAGCCGCGGTCGAACTGCATACCTTCAACGACGTCCAGCTCGTTCTCGAGGCCGGTGCCTTCTTCAACGGTGATGACGCCTTCCTTGCCGACCTTGTCCATTGCCTCGGCGATGATGTCACCCACCTGGGTGTCGCTGTTGGCAGACACGCTGCCGACCTGGGCAATCATGCTGGACTCGGTGCAAGGCGAGGAGAGCTTGCCAACTTCTGCGATGGCAGCAGCGACGGCTTTGTCGATACCGCGCTTGAGGTCCATCGGGTTCATACCGGCGGCAACGGCCTTGAGGCCTTCGTTCAGAATTGCCTGCGCCAGTACGGTTGCCGTGGTGGTGCCGTCACCGGCCTCGTCAGAAGTCTGCGAAGCAACTTCCTTGACCATCTGGGCGCCCATGTTTTCGAACTTGTCCTTGAGCTCGACTTCCTTGGCGACGGATACGCCGTCCTTGGTGACGGTCGGAGCGCCGAACGACTTGTCGAGAACGACGTTGCGGCCCTTCGGACCCAGCGTCACTTTCACGGCATTGGCCAGGGTGTTCACACCCTCGAGCATTCGCTGACGTGCTGAATCGCCGAATTTTACGTCTTTAGCTGTCATAGTCTTTCGTCCTTAATTCTGGAATCTGGTGGGTGTTACTCGATGACGCCGAAGATTTCGTTTTCGGACATGATGAGGAGTTCCTCGCCATCAACCTTGACGGTGTTGCCCGCGTACTGGCCAAAGATCACTTTGTCGCCAGCCTTCAGGTCGACTTCCTGAACGGTGCCGTTGTCCAGCTTCTTGCCCGGACCGACAGCGATAACTTCCCCCTGGGAGGGCTTTTCGGCAGCCGAGTCGGGAATGACGATCCCTCCCGCTGACTTGGTTTCTTCCTCCGTGCGGCGTACGACCACACGATCTTGCAATGGACGGATACTCATTCTAGTCTCCCATTCATGGTGCAGATGCCCCAGCCGTCGCTGTCGCAGGCATCCTGATCAACTTTCACAACGCTAATCCCGCACCCGTGCCCTTGTTCGCGGGCGCTCCGGCGAGAATTAGCACTCTCCTCAAAGGAGTGCTAATCATAGGGGCGATATATTCAGTTTCAACCCGACATGGAAATTTTTTTGTTCCATGAGTGAGAGCCTCGAGGCCGCTCGCGAACGCGTCTGGCAAATCGTCGCCGCCATCCCCCCGGGGCGGGTCGCGACCTACGGCCAGGTCGCCAACCTTGCGGGCATGCCAAACCAGTCACGCCTCGTCGGCCGCATCCTGTCAAAGCTGCCGCCGGGCACGCGCCTGCCCTGGCACCGGGTGATCAACGCCCAGGGCCGAATCTCCAACCCGGCGGCGGCCCGACAGCAGGAACGCCTCGCCGCCGAGGGCGTTAGCCTCATCGGCGGCAAGGTTCGACTGAAGGACTACCAGTGGTCCCCCTGAGAACACTCGCCGCCACGGCCGGGCCCGTGTTCATCGCTGCTTTCGCCACCTACCTTGCGACCATGCCGCGGCTGATCACGATCGAGGATGCCGGCCTGTTCAATGGCGTCTGCGCCACCGGGGGCATCGCCCATCCGCCGGGCTACCCGCTGTTCACGCTGATCTGCACCCCGCTGTACTGGTTGCCGATCAACCCGGTCCTGCTGGGCAACGGGCTATCCGCGTTCTTCGGGGCACTGGCTGCGGCGCTTGCGGTCGCCGTGTTGCTGCAGATCGGCACGCGCCGCCTGCCAGCCATCTTCGGTGGCCTGCTGCTGGCGGTCTCCGCGAGCTTCTGGGGGCAGTCGATCATCGTCGAGGTCTACGCCTTCAATGCCGCCCTCTTCATGGCCACCCTGCTCACCTGCATCCGGTTCATGCAGGCGCCCTCGAACCGGCTTGCCGCCGTCATCGCCTTGCTCACCGGGCTCGGCCTCGCCAACCACTGGCCCCTGACGCTGCTCTCCCTGCCCGGTCTCGCGCTCATCGTGCTGACACAGCATCCCTGGCTGCTCGCGCAATTGAGGCAGCCCCGCTTTATCGCACTTGTGATCGGCGCCGGCCTGCTCGGTCTGCTGCCCTACGTCTCGCTGATGCTGAAACCCGCACCTGCTGTCAGCTACTCGGGGGCGATCGAGACGTTCGGCGAGTTCGTGAGCTACGTGCTGCGGGAGTCCTATGCGAGCCAGGACAATCAGGCCGCGGCGAACATCACCGACAAACTCGCCTTCGTGCGGTGGGTGCTGGTCAACGCCACCGAACAGGTCTCGTGGCTGGCCCTCGGGTTCGCGCTGGCTGGCGTGCTACTCGCGGTGCCGTCGAGACTGAAGCTGGTGAACGCCGGCCTGATCGCCATCTTCGCGGCCCACACGGTCGGACTCGCGCTGCTGCTCGGCTTCGACTTCCAGTACTCGGCAACCGCGGTCTTTACGCCGTACCCGCTGGTCGCGTGGTGCTGCCTCGCGCTCTGGGCCGCCCTCGGGGTCGACTGGCTGCAGACACGGACGATGGACATTCGTCGCGGCATCGCCGCCAGCGTCATCCCGGCGATTCTCGCCCTGCTGCTGACATTTGCCAGCAATCTGCCTGCGAACAACCGCTCGGACGACTGGCTGGCCGATGCCTACTCGCGCACCGTGCTCGAATCACTGGACCCGAACGCAGCGATGATCGTGCGGGGCGATACCATGACGCTGACCCTGCTGTACCAACGCTATGTCGAAGGCGTGCGCCCGGATGTCGACCTCTTCCATATTCACAACATCGTGTTCACGAATCAGCTGCCGGGCAAATACCAGGCCGACCGCGCCGCCGCGGCACTGGCCATGGCAGCCGAGCGGCCGGTCTATTCAGCCGGGATCGAATCGCTGCCGATCGAGAAGGACTACGGCATCTTCACGCGCCACGACGGCAGCGGCGTCGAGCAGCCGCAGCACGGGCCGGCACACGAAGCGTTCCGGCGCCGTCTCATCGACGCCTACCTGGGCGGCGAGATCATCCAGCCGCACCAGCGCGTGTTTGCCGTCAACCTGCTCACGGGATTCAGCCGCCAGCTTTACGGGCTCGCCGCGCAGGGCGCGCTTGGCGACGCCGAGGCTGAAGACCTCGCCCGCCTGCAGACCACGTTCCCGGGCGTCATGATCGGCCTTTACAACGCGCTCACCCGGCCGCGCCTTGCCCATCTCGGCCCTGCGCTTGTCGCACAGGCTTTCGAACTCGAGGCAGACCTGCCGCCGGAAGCCGTGAATTCGTCCCGTGCATCCTTCTACTACTACTTCGCCGAGGCGTTCCTGCGGGGACTGCCCGGGGTCGACCCGGACCCGGCGCTTGGCCGGATACTGCTGCTGAAGGGATTCGAGGTCTGGCCGGTGAAGGACAATCCGGTCGTCTGCCGGCTACAGAAGCTCGGGCCACCGCCGGGCCACGCGGTCACGCAGGCGTCGTATCAGGCGGCCTGCGCGCCTCGCGACGCATCAGTACCAGCACCAGAATGATCGCCGGCAACCCGATGGCCGCAGCACAGACGAAAAAGATGAAGTAGCCGTAGCCGTCGACGACGAGGCCCGAGAATCCGCTGATGAACTTGCCCGGCAGCGTCATCAGCGAACTGAACAGCGCGTATTGCGTCGCGGTATAGGCCCGGTTGGTGAGGCTCGACAGGTAGGCGATGAACGCGGTCGCGGCGATCCCGCCGCTGATGTTGTCCGCGCTGATCACGACCGCAAGGTAGGCGATCTCACGCGGCAGCAGCGCGAGCGCCGCAAACAGCAGGTTGGTGACCGCGACCAGCACCGCGCCAAGCAACAGCGGGCGGAAGATCCCCCACTTCACCACAAGCACGCCGCACAGCGCAGAACCCGCAATGGACATGAAGAACCCGAAGACCTTCGCGACGTTGGCGATGTCGGTCTTCGTGTAGCCCATATCGAGATAGAAGGGGTTCGCCATGATGCCCATTGCGATATCGCTCAGCCGGAACACCGCAATGAACAGCAACATGACAAGTGCAAAGCGGCCGTTGCGCTGGAAGAAGTCGACAAACGGACAGACGACGGCGCCAATGAACCAGGCCTGCGCCTGTCGCAACCACTCGGGCTGGTGCGCTGATCGCACGAGAAAGTCGACGACTCGCTGCTCAGTCGCCCTGGCCTCGTCGGCTTTCGCATGATCCGGTTCGCGGATCAGCAGTACGGTCAGGACACCGATACCGACGAGCAGCGCCATGACCTGGTATGCCGCCACCCAGCTGAACCATTCCGCGAGATACAGCGCGCCCGCCCCCGCCACCAGCAGCGCAATGCGGTAGCCGAAAATGTAGCTGGCCGACATCGCGCCCTGATATTCGTCGATCACGGCCTCGATGCGGTAGGCATCGATGGAGATATCCTGCGTCGCGGATGAGAACGCCACAAGCAAGGCGCAGAGCGAAAGCGGCAGCAGGCTGTCAGGCCCGATGAACGACATCGCAAACAGCCCCGCGCCAATGCCGATCTGCCCCATGAGCATCCAGCCGCGACGTCGCCCGAATGCGCGGGTCAGCAGCGGCAGTCGAAGCCGATCGATCACCGGTGCCCACAGCACCTTGATGGAGTAGGTGATCCCGACCCAGGCGAAGAAGCCGATGGCGCTGCGGGAGACGTCAGCGTCACGCAGCCACGCCGTCAGCGTCGAGAAAACCAGCAGAAAGGGCAGCCCCGCAGAAAAGCCCAGAAAGGCCATCGCAATGACCCGGGGGTGCGTGTAAATCAGCAGCGCTTCACGCCAGCTTATGGACTCGCGGGTGTCCGCCATGAGAGGTGGGCGCTGCGGCGCGGGGCTAGTCTCTGAAGTTGTTGAACTGCAGCGGCAGCCCGATATCGGTTTCCTTCAGCAACGCGATCGCGCTCTGCAGGTCATCGCGCTTTTTGCCGGTGACCCGCACCTTCTCACCCTGGATCGCCGACTGCACTTTCATCTTCTGATCCTTGATGAGCTTGACGATCTTGCGCGCCTGGTCGCTGTCGATTCCCTGACGGACGGTCGCCGTCTGGTGCATGAGCTTGCCACTCGGCTCCGGGTCGCCGACCTCGAGCACCTTGATATCAACGCCGCGCTTGGCCAGCTTGTTCTGCAGGATGTCGAGCATCTGCGTGAGCTGGATATCCGCCTCTGCCGTCATCCTGATCTCGGCATCGTTACGCTCGAATTTTGCATTGACTCCCTTGAAGTCGAAGCGGGTGCCAAGCTCCCGGTTGGCCTGATCCACCGCGTTGCTCACCTCGTGCAGGTCGACCTCGGAAACGACATCAAAAGATGGCATGTGCAATTACCCCCTCAAGGCCTTAGGATTCGATCGAGCCCGCAATCTTAGTCGTTTTCCCGGGGTATGTACCAGCAGCCGATCGTCATCGTGAAACCCGCCGACGCACCCGTCGACCGCTACGAACCGCTGCTGGCCGCATTTACGTCACAGCGGGTCTGCACCAGCGGCGCAAATGCGATGCAGGCGATCGAATCATCCCCGGCGCGCCTCGTGGTCATCGAGTCGGCACTCGAAGACATGGATGGCGCCGATCTCGCCGAGATGATCCGGGATGTCGACGAAGAGGCTGACCGCTTCACCTACATCATCCTCGTCGGCGACGAGATGACGCCCGAGATCAGCGAGGCCCACGGTGCCGAGATCGATGCCTTCGTCTCACGGGATCGTCTCGACACGCTCCCGGCCGTCGCCACCGCTGGAGCGAGACTTTCCCAGGGCATGAATGAAATCATCCTGCACAAGGTGCAGCTCGAACGTGAACGCGAGATCCTGCTCGACGGCCAACTGCTCGACCCGCTGACCGGCCTCGGCAATCACAAGATGGCCATGCTGACGCTCGAGGATTCGATTGCCCAGATAGAGAGCCGGGGCGGCGCCGTGTGCGTACTACTGATCAGCGTCGACAACCGCGATGCCCTCATCGAGCAGTACGACAACAAGATTGCCGACGAACTGATGCAGGCCATCGCCGAGCGGCTCAACTCGCTGGTGCGACCGATGGATACGGTGACCTACTTCGAGGACGGGCTGTTCGCACTGATTCTGGTTCAGCCCTCGGTGGAACACTGTACCGCCGAGTGCTACCAGCGCATCTTCGATGGCATCAGGCTCAAGAGCTACCGCACCTCGGTGGGGTACCTCGATACCGATATCGCCATGAGCATCTGCGCGAGCCATGCCGAGAACGGCCCGCCGCTGCCAGATCGCATGGTGCGAACAGCGCGGGAAGGATTGTCGAACGCCTCGAAGACACAACAGATCAACGTCACTTTGCTGACCGAGGTGGAATGAAGTGGGCAAACGCCTGAGCAAGATCTACACGAAGACCGGAGACCAGGGCGAGACCGGGCTCGGGGACGGTAACCGCATCGACAAGGATGCACCGCGCGTCGAGGCGATGGGGGATATCGACGAGCTGAACAGCTGGATCGGCATGATTGTCGAGGGTCTCGGCAGTGAGACGGCACTCGACGACGTGGCCGACTTTCTGCGGGCCCAGCAGCATCGCATCTTCGATCTGGGCGGCGAGGTGTCGATTCCCGGTTTTGAACTCATCGAGCCGCGTCACGTCGAGGCGATCGAGGTGAAGCTTGACGAGATGAACGCGGAACTCGCCCCGCTGGAGAACTTCATCCTGCCCGGTGGTTCACAGCTCATTGCCTCGATCCACCTCGCACGCTCGGTTTGCCGCCGCGCCGAACGCCGGCTCGTGCATCTCTCCCGATCAGAGACGGTGAACCCGGAGGGCCTCAGGTACCTGAACCGGCTGTCGGACTTCCTGTTCGTGGCGGCACGCCATTGCGCACGCGTCAGCGAAACGCCCGAAGTCCTCTGGCAGAAGGGCTAGCGAATCTAGAGAATCAGGCGCCTGACGTCACTCAGCAGGGCCGACAGGTACGTGATGAATCGCGCCGCCTCGGCGCCATCAATCGCCCGATGATCGTAGGAGAGCGACAGCGGCAGCATCGTTCGCGGCTGGAACTCCTTGCCATCGTAGACGGGTGCCACCTTCGAACGTGAAACGCCGAGGATGGCGACCTCTGGCGCATTCACGATCGGGGTGAATGCGGTACCACCGATGCCGCCAAGGCTCGAGATCGAGAACGTTGCACCCTGCATGGCATCGAGCGGCAGTTTCTTGTCCCTCGCCTTTTCGGCGAGGACGGACGTCTCTTCGGCGATCTCGAGGACGCCCTTCTTGTCGGCATCCCGAATCACCGGCACAACCAGGCCGTCGTCGGTGTCGACGGCAATGCCGATGTGGTAGTAGTGCTTGATGATGTAGTTCTCGATCCCTTCATCGAGCGATGCGTTGAAGTGGGGGAACTGCCCCAGCGCATGCGCACACGCCTTGACGAGGAACGCGAGCGGCGTGAGCTTCTTGCCCTCGCGCTCGAGCTCCTTGTTCTGCTGCTTGCGGAACGTCTCGAGTTCAGTGATGTCGGCCTCGTCGAACTGCGTGACGTGCGGCACGTTGAGCCAGCTGCGATGGAGGTTGCGCGCGCTGGACTTGCGAATGCGGGAAAGGGCCTCGGTGCTGACCTCGCCGAACTTCGAGAAGTCGACCGATGGCATCTTTGGAATGCCGCTGCCGCCGTCGCCATCGCCTTTCGCCAGACGGTCTTTGACGAACTGCTGGACGTCTTCCTTGAGGATACGGCCCTTGCGGCCCGTGCCCTTGACGTCGCCCAGGTCGACGCCGTACTCCCGGGCCTGCTTGCGAACGGCCGGCCCCGCGTGGACATTCTTGCTGTCGGCGGCAGGCGCTGAGTCGTCGGCACCGGAACGACCCCCGGACGTTTCTTCCTGCTTCGAGCCGGATTGCTTCTGCGGCTTCTCTGTCTTGCCTTCCTTCTCTTCGGTGTCGTTGTCTTCGGTCCTGTCGGCTTTCGCTGTTGCTTTTGCACCATCGCCCTTGACCGTCATCTTGAGGAGCGCATCGCCCTCACCAACCTCATCGCCTTCCTTGACGACAATCTCGGTAACGACACCTTCATGGGGCGACGGGATCTCCATACTGGCCTTGTCGGACTCGAGCACGACCGTTGAGTCATCGACTTTCAGCGTATCGCCGACCTTGACCAGAATCTCCGTGACGGTGATCTCGTCGGCATCGCCCACGTCCGGAACGACAACGGTTTCCTCGCGCTCCTCACCATCGCCGCCATCATCTGCTTCGCCGTCATCGTCCGCGTTCTCATCGGCACCATCAGCGTCCTCATCGGCCCCGTCGTCCGTCGACCCGGCTTCATCAGCGGCATCATCAGATGCGGCCTTCTCGTCGCCGCCGTCATCACCGCTATCGTCCCCGTCGATTTCAAGTTCGAGAATCAGGTCACCCTCGTCGACCTGATCGCCCACCGAGACCGCGATGGATGTGACCTTGCCCCCTTCGGGCGCCGGAATCTCCATGCTCGCCTTGTCGGACTCGAGCACGATGAGCGAGTCATCCGCCTTGACGGTATCGCCCACGGCCACAAGGATTTCGATGACCTCGACCTCGGCCGCGTCACCTACATCGGGCACCAGAACTTCTTTAGCCATGAGCGATTCCTTAAGAGAGGCTGGGGTCGGGCTTGTCGGGATTGATGCCGAACTTCTCGATCGCATCCGAGACGACTTTGGTCTCGATGATGTTCTCCTTCGCCAGCGCGTGAAGTGCTGCCACCGTCACGAAATAGCGGTCTACCTCGAAGAAGTGCCGGAGGCGTGCCCGCGTGTCACTTCGGCCGAAGCCATCGGTGCCAAGCGTGGTGTAGCTGCCCGGCACGAAGTCGCGAATCTGGTCGGCAAACGCCTTGATATAGTCGGTCGACGCGATCACCGGCCCGGGCGCGTCCTTCAGGCACTCCTCAACGTAGCTCACTTTCGGCGTCTCGTTGGGATGCAGCATGTTCCAGCGCGCGCAGCGCAGGCCTTCGCGGCGCAGCTCGGTGAAGCTTGTCGCGCTCCAGATATCGGCATCGATGCCGAACTCTTCCTTCAGGATCGAGGCCGCCTCGATGACCTCGAGCAGGATTGTGCCGGACCCGATGAGCTGCACCGCCTTTTTGGAGTTCTTGCGGGCGTTCTTCTGCAGCCGGTACATGCCCTTGATGATCCCCGTCTCGACACCGTCAGGCATCGCCGGCTGGGCATAGTTCTCGTTCATGGCGGTGATGTAGTAGAAGATCGGCTTCTGCTCCTCGTACATCTCCTTGAGGCCGTGGTGCACGATCACCGCGAGCTCGTAACCGTAGGTGGGGTCGTAGGAGATACAGTTCGGCACCGTGCTCGACAGAATGTGGCTGTGACCATCCTGATGCTGGAGCCCTTCGCCGTTCAGCGTTGTGCGCCCCGCCGTGCCGCCGATCAGAAAGCCGCGCGCCTGGATGTCGCCAGCGGCCCAGGTGAGGTCGCCCACCCGCTGGAAGCCGAACATCGAGTAGAAGATGTAGAACGGGATCAGTGTCGTCCCGTGGTTCGCATAGGCGGTCGCCGCGTTGAGCCACGCCGAGAACGCGCCGGCCTCGGTGATGCCTTCTTCCATCACCTGGCCGTCCTCGTCTTCGCGGTAGTACATCACCTGGCCGGTGTCGGCGGGCTCGTAGAGCTGACCCACGGACGAGTAAATACCGAGCTGGCGGAACATGCCCTCCATCCCGAAAGTCCGCGCCTCATCGGGCACGATCGGCACGACGCGCTCCTTGATCGCATCTTCGCGCACCAGCGAAGACAGCAGCCGCACGAATGCCATCGTCGTGGATATTTCGCGGTCGCCGCTGCCCTTCAACACCGAATCGAACATGTCGATGTCCGGAATCTCCAGCTTCTCGAACTCCGTCTTGCGAACGGGCAGCGACCCGCCGAGTGCCTCGCGACGCTCACGCAGGTAGCGCATCTCGGGCGTGTCGGCTTCGGGCTTGTAGTACGGCACTTTCTCGAGATCGGAATCCGGCAGCGGTATATCGAAGCGGTCACGAAACTCTTTCAGATCGTCGATATCGAGCTTCTTCACCGAGTGCGAAATGTTCTGCGCCTCGCCGGCCGGGCCGAGACCGTAGCCCTTCACCGTTTTCGCGAGAATCACGGTGGGCTGGCCGGTGTGCTTCGTGGCCGCGGCGTAGGCCGCGTAGACCTTGTAGGGGTCGTGGCCACCCCGGTTCAGACGATAGATGTCGTCATCGGACAGATCGTCGACCATCTGCTTGAGTTCATCGTACTTGCCGAAGAAGTGATCGCGGGTATAGCCGCCGCCACGGCTCTTGTAGTTCTGGTAGTCGCCGTCCACCGCCTCATCCATACGCTGCTGCATGAGACCCTTGGTGTCTTTCTCGAACAGCGGGTCCCACATGCGGCCCCAGACCACCTTGATGACGTTCCAGCCGGCACCGCGGAACAGCCCTTCGAGTTCCTGAATGATCTTGCCGTTGCCCCTGACAGGGCCATCGAGGCGCTGGAGATTGCAGTTGACCACGAAGATGAGGTTGTCGAGTTGCTCGCGGCCGGCGAGCGAGAGCGCGCCGATCGACTCCGGCTCGTCCATTTCGCCGTCACCGAGAAAGCACCACACCTTGCGATCCTTGGGGTCGGCCAGGCCGCGCTTGCCCAGGTACTTCATCACGTGGGCCTGGTAGATCGCCTGCAGCGGGCCAAGGCCCATCGAGACGGTCGGGAACTGCCAGTAGTCCGGCATCAGCCAGGGGTGCGGGTACGAAGAGAGCCCGTCGCCATCGGCTTCCTGCCGGAACTTGTCGAGATCCTCCTCCGTGAGTCTGCCCTCGAGGTAGGACCGCGCGTAAATCCCCGGCGCACTGTGACCCTGGATATACACGAGATCGCCCCCGTGATCGTCGGTCGGCGCGCGGAAGAAATAGTTGAAGCCGACGTCGTACAACGTCGCGCTCGACTGGAACGTGGAGATATGTCCGCCGAGGGTGCCGTCTTCGAGATTGGCACGAACGACCATCGCCATCGCGTTCCAGCGAATGAGTGATCGCAGCCCCCGTTCCATGAACAGGTCTCCGGGCATCCGCGCCTCTTTCTCGACGGGAATGGTATTCCGGTACGGCGTCGTGAGTGCGTAGGGATTCTGCGCCCCCGTCTCCGTCACCTGTGCCGAGAGCCGCTGCAGCAGGAACTGCGCCCGCTCGACCCCATCGGCGTCGATGACCGAGTTCAGTGCCCCCAGCCATTCATTGGTTTCGACTGGATCGATATCTTTCGATTTTTCCGACACGTGCGCCTCCCGTCGGCAATTTGGGCGATCAAACGCCCGGCGAAGCAATCATTCTACCCAAAGCACCGGCCGACTGCGCTCATGTCACCGAGCCCCGTCAATCAGTGCACAAAGTTGCGAAATTCCCTCGGCCATGCGCGGGCCGGGACGCGAAATCAGGTTGGGGTCGATGGTGACGATATCGGCGTCGATCGCCGCCAGCCCACGCCACTTGCCGACCCACGGCGGCTCGGGCGTGCCCGGTACCTGCGTGATCACGATGATGTCGGGCTGCGCGGCCACGACGGCCTCCTGGCCCACCAGCGGTACCGGGATGCGTGACGCCTGAAAGACGTTGATGCCCCCACACAGGCCAATCGCCTGGCCAATCAGGTGATCGCCGCTCACCGTGTACAGCCGCTCATCCGAGATCTGGAAGAACACCCGCACATCCCCGGCGCCGTGATCGAGGGCCGCGAGCCGCTCACGGAACGCCGCCGCGCGGGCCTCGCCGGCTTGCTCCCGGCCAACCAGCCGCGCCATCCCGACCATGGTGCGGGGAATCGAATCGAGCGTGGGCGCCTCGTTGATATAGACCGGTACGCCCAGTTCGATCAGACGCTCGACGGAGTTCATGGCGCCGCCGGTCATCCAGGCAAACACGATATCAGGGCGCAGGCTCAGCACTGATTCTACGCTGACCGAGAAGGCATCGCCGAGCCGCGGGATCTCCTTCGCGGCCTCGGGATAGTCTGCATAGCGCACGGTGCCGACAATACGATCGCCAACACCGAGTTCGTACAGGATCTCGGTGAGATGCGGCGACAGCGAAACGATACGATCAGCGGGCGCCGGCAGCGTGACTTCGCGCCCGGCGTCGTCGACGGCGACGATGGATTCCGCAGACGCGCAGAACGCACCTGCCAGCAGGACGCATAGCAGCGCCAGGCGCATGGTCAGGATTCCTAGAAGCCGAAGATCGTGACCAGCGCGGCAAGACCGAGCCAGCCGTAGGACGTGCGGCCGAGCAGATCCTTCAGCAGATTGTTGTGTTCCTGGCTGGTCCGCACGAATTCCGGCAAGGAATCGCCCGTCTCCTCGTGTGCGGCCGCGGCGCAGGCTGCGATCACGAGATTCTCGCCGACAGGCTCCTCGGTGTCGAAGAGGGAACCGAACCATTCCTCGAAGCAGTCACCGAAGTGGCCCACCAATGCAAACAGGAAGCCGTTGATCTTCGCCGCCGGCCACTCCAGCCAGTACACGACGCGATCAACCAGGTCGATCTCGGCATCGCTTTCGTCCATCTGCTCGAGATAGGCCCGGCTCAGCGTGTACAGGAGCGCTCCCGCCGGCCCGAGCACGAGGAACCAGAACAGTGCCGGGTAGAGACTCTGGAACACCTCGTAGACCGCGGCCAGCTTGAACGCCGACTGACGCTCCCGCACCTCGTCGAGCGATGCATCCTCAGGCAGTTGCTGCAGCCACTGCGCATGCTCATCAAACAGCGCGTCCGCATCGACAATGTCGATGGAGAACGCCATCACGGCGATCGCGAGGATCAGCCAGGGCAGGCCCAGCATCCAGTACCAGAGTTCCACACTGAGGAGCCCGACAATGACGACGGGAATGCCGACGCAGAGCACGAAGCGAACGCTGGCCGCCGCGAGATTCTCGCGAAACCAGTCGGCCCAGCGGTCGAATGGCAGGGCGTCCCGCACCGGATTGTCACCTATCCAGTTGCGGTAGAAGAAAATGATGATCAGTACCGTAAGAAACTTCATATCAACCGCCTATGCCAGCCCGCAGCCGCGGCCAGTCGAAATGCGGGCCGGGGTCCGTCTTCCGGTGTGGCGCGATATCCGAATGGCCAACGATCTGCTCGGCATCAATACTGTAATGTGCGAGCAGCACCTGGCAGACGGCAATCAGCGCCTCGTATTGCTCGTCACGATAGCGAACCTCGTCACTGCCTTCCAGTTCGATACCGATCGAGAAGTCATTACAGCGAGTACGGCCACAGTGACTCGACTCACCGGCATGCCACGCGCGACGATCGAAGGGCACGAACTGCACAAGGCTGCCATCACGGCGAATCAACAGATGGCTGGACACCTTGACGCCGGCGAGATCGGCGAAATCCGGGTGGCAATCGCTGTCGAGCCGGCCGGTGAACAGCGCCTCGACGTAGGGCCCGCCGAAATGGCCCGCGGGCAGACTGATGCCATGGACGACGATCAGATCGACACGGCAATCGGCGGGCCTGTCGTCGCACCAGCCCTCAGCCTGCCGAACGCCCTCCAGTCGATGCGCTAGAATCTCCATCGGCCCATCATACCTGCAGGTTGTGAAACGTGCGGGGCGCCCAAATATCGGAGTTCATGAACCCGAGAAGCACCGGCAAAGGCATGATGGTGGTGGCGTGCGTCCTCGCCCTGGGCGTCATGACGATGTTCTTCAGCAGCGTCGAGGAGTCGCGCATCAACCCGAACCAGTCTCCGAACTCGATGGTCTCGGGCAACGTCGTCGAAGTGCCGCTCCTGAGAAACCGCGCGGGGCACTACGTCGTGACCGGCCGGATCAACGGCCAGGACGTCGACTTCCTGCTCGATACCGGCGCCACCGATGTGGTAGTGCCAGAGCGAATCGCCGAACGCCTGGGGCTGCCGAAGGGACGGCCAGGGCGGGCGATGACCGCGAACGGGCCGGTGCGGGTTTACGCGACCACGATCGATCACCTGACGATCGGCGACATCGAACTCCACGAGGTCGATGCCAGCGTGAACCCCGCGATGGGCAACATGGCGATCCTGCTGGGGATGAGCGCGCTCGGGCAGGTGGAGTTCATTCAACAGGGCGACTCGCTGACGCTGAGACAAAGGCTGTAACAGACGTGAAAGAACAGGACTACTTCATCCATCTCGACGCCAGCGTTCGGGCCGCAATCGCCGAGGACGTCATCGATGTCGACATCACGGCAGAGCTCATCGACGCGGGCGAGACCGCGAACGCCAGCGTGATCGTCCGCGAGGCGGCCGTCATTGCCGGGCGCCCCTGGGTTGACGAGGTGTTCCACCAGATTGACGACACCCTCGAGTTGACCTGGCACGTCAGCGAGGGCGCGGCGGTAGAGGCCAACACGCCACTGCTCGACCTGCACGGCAATGCCCGCAGCATTCTCACCGGCGAACGTACTGCGCTGAATTTCCTGCAAACACTCTCGGGCACCGCAACCACCACGCGCCGCTACGCCGATCTCATCGCACATACCAATACGACGCTGCTCGATACGCGCAAGACAATTCCCGGATTGCGCTACGCCCAGAAGTACGCGGTGACGCTTGGCGGCGGCAGCAACCATCGCATGGGTCTCTCGGACGCGTTCCTGATAAAGGAAAACCACATCCGGGCGGCCGGGTCGATCGCGGGCGCAATCGCGCTTGCGCGCAGCCGGCATCCGGCGCGGCGGCTCGAGATCGAGGTCGAGAACCTCGACGAGTTTGCCGAGGCCGCCGCTGCCGGCCCCGACTGGATCATGCTCGACAACTTTGCGCTCGCGGATCTTGAAAAAGCGGTCAAAGACAATAAAACGGGGATCAGGCTCGAGGCCTCTGGCGGCATCGAGTCGGATGACGACCTCGTGGCGATCGCAGAGACGGGCGTGGACTACATTTCGATAGGCGCACTGACGAAGCACGTCCGCGCGGTCGACCTGTCACTACTGATGAAATAACAAGAGCAGAACAGCGAACCATGTCTGAAGCAGCACCGGCGGACGCTGACCACAGACCCATGAGCCGCTACCGGGCGGCTGGCTATCACTTTCTGGTGAGTCTCGGCATCTTCGCCGTGCTGGCGGGCTGCGTCTTCTTCTGGTGGTTCCCTGGATTCTTCTACACGATTGACGGCGGCTGGGAGGGCCTGCGCCTCATCATCTTCGTCGATCTCGTGATCGGCCCGTTCCTGACGCTGATTGTCTTCAAAGCCGGCAAGCCAGGCCTCAAATTCGACCTGACCCTGATTGCCCTCGTGCAGGCGACCTGCCTCGCGGGCGGCATCTACGTTGTCTACAACGAGCGCCCGACCTTCTTCATCTACTACGAGGACGACTTCTACAGCGCAAGTGCAGGCACGTTCGGCGAGTACGGCGTGATCGCGCCGAACCCGGCGAAATTCGGCGGCGCGCCAGCCATGGTCGCGGTCAATCTGCCTGACGACCCCATCGAGGAGGCAGACATTCGCCGCTTTTACTACCGCGATCAGGTGCCGCTGTGGACAGCATCGAACTACTACGTGCCGCTGGATGACAAGCAGGACGAGATACTTGCCGCCGGCCGGCCGGAAACCGTGATCCGCGCACGGGACCCTGACAACAATCTCGACCGCTGGCTCGAACGCAAAGGTGGCACCTTTGAAGACTACGCCTTCGTGCCGATTCACTCGCGCTATCGCAATGCCTATCTTGGCGTCCGCCGCAGCGACGGCAGCTTCGCGGGCCTGCTCGAAGTCCAGGCACCCAAGCCCGCGCTACCCGTCGAGCAGATCCCGCAGCCGGGCTAGCGCCCGGGTATCGCCACGTGCGGTCGCGCCGCGCAGGACTTCCTTTGCGAGTTCGAGACGGAATCGCTCCCAGTTGGCAGACCGATGATTGGCCCAGGGCATCGCCTCGTCGACCAGCAGCCGGTAGGCCTCGTCGTCACGGCCCTGCCGCCGCAGGAATTCCGCGAGGCGCAGGTAGGGTTCGACGCTGGAGGGCGTTCTCGCAACACCGTCGCGATAGAGGGCTTCCGGCGTCCATTCGATGCCGGGAACTTCGGTAAGCCACGGATTCTCCTCAAGAAAGCCGGCGTAATACCCCCGCGCCTGCCCGTGCCACGGATTGATGGCGAGGCCCCGTTCGTATTCGATGGCCGACGCGACCGCGAGCGACTCCCGTTCCGGCGCGCCCGCCAGCTGGTCGAACGTCGTGCGATAGATGGTCGCCATGCCGAAGTGGTTCAGCGCATTGCGGCTTCGGAGCATCGTCAGCACGCGCATGGTCGAGAGATAAGTCTCTGAATCGTCGCCGAGGTGGTGCACGACCGGCACGCGGTCGTCGTCGAGCACGAGGTCCTGGGTGACCAGATCCAGCGCGACCGGCATGACGGCGAGCGTCGCGATCACCACGACCAGCGCCCGGGACAGGCGCGGCGACCTGGGCGCGAGGCGAACCTGGTGGCCCGGTGCCTCGAGATGGGCAAAGCGCGCAAACAGCAGGCCCATCAACATCAGGATCTGCACCTGATACAGCGGGAAGTTCATGATCGCGTGGGTCAGCGGTGTGCCCATTGCCACCGCGAGCAGCATCGGCTCGATGGCATCGCGGTCGCCCAGCACCGTCTGCGTCGCGCGCAGGAAGAGGCGCCACGTGAGCCAGCCAGCAAACGCCAGCAGGAAAAACAGCAGCAGCGGACCGCCCTCCGAGAGAAACTGCAGGTAGTCGTTATGCACAAAGTTGCCGGAGTTGCGCTGCTCTTCGGGCGAGCGGAACCGCGGGTAGTGCAGCTTGAAGGTGCCGGGCCCCGTGCCGAAAACCGGCGACTCGAGGTAAATGTCGAGCGCGGACTCCCACATGAGGATGCGCTGGCTCCAGCCATAGCTCTGCACATCGAGCGTGTACCCCTCGTCGTGCTGGGCTGCCTCCGACTGCGGCGAATACAGATTGACCGCCGAGAACGCCACCACGCTGACGATGGCGACCACGGCGAGCCGGCGGCGGAGGTCCCGGTGGCGAGCACACACCGCGATGATGAAAATCAGCGCCGCCCAGAAGATGAAATTGCCAACCCGGGAGTAGGCGGCAAAGGCGGCGGTGGCGAAGATGGCGAGCCCCAACACCAGCACGGCCGGCTGCCACGCGTGCTCGAATCGCGTACCCAGAAAGACGGCCAGCGCCGCAAAGAAGAAGAGGTTCTGCATTGCGCCCCAGGTGCTCGGGTCGATCACCGGCCCGTTGGCGCGAAGGCCGGTGGCCAGATACTCGCCAATGCCCCAAAGGCCCGAAAGCGCCCCAGCCAGCAGGAACAGACCGAGCGCGAACTGGTACTGGCTTCGGGAGAAACCCAGCGCGACGAAGGCAACGAGCGCGAACATGGCCAGCCGCCAACCGAACAGCACGCTGTTCTCGGCCAGCGTACTGGTGAACGTGAGCAGCACGAGCAGCGCAACAAAGCCGCCCAGAAACCCGTGAACCGGCGACAGGAACGCCTCCCGGCCCCCAACCAGCGGCAGGACGCGCATGCATGCTGATGCCGCGAGCAGGATCGTCGCCAGCAGCAGCGGCACGCTGATCGTGCCGCCGGTATTGTCGATCAGCAGCGCGAATGTCGCCGCCAGCATGGTGACGAGCGCCAGCGGCCGATGAATCCGCCACAGGGCCGGATCATCGTGGTGATTTTCATGTTGGACTTTGTTTATAATGCGCGCCCTCGTCGGCACACGCCGACAGGCTGACTTCGGAAGTCGATTCTATTCGATTTCAGCGCAGAAATTGCCCCGGGGCAGAATGACCCCACCGGGCAATCACAGTGCCGGAATAGCTCAGTTGGTAGAGCAGTTGCTTCGTAAGCAATTGGTCGGAGGTTCGAGTCCTCTTTCCGGCACCATTTTTCCCTGGTGCATTCCGGGCACATAGGTAACAGTTTATTCCGAGGACATAGGTAACAGTTTCGGAGCGAAGGGATTGTCTCCCACCGGCTCCACCCGATTACTTTCCTCGTCAAAAAATCCTAGGTCATAGTCCATAAAGCTGACAAGCCAGATCGCGTCAGCAACCTCGCGGATACCGACATACTGCCGTGCAAACACGGTACTCAGGTTGAGCTTGCGGCCATTCATGCAGATTCGGCCGCATTGAGTGACCTGTACGGTTCGATCATGGAAGGGGTATTCCGGCGCGTCTGGATGGAAGTATTCCCTTGGTGAAGGTGTGTACACCTCGCCCGGATACCGTCCCTGAAGCGACTGATGCGGACGCTCGTTGTTGTAACCCTCGACAAAGTCATCAAATCGAACCTGCTGTTGCAGGAAGTTGTAGCTTGCCGGCTTTGTCGCCTCGTTCTTGAGCGTCAGGTGCATTCGCTCATGGCGTCCATTCTGTTGTGGATTACCTGGCTTGATCCTTTCGATGCTGATGCCAAGACGCAGCCACCAGACGGACAACCGGCTGAGCCCGAACAAGGCATGCGGCGTCGAGAACGGCACCCCGTTGTCAGTCCTGATAGCAACCGGTAACCCAAACTCCTTGAAGACACGCTCGAACACGGGTATCGCGCCTGTTTCCTTCACCGACTCCAGCCCCTCACAGGCCAGCAGATAGCGCGATCGAGCGTCGGTGATCGTCAGCGGATAACAATACTTGCGATTGCCCAACCTGAACTGGCCCTTGAAGTCCGCGCACCACAGATCATTGGCAGATCTGGCATCGCTGAGCGCCGTTCCCCTTGCCTTATAGCGTTTCCGCTTCCGACGCTTCACCAATCCATGGCGATCGAGGATCGCATGGATCGTGCTCGGCGCAGGCGGCTTGATGGCTGCAAACTGCTTGAGCAGCTTGTCCCGGATCTTGGGCGCACCCCATGAAGGGTGATCCTGCTTGATCCTCAGAATCGCATTCTCAACCTGAAACGGCGTCTTGTTCGGATGCCGATACGGACTTCGAGCGCGGTCCTCTAACCCCTTGAGGCCCTCGTCCTTGTATCGATTGAATATCTTGTAGCCGGTCTTTCGGGATATCCCAAACTCCCGGCACACTGCCGACATCTTCTCTCCATCGAGAATCCTGGCAACAAACCGCAGGCGTTCATCCATCTGGTTACACTCTCTCCAAGGCATCTCGAGGCTCCCCGAAATGCACGATTGTGTAACCTATGTCCCCGGTATGAAGTGCAACCTATGTGTCAGGAAGTACAAACAGGTTATGCGCCCTTTGGGCCCTCGTGGAAGCACTTTCGCGGTGAGGTAGGGCATCAGTAGGGCGCGCATCCCTTTGTTTTCCGTTCAGAATCCGTTGAGCCACGCCTCATTTTGAGTGGTCGATCGGCCGATCCGGGCAACTTCGCGAGGCGGGTGTTGCAAGCGAAATCTTGACGCAAGTTCGATGATCGCGGGGACGGGCGAAGACCCATCAACGTTGTAGGACATTGGCTCAATCGACCGAGTTCTTTTCTCTACCCTTTCTGTAAATGTTCGCTCACTAAGCGGAGTAACTGAGGTGATGCGCGGTTGACGGACGGCGGCGCTGTCATCTCAAACTATTGATCCCGATTGTCTCGCGCGCGCGTATTGGTGAAAAACACTGCCCGAATTGACTGCATGTCCTATCGAAGTGTTATGTTGCTGAAAGCCAATCAATGGTGACGCACTATGACTCGATGGCTCTGCCTGCTTGCATCACTGGGTTCGGTTTCTATGGCATTTGGCGCTGGATGTGTTCAAGACGAGAACTGTCCAGGCGATAGCGTTTGTGGAAGACCTCTAGACCGCAGGGAGGTAGCGGCAGTAGTTCCCTCGACGTGGGGTATCTGTGTTCAAGTTCAGTCTGTCCGGGGAATCGAAGGAAACTCTGCATTCGATCAGATCTTCGGTGATATGGCGTCGGGAGGGCTCGCAGGTGACCGCGCAAGACGACAGGCAGAACTTGAGCGACTCCAGATCGAGGAAGGTCGCCTCAAAAACCAAAAGCTGCGCCAGGAAATCGATTTGGGAACGGCCGGAACGCTTAGCCTCGAACGAGTTCAGGAAATTCTAAGGCAGGAGTTTGCGGGAGATCTCGAAAGGGTAGGTCGGCTCAGAAGTACGCTAAAGTCGCTGCTTACTCGGATACATGCCGCAGATAACTCAGTAGATCGTGGTAAACAGATTGAGCTGTTCAGCAAAGTATTCGTCGAGTATGAGCGAACCTTGAACGCGACTTACGCGAAGATTTTGGCGAGGGCCTCCGAACTCTGAAGCTTCAACGACCCAGTTTCCACCAACAGCGCATGTACCGCTGAGACGCCCACGGTCGATGCCCTTCCCAAGTAAAGCGCGAGAACCACCCGATGTGTGTATGTAGTAAATTGACCATCTATGGTTTGGGAGTCAAGACCTCAGGTGCAGCGGTGCACAGACCTACAAGGAGCGTTGGATGAGCGATATTCTAAGGTTGATCGTAAACCTATCGCATCGAGTCACCTCGATCGAACTTGCTCTTATGGTTCTTTTCTTAGCCGGCTGTTTGTTCTTGATGTTCAAGTTTTGGAAACCGCAAGACGACGAAATTAAGTTCGTCAAAGCTTCGTTGTCGCTGGTGATGGCGGTTTCAGTAGCAATATTTGGAAGTGCATTCTTTTCTTCACCACCAATTGAAGCTCAGAATACCGAAAACGAAGCTGTCTCGGTTCCGTTCTACACTCTATTCCCAATAAAGTTTCGATGCCGAAATGACAGTTTCGAGTTTCTGGCTTTCGCCAACCGGGAGGGTAAAGCCTACGTGATGCTAGAAGGATTCGACGAATACTTGCCAAATGTCGAGCATCAGGAGACCAACGAGAACCATCATTGGATTTTCGGACTCCCGAATAGCGATACTCAGGACTTTGTGCTGTCCGTGTCGCCAAGCATATCTACGGGTCTGACCGTTCCACGGCGGCTAGACATTGGTGGCAGATGGCAATCTCTCTTATTCGGGGAATTTGCGTGTATCAGCCTCTGAACTGAATCCGGGCGTGGACTTCGATGGAATGCGCTGGAAAGACTTTGATGGCAAGGGCAGTGCCGCACCTTGATTGCTTTACGAGCGATTACCGGTTTCCTATTTCTGTGCTTGGAGAAGCTCGAATAGCTTCTGCCATTTGGTCTCGATTGCTGCGTCAACTTTTCCATCAAACCTTTGCTTCACTCGCTTGCTAAGCTCTACCTTCCATCCAACAGGTAATTCAAGCTGTTGCTGCTTAGCGAATGCTTCCAATTGCGGAATTATCGGCTCGTCCTCTCTTAGCGACTTGATGTCTAGACCATCTTCTGTCCGATACAACCGATCAAAACAATCTCCAAGATGCTCGGTCGGAATTAGATCCTCGATCTCAGCACTCGGGAATTCGTCGATTATTGAATCAATTGTTAACACCTTGTCTGCATCGTCTGCATAGAAGTTTTCTGACAGGCTCCTCCTAGCTTGTAGGCCGGCGGCGTCTGCGTCGAGAACTACAATTGGTAGGTCGGCTTGCGAACCTTGCACTATAGACACAACCGGCTTGACCCCTTTGACACCACCGACGGGGATGAAGACCATCTCCAACTTGGGCACGATCTTGCCGGTGGCAATAAGATGGCTCTTAATCATCGAAAGGTAGAACTGATCTGAAACCCCTTCGACTATCACTATCTGGCATCCTACAAGCAGGCTTTGTGCTGCGCTTATCCCAATCGCGGCGTTGACCGGTTGAATGGCACGCCTTTCCTTATCCGCCTTCGACAGATCACTAGCGGCCTTAGTTGCACCGTTCTCTGAGAAGACAGCCCTGACCCTATCGACGTGGTTGTGGTCAACAAGGAAGGGAAGGTGTGTCGTATAGATGATTTGGTTGTCCTGCGATAGCTCCTCGAAGAAACGAATCAAGTCCCCCTGCGCGTTTGGGTGAAGACTCAATCCGGGTTCATCCAGGAGCAAAATGCACTCCTTATGCTCGTCTTCACTCTCTGCGAGAAATACAAGAAAGAAGCTGAAGAACCACTGCAAGCCACGGCTGCGCGACTCAAGTTCTATTTTCTCGGGCCGTTCATCGTCGCTAACGAAAATTCGAAAGTAATCACCGTCAGCGTTGAAGGTGAAGACATAATTGCCCTGCCGCCACCATTCACGAAAGCGTTTCGTCAATTTTGAACCCGCTGAGTCAAGTCTTGCGAAACGCTCTTGTTTTGCCCTTGCTTCGCTTTCGATTTGCTCCTTTGTTTTCTGACCGTCGTTCTGTGTTTCTTTGCCGAGCGTCAGTATTTCATCGGGATTCAAGTTCAAGTAGGAGAACAGTACTTTAAGAGTTCTTGCCTTCATTCGCTCTTTGCCAGAGAGCGAGTCTATCCTCGCCAAGTCAGCCTTCACGTGGGGTAGAAATAGATCAGAATCAAGATTCCCGTAATCTGAGTAGTAGATGAACTTGGGTATGCTGTTACAGAGAAATTCGAAAACTTCCTTGCCGATTCCTTCTTCGATGTCTTCGCTCTGAGCATTGCCTTCCTCGTCAGAAAGGTAGACCCAAAAACGCCCTTTGTAGTCTTTTGCAATCAGCAAACAACTCGTAAATCCGAAGGGCTCTGGCGGAGCAGGCTCTGGGATATCGTCGGCAGCGGCCTGCGGTTGACCTTCTTCCGCGTCGATATTTTCTGGCTCAGCAGCACCTGTTTGCGAGTTGATTTGACTTTGCCGGTATTGTTTCTCCAACTCCTGAACTTCGTCGTCGCTCAGAAAAAAGAGTGTCGTAATGAAGTGCTCTTCGCGTAATTTGTCGGCTTTGTCACTGTCGTCGTCAGCAATCAGAGAATATTCGTCACGAGGATAATCGAGAAGCAGATCGATCTCGGTGGAAGGGTCTGCCGGGTTGAACTTCCAAAGTGGCAAAAGGAGATTGGTTTTCCCCGATTCGTTGAGACCGACAAAACAGGTCCAATCTTCCAGCGGAATCCACTCCGTTCCTTTCACTGAACGAAACTTCCCAACCCTATACTTAAGTAACTTCAACAGCTCACCCCTTGCCAAGTCCTTTTGTGAAGCCTCCTAAGAGTCTGAAAGCACAATACCATCACATATCGCTTTGAGAAATCGTAGGTGCAGCCAGCACGTGTATGCCGCTTGCCAATAGTCCCAGGACCCAAAGAACCCTTGGAAGCTGCTTCAACTTGCGACTTCTCCGTACTGGCCTCGAAAGTCGTGAATACCTGCAGACATCGCTAGACCTTGTCGTCCAGCACACGCTGAATCCAGCGGGACAGCGTCTCGACGGGGTGGGCACCGGTGATCGCGATGTCGTGATGCGCCATGCGGAACGCCGGCGCGCCCGTCGCGCCGACCGTAATCGCCTCGTTGTGCTCCTCGATGATCCGGTTCAACAAGTCCGGATTGCGGCAGCGTTCGAACTCCGCTTCGTCCAGGCCGCACTCCGCCCAGATGGCGCGCAGCGTCGCTTCGCTGCTGATGTCGCGGTTGTCCGTGAAGTAGGCCTTGAGCAGCGCATCGTGGATGGCGTGGAATGCCTCTTCGCTGATCTCAGCCGCGCCCTTCGCCACCAGATGCGGCGGGATGCTGTGTGAGGGCGGCCCCTCATCGCTCGCCCATGTCTGGAAGTTGCCGCTGGGTTCGTCAGCCGCGACGCGCAACCAGGATTGGGTGTACTGGCGAAACTTCTCGAGACTGCGGCCGGGCTCCGGTTCAGGCCGGAGCAGAAACGAGCGCCATTCGAGTGTCAGCCTGTTGCCGAACTCCTCCTTGAGCAGACGCACGCGCACGGCGGCGTTGTAGCACCAGGGTCAGAGGAAGTCGGAGTAGATGATGAGATGGGTCGATTCCATGCGCCTATCTTAACGACCCAAGGGGGCCGGGCTAAAGGTTCTTTCGAAGCGTGTCCAGCATCTGGGTAAAGCGCTCGACCAGGGTCAGTTCCTTCAGATCCTTGAACTCGCCAGCGTCGAGGTAGCAGCCGAAGCATCGCGGGCAGCACTCGTAGTGAATGTGGAACTGGTCCTTGTCCGCCATGTGCACCATGCGAATCCTGCATTTCGGGCACTGAGCGTTGCGGAAGGAATCAAAACGCGCGCCCTCTTCCGGGTCGCCGATGTCGATCGATTCGGCGCCTTCCATCTTGAGCAGGTCTTCCTTCTCGAGCATGTCGAACCAGAGACCACGACAGTTCGTGCAGCGATCAACCACGACCTCGTTGAACTCGATCGCTTCGAAGGGACTCCCACATTTCGGACAGTTCATGGCTCCCTCGTCTTCGCCAAAGACATGAATATAGGCCGCCCTCCCGCCGGTGTGAAGCCTCAATGGATAACCGGCGTCGAGTGGGATAGATTCCTGTTTCGCTACCGCGTTCAACAACCAGCAAGAGGGATGAATCGATGCCGGATGCGCCTGTCGAGGCACGGGTATGAGCCAGATCACTGCGGGGAATCCCGCCGGCGGCCCAACGGAGGGCGGGCCCGCGACCGAGAAGGTCTTCTACGGCTGGGTGATCGTTCTGGTCAGCGCCATCCTCACGTTTCTCGGCACCGGCTTTTACTCCTACTCGCGGGGCGTCTTCCTGCCCTCGCTGTCAGAAGAACTCGGCGACGGCAGCCGGTTCGCCATTGCGATGGGGTTCTCGGCCGCGGCCGTCACCGGCGCATTCATTGGCCCGATCGTGGGCACCATGCTCGACCGGCATTCGCCGCGCCTCGTGATTCTGTTCGGCATTGGTACCGTCACCGCATCCTACGTCCTGCTCGCGTTCAGCCAGGCCCTCTGGCAGTTCTACGTCATTGTCGGCATCGGCATGGGCGTGGGCATGGCGTGCATGGGGCCGCTCGCCTGGCATCGCACGATCATCAGCTGGTTCGATCACTGGCGGGGTCGCGCGATCGCGCTCGCGGTGCTCGGGGCCTCACTGGCCGGCGTTGTGATGCCACCGCTGGTGACTGCACTCGTCGAGGCACTGGGATGGCGCGGCGCCTTCCTCGTTTTCGCCGGCCTCGTGGCTGTCGTGCTTACACCGCTGATCTGGATCTTCCTGAAGGACCGGCCAGAGGATATCGGCGAAGTCCGCGACGGTCGCCGCTACCACTCACGCCCGGATATTGTCGTGGTCGACGATGCGCTCGAGAGCCGCAGCTGGACGTGGCAGGAAATGCTTCGCTACCCGGCATTCTGGAGCATCGGCATCATGTTCGGCGCGATGGGCTGTGTCTACTCCGCGGTGATGCTGCACCTGTTCGGTCACCTCACCGACATCGGCCTCGCCGCTGAACGCGCAGCCATCGTTCTCTCGATTACCGCGCTGTTCGCGGCGCTCGGCAAACCCGTCGTGGGCTGGATGAGCGATTTCTTCGGCGCGCGCGTCACAATCTGGATGGCGCTCATCGTGCAGGGCATTGCCCTTGTGATGTTTGCCACTGCCAACGACTTCGTGTTCTCGATCATCGCTGGCGCAACCTACGGGTTCGGCTACGCCGGCATGAGCCCGCTTCGCACCTTTGCGCTGTCGGTGGCGATCGGCAACACGTCATTCGGCACCGCCAATGGCGTGCTGCGCATCGTCGAGCTGCCACTCGTCATCTCGGCATCGCCGCTCGCGGGCTATATCTACGACACAACCGGCAGCTATCAGGCGGCATTCCTGATTCTTGCCGGCCTGATGGCCTTTGCCTGCCTCGGCCCGTTCTTCATTCGTGCCGGCGGCGCGATCTCGCGCCGCAAGCAGGCCGTCAGCGACTGATACAACCTGATTCAAACACTAACGGGAGACAGCACATCATGATCAAGCTCTATGGGTTCGCGCTCAGCAACTACTTCAACATGGTGAAGATGGCACTCATCGAAAAGGGGCTCGACTTCGAAGTCGTCGAAACGCGGCCGAGCCAGGAAGGCGACTATCTGGCCAAGAGCCCGATGGGCAAGGTGCCCTGCCTCGAAACCGACGACGGGTTCCTGAGCGAGACCAGCGTCATTCTCGAATACCTCGAAGACAAGTACCCGGAGCCTGCGTTCATGCCGGCGGACCCGTTCGAGCGTGCCAAGGTGCGCGAACTCATGAAGGAGATCGAGCTCTACATCGAGTTGCCGGCGCGTACGTGTTTCGCCGAAGCGTTCTTCGGGGGCAGCGTCAGCGATGAGGTGAAAGAAAAGGCGAAGGCCGACCTTGCCAAGGGCATTGCCTGCCTCAAGCGCAACGCGAAGTTCTCGCCGTACGTTGCGGGTGACACGCTGACCTACGCCGACATGCTCTTCATGTACTCAATGAACCTGGCCGGCGCATGCGCCAAGCGCGTTCTGGGCATGGATCTCAACGCCGACCTGCCGGAAGCAAGGGCACTCGCGGCGACGCTCGGCGAGCGGGAATCCGCCAAACGGATTGCAGAAGACCAGCGCGCGGGCTGAAACAAGGGAGACAATCACATGGCGAGACTGGCCAACGCGCTGACCGCGCGCTTCGGTATCGAGTATCCGATCTTCGGGTTTGCACATTCCACAGAGGTCGTCGCGGCGATCACCAACGCTGGTGGCTTTGGCGTCTACGGTGCAACGCGGCGATTTCCCGACGAGATCAGGGAGGAACTTGCCGAGATCAGGGAGCTCGTTGGCGACAAGCCGTTCGGCGTCGACCTCGTGTTGCCGCCCGGCATGCCCGCACACAACAGCCGCGAAGCGATCGAAGCGGAGATTCCGGGTGAGCACAAGGCGTTCGTGCAGGGGCTGATCGACAAGTACCACGTGCCGCCGGCATCCGCACCCGGCATGCGCACCCGTTTCATCCGCTCGACAGAGATCGAAGCCGCACAGTTGGAAGCCGTCATGAATTCGGACGTCGACCTCTTCGCCTGCGGCATCGGCTCGCCGCTCGATGCCGTGGAACGTGCCAAGTCGCTGGGGAAGACCACGCTTGCCCTGATCGGTGCGCCCCATCACGTTGACCGCGCCCGCGCTTCCGGCGTCGAGATGCTGGTCGCCCAGGGCTACGACGCCGGCGCACACACCGGCCCCATCGGCACCTACTCGCTGGTGCCGAAAATCGTCGACGAAGCCGGCGACATTCCGGTGCTCGCCGCGGGCGGCGTTGCCACCGGGCGCCACATTGCCGCGGCGCTGGCGATGGGCGCACAGGGCGTCTGGATGGGTACGGCGTGGCTCTTGACCGAGGAACATCGCTCCCACATGCACCCGGCAAACATCGAAAAGCTCAAGCAGGCCGATCTCGGCGACACCGTGATCACCCGTTCGGAGAGCGGCAAGACATTTCGCCAGATCCGCAGTGCCTGGAGCCAGGAGTGGGAAGCCGAAGGCGCGCCCGCGCCGCTCAAGATGCCCTACCAGGACGTCCTTGTCGGCGACCTGCTGGGCGCCATTGAGGAGCATGACATCGAACCACTCATCCATTCAGGCGCGGGCCAGAGTATCGGCTACTTCGACGATGTGAAGCCGGTGGCTGAGGTCATGGATGGGTTGGTCGAAGACACCATCAAGGCGCTGGAGTCGCTCCGCAGCCTCGGGTAGCCGTCAGATCTTGAAATGGCTCGGCATCGTGACGAGCAGCGCTTCGAGCCAGGGGCGATCGAGCACGCGCTCGATCTCCGCTGCTGCGCCAGGTGTTGAGACGTCGATCTGCGTCTGCCAGGAATACGCAGGCACGTCGTCGCGAAGGATCCTTCCCAGCATGTAGTCCTCAACGAACGGCATGAGCCGTGCATCGAAGGAAATGGCCGAAAAGCTGTTGGCGTCGAAGTCAGACCAGAGTGAATCTGCTAGCGCCATGAGGTTGGTCTCGCTGCACGTGTTCATGCAGGCAAGGATTCGGTCGGTTGGCAGGTAGTAACTGACGCTCCAGCCGCGCCGCGTAAAGACGCGCGCCGGCCCGTTCAGTGAAGACGTCTCAAGCAGCGTGCGCGACTTGATGCCAAACTGCGCATCAAGCCGTTCGAGACGCTGCAGCGCCCCACCCATATTGTTGGCATTCGCATTTTTCCAGTCGAGCCAGTAGAGCGTTCGCCCGCCACTGCCGCGATCCTGCATCAACTGCAACTCGAGGGTGAGGCCAGTATCCGGCGCGGGCGGGTGATGCACCCTGAACTCACCATCGCTGAAGACGACATCCATCTCGATGCCGGCGAAGAGTTCCTTCGCCTCGATCAGACCGAGCGCGCTGTTCACACGATGCGCCCAGACGCGCTGCCAGGTGTCGCGCCCAAGCGCAAAAAGGCTTGCCCTCGCCCGCTCTACGTAATCGGCATTCTCGTCGTATTCGTCGTAGCCGACCCGCTGGTCGAGCGTTCGCCTCGGTACCGGCAGGTAGTCGGGTGACGCAAGGCTTCGCTCGGGGACGTCCGTCAGACCCTTGATGCCCAGCAGGTCAGCCAGCAGGTACGAGAAGTCGTCAAGGCTGCCTTTACGGTCCGAATATCCGGTTTGCAGGCTGCGCGCCTCATCGTTTTGCCAGACGAGGAGCGGCACCTCGACATGAAAGTGCGAGTGCTGACGGCTCTCATGCCCGCTGTCATAGATCACGCCTTCACCGTGATCGGCGGTGATCACAACGGTGACCGGCCCATCGAGGCGACGCGCCCGTTCGATGACGCCCGCAGCGATGGTGTCGAGATAGCTGATGGCGCGATCGTAGCAATTGATCTGGCTGAGATAGCGAATGAGGTCCTGCTCGGACATTTGCTGAGACAGCCCACCGATCCACTGCCCGAAGAAGCGGGCGTCAAGAGGTGGGTTTGCGTAGTCGAGTTCTGCCTCGAAATCCTCCGGCACCATTGCACAATAGGGGAAGTGCGCCGTCATCGGGTGCAGGAACAGCAACGAGGGCCCGGCTGACTTGCCGGCCAGTGCCATGTCGAGCGAGTCGAGCAGCACCTCGTCGAAGATCCGCCGCTCACGCATCATGCCGACACCGGGGTCGTGGAACACGACATGATCGGCCTGGCTTGAGATCGCTGCGACATGGTTGTCCCAGACGCCAATCGAGTTCTGGTTGCTCAACCACCAGGTCTCAATACCAGACGCGTTCGCGACCGAGATCAGGTCCGGCAACGAATCCATTGATTCGATCCGGCTGCGATCGTTGAAGGTCAGCGCTCGCGAAAGCGACTCGTTCGTGTGCGAATGACTCGAGATGACATCTGTAAATACAGTCAGCTCGTCCTGCAAACGATCCAGCTGAGGCGTGGTGTTCCGGGGGTAACCGTAGAGTCCCAGATGCTGTCGCGCCACCGATTCACCCATGATGACGATCACAGTGTGATCAGCATCGGTACGCAGCGCGCCAAGGCTCGCCACCACCTCGTCGCGGTTGGCGTGAAAGGCCTCGAAAGTGGCGAGGTACGCTCGTGATGTCTCGGCAATCATGAGCGGCAGGCCACGCCCGGCGTATAGCAACACGCACGCTAGTGCAGCAAGCGAGATACTGCCCACGACGGGTGCCTTCACGCTCCTGACAGCAACGAGCGCTCCAGTGACGAGCGCCAGGCCGCAGACCGCCAGCAGGTAGAAACGAGGTGACGCGAACGTCGCGACGTATGAAATTGCCTCGCGGTCCGTCGTCTGGAAGATCGCGTCGATCGACTCGCGCAGCAACGGGCCGTAGCTGTTCAGATTGTCGGCATGCAGAGTGCTCACCCCGATCAGCAGGATCACGCACGTCCCGTACAAGACCAGAGCGACAACCGGCAGCACGCGCGCAACCAGACCGGCAACCGCCAGCACGAGCAACTGCATGCCAAGATGTAGCGCAGCGAATGCCGGATCAACGCGATAGGCAATCCAGAGCATCAGCATGCCCACTGCAAGGGCGAGCGCATGAACGAGGAGCGGGGGCCATCGGCCGAGCGGTGTCATGGCGATTCATCCCGCTCGACAAGAAAGAGTCGCGAAAGACCCAGCACCCTGTCATCGCGCTCGAACTCGATACCGATCAGAAGGCGGTAGCCGGCCGGATAGCCCGAGGGGTCACCGAGCAGCGCGCCGTTCAGGCCAGTCTCGTTGAACGCACGGGCAAACTCGGGCACGGCTTCGCGCAATCCGAACGATCGCTCGGCGAGCACATAGGTCAGCGCCGGTGTAGATTCACGCGCGCGTTCAGGCGCCGCGTTCAGTAACTCGAGCGCCCGGCTGCCCAGTTCTGTCTGCCGGTTCTGCGCGCCGAACAGCGCCGTGCCCAGCACACTGCACTCGGTGTGGTAGCGCACATAGTTGGCGCTCACCAGCGGCGTCAGAACGATCCCGGGTCGGGCCTCGCAAAGCTCTTCCAGAAACTGGTACACCGGCCGCGTCTGCGCGTAGACATCGCTGAACCCGGGCTCCCGATCAAGCCAGAGATATTTGAACGATGGCACCTGCAGGCCCACGGCAAGCAGGCCAGCGGCAGCCGGTACGCCCCATTGCGCAACCCGCGCGGCACGATCAACGCGGTCGAGCGCCGCGAATGTCAGCACGTAGATCGCATACAGGCCGTAGTGACCGAAGCGGTACTGGGCAAATACGAGCGCCATGCCAAAGAGGCCAAAGAGGCAAAGCGTGATCAGCGAGCGATCAGCGCCGCGCCACAGATACCAGATACTGCCCACAAGGCAGAACGGCAGCAGGTAGATGAAGGCCGAGTAGCGATAGTGGGCAAATTCGAGCGACGACATCAGCGATGCCGTCTCGGTGACGTGTCGCAGGTAGGTCGAGTCCGCACGCGCCAGATAGCTCACACCGCTCGTCAGTTCCTGCGCAACCGGCACCAGCATGACCACTCCCAGCACCACGAGCGCCAACAGGTTGCCTGAGGTGAAGGGCCGACAGGCGAGCAACACGAGGACGACGCCGGTGGAACAGGTCACATAGACCTGAAACCAAGAAAAATAGGAATAATCGAACATCCCTTGCTGCAGCGGCCCGGAAAATGCCGCCAGCGCCAGGCACGAGACTGACAGCGATACCGCACAGGCCAGCGACGGACGAAACGGCAGCGCTTCACCCTGCCACCAGAACCAGGCCGCGACCAGAAGCAGCGGAATCTGCAGCACGAAGAGGCTGATGTTCACGCCATTGGCGAGCCCGAGGGCGATCCCCACGAGCGCACCGGCAGCGATGCTGCCCGGCAAGCGAACCCAGCGCATCGTGAGCCACGCGGCCGCCAAGACAAAACTCAGTTCCATGAAGTTGTGATCGACATGGCCTACGCCGTGTGCGATCTGGTTCATTGGCGACAGGAAGAACGCAAACATCGCGAGCGCCGCAAACAGCGGCCGCAGCCTGGCCTCGACGCACACGCCGAGCATAAGGGCAGCATTGATGAAGACCCAGACGGTCGGGATGTGGAACAGGACCGTCTCGGGCGCGCTGCCAATCAACGCGACAACCATGCGCACGAGCCACGCGAGCCCCAGGTCAAAAGGCCACGGCCAGTGAATGAACGCGCCTTCGGTCGCAAAGCTCCTGACATCCCACTGGTAGAACGCGGCCGGGTCGGCAACGGTATCGAGGATGCGGCGGGCATGAAGGAACGAATCCGCGCCCATCGGATTGTAGCCCTCCTCAACGAGAGCACCCGACGTCCAGCTCAGCCCGACCGCAAAGCCGATGCATCCGGCCACCAGCCAGATCAGCGCATATTTGAAGTCATCATTCATCGGCAGGTCGCGTGCGGCTTTCCTGATACCGCTGGAGGGCTGCGAGGAAGAAGCTCGACATCACCGTCTGGGAGCCCATGATCAGCAGCGCGACGGCGGGAATGGTATGACGCATCGTGACCGTCGGGTCGAGGTTCGCGAAGTCAGCCTGCCCCCACTCCCAGACGGCGTGCCCGGTCCACAGGAGGCCGGCAAGCATCATCAGCACACCAGCAACGAGCCCGCGTTCCAGCGTGAAGTACGACACCAGCGATTCCACATGAGCCGCTTGCGGCAGCCTGCCGTAGCCCATACCGATCAATCGCACGAGCACCGCGAAAAACAGCATCTGCAGACCGATCACTGCCAGTGCGGCCGTGTACAGCAGGGAATGGATGTCCAACGTGACTTTGGCGAGTTCGATCGGCCCGATCGCGAGGCGGGCTGAGAGAAGCACGCCCGCGGCGAGCGCCACCAGGCCCGGATAGAAGAACAGCCAGCGCGGGCTGTACAGCAACAGAAACTGCAGGTGCCGCCAGCCATCGCGGAAGCTGCGCAGATGGGGCGCACGATCACGGCCGTCCTTCACCAGCGTGGTCGGCACTTCGGATATCCGGTATCCGGCGAGCGATGCCTTGACGACCATCTCGCTCGCGAATTCCATGCCCGGTGCCGTCAGGTCGAGGGCCAGTATGCGCTCCCGGTTGAACCCGCGGAGCCCGCAGTGAAAGTCGCCGATCGGCGCGTCGAAGAACAGCCGCCCGATGAAGCTCAGCACCGGATTGCCCAGATAGCGGTGATGCCACGGCATCGCGCCCCGCTCTATGCCGCCAGCGAAGCGATTACCCATCACCAGGTCGTCACCGGCGCGCAGCGCGGCAAGAAAGGGTGCGAAGTCAGAGAAATCGTAGCTGTCGTCAGCATCGCCCATGATCACCCAGGTACCACGCGCGGCACTGATGCCGTGGCGCAGCGCCGCACCGTACCCGCGCTCGGCAACATCGATCACACGGGCACCATGGGCCCTGGCAATCTCGACGGAACGATCGGTCGAGGCATTGTCAGCGACGATCACCTCACCCTCGACACCGCAGGCCTTCATGGCCGCAAACGCCTTGTCGATGCAGACCGCGACCGTGCGCTCCTCGTTCAGGCAGGGCATGACGACGGAGAGTTCAGGGTTCATGGGAATGCCACGGCGATAATGATCCCGGAGGATCCGCTAGCAGTCGCCGTCCTCGCGGCCGGTCGCGCTGAAGCTCATGCACACCGGATCAGACGAGTAGTCAGAGTGCGTTGCGGTGACCGTGTAGCCGCTGGATCGCTGGCACTCCGGATCGCTGCTGTCGGCAGTGTCCGCATCGCAGGCCACGACGTAGGTGATCTTGTCCTGCTCAGTCCGGGGCTCCCATCCCAGCAGATCCTTGAGACCACCGGATGCCGAAGGCGCCGAGGGATTGTAGGTGCCCTCGACGTAGGCCCGGTTCTGAAGCTTGTAGTCTTCCTGGAACAGTCGAATCGTGTTGATGTTGTCACGCATCACTGCCTCGCGGCCGGTGCTGACGTACTCAGTCAGGAAGGGTGCGGAGATCGCGGCGACAATGCCGAGAATCGCGACCGTAATCATCAGTTCGATCAGTGTGATACCGACCTGCTTGTTCTTGTCGATCATTGGATAACTCTCCGGGCCCCGCAGCAATGCGCCCAATCGCCACACTATACAAAATCGGATACAAAAAAGGCCGGGACAAGCCCGGCCTTTTTCAGGAATTGGTTGTGCCCTGCAAGCAGAGCGGCCAACTTACAATTCCGATGCTGCAGCGATAACCGTCGATGCGAGCACAGTGTAGTCCTGGTATGCCGGACGAGTGATCGTCAGGACATCGTCAGAGACCGGTGCGCCACCGTTGGCCAGCGATACACCGACGACACCCAGGGTGTTGTCAGCAGATGCGCCGTAAGCGTTGGTGCCACCACCCGGTGCGAGGTTGCCACCCGGGTTGAAGAGGTCGATCCAGCCAGATGCGTCTGTCGGCGTATTGCCGGACAGGCCCAGAGCAGCCTGGGTGTTGGCCTTCACAAAAGTCGTACGAGCCAGACGAACTGCTTCCTCATAGTGAGAGTTAACCTTCGTCATGTTCGCAGTCTTGATGTAATCCTGATACGCAGGCAGGGCCACAGCAGCGAGAATACCGATGATCGCAACCACGATCATCAGTTCGATCAGGGTAAAACCCTGTTGCAGCTTATTGTTCATTGCACGAGCTCCAAATTTTGAATGTGACTGGGCTTATGCCTCAGCTAGCCCAATGAGGAGCAACATCCGTGCCAGCGACTTTTCGACCGCTCGTCGGGACAAACTGCCCAAAATTGACAGCGGGGGTCATCTGAACCACAACATGGGTACACTTCTGGCGTCAGAAAGTGACAATTTTCGTCACCCGGTGGGTCATGATGACGGTCATGGATACGACCGCTTGTCGGCCACAGCCCCTGCAGCATATCGACAAGGCAAAAGCGCGGTGGGTACACTTTCTATATTATACTGTCCTGTGCAGTAGCACTTTTGATCATCCATTCGGGACAACAAGTATGGCGGCGAACCCCATCGCGCTGAGCGGTCTGGCCAGACGACTGGTCGAGGATGAACTCCTCGACAACGACAAGGCGCGCGAGGCTTCCGAAGAAGCCCAGAAAAACCGCGTACCTTTCGTCAGCCACCTCGTCCAGAACGACCTCGTCAAAGCGAAGGACATTGCCAACTCCGCAGCCGAGGAATTCGGCACGCCGTTGCTGGACATCACCGCGCTCGACCCCGAAGCAATCCCCAAGAACCTTATCGATGAGAAGCTGATCCGCACCAACCACGCGATGCCCATCTATCACCGTGGCAATCGCCTGTTCGTGGCGGTGTCCGACCCGACGAACCGCAAGGCGCTCGATGAGATCAAATTCCAGACCGGTATTGCCACCGAGGAAGTGCTGGTCGAGGAAGACAAGCTCGCCTCGTTTATTGAGGCGTATCTCGAATCGCAGGAAGGCGGCGGTCTCGGCGATCTGGGTGACGATGATGTCGATCTGGATATGGAAGCCGTCGACGAGGAAGGCGGCGGTGGTGATGAAGACGTCACCGCCAGCGCAGCAGACGATACGCCCGTCGTTCGCTTCATCAACAAGATGCTGATGGATGCCATCAAGGGCGGTTCTTCCGACCTTCACTTCGAGCCATTCGAGAAATCGTACCGGGTGCGGTTCCGGACTGACGGCATTTTGCATGAGGTGGCCAAGCCGCCCGTCAATCTGGGCCCAAGGATTTCAGCGCGTCTCAAGGTCATGTCGCAAATGGACATCTCCGAGCGCCGCATTCCTCAGGACGGTCGAATCAAGCTCAAGATCTCGAAATCGAAAGCGATCGACTTCCGGGTGAACACCCTGCCCGTGCTGTTCGGCGAGAAGCTGTGTCTGCGGATTCTCGACCCGAGTTCGGCGAAGATGGGTATCGATGCACTCGGCTACGAAGACGAGCAGAAGAAGCTCTACCTGGAGGCACTGCACAAGCCGCAGGGCATGTTCCTCGTGACGGGGCCAACCGGCTCCGGCAAGACAGTATCGCTCTATACCGGCCTCAACATTCTCAACACGCCGGAACTCAATATCTCTACCGCCGAGGATCCGGTCGAAATCAACCTCGACGGCATCAACCAGTGCCCGGTCAACCACAAGGTCGGCCTCGACTTCAGTGAGGCGCTGCGTTCGTTCCTGCGTCAGGACCCCGACATCGTCATGGTCGGTGAGATTCGGGACCTCGAGACGGCCAATATCGCGATCAAGGCCGCCCAGACCGGCCACATGGTGATGTCAACGCTGCACACCAACAGCGCGCCGGAAACCCTGACACGTTTGCGCAACATGGGCGTGCCGTCGTTCAACCTTGCAACGTCGATCAACCTGATTGTCGCCCAGCGACTGGCAAGGCGGCTTTGCGACTGCAAGGAGAAGATGGAGATTCCGGACAACGCCCTGCTCGAAAAGGGGTTCCTGGAAGAGGACATCAAGGAAGGATTCGACGTTTACGGCCCGAAAGGCTGCGATCGCTGCGGCGGCAGCGGCTACAAGGGTCGCGTGGGGATTTACGAAGTTGTGAAGATCACCCCGGAAATCTCCAAGATCATCATGGAAGATGGCAACTCGCTGGAGATCGCCAAGGTCTGCCGGGAGCAGGGATTCAATGACATCTTCCGCTCTGCGCTGATCAAGGTTAAACAGGGAGTGACGAGTCTCGCGGAAGTTGACCGGGTTACCAGCGGTCACTAGGCGAGCGCGAGACAAATAGGGGAAAAGCATGGCTGCCGCAAATACCGTTTTCGCTTATGAAGGTACCGACAAGTCCGGTCGCAAGACCAAGGGCGAGATCACCAGTACCAATGCCAACGTTGCCAAGGCAGAACTGCGCAAGCAGGGCATCAACCCCACAAAGGTCACCAAGAAGGGTGGCGGCTTCAGCCTCGCGAACATGGGGGCGAAGATCACCCCGCAGGACATTGCGCTGTTCACGCGCCAGCTTGCGACCATGATGAAAGCCGGTGTCCCCCTCGTGCAGTCGTTCGAGATCGTCGCCGACGGCATGGACAACCCGATGATGAAAGACCTGATCCTCAAGATCAGGGACGACGTTTCAGGCGGTAACTCGTTTGCCTATGCCATCCAGCAACACCCCGCCTACTTCGATGATCTGTTCTGCAACCTCGTCGATGCCGGTGAGCAATCAGGTGCACTCGAAACCATGCTCGACCGTCTTGCGACCTACAAGGAAAAGACCGAGGCACTGAAAGCGAAGATCAAGAGCGCCATGAACTATCCGATTGCGGTACTCGTCGTGGCGGGCGTGGTCTCCGGTATCCTGCTTGTCAAGGTCGTCCCGCAATTCGAGGAAATCTTCGCCGGCTTCGGCGCCGACCTGCCCGAGTTCACGCAGTTGGTCGTGAACATGTCGCGCTGGATGCAGGCGTACTGGTTTGTGATCGTGGCAGGCATCGCCGCCGCATTCTTTGCCTACAAGGAAGCCCACAAGCGCTCCCAGGCCGTTCGCGACGGCCAGGAACGGCTGATGCTGAAGATGCCGATTCTCGGCGACATCATCGACAAGTCCTGCGTCGCCCGTTTCGCGAGAACGCTGTCGACCACTTTCGCCGCCGGTGTGCCACTCGTGGACGCACTCGAGTCGGTCAAAGGGGCGGCCGGCAATATTGTCTACGCCGAGGCGATTGCCAAGATCAAGGAAGACGTCGAGAGCGGCATTCAGCTCAACTACTCCATGAAGCAGGCCGACGTGTTCCCGAACATGGTCATCCAGATGGTGGCCATTGGTGAGGAATCCGGTGCGCTCGACGGCATGCTCGACAAGGCGGCGACGTACTACGAAGAGATGGTCGACAACGCAGTCGAGGGTCTGACGTCACTGATGGAACCGCTGATCATGTCCTTCCTGGGCGTGGTGATCGGGGGCCTCATTATTGCGATGTACCTGCCGATCTTCTCGATGGGTGATGCAATCGGAGGCGGTGGCGGCCACTAAGCCACCGCGTCCGGTTTCCAGGTGTTCGAATACCTCGCCCTTCTCGAGGCTGAGTTTCCCTTACTCGTCTACGGCACGACCCTTGTGCTGGGGCTCATTGTCGGCAGCTTCCTCAACGTTGTGATTCTGCGGCTGCCCGTGATGATGGAACGTGACTGGCAGGGCCAGGCACGTGACATTCTCGGCATGGAGCCGGCTGACACCGATGGCGCACCATTCAATCTCGTCACGCCAAATTCCCGATGCCCGAAGTGCGACCGAGCGATACGACCGTGGGAGAACATCCCCGTCATCAGCTATCTCGTGCTTCGCGGCCGTTGCGCAGGATGCCAGACGCCAATATCGATTCGCTATCCGCTGACGGAGGCGCTCACCGGCCTGCTCAGCGTCCTCGTGATTCTGGCGTTCGGCGCGACTCCCGCCGGGCTGGCCTGCCTGCCGCTCGTATGGGCGCTTGTCGCAATCTCCATCATCGACTACGACACGCAACTCATTCCCGACGGCATCAGCCTGCCGTTCATGTGGCTCGGGCTGATCGTCAACTACTTCCACGTGCTGGTGCCTTTCGGCGACGCCTTCTGGGGTGCCGTCGCTGGTTACCTGACGCTGTGGACCGTCTATCAGGTCTTTAAACTGGTCACCGGCAAGGAAGGCATGGGCTACGGCGATTTCAAGCTGCTGGCGATGCTGGGGGCATGGATGGGATGGCAGTACCTGCCCCTCATCATCATTCTTTCTTCTTTCGCTGGCGCCGTCATTGGCGGCGCGCTCGTGTTGTTCGGGCGTGATCGGGCAAAGCCCATCCCCTTCGGCCCTTACCTCGCGATCGCGGGCCTCGTCGCCCTCCTCTGGGGCGACGTCCTGCTGGAGAGTTACATTCAATTCGTTGCGGTATAGGTATCGATGGGATTTGTTGTTGGAGTAACGGGAGGCATTGGCAGCGGGAAGACCGCGGTCACAGATCGTTTCGCGGCACGCGGCATTACGATTGCCGACGCCGATGTCGCCTCGCGCGTCGTGGTTGAGCCCGGGACAGAGGCCCTCGCGCAGATTACCGAGCACTTTGGTCAGGGCGTCCTGCAAACAGATGGAACGCTGGATCGCGCCGCGCTCCGGAAGATCGTTTTCGAGGACGCCGGCGAACGTTCCTGGCTTGAGTCCGTCACCGTACCTGCCATCATGAACGAGCTCCGCAGGATTCTGCGGGAGAGCACGGCGCCGTATTCGATGCTGATGCTCTCCAGCGGTAGCGGCCGATCGCCGCTCATCCATCGCAGTCTCGTCGTCGACGTCCCCGAAGACGTCCAGATCGCCCGCGTCACGGCACGTGACAGCAACACCCCGGAACAGGTGAAAGCCATCATGGCGGCGCAGCCGAGCCGCCAGCAGAGACTCGAATACGCCGATGATGTTATCGTCAATGACGGCTCCCTCGACGAACTCGATGAGCGTGTCGAAGAGCTTCACGAGCAATATCTCAAACTCGCCAGGAACCATGAGTAAAGCGCCGACCGTCGAGTGTCCGATCTGCAAAAAGCGTGTCGAATGGAAGCCGGAGAACAAGTATCGGCCCTTCTGCTCTGAACGCTGCCAGCTCATTGATCTCGGCGAATGGGCGAGCGGCAATCGCTTCATCCCCGAGGACGCGGACGAGAGTGACGCGACCGCGTCCGATCTCGACAAGGACTAGCACACTGGCCGCTTGCCGCCTCCTGGTTCTCATCGTCTGCTGCACGTCAGCGATCGTGGCGATGGCTGCTGACTATGACCTCATCATCACCAATGGCCGCTTGCTCGACGGCTCTGGCAATCCCTGGCGCCACGCCGACATCGGCACCCGCGGTGACCGCATCGTCAAGATCGGCGATCTCTCGGGCGCTGACGCGCGCGAGTTCATCGACGCAACCGGACTCTATGTCGCGCCCGGTTTCATCGACACCCACAGTCACGCACGGGAAGCACTGCAGTCCGCCGACCGTAGTGCCGCACCGGGCCTCCTCGCCCAGGGCATCACCACGGTCCTTCTGAACCCCGACGGGGGTGGTGAGGTTGATCTCGAAACGTCGATCGAAGCGCTGGAGCGGGACGGCCTCGGCGTCAACGCCGGTCTCTTTGCGCCGCACGGTTCGATCAGGCGCGAGGTCATGGGCATGGATGCACGAGCGCCGTCGCCCGAGGAACTCGCCGCCATGGCAGACCTCGTGGAATCGGCGATGGCGGCCGGCGCACTCGGACTGAGCAGCGGGCTCTACTACGCGCCAGGCAGCTTCGCAGAGAATTCAGAACTCATCGCGCTGGCGCGCGTTGTCGCGCCCTGGGGCGGAGCCTACCAGAGTCACATCCGGGACGAATCCGACTTCACGATCGGGCTCGCCGCTGCGGTCGACGAAGTCATCGAGGTCTCGCGCGATGCCGGCGTGCCAGGCGTCATCACGCACATCAAGGCACTTGGCCCGCCCGTCTGGGGCCTCTCGGAAGACATCGCCCGTCGCATCCGGCAGGCCCGGGCAGATGGAATTCCCGTCTATACCGACCAGTATCCCTACGAAGCCTCATCGACCAACTTCGCCGCCGCCCTGTTGCCTCGTTGGGCATTCGCGGAGGGTAAACACCGCGGCCTTGAGGAGACCGACAGCCCCGAGCTTCGAGCCCGCCTGCGCACCGCGTTCAATGAAAACCTGGCGCGGCGAGGCGGCCCCGACCGCATCGTCTTCAGCCGCACCGACAACACGGCCCTGCTCGGCAAGAGCCTCGCGGCTGTCGCTTCGGGCAACGAACTCACGCCATTCGACATGGCGATGCGCATCCTCAGAGACGGCAATCCCGGCATCATCTCATTCAACATGAACGATGAGGACATCGAGACGTTCATGCGCGAGGAGTGGAACATGACGGCCTCCGATGGCGCCTACCCGGTCTGGGAGAAAGGAAAGCCGCACCCTCGCGCGTTCGGCTCGTTCCCACGAAAGCTGCGCAAATACGTGATCGAGGATCGCGTGATCAGCTTGCCGTTCGCCATCCGTTCAATGACGTCGCTGCCTGCGGACGTCTATGGCATACAGGATCGCGGCCGACTTGCTGAGGGCGCCTTCGCCGATATCATCGTGTTCGACATCCGCCAGATCAGGGACAACGCGACGTTTGTCGACCCCTGGCAGCTTTCGGGCGGCGTGGTGCACGTTCTCGTCAACGGCGAGCCGGCATGGCGGAACGGCCGTCAGGCGAGTGAATCGGCCGGGCGCGTGCTGAAGAATCGCGTCCTGACTGAGAACCTCATGAGCCCGTAGACACCCATGCGCATTGTCTTACTGTTACTTTCCGCTCTCCTTCTGGCCGCTTGTGATTCGGAGTACGATCCGGGAACTATCGACCGCCCTCTCGAATCTGCCCCTCCTCCGCCGCCGGAATCCTTCGAGGAAATCAGCATTGAAGGCCGGGTGGTCAAGGGCCCGGTCGCCGGCGCATCGCTGACGGTCAGCGATGCCACCGGCCGCTCGTTCGACGTGACCAGTGGTGCCAGGACCCGACCATCCGGCTACTTCGAGACGACGGCCAATGTCTCGTCACAGGCCGCGTATCCACTCATCCTGACGGCGTCCGGCGGTACTGCGGTATGCGATGCCGGCTACTTCGGGCTCGCTGACTGCATTGCATCAGACGGGAGCACGGCCAGATTCGGCGAGACGTATGATCTGCCTGCTGGTTTTCGACTGCGCGGCGCGATTGCTGCCGGCGCCGAAGCAACCAGCCCGGTATCGCTCGCATCAGAATTCATCATTCAGCTGGCTGAGAAGCGCGCCGGCGCGAGCGTCGTGACTGAAGAAGACATCGAGGTTGCACGATTGGCCGCAACCGCAATGATCGAACAGTTAATCGGCAGACCGCTTCCGGACCCGCTCGATCAGCTGCAGTTAGTGGACATCGTTCAGGAGATCCGCGCCGATACACCGCCCGCCTCACTGTACATCGCCGCCTTCAGCGTCGGAATGCTCACAACGCGTCCGGACGCACCTGACCAAGCCCTCGCAGACTTTGTCGAGGCAATGGACTTCGATGAATCAGGGAGCATCGTCCTGCCTGTCGAGAGAGTCACCGGGCTCGCCACGCTGCTGGGGGACGGCCTCTTCGCTATCGACATTCGAATCGGTCAGGCTGGCTCGTCAACGCTCGCTGAACTGAGATCAACCATCACCGATGCGCGCGTCGCGGTTCGCGCAAACAAAAACCTGTTCGCCGACCTGTCCGAGTCGAATATCAGCTTCCCGGTGGAAAGCGGCAGTGTCGCCGTTGCCGCAAGAAGCTTCGCCGACGACTTGCAGACAGCGCTGACCGGGGTGAAACAGGTCATTGGCGTGACGAGTCCGATTGCCGCTGCCGGCGCCGCCGGCGAGTCCTGGCGCAGAACACTCGAATCGATGATCGCCGGGACCCAACTCGTCAGCGCAGCGATCGCCAACCGGAGCCACCCGCTCGCTTCTGAGTTTCTCCATGCCGCCGAGGCGGCCGAGCAAGCGGCGACAGAGCAACTGGCTGCAACGATGGAACACTATCGCTTCATGGCGAGCGATGACATTCGTCGCCTGATCGAAGCGCGGCTCAGCTTCGACGTCGGCCCCGGTGTGGACGCCGATGCCATCGCGCTATCGCTTGAGCGCGCGATCGACGTACTGTTCTCTTCCTGGGATCAGACGGCCGCAGAAAAACGACACGCGGACATGCGCGAGCTCGACCTGCCCCCGAATGTCTTTGGCGAGATCAACTATTTCGCCGACGGTGGCGTCTTCTGGTTGCTCGACCTGCCGACTGAAAGTCCGACGACTGGCGACGTCTCGACACTGAGACTCGAGGTCCGATGGTCAGCGCAACAATCCATCAGGGTTGCAGCGACCTTTCTGCAGGGTTTCCGCAGCGGCGTCGGCAAGGGCCCGAACGGATTTCTCGAACCGGATCGATGGAGCGTCAACCTCAGCTACTCGCCGGGTAGCGATGGACTGCAGACCCACGAATACAGCGCGGAATGGAGACAACGAAGAAGCGAGTTCGGCAACACGGCTGACACACCATTGGCCGGCGACTACCTGGTGATTTCGGGCTTCGCTTCAGGCGATGGCGTTCCGCCTCGAAACGTGTGGGAGACGCAGAATATTGAAGCCGACTCTTCGAGCGGGCCGACCCTGATCAAGCTCGCCGCTGACCTGGCATCGCCCGACGACATCCGTCAGCTCGTCTGGAACGACGACTTTGTGCTGACCGTGCCCGACGAGGACGCCTTCTCGACCTATCAGCTGGAACGTGGCGATGTCAGCCTCGCGCTCGACGTCGACCGGACGGGGCCGGGGCTGATAGAAACCGGTGCGCTGTCGACCGCTGATGGGATCTACGGCGAACTGGACGAGATGGGAGTGCTTCGACTCGCCGACGGATCGCACTTCCAGCTGCCCGGACCGATCACACCGCAACAACAGCCGGGCACCGTCGTGTTCGGCGGCCGAGTCATCAAAGGCCCGGTTTCGGGCGCCACACTTTCTGTGTCGGGCCCGTCCGGGGAATCGTTCAGCCTCGCATCCACAACGGGGAGCCTGGGTATCGATGATTTCGAGATCATCATTCCCCGGGCAGCCAGTGAGCTGCCGTCGCCGCTCGTCATCACATCGACTGGCGGCACCGCTGAATGCGATCTCGATCTTCCGGATACAGACAGGGATTGCGTAACCGCTGGCGGACCCGTTGCCTTCCTCGAGTCTTTTGCACTGCAGCCGGACTTCGAGTTGTCTGCGGCTACCACGGGATTCCTGAGCGACAGTGCGTCGCCCAACGCGATTCATCTCTCTGTGGCGACCGACCTTGCCGTCACGCTTGCGCAGCGCGCCGCCGGCAGCAGCGCCATGACGACAAAGGATCTCGCACAGGCAGAAGCCAACGTGCTCGGACTGCTCCAGCTGCTGACCGGCCTGAATCTTGGCGGCATCGACCTTTCAAAGACGGCGCTACCGACACCTTCAACGCCGAACCGTACTGTCTCCGAACGTCCGCAGGCGTTGGTGATCCTTGCGCTGGGGCTTGCCATGCTTGAGCAGGTTGAAGAAGACGATCCGGAACGGGACACCATCAAAGAATCGATCGACAGATTCTACGACGATCTCAGTGTGGACGATGCGGGCAATCTCTCGGCGCCGACCGAAACGCTTTCCCGCCTCTCTGCATCCCTTGCGGTCGCGTTCGACGCGTTGCTGCTATGGCCGGACTCGGACTTCAACAGCGGGATCAACGGTACCGCGCGCTCGCGCCGGGATACCGCCCGGACAATGGCTGCCTACTTTGATGGCATGGCGGTCGACGACTTCAGGATTCCATCTGCTGATGAAGCATCGAGCGCCTATCGGGGGCGTCAGACATTCGCCTTCCTGAGCGAGATGATGCAGCTTGGACAGACCGCGACCGGCGCTGTGAGCCTGACCAGCGTCATCAAAACGATGATGTATCGTGCGGCAAACACCGCAACACTGACATCAATGTACGCGGACGCCATGGAGACCAGCGTGAGTGAGTCGCAAGCCAGTACCGCGTTTGCCAGCAGCATGATTGATTTCGCCGGACCGATGCGAGAGGTCCAACCGACGCTGGCCGAGATTGTCGCATCGACATTTCCGGGCAGCACTGCTGACCAGGATGCGCTGCCCGGGCTGCCTTTCGAACCGGCATCGAGAGCATTCTCTGTGTTGATCTCAAGTATCCTGAACTCCGAAGCGGATGTCGCGATCAATGCGACCGGAGACCTGGTTGACCCACGCACTGACGAGATCGTCGGAACACTCAACAAGCGGGTTTCTGAACGAAACTACCGGTGGACGTCCACAATCGAGGTCCTCGACCCGGAGAGCGGAGACACCTTCAGAATGTTTACCAAGGACGGTTCCTTTGGTGCTGATCGAGCATTTTCATGGGAGGACTTCGCCCGGCAGTCCTATTTCGCTCGACTTCAGGATGGGATCGAGGTCGAACGGTGGCCTGTACTCCTGAACACCAACTTCGAGCTAAAGGATGATGGCCGTATCCTCGCGAAGCGAATTCGTACCGGAATTGGCAATTCGTCCAGCAGCTTCGGGGGCGGTGACCTGTCGTTTCCGAATCCCGAACCCTTTGAGCCCGAGCTGCGAACCTTCGGGTTTGCAGATGAGTTGGTCGCCGGCAGTACGCGGCTTTCGTTCAGTGCGGGCACCGATTTTTCACGCAATCCGATACGGCTTCGCCTCGAAGTACCGGAGACCACACGGCGAATTGATGGCGAGCTGGCGTCGCGTACGGATGGATACCAGTTGAGCCTCATGACGCCCTTCGGATTGCTGATTGCAGAGAAGACGTCGACCGGCATCGAAGGACGTATCTACGCAGGAACATCTGCCGAGGCACCGCTTGCAGCCACAGTTGATCAGAACGGTGTCGTCACCTATCTGGACGGATCGACGGATGTGCTGCCTGGCCCGCTGCTCTAGCACGCGGGGGACGAGGGAAGAGCGCGAGGAGGTACTACGTGCGGTACTCGGCGTTGATTCGCACGTATTCGTGGGAGAGGTCAGAGGTCCAGACCGACTCGGCGACGATGCCCGCATTGAGATCGACCCGAATCGTGATCTCCGCTTCGGCCATCACCGCGGCGCCGCGCGCTTCCGTGTACTCCGGGTGCTTCTGACCCGCCGCCATCAGCTGCACATCGCCCAGATACGCATCGAGCTGACTGGTCTCAATCTCGGTATCCGCCTTGCCGATCGCCATGACGATCCGCCCCCAGTTTGCATCGCTCGCAAAGATCGCGGTCTTCATGAGCGGTGAGTTGGCGATTGCGTAGGCAACAGCAAGACACTGCGACGTATCCGTCCCGCCTTCGACCCGCACCTCGACAAACTTGGTGGCGCCCTCGGCGTCGCGCACGATGCCCTGTGCCAGCTCAAGACAGACGCTTCTGAGGGCGGCGCCGAACTGTTCACGCTCATCGCCACGGGATACGTCAACGCCGGATCTCCCCGTCGCCGTCAGCATGCAGGCGTCATTTGTCGACGTATCGCTGTCCACGGTGATGCGGTTGAAAGATCGCTCGACGGCGTCGCGCAGCAACACCCCGAGGGACGTATGCTCGCACGCGGCATCGGTCGCGATGTAGGCCAGCATGGTCGCCATGTTCGGCTGGATCATGCCCGCACCTTTGGCAATGCCGGTCAACGTGACGAGCTTGCCGTCGATCTCGATCTGCCGGGATGCAATCTTCGGCCGCGTATCCGTCGTCATGATGCCGTGCGCAGCGTCAAGCCAGGCGTCTTCTGACAGCGCATCGAGCGCCGCAGGGACCACAGCCACAATTTTGTCGACCGGCAGTCGCTCACCGATCACACCGGTGGAGAACGGAATCACCGCCTCGGTCGAAGCGCCTGCCGAATCGGCCACCGCACGACAGCATGCCAGCGCATCATCGATGCCGGCATCCCCGACGCCGGCATTGGCATTGCCGCTGTTGATGATGAAGTAGCGTGTCCCGGCCTGCGAGAGGTGACGTTTGCCCAGAACCACCGGCGCCGCCGCGAAGTGACTCTGCGTAAAGACACCGGCCGTTTCACTGCCCTCATCGAAGGCGAACATCACGACGTCCTTTCTGCCAGCCTGTTTGATCCCCGCCGAGACGGCAGAGAGCCTGACGCCCGGGACCGGATGGAACGCGGTCGATGCCTCCCCGACGGCCACTACTGGAGTTTCCCGTGGCAGGCTTTGTATTTCTTGCCGGAACCACAGGGGCAGGGCTCATTGCGGCCGACCTTGCGCTCCTGGCGAACGAATGGCGTCTTTGGTTCAGCACCGCCACCGCCGACCGCGGCCGCCGCCGGTTCCTCTTCCGCCATGGCAGAGGAGGCCTCTGCCTTGTTGAAGCTGAGCCGTGCGCGCGCTTCTTCCTCACGGCGCTGCCGCTCGACGGCGAGCGCATCTTCCTCGCTCTGCAGCCGGACGCGGGACAGCGTCCGAATGACCTCGAGCTTGACGTCGTTCAGCAGGTTCTCGAACAGTTCGAACGCCTCTCGCTTGTATTCCTGCTTCGGCTGCTTCTGCGCGTAGGCGCGCAGGTGAATGCCCTGTCGCAGGTAGTCCATCGCCGCCAGATGTTCTTTCCACAGGTTATCGAGGATGCGCAGCATGATCGCCTTCTCGAACTGGCGGATGCCCGGACCGATCACCTCGGCTTTCTTGTCGTACTCCGCCTTGATCTCGGCGACGATCTTCTCGCGCAGTGTTTCCTCGTGCAGTTCGTCGTCTGCATCAAGCCACTCCCTGATCGGGAGATGCTGGCCGAACTCGGTGTGCAGCGCCTGCTCGAGACCAGGAACGTCCCACTGCTCCTCGAGGCTCTGGGGCGGCACATAATTGTCAACGACCTGGTTGATGACATCGTCCCAGAGGACGTCGATGGTTTCGGACACGTCGTCCGTTTCCATCAGTTCATTGCGCTGGGCGTAGATCATCTGGCGCTGGTCATTTGCCACATCATCGTATTCGAGCAGCTGCTTGCGAATGTCGAAGTTGCGACCTTCGACGCGCTTCTGTGCTTTCTCGATGGCACCGGTGACCATGCGGTGCTCGATCGCCTCACCGCGCTCCATGCCGACGCCCTGCATCAGCGATCGCACCCGATCAGACGCAAAGAGTCGCATGAGCGTGTCGTCCATCGAGAGGAAGAACCTCGATACGCCAGGGTCACCCTGCCGCCCGGCACGACCGCGAAGCTGGTTGTCGATACGGCGGCTCTCGTGACGTTCACTGCCGATGACGTGAAGCCCGCCTGCTTCGATGACGATGTCGTGGTTCTTCTGCCATTCGTCCTTCAGCTGCTGGATCTGCTCATCGGTCGGGTTATCGAGTTTGGCGACCTCAGCCTCCCAGTTGCCGCCAAGGATGATATCGGTACCACGGCCGGCCATGTTCGTCGCGATGGTCACCGTACCCGGCCGCCCGGCCTGGGCAACGATCTCGGCTTCCTGCTCGTGGAACTTGGCGTTCAATACGCTGTGCTTGATCTTCTTCTGCTTCAGCAGGTTCGAAACCACTTCCGACGACTCAATTGAGGCGGTACCGACAAGTACCGGCGCCTGTTTCTCGATGGCCTCCTGAATGGTATCGACGATCGCCTCGTACTTTTCCTCGGTCGTGAGGTAGATCAGGTCGTTGTGATCAATCCGGACCATGGGCACATTGGTGGGAATCACCACGACATCGAGCCCATAGATCTGCTTGAACTCGAAAGCCTCGGTGTCGGCAGTACCGGTCATACCGGCAAGCTTGTCGTAGATGCGGAAGAAGTTCTGGAACGTGGTCGAGGCAAGCGTCTGCGTCTCGTTCGTGATCGTTACGCCTTCCTTCGCCTCGATGGCCTGGTGAATACCGCCGGACCAGCGGCGACCGGGCATCGTTCGTCCCGTGTGCTCGTCAACAATGACAATCTCGCCATTCTGCACGATGTAGTCGACGTCCTTCTGGAACAGCGTGTGCGCCTTCAGCGCATTGTGCACGTGGTGCAACAGCGACAGGTTGGCCGTGCCGTACAGACTGTCACCTTCCTTGAGCAGCCCGTTGCTGATGAGCAGCGCCTCGACCTTCTCGTGGCCGGATTCCGTCAGCTCGACATCGCGCTGTTTCTCGTCAACATAATAGTCGCCGGGGGGCTCGACCTCGTTCAGGATGTCTTCCGGTGTCTTGATCTGACGCTCCAGCGTGGGGGCGATACGGTTGATGGCCTGATACAGGTCATTCGACTGCTCCACACCACCCGAAATGATCAGTGGGGTTCTCGCCTCGTCGATCAGAATCGAGTCGACCTCGTCGACGATAGCGAAGTTCAGCTGCCGCTGTACCCGCTCCTCGAGGCTGAACGCCATGTTGTCACGCAGATAGTCGAAACCGAATTCGTTGTTCGTACCGTAGGTGATATCGGCCGCGTAAGCCGCTTTCTTGTCTTCATGGCTCTGGCCGGCATGCACAACACCGACGGTCATGCCCAGCGCCTCGTACATGGGTCCCATCCAGTCGGCACCATGGTTGGCAAGGTAGTCGTTGACGGTCACCAGATGGACCCCGGCACCGGAAATGGCATTGAGGTAAAGCGGCAGGGTCGCGACCAGCGTCTTGCCCTCACCGGTCTTCATCTCGGCGATCTTGCCCTCGTGGAGGATGACACCACCAATGAGCTGAACGTCGAAGATCCGCATACCCAGCGCGCGCTTGCCTGCTTCGCGAACGGTGGCGAACGCCTCCGGCAGGATCTGGTCGAGCGACTCACCGCCTTCGAGGCGCTCGCGGAACTTGTCTCGCTGGGCTCTCAGTTCCTCGTCGGAGACTTTCTCGAGGTCTTCCTCGAACGCGTTGATCCGCGCAACGAGCTTGTTGACCCGTTTCAGCTCGCGATCGTTCTTGGTGCCGAATATTTTGCTCAGGACCTGCATGGCCATGGCCTCACAATCAATCTGGTTTAGAAGGGGAAATGGGTGCAGCCGGAGCCGCAATCAAGGGCGGCTCACGGTGCGAATCGCCCGGCAAGGGCATCAGGCAGGTCAGCGGCTGGCGCGGTGAATATAGGTCGACGGATCGACGACGCGACCGTTCTTGTAGACCTCGAAATGAACGTGCGGGCCGGTGGCGCGCCCGCTGGAACCCATGAACCCGATAACCTGGCCTTTCTTGACGATGTCACCGACCTTGACCGCGAGTTCCTTGTGATGGCCGTATCGGGTGGAGTAGCCGCCACCATGATTGATCTCGACCATCTTTCCGTAGCCGCTGCGTGGGCCGGCGTAGACCACCACACCCGCTGCGACGGTAATGACGTCCGCGCCTTCCTTGCCGGCGAAGTCGATGCCGTAGTGATGGGCGCGGCGGCCGGTAATGGGATCGTTGCGGATGCCGAACCGGGATGACATCCAGCCCTTCTTGATCGGCCGACCGGCGATGAAGACATCATCCTGCAGCTTGCGATTGATGAGCAGCGTTTCGAGCACGCTGAGCTGCTGCTCGCGATCCTCGATATCCGCAGCGAGTTGATCAAGCAGGTCGAGATATTCCGGTGCGTTGTACTCTCCACCGGCTTCGACCTCCGGACCACCAACGGCGGGTGTGCCAGAGAAGTCGAATTCGCCCTCTTCGAGCTGACCGATCTGGGTCAGACGTTCGCCGAGGGCGTCGAGGCGAACGATTCTTGCCTGGAGCTTGGCAAGCCGGACAGCGCTGGCCTGCAAGTGCGCCTCCGCGTCACGGCGGGCATGCTCGATGTCCCGCTCCTGCTGCTCGAGGACCTGGCGCCACTTCGATGTCATCTCGCCGGTGAGCGCGGCCTCGCCGACTCCCGCCCGCCAGGACATGTAGCTCGCCACGACGGGAATCCCGATCAGGCCGGCGAGCGCAAGCCCCAGCATCCAGCCGTTGGTCGTGAACGAGCGCGAGCGGCCCGTGCGGTTATCGACAACGATAAACTTCATGAAAAGGTATCCATTCCCCCGGCTGGAGCCTGTCGCTCCACGGATCCAACCGTTATTCTAAGGCAAAATGCGCGCCGACACCCATCCAGATGCCGAGATTCCCTGAATCCGTCAAAAAGCCGACCGAGATCCTGAAGGGTCGCGGAACGATCGGCCGGCTCTACCGCCATGCGCGGGAACTGCTGGCACTCCAGGAGCGCATCAGCAATCTGGTGCCGGGCGACGTGCGCGTCGCCGCCTTCGAAGACGGTACGCTTCACCTCGTGACACCCTCGTCGGCGCTCGCGACCCGACTCCGGTACCAGCAGCGGCGCTTTATCGGTGCACTCGAATTCGATGGCAAGCCGGTCAGCGCCGTACGCGTCTCCGTTCGCCCGGAACTGGCGGAGCGGTATGAGCCTGAACCCGGCCCAGCGCCGAAAATGTCCGCGGCCAACGCTTCACAGATCGCCGAAACGGCAAAATATATCGAGGATGAGGCGTTGAGGGCGGCAATCATGCGATTGTCGACACGTTCGGAGCAATAAAAACGCACCAGTCAGGTGCGTTTATTCAGCCAGTACGGGGCGTGCGTACGCAACGGGTGCATCCGCTGCGTCATCGAAAGTGACGATTTCCCACGCATCCTGCTTCGCCAGCAAGGCCTCACGCAGCGCGTGATGGGCCGAATGCCCGGACTTGTGGCCCACGAACTCGCCAATGATGGCGTGGCCCATCATGTACAGGTCGCCGATTGCGTCGAGGATCTTGTGACGAACGAACTCGTCTTCGTGGCGCAAGCCTTCGTCGTTGAGCACGCGGAAGTCATCGACCATGACCGCGTTATCGAGGCTACCCCCCTGGGCGAGGTTCTGCTCACGCAGGAACTCGAAATCCTGCATCAGCCCGAACGTACGGGCGCGGCTGACTTCCTTCACAAAGGTCGTCGTCGAGAAGTTGATGCTGGCGCACTGCTTCTTGATGACGGGGTTGTCGTAGACAATGGTGTGATCGACCTTGAAGCCGTTGAACGGCTGGATGGTTGCCGTCTGGTTGTGCCAGCGTGTTCCTTCGGGGCCGGTGACGCTGACTTTCTTCTTGATTTTAATGAACTTTTTCGGGGCGTTCTGCTCGACGATGCCGGCAGACTGAATGAGGAAGACGAAGGTCGCGGCGCTGCCATCCATGATCGGCATCTCGGGGCCGGACACCTCGACGTAGCAGTTGTCGATGCCGAGCCCGGCAAGGGCAGACATCAGGTGTTCGATGGTCGCGATCTTGTGGCCGTCTTTGGCGATCGTGGTTGCGAGGGTCGTATCGCACACATACTCGCTGCGGGCCGGGATTTCGACGGCCGGGTCGACGTCGACCCGTACAAATACGATTCCCGTATCCGCCGGCGCAGGTTTCAGGGTGAGGTACACCTTCTCGCCGGTGTGCAGACCGACGCCCGTCGCCCGAATAATATTGTTCAGTGTGCGTTGCTTAATCATTCTTATTTTTTGTCCCCAAAAAAGCGGCGCGAATGGTATCAGAATGCTGTCCGATACCCAACCAGTAGCCGCGAATGCCCCATATTTGCGCTTCTACGGCGCGAATGGAGAGTTCGACTACAGGAATCCCCATTAGTTGCACCGATTTTCCCCGATCTTTCAGATTGCCACCTTCCGGAACGCAATTTTCGCACCAAATCGGCACTCCGCTCGGGTGGCCGACAGTATCCGGCTTCCCTGCCGGGAATCTGCCGACTGGCGCACGTTTCTCGCGCCTAGTCGGCCTGCCGGCGCAGGAACGCCGGAATATCGAGATACTCGAGGTCTTCCGAGTTGCCGCCCTCCTCCTGGCTGCGCGTCGCCGCCTTGCGCATGACGGTCGGCTTGTCGAAGTCGCCGTAGTCCACGGCACCGTCACCTGCCACCTTTTTCTGGGTGTTGTCGACGACCTTCTTCGGCCTGTCCATCTCCTGACCCTGGCCGAGGCCGGTTGCCACCACCGTGACCCGGATCTCGTCACCCATGTTCGGGTCGATGACCGTACCGACGACCACCGTCGCGTTCTCGGAAGCGAACTCCTCGACCGTCTGACCGACCTCGGAGAACTCGCCCAGCGAGATATCGGCATCGGCGGCAATATTGACGAGGATGCCCCGTGCGCCGTTGAAGTCGATATCGTCGAGGAGCGGGCTGCGAATGGCCGCTTCGGCCGCTTCCCGGGCCCGGTTCTCACCCGTCGCGGCGCCTGAGCCCATCATGGCCATACCCATCTCGGACATGACGGTACGGACGTCGGCGAAGTCGACGTTGATCATGCCCGGGCGGATGATCAGGTCGGCGATGCCCTGAACAGCACCGAGCAGCACATCGTCAACCGATTCGAACGCCTTGAGCAACGGTACGTCGTTGCCCATGATCGACAGCAGTTTCTCGTTGGGAATCGTGATCAGCGAGTCAACGTGCTGTGAAAGCTCCTTGATGCCGGCTTCCGCGAGCGCCATGCGCTTCTTCCCCTCGAACGGGAACGGCTTGGTCACGACGGCAACGGTCAGGATATCGAGGCTCTTTGCCACCTCGGCCACGATTGGCGCGGCACCGGTGCCGGTTCCACCCCCCATGCCCGCGGTGATGAAGACCATATCCGCGCCCTTCAGTACCTCCGCGACACGCTCCTTGTCTTCGAGCGCCGCATCTCGGCCCATGGTGGGGTTGGCACCCGCACCCAGCCCCTTTGTGATGCCTGCCCCGAGCTGCAGCAGCGTCTTGGCAGAAAGGTTGTGCAGCGCCTGAGCATCTGTGTTGGCACAGATGAAGTCGACACCATTGATGTCCTGGTTGACCATGTGCTGCACGGCGTTGCCACCTCCGCCGCCGACACCGATCACCTTGATCACCGCACTCTGCGGTGCGCTATCGACTAGTTCGAACATTTCGTTCCTCCTGAGGTCCCCCTCGATTAGTAATTCCCCGAAAACCAGCTCTTGACCCTGTCGACGATGCCGATGCCCTGGGCACCCACCGCCGCTGGTACGACTACGCCTTCACACTCCTGTTTCGCGCCATAGAGCAGCAGGCCAACCGCCGTGGAGTAAATCGGGTTGCGGATAATGTCCGTCAGCCCGGTGACTCCCTGCGGCTTGCCGATGCTCACCGGCATGTGAAAGATTTCCTCCGCGAGTTCGACGACGCCTTCCATCTTCGATGTCCCGCCTGTCAGCACGATGCCCGCCGCGATCAGGTCCTCGAACCCGCTGCGACGGAGCTCTGCCTGAATCAGCGTAAAGAGCTCCTCATATCGCGGCTCGACAACCTCGGCGAGCGCCTGGCGTGAGAGATCGCGATCAACACGATCGCCCACACTGGGCACCTTGATCGTTTCATTCTCCCCGGCAAGACTCGCCAGCGCGCAGGCATACTTGATCTTGATCTCTTCGGCGTTCGGTGTCGGCGTGCGGAGCGCCATGGCGATGTCGTTGGTCACCTGATCTCCCGCGATCGGAATGACCGCTGTATGACGAATCGCACCGTCGGTAAACACGGCGATGTCCGTGGTACCGCCACCGATATCGACGAGACAGACGCCAAGATCCTTCTCGTCCTCCGTGAGCACCGCATAGCCGGACGCCAACTGCTCGAGGATGATGTCGTCCACCTCGAGCCCGCACTTGCGAATGCACTTCTCGATGTTCTGTGCTGCATTGACTGCACAGGTCACAAGGTGCACCTTCGCCTCGAGCCTCACGCCCGACATGCCCAACGGTTCCTTGACGCCTTCCTGCGCATCAATCACGTACTCCTGCGGCAGAATGTGCAGAATTTTCTGGTCTGCCGGTATCGCCACTGCCTGCGCGGCATCTATCACGCGCTCGATGTCTGGCCGGAAGACCTCGCGGTCGCGTATGGCGACAATCCCGTGAGAGTTGAGACTGCGGATATGACTGCCGGCGATCCCTGCGTACACCGCGTTGATCTGGCATCCGGCCATCAATTCCGCTTCCTCGACAGCACGCTGGATCGACTGCACGGTCGACTCGATGTTGACGACGACGCCCTTCTTCAGGCCGCGGGAGGGATGGCTGCCAATACCGACAATCTCGACATCGCCCTCCGGCGATAACTCGCCGACAATACAAACGACCTTGGAGGTTCCGATATCCAGCCCGACAATCATTCGATTACCGATTGAAGCTGTCATAGTCTCGTTTCTCTCTTCATGATTTCTGATTGTGCTTTCGATGAAGCTTCGGACGCTGCGACCGCCATACCCGGGGGCACGTCGACCCAGCTGATCGCCACTCCGTTGGGATAACGCGTGTCGATCTGATCTATGTCGTCCATTCGCGATTCGAGCCCCACCCGCTCGACAACGAACAGAAAGCGCTGAATGCGATCCATGATGTCGTCCTTCCCGAGCATTACGGTGATGCCGTCCGTGCTCTTGAACTGCCATGAGCCACGTTCATCGAGACGAAGTGTGTCGATGGACTGGTCGACGCGACCCAGCGCCTTCGCGAAGCTCTGGTACTGACGCATGACCTCGGCCTCGCGACCAGCGGGCCCGTAAAGCTGCGGCAAATCGGCAAGGTCGACATAGGGCGACGTGAACACATTGCCCTCGGCATTGATAAAGGCGTCGTCGTTCCACCAGGCGATCGGCGTTTCCTTGACGATCTCGATCGTGATGCTGTCCGGCCAGCGTCGTGTGACTCGCGCATCGAACACCCATTCAAGCTCGGTCAGCCGGTGGCGAACATCCTCCAGCGAATGCATCGCATCGCGATGTTCGATGAGCGTTTCAAGCACGCGATCCCGCTGCCGGGAGTCGAGATCTCCTCCGATCGCAACGCGCTCTACAGAGAGGCCAGCGTCCCAGCGGGACGCGATCAGCCAGCCCGCACCGATCACACCAGACGTGAGCAACAGCGCCGCTGTCAGCATCGCCCGGCTAGACATCACCAACCCTCCTGTCCGCCCAGTTGGACCGGAGCTGCAATGCCAGCTTGCTGGTCTCACCCGCGCCCTGGGTCAGAACGAGATCTCCGACATCGACGATCTCATCAAGGCGCGCTGGCACCTCATTGATGGATTCGACAAACTCGACGTTATCTGCCCGCTTTCGCTGAATGGCCTTGAACAGATCCATCCCGGTTGCGCCGGCAATGGGTGCTTCCCCCGCGCCGTAGACGTCGAGCAGGATCAGGTAATCCACCGAACTCAGCACATCGACGAACTGGTCGAACAACTCCAGCGTCCGGCTGTAGCGATGCGGCTGGTAGACCATCACCAGCCGTGCCTCGGGCCAGCCTTCACGCACGGCGTCGATCGTGGCGCGGACTTCACTCGGGTGATGACCGTAATCATCGATGAGCAGGAACGTCCCGTCGCCGACCGCAAACTGCCCGTGCATTTCGAAACGCCGTCCGACCCCGCCAAAGTGGCGAATGCCCTCGACAATCGATCGGTCGTCGACCCCCTCGTCAGTCGCCACGGCAACCGCGGCGAGCGTATTGAGCACGTTGTGGCGGCCGGGCAGCGATACCGTCAGTTCGAGCCGCGACTTGTCTTCGCCGCGGGAAACCTCAAAGTGCGTGGTTCCACCCTGTTGCGAGAGGTTCACCGCACGGATGTCGGCATCGGCATCAAATCCGTAGGTGAGCACCGATCGCTTGATCTGCGGAAGAATCGACTTGATCACGGGGTCGTCAATACAGGCAACGAGCAGCCCGTAGAAAGGCAGGTTATGAACGAAGTCGATGAACGCTCGCTGCAGCTTGTCGAAGCTGCCTTCGTAATACGTCAGATGATCCCGGTCGATGTTCGTCAGCACCGTTGTCATCGGCTGAAGATGCAGGAATGACGCGTCTGACTCGTCGGCTTCTGCCACGAGATAGCGACTGCCACCGAGCTTGGCATTCGATTCCGCGTTGTTCAGCAGGCCACCGATAACAAATGTCGGATCGAGTCCGGCCTCACCGAGTACGGATGCGATCAGACTCGTGGTTGTGGTCTTGCCGTGAGTGCCGGCCACCGCAATGCCGTGGCGGTAGCGCATCAGTTCACCCAGCATCTCGGCACGGCGAACCACCGGTGTCCGGCGTTCGATTGCGGCGTCGACTTCCGGATTACCGCCAGAGATGGCGCTGGACACCACGACGACATCAGCGCCATCGGCGTTGCTCGCGTCGTGACCGATGTGAACGGTGGCACCAAGATCGCGAAGGCGCGCGACGACCGGAGACTCATTGAGATCGGAGCCGGTAATCGTGTAGCCCTGGTTCAACAGCACTTCGGCAATACCGCACATGCCGGCACCGCCGATGCCAACGAAGTGAATGCACTTGATGCGACGCATTTCGGGCACGTCTTCTCCGGCCTCCCCTGGTCTACGCACGACGTCCACCCCGGCGCTTCTCACCACGACGCTGTTCGACGCGTCGCACGCTGCTGCGCCGACCGGCCGTACCGTCGTACTCACCGCGCCGGCACTCCCATTCGACGCGCAGCAGCACCGCAATGAGCATGCAACTGATGATCAGGCTGTTGCCGCCGTAGCTCATGAGCGGCAGCGTCAGGCCCTTGGTCGGCAGCAAGCCGATGTTCACGCAGATATTGATCGACGCCTGGATGCCAAGCAGCAGCGCGATGCCATAGGCGAGCCACGCGTGGAAGTACTCGCCCCGGTTTTCGGCCATGCGGCCGATCCAGGCACCGCGCAGCACGAGACAGACGAAGCCGGCGATGATCGCCAGCGCACCGAGCACACCGAGTTCCTCGGCAATGATCGAGAAGAGGAAGTCGGTATGCGCCTCGGGCAAAAAGAAAAGTTTCTGGATGCTGTTGCCGAGACCAAGGCCGAACCACTCCGCCCGACCGAACGCGATCAGCGCCTGTGTCAGTTGGTAGCCACCTTCGAACTGATGTGCCCACGGGTCGGTAAAGGCGATGAAGCGATCGAAACGTTCCGGCTGCAGCACGATCAGACTGCTTGCCATGATGAGACAGGCCAGAATCGTCGGTACGAAATGCACCAGCGAGACGCCAGCCAGGAACATCATGCCCAGCACTGTGCCCATGATGACGACTGACGCCCCGAAGTCAGGCTGTCCGAGCAGCAGAAGCACCAGCCCCGAGACAATCGCCAGCGGTTTCAGGAAGCCGACAAACCCGCTCGTGACTTCCTCCCTGAACTGAACGAGCCAGGCGGCAGCGAACACCACGACGAAAAGCTTCACGAACTCGGAGCCCTGCAGCGAAAAGGCGCCAAGCGAAATCCAGCGGGTGCTGCCGTTGACCGTCTTGCCGATTCCCGGCACCAGCACGGCAATGAGGAGCAGGAAGCTGAGCGCAAGCAGCGGATACGCCAGTCGCTGCCAGACCGCGATTGGAACGCTGAGCGCGAGGCCACCCGCACCCAGCGCCAGTACCACGTAAACGCAGTGCTTCAGAAACATGAAGAATTCGGCATTGTGCAGACGCGCCGACGTCTCGACCGAGGCCGATGCGACCATCACGATGCCCGAGAACAGCAGAAAGACGGCGGCGAGCAGCAGAACGGGGTCGAGCGGCCAGGTGAACACCGTTGGCTCGCCCGCATTCAGGCGGGAACGTGCCGGTCGTGCCATCGTCATGATGCACCTCCCGAGACCAGTGCCCTGAAGCGCTCACCACGCGCTTCGAAGTTCCTGAATTGATCCAGCGAAGCACAGGCCGGCGAGAACAATACCCACTCGTCATGGCGCTTCGCGAGCTGGATCCGCTCCACCACCTGATCAAGCGTCTCGAACGTCTCGAGATCAGCGGTACCAAGTAACTGTGTGGAGATCGTTGCGCGGTCACGCCCGTAGACCAGCACGCGTTCTACGTGCCCGGCGATCACGTCCGCGAGACGCGAGAAGTCGGCACCTTTGCTGATACCACCGAGAATCAGCGTCAGGTTGTCTGTCTCTGGTGCGATACCAAGCACCGCGGCGATGGTCGACTCGACATTCGTCGACTTTGAATCATTGATGTAGACCCGGTCCCCGGACGAAGGCACCACTTCGCATCGATGCGGCAACCCTCTGAAGTGGCGCAAACCATCGAGCATCGACGGCAAATCCCAATCAAGGGCAGACCCAATCGCCAGCGCCGCCAGGGCGTTCAGGTGATTGTGCCTGCCCCTGATGGGGAGCTCGCTCGTTGCCATCAGATTCAAACCGCCACGGGCGAGGTGCCCGTCACGCAGTCCGAATGAGGATTCACAGCGCGGTTCATCGGAACCGAAGGAATGGATGCGGGCACCTGGCCGGAACCGGAACGGATAGTCCACGTCGCGGTTGACCACGGCCTGGCGCGCCTCGTGATAGATGGCCGCCTTTGTCGCGTAGTAGTCATCGACACTGTCGTAACGATCGAGGTGATCGGGCGAGAGGTTCAGCACGACGGCAACTTCGCTGGGCAGCGCCGTCGCCACCTCGAGTTGATAGCTCGAGACTTCGAGCGCATACAGGTCGACGTCTTCGGCAAGCAGGTCAAGGCATGGCGTGCCGATGTTGCCACCGACACCGGCACGGACGCCGCACGCCTCAGCCAGCGCACCGACCAGCGCCGTCACAGTGCTCTTGCCGTTGGATCCGGTGATCGCAACGATCGGCCGTTCAGCGAGTTCACCGAACATGGCGACGTCTCCGGTCACGGGCACACCGGCATTGATGGCCCGCTGGATCGACGGGTGACGGAGCGGCACGCCAGGACTCAGCACGATCTCTTCTGCGCCAGTCAGCGCATCGTCGTAGAGTGGCACGAGCTTCGCGTCCGGTGCGATATCCCGCAGCGCCGGCAATGCGTCTGGCGCCTCGTTACTGTCGGCGACTTCAAACGTCACTCCCTTGCCCTGAAGGTAACGCGCGACCGAAAGGCCGGTTTTGCCGAGTCCAACAATCATCTTATGCGACACCACCACTGGAACCTCCAAGGTGCTTTCGCACTTCGTCGTAGTCGCTGAAGCGAATCCGCTTGCCCGCCACCTCCTGATAGTCCTCGTGCCCTTTCCCGGCGATAAGTACGATGTCGCCGGACTGCGCTTCGGAGAGCGCAAGGGCGATAGCGTCACCACGATCGGCGATGACACTCACGCCGTCGCGATCGTCGAGTCCGGCGACCATGTCGTCGAGAATCGCCGCAGGATCTTCCGAACGCGGGTTGTCGCTGGTCAGTATCGCGCGGTCTGCCAGCGTCGCCGCCAGCGCGGCCATGACCGGCCGTTTGCCGCGATCGCGATCGCCGCCGCATCCAACGACACAGAAAAGGCGCGCCTGCTTGTGGCGCGAAAGCGCCTCCAGCGCCTTCTGCAAGGCATCCGGCGTATGGGCATAGTCAATAACGACGGAGGGATCTGCATGGACGAGATCCATACGACCCGGCACTCCCTCGACATCGCTCGCCCACCGGCAGATGTCCTCGATGTCGTGACCCATCAGCCCGAGTACGGCGACCGCTGCCAGCAGATTGGACACGTTGAAATCACCGAGCAGGCCGGACCGGACCTCGCCGCTGCCCCAGGGCGTGACGACATCAGCATCGAACCCGTCGGCACGGAAGTACAGTGACGAGCAGTAAACATCGGCAAGCCGGTTGCGCATACCGTAGGTGATGATCGAGTCTGCTCCCGTCGCCGACTCGAGTTCCGCCGTCCATTCGTCATCGATGTTCAGCACGGCAGAATCAAGCCCTCGCCACTCGAACAGGCGCTGCTTGGCCGCCTTGTAGTCCGCGAAAGTCTCGTGGTAATCGAGGTGATCGCGGGTAATGTTGGTGAAGACGGCGATGTCAATATCGGTTCCGGCAAGGCGATCCTGCACAAGCCCGTGAGACGATGCCTCCAGTGCAATGCCGTCGCCGCCGGCCTCGAGTATCTCGCTCAGCCGGCGCTGGCATTCAATGGCACCTGGCGTTGTCAGGCCCGGCTCGCGAACGTCCCCCGGGAATCCGTAGCCGAGCGTACCCATCACGCCGCAACGTCGCCCGCTCTCCGACAGGGCCTGGGCGATGAAGTGACTGCAGGAGGTCTTGCCGTTGGTGCCGGTAACCGCGACCACCAACATCTTCTCCGAAGGATTGCCATAGAACCGGGACGCGAGTTCGCCGCGGCGGCTACCGAGATCAGCGACCTCCATGAGCGGGATGTCGAGTTCGACCGCCGGCACAGGTGGCTCCGCAAGGATTGCCACCGCGCCCTGACTCGCCGCATCAGCGATGAACGCTCGGCCGTCCGCGCTGAGGCCGGGCACGGCAAAAAACACGGTGCCTGCGCGCACATCACGACTGTCATCGGTGATGTGCACCACATCGATGTCGTCGGCAACGCTTGTTTCAAGAAGCTCGCTCATCTTCACCCGATCGTTCCCATGGGATTGTCCGGCGCGACATTCAGCAGGCGCAGCGCGCCTTCGATGACTCGCGCAAACACCGGCGCTGCAACCGCACCGCCACCGTACTCGCCCTGCTTGGGATCGTTGATCATGACCACCGCAACGATACGGGGGTCGTCCGCGGGCGCCATGCCCGCAAAGAACGCGAGGTGCCGGGTGTCGTCGTAACCCGTTTCGCCCACCTTGCGAACCGTGCCAGTCTTGCCGGCGACGCTGTACCCGTCGACGCTGGCTCGCGAGCCTGTGCCGTCACCTTCGGTCACGTGCAGCATCATTCGCCGGATTTCGCCCGCGGTCTCTTCATCCATCACCCGGGTGGCACTGGTTTCCTGTCCTTTCAGCAGCGACACATCGATACGGCTACCACCACGGGCCAACGTCATGTATGCCTTGGCGAGTTGCAGCGGCGTTACGGTCAGTCCGTACCCGTAGGCGAAAGTCGCACGCTCGATGTCCTTCCAGCGACGATGGTTCGGCAGGTAGCCATTGCTCTCGCCAGGAAATCCGATGCCCGTCGCCTCGCCGAAGCCCATCGACCGAAACATCTCCCAGATCTCGAATTCGTCAAGCTGGAGCGCGACCTTGGTGATGCCGACCTGGCTCGACTTCGCGATGATCTCCGCCAGTGTGAGTTCGCCGTAATTCACCGGATCCGGAATCGTCTTGCCCTCGACATGGATAAAGCCGGGATTCGTGTCGACAACGGAGGCCGCCGTCATCGCACCGGATTCCATTGCGACGGCTGCCGTCAGCGGCTTGACCGTAGAGCCCGGCTCGAACACGTCGGTTGCAGCACGATTGCGAACCGCCGCGAGATCGAGACTCGTCCGATTATTCGGGTTGTAGGACGGCTGATTGACCATGGCCAGCACTTCGCCCGAATCGACGTCGAGGATGACGATCGAGCCAGACTCCGCGTTGTGAGCGCTGACCGCAGACTTGAGCTCGCGATAGGCGAGATACTGGAGGCGCAGATCGACCGAGAGCTCGAGCGACTTGCCCGGCCTCGCCTCGACCATGGGCCTGATGTCCCGAACAGTCTGCCCGTAGAGATTTCGCAGCACCTTTTTCTTGCCGGGTTCACCGCGCAGCCATTCATCGAAGGAGAGTTCGACGCCCTCCTGGCCCTTGTCGTCGATGTTCGTAAAGCCCACAAGGTGGGCAGCAACCTCACCGGTGGGATAGAACCGGCGATACTCCCGCTGTTCGTACACACCAGGTACGCCCAGGTCGAGTATCTTCTCGGCCTCCGGCGGCGGCATCATGCGGCGCAGGTACTGGAAGTCCTTGCCGATGTTGCGACGCAGCCTTGCCTCGAATTCCTCCTCCGGCACATCGAAGGCGGCGGCGAGTTCGCCCAGGTCGTCCGTCTCGAGCAGTTCTTTCGGATTCGCCCAGAGCGAGGAAACCGGCGATGAAATCGCGAGCGGCTTGCCGTGACGATCAGTGATCATGCCGCGATGCGCATTGATCCGCTCGAACCGGATCGTGCGGGCATCGCCCTGGCCCTGCAGAAACTCGCGCTCTACGGCATTGAGATAGACCACGCGCGCGGACATCGCAAGCGCCAGCATGACGAACATCGCCATGAACACATGAACCCGCCCCAGCGCCATCATCGTCTCGTCACCACGATAATGTCGTCGGCCTTCGGTGACGCCATGTCCAGCTCTTCACGTGAAAGCTGGTCGACACGGGAGTAATCCGCCCACGCGCTCTGTTCGAGCAACAGTTTCTCGAATTCACTGTCGAGATAGTCCTGCTGACGTTCGAGCCGCTGGATCTCGGCATATTGTCGACGCGTTTCGAACGTCGCGTAAACCACGCCGAGCGCAGAGAGCATGAGACAAAGCACGAGCAGGCAGACGCTGAGCTGCTGCCACTGCACCAGCCACACGACGAGCTTGTAAAGGGGTGAGGCGGCAAGGTTCATAGCTTTTCTGCCACCCGCATGATCGAACTGCGCGCTCGCCGATTTGAGTCGACCTCGGTGTCGCCGGGCTTGACCGGCTTACCGACCAGGCGAAGTGTGCGCTTGATGTCGGCGTCACGCACCGGGAGGCGATCAGGCAGTTGCTCGCCGCGCGCAAGGTCGCGCATGAATCGCTTCACGATCCTGTCTTCGAGGGAGTGAAAGCTGATCACGACAAGCCGGCCACCGGTCGCCAGCACAGAGACGATTGAACGAAGGCATGTTTCGAGCGCCTCGAGTTCGCCATTGACGTGGATACGGATCGCCTGGAACGTTCGCGTCGCCGGATGTTTGTGCTGCTCGCGCCTCGGCACGGCGCCGTCGATGATGTCGACCAGCTGACCGGTGGTCGTAATGTCGGCCTCTTCGCGTGCGGCCACGATCGCGCGGGCAATACGCCGCGCAAAGCGTTCTTCGCCGTAGCGGCTGATCACGTAGGAGATGTCACGCTCGTCCGCCTTCGCGAGCCATTCACTTGCCGTGGGTCCCCGGCTCTGGTCCATTCTCATGTCGAGCGGACCGTCGTGGGAGAAACTGAAGCCCCGTTCTGCGACGTCGAGCTGCGGCGAGGATACGCCGAGGTCCAGCAACACGCCGTCGACCGGCGTCATGTCATGCTGCTCGATGAACTCCGCCACATCGGCGAATGAGCCATGCACGATGATGACGCGATCATCGGCACCGTGTTTGCGCTGGGCATCCTCGATGGCATCGAGATCCTGATCGATCACCATGAGCTTGCCGCCGGGCGACAGCCGGTCAAGGATCGCGGCCGTGTGACCACCACGCCCGTAGGTGCAGTCCACAAAGCGCCCCGCGGGATTGGCGAGGAGCGCCTCTACCGCTTCGTCCTTCAGAACTGTTTGGTGAGCCGTCATGGTTCGATCAATGTGCCCCGGGTTACAGCGACAGGTTTTCGAGTTCAGGCGGACGTTCACCGCCGGCATCGGAAAGCCATTCTTCCTGGCGTTCCTGCCAGACTTCCTCAGCCCAGAGCTCGAGCTTGTTGCTCTGGCCGAGCATGATCGTCTTCTTGTCGAGGTGCGCGTAATCGCGCAGCGGCGGTGAGATCAGGATTCGCCCGCTCGCGTCGAGGGTGGTATCCGTGGCATACCCGATCAGCATGCGCTGGACGCGGCGCGTTGCAGGATTGAAGCTGGACAGGGCTTGCACCTTCCGCTCGAGGTCTTCCCACTCGGGTCGCGGGTAGATGAGAAGCGCGCGCTCGGCGGTGTCTATGGTGATCACCATTTCACCGCTACAATGCTCCATGAGCATGTCCCGATATTTGACAGGAATCGCAAGACGACCCTTGGCATCGAGATTGATGTTGTTAGCGCCCCTGAACACAGGTTTTCTCCCAGGCTGGTGGCCGCCACCTGTCGACTCTTGCGACGGCGATTCCCCACCGAATCCCACAAATTCCCACTTTTCCTCACCGTGCACATTAGGAGCGGTCCAGAGCGTTGTCAAGCAGCGCCCGGATTCGATTTATCTTTTAAACACAATGACTTAGGGAAACTTCCGAGGAAGCCGTTCAGGTCACGCCGACAACGTGATCGTTTACAGCGAGATAGACCGATAACTTAAAGTAGTTTCTTAAGTTTGCGGTAGTTATACCAATCGGGGATAAAAAGACGGGGTTTTAGAACAGATACTGGCGACCGTGCAGCGCGTAAGGCAGCAGGACCGCCCACATCAAGAATCGGGAGCCGGCCGATAAGCCGGGTTCTGTCGTGGACAGCCATTCCTCTAGGATCCGCGTCACCGCGGATCTCCAGCGACCTACCCGAACCCGTCGCGGGCCACGACATCGGGTTCCTATTTGGTCTTGCTCCGGGTGGGGTTTACACTGCCACGCGCCGTTACCGGGCGTGCGGTGCGCTCTTACCGCACCATTTCACCCTTACCAGCGACTCGAGGAGCCGTGGCGGTATATTTTCTGCTGCACTTTCCGTAGGCTCGCGCCCCCCAGGCGTTACCTGGCACCCTGCCCTGCGGAGCCCGGACTTTCCTCCCCGAAACCTCCCTTGCGGCAGGTTCGCGGCGACTGTCTGGCCGACTCCCGAGGCGGCAAGCCTACTCCTTTTTCAATTGCAGCGCGATGTCGTACAGCACCTTGCGCGGCTTGCCGAGAAGCTCCGCGCCAAGGGCAGCGGCCTTGCCCGGCGGCAGTTCCTGCAGCAACAGCGACATGGCGCGCCGGTCGTCTTCCGTCACGCCATCGTCACTGCGTGGAGCCCCACCGATCAGCACCACAAACTCACCCTTCTGCGGGATGCTCCCATCAGCCAGCGCGTCTGCGGCCGCCGACGCCGTTCCCGACCAGACCTGCTCATACTGCTTGGTCAGCTCGCGCGCGATCGAGATCTCTCGCGCGCCACCAAGCGTCGTCACGACATCCTGCACCAGCGCCTGGATGCGATGCGGCGCCTCATACAGCACGATCGTTCGCGGCTCCCGGGCCAGCGCCTCGAGCTGACGCACGCGCTGCGCCTGCTTCGCCGACAAAAAGCCCTCGAAACAGAAACGGTCGGTCGGCAGACCCGCAACCGATAGCGCCGCCGTCAACGCGCTGGCACCGGGAACAGGCACAACGCGAACACCCGCATCGAGCGCCGCCCGAACGAGCCGGTATCCCGGGTCAGACAGCAGCGGCGTGCCCGCATCGGAGACAAGGGCAACCTGCTCGCCGCGCACAAGCCGCTGAACGAGTGTGCCCGCCACTTCAGCCTCATTGTGATCGTGACAAGCCACGACGGGCGTCTGGATAGCGTTCGCACTGAGCAGCTTCGCCGTATGACGGGTGTCTTCTGCCGCAATCACGTCCACCTCACGCAGGACTCGCGCTGCGCGGGTGGTCAGGTCTTCGAGATTACCGATGGGCGTTGCGACGACGTACAGTGCTGACATCTGATTTCGGACAGTCCGGGTGTGAAGGCTCGCGCGAACTCGAAACGCAAACCGGTTAGCATTACGATCTGTGTTGACGCAGAGTAGCGATAACTTCCTTGACGATCTACAGCCCTTCCTTCTACCGCGCCGTCATTGCGCTGATGCTGATTCCTGCGCTGCTTACCGGTTGTGCCAGCGAACCCACCGCACCGTCGCGAAGCGACACGCCAGGGACGTCACGGGCGGCACCGACCGTCGACACCAGCGGCAATATCCAGGAACTGCTGGCGCGTGCCAGCCGCTCGACACCCCCGGCTTCGATCGAGCTGACGATTGAGGCTGCCGAGCAGGCGCTCGCACTCGACAAACCCGCGCAGGCGGCCGCCATTCTCGAGCAAGTCGCACCGGGCGAATACCCGGAACTGCGCAAGCGCGCAATCTATGTCAGCGCCGAGATCGCACTTGCGAGTGAACGTCCCATGGAAGCCCTCGACATTCTGCGACGTCCCGACCTGCTCTCGGGCACGCTCAGCAAGCAAGACCAAATTCGAATCGGCAGGATCCGCGCCGACGCCTATTATCTCGGACGCAGCTTTCTCGCCAGCGCACGCGAGCGAATCTTCATTCACAACTTGCTGGAAGAAGCGGCGCGCGATGAAAACCATGAGCGCATCTTCTCGACACTCATGGAACTGCCGCCCGAAACGCTCTTCAATCAGGCAGAGCGCGCGATCACCAGCGACCTGCGGGGCTGGCTGTCTCTTGCGGCGCTGTCTCGGCAGAACCAGGACGATCCGCTGGAACAACTGGTCGCGCTGAACCGCTGGAAGAAGGCATGGGCGCAACATCCGGCCGCATCAAGGCTGCCGGCCAGCCTGCGCGTGCTCTCCAGAATCGTGGAGGACCGGCCGCGCTCGATTGCACTGCTGCTGCCGCTTCAGGGTGATCTCGGCCCCTTCGGCCGGGCAATTCGTGACGGCTTCCTCGCGGCCCACTTCGAGAGCGGCGCGGAGCCACAGATCAGGGTGTACGATTCCAGCCGCGAATCGACCGCTGCGCTCATTGCTCGCGCCCATCGCGACGGCGCAGAACTCATTATTGGCCCGCTGGATCGCAGTCGCGTCACTGAAGCCGCAAACATGGACGATCTGCCGGTGCCCGTGCTTGCCCTCAACCGGAGCTTCGAGGGAGCGGTCAATGCAGATGTCTACCAGTTCGGACTCGCGCCCGAAGACGAAGTCATTCAGGTTGCACGCCAGGTCGCAGCCGAGGGCAAGCGAAACGCACTCGTGCTGTATCCGGACAGCGCCTGGGGCAATCGTAATTTCGACACGTTCGAGAAAGCCTGGGCGACACTGGGCGGCAACCTGGTCGATGCCGCCGCCTTCGCCAACGAGCGCGACTACTCTGATCTCGTCAAGGCCCTGCTGGACGTCGACGAGAGTGAGGCGCGGGCCGCCGAGCTTCGGCGCATCACCGGGCAACGCTTCGAGTTCGCGCCGCGACGACGCAAGGACGTCGACTTCGTCTTTCTGCTGGCCAACCCGTCGCAAGCGCGCAGACTCAATCCCACACTCGCGTTCTTCTATGCCGACGACTTGCCCGTGTACGCGACGTCGCACGTTCACGCCTATGCTGATTCCCGCATCGACGCGATCGACCTGAACGGCATCCGGTTTTGCGACATGCCCTGGAAGCTGACCAGCACCGACAAGCTACAGCGGCGCATACAGTCGACCTGGCCCGCTTCGCGCGAGGCGCTTGCACCGTTTTATGCGCTCGGGGTTGACGCATACCGACTCTACCCGAGGCTGCAGCAGCTGAAAGAACTCCCCGATTCCAGGCTCTTCGGCACGACCGGCGTGCTGCAACTGGACGAGACCAACGTCATCAATCGCGAGCTCATGTGGGCACAGTTCATCGATGGCGAGCCGGTGACGGCGCCAATCGTCATGGAAGTCACGCAGCGCTGACGCGTGCCGACGACTACCGCACTCGGTCACGCGGCAGAGTCGAGGGCACTTGAGTACCTCAAGGCCCGCGGGCTCAAACTCGTTCAACGAAACTTTCGTTGCAAGGCCGGCGAAATCGACCTCATCATGCGTGACGGCAACCTCGTCTGTTTCGTCGAGGTGCGAATGCGCCAGTCGAAGCGACATCTTTCCGGCGCGGAGTCGATTACTCACAGCAAAATCCGGAAACTGATTCGTGCTGCCGGGGTCTACTTACAGGTTAGCGGCATACCCGTCGACGCCGAGTACCGTTTCGACGTCGTTTCGATCGGCGAAGACATCGAATGGATCGCCGGGGCCTTTACCGCAGAAGGATACTGAAACAAACTACACGGCCATGAACCGATACGCTCAAGCACTCACGACCCTGCTCCTTGCCTCCACACTTTCGTTGTCCGGATGCTCTGTCTTTACGCCCGTGTCCGAGGACTACGGCAAACGAAGCTTCGGGGTGTATTGGGATGATCAGACAACGGAATCACGCGCCAAGAAAGTCATGCGGCAGGCGCATCCTGAGCTCGAGGACGCCCACCTCTCAGTCACGAGTTTCAATGGCACCGTGCTGCTGACCGGGCAGGTTCCATCCGAAGAAGCGCGGCAGGCAGCAGGCAAGGCCGTCGAAGAACTGCGCCACGTCAAGTCGGTTCACAATGAACTCGATATCGCCGGGCCAACGTCGATGGTGGCACGCTCCAATGATGTCTACCTCAGCACGAAGGTGAAGACCGCACTCATCACCGACGACTCGATCGAGGGGAGCCGCGTCAAGGTCGTCACCGAAGACGGTGTGGTTTATCTGATGGGACTTCTGACGAGAAACGAAGCCGAGACTGTGGTGGAGCGGGCACGCCAGGTGTTTGGCGTCCAGAAGATCGTCAAGGCCTTCGAGTATATCGACCAGTAAGCGAGGCAATACCCTCGTCCCGTGCCGCAGCACGAGGCGGTCACTCGCGGCTACTTCACCACCTTGAGATTGGGCGGTCCTTTCGGGGGATCACCGTCAGGTGGCGTGTCGTCCGGTGGCGGCGAGTCATCGGAGCCCTCAACGGTTTCTTTGGGGAACCACATCCCCTCGCCATTCTCCTTGGCAACGATGCCCAGCACGGCTTCGATCGGGGCATAGATCTCGTGGGCGACACCACTGAATCGTCCGCTGAATGCCACGCCGTCTGCATCAATGCAGAGGTTTCTCGTTGCCACGGGAGAGATATTGAGGACGATCTGGCCGTCCTTGGCGTACTCCATGGGCACAGAGATGCCTTCAACGGCAATATCGAGGATCAGGTAAGGCGTACAGCCGTTATCCAGGATCCATTCGTTGATTGCCCGAATGAGGTACGGAACAGAGGAATTCATGCGGCTACCTTAAACATGCGAGATGATGTCACGCAACCGATGACACGACGCCTCAGCCAGCAAGCCGGGACGGGCGGCCGTCCCGAAGCGACGGTCAGTCGCGGACGGCTAGTCGCGGACGGCTAGTCGCGCATGTCCATTTCAGCCTCGGAAAGGCTCGCCTGGAACGCGTCACGCGAGAAGATGCGATCCATGTAGTCGAGGATCGGCTTGCCATGCTTCGGCGGCAGGTCGATACCGAGCACCGGCAGGCGCCAGAGAATCGGTGCCACGCAGCAGTCGACAAGCGTGAACTCATCGCTCATGAAGAACGGCTTCTCACCGAAGATCGGCGCGATGGCCAGAAGGCTTTCACGCAGTTCCTTGCGATTGCGGTCGATGACAGTGTCCTTCGAGCGCCCGGCGATAATGTTGTCAACCGCACCACACCAGTCCCGCTGAATGCGATACATGAACAGCCGGCTCTGTGCGCGCGCCACCGGGTAGACGGGCAGCAGCGGCGGATGAGGGAAGCGTTCGTCGAGGTACTCCATGATGACCTGGGACTCGTACAGGCTGAGGTCCCGGTCGACCAGGGTCGGCAGGCTGTTGTACGGGTTCAGTTCCGCCAGATCTTCCGGCAGATGATTGGGGTCAACGTCGATGATCTCGACAGCAACGCCCTTTTCGCAAAGTACAAGGCGAACCCGCTGGCTGTAGTGATCAGAGCCGTCAGAATAAAACACCATCGAAGAATGTTTGGCGACGACGCCCATCGAAACACCTCTCAAAATCAAAATTCCCTTATCGGACAGGCAGCGCGCAAAGCGCGCCGCCCTAGTGGTATTCCTTCTCGAACTCGCGTCCAAGAAGCTTGGTGAAGATGAAGAAGAATGCGAGGAACAGGATGACGTAAACGCCAATTCGCTCTCGATCCTGGCGAGAGGGATCGCCGGTGTAGTAAAGGAAATTCGCCAGGTCGTACACGACCTGATCGTATTCTTCAGGACTGAGCTGACCACTGCCCTCGACGAGCTCAAGCGGGCTGTACCCCCGGTCGATCAGCTCCTGACCACACTTTTCTTCGGTAATGTATTCGTTCGTCAGCGGATCGCGCATCTCGCCGCCATTATCGGCCAGCTTCGGAATGTTCTTGCACACCTTCTGCTGAACACCCTGCAGATCCACCAGCGCATGCGGCATGCCGACGTTCTCGAACACAAGGTTGTTGAACCCGAGCGGACGCGTCTCATCGAGATAGAACGTGCGCATGTAGGTGTAGAGCCAATCCGGGCCGCCACGAAGCTGCGTCTGCAGCGTCAGGTCAGGCGGCGGTGCGCCAAACCAGTTCTTGGCGTTCTCGGCTGACATCGAGTTTTCCATCAGGGCGCCAATACGCACCGTCGGATCGAACACGACCTTGTCGAGCATGATGTCTTCCGGAATGCCGAGATCCTCGGCCGTCCGCTTGTAGCGCTGATACTGCAAGGAGTGACAGGCGAAGCAGTAGTTCATGAACGTCTGAAGCCCGCGCTGCAGCGACGCCTTGTCGTTCAGGTCCGGCTTCATGTGATCGAGCGGATACGTCGATTCAGCCGCCATTGCGGCTTGCCCAAAGGCCAATGCAGCTATGAGAAGTACTACTCGCATCATCCCGTCACCCTCTCCGGAACCGGTTTCGTTTTCTCCACGGCGGTATACCACGGCATCAGCAGGAAGTAGGCAAAGTAGATGCCCGTGCAGATCTGGGCCACCAGCGTTCGCCCGGGTGTCGGGTGAACGGTACCGAGATAGCCGAGAATGAAGAACGAAATCACAAAGAGCGTGAGCATCACCTTGCTCGGCGTTCCCTTGTATCGCATCGAGCGAACCGGCGAGCGATCAAGCCATGGTACGACAAACAGAATCGCAATCGCGCCGGCCATGACTACCAGCCCCCAGAACTTCGCTGTCAGTCCGAACAGCGGGAACGTCGCCGCGCGAAGCATCGAGTAGAACGGCGTGTAGTACCAGACAGGCGCAATGAGCGCTGGCGTCTTCAGCGGATCCGCTGGCTCGTAGTTCGGGTGCTCAATCAGGTAGCCCCCGCCATCGGGGTAGAAGAACATCACCGCACAGAACACGATCAGGAACAGGACGATGCCCGGCAGGTCGTGGCCCATCGTGTAGTAGGGATGGAACGGGACGCCGTCGAGCGGTTTGCCGTCTTCATCCGTCTTGGACTTGATGTCGATACCGTCAGGGTTGTTCGAGCCAACCTCATGCAGGGCGAGGATGTGCAGGAAAACCAGCACGATCAGCACCAGCGGCACGAGTACCACATGCAGCGCGAAGAACCGGTTCAGCGTAACGCCCGACATGTTGAAGTCGCCGCGAACCCAGATCGCGAGGTCCTCGCCCACAAATGGAATCGCGCCAGCAAGTGAAACGATCACCTGCGCGCCCCAGAACGACATGTTGCCCCAGGGCAGGAGGTAGCCAAAGAAACCCTCGGCCATCAGCGCGAGGTAGATGAACATGCCGAGCACCCAGATGAGTTCGCGGGGCTTTTTGTAAGAGCCGTACATCAATCCGCGGAACATGTGCAGGTAGACGACAACGAAGAATGCCGATGCACCGGTCGAATGCATATATCGCAGCATCCAGCCGTATTCGACATCACGCATGATGTATTCGATCGAGGCGAACGCACCCTCACCGGTGGGCACATAGCTCATGGTAAGCCAGATGCCGGTCAGGAGCTGGTTGACCAGTACCACCGTCGCGAGTACGCCGAAGATATACCAGAAGTTGAAGTTCTTCGGCGCGTAGTACTTCGACATATGCTTTTCATATGTCTGGGTGACCGGGAGACGATCGTCGACCCAGTCCATGATGTTCTTGAAGGAGTCCTGAATCGTCGCCATTACGCGGCACCTCCGTCTTCACCGATAACAATCACGTTGTCGCTCTCGTAATTGTACGGAGGAACCTCGAGATTGGTGGGTGCCGGAACGCCGGTGTAAACACGCCCTGCGATGTCGAACTTGGAACCGTGGCAGGGGCAGTAGAAGCCGCCCAGCCAGTTGGGATCGAATTCCTGCGGCTCGATCTCCGGGCGAAACTTCGGCGAACAGCCAAGGTGGGTGCAGATGCCCACGTAGACGCCGATCTCGGGACGGATGGAGCGTGACTCGTTCGCCGCATATTCGGGCTGCTGCGGTTCTTCCGAATTCGGGTCAGCAAGACGGGAGGGACTCTGTTCCAGCGTCGCCATCATCTCCTCGGTGCGGTAGACCACAAAGATCGGCTTGTCTCGCCAGGCCGGAATTGGCCCCAGCATCGTGCCAGGCTCCAGCTTGCCGATATCGATCTTGATAGGCGCGCCGGCAGCAAGGGCTTTGGCGCTCGGGTTCCATGATCCTAGGAAGGGAACGGCTACGCCGACAACTCCAGCGCCCCCGACGACAGAGGTCGCGCCGATCAGGAAATTGCGCCGCCCCCGGTTGATGCCGTCACTCACGACAGTCTCTCCATTCAAAAACTACAACTGAAGAATGAATTTCCTGACTCGAAAATACTTCTTATTCAGCAACTTGCTATGCCGTGAGCCACGGAAAATTCCGGCGCCGAGTGTACCACAAACCCGAGCGAAAATGTGGCGCGAACAACGAATTTGCTCGCGCTATTCCGGCCGATCAGGCCGAATGATCGATTAGCGCTTGGAGAACTGCGGGCGCTTGCGGGCTTTGCGGAGGCCGACTTTCTTGCGCTCCACGCTGCGATCGTCACGGGTGACGAACCCGGCTTTGCGCAGTGTCGGCAGCAGCGTTTCGTCGTAGTCGACCAGCGCACGGGTCAGACCGTGGCGAATTGCGCCGGCCTGGCCGAAACCACCGCCGCCCTTGACGGTGACATGCAGATCGAACTTGTCGACGAGTTCGACCAGTTCGAGCGGCTGGCGGACAATCATTCGCGCCGTTTCACGGCCGAAGTATTCGTCCAGCGGGCGGCTGTTGACGGTGATTTTGCCTTCGCCCGGACGCAGGAAAACGCGGGCTTTGGAGGATTTGCGGCGGCCAGTGCCGTAATGCTGCTGATTCATCGATTAGACCTCGAGCACTTTGGGCTGCTGGGCGCTGTGCGGGTGTTCGTTACCTGCATAGACCTTGAGCTTGCCCATCATCGCGCGGCTGAGCTTGTTCTTGGGCATCATTCCCTTGACGGCGATCTGGATGACCCGCTCGGGAGAGCGCTCGATCATCTTCTCGAAAGAAGCTGACTTGATACCGCCCGGGAAACCCGTGTGGTGGTAGTAGAACTTGTCAGTCGTCTTGTTGCCGGTGACCTTGACCTTCTCGGCATTGACGACGACAACGTAATCACCGGTGTCCACGTGCGGCGTGAATTCGGGCTTGTGCTTGCCTCGCAGGCGATTGGCGATCTCGGTGGACAGGCGGCCGAGCGTCTTGTCGGTTGCGTCCACGACATACCAGTCTCGCCGTACCGACTCGTTTTTGGCGGTAAACGTTTTCATTACTAACCACGGGATTTGAAGAGCCGCGAATATTACCCGACGCAAATGGGCGGATCAACAAGGATTTTGACGAATTTCCGGCTTCGGGGCTGCCGGATACCGGTCGCAGCGCGTGCCAGCGCAGGGGTTCCCTTCCAGGCAGGCTGGAGGACATGGATGTCCGAAAGCCAGCGTACATGGATGTACTTGCAGCGGTGCCGGGAACCGCTCCCTCCTCAAGCTCAACGCCACCGGAGACGCGCTTGCAGTCGGCAGCTGAACTGGCTCACGGCCATCGGATGACGCACAGGCTGCCGGGGGCAGGTCCTTCCCGGAAGATACTGAATGCTAAGTGCAGCCGCGAAGCGGCGAAACGGTTTCTGGAGGGAAGGACCTGCCCCCGGCAGCCCAGCTTCGAAGCCCAGCGTCTGAAACGTCGTCTGGGCAGGGCTCAGTCGGGCTTGTGCTCGCGGGCGAGGTAGTCGTGGGACTGCATCTCCTGCAGCCGGCTCTCGGTGCGCTGAAACTCGAATTTGAGTCGCTCCCCCTGGTAGAGCTCCAGAATCGGTGCCTCCGCGGCAAGCACCAGCTTCACGCCGTGATCGTAGAATTCGTCAACCAGGCTGATGAACCGCCGCGCCGCGTCCTCCTTTTTCACCGTGAACACCGGCACATTCGACACCAGTACCGCGCCATAGATCATCGCGAGTTCAATGTAGTCGTTCTGACTGCGCGGCCCCTCGCAGAGCGCGGCGAAGTCGAACCACGCCACCCCGTCGCCCGATCTCTTCGCCGCGATGTCCCGGCCCTCGATCTCGAGCGTCACATTCTCCTCACCCGCATCCGGCGACAAAGAACGGAACCGCTCGGCCATCGCCGCCTCGGTCTCCGAGGTGATCGGCGTCAGATAGATCTCCGCCGACTCGAGCGCGCGCAAGCGGTAGTCTACGCCGCCGTCGACGTTCAGGATGGTCGTGTTCGCCTTGATGAGATCAATCGCGGGCAGAAACTTCCGGCGCTGCAATCCGTTCTCGTAGAGTCGATCCGGCTCGACATTCGAGGTCGCCACCAGGGTGATCCCGTTGTCGAACATCGATTCGAGCAGGTTCGCGAGGATCATCGCGTCGGTGATGTCCGAAACGAAGAACTCATCGAAGCAGAGTACCCGAGCCTCACCGGCGAATCGGCTGGCGATTTTCCGGAGCGGGTTCGCCTCACCCTGGAGTTCACGCATTTCCCGGTGCACATGGCGCATGAACCGGTGGAAGTGGAGCCGCCGCTTCTGGCTGAACGGCAGCGACTCATAGAACAGATCCATCAGGAACGTCTTGCCACGCCCGACCCCGCCCCAGAAGTAGAGGCCCCGAACGGATTCGCGAACTTCACGCTTGCCGAGCAGGCGATCGAGGAATCCCGGCGCGGGTGGCGGCGGCCGGTTCAGCGCCTGAAAGAGTTGCTGAAGGTGTTCAGCGGCTTCCGCCTGCGCATCGTCGTGGGCAATCTCGCCTGCGGCGACCGCCGCCTTGTACCGATCGAGGGGGCCCGAACCTTCCATCACGAGTGATCAGTTCCGGACACGCAGGTCCGCGGAACGGGCATGCGCCTCGAGCCCCTCTTCCGTCGCGAGAATCGCTGACGACCGGCCGAGATTGACCGCCCCCTTTCGCGAAGCTCGAATCACCGAGGAGCGGACCTGAAAGTCATAGACGCCAAGGGGGGACGCGAAGCGTGCCGTCCCGCTCGTCGGCAGCACGTGGCTGGGCCCGGCGCAGTAGTCGCCCATCGCCTCCGCAGTATGATTGCCCATGAAGATCGCGCCGGCATGGTGAATGCGGTCGGCCAGACTGTCGGGATCCTCGACAGCAAGCTCAAGGTGCTCGGGCGCGATTCGGTTGACGACATCAGCCGCCTCCTCAAGATCAGCGACCTGGATCAACGCACCGCGGTCGGCGATGCTCTGGCGAATGATCTCGCTGCGACTCATCGTCGGTACCAGCTCGTCGATTCTCTCATCGACGCGGTCGAGCAACGTCGCACTGGGCGAAATCAGGATCGATTGGGCCAACTCGTCGTGTTCCGCCTGCGCGAAGAGATCCATGACAAGCCATTCCACGTCGGCGCCTTCGTCCGCCACGATGACAACCTCGGAAGGGCCGGCGATCATGTCGATACCGACTTCGCCGAAGACCATTTCCTTGGCCGTTGCGACATAGATGTTGCCCGGCCCCACAATCTTGTCGACCCGCGGAATCGACTCCGTACCAAACGCCAGGGCTGCAACCGCCTGCGCGCCGCCAACGGTGACGACCCGATCGACGCCACAGAGATGTGCAGACGCAAGCAGCACGTCCGAGATGATCCCGTCGGGCGCCGGCACCACGAGGATGATCTCGCCGACACCCGCAACGCGCGCCGGAACAGCGGTCATGATGACCGTCGACGGATAGGCGGCCTTGCCCCCGGGCGTGTAGATGCCGACCCGGCGCATACCACGGACGCGCTGGCCGAGTTCATTACCGTCTTCGTCCTCGTATGCCCAGTCCACCTGATCACCGAAAGCGCGCCTTTGCTGCTCGTGGTACTCGCGAACCCGGGCGATCGAGTGTTCGAGGGCTTCGCGCACCAGCGCGTCGATGCGCTCACAGGCAGCGGCCATCGCATCAGCGTCAACCTCAAGCTCGGCGAAGCCCTGCACATTCCTGCGATCAAAACGATTGGTGAGTTCGAGCAGCGCCTGATCGCCGCGTGCGCGGACATCGGCGATGATGCCGCTGACAGCATCGCGAATGCTGCCGAGATCTTCGGCCGGCACGCGGACGAGCGCGTTCAGGCGCGCCTCGAAGTCCTCGTCTGCCGCCTTCAGGCGCTTGATCAGGCTCACGTCGTTGCCTCCTCGAGTTCAGAGACGAGCGCACTGACCGCGTCATGCTTCATCTTCATCGAGACCTTGTTCACGATCAGTCGCATGCTGATGTCGCAGATCTTGTCCATCGCAACGAGGCCGTTGGCCCGCAGCGTATTACCGGTCTCCACGATGTCGACGATCCGGTGGGCGAGCCCCGTGAGCGGCGCGAGTTCCATGGCACCATAGAGTTTGATGATGTCGACCTGAATGCCCTGCTCGGCGTAGTAGCGCTTCGCGGTATTCGCGAACTTGGTGGCCACCTTGATGCGCGGCGGCAGTGGCGGTTCGTCCGCGAGCCCTGCAACGTAAAGTTCACAGCGGCCGAATCCGAGATCCAGCGGCTGGTAGTACCCTTCTTCACCGTGCTCGAGCAGAACGTCCTTGCCGGACATGCCAATATCGGCAATCCCGTGCTCAACGTACGTCGCCACATCGGAACCGCGAAGCACCATCAGGCGCAACCCCTCCCTCGACGTGTCGAAGACGAGTTTGCGCGACTTGTCGATATCGTCGTTCGGCGTGATTCCGATCTTCTTCAGAAGCTCGAGTTCTTGCCGAAGGACCCTGTCGCCTTTGGTGAGCGCGAGGGTGAGTTCAGTCATGATTGTCAGGAGTGGATACGGGTAATGTCCGCGCCGAGATTCTTCAGCTTTTCCTCGACCTGCTCGTAGCCCCGGTCGATGTGATAGATGCGGTCGACGATTGTGTCGCCCTCGGCAACCAGGCCGGCGATCACCAGGCTGACCGAGGCGCGAAGGTCATTGGCCATGACCGGGGCCGCCTTCAGGCGATCGACGCCTTCGACGATGGCCGTTGTATTGTTGCCCTCGAGAGAGATCTTCGCACCCATGCGATTCATCTCGTGCACGTGCATGAACCGGTTCTCGAAAATGGTCTCGCGTACCGTCGCCGTGCCGGAGGCAACCGTGTTCATGGCCAGAATCTGCGCCTGCAGGTCGGTCGGGAATGCCGGATAGGGCGCGGTGACGAGGCTGACAGCCTTCGGTCGATTACCCTTCATGTCGAGCGATATCCAATCGTCGCCGGTCTCGATGTGGGCGCCGGCTTCCTTCAGCTTCTGCAGCACGACGTCGAGATGGCGCGGTTCGACGTCCTTCATCCTGATCGTGCCGCAGGTGGCTGCGGCGGCGATCAGATAGGTCGCGGCTTCGACCCGGTCTGGGATGACCCGGTGATCGCAGCCGCTGAGCGATTCGACGCCACGGATTGTGATGGTATCAGTGCCCGCACCGGAGATATCCGCGCCCATTTCGTTCAGGCAGTCAGCAAGATCGACGATCTCGGGCTCACGCGCGCAGTTCTCGAGCACGGTGACCCCCTCGGCGAGGGTGGCGGCCATCATCACATGTTCGGTTCCGCCAACGGTCGAGAAGTCGAAGACGAAGCGGTCACCCTTCAGGCGGCCATCGACGGACGCCTTGACGTATCCCTCGTCCATCTCGATCTGCGCTCCCAGCGCAGCCAGACCCTTGAGATGCTGATCGACGGGCCTCGGCCCGATTGCACACCCGCCCGGCAGTGAGACCTCGGCCTGACCGTAGTGCGCGAGCATCGGCCCCAGCACCAGAAACGACGCCCGCATGGTGCGAACCAGATCGTAGGGCGCCCGAAATCGCTTGATGGTGTTGGCGTGGATCTCGATCGCCATCTTCTCGTCGATCACCACCTCGACACCCAGCGATCCCAGCAGTTCGATCATCGTCGTGATGTCGCGCAGGTGAGGCACGTTGCTGAGCCGCACCGGCTCGTTGGCCAGCAGTGAGGCCGCCAGCATCTTGACCGCGGAATTCTTGGCACCCGAGGCACGAAGCTCGCCGCAGAGCCGCGAGCCGCCCTTGATCATCAGTTTGTCCATGTCGACTCCGCTACTGCGCTGCTTCTTCGGGCGTCAGGCAGCGCATGCTGACGGCATGAATCTCGCCGCTTTCAATCCTGTCGCCGAGCGAACGGTACACGAGCTGCTGCCGCTTGACGCGGTTCAGTCCGTCGAAAGCCGCCGCCGTCACCAGCAACATCAGCTTGTTGCCCTCCGACTGCAGCTGGATCTCGCAGTCACCCAGCGCTGCCTCCAGCGTTGCCCTGATTTCAGCTTCGTCCATCGGCGCGCCCGTCCAGAAAAAACGCGAATGTTATCACGCTACCCGGCTTTCGAGTGTAGTCGCGGCGCGTGGAGGGAAAAGGAAGGAAGAATGGACCGTTGGGGCCGAATTCAGGCAGGCGCGGCCGACTCGTCGAACGGCAGGAACTCGCGAACGCCGCACGCATCGGCGATCTCGAGGAGACGCTCGGAAGCACCGACAATCGAGATGCGGGCGTCCCGGCGCTTCGCCTCGCGCTGCCACGCGATCAGCAAGGCGATTGCCGCCGAGCCTCTCGGGTCGCTTTCAGACAGGTCGAATACGAGCGGATCACCTGCGTCCTCGAAGAACGGCAGCCCCTCGTCACGACAGTCGGCCACCGTATGCACGTCGAGCAGCCCGGCAACCAGGACCCTGCCATCAGGGCCGGCCGAGACGCTGGCTGCCTCGGTCATGTCTCGTCGATCTCCACGTTCCAGTTCTCGATGACCTTGTCGATGTCGCCGCGGTACTGCTGCATATAGTTCGAGAACTGTGAGCGGAACTGCAGGCCGATGTTGATACCTTCGACAATGATGTTGCGCAGCTTCCACTTGCCGTCGACGACCGACAGCGTATAGGTCACCGGATACACGGCACCATCTTCCGAGTGAATCTCGAGCCTGACCGTCGCACGCCCGCCTTCCACCGGCTGATCCAGCGGCAGCACCTCGATCTTCTCGTTCCTGAACTCGACCAGCGCAGACGCGTAGGTTCTGATCAGTTCTTCCTGAAAGGTCTCTGCGAACTCGGCCTTTTGCTCGTCGGTGGCGCGCCGGTAGTACTTGGCCATGACCCCGCGGGCAAACCCGTCGAAGTCGATGAATGGTCCAAGCGACGACCTCACCTCCGCAAAGAATTGCTCCTTGTCACTCTCATAGAGCGGGCGCACTTCATCGAGCTTGCTCAGCAGCGACGAGGTTGCCTCCTCGACGGCGACGACGGGATCGCCCTCTTCCGCCAGCGCCGGAAGCGACAGCAGCAGGATCAGCGCGGCCAGAATGTGTTTCATCATTGATTCACACCTCAAAACTGGGATCTCAGGAACTGACCGATGAGTTCCTCGAGCACGATTGCGGACTGGGTATCGTAGATTTGGTCACCATCACGCAGATATTGTTCCTCGGCCCCGATGGACAGGCCCACATACTTGCCGCCGAGCAGCCCCTCGGTGAGGATGACAGCCGTACTGTCGGTGCTGATCTCGCTGTGTTCGGCCTGGATATCCATCTGAACGACCGCCTGGAACGTCACCGGATCGAGACTGATATCGGCGACCTCGCCGACGGTGACGCCGGCAATCGTGACTTTCGCCCGGGGCACGAGACCGCCGATCTGTTCGAACTTCGCCGAGACCCGATAGGTGTTCTCTTCGGTGCCTGGTGTAAAGCCGCTGACCTGAATCGCGAGTATCGCGAGTGAGATGATGCCGGCGAGCATGAATGCGCCGACGACGATCTCTATGGTTCTCATCTGCATCGGGTGGCTACCATCCGGTTAGAACTGAAACATGACCAGCGTCAGGAAGAAGTCCAGGACCAGTACTGCGACCGAGCCTAGCACAACGGTTCGCGTCGTCGCAGCGGAGATCCCCTCGGACGTCGGTACGGCATCGTAGCCCTGGTATACGGCAATCCATGTGACGACGATGCCGAAAACAACGGACTTGATGATCCCCTTCAGCACATGGGAGGTGAAGTCCACGCCTTCCTGCATGATCGACCAGAATGCGCCCTGATAAACACCGAGCCAGTCGACACCGACAAGCGACGCACCCCAGATGCCAACAACGCTGAACATCGCGGCCAGTATCGGCATCGAAATGATGCCGGCCCAGAGCCGTGGCGCAACGATGCGCTGAAGCGGATCGACGCCGATCATCTCCATGCTGCTGAGCTGCTCGGTCGCCTTCATCAGACCAATCTCGGCGGTGACCGCGGAGCCGGCCCGGCCGGCAAAGAGCAGCGCGGCAACCACGGGCCCGATTTCCTGGACGAGGACCAGTGCCACACCCAGACCAAGCGAACTCTCGGCGCCGTATCGAACGAGCTGGTTGTATCCCTGCAGGGCGAGCACCGCACCAATCGAGAAGCCGGACAGCACGATGATGACGATCGAGAGCACGCCAAGCTGGTAAATCTGCCTGATCAGCAGCGGCGCGTTGCGCGGATTCGGCCGACGCCAGATCGCCTGCCACCAGAGGGTGCCCGATCGGCCGAGTGCCGACAGCATCTCGAGCCCATACCGCCCCAGTTGTCTGAGATACGCCAGCATCTAGAACAGCCAGCCCTTCCCGCCGGTCCCGTCGAGCAACTCCGTTTCGTAGTCGGTCGCCGGATAGTGAAAGGGAACCGGGCCATCGGGCAACCCGCCAACGAACTGCTGGACGCGCGGCGAAGCGTCGTTGAACAGTTCCTCTGGCGTGCCGGCACCGATAACGCGGCCATCAGAGATCACATAAATGTAGTCGGCGATGCTCGATGCCTCGGCAATGTCATGCGACACGAGGATGCTCGTCATGCCGTAAACATGGTTGAGGCGTTTGATCAACTGGACGATGACGCCCATCGCAATGGGATCGAGGCCGGCGAACGGCTCGTCATACATGATGATACCGGGGTCGAGCGCAATCGCGCGCGCCAGCGCGACCCGCCGGTTCATGCCGCCGGACAGCTCCGAGGGCATCAGCGCGCTGGCCCCCCGCAGCCCCACCGACTGGAGCTTGATCAAAACGAGATCGCGAATCATGTCTTCGGGAAGTTCGGTATGGATTCGGAGCGGGAAGGCGACATTCTCGAAGACCGAAAGATCTGTGAACAGCGCGCCGCTCTGAAAGAGCATGCCCATGTTGCGGCGGACGTCGAACAACTCGCGCCGGGTCAGTTCGGGAATCTCACGCCCCTCGACCCGGACGCTGCCGCTGTCAGGCCGGAGCTGACCACCAATGATCCGAAGCAGCGTTGTCTTGCCGGTCCCGCTCGGCCCCATGACCGCAATGATCTTGCCGCGGGGAATGGAGAGTGTGATGCCGTCGAAGATGCGTCGCTGACCGCGACTGAAGGTCACTTGGTTGAGCTCGATTTGTTCTTCAGCCATGACTCGGCTCCGCGAATCGACGCACTTTAATCTAGTTTCACCGATATATCTAACGGCGGCGTTCTGTCGACGCCTGCCGATTTTCATCTTGCATATGACCCCCAATCCTCATTAAATGGGGCGCCTGTGACTTGCCACCGTTAGTTTCACCCGTATGCTGTTATATAGCGTCGCGCTTTTGGCGGGATTCCTCGTGCTGTTCAAAAGTGCCGACCACTTCGTCATTGGTTCCATCGCGACGGCAAACAACCTGAAAATTTCCCCGATGGTGATCGGCCTTACGGTCGTCGCGATCGGCACATCAGCCCCCGAGATCTTTGTCGCGGGCGCCGCCTCGCTGCAGGATCAGGCAGACCTCGCAGTCGGCAATGCCATCGGCTCCAACATCGCCAACGTGGGCATGGTCCTCGGCATCACGGCACTGATCGTCCCGCTCAAGTGCCAGCCCGAACTGCTCCGCAAGGACATCCCGATTCTGATCGTCGTCACACTCTGTGCCGGTGCCGCGCTTTATGATCTTCATCTGAACCTGCTCGACGGGTTGCTGCTTCTGCTTGGCCTCGCCCTGTTCGTTGCCCGCATCGGACTCGAGCACAGATCCAGCGTATCGATGGACGAGGTGGCCGAGATGGCGGAGATCGATGAAGTACCCTCGATGTCGACAGCCAGGGCAATCTCGATGCTGCTGCTCAGCCTGGTCTTCCTGCTGCTGTCGGCAGAGCTTCTGGTCTGGGCGGTGGTTCAGATTGCGACGACCCTCGGCGTCAGCGAGCTGTTCATCGGCCTGACCGTCATTGCGGTCGGCACCAGCCTGCCGGAACTCGTGGTCTGCGTGACCAGCGCGCTCAAGCACCAGACCGACCTCGCGCTTGGCAATATCATCGGCTCCAACATCTTCAACATCCTCGCCGTCCTCTCGATTCCCTGCATCCTTGCCCCCCAGTCCTTTCCCGTCGACATCCTCTACCGGGACTACGGGACGATGTTCTTCATGACGGCGCTGATGGTGCTCATGGCCTACGGTCTGCTGGGCCGTCATCGTATTACCCGCATCGAGGGCGTCGTACTGCTTTGCTGCTGGGTCGGATACCTCGTGACGCTCTACCACTTCGCCATGCGGTAGCATGCGCGCGATCAGTCCCGGCCATTCGTTGTCATATATAATGAATCGGCATCAACGCATCGGCACCCGTGTGTGAACAACCGAACACTGATCATCATCGCCAGCATTCTCTTCGTCGGCATTGCGACGAACTGGCTTATCGGTGTGACAGAAGAGAACGCACGTCCCGACGAAGGGCCCGGCAATGAACCTGACCTGTACATCGAGGGGGCGCGGATTACACAGTTCGACAGCAACGGGCAGATGGAACGAAGGCTGATGGCCGATCGCATGACGCACTTCCCTTTGACCGACGTGACGACGCTGGCCGTGCCCAATGTACTGCTCTACGCGGAGGCCGGTCAGGGCGAGCCGTGGGATATCATCTCGACACAGGGCCGGCTGCTGCCACAGTCGATGTTCAGCGACGAGGTCTTCGAGCTCTGGGATCAGGTACTGGCCACGCGTGAAGATCCACACGGTGATTTCGTTCACATTCAGACCGAATCGCTCACCGTCTTTCCCGAACGCGACTTCGCTGCGACTGACGCACCGGTTGCAATCGACAATGCACGTGGACGAACAACAGCCGGCGGTGGCATGAAGGCATGGCTCGACAGCGGGCGCTTCGAGTTCTTCAGCGCAAGGGATGCTCGCGTCGTCACGGTACTGGCACCCGGCACGCTGAAGCGGGAGGCAACGCCTTGAGGTTGTTTCACCGGCTCCTGGCGTGCGTAGCGCTGCTCCTGGCATCTGTCGTGTTGGCATCGGAGAACGCCCAGCCAATCCAGGTCGAGGCAGACCGGCTGACAGTCGAGGAGTCCTCCGGTGTTTCGGTCTACAGCGGCAACGTCCGGGTCAGTCAGGGCCCGCTCAAGCTGATCGCCGACGAGGTACGCATCTACTCGACCGAGGATGCCGTAACGCGCATCGTCGCGAGCGTACTGACTGAAGACCGACTCGCAAGATACGAGCAGCTTCCCGGCGAGGACCGCATGCATGTTGAGGGTGAGGCTCGCGAGATTGTCTACCACCTCCAGGAAGAGCGCCTCGAATTCAACGGCAGCGCCATGTTGTCACAAGCCGACGAGACTACCGTGTCGGGCGAGAGAGTCGAGTACGACGCAGCAGCGGGTCGGGTCAATGCCACCAGCGGCGCCGACGGCCGCGTGAAGACCACGATTCGACAGGCCGGGGGGGAAAACTGACCATGTCTGCCCTGCGCGCGGAGCACCTTGCCAAGCGCTACCGGGATCATCCCGTGGTGATCGACGTCAGCCTGTCACTGGAAACCGGCCAGGTCGTCGGTCTGCTCGGCCCGAACGGTGCCGGCAAGACCACCTGTTTTTACATGATTGTGGGCTCGATCAAGGGCGACAGCGGGCGCGTCCTCGTCGACGATACGGACATCTCATCGATGCCGATGCACGAACGTGCCCGCAAGGGCATTGGCTATCTGCCCCAGGAGCCATCGGTGTTCCGAAAGCTCAGCGTCGAGAACAACATCCTCGCCATTCTGGAGACGCGCCAGGATCTGGACAGCGCCGCGCGCAAACAGAAACTCGAATCACTGCTGGAAGAGTTTCACATCGGTCACATTCGCCACAGCAACGGCATGGCTTTGTCCGGCGGTGAACGACGGCGTGTCGAGATCGCAAGGGCGCTTGCCACCGAACCGGCGTTCATGCTGCTGGACGAACCCTTCGCCGGTGTCGATCCAATATCCGTCGGCGACATCAAGAACATCATCAGGCAGCTTTCCGATCGCGGCATCGGTGTGCTGATCACCGACCACAACGTGCGTGACACGCTGGATATCTGCGAGAAGGCCTATATCGTCAGTGAAGGCCACATTATCGCCGAGGGTACTGCGGCCGAGGTGCTCCAGAACGAGCAGGTGAGGCGTGTCTACCTTGGCGAAGACTTCCGGATGTAGGCGCCAGCCGGCACCAAAGACTGTTCCCATCCGTTGCTGTACGCAAGTATGATACCAACATGGCACTGAAACCCGCACTGGCGTTAAAGATGGGGCAGCAACTGCGCATGACGCCGCAGTTGCAGCAAGCCATCAAGCTGTTACAGCTCTCGACGTTCGATCTCCAGCAGGAGATTCAGGAGGCGCTCGACTCCAACCCGATGCTCGAGGAAGCCGGCAACGAGGAACAGGACGGCCAGGAAGAACCCACATCACTCGACAGCCCTGACGAGACAATCGAGGGCGACTCCCGCGACGATTCACAAAACGACGATACCAGCCAGGACAGTGCCGGCGAGACCAGTAGCGGCGATGACAGCGACAGCGACTTCGAACCGCCGCCCAATCCGGAAATCGATGGCGACGTCGAACCCGACACGAGCGATCACCTGTCATCCGAAAGCATCGGCGAGGACCTGCCGGTGGACAGCGTCTGGGAGGACGTCTGGGACGAGGCGCCGTCGGCAGCCAGCTACGCCGAGCCGGACGAGAACGATGAGGACTACATCGACACCCGCAATACCGTGGCGCCGTCGCTGCAGTCGCACCTCGAAGAACAGCTCAACCTGATGTCGCTGTCCGAGACCGACGAGATCATCGCCATTACGATACTCGACGGGCTGGACAAGGACGGCGTACTGACCATCTCGCTGGAAGACATCCTCGACAGCATCCCGGAAGAGTACGAAGTCGAACTCGACGAAGTCGAAGCCGTGCTACATATGATCCAGCACCTGGACCCCATCGGTGTTGGTGCGCGCGACCTGCGCGAGTGTCTCTATATCCAGCTCCAGGCGTTGCCGGATGCCACGCCCTGGCGCCGTGAGGCCCTCGATCTCGTCAAGCATCACCTCGACTACCTCGCGAATCGTGACTACAGCCTGCTGCTGCGAAAGACACGCCTCAAGGAGCCGGAACTGAAGCAGGTCATCAGCCTCGTCCAGACGCTGAACCCGCGCCCCGGCGCCGACTTCGCCAGCGATGACACCGAGTATGTCGATCCCGACGTCATCGTGACACGCCAGAAAGGACGCTGGGTCGTTGAACTGAACCCGAAGTCGGCCCCGCGCATCCGCGTCAATTCTGAATATGCGTCGCTGGTGAAGCGTGCAGACAACAGTCAGGACAACCAGTACCTGAAGAACCATCTCCAGGAAGCGCGCTGGTTCATCAAGAGCCTGCAGCAGCGCAACGACACCCTGTTGCGCGTTGCCACCAAGATCGTGGAGTTCCAGCGCGGCTTCTTCGAGTATGGCGAGCAGGCAATGAAACCCCTCGTACTTCACGACATTGCCGAGGCCGTCGAACTGCACGAGTCGACGATCTCGCGGGTCACGACCCAGAAGTATATGCACACACCGCTCGGCGTCTTCGAACTGAAGTACTTCTTCTCAAGCCACGTGGGTACGCAGTCGGGCGGTGGCGAAGTTTCGTCCACGGCAATCCGTGCCCTCATCAAGCGTCTGGTGGCCGAGGAGAATCCACGCAAGCCGCTGTCAGACAGCAAGATTGCCAGCCTGCTGGCCGACCAGAACATCAAGGTCGCCCGTCGCACGATTGCCAAGTACCGGGAATCACTGATGATTCCGCCCTCGAACGAGCGCAAGCAGCTCGTCTAGAGTCCCCCGGCCCCCGAAACAATTCGACGCCGCCACGGTCGAAAATGGTAACCCCCGGGTTTATATTGGGGAGGCAAACCTATGAGGAGTACGTGCTATGCAGATCAACATCAGTGGCCACCACGTCGATGTCACCGATGCTCTCCGCAACTATGTGGAATCCAAGGTGGACCGACTCGAACGGCACTCTGACCGGATTACCCACATCGATGTGATCCTGACGGTTGAGAAGCAACGCCAGAAGGCGGAGTCGACGGTAAGAATTGCCGGTGGCGAGCTGTTTGCCGACGCCGAATCCGACGATCTGTATGCTGCTATCGACATGCTGGCCGACAAACTCGATCGCCAGCTCATCAAGCAAAAGGAAAAATCGCAGGATCGCAAGCGCGCCGCGCGCTGACCTGTCCGCGCCGGGCGCAACGCCCGGCGCAATCCGCTCGTCGCGCGTGAGCGGCATTGTTATACTTGCCCACACAGTCATCCCCGGCGGTACCCGGTCAACAGCGTGGATATCGAGTCAATTCTCTCCCGTGAGCGAACCTATAGTTCTCTCGCTGCCGCCAGCAAGAAAAAAGCCATCGAGGAAGCCGCACAGCGAATTGCCGAGGCCGGCACAGACCTCGACGCCGAAAAGATTTTCGAGAGCCTGATCAGTCGCGAGAAGATCGGTACCACCGCCATCGGGCACGGGATCGCGATTCCCCACTGCCGCGTCGAGAACTGCAACAGCATCATGGGCAGCCTGTTCCGGCTCGATGCGCCCGTCGATTTCGACGCCTACGATGACGAACCGGTGCGTATCCTGTGTGTGCTGCTCGTCCCGGCTGACGAGGTTGAAGACCACCTGAAGGCCCTCGGGCTGCTTGCCGGCCGCTTCGAATCGAGCGAGTACCGTGACCGGCTCCTGCTCGCGAAGAACGACGAGGAACTCTACTCTGCGGCCGTCGCTGACATCGGAAACGCACGCTCGGCCTGAACCAATGGCACCTTCGAGGGGCACATGATTTCACTGGTCATCATCAGCGGACGATCGGGGTCAGGCAAGAGCACCGCCCTGCACGTACTCGAGGATCTGGGCTACTACTGCATCGACAACCTTCCGGTCGGCCTGCTTCCGCCCCTGATCACGCGCATTGAGGAAGCTCATGGAGACCAGAAAGTCTCGGTGAGCGTGGACGCGCGCAACCTCGCCGACGATCTGGCAAAGTTCCCGCAGATTCTCGAGCAGATCGACCGCAATAACGTTGCCATACAGATCGTCTATCTGGACTCCGGCAATGCGACCCTGGTCAAGCGGTTCAGCGAGACCCGGCGAAAACACCCGTTGTCGACAGCTGAACGCGGACTCTCGGAATCCATCGAACTCGAACGCCAGATGCTGGATCCGATCTCCAGCATTGCCGACCTCACGATCGATACAACCCGGCTCACGATCCACGAGTTGCGTGACGCGATCAAACACCGGGTCGCCGGCACCAGCCACGAGTTCGCGATCCTGTTCCAGTCCTTCGCCTTCAAGGGCGGCGTACCCATCGACGCCGATCTGGTGTTCGACGTTCGCTGCCTGCCCAACCCGCACTGGATTCAGAGCCTGAGATCACAGACGGGCCTCGACGACGATGTTGCGGAGTTTCTCGAATCCCACGAGGAAGTGGGCAAGATGACCGGCGACATTGCGCAGTTTCTGGAGCACTGGCTGCCCTCGTTCGAAGCGAACAACCGCAGCTACATGACCGTTGCCATCGGGTGCACAGGCGGCCAGCACCGCTCCGTGTATATCGCCCAGCAGTTGTTCGATCGCTTCTCACCTGAATGGAAAAATGTTCAGATAAGACATCGGGAGCTCGCCAGACTGTCCGTTCATCAGGAAAGTCTCGATCTCTGACCCAATCGCATAAGGAAGACGCCGCGTGACGCTTCGAACCTGTCTCATCAGGAATCGACTCGGCCTCCATGCGAGAGCCGCGTCAAAGCTCGTGCAGGTCGCGCAGGAGTTCAGCGGCCAGATCACCCTCCGCCTCGGCGACAAGACCGCCAACGCCAAGAGCATCATGTCAGTGCTGATGCTGCAGGCGAGCCAGGGCACCGAGATCGAGCTCGAGACCGAAGGTCCGGAAGCGGAGGCCGCGGCTGCTGCGATCAGCGAGCTGATTGCCGATCGGTTCGGCGAGGACGAGTAGCGCCATGAGCGAATTCGACGAAGCGCCGGAGAAGCCTGCCCAACAGCGGCTTGCCGAGTTGCTGGCGTCGGGCACGCACAATCAGGTGCAGGCCCACATGGAGATGCTCCAGCCGGCGGACATTGCGGCGATGCTCCGGTCGTCACCGCCGAAGGAACGCGCCGTCATCTGGAGCCTCGTCGAGGACGAATACCGCAGCGATATCCTTCACCAGATTGATGACGAAATCATCGCCGATCTGCTGGGAGACCAGCCGGTAGAAGAGGTTGCCGCGATGCTGGAGGAGATCTCCGATGACGACGTCATCGACATTCTCCAGCACCTGCCGGATGCGATGACGCAAACGATCCTCGCATCAATGGATGCGACCGATCGTGATCGCGTCGAGAACCTCCTGCTGTACCCCGAGGACACGGCAGGCGGCATGATGGATACCGACCCCATCAGCGTTCGCCCCCGTGTCACCCTGGACGTCGTCATTCGCTATCTCCGGCGACACCCCGAACTGCCCCCGACAACGGATTGCGTTTACGTCGTGAGCTCGGCAAACGAGTTCCTTGGCGTATTGCCGTTCACGACCCTGCTCGTCTCGGACCCGTCGATGACTGTCCGGGAGATGATGAACACCGAGATCGAGGCCCTTCCGGTTGATATGCCGGAGTCTGAGGTCACCTCGCGCTTCGAGCGGTATGACTGGATCTCCGCGCCGGTTGTCGACGACGAAGGCAAGCTGGTCGGTCGCATTACCATCGACGACGTCGTCGACGTCATCATCGACGAGGGCGAACATTCCCTGCTCGGCATGGCCGGCCTGAAGGAAGACGATGATACGTTCGCCCCGATTCTGACGACTGCACGGAGCCGCGCATTCTGGCTCGGCGCAAACCTGCTGACGGCCTTCATTGCCGCGGCTGTCATCAACCTCTTCGAGGAGACGATCGCCAAGGTCGTCGCACTCGCTGTCCTGATGCCGATTGTCGCGAGCATGGGTGGTGTCGCCGGCAGCCAGACGCTCACGCTCGTCATTCGGGCAATGGCGCAGGGCGATCTCTTCGAGGGCAACCGTCGCTGGCTCGTCAACCGTGAGCTCGCTGTCGGCGCCATCAACGGCGTGATCTGGGCGCTGCTGGTCGCGGCTGCGGCGGCTATTGTCTTCAATGACATCTGGCTGGGGGCAATCATCGCCACGGCGCTCGTGATCAATATGGTGACGGCAGCGCTTTCCGGTGCCCTGTTGCCCTCACTGCTCAAGTCGATGAAGATCGACCCTGCGATTGCCGGTACCGTGGTACTGACCACGATTACCGACGTCGTCGGTTTTATGTCCTTCCTTGGCCTTGCGACGCTCTTCTATGCCTGATGATTTCGATGACGACCGCCCATCCAAAACCCAGCGCAAACGGGAGCTCGATGCGCTGAAGGATCTCGGCGCACGGCTTGCTGACGTGCCCCAGGACCAACTCGAGAAGCTTTCGGAGCCCAGGCTCATCGATGCCGTCGCTCAGCTCAGGCAGATTCATCGTGGCAGTGCCCGCAAACGCCAGGTCCAGTTCATCGGCAAACTCCTGCGGGATGACGCGCTCGCAGCAGAGGTGCAGGCGATCCTCGACAGACTCGACGCCGGATCACGCGCGCATGCACAGGCGTTCCACAGGCTGGAACAGTGGCGAGACCGGCTTGTCGCCGGCGATCGTGACGTGCTCGATGAGATTGCCGCAGCATGTCCCGCGGTCGATCGTCAGCATCTGCGCCAGCTGACGAGAAAGGCCGCAGACGAGGAGAAACTCAGAGCCTCCGGTCAGTCAGTACCGCCGACGAACTATCGCAAGCTGTTCCAGTACCTCAGGCAACTCGTCGAACAGGGCTCCGCTACGACCTGACCTTGCCGTCGAAGATTCTTCGCTGCTCGAGCACCGGCATGTTGCGCCGCGCTTCGGCTACCTGCGCGAGATCAATGTCGGCGACAATCACATCCTCGCCTTCAACCGCGCTGACAAGGATCTCGCCCCAGGGATCAACGATCATGCTGCGCCCCCAGGTTTCACGCCCTGAGTCATGCACACCACCCTGACACGCGGCGATGGTGAATGAAAAACATTCGATGGCGCGGGCGCGCATCAGCACCTCGAAGTGCGCCTCTCCCGTCGGGCGGGTGAACGCCGAGGGAATCGAGAGAACCTCCGCGCCGCGATAGAAGAGTTCGCGATACAGTTCAGGGAAGCGAATGTCGTAGCACACTGACAGGCCGACGCGGCCCACCGGGCTGTCGACCGTGACAATCCCATCGCCCGGCTCGAAAGTCGCAGACTCCAGATAGTGACGATGGCTGTCGGCAACGTCGACATCGAACATGTGGATCTTGTCGTAGCGCGCCCGCTCCTGCCCGACTGAATCAACGACGAAGGAGGCGGCGCGAACCCGTTCACCTGCGACCGGCTCACCATCCGGACGTACGCTGCAGGGCATGGTTCCGGCGAAGATCCAGCATTCGAGTTCCCGGGCGAGCCGGCCGATGAATCCGCGAATCGTGCCCTCCGCCGACACTTCACCATCACCGATCTCGCGTGGACTCCTCGCCGCAAGGGCGCCAAAGTTCTCGGGAAGAAACACCGCTTCGGCCCCGGTGTCGGCGGCAGCACGAATCAGTGACTCGACAGGCGCAGCATTCCTCGACCACTCGCAGCTGCTGACGGTCTGGACGACGGCAATTCGAGGCATCATTCAGCTCCCGTTGTTTTCCTGTTGCGTGACTGACGTCGTCTCCTGCGACGGGTTCGGCGCCTCGCTCGTCTCGTCCGGCGATTCACGAACCGAATCATCAAAGATTGAAACGAATTCGATCACCGGCTTGTCGATGGTTCCTTCGATCCGGTACTTGGCGCTGCTCATCTGGTCGATCTGGTTCTCGAAGATCTTGTTGGCCAGCCATACACCGGCGCCGACCAGCGGCCCGGTGACAATCGCCGAGTAAGCCGCATACCACGGCAGGTTCCGGCTGACCGGCAGAGTGACGATCATGTCGTTGTCGAGCGCGTTGGTATAGAGGTCGACGGTCCCACCGATCTTGAACCGGCTGCCCGAACCGACGATGAAAATGGGGTCGACGACGGTCAGCGTCCCTTGATCAAGGCGAACCTTGCCGTACAGTTCGCTGAACGTGAGCCCGCTGTTGACGACATCCGAGAAGTCGAAACGGAATCGCCGGGCAAGCGATGCGAAATCGAAGATGCCAAGCAGTCGCAGCGCACCGGTACCGGATTCGGCCTGGACGAAGCGCCCACTCCCCTCGAGAATCTCCACACCGCCCTCCACGCGATAGAGGTCGATCATGGCGGGCGAGCCGCCCCAGTCGAGGTCGGCCGCAAGCTTGAGGTCCTTGCCCTCGACGCTGGAGGCAAATCCCCACTGCCGAAAGGCACTGGCGAGGTCAGGGATCAGGACGCCGCCGGTGAAGTGGCTGGAGGGCGACTCGCCTGAGGTCGACCATTCGACGACCGCGTCGTCCGGCGAGAGCATCAATCCGCGAACATTCGCTTCGATATTCGACAGGGTGGCGCCCTCGCTGTGCGGGCGGAACAGGAACGACCAGCGACCGTAATCCTCCTCGCCCACCTTGAGTTCTTCTGTGCTGAAGTCGATCGCAACCAGTTCCGTGGGATCGATATCGGCGAGCGGGTCCTCACCGTCTTCCTCAGCATCTTCCGGCAGGCGGAGGTATTCGAGACCAATCCGGATCGGATCATTGATATCCGGCACGCTGATGCGTCCGTCGAGCATGTCGTTCGTCAGTCCGACATGCCAGACGCCAGGGTCACGTGTGATGCGCGTCGCCACATTGTCGAGTTCGACGTTGAACGCCAGCAAGCGGTCGATGTCGACTTCAATCGCATCGAGGGTTCCCGCCATTTCGACCGCCTCACCGCTCTCGGGCAGCAGATAGTTGGTGGCGGCTTCCCATCGATCGTAGTCGACGAAGGCGAGTTCGCCCGAGACATCGAGATCGTCATAGGCGACCGCGCCCAGTTGTCCCGCCCCGAAGTGAATCTGCCCGCCGACGATTTCGCCCGCGACCGTCTTCAGTGAGGCGCGTACCTCCTCATCAAGGCGAAGATCGACCCGAAAACCATCGTTCAGGAACGACTGCCGATACACAAACGCCCGCCTGCCCTCAGCGGTTTTTCCCATCGGTGGCGGCAGATCGACGGCGACGCCTTCCAGCGTCGACGTCGCCTCGATGTAGGTGAGATCCTTCGCCCGGTCGCCGTACGGCACGTGCAGTACCGCGAAGTAGTCGAAGTCCCCTTCGGCCGCACGGAGGATGCGCTGGCCAGACCAGTTTCTCAGATCATCCATGCTGGCCATTCCGCGCAAATAGAGCCGAACGGCACCGCCCAGGCCATCGGCCTCACTCGATATTTCACCGCTCACCGGCTCCCCGAATACCGTGGCCGTGAACGACGGGGATCGCAGCCCTGTCGCGGTCGCATAGCTGATGTGTGACGTCACGTCTTCCACTGGCAGATCGATATCGCCCATGAAGATGGAATTGCCTTCAAGCGCGACCATGACGTCAGCATCCACGGCTTCACCTTCACGACGGCCGATCGGTACGTTGAGGCTGACCGTGCCGGAATAGTGGCCGTCAGCCACCCACTGTTCAGCCAGACGCCCGGTCTGCTGCAGCAGTGGTGTTTCCTGAAGCACACGCAAACCGTCAGACAGTTCACCTTTGACGTCACCATTGATGACGATCGCGTCCGGCGGACGCCCGCGGCCCATCGGTACAGCCACGCTGGCGACGAAACCGGAATCGAGCAGTGTGCCGGTGGCATCTGCGGCAAAGACGCCACGGTTCGAGACGCTGATCACGGCATCGAGATCTTCGACGGCCGGCCAGGCCGCATCGTAGGCGAGCGTCGTGTTACGCACGTCAAAGAACAAGCCAAAGGTCTTTGAGCCATCCGGTGCGACCTGATCAAGCGTGCCGTGAAACACCATGCCGGCACGATCAGAATGGCCGCGAGTGATGCTGCGCTTCAGCCAGGCACGCAGGCCCGCATCCACCGTGTTCGGCACAAACCGATCGGCATCCGGCAGATCAGCGTTCAGTACGCCGAGTTCGAGTCCCCAGGTGCGGTCGATCCTTGGTTCCGGCAGGCTGATCTGGATGCGCCCGCTCGCAGTCATCTCACCATCGGCGACCTGGAGCAGCGACGAGGCAATTCTGGGATAGCCTGCTGTCAGGTCGAACGTGAGCCGCCCCGCCCCTTTGTCGAATCGCCAGACGTTGTCGTAGGCGCCGGGGAAGCCAATCCCGAAATCATCGTCGGCAATATCGACGTAGCCGCCGCCCGGATGGACGACGAGTAACCCATCCAGTGCTTCGACGACGGGTGATTTGCGGTGGGAATCCACCGAGACCCCGTTCAGCCCGGCCGCCATCCGAAAGTCCGTCTGATCTTCTTGAAGTGCCGCCGTGATGTGGAGGGCATCGAGCCGGCCACGCGGGTTCAGTGCCAGCAACGCCTCCTCGAGATCCGGCGTTACGATGCCCAGCCGCGAGCCCAGTTCCCGGCCGAGCCTGACGGTCGTTCCGACATCAAGTCCCGCAAGCTGCGCCGCCAGGTTCACGCCCGAGTCGGGACGCTCAATCGCCAGCACGACATCCTCAAACTCGATCGCCGTTTCGAGGATACGTCCGGAGAGCTTTGTCGCCTGCACCTGCAACTGATCAAAAGGCCTGCCCTGGGCAGCCAGGGTACCGGTCAGGTTTCGCGCAACCTCGACGTTCTGGCCATCACGCCGCATGACCAGCCTTTCAACAACCGGCAGTGCACGAAACTCCCAGCGGCCATCAGCACACTGCAGCCAGAAGTCACCTCGCAGCGTGAGTTCGCTCGCCGCCAGGCGGTCGCCGCCGAGCGGCACGAAATCCGACAGTTCGAGCAAGGGCAGATGAAGGTAGAGGTCGGCAAAGAAAGTCTCGAGGTCACGGGGATCCCCACGGTACCGGCCGACCAGTTCAAATTCGTTGTTGCCGGCTTCCTGATCCTCGAACGAGAGCGGCATCGACAGGCGCCGGTGATCATCATCGACAACCAGTTCCAGCGCCGTTCCCGGCTGGTTTCGCAGGCGGTACTGGCGCAGCTGGCCACTGACACCGACGTCGACCCCGCTGACAACGACGCGATCGAGGTGCGGGATAGAGCGCAGCAACGGCGCCGGATCAATGCCGTTACCTTCTCCGAGCGGCAGTCCAACGACCTGCCAGCGGCCGTCCTCGAGCTGTACGACGTCAAGATCGATACCGTCGATGGTCAGTTCGCTGATGACGACGCCACGCTCCAGGGTGGAGGCCAGCGTGTTGACGCGCGCCGACAGGCGCCCGAGCGTCAGGCCATCACCCAGCCGAACGCCCTCGAGCGTCAGCGTCGGGTCGAAGTACTCCCAACTGCCCTCGATACGATCAAAGCTGACCGGCACGTTGAGTGCCGCCGTGGCACGCGCCTCGATCTGCGACTCGAAGGAGTCGATGCTCGACACCAGGATTCGCCCGATGCTGACATAGGCCGCGCCCGCGATGAGCGCGAGGAGTACGAGCCCCTCAAGCGTCAGCGCGACCAACCGACCGGTCAGGTGCATCAACTGCCTCCGGGGTAACCCTTGTGCTGCCTGCGTTTACGGCGCTGCGCGAGTACCACGTCGAACTGCTCCTGACTGTAGCTGGCCTCCACCTGCAACCTGATATCGGTACCGAGCGCCTGCTCAAGTTCACGCAACCAGGGCGCGTCCTCGTCGAGCAGCCTGTCGACGACGGTCTGGGAAGCCATGACGACGCAGTCGTTGTCGCTGAACTCGCCCGCCTTTCGCTGGATCTCCCGGAAGATCTCGATGCAGACCGACTCCGCGGTTTTGACAAAGCCCTTGCCCTGGCAGGAGGGGCACGTCGTGCACATCATCTTCAGCAGGCTTTCGTGAGTACGCTTGCGCGTCATCTCGACGAGTCCTAGCGCCGAGATTTCGCTGATGTTCCATTTGACGCGGTCCGCCAGCTGACCCTTTTCGAGCGTACGAAGCACCTGCCGCTTGTGTTCGTCGTCGATCATGTCGATGAAATCGATGATGACAATGCCGCCGATATTCCTCAGGCGCAGCTGTCGCGGAATCGCTGCCGCTGCTTCGAGATTTGTGCGGTAGATGGTCTCCTCGAGATCCCGTCGCCCGACAAACGCCCCGGTATTCACGTCGACGGTCGTCATCGCCTCGGTCTGGTCGATGATCAGGTAGCCACCCGACTTGAGCGGCACTTTTCGATCCAGCGCAGCCTCGATCTGGTCCTCGAGATTCTGGTCGTCGAACAGCGGCACAGTGCCCTCGAACAGTTCGACGCAGCCCTTGCGTTCAGGAATCACATCAACAACGAACCGTTCGATGACGTCAAAGATCTCGCGGTTATCGACAATGATGCGCTGCGTGTCGCGATTGATGATATCGCGCATGATTCGCAAATGGAGCGGCAGATCCTCGAACACAAGCGACGGCGTCTTTGCGGCGCGTGCCTGTTCACGAATGGCGAGCCAGCGTTTGCGCAGCAGTTCCGCGTCCTGCACGATCTCTTCCTCGAGCGCACCTTCAGACGCCGTTCGCACGATGAAGCCGTCGCCCCGATCCTCATCGACAATCGTCGACAATACCTGCCGGAGGCGATCGCGCTCGTCTGCATCTTCGATTCGCTGCGAGATGCCGATGTTCGGCGTTTCCGGCAGGTAGACGAGAAATCGTGATGCCAGCGAGATGCTGCTCGTGGCCCGGGCCCCCTTGGTACCGATGGGCTCCTTGGTCACCTGCAGCAGGACTTCCTTGCCGTCATGCAGGATCTCGGTGATCGGCGGATACGTGTAGTCGGGACCACGATCTACCTGAACCGCGTCGTGCGCATCCACGAGATCAGTGATGTGCACAAATGCGGCACGCGCCTGGCCGATATCGACAAAGGCGCTCTGCATGCCCGGCAGTATCCGGACGACCTTTCCCTTGTAGACATTGCCGAGCGTGCCGCGGGTATGGGCACGCTCAATAAAGACCTCCTGCAACAATCCCTGGGCGACAACTGCCACCCGCGTTTCGTGCGGCGAAACGCTGATGATCACTTCTTCGGACATTGAGGGTGTTTTCCTGTTTTTCGCAAATTCTGTTCATGACGGTCTCCGTTGCCGCTTCAGGCAATCGATGCCGAATTTCCGCAACACGGTTGCGGTCTCCATCAGTGGCAGGCCGACGACGTTGCTGTAGCTGCCGGCTATCGATTCGACCAACGTGGCACCCAGGCCCTGAATACCGTAGCCGCCTGCCTTGTCGACCGGCTCTCCGGTCAACCAGTAATCGTGACACTCTTCTCTGGTTAGGCGTCGAAACGCGACGATAGTTTCCACGACCTGACTGTGCGTTTCTGCAGCAGTCCCGAGAGACAGTGCGGTCAGCACCGAATGGCGACGCCCCGACAGGCGCATCAGCATGTCCTCGCACTCCGCGGCAGAATCGGGCTTGCCCAGAATCCTGTCATCCAGCGTCACCGTCGTGTCTGCACAAAGGACCAGGCGGTCAGGCGAGACCGCCGGGCGGATCGCCGTCGACTTGGATCGGGACATCCTGGCCACGTAGTCTCCTGCCCGCTCACCTTCGTGTGGTGTTTCGTCGATATCCGGCCGAAGCACGTCGAAATCGAGGCCAAGCTGGCGCAGCAGTTCGGCGCGTCTGGGGGAACCCGACCCCAGCGTCAGGAGCGTCTTCACGGGACGGTTCATATCACCGAGTCTAATCGCCGATGCCGAGCCTCGCCAGCGAAACGGCTCACGTCACATCGAATACGCGTCGAAGGTATCGCAGAATCAGGTAGATCCACGGCCAGACGAGTGCGCTGACGATCGACGGCAACAGGTACCACAGACTCCAGTCGGACAGTCCGGCGATACTTTCAATCCAGAAGTTGATCAACTGGCTGAGTCCGACGATCGCGAACACGATGCCGCTTTGCTGCCACACGGTGAACATGCGCAGCCGCTGGTAGAGATTCTGGGCGACGTAGGCAACGATCACGAAGGCGACACCATGCTGGCCAAGCAGGTCACCCAGCAGCACATCCACCATGAGTCCGAGCAGCCAGGCGACAACAATGCCGACCCGGTGCGGCAGCGCAATCACCCAGTAGATCAGGGTGAGCACCACCCACTCCGGCCGCAGGTACCCGACCTCCTCCGGCATTGCGAACGGCAACGACACCACTGTCAGCACCATGGCGATCAGGAAGGTGACCGCAATGACCCATGTTCCACTCGCGCGAATGTCAGCCACTCCTTCCATCGGTCTCCTCCCGCGACGCGGTGCCAGCGCCGTCATCGGTGAAAACCAGCAGGACGTGACGGGTGCGGTCGAGCAACGCCGCTGGCGCCGCGGTGACATCGGCAAAGGGCTTGCCCGGATCGTAATCGATCCTGGTGACGACGCCGACCGGATACCCCACGGGAAAGCGGTTACCGAGCCCTGAACTGACGAGCAAATCCCCGACCTCGATATCCGCCGTGCTCTGGACGTGCATGAGTTGGAGCTGGCGTGAGGCTCCGCTGCCCTGCGCAATGAGGCGGAGATTGCTGCGCACGATCTGCACCGGCACCGCGTGGGTCGGATCGCTGATCAGGAGCACCCGGCTCGTGAAGGGACCCGCTTCGATAACCTGCCCCATGAGGCCCTCTGCATCGAGTACGGGCTGGCCGACAAACACATCATCGCGTGTTCCCTTGTCAATGATGACCTCGTGTTTCACGGGGTCCGGGTCGACGCCGATCAGTTCGGCCACGAGGACGTTGTCCTGCAGCTTGGCCGCGGAGCCGAGCAATGCACGCAGACGATTGTTCTCTGAGGTCAGCGAGGCCATCTTCTCGGTCTTCGCCTGCAGCAGCAGCAGTTCGTTCTCGAGATCGATGATCCGCTGCGCCATGTCGTCGCGCGTCGCGATGAGGTCCTGTACACCGGTAACCGTCCGGTTGGGAAAGTCTGCGGCGACGAATACGGGGGTCACGAGGACGGTCAGCGCAGAGCGGACGCCATCGAGGAGGTTTGAGAGATGATCGACGGAGATGAGGATGATTGATGCCACGACAAAGCCGAGCATCTGGTAGCCAATCGTTGATTCCTCGAGAAACAGTGACTTGATCGGTTTACCCCTGTCGTCGTTTCACCATTCCTGTCCTGCGACTGCTACTGCATCGACAGGAAATCGTCGCCGCGTGAGTCCATGAGTTCGAGCGCCTTGCCGCCCCCGCGTGCGACGCAGGTCAACGGATCTTCTGCAACAATGACTGGCAGCCCGGTCTCGTTGGAGAGCAGGCGGTCGAGCTCGCGCAGCAGCGAACCGCCGCCGGTCAGTACGAGACCGCTCTCGGCAATGTCGGATGCGAGTTCCGGTGGTGTCTGTTCAAGCGCGCCCTTGACGGCCTGGACGATCACGGACAATGGTTCCTGCAGCGCCTCGAGGATCTCGTTGCTGTTCAGGGTAAAACTTCGCGGCACCCCTTCTGCCAGATTTCGGCCACGGACGTCGATCTCCCGGACTTCACTGCTCGGAAACGCGGTGCCGATTTCCTGCTTGATGCGTTCGGCGGTGGCATCGCCGATCAGGCTGCCCTGCGTCCGCCGGACATATGTCGTAATGGCTTCGTCAAACCGGTCACCGCCGACGCGAACAGATTGTGCGTAGACGACGCCGTTCAGCGAGATGACCGCGATTTCCGTCGTCCCGCCGCCAATGTCGACGACCATCGTACCCACCGCCTCGTGCACCGGCAGTCCGGCGCCGATCGCTGCGGCCATGGGCTCCTCGATCAGGCGAACATCCCTCGCGCCGGCACTGACCACCGACTCCCTGATGGCGCGGCGTTCGACTTCCGTCGACTGGCAAGGGACACAGACGAGTACCCGGGGACTGGGTCGAATGAATGCATTCTCGTGCACTTTCTTGATGAAGTGCTGAAGCATCTTCTCGGTCACCTGAAAGTCAGCGATCACGCCGTCCTTCAGCGGGCGGATGGCCGTGATGTTGCCCGGCGTACGGCCCAGCATCCGCTTGGCGTCGATGCCGACGGCAGCAACGCTCTTCTGGTTGTTGTTGGTCCGGATGGCCACCACGGAAGGCTCGTTCAGCACGATGCCCTGCTCGCGTACGTAGATCAGCGTGTTGGCGGTCCCCAGGTCGATCGACAGGTCATTCGAGAACATGCCCCGCAATCGTTTAAAGAATGGCATCTTTGACCCTTAAGGGAGCAGGCTGGAGGGGGAGGAACCCTTCAGCAATCAGATTCAAAAAGTTACGCAACACTATCATTTGTTGAGGATTTTACTCAAGTAATCAGGCCAGTTTATCAGAAGGAAAGGACAAAAAAGCAGCCGAAAAACGCCAGACCTGACCCCGATCGGACGAAACGCTGATGTTACGCACCGAAAATGAAGCTTCGCAGCGTGAATAATGGACGCGAAATGGATAAATCATTAGCATTCTGGCCCCGCGCAGGAGGTAGCTAATGGAAGTCAACAAAGACGTCGCCCGCCAGGTGGCCGATCTCGCCAAACTTCATCTCGACGAGGCTGACGAGGCCACGATGGTCGAGCGCATGAGCCGCATTCTCGACCTCGTCGACCAGCTGCAGGAAGTCGATACCGACAACGTCGAGCCTCTCGCCCATCCCCTCGAGGCAGTCCAGCGCCTGCGTGAGGACCGCGTGACAGAAACCGACCAGCACGAACGCTATCAGGCCGTCGCGCCGGAAACGGAGCGCGGTCTGTACCTCGTACCCAGGGTGGTCGAATGAGCGAGACCATTGCCGAGACGCTGGCGCTGCTCGAAGCCGGCAAGGCGAGCGCCGTCGAACTGACGACCCGGTACCTTGAGCGCATCCGGTCGGAGGACGGGACCCTGAACGCGTTCATCACCGTCTGTGACGAGAGCGCGCTCTCCTCCGCGCGCGCCGCCGACGAGGCGCGGAGCCGCGGTGACGCCGGCCCGCTCGCCGGCGTGCCCATTGGCCACAAGGACATCTTCTGCACCGAAGACGTTCGCACGACCGCAGGCTCCCGTATGCTCGACAACTTCGTCTCACCGTATGACGCGACTGTCGTCGAGCGCCTGAAGCGCGCGGGCACCGTCATGCTCGGCAAGACGAATATGGACGAGTTCGCGATGGGTTCGTCGAACGAGAACAGCTACTACGGCGCGGTCCGGAACCCATGGGACACCACACGGGTACCCGGCGGATCATCCGGCGGTTCTGCAGCGGCAGTGGCTGCAGGCCTGACGCCGGTCGCCACCGGCACCGATACCGGTGGTTCGATCCGTCAGCCCTCTGCACTGTGCGGCGTGACCGGCATCAAACCCACGTACGGCCGCGTCTCGCGCTGGGGCATGATCGCCTTCGGCTCGAGCCTTGACCAGGCGGGTCCGATCACGCGTACCGCAGAGGACGCGGCGCTCGTGCTGGCCCACATGGCAGGCTTCGACGACAGGGACTCAACCAGCCTCGATGCGGACGTTCCGGACTATCTCGAAACGCTGAACAATTCTCTCGAGGGGATGACCATCGGGGTCTGCCAGGAATATTTCGCCGATGGCCTGAGCGCAGCGGCACAGGCCAGCATCCAGGAATCACTGAAGGTATTCGAGGGGCTGGGCGCGACGCTGCGCGACGTGAGCCTGCCCCATACCCGGTTTGCGGTACCCACCTACTACGTCATTGCGCCAGCGGAGTGCTCGGCAAACCTGTCCCGATTCGATGGCGTGCGTTTCGGGCACCGCTGCGAGGATCCCGAAGACATCGAGGACCTCTATCGACGATCGCGGAGCGAGGGTTTCGGGACCGAGGTCAAACAGCGCATCATGGTCGGCGCATTCGCACTGTCTGCGGGCTACTACGATGCCTATTACCGGAAGGCGCAGCAGGTTCGCCGGCTGATCAAGAACGATTTCATCAGCGCGTTCGAATCTGTCGATATCATCGCGGGGCCGGTATCGCCCTCACCCGCATTCACGCTTGGCGACAAGGTCGATGATCCCATTGCCATGTACCTTCAGGACATCTTCACGATTCCCGCGAGCCTCGCCGGGGTGCCCGCCATGTCGATTCCTGCCGGCTTTGAAGGCAACCTGCCCGTCGGTCTGCAACTCATCGGAAACTACCTGGACGAGGCGCGATTGCTGAACGCCGCGCACCGGTTCCAGCAGCAAACCGACTGGCACTCGAGGCGACCGGAGGGAGGTGCAGCGTGAGTCATTCCGGATGGGAGGTCGTCATCGGCCTCGAGATTCATACGCAGCTCAACACGGCATCGAAGATTTTCTCCGGCGCTTCAACTGCTTTTGGCGCGGCACCCAACACGCAGGCCAGCCTGATCGATCTCGGTTTCCCGGGCGTACTCCCGGTCGTCAACCGGGAGGTGTTCAGGAAGGCCATCGCCTTTGGTCTCGCCGTCGGCGCCGAGATCAATCGCACCTCCGCTTTTGATCGCAAGAACTACTTCTACCCGGATCTGCCGAAGGGCTATCAGATCACACAGCTGGCCGCGCCCATCGTCACGGGCGGCAGCGTCGAGGTTCCGCTCGCCAGCGGCGAGACGGTCACCGTGAGAATCACGCGGGCCCACCTCGAGGAAGACGCAGGGAAATCACTGCATGAAGACTTTCACAACCAGTCCGGCATCGATCTGAACCGCGCCGGCACACCCCTTATCGAAATCGTTTCTGAGCCCGACATGAGGTCGACAGAAGCGGCTGTCGAGTACGCCAGAAAGATCCACTCGCTCGTCACCTGGCTCGACGTGTCCGATGGCAACATGGCGCAAGGCTCCTTCCGGTGTGACGCGAACGTCTCCGTGCGCCCCACCGGAGAGACCGAGCTCGGAACCCGGACAGAGATCAAGAACCTGAACTCATTTCGCTTTCTGGAGCAGGCGATTGACTACGAGATCGAACGACAGATCGAGGTATTGGAGTCTGGCGGTTCGATTCGGCAGGAAACCCTGCTTTTCGATACCGAGCGCGGCGAGACAAGAACGATGCGAAGCAAGGAAACGTCGATGGACTACCGGTACTTTCCGGAACCCGACCTGCTTCCGATCGTACTGGAGCAGTCGTTCATCGACGACGTCGCGAGCAGCCTGCCCGAGCTGCCGACGACGCGAGCAGCGCGCTTTGTGGTCGACTACGGGATTCCCGAAGCCGATGCCCTTGTGCTCACCTCGTCCCGGCGACTCGCCGACTACTTCGAGGAAACCGCGTCAGCCAGCGGCAACGGTCGCAGCGCCGCCAACTGGGTCAGGGTCGAGCTGCTGGGACGGCTCAATCGCGCCGAGGTCGACATCGCGGACTCGCCGGTACCCGCAGCGGTGCTCGCACAGATCGTCACGCGGATCGACGACGGCACGATCTCGGGCAAGATCGCCAAACAGGTGTTCGATGCACTCTGGGATCAGCAGGCGGCGACCGTTGATGAATACATCGAACGCGAAGGATTGAAACAGGTCAGTGACGCCTCGTCGCTCGAGCCCGTCATCGACAGGATCATTGCCGACAATCCCGGGCAGGTCGAGCAGTACCGGGGCGGCAAGACCAAACTGCTGGGGTTCTTCGTAGGTCAGGTCATGAAGGAAACGGGCGGCAAGGCGAACCCGCAGCAGGTAAACGAAATCGTAAAGGCGCGGCTCGAGCGCTGAGCCTTGCTAGAACGCCTCGAGGAAGGCGACGATTCTCGCGGCGTTCGCCCCGACATCGCTCTGGCCTACCCGAGAGACCGAGCGCATGTCGACAATCGATCCACCGTCATCGCCCGGGCGAACTCGCACAACCATGTCATCCTTGAAGCCGAACCAGAACGTGGTGGCGGTACCCTCGACAATCCCGGCGGCCGCATCGACGTTCACGACCTCATGGCCCTGACTCGCCATCAGGTCAGCGGCGCGGGCAACCGCGCTGGCGACGTCAAGTTCCGTTGCGAGCGTCCGGACCTCCGGATAAGCCGCCTGCTGCATTTTCGCCATCTCTTCGGGCGGGATGTTCTCCATGCCGTACTCGAGATCGTTGGGTGCGTCCGCGCGAAGCGCGACGACTTCGAAAAACCGGGGCGGATCAACGGTATCTGTGGTGATGTCATGGATGGGCGGAACGGATTGGGCGGCCATCATCTGCGGCACCATGACCACGATGGGAATCGCCCCGACCAACAGCGCCACCACGGTCAGATTCCGATTCCTGGGCAATGCCTTGACCTGCGACACGATGGTCATGATGAACGCGAGCAACACGACGACGGCGCCCGTGAAGAGCGCGATGAGCAAACTGACGAGAGACGGCTGAAGCGGCGACAGACCGAACTTGTAGCCCAGCGGGCCCGCCACGAGCAGCACGACCGCAACGATCGCCGATACAACGAGAATCCTGGACCACCAGCGCAACTCTTCCATAGCACGACTCCCCATCAGTAGTATCGTAACGACATGAGCGATCGATCATCCCCTATCAGCATTAACGAGGCAACAGTGCCAGAGCTGTGCCGGCTGATGCACATTGGCGAAAAGCGGGCCGAGCGAATTATCAGGTATCGTCAGGACGTGCAGGCGATCATGAGCGTGGAGGCGCTTGCGACCGCAGCAGGCTTGTCGCTCAGGCAAGCATTGCAGATTGCTGACGACATCGATTGGGGGCAGGACGCTGGCAGACGAAGCAACAGCAACGCGGGCCCGGTGATCGCTGCGCTGTCCGGCCTGTTGCTCATCGCCTACTTCATCGTCTCGAGCGGCATCGACACCAGTTCGGCAAGCGCGCTGCTGTTCAATGGCTCGGTGCTGCTGCTGATTTCAGGATGCTTCCTCACGATCGTCGCAGGCGTGACCCGCAGCAGCCATCTGGCGGCGTCAGCATTTCAGCTCGCAGCCATCGCCTGCCTCGCCTGCGGCGCCGCGCTGCTGGCATCACTTTGCCTCAAGGTGGCATTCAGCGATGCCGACGACCCGCTGTCGAGGCACATCATTGCAAGCTGGCGATTTGTGGGCTTCGCCGGCGTGGTCATTCTCGTGCAGTTCGGACCGGGCCTCGCGTTCCGCCTCACGCCCGCCAGGCTGACCGGGATTCGCCGACTATATGACTTCTGCCTGCCCGTGATCGCACTCGCAGTACTGATCGCCGCCCTGGCCCATGGCCCGAGCGATACGATTGAAACGATCTTCCTCTTCTGGGCGAGCATCGCGTTCGGCCTGGGCGGCTTCACGCTTGCGCGTCGCGGCTCCGCATTCGCCTCGGCACTGCCTGACGACGGCCAGACGGCGCTGCGCTTTCTCGACGAGGAGAACGGTCAGTCGAACCCGCGCAGGAAGACAGCCAGATTGGCGGGCAACACGACAATGGTTGCCGCCGCCCTGCTGGCCGCCAAAAGCATCACGATGATTGTCGGGCTCCAGGGAACCTAGACGACCTTGATATGCCAGGGTTCGTAGCGCACGCCGAGCAGGTTGTGCTCCGGATAGCGCATGTCAACGAAACCAAGATCAACGAGACGCTTGAACTCGTCGGTTCGGGCAAAATCGGACGTGAAATTTCGGGAGCCCAGACCAATCTTGCCGACATCGAAATCGCCGATGCCGTGGAAGGAGTGCCCGGGCGGCGCAAGGCTCCGGCTGGCCCGGGAAAGATTGCCTTTGGCCTGAATCGTCTTCGCCAGGAACAGATGGGACTGCTTGACGATGCTGCGGATTCCCGAGGTCAGCACGAGGTCACCCCCGACCTCTGATCGAACCTTGCGATAGAGGGCTTCAGATCGACCCCGGTAAAGGAAGTGGCCCGTACCCGGAACCTTGACGGTTTCCTTTTCGGGTACACGGGCGGTGAGTTCGCCGATGACCTTCTCGCCGAAGAACCCGTAGCGGTCGGCACTCTCGGCAAACAACGCCTCGAGGAAATCCGTCTCTGCCGGCTCGAACCTGCCGACGCTCTCGTAGTGGGAGGCATACTTCAGCATGTCGTCGAACGACAGTACATTGAAGTTGCCATGCCCAACCAGATTCTGGACCCGGTCCATTCGCTTGAAGACCGAGATCAGCGTCCGGTAGCGATCCTGTTCCAGAAACACATCGTCGATATGCTCCGCCTCGAAGTTCTGCATCTTCTCGAGGTAGGAATCCAGGTTGTCGCTACGGGGAGATGCCGCGACCTGAGAGTGCTCGAAAGCCCGCAGAAAAGCCGAGGAATCCGGCGCCGGCGTCGTCATATAGCGAATGGAATTCGCGATCTCGACAGGATCGGCCGCGATATCTTCGTAGATGACGGGCGCAGCCTGACCGGATTCATGACCACGCCACAACAGCTGGCCGCTCATCGCAGCGATTGAGCCAGCGGAAAAGAACTTCAGGAATTCTCTTCTGTCCACGGTCGGGGTTCTTACGAAAAACGCTCGGAAATAGTAACGGCAATCCCTCGTGTTTTCTAGCTTTCCCGCTTAACGACCACCGTCGACGACGAGGGTCTGTCCGGTCATGAAGCTGCCCGCAGCGGAGGCGAGATAAACAGCCGTCCCCGCGATTTCTTCCGGCTCACCGATACGGCGGAGTGATGCATTCGCGGTGGACGCCTTCAGCGTGTCGGGGTTCTCCCAGAGCGCCTTGGCGAAGTCGGTCTTGATGAGCCCCGGCGCAATCGCATTGGCACGAATGTTATGCGGCCCGAACTCGGTAGCAATGTTCCGGGCAAGCTGCATGTCGGCCGCCTTCGAAATCGCGTACGTGCCGAGTGTTGAACTGCCGTGAAGGCCGCCAATGCTCGATACGATGATAATCACACCGTCCTTGCGCTCGACCATTTCGGGCAACACGAGCTGGCACAGCCAGTGATTGGATTTGACGTTCGAGTCCAGGATCTTCTCGAACGCAGAGTCGGGGATGTCGATCATCGAACCATAGAAGGGATTGACCGCAGCATTGCAGACAAGGATGTCAATCTTGCCAAGGCGGCTGCGCGTTTCGTTGACGAGCTGCTCGAGCTGTTCCTTGTACCCGATGTGACAGGGAATCGACGTCGCGCTGCCGCCACTGTCGCCGATCGCCTCATTGATCTCGTTGGTCACCGCGGCGCAGGCGTCTTCCTTGCGGCTCGAAATGACAACGTCGGCACCATGTCGCGCCATGTGCAGTGCGATCGCCTTGCCAATACCCTTGGTCGAACCGGTCACGATGGCGACCTTGCCGCTCAGATCAAACAGACTCTCCATTGATGTTCCTTTCATCCTCAACTGAAGCGGCAAGCTTAACGTCGGGGCGGAATCGCCTGCAATAAGCGAGTCCGTTACAGTACACTGCAGGACGCCCCATTGGAGGATCGATCCCATGAAGGTCAGGATATTTCGCCAGCGCGTGTCGCAGGTTCACGAAAGCGAAACCGAAATCAACGAGTGGCTCAGTGAGATGGAGGGCAGCATCACGATCCATTTCGTCGAACAGTCCGCCTACCTGACGGACAACACCGAGAATGCCCAGCCAGGGTTCATCGTCTCGGTGTGGTACACCGACAACTAGAGAACACTGACGCCCCGGGCGAAAACGTTCACCGGCACGGCGAGACACGCGAGATCGGTGAGCGGGTCGCCGTCGACCACCAGCACGTCCGCATCGAATCCTGGCGCCAGCCGTCCAGTGACCGCTCCCAGCCCGATGGCCGCCGCCGTCTGGGAGGTCGCCATCTGAAGCGCACCGACCGGCGTCAGGCCCAGATAGTTCGCCTGTACCGGAATCGCCTTCGCGAGATCTGCGTGACGGACGCCGGGTATGCCGGCATCCGTTGACGCAATGAATTCGACGCCCGATGCCTTCATGGCGGCGAAATTGCGACACATACGCTTGCCCCAGTCACTCTCCAGCCGTCGCTGCCATCCGAGGCTGATCGTTGGCGACACGCGCAGCCCCTTTGCGGCGATCTCCCGGGCAGTCTCGTCGTCATAGTCAGATCCCCAGGCGTCACCCACCCATGAGCAATGCTCGATCGTTGCGATCGCCGCGGCCGCCGCGTCGCGGATGCCGTTGGTGCCGTGGCAGTGCGCGGCCACATGCCGGTCGTTTGCGGACGCGAGGCTGACGATCTTCTCGAGCGCCGCGCGGTCGAACTGGGAATCAACCGGCCGCGAATCCGGCGTAATCGAACCGCCCGTGGCCATGACCTTGATGAGGTCAACGCCTTGCCCGATCTGCCTTGCCAGTACGGTTTCGATGTCGTCGTCCGACTGGCAGACACCGCCCCAGAAGTGGCAATGCCCCGCCGGCGTTGTAATCGGCTGCCCGGCACAGAGCAATCGCGGGCCCGGCGTCTTGCCGGCGGCAATCTCGTCACGGACCGAAAGTTCGAGCCAGCGCCCGCCACCCAGATCGCGTGCCGTGGTGATACCCGCACGCACCATGTCCCTCGCCCTCACCCGCATTCGCCCGAGCATGTCGTCATCATCGAGCTTCGTATGTGCCAGCGGGTCCCGGTCGTCCGGATCAAGGCAAAGATGTACGTGCGCATCAATCAATCCGGGCATCACGGTTGCGCCTTCCAGATTGATCGCATTGCGAAGTTCGAAGTCACCGGAAGCGCCGATGGCGGTGATCCGGCCACCGTCAAATGCCATGGTGTCAATGCCCGCATCAATGTCGCCGGACACGCCGTCCCAGAGGCGGAAGTTCGTCAGGGTCGTCATGCGTACATTACCTCCGGGTATTGCTGTAGACGAAGAGCGACGACAGCGTGAAGTTGAAGATGGCGGCAACACCAATCGGCGTGATGAGCGCAATCAGGCGGTATTCATCGAAGAACGCGAAATTCGACGTCAGCAGCACATAGAGACCCCAGTTTATCGAGAAGCCGACGAGACTCGCCATGACGAACTCCATCCACTGCCGCATCCTCGGCCGCCGGGCCCGCTCTCCGAAGGTGACCTGGCGATTGAGCGCCCAGTTCCAGCTAACCGCCGGCCAGAATGACAGCCCCCTCGCCACCTGATGGGGAATACCCAGCCACTGGAAGAAATAGTAGAACGAGACATCGACAATGAACCCGCTGGCACCGACCACTCCGAAGTGGATGAACTCGGCGAACCCGCCGAATTTCTTCAGATAGAGACGTCGCAGGTGCCGCAGATAGCGAACCTGCTGTTCCAGGTTCATCTTGCTGTGACCGATCTCGCGATCGGCAAATGCAATCGGCATGTCCTCGATACGACGAAAGTCGCCCCGCACCATGATTTCGAGCCCGATCTTGTATCCGATGGGCCTCAGATCATCGATCACGATGCGCGACTTCAGGAAGCAGAAGAACCCGGACATCGGGTCGGAGCAACGAACCAGCGGTCGAGCAAGCAGCGTCGCGACGTGCGAGTTGGCGAACCGCCACAGACTCCAGTCACGGTCGAAGCTGCCGCCGGCGGCGTAACGGCTGCCGACCACCATCTCGTCCGGGTTTTCCTCGACGTGCCGAACCATGGACGGAATCGTCTCCGGCGGGTGCGAGAGGTCTGCATCCATGACGACGATCAGATCATGCCTTGCGGCGCGCAGACCATCGATCACGGAAAGCGAGAGATCACGCGGTCGATCTGCGGCGACAATCAGCCTCAGCGGATACTCAGCCGCCAATTCGCCGCAGACGCGCACCGTATCATCCGGCGAGTCGTCGTCAGCGATGATGAGTTCGTAGTCGATCGACGCGTCCAGGAGCACGCCGTGCAGCCGGCGCACGAGCCCCGGCAGGTTGCCGGCCTCGTTGTACGTCGGGACGATGACACTCAGCATGGGATGCCCTTGCGGCGAAAGCCGAGATGGTAACAGACAGGGCTCCGCCAACCCGCCGAAAGCGAGACGCGCGTCACAATGTGGAGAGAAAATGGATAACTGTGATCGATATCACAGTACGCAAGGCACCGCTGGCGTCTAATCACACTTCACGGGACGCCCGCTCTCGTCAGACGAAGGGGTTGGACATGGAAGTCAAAGAACTGAAGATCGTCATTCGCGCCGAGGAAGTTTTCAACTTCATGGCGCTGGCCATCTTTCTCGCTGGTTCCATCGCGGCAGTGCTTTAGGGAACCGCTAGGCACTGTCGCGATTGAGCCTGATTACCTCTCGCAGGCCGGTCAGGATCAGGTCCGGCACGACCTCATCGAACAGCCTCTCGCGATTGAACAGCTGCGCAAAGCCGCCGGTACCCACAACGAGCGGTGCTTCGTCGGCAAAGACTTCTGCCGTGATTCTCGACACAAGCTCCTTGACCATTCCGACATTCGACCAGTAGAGCCCCGCCTGAATACTCTCGACCGTGGAGCGCCCCACTGACGACGCCGGCGGCAGGATCTCGACGCTGGGCAGCTGCGCCGTCCTCGTCTCCAGCGCTTCAGCCGCAAGTCGAACACCGGGGATGATGTTGCCGCCCAGAAACTCACGGTCTTTCGTGATGGCACAAAGCGTCGTGGCCGTGCCGAAATCCGCCACGATCAGGTTGCGGCCAGGGAACAGGTTCACCGCGCCCACGGCATCCGCGATGCGATCGGCACCGACCTCTCTCGGGTCACGATAGCGGATCTTGAGGCCGGTCTTCGTCCCCGGCCGTAGAATCAGCGGATCGAGCGAAAAGTACTTCTGGCAGCAGGCCCGCAGCGAATAAAGCAGATCAGGCACAACGCAGCAGATCGCGATTTCCTCTACCTCGTCAGGGTCGATGCCGTTCTCGCGGAGCACCGCACGGAAGAAGACACCCAGTTCGTCTGACGACGACTGCAGTTGCGACGTCCGCCGGAACTGCACCCTGAGCGTCTCACCGTCGTACACGCCGCCATAGACCTGGGTATTTCCGACGTCCAGACATAGAATCATTGATTACCGGCTCCTTTCTGTTTTGCGACGTTTCTCGCGACGTTATCAATCAGTCGCACCGCGCCCAGTTTCGCAGCGGCGAATCGCCGCCCGTATTTGCTCTCGACGTAGTCCACGTCGAATCCTTCTGCACCGAGCCGCGCCCTGACTTCTTCGTCCGTCAGTTCGCTGTCGATGAGTTCATGGAGCCGCGGCGCGATTTCACGCGAGGCCGCGTCAAGATTCAGATTGCGGGAACTGAGCGCAAGGCCGTCGTGCTCCCGCACCGTGGGGAGACCACGAATCTCCGTCTCCAGAAAGAAGGCCTCGGCCATCCCCCGGATGAGCTCAAGCTGCTGGTAGTCTTTCTCGCCGAAGTACGCGACGTCGGGCCTGACGATATTGATGAGTTTCATCACAACGGTCAGCACACCGGTGAAGTGTCCGGGCCGGTGCGCGCCACAGAGTTCGCGACTGAACGCCGTCTCGTCAACGCGATAGCTGAACCCATCGGGATACATTTCGGCGTAGTTCGGTGCGAACACCATATCCGCACCGTGACTGGCCGCACTCGCCTGGTCTGCTTCCAGCGTCAGCGGGTACTTCTCGAGATCGGCGGCGTTGTCGAACTGCGTCGGATTGACGTAAATGCTGACGACCGTTGTGTCGTTGTCAGCCACGCTCTGATCAATGAGCGCCGTATGGCCAGCATGCAGCGCACCCATCGTCGGCACAAAACCACGCGTACCCCTGCGCGCGGCAAGGGCCGCGCGCAATTCCGCCACCGAGTGCAGGACCTGCATCGACCTGCCTACTTGTAGGATTCCTGCAGCGACGGGAAGTCCCGGGCCACCACCTCGCCATGGTATTGCGACAGCGCGCCCGCCACGACGGCATGCGTGTCTGCATAGCGGCGCAGGAACTTTGGCTTGAAGTCGGGATTGACGCCCAGCAGGTCGTGCAGCACGAGCACCTGACCGTCGGTATGCGGCCCCGCGCCGATGCCGATTGTGGGGATCGGGATCGCGTGGGAAACGCAGGCGCCGAGCTTCGTCGGGACGCATTCCAGCACGATCGCAAAGCAGCCGGCGGCGGTGAGCGCCTTGGCACTTTCGATGAGTTGCGTCGCCTTCGCCTCGTCCTTGGCCTGAACGCGATGACCGCCCAGATTGTGGATGGATTGCGGCGTCAGCCCCAGGTGGCCCATCACCGGCACACCCGCTTCGACGATGTGCCGGATGACATCGACCTGATGGGCATCACCCTCGATCTTCACGGCGTGCGCGCCCGCCTGCATGAGGCGCTGAACGGCCTCCATGGCCGCCGGGATGCCCTTGCTGACCGACAGAAACGGCATGTCGGCCACGATGAACTTGTCCGGTGCGCCGCGGGCGACCGCTGCAACGTGCATCTCCATCATTTCGATGGTGGCATGGACGGTCGACTCGAAGCCATGCATGACGACGGCGAGCGAGTCGCCCACCAGGATGCAGTCGACGTCGCTGTCGTTGATGATCTTCGCTGACCAGTGGTCGTAGCACGTCACCATGGAGATCTTCTGGCGATCCTGCTTGCGGTTTGCAAAGGTATGAATATTCATCCAAGCCTCCCTGACGGGCGACCTGATCGATTGATGCGTGGGGATGCAGCAGAAAGTCAGAAAGCTGCGCTGGTCTCAGGTACCTGTCCACGATCGGATCAAGTCCCGCATCTGCGATGTGTATTCCGCCGTATTCAGGCGTTGTGTGTGAGTGTGTGTCTCTGTCCCGAAGGATCAAAGCGGCAATGAATATAGGGTAAATGTCTTAACCTGTCTAGAAACCGCGCAGCCGCAACTTGAAAATTACCCATGCGTTTCTGCTACGGTAACGCGTATCACTCACCTGAGATTGTCCGCGTAAACCGGCTGGACGACGAGTAAGATACACCGGCCCAAATACGGGGCCCCGGGTGACATATGGACTTCATCAACGACTGGTTCCGCCGACACATCGCCGACCGGCAACTCGTGATCCTGATCGTGGTCATGGCCACGGTCGCACTCGCGATCTTTCTGGTCGGAGACATCATGGCGCCGGTCATCGCCGCCGTGGTGATCTCATTCCTGCTGCAGGGCGCCATCAACCGGCTCGAACGTCACGGCGTGCCCTACTGGCTCGCATTCTGGCTCGTCTTCATCACGGCCTTTGCCGGTTTCATGGCGTTGCTGCTCATCATGCTCCCGATCATGTTCCGGGAGGGTGCCGCCCTGGTACAGCAACTGCCCTCGATGGTCGGTCAGGCCCGGCACGTGCTGAGCGAGTTGCCCGCTGAATACCCCGAGTTGATCACCATGGAGCAGATCAACCAGGTCGTCTCTGCCGCCTCGGCAGAGGCCCTCGAACTGGGGCAGACGATTCTCAGCTACTCGCTGACTTCAGCCATTACCGTCTTCGCATTTATCGTCTACGCCGTGCTTGTGCCGTTCATGGTGTTCTTCATGGTTCGCGACAAGGACGTCATCCTGAACTGGGTGTTGGCATTCCTGCCGGAAGAACGGCCGCTGACCAACCAGGTGTGGAACGATATCGACCGCTACATCGACGCCTACATTCAGGGCAAGGCCTGGGAGATTCTGATCATCGGCGGCGTGACCTACATTACATTCGCGCTGCTGGGCCTGGACTACGCCGTGCTGCTCGCCACGATTACCGGGCTCTCTGTGCTGATTCCCTACATCGGCGCCTTCGGCGTCAGCGTGCCGGTCGCGATGGTGGCCTTCTACCAGTTCGGCGTCTCGCCGGAATTCGCCTATGTCGTCGGGGCCTACATCGTCATCCAGATCCTCGACGGCAACGTGCTGGTGCCGCTGCTGTTCAGCGAGGCGGTCAGTCTGCACCCGGTGGCCATCATCGTGGCGATCCTGTTCTTCGGCGGGCTGTGGGGTTTCTGGGGCATCTTCTTCGCGATTCCGCTGGCCACAGTGATCAGCGCCGTGATCAGCGCGTGGCCCGACCTTTCTGCGCTGCCGGAAGAACTGCGACCACCGGATGACGCGCAGGCCGAATCCTCAGAGCCGGCAGCGAGCGGTGAATGAACATATCCGAGACCGAACGCACTTATGTCTGCCGCGACGACAACGACCTGCTGGCGATCGTTTATCGGCCGGACCCGATGCCGGGCGGCCCCATGCCTGTTGTCATCGACATTCACGGCGGCGCATGGTCGAGCGGGCACCGCAAATCAGGGCGACACTACGACCGACGCCTCGCGCAGGCCGGCTTCTGCGTGGTGAGCATCGACTTTCGTCAGGGGCCGGATTTCAAACACCCTGCCGCGCCGGAGGATATCCTTGCAGCGATCCGGTGGACGAGGACCGTCGGGCTCAAGGAGCTGGGCGTTACGTTGTCGACCTTCGGGCTGATCGGCTCTTCCAGCGGCGGACACCTTGCGATGTACACCGCACTGAACGCGAACGGTCTCACCGAGGACGATGACGATCTGCGCCTTATCGATTTCGTTATCGCGCTATGGCCGGTGTCGAACCCCATTGCGCGCTACCAATACGTGAAAGCGAGACTGGAAGAACCACGGGACCCGGCGCAGCGCTTCCATCCCGAGCAGTTGCTTGCCGGCCACGAAGCCTACTTCGAAGATGCATCGCAGATGGCGAGCGCCGCGATCCAGCAGATCCTCGTCGATGGTCGCTACTCGAGCCTGCCGGCGTTGTACATCGTGCAGCCGGAACTCGACCAGAACGTACCGGTCATGATGAGCCAGACGCTCCGGGGTGCATGGATGTTTGCCGGCGGCGAGGCACACTACAAGTGCTATACAGGCGTCGGACACGCGTTCGCCCATGTTGAGGGACCGGAGAGCGATGAATGCATCAGTGACATGATCGCCTGGACCAGGCAATGGCATGATCGACGGACTGCAGCGAGTCGCTGAGCGACTCCGATTCGTTCGCCCCCTGTTTCTCGCCAGCGGCGCACTCGCGCTGAGCACCGCAGGCGTCGAGCTGTTCGCCGGCGGATTCGGCGAGCAGGATTACCTTGGCATCGCCCTGATTATCCTGCTGTGGAGCATCCTCGGGTTCTCCGCCCTCGGGCTGTTTCGCGACGTACCGATGCGGGCGGACGAAGCGCGCGGGTTTGCCAGACTGAAGCGGCAGTTCGCCCGGGGGTTCTTCTATCTGGTCGCTTTCGCCTTCGTCGTGGCGACACTCGTGGGCGTTTACATGACGCTCAAGCTGATTCAGCTGGCGTGACGCGCTAGAATGCCCCGCGATACGGGCCTATAGCTCAGTTGGTTAGAGCAGGAGACTCATAATCTCTTGGTCGCAGGTTCGAGTCCTGCTGGGCCCACCACGTTCAAAGCGCAAGCTTTGAATGCTTGGACCAAGGTCTCGCCCGATAGGCACCACGTTCAAAGCGTCAGCTTTGAATGCTTGGATCAAGGTCTCGCCCGACAGGCCCACCACGTTGCTGTTTCTTCTCCCACATCGCGCGAGGCAGATGTCCTACATCCCGCCCGTCCGGGTCACGCCAGAATCACTGCCATCAATCACGAAAGGGGAGCATCATGCGGGAACTCTCAACGGTCGAATGCAACAGCGTCAGCGGCGGCTTTGAACATCGGTACAGCGAGGCGGCGGCCTGGGTACTTGGCCTGCAGCGGATCGATGGACTACGTCACTCGATCAGTGCCCGCCAGCGTCTCGTATCAGCTGCGCCGGGGCTCACAATCACGCCGTCATTCGAGATCGGCCTGCCGCGGCCAACCGCGCTGCAACGGTTCATCCCCTGGCGTTAGCCTGCGTCGTCGCCGATACCTCTGTGGGCCATCGCCGCGTAGTCGAGCAGTTCCCGGCTCTTGAACGGCTTCTTGAGCAGCGGCTCGGTCAGCACCTGTTCGTTACCGTCCGCGGGGACGAAACCGGATGAAAAGAGGATGAACACGTCGGGCGCGAGCTCACGGATTTTCGCCGCTGCCTCCCTGCCATCCATCACCGGCATCACCAGATCCATGATCACCATGCTGATTTCGTTCTGGTGTTCCTGGAACGTGACGACGCCGTCGTAACCGTTGGCCGCGGTCAACGTGCGATAGCCGGCCGCGCTGAGAATCCGCTGGGTGAGGTTCATGACGTCTTCGTTGTCGTCGACGATCAGCACGGTGCTGCGTGACGACGACGCCGGGTCGGCGCTGGGCTCTGCCACCGCCCTCGCGGGCCTGGGCACCTCGACAATCGGCAGATAAACCGTAAACGTACTGCCGTATCCCACGGCCGAATCCGCAAGGATGATGCCATTGTGCTGGCGAACAAGACTGTCGCAGTTGGCAAGCCCGAGGCCGTGACCCTCGCCGATGCCCTTGGTCGTGAAGAATGGGTCAAAGATCTTCGGCAGGACATCATCCTCGATACCCGACCCGTCGTCGATGACGGACAGCCGCGCGAACATGCCCGGCTCGACCTCCGGGTGAATGCGGCAGAACGCAGCGTCGAGGTGCTCGACCGCGAGCACGATCCGGATCGTACCGTGGGTCTCGATACTGTCCTTGGCATTGAAACAGAGATTCAGGAAGACCTGCTCGATCTGGGAGGCATCGGCCATGACATAGATGGGCTCGACTGGCGCCTCGAGTTGCACGCTGATCGTACTCGGCAGCGAACGTCGAAGCAGATCGACTACTTCGCGAACAAATCCCGAGAGATCCAGTTGCTGCGGGTCTGCCCCACCCTGCCGGGACAGCGTGGAAAGCTTCGAGGTGAGGTTCATGGCACGCTGGATCGCGTGCTCAACCTGCTCGAGCTGTTCCCGCTGGGTACCACGCACATCATCGATCATGAATTCGATGGTGCCGAGCATCACCTGAAGCAGGTTGTTGAAGTCATGGGTAATGCCACCCGCCATTTCTCCGAGCGCCTTCATCTTGTCGGAATGCGCGACTCGCTCTTCCATCGCTTTCATGTCGGTAAGGTCCCGCCCGGTGCAGTTGACGACCGAGATCTCGCCATTGGCATCGAGCACGGCAGAACAGGACCAGGCGACCCATCGAAATCCAGCGATCGTGCTGGTCCGGACTTCCCGCATCACGGAATAAGGCGGCCGCGTCAGTTCAGCCCTGGCCGCATCAACCAGTTGCGGGTCGGGGTCGATGAAGTCCAGAAAGCGCTCTCCCAACAGTTCTGAACTCGCGCGCCCCTGGCTTCGGCAGAAAGCCGGATTGGCGTACGTCAGGCGTCCGTCCCCACCGACTTCAACCACGAAGTCGCTCTGGTTCTCCACAAGAAACTGATAACGGCGCTGGCTGGCCCGCAGCGAACGCTGGTTGAGCAAGAGCAGCCACGTCAGAAAAGCGAGCAGCGAGACCACGGAAATACCAAAGAACAGGATCAGGGACGCGGTTTCACGTCCCACGTTCGCGACCAGTGACGGATGGGGGGCAACGATCAGCTTCCAGGGCCGATCCGCAAGCTGTACGTCGAACGTGGTGCTGAGGTCCCAGGGCTGCTCTGCCGTCTGATCCGGCTTTGTGAAGAACGTCTCACCGCCCAGGGGTTCAGCAAGCGCTAGCTGAAAGCGTCGTTCAAGCGTGGCTTCAAAGAGACAGGCGCGCATCAGGTCATCGATACGAAAGACACCGTTCGCGTAGCCGAGCAACCGACCCGACGGTGATTCAATCCGGTCATAGACCGTGAATCCCTTGCCTGACTGGAGCAGTTCGATCGGATTCGTCCGCGTCAGCATGGCGTTCGCCTTGCTGATCGCGGCGACGACAGAGGGATTCGGATTCTCGAGGAGAACACGACCCAGGGCGGCGCGGTTGGGCGCCTCCGGAACGACGATCCTGATCACCGAGTCGGGGTCGACGAAGTTGAGCGCCTGAATGCCGGGGAACAGATTGATCAGCGAGCCGGCAACCGGCTGCCACTCCGCGCGAATGCCATCGACGTCGTCCCAGTAGCCGGAAAGCGCACGTACCAGCGCAACCCGTGAACCCAGGCACGCCTCGAGCCTGAGCTGCACCTGCTCTCCCGTGACTCGCGTCTCTAACGCAAGCCGATCGAGTTCAACATGTCGTTCCCGCTGGCTGAGGAGCACGACGAGCAGGATGCCCAGTACCCACAGAACAACAGGGACCAGTGTGTAGCGTCGCATGGTCCATTGCTTGCTATCCGTTGGCAGCCAGTGTGCCATCAAAATCCCCTCAAGTCCTGACTCCCGGGGCGCATGCTAGACTCCCGCGCCATGACCCACTCGCTCTTCGCTACAACCCCGAGAGGAATGAACGACCTGCTGGCCGAGGAGATCAGGGCATTCGGCGGCGCTGAGGTCAGCGAGGCTCGTGGCGGCGTCGCCTTTTCGGGAGACCTGGAGTGTGCATACCGGACCTGTCTCTGGTCGAGAATTGCCAACCGGGTGCTGCTGGCCATCTCGCGGTTTCCGGCACCGGATACCGACGCGCTCTACGAAGGCGCGCGCACCATCGACTGGCTTGCTCACCTCGATGGGACGATGACGTTCGCGATCGACGTCACGCTGTCATCGGCACGGATCGACCACAGCCACTTCGCCGCGCTGCGCATCAAGGACGCCATCGTCGACGGGTTTGTCGAGCGCACAGGCGAGCGCCCGTCTGTCGATACGCAATCGCCCGACATTCGCTTCAACTGCCACATTCACCGCGAAGAGGCCACGCTTTACGTCGATCTCTCGGGCAACAGCCTCCATCAGCGAGGCTACCGGCTCTCGACCGGCGCCGCGCCGCTCAAGGAAAACCTGGCAGCGGCCATCCTGATGCGAGCGAAGTGGCCCGAGATCTGCGAGAACGGAGGATCGCTGGTCGACCCGATGTGCGGGTCCGGAACGCTGGTTCTCGAAGCGGCACAAATGGCGGCCGACATTGCACCGGGTCTGCTCCGGCCGTCGTTTGGCTTCTCGCGCTGGCCAAAACATCACGAGGCGATCTGGACCCGCCTGCTCGCAGAAGCCGGGCACCGCCGGGAAGTCGGTCTGCGGCAGATGCCATCCCTGATGGGATTCGATGCCGACCGGCGCGTCCTGGACGCCGCCCGTGATAACGCCGCGCGGCTCGGTCTGGAAGACCACACCCGGTTCGCCTATCAGGATATCGCCGACTTTCGCCACGACTTTCCGCGCGAGGGCCTCCTCGTCTGTAATCCGCCCTACGGCAAAAGGCTGATGGAATCGGGCGAACTGCCTGCGCTCTATCAACACCTCGGTAATGTCATGAAGTCGTACTTCGAGGGGTGGCGCGCCGCGGTGTATACCGAAGATCCCGATCTCGGCAAGGCGATCGGAATGCGCGCAGCGCGGCAGAACACGCTGTACAACGGGGCCATCGCGTGCCGGCTCATTCACTTCGAGATCGAGCCCGCGAACTACTTTCGCTACGATCGCCTGCCGGCGCGAATATCCACAGAAGAGCTGTCGACGCAAGCGGGGGATTTCAGGAATCGTCTGCAGAAGAATGAGCGACAGCTCGGCAAGTGGACGCGGCGTGAGCACGTCGCATGCTACCGGGTCTACGATGCCGACCTGCCGGACTACGCTGTTGCCATTGATGTCTACCGCCACGACAGCGCGCTTGATCAGCCATGGCTCTCCGTCCAGGAATACGAGCCCCCGAAACAGATTGACGCGCGCAAGGCGAGGCGACGGCTGCGGGAGGTTCGAACCGTCGTTCAGGATTGCTTCGAAGTCAGCGACGAGCAATTGTTCTTCAAGGTGAGAGCTCGCCAGCGGGGTTCCGACCAATACGAGAAACTTGGCGCCGGTGCTGCCCACGTCGAAGTCAGCGAAGGCCCTTGCCGGGTGCTCGTCAACTTCGAAGACTATCTCGATACGGGCCTGTTCCTCGATCATCGGCCGATCCGCTTCAGGCTCGGCAGCGAGGCCGCGGGCAAGCGCTTTCTGAACCTGTTCTGCTACACGGGCGTGGCGACCCTGCACGCTGCGCTGGGCGGCGCATCATCGTCACTGAGCGTCGACATGTCGGCGACCTACCTGGACTGGGCGAGAAAGAATTTCCAGCTCAATGGCATCGACACGTCGATACATGAACTCCATCAGGCAGACTGCCTGCAATGGCTCGATCAGGCGAACGAGCGTTTTGACCTGATCTTCCTGGACCCGCCGACGTTCTCGAATTCCAAGCGGATGAAATCGACGCTGGACGTGCAACGCGACCACGCCGAAATGATTCAGCGCTGTATGGCGCTGCTTGCCAGGGGAGGCGCGCTCTACTTCTCAACGAACCTGCGGCAGTTCCGACTCGACGAGCAGGTCAGCGCCGACTTCTCCGTTGAAGACATCACGCGAGCCACCATACCGCCCGACTTCAGCCGGCATCCGAAGATCCATCACTGCTTCCGGATCACGTAGTCTGCGTACCGGTCTCGTCGGTCCCGGATTCGATGACGCGCTCGATCTCCAAAGCGTCAAGGCCGAGCCACTCGGCCGCCTCCGCAAAGTCGTGACACGCCCGGAACTCGATAGCTGTCGCCTCCATCAGCGTGCCGTAAACCCGTCCCGTGCCGTAGGCTTCCGGAGACGGAACCACATACGCCATTCGCTTCGGTCGGTGCGCATCACCCTGCCAGCGTGACGCATAACGATCCGCCAGCTGGTGGATCAGCGCGATCGATACCCGGTAATCGGTGACGCCGGTCAGGTCCTGCAGCTCGTCGTACGCCTCGATCGCAGGGTCGTTCGCGGTCATCTCGTCCCATAGTGCATGCGCCTCTCGCGAGGCGGCATCGTCATAGATCCCCCACACCTTCTTGTAGACGAGGTTCAAGTCGGCATGGATGCGAAAAAAGTAAGGCAAGTGTCAGATACCCGGCCCGATGGGCGAAAAGTAGCGTATGGCCGCGGATCCGGCCACAGATTGCGTGGGTGAGGCGACGGACGGTCCAAAAAAGAAAAAGCCCGCCAGAGGCGGGCTTTGGTTGTCGCCGGCGCGAACCCTAGGAGGTTTCGTCGAGGAAGCTTCGCAGGTGATCCGAGCGTGTCGGGTGACGAAGCTTGCGGAGCGCCTTGGCTTCGATCTGGCGAATGCGCTCACGGGTGACATCAAACTGCTTGCCGACTTCCTCCAGCGTGTGGTCGGTGTTCATGTCGATGCCGAAACGCATGCGGAGCACTTTGGCTTCGCGCGCGGTGAGGCCAGACAGCACGCTGCGCGTTGCTTCACGCAGACCTTCATCGGTCGCGGTATCGATCGGAGACCCGACTGACGCCCCCTCGGAAAGGTTGTTGTCGGAATCAAGGAAATCACCCAGGTGCGAATCTTCATCGTCGCCAATCGGTGTTTCCATCGAAATTGGCTCTTTTGCGATCTTGAGCACGCGGCGCACTTTCTCTTCGGGCATCTCCATGCGTACACCGAGTTCCTCCGGGGTGGGCTCGCGGCCCATTTCCTGAAGCATCTGGCGGGAAATACGCGACAGCTTGTTGATCGTCTCGATCATGTGCACAGGGATACGAATGGTTCGCGCCTGGTCGGCGATCGACCGCGTAATGGCCTGACGGATCCACCAGGTCGCATAGGTCGAGAACTTGTAGCCGCGACGGTATTCGAACTTGTCGACGGCCTTCATCAGGCCGATGTTGCCTTCCTGAATGAGGTCAAGGAACTGCAGCCCGCGGTTCGTGTACTTCTTGGCGATCGAGATCACAAGCCGGAGGTTGGCCTCGACCATATCCTTCTTGGCGCGTCGTGCTTTCGCCTCGCCGATCGACATGCGGCGGTTGATATCCTTGATTTCAGTGACCGTGATACCGACTTCTTCTGCGGTCACCTTGATGCGCTTCTGCGCGCGAAGGATATCGTCGGCGTGGTTCTTCAGCTTGTCATGACCGGCACGGGCCATCTTCGAGATCCACTTGAGATCGTCTTCCTTGCCGGTGAACTTCTCGAGGAAGGTCTTGCGCGGCATCTTCGCCTTGCGCACCGCCGTGTTCATGACGTGCGTTCCTGACGGCGGATCTGGGTATGCGGCTCACGCGCCAGTTCGACGATGTGATCGTAGTGCTTGGGCACAAGCTTGAAGAACTGGAACAGGTCGCCCAGCTTCTCGAGATCCTTGTCGGCCTGCTCACTCGGGCGCCCATGACGCTTGATCGTGCGCTGGGTCTTCTTCAGCTGCTTGCGCAGCGCCTCGAACCGTTCGCGGGCAAGCTCGGGGTCCGGCCCCTTGTCTTCGTCTTCGCTGACGTCGTCATCGTCGTTGTTATCGTTATTGCCAGGAACGACCTGAGCCGCGGGCGGCACGTCTTCCGCCGGGTCGAGGAAGCCGATGAGAATGTCGGACAGCTTGCCTTCTTCTTCCTGCGACGCATCGTATTCGCCCAGGATGTATTCAACCGCTCCGGGGAAGCCGGCAAGCGCATGGAGCACATCCCGGATGCCTTCCTCGATGCGTTTGGCGATCACGATCTCGCCCTCACGGGTCAGCAGTTCGACGGTACCCATCTCGCGCATGTACATGCGAACAGGGTCCGTGGTCCGGCCCGCTTCGCTTTCGACGGCGACCAGCACCGCCGCCGCTTCTTCTGCAGCGAGTTCGTCCGTGGAGTCGCCTTCCTGCATGAGGTCATCGCTTTCCGGCGCAGCCTCATGGACAGCAATACCCATGTCGTTGATCATGCTGATGATGTCTTCGATCTGTTCGGGATCGGAGATCTCATCCGGGAGATGGTCATTGACTTCAGAGTAGGTGAGATAACCCTGCTCTTTTCCGCGGCTGATGAGGCTCTTCAGCCGGGACTGTTGTTTAACTAATCCGCTGGTCATGAGTTTCCTATTGCAAGAAGGTGAAGGTGTAGTGAGAAAGCCGAGCCGGCCATTATAACGGGCAGACCGGGCTCATTCCACTCCAAGTCACTGATTTATGGGTACTAAATGTATCCAGAATGTGAAGAGAATCTGGAAATCAGGCCCGGTTCTTGAGCTCGCGGGGCAGCTTGACGAGCATTTCCCGTTCTGCCGGTGAAAGCTCACCCGGGCGCTTTCCGGCAAGCGAACGGATAACTTCTTGAATTGATTCGCTTTCCATTTCCCGTATCAGGCGCTGGACAATGCCCCCAAACTCAGCAGGGAATTCACTGACGTCCAGCAGGGTTTCTGCCTCCGCAAGCTGGCACAGCCAGTCGAAATCCCCGGTGTCCTGGTACGAGGCCAGGAGAATCGCCGGCGATCGCACATCCTCGTTCCGGATTCTTCGCATCAGTGAGACCAGCAGTTCACAGGCCGGTTCCTTCTCGAGCATGATGAGAACGTCCTCATCGAACTGGCTCGCGAGCTCAGGACAGCGAAGCAGCATGGCCATCGCCTTGTCGACGCCGGGACTGGTTCGGCGCACCGGGCCCTGGACTGTCTCGTCGCCCCACGGTGGCGCATCGTCCATGTCGTAGCCGGCGAAGTCATCCGGTGGGGGCTCCTGCCAGTCTGTCTGCGGCGCCACGGTCTCCGGGGCCGGCTGATAGAGGGCAAGCAGTCGGTTTGATGCCAGCCCCGTCAGCTCGGACAGCCGTTCGATCATCAACTGCCTGAAGACCCCCTCGGGGATCTGGTCGATCAGGGGCATGGCCACACTCGCGAGCGTCGCCTTGCCGTCGATCGAGGAAATATCGATGTCTTCCTGCAAATGCTCGAAGAACACCTGCTCGAGGTGAGGCGACGCCTCGATGCGGTCCTCGAACTTCTGTTGGCCCTCGGCGCGGATCAGCGAATCGGGATCTTCGCCGTCAGGCACAAACAGGAACCTGACGGTACGACCGTCACGCATGAACCCGAGTGACTGTCGAAGTGCTTTCCAGGCCGCATTGCGTCCCGCCTCGTCGCCGTCGAAACAGAACACCACGCGGGACACGATGCGGAACAGGCGATCGAGATGATCCGGCGTGGTCGCGGTACCCAGCGTCGCCACCGCGGTCGTGACGCCGTGCTGCGCCAGCGCAACGACGTCCATGTATCCTTCAACGATGATCAGTTGCTCGAGCCGGCGATTGAGTTTGCGCGCCTCGTACAAACCGTACAGCTCCCGGCTCTTGTGAAAGACCGGTGTTTCCGGGGAATTCAGGTACTTTGGCTTGCCGTCACCAATAATGCGTCCACCAAAGGCAATGGGACGGCCGCGATTGTCGCGGATGGGAAACATGATGCGGTCACGAAACCGATCGTACGTCTTGTTCTCTTCCTCATGGTCGACAACCATGCCGGATTCGATGAGCAGGCCGCGCTCGTGGTTGGTCCTGGCAAGGGCCGAAAGCAGGTTGTCCCAGCCTGGCGGCGCATATCCCAGACTGTAGTCACGCGCAATTTGCCCTGTAAGGCCACGACCTTTGAGGTAAGTAACCGCTCGCTCACGTTGAGGGTGATCTCTGAGCTGCCGACGATAGAACTCGGCTGCCTGCTCAAGGCTATCGTAGATCGACGTGCGGCGTTGCCGTTGTTCGGGTGACTCGACAGGGCCGGACCTCGGGACTTCCATACCGGCCCGCGCCGCCAGAACCTCGACCGCGGCAGGGAAGTCCAGCCGGTCATAGTCCTTGACGAAATCCAGTGCGGTACCACTCGCCTGACAACCAAAACAATAGAAGAACTGTTTGTCCTGACTGACGCTGAACGACGGTGACTTCTCGTCGTGAAACGGGCAGATGCCCATCCAGTCCTTCCCCTGCTTCTTGATCGTAACGCGCGAGGAGACGACATCGACAATGTCGGTGCGGGACAACAACTCGTCGATAAAATCGCGTGGGATCAATTCGGCACGGACCCGCCAGGTTGAAGGGAAAACTACAATGTCACCCGGTGGTGACGTTGGCAAGCGCCGGAACGGCCGCTCAGCCGAGCCGTGATTTCACCAGGCCCGAGACGACCCCCATGTCGGCACGACCCTGGACTTTCGGCTTCAGCACGCCCATGACGGCGCCCATCTGCTGCATCGACGTGGCGCCCGAAGCACTGATTGCCTCATCGACCATCGCTTCGAGTTCCGCCTCGCTCAGTGCTTCCGGCATGAATTCGGCGATCACAGAGAGTTCGTAGGCTTCCTGCTCGGCCAGGTCATTGCGCCCGGCAGCCTCATACTGGGAGAGAGAATCCTTGCGCTGCTTCGACATCTTGTCGAAGACCTGCAAGGCACGATCGTCATCGACCTCGACGCGTTCGTCGACCTCGATGCGCTTGAACTCCGTGGTGATTTGACGCAATGCGGCGACCCGCGACTTGTCGCGGGCCTTCATTGCTGTCTTGATCTGCTCGTCGACTTCGCGACGAATATCTGAACTGGCCATTCAGGCTAGTACAGTCGCTCCATGCGGCGAGATTCGCGCTGGACCTTCTTGGCGTGACGCTTGACCGCAGCGGCGGCCTTGCGCTTTCGGACTGCCGTCGGCTTCTCGTAAAACTCGCGACGACGTACCTCAGCCAGAATTCCGGCCTTTTCACATGACCGCTTGAAGCGGCGCAGTGCGACGTCGAACGGCTCGTTTTCCTTGACTTTGACCTGTGGCATATCTCTCTTGAAGGTGATGGATTTCCAGAGCGGCGCATTCTAGCGGCAAGTTCCGCCAAAAGCAAAGCAAATTGCCGCAGCCGGCAACCGGGCCCGCGGGATTTTCTCTCACTGAATCAGTAACATACGCAGTCCTGAAAACCGAGGCTGAAGAAAACGTGCGAGTACTGGGAATCGAGACGTCCTGCGATGAGACCGGCGTCGCGGTGTATGACCGCGAACGCGGCCTGCTCGCGGACCTCCTGTACAGCCAGGTCAGCCTTCACCAGGCGTACGGCGGCGTGGTGCCGGAACTCGCCTCGAGGGACCATATCCGCAAGACGCTGCCGATGATCGAGCAGGTCCTGGAAGAATCCGGTTCGACGCCGAACGACATCGACGCCGTTGCATACACTGCAGGCCCCGGTCTCGTCGGTGCGCTGATGGTTGGCGCCAGCATTGCCAAGGCGCTCGCATGGGCCTGGGACGTTCCCGCCATCGGCATTCACCACATGGAGGGTCACCTGCTGGCACCGATGCTGGGTGACTCCGGCTGCGATTTTCCCTTTCTGGCATTGCTGGTTTCCGGCGGACATACGCAACTGATGTCCTGCGAGTCGCTGGGCCGGTACGAGATCCTCGGCGAATCCGTGGACGATGCCGCGGGCGAAGCCTTCGACAAGGTCGCGAAGATGCTCGGTCTCGGCTATCCCGGTGGGCCCGCGATTGCAAAACTCGCCGATCAGGGCGACCGGAGTCGCTTCAGGTTTCCCCGCCCGATGACCGACCGACCGGGATTCGACTTCAGCTTCAGCGGGCTCAAGACCTATACGATGAACGCGCTGGCGGACCTCGGCGAGTCGCCCTCCGCGCAGGATCAGGCCGACATCGCGACCGCTTTTCAGGCCGCCGTCGTCGACACCCTGCGTATCAAGTGCCGCCGGGCATTCGAGCACTCGGGACTGGATACGCTGATCGTCGCCGGCGGCGTGAGCGCCAACGTGGAGCTTCGCGCCGCGCTCGATGAACTCGCGACATCCATGGGCACGCGCATCCTGTATCCGGAATTGAGGCTCTGCACGGACAACGGCGCGATGATCGCCTACGCCGGCATGGCGCGCATGCTCCTTGGCCACACCGAGACGCTTGAGATCGAGGTTCGTCCACGGTGGCCGATGACGGAGCTCGAAGGTGGATAGGATTCTCATTGAGGGGCTGCGGGTTGCCGCGGTCATCGGCGTACACCCGTGGGAGCGCGCGAGAACCCAGCCCGTGATTCTCGACCTTGACGTCGGCCTCGACACCCGCAACGCCGCCCGTTCCGATCAGCTTCCCGATACCGTCAGCTACGGAGATATCGCCCGCCACGTCACCCGCCTCGTCGAAGCATCGAGCTGCGAACTGATCGAGGCACTGGCAGAACAGATCGCGGCAAGCCTGCTCGCACAGTTCCCTCTTGGTGACGTGAGACTGAAACTCGCCAAACCCGGCGCCATTCCGAACGCGGATCAGGTCGCAGTCGTCATTCACCGGGCAGCACGATGACCGACACGGTGTTTCTCGGCGTTGGCAGCAATGTGGCACCGACAAGGAACATCGCTGTTGCGCTGGAGGAACTGGACGCTGCGGTGACCCTGCGGAGGATTTCGACCGTATACCGTTCGGCAGCGATAGGATTCGATGGCGCCGATTTTCTGAATCTGGTCGTTGAGGCCCGGTCCGCACTCGCGCCTGGCGCACTCCACAGGAAACTTCGCGAGATCGAATACCGCCATGGCCGTGAGCCATCGGCCGGCAGGTTCGCACCGAGGCACGTCGACATCGACATACTGCTGATGGGTGAGCGGCGAGGCACCATCGACGGTGTCGAACTGCCACGGGCAGAAATCACGGAGAACGCGTTTGTGCTGGCGCCACTCGCAGAAATCGCTCCGGCGCTCATCATGCCGGGCCAGACGCATAACCTGGAGCAGCTTTGGCATCGGTACTCAAAACAGCAGACCATCACGCCAATCGATTTCGAGTGGCGCGGCACGCTGCTGCCCTGCCCGTCGATTCCGGTAGCTGGTACGCGGGCATAGGCCCTATAATGTCGGGCCCGCCCGTGCTCCAAAACGACAATAACCTGAACGCAGACGGGATTGATCGCCCATTCAGGAGCAACGATGGACTTCATTAAGAGGCACCCGCTGCTGACAATCTCCCTCATCGTGCTCGTTGGGGTCGGATACGTCACCGCGAACACCTATATCGAGAACCAGTCGCAGCAGTCCGGCGGCGGCTGGGGCGGCGACGGGCCAACGCTCGTTGTCACCGAGCCGGCACGCCTCGCGACCATCATCGACAAGGTCGAATCAATCGGTACCGCCCAGGCCAACGAATCGGTACTGCTGACCGCGAAGGTCACGGACACCGTTCGCAAGGTCAATTTCGACGACGGCGACTACGTCGAAGAAGGCGACATACTGGTCGAGCTCACCAACGCCGAAGAGACAGCGCAGCTGGCAGAAGCGCAGGCGACCGTTGAAGAAGCAACCCGTCAGTTCGAGCGGGTCCGCAACCTCATCGAGCAGAACCTTGCCTCCGAAACCCAGCTCGATGAACGGCGCGTACAGATGCAGACGGCCGAAGCCAGACTCAATGCAATTGTGGCGCGGCTGGAGAATCGCCTCATTCGCGCTCCGTTCAGCGGCGTTCTGGGTTTTCGTAACGTCAGCCCCGGCACGCTGCTGACGACCACGACGCCCGTAACCACCATCGACGACATCGGCACCATCAAGCTGGACTTCGATGTACCGGAGACGTATCTCGCTCGCATCAAACCCTCGCAGGAAGTCATCGCCCGCAATGCAGCCTATCCCGATCGCGTGTTCGAAGGGGTTGTGCGAACGGTCGGTTCACGCGTCGACCCGGTCACCCGTACGCTGACCGTTCGCGCCCATCTCGAAAATTCCAGCGGCGAACTCCGCCCGGGCATGCTGATGACCGTCGATCTCGTATTCGACCGGGAACAGGCACTCGTCGTCCCGGAGGCGTCCATCGTGCCCATTCAGGACAAGGAGTACGTCTACGTTGTCGGCGCCGACAATGTTGCAAACCGACGGGAAGTCACGTCCGGGCGACGTCGTCCGGGAATCGTCGAAGTGACCTCCGGAATCGAGGCTGGTGAAGAAGTCATCACACAGGGGATCATCAAGGTTCGCCCCGGCGCGCGGGTCGCGAGACGCGAAGACGGAACCCCCGCTGATCTGGGCGACTAGGGGAGACACCTTGCGATGATCATTTCCGACGTCTCCGTCAAACGCCCCGTCTTCGCGACTGTTATCAGCCTGATGATCGTCGCTTTCGGTGCCCTGTTCTTTCGCGACCTGCCGCTTCGGGAATATCCCGATACGAGCCCGCCCGTGGTTTCTGTCTCGACGAATTACCCCGGCGCATCCGCACAGGTCGTCGAGACCCGCATCACCCAGATCATCGAGGATCAGATCAGCGGCGTCGAGGGCGTGGATGCCATCTCCTCGTCGAGCCTTGACGGCTCTTCGCGTATCTCTGTCGAATTCGAGATCGACCGTGATATCGACCAGGCGGCCAACGACGTTCGGGACCGGGTCTCCCGCGTGCTCGACCGCCTGCCAGAAGACATCGATCCACCGCAGATCGCGAAGGCTGACAGCGACGCGCGACCCATACAGTGGTTCTCGCTGACCAGCCCCAACATGAGCACGATGGCGCTGACGGACTATGCCGAACGCTATCTCGTGGATCAGTTCACCGTTATCGACGGCGTTGCCAACATCTTCATCAGCGGCGCCGGCCGGTTCTCGATGCGGGTATGGCTCGATCGCATCGCTCTGGCGGCACGGGGCCTGACCGTCATCGACATCGAGAATGCGCTTCGAACGCAGAACGTCGAACTGCCGGCGGGGCGCATCGACTCACTGAAGCGCGAGTTCACGGTGCGAATCGAGCGCGGGTACGAAACGACCGAGGACTTCCGAAAGCTCGTCATCGGCAAGGGGAGCGACGGGCAACTGGTGCGACTCGGCGACATCGCGCGCGTCGAGATCGGCCCGGCCACCTATCGAACCGAGTTCCGCGGCAACTCGCAGCCGACGGTCGGTCTCGGGATCGTCAAGCAGTCAACGGCCAACACGCTGGAAGTGCTGAGAGCGACAAACCGGACGGCCGCGGCGATCAACGCAAATCTGCCCCAGGGGATGAGCCTCGTTGCCAGTTCTGACGATTCGGTGTTTATCGAGAACGCGATCAGCTCGGTCTACGTGACCCTCGCAATCACGCTGTCGCTGGTCAGTCTCGTCATTTACGTTTTCCTCGGAACCATCAGGGCCATGATCATCCCTGCGGTTTCAATCCCCGTCTGCCTGATCTCGTCGTTCATCGGCCTGGCGATGTTCGGGTATTCGGTCAACCTGATCACACTGCTCGGCCTCGTCCTCGCCATCGGTCTCGTGGTCGACGATTCGATCGTCGTACTCGAGAACATCCAGCGTCGGATCGAGGAAGGCGAGCCGCCGCTGCTTGCTGCGTTCCGGGGCTCCAAACAGGTCGCATTCGCAGTCATCGCAACGACCGCAGTCCTGATCGCCGTTTTCGTCCCGATCGCATTCCTTGATGGTGTCGTCGGAATCGTCTTCGCCGAGCTTGCCGTGACAATCGGCACCGCGGTTATTTTCTCGAGCGTGCTGGCGCTGTCGTTGACTACGATGCTGTGTTCGAAACTGCTGACGACCCATTCCCATGAAAGCTGGCTGACTCGCCGCGTCGACGACATCTTCCACTGGCTCCAGCGAGCCTATGACGGCGCGCTGAGATTTATCCTGCCGCGGCCGATGATCGTGCTCGTTCCCGTCGTGCTGCTGCTCGCGGGCACCTGGTGGCTGTCACGGGAAGTGCCGACAGCCTTCGCACCGCAGGAAGACCAGGGGGTCTTCTTCACGATGATCAATGGTCCCGAAGGGGCGAGCTTCGAATTCATGCAGGGTCAGCTTCGCCAGCTCGAGGACACGATCGACCCGTGGGTGGAGTCCGGTGACGTCAAGAAGTACCTCGTCTTCCTTCCGGCCTGGGGCAGTGCTGAAGCCGTCAACAGCGCGGTCGTCCTCGTGACGATGGTGCCGTGGGAGGAGAGGAACGTCAGCACCAGCGAGGTGATGAACGACCTGGTATCCCGCTGGCGGGAGATTCCCGGTATTCGTGCTTTCTCGTTCATGCGGTCCGGACTGCAGCGCGGCGGCGGCGGCCAGCCCATACAATTCGTGCTCGGCGGCAGCACCTATGAGGAGCTGGCCGAATGGCGTGACATCATGCTCGAGCGCCTCGAAGAGAACCCGCGCATCTCTCGCGTGCAGAGCGACTACAAGGAAACCAAACCGCAGCTGGTGGTCGAGGTCGACAAGACCCGGGCCGCCGACCTCGGGGTCTCTACCCAGGCGATCGGCCGAACGCTGCAGACCATGATGAGCGAGCGCCGGATTACCACGTACATCGACAACGGTGAAGAATACGACGTGATCGTTCAGGCCGACCCGGATCAGCGAGCAACGATCGACGATCTGACCAACATCTATGTACGCTCAGAGGACAGCGGGCAGCTCATACCGCTGTCGAACCTGACGTCCGTCAGACCGATTGCCGATGCGGGCCAGCTCAACCGTTACAACCGGCTGCGCTCCATCACGATCTCGGCCAACATCGAACCCGGGTATACGCTCGGCGAAGCGCTGGGCTTCATGGAGAACATCGTGCGCACCGAACTGCCCGCGACGGCACAGATTGGCTACAAGGGCGAATCGCGCGAGCTGAAGGAATCCGAGGGCGGTCTGTTCTTCGCCTTCCTGCTGGCGCTGCTGGTAGTGTTCCTGGTGCTCGCTGCGCAGTTCGAGAGTTTCGTGCACCCCTTCGTGATCATGACGACCGTTCCGCTCGCTGCATTTGGCGCCATGCTGGGCCTCTATCTCACGGGAGACACGCTCAACATCTACAGCAACATCGGAATCATCATCCTCATCGGCATCTCGACGCAAAACGGCATCCTGATCGTGGAGTTCGCCAATCAGCTGAGAGACCAGGGCATGGCATTCACCGAGGCGCTCACACAGGCAGCGGATGTACGTCTACGCCCGGTACTCATGACGGCACTGTCGACCATCATGGGCTCCATTCCGCTGATATTCGCCACGGGCGCAGGTTCCGAGAGCCGGATCACGCTCGGTGTCGTCGTCTTCTCCGGAGTACTGATGGCGACGGTCATGACGCTGTTCGTCGTACCGGTGTTCTACAACCTGCTCGCGAGAAACACGGGATCCCCCGGCGAGGTGGCCGCCCGGCTCGAGCAGCTTCAGACAGAAACAGCGAGCTAATCTCACCGATTAGCCTGAAGTATCGCGCAGGATGGGTGGCTCGTGAGCGTCAGTCAATGTCCCTGGCGGTCATCGACAGGTCGAGGAAGCGAGGGCCAAAGCGATCGTCACTGTTATGGGCGGTCTTGATGATCTGCGCGGTCGTCAGCATCGATCCGAGATCGACTCGATACAGCGGTGCCATGTAGCTGCGCCCCTGTGGCGTCGTCATCGTCACCATGAAATAGACGCTGCCATCGGCATCGACGGCGAATCGCTGATCCTCAGGCAGCAGGATTCCCTGCGGATTCTCATCGTAGTTCCTGAGATTCTGGAACGCCGCCTCATCGACCTCAGCCACTTCTTCATCATCATCCCGCTGCGATGCTGCAGTCGAACGTGAACTCGATGAAGCACCGGTCTCACCGGCGCTCGCATTCGCCTGCTTGGAGTTGTTGACCGCGACGTCGAAGGAAGACTGTCCGTCGAGACTGATGACGCCATCAATCAGGCTCTCGCTCTGGTCGAAGGACGCGGTCGCGGCGGCGATCGGCGAGGTCGTCGGGGTAAACAGTTCGCCAACCCGCGTTTCAACATCGCCGGGAATGTCCTGGAGGATAGGTGTCGCGCCGATATCATCAGAGAAGAACTGTCCCTGCTCGAGGCCATAGAAGATGCCCTCGGACGCGCGCTGAACGAAGTTCTGGTCCTGCGCCTGGGAACCCACGTTGGCAAGCGGGGCGAGGAACACGATCGAGCCGTTTGCACTCGCAAGGTCCTGACGCGTATCACCCTCGCCAAACGCGATGGCATCGTTCACCCGGGAGAATGTCGGCGTTTCAGCCTCCGGGTCGGACTGCGAGATTATCAGCGTGACGTCGGCAGCCGCCTGTACCGACGCGATCGCGATACCGTTCAGCGAGGAAAGTGTCACATTGCCCGTGCTGCCATCGGTCGTACGGATTGTCGTGTCCCTGCCCTGCGCGATGGTACCGGACTGCGCCAACGCCACGAACTCACCCGCGGAGCTGGCATCCGCATTGAAAACAATGTCGCCGGCTTCCGAGAGCGAGTAGATGCCGCCGGTCTCCGACGCGAGACCGCCCAGTGACACCGTACCGGAAGCCAGCGCGAGGATGTCGGTGCCGGCGATGATGGATCCCGTGGTCGTCAGGTCACCGACAGTGCTGAACAGGGCGACGCTTCCGCCGGCGCGAACGTTGCTGCCAAGGATCTGCATCGGGCCGGAGGAAGCCGCCACGATATTGCCCTGGGCGTCCCAGTCGCCGGTCGCCGTGAGATCGGCTCCAGCGAGGATGTCGATATCGCTGCCTGCGGTGACACCGCCATCGAGCGTGACGTCGTCTGCGGCATTCACTAAGACCGTGTCCCCGGCACTCAGACCCGCCGTCGTCACACGGGCGTCGGAACTCGCCAGCGTGAGCGATCCACCCGCGGACGCATTCTGTTCCAGATTGACGCCCTCGCGACCCAGAATCGATACGCTGCCCTCGGCATCGCGCAACTGGCCGACGATTTCGACGTCAGCCTGGCGCGACTCGATGGTCGTCGTGTTGCCCGCGACGTACACATCGTCGAGCCGAATGGCGCCGTCTGCGAGAATCGTCAGCGAGTCGATCTCGAACCGGCTCTCCGCCGGCGAGTTCTCGACCAGACTGCCAAGATCCGCTGTCCCGTCGCCGCTCTGGACAATCAGCGAAGTCGGCGTGTCGGCGGCCTCTGCACCGATCGAACCGCCAGTTACGCCATCAGAGACCAGCTGAACGCGCGCGCCACCGGACAATCCGCCATCCGTCGAATCGATTCGGACGTCGCCGGTCAACAGGATGGAACCACCCGGCAGGGGGTTTCCGTTGGCATCGACGCCCAGGATCTGGATTTCACCGTTACCGAGTTCTCCCGACGTCGTGAGTTCCACCGTCAGGTCTGGTGAACCGATCCTGACCTCAGGCGAAAGAATTCGGAAGTCACCGTCGGGGTTGGTGAGGCTGCCGCCCACGCTTCGCGCCTGGATGGACGACCGTATCTCGACCGCACTGCCCTGCTCGCCGTCCGTCGTGAGCGATAGCCCGCCAACCTGGTTCTCTGAAGAGCCGGCGACGAAGACGATGTTCGGCGCATCGACGACGAGATCCTGGTCGATGCGAATGGCCGCGACCTCGCCCGTCTCGCCAAAGTTCACCGTGTCGTCGGAAGTCACGACCACGCTGCCGGCCTGACCTTCAGTCTGAATCGAGGCGAGCGTTGTCTCTCCGGTGAGATTCAGCTCAACGCTGCCAGCAACAATGTCAGCGACACTGATCGAATTCGCATTGCCCTGCAGCAGGAGCCGGCCGTCAGGTATCTCGAACCGGGTGCGCCCACCGATCGATACCGTCGACCCGGTTTCCTGGGAGATCTCACCATCGGCCCGCAGCGTCGCGTCATCCTGAACGCTGACAATGCCGAGTGACATCTCATCCGCTTCCGTGACGGCGACGGACTGGGCATCGAGATCAAGTACACCGAATGTGGCATTTGCGGAGCCGTCCCCGAGTCGCACTTCGCCAGCCTGCGCCGTCAGATCGGCCTGCTGCGAGACGGCAATGGACGCGCCTTCCTCGTCGAGGATCGAGCCGCCGACCGACGTCAGCCGCAGCGAATCTGTCACGATCGAATCAAGGTTGATATCGCCGACCTCGACGATGCGGATCTCGTCGGCCTCGGCCTCCAGGATACCCAGCGTATTCGTGCTCGTTGTCAGATCGATGAGTCCACCGCCGGCAGAAGCGTCCAGTACCAGGCGCTCGACCACATTGAGCGTACCGCCAGCGGTACTCTGGATGTCGCCACCAAACGCACGAATCGTCGCAGTCTCGGCATCAAGGCCACGAATCAGGATGTCGTCTTCCTGCAACAGCACGATGCTGCCAACGCTCGCGGTAAAGTCGACAGAGCCGATGCTCGCCTGATCCCCTTCCGTGCCGATCTCGATATCGCCTTCCGTCGCCGAGATCGTCGCCAGCCCGGCGACTTGAATGGCACCACCAGATACGTCACTGCTGCTTTCGATCGACAGCGAATCGACATCGACGTCAACGAGCGTTGTTTCTGCATCATTGACCACCAGCGCGTCGCTGCCAAGAAGACTCAGCTGCGACAGCCGGTTACCAGCGTTATTGAGCGAGATTGCCGCATTCCCGCCGTCGGCAGAGAAAGTCGCGAGCCCTCGCACCTCAACCAGCTCGTCACCCACGATCGCCCCGCCTGACTCGTAGGTCAGTGAGCTGTCGACATCCACGACACCGAAGCGCGTATCGTCGACCTCGACGACGCTGACGTCCTGCCCCTGCAACGAGACAGACCCGAACCGGTTCGCGCCTGTCACCAGTGTGATATCCGCGAGGCCATTGCTCGCCATCAGGGTTGCCAGCCCTTCGACGTTGACTGAAGAGTCGTTTGTCTGTCCAATTGCGCCAGCGGCATCTACCGTCAGTGAAGTCGCTTCGATCAGCCCCAGTGCGACGACGTCATCGACCACGACCGCGACATTCTCACCGGTCACGTTGAGCGTGCCGATCTCGAGACTGTCGGTAATGACGTCACCCAGCGTGATATCACCGGTCGAGTCGAACGTTAGCTCCGCGTCGCTCGCCTGGAAGTTTGATCCCGCGATGTCAGAGATATCGCCGGCGGCAGTCAGCGTCAGGGTGTCACCGACATCGAGTTCGTCAATGACCATGGCGTCAGCTTCCGCCACCTGTCCGGTCGCGGTTGTCACCGACAGCGTGCCGAACCGGTTGCTGGCGCCGGTCAGGTCAACGCTGCCCTCGTCGGTGCCCGCATCAAAGACGGCCAGCCCGTCAACCGCAAGGTTTGACGAGAGGGTCTGCGAGATCACCGGAGAAATCGCCGTCAGTGTCAGCGCGTCGATGACGCCGAGATTGAGCGTGCCGCCTTCATTCAGCCGGACGGTCGCACCGGTCGCATTAACGGTGCCGAACTCATTGCGGGCATCGCCCAGAAGCACATCGCCTGCCCGGTTCACGGATTCGAACGTGGCGACGCCCCTGACGACGCTCGGCCTCGTGTCCGAAAGGGATTCAGAGATATTGCCGCCGGCGGTGAGCGTCAGCGAATCGACGTTGAATCCGCTCAGCGTGATGTCCCCGGCCTCATTGAGGATAGCGCTGCCCGCAATGATCTGTACCGCGTCAAAGTCGTTGTTCCCGGTCAGCGTCAGCGCGCCGTCGCCGGCGTTGGCAGACAGGATGGCCGTATTGCCGACGACCACGCCGGTACCCGAGGCCTGAGACAACGAACCGCCGGAGGCATACTCAAGATTGGTCACATCCACATCTCGCAGAATCGTGGCATCCGACTCCTGGATTTCAACCGTTGAACCGGAAAGGCCGACACTGCCGAAGCGAATCGTGTTGCCGTTGCCGTCAGCACCCAATGAGATCGTCTGACCCGCCGTCAACGACGCGATACCGGCGACCTCAATGATGGCACCGGCTTGCGTCGTACGGTCCCGGATACTCCGATCAGATTCAATCGCCAGCGAGTCTGCTGTCACGCGCGCAAGCGTGATATCAGCGAGCGACTGAACCGAGATGTCTTCACCGATCAGGGAGAGTGCGCCGTAGGTGCTTTCGGAGACGTCGAGCGTGATGTCCCCGGTTGCGTCCAGCAGTGCGAGCCCCTGAGTAACGATCGTCCCGGCATCGGTGATATCACCGCCCGAGACGATCATCAGCGTATCGGCCGAGATGTCATTGAGCAGTGTACTGTCGGCATCGGTCAGATTGGCGTCGCCCGCCGATGTGATCGAGATCGAACCAAACCGGTTGCTGGCGGACGTCAGGTTGATATCAGAAGAGCCGGCATCGAACGTGGCGCTACCGGTAACATCGATTGATGAGCCAACCGCCTGCGAGATAGCGCCTGCTGCCGTGAGCGACAGCGTGGACGCCGACAGATTCTCAATCAGCGATCCGTCGCTCTCGGCGATCGACACGTTGTCTGCGGTGATGTCGATCGAGTCAAACCGGACGTCGTCGCTTTCGCGATCGCCGAGGATGACATCACCCGGTGTCGTGATCACGGCCGAGCCAGCCTGGAGAGACGAACCGAACACATCGGTGACGTCACCACCTGAAGTGAGCGTCAGGGACGTACTGGCCGATACTTCGCTCAGCACACTCGAGTCGGCCTCGACGATCTCGATGACCGCGCCTGAAAGCACCAGCGAGCCAAAGGTGTTGTCCGGATCCGTCAGTCGCACATTGCTGTTGTCGTCCGTTGTGAACGTCGCAATTCCGCTGACCGTTGCGGTGCCCGTCACGATGATGTCGCCTTCCGAGATCAGCGTCGCGTCAGTGGCAAAGAGCCCATCGAGCGTAATGCCATCAACCTCGTTCAGCGTAAAACTCCCATCCGAGTCGAGCACGAGTGAGCCGAAACTGTTCTGGTTGCCATTGAGCGAGATGTCACTGGTCAGGCTCTGGAACGTCGCAACACCGGTCACGTCCAGTACGCCATCGAGGTTCTGTGTAATTGCACCGCCCGAGACCAGCGAGAACGTCGTCGCACTCAACGCTTCGAGTCGCGAGGCACTGGCCTCGGTGATCGCGATGACGTCACCGGTAAGATCCATCGAGCCGAAATTGTTGGTGCCCTGCGTGAGCGTGATGTCGTTCGTTCCCGCATCGACTTCGAAAATGCCGGCAATGCTGAGGGCGGACGTCGACTCCTGCGTCACGTTGCCACCGGCATTCAGGGAGAACGACTCTGTTTCGATCGTCCCCAGATTCGAGCCGCCACTCTCGGTGATCTCTACCGAGCCACCGGTAATGTCGAGCACGCCAAACTGGTTGGCCGACGAGTCGAGCAGCACGCTGCGGGTGCCCGCATCAATCGACAGCAGGCCCGACACCGACAGCACACCAATGTCAGTCACCTCGCCCTGCGCCGTTGCTGTCAGCGTATCCGCGGTCACATCATCGAACGTCAGGGCATCACGCTCATCGATACTGATATCGTTGCCCGACAGGCTGACTGTGCCGAAGGCATTGTTCGATGCTGAAAGGTCGATGTCGTTTGTGGCGTTGAAGACCGCATCATTCGTGATCGCGATGTCCGCATCCGAGGTAGACGTCAGGTCACCATCGACGTCCAGCGTCACGCTCTGTGCAGACAGCCCGGCGATGACCAGACTTTGTGCGCTGTCGACCGTGATCTCCGAGCCTGTGATGTCGAGGCTGCCGAAAGAAATCGTGTCACCGGGCTGATCGCCGAGAACAACCGTTCCATCTGCATCGATAACACCCGCGCCCGCAATCGTGATTGTCGCGTTGTTGCCGTCCGACACGTTGCCGGCCGAGTTGAGCGTGAGCGTTGAACCGTCGATGCTATCGAGCACGGTGTCATTGGATTCCCGGACCGTGATCGCGCCAGACGTATCAATGACGAGAGAACCGAAGATGTTACTGGCGTTGTCCAGAACGACGCCGCCACCCGTCCCGTTCGCGGTGAGATCAATCACGCCCGACACATCGAGTGCGCCATCGTCCGTAATGAGGCCACTTGCCGCCGTGGCCGTAAGATTGGTACCCACGGTTCCTTCGAGTGCCAGATCCTGATCATTGTCGATCACGACCGCACCGGTCGTCTCGACAGCAACCGTACCTGCCGCCGACAGGTCCGTCAGCGTGACAGAGTCTGCCGTAAACGAACTCGCGCCGCCCACGGACAGTGTCGTCGAGGCCGGCAGGGTAATCGAGCCATCGGCGGTCACCGTCAACGTGCCGCCCACGGTACCACCGAGTGTCAGCGCCTGGTCATTCTCGAGCGTGGCATCGCTGTCGATATTCAGCGCGATCTCACCCGCAACAGACAGGGCGTTGAGTTCGACATCGTCGGCTGTCAGATCGAAAAGGCCACCGACGGTCAGCAGTGTGCCGGCAGTCTGGCTGAGCGCCCCGCCTGCGTCGATCAAAAGGTCAGCGGACGTGGTGAAATCAGCAAAAATGAAGTTGGTGCCTCGGAGTTCTGCAGAGGCGACCTCGACGGTGTCGTTGAAGACCGTATTGCCGGTTGCCGGGTTCACCTGAACGATGGAACCGGAGGTGAGATCGACCTCGGCAAAGCCGATGGCACCACTGTTCGTAATCGTAATGTCGGTCAGGCCGGTCGATCCCGCACCCAGCAGGGTATTCGAGAACGTGATGTCACCGGCCCCCGTATTGAGCGTCAACGTTTCGGCCCCGGCGCCACCGCCCGTACCCTGGGTGATGCCGCCCACCGAGAAGTCACCACCACTCGTGGTCACCGCGATGTCAGTGTTGTCGCTCAACGTCAGGGCGCCCTGAATGTCGATATTGCTGCCCGTCGTCTGGAACGAGGCATTCGTCTCGACGGCACCGGTTGTCGTCAACCCGGCCGTGGCAGCCACGGTGCCGCCGCCGGCAAAGGTCGTCAGCCCGGTATTCTCGATATTGATTGCACCGCTCGCGGTCACGCTGTTCTGGAAGTCGAACACATTGCCGACGAGCGTTGCGTTATCGACAGAGACAGGGCCGGTGAATGAAGTGGTGCCCAGACCCGACGTCTGGTCGAGATCACCGGTCAGCGACACCGACGAGAACGTCACATCGTTGGCGCTGGCGATCGTAATGTTCGCAAGGCCATCGGCAGCGCCGGTGATGTCAGGCAGCGTGATATTTGACGTGACCGTGCTCGTTCCCGCATCGAGAATCAGGGATTCCGCACCACCTCCCGCCGTACCCTGGATGGACGTGCCGATATCGATGGCCCCACCCGATGTTTCAATGCGCGCCGTCCCACCCTCGAAGACGCGCACATCGTCGAGAGAGATGTCCTCGCCCACGGTGCTGACCGTACCGGCAATCGTCGTCAGCGAGTTGACTACCACGCCGTTGGTGAATTCGATGGAATCCAGCGGGTCGTTGCCAAAGGTCAAACCGCCGGTGTTCAGGAAGTTGACGGCGTTGGTAATGCTGTTGTCCCGATCTTCGAAAGCGATCGAGTAGTTGTTGCCAAACGTCGTGAGTGCGAGCAGGTTGGTCGTGCCGGCAAACGTCACGCTGTTGCTGCCGGTGCCCGCATCGACAACGAGGGTGGAATTTTCGCCGTCAACGGCACCGAAGGTGATATCCGCGCCGGCTGCAACGGTATCGTTGGTGACCACCGACGACGTGCCAACCCCCAGATCGACGTTGCCGAGTGAAATCGGCGCCCCCTGCGAACTCAGCTGGCCGAGCAGGCTGACCGTGCCCACGCTGGAGTTCGTGAGACCTGCGACGAAGTTCAGCTGATCGCCGGTCTCATTACCGAGCACGATCTCGCCACTGTTCGTAAAGTTGACGGCACTCTGGACCGTGGTGATTCCACCACCGAACGTGACGCCATATCCCTGTGCCTGCGTCTGCAGGCTGGCCAGCGTCACGTTCTGCTGGAACGCGATATCCTGACCGGCCGTCGTATTGACGATATCGAGATCGATGGGCGAGGTGCCGCCAACAATCCCCTGGAACGTCACGCCGCCACTGTCCTCGATGACCAGGGACAGGTTGTTGACGGTGTCCGCCACCGTCACCGCGCCCGCGTTGATCGTCAGCGTGCTGGTCGCGGTACTCGCGATCGTATCGACGATCAGGTTGGCGCCATTCGTCTCGATGCGAGACGCACCGGCAACATTGATCGCGCCCAGATCGAGCGTCGAGCCGCCCGTCTGCAGTTCGCCAAACAGGTCGATGGCACCCGCCGTCGCACCGCCGTCGAATCGCACGACGTCAGTTGCTTCATCGCCGAACGTCAGATCTCCGCTGTTCCCGAAGATCAGCGCGTTGGACACGGTTGCCTGATCCCCGAGGAATGACAGATCGTAGTTCCCTGCGGTCGCGAGTGTGGTGATCGCTGCATCGTTCAGGAATCGGATAGCGCCGTTGGTTTCAGTGAGCGTGACTGTTGTGGCCGCGAGCGCACCGCCGAAGTCCACGCCAGCCTGGCTGTCAGTGATCGTCACGGAACCGGCCGTGGTCTGGCCGACATCGGCAAACGTCACGAGGCCACCCGCATCACGAACCGTCAGTGCGCTGACGTCATCAATCTCTCCCGTCAGGGTGATCGTGGCGCCTGCCGTTGCGCCCGCGTCGAGCGTCAGCGTATTGCCGTCCCCGTCCACCGAGGCGATGGCGATAGACCCCGTTGATGCGTTGCCCGTATCGATTTCACTGGCGCCGGACAGCGTGACATCGCCCAGTGAGACAGCCGCACCCGACGTCGTCAGCGTGCCTGCGAGCCCGATTGATGAAGGCGCCACCGCGGTCAGCCCGTTCGTGAACGCCGTACTGTCTGCGGCACCGTTACCGAGCGTCAGGGTCCCTGTATTCGAGAAAGTCGCTGCCGAGTTCACGGTGTTGACCGCGCCGTTCAGCGCGACGTTGAACCCTGAGGCACCGGTTGAAATCGCGTTCGCCGTGACGTTCCCGGCAAATGTAATTGTCTGGTTGTCTGCGGTGTCCGACAGGCTCAGCGTCGTCGCGTTGACCGAGCCCGTGAAGTTCGCGCCGCCACTGTTGGCGATATCGAGCAGGCCGATGTTGGCGAGCGAGGCATTCGCATTGATGATGCCCGTCTCGCCGGCATCGAGTGTGAGATTGATCGAGCCCGGGTTTCCGAGATCGTTGAGCGTCAGATTGCCTGTCGCAATCAGCGTCGTCGCCCCGGTGATCGTCGAATCCAGCACCTGAAGTGCACCGGTGTTCGACAAGCCCACAGCCGCGGCATCGAAATCGACCGTGGCGACCTGCGTTTCGATATCGACAACATTGAAGCCGCCGTCGATGAGCAGACCACTGGCAATCACATTGGTGGTGACGTCGGCACCTGCGGCGTCAGCGTTGCCATCGGTCAGCGCGCCGGCCATCAGCAACTCGATGGTACCGGTGGTTCCGCCGGTCGTCAGCACATCGACGGCAAAACCACCCGCCTTGTCGTTGATGAACTGGTTTCGGGTCGTGCCGCCTGATGTATCCGTTGCCAGCGTCGAGGCATCGATGTCCAGCGCCCCGCTACCCGAGGAGCCGATCGCATCAGCAACCAGCGTCAGCTGGCTGGCCGTGAGGTCGGTGGCGGTGTCCGTCGTATCTTCAGCAATGACCCCCCCTGCGTTCAGGGTGAGGTCGGCACCGCTGAGCGAGCCAACCACGATGTCGCCCGAATCGGAAATGACACTCGCACCCGTCGTCGTGCCGGATACCGTCATGCCACCGGCGTTCGCTATCGACGTTACGCCCGTTGCCAGCGAAAGCACCGAGATCTGGGTATCCAGATCGACATCGATACCACCGGTAATCGTCAGCGTGTTTGCCACCACATTGTTCGACGCGCCGTTGTTGTCGCCGAGACTGCCGCCGACATCGAGCGTCAGGTTACCGCCGCCCTGATCGAGGACATTGGCAGAGAACCCGTCGGCTTCGGTGATGAACGCATTACCGCTGCCGTTGGTCAGATCCAGCTCTGCAACATTGAGATTGAGGGCGTCATTGATGTTGACGCCGACGCCGGTCGCATCGCTCAACTCGAACAGGCCCGCAACCACATCGACCGCTGTATCGTTGCCGGCCGTATCCAGGACTGCGCCACCGACGGTGAGATCGATTTCGCCAACGCCCGCGTTGAGGGTACCGATCGTGAGCCCATCGAGTTCATCGATGAACTGATCGCCATTCGTTGCATTGGTGTTTGTCGAGAGCGTTGCGACAGCAGTGTCGATGGCATTCGATACCAGCCCAATCGATCCCGCCGCGAGACTGACTGATGTACCAGCGGCAGTCGCCTCGATGTCGACACCTCCGGCATCACCACTGTCGAGGATCGCTCCCGGTGTGGTCAGCGTGATGATGTCCGACGTCGTGTCGGTGTTGGTCGACACCAGTCGACCCACAGAGATGTCACCCGCCGCAGACAGGCTGATATCGCCGGCGGTCGTGATCGCCGCTCCGTTGATCATCTCGATGGCATCGCCATCATTGCCGTCGGCGGTGCCGTCGTCATTGGCCTGAACAGCGACATCTCCGGAACCCGCTGCTATGTCTGCCTCGGCAGAAGTGAACCGGACGGCGTCGTCGGCGCGCAACGTCACGCTGCCGTCAGTCGCGACGCCATCGACAATGAGGACGTCGGCGTTGCTGTCATTGCCATCACCCGCTCTCAGCGTCAGCAGTCCGCCGCCGGTAATCGATACGGCGGTGCCATTCGCATCAAAACCGGACTCGTTGACGCTGATCGAGTCGTCCGGGGCGTTGATCGTCACCGCACCGCCGCCGGCCTGCGCCAGATTCTGGATGGTAATGACACTGTCACCGGTATTGCTCGCGGCGACATCGATGTCACCCGACACCGTGTTCATCACCCGGAGGTTGTCGCTATCCGTCTGCACCGTCGTTGTGTTGCCGACACCGGCCGCTGCCGCCAGCGAGACCGTACCGCCAGCTGTGAGCAATCCAGCGCCATTGATGGCGCCAACATCATCGCCCGCAGCTTCAATGGCATTGTCGTCTGCCGTGAGAACGACGTCGCCGACACCCGCACTGGCCGTGCCGACAAGCACAATATCATCCGCTGAATTCAGGTTGATCTGTCCACCGGCGCTCGAGATCGTACCGGCAGTGCCTACCGTGAGCGTGACCTCGGTGCCGGTGCCGTCGGTATCGGTTGCCAGCAGCGAAATCTGCCCACCCTCTGTGGTGACAGCAGCGTCACCGGTATCGAGATCGCCATTGACGGCTTCGATCCGCAGCGAGCCACCGGACTGGTTACGAACAATGTTGTCGAGCGTGACATCCCCAAGGTGTCGTATCTCGACGTTACTTGCGACGGTCGTGGAGGTGTTGTCGAGTTCGAGCGTCGACGACGTGATCTCGGGTGCACTCACGTCGCCGATACCGTCTTGCGCCGTCAGGCTGACGACGGCACCGCTGACATCTACGGTCGCGTCTGTCGCAGCGGCCTCGTTGATCGCACCACCCATTGAAGTGAGCGTGACATTTCCGGCCGTGCTCACAACGCTGTCGACAAGCAGATCACCCGCTGCCGTAAAGTCGATGCTGCCGTCGTTCGAGAAGTCCAGGGTCACGGGATCTGCAATGAGACTCGCCACATCAATATTGCCCGTACCTGCGTCCAGGGTCAGCGATGGCGCATCGAGCTCGATCGTCGCTGAATTGCCAATGCCCGTGGTCGCGGTGAGGGAAATGCCGGTGCCTGCGGTGATATCGGCCACAGCGTCGACGGCGGCATCATTGATCGCGCCGGCACTGGTCTGAATTGTGACTGTCGAGGCGCTGGTATTGGCGTTGATCGCGCCGAGGAGGACATCGCCATCGGCAAGAATCGTGGCATCGTTCCCGGTGCCGCGCGCGATGATGCTGGCCAGCGTCATCGACTCGGTACCGGTGCCGCTCACGAATACACCACCGTCACCGCCCGCGCTGATTTCAGCGCTCAGATTTCGGGTATCGACTTCGATCTCGTTGGTTGCGGAACCGATGCCCGAGTCCGCCTGGATCGAAACCGATTCGGCCTTGATGTTCGAGACGTCGGTATTGGTCGCATCCACATCACCGTCATTTACTGCGCCGTCGGTCGTCACGATCGTGACGGTGCTCGTATCGGAATCATCGTCCCCGTTTGCGTTAACCGCCCACAGCGTGATGTTGCCCGGCGCCCACAGCGAAATGTCACCATCGATCGTCGTCAGGAACGAATTCGCGGCCATGGTGATATCGCCCGTGACGAGCCCGGTCGCAACCGGCACACCATCCTGGTACTGCGTGCCGGCGATGGCCTCCACGTTACCGGTCCCGCTCGTGGAAACCGTGACCGTCGTCAGCGTCGTACCATCCTGGATAATGATGTCGTCGCTGGCGTAAAGGAAAATATCGCCACCTGTTGCCGTGACGTCGGCATCGATCGTGAGGTCATCTGTCGCAGCGCCATCCGCTGCGAGAATGATATCGCCATTGGCATCGTTGTTTGTGACAGCTTGCAGAATGACAAGCGGAGAATCAGTGCCACTCTCTGTCGTGATTTCAATGTCGCCGCTGTTCGTCGTGATGCCATCAATGCCTGACACGCTGCCAACGGTCAAACCGTCGCTGCCCACATCCCGGATATCAATGCCGCCAGTGCCAGACGCGGAGGCAGAGATCGCAATGACGTCGGCGTCGGTATCGATGTCTCCGTTCGCATCGACGCCAATGCCGCCATCCGTCGTGACGAGTTCCACATTCGGCGCAATCAGGTCAGCGACCGTATCATTGGCTGTGCCATCGACGATCGACGTGCCTGCATCGAGGTCAATCTCGTCAGCAGCCACGATCTGGCCGATCACGATTGCGCCAGCAGTGGACGAAATGTCGACGTCACTGCCTGCACCGCCCGCCTGGACGCCCGTCGCATCTACCTGCCCCGCAGCGGCAACCGAGATCGTCCCGTTGGTGGTCTGGATATCATTGAGTGAAACGGTGCCGCCCGAAACAATATCAATGGTGGTCGCGGCCGTGGTTGTTCCGCCCAGCGAGACGCTGGTCGTCGCATCCTGCACATCGATCGACGCAACCGAGGCGCCCGACAGCGATATCGAATCGCCATCGCGAATCACGAGATTGCCGCCGCCCGAGATTGCACCGGCAACGGTGACGTTCGCGGCAGGGCCCGCATCGAGTGTGAGGTCGTTCCCCCCGGTCGCAATTGTCGACGTGAAGTCCAGCGTTCCGGTGCCCGTTCCCGTATCGAGCGTGACACCACTGGTTACTGATGCAGCACCATATTCCTGGAGCCCGGTCGTCGTGATATCGGCGCCCAGATTCGTCGCTCCGGCAATGTCGACACTGGTCACTGTGCCGCCAACGCCAACCGCGCCATCAATGGTCGCGGTCGCTGCCGTGATCGCGCCGGCGTTCAGGATCGAGCCGGCATCCACCGTGAGGTCACCGGTCGCATCGATATTGCCCAGCGCCGTGGTGCCGACCGTGCCGTCGAACTCGACATCACCGGTAACGTTCAAGGCTTCTGCGCCACCGTTGCCATCGACCGTACCAGTGAACAGCACGCCGGTGCTGCCGGCGTTCAGGGTCAGGCCATCGAGTGTGATCGTCGCTGCGCCGTACTCCTGGATGCCCGTGGTCGTGACGTTCGCGCCGAGACTTGTTGATCCGGCAACATCCAGACTCGTCACCGTGCCGCCAACGCCAACCGTGCCATCAATGGTCGCGGTCGCTGCCGTGATCGCACCGGCATTCAGGATCGAACCGGCATCCACCGTGAGATCGCCGGTCGCATCGATATTGCCCAGTGCCGTCGTGCCGACCGTGCCGTCGAACTCGACATCGCCGGTGACGTTCAGGGCTTCTGCACCACCGCTGCCATCGACCGTGCCGGTGAACAGCACGCCGGTGCTGCCGGCGTTAAGGGTCAGGCCATCCAGTGTGATCGTCGCTGCGCCGTACTCCTGGATACCCGTGGTCGTCACGTTCGCGCCGAGCGTCGTCGCGCCCGCAATGTCGACGCTGGTCACTGTGCCGCCAACGCCAACCGTGCCATCAATGGTCGCGGTCGCTGCCGTGATCGCACCGGCGTTCAGGATCGAACCGGCATCCACGGTGAGGTCACCAGTTGCATCGATATTGCCCATTGCCGTCGTGCCGACCGTGCCGTCGAACTCGACATCGCCGGTGACGTTCAGGGCTTCTGCACCACCGCTGCCATCGACCGTGCCGGTGAACAGCACGCCGGTGCTGCCGGCGTTCAGGGTCAGGCCATCGAGCGTGATCGTCGCTGCGCCGTACTCCTGGATGCCCGTGGTCGTGACGTTCGCGCCGAGACTTGTTGATCCGGCAACATCCAGACTCGTCACCGTGCCGCCAACGCCAACCGTGCCATCAATGGTCGCGGTCGCTGCCGTGATCGCACCGGCGTTCAGGATCGAACCGGCATCCACGGTGAGGTCACCAGTTGCATCGATATTGCCCAGTGCCGTCGTGCCGACCGTGCCGTCGAACTCGACGTCGCCGGTGACGTTCAGCGCTTCTGCACCACCGCTGCCATCGACCGTGCCGGTGAACAGCACGCCGGTGCTGCCGGCGTTCAGCGTCAGGCCATTGAGTGTGATCGTCGCTGCGCCGTACTCCTGGATGCCCGTGGTCGTGACGTTCGCGCCGAGCGTCGTTGCGCCCGCAATGTCGACACTGGTCACAGTGCCGCCAACGCCAACCGTGCCATCAATGGTCGCGGTCGCTGCCGTGATCGCACCGGCGTTCAGGATCGAACCGGCATCCACGGTGAGATCGCCGGTCGCATCAATGTTGCCGAGTGCCGTCGTGCCGACCGTGCCGTCGAACTCGACGTCGCCGGTCACGTTCAGGGCTTCTGCGCCAACGTTGCCATCGACCGTGCCGGTGAACAGCACGCCGGTGCTGCCGGCGTTCAGGGTCAGGCCATCGAGTGTGATCGTCGCTGCGCCGTACTCCTGGATACCGGTGGTCGTGACATTCGCGCCGAGCGTCGTCGCGCCCGCAATGTCGACACTGGTCACAGTGCCGCCAACGCCAACCGTGCCGTCAATGGTCGCGGTCGCTGCCGTGATCGCACCGGCATTCAGGATCGAGCCGGCATCAACGGTGAGGTCACCAGTTGCATCAATGTTGCCGAGTGCGGTTGTGCCGACCGTGCCGTCGAACTCGACATCACCGGTGACGCTCAAGGCTTCTGCGCTGCCATTGCCATCCAGGGCAGAGGCAAACGTCGCCGTGCCCTGTGTGGCTCCGTCCATGTCGAGAACGACATCCGCGCCGAGCACCACCGCGTCCGCAAAGGTCAGGGAAGTGGCATTGCCATCGGCGCCACCGCCCGCACCGGCACCACCGCGTGCCGTAACGTTGCCATTGAGAGTGACGGACGTGCCCGCGTTGATGGTGAGCGATCCGGCCACACCACCTGCAGCGGCATCGTTACCGCCGAAACCATCCGCATCGCCACCACCGATATCAACAGCGCCGAGCGAAATGGTGCCTGCCGCTGCCGTGACGCTGACTGTTCCGCCGGCGCCACCCGCTTCGCCCGTGACATCATCAAGATCGGTATCGTCGCCGGCACTGCCCGCGACATCGATCGCCCCGGTAGAGACATTATTGCCCGTCGAGACCAGCGTGACCGTGCCGCCCGCCTGGCCCACGGCGCCGGCCGACGCCACACCGCCGGTGCCCAGCAGCGTACCGGTGGTCAATGCCCCCGTCGTCGTAATCGCAATCGTGCCGCCGCCGCTGTCAGTATTGCCGGACACATCAATGGAGAATCCGGTGGCGTCGAACATGGTGATGGTATCGGTCGCCGTGAAGTTTGACGCGACCAGATTGGCATCAACATTGACTGCGGCTGCGCTGCTGAAGACAACGGTACCGCTGACGTCGATACCCGTGCTGTTGACCGTAATGCCGGCCGTGGCCCCTGCATCAATGGTGACGTCAGTGAGCGCAGCAACGCCGCCAACCGAAATGCCGTTGGTACTGGCACCGGCATTCAGGGTCAGCGACTCCAGCGTGGCGTAAGTGACTTGCCCCATGCCCGTTCGGTCAACGGTCGTATTGGTAATGCTGTAAGCGGTCGTGCCCGTTTCTGCGCTGTCGTTGAAGGTCAGGGAATCCACTCCGGCGCCGCCGGTCAGCGTCATCGTGCCGGTCAGGGGATCAAGGTTATTGGCAGAACCCAGCGTGAAGGCGTCATTGCCGGCCCGGGCGTCAATCGCGCCAATACCGGTGAAGGCCAGTCCGTTGATGGTCCCGGCGCGATTGCCGGTAATGGCGATCGTATCGGCAGTACCATCAAAGCCATTGATGGCGCCGTTGCCAGCATCTGCAATCGTCGTAACGCCGCCCGGAGACGAACCCGTAAAGCTGTAGGTGACATTGGTACCCGACAGGGTCGTATAGCTGTCGAACGTGATGCCGCCCGCAATCAGGTTGTCCTCGACATCACAGCTGACCGTACAGACATACTCCGGCACAGAAGCCGTCTCGAAGTCAGTCAGCGCAGAGGCCGCCGCCGCACTCGTCCCGAATCCGTTGGCGTGATCCGAGCCAGCCCCGCCGCTCAACAGGGTCGTTACCGTACCGCCATTGAAGTTCAGCGTATCGTCGTTGCCACCGAGATCGACGGTATCGATCGTACCGGCGTTGATCGTCACCGTATCGCTGCCGGTACCACCCAGGATACTCGACGAGACATCGTGCCCGATCGTAAAAATATCATCGCCACCGAGGCCGGCGAGCGTATCGATCTGCGTGTAGTTCGTGGCCACACCGTTGTTGATCGTGCCCGCATCAGGCCCGGTTGTCGCAAACGTCTCAACGCCAGCACTACCGCGAAGCTCGTTCGTTCCCGCACCCCCGTCGATACCCGTCGCGCCCGTCAATGACGCGCCGCCCGCGAGAACGAACACATCGTTCAGCGATCCGCCCGTCAGGTTTTCAAACTCGCTGAACGACTGCGCGCCTACGGAGCCGCTGTCTGCTCCGGTCACGTTGATTGTCTGGTTCGCATCCGGCAGCGTCAGGACGTCGGCATCGGTACCGGCACCTGCACCCGCGCCACCGGTCAGCGATGTCGTCACCGCACCGCCGTCGAGGTTGATCGTGTCCGCGTTGTCGCCGCCGTCCACCGTGCCCGAGACCGTGCCCGCACTCAGCGTGATCGTGTCCTGCCCGGCCCCGCCGTTGATGTCGCCCGAGACGTTGTGGCCGATGCTGAAGATGTCATCGCCGCCGAGGCCGGTCAGCGTGTCGATGCCGGTGAAGTTCGTCGCGACGCCATTGTTGATCGTGCCCGCATCCGTCCCCGTCGTCGTGAACGTATCCACACCGGTACCGCCGCGCAGTTCGTCGACGCCGCCGTTACCGTCGATGCCGGTCGCGCCCGTCAGTGAACCCCCTGCGGACACGATGAACAGGTCGGCACCGGCCGTGCCGGTCACGTTCGCGATGGCCGTGAAGCTGATACCGTCCGCCGTGCCCTGGTCAGCGCCGCCGGATACCGTCAGGCTGTTCACGTTCGCCAGCGTGTCACCATCGCCCGTGCCCGTGACCGACTCGATGCCGGTAATGTCCGTACCCAGCGTGATCGTCAGCGGACCCGCCACCAGATCGTAGTCGACGCTGTCCGACGTCGCCTGGCCGCCACCTGTAATCAGACCCGATACCGAACCACCCGCGCCGAACACGAACGCGTCATCGCCCGTGCCGCCGGTCAGGTTCTCGAACTCGCTGAACGACTGCCCGCCAACGGAGCCGCTGTCTGCTCCGGTCACGTTGATCGTCTGGTTCGCATCCGGCAGCGTCAGGACGTCGGCATCGGTACCGGCACCTGCACCCGCGCCACCGGTCAGCGATGTCGTCACCGCGCCGCCGTCGAGGTTGATCGTGTCCGCGTTGTCGCCACCGTCCACCGTGCCCGAGACCGTGCCCGCACTCAGCGTGATCGTGTCCTGACCGGCGCCGCCGTTGATGTCGCCCGACAGGTTGTGACCGATGCTGAAGATGTCATCGCCGCCGAGGCCGGTCAGCGTGTCGATGCCGGTGAAGTTCGTCGCGACGCCATTGTTGATCGTGCCCGCATCCGTCCCCGTCGTCGTGAACGTATCCGCACTGGCACCGCCGCGCAGTTCATCCACGCCGCCGTTACCGTCGATGCCGGTCGCGCCCGTCAGTGAACCCCCTGCGGACACGATGAACAGGTCGGCACCGGCCGTGCCCGTCAGGTTCTCGAAGTTGGTGAACGTGATGCCGTTCGCCGTGCCGTCATCGGCACCCGTCACATCCGCACTCGTCACGTTGCTCAGCGTGTCACCCGCCTGGCCGCTGTCGGTAATCGAGTCGATGTTCGACAGCCGCGACAGGTCTACCGTCACCGCCGTCAGATACGCCGAGTAGTCAACGTCGTCGGTGCCCGAGACGCCGTCGATGTCACCGGACAGCGTCGCACCATCGGCATACACAAACGAGTCGTTGCCGGTGTTGCCGGTCACGTTCTCGATGTCACTGTAGGACTGGCCACCGCCCACGTTCGCCGTGTCTGGCGCGGTGATGTTGATCGTGTTGGTGCCTGTCGGCGCCACCAGGGTGTCGTCGTCAGTGCCGCCGCTGCCGCCGGTCACGCTCGTCGCCGTGCCGCCCAGCGCGTTGAATGTGTCGCCATCGTCGCCGCCGTCCACCGTGCCCGAGACCGTGCCCGCACTCAGCGTGATCGTGTCCTGCCCGGCGCCGCCGTTGATGTCGCCCGACAGGTTGTGACCGATGCTGAAGATGTCATCGCCGCCGAGGCCGGTCAGCGTGTCGATGCCGGTGAAGTTCGTCGCCACACCGTTGTTGATCGTGCCCGCATCCGTCCCCGTCGTCGTGAACGTATCCGCACCGGTACCGCCGCGAAGTTCATCCACACCGCCGTTGCCGTCGATGCCGGTCGCGCCCGTCAGTGAACCCCCTGCGGACACGATGAACAGGTCGGCACCGGCCGTGCCGGTCACGTTCGCGATGGCCGTGAAGCTGATACCGTCCGCCGTGCCCTGGTCAGCGCCGCCGGATACCGTCAGGCTGTTCACGTTCGCCAGCGTGTCACCATCGCCCGTGCCCGTGACCGACTCGATGCCGGTGATGTCCGTACCCAGCGTGATCGTCAGCGGACCCGCCACCAGATCGTAGTCGACGCTGTCCGATGTCGCCTGGCCGCCACCCGTGATCAGACCCGATACCGAACCACCCGCGCCGAACACGAACGCGTCATCGCCCGTGCCGCCCGTCAGGTTTTCAAACTCGCTGAACGACTGCCCGCCAACGGAGCCGCTGTCTGCTCCGGTCACGTTGATCGTCTGGTTCGCATCCGGCAGCGTCAGGACGTCGGCATCGGTACCGGCACCTGCACCCGCGCCACCGGTCAGCGATGTCGTCACCGCGCCGCCGTCGAGGTTGATCGTGTCCGCGTTGTCGCCACCGTCCACCGTGCCCGAGACCGTGCCCGCACTCAGCGTGATCGTGTCCTGACCGGCGCCGCCGTTGATGTCGCCCGAGACGTTGTGGCCGATGCTGAAGATGTCATCGCCGCCGAGGCCCGTCAGCGTGTCGATGCCGGTGAAGTTCGTCGCAACGCCATTGTTGATCGTGCCCGCATCCGTCCCCGTCGTCGTGAACGTATCCGCACTGGCACCGCCGCGCAGTTCATCCACGCCACCGTTGCCGTCAATGCCGGTCGCGCCCGTCAGTGAACCGCCCACCGAGATGATGAACAGGTCGGCACCGGCCGAACCCGTCAGGTTCTCGAAGTTGGTGAACGTGATGCCATTCGCCGTGCCGTCATCGGCACCCGTCACATCCGCACTCGTCACGTTGCTCAGCGTGTCACCGGCCTGGCCGCTGTCGGCAATCGAGTCGATGTTCGCCAGCCGCGACAGGTCTACCGTCACCGCCGTCAAATACGCCGAGTAGTCAACGTCGTCGGTGCCCGAGACGCCGTCGATGTCACCGGATAGCGTCGCACCATCCGCATATACAAACGAGTCGTTGCCGGTGTTGCCGATCACGTTCTCGATGTCACCGTAGGACTGGCCACCGCCCACGTTCGCCGTGTCGGGCGCGGTGATGTTGATCGTGTTGGTGCCGGTCGGTGCCACCAGCGTATCGTCGTCCGTGCCGCCACTGCCGCCGGTCACGCTCGTCGCCGTGCCGCCCAGTGCGTTGAATGTGTCGCCGTCGGCGCCGCCGTCAACCGTGCCAGTGATGGCCTGGTCGAGATTGATGATGTCCGCACCGGCACCGGCATTGATGTTGATCGTTGCCGCTGCATCGAAGTCGAACGTATCTGCGCCCGCACCGCCGTTCACCGTTTCGATGCCGGTGAAACCGGCTGCCGCTCCGCCGTTGAGATCCGCTGTGCGGCCCTCGCCGGTCGCCTCGATCGTCACGGTGTTGCCATCGTCATCAACGGTCAGCGAGTCCGCCGCGCCACTGCCATCAACGACACCACTCAGCGATCCGCCCGAGACAATCGTGAAGCTGTCCGCCCCGGCCGAACCCGTCAGGTTCTCGAAGTTGGTGAACGTGATGCCGTTCGCCGTGCCGTCATCGGCACCCGTCACGTCCGCACTCGTCACGTTGCTCAGCGTGTCACCCGCCTGGCCGCTGTCGGTAATCGAGTCGATGTTCGACAGCCGCGACAGGTCTACCGTCACCGCCGTCAGATACGCCGAGTAGTCAACGTCGTCGGTGCCCGAGACGCCGTCGATGTCACCGGACAGCGTCGCACCATCGGCATACACAAACGAGTCGTTGCCGGTGTTGCCGGTCACGTTCTCGATATCACTGTAGGACTGGCCACCGCCCACGTTCGCCGTGTCTGGCGCGGTGATGTTGATCGTGTTGGTGCCTGTCGGCGCCACCAGGGTGTCGTCGTCAGTGCCGCCGCTGCCGCCGGTCACGCTCGTCGCCGTGCCGCCCAGCGCGTTGAATGTGTCGCCATCGTCGCCGCCGTCAACCGTGCCAGTGATGGTCTGGTCGAGATTGATGATGTCCGCACCGGCGCCGGCATTGATGTTGATCGTTGCCGCTGCATCGAAGTCGAACGTATCCGCGCCCGCACCCCCGTTCACCGTTTCGATGCCGGTGAAACCGGCTGCTGCTCCGCCGTTGAGATCCGCTGTGCGGCCCTCCCCGGTCGCCTCGATCGTCACCGTGTTGCCATCGTCATCAACGGTCAGCGAGTCCGCCGCGCCACCACTGCCATCAACGACACCACTCAGCGATCCGCCCGAGACAATCGTGAAGCTGTCCGCGCCAGCCGTGCCGGTCACGTTCGCGATGGCCGTGAAGCTGATACCGTCCGCCGTGCCCTGGTCAGCGCCGCCGGATACCGTCAGGCTGTTCACGTTCGCCAGCGTGTCACCATCGCCCGTGCCCGTGACCGACTCGATGCCGGTGATGTCCGTACCCAGCGTGATCGTCAGCGGACCCGCCACCAGATCGTAGTCGACGCTGTCCGATGTCGCCTGGCCGCCACCCGTGATCAGACCCGATACCGAACCACCCGCACCGAACACGAACGCGTCATCGCCCGTGCCGCCCGTCAGGTTTTCAAACTCGCTGAACGACTGCCCGCCAACGGAGCCGCTGTCTGCTCCGGTCACGTTGATCGTCTGGTTCGCATCCGGCAGCGTCAGGACGTCGGCATCGGTACCGGCACCTGCACCCGCGCCACCGGTCAGCGATGTCGTCACCGCGCCGCCGTCGAGGTTGATCGTGTCCGCGTTGTCGCCACCGTCCACCGTGCCCGAGACCGTGCCCGCACTCAGCGTGATCGTGTCCTGACCGGCGCCGCCGTTGATGTCGCCCGAGACGTTGTGGCCGATGCTGAAGATGTCATCGCCGCCGAGGCCCGTCAGCGTGTCGATGCCGGTGAAGTTCGTCGCAACGCCATTGTTGATCGTGCCCGCATCCGTCCCCGTCGTCGTGAACGTATCCGCACTGGCACCGCCGCGCAGTTCATCCACGCCGCCGTTACCGTCGATGCCGGTCGCGCCCGTCAGTGAACCCCCTGCGGACACGATGAACAGGTCGGCACCGGCCGTGCCCGTCAGGTTCTCGAAGTTGGTGAACGTGATGCCGTTCGCCGTGCCGTCATCGGCACCCGTCACATCCGCACTCGTCACGTTGCTCAGCGTGTCACCCGCCTGGCCGCTGTCGGCAATCGAGTCGATGTTCGCCAGCCGCGACAGGTCTACCGTCACCGCCGTCAAATACGCCGAGTAGTCAACGTCATCGGTGCCCGAGACGCCGTCGATGTCACCGGACAGCGTCGCACCATCGGCATACACAAACGAGTCGTTGCCGGTGTTGCCGGTCACGTTCTCGATGTCACTGTAGGACTGGCCGCCGCCCACGTTCGCCGTGTCCGCCGCGGTGATGTTGATCGTGTTGGTACCTGTCGGCGCCACCAGGGTGTCGTCGTCGGTGCCGCCGCTGCCGCCGGTCACGCTCGTCGCCGTGCCGCCCAGCGCGTTGAATGTGTCGCCGTCATCGCCGCCGGTCACCGTGCCGGTGATGGCTGCACCGAGGTTGATTATGTCCGCGCCGGCGCCGCCGTCGATATCGATTGTCGCCGTCGTCGTCAGGTTGAAGGTATCTGCACCCGTGCCGCCGAACACGTCCTCGATGCCGCTGAAGCTCGTCACATCCGTCGACGTACCCGCACCCGTGCCGGTGACCGCGATCGTGTTGCCATCATTGTCGAACGTCAGCGAGTCGGTACCCGTACCGCCGCCCGCAATCGAACCGCTGACCGATCCGCCGGAGACAATCGTGAAGTCGTCGTTGCCGATCCCGCCCGCCAGTTCATCGAAGCCCGAGAACGCGACATCCTGGGCCGAACCCGTGTCCGTGTAGCTGCCGGCATCTGCAGCGGTCACACTCCAGGTCGCCGCGGCGTCATCGCCGGTCAGCGTCGACCCTGCAACACCCGAACCCGCCAGCACATCGATATCCGTGAAGGTCGTCAGCGCCGCTGATGCCGAGCCGTCCATGCCGTCCGTGCCGCCGGGCGCAGTCAGCGTGATATCCACCGCGGTCAGGTAGGCCGACACATCGACCGTATCCGTACCGCTGCCGCCGGTCACTGTACCCACCGTGACCGTATCAGCGAACGTGAAGCTGTCGTTGCCGGCCCCGCCGTTCACATCGCCGGTCACCGCCGCGTTCAGGGTGAACGTGTCATTGCCGGCACCACCGCCGAGGTTGGCAAAGTTGCTGAACGAAACTGTCCGTGTGCTCGCCAACGCCAGCGTGCCGGCGTCTGTCGCGGTGGTCGTGAACGTGTCATTGGTCGTGTGCGACACCAGCAGTGAGCCCGCAAGATCGGCACCGGTCACCACGTCAATATTGTCGAAGCCGTTGATCGTGATCGTGCCGGCACCGATCGAACCCGCCACGCCATCCGTACCACCGTCGCCGGTAATCGTGACCGTCGTTGCCGATGTGCTCGCCGAGATGTCCAGCGTGTCGCTGCCGCCGCCCCCATCAACGTCGCCGCTCAGCGATGCGCTGTTCAGGAAGACAAACGAGTCGTTGCCGGTGTTGCCGGTCACGTTCTCGATGTCACTGTAGGACTGGCCACCGCCCACGTTCGCCGTGTCTGGCGCGGTGATGTTGATCGTGTTGGTGCCTGTCGGCGCCACCAGGGTGTCGTCGTCAGTGCCGCCGCTGCCGCCGGTCACGCTCGTCGCCGTGCCGCCCAGCGCGTTGAATGTGTCGCCATCGTCGCCGCCGGTCACCGTGCCGGTGATGGCTGCACCGAGGTTGATAATGTCCGCGCCGGCGCCGCCGTCGATATCGATTGTCGCCGTCGTCGTCAGGTTGAAGGTATCTGCACCCGTGCCGCCGAACACGTCCTCGATGCCGCTGAAGCTCGTCACATCCGTCGACGTACCCGCACCCGTGCCGGTGACCGCGATCGTGTTGCCATCATTGTCGAACGTCAGCGAGTCGGTACCCGTACCGCCGCCCGCAATCGAACCGCTGACCGATCCGCCGGAGACAATCGTGAAGTCGTCGTTGCCGATCCCGCCCGCCAGTTCATCGAAGCCCGAGAACGCGACATCCTGGGCCGAACCCGTGTCCGTGTAGCTGCCGGCATCTGCAGCGGTCACACTCCAGGTCGCCGCAGCGTCATCGCCGGTCAGCGTCGACCCTGCAACACCCGAACCCGCCAGCACATCGATATCCGTGAAGGTCGTCAGCGCCGCTGATGCCGAGCCGTCCATGCCGTCCGTGCCGCCGGGCGCAGTCAGCGTGATATCCACCGCGGTCAGGTAGGCCGACACATCGACCGTATCCGTACCGCTGCCGCCGGTCACTGTACCCACCGTGACCGTATCAGCGAACGTGAAGCTGTCGTTGCCGGCCCCGCCGTTCACATCGCCGGTCACCGCCGCGTTCAGGGTGAACGTGTCATTGCCGGCACCACCGCCGAGGTTGGCAAAGTTGCTGAACGAAACTGTCCGCGTGCTCGCCAACGCCAGCGTGCCGACGTCTGTCGCGGTGGTCGTGAACGTGTCATTGGTCGTGTGCGACACCAGCAGTGAGCCCGCAAGATCGGCACCGGTCACCACGTCAATATTGTCGAAGCCGTTGATCGTGATCGTGCCGGCACCGATCGAACCCGCCACGCCATCCGTACCGCCGTCGCCGGTAATCGTGACCGTCGTTGCCGATGTGCTCGCCGAGATGTCCAGCGTGTCGCTGCCGCCGCCCCCATCAACGTCGCCGCTCAGCGATGCGCTGTTTGAGAACACGAAACTGTCAGCGCCTGAGCCGCCGGTGATGTTCTCAACGGTCGTCGTTGTGCCGAAGACAATGTCACCACCGGCGAATGAGCCGGTGTCCGCACCCGTAATCGAAAACGACTCGCCAGCGTTCCGGCCGATGAGCGTGTCGCTGCCAGCGCCGCCGTTGATCGTGCCGAATGCGGTCGTCGGATCGAAGGTCAGCGTTGCTGCGCTCAGGTCGAGGACGCCACCACCGCCGCCGGTACCGAAGTCGATCGTGAACGTACCGCCGTCCGCCGTAGTCTCGATGAGTGAGCCAGCGATCGTTACATCGGTCTGGGCATCGACGGAGATCGAATCGGCTGTATTTGCCGCGCCGGACTGCTGATCGATACTCGTTGCATTGGCCGTGAGCGCGACCGACGACGTGCCTGCATCCACATCTGCCGAGGCCAGCAGCGTGATTGAGCCGCCCGTCAGCGAAATTGCGTTGTCGATAGTCGAGACAGCGGTATTGATACTGATGACCGACGGTGCGGACGCGCCGCCGACCGTGATCCCGGCATCCGCCGAAACCGCCGCCGTGATCGACGTCGTCCCGGTACCGTCAATCGTGAGCGTTCCCCGGACGGTGATCGATTCGCTGATCGTCACGTCCGTCGTCGCATTGATGTCCACGCTCAGCGTATCGACACCCGTACTCGTGTCAGTGATCGTGCCGCCGTTGACACCATCAGTGGCGCCGGTAAACCCGAAGCTGTTCGGGTCCGAGTTGTCGAAGATGACGGCGCCGTTGGCATTAAGCGTCAGGGATACAGCATTGGTCGTCGTGGCGCCGTAATCGATCGGATCGACGATCGTGATATTGCCTGTGTCGGTGCCTGAAGCTGTCGAAGTATCGACGACAACGCTCGTCCCACTCGCCAGCGCGGTCTCGATCGTGCCGGTGTTGAGGTTGGACGCGCCGCCATTGTCGGTGGCATCGGTGAACGGTGTCGCGCCTGTAATGTCCGTGTTGTCGTAATCGGAGATGTAGATATCCGCGGGGTCGAGCAACCAGGTGCCGGCCTCACCCGCCGGCGCACTGGCAACAACGGAGCCCGTAGACTGCAGTACCTCACGACCCGAGGTCTCAACAAAACCGCCATCACCGCCCCGCACTCCGCCGCGAGCAGAAATGTGGCCGTGAAACCGGGTTATCTCGTCGGCCCAGACAATCACCTGACCGCCGTCGCCGGATTCGATTGCGTCCGCCCGAACGGTGACTGCGTCACCGACGAACGTACGCAGCGCAGTCTGCTCGGAGCCCTTGCCTTGATAGTTACCACCAATCAGGGCTTCACCGCCGCCGAGTTGACCGGAGACATCAATGACCGCCTCACCGTCCAGCCCGACGCGATCTCCCAACAACTTCACTGTGCCGCCAGCACCTGCTTCAGATGACGCATCGGCCATGCCCTCGAACCAGATCGTGCCGGCATCGTTGTTATCGAAACCGTTAGCCGTGAGCGTGATCGCGCCATCTTCGGCACTCAGAACCGATGTCGAGCGAATGCGAATGCGACCGTTGTTTGCCGCGAGCGACACAGTGTTGACCGGCGCCAGCGGATCGTTCGGCAGCGGTGCCGGCACCGGCCTGGACTCGAAGGTACCCGCAACGTCGATGATTGCATTACCGGTGATGCCCGCATCAGTGACTGAAACCGTGATCTGGCCGTCCGTGCGCAGGACATCGCCGGCGCCCTTCATGATGAAACCCACGGCCTGGGTATCGTCTGCACCGATCGCGATGCCGTTGACATAGATGCCGAGATTGTCAGAGCCGAGATCAATCACGTTGCCACCGAGATCCTCGACCTCGACGCGATCAGTCGCGTGAATCTCGATATGCGCTGTCGAGCGAGAAAGTGTGCCTGCCGTGACCCCTGCTTCCGTTGCGATCGTTACCGAAGGCGCGAGAATAGTGAGCGAACCCGTGTCTCCGCGTGGTGCAGAAGTATCGATCTCACCGTCGACGGTAACCTCATTGCCGGACAGCGTGACGTTACCGCCGTCACCCCCCGCGACACCACCGCGCGCAGAAATTCGTCCGTCTGCCGTGATCGTCCCGGCCTCAAGCGAGACAGATCCGCCTGCCCCGGTGCCTGCCGCATCTGCGATCAGCGAGGTCGAGCGCTCCAGCGTCATCGCATGCGTCGCAGCTGCGCGGACCGTACCACCGCCGGTATCCCCGGACACATCGATCAATGCGCGATCCTGAACGCGAATATTCGCACCCGCGATCTCGACCAGACCGCCCGCCCCCTCGGCAGACGTTGCCGCAACACGGGAATCACCTGCGAGCACGACATCGGCGTCGGACGATATCTCGATCCGGCCACCCGGCCGCCCGTCCATCGACGAGGCATCCACCTGCCCGGTATTCAATACGCGCGAGCCCGAACCGAACAACCGAATGACCCCATCCTTGTACTCGGCCGACTTCGCCCGAATGATGCCGTCGTTATTGATCGCGTTGTCAAAGAGGCTTTTGCTGACCGAACTCGTCAGCATGATCGTGCTGGCCTCGATCCGGCCGTCGTTCGTTATCGCCGATTCCAGACCCTCGGTGTTCTCGAGCACGGCCTCCGTCACCTCGATACCGATCAGTTGCTCGGGACCGAAGCTCACGACCGCCCGACTGCCGCTCGCGAGATTCACCTGACCCACTGAAGCGACGATCACGCCGGAGTTGGTTACGGTCTCACCCAACAGGTTGACTGAGCCGCCGAGCGATGCGGCGATCACCCCCTCATTGATGACGTAACCGCCAGCGCCCTGCCTTGCAGCAAACTCGGCTTCACCGTTCTCGAAGATATCGTCGGCTTCCAGCGAGAGGCCGGAAGCGAAGATGCCCGCAGCGCTGATCGATGCAGTCTCACCAAAGATCACGCCGTGCGGGTTCACAAGCGCAATCTGACCGTTCGCTGAGATGGAACCGAAGATCGCGGTGGGGCGTCCGCCATCAATCTGTCCGACGAACCATGCGGATGCGTTGGGCTGCGTGATGTAGACAGATTCGTCCTCGGCGAGGTCGAAACTGTCGAAGCTCATCAGCAGGTTCTGCGTCTGCTGGTCGATGTGGGTGTCGGTATCGCTGACCTTGTCGACGCTGCCAGCGCCCTTGATTACCTTGCCGCCTTCGGGCCCCGCGTGGACGAGCGGCGCGAGCAGCAATTGCCCGGCGAGACCCGAGGCGAGCAGCCCGCCACGGATCATGTGCGCGGCGATCGGGCGCAGACGCGCCCTGTCGCGACTGCCGCTCGGGGCAGCGCGCGATCGATCGTCGCTGCGCCAGGCCATCAGATCCCTCTACTGGATCTGGAACTGGACATCGACAAAGACACGTCGCTTGCCCGTGGCATCTGAGAAGTCATCCTGAAATTTTGCGGATTGGGGCTCAGCGTAAATGACGTTCGCCGATGCGACGCCGGGCCAGTTGAGCCGCATGCCGATCCCCGCGGCCTTGATCTCGGCATCACGGTTGAGGTTGCCGGTCGCGGTTCGAGAGACACCATAGCCGTAGTCGTAAAAGATGAACGGGCGCGGCTCGTCGAGCGGCAGGTTGAATATCCGGGAAAAGCTGATCGGCGTATCGAAGAAGAGTTCAAAGCCCGCATACGCCCCGCTGTCGACAGACACGTCACTGACGCCGAACGCGCGGACTGCATTCGGCCCGCCCAGCGAAAACTGCTCCACGCTCGAGAGGAACTTTTCACTGTACTGTGCGTTGAGTCTGATAACGAAGTTGAAGAAGCTGTCATCCTTAATCAGCCAGTTGTAGACGCTGAAGCGCTTGAGCAGGTTTGCGGACACCAGCACCTTGGTGAAGTTTGTCGACTGATCCCGTTCCGCACCATCGAGTATGTCTCCCTGGTCGATACCGAGACGGCCGGACAACAGCAGCTGCTGCTCGTCCCAGAGCTGGTTGTAGTCGACGGCCACACTGCCGACCTGTATCTGCTCATCACTGGAGAGCAGTGGCGCCCCTTCGACCTCGAAGAGTACGTCCTTGTAGGTGAACCCGACCTGAGCGGAGAGGTTCTGCGTCCTCCCCCTGATGATCTGGTAGGTGCCCAGCACACCCACGTTGTCGGTCTCACCGACGATATTCAGGCTCGATACGCCCAGATTCGACACCGCGAACTGATTCGAGCTGATCGTGCCCCGAACGCGAGCGCGACCATCTTTCGTGACCGGCAATTCGTACTCTGCCAGCCCGTAGAGCGAACTGTCAGGCCCCTCGGACCGGAGTGCGCCAATCGTCAGGGTATGCCCCCGATTCCAGAGGTTGAACCACTCCGTGGTCGCAAATAGCCGCGCTTCGCCTGTGGTCTCTGCGCCGTGATTGTCAAAGAGCACGGTCGATTGCCACGCGCGTTCTTCCAGCACGCCGAGATTCAGCGTGGTTTCACCCACGTTATCTCCAGGAGAAAATGATCCCCTAACGCGTACACCCGGTAAATCGTTAATCCGACGAAGTGCACTTTCTATCCGCTCTTCGGTGACGGCCTCGCCCATTTCCGAGTTAAAGGCACGACTGATCACCTCAGGCTCGAAAATGTCGTTGTTCGATACGGTCACCTCCCCCAGCCGACCCTCCAGCACGTTCAGGCGGACAATGCCGTCCTCGACGGTCTGCTCGGGGACGAAGGCGGTCGCGAGAATGAACCCTCGCTCGCGGTAGTACTCGGTGACGGAAAGCGCAATGGCGTCGAGTTGCTCGACGGTGAGCCAGCCGCGGCGGAACTCGAGCCGCTGCAACAGCGTGAGCATGTTGCGCAGATCCTCTTCGTCGGCACCACCGCGGTCGACGAGCTCGCGCAGAAAACGGCCAATGTCGTCCATGTCGCGCTCGGTGAAGCCGTAGTCATTGAGTTCGATATTGCGCTGCTCCTCGAACTCGTTGTCGATCAGCGCCTGTATCTCCTCCTGGGTAATGCCGAGCGCCGGATATGGAACGACTCCCTCGATGACGACCCCTTCGACGGGATAGCGATCGTCGAGTTCCTGACTGCCGTAGACCCGCTGGTTGACCCGGGGAACATCGATCTCGTCGGGCACCTCCTCGAAGAACTGCTCGTCTTCCAGCGCCTGGTCGAACTCCTCCATCCGGAACGCTGGAAACTCGGCGGCGCCTGCCGCAAACAACACGGTCGATGCGACCAGACACAACCTCACGCAGAGCGAGCGGAATCTCATGGAACGGCTCTCCTGACTCTCACACGCGGAATCGAGGCGCACGATAGCGCGCCGAACTGGAAAAATCCTCAGTTTTCAGGGACTTCGCGGAGACAAGACATCTAATTATTGGAATTCTGTCAGCCTCGGAAGTTATCCCAATTGGGGCCATTAGTCCACGGCCGAGTCGCCGCGAACCCGCGCCAGCAAAGGGCTGCTAGCCCTCTACCGAGCGCACGATGCGGAATCCGGTGACCGGGTCGGGATTGCCGGAGTGCGCAACCTGCTTCTCGAGGGTGCATTCGCTCTTCGGGTCGGTGTGGGCACCGCCCAGGGCAACCAGGCCATCGGATTCCGGGTCGACCGCCCACTCCCGTGCATTGCCGACAAAATTGTAGAGCCCCCAGCGGTTGGGCCGCCCGGACAGCGTGGACAGCAGCTTGTCACCAAGGCGCACGCCGCGTGCATCGACGGTGCAGTTGACGTTGTCGTCCAGCGGCTCCTCACGATTGGTGCGTGCCGCGTAACGCCATTCCTCCACCGTGGGCAGCCGGTACTCACGACCGGTCTGGTCAGACAGCCAGGCGGCATACGCTCGCGCCTGTGACAGCGAGATGTTGGTGACCGGGAGCGTGCCGGCACCGTCAAGTTGCGCGCATCCACTCTCCTCGCAGAAACGGTTGTAATCGCTGCGCTTGACCTCGATGCGGCTGATCGCGAATTTCTCATCTTCGCCGGGCTGCTTGGGCAGCACCACGAGTTCCGGCCCGAAGCCGCCGACCGAAAGCTGGTCGCTGCACCAGCTGCCGTTCATGCTGCCACGCCCCTCGAGATTCCGTTTGGCGCAAGGGTCGAGATCCTCGATGACAATGCCTGCAATCTGCGCCGAATCGGCCGGTGGCAGCATGGACTGAACCCGCGTTCTGACTTCTCTTGCACGATCCGGCGCGCGCACCGCAATCCGGCTGGAGATGCAGCCCGTCAGGGCCTGAACAATCCCCGGGCGATCGAGCTCGAACTGCTCGGGGAAGGTGCCACGAAGGCCCTGATGCGGCAGCGCCTGATCGTATCCCTCGACGCTGATCGTTCCCGGGCCGTTGAGCACGGTCTCAAGGTCGAGCAGATCTTCCTCTGTGAGGTCGCCCTTGCACTTCAGAATCTCCCGCAGCGACTGGGGACTGTCCTGTTCGCCCTCTCGCAGCGCAAGGTATGTCGCATTGCGCCGTGCGACGCGATCCGCCTCCTGCGCCAGACGCTCCTGCTCTGCCTGTTCTGCCTCGATGCGCGCGACTTCCGTGGCGATATCCTCGCTCACGTCCTGTAACTCGTCCGTCGCCAGCGTCAACTCGACATCGAGGCGTGACTCCGCATTCGCAATGGCATTCGGATCGAAATAATAGTCAGTCTTCGCCTCTTCCAGCAGGACGTCCGCACGGCGCAATTCAGCGATCAGCGCTTCGGCGCGCTCCCGCTCGACCTCGAGCCGCAGCAGCGGATCTGCATTGACAGGCTCCTCGACCGCCGCGTCGGCGACCTCATCCGCCTGTTCGCGAATCTCCGCGATTTCGGCAAGATAGATTTCCAGCACCCGCTGCTTCCATCGCGCGATGTCCGGGTCGCTGCCCTCACCATGCTGGTAGTAGTCGCTGAACTTGCCGGACAGTTCGATATCAGCAAGTCCGGCTCGCCGGAGATTGAGCCTGATCGACTCCCGCCAGTCCTGGGACTCGAAATTCCAGTCGTTGGTCGGATCTGCCTGGAGCACCGCAACATTGATGTCGAGTTCGCCAAGCTCCTCCCGCAGGAACCCCTTCGAGGCATCGAGACGGCCTGCAAGCTGCTGGTATTCCTCGGGAATTTCCTCGCCGCCGTACATGAAGTTGTAGACACCAAAGCCGATCGAGGCCACGAGAACTGCCGCGATTGCCGCGTAGCGGAAGTACGGCGGGTCCTCGCTGAACATGTCGGCGTAGAACTCGTCGATCGACTGATAGCGATCCTCGCCCTTGAGTGCCAGGCCCTTCTTGAGCGCCCGCCAGTGCCGGCGCTTGAGAAACTTGACGGGTTCCGGCTCGAGCCCCCGCTCCAGCGCCTTGTCTGCAGGCGTCCGGTTGTAGGGGTGCTTGCCCGTGAAGAGTTCATAGGCGACGAGCGCAACCGCATAGACGTCATCCGACTTGGTGGGATCCTTGCCCACGAGCATTTCATAGCTGGCGTACGTCGGTGTCAGTGCACCCAGTGAACCGGCGTCGAACACCGTCTTTTCGCCGTCTGCACGAATATCGCCCGGACTCTGGACAGCCCGCGCGATGCCGAAGTCGAAGACCTTGGCTGTCTTGTCCGCGCAGTAATAGATGTTGCCCGGCTTGAAGTCCGAGTGGACGATACCGGCACCGTGCGCCCTGGAAAGCCCCTGGCAAATGCCGTCGATGATATTCCAGGCATCCTCGACAGAAACGCCCTCCGGATGATCCCGCAGGTAGTCATCCAGCGGCTTGCCGTCCAGCAACTCCATCGACATGAAGACGGTTTCGCCCTCACGGTCGAAGTCGTAGACCGCCATGATGTTCGGGTGGGGAATACCCCGCGTTCGCGTCGCCTCACGCTGCAGGGAGATGAACGCGTCCTTGTGCCGGGCAAAGTCGTCGTTCAGGATCTTGATGGCAATGTAGGGGTTGCGCTCCTGGGCCTCCTGCTGCCGCAGGTCGAGCGCCTTGTAAACGTCGCCCATGCCGCCGCTGCCGACCTTTTCCTCGAGCACGAAACGGTTCTTCAGCAGCCGCCCCGCCTCGGAATTGCCGCGGTTCCGCTCGCTCTTGCCGCCGCCCACGTTGGTCGCAACGTAGGTCGTATCCTCGCCGCGCTCACCACCCATGACTGTCTTGTCGTCGTCCTGACCGTCATTGATGACCGTCCGGTCGTTGTCACCTCCACCGCGCATGACGGTCGCATCACCACCGCCATCGCGCAGCACGGTGGAATCATTGCCGCCGTCTCCGCCACGCAGGATGGTTGCGTGTTCGTTCTGGGGTGCCCCGCTGCCGCGGAGAATCGTGGCGTTCTCATTGGAGGGCGCGCCGGCACCACGCAGTACCGTGGCATTTTCGTTGCCAGCCTCGGGTGAACCCTTCGATTCATCACGGCTGCTGCGCAGAATCGTGGCATTGCCGGAAGACGCGGGTGGCTCCTTCCGGGTTTCCTTGATCACGGTCGCGTCGTCATCGCCAGCAGGCGCCGGACGCTCACCGCGAACGATCGTCGCCGAATCGTTGCCCGCACTGCCATCGTTGACATCGTCATCCGCCTGACTCGAGGCGGAGCCGGATCTCAGGATGGTTGCGTCATCATTCGGAGAGGTTTCAGGAGATTTCTTGCGGACGACTGTCTCGTCGCGGACGGCCGCATCGTCGCCTTCGGCGGTGTCGGAACCGGCATCGTCCGATGGGGCCGCGTCTTCATCGCGCGGACGACCCTTGACCGCGGTCTTGTCGTCATTCGGTTCCTGACGAATCGCGGTCTTGTCGTCGAAATCAGTGTCGTCGCGCTGATTATCTGACATGGTTGGCCCTCGTGTGCGCCGGACGCGCACAACTCTTCAGCAATTATTCTACAAAGGCCGGGGTCGACTGCCAAATAACCGGTGGTCACGGGCGTGCAGCCGGTTCAATGGCGCTTCACGGGGAATGGACGGGAAAGACGTAATACACGCCGAATCGGGCCGGCGACGCGCTCGCTACTCGCAGATGTAGTGGATCAGATCGTTGGGGTCTTCTTTCGAGACTTCCTCGCCCAGACCGATGTAGCCGGAGCCCCACAGCATCAGTTCCTGACGGCGCAGGAAGATGTTCTCCCCATCGTCAGTCTTGATGAAGGTGCCGTTGGAGCTCTGGTCGGTCAGCAGGAATTTGCCACGACGGAACTCGATCATTGCGTGGGTCCGCGAGGCAAGGCGGGTCTGACACAGGAGGTCGCTCTGGACGCCACGACCGATCACGAAGGTCCGCTTGTCCTGGGATGAGATCCGGTTCTGCTCGCCCCGGAACTTCAGCGTGAGGTGGCGAACCTCTTCTTCCTCTTCGGAGGTCACAATCTCGATTCGGGTAACGTCGTCGCTCTGCTCCCAGACAATCTGGTAGACAACGATTTCTTCTTCCTTGCCCTTGACGTTGGTCTTGTCGAATTGGCGGCTGATGTCCTGCAGATCGGCATCAAGCAACCTGATCGTGTCTTCGGTCGTGATGATCTGGTCACCCTTGGCGATGCTCGCCATTCGCGCCGCAACATTGACTGCATCGCCGAACACGTCCCCGTCTTCCATCAGAATCGCGGGCCCGTAGTGCAGCCCGACCTTCACAGAGATCGGGATCGTTTCACCCTGGATGCCCGCCGAGATCTCTTCCTGAATATCCTTGGCCGCCCTTGCGCAGTCGTTGGCAGAAGCGAAGCGACACATGATCTCGTCGCCGATGGTCTTGATGACGAAGCCCTGGTAACCCTCGGTGACCTTCGCCATGATGTCGAGGACCTTGCCGATGATCCGGTTGGCGTCTTCATCGCCCAGAGATTCGTATAGCTTCGTGCTGCCCGTCACATCGGCGAACATCACGGCAACTTCAACGTTCTCTCGAGCCATCAGCAAAACCTAGCGTTATTTTGAGCAGGGCGCAAAGGATACGCCCGCAGTCATCGCAGCGGGTGAAGAATATAGCGCCTCTGACTGTTTTTCCAGCATCAGGGTCCACTCGTCAGGTCTTGGTCGAGCCTCGCCAACAATGGCAATATGCTCGGAGATGTTCAATAATCGCGTGGCTAATCTCACCCCCCAAACGACGCCACCAGCCAAGGAGCATGAATTGCATCAATTCGGCGCCGGTACCCATGTCGGTAACGTCAGGGACAACAATGAAGACAGCTTCGTGTGCGATGAGACGCGAAGCCTGTATGTCGTCGCTGACGGCATGGGGGGGCTCGGTTTCGGCGAGGTCGCGAGCGCCATTACGACCTTTACGATCACCAGCCAGATTCGTGATGGCCATGGTGTCAATCAGGCGATAGAACTTGCTCACCGCCGGATCAAGGAGTACGCCGATACCGAAGGTATGGGCACGAACATGGGCACGACCATCGTGCTGCTCCTGTCCCAGGGCAATCTCTACAACGTGTTCTGGGTCGGCGACTCACGCGCCTACATGTTTGACGGCAAACTGTCACGGCTGACCGTCGACCACTCACTCGTCCAGTCACTCATCGACCAAGGCGAATTGACCGCCGAGGAAGCCGAAAACGATCCCCGCAAGAACGCGGTCACGCGCGCACTCGGGGTTCAGGAACTCGACACCGTCAGGGCCGATAGCGTCAGTGAACGCTGGCGCCCGGATCAGAAGATCCTCCTTTGCAGTGATGGGCTTACCGACTGCGTGAGCGATCGCCAGATCGAGGAAATCATCGCGGCAGGCGGCAGCGACCAGGATGTGACGGATCGACTGATCGACACTGCGCTGGCGCAAGGTGGCAAGGACAACGTGACGGTGATCCTTGTTTCGGCGCCCGCCACCACGGTGAAGCAGGATACCGATACCCATGTCCCTGCCGGTATGGGCCGCTCGGACGACAGCACCCGAAGAAATCGCCGTAACGCTCACGGAAATCAGCGCGACGACAATAACGGCTAATGTTTTGCGCCTGATGGTTCTCTATAATGGGCGGCCGACTTCCCCAGCCACACCAGCATCGGGCTATGGAAAATTCTGACCTAGAGAGGATCAAGACGCTCGTACCGTTTCGCGACATGGACGAGGAGGCGCTGCGTGACGTCCTCGGCCGTGCCCGGATCGTGAAGTACGGCGAGGGGAAGATGATCTTCAAGCGCAATGACAGCGATCCGCTCGTCTACTGGCTGCTGAGTGGCGCGGTCGACCTCGTCGATGAGAAGTTTGAGGCCAAGAACCGCAAGGCGAACGACGAAGCCTCAAAGTTTGCGATCGACAACAACGAAACGCACAAGCTGACGGCCGTCACGACCGAAGAGACTCGCATGCTGCAGATCGAACGCGCAGGGCTGTTCGACGATACCGACCCGGCTGCCAGCGACGAAGCCGAAGAGGAAGAGGTCGACTGGATGGAAGCCCTCCTTTCGTCGCCGCTGTTCGAGTTCATTCCACCGGCCAATATCCAGACGTTGTTCAGCAAATTCGAAGAGGTCGCGTTCGAAGCCGGCGAAGCGGTTGTGCGCCAGGGCGAACCCGGCGACTATTTCTACGTGATTCAGTCCGGCAGGGCCAAAGTCGAGCGAAAGTCCGGCGAAAAGGTGGCCGTGCTGGCAGAACTGGCGGCCGGGGACAATTTCGGACAGGACGCCCTTATCAGCGACGTCCCGCGCAATGCCACCGTTTCGATGATCAGCCGCGGCAAGCTCATGCGGCTTTCCGAGGAAGACTTCGAGAGTCTGCTGATGCGGCCACTGATCGAAACAATCAGCATGGACGAAACGCGCGAGATGATCGAGCAGGGCGACCCACGCACGTACATCCTCGACGTGCGCAGCCAGGCGGAGGCCGAGCAGGACAAGATCCCGGGTGCCGTGAATGTGCCGCTGCTGTCGCTGCGCAAAAACCTGCCGAAGCTGAAGCCCGAAGCCGTTTACGTCTGCGCCTGCGACGGGGGCCGGCGCCGGGAACTCGCCGCGTACATCCTCAATGAGAACGGGTTTACCGGCTACGTGTTGGAGCAAGAGAAAGCCGAGGCATCGCAATGAGTGAAGACTGTCTGTTCTGCAAGATCGTTGCAGGCGAGATTCCGAGTGAAAAGATCTACGAGGATGACCTCGTGATTTCGTTCAGGGACATCAATCCGCAGGCGCCGGTGCACCTGCTCATCGTGCCGCGCCAGCACGTCACGACACTGAATGATCTCGAGGCTGACCACCAATCGCTGTGCGGCCACCTGATCCTGACGGCGCGCAAGCTTGCCGCCGAGCAGGGCATCGACGAGTCGGGCTACCGCATCATCATGAACTGCAATCAGGAAGGCGGCCAGACCGTATACCACATTCACATGCATGTGCTGGGCGGTCGCCAGCTCACGCATCTCGGCTGATGACGACGCGCCGACTGAACGGTCTGGACCGGGCCATCGGCCGGTTCGACCACGTGCTTCGCACCGTCAGCGGAAACGTTGGTCGTACGACGCGCCCGTCACCAGCGACGGGTCCCGACGATCAGGCACTGTCGGCTGCCGAGCGCGACAGGGCCGCCCGGCTCATGCGCGTCAATCACTGCGGCGAAGTGTGTGCGCAGGCGCTCTATGAAGGCCAGGCATTGACAGCGAGGAGCCATCGAACGGCATCCTCGCTTGAAGAGGCCGCCGCCGAGGAGACGGACCATCTGTCGTGGTGCGAGTCCCGGATTCGTGAACTCGACTCCCACGTCAGCTACCTCAACCCATTCTGGTACGCAGCATCATTTGCCATGGGCGCCACCGCGGGCCTGTTGGGAGACAAGGTTAATCTCGGGTTCGTTGCGGCGACCGAGGAAAATGTCGAGGATCATCTTGATGAGCACCTCGCTCGCCTGCCCGAGAACGACGAACGCTCGCGCAGCATCCTGCAGCAGATGAAGGAAGATGAGGCCAGGCACGGTCAGCAGGCGCTCGAAATGGGCGGCGCAGTCTTCCCGAAAGGCATCAAGCGCGCGATGCGACGCGTCTCGCGCGCAATGACGACCTCTACGTACTGGGTCTGATCTCGTAGTCGTGGGTGATCTCGACGCCCGCAGCGGACAGCATGATCGATGCTGAGCAGTACTTTTCTGCCGAGAGTTCGATCGCCCTTTTGACCTGTGACTCCTTGAGCCCATCGCCGGTCACGACGAAATGAAAGTGAATCTTCGTGAAGACACTTGGAATCTCGTCGGCCCGTTCTGCACGGACCTCGGTGACGCAGTCGACGATTGGCTGACGCGCTTTCCGCAGGATGCTGATCACATCGAAGCTGGTACACCCGGCGACGCCCAGCAAAACCAGCTCCATCGGCCTGATCCCGATGTTGCGCCCACCCTCGGACTCCGGCCCGTCGATGACGACCGTATGCCCGCTACCGGATTCCGCGACGAACATGACGTCATCGATCCACCTGACTTTGCCTTCCATAGGGGTATTCCGAAAACAGCGAAGGCGGCATCCTAGCGAGAAGGGATTCGCGGCGCCACTGAGAACCCGCGCACGTTTCGTCAGACAGACGGTGCATAAAGATCGACATCTGGTCTGGCACTTGCTTGCAGCGGTTGTTTTAGCCGCATTCTCGCCGTACCCTTATTGCCATGGTGAGCTTAAGCCTGACAACACCCGATCTCGGCAACATGGATGAATTCCTGTCTGCTGCACACAAGCGTCGCTACCCCAAGGGCAGCACGATCATCTATGCGGGTGAAGAATCGGACTCGATCTTCTACATCACCAAGGGGTCGGTCACCGTCATCATCGAAGACGACACCGGTCGTGAGATCATTGTGGCCTACCTGAACGCCGGCGATTTCTTCGGCGAGATGGCCATGTTCGGAGAAGGCACACGTACCGCATGGGTCAAGGCGAAGACCGAGTGCGAGGTCGCAGAGCTCGGCTACCAGAAGTTCGCTGAACTCAGCAAACGCGATGCCGGCATGCTCTTCCAGCTGACGAGCCAGCTTGTTGATCGACTGAACAAAACGACCCAGAAGGTTGGCGATCTTGCCTTCCTCGATGTGACGGGCCGCGTCGCACGCACGTTGCTGGAACTGTGTGAGCAGCCTGACGCCATGACGCATCCGGACGGCATGCAGATCAAGATTACCCGTCAGGAGATCGGTCGCCTCGTCGGCTGTTCGCGTGAGATGGTCGGCCGCGTTCTCAAGACGCTCGAAGACCAGGGTCTCGTCTCCGTCAAGGGCAAGACCATGGTGGTCTTCGGCACGCGCTAGCCGAACAGCGCCGCCAGCGCCTTACCTGGGCGATCAGCCCGCATGAATGCCTCACCCACCAGAAAGCCGTAGACGTTGCTATCCACCATACGGTCGACGTCCGCCCGATGATGGATACCGCTCTCCGTGATCACGTCACAATCCGCAGGCATCCGCGAAAGCAACCCGATCGTCGTATCGAGACTGGTCTCGAAGGTACGAAGGTCCCGGTTGTTGACCCCCACGAGCCGGGGCGAGAGCGCCAGCACCTTGTCGAGTTCGTGGTCGTCATGGACTTCGAACAGTACGTCCATCCCGAGTTCATGACTGAGCGCCGAAAACGACGCCAGCTCTTCTGCGGAAAGGACTGAGGCGATCAGCAGAATGCAGTCGGCGCCGATCGCCCGCGACTCCAGAATCTGCCACCGGTCGACCATGAAATCCTTGCGCAGCACCGGCAGGGAAACCGCGGCTCGCGCGGAACGCAGATAGTCATCAGCGCCCTGAAAGAACGATTCGTCCGTCAGGATCGACAGGCAGGTTGCGCCATGACGTTCGTAGTCAATCGCAATATCAACCGGCTCGAAGTGCTCCCTGATCACGCCCTTCGACGGAGAAGCTTTCTTGACTTCGGCGATCACGGCGGGCTGCCGCGCCGCAATGCGCGCATGCAGCGCGTCGGCAAATCCGCGGGTTGGCGCCTGACGCTCGATCAGCGCCATCAGTGCCGCTTCATCGGTCGCTGCCCGTCGCGTCGCGACTTCTCCGCGCTTGTGCTCGACGATCTTCTCGAGAATGTCCGCCATCGTCAGTCCTGCCCGGCGGCAAGCTGGCGGGTGAAATCGACGAAATCCTTGAACTTCTCTGTCGCCTGCCCTGACGCGATGACGTCTTCGGCCATCCTGACCCCGGCCGCCAGCGAGCCGGCCTGCCCGGAGACGTAAATGGCCGCACCGGCGTTCAATGCGACGATATTCGCGGCTCCGGCATGTTTGCCCGCGAGCGCTTGGCGCAGGATATCCAGACTGCCTTCGCTGTCTTCGACAACGAGTGCATCAAGGGGAGCTGTCTCGATGCCGAAATCCGCCGGGGAGATCGAATACTCGACAATAGCACCGCCTTTGAGCTCGGCGACACGCGTGCTTGCAGCAATACTGATCTCATCGAGCCCGTCATCGGAATGCACGACCATGACGTGTTCACTGCCGAGTTGCGCCAGTACCTCCGCAATCGGACGCACCCACTCAGCGCCGTAAACGCCCAACACCTGGCGTTTCGCACCCGCAGGATTCGTGAGCGGCCCCAGCACGTTGAAGATCGTTCGAACCACCATTTCGCGCCGGGGTCCGATCGCATGCTTCATCGCGCCGTGATGATTGAGTGCAAACAGAAAGCCGACGCCGATGTTGTCAATACACCGGGCGACTTCCTCAGCAGACAGCATGATGTTGGCGCCTGCCGCTTCGAGCACGTCAGCGCTGCCGCTCTTGCTGGAAGCACCGCGATTGCCGTGCTTGGCAACCCTGGCTCCTGCCGCAGCAGCCACGAACGCGCTGGCGGTTGAGATATTGAACTTGTTGCTGCCGCTGCCGCCGGTACCGCAGGTGTCAACGAGGCCATCCGTATTCACCTCGACCCGTGTCGCCAGCTCACGCATGACACCCGCCGCCGCCGCGACTTCGTCGACGGTTTCGCCTTTCATCCGCAATCCGACGAGAAAGCCACCGATCTGTGCAGGCGTTGCTTCGCCCGTCATGATCAGGCGCATGACATCGGTCATCTCGCCGTGAGACAGCGGCGCCCGATCAATCACCTTTGCGATTGCTTCCTGCATGTTCATGCGGCTTCTCCCTGTCGACTCTGGCTCAGAAAATTCCGCAGCAGATCATGACCATGCTGGGTCAGGATCGACTCCGGATGAAACTGTACGCCCTCAACGGGCATTTCCCTGTGGCGGACGCCCATGATCTCGCGGGTCCCGTCGTCGAGTTCGGTCCATGCCGTGATTTCGAGGCAATCGGGTAGCGAGCCAGGCTCGATCACGAGCGAGTGATATCGTGTTGCTGTAAATCCATCGGGCAAACCCCGAAAGACACCCCGCCCCTCATGGCGGATCGGCGACGTCTTGCCGTGCATGACCCGGTGGGCCCGAACGATGTTGCCGCCGTAAACCTGGCCGATACTCTGGTGGCCGAGGCAGATGCCCAGAATGGGAATCTCTCCCTGAAAGCGTCGGACGACTTCCATCGAGATGCCGGCCTCATTCGGGGTGCAGGGCCCCGGAGAGATAACGATCTGTTCCGGCCCCAGCGCCTCGATCCCAGCGATCGTGATCTCGTCATTGCGATGAACATCGACGGTCTCGCCGATCTCACCGAGATACTGAACCACGTTGTAGGTGAAAGAGTCGTAGTTGTCGATCATCAGGATCATGACGCACTCCCCTGCCCGACGACCGCGCGGGATGCATCCTTGTCGAAACGGCGCTCGTTTTCGTCTGCGCCCGCGTCGGTCAGCCCGTTCTCCGCCATGGCAGCCGCACGCATGATGCTGCGCGCCTTGTTCATCGTTTCCTTCCACTCGAGTTCGGGGCGGGAGTCTGCCACTACCCCGGCACCGGCCTGAACGTAAAGACGGTTGTCCTTGACGATGGCGGTTCGTATGGCAATCGCGGTATCCATGTTGCCGTTCCAGGAAAGATATCCGACGGCACCACCGAAGATGCCACGCTTCTCGGGCTCGAGTTCATCGATGATCTCGAGCGAGCGGACCTTCGGTGCGCCGGAGAGCGTACCCACCGGCAGCGTGGCACGCAGGATATCCATCGCCCCCAGTTCGTCCCGGACCCGGCCCCGAACATTGGATGCGATATGCATGACGTGGGCGTAGCGCTCGACGACCATCATCTCGGTGACCTCGACACTGCCCGTCTTGCAGACGCGGCCGATGTCGTTGCGCCCCAGATCAATCAGCATCAGGTGCTCGGCGATCTCCTTGGGATCGCCAAGCAGATCTTCTTCCATCGCGCGGTCGTCCGCCTCGTCGTAACCCCGGCGCCGGGTGCCGGCCAGGGGTCGCACCGTTACCTCGCCATGGTCAAGGCGCGCGAGAATCTCCGGCGATGAGCTGACGATGTGGAAATCCGCCAGATTCATGTAGTACATGTAGGGCGAGGGGTTCAGCGAGCGGAGTGCACGGTAGAGCGTGAGCGGCTCCGCCTCGAAGCGGACGGCCATGCGCTGCGACAGAACAACCTGCATGACATCGCCGGCAACAATGTACTCCTTGATGCGATCGACGTCTGCCTTGAAGGCCTCCTCGCCATAGCTCGACGCGAAGTCCTCTTCGTGCAACGGCGGCCCGATCACCGGCTCCCGCGCCGAATCAGGCAAGTCACCTCGCAGCTCACTAACCATCTCGTCAAGGCGCGCATTCGCCCGCTCGAGCGCATCCGGCGCCGCCGGATCGACATGGGTAATCACGTGGATCCTGCCTTTCACGTTGTCGAAGACCATGACGTCGTTGGACACCATCAGCAGGATGTCAGGTGTACCGATCACATCAGGCGGACAACTGTCACTGACCCGGTGCTCGACGTAGCGCACGGTATCGTAACCAAAGTAACCCACCAGCCCGCCGGTGTAGATCGGCAGGTTTGCAATCGGCGGGTACCGGAACCCGGCCTGGAAGGCTTCGATGAAAGACAGCGGGTCGTCGGACTGCTCACGTGAAACCTCCCGGCCTGACTCCTCGATCACAATTTCGTTGCCGAACACCTTCAGAATCGTCGAAGACGGCAGCCCAACCATCGAGTAGCGCGACCATTTCTCACCGCCCTGATTGGCTGATTCCAGCAGATAGGTGTACGGCCCGTGCGCGACCTTCATGTAGGTCGAGAGCGGCGTATCGAGGTCGGCCAGGATTTCCCGGGTTACCGGGATGTGGTTATAGCCCTGGGCAGCGAGGGCAGAGAACTCTTCGGGTGTCATGTGTCATCCAGCGTCAGTCTTTCGGGTACAGGTGAAGCGCACGGTCGAACGTGCAGGCGGAGCTCACCATCGCCAGTCGTGAAATGACCGGAAACCCCAGAAAACGCTGAATACTTCTTTCATCATGAAAACGGTGTGGGCCGCGTCGAACGGGAAAGTAATCGACGCCTTCGATCGAGTCAAGCCGCGTCAATGGCGGCGCGCATGGCGTCGATCGTGGCGCGGTAGTCGTCGGCACCGAAGATTGCAGACCCCGCGACGAAGGTGTCAGCCCCTGCAGCCGCGATCTCACCCACGTTATCGGTCTTGACGCCGCCATCAATCTCGAGCCGGATATCGCGCCCGCTCGCCTCGATCCGCTTGCGAGCTTCCCTCAGCTTCGCCAGCGACGAGGGGATGAACTTTTGCCCGCCAAATCCCGGATTCACCGACATCAGCAGGATCATGTCGAGCTTGTCGATCACGTAGTCAAGCCAGTGCAAGGGTGTCGCCGGGTTGAACACGAGTCCGCACTGACAGCCACCGCTTCGGATGAGTTCGAGCGATCGGTCGATGTGCTCTGATGCCTCGGGATGAAATGTGATGATGCTGGCGCCGGCATCGATGAAATCCCCAATAATCCGGTCCACCGGTTTCACCATCAGGTGGACGTCGATGGGCGCCGTGACGCCATGATCGCGAAGCGCCTTCAGGACCATCGGGCCGATTGTCAGGCTGGGCACGTAGTGGTTATCCATCACGTCGAAGTGAACCCAGTCGGCACCGGCTTCAAGTACGGCATCGACTTCCTCGCCCAGACGGGCGAAGTCGGCTGACAGAATCGATGGCGCAATCACGGCGTTCACGTGGCAAGTCTAGCATTGAGCGCAGACAGGCGCTCGGGCGTACCGACATCACTCCACTGCCCGCCGAAGTATTCGCCCGTCAGTTCTCCCCTTGCAATGCCCGCATCGAACAGCACGCGCAGTCTCGTCGCCGCATCTGACCGCACGCCATTGAAGAACGCCGGATCGTACAGGGCGATACCCGAGAAGGTGAGTCGGTTGTCGCCGTCCAGTGCAAGCCTGCCATCCGGCATGAGCGCAAAGTCGCCGCGAGGATGATGCGGGGGATTGTCGACCATGACGAGGTGTCCCGCGGCGCCACCGAGTTCGCCCGGCAGCGACGAGAAATCGAAATCCGTGAATATATCTCCGGCAACGACGATGAACGGCGCCGTGCCCAGTTCCGGCAGGGCCTTTGCGATGCCGCCAGCCGTTTCCAGCAGGTCGGGCTCACGGGAGTAAACGACCTCAAGGCCGAACGTTTCGCCATCACCAACGTGGCTTTCAATGCTCGTCGCCAGGTAGTGAGTATTGATCACAACCCGTCGCACGCCCGCCCGTGCGAGGCCGAGCAACAACCAGTCGATCATTGGCCGACCACCGACGTCGAGTAGTGGCTTGGGTCGATCAAGCGTCAGCGGCCGCATCCTCACGCCCTCGCCGGCCGCCAGTATCATGGCATTCACGCAGGTACGAGCTCCGACATCCGCGGCAGGATCCGGGCTTCGAGCCACGTGGCAAACGGCTGCAATTCTTCATATCGGGCGGCCACCTCGTGCAGGTAACCCACCACCCGCGGGATATCCGCAAGATAACGCGGCTTGCCGTCGCGCAGGTTGAGACGAGAGAAAATGCCAGCGACCTTCAGATGCCGCTGAATACCCATGAAGTCAAACCAGCGCCTCAGTTCGTCAGGATGCATCGCGCCAAGGCCGGCACGTTCGCGAAACGCCATCAGCCGGTCATCGATCCATGGCGGGTCGAAGCGATGATAGGCATCCCGCAGTAACGAGACGAGGTCGTAGGTCACCGGGCCCGCAACCGCGTCCTGGAAATCCAGCACGCCGGGGTTGTCTTCCGCAACGATCATGAGATTGCGACAGTGATAATCCCGGTGCACGAAAACCCGCGGCTGTGCCAGCGCAGCCTCGACCATCATCGACATCACGTCGTCCAGCAAACGCGATTCCCCTTCGGAGATTTCGATGCCGAGTTGTTTCGGCAGGAACCACTCGGTGAAGAGCCGCATCTCGGTCTGAAGGAGCGACGTATCGTAGACCGGAAGATCGGCATCAATTCGCTGCATCCGCACCAGGGCCGCCAGCGCGTCGTCGTACAGACCATCGCGGCGGTCCGCATCGCCGGACGCGAGGACACTGGCGTACAGCGCGTCACCAAAATCCTCCAGCAAGAGATAACCGGCATCGAGATCCGACGCCAGCAATTCCGGTGCATTGACGTCCGCCGCCCGAATCAGCGCACCGATGCGTACGAACGGCTCGCTGTCCTCCAGCGCAGGGGGTGCATCCATGAGGATCCAGCTTTGACCACCGCTGCTGCCACGAAAGTACCGCCTGAAGCTCGCGTCATCCGATGCCGTCTCGACTTCTAGTTCGCCGGCATCAATGAGCCCGAGCCCGGCGAGCGTCGTGTCTGCCCACCGCGTCAGCCCGGCCTTTCTCTCGTCCTGCTCACCTTTCATGGCTCTGAAGTCTAGCAGTGATTCGATTATCATCCCTACCTCGTTGACTCCCGGCTCACGCACGTTGCGCCCCCATTTCATTCTCATCGTTTCACTCATGCCCGGCATCCTCGGCACGGGCGCCTGGGCAGAGACGGCCGCCGAAATCGACTGGGTCGTGCGGGACGAGCTTGCCGATGCGCGACGCGCCGAACTGCTCTGGTTCGAGTCGGGCGCCTATGTCGCACCCACACCAGCCAGCGACGTCTATGGGCCGGTGACAGCATGGGCAGACGATACCGATCAGGTGATCGGGGAATACGTCGACCTTCGCGGCGACGTCCGCGTCGAACGGGGCCCTGCCATCATTCAGGCGACGCGACTGCGGTATGACGAACGTACCCGCGAGGCCGAGGTCGAGGGGCCGCTGATCTTTCGCGATGCGGGTGTACTCATGACCGGCGCGACCGCGACCGCCAATCTCTTCGATGGTGCCGGCACCGTGAACGATGCCACCTTCCTGCTTCACGAGTCGGCCATGCGGGGCGCTGCCACCCGAATTACACGACTCGCTGACGAGTCGATGGTCCTCGACAATGCTGAACTGACGCGCTGTGAACCAGGCGTGCGCAGCTGGCAAATGACCACGCCTGACCTTCGTCTCGACCCGGTTGCAGGCAAAGGCTCGGCACGAAACGTGGTGGTCCGGATACGCGATGTACCCGTCTTCTACGCACCCTATCTCGGGTTTCCGCTCGACGATCGTCGCAAATCCGGCCTGCTGTCGCCCTCGGGCGGTCACGACAGTGATTCCGGCGTGGAACTGGGCATTCCGTACTACTTCAACATCGCGCCTCAGGTCGATGCGACCTGGGAAATACAGAGTCTCTGGAAGCGGGGCATTCTGCATGACGGACAGCTACGCTTCCTCCTCGGCGAGACCCGCAACGAAATCAACGTTGGGTATCTGCCGAAGGACGATCTCTACGACCCGCGTACGGTCATCGACGAAACCGACCCGGACGCAACGTTCGAGCGGCAGGACCGCTGGTACCTCAATCTCCGGCACGAGAGCGATTACGCCGGCAGCAAATGGCTCACGAACCTCGACTACAACGCGGTGTCGGATGTCGACTACCTCAGTGATCTCGACGGGCGCGTCGGGACCGATGACGACCGATTCGCCTCAACCGTCGGCGCGAACGTCACCGACTGGCGCGCACCGGCACTCAACCGATTTGCCGAGGTACGCTGGCAGGGTCGGCCGTGGCGACACTCGCTGCAGATCCAGGCCTTCCAGCTGCTCGACGAAACCCGGCCACCGCAATACGAAAAGCTGCCTGAGTTCGTAAGCGACTACCGTTCGCGAATCGGCGGCCTGGATATCAGCGCAAGCTTCCAGTTCGCCCGATTCGACAAGGACCACGGTGACATCCCGCGGTTCAACGAAATCGTTGGCGATCGCGCACTGCTGGACGCCACCATTGCCTGGCCGCGCCGGACGTCCTGGGGCTACATCACGCCCGCGGTTGGCGGCATCGCCCGTCAATACCGCCTGGAGAACGTTCCCGCCGGCATCGACGACGAGCCCTCTTCAACGATTCCGCGACTGTCGCTGGATGCCGGACTCATCTTCGATCGCTTTTTCTCGTCAGGTGGCGCGCGCTGGCAGCAAACGCTGGAACCACGCTTCTATTACCTGTACGTCGAGAGCGAAGACCAGAGCGAGTTTCCGCTCTTCGACGTCCGTCCGTCGTCACCTTCCTGGTCGACCCTGTTCCGGACGAACCGCTACAGCGGCTACGATCGGGTCGCCGACGCCAACCAGATCTCGCTCGGACTGACGACGCGATTCATCACCCGGGCCGATGGCGCGGAGGTGCTCTCCGCCAGCATCGGCCAGACCCGCTACCTGCAGGACAGGGACGTCAACTATCTGTTGCAGGTGGGCGATGACCCGACCCGGGCCGCCTCACCGCTCTTTCTCCAGGCGCGGCTCCAGCTAGCAGAGACACTTTCGATTGCTGGCAGCTACGAGTTCGAGCCGGACGTCAATCTCAGCAATCGCGGGACGTTCTCGATGCAGTATCGATCAAGCGATCATCGCAGCATCATGAATCTCGTTTATGTCTACGCGAACCCGCTGGTGCAGCGTCTCGGTGCCCGGAACAACGAGGAAGAATCCGATCTCAGCGTCATTTTCCCACTGGGCCCTCGTTTGAGCGTCATCGGACGATGGAACTTCAACTGGGACAGGCATCAAACACTTGAGTCATTTGCAGGGATCGAATACAACGATTGCTGTCTAAAGACGCGAGTGGTATTCCGTCGCTTTCTGGAATTTCCGCGCGACGTCACATTCATCACCGATACACCGGATGGACCGGTCGCTGAAACTCGCGAGATCATGCCCGCCGATACGGGTATCTTCTTCGAAATTCAGCTGAAGGGGCTGGGAACCCTCGGCCGCCGCCTCGACCTCCTGCTGGAGCGGGGAATTCCGGGCTACAGACAACGAGAGGATCTCATTGGATTTTAACAAGACTATCGCACTGCTATTCACACTCGCCGTGTCATTGCCGGCGCAGTCGGCGCAGGTACTCGACCGCATCATCGCTGTCGTCGACGACGACGTCGTTCTGCAGTCAGAGCTCGACCAGCGAATGCGGGCGATCAAGGCCCAGCTCCAGAATGCGCCCCAGGGCCAGGTGCCGCCAGAGGACATTCTGAAAGAGCAGATCGTCGAGCGCCTCGTCGTCGAGAGCCTGCAGCTCCAGATGGCACAGCGTGCCGGTGTGCGCATCAGCGACGAGGAACTCAACGACGCGATGCGCGGCATCGCCCAGCAGAACAACATGACGCTGCCACAGTTCCAGCAGGCGATCGAGGCAGACGGCATCTCATACATCGAGATGCGCGACCAGATCCGTCGCGAGATCCGGATAAACCGCGTCCAGCAGGGCGTGATGCGCAATCGTATCCAGGTGAGCGAACAGGAGATCAAGGACTTTCTCGCCTCGGAGGTCGGACAGGTCGTGACCGCCGACGAGTATCGACTGGCGCACATCCTGCTGCCGCTGCCGGAAGACGCTGATGCTCGCGAGCAGCGGGCAGTGCGCGACCAGGCCGAAGACATCCTGCGCCAGATCGACGAAGAGGGTGCAGACTTCCAGAGCCTCGCGGTCCAGAAATCAGCCGGCCAGAATGCACTCGACGGCGGCGATCTTGGCTGGCGCAAGGCCGTTCAACTGCCCACCATGTTCTCGGATGTCGCCCAGGAGATGGAGATCGGCGACGTGCGTGGCCCCATCAAGAGCGGCTCCGGCTATCACCTCGTCAAGCTGCTGCAGAAGCGGGGCGCCAAGGCTGAGGGCCAGGTCGAACAGACCCGCGCGCGTCACATCCTGATCAAACCGTCAGAGATCCGGACTGACCAGGAGGCCTACGAACTTGCACAGACCCTGCGCGACGAGGTGATCGATGGCCGCGACTTCGACGAACTCGCGAAGCTCCACTCGGATGATCCCGGGTCTGCGCTGGCCGGCGGAGATCTGGGCTGGGCTCGAAGCGGCACGTTCGTGCCCGAGTTCGAACGCCAGATGGGTCTGCTCGAGCCCGGCGAGATCAGCGAGGTGTTCCGTACCGTTCACGGCTATCACTTCCTCGAAGTGACCGGGCGACGCGTGGAAGACTTCAGCGAACGGTTCCGGATGGGGCAGGCCGAAAACTATCTCCGCAACCAGAAATTCGACGAGGAACTCGAGAACTGGATCAGAGAACTCCGGGAAGACGCGTTTGTCGAGCTCCGGATCTGACCATCGTCCGCTGCTCGCGCTGACGCCGGGGGAACCCGCGGGAATCGGGCCGGACGTCGCACTCGCTGTTGCAGGAGAAGTTCGCGAAACTGATCTTCTGGTGATTGCCGACCCGGCAATGCTCGCCGAACGCGCGAAGATGCTCGGGCTCGAACGACAGTTTCATGACTTTACGAGTGATTGCCAGACGAGAGCGGACGCCGTCAACGTCTACCCTGTCGCGCTGCGTGAGCCGGTCGTCGCCGGCACGCCATCCCCGAACAATGCGGCCTATGTCATCGAAACGCTGGAGGCAGCGGTCAGTCTTTGCGAGCAGGGTACCTGCGCCGGACTTGTAACCGGCCCGGTCAACAAGGCGGTGATCAACGAAGGCGGCTTCTCCTTCAGTGGCCACACGGAATGGCTGGAAGCCCGCACCGGCACATCGCGCGTGGTGATGCTGCTTGCCACCGAGGGTCTCAGGGTCGCCCTCGCGACAACGCATCTTCCGCTGCGGGACGTCTCGGCCGCGATTACCCGCGACACCCTCACCGAAACGATCGGTGTTCTCCACGCGGACATGCAGCGCCGATTCGGGCTCACCTCACCCAGAATCCTGGTACTGGGCCTCAATCCGCACGCCGGAGAGCGGGGCCATCTCGGTAGCGAGGAGATCGAAACCATCACCCCCGTGCTCGAAACCTTGCGGGCTCGCGGTTTGGCGTTGACCGGCCCCGTTCCCGCCGACACCGCGTTCTCGAAGGCGCTCCTCGAGTGCCACGACGTCGTGCTGGCGATGTACCATGATCAGGGACTGCCCGTACTGAAGTTCAAGGGTTTCGGCGCCGCCGCCAACATCACCCTCGGCCTGCCACTCATCCGGACATCTGTTGATCACGGCACGGCCGAAGACCTCGCGGGTACCGGCAAGGCGGATGCTGGCGGGATGCGCACGGCGATCGACTATGCGATCACGATGGCAACCGCGTGACGCTTCGTGCCCGGAAACGCTTTGGCCAGAATTTCCTGACCGACGGCAACGTCATTCGCCGGCTCGTCGACGCCATCCGGCCACTGGCGTCCGACCGGATCATCGAGATCGGGCCGGGCCACGGCGCGCTGACAGCGCCACTCGTCAGTGCGTCCGGGGATTTAGAAGTCATTGAGATTGATCGCGATCTCGTGCGCGAACTGCATACCCGCTTTCCCGATCTCGTCATCCACGAGGCTGACGTACTGAAGCTCGATCTCGCGAAGATCGTGACGCCGGGCACCCGGGTCGTCGGCAACCTGCCCTACAACATATCGACGCCGCTGCTGTTCCGGCTGTTCCCGCTGACCGGGCAGATTCGCGACATGCACTTCATGCTTCAGCTCGAAGTCGTCGACCGGCTGACCGCCGAGCCGTCTTCACCCGCGTACGGGCGGCTGTCCGTGATGGCTGGCTACTGGTGCCGCGCAGAGAAACTCTTCGAGGTCCCGCCCGGCGCGTTTACGCCGGCCCCGAAGGTGACATCGGCCATCGTCAGGCTCACCCCCGCGAATCACGGCGAAGAGGCTCGCGACGTGGGCGTACTCGGCGACGTCGTCACGCGCGCATTCAACCAGCGGCGCAAGACAATCCGAAACGGCCTCAAGGGGCTGGTGTCGGAGGAGTCGCTCAGGGAACTGGACATTGATCCACAGCTAAGACCGGAGAACCTGTCACTCGCCGACTACGTGCGCTGCGCGAACCATCTGGTGGCGTCGTAATGTCCACCTACGTCATTGGCGACATTCAGGGGTGCTACGAAGAGTTCCGTGCGCTGCTCGACGAGGTCGGCTACGCGTCGGGTCGCGACAGCCTGTGGCTGGTCGGAGACATGGTCAACCGGGGCCCGAACAATATCGACGTGCTGCGCTTTCTGATGAATGAACCCAATGTCGTTGCGGTGGCCGGCAATCACGACCTGCATTTTCTCGCGGTTGCACGGGGATTTGCGACGCCACGGGGCCGGGACACGATCACTGACCTGCTCGAGGCGCACGACCGGGACGATCTGTCAGCATGGATCCGGCAACTGCCGCTCGTGCATCTTGATGAAGCGGGCAGGCGGGTCCTTGTCCATGCCGGACTACCGCCCCAATGGGATGCAGCGACATGCAGGGCGCGTGCGAGGGAGGTCGAGACGGTACTCGCCGGCACTCAGGTCGACAGCTTTCTGCGCGACATGTACGGCAACGAGCCTGCGATCTGGACGGATGACCTCACCGGGAATCCGAGGCTTCGCCTCATCACCAACTATTTCACGCGCCTTCGCTATTGCCGGCAGGATGGCGAGATTGAACTCGAGTCGAAAGAGACCGAAGCACCACCCGGCTACGATCCGTGGTTCTCGTTTCCGCGCCCGGACGACTACCGGATCTACTTCGGACACTGGGCCGCCATGGGCGGTGTCGATCACGTGCCTTTCGCCGTGGGTGTCGACACCGGATGCGTCTGGGGCCAGCGGCTGACGGCGCACCGGCTCGAGGATGGTCGCCAGTTCTCCGTGCCGAGCCGACAGGCGGGATGATATTCCAGTCGAACTCACCGACAATCCCGACATGGAAATCTATCTGGTAGGCGGCGCAGTCCGTGATGAATTGCTCGGACGGCCCGTCGTCGAACGCGACTGGGTCGTCGTCGGCGGCAGCGAACGCGAGCTGCTCGATGCCGGGTACACCCCGGTCGGCAAGGACTTCCCGGTGTTTCTGCATCCGGACACCGGCGAAGAGTACGCGCTTGCCCGAACAGAGCGCCGCATCGGTCGCGGGCATCGCGCTTTCGACTGCGACACGAAAGATGTCACGCTGGAGGAAGATCTTCAGCGCCGCGACCTGACGATCAACGCCATCGCGCGGGACCGGCGAGGACGCCTCATTGACCCTGTTGGCGGGCTTGCGGACATCGAGGCGCGAACACTGCGTCATGTCTCCCCCGCGTTCGCCGAGGACCCGCTACGTGTGCTGCGCGTTGCACGCTTCGCCGCACTGCTGGCCGAACAGGGATTCAACATCCATCCGGCCACCATGGATCTCATGGCGCAGATGATTCGTGACGGAGAGTTGGAGGACCTGACCCCGGAACGCGTACAGGGCGAGGTGGCCAAAGCACTGGCGAGCGCTTCACCATCCGTATTCTTCCGCGTGCTGGATGACATCGGCGGCGGTGCCGTGCTCTGGCCGGCACTCGATCTTCGTGGCCTGGACCGTCTTGATCAACTCTCCAGCAGCCGCGAAGGGGCCGACGATCGCCTCGCGGCCCTGCTGTTCGACACACCGCTCGATGCTGCGCTATCGATACTCAAACGCTATCGTTTTGGACGCGGCACGCAAGCGTTCGTCGAGATTTCGCGTCGGCTCGGAGGCGCCTTCACTCGTGGCGACGCGCTCGGGGACGCTGCCGTCGTCGACGGGCTCTACGCAGGCGATGCGTTCCGGCAGCCGGAACGCTTTCGCGCGGTGATCGATTTCCTGGAGGTGCTGACCGGTGATGTTTCTGCCGGAGACTGGTGGCGACGCGCACTCGCTGAAACGGCGCGGGTTGAACGACAGGACGTCGCTCCCGACCTCAAGGGGCCCGCCATCGGCGAGGCGATCCGGGCCGAACGCGAACGCAGGGTCAGCCGGCTTCGCTGATCTCGCGCGCAATCGCCCGGTAGCCGATATCCCGCCGGTAATGCGCATCCCTGAAATGAATGCCCTCGATCATCCGGTAGGCCGCTGCCTGCGCTTCGCGAACCGAGTTGCCGAGGGCGGTTACGCCCAGCACTCGCCCGCCGTTCGTCACGACGCTGCCATCGCGCAGGGACGTGCCCGCGTGGAAGACCTTGCCATCGACAACGGCATCCAGGGTGCTTAACCCGTCGATGGGATCGCCCTTGTCATAGCTCGCCGGATAGCCGCCGGCTGCCATCACGACGGTGAGCCCGACCCGCTCATCGAAGTCAATTGTTCGTCCCGCGAGTTCACCGCGAATTGCAGCCTGGCACAGATCAACGAGATCCGAGGTCATGCGCATCATGATGGGCTGTGTTTCCGGATCGCCAAAACGGCAATTGAACTCGATGACCTTCGGCTCACCCGCCGGTGTAATCATCAGCCCCGCGTAGAGAAAGCCGGTGTAGGGATTGCCCTCCTCGGCCATGCCACGGATTGTCGGCTCGATGACCTCGCGAATGATCCGCTCGTTCACCTCGGGCGTGACCACCGGGGCTGGAGAGTAAGCACCCATACCCCCGGTGTTCGGCCCCTCATCCCCGTCAAAGGCGGCCTTGTGATCCTGGGAAGTCGCGAACGGAACGAAGTGCTCGCCGTCCGCGATGACGATGAAACTGGCCTCTTCGCCCTCGAGGAACTCCTCAATGACGACGCGGGCGCCCGCGGCACCAAACGCGTTGCCCTCGAGCATGTCGCGGATTGTGTGTTCGGCCTCGTCGAACGTCCGGGCGATAACCACACCCTTGCCGGCTGCCAGGCCGTCCGCCTTGATGACGACCGGCGTGGACATCGAGCGGGCAAAGGCAATCGCGGCTTCCGGCTCTTCGAAGACATCATAGGCTGCTGTGGGGATGCCGTGCCGCGCAAGAAACGCCTTGGTGAAGCTCTTCGAGCCCTCGAGCTGAGCCGCCTGCCGGCCAGGGCCGAAGCAGGCAAGCCCCGCCTTTGCAAAGGCGTCAACGACGCCCTCCACGAGCGGGGCCTCCGGCCCGATCAGCGTCAGGTCCACGCCGTTCTCAACCGCAAAGTCGATCTGGGCATCGAAGTCCATGACATCGATATCGACGTTCGTGAGCTTGCCCTCGCCTGCGGTGCCGGCGTTGCCCGGCGCAACATAGACCACCTCAACATCCGGAGACTGTGCGGCCCGCCAGGCCAGAGCATGTTCCCGACCCCCACTGCCTGTCACGAGCACTTTCATTCTGGCAGCGCCCCGTCGAGATAGTCGCGAATCGCAACGTCGTATTCGGCGACGTGGGCGAAGGCTTTCTTCGCCAGACGAGTTCGGGTGGCTGGCCCGAGAGTCCCGTCGTTTGCGTCGAGTTCTGCCACCAGCACCGCGTAATCGGCCGGGTCGACGACGACCGCGACCCGTTCCATGTTCTTCGCCGCCGAGCGCAACATGGCCGGGCCACCGATGTCGATGTTCTCGATCGCATCCGCCAGGGTGACGTCCGGGCGGGCGACCGTCTGCTGGAACGGGTAGAGATTCACCACGAGCAGATCGATCGCGCGAATGCCGTTCTCGGTCATGACCGCCTCGTCCTTGCCGAGTCGCCCGAGCAGGCCGCCGTGGACACGCGGATGAAGCGTCTTGACCCGCCCATCCATCATCTCCGGGAAACCGGTATAGCTCGCGACTTCAGCCACGCTCACGCCAATCGATTCGAGCGCACGGTAGGTCCCGCCGGTGGACAGGACCTCGACGCCATGCGCTTCAAGGGCACGCCCGAGCGTATCGAGGCCGGTCTTGTCAGACACGCTGACCAGCGCGTTCCGGAGTTTGATTCGGCTCATTTCATCGCCTGTTTGCTGAACACGCGACGCATTCTACTAGAACCAACAAAAAGGGGGCCGTAGCCCCCTTCATTTCCTGCAACCTGCGGTCGCTCAGAGCATCCCGTATTTCTTCAGCTTCTTGCGAAGTGTGCCGCGATTCAGGCCCAGCATCTTCGCTGATCGACTCTGGTTATCGCCCGTGTTTGCCAGTACGGCTTCGAGCAGCGGTGCCTCGACTTCCGACAACACCATCTCGTACAACTCGGTGATCGACTGATCACCCATCTCCCGCATGTAGTTTTCAACCGCCTGCTTGACGGCGTCCGACAGCGACGGCGACTTCACCTCGTCACCATCGAAGTCTTCGGTTACTTCCTGATAGCGCTGCTCCAACATCGTCTCCTCCCTTCATTCAGGCCACCATGGCTTCCTGCAAGAAGGCGTGATCTATCGCATCAAGTTGCGCCGCGGCGTTCTCGAGTGCATTGAACGTTCGACGAAAAGCTGCTGCCGCAGGCGCGTTGTCGAGGTTTTCAAGGTACCAGCCAACGTGCTTGCGCGCGATTCGCACACCTCCGACTTCACCGTAGAAACGGTGCAGTTGGGAGATATGTGCAACGATTAGCTGCTTTATCTCACTTGTATCAGGATTTTTTTTCAGCTCACCGGTCTGGAGATAGTGGTCGATGTGGGCCGCGAGCCAGGGCCGTCCCTGCGCCGCTCGCCCCACCATGACCGCGTCGCAGCCCGTCCGGCGCAGCACATCGGCAGCCTCGAGCGGCGTTGTGATGTCGCCGTTGGCGACGACGGGGATCGACACGGCCGCGCGGATGCGGCCGATGGCCTCGTAATCCACCGGCCCCTCGAACTTGCAGGCGCGTGTCCTGCCATGAATGGTCAGCGCCGAGATGCCCGCCGATTCGGCGATCGAGGCAATCGTGCCCCCATTCATCTCATCCCGTGACCAGCCGAGCCTCGTCTTCAGTGTCACGGGCACGTCGACCGCCTCGACGACCGCGCGGAGAATCCGGGCCACGAGGTCTTCATCCCGCATCAGCGCCGACCCCGCGGCGCGCCGGCAAACCTTCTTTGCCGGACATCCCATGTTGATATCGATGATCTGCGCACCGCGTTCGACGTTGACGATTGCAGCCGCCGCCATCATCTCCGGGTCCGCGCCCGCTATCTGTATCCAGCGTGGCTCCGCCTCATTGTGATATTCGAGCCGTCGATCAGACTTCTTCGACCCCCACAGCCGCTGATCGCTGGTGATCATTTCAGAGACCACCCAATGCGCGCCCAGCGCGCGGCACAGGTTGCGATACGGCTGATCCGTCACCCCGGCCATGGGCGCAACGATGGCACGACTCGAATGATGATAGGGCCCGATCTCAAGCATAACGCGCAGGATACCAGCCGCCCGCAGGCCTAAAAAGCCGATCTGTGACGGCCGTCACACTTCACCGCTCAGGCTGGCCGTTCATCCCGCATTCTCCACCGCGCGCCCTCATCGTCCTTCATTTCATCCGGCAGAAGTCGTGACATTACCCAAGTCGAAGCCCGTCTTCGGCACCACCGATATCCGAATCAGGAGAGAACGGATGTTCAGATCACTCACACTAGCGGCCACCCTTGCCGTTGCGTGCAGCGCAAGCGCCCAGGAACAGGTCATCCTGGAAGCAGAAGTTGCCGTCACGGACTACCTCAACGCACAGACCTTTGACGTTGCGAATGCAACCATCACGGTGACGGTCGATCCCGACGCCGCGACCGAATCCGGCGCGCCGATATCCGAATGCACGGACACCGGATGCCGGGACTACTCCGTCTGGAATGACGGCATCACGAACGTCGCGTATGTGCTGACGACCCCGGACGGTGTTGTCATCGCCGAAGGCAGCTTCGACGCTGGAGCTGATGCGCTGAATCTGACGGCCATCGAATCCCGTGACAACGTCGAAGAACCCGATAACCAGACGCTCGCGTACTACTACACCGACTCGACCGGTGACATCGAGGTCACATTCAATGCCGGCTGGGTCGGCGAAACGCTCGAAAACTTCGCCTCCGCGCTTGAGTACCCTTCGATCGACACCGCACAGAACATCAGCGTGCTCACCCAGTTCGCCTTCACGCTCGATCACCGGCCGGGCGGTGTCCAGTCGGCAAGTTTCGATGCAAACGGGATGATCACCGCGGTTTACCCACCGTCGACAGGTGACGCCGATGGCGATGGCTTCGCGGATGCGGATGACGCCTGTCCCGAATCAGATGCCGAACGCACAGTCAGGGTCGGCAATGTCAACAGCCGCGTGCCCAACATCCTGCTCGGCGACGGGTGCACGATCAACGATCTCTTCGAGATTGCCGACGAGGAGACCCGCTCCCACCGCGACTTCGTTCACGAGGTCACGGCCATCGCTCGCGCCCTGGCAGAAGAAGGCGCAATCTCCCGCTGGGAGAAGTACCGCATCGTCAAGGCAGCGATCAAGAGCAAGAAGCGCCACTACTGGAAGAAGGCGAAGAAGTGGCACAAGAAGAAAACGAAGAAGCACCATAGACGCGGCTGACCGCCAGTCCGTCCGATCAAGCCCGACAGTGACTGCAACAGGCCACGCACGGACGCGCGACCCTTGCAGCATCGCTGCTACGCAGGATCAATCAGCAGTCGACTGTTCTCCGAGACCGTGAAATCAACCTGATAGAGCGCGCCCTGCTGAGTCACTGAGCCGTCAATCCAAACCGCGGTCATGCCCACGCGATGAACTACAGGATCTCGAGCGAGTAGTTCACCGCGTTCTCGCCGGGATCGACGATCTCGAGCGACACGCGAACCTCGGTCTGGCCCGGGATGTAGCGCAGGCCAGCCATCTCGCCAGCCAGGTACTCTTCGGGCCGGAAGACTCGCATGGCAACGCGGTTATTCTGGATATCCGCGAACTGCAGACGCAGCGACGGGAACGCCTGCCGATACGGTGCCTCATTGTTCAGGAGGGCATCGACGCGCAGTGCGTTCTGGCGCGTCGGGTGAGTACGGATGACGAGGCCATTGATCCCGAGTGCCGAGGGGTCCGAGTACTCGGGCAACGCGCAGGAAAGTACGCCGCAAACGGCGAGATAGGCGTCACGCCACGCCGGGTCGGTCGCGTAACGATCGCGCTCGAACCATGCGTATTGCACACCCAGCAATACGAGGAGCGCGGCGCTGGCAAACCACCAACGCCAGGCCAGCCGGCGGGGTTCCGGCGCGAACTGCGGTTCGTCCGCTTGCTCGTCCAGCGCGAGATCCGGAAGCGGTTCGGGTGACGATGCATCGGCCAGTTCAGGCGAAGGTTCACCTGAAGATTCGATGGCCGGTTCGCTGTCCGCATCATCGCCATGATCGACGGCAGGCGCCTCAATGGCTTCGGCTGCCGGCGCTGCATGATTCGCCTCCATGTCATCGTCAGTGGGCCGCTCGGGTGATTCGATACCCGCATCCTCGGCCATGTCACCACTGAGGCGTTCGAGTTCCTCATCGTCGATCACCCCATCGGCATTGAAGACGACAGAGTCGGCCCAGGCCGGCGGCGCTGACGCTGGATTCACCCACTCGGACAGATCCTCGGGCTCCCAGGCGAGATCGTTATCGCCATAGGCAGGGGCTGCAGGCTCATCGGTTTCAGGTAACCCGACGTCGGCATCGGTATCGGTATCGGTATCGGTATCGGTATCGGTATCGACGACAGTATCAGTCTCGAACTCGTCATCACCCGACCGGATCGCGTGATCCTCCGGCGGAACCACGTCATCCGGCGCCTCCGGCTCTTCCGCCGGCGGCAGCACGAGATGTTCGGTTGCGGTGAACACGAGCAGGCAGGCGCCGCAGCGCACTGCGCCACGTGCGGCTGCAAGCTGCGCATCCGTGACACGAAAAGACGTGTCGCAGTGTGGACACCGCGTGATATGCGCTTCGTCAGCCACGCCTTTGCCCGTGGATACAGGCCCAGTCATCAAGAACGATCGGTTCAGCCAGATCCAGGTCGGCGTATGCACGCATCACCCATTCGATCTGACTCTTCATTACGCCCGAAAGCACGATACGGCCGCCCGGCTTCAGCATGGCCTTGAGTTGTGCCGCGAGGTCGATGAGCGGCTGCGCCAGGATGTTCGCGCAGACAATGTCGAACTCGCCGTCACGCCAGTCTTCCGGCATGAACAGGCGAATCCTGTCTTCCACGCCATTGCGCGCCGCGTTCGCGAAGCTCGCCTGCAACGCCTGCGGGTCATTATCGACGCCGACGACATCATCGGCGCCGAGCAGGACGGCGGCGATCCCGAGAATGCCGGAGCCGCATCCGAAGTCCATGACGTGTTGGCGTGGGCGCACGTACTCGTCAAGCCACTCGAGACAGAGTCGCGTCGTTGGGTGCGTGCCCGTACCGAACGCAAGACCGGGGTCGAGATGCATGACCACAGCCTCACGTTCATTGACCTCGAACCCTGTGGGGCAGACCCAGAGCCGCTGGCCGAACTGCATGGGCTCAAAACGGCTGAGCCACTCCCTCTCCCAGGCCCGATCGGCAACCTCGTCGACATGCGCAACTGAAAAGTCGCTTGCTGCAAGCCGTTCCCGCAAGCCGTCGAGATCGACGTCATCCTCGAAGAGGCCGGTCACGACAACCTGCTCCCAGAGCGGGATCTCACCCGGGCCAGGCTCAAACAGCGGATTCTCACCGCCATCTTCAACCGTCACCGATACGGCGCCGGCATCCCACAGCATGGTTTCAAGTTCGTCCATGGCGTCACGGGACGCGGTTGCGGCAAGGCTCCTCCAGTTCATCGCAGCGCCATCTGCTGATAATCAATGGCCGCGGGATCTGCCTCGGCGAACTCACGCGAGCGCACAACGGCGATGAGTCGCTCGCGATTCGTCTCGACGCCGCGGATGACTGTCTCCACAAGCGCCCGTTCCATCACGGCGCGGGCAGCAGCACGATCCCGACCGAATGCCACGATCTTGGCGATCAGCGAATCGTACTGATGAGGCACTGTGTAGCCGGCATAAAGGTGCGAGTCGACACGAACGCCCGGTCCACCCGGCAGAACGAGCTCCGTAATCCGCCCCGGACTCGGGCGCGTTTCGCCGCCCTCGGTCGTCGATTCGGCATTGACGCGGCATTCGATCGCGTGGCCCGTGAACAGGATCTCCTCCTGTCGGGGCAGCGCACCGCCCGCAGCGACCCGCAACTGCAGTTGCACAAGGTCATGCCCCGTGACCATTTCAGTCACCGGATGCTCAACCTGCAGCCGGGTGTTCATCTCGATGAAAAAAAACTTCTCGTCGGCATAAAGAAACTCGAACGTACCGGCGCCCGAGTAGGAAAGTGCGGCCGCCACCTCGACGCAGCGGGCAGCGAGCGCGTCCAGCGCATCACTGGCGATTGCCGGCGCAGGCGCTTCCTCGATGAGTTTCTGGTAGCTCCGCTGCACCGAGCAGTCCCGCGTCCCGAAATGAACCGCATGGCCGCGCCCGTCGCCGAAGACCTGAACTTCCACATGTCGCGAGCGGTCGAGATAACGCTCGAGATAGACTTCGTCGCTGCCGAAGCTGGCCGCCGACTCGCTGCGTGCTGCCTCAATGGCCGATGCGAGCGCTTCCACGCGGGCAACGAGGCGCATGCCGCGACCGCCGCCGCCGTGCGCGGCCTTGACCAGCAGCGGAAAGCCCGCGTCCTTCGCCCATGCTTCAACGTCGCTCCCCGCCACCGCGATTCCCGGAATGACCTCGAGCCCCAATGACTCAATCTTGTCGCGGGCGGCACGTTTGTCGCCCATCAGCGTCATTGTTTCGGCCGACGGCCCAATGAATACGAGCCCCGCGTCTCGTACCATCTGCGCGAAAGCGGGGTTCTCTGACAGCAATCCGTAACCGGGGTGGATGGCATCGCAGCCACGCGAACTCGCTGCGGCAACCATGGCCGCCGGATCAAGATAGGAGGTTTCGCCGATACAGACGGCGTCATCGGCGAGATCGAGGTGGCGAAGTTCCCGGTCAGCTTTGGTGAAGGCCGCGACAACTTCGATGCCAAGCTCGCGGCACGCGCGCAACACGCGCAGCGCAATCTCACCACGATTGGCAATCAGTACTCGCTGGATCTGCATGAATCAGACGATGGTGATGATCGGCTGGTCGTACTCGACGGGCCCCGCATTCGAGACGAGAATCGCCTCAATTCGCCCTGACCGGTCGGCCTTCACCTCGTTCATCATTTTCATCGACTCGATGATACAGAGCGTGTCGCCCTCCTTGACGCGATCGCCGACTTCAACGAACGGCGGCGACTCGGGCGAGGGTGCGCGGTAGAAGGTACCGACCATCGGCGCGTGTACCACATGTCCTTGTGGCGCTGGCGTATCCGATGCTGCCGGAGTGGCCGATGCCGGCGCTGCCGCGGGCGCGGCGGCGACGGGCGCCGGCTGCGAGACGGATCCACGGCTGATGCGAACAGCGTCGTCACCTTCCTTGATCTCGATCTCGGCGATGTCGGATTCCTCCATCAGTTCGATCAGCTTTTTGACTTTTCGGATGTCCATCGCTCAGTTCTCCAGCTTGTCCATGGCAGCCTGCAGCGCAAGCTCGTAACCCTTTGCACCGAGTCCGGTCACCAGACCGACCGCAACGTCGGACAGATACGAGTGATGCCGGAATGGCTCCCGCGCAAAGACGTTCGACAGGTGTACCTCGATAAAGGGAATTTCGACCCCCAGCAGGGCATCTCGCAGCGCAATACTGGTATGCGTGAAGGCACCGGGATTGATGATGATCCAGTCCACCTTGCTCCGGGCGCCATGGATCGCGTCGATCAGTGCGTGCTCGGCATTGGACTGCAGCGTCGTCACCTCATGCCCGGCAGCCGACGCCAACGCGGTCAGCCGGCCATCGATGTCAGCCAGCGTATCGGTCCCGTAGACTTCCGGCTCCCGGGTGCCAAGCAGATTCAGGTTGGGGCCATGCAAGACCAGTATCAGCGCCATGAGGATGTCCTTGCTCGATTCCGGGAGATCTTAGCATTTTCGCCGAATTTTCCCGCCGCTGCGATCCATCCGTCGGGCCTAGTTCCCGACCGCGATCGTCCTTGTCTGCGGCGGATAGCAATAGCCTGCCTCCGCGCAGCCCTGGTATCGGACGCTGATCTCCCCTGCTTCCGGCAGCGGGATACCGACCTCGACCTCATCGAAATAGACTTCGACTTCACCAAAGTACTCATCGACCTTGTGGCGACCCTCGGGCACCCGAAACGGCAGGCTGGTATCGCTGTTCCCGGCCCGGACATCGAACGCGTGGCGGTACAGGTAATAGCCCTTCGGCATCTGCCAGCGTACGCGCACTTCGCCGTCGTCCTGCATGGAGTCCACCCTGAACGCCCTGTCGACGGGCAGAATCTCGGGCGTCGCGAACGGATCGTTCGCGCGAAGGTCTGCCAGCGGTGCCGCGCCGGCCGCTGCCGTCACCAGCACAAGCGATATAAGATACAGCGAATGTCGCATCCGTCTTCCAGCAAAGTGCGTTTCAGTCTCTCAGACCGCAACCTTACGGGATTGTTACTCGCGATCCTATGTCTGTCCGGCTGTACGTTGCTGGTACCGCCCGCGCCGCCACCAGCGCCCGAGCCACCGCAGGAAACACGGCAACTGCCGACCGCCACCGAACTCGAGATTGGCCGTCTGCTCACCGAAGCGGAGCTCGCCCTCGCCGAAAAGCGCCTGACGACACCGGTGGACGACAACGCCTATCTCCGGTACCTGCGAATTCTCGCCCTCGACGCCCGCAACGAGGCCGCACAGCGCGGCATCTCAACCATCGTCGAGACCTACCTGACCTGGGCGCTCGAGGCAGCGGAAGCAGGCCGTATGAGTCGGGCGCGGCGATTTCTGACCAGCGCGTCATCCGTCGACGAGCAGCATCCGGGCATCGAGTCGATCGGGCATCGCATTGCGGAACTGAGCCAGGCCAGCCGTGAGCGACACGCCCTGCCAGCGCGTGAGCTCAGTGCGAGGTCTGCCGCCGTCATCGAGGAATTGCGTCGCCTCGCCCGACTCGCTGACGAGCGGCAGGCGCTCGTCGTGATCTCGGCGCGCAGCGATGCCGAAGGGCGCTGGATCTACCAGCAAATGAATGGCGCCACGCCGCTGCGCCTTCGGGCTCGACTCGAATTGTCTGGCCGTCCCATGATTCGCATGGTGTACTGAACTTAACTATCATTGGCACAGGCTACCCGGAGTGACACGTGTCCAGATTCGAGGAATTCAAGCAGGGCATTTCTGATCGCCTCGCCACCACCGGCTCGGCGGGCACCATCGGCAAGAGTCTTGCCGGGCTGATCGTCGTACTGCTTGTGGCAATTGGCGTTGTCGGGTTCATCTGGGACCACGAGCCACCTGTCTACAATGTCGAGGAACTGACGGCTGCCCGCACCGAGCGGCTTGGCGTGCGAACCGTGACCGGCAGCACCACCGTCGCCACAACGGCCGCGCTGGCTGAGACCCTGCTCGACAAGCGTGGCGGGTATCTCTCGAACGACATCATGCCGCCCGGGGCATGGATGGATAACGTGCCGAACTGGGAGTTCGGCGTGCTCGTCCAGCTGAGGGACATGACGCGAACCATGCGCAACAACCTTGCGCGGTCACAGTCGCAGTCCACCGAAGACGTGGACCTCGTGACCGCCGAGAACCAGTTCTACTTCGACAGCGAAAGCTGGATGCTGCCGGATACCGAAGGCGAGTATCGTCGCGGCGTCCGGGCCCTCGACGCGTACCTGACACGACTGGGCGACGAAAACCAGCAATCCGCGCAGTTCTACGCCCGGGCCGACAACCTGCGCATCTGGTTGGCGGAGGTTGAAACGCGCCTCGGCAGCCTTTCCCAGCGGCTCTCTGCGAGTATCGGCAAACGTCAGCTCGATGTCGGGCTCGCCGGGGATTCGTCGGCACGGCAATCCACGCCCAGCGCCCCGGACAGCGTCGTGAAGACGCCCTGGCACGAACGCGATGACGTCTTCTATGAGGCGCGGGGCACCACATGGGCGCTGATCCATCTGCTCAAGGCGATCGAGGTCGACTTCCGTGATGTGCTCGAGAACAAGAATGCGCTGGTCAGTCTCCAGCAGGTCATCCGAGAGCTCGAACCCACGCAGGAAACGCTGTGGAGTCCGATCATCCTGAACGGCAGCGGCTTTGGCATGCTGGCCAACCACTCGCTGGTCATGGGATCTCACATCTCGCGGGCCAATGCGGCGATCATCGATCTTCGCCGGCTGCTGAGCGAGGGCTGACGCAGTTCCGGAGGCTGGCGGCAAACTGTTCAAGTCCGCGCGCACTCCGGTAATATAGCCCGCTTTGTATGACACGCTTAATCACCTGAAACACAACAATAACCAACCGGAAAGGAACCTATGACTGATTTGTCGATCGTTCCGCCCGTCATGGGCGTACTTGGACTGGTCGTTGCGTTTGTCATCTATCTGATGATGACCAGCTACTCGTCGGGGGAAGAAAAGATCAAGAAGATCGCGGATGCGATTCACGAAGGTGCCATGGTGTTCATGCACCGGGAATACCTGATGCTGTTCCTGTTTGCCGCCCCGCTGTGCGTTCTGCTGTTCGTGCTGCTGGGTTCGCTGACCGCGATTTCGTTTGCTGTCGGCGCACTCTCCTCGGCGGCGGCAGGCTACCTCGGCATGTTCTCCGCCACCAAGGCCAACGTCAGGACCACGGCAGCGGCCCAGGAAAGCGGGCAGGACGGCGCCTTGACCGTTGCGCTGTACGGCGGCTCCATCATGGGCCTCTGCGTTGCCTCGCTTGGCCTGCTCGGTCTCGGCAGCCTGTACTACTTTTTCGGCGGTGACCCGGAAACAGCGCACGCCATTCACGGCTTCGGCATGGGCGGCTCGTCGGTAGCACTGTTCTCGCGTGTTGGCGGTGGCATCTTCACGAAGTGCGCCGACGTCGGTGCGGATCTCGTCGGCAAGGTCGAGGCCGGCATTCCGGAAGACGACCCCCGTAACCCGGGTGTGATCGCGGACAACGTGGGCGACAACGTGGGCGATATTGCCGGCATGGGCTCCGACATCTTCGAGTCCTATTGCGGATCGATGATCGCGACGGTCGCGATTGCATCGACCATGGTCATGACCGGCGTCGACGGCATTCAGGCGCTGGCGCCGGAATCCGGCCGCGAGGCGCTGATGGCACTGCCGCTCATGCTCGCAGCCGTTGGCCTGGTTTGCTCGATCCTTGGCATCCTGATCGTGCGACTGCGCACAAGCAGCGGCGCCGAGGCGGCACTTCACCTGGGGCACAACGCCTCGGCAGCGCTCCTGATTGCTGCCGCCTGGTTCCTCTGCGACACGATGGGGCTCAGCACCAATATCTTCTGGGCCATCGTCGCAGGTACGCTGGGCGGTGTTCTCATTGGCATGGTGACGCAGTACTACACCGCAAAGGCCCCGGTTATTCGTATCGCAGAATCCGGCAAAACCGGCTATGCGACAGTCATGATTACCGGTCTCGCAGTTGGTATGCAGTCGGTTGTTGTCCCGATTCTCGGCATTGCCGCGATCATCTGGGTGTCGACCGAACTTTCCGGCCTCTATGGCGTCGGCATCGCCGCCGTTGGCATGCTGGCAACCGTTGGTATGACGATGGCGCTCGACGCCTACGGTCCGGTCGCTGACAACGCGGGTGGTATCGCCGAAATGGGTGGCCTCGGCAAGGAAATCCGGGATATCACTGACGGTCTTGATGAAGTCGGCAATACGACTGCCGCAATCGGCAAGGGCTTTGCGATCGGCGCCGCTGCACTGGCCGCACTCGCCATCATCGCCGCATTCGTTGAAACGATGCACTACCGTCACGAAGACTTCGCGCTGGAGCTCTCCAATCCGCAAGTGCTGGTCGGCATCTTCATTGGTGGCGTCCTTCCGTTCCTGATCGCATCGATCACCATGACCGCCGTTGGCGATGCGGCCATGGAAATGATCGACGAGATCCGTCGCCAGTTCCGCGAAATCCCCGGCCTGATGGAAGGCAACGCCGATCCTGACAGCGCCAAGTGCGTTGATATCGCAACCAAGGCAGCACTGAAGAAAATGATCATTCCGGGTGCGATCGCCATCGCGATGCCGTTCCTGGTGGGCTTTGGTCTTGGCGGTGAGAGTCTCGGTGGCATGCTGGCGGGCGCCCTGCTCGGCTGTGTACTGCTCGCGCTCATGATGGCAAACGCCGGTGGTGCGTGGGACAACGCCAAGAAGTACGTCGAAAAAGGCAACCTCGGCGGCAAGGGCAGTGAAGTCCACGCGGCGGCAGTTGTCGGTGACACCGTCGGCGACCCCTTCAAGGACACGTCAGGTCCGTCGATGAACATTCTCATCAACGTCATGGCAATCGTCTCGCTGGTCATTGCCCCCCTGCTTTAGGGCAACCACAGGCACAGAACAAGGCACCTCCGGGTGCCTTTTTTGTGCCCGCAAGGAGCGCGGGGTCTGACCCTGGCCTGGCACTGCTATGGCACCGGGGTCTGACCCCGGCCTGGCACTGCTATGGCACTGGGGTCTGACCCGGTCTGGCTGACCCGGTCTGGCTGCCCCGGGTTTCGCTATTCGAAAGGGGGGAGCTTTTTGGGGGCGAGCTGGTTCTTGAGGCGGGTGTAGACCGGGACGCCGCGTTTGAAGGCAGGGTAGTCTTCGCCGCTGATCAGCGGTTCCATGTAGTCCCGCGCCTTCGCTGTAATACCGAAACCGTCGCGCGTGATATAGGAACGCGGCATTTTCTTCTCGACGTTCGCCACTTTCGACAGCGGCGCCTCGCCGATGCCCCAGCTGTAACGCTTGCCCTTGCCGCGCGTGATGATCGGCATCACCGCGTTCTTCCCGGCCGCCGCGAACTCGACCGCTGCCTTGCCGACAGCATACGCCTGCTCGACGTCGGTCGCCGACGCGATGTGCCTGGCTGCACGCTGCAGATAATCTGCGACCGACCAGTGGCACTTGTAGCCATGTTCCGCCTTGATCATGTCGACCAGCGTCGGTGCGACACCGCCGAGCTGCGTATGCCCAAAGGCGTCAGTGGTTCCTGCATCGGCGAGAAAACGGCCATCTTCGTATTGGGCGCCTTCACTCGCCACGATCACGCAGCTACCGTAGTCATCGACGCACTGGCGCACCTTGGCCAGAAAGCGTTTGCGATCGAAAGCGATCTCCGGAAACAGGATGATGTGCGGTGGCTGGTCCTTCGACTCACCCGCCAGACCTGCAGCCGCTGCAATCCAGCCGGCATGCCGGCCCATGACTTCGAGCACAAAGACCTTCGTCGACGACTCTGCCATCGAAGCGACGTCCAGCCCGGCTTCGAGCGTCGAAACAGCGACGTACTTCGCCACTGACCCGAAACCCGGGCAGGTATCGGTCAGCGGCAGGTCATTGTCGACCGTCTTCGGAATGCCGATGCAGGTGATGGGATAGTCCATCTGACGCGAGAAGGCCGCGAACTTGTTCGCCGTATCCTGGCTGTCGCCGCCGCCGTTATAGAAGAAGTAGCCGATCTTGTGGGCACGAAACACCTCAATGAGACGCTCGTATTCCCGCGCGTTGTCCTCAACGCTGGATAGCTTGTAGCGGCAAGAGCCGAACGCGCCGGACGGCGTTGACTTCAGTCCGCGGATTGCCGCTTTCGACTCCTTCGACGTATCGATGAGTTCCTCGCGCAGCGCCCCGATGATTCCGTTGCGGCCCGCAAACACCTTGCCGAACTTCCGGTTCGCCCGCGCGGTCTCGATCACACCGCACGCCGAGGCGTTGATCACGGCCGTGACACCACCACTCTGTGCATAAAAGACGTTGTTTCCCGACATAACAGCTCCAGCTCTAGACGGCCCTGACCGTCTCTTCAATCAACCAGTCCACTACATTGCTCAGCGCAACATCCGGTGTTGCGCCATCAGCGAGTGCCTTGCCGTAGACGCTGAGCTGCTGATGAGCACTCGTGCCCTCGGCAAGAATCCGCGGCAGGCTTTCAATTTCGGTCACGCAGCCAAGAGCCTCGGCATCCTCGGCGACGAACCCCATCAACTCGCCCAGGAGTTCGTCGAACGGCACGACCTCTCCCTTGGCAAGATCGATCATGCCCTCGTCGAACGAGTAACGCATGGCGCGCCACCGGTTCTCGTCGATCAGCATCTGTGCGTAAACCCGCCAGCGCTGATTGTCGCGCCGCAGGCGATAGAGCATGCGCATCAGGCAAACCGTCAGCGCCACAAGACTCAGCGCGTGATCGAGGTTCGTGCACATGTCCATAATCCGGGTCTCCAGCGTCGGAAACCGCGCACTCGGGCGGAGGTCCCACCAGATCCGGCTCGCATCCTCGATCAACCCGGCGTTGATCAGCACCGCGATGTGACGCTCATACTCGGCATAGCTTGCGAACTGTTCCGGCAGGCCGGTTCGCGGCAACGCATCGAACACCGTCAGCCGGTAAGACTTGAGCCCCGTATTCTCGCCTTCCCAGAACGGCGACGAGCAAGACAGCGCCAGCAGATGCGGCAGGAAATAGGAGAGCTGGTTCATCAGGTCGATACGAAGCTCTGTGTCCTCGATACCGACATGCACGTGCATGCCACAAATCAGCAGACGTCTTGCCGCTGCCTGCATCTCCTGCGTGAGATCCATGTAGCGTTCGCGCTCGGTCTGCTTCTGCTCGAGCCAGCGGGCAAAGGGATGTGTCGAGACTGCAATCGGCGCATAGCCATGACACTCGCATTCTTCTGCGATGATGCCACGTAGCCGTTTGAGCTCGGCCCGCGCCTCGGCAACACTCTTGCAGACCGTTGTGCCAATTTCGATCTGGGAGCGCATGAGTTCGGGGCTCACCTGCGCACCGCACCGGCTCGTGCACTCGACCATGAGTTCGGGTGGCGGGTCGCTCACGAGGTCACGGGTCTCGCGATCGACCAGAAGATATTCTTCCTCGACGCCAAGGGTGAAAGCGGGTTTTGCGAGTCTCATGACCTGACGTCCAGCGAATCCTGACTACGGATAAGTCTATAATAGCGACCATGGTTTCGACACCGCCAACGCTGCGTCACTGGCACGCGCCAATGCCTGACGAACTCGGCGATTCCTACGTCGAGTTCGCGCGCAAGCTCGCGCAACCCACATGGATCACCATCGACGGCGAGGACGACTCAAGATCCCGCGCCATTGTCACGCTGTTGCACGGCAACGAACCCTCCGGGCTAAAGGCAATCTTCGAATTTCTGAAGAGTGGCAGGCGTCCAGCCACCAATCTCGGGATCGTCGTCGCATCGGTCAACGCCGCACTGCTCGACCCGCCCTTCTCCCATCGCTATCTGCCCGACGAGGCAGACCTGAACCGGTGCTTCATCCACCCGGCCACAACAGACCAGCAGCGCCTGGCAGGCGAGATCCTGAAGACCCTCAAGGCCTTCTCTCCCGAGGCCGTCATCGACACGCACAACACCTCGGGACATTCCGAGGCCTTTGCCGTTGCCACCCGCGACGACGCGGCGACGGTGCAGCTCGCACAGCGCTTCACGCGACGACTCGTTGTGCTCGACCTCAGGCTCGGCACGCTGATCGAACATGCAACCGCAACAATGCCGATCGTCACGGTCGAGTTCGGCGGCTTCACAGACCCGAGGGCAGATCAGCTTGCCGCAGAGACTCTTCGCAGCTTCATCGTTGCCAGTGATCTCTTCGACATGGAAACCCAGCCGATGATGCTGCTTCGACATCCCCACCGCCTTGAGGTCGACGACTCGACGGAGCTGCACTATTCGGCCTCGGTTCAGGAACGCGCAGACGTGACCATGTTCAACACGGTCGACCAGCTGAATTTTTCGAGAGTTGAGGCTGGACAGCCTCTTGGGTGGCTGGACCCCGGCGGTGTCTCACACCTGAAGGTCAGGAGCGCAGACGGCGCCGATCTGGTCGCCGACTATTTCGAGGAACGGGACGGCTTCCTCGTGACGAGCCGCCCCATCGTCCTCTTCATGGCGACGACGGACGCCTATATTGCAAAGCGCGACTGCCTGCTCTATCTGACGCCCGCCGAGTAATCAGGACTCGTCGCCGACCCGAACCGCCAGCACGTCACAGGTCACGCCGTGCAGCACGCTGTTGGCGGTGGAACCCAGCAAAAGCTGCAGGCCGGATTGGCCGTGCGTACCCATGACAATCAGGTCGATGTCGTTTTCCTTGATGACATCGTGAATTTCCATCGACGGCTTGCCCTCACGGATGAAGCAGTTGTCACTGCCGATGCCAAGCTGGGACGCGACCTCGCCCATCTTCTTCTGGGCTTCCTTTCGCAGACTCGCCTCGAGTGAAACGACCTGGTCGCTCCAGTTCATCCCGTCTGCCGCATAGGCGATCGCAAGCGGTTCGTTGACGTGTACCAGATACAGTTCGGCACCGTTTGATTTCGCGATCTCGGACCCTTTCTCGATGATTTCGGCGTTGTCGCCGTGAAAATCGAGTGCCAGCAAAACTTTCTTGTAACTCGCCATGCGCGGACTCCCTCCGTCGGTTGTGTCGCCAGAGTATAACAAGGGCGACCCCAAAGAAGTTGATGCAGATCATTCGCCACAGGCTTGAATAATCCGGCGCACAATCCATCTATTCGCCATCGACAACATGTTCCGACAGGAGCCACCCATGAGTAACCTGATCTACTCGCCTTTCAGCCGCTATCGCGATCTCGAGCGCTGGCTCGACGACCGGGTGCAATCCGGTTCGCTGTCCACAGGCGCCGGCGCCTGGGCCCCCAGCGTCGACATTCGTGAGGACGAAAACGCCTTTCGGATTCAGGCGGATCTCCCCGGTATCGACCCCGCCGACGTCAATCTGACAATCGAGAACAACGTACTCACGATCAGCGGTACGCGACAAACCGAGAAGGAAACCGAAGAAGGCGGATTCAAGCGCCGGGAGCGTTTCAGCGGCAGTTTCTCCCGCCAGTTCTCACTACCGGAATCGACCGACGCAGACGCAATCACCGCCCGGGCGGACAAGGGGGTGCTGGAGATCACGATTCCGAAGCGCGGCGCCGCCTCACCACGCTCGATCGCTGTCGAGAGCTAGGACCAGCGCTCCACGATCGGTATCCGGCGTCCAATGCCGAAGGCCACCCGGGTGACTTTGGTGCCCGGGCAGGTCTGCCGGCGTTTGTACTCCATCTTGCCCATGAGACTGATGATACGGTCGAAGTCCGCCTTCGCGTCGCTGCCGGATAGCCAGTGGCGCAATGCCGCAGGATCGCTGGTAACGACGTCTCCGCGCTCGGCGTGTGACACGCACCACCGGTCGAACACCTCGAACCGGCTCACGTAGTCCTCGACATAGGCCCGTACAATCGGGTCGAGAATCGCATAAGAAAGCAGGCTCGCCTCGTCGGTCTGTCCCGGCGCCAATTCGGCACTCGGCGGCTTCTGCCAGATGTTGTCGGGAATACGGCCCGACCTGCGCGCAATGTCGAGCACCTGGTATTTGTAGAGATCCTTGATCGGCGCGTAGCTGAAGTTCATGTCGAAATGCGTGTAATAGCCGCAGGCCGACTCGGTCTTGTTGCCTGTCGACAGCGGCATCGCCCCAAAGGCATTGCTGAAATGCATGAGGTAGACGTCGCGAAGCCTCGCCTGAATGTTCTCATCCGCTGTCTTGCCATAGCGCGAGGACTGCAGGACCCGCGCAACCAGGTTGGCTGGGTCATCGTGGCGGCGGAACTGCCCGTTCAGCCTGTCGACGACCGACGCATGTTCGATCTCGACTTCGTAATCCCAGCAGCCCAGCCGGCGATGCAGCTCGAGCGCATCATCCCGTGAGTGACCGCTGCTGTAGATCGATGGCATTCTGATGGCATGCACATGTTCGGCGCCGATCGCATCGCAGGCAAGCTGACAGACCACCGCACTGTCTACGCCGCCGCTGGACGCCAACACCATCTCGCTGAACCCTGACTTGCGTGCATAATCGCGCAGCCCGACGACCAGCAGGCTGTACAGGCTTGCTGCCATCTCCGCGACCTCATCAAGGCCGGCAGCGGACGCAACGCCTGCAACGACCGGTGGCTGCCGGGTATCAACGACATCGAAACTGTCATCCTCAACCTCTCTGGAGAGATGCAGCAGATCGCCGTTGCGGACGACGAAGCTCTGGCCGTCGAACACGAGTTCGTCCTGGCCGCCCCACTGGTTGACGTAGACGACGGTCATCCCTTCATCCGTGCCCGGCGCGATAATCTTCAGCCGCTCCAGCGTCTTGCCCTGCACGTAAGGCGAGGCATTGAGCGACAGCACCACACTCGCGCCCGCCTCGCGGTATTGCTCGAACGGATTGTCGGCGTATCGATAATCATCGGAACCCTTGTCGTTCCAGAGGTCCTCACAGATCGTGATTCCCACTCGCTCGCCGGCAATGTCGAGCATCAGCAGTTCATGGCCCGGCTCGTAGTAGCGGAGTTCGTCGAATACGTCGTAGAAGGGCAACAACTGCTTCGTATAGGCGCCGACGACCTCGCCCGCCCGAATCACCGCCGCACAGTTGAGGAAAGGTTTGCCGGTACCGGTGTTCCGGTCGATGTAGCCGACCACGATGTGCAATGAACTCGAACAGGAGGCCGAGCGTCGACGAATCTCGTCGAGCGCAGCGAGGTTACGATCGACGTAGGCCGAGTGATAGATCAGGTCCTGGTGGAGATATCCGGGAATGCACAACTCGGGAAACAGCACGACATCGCAGGCGGACGCATCTGCCGCGTCGATTCCCCGGAAGATCGCCTCGAGATTGCCGGTGAAGTCACCCGGCGTCGTATTGATTTGCCCCAGGCAAACTTTCATCTGACCGTACCTGCTGCCCCGCAGGAGTCGAAGCATAGAGCAAGTACACGAGCGCGAGCAAAACGGCGCATGCCCAACCCTGATGAAGTGTACCTAGCGAGACCGGTACCACATGAATGAGCGTGAGTACGCCAATCGCAAACTGGATCAGGAGCGTCGCGAGCAGCGCCGCGGCACCCCAGCGAATCGTTGTCGACTCGCGCCGGGCCATCAGCCACACAGCGAAGGCAGCCGCCACGACGACGACGGCCAGCCAGCGATGAATAAACTGCACCGTGGCGCCGCTCTCGAAGAAGTTGATCCATAGCGGCTGCATGAAGAAGACGGCCTCCGCCATGAACTGACCGTTCATGAGCGGCCAGGTGTTGTACCCGTAGCCGGCATCCATACCCGCCGTGAATGCGCCGAAGAGAATCTGGACGACAATCAGCCCCGCAAGTCCGTACAGCGCCAAACGAAGACCCGGAGAGACGTTCCGACGGGGCGCGCCACCGATCGACAGCGCCAGCCAGAACAGATAGCAGAGGATGAACAGCGCCAGAGACAGATGAGCGGCCAGGCGATAGTGACTGACCCGTGGTACATCAATCAGCCCACTCTGGACCATGTACCAGCCGAGCAGCCCCTGGGAGCCGCCGAGCACCAGCGCAATCAGCAACGGACCCCGGTATCCCTGTGGAATGCGGCCCATCAGCCAGAACGCGACCAGCGGGAAGAAGAACAGCATCCCGATGACCCGCCCCAGCACGCGGTGCAGATACTCCCAGAAGAAAATGCCCTTGAAGGCCTCGAGGCTCATACCGCGATTGATCTCCCGGTACTCGGGGTACTGCCTGTAGTCATCGAACACCCGCTGCCACGCTGCCTCATCCATCGGCGGCAGAATGCCCATCACCGGCTGCCAGTCGACCATCGACAGTCCACTGCCGGTAAGCCGCGTAATACCGCCAACGACGACCATGAGAACCACGACCGCACAGACGAGCGCGAGCCACAGCACGACGGGCTTGTGAGAGATACGTTGCATAGCGAAGGATACGGCGAAAACGCGGAGCGGATTCTACCGCGGTGGCGCGCCACACTCCATGATTCGGGCCATGATTCGGGAAGATTCAGGGGCATGATGGAACGGGCCCGAAACCGGCATGCCACTGCACCCTGAAACAATGACGTGCCGTACAGCTTCAGGCCCACGACCTATTCTCCACAGCCAAGCACAAACGGAGTTGACCTGTGTCAATGACTCGGCACGCATCGGGGTCGATGATGCGCTAAATCCAATCGAATGCGAGACGAATGGGACAAATTCTTGGCATCGGCCTCTCCCAGGACGTCGTTGGAAACCTGACGAGAAATTTTTCTGCCCGCGTGTACGCCGCCACATCGGTTGCGGAGGCGCGAATGCTGCTGCAACACCTGGATTTCGAATCCGTGATCGTCGATCTCAGGGGCCGCCCTCTGGATTTCCGCCAACTTTGCGAATTGATGGGTGAAGCGCCACTGACGACCCGGTTCCTGACCCTCAGGAACGAGGAGTCAGACATCGATGACGATGCGCTGGAAGAACTGGGCGTGACGGCCCTGCAGCTTCCCGGTATGGATGCGCTGCTTCACGCCCACCCGCGCTAGGGCATCTGGGCCACCGGCGCTGGTTTCGGTGCCGGGCTTACATTACTATTTGGCGCCTTGATGGTAACCATGGCCAATAGTTCACACTATTGATGGAACCCCGACGATGACAATCATGATTGCAGAGAAGTTTCGCGGTCCGCCCAGGTCGGGCAACGGCGGCTATGTCAGCGGCGCTTTCGCGAACCTCCTGGCGGCGCCCGATGATGCGGCTATCGAGGTCACGCTCCGGTCGCCGGTGCCCCTCGACAGTGAGATGACGACCGCAACTGAAGGCGATGCACTGCAGATTCTGAGCGGTGATACCCTGGTCGCAGAGGTTCGCGCATCGACGCTCGACATGGATATTCCCGTGCCGCCGACGTTCGCTGACGCCCTCGCCGCCCAGCCGGCCTCCGTGTCGCTACAGCCGCGCGAGGGATCGCCCGATGGCGTTCGCGGATTTCACCCGTGGTGCTACTGCTGTGGCGCCGAACACGAGGACGGGCTCTACGTCTACGCCTCGAGAATCAATGAAGAGCAGGCCGCCGCCGCGTGGAAGACGCGGGCCGAGTGGGGAGACAGCGACGGCAACCTGCCGGCCGAGCTGCTGTGGACAGCACTGGATTGTCCGGGTCAGGTCGCCTTCGCCGTCGAGGGAATCCGTACCGGATTACTGGGCCGTATAACTGCTAGAATTCACCACCCTGCACCGGCTGGCGACGACTACGTCGTCACCGCCTGGCGCGAAGGCATCGAAGGCAAAAAGCACTTTGCCGGCACCGCGATCTTCGACGCCGAGGGCACACTCATTGCCAGTGCCCGCGCCATCTGGATTGGCAGACGGAATTAACACCGAGGAGGTAATCAATGTCGGACATCGACACTTTTCGCGAAGAAACCCGCGCCTGGCTGGAAGACAATTGCCCGCAGAGCATGCGCGCCCGGTCGTTCCACTGGGAAGACGCACACGAGATCTTCGGCACAGACGACGCCAAACAATGGCGCTCCGCGATGGCGGAACGCGGCTGGACAGCCCCGACCTGGCCAAAGGAGTACGGCGGCGGGGGCCTGTCAGGCGCCGAGGCACGGGTCCTTCAGGAAGAAATGGCACGCATCAAGGCGGTCGCCCCCTACGGCGGCATGGGCATCTCGATGATCGGCCCGACGCTGCTGGAGTTCGGCACTGAAGAGCAAAAACAGCGTCACATTCCGAAAATCGTGAGCGGCGAAGTCCAGTGGTGTCAGGGATATTCCGAGCCTGGTGCCGGGTCTGACCTCGCGTCGCTGAAAACCAAGGCGGTACTGGACGGCGACAACTTCGTCATCAACGGCCAGAAGATCTGGACCTCCGGTGCGCAGCACGCGGACTGGATGTTCGCGCTCGTGCGCACCGATTTCGAAGCGTCGAAGCATGAGGGCATCAGCTTCGTGCTGCTGGACATGCACCAGCCCGGCGTGACGATCAAGCCGATCTCGCTCATCAGCGGCTCCTCGCCCTTCTGCGAGACTTTCTTCGATGATGCGATCGCCAAGCGCGAAGACCTGGTCGGCGAGCTCAACAAGGGCTGGACGATCGGCAAGCGCCTGCTGCAATACGAGCGATCCGGTATCGGCGGTCTCTCGGGCGGCGGTCGCGCCAAGCGCAAGCCCGGCCAGAAGCCGGTCAACGAGTTCGCGGAACTGGCAAAGCAGTACGTCGGGACCAACGACAGCGGCCGGATCGCTGGCGGCTATCGCGAAGAGATCCTGAATCACACGATGACCGATCGTGCTTTCCGCCTGACCGCGCAGCGGGCCGGCGAAGAGAACGCCTCCGGCAAAACGCCGGGCGAGGCGACGTCGATCTTCAAGCTCGTGGGCTCCACGCTCGCGCGGGATGGCGCCGAGCTCAAGGCCAGGCTGCTCGGAACCCAGGGCGTTGGCTGGGAAGGCAGCGAAGGCTTTTCACGGGAGGAACTCGAGCACACCAAGAACTGGCTGAGCAATCGCGCCGTCACGATCTACGGTGGCACGAACGAGGTCCAGATGAACATCATCTCCAAGCGGGTTCTCGGCCTGCCCGAGTAAACCCGTCCCGGGTCGGCCGGTTTCGGCCTGCCGCGTGCTGAAGCTGTGAACTCCATCACAGCTTCGCACCCTCTCTCTCCGTATTCTCTCTCTACGGGATGGTCAAAAATCCGCCACCCCGCGTCATTGGGAGAGAGACCATGTCGCTGACAACATCATTGAATGTACCGAGCCAGGATACCGTAGCGACTGCGCCGGAATCCGAAATCCAGGGCTTGCCTCGCCTCGTGCTCATTACGCATGGCCGCTACAGCGGCAAGTCGGAGGCCACCTTGCTGAGCTATCAGCGCTACGGCAACGATTTCGTCGTGATTGCGACCAACGCGCGCAGGAAGTCCAAACCGGACTGGTACATGAACCTCAAGGAAGAGCCGATCGTGCAGATCGAGATAAGTGATGCGTCGTTCTACGCCCGCGCCTCAACGCCGACAGGACGTGAGAGAGTACGGCTGCTGCCACTCGTCGCAGAAATGATGGACGGCTTCGATACCTCCGTCCCGAGAGAGACGGCCGCGATCGTACTTTCACCAATCTGCTGAATCTCTTCTGACCTCGCCTGACTGCCCCTGATTCATCGGGGGCAGATCAGTTGATATCGTCTGGACAATAACGTCCGGCGAGAGGCGCCCGGTGGGGGCCCTACTCCGTGAACACGGGCATCGCACCCATTTCCCACAGGATGACGGTCGCGCCAAGCAGTGCTGCAGAGGCAACCAGACCCACGGCCACCATGGCACTCGCGAACAGGAACCCACGCTCCTTCGGAATCTCCATCACGATCGGTACGCCGATGTAGAGGAGATAGACGGTATAGGCTGCCGCCGCACAACCGATAATGATGTCGATCCAGAGCAGCGGGTAAAAGCCAATCGCCCCGGCAACGAACAGCGGTGTCAGCGTGTAGGCCGCGACAGCAATCCCCTTGTCGACGGTCGATGTGTGTGCCTCGTAGGTCTCGGACATCCAGTGCACCATGTACCCGAGCCCGCCAGTACCGATGACAATCGCGAGATAGAACAGGACAGAGATCTGAATGGCGCTGTCGGCCGTGATCCGGACGTTTCGCTCACCGATATCCCATCCAATCTGGGTCGACCCGAAGTACCAGGCGACTGGTGGCAACAGGGCGATGATCAGAATGTACGACAGGAAGTGGCCAACGACGCTCTTGTTGCTATCGCGAATCTTCGCCCACTCGTTTGTCGGGCTGAACAGAATGCCGATGATATGGTTCACTGCGTTGTTCTCCTCTCTTTTTCTGCGTTCGCAGGTTCTTCTTCAAACAGGATTCGATGGCCCTCTTTCTCGAGGTCCTCGAACTGGTCGTTTCTCACCGACCAGGCAAATGCCCAGATCGCACCCGCGATGATCACGAGGCTGATCGGCACCAGCACGAATATCACTTCCATTCCCGCACCCGTCCCAGTCTGTTGGCGTTCAGGACGACGAGCAGCGAACTCGCAGACATGCCGATTGCGGCCATCCACGGCGTAATGAGACCCGTCACGGCGAGCGGAATCACTGACGCGTTGTAGCTCACCGCCCAGATGACATTCTGGCGAATGATGCGACGAACGCGGTTGGAGTAATCGATGAGCCCCGGAACGCTTTCGAGGCTCGAGCCCAGCAGCGTCGCATCGGCCGCCTCCTGCACCAGGATATCGGCCGGACTCACAGCCAGCGATGCATCGGCAGCAGACATCGAGCCCGCATCGTTGATGCCGTCACCGACCATCAGGACCACCTCGCCCTGTTGCTGTTGCTGACGCACCGCCTCGATCTTGTCTGCGGGGCTCATGGCAATCCTGACGTCCTCGATACCGAGGGCAGCGCCGAGCCTCCCGCCTTCCGCCGACGGGTCACCGGTGAAGAGCGACAGCCCGAAGCGGCGTTTCAGCGCAGAGATGACACCGGCAGATTCCGCACGCACCTCGTCGCGCAGACAGAACCATGCGCAGGGTTCAAAGCCATCGCTCAACAGCACCCACATGCCATCGTCTGAAGGCGCCTTCAACGCCTCGGCCGCCGGGAGGGCGAAACCGGGTTGCCCGAGGCGCCACGTTCTGCCGTCCGAGGTTCCTTCGACGCCTCGACCGGGCACCACCTCGATGTTGTCGAATGACATCGCGTCTGCCTGCTCGAAGGCGAGCGCAATCGGGTGCTGACTGCCACGTTCCAGGCCTGCGGCAATCCTGCGGGCCGAAGCCTCATCCATACCTGAAGCGGGAACGACCCGTTCGACGCGCAGCTTGCCCAGCGTCAGCGTGCCGGTCTTGTCGAAGACGATCCGCGTAATACCCGCGAGCCGTTCGAGAAACTGGCCATTGCTGATAACGACACCGGCCTGCCGCAGCGCAGAAAGTGCAACCGTGTAGGCCACCGGCGTCGCAAGCGAGAGTGCACAGGGGCATGAAACGACGAGTACCGTCAGCATGACGGTGAACCAGTCCCCGCCCGCCTGATACCAGTACAGGCCCGCGGCCGCCGCGAGTGACAGGATGCCGATCACAAAATAGCGGGCAACTCGATCGGCCGCTGTCGAGAACTCCGGACGCCAGCTCGCTGCGTCCCGATACATCACAGAGAGGCGGTTGATGACAAAGTCGTTGTAAGGGGCCGAGACCTCGATGGTGATGTCGCCATCGAGATTCTGTGAACCTGCCAGCACGCGAGACCCGGCTTCACGGGCAATCGGGACACTTTCGCCGGTGAAGGCAGCTTCATCGACCGACGTGCTGCCCGCCACGATGATGCCATCGGCACTGATTCGCTCGCCGGCCTGTACCACGAGCGTCATTCCCGGTACGACCTGACGAATATCGAACAGCTTGCCGCCGTCGTCCGGGCGCGCTGCCGCCGGCAGCAAGGTATCTGCGAGCAGCCTGCTGCTCTCATACTTCTGGCGCGAGCGCATCTCGACGAAGCGTCCCAGCAGCAGCAGGAACGTGAACATGCCGACCGAGTCGTAGTAGACATGTCCGTCGCCGATCATCGTGTTGTAGACGCTCAACAGGAAGGCCGAGCAGATTGCCAGAGACACCGGCACGTCCATGCCGGGCTTGCCATGGGCGAGATCCCTGATCGCGCCACGATGGAACGGCATCGCGCTGTAGAGCACAATCGGGGTCGTCATGGCCAGGCTGGCCCAGTGCATCAGCGACCGGTATGCAGGCTCGATACCGCCTTCGCCTCCAACGTAGGTCGCCAGCGCGTACATCATCACCTGCATCATGCCGATGCCGGCAATACCGAGCCGCAGGATCATCTGCTTTCGTTCAAGCGCCTGCGATCGTCTCACTTCGCCACTGCGATCCGGCAGGACAGTAAAGCCAAGCGACTCGATGAAGGTGACAATGTCGAGGGGGGTTTCGCCCTCGTAATCCACGGTGACGACGCGATCAGCGAGAATCGTGCTGCACCGGCGGACATCATCACGTTTCGCGAGGCTGCTTTCGATCAGCCAGGTACAGGCGGCGCAGCGGATGTCCGGTACGTGAAAGGAGACTTGCCTGATGCCCGTGCCCAGGTCCCGATCGACCGACTGGAATTCGAGCAGACGTTCCTCTGCAGCGGAACGCGCGGCGGCGGCCTTACGCTTTTCGCAGCAGGGCGCAGCCGGCGCTTCAGGCGCAAAGCGCTCGCGATAGTCGTAGTAGTCGTCGAGATCGAGACTTGCAATCTGCGCGGCCGCTTCGCGGCAGGCCGCGGAGCAGAACACGCGATCGCCCGCTGTCACGCGGGTTCCGGGTTCGGTCTCAGTGCCGCAGTGAAAGCAGGCGACATCCGCCTGAACATCGCTGGTCACGGCTTCGCTCATTTCGGCGAGAGCTCCAGACTGGTGACGGGCGTCACCACGCGTTCGCGCAGGCGCCACTCATCATCGGCGCCCACCAGTTCGACATACCAGACGCCGGGTTCATCGAACGGGAGCGATGCCCCCTCGGCAGCGTATCGGTTGTCGTACTCCGGCAGCAGCACGATGTCATGATCGAGATTGCTGTCGGTCACATGATAGAGATGCAGAACGACCGCACTGTCAGTTGCACCGTCGATATCGAAGATCACCGAGTCTCCGGAGACCCGACCAACGGCGCTGACATGACGTTCACTGGCCCGTTCATCCATCTCGAGACGCTGGTTGATCGCCTTGCCTTCCTGGTAATAGTTATCAACGACGACATCGTCGGGATGACTGGTCGCCGACACGATCATCACGACGCCGAATGCGACCGCCGAGAAAGGAATGAGAATCACAAACCAGACCCAGGGGTTCTGGTACCAGTTTTCCATGTGACGGGTTTCTGTCGACATCAGAGCTCCGAGGGATCAGGGCCGATAAAGCTGCTGTCACTGCGTGCGCGAACGCTGCCATCAGCAGACTCGACGGTAAACTCGATACCCGTGTTGGTCGACTGAAGCTGGTCCGGATTCGTCTGCACGCTGACCGCAAGTTCGTAGATCTCGCCGCCTTCGACGCGAATCAGCTCATCGGGAGCGAGGCGGGCATCCGGCACGCCATCGACCGAGAGCCTGAACGTCTGCGCATCGTCGGCCATGTTGATGATCTTGACGGTATAGGTGTTCTGTACAAGCCCGCCCGGGATCTCCTGATAGAGCTGGCCGCGTCCGCGAATGACGTCGAGTTCCAGCGGCACACGCAGGAAGATCGTGGCAGAGAACAGCGTCATCATCGCAACCAGTGCAATGCCGTAGCCCACGACCTTGACCCGCTTCCAGGTCCAGCCGTGCCCGGCGAGCTTGTTTTCGGTCGTATAGGAAACAAGACCCGGTGCGTAACCCATCTTCTCCATCACCGAGTCACAGGCGTCGACACAAAGCGCGCAGTTGATGCACTCGTACTGCAGGCCGTCACGAATATCGATCCCCGTCGGGCAGACCTGCACACAATACTGGCAGTCGATGCAGGCGCCGAGGCCCTCGGCCTCAAAGTCGATTCCCTTCTTGCGCGCGCCTCGTGGCTCACCACGAGCGGCATCGTAGGAGACAATCAGCGTGTCCTTGTCGAACATCGCGGACTGGAATCGCGCATACGGGCACATGTACTTGCAGACCTGTTCCCGCATCCAGCCGGCGTTGATGTAGGTTGCGCCAGTGAAAAAGAGCGTCCAGAACGCAGCCACCAGCGGCAACTGCAACGTGACCCCGTCGATGATGAGATCCCGAATGCCGTAGAAGTACCCGACGAAGGTGACTCCGGTCAGCAGCGCAAAGCCGACCCACATGCCATGCTTGAGCGTGCGCTTGTAGAGTTTCGACAACGACCAGGGCGCCTTGTCGAGGCGAATTCGCTGGTGTCGCTCGCCCTCGGCGACCTGCTCCGCCCACATGAAGATGGCGGTCCAGACGGTCTGCGGGCAGGTGTAGCCACACCACACGCGACCGAACAGGGTCGTTACCAGAAACAACGTAAACGCCGAGATCATCAGCGCCCACGCCAGCAGGCCGAAGTCCTGCGGCCAGAACGTCAGCCAGAAGATGTGAAACTTGCGCTCCGGAAGGTCGAAAAAGATCGCCTGCCGCCCTTCGATCATCAGCCAGGGCGACAGGAAATAGCCGAGCAGCAGAGGCCAGCCAGTGAACAGCCGAAGCCGCTGATAGAACCCTTCGACCGAACGCGTGAAGATCTTCTCGCGCTTCTCATAAAGGTTGAGGACCGTTGAGTCAGTCTGGTCGTCGAGTTCTTTTTGCGGCGGCTTCGCCAGCATGATCTTCCCCTGCTACTGCTGCAAAGACTACTGGGCCGCACCCATGGACGTGGATTGCCCACCCGCGTCCTGAGACAGGCTCTTCACGTACGCAGCAACGATATGGATCTTGTCTGCACCCAGCTTGTTGCTGAACGCCGGCATCTGGTTGTTTCGACCGTGCGTAATCGTATGTTCGATACGCAGGCGCGAATTGCCGTACAGCCAGATCTCGTTCGTCAGGTTCGGCGCGCCCAGCAGCGGGTTGCCCTTGCCGTCAGGCCCGTGGCACGCAACACAGTAGGTCATGAAGTGCGTCTTGCCCCGCTCTGCAGACTCTGCATCGACATCACGGCCAGCAAGCTGCATGACATAGCTCGCCGCGTCCGAAACACCCTGCTCACCCAGCACGTTGCCGAACGGTGTCATGACACCGGTACGTCCGTTGGTGAGCGTTGCCGTGATCTGATCGCCTGAGCCACCCCACAGCCACTCTTCGTCAGTCAGATTCGGAAAGCCGAAGCTGCCCATGGCGTTCGCACCGTGGCAAACCGCACAGTTCGTTGCGAAGAGGCGGCGACCGATCTTCAGGGCCTCGGCATTGTTCGCCAGTTCCTCAACGGGTGTATCGCGATACTGGGCGAAGATCGGCGAGTACTTCGCCTCCGCTTCTGCCATCGTCTGCTCGAATTCCTCCACCTTGGTCCAGCCCGACAGCCCCTCGAAGTTGCCGAGACCCGGGTAGTAGACCAGATAGCCGAGGCCGAAGACGATCGTGAGAATAAAAGCCCAGTACCACCAGGCGGGCAGCGGATTGTCGTACTCCTCGATTCCGTCGTAGGAGTGACCCGTCGTCTCGCCGGGGCGACTGATGTTGCGATTCATGTAGAGAATCAGGAAGAAGACCGCAATCGAGCCAAGCGTTCCGATAATGACAATTGCGCTGACCAGCGTGCTCACTTTGATTCTCCCCCGTTCCGTGCTTCGCCATCATCCTCGAAGGGAATCTGCGAGGCCTTGTCGAAATAGTCTTTCCTGGAGGGCCCGTAGGCCCACCATACGATGCTGAGGAACGCGACCATGCAAAAGATGGTGCTGATACCTCTCAAATCGTTGATATCCATGCTTACCTCCGCTCCTGTACGAGTGTGCCGAGTTGCTGCAGGTAAGCGATCAGCGCATCTGCCTCGGTCTTGCCCTCGAGACCTTCGGTCGCGTTCGCAATCTGCTCATCGGTGTACGGAACGCCGATTGTCTGCAGCGCGGCGAGTTTCTTCGCCGTTGCAGCGGTGTTCAGCTCACGGTCGAAGAGCCACGGGAAGGCCGGCATATTCGATTCGGGAACCACCGACCGTGGGTCGTACAGGTGCGCCCGGTGCCAGCCGTCGCTGTAGAGGCCACCAACGCGCGCGAGGTCTGGCCCCGTGCGCTTCGAACCCCAGAGAAACGGATGGTTGTAGACCAACTCGCCGGCCATCGTGTAGTGGCCGTATCGCTCCACTTCAGCCCGCAGTGGCCGGATCATCTGCGAATGACAGGTGTTGCAGCCTTCGCGGATGTAGATGTCGCGGCCCTCAAGTTCGAGGGGCGGCAGCGGCTCGAGGCCCTTGATCGGCTCCGAAACGACCTTCTGCGTCATCAGCGGAATGATTTCGATCGCGCCGCCGAAACTGACCGCAACCAGAATCAGCAGCATCATGACAAACAGGTTCTTTTCGATAAATTCGTTCATCAGGCGGTCGCTCCTACTGCTTTCGCTTCCGGCGACTCATCAGACTCGGGCAGCGGCCTTGTCGTCATCCACACGTTGTATGCCATGACCAACATGCCGATGAAGAAGATAGTGCCACCAATGAATCGCACCACGTATCCGGGGAAACTGGCCTCAACCGACTCCACGAAGCTGTAGGTCAGCGTGCCGTCGTTGTTGACTGCGCGCCACATGAGGCCCTGCATCAGACCGTTCACCCACATCGACGCGATGTAGAGGACCGTGCCGATCGTCGACAGCCAGAAGTGCCAGTCGATCAGCTTCTCGCTGTACATCTGGCCGGGCTTGCGACCGAACAGGATCGGGATGAGGTGATACAGAGAGCCGATCGAGATCATGGCGACCCAGCCGAGCGCGCCCGAGTGGACGTGACCAATGGTCCAGTCCGTGTAGTGGGACAGCGAGTTCACCGACTTGATCGACATCATCGGCCCCTCGAACGTCGACATGCCGTAGAAGGACAGCGAGACGATGAGGAACTTCAGGATCGGGTCAGTACGCAGTTTGTCCCACGCGCCGGACAGGGTCATGATGCCGTTGATCATGCCACCCCAGCTCGGGGCAAGCAGAATCAGGGACATCACCATACCGAGGCTCTGCGCCCAGTCGGGCAGTGCCGTGTAATGGAGATGGTGCGGCCCGGCCCAGACGTAGACGGCAATCAGGGCCCAGAAGTGAACGACCGAAAGCCGGTAAGAGTAAACCGGTCGGTCCGCCTGCTTGGGCACGAAGTAGTACATCATGCCGAGGAAGCCCGCAGTCAGGAAGAAGCCCACCGCGTTGTGCCCGTACCACCACTGGACCATCGCGTCGACAGCGCCGGCGTAGATCGAGTACGACTTCGTTGGCGTCACGGGAATCGCGAGACTGTTGAAGATGTGCAGAATGGCGACAGCGATGATGAATGAGGCGAAGAACCAGTTGGCCACATAGATGTGCTGGGTTTTTCGCTTCATCACGGTGCCAAAGAACACAATCGCGTAGGCAACCCAGACCAGCGTGATCAGGATGTCGATCGGCCACTCCAGTTCCGCATATTCCTTCGATGTTGTCAGGCCGAGCGGCAATGTAACTGCCGCGGCAACGATGACGAGTTGCCATCCCCAGAACACGAAGGCCGCGAGCGAGTCTGAGATGAGACGCGCCTGACAGGTTCTCTGCACGATGTACAGCGACGTCGCCATCAGGGCGCAGCCACCGAATGCGAAGATCACCGCATTGGTATGTAATGGTCTCAAGCGACCAAAGTGAAACCACTCCAACCCGGGGTTGAGTTGTGGCCAGGTAAGCTGGGCGGCAATTACCACACCGACCAGCATCCCGACGATTCCCCAGACCACCGTCATGATGGCGAACTGGCGAACCACCTTTAAGTTATATTCAGGGTGATCAGTCATAGGACTCCCGATTTCTGACGTTCTACTCCGACGCGAATAATGTCAGCCTGACATTTCAGCTACATTGATCCAAGTCATGTAAACTTTGCACCGCAACACCAGACCCCCGAATTCATGCAGCAAATCCTCAAGTATTACTGGCAGATGTGCCTGCTGCGGGCCGGGCCGGACAGGCTGCCAGCCTCCCCATTCGTGCTGGGGCTTTCTTTCGGCTGCTACTTTCTTGTTGCGCTGGCGACAAACCTCCTGAGTCGCGACGATCTCGGCGCATTCCAGGGAGTCGCCTATATTCTCATCGGCGTTGCCGTGGAAGCCGGGGTCGTCGGTGGGCTGCTCGCCTTCAAGTCGGTCAGCGAGCGTTTCTTGCAGGGGATGGCGGCCCTCCTTGGCGCCAACGCCGTCATTCTCGTCCTGACCCTGCCCGTCAGTCTGGTCATGCGGGAGTTCGACAGCCCGATGCTGCAGGCGCTCTTCGAGTCTGTGTTCCTGGTGATTTTCGTCTGGTGGCTGACGATCGCCGGCTTCATCCTGCATCGGACCGCGGACATCAGCCTCGCACTGGGTATTGCCGCCGCATTCGGCATCGAGATTCTGGCGATCTCGACGACCTACGCTGTCTTTCCCGTGGAGACGTCGTAATGCACGTACACATTCTCGGCATCTGCGGCACGCTCATGGGCAGCATCGCCCTGCTCGCCCGCGCCCAGGGCCACCGGGTGACGGGCAGCGACGAGAATGTGTATCCGCCGATGAGCACGCAACTCCAGTCAAGTGGAATAGAAGTCGCGACCGGATACCTGCCGGAGAACATCCCGACCGGCGTCGACATGGTGATCGTCGGCAATGCCAATCTGCCGCGCGGCAATCCTGCGGTCGAGTACGTCCTGGAGAAAGGAATTCCCTACACGTCGGGCGCCGAGTGGCTCGGCCGGTATCTGCTGCCCGGCAAGTGGGTGATCGCCGTCGCCGGTACCCACGGCAAAACCACGACGACGTCGATGGTCGCGTGGATCCTGGAATACGCCGGGCTGGCCCCGGGTTTTCTGATCGGCGGTATTCCGGCCAACTTCCCCGAGTCCGCAAGGCTGGGCGAGACCGACTTTTTCGTCATCGAGGCAGACGAATACGACACGTCCTACTTCGATCGCCGCTCCAAGTTCCTGCACTACCGACCGCGAACGGCCATTCTCGGTAACCTCGAGTTTGATCATGCGGACATTTTCCCGGACCTGGAGGCCATCAAGCAGCAATTCCACCTGCTGCTTCGCACCATTCCTGCGAGCGGACAGGTCATTTTGCCCGTGGACGACGCCGATCTCGATGATGTGATCGCGCGCGGCTGCTGGTCCGACACCGTACGCTTTGGCCTCGACAACGCGGCAAAAGGCACCGGCGCGACCATCGTGCGCGACGACGGCAGCGTATTCGACGTGTTCATCGACGGCGACCCCGCGGGTCGGGTCGAGTGGAACCTGAGCGGTGAACACAACGTCAGAAACGGGCTCGCGGCCATCACGGCGGCGCGGCACGCAGGCGTTGCTCCCGCGGTCGCCATCGAAGCGCTTGGCCAGTTCGCAGGCGTAAAGCGGCGAATGGAAGTGATTTTCGTTTCTGATCGTGTCACCTTATACGACGACTTCGCGCACCACCCGACCGCGATTCGCGAGACGCTCTTGGGCCTGCGTCACCGGGTGGGGAGCGAGCGCATACTCGCCGTGATTGAACCACGCTCACATACGATGCGGGGCGGATATCACGCCGAGCGCCTTTCGGCGTCAACTGCAGACGCCGATGAGGTGTTCTGGTTCCAGCCTGCCGGCGTGCAGTGGGACATGGGCTCGATCGAACGAGGTGATGTTTTCGATGATATCGAGACAATGATCGACAGGATCGCCCGGGACCCGGCGAACCATATCGTCATCATGAGTAACGGAGGTTTTGACAATCTCCATGGCCGGCTGATCGAGCGACTCGAACGCTGAGAGGCCGTCCGCCTGACACCAGGGATGGGCATGCAGGAACAGGGACAGGTTTCCTGCCGGCACGTGCGATGGCTCTTCGAGCTGTGCAAACACCGGCGGATTCCGGAGAAGCACCTTCTCAATCACGTGCCGACGCCGCGCGCAGAGTTGATGCGGCAGGATGGCCACGTCGACTGGGAGACGTTCGTGATGATCTACGCGAACATCGGTTCCTGGCTCGCGCAGGAAGCGCTGATTGAGGAAGCCGCGCTCGCCTGGCGCCACCCCGACTTCAGTGTGTGGCTCGCGCGTTCTGCGCTCTATCGAAATCCCCGGGAACAGATCACAAGCCAGCTCACATCGCCCGGTGGCCTGTTGGGCTCACTGCCGGTCAGGCCGGCTGTCAGCCAGCCCCACGAGTCGGCGCTGCTGGTTGAGCTCGAATTTCTCCCCGAATCAGTCCCGCCCGACGCCCTGCTCGTCGCGCTCGCCGGCCAACTTGCTGCGCTGCCCGGAAAGCTCGGCGGACATCCTGCCGAACTGACGATCCCGGCAGCCGACACGCCTCGATTCGAACTCTGGCTGACACCGCCGGGCCGACTCGGCACGCTGAGACATGCCATCAATCTGCCGCTCCATGCGCGTGAACTGGCCGCAGAAAGCCAACACCTGTTTGACCTGCTCATCGCCCAGCATCAGTCCCTTCGAACACTGCGCCAGGACGCTGTCGATAACGAAGCAGCCACAGCGACATTGCGCGGGGAGCTCACTGAGGCCCGATCAGACCTTTCAACGGTTGCCCGACAGCTGGAGCAGACAGCCGCGCGGGAGGCCGCGATCGAACGTGACTTCGACAATCTCTCATCGCGCCTCAGCGAGGCCGTTATCAGAACGAGCACGGATCGCACAATCGTCAGCTTCAACGAGGCAACCACGACGATTTTCGATTGTGAACCCGAATTTCTGCGCGGCGCCGCGATCGACAGTCTGATTCCGGGCGCGAAGGCAATGACCGGGAACACGCCCACCGAGATCGACGCGACGACCCGGCGCGGCGTGCATCTGCGCCTCGAGATCACCGCGCTCGAGTCGGGCGGTGACTCCCGGCTCTGGGTCGTCCGCGATCTGACCTCGATCGAGCAGGGAGCGAGAGACCGGACCCTGCTGCAGCAGCAGTTGCAGGCCGCCCAGCGGGTCGAATCGCTCGGTGAACTCACCGGCGGCATCGCCCACGACTTCAACAACATTCTCGTTGCGATCAATGGCTTCGCCGATCTGATCCTCGGTCGTCCCGATCTCGACGAGACCGTTCGCGAATACATTGACGAGATACGGCGGGCCGGGGATCGCGCCACCGGCATGACACGAAAACTGCTTGCCTACGCGAGACGCCAGGAGTCGATCAAGGTCGAGGTTGACCTCAACCGCGTCATTCGCGATTCCGAGGGCATCATTCGCCGGCTGCTGCCCGCGACAATCAATGTAAGATTCCTGCCCTCGCTGCAGGCGCCACTGGTCATGGCAGATCCCGGTCAGCTCGAGCAGGTCATCATCAATCTGTGTGTCAACGCGCGTGATGCAATGCCGGATGGCGGCAACCTGACGATTGCCATCGGTCAGCGCCGGCGCAAAGACCGAAACGGCGACCCGGAGGAAGTGGCAACAATCACGATCGAGGACACCGGCACGGGTATCGATCCCGAACTGATGGACAAGATCTTCGAGCCGTTCTACACCACCAAGGACGCAGGCAACGGTACCGGGCTCGGGCTCAGCGTCGTGTTCGGCATCATCAAGAGTCACGGCGGGCTGATCAATGTGGACAGCGAACCCGGGCGCGGCACGAAGTTCGAGATCCTGCTCCCTACAGCCACACTCGAGCGCGTCGCAGAACCCGAGCCGACGCCAGCCCCGGAGCCCGCCGAACCCGCCTTTGGGGATGCGGTGATCCTGCTGATTGAGGACAACGATCAGGTGCGCAAGCTGTGCGAGAAGATCCTGCAGAACGTCGGCTACGAGGTCCTGAGTGCCGCAGACGGCGATGAGGGACTACGGCGCTTCCGCGACAATGCCGACAGGATCGACCTTGTGATCGTCGATGTCGTCATGCCGCGACGCGGTGGGCGCGAGGTGTTCGAGGCGATCCGCGAGCAGCGAAGCGATGTTCCCGTGCTGTTCTCTACCGGTTACTCGACAGATGCCGAGGAGGTGCGGTTTGCGCGCGATCAGGGGCTCGACATCATCGAGAAGCCCTATACCCCCGAGAAACTCTCCAGTCGGGTCCGCAATCTGTTGAATGCGGACTGACGCCAGCCTACTATTTCGGCCATGCTGACCTACCGCGATTTCTTCGACCTCACCGACTTCCCCTTCCCCGACCTGTTTCGAGATGACGTATGGGTCTGGGAGGCGCTGGGAGACCTGAAACCCTGGCTGCTGGCCTACTTTCGCGAGCACGGCGGGCGAATCGACGGGACCGTCGCCAGCACCGCGGCGCTGCATGGTGACAACATCATCGTCGAGGAAGGCGCTGTCATTGAGGATCACGTCTGTATCTCCGGCCCTGCAATCATCTGCCGTGGCGCAGAGGTGAAGCAGGGCGCATTCCTGCGTGATGCCTGTATCGTCGGCCCGGACGCTGTCATGGGCCACGCCGGCGAGATGAAGAACTCGATCCTGCTGAACGAGGCCAAAGCGCCCCACTTCGCCTATGTCGGCGACAGCATTCTCGGTGTCGATACGAATCTTGGCGCCGGCACGAAGCTCTCAAACCTCCCGGTATCCAGCACCAAGGACGACGACGGCAAGCGATCGACGATCAGCATCCTCGTCACCGGCGAGCAGGTCGACACCGGACGCGCCAAGCTCGGCGCTATCATCGGTGATCGGAGCCAGACAGGATGCAACTCCGTCACAAATCCGGGCACGCTCATTGGCAAGGACACGCTCATCTACCCGAACGTCTCGCTGGCCAAGGGCTACTACCCCGATCAGCAGATTGTGAAACTGCGCCAGGAAATCGAGGTGGTAGCCCGCCGCTGAGGCCCCTTCAGCAGCCGAATCTGCTACTATCGCCGCCTTTTCGAGGGAGCGAAGAGGCCCCATGAAGATCTCCGAAATGCTGGACCAGGCCGTCACCGCCGCACTCGAAGCGGCGGGCGCCCAGGGCGCGCCTGCCGTCGTTCGCCAGGCCCAGCGTCCCGAGTTCGGCCACTATCAGGCAAACGGTGTCATGGGCGCCGCCAAGAAGCTCGGCATGAATCCCCGTGAACTGGCTGCGAAGGTGCTCGAGCACCTCGAGCTGCCTGCCGCGGACAAGGTCGAGATTGCCGGTCCCGGCTTCCTCAATATCCACCTGTCGAACGCATTTCTGACCGACGCTGTCGAATCCCTCCGGGACGACGAGCGCCTCGGCATCGAAACGCGCGAGCCGCTTAACATCGTCGTCGACTACTCCGCGCCGAATCTCATGAAGGAGATGCACATCGGTCACCTGCGAACAACGTCGATCGGTGATGCGCTCGTACGCATGCTCGAGTTTCTGGGGCACAACGTGATCCGCCAGAATCATGTCGGCGACTGGGGAGCCCAGTTCGGCAGCCTGCTCGCTTATCTCGACACGCTGGGCAATGAAGAGATCAGGACGGAACTGAAGGACCTCGAGGCGTTCTATCGGGTCGCGAGCGGTATGTTCCGCTCCGATGAAAGCTTCGCCGAAAAGGCACGCGGCTATGTCGTTCGCCTGCAAAACGGCGACGAGCGGTGCATGGCGCTGTGGCAACAGTTCATCGAGGAATCGATTCGCCATTGCCAGGAGGTCTACGACAAGCTCGACATCACGCTGCAACGCGAGGACATCGCCGCGGAGAGCATGTACAACGCCGATCTTGCGACCGTCGTCGAGGAACTGACGGCGAAGGGCCTGATCACCGAATCCGACGGCGCCCTCTGCGTGTTCCTGGATCAGTTCAAGGGCAAGGACGGGACGCCGCTGCCCGCGATCGTGCGGAAGTCCGACGGTGGTTACGGCTATATGGCCACCGATCTTGCCGCCGCACGCCACCGGTCACAGCAGCTGAAGGCCGACATCGCACTGTACGTGGTCGGCGCGCCGCAAACGCTCCACTTTCAGCAGGTCTTCGCGGTTGCGCGAGCGGCAGGCTACATCGGCGAGGATCAGGATTTTCGTCATCTGCCGTTCGGCAGCGTGCTCAACAGCGAAGGCAAGATGTTCAAGACCCGGGACGGTGCGGACGTCAAACTCATCGATGTCGTCGACGAGGCGCTGACGAGAGCCTATGACGTCGTCACTGCGAAGAACGACGAACTCAGCGAGGATGAGCGACGCGAGATTGCACGCGTCGTCGGCCCCGGCGCGATGAAGTATGCGGAGCTCTCGAAGAACCGCACCACCGACTACATCTTCGATTTCGACCAGATGCTCTCATTCGACGGCAATACGGCGCCGTACCTGCAGTACGCGTACACCAGGATTCGCAGCGTGTTTCGTCGCGCAGGTGTTGCCCCTGCCGAGGCGGGAGGTGCGGTGGCACTGGGCGAGGACGCCGAGATCGCGCTGGCGCTCAAGCTGCTGCAGTTCGAAGAAGCGATTACCGCGTCCCTCGAGGACTACCAGCCGAACCTCCTCTGCAATTACCTGTTCGAACTGGCCGGTATCTTCACGAGCTTCTATGAGGCCTGCCCGATCCTGAAGGCCGATGACGCAACCCGGGCCTCCCGGCTCGCGCTGTGCGATGTCACGGCCAGAACGCTGCAGCGGGGCCTCGGTCTGCTGGGTATCTTCACCGTCGAGCAGATGTAGGCATGACCCGTACCATTGTCGTCGCGCGATCCCTGAACGGCGTCATCGGCCGGGGCCAGTCGATTCCCTGGCATGCGAAGGGCGAACAGAAACTCTTCAAGCGACTGACTGATGGCGGCACGCTGGTGATGGGTCGCAAGACATTCGATTCGATTGGCCGGCCACTGCCGGGTCGCGAGACCATCATCGTGAGCCGCAATCCGGACTTCGAAGCGGCGGGCTGCCACGTGGCCAGCAGCTTCGAAGAAGCGCTCACCCGCGCAGACAAACTCGATCGGACCACACACATCGTCGGCGGCGGCGAGATCTACAGACTCGCGCTGCCGATTGTCGATATCGTCCACCTGTCGACAATCCAGATCGAGGTGGAAGGTGACACGTTCTTCCCCGACTTTCCGACACCTGGATTCATCGAGGTCGACCGCGAATACTTCGACAGCAACATCGACTACCTTTATCAACGATTCGAGAGGGAACAGCCATGAAGATCGAAAACCGTGTGACGGCCATGCTCGGCACCGAACTGCCGATCGTGCAGGCACCAATGGGCTGGATCGCCAGATCGCAACTCGCGTCGGCGGTCTCGAATGCCGGCGGCATGGGCATCATCGAAACCTCATCCGGTGAGCTCGACATCATCAAGGAAGAGATCAGGAAGATGCGTGATCTCACCGACAAGCCGTTCGGCGTCAATATCGCGCAGGCGTTCGTCCGCGACCCGAAGATCGCCGAATTCGTGATCGAGCAGGGTGTCACCTTTGTGACGACATCCGCCGGCAGCCCCACGAAGTACACCGCGCAACTGAAGGAAGCTGGACTCACGGTCTTCCACGTCGTACCGACGCTGAAAGCGGCACTGAAGGCCGTTGAAGCCGGCGTTGATGGTCTGATCGTTGAGGGCGGTGAAGGCGGCGGGTTCAAGAACCCCCGCGATGTGGCGTCAATGGTCCTGCTGCCCCTGGTTCGATCGAAAGTCGACGTGCCGATCATCGCCGCCGGCGGCATCACCGATGGTGCCTCAATGGCGGCTGCATTCGCCCTCGGCGCCGAAGGCGTACAGATGGGCACGCGCATGGTTTCAGCCGCAGAATCGCCGGTTCACCAGAACTGGAAGGACTCCATCGTCGCGGCGGAAGAAACCGATACCGTTTTCCTGAACCGCTTTCACTCGCCGGGGCTTCGCGCCCTCCGTACCGGGCGCACCACGGAACTGGAACGTGTCACCGACGAGAACGTCATGGGGCAGTTCGGCAAGGCACAGGATCTGTACTTCGGCGGCGATATGGAGGCCGCGATCGCCCTCTCGGGGCAGGTGTGCGGACGGATCGACGCTGTCCGGCCCGTCGCCGACATTCTGGCAGACACGCGAGACGAGTTCTTTGCGACGATTGGCCGGCTGGCCTCGGCCTACGGCCAGTAGCCGCGATCAGCTCAGTGGGCCGCCAGCACACTGTCGGAGGGGCAGGCCATGTCCTCGACAAGGGTCGAGACGGCCGCACAGATATCCACAACCGGCAGCGCACCCACCTCGCTTCGCGCCGTCGCACGCAGATGCGCCGTGAGTTGCGAGGTTGAAAGCGTCGGCTGCCGCTCTTTCAGGAGCGCCGCCACCCCCGACACGTAGGCCGATGCCATCGAACTGCCGGACCGGAACGCGTAGGTCGCCCCCGGCGCCGTCGTGAGAATGTCGGTACCCGGCGCAAGCAATCCATAGCGCGGCAGATCGATCCCGTCAGCCATTGGCGCATTGACGCCGATCACCGAGTCGAGCGATGCCGGAAACGACTTCCTGCGTCGAGGGTCGATCGCGGCGACCACGATGATGCCCCGATTATCGGCTTCTTCCAGCAACTGCGCGATCAGCGGGTCAACCGGACCCGACAGACTCAGGTTGACGACATCCGGATGCTGCCGGAGCACTTCAACAAGCGCCTTGATGATGGACACGCTGTCACAGCGGGCCTTGCGGGTCTGGCTATCCTGCCAGCACGCCTTGTAGGCCATCAGCTTCGCATCCGGCGCAACGCCGACGATACCGAGATCATTGTTTGCCGCTGAGCCAATGACGCCGGCGACGGAAGTGCCGTGCTCGTCCTCATCAAAGCCCTGGTCGTGCGCCACGAAGTTGCGCCACTGGATGATGTTATCGGCCAGTTCCGGATGATTCCGGTCCATCCCGGTGTCGATCACCGCCACCACGACATCGCGGCCTGTGGTCAGTGCATGAATCCGCTCAATGTCCGTCGCATTCACTGTCGCCGTCTGCATGTGAAAGTACGGATCGTTGTAGGTCAACAAATCGTAGGACTTCATCGGCTCGACCGATTCCACCCGGCCGTCCTGACGCAGCGACTGCACCACGCGCTCGAGACGCTGGGGCCCCTTGATCTCTGCGACCACGGCCTTCAGGCCAAGCGCATTGATCGACCACTGCGAGATGATCTTCAGCTGGTGCAGATTCAGGATACTGCCGACGACCGAGGCGACATCAGAGCGGGGCTTTGCGTCGCCCTCGGCGAACGTCGACGAGAATGACGGCGCGGGCGATTCGGCAACAGTGAAGATGAGCTGCCGCTGCAGGCGTTCTTCGGGCGAGGGCGTGTAGGGCGCAAGCGCACAGCCAGACAGCAGCAGGAGCGCAAGCAGGACCGCGAGCGGCTTCACGGCGATGTGCCCGGCGCCTCCGCCTCGAAGGCGGCGTGGCGTACGCCATCGACAGACCGGATGGATTCGATGAACTGTTCGGGCGACACTGCAGCGGGCACCTCGATCTCGACAATCCAGGTGTCACCGTCGATCGGCCCGGCGACGATGTTCGAGCGCGTCTCGATGAGGGCCGAGCGAACGACATCGGCCCGGCCCGGGTCTTCGAACGTCAACGCCAGCCGTCGTGGCGCTTCTTCACCGGTAATCGCCGTCGTTCGGGTCAGTGTTTCGAATTCACCGCCCCCGGGCGCTGCCGGATTCATGGTAATCACGAACGCGAGCGACGCGACGAGGCAGGCGGCCGCCGCCAGATAGGGCGCGGCTCGCCGAAGGCCCCGATCCTGTGACGTCGGCGGCTGCCGGAAGTCCCGCGCGCTTTCGAGGTTCGCCTCATGTGCGTCGATGCGATTCATCAGCTTGCTGAACGCGAACCGGTAATCCGGACCATCGCTCTCATCGTCAAGGACAACGAATTGCTGCACATCCTGCAGCCGATCGCGCTCGGCGCGGCATTCCGCACACTCACGCAGATGCGTCAGCACACGGTGTTCCTCACGTTCCCCCAGCGAGCCATTGACAAACCACGGGAGCAGTTCGTCGACCGCCTCGTGATCCCCTTTTCTGACCATTGACTTCTTCCCCAACAAATCCGTCGATTCAGGCGTCGTTCTCTGACAATTCGCCCGTTTCCGACTTCTGTTCCCTCAAAAGCGGCAATAGTTTTGCCAGCCTTCGACGCGCGTGAAACATTCGCGTTTTCACGGTATTTACCGGGCAGTCCATGATGTCGGCAATCTCCTGATAGGAGTATCCCGAAAAGTAGGTCAGCTCGACCACAGAGCGCTGATCGGGCGAAATGAGATCAAGGCCGGCCACGAGCCAGTCCTCGAGCCCGAGGCGTGAAATGATGTTCGACGGCTCCTCGAGTTCGTCGGCTTCGCTGTATTCCTCAGCCTGCTGGTCGGGCATCGTCTTCATGCGGTCCAGCGCCTTGATCCCCTTGAGGTAGGCAATGCCCGTCACCCAGGTCGATACCTTCGAACGCCCCTCGAAGGTGGCCGCTTTCTCCCAGACCACGAACATCGTGTCATTAACGATTTCTTCCACGAGTTCCGGTCGCCTCAGCAACCGGGTGAGGTATCGGTTCAGCTGTGGAAACAGCCTGGCATAGAGTTTCTCGAAGGCGACCTTGTCTTTCGTCGCGACCCGCTTCAGCAGATCGAGATCTGCCCTGTCCTGCTCGTTCCTCGGCGCCATTGCGTTGACTCGTTGATCGACGTCCGATTAGTTTGCACCTTTTGACGTTGTCGTACCAATTACCCGCCATGTCCGCCTTGAGCCTGAAGTCGCATCGAATCGCCCCGCTGTGGCACCGGCTGGTGCTGCTCGCCGTCCTCGCCGCGCCGGTGGGCGCCCATGCCGACTTCGAGTCTGCAGCCGCAGCCTATCGCCTGAACGACTACGAAGCGGCGTTCAACGGCTTTTTGCCGCTCGCCGAGGCTGGCGATGCGCGCGCGCAGACCGTCATCGCGATGATGTACAAATACGGGGAATCCGTTCCTCTCGACCTCGAGGCGGCCTTTGACTGGTATCTCCGTGCCGCCGAAGCCGGCTACGCGCCGGCCATGTTCAACGTCGGGGAGATGTATCGGCTGGGCAAGGGCACCGGCCAGGACGACACCCGGGCCATTGAATGGCTGACACGCGCCGCCGCGGCCGGATACCACCAGGCCAACGACAGCCTGGCAGCACTGAACGCCGAACCGGTCGCCAGCGACAAGCGCGCAGACCCCACGGTGCCGTGGTCGAAGGCGTGGAACTTCCGGCTCCCGAACGACATCCGTTTTTCTGCGCCGGCGGCAGGGATCGATGCCACCATCGTTCCCGATGCGGAGTACCGCGTACAACTCGGCGCGATGCGTACCCGCGCCGGAGCGAGCCGGCTCTGGGACTGGCTCGCGGGCACACAGCCGCTGCTTTTCGACGGGCTTTCCCCCGTTGTGCTGCTGACCGAGCGCGACGATCAGTCCCTGTATCGCGTCCAGGCGTCACCCTTCGAGGACCTCGCCGCCGCCAAGTCGTTCTGCGCACGCCTCAAACGGGTCGAGCCACGAGCGGAGTGCCTACCGGTCCACTGATTATCCTCGGGGTAATACAAAGCATTACCCCCGTTTCGTAAGATGTCCCCGAACCGACTCGAGGACAGGCGCAATGCAAAGCACAGCGATACCGGTACCGACGTTTTCAGACCTGCTGCGGTCCTGGCGCAGGACCCGAAAACACAGCCAGTGGGCGTTGTCCGACATGGCTGGCGTATCGCAGCGCCACCTGAGCTTCCTCGAGTCCGGCCGCTCGGCACCTTCCCGTGAAATGGTGCTGCGACTCTCGCAGGCGTTGGAACTGCCGCTCAGGGAACAGAACGGACTGCTGCAGGCCGCCGGCTTCGCGGCGGTCTACCCGGAGAACCCGATCGACGCCGAGAGCCTCGCCCATGCACGCCAGGCACTCGACATCTTGTTGACGCATCAGGAGCCCTACCCCGTCATTGTGGTCGACCGAAACTGGAACCTGTTGTTGTCCAATGAGGCAAACCTTCGACTGTTCAATGCGTTCACTGATATCAACACGCTCTGGGAGGACATTGGTGGCGAGGCACCCAACGTGGCGCGGGCGACGCTGCACCCTGCCGGGTTTCGGCCACACATCAGGAACTGGGACGCCTTCGCCGGCTACTTCCTGCGCCAGCTCGGCGAGGAGCTCGCCACCAATCCCTTCAACCGGCAAGCGCGGGAACTGCTCGATGAGGTCGCGAACTATCCCGGCATGCCGGCGTCCACCGATGTACCCACCGGCGCGGCACCGCTGCTGTCGCTGGAGCTCGAAAAGGACGGAACGCCGCTCCGGCTGTTCACGATGATCTCGACGTTCGGCACGCCGCTGGATGTGACGCTGCAGGAACTGCGCATCGAGACGTTCTTTCCCGCCGACGATGTCACCGACCGGTTCCTGCACGAACTCGCGGGCCACTGATTCATTCCGCTTATCCCGCTCCATTTCCCCGGAAGCGCAGTCGCGGGGCCTTTGTTATTCTCTGTCGCCCGACATTCCAATTGGCGAAACATCCATGGATATAGAGTTCAGTGAAGAAGACCTCGCCTTCCAGAAAGAGGTGAGAGAGTTCATCGATGCCAACGTGCCGAAGGGCATGGACATGTGGACCAAGCGCGGCGAGTGGTTCAAGGCACTGGCAGAAAAGGGTGGCTGGGATATCCCGAAGTGGCCCGTCGAGTTTGGCGGTCCGGGCTTCACACCCACGCAGCGCTACATCTTCGACATGGAGATGGCCAAGCAGTCGACGCCGCCGCAACTCCCCTTCGGTGTCGGCATGCTGGCACCGATCCTGATGAACTACGGCACCAAAGAGCAGCAGGACCGATTCCTGCCCGGCATTCGCGACGGCAGCGTCAACTGGTGCCAGGGCTATTCGGAACCCGGTGCCGGGTCTGACCTTGCGAACCTCAAGACACGGGCGGTCCTGAGCGATGACGGCAGCCACTATGTCGTCAATGGCCAGAAAATCTGGACCACGCTCGCTCACATCGCACACTGGATGTTCTGCCTGACCCGAACTTCAAGCGACGGCCCGAAGCAGGAAGGCATTACGTTCCTGCTGATTCCGATGGATGACCCAGGTATCGAGGTTCGCCCGATCATTACGCTGGGCGGCAGCCACTCGGTCAACGAGGTCTACATCACAGACGTGAAAGTTCCGATCGAGAATCGGGTGGGCGAGGAAGGCAAGGGCTGGACCTATGCCAAGGGCCTCCTGGCCCACGAGCGCACTGGCCTCGCCGGCATCCAGAACTCCGTCATCGCGCTGAATGCAGCCAGGGAGAACGCCCGGTCAGTGAAGGTCGGCGACGGCACCCTGCTGGACGTACCGGCGTTCAGGAACAAGGTCGGCGTGCTCGAGGCGGAACTCATGGCGCTGGAGTTCACCGAACTTCGCACGCTTGCCGCCGTGGAAGCCGGTGGCAGCCCCGGGCCGGAATCATCGATTCTCAAGCTCAAGGGCACAGAGATCCAGCAACGCATCCAGGAGCTGAACCTCGAGGCATCCGGTATTTACGCTGCCGTCTGGGGCAACGGCAATGCCGGGCCAAAGTTTGCCAAGGGCGCAACCGGCAGCTACCTCGGCGGCCGCGCGACCACGATCTACGGTGGCGCCAGCGAAGTCCAGAAGGACGTCATTTCCAAGAACGTACTCGGTCTCGGCTAACAAGGAGTCGCCATGGATCTCTCATATACAGACGAACAGATACTGCTGCGCGACAGCGTGACGAAGTTCATCGACGACAACTACGCCATCGACCAGCGCAAGAAACTCGCCGAGTCCGATGACGGCTTCTCCCGCGACAACTGGAAGCAGTTTGCCGAACTCGGCTGGCTCGCCATGCCCTTTGCCGAGGAAGACGGCGGCATCGGTGGCAACGCCATCGACACGATGCTGGTGATGGAGGAGTTCGGCAAGGGTCTCGTGGTCGAGCCGTTCCTGCCCACGGTGGTCATGGCCGGCACAGCAATCAGCGAGTTCGGCAATGCCGCGCAGAAAGAAGAAATCCTGACCGGCATCATCGATGGCAGCCTGCTGGCGACTGTTGCCTATGCCGAGGAACAGTCATTCCATGAACTCGCGAGTGTTGCGACAACCGCGAAGAAGGACGGTGATTTCTATGAAATCAACGGCACCAAATCAGTGGTGCTGAACGCGGCGACAGCAGACAAGATCGTCGTCATCGCGCGCACCAGCGGCGAAGAGCGTGACGAAGCCGGGCTCACCGCATTCATTGTGGACGCGGACGCCGACGGTATCGAGCGCCAGGACTATCCGACCGTCGACGGTCTGCGCGCCTCGGAAGTGACGTTCAAGGGCGCCAAGGTGCCTGCAGAGAACATCGTCGGCGAGGAAGGCCAGGGTTTCGACGTCATTACCAAGGTGTCGAATCGCGCCATCCTCGCACTGTCAGCAGAAGCGGTAGGCGCGATGGAGAAGCTCTACACGAGCACCATCGAGTATACAAAGCAACGCGAGCAGTTCGATCATCCGCTGGCCGACTTCCAGGTGCTGAAGCACCGCATGACGGAAATGTTCATGGAGCATTCGCTGGCCAAGTCCCTGACGATGAAAGCAACCATGCTCGAAACCCAGGGCGCTGAAGACACCCAGCGAACCATTCACGCGCTGAAGTTTCTGATCGGCAAGTCATCACGATTCGTCGGCCAGAACGCCGTTCAGCTTCACGGCGGCATGGGGATGACCGAAGAACTCGCTATCGCCCACTACTTCAAGCGTCTCATGGTGATCGATTCCCAGTTCGGCAACACCGACCACCACCTCGAACGCTTCGTCGCCTGACCTCCTACTACTCGCGCGTGCTAAACTCTGGCACGCGCGAGAACGGGGACGGGTGTTGAGCACAAGCACCGACGACCAACAGGAGAGCCGCATCGCGGAGCCGGGCGAAGCCTGCCCGAACTGCGGCGAGGCACTGCTGGGACAGTGGTGCTACCGCTGCGGGCAGAACCAGCGGTCGATACATCGCTTCTTTCCCGTCATCGTCGCCGAGGCACTCGACGACGTGTTCTCCTGGAACTCGCGCACGGGCCGCACATTCTTTGGCTTGCTGTTTCGTCCCGGATTTCTCGCCAACGAGTTCTTCGCCGGCCGCCGGGCGAGCTACCTGCCACCGGTTCGCGTCTACCTGATCACGAGCTTCCTGTTCTTCTTCCTGCTCTCGGTGCAGAACACGGTCAACCGGCAGGACAGGGTCGTCGTCGTGGATCCGAAATCGGAAGATGTCGAGGCTGCGATCGAAGAGGCAGGCGCCGACCCGGAGGCCGCCGAGTTTGCCCGAAGGCTGAGTGACCGAACGATTGACCTTCGTCTACCGCTGGTCTCGCCTGAGCGCACGCAACAGATCAACGAGCAACTGAACCGACAGATGGAAAAACTGAAAGCTATCGGAGAAGAGGATCCCGGGGCCGTCATCGATGCCATTCTCGATGTCGTGCCGCCCGCGGTCTTCGTGTTACTGCCGCTGTTTGCCCTCTTGCTCAAGATCTTCTACTTCAGCTTCGGTTTCTACTACGTCGAGCACCTGATTCTTGCGATCAACAACCACAGTTTTCTGTTCACGATTCTGACGGTCGAATCATTGCTCGGCATGTTGCCCGAGACCACCTGGGGCGTCGGCGTCGTCACGACGGCAATCTTCACGTGGATTCCCGTATACATGCTGCTGAGCCTGCGCGCCGTCTACCGTCAGGGATGGTTCGCAACCGCCATCAACTATGCGTTGCTCGGGCTGTTCTATCTCGTGCTGCTGACCACGACGACGGTGGCGGCGATGCTCATCGGATTGCTGGCACTGTGAAGGACGACGACGCACGAATCGATCGACTGCTGGCAGAGTTTGGCATCGACCGGCAGGGCCTCTGCTACCCGATGCAGCCAGAAGCCGAGGCACTGGAAAGTCTCGGCCTCGACACGCTGGGGCGGGAGCAGTTCGCCACACCGGCAACTGTGCGCGCCTGGCAGGACATGAGACTTGCCGCCGAGACCGATGGCATCGTGCTGGAGATCGTCAGCGCGTTTCGTTCGGTCGACTACCAATGCACGCTCATCCGGAACAAGCTCGAACGCGGACAGGCTATCGATGACATCATGAAGGTGAATGCAGCACCCGGTTTCAGCGAACATCACACAGGCCGCGCCCTGGACCTCACGACATCGGGCTGTGAAATTCTGACCGAGGCATTCGAACTTACGCCCGCGTTCGACTGGCTGTCACAGCATGCCAGCCGCTTTCGGTTCGTCATGAGCTATCCGCGCGACAATGCGTTCGGTATCGACTACGAACCCTGGCACTGGGCCTACAACGGAGACAACGCATGACCCAGCACGAGAGCCAGCTACCCGAATCGCTTCTTCGAAGATCAGACGGCGGCCTGCGTCGTGTCGGCTTCGAGATTGAATTCGGTGGCCTCACCTTCGACGACTGTCTGGCGCAGCTGTCCCGCGCCCTCGGCGGGTCGGTTGATCGCGCCTCGGCGATTGAAGCGAAGATCGCCCATCCGGAGTTCGGCGACTTCGAACTCGAACTGGACTGGCAGTTTCTGAAGGAGCAGGCGCGGGAAGCGTACATGCAGGATGACGTCATGAAGATCATCGGCGACATCGCAGGCACGGTTGTGCCACTCGAAGTCGTGTTCCCGCCCATCGATGCCAACCGTCTGGATATTACCAACGACATCGTCAAGGTGCTGCACGATGCGGGCGCCTCGGGCACGCACTCCTCGCCGCTCTACGCCTTCGGCGTACACATCAATACCGAACTGCCCGACCTCGAAGCATCGACGCTGACGCGCTATCTCAAGGCCTACGCCCTGCTGCAACAGTGGCTCATCCGCGCTCACAGCGTCGACTCTTCGCGGCGGATCTCGCCGTATGTCGACCCGTACAAGCGTCGCTACCTCAACCTCGTGATCGACTACGATTCGCCGGATGTGAGCCAGATTCTTGGTGACTATCTCGAACACAATGCGACCCGCAATCGGGCGCTCGACATGCTGCCCATCTTCTCGATGATCGATGCCGACAGGGTGCAGCGTGCCGTGCAGGACAGTCGCGTCAACGCCAGACCTGCGTTTCACTACCGCATGCCCAACTGCGACATCGGCAACCCCGACTGGTCACTCATCACCGAGTGGAACCGCTGGTGCGTGGTCGAGCAGCTCGCCGCGAGCGACGAGTTGGAAACCCTCGCAGAGCGGCATCGTCATTGGCGCACTGCCGAGATCTTCCCCAATGAATCGCACTGGCTGCAAACGATCGACGACTGGATCGCCGGAAACCTGACATGAGTCGGATTGGCATCATCGGCGCCGGTGCGGCGGGGCTCGTTGCTGCGAAAGAGATGATTCAGGCGGGCCACGACGTCACGGTCTTCGAGCAGTCGCCGGCCACCGGCGGCATCTGGGATTACACCGAACTGACCGACGCCGACGTCCCGGCGGGTGATGCCGTGTGGTCATCGGTCTACGCCTCCCTGCGGACCAATCTGCCGCGGGACATCATGGCCTACCTCGACTACACGTTCGATTCCGCGGGCGGCGGCGCCGATGACTGGCCGCGCTTTCCGCATCACGCACTGGTGCTTCAGTATCTGCGCAACTTCGCGAGTCATTTCGACATCAACGACCGCATCCGTTTCAGCACACGCGTCACGTCCGTCATGCCCATCGATGATGGCTGGCGCATCGAGACCCTCGATTGTTCGCGCGACAGCAAGTCAGCGACCGCAACTGCGTCCGCAACTTTCGATGCCGTCATGGTCTGCAATGGTCACTACGCTCGTCCTCGCGTACCTGAACTCGCCGGTATCGACGCGTTTCCCGGCCGGATCTGGCACAGCCACAATTACCGCACACCGGAACGATTCGCAGGTCGCCGTGTTGCCCTGTGGGGAACGTCGGCCTCGGGAGCGGACATCTCGCTCGAACTGTCGAAGGTCGCCGACGTCATCTGGTGTGGCAATGCATTCGCCGACGTCGAGCCAGGCCGCACGATCCGGGGCAACATCCGCGTCTACCCGTCTCCCCGCGCTGTCACGCCCGACGGCAGGCTGCAGTTCGACCATGGCAGCGCGAGTGAAGCCGTCGACGACTTCATGTTCTGCACCGGCTACCGCTACGACTTTCCGTTTCTGTCAGATGACATTGTTCGGGTCGACGACAACTGGGTAAATCCGCTCTACCAGCAAATCGTGCCGCCCGCGCATCCGACCCTTGCATTCATCGGCATTCCGTTTCTGATTGTCCCGTTTCCGCTCTTCGAGATGCAGGCGAGATGGTTTGGTGCGCTCATCGACGGCCGCGTCAGCCTCCCGCCGACCGACGAGATGCAGGCCGCGGTCGCAGCAGAACGTGAAGCCAAACGAGCCCTCGGTTGGCCGCAGCGGCACATGCACAAGCTCGGCGAAGCCCAGACCGACTATTACAATCTTCTCGCCGGTCAGTGCGGCGAACCTGCCTTGCCCGAGTGGTTCGGCACGATTGCCAACGATGCGCAGCAGGCACGCATTGAGGACCCGGAAGGATTCCGCGATCGCCCCTTTCCGGCACCAGGGCCAACAAAAGTGCTTTAGCCGCTCTCCTTGGGTAGCATCGGGTAACCAAAGTATCAGGAGGGACATTCATGGACGTGACGATTCACGGGTACGTCGCCGACGGGTTCGAGCCGGTCAAGGCCGTCTTCGAGAAGCTGTGGCAGGAAGTTGAAGTCGGCGCGAGCTTCTGCGCGTGGATCGGTCAGGAAAAGGTCGTCGACATCTGGGGAGGCTGGATCGACGTCGACATGTCCGCCGAATGGCAGCAGGACACCCTCTGCAACGTGTACTCAACCACCAAAGGTCTCGCGTCAGCCGCCATTGCCGCGCTCCACGACGAAGGCAAGCTCGACTTTGACGAGAAGGTCGTCACCTACTGGCCCGAGTTCGGCGCGGCCGGCAAGGAAAATGTCACTGTGGCCCAAGTGCTTTCGCATCAGGCCGGCCTTTGCGGCGTCGACCAAAAGCTCACCGTCGAGGATCTCTACGACTGGGACAAGATGACATCGTTGCTCGCTGCCCAGAAGCCGCTCTGGGAACCGGGCACCGGCGCGGGCTACCACGCCATCACCTGGGGATATTTTCCCGGCGAACTGGTCAGGCGCATCACCGGCCAGACCCTCGGCCAGTACTTTGCCGAGAAAGTCACCGGCCCCATCGGCGCAGGCACCGACTGCTACATCGGCCTGCCCGAAAGCGAACTTGGGCGCGTCGCCACCATGAACGGACCCAACCGTGCACGAAAGAAGCCCAAGGCCCCCGCCTCGCCACCGCGCATGCCGCCGCTGTACGCCAAGGCGCTCCTCAACCCATCCGTTAGTCCGTTTCGCGATGCGAGCAGCGACCAGTGGCGCATGTCAGAGATCGCGGCCGCAAACGCACAGGCCAACGCCCGTGGTATCGCGACGGTGTACGCCGCGCTGGCGAACGGCGGCGAGCTGAACGGCGTTCGCATCATGAGCCCTGAAGCCATCCGCGAGACCACGCGCGTCGAGGTCGAGATGGAGAACGATCTGGTGCTCGGCCGACCGATGCGGCGGGCGCGCGGCTTCATGCTCAACACCGAAGGTGCCTACGGACCGAACCACAATGCATTCGGCCATGCCGGCGCCGGCGGCTCGATCGGATTCGCCGACCCCGACAACCAGGTCGCCGTCGGATACGCCATGAACCAGATGCAGGCCGACCTCGAGGCCTCCCCCCGCTCGCAGCTGCTGAGCACCGCGCTCTACCAGTGCGCCGGCATCGACTGAGCCGCAGGCACGCTCAACGCGCGACCCTCAGGATGAGTGAGAGCGTGTGAGCAGCGCACATGGCCGGGAGGCGGCGCAGGCCGGAGGGGACTCAAGCGACTGCAGCGGCGAAGCCGCGAAAGGGTCCCCGGAGGTCTGTGCCGCCTCACGGACGCCCCGTTCGAAGCTCACGCTACGACGACAGGTCCGTCGGCCCGCGCTTACGCGCGAGCCTCCGGACGAGGGGAGAGAGTGTGATCAGCGCACACGGCCGCGAGCCGGTGCAGGCCGGAGGGGACTCAAGCGACTGCAGCGGCGAAGCCGCGAAAGGGTCTCCGGAGGTCTGCGCCGGCTCGCGGACGCCACGCTCAACGCGCGAGCCTCAAGACGAGGGAGAGCGTGTGAGCAGCGCACATGGCCGGGAGGCGGCGCAGGCCGGAGGGGACTCAAGCGACTGCAGCGGCGAAGCCGCGAAAGGGTCCCCGGAGGTCTGTGCCGGCTCGCGGACGCCCCGTTCGAAGCTCAAGCTACGACGACAGGTCCTTCGGCCCGCACTAACGCGCGAGCCTCAGGACGAGGGGATCAGCTCGCTGGCTTGTCGTGGTTATAGACGTGGATGTCACGCTGCGGATACGGAATCGAAATGCCCGCCTCATCGAACGCCAGCTTCGCGTTCTCCGTCAGATCCCACAGCACCGGGAAGTAGTTCGCAGACTCAACCCAAGTTCGCGTCGCAATGTTCACCGAATTGTCGCCCAGCGACGAGATAAACAGCACCGGCTCCGGATCCTTCAGAATCCGCTCATCGGCATCAATCAGATCCTTCAGTATCTGCTTCGCCTGCTTCAGATCATCGTCGTAAGAAATGCCGAAGAACGCATCCACACGACGTGTCGACTGCGTCGAAAAGTTCGTCAGCGGATTGTTCGAAATCGTGCCATTCGGAATGATGATCGTCTTGTTGTCAGGTGTCGTCATCGTCGTGTTGAAAATCCCGATCTGCTTCACCGTCGCCGCGTAGCCGCTCGTATCGATGAAATCGCCGACCTTGTAGGGACGAAAGATCAGGATCAACACGCCACCGGCGAAGTTTGCAAGGCTGCCCTGCAGCGCCAGACCTACGGCCAGACCCGCCGCACCGAGGACTGCAATGAACGACGTCGTCTCGATACCCACCATCCCGGCGACCGAAATCAGCAGCAACGCCTTCAGGCCAATCGACAGCAGGCTGTTGATGAATTTCTGCAGGGTCTCATCCATACCGCCGCGCTCCAGTGCGAGGCTCACCCCTGACACGATGCGATTGACGATCCACAGACCGATGATGAGCGTCACAATCGCCAGAATCAGCGTCGGCGCATAGCTCATCGTCATCTCGATACCCTGATCCACGTACTTCTGGGGATCGATCTCTGCCAGTTGTTCAGTCGGGTCCACTACGGTCTCCTTGTTGTTATCAATTCTGCCCGCCGCATTGTAGCCTCGTTTGGGCGCGCTGGCGCCAGCTTGTTTTGCCCCCGCATTCCCCCGTGATGCCGTTTATGGCAATATCCGCCTCTTGTTTAAGATCCCTTGACCAATAGACCCGGGATTTGCGGGGTTACCGGGACGTTACCAGCGCCCGACTGTTACCCCTATCGATCAAAAATCGGTACCTGACTTCAATGCGCGATTACCTTATCCGTCGCTTGCTTCTGATCCCGCCCACGCTGATCGGTGTCACGATCATCGTCTTCGCGATCACGCGACTTGTTCCCGGCGGCCCGCTCGAGCGAGCGCTGATGGAAGCCCAGCAGCTGGACGCCCAGGGCGGTGTCAGTGTCGAGCAGCAGGCAGGCGATGGAATGGCGATCTCCGAGGAACAGCTCGAGCGCCTCAAGGAGTACTACGGCTTCGACAAGCCCATTCTCCAGAGCTACGTCGAGTGGCTCTGGAAGGTCGTTCAGGGCGACCTGGGCAACTCCTATCGCTACAACGAGCCGGTCTGGGACGTCATTTCCGATCGATTCCCGATATCGCTGTATTACGGCATCACCACCCTCATCATCACCTACGCCGTCTGCATTCCCCTCGGCGTGCTGAAGGCAATCCGGCACCGCACCATGGTCGACAACGTCACGTCGATTTTCATCTTCGTCGGCTATGCGATACCCGGATACGCCCTCGGGTCACTGCTGCTGCTCTATTTCTCGGTGCGGCTGGAATGGTTCCCGATGGGCGGATTCGTCTCGATGCAGTTCTACGAGAAGGACTTTCTCGGCAAGGTCGGCGATCTCGTCAATCATTCGGTGCTGCCGCTTATCTGCTACCTGATCGGCAGCTTCGCGCTGGTCACGCTGCTGCTGAAGAACCACCTGATGGACAATCTGGCCGCCGATTACGTGCGTACTGCCATCGCCAAGGGCGTCTCGTTCCGCAAGTCCGTCACCCGCCATGCGATGCGTAATTCGCTGATCCCGATCGCGACCACGTTTGGCCAGAACATCACGCTGCTGGTCACGGGTTCGTTCCTGATCGAATCGATATTCGACATCGACGGCTTTGGCCTGCTCGGTCTGAATGCCGTGCTCGATCGTGACTACCCGATCGTGATGGGCGTCATCTTCCTGTCGAGCCTGCTGCTGCTCATCGGCAACATCATCTCCGATATCCTTGTTGCCATCGTCGATCCACGAATCCGCTTCCAGTAATGTTTCGACTGACGCCACAGACGGCAAAAAAGCTGCGCCGCTTCCGCGAGATCAAACGCGGCTACTACAGCTTTCTGGTTCTCGCCGGCCTGCTCGTGCTCAGCCTTTTCGGCGAGCTCATCATCAACAGCCGCGCGCTGATCGTCAGCTACGGGGAAGAAATCTACTTTCCCACCTATTCGGATTTCCACCCCGGCACCGACTTTGGCCTCGACTACTCCTACGAGACCAACTACCGGGAGCTTCAGCAGAAACTCGAGAACGATGACAATCCGGATACCTGGGTCGTGATGCCGCTCGTGCCCTACAATCCGTATGAAAATCATTCGACCACGGGCGTGTTCCGGCCCGAGGCACCCGACTTCGAACAGAAGCACTACCTGGGTACCGACACCACCAGCCGCGACATCCTCGCCCGACTCTTCTACGGCACGCGAATCGCGCTTTTCTTCTCGCTCGCTTTCATGGTCGCGGTATATGCCATCGGGGTCACAATCGGCTGTGCGATGGGATACTTCGGCGGCGTGTTCGATCTGCTGTTCCAGCGTCTCATCGAAATCTGGTCAAACATCCCGTTCCTCTACATGGTGATCATCGTCTTCTCGGTGATTCCCTCGACGTTTTCGATACCGACGCGAATCGGGATTCTGCTCACCGTGCTTGTGCTGTTCAGCTGGACCGCGATGACCTATTTCATGCGAACCGAGACCTACAAGGAAAAATCCCGCGACTACGTGGCATCGGCACGGGTGATCGGCGCATCCAACAGCCGGATCATATTCAGGCACATTCTGCCCAACGCGCTGTCGACACTCGTGACCTTCATGCCGTTCACAATGATTTCGGCGATCACCTCGATCACCGCACTGGACTTTCTCGGCTTCGGGCTGCCGGCACCCACGCCGAGCCTGGGCGAGTTGCTGAAGCAGGGCACGGCAAACCTGCGAACCGCGCCCTGGATCGTCACATCTGCCTTCGGCACGCTCGTGATTCTGCTGACCCTCGTCACCTTCATCGGCGAGGCCATCAGGGAGTCGTTCGATCCGAAGAAATTCACCGTTTACCGATAGGGTTTAACCCCGGACACTGAGGACCATCATGACCAACCTCGCAAAACACGGATTCCTGCTCGCCGCCGCATTGCTCATCAGCGGCTGTGGCGGTTCCGACAGCAGCACCGAGAGCAGCGAGCCCGCTCGCGACAATACTGCCGAGGTGCAGCAGTACTATGCCGACAACCCGGAGTTCTTCAGCTTCAAGACGCTTGCCGACCTGCCGCCAGACCTGATCTGGGAAGACGGCTCGCATCTGCCTGACATCGGTTCATCCAATGCGAAGAAAGGCGGTACGCAATACGGTGCACTGCAGGACTTTCCGCGCACGCTGCGCACGGTCGGGCCCGATTCGAATGGATCGTTCCGCCCCTTCCTGCTCGACTACGTCGCGATTTCCCTCGCCCACCGCCATCCCGATGAATTCGAGATGTACCCGGGCACCGCTGAGGCGTGGTCCGTTGATCTGGACAACAAGACGGTCTACGTAAAGCTGCGCCGGGACGCCCGATGGTCCGACGGCGAGCCACTGACCGCCGACGACTTCATGTTCATGTTTTTCTTCTACCAGTCCGAGTACATCCTCGCGCCCTGGTACAACAACTGGTATGGCACCCAGTACACGAACATCACCAAATACGACGACCATACGTTCTCGATTACGGCCAAGGAGGCCAAGCCTGACCTCGACGCTCGCGTGCTCAGCCTGACCGGCACGCCGGAGCATTTCTACAAAGAACTCGGCGATGACTTCGTCGAGCGATACCAGTGGCGGTTCGTGCCGACGACAGGCGCCTACTACGTCAGGGATGAGGATGTCCGCAAGGGTCGTTCGATCGCGCTCACTCGCCTCGAGGACTGGTGGGCGAAGGACCTCAAATTCTTCCGCAACCGCTTCAACACGGATCGTATCCAGCTGAGCGTCATTCGCGAGACACCGAAGCGATTCGAGGCCTTCAAGCGTGGCGACCTCGACCAGTTCGGCCTGAATCTCGCCGAGTACTGGTACGAGAAGCTGCCCAATGATGACCCTGACGTGCAGAACGGCTAAATCCACAAGTCGGTGTTCTACAACCAGCACCCACGACCGACCTACGGCCTATGGATGAATACATCCAAGCCGCTGCTGGACAATCGCGATATCCGTGTCGGTATCAACTACGCGACCAACTGGGATCTCGTGATCGAGAAGTTCTTCCGCGGCGACTACACGCGCATGCAGACGTCATCCGATGGCTACGGCGAGTTCACGCATCCGTCGCTGAGTTCTCGCCCCTTCGACATCGAGCAGGCGCTCGCATCGTTCGCCGCGGCCGGATTCACCCAGCGCGGGCCCGACGGCATCCTCGTCAATGAGGCCGGGAAACGCCTGTCGTTCACGCTCTCGACGGGCTATGAAGCCATGAAGGACGTGCTGACAATTCTCAAGGAAGAGGCCGCCAAGGCCGGACTGGAATTCCGGCTCGAAGTCCTCGACGGCACCGCAGGCTGGAAGAAGGTTCAGGAAAAGCAGCACGATATCCACTTCTCTGCGTTCGGTGTCAGTCTCGAGCTTTATCCGAGATTCTGGGAGACGTACCACTCGGACAACGCCTACGACCAGGCCTTCCTGGAGGACGGTAGCGTCAACCCGGATCGCAAGGTGAAGACCCAGACAAATAACCTTGAGGCCATGGCCGTCAAGGAAATGGATGAGATGATCGATGCCTATCGCGACTCCTCGAGCAAGGAGGAGATGATTGATCTCGCGCACCGGATGACTGCGCTGCATCATGAGCATGCGTCCTTCGTGCCTGGCTTCTACCAGCCGTTCTATCGCGTCGGTCACTGGCGCTGGCTTCGCTATCCGGAGTTCTTCAACCACAAGCACTCCAGCAATGCTGGCCGCTACTTCGTTCACTGGATCGATACGGACATCAAGGAAGAAACCCGGGAAGCCATCGACAACGGCGAGACGTTCGAGCCACAGATCAACGTCTACGACCAGTTCAAGTAACGTAACGTGACCGCGAACCTGCTCGAGGTCGAAAACCTCGTCACCGAATTCGACACCGACGAGGGACGTGTGCGTGCCGTCGACGGCGTTTCATTCTCTGCCGAGGCAGGCAAGACGCTTGGCATTGTCGGCGAATCAGGCTGTGGCAAGAGCGTGACGGCGCTGTCGATCATGCGATTGCTGCCGCAGCCGATGGGACAGGTGAGCTCCGGCAGGATTACGTTCGATGGTCGCGACCTCGCGCAGCTTTCCATCGAAGAGATGGAGAAGATTCGCGGCAATGAGATCGGCATGGTGTTTCAGGAGCCGATGACGGCACTGAATCCGGTCCACACCATCGGTAGGCAACTGACCGAAGTGCTTCTGCTGCATAAATCCATGTCCAGCGATGAAGCCATTCGCGAGGCCATATCGATCCTCGATCAGGTTGGTATTCCGTCACCGGATGTTCGGATGGGCGAGTTTCCCCATCAGCTGTCCGGCGGAATGCGCCAGCGGGTGGTGATTGCCATGGCGCTCGCCTGCAAACCCCGCCTCCTGATCGCTGACGAGCCCACAACGGCGCTCGACGTGACAATTCAGGCGCAGATCCTCGAACTCATCAAGGATCTGCAGCGCGAGATGGGCATGTCGGTCATACTGATCACACACGACCTCGGCGTGATTGCCGAAACCTGCGACAACGTCGTCGTGATGTATGCCGGAAAGGTGGCCGAGAGCGGCTCTGTCTATCAGCTGTTCGACAAACCGAGCCACCCGTATACACGCGGGCTGCTCGCCTCGATCCCGACACTGGATACCCGGCCGAAATCAAAGCTGAGCATCATCGAAGGCATGGTGCCCGGCCTGCTCGACTTGCCAAAGGGTTGCCGGTTCGCCAACCGTTGCCCCTTCTCGGAACCGTTCTGCGAGGAAGCGCCGCCGACCATCGAAACCGTCGAAGGCGAACATCAGGTGGCTTGCTACCGGTGGCGTGAGATATGAGCCCGCTTCTCGAAGTCAAGGACCTGCAGATGCACTTTCCGGTTCGGGAAGGCATCCTGCTGCGCGCCAGCAAGTTCAACAAGGCCGTTGACGGCGTCAGCTTCGAGATTGCGCCCGGCGAAACGCTCGGTCTCGTCGGCGAATCAGGCTGCGGCAAGTCGACACTGGGGCGCTGCATATCGCGTCTCTACCGACCGACGTCCGGCAGCATCCAGTTCGAGGGCAATGAGATTTCGACCCTCGGCAATCGTGAGCTGCTGCCTTACCGTCGCGATATCCAGATGATCTTCCAGGATCCGATGGAGTCGCTGAACGCCCGCCACACTGTCGGCGACATCATCGAGGAGCCGCTGATCATCCACAAGATGGGAGACAGGCAGTGGCGTGCGCGCCGCGTCGCCGAACTGCTCGATATCGTCGGCCTCCCCTCGCGCTCAGCAACCCGGTTTCCATTCGAGTTCTCGGGCGGCCAGCGCCAGCGGATCGGCATTGCCCGGGCGATCGCACTCAACCCGAAGCTCGTGATCTGCGACGAGCCCGTCTCTGCATTGGACGTCTCGATCCAGAGCCAGATCCTGAACCTCCTGGTCGACCTTCAGCGGGAATTCAATCTGTCGTACCTGTTCATCGCGCATGACCTCGCCGTCGTCAAACACGTGTCGGATCGAATCGCGATCATGTATCTGGGCAAGTTCGTCGAGACTGGCGAGGGCCAGGACATCTACCGGGCACCCAAGCATCCCTATACAAACTCACTGATCTCCGCAATTCCGATCCCGGACCCTCACCGGGAAGTTCATCGACAGATCATTGCGGGCGATGTGCCGTCTCCTATCAACCCGCCGTCAGGCTGCAGCTTCCACCCCCGCTGCCCGCACGTCATGGACCGCTGCAAGCATGAAGTGCCGGTACTGAGAGAAGTGGAGGCCGAGCACGACGTCTCGTGCCATCTCGATTTCGAACAACATGGACCGGAACAATCCGGAAAGGGCGGCATCCAATAAACAGGCCTGTAACGGCGAGTTGAGAGAGACAATGGAACATCTGCGACAGAAGGCGTTCAACGCGATCATCGCGATGCTCATCCTGTCGCTGTGGTCGAGCCAGTCTCTGGCGTTGACCGCCGACGATACTCCGCGGCCCGATACCCTGATCCAGGCCGTCGCCGATTGCAGCGACGATGACCCGGTCGACGAGGGTCTGTTCCAGTCGCCACCCGAATTCAGCATCAACGTCTCCGCCAGCAAGCCATCCCATGCTTCCTCCGGCGAGGCACTCAAGCACGCAAGGTATCACGCCGCACGCGGCCCTCCCCGTTTCTCCTGAACGTCACATCAATCCGACTCATGGCAGCCTGCTCGCTCTCGGCGAGCGGCGAGGAGAACATTCAATGGAAAGCTTTCAGAAACTGAAGACACTGCCGGTTGCAAGCGTGACCGACATCACACGGCCGGCCGAACGCATGATCGTCGATCTCAACAGCAGCGCGATGACCATCTTTGTCGACTTCGAACGGGAACAGCCCTTCATGCTGGAACAGTCAACGAGCCTCAACGACGCCATCGCCATCATGAAACGCGAACACGTCCGGCGGAAACTCGTGATCGACAGCAACGAGCACTTTCGCGGGGTCGTCAGCATGGGCGATCTTGTATCGTCGAAGGCGGTCAAGGCCGCCCAGCTGCGCGGACTGAAACATGATGAACTGACGATCGAGCACGTCATGATCGACAAGGAACATCTGCACGCTGTCCCGCTGCGGGAGCTTCAACACGCGAGAATCGGCGATGCGCTCATCACGATGCAATCTTTCGATGAAGAGCATCTGCTTGTCGTCGATGACTATGGACGACTTCGAGGCATTGTCTCGTCAACGGACATCGCGCGCGCCATCCAGATGCCGGTGCGCATCGAGGAGCACGGGCACTCCGTGCCGGAGATGTTTGGCGTGAGGCGGGCCTGAGCCCGACGGGCGGCGGCTGGCCCCTGGGCTAGCCGAACGCCTTCATGTAGGTGCCGAGGTCGAAGTAGTCGCGCCAGATCTTGATCTTGCCGTCCTGCATTTCGAAAATGCCGACGCAGGGCAGATCGACATGCTTCTCGCCGATGTCGATCCGGTCAACTCGCTCGGCAATCACGAGGTCCCCATCCTCGACAATCGAAACGACCTCCCACTCAGTGGCCGTCCAACCGCCGGCAAAGCCCTTGATGAACTCGACGATTGCTTCCCTGCCTTGAACGGGTTCAGCCGGCATGTTGTGGTAGATGCCGTCATCCGTGAAGTAGCCACCCAGCCGTTCGGCGTCAAGCGACTGCCACGCTTTGATGAAATCCCGAATCACGCCCTTGTTTGACATCGAAATGTTTGACATCGAATTGCCCGCCGAGTGAGAGAAACGCCATTATAAAACGAAAAAGGGCGTCCGACGGGACGCCCTTTCAGGGGTATCGCGCTGCGTGATCAGGCAGGACTGAACCGCAGGAACGGGTTGAGCCAGCGGCTGACACGCCCGGTCATCCGGATCGGTGCCTCACAGACCGACAGGCAGATGCACTGATCGTTCTGGGTTGCCATCGGCGTGTGAACGTCCCCCGGCTCACGCACGATAAAGTCGCCTTCCTGATAGACGCCGTCGTCGTCGGAGAAACTTCCCTGAAGAACCACCGTGATCTCAAGGCCCTGATGATCGTGCTCGGGCGTTCGACCACCCGCCTTGATCTTGTGCAGGGCAAGCTCGAAACGGTTCTCGCCGACAGGGATTGCCGCTACCTGCAGTGATTTCGTCAGGTTACGCCATTGCGCTCCTGCTGCAGGGACGAGATTCTGAACCGAACGCGGAAGCCTTGCGACGTCGAGATCCAGCGGCACCGCCGGCTTTACGTTCATCAAGTCCGTCTCGTCGTCCTCAATGCAGGACAGGATCGAATCGAGCATATCTTCCGAAACGGGTTGCGCCTCGGTCTGTTCGATCATCCAGCCACCGATCTCCTCGAGGGAGTAAACGTGGTCCCGGCACTTGTCACAAAAGTGGAGGTGTGCAGAGATTGCCGCGTTCTGTGCGGGGCTCAGTGCGCCCGAGGAATACTCGGACAAAAACTCTACGTTAGGATGTAGCCTTACCATAATTATTATTCGGCCTCTTTCGCCAAAGTCAGGTGCATTCGCTTGAGCGCCAGCCTGATCCTGGATTTTACCGTCCCCAGCGGCAATCCGAGTTCGTCGGATACCTCACTGTGAGACTTCCCCTCATAGTAAACCTTTGTGATGACTTCCAGCTGCTCCTGAGGCAGCTCCCCAATATTATTTCTGATGTTTTCCTTGTCCCGCACTCTTACGAGCGAAGAGTACGAAGGGTTTTCTTCGCCAGTGTCGTAGAGATCATCCGCATCAATTTCGACCTGCGTTCTCGCCTCTCGACGAATCCAGTCGATACGGGAGTTTCGTGCAATCGTATATATCCACGTACTGGCTGAGGACTTCTGGCGATTGAAGCTGTTCGCCTTTCTCCACACCTTGATCATGGTCTCCTGAACAAGCTCTTCGGCCTGTTCGGCCCCGATATTCGACCCCTTCATGAGAAAACCCTTCACGAGTGGGGCGAAATGCGCGAACAAGCGGGAAAACGCCTGGCGGTCGCGGTTTTCTCCAACCTTGACCAGGAGGTCGCTCCAGTCGTCCGGGCTATTCTCAGCTAGCATAACTACCTTGCTGTCGTTGACGCCTCTAGACTTCGCTGTGATCATACAGCCTCGGCTTTGCTATCTAAACAGGGTTGATACGCCGCGACGTCAGCCCCGGATCATCAATCGCGGAATTCGTCTCATCCCCGGGGGAACCAACGTGACGTCATCCCGTAGCCAGGTGGCTCACGCACCGGCCAACGAGCTGATCGACAGACTGCGCAGCAACATCGAAGCGGTCATGCGGTCCAGCAACGACAGCATTCGCTGGCTGCTCACGGCCTTCTTCGCCGGTGGGCACGTGCTGCTCGAGGATGTCCCCGGGACCGGCAAGACAACGCTCGCCAAGTCGCTGGCCACCTCGATCAGCGCTACATTCAAGCGCGTGCAGTTCACGCCGGACCTCCTGCCCACTGATATTCTGGGCGTTTCGATATTCGACCAGAACCGGCAGGAATTTCGCTTTCGGCCTGGCCCGATCTTCACGCAGATACTGCTGGCCGACGAGATCAATCGCGCGTCTCCGCGTACACAGTCTGCCCTCCTTGAGGCCATGGCCGAGAATCAGGTGAGCATCGAGGGCGAGCGCTACCCGATGGACGAACTGTTCTTCGTCATCGCGACGCAGAACCCCATCGAGTTCCACGGCACCTACCCGCTGCCCGAGGCCCAGATGGATCGATTCGCCATGCGCTTCGAACTCGGCTACGTGTCCCGGGAGGACGAACTCGAGATTCTGAACAGCCAGATGGAACACCATCCGCTCGAGGATCTCGAACCCTGCCTCACCCTCGACGATATCCGCGTCGTACGGCGAGCCGCTGCACAGGTTCGCATCACCGATGAGATCAAGGGCTACATCGTCGACCTCGTCGGTGAGACACGAAGGCACCCCAGAATCCAGATGGGTGCGAGCCCGAGAGCCGGGCTGACCCTGATGAAATGCGCCCAGGCGCTCGCGCTGATCTCGGGCGACGACTTCGTGTCACCTGCACTCGTGCAGGAACTCGCGATCCCGACGATCGCTCACCGGCTCGCACTCGATCCTGATGCCCGTTACGCCGGGGCCGACCCGCGCCAGGTCGTTCAGGAAATCATCGACGAGGTCGAGGTTCCCGTCTAGGGAACCCAACCTGCGTGGCGGCCACGTTCAAGGAGTTCGTCTTTCCTGCCTACGCGCGCATGGCGAGCGGCCGGCGCAAGCGCCGGCGACGAACGCAGAACACCGACCGCGGTCGGCTGCTCCAGACCGGCACCGTCATCTGCGCGGCGCTCGGACTCGACACTGACCTGAACCTCATCTACCAGCTCTTTGCGCTGTTGCTGGCCCTGCTTGTCATCTCGCGCGTGAGTCTTGTACTCGCACGCCCGCACGTTACCGTTCACCGGCAGCTTCCGCGTTACGCGACGGCAGACGAGCCGTTCACCTATTCGATCGTGGTCACGAATACCGGTGACAACCTGGAGGCCGACCTCAGGCTCATCGACTCACCGGAGAACCGAGTGCCGACCCTCGAGGAGTTCCGGCTTCACCGGGAACCCGGCGAAGAGACCCGGAACGCCTACGATCGCTGGATCGGCTTTCACCGGTTCATGTGGCTGCTGCGCAACAAGACGGGCATTGTGACGCGATCTGCCGAGGCGCCGGACATCGCCATCAGATCACGCGTCGCGGTACCCGTCGAGGCGAGCCCGCTTCGCCGGGGCGTTGTAACGTTTCGCGCGATCCAGGTGCTACACCCCGACCCGATGGGCTTCTCGTGGGGCGTGATCGAGTTTCCCGATCGCGAAACGCTGACGATCCTGCCCAAGCGATATCCGGTCTCGGCACGCTTTCACCTGCCCGGTGGCCGCCACTTTCAGCCAGGCGGCGTGAACTCGACGTGGTCGATCGGTGAATCTGATGAGTTCGTCTCGCTTCGCGACTACCGCGAGGGCGATTCAATGAGGCGCATTCACTGGTCGAGCTCGGCAAAGCGCGCCAAGCCGGTGGTCAAGGAATTCCAGGAGGAGTATCTCGTCCGTCAGGCACTCGTGCTCGAGACGGAGACCGACGACATGTTCGTTCTCGAGGAGGCCGTCTCGCTCGCCGCAAGCCTGCTGCTGCAGGAAAGTGACAGTGACTCGATGCTGGACCTCATCTACTACGCTGATCAGGCGCACGTCATATCCTCCGGGCATGGCGCCGACTCAATCAATCGCCAGCTCGAGGCCCTCGCCAGCATCGGGCCGTCAGTGGATGAACTCGAATCGCTGGCCGACGTGGCGCAGCGTCACGCCGGGGAGTATTCGGGCTGCCTGCTGATACTGACCGGTTGGGATGACGCACGCGCCGGCATGGTCGACCGGATTCGCGCCAGTGGCGTTGCGACGGTCGTGATGATCGTGACCCGCCAACCTGATGCCATCGCGGCACCGACCGGCGTGCATGTTCTGGACGCCGGCAATATGGCCGACGCGGTGGCACGGCTGTGAACCTCAGATATATCCAGTTCCTCGCGATCCTGCTCTGGGGCTTTCGTGTCGACGAGCTCCTCTTTGCAATCCCGATGGCGATGCTCTTCGAAGCAAGATTCTTCACCGACCGCCGCTGGGCCCTGACGCGACAGGACTTCTACCGCGTCGCCGACCTGACCGCTATCGGATTGATCGGGCTGCTGCTCTTTCTGTTCCTGAATCGCGCGGAGTATCACTTCATCACCACGCTCGTGCAGTGGCTGCCGATTCTTTTCTACCCGCTCATGATCGTGCTGGCCTGGAGCACCACCGAGCGCATGCCACTCGATGTCCTGTTCTATTCGCTCAGGCGCCAGCGCGAACCGGTGACCCAGAGCTGGGACATGTCCTATGTCTTCTTCGGGCTCTGCCTCGTCGGCGCGGGCACAACGAAAGCCGGACAAACCTGGTACCTGATCGCGGTGGCGCTGCTCGTATTCGCAGCCCTGTTCCAGCTTCGTTCCCGTCGCTACCACGGCAATCTCTGGCTGCTGCTCACGATGTCGATCTTTCTTGCCGGCACCCTGGGTCATCAGGGGATTCGCGCAGCGCATCTGGAAATCAAGGAGATGTCGCAGCGCTGGCTGGCCCAGTTCATCGAACGTCGCACCAATCCGCTCAAGACCAAGTCAGCCATTGGCGCGATTGGTCGGCTCAAATCGTCCGACGAGATAGCGTTTCGCGTGAAGTCCCTGGACGGCGGGCCGCCGCCGACGCTACTGCAGGAAGCAACCTACGACAGCCCATCCGGTACCGACTGGCTCGTTCTCAACCCCCAGTTCGATGTCGTCACACCCTACGCCGACTTCACCTGGCGTTTTCGCGATCGCGTCCCCGGTGAATCCCGCGCAAAGATCTATCACGAGTTCGGCAGCGAGACCGCACTGGTACCGGTCCCCGGTAACCTTACGGAGATCTTTGACCTCCCCGCGACGGACATCCGTCTTTCGAAGTTCGGCTCTATCCAGGGCGAGGGTCTGGTCGCGAGCCCCGGCTATGAGGTTTCGTTCAGACGCGGCGATACGATCGACAGCGAACCGGATCGCTCGGACATCTTCGTGCCGCCGGAATATGAAGAAACCTTCGAGGCGCTCTTGCCAACGCCGGCGAGCGACGCGATGGATGCACGCAACCGTGTTCGCGAACTGCTTTCCGGCTTTGAATACTCCCTGTATCAGGACGTTCCCCAGCGCCGCGACCCGCTCATCCACTTTCTGACAGACGTGCAGGCCGGCCACTGCGAGTACTTTGCCAGCGCCACGGTACTCGCGCTCCGGCACCTCGGCGTGCCCGCCCGCTATGCCGTGGGCTTTTCAGTACAGGAGTACGACGACGCAATCGACATGTACATCGTGCGCAAACGGCACGCGCACGCCTGGGCCATCGCCTGGATTGATGATCGCTGGCAGGTCGTCGACACCACCCCACCGGTCTGGCGCACGGCCGAGGCCAGCCAATCGGGCATGCTTCGACCCGTTGCCGACTTCTTCTCAAACCGGCTGTTCCTGCTGCAGCTCTGGTGGAGCGAACAGCGGATTGAGGACTACCAGACCGAGCTCTACATCATCGGCGGCCTGCTCGTCTGCTTCCTCATCTGGCGCATCGCGACCAGCGAGCAGGTGCGGCTGAACAACCAGGGGCCGGATGATGAGGACGCGTCACAGCATCGCCAGGGACTGGATTCACCCTTCTTCAGGATTGAGGAGACACTGGCCGCAGACGGTTTCGCCAGAGCCCGTGGCGAGTCATTCGAACGATGGATTCGCCGGATTGGCCACGAGGAACTGCGCCCCATGCTGCCGCTCCACAACCGGCTTCGATTCGACCCCGCCGGTGCGCCGCGGGAGCTGGCCGCTGAGCTGGAGCAGCGGGTAAATGAATGGCTCGGGTCGAGGTCGGGGTCGATCTGACCGATTCGCGCCATCGACCGGGGGCGCTTCGAGAGAGACAACGTGCTGGCTGAACTGAGGCATCTCCATGACCAGACTTGATGCGAAAGACCGGCAGGAATTGCTGGCTGATGCAGCTTCCGACCGTCGGCAGCAGGACTTCGCGCGCTCGATTGTCGTTTCGTGGTGATGTCGCCAGCTGACTACATGGCATTTCTGACGTCCGCATCAGGGCTCGCAACTCACGCCCCGCGAAAGCCTATCAAGGGCGATCGGTTCCTGTTGTAACCCGCTCGTCCTTCGCCGACAGCAGCGTCTTGCCCCAAACTGCGACGGTCAGACATTGCGCCTCACTTCCCCGTGGTAACCTACCGACGCCCGGTTCAACAATCCAACCATGTCGAAGCTTCGATTCATCGCTCTGATACTCGTTATCGCGGTTGTCGCGACGAGCCTTCTCATGCTCGATGGCGACAGTGATCGGTGGCCCGATAACGCTCTATTCGACTATGGCGAACCAACGCCGCTGAAAGCAGACGAACCGATGCGTGTGGCGGTCTGCCAGATTCGCGCCGAACTCAGCGAGTTACCTGAACCCATTGTGGCTGAACATATCTACCACCCTGCATGGACAGAGCGCCGACTTGCAGCAGGCGAGTTCAAGTATGGCAGTGCCCATGAGCTGAGACTCTCTGAACACGCACTGGCATTTTCACTGCGGCACTCTCGCGCCGAGCTCATTGCAGCGCTATCGCCATTGCTACTCGACGCCAAGGATGGCGGGAGGGCAGCAGCCATTCTTGCGGGATTGCCTGCACGCAGCAAAGCGGCGCTTCACAATACGTCACGCCTCGCCAAAGCCGTTTGGGACGCACAGGGTCGAAGCGCGTCTGCACCGATAGCATGGACAGCGCTGCAGCAGGCTATGCGCTACGAACCGCCGATTCCGATTGGCCTCTACGGGCTGACCAACATGGGCAGTCGGCTGGAGCGGGCAGCGCCTCGCAGGTTTCACGGCAGCTTCGAAGAGCGCCTCGAAGACGTACTAGGCGCACAAGCAGACTTACCATTACAACTCGTGCAGCTCGCCGAACCCATTGGTCAGCCACGAAAGACGTTCGTCGAATTACTGGAGAGTCATCCAGGACCTGTTGTCGACAAAAAACTGATCACGTTTCTCGAATCCTGGCCGCGAGAAGAAGTGCTCATCGCGCTTTTCCCTTTGCTGCGGGATCGCGGCCCTGACCGCGGCGGCAGCCCGCTGATCGAACTGATCTGGGCGACCGGGAGTGAGGATCGCTACTGGCCACTCGTCGTCGGCCAACCGCTGATCGAAGGTGATCCGTTCGCGGACTTCGCACTTGAGATTGCGCAGGAACTTATCGATCTGTGCGCAACCGGGCAGGAATCCGGCACCCATCCCGCGCAATAGTAATGCCTCGATCATTCGCAGCCACAGTCAGAAGTCGACGCGCGCCATCTGGTGGTTCCACGGGCGCTTGGCATCGGGCCCATCGTATTTGGACACGCTGCTGCGACCGCCGGGGCTCAGTGACAGCAATAGCAGCGGATCTTCGGTGATGTAGGCCAGGATCTCCGGATAGTGTTTCCGAAAATAGTCTTTCGGCGCCGCATCACCGACCCCGTAGTAGCTGCCGGCATTCCTGACGACGAGTTGCGCGCCTGCCGTTTCAGGCAGGCCCGGACTGGGTGACGTAAGCCGGACAATCGCGGCGCTGGTGACGTTCGCCGGCGGCATGGTGATCTCCACAACGTCGGGCAGAAGCGGATCAACCTCAAACTGATACCGGGTATAGGTGAAGCCGCCCGAGGTCTTGTAGCCGACAACGCGCCCACGATAGAAGCTGACCTCGGCAGGAAATGTCTTGTCGTAAAACGCCCGGTCTGACTCCAGGCGAAATGCCAGCGACAGGATGTCCAGATAGAACCCCGCCTGCAGCAATGCCGCAAGCACCGGGATACCAATGACCGTGCCCTTCACCACCTGGACCGTGCGGCACTTTCTGCGGGCTACGAACAACGCAATGATCACCAACGGTGACGCGTACAACGTGACCACCATCAGCAGATAGAGATAAGTGCCAGCGGGTGAAAGATCCATGTTGCAACTTTAACGGCATGGTCACCGCATAGGGAAATCGAGGATCGTTCATCCTCGATCGTGGTCAGTGGTTCCTGCTGAGCAGTGTGCCCGAACGAGCGACATCATCGAGTCGCTCAACGGCAGATTGGCGGCTTCAGACCAGAATGTGTTCGCCAGTTCCGTCGCTTCGTCCCAAACCGCTACCGTGTTGACTGTCGCCACGGCACGCTCGACCGGCGTCTTTCGCACGTGTCCGCTGGCCGGCGGTGCGTACGCCATCGGCAATTGATCAAAGGCCGGCGCCACTTGGTACTTCCCGTCTCGTACGAACAACGCAATGTTGTACATGTGTCGATCCGTATTGGCGATCTGCGCTCCAAATGCATCCAGCAAAGCAATGCGTCGCAATGCTTCCGGGGCCAGCATTCCCTGCCTGTTGAGGGACTCCGCAGCGTCCGTCCAGGTGCCGGCGAGTTCACCGGACGCGGCGGCCAGCGACATCATCTGGATGCGACCACGCTCGCCGACACGATCGAATCGATCGATGATCAAACATCGGAGACCGCTTTGCGTGTCATGCAACTGCGCCGTGGCCGCCAACACGCCGGCCTCGGAGAGTGTCTTCAGTGCCAGGTGCTCCAGCAGCAACAGGTCCTGCCAACGTCGGGCATTCTCTGTTTCCGCGCTGGCGAACTTGACGATGCGATGGACGCCGTCGAGGAGGACAGTGAACTTCGGTTGCTCACCTCCCGCGGAGGAGCCGGCGTGCTCGCCCGCCAACGCCGCTTCAGCAAGGGCGTCGAAATCTCCCATCCCGTGGCTCATCGGCTGAATTCGCTGGAAGCGATCAAACGATTCACGGCCGATGACGAGGTTGCCCGGCAGGTCTTCTCCGCGCCGGGTGATTGCGGCAAGGATGTGGTGATCGGACCACCGCGTTACATCATCCGGCAACCCGAGATCCGCATGGCGGCGGACAAATGAACGCCCGAGGAAGCCGCGCGGCGCGGCATCGTGAATCTCCGGCGGTAGCCCGAAGCAGACCTCGGTGCCTGGTAACCAGATGGACTCGTTGCCAACCAGAGTGACGAGACACCCGGCCTCACGCGGCTTGCCACTCTCGTCGATGCGGAACACCGGAAATTCATCAACGTCCAGCCCCTGATATCGCTCGCGCGCCGCGTACATCGTCCCAGGGCCCCGTCCAAACCGAAGCACGCCCGCGGACTCCCGTTCGTAAGCGGTGGAAAGCGCTGTTCTGCTGACCCCAAGGGAAGCCAGCAACTCCCCGGCCGGCATAGGCCCTTTGAGCAGCCTTGGCCTGATCTCAACCACTAAGGTTTACAATAAGATTCATCATAACTAACTGAATTATATTGGTTTAAAGGCGAAGAACAACAACAAGGTTGACAATTATATTGACAATTCTGCCCTCCGAGAGTTCATGGCGCTCGAGGGTAGAGTGCGGGTCGTTGACCGCGAGCCAGACAACTCTTTTTGGCGCTGGGCATTGGCACGTAGCCATTCGCTGCTTGGTCTCTACGCAGGTGACGGACAGCAGATGTTCAGCCATCTCGATCTCGCAAAGTAGACGTTCGAGTCCCTCAACACGGACGACAATGTCGAGAAATTTGACAGGTCTCTACCGCCGGTACGCAGGCAGCCAGTCATTACATTGCCTGGGACCCCGCGGGGTCACTGCGTGTCCGTGGTACCGTGACCTTCGACGCCGAGATTCTCGCGATCTTCACCCAGTCTGCGACGATGGCTGCAACCGATGTGCTGGCGAATACCGGTGTTACCTATCTCGATCCGGGTTTCCGCGGTCTTGAATCAGGCGACTCCGTCGAGATCATCGCGCCCGATACCATTCGGGTGGATTTCAGGGCGGGCACACCTGGTGACTATATCCGCGTATTCACCGCCAAGTCTGAACTCGCTGTACCGGCACCGACCAGCGTCCTGCTCCTGCTTGCAGGGATGCTGCTGGGACTCGCTGCGCGGATTAACGGCCAGTCGCGCCCGGATCGACGCTGATCCGCTACTCGCCCAAACCATCTAGGTCTGGTTCGGCGTCACCGTCTGCCCGTCGGCGAGCCGCTCTACGCCGCGCACCGCAATCCGGTCTCCTGCATTCAGATCGCCGCTCACTGCGACGAGATCACCCTGCCCCTCGCCCAGATCGACGCTGATCCGCTTTGCCACGTTGTCCTCATCGATCCGGTAGACGAACGTACCATCGGCCCGCAGGACGACAGCATCACGAGGCACGAACAACGACTTGCCGCCCGCAACCAGGGGAACGCTCACCTCGACCATCTGCCCGGAAATCAGGGCCGGTGCGATCGGCGCGGGCACATCGGCGAGCGCGGTGAAGGTCTGCGAGCCCGGGCTGCCAGCCGAGATCAGCGCTCGAATGCGGGCCCCGAACCGGAACCCACCCGCTTCGACATCAACCAGCGTGTCGGGTGCAACGCGGCCGAGCCAAGTGACGGGAATGGTGATCAGCACTTCGAGATCACCGGGGTCGACGACACGAAGCACGCCGTCGCCTCGCCTTGCGTACTCTCCCGTCGCGATCCGGCGCTCGACAACGATGGCCTCAACGGGGCTCGTGATCTCGGTTCGCGCAAGCTGCTCGTCGGTCCTCGCGATGCGCGCGTTCGCCACAGCCAGATCGTTGGCGGCCGTATCCCGGCGCGACACCATCTCGGCCAGCTGCGTACGCGACGCCAGATTCGACTGCTGCAGCGCCTCGAGCCGCGCAACCTCCTCACGCAGGTAGTCGAGGTTGATCGTCGCCCGCTCCGCCATCAGCACCTCTTCGCGGCGCTGCAACCGTAGCTGGCGATCATCAATGCGTGCAACAACGCTGCCTGCCGAAACACGCGTGCCTTCCTCGGCAACCCAGGTCAGTTCGCCTTCAAGCGTCGCCGGCAGCACGATATCACTGCGAGCGCGGAGCTCTCCGCCGACGAGAATCGGCTCGCCGACGTCAAGTTCACGAACCTCGCTGACGCGCACCGAGGGCGATGGTGCCGCCAGCGCAGAACCCGCGTGTGCGGCAACCGCGATGAGAATGGCAACAACAATCTGTGACAGTCTGTTCATGAGGCTTTCCCCGCTGGTTGAGGCTGGAGGCCCGGCAAAGCTCGCTGCATGTCGAGCCGCAACAGGCTCGGCAGCAGCACAAGCGTAAGCACGGCGCTGGCGACCATACCGCCGACGATGACGGCCGCGAGACCGCGGTAGATTTCAGAGCCGACACCCGGAATCAGCATCAGCGGCATCATGCCGAACACGCTGGTGAGCGAACTCATGAATATCGGCCGAGCACGATAGCGAATCGCCTGCGCCACAGCGCTGCGCCGGTCAAGTCCTTCTGATTCGCCCTTCCGGGCCTGGTGAACCAGCAGGATGGCATTGTTCACGACGAGACCCAGCAGAATGATGAAGCCGATCATCGTGAGCATATCCAGCGACTGGAACGTGAAGACGTTCAGCAGCCTCAAGGCGGCAAGCCCTCCGGCAAACGCAATTGGCATGACGAGCAGTACGAGCAGGCTGTCCCGCGCCGAGCGGAACAACGCCGCCATGATCATGAACAGGATGAGCAGCGCGACCGAAAAGTTCTGTCCCATCTGTTGCAGCGCCTGCTTCAGGCGATCGGCATTGCCGCGGAACTTCACGGCGCCGGACGCCGGCAGCAGTTCCTGAATGGCGGGCCGCGCTTCATCCTCGAGTCTTGCCAGCGCCTCCTCCATCGTCACCTGGGGCGGCGGGGTGACATTCAGCGTGACCGTGCGGCGCCCGCCGACGCGCTGAAGATTGGTCGGCCCCACACCGCGCTCGATCGTCACCAGATCCCCGACCTTCTGGATGCCAGCGCCCGGTGTCCAGATTGGCGCTGACGTCAGCTGCTCCGGCGAATCCCAGTCCGGGCCACGAATAATCATGTCGAGCCGCTGATTGCCGTCGAAGTACTCACCGGCGAACAGCCCATCCGTATAGGCGCGTACGGCACTGCCCAGGGAAGCGCGATCGAGGCCTGCAAGATTCAGGCGACGATCCCGCGGCGTGACACGAAGCTCCGGCTCGTCGAGACTCAGTCCGCCCGGCGAGAACACATTGGTGCCTTCCCACAGTCCGGCGATAACTTCTTGCCCGCGCCGGGCTGCCACCAGAAGCTGGTTCAGATCGCGCCCCTGAATATCGACGCTGATGCTGCGACCACCGCCATTGTCCACCCTCAGCATCGACGCCTGCTGCACGTAGGCCTGCACATCCGGCAGACCGACGAGGATTTCGTCCCTCAGCTTCTGGACGAGTTCCTGCACACGATCCGGGTCGTCGGGATAGACATAGACCTGCGTGTAGAAGCCATTGAATGACGCAAAGTTGTAGGCCCGTATGCCTGGCTCCGCCTCTCCGTTCAGATAGGGATCGAGACGCGCAACGACTGCCGGCGCCAGCTCGTGCTCGATCACTTCCATATTCATTCCGGCGGGCACGTTGAAGAACACAGAGATCGCGTCGATGTTCGCGCGCGGCAGGAAGTCGACCCGAGGCATCAGCAGTACCGCGGCCACCACCGAGACGCCAAGCGTGCCAACGATCCAGCCAAGTCGCGAACGCTGACTTTCCGTCACCCCGAGAATCCTGTCCGACAACGCACGCCACACCGGGGTAAAGCGATCCTCCGGCGGCGCGCGCTGCACCCACAGCGATGTCATGGCCGGCAGCACGGTCAGCGCGACCAGCATGGAAGCCAGGACAGCCACCGAGATCGTGATGGCCAGATCCTTGAACAGCTGCCCTTCGACGCCAACCATGAAGAGAATCGGCACGAAAATCGCGACCGTCGTGAGCGTCGATGAGAACAGCGCGCCCGACACCTGCCGACAACCCTCGATCACCGCCGCATCCAGCTTCATGCCCGACTGCCGCAGCCTGAATATGTTCTCCTGCACCACGATTGCGGCATCCATGACCAGACCCACCGCAAACGCGAGGCCGGCGAGGGAAATCACGTTGAGCGTAAGACCGAAAGCGTCGAGCGCGATGAAGGCGAACATCAGCGAAAGCGGCACGGTGACCGTTATCAGGAGCGTCGCGCGCCAGTCCTTCAGGAAAAACAGCAGCACAAGGGTTGCCAGCAGGATACCCAGCAGGAGATTGCCCTGCACCATCGCGATGGCGCGCCGGATGTGCAGTGATGCATCGAAGCTGACTTCGATCTTCAGATTTTCGGCCGCAAGCGGTCCCGCATTCAGTTCTGCCAGCGCCGCATTGAGTTCGTCGAGCAACTCCACCGTGTTGGCGTCGTGACGACGGTTGATCTGGATGTAGTAGGACGGATGACCGCTGCGGAGGCTGACCCCGTTCTTCGGTGCGTAATCGGTGCTGACGGTGGCGATCTGTTCGAGATGAACGGGCTCACCGCCACTCCATCCCACCACGAGCCTGTTGAGTTCCGTGATCTCCTGCTCGCCCAGGAACCTGACTGTATAACGACGCCGGCCGACATCGGCGAAACCGCCAGAGATATCCCTCGCGCTCGCCAGCGCAGCAGCAACATCCGAGACCTGCAGACCGCGGAGCGCCGTCTGCAGCGGGTCGAGTTCGATGTTGACCTGGCGCGGACGACGCGCGTTCAGGCTGACCTGGGCGACACCCGGAATTCGCGCGAGCCGGGGCTCGACGACTTCCTCGATGAGATCCTGATACTCGATCATGTCGGTCACGGGGTTGCCCGGTCCCGCATAGACGAGGACGCTTGCTGCGCCCGGCAGCCCGCCATCACCGCCGCTGGCCACCCAGGGCTCCCCTGCATCGACCGGCAAAGGGGGCGCCTGGTTCAGACGATTGATGACGTCGAGCATCGCCTGTTTCATGTCGTAACCAAGTTGGTAGTTGAGCTGGACGCTGCCCTGCCCGCGCGACGTACTCGAGACGATGCTTTCAAGACCCTGATTGAACCGCAGCATCTCTTCCTGCGGCTGGATGATGGCCTCTTCGATCTCCTGCGGCGCCGCGGCGCGCCAGTTGTTCCAGATGGTAATGGTCGGCGACTCGGTGTTGGGCAACAGCTGCAGCGGCAATCCGGATGCGGCCGCGAGGCCAAACAGGCAGAGCAACCCGACCGCCACCGCGACTGCCCCCTTGTGCGAAACCGATACTCGCGTGAGATTCATTGTTCTTGTCCGTTTCACGGGAGGAGACATTAAACGGGCTGTCGAACGCAATTGCAGTGAAGTTGAGACGGATCGACAGCCACAGACGGCGAGGTGACCAGCGGCAGAGCCTTCTCCGCCTGCTGTGGATAAGATACGATCACGCCATGATTCATCATCTTCGCGCTATCCCTTTCCTGACCGTGCTGATCTTCGTCACGGGTTGCGGCGGCGGTACTGACGTAAGCATCGAAGACAGTGGATCGCCGATCCCCCTGCCGACCGATGGCATTACCGGCATTGCGCTGAAAGGAGCAATCAGTGGCGGCACCGTCACGATCACAGATGCCAGCGGCGCCACGCTCGAGATTCGCGAGGGCGGGCTGACGCAGCCGCGGGGTCGCTTCGCCGTCACATTCTCCGAAGCCACAGTTTCGGGTGGCATCACCGCGCCGATGACGGTGACCGTTCAGGGCGGGCAAGCCACCTGCGACATTGACCGGCCCGACACGGACGAGGACTGCCCGCAGGAAGATGACCAGTTCATTGCCTTCGGCGAGCGATTTCCATTACCGGAAGCCTTCATCCTTCGCGGCACGATTGCCCGCCTGCAGGACGCGCCAGGCAATATCTACACCGTAAACGTATCGCCGGCCAGCGACCTCGCGACGAATCTTGCCGAGCGTCAGGCAGAAGGCACCGCACTGACGAGCGAGGAAGTGGAAGCCGCCGAGGCTCAGGTTCTCGCCCTGATCGAACGTTTGTCGGGCATACCGATGAGTGGCGCCAGCCTCGTCACCGACAGGATCTTCGACATCACTTCGCTCGATGCGACGACCGACGGCGCAGGCGATCAGTCTTGGGCGATCATGGCCTTCGCAAGCGCAGTGCTCAGTGAACTGGACCCCGACGATACCGACGTCGACACGATGCCTGAGGTGTTCGAGCGGATCCTGACCGAACTGTCTGTTGACGACAACGGGAACCTGGTCGCTACCGGAACGACGCTGAGTCGCCTGTCTTCCGCGATGGCCGTCGGTCTTCAGACCGTCAACCTGCAGCTTGCTTCTCGCAGCGCATCGAGGGTCACCCTCGAAGACGCAGAAGCACTTGCCCGGCAGAACATCGGGACGTTCGCGTTAATCGGCAACGAGGATGTGACGCTTGGCGGCACGGATTCCGCCACAAGCGGCATCGCAATGACGCGGGTCTTCATCGACAACTTGCGACAGGGCAATGTCGTCAGCCCCGCCGATGGCACCATTACCGATGGTACCGTCACACTCAACCTGGGCGGCCACGAGTCCGGCGGCATAACAGGATCGTTCTCGGTCGGGGCCGGCGCGGCAGCAAGGCATTCGGCGACGCTCGACAGCCAGGGCGTTGTGCACTATGCCGACGGCGCCTTCGAGACACTGCCTCCCGACGCCGTCCTCTGGCAGTAGATTACTCGTCGATGGCGTCACCGGGCTGAGTCAGGTATTCCGAAAGCCCATAGCCAACGCGGTCGCCATCCAGCGTGTACTCGGTCATCCCTTCGCCGATGTAAGTCACCTGTTCCGAGCGACGGTTTCGAAGTGGAATGAATCCCTTCACCTTGCCTTCCACCACGTGCGTGTCGCCATTCTCCAGCGATACCGTCGCCTTGAGGCCTCGATGGAAGGTCGTATCCGGCTCGTAGTCAGACTCGAGCTTGATGTCAGTTACCCGGATAAAGTCATGGCCCTTGTGGAACATGCCGCCCTTCCGGTCGCCAATGACTGACAGCACCATGCCGAGATCGTCGCCGAAGTTGCCGGTGATCCATCGATAGGAGCGAATGGCCTGCCAGTACCTCGGCCCCCAGGAGTGGTCACGCAAGCCGTGGCCGCTGATCTCGATCGGCGATTCGCCTTCAATCTCCAGGGTGCCAGAGACGCGCATATGCTGCTCGTAATGCGCCCTTGCGAACTGGTTATCGTCGTCCGGGTCCCCAACATGCCCGTAAAGGGGCCCGACGCCCTGATGGGTCAATTCCAGCTTCATCTTGCGGAACGGATTTGACTTGAAGGCCTTTGACGGATCCTGCATCGCCCGGGGATCTTCCATGTAGAGGGCCGAGCCCTCGTAGATCGTCTTCAGTTCATAGCCCGGTTCCACGACCTCGACACGCGCGCCGCCAGCGTTCCATTCGTCATTGGTGCTGATTTCGGGCTTCTTGTAGTTGAAGAAGGCAGAGCCGTCGGGGTTGTAGACGATTACCGTCATCTCGGCGTACCCCTCGTTGGCGCGATTGCCCATGCGAATGAAGCCGCCGCGCCGCCGCTCGCGATCGAAGAAGTTGAAGTACACCGACTCATTGAAATTCTCTTCCGGCCCCAGCGGATGCGTGTAGTCATCTTCCGGTTTGACGTTGCCGATAATCGTTACCTTGCCCATGCCCTTGCTCCCGATTAAAACGCGTTTCATTCGATGCTACAGCAAGCCGACGTTCAAGTATAATGGCGCCCTTTTGCGCCCGGAGGCCCCGATGAACATCGCCGAAAACATGCGCAGGATCATGCAGGCAGAGGCAGACGCCATCAGCCGGGTGAACGTGAACGAGGCCTTCGAGCAGGCCGTGAAGCTGCTCGAAGCCTGCGAGGGCAAGGTCGTGACCACAGGCATCGGCAAGGCGGGTTTCATTGCCCACAAGTTCGCCGCGACCCTCTCGTCCACCGGCACACCGGCTGTCTATGTGCACCCCGCCGAGGCTGGTCATGGTGATCTGGGCATGGTCACCGAGCGTGACGTCATCGTCGCGTTCTCGACCAGCGGCAAGTCCCGCGAGGTCGTCCAGATGCTGGAGATCGCCCGTCACCTGGGTATCAATCAGGTCATCGGCGTCACGGCGCATGTCGATTCCGAACTGCGCGGACTCTCCCAGATCATTCTGGATATGGGTCCGGACATTGAAGAGCCCTGCCCGCTGAAGCTCACACCGAGCGCCACCACCGCCGTGATGCATGCCATCAGTGACGCCATTGCGCTGACGCTGCTTGAGCTGAAAGGTTTCACGCGCGAGGACTACGGGATGCGCCACCATGCCGGATATCTCGGGCAGATCACACGCCTGCAGTCAGAGGAAGCCGGCGAGTAATGGAGAAGGATCCATCACGCGTTGCAGAGAGCTACGTCGAGGCCGTTCGGCAGGAAGTTGCCTCGCTCGATACGACCCTCAATGTGCTCGGTCTGATCGCGTCTGACGACACGCCTTCGCTTTCCTATGCGCGGGCCACGCGGCAGAAGTTCACCGAGGTCGGCATCAACTACGATCTGCAGACCGTCGAACGGCTCGCCCTCGAAGACGCGATTCTCGCGGCAAACGCCGACCCCGCGATTCACGGGATCTTCATTTACTTTCCGGTCTTCCACAACGAACACGACAGCTATCTCCGCAATCTGGTGGACTATCGCAAGGACATCGAGGCCGGGAGCATGTACTGGGTGCGAAAGCTCTACGCCAACGACCGATTCGCGATCGACGGCGACACCACGAGAAAGGCGCTGCTGCCCTGCACGCCGCTGGCGATCATCAAGATGCTGACGTCCGTCGGCGTTTATGCAGACGACGTCGAACGGCCGGTCGACGGCAAGGTCGTGACCATCTTCAACCGGAGCGAGGTCAACGGTCGCCCGCTCGCCGTCATGATGTCCAACGACGGCGCAACCGTGTATTCCTTCGACATCAACGGTCCACTGCGATTCGAGAACGCAAAACCGTTCGAGACGTCGATTACCCGTGCCGAGGCGCTGGCCGAATCGGACATCGTCATCACCGGTGTGCCGAGCCGCAGCTTCGAGAAAATTCGCCCCGCGGAAGTACGCCGGAATACGGTCTGCGTGAACTTCTCGTCCCTGCCGAACTTCGAGCGCGAGATCGAGTCACATACGGATATCTACATTCCCAAGGTCGGACCGATGACCGTCGCCATGTGCATGCGCAACACGCTGCGCCTCTACCATAACTTCCACGCCGATGCGGCCAGCTGACAGCGTCGACGCCTATCTCACGGCCCTAGCGGCACGATCCTCGACGCCCGGCGGCGGCGCGGTTGCGGCGATGTCAGCCGCACAGGGCTGTGCGCTCATCTCGATGGTCTGTCGATTCACGCGAGGCAACTCACTCGATGCCGTACTGGAGCGCTCCGACGCCGCGAGAACGCAATGCATTGCGCTCGCCGAAGCTGACGTACAGGCTTTCGATGCCGTCATGGCCGCGTACCGCAACAAGAGCGAGGATCGCGCCGACATGCTGGAACACGCGCTGAAGCAGGCAGCCGAAGTGCCAATGCGACTGATTGAACTCGTGTCCACGCTGGCGAGCGATCTTGAAACCCTCGAGTCACAGGGCAACACGAACCTCGTCACAGACACCGGTATCGCCGCACAGCAGATCCGCGCCGCCATCGACGCAGCACGCCTTAACGTGCTCGTTAACCTGAAGGAAGTCGAAGACCCGGCGTGGCGTCTGACGATTCAGACACGTCTCGATGCAGCCGCCCCCGTCTGTGAGTCACTGCGTGCGATCGCCGGGCGAATCGAGGCGGCGCTCGCACAGTGAGTCGCCTCCTCGTTCTGCTGGCACTCATCGCTTCGGGCTGCACGTCGGCGCCGGAACCGGATCGCGTGGAGCGCCCGGAAGCGCTTGTGGAGCGGATGGAGCGGAGTCTCGCAACAACGATCATCGAAGACGGGCTCAATGGGGCGCCGGGCACCGAAGCAGAGGCGGCCAGCGGGCTCACCAGCCTGTCCGAGACGCTCGATGCTGCCGTCGACACCCGGCGCATTCCCGCCTCGCTCCGCAGGGACATTCGCCATATCAGGTGGGCCGCCGCGTTCGAGAACCGGGGGAGCGACTACGACGCGAGACTGCAGCGCGCCACCTCGCTGACCATCTCTGCCGACGAAATCCATGAGCGGGCGCTCAGGGAACTCGACGGATTCACGCCCTCCGACGTCGAAGATACCGGGACAATGGATCTGCAGTCATTGCTCGACGAGGCCAGCAGCTTCATCTTCGACATCGAACCCGCAGTCGTCAGCCGCCTCGGTCGGAGCGCGAACGCCGACCTTGATCTCACGCTCGACGAGCGGCCGGGCGCCGCAGCGTCTGCGCCTGCTCACTACCGGGTGGTGGACGGCGTCGGTATCGTCACATTGTTCCCGCCGCTGATTCCCCGCTTCGGACTCAGGGCGACGACGCTCCGCTATACATTGCCCGGCGCTCACCTGCTGCCACAGACGACGACGGGTTCCGCCATTGCAGTACCGGCACACCTCGAGGGCTGGGCACTCTTCAGCCTGACACTGCTGGAGACACCGCCCGAGCGGACCGCCTTTCACATCGCGTTCGAAGCAGCGCGCGCCGCGATCGATACCGGGATTCACGCACGCGGCTGGCCGCGCATTCGAGCCATCGAGTTTGCGAAGAGGCGGCTCGGAGTCGATGACGCGCTCGCCGCAGCGCTGGTTGACGATGCAATCGGGAATCCCGCCACGGGCGCGGCCCCGTTCGCGGGCTTCGACTTTCTGCGCCGCCTCGAAGCAGACACGAAGGAACTTCAGGGTGAGCGATACGATCTCAGGGCTTTCGTGGACGCTGTAACCGGCGAGGGTGTCCGACCGCTGCCGCTCGTTCGCGAGCAGGTCGGCGAGACCTTCGGGAAAGCCGGATCAGGCTGACTCGAGGCGTGCGCTGTTCCAGCGACGGCGATCAGCACGTCCGCTTCGCCAGGATGTCGAGATTGCGTCGCTGATCAGCAATTCGAACAGCCGTGAGCGGACTGACGGACGAAAGCTGCAAACCGCCTCTGCCTCTGCCCGAACCGCGGGATCCTCAATCTCGACCGCTTCACCAACAATCTTGAACTCGCCGCTGATTCCGGAGCTGTCGCTCATGCCGCAATGAAGCGCGAACCGGCCGTTGCCACGCAGATCACGTACCTTCGATGAATCCGGTTCAGCAAAGATGAAGCAGCGACCATTGCCGATGATGGGCGTCACCGGATGGACACGGGGCCAGCCGTCGTTCACCGTCGCCAGATAGGCGACCTTGCCGTCGATGCGCGCCTTGCCAAAAGCGGCAATCTCGATCGCATCAACTTCGAGCCGGTTCCAGGAAACGGGCAACGCGCTTTCTCCGGGTCAATGAAAGGCTAAAGCGTACCACCGGCTCGCACCGACTGCACTCGTGTACACTCGGTGCGAGGGAAGACTAAGAGGGAGACTTGCCACATGGAATACCCGCTGGAAGGGATCAAGGTCATCGACATGTCACGGGTGCTGGCCGGACCGTTCGCCGGCAGGATGCTCGCCGATCTCGGCGCTGACGTCATCAAGATCGAGCCACCGGATCGCGATGTGACCCGGCGATGGGGCAAGGAGGTCGGCGGCGTTGCCGGATACTACAACCAGCAGAACGCCGGCAAGAAGAACGTCTCGATCGATCTGACACGGCCCGAGGGTCAGGAAGTCCTGAAACAGCTCGTGGCCAAAGCGGACATTCTGGTCGAGAACTTCCGGCCCGGGGTCATGAAGAAACTCGGCGTCGACTACGACACACTCGCCGCCATCAATCCCACGCTCATTATGCTGTCCATCTCAGGTTTCGGGCAGGACGGCCCGGAGTCCCGACGCGCTGCGTACGCACCGATCATTCACGCCGAAACCGGCTCCATCCTGCGACAGGCGGAACGCGCCGATTGCCATCCCGTCGAGATGTGCATGTCGTTCGCGGATACGAATGCCGGCCTTCACGGCCTCGTCGGCGTGCTGGCCGCGCTACACATGCGAAGCCGCACCGGCAAGGGGCAGCATCTGGACATTGCCATGGTCGATGCCATGGTCGCGACCGACGATCACGCCCATTACCATCTCGAGGGAAGCGTCGTGAACAACGGCGCTAGCGAAGTCTGGGACGCGACCGGCGGACCGATCATCATTGCCGGTGACTTCCGGCATATCTGGCGCCAGTTCAACACCGTGCTTGGCGTCGAGGACCCGACCCCGCCCGGTGCGGAACTCGAGGTCAAGATCAAATGCCGGCGCGATGCGGCAGCGGCGTACCTGACGAGCTTCGATGATCGCGCGTCCCTCACCGAGGCGCTGGACAAAGCGCGGCTCGCCTGGGGCAACGTCAACGCCACACGCGACTTTCTGTACGAGTCACCGACGCTGAAAGCCAGACAAAGCGTGGTCGAAGTCGATGATCGCGACGGCGGCACCCGCCCGCTCGTGCAGAGTCCCTACCGGTACTCGGGCGCCGCAAGCGGCGTACGTGGCGGCGCACCCCATCAGGGAGAACACAACCGGGAGATCCTGCAGGGTTGGCTGGGCTTGACTGATGACGATGTGGCATCGCTCGAGCGCGACGGCGTGCTAGCGCGAGAGCAGTGACCCGCCCATCGTGATCGTGACCGGCGGCACGACATCAAGCCCGATGATCGATGCCACCTCAGCGAGCTGGGTCGAGTAGTTTCGCCACCGCCCTTTCGAAGACTGATAGATCGGCTTCCTGACCTGCAGGAAGCTGGCTGTCTTTACCACGCGCCGCGTCTTGTGAAAATCCAGGCAGTCAGGTTCAAACTCGAGACCGCAATGATCCAGCAGGCGTCGCGTCTGCGCCTCCGTATCCTCGGTCAGCGTCTCGTAGTCGACCGTCAGGATCTGCCCGGGGAAGAGCATCTCGAAGTGTTCCATCACCCGCCGGTAGTCGTTGAAGAAGTGCGCGAGTTTGACCAGATCAAAGCTGTAGTGCTGCCCCTTGGTGAAATTCTGGAAGAAGCAGGACAGGCATGTGTCGAGTGGATGGCGCACGGTGTGGATCACCTTCGCATTCGGGAACATCAGCAGAATCAGGCCCACGAACTGGAAGTTGAGCGGATGCTTGTCGACGACCCTGTCGAATTCACCCGGCGTGACCTTCCGGACCCGCGCGAGGTAATCCTCTGCGAGCCGCCGGAACTGCGCCGGGCCCAGTCCGCTGACGCTGGCGGGATACGCCTGTTTCACCCCGCTGATCTGGCCGGCCAGGCGCACCGTGAACTTCATGTCATTGAGTTCGCCCGCGCCGTAAACGCGAGAGTGGCTCGCCAGGATCTGCTCGACGAGTGACGTGCCGGATCTCGGCATGCCGACGACGAACACCGGCTGCTCGGTCGGGTTGCCTGCCTCGCGATGCTCATCGACGAACTTCTTGCTGAAGACGTACAGCGTATCCTTGATCTGCTGTCGGAACTCGGCGCTGTCGAACGGCTTGTTGGCGGCGAGATTGCCACGACGGTAGTGCTCGAACGCATTCGCATAGTCACCGACATCATCGAAGTACTTGCCGGCCGCGAAGTGGAAATAGGCGCGCATCGCGTCGGTGAGGCTGCCGGAATTGAGCTGCGCTGCGACCTCGCGGATGAAGGGATCCCCCGCTTCGAAGGTCACCATCTCGGCCAGCCCTTGATACGCCTCGCCGTAATCCGGCTTCAGCTCGATGGCGCGCCGGAATTCCGCCTCGGCCTCGGCCAGCTTGCCCATGCGACGATAGATGCCGGCGATGTTGTGGTGAAACGGCGCTGCCTGTGGCCGCAGGCCAATCGCCTTCTCGATCAGGGCGGTTGCGCCCTCATTGTCATCCCGCTCGCCCAGCACCAGACCGAGCAGGTGGTTGGCATCCGGGTTGTCCGGCTCCACACCCAGAATCTCCCGGTAAATCACTTCGGCGTCATCAAGCTTGCCATCAATCTGCAGTTCCATGGCACGGTTGAGTCGCTCGAAGGTATCGGTCGCAGTCATGCGGAAGATCCCTACCTGGGCGGCCCCATCTGCCCGATCGAGCCCACCGGCACACTGATCTCGATCCGCTCGCCATCAGACGTGCCGATTTCGAGACCGAATTCATCGCCTTCCGACAGCGGCGCGCCGAGCTGCATCAGCATGATGTGGAAGCCACCAGGCTCCAGCACCAGCTGTTCCCCGGGCGCCAGCACAACGGCGTCGGCCTGACGCATCTTCATCATCCCGCCTTCCATTGAGGTGGTATGCAAATGAGCCATCTTCGCGGCGCCCGTCGAGATCTCTGCGAGCGTGACAGGCTCATCGCCATTGTTCGAGAGCACGCCGTACACCGCCGCAGCTCGAGCGCCCGGTGGCGTCGCTCGTGACCACGCGCTGTCGAACGAAAGTCCTTCGGCAACCGCTGTGAGGGGCAAGACCAGAAAGAGGGCAATGAAAACGCGCATGTCGTCGGAAACCGTGAAAGCCAGAAAGTGAAATTGTACCACCGGCGGCGGGCATCAGCGGGTGATCGCGTCCAGGTACTCACCCCAGACAATGGCAAGGTGGCGCTTTCTGCGATCCCCTGAGCCGCCCAGTTCAGTGACCACGAGCTGCGCGAGTGCGGCAGGAACCTCAAGGTGAAAACAGTCAGTGTCGGCATTGCCCGTATGATCCGCTGGCTTCTCGATCGGCTGCGCAGCGAGGGTTTCGTCAAGCGCTTCACGCACTGCAGGCTGAGCCACCAGCCGTCTGGTAGTCTCGATCGCCCACCGGGTCATGACGGCCGGCGAGTCACACAGGCTTTTGTAGTGGTCCCAGTCCAAAAGGATTATGCGGTCGCGTAGAATCCGACTCTCGTTCACTCGAAATCCGATCATGACCGAAAACGCCTACCGATTCTTCCGCAACGGTTTCGACGGCGCCGGCGACTTCATTCGTGCCGGAGACGGTACGCCGGTGTTCACCTACGACGATCTGGACGCCGCTTCGGCCAGTTGGGCGAACCACTTCGCAGAGCACGGTGTCACGCCCGGCGACCGGGTGATCGTGCAGGTTGAAAAATCGCCCTGGAACCTGATCGCCTACTTCGCCTGCCTGCGAGCCGGTTTTATCTATTTGCCGCTCAACACGGCGTACCTGGAAGAAGAAGTCGCGTACTTCGTCTCGGATGCCGAACCGTCGCTCATCATCTGCGACCCCGCCTTCGCCTCCCGATTCGGCAACAGCAACTGCCCGGTGCTCACCCTCGACGCCGAGGGTCAGGGCAGTGCCCGTCCTGAACGTCCGGGCGCATACCCGGTTGCCGACTCGGACGGCAACGACACGGCCATCCTCCTTTACACATCGGGTACGACCGGGCGGCCCAAGGGGGCGATGATCACACACCGAAATCTCGTGACCAATGCCCGTGCGCTGTTCGGGGCCTGGCAATGGCAACCGGACGACGTCCTGCTGCACGCGCTGCCTGTCTTCCATATTCACGGCCTGATGGTCGCGACGCACCTGGCGGTCATGGGCGGCTGCCCAATGCTGTTCCTGCCTCGCTTTGATCCAGAAGCCGTGATCGAGGCGTTGCCTCACGCGACGGTCTACATGGGTGTGCCGACGAACTATGTTCGACTGCTCGCCGACAAGCGACTGACGCCGGAAGTCTGCCGGAACATGCGGCTGTTCACGTCCGGCTCCGCTCCCCTGCTGACCCGCACCTTCGATGAGTTTGCCGAGCGCAGCGGCCACCGGATCGTCGAGCGCTACGGCATGACCGAGACCGGCATGAACACAAGCAACCCGCTCGACGGCGAGCGCAGGCCCGGCACCGTCGGTCGCCCGCTGCCCGGCGTCGAGATCAAACTCGAGGGAGACCCCGCCGTGCTCATGGTGAGGGGAGAGAACGTCTTCAAGGGTTACTGGCGTATGCCGGAGAAGACCCGTGAGGAATTCGACGGTGAGGGCTTCTTTCGCACCGGCGACGTGGTCACCGTCGACGACGATGGCTACGTGTCGATCGTCGGGCGCGACAAGGACATGATCATCAGCGGCGGCCTGAACGTGTATCCAAAGGAAATCGAATCGGTGATCGACCGACTCGACGGCATCACTGAATCCGCCGTCATCGGGCTGCCGCACCCGGACTTCGGCGAAGCCGTCACCGCCATTGTTGTCGCCGCCGATGAAGGGGCACGCGACGAAGCCGGGATCATCGACGCGCTCAAGGCGCGACTGGCCGGATTCAAGGTGGCCAAGCGCGTGTTCTTCGTCGACGCGCTGCCGCGAAACACCATGGGCAAGGTTCAGAAGGCCGCGCTCCGGGACACATTCCAGGACACATTCCAGGACACGTCTGAATGACCGGACTCGGCGTACTCGCCTCGGGCTCGGGCAGTAATCTGCAGGCCATCATCGACGCGTGCAGCGACGGGACGCTGGACGCCCGGCCCGCGGTGGTCATCAGCAACAACTCGGGTTCCGGCGCGCTCGCCCGTGCCCGTGAGGCTGGCGTCCCCGCACTGCACCTCTCATCGCGAACAGTTCCCGACGCGGCCGAACTGGACCGGGCCATCTGCCAAGCGCTGGAAGAGTACGAGGTGGACCTCGTCATCACCGCGGGCTACATGAAGAAGCTCGGCACGGAGACCCTGCGACGTTTCAACGGACACATCATCAACATTCATCCGTCCCTCTTGCCCCGCCACGGCGGCGAGGGCATGTACGGCATGAACGTACATCGCGCCGTTATCGAAGCCGGTGACGAGATCACCGGAATCACGATCCACTACGTCGAGGGTGACTACGACACCGGCCCGATCATCGCCCAGAAGGAACTGACCGTTTACCCGGATGACACGCCGGAGTCGTTGTCGGCGCGCGTCCTCGCCGAGGAACACGCATTCCTCGTGGCGACCCTTCGGGTACTGGTGGCAGCACGCTCGCCTTGACATCACGGGTGCATTGGCTAATCCTTCAGCCCATGAACAGCGCATTTGCTATCGCCATCATCATTATCGACATTATTCGGCAACGAATGGTGGGTTAGCGGCTGCAGCTTTGAGACGAAACCCGCCAACCGGCGGGTTTTTTCGTTTTGGGACCCGAGTGACAGACTCTACGAAATAAGGGACAGACCGTGAGCGAGACAGACAACAGCACCGGCAGTGCATCGGACTTTTCGTTCGTCGATGCCGAGCACCGCGTGCTCGAGTTGTGGAAGCAGGAGAATGTATTCCAGCAGTCGCTGGACCAGACGCGCAATGGCGAGCCCTACATCTTCTACGATGGGCCGCCCTTCGCCACCGGCCTGCCGCACCACGGCCACCTCGTTGCATCGACGCTGAAGGATACCGTTCCCCGCTACTTCACGATGAAGGGCCGGCATGTGCAGCGCCGCTTCGGCTGGGACTGTCATGGCCTGCCCATCGAGCAGGAGATCGACAAGGCACTCGGCATGTCGTCCGCCGAAGCAGTCGAAAAGCTCGGGATCAAGGGCTACAACGACGAATGTCGATCAATCGTCAATCGCTACACCGCCGAATGGGAATCGACCATCACCCGAATCGGTCGATGGGTCGATTTCGAAAACGACTACAAGACGATGGACCCCTGGTTCATGGAGTCAGTCTGGTGGGTGTTCAAACAGCTGTGGGACAAGGGCCTGATCTATCGGGGAGAAAAGGTGGTGCCTTTCTCAACGGCGCTCGGCACCGTGCTGTCGAACTTCGAGGCCGGCTCGAACTATCAGGATGTGCAGGATCCGGCCGTCACGGTTCTGTTCCGGCTGAACGAAGAGGACGCGTATATCGCGGCCTGGACGACCACGCCCTGGACCCTGCCTTCCAACCTCGCGCTTTGCGTCGGTCCCGACATCCGCTACTCGCTGGTCCATGACAAGGAACTGGATGCCCGCATCTACGTCGCCACCGAGCGGCTCGAAGACTTTGGCAAGGGTCGCGAACAGGAGGTCGTGAAGGAGGTCGCAGGCAGTGAACTCAGGGGACTGACCTACCAGCCGCTCTTCGACTACTTCGCCGACCTTGAAAGCGCCGGCGCATTCCAGGTGGTGACCGACGAATACGTCACAACCGACAGTGGTACGGGCATCGTTCACCAGGCGCCGGCATTCGGCGAGGATGACTATCGGGTACTGAAGACCGCGGGCATTGATGCCATCGTCTGCCCCGTTGACATGGAAGGCAAGTTCACCGCCGATGTCACGGATTTCGCCGGTTTGCACGTCAAGGAGGCAGACCGCGAAATCATTCGCAAGCTGAAGGACGAGGCAAAGCTTTACCGGCAGGACGTGATCGTCCACAGCTACCCGTTCTGCCCACGTTCCGATACACCGCTCATCTATCGCACGATCGACTCCTGGTATGTGCGCGTCGAGCAGTTCAAGGACCGACTGCGCGAGGTCAACCAGCACATCAACTGGGTACCGGGCCACATCAAGGACGGCCGCATGGGCAATTGGCTCGATGGCGCCATCGACTGGGCGATCTCGCGCAATCGCTACTGGGGTACCCCGCTCCCGATCTGGATCAACGATGCGACCGGCAATGCGGTCTGCGTGGGATCGAGGCAGGAGCTTGCCGACTATACGGGCGTACTCGTCGATGATCTGCATCGCGAGCACGTCGATGGCCTGACCTTCGAAATGGACGGTGAGGAAGGCACCTACCGCCGCATCGAGGAAGTACTCGACTGCTGGTTCGAATCCGGCTCGATGCCCTACGCCCAGCTGCACTACCCGTTCGAGAATGAAACCCTGTTCGAGAAGGGCTTCCCCGCCGAGTTCATCGCCGAGGGACTCGACCAGACCCGCGGCTGGTTCTATACGCTGATCGTCCTGGGCACGGCGCTGTTCGACACGCATCCGTTCAAGAACGTGATCGTGAACGGCATCGTGATGGCCGAGGACGGAAAGAAGATGTCCAAGCGGCTGCGCAACTACACGCCGCCGGACGAACTCATGGAGAAGTACGGCGCAGATGCACTGCGCCTGTACCTCATCAACTCCGGACTCGTGAAGGCCGAAGAGCAGCGTTTCTCGGACGAAGGCGTACGCGACATGGTGCGACGTGCACTGCTGCCCTGGCTGAACGCATTCAAGTTCTTCGAGACCTATGCGACGATCGACGGATGGCAGCCGGGGGCAAAGTTCACGCCATCAGCCAACATCATGGACCGGTGGATTCTCTCGCGTCTGCAGACGCTGAAGGCCAACATCTCCCGCGAGATGGAGGCATACCGCCTTTACAACGTCGTGCCGGCACTCTTCGACTTCATCGAGGACCTCACCAACTGGTACATCCGGCTGAACCGATCCAGGTTCTGGGGTGACGGCATGACCGCGGACAAGGATGCCGCCTACATGACGCTGTACACAACGCTCTTCGAACTCAATCAGTCGATGGCACCGTTCGCGCCGTTCCTGTCGGAAACCATCTTCCAGCAGATGAAGCCGTTCAGTCACATCGACCAGCCGGCCTCCGTGCATCTTTGCAGCTATCCCGAACCGGAGGCGGGCCTGATCGATCCGATGCTGGAGAGCGCGGTCACGAGAATGCAGCACATCATCCTGCTGGGGCGGCAGAAGCGGAACCAGGAGAAGATCAAGACACGCTATCCGCTGCCGGCACTGACCGTCATCCACAAGGATCAGGCCCTGCTCGACGAAATTGCGAAGCTCGAGAACTATCTGCAGGCCGAACTCAACGTCAAGGCCGTGGTGTACTCGACCAACGAAGGCGAATACATCGATCTTTACGCGAAGCCGAACTCACCGGTGCTGGGCAAGCGCCTCGGCAAGGACTTCAAACGCTTCAAGGATATGATCGAAGGGCTGACCACTGATCAGATTGGCGCATTGCAGGAATCCGGCGAGATCACACTCGACGGGCAGACTTTTGCCGCAGACGACATTCTGGTGTTCAGGGAAGCACGAGAGGGCACCAATGCCATCTCCGACCGCTTCGTCTCAATCGACGTCGACTGCAACCTGACCGAGGACCTGCTCCTCGAAGGCCTTGCCCGCGAGGTGGTGAACCGCGTCCAGCGATCCCGCCGCGACAAGGGCTTCAACGTCGTCGACCGGATCGACATCCGCTACTCGGCCAGCGGCCGACTGCGCGAAGCGATGACGCGACACGCAGACTACATTCGCGGTGAGACGCTGGCGGAAACGCTGGAGCCAACCGAGTCGCTCGGCGACGATGTGCTCGAATTCGACATCGAGAAAGACGGGCTCTCGATCGTTATCGATCGCCACTCATAGTCGCTGGCGACGAGCGAGGCTCGCGGATTCCCGGATACCGTTGACCTCGCGCAGGAAGTCGTCAACGTTGAACGGTTTCTTGACGAACGTACCCTGTGGATCGTTCTCGATGTGTCGCGCCACCTGTTCCTGGTGGTAACCGCTGACGAGAACGATCGGCGTCTTCACGCCGTCGGCGCGCAGCTGGCGATACACGTCGACCCCGGACATCCTGGGCATCGTGCAATCGATTACCAGCACATCGAAGTCACCCTTGTGCTCCCGCCAGAGCGAGAGCGCCTCGCGCCCGTCTTCCGCTGAGACAATCGTGTAGTGATCGCTTTCCAGAATCGATGCCATCAGGCTGCGAATCCGTGAATCGTCATCAGCCAGCAGGACCCGGCCGCGCTGCCGGCTGCGGGTTGAGGGAAGTGGTGGTATCTCGCCTGGCGCATCCGATACCGCAACGAGCGGAAAGAAGACTGTGAACTCGGTCCCCTCACCCGGGGCGGACTGCACCTGGATGAAGCCCTTGTGCTGGCGCACGATGCCGGAAAGTGAGGCAAGCCCCAGACCCTTGCCCGAGTGCTTCTCGGAGTAGAAGGGATCGAAGATGCGATCAATCTGCTCGTTGCTCATCCCGATGCCCGAGTCACTGACGCGCAGGTACAGATACGCACCCGGCTCACGGTCTTCGGCAAAGAAGCTCGACCTCAGGATGCTGTCATCGATTTCACCCAGGCCAGTCGATATCTCGATTGTACCGCCCCCATCCTCCATGGCATCCACCGCATTGGCGATGAGATTCATGACGGCCTGCCCAAGCTGCGCGCGGTCGCCCCTGAGGCTGGGCAGGTCACGGCCGAGCCGCTGGACGACACGGATCTTGCTCGGCACAACCGACTGCACGAGGTTGTCCATGTTCGACACGACCTCAGAGATATCGACAGCTTCTGACTCGACGGCACCCTTGCCGGCATAGATCAGCATCTGTGACGTCAGATCGACAGCCTGACGCGCACCGGACATGACCATGTACAGATCCTTGCGGACCTCGCTGTCCGGCGAGAGCTTCTTCATCGCAAGACTCGCGTAACCCAGAATGCTTGTGAGCATGTTGTTGAAATCGTGCGCGATGCCGCCAGCCAGCATGCCGAGGCTTTCCAGCTTCTGGGCCTGTGAGAACTGTATCTCGAGACGGCGCCGATCCTCTGCATACCGCTCGATACGCGCATCCCTGGTTGCGAGTTCGGCCATGACACGCTCGGCAGCCGTCATCACGAGCGTCACGCCGATCAGGAGTTGCGTGAGATCGAGCGCCGCCGCGGGTACGGGTATCCAGACTGCCAGGGGCAGGCCAACGGCGAGCAACAGGGCGAGCGCCGAGAACCAGCAGGTCGCCATCGACCGGGCTTGACGCAGCAGCACGAATGCGGCGATCACCAGCAGCGCCGATGCCGGCGCAGCGAGCGCGACCGCCAGGGCCTCACCGGTCAGCGCCAGGAAGCCGACACCCAGTGCGAACAGCGAGGCAATGATCGCCACTGTGACGAGCCGGGCGAGGTGATCGTCGAGCCGTGCGATATTCAGCGCGCAGCAGGCCGCGAGCGTCGCCGTGCCCAGCGTAAAAGGGGCGCGAACGAGGGCGCCGGTGTCGAGCGGCAGCAGCGCTGATACAAAGCCGCCACAGGCATGAAGTCCGAGGAAGATGCTGCCGTAGAGCAGAAACGGATAGCCGAGCCGGCGATAGTAGTGCAGCAGACCGGTCAGGACGATCAGGTCGAACAGGAAGAGAAATCCTGGGCTTGCGGCCGACATGAAGCTCCCGCAGCGTCAATGGGCCCGATATTCTAACGGCTTCTCCCGGGAAGCGGTATTCGCGATATAGTAGCGGTCTCTTACGAGGGCTGGATCAACATGGAAGAACTCCTCGAAGCGCCGCTGGCCGCGATGGCAGAGGCGGTGCGAAGCCGAAGCGTCAAATCGGTCGATCTCGTCCGCGGATTCCTCGACCGTATCGAGAAGGTCAACCCCGAGCTGAATGCCGTGGTCTGCTCTACCGCAGACCTCGCACTCAAGTATGCCGCCAAGTACGACGCCGAGCTGGCAGACGGCAAACTTCACGGCCCGCTTCATGGCATTCCCATGACCCTGAAGGACAGCCTCGACACCGCCGATGCCGTCACCACATGGGGCACGGAGGGCCGCAAGGACTTCCGGCCCGGCCAGGATGCCACCTGCGTCGCCCGCCTGAAGTCCGCCGGCGCGATCATGATGGGCAAGACCAACACACCGGAATTCACGCTCTGGTTCCAGACCGACAACAACGTCTACGGCCGCACCAACAACCCTTTCGACCTCACCCGGACGCCGGGCGGCAGCAGCGGCGGCGCCGCTGCGATCATCGCCGCCGGCGCGTCGCCGTTCGACATCGGGACGGATACCGGCGGCAGCATTCGCCTGCCCAGTCACTTCTCTGGTATCGCCGGCATCAAGCCAACCACGGGTCGGGTACCCTGCACGGGGAATGCGCTGCCGAGTTCCGGCATGATCGCACGACTCTCGCAACCCGGCCCCATGGCACGCTATGTCGACGATCTGGAGCTTCTGCTGGGCATCATTGCCGGCCCGGATTTCGTCGATCCGAACTGCGTCGAGGCCGGGCTTGCCCATAGCAGCGACGTCGACGTTCGGGCGCTGCGGGTGGGATTTCACGCCGACAACGGCGTCCGCACACCCACAGCAGCCATCAGGGCGGCCATCGGCGAAGCCTGCGATCTGCTGCGCGAGGACGGTATTGATGCGACCGAGGCGCGGCCGTCGGGCATCGAGATGACCAACTTCATCATGGCGCGCGTTTTTGGCGCCGACGGCGGCGAGATGCTCGAGAACCTGCTGGAAGACTGCCGCACGAGCACGCCATCACCCAGAATTGCGGCCAGCATTGCACACCGTCCGCAGCCAATCAGCCAGCGTGAGTTCGCGCAGACGATCTCACTGTGGGACAACTTTCGCAGCACGATGCTCGGCTACTTCCGGGATTTCGACATTCTCATCTGTCCGGTAAACGCCCATACGGCGATTCCGCACCGACAGGAAGAGGACATGGCTGCGTACAGCTATACGACAGCGTACAACCTGACCGGCTGGCCGGGCACGGTCATCCGCGCGGGCACGGATGAAGACGGCCTGCCGATCGGCATCCAGATCATCGCGCGCCCGTTCCACGAGCACGAGAGCCTCGCCGTCGCGAAATGGCTCGAATCCCGGCTGGGTCCATTCGCCGCGCCTGCTGTGTCAGCCGTAAACCGTTGAGGACGCGCGAGCGTCAAAGGAGATCGAAACCCCGGTTTCGTCGTATCTATACACCGAACTGTCGCCCCCGGACTGGCGTCACTGCCACGCGGCAAGTATGCTAGCGAGCCGATTTTCGGGGCTTTAACAAAAGGAATCCCTATGAGATTTTCTCGATGGGCCGCGAGCCTTTCAGTGGCCGCAACGATGGCGGCATCGCCGCTGGCAGGCGCAACCAGCCTGGCCGATGTCTATGAACTCGCCGTTCAGAATGACCCGCAGATTGCCGCCGCCCGTGCCGGCTTCAGCGCGAGACAGGAAGTCGTGGACCAGGCCCGCGGCGGCCTCATGCCCAACATCTCTGCCAGCGTCTCGACGACCCAGACCAAGCGTACGAGCCCCGAGTTCCTTCAGGATCCCACATCTCCCAGCGGGTTCACGGTCGTCAACCAGACCCAGAATTTCAACAGCAACCAGTGGTCGGCGACGCTGACCCAGCCCGTGTTCGACCTTTCCCGCTGGTTCACCTTCCGCCAGTCGAGAGAGATCGAAGCCCAGGCCGCCGCGCAGTTCGCTGCCGAGCAGCAGGAACTGATCTTCCGCGTCGCAGACAACTATCTCTCGATCCTCGAGGCGCAGGACCGACTGAGCGCAGCCATCGCCGAGCGCGATGCGGTCGGCCGTCAACTCGAGCAGGTCAAGCAGCGTTTCGATGTCGGCCTCGTTGCCATCACCGACGTTCTCGAATCCCAGGCCGCGTTTGATACGTCGACCGTGGGCGTCATTGAAGCCGAGGGTGCGCAGGCGATCACGTTCGAAACACTGGTTCGCCTGACCGGGCAGCTGATACAGGAGATCGATGGCCTGTCCGAGGAGTTCCCGGTCGAGTACCCCGCGCCCCGCAACGAGGAAGACTGGGTCGAGGCCGCCCTCGCCGGCAACTACGACCTGCTGGCATCGCGACACGCCGTTGAGCAGGCGCGCCGTCAGGTCCAGATCGCTCGTAGCGGCCACCTGCCGACCGTCAACGCGCGCATCAGCTACTCCGAGAGCGAATCGGGCGCGAACAGCGTGTTCTCCGGGCAGACGGAAACCAACGCGGCAACGCTGTCACTGGATGTCCCGATCTTCACCGGGCTGCGCATTCGCTCCCAGGCCCGACAGGCCGGGTTCCAGCTCGATCAGGCCCAGCGCAACTTCGACCTGACCCGAAGGACGGTCGTCGAGAACACGCGCAACCTCTACAGCGCGATCATTACCGACGTCGCCCGCGTACGTGCCCGCCTGCGCGGCATTGAATCCAGCCAGAGCGCGCTCGACGCAACGCAAACCGGCTATGAGGTGGGCACCCGAAACATCGTCGACGTACTTCTGGCGCAGCAGCGGTTGTTTGCCGCGCAATTCCAGTACGCCAGCGCACGCTACCAATACATCCGGGACACCCTGCGACTCAAGCAAGTCGTTGGTTCGCTCAGCCCGGAAGACGTCTACGATCTCGACCGGTACATCGTCGCTGACGAGAGCGTCGAGAAAATCACGCCCACGACACGCTGAGCGGAGCAGGCCGTGATGAAGAAGACTGTTCTCGGCGCCGCGCTGCTGAGCGTGGTTGCCGTCGTCATCTTCGCTTCCAACCAGGACAGCGGAACCGCAGAAACCGTCGCCGGCACCGCCCCGGCGCCGGCCAACGTTGCCCCGCCCCCGGCATTCCTGACGGATGACGAAAGCAACAACATTGCGATCTACCGCGATGTGTCACCGTCAGTCGTCTTCGTCACGAATACACAGCTCCGACGCAACATCTTTTCGCTGAACGCAACCGAAGTGCCGCAGGGCAGCGGTACCGGCTTCGTCTGGGACGACAGCGGGCTCATCGTCACCAACTTCCACGTCGTCTACCGGGCGAACAAGGTGACAATCACAACGTCGTCCGGCAAAGACTACGAGGCACGTCTTGTGGGTGCGGCGCCGGAAAAGGATATCGCCGTACTGGAGATCGACGCCCCCGACGAGCAGCTTCATCCGATCCCGCTGGGTGACTCCGATGACCTCTCGGTGGGCAGAAAGGTGCTCGCGATCGGCAACCCGTTTGCCCTCGACACGACCCTCACGGTTGGTGTCGTCAGCGCGCTTGGCCGCGAGATCCGCTCGTTCCGCAACCGGAACATCAAGAACGTGATCCAGACCGACGCAGCCATCAATCCCGGCAACTCCGGCGGCCCGCTGCTCAACAGCAAGGGGGAACTGGTTGGCGTCAACACCGCGATCTACAGCCCGAGCGGCGCCAGCGCGGGCATCGGCTTCGCGATTCCGGTCAACACCGTCAAGCGCATCATCCCGCAACTCATCGAGCACGGGCAGCTCTATCGACCGGTGATCGGCATCGAAACGTTGAGTGACAACTGGGCTCGCCGGTTTGGCGTCAAGGGTGTTCCAGTCCTCTCGGTTCGGCCCGGTTATCCTGCCGACAAGGCCGGGATGGTCGGGGTTCGCACGGACTCCCGCAACAATATCCACCTGGGTGATGTCGTCATCGCGATCGACGGCGAACCTGTGACCAACGAAGACTCAATGCTGTCGATGCTCGAACAGCACCAGCCCGGCGACACCATCAAGGTGACAACGCTGCGCGACGACAGGATTTTCAATTACGATGTCACGCTGGCGGCGCCTGAAGACTGACTGACCATGTACCTCGCGACATTGAGCCAAGTACAGAAAGAAGCGTTCATCTGCCTCGCGCACAATGTGGTGGTCTCGGATGGCGACCTCGCCCCCGGCGAGAAGGAGATGATGGACGCCATGCGCCGGGAAATGAGCCTCTCCCGGGAGATCGAGGCGCATTACATGCCCATCGAAGGCACCGCCGACATCTTCGATACACGTCGCTCACGCGCGATCGTCATCATGTCTCTCGTACGCCTCAGCTATGCCGATGGCGCTTTCGAAATCGAGGAACGTTGCTTTCTGGACGATCTCCGCAAGGCGTTCGACATCTCCGATGATGAGTTCGAGGAGATCCAGGCCTGGGTACGGCGCCTCGTTGCGCTCGAACATGACGCCGAGGCACTGCTGGCGTGACCGCCCGACTCACGCTGTTATCGCTGCTGTTGCTGTCGGCCGCTTGCCAGAGCGAACCGCAGGCGGCGGCTTCGACCGAGCGCCTGCTCATGAAGCCACCCGAAGGCTGGGAACGCGTCTACCAGTTCAACAATGACAAGACCCGGCTAACGGAGTTCGTTCCTCCGGGCGAGACAGCCGATGAGTGGAATATCAAGCTGAGCGTCGAGGCCCATGCCGACCTCACCGACAACGACCCGCTCGACCTGATCATGGCAGAAGTGGAGCGGCTCAGGGAAAGCTGCCGCTTCATCCAGCACTACAATCTGTTCTCGGGACTGGAGAACGGCTACCCGACATCGGTACGCCTCACGGTCTGCGGCGAGAACCGCGCCATTCGAATGGGTGAAATCACTCTGATGAAAGCCATTCAGGCCAGCGACTTCATCTATCTGCTCCGGCTCAACCGGCGTGTGCCCATGTTCGAGGAGACTTCGCCGGACGTGCAACAGGATGAGGTGGGCATCTGGTCCAACTACCTGAGCCGCGTTTCGGTCTGCGACAGCGCCAACCCGGATCATCCCTGCCCCTGAATGGCTGACTGCTGACGCACGGGCGGGACGATATCCTGGCGGCACGACGTAGCCATTGAGGCGACAATGCGCGCCATGCGCCATTTCCTGAATCGCCTGAGCTTCCATGTGTTTGGCGGCGTCTGCATACTCTGCGACCGCACGACACGTCGCGCGCTCGATCTTTGTGAGGCCTGCGAGCGTGATCTGCCGTCGATCCTGCGGCGATGCGAGTGCTGCAGCCTGCCGCTGGACTCACTCGAGCATTGCCGAAGTTGCACAACCACGACGTTCGCTTTCGACACCGCCTATTGTCACTTCGTCTACCGTACGCCCGTCGACCGCCTCATCTCTGACTTCAAGACACGGGGCAGGCAGATCTACGGGCACGTGCTCGCCGAATGCGCGGCGTCCGGTTGGTCGTCGTACGCACGCAGCCGTCCCGAGGTATTGATTCCGGTCCCGCTCACGCGGCGAAAGCGCCGCCAGCGGGGCTTCAACCAGGCGGACGAAGTCGCAAGCGTTCTCGGCTCCCGACTCGGCCTGCCGGTCAGACAAGATCTCGCCCGTCGACGGTTTGAAGTCGACGCGCAGAAGGGCCTCGGGCGCGATGCCCGACAGCGAAATCTGCGGGGCGTCTTCGGCATCAACGGTCAGGTTCAGGGCTGCCATCTCGCCATCGTCGATGATGTCGTGACGACGGGCGCCACCGCGAGCGAGCTCGCAAGGGCGCTCAAGCAGGCGGGCGCGAGGCAGGTCGATGTCGTCGGTCTGGCGCGCACACCACAACGAGACCTGCGAAGCGATCCCGCTGGCCCCATCCGTTAACGACCTGCCAGCGAAGGTAAACAGTGATAAAGTCACGCCGTGGACTGGGACATATTCGACATTGGCCGCGACTTCCTGCCGGGCGTCAAGCCGGAGGGGGCCGTTGATGCCAGCTACCATATCGTCGTGTCAGACGGCGAGATCCTGACGATCGAGACCGAGGCGCGATGGCGCCCGTTGACGCAGGACGAAATCCGCTGGCTCGATATGGAAATCCTGAACCAGCACTATCTCGGCCGGGTCGGCGACGTTCCGGTATACGCGGCAGAGGCAGATCCGGAAGCAGACGAACCCGACGGCTACACGTTCGAGACGCTGTTCTCGTTCCTCAGCAACACCGAAGAGCCGGTGTTCAACCTGATCGGCAAGGCAAAGCAGATCGTCGAATGGCACCGCGACCACCATTACTGCGGCCAGTGCGGCCAGGTCACCGAGACATCCGATTTCGATCGTTCCCGCAAATGCGGTGACTGCGAACAGTTCTACTACCCGAGAATCTCGCCCTCAATCATCGTCCTCGTTACTCGCGGCGAAGAGTTGCTGCTTGCACGCAATGCACGGGGTCGCGGCAATTTCTTCTCGACGCTGGCCGGATTCGTCGAGCCCGGCGAATCGCTGGAGGAAGCCGTTCATCGCGAAGTGAAGGAGGAGGTCGGCATCGATATCTGCAACCTCGAGTACTTCGCCAGTCAGGCCTGGCCGTTTCCCAACTCCCTGATGCTGGGCTTTCATGCAGAGTACGCCGGCGGCGAGTTCGTGTTGCAGGAAGAAGAAATCGCCGAGGCAGGCTGGTTCCACTACAAGAGCCTGCCCAACCATCCATCCCCGGTCTCCATCGCCGGTCGGCTCATTCACGAGTACATAGGACGACTGGAAAGCGCAAAGTGAGCGAGGAACTCACGGCGCTCTGGCTGACGCTCCAACTCGCTGCAACCACGACGATACTCCTGATCATCATCGGTACGCCCATCGCCTGGTGGCTGGCGAGAACGCAGTCGCCCGCCCGGACGTTCATCGAACCGATTGTCGCGCTGCCCATCGTGCTACCGCCTACCGTGATGGGCTTCTACCTGCTCCTGGCGTTCGCGCCACAGAGCGCGATCGGTCAGGCATGGGCGTCGATGACGGGGTCCCCACTGGCGTTCTCATTCGAAGCCCTCGTCATCGGCTCGATCATCTACTCCGCCCCGTTCTACATCCAGCCGCTGCAGGTCGCATTCGAGAGCCTGCCGGCACGCGTCATGGACGCTGCCGCCACGCTTGGCGCGAGCCCCCTCGACCGCTTCTTTACGATCGCCGTGCCGCTCTCGCGTCAGGGTTTTGTCATTGCCTGCTGTCTTGCCTTCGCTCACACGATCGGGGAGTTCGGCATCGTGCTGATGATCGGTGGCAGCATCCCCGGTGAGACGAGGGTGCTCTCGATCGCGTTGTTCGAACACGTCGAAACCCTCGACTATGCAAGGGCCCATTGGCTGGCCGGCGGATTGCTCGCGTTCTCGTTCGCGCTGTTGTTCATCGTCTATCGGCTGAACCGCCAGTGGCGCTTCAGCGGGGGTGAGCGCCGTGATTAGCGTCAGCATTCGGCTCGAGCGGAGCCGCCACTTTACAATGGACGTGGAGATCGAGGCGCCCCCCGGCGTCACCGCGCTTTTCGGCCCGTCAGGCGCAGGCAAGTCCACGGTGCTGCAGGTAATCGCCGGCCTCGAGCGCGGCGGACGTCACGTCCGGGTCAACGTCAGGCACGACAACGAGATCTGGCAGGACGACACGCGATTCGTGCCGCCCCACCGCCGTGGTGTCGGATACGTCTTCCAGCAGCCCCAACTGTTCCAGCATCTCACCGTCCTGAACAACCTGAGGTATGCGGAGAAACGCGCCAGACTCGGGCAGATCGTACTCGACGACGTCGTGGATTGGCTCGACATCAATCCGCTGCTGCAACGTTCCACCGGATCACTGTCCGGCGGCGAGGCACAGCGCGTCGCCATCGCGAGAACGTTGCTCTCGAATCCCCGCTGTCTGTTGATGGATGAGCCCCTCGGCTCGCTGGACGGTGCATCCCGGCGAAAGATCCTGCCGTATCTCGCACGCCTTCGGTCGACACTCGACATTCCGGTGATTTACGTGACGCACGCGATTGATGAAGTCAGCTACCTTGCCGATCATGTACTGTTGATACGTGCGGGTTCCATCATCGAGCAGGGGAGCGTTTTCGACATGGCGAGTTCACTCCAGCTGTCCCGGGAAACGGCGGCCGAACCGGCTGCCGTCATTGAGACGAGTATCGCGCAGTACCACGAGGCAGATGCGCTGGCAGAGTGCCGCATCGACGGGGCCGCGCTGTTCGTCGCCTGCGGCCCGCTACCGGCAGGCGAGCGCGTGCGCATCCGGATTCCGGCAAGGGACGTCAGCCTGTCAATGTCACAGCCCGAAGATTCCAGCATCCTCAACATTCTGCCTGCCGTCGTGCAAACCATCGATGAATCACCCCTGCCCCATGCCGCACTCGTCAGACTGACCGCCGGCGAACATACGCTGGTGGCGAGCGTCACACATCGGTCACGTCGAACGCTGGGGCTTGCGCCCGGTCAGCGCGTCTTCGCACAGGTCAAGGGCGTCGCCCTGCTCACAGACCATGGTTGATACGCACCCCTTCGCCCGCCTGTCTCCCGACGTCGTGATGGACGCCGTCGAGTCTGTCGGCTTTCGCTGCGATGCCCGAATCCTCGAGCTGAACTCCTACGAGAACCGCGTCTTCCAGATCGGCATCGAGGATGCCGATCCGGTCATCGGCAAGTTCTATCGGCCAGCACGGTGGACCGATGAGCAGATTCTCGAAGAGCATACGTTCACGGCAGAGCTTGCGGACGCCGATATCTCGGCGGTCGCGCCCCTCTCGCTCGGCGCCTCCACCCTCAGCCAGTTCGACGACTTTCGCTTTGCACTGTATCCACGACGCGGGGGGCGCGCGCCGGATCTCGACAACCTCGACAATCTCGAGATCCTCGGGCGAGCGGTCGGACGCATTCACTCGATCGGCGCCCGCATTCCGTTTGCGCACCGCCCGTCGATCACAACTGACGACTACGGCTACGCGTCACGAGAATACCTGCTCGGGAACGGCTTCATTCCCGCGGACTACGAGCGAGACTATCGGGCGCTGACCGATGAACTGCTGGCCGCCATTGATGGCAGGCTCGAACCCCACCGCTTCATTCGCCTGCACGGCGATTGCCATATGGGTAACGTGCTCTGGCGGGACGACGTGCCGCACTTCGTCGACTTTGACGATGCACGGATGGGTCCGGCGGTGCAGGATCTGTGGATGATGCTCTCGGGGGAGGGCAGCGAAGCGAACCTCCAGATATCAGCGATCCTCGAGGGGTATCGCGCGTTCATGGATTTTGATCTTGCCGAACTTGCGCTGATCGAACCCCTGCGCTCATTGCGGATCATGTACCACGCCGCATGGCTCGGTCGCCGTTGGGACGATCCGGCGTTCCCGCGCGCGTTTCCGTTCTACAACACGGGGCACTACTGGTCACAGCACCTGCTTCAGTTGCGCGATCAGATCGAGCGGCTGGACAGGGAGTCACTGCAAGTCTACTGAACGATCGGCAGCCCCAGCCGATGTCGCTGCAGCACGGGATTCGCGTACATCCTGAGCAGGTACGGTGCGGCGTCATGGGCACAACCCGCAAGCCGCTCATCGAGAGGCGAGTCCGACGCCGGCGGCAGATCCAGCGTCGCAAAGTCAGAACCGGGATCCATCGCCGCGACTCGCCGCGCCGCGTCATAGTTGACGGGAAACAGTTGCAACCTCCCCATGATCGCCCGGTCGAGGCATAGCGCCACCGCCTCTGGCGACTCGTGCCCGGCACCGATGTCGTCGCCGATGCAGAGATGCACGCGCCCCTTCTTCCCCGTCAGGCCACGCGCGAGACTCAACAGGTCTTCACCCGGTTTCTTGACGTAGTCTCCGCCCTTCGCCCGGCTTGCGAGCTCCGCCGCTTTCAGCGAGTCACAGGGATCGATTTCGTAGGACAGCGAGACGGGTACGATACTGAGGCCGGCCAGCGCATCATTGAAGCCCCGTTTCCCAGCCGCCAGCGTGAGCATCTTGATGACGGCGGGATCAGTCCGGTCAATGCCATCCTTGGCGCGACCACCGGCCTGGGCAATCCATACCGAATGCCCGGATGCGACAGAGTCGTTGATATAGCGAGAGGTTTCGAGCAGCGACTCGTACACCTGACGACGCGTTTCTCCTGACCGCTTGATGAAGAAACTCTTGTTCAGCTTCATCAGATCGGTCGCGAACGGCATCTGGACGAGATTGTCGCCGACCGCGATGCGAACGGTATCGAGGCCCGCGCGATGCAGCGCGAAATTGAGGAGCATCGAATCACCGGCAATATCACGATGATTGCTGACGAAGACATGGGGCCGGGAGTCGCTGACACGTTCGACCCCGTCAGCGACGAATTCGGTCATGGTCGTGTCGACCAGGCGCTGGACATATCCCTCTACAATCTGCTGAAAGTCACGAATCGTCCGCACGCTGCCCAGAATGCCCCGCAGGCGACGGCGTGTCAGATACCGCATCAGCGAAGGCGCCAACGCGTTCAGGCGCGGAGACTCAAAATCCGCGAGGAAACCCGGCAGCGCATCATCAGTGAGCAGGCGCTCGACAACCTCGGCGACCTCGGCGTCGGCGAATGGGCGAAGCTCTTCGGCAGTCATTCAAACCCGTGAGTCAGGAAAGGGGGGGAACGCGAAAAGGCCGGTATTGTAGCGGGAAGAAGCCCGCTTGCAAGTCAGTGCAGGCGCGATCAATGTAGGGGCGTAGATCATGGAGACAAGCGTGAACGTAACGATTCGGGAAGCAGCACCTGATGATCTGCCGGCCGTTACCGACCTCTACAACTGGTACATCACGAACACCGCGGCCACATTCGATGTCGTGCCGTTTCTCTGGCAGGACCGGCAACCCTGGTTCGACCAGTTTGCACCGGGCAGCCGACACCAGTTGCTGGTACTCGAGCTGGATACACGGCTCGCCGGCTTCGCGTCCAGCCGCGCCCTCCGGCCCAAGGCCGCTTACGACACGTCGGTCGAGACGAGCATCTATCTCGCCAACGGCACCACGGGCCGGGGCCTCGGCAGACGGCTCTACGGCGAATTGCTGGATCGCCTGCGCGCGGCAGACCAGGAGATTCACCGCTGCTACGGCATCGTGACCCAACCGAACGATGCCAGCATGTCACTGCATCGCAGACTCGGCTTCGCACCGGCAGCGCACCTTCACGAAGTCGGCTACAAGTTCGACCGCTACTGGGACACGATCTGGATGGAACTCAGGCTTTGAAGCGACTGGAAGATCAGGAACGCGCCGAGCATCACAAGCAGCCCGAACGCAGCGCGCCTGACCAGCGTCTCGGGCACGCTTGGCGCGAGATGGACGCCGGCGATCGTCGAAGCCACCACGAGCGGGACTGACAGTGCGAACGTGATGAGAATCTCACTGGTCATATGACCACTGAGCGCGACCGTCGTACTTCGCACCAGCGTTGAGGCAAAAAAGGTCGCGAGCAGCGTCGCCCGGATTGCCTGGAAATCGATCGGCTGACGGTACATCAGCCATGCCATGGGTGCGCCACCGGCGCCATACAGCCCGCCGATGATGCCGCCCGCGAACCCGGTGGCGACGACCGGCATCCGGCCAGAGGGCGCAGCAAAGGGCGTCGGACGAATCATCAGCAAGCCCCCGGCGAGAATGATGACGATACCCAGCGCAAGCCTGAGGCCGTCGTAGAACGTACTCGACAGCGCTTCGAGCAGAAACACGCCCGCGGCTGTCGCCGGCAACAGGCCCGTGATGAGCCCCGCCAGTATTCTGCGATCAATGAAGCGGTAGCTGCGCCTCAAGGCCAGCGACGTGTTTACGAGCGCAATGAGACTGACCACGGCCGCCGAGAACGAGATGTCGGCCAGCGCCAGCGCCGTCACCGCGCCCATGATGATGAGGCCCATCGCAAAGCCCGTAATGGCCTGGGTAACGGCACCGAGCGAGACGAAGAACAGGAACGCGGTCAGTTCAGCCAACGGCATCGGGGCACCCCATGCTACTATCCGCGGCCAGCAACAGCCGGTGAGACACGATGCTCTGGGTCAAAACCTTTCATATCCTTTTCGTGATGGCCTGGATGGCGGGTCTGTTCTACCTGCCGCGAATCATCGTTCACTACGTCGAAGGCAAAGCCGCTGGCGAGGATGTGCGGCGCCTCGTCACCATGGCGGGCAAACTCCACCGCTTCTCGATGGTGATGGGCGCGGTCGCAATCGTCCTGGGACTCTGGCTGTGGATGGGCTGGTGGATCAGCGCCGGTGGCTGGGTTCACGCCAAGCTGCTGTTTGTGCTGCTCCTGATCGCCTATCAGTTCCAGACCTGGCGATATCTGCGCCAGATGCAAGCAGATCAGGTCATCCGGACGTCGCTCTTCTTTCGTGTCTTCAACGAAGGCGCGCTGATGCTGGTCATTCCGATCCTGATTCTCGTCGTCGTCAAACCTTTCTGACGGGTTGTGATGACCGACCGACAGATCCCTTGCCCTCACCCGTAAGAGTCAGTGAACACAGCGTAACTGACAACCTGGGAGACGGACTCCAATGAAATACAAATTTATCACAGCAAGCCTGCTACTCGCCCTGTCGACGACCGCCGCGGCCGACCGCCCCCGATCGGACCGGATTATCGACCGCCTCGATTCGAACGGCGACGACAAGATCTCCATCGAGGAGTTCCGGGCACCCCGCGGCGGAGACCGCATGATGATGCATGCCGACACCGACGGTGATGGCGTCGTGACCGTTGCCGAACTCGCTGCCCGGCATCAGGAGCGAGCGGCCAAGGCTCAGGAGAAACTGGACGACCGCAACGAGCGCTTCGCCGATCACATTGCCGCCCTCGATCAGGACAACAATGGCATCATCACCAGCGAAGAAGCACGGCAGGCAGCGTTCGCCAGGATGGACGAGAATGGTGATGGCTTCATCTCGGCGGATGAGTTCCGGGCGCCCCGCGGTATGGGAAAGGGGCCCGGGCATCGCCGCGGTGACCGATTCGACGGAGAGCGTCGCCGAGGTCACTGATTCGTAGCGGAGGCATTGTTGGTTGCGACGTCCGAAGCCGAGCTGGTCCAGCGGGTCCATCAAGGCGACAAGCTGGCTTTCCGGCAACTGCTCGATGAGCATCTCGGCCCGGTCTCGCACTTCGTGGCCCGCATGACGGATGACGCGGCACTCGCCGAGGACATTGCACAGGAGGTGTTCCTGCGGCTGTGGACGCAGGCCGATCGCTTCGACCCTGCCCGGGCGAAGCTGTCGACGTGGCTGCACAACATTGCCAGGAATCTTTGCATCGACCATTTTCGCAAACAGCGCCGGATCGTCGATGAGGACGACTTCGACCGCTTCGAATCCGGCGACGAACCGGGCATGGCGGCAATCGAGGCGGCGACCGGCGATGCGATGAGACAATCACTGGCAGCGCTGCCGGAATCCCAGCGAAGTGCCATCGTGCTTTGCTACTACCAGGGATTCTCGAACCGGGACGCCGCCGGGATTCTGGGCATTAACGTCGCCGCGCTGGAATCCCTGCTGGCACGCGGACGAAGACGACTGAAGACACTGCTGGCCGAACGGTCGGGAGACTGAACATGGAAATGAATCGCTTCAGGCAGATAATCGAGAGCTACGGCGCCGTGCCGGATCGCTGGCCCGAGGCCGAGCGGGACGAGGCGTTGCAACTGCTTGCAACGAACCCGGAGGCACAATCCCTGATCGACCGGGAAGAAGCGCTGGATCGTGCGCTGCTGCGGGGTCGCGTCGACGTCGATCTGGCTGCCCTCGAATCGAGAATTCTGACAGCCATCGACCACGAGACCAACGGCTGGGTCGAGCGACTCGTGGCATGGCTGCTCCCGGACCGGGGTCGTCCGGCTTCCTTCCTTCGCCCGACTGCCATCGCCGCGCTGCCACTGGTATTCGGCGTCATGCTTGGCGGCTCGCTGACGCTCGAGAGCGGCGCTGACTCCTATACAGACGATGAGATGCTGCTCCTGATGGGGCTGGCCAGTACCGAAGAGATCGTGGCAATGGAGTCCGCACCATGAGCACCAGACAACGCGTGCTCATTGTCGCGCTCATCGTCTCGATGACGGTCAATCTGCTGCTGGTCGGCGGGATTGTCGGCAAGCTGGTCTGGGGCGGGCCACCGCCGCGACCGGTTCCCGAACACGTCGGATGGATCGTCCGCCGGCTCGACGATGATCGGCGCCAGGAACTGCGTGATGACGTGATCGCGCACATCCGAAGCTCCCGCTCGATGCGCCAGTCGATGCGTGATGCGCAGAAGCACTTCGAAGCCGCCATCACCGCCGAAGACTTCGACCCGGAGCGGGTTCGTGACGCACTGGCAGCACTTCGGGAAGCCCACACCGCCTGGCAGACCGCATCCCACGACCACATGGTGACGGTCTTGTCCAGACTGTCGCCCGAGGAGAGAAAGCGCGTCGCGACCTACCTCGAACGCCGGGATCGACGCGGCGACCGGCCAGGAGACGGCGGTCGTCACGACGGACAGTAGCCCGGCTGTCAGGGCATCCAAAACGTCGGTATTTTTTACACGTGATTGAAGTCGCGGCGAGCTTGCACCGATAACTCTCTGAAAATTAACATTTTCTTATCTATGGCCCGTTTATTGCGTATCTTCACTGGCGGCGGCAATCGGGTGGTTCTCCACGCGAACGACGCGAACGGGACCAGATAAGGAGATTTGAATCGTGAACTTTAAGAATATGGCAAAGGCAGCCATCGTCGCTGCCTCGCTGACGGCAGCATCCGCACACGCGGTACCGGTCAGCTTTGTGAACGAAGACTTTGAGGCGGGTACGCTTACCGGCTGGAGCACGGTCGGTACCGTATTCGCAACCCCATCGACCAGCGTCACGACGTTCGACAGCACGACGTACACGATTTCTGCTGAAGACACGACGATGGCGCAAATTGAAGCCGCCGGTGCGAGCATCGGTACGATTGAGAGCACGCTCGGCATCGCCTCCGGCACGCTGACTGCGCTCAACACCAACCCCAATGGTGGCTCGCTCACCAACGGCGCTGCGCTGTACCAGTCCTTCACCGCTGGCGCTGGCGACACGCTGGACTTCGCCTGGAACTACGTCGCTCGCGACTACGTTCCCTTCAACGACCCGTCATTCGCCCTGCTGATCGGCGCCGGCGGCACGACTGTCGAGGTTCTGGCATCGATCCACGGTCTCGGTGCCGCGGTTGGCACGTCGGGCAGCTCCGGCTGGCAGACCTACTCGAAGACGATTGGAACAGCAGGCACGTACACGCTGGCCTTCGTCACGACCAACGACAAGGACACCATCCTTCCCTCCGTTCTCTTCGTCGATGCGGGCGAAGGCAGCTGTGATCCCGATTGCCCCGTCGTTCCGGTACCCGCACCGGGCACACTGGGCCTGATCGCACTGGGTCTGCTCGGCGTCACCCGCCGTCGCTGGCTGTCGATCCGATAAGCATCGCGTGCGGCCCAAGGGCCGCAACCTGATTGCCGAAAGACGGGCTCCGGAGACGGGGCCCGTTTTTTTTGGTTCGCACAATCGCCGCGCCCCGAATTGACCCCTGCTATAATCGCGCGCGTTTTTCACCGACCGAGACCGACGTTGACGCAACCCGCTCAAACCGACAGGGCCGCGGGCGCACTGGACCGACTGTTTGAGCGTGCGCTCGCCGCCCAGTCCGGCGATGCGTTCGCGGCACCATTCGACCCTGAGTGGCGCTCGTCCTGCGAGACGGGGGAGACACGGGATGGCATAACCTTCTGGCGCCCGGTCATGCAGCCGGCACCGGTGGATTTCAGGCACCTCGAGAACGCGCTCGAGTTTCCGATACACGCTGACATCAAGACGTTCTACAGCCGGTACTGGGCGGGCGGTATCGAGGCACGTTCGACCGAAGGGCCGGTCAGCCTGATCCAGCTCTGGAACTACGATGACTACGAACGCCTGGTTGCCAATCTCATCGGACACGCCCTCGCACAGAAACGCGCCCGCGCACCGTTCACCGTGTTCGTTGCAACAACCGATCCGGACAGTGAACTGTTTCTGAGCATCGACAACGCCTCCGGCAAGGTCATGCTGGAAGAGCCGGGCAAACTGCCCATTCGGGAAGTCGACGACAACATTGCGGACTTTCTGGACCGGCTGACGCCCACGGACGCGCCGCCCGCCATTTACTGAGACAATACATGCACAGCCTGACACTCGAACCCATTGCCCACATCGGCGGCGAAGTCACACTGCCCGGCTCCAAGAGTCTGACGAACCGCGCACTGCTGCTCGGCGCGCTCGCCAGCGGCGACACCCGCCTCAGCAATGTGCTGCGCAGCGACGATACCGACCGTATGGTCGACGCACTCCGCCAGCTCGGCGTCAGCGTCAGCTTCGACGACAGCGGGCTCGCCTGTGAAGTTCGTGGCGAGGGCGGCCTCTTCCAGGCTCCGAACGAGGTCGAGTTCTTCCTCGGCAACGCCGGTACCGCAATCCGCCCGCTCACCGCGGTGCTCGCCATGATGCCCGGCAACTTTGTGGTCGACGGCGATGAGTACATGCGAGAGCGCCCGATCGGCCACCTGACTGACGCCCTAGCATCGCTCGGGGCGCGCATCCGGTTTCGCGGCAAACCGGGCTATCCCCCGTTCGAGATCGCTGGCGGCAGCATCAAAGGTGGCGAGGTCTCCCTCCCCGGGAACATCTCGAGCCAGTTTCTGACCTCTCTGCTCATTGCACTCCCGCTCGCCTCCCGGGACAGCGAAGTCACCGTGATCGGCGAGCAGGTCTCAAAGCCCTATCTCGACATCACCCTCGATATCATGCAGCGCTTCGGCGTCACCGCCAGCCACGAAAACTACCAGCGCTTTCGCATTCCGGGACAGCAACAGTATCAGTCACCCGGCTCGATGCTGATCGAAGGCGACGCATCCTCTGCCAGCTACTTCTTTGGCGCGGCTGCCATCAGTGGAGACACGATACGGGTGAACGGCATCGGCAGCGGTTCAGTTCAGGGCGATGTCGCATTTCTCGATGTGATCGAGGAAATGGGTGCCACGGTGCAGCGATACGAAGATCATGTCGACGTCACCGGCGGCGAGCTCCGAGGCGTCGATCTGGACCTCAATCACATCCCTGACGCGGCGATGACGCTGGCGACCATGGCGCTGTTTGCCGACGGCCCAACCCGCATCCGGAACATCTATAACTGGCGCGTCAAGGAAACTGACCGGATGACGGCAATCGCGACCGAGCTGCGCAAACTGGGCGCCACCGTGGAAACCGGCGACGACTACATCGTCATCGAACCGCCGGAGCAAATCATGCCCGCCGCCATCGATACCTACGGTGATCATCGTATCGCCATGGCGTTCTCGTTGGCAGCGTTCGGCGATCAGCCGATCACGATCAACGATCCGGACTGTACGCGAAAGACATTTCCGGACTACTTCGACGTGCTCGCCTCGATTACGAGAGGTTGACCGGACCTTCGCCCCGCTGCTCATGGGCGAGTAGCCAGCGCTTGGCATCAATGCCACCGCCGAACCCGGTCAGCGAGCCGTTGGAACCAATCACCCGATGGCAGGGAATGACAATCGGCAACGGATTTCGACCGTTGGCCGCACCGACCGCTCGCACCGCCTTCGGGCGACCAAGCTGCGCGGCGATTTCACCATAGCTGCGCGTCTCGCCGTACGGAATCGTTCGCAGCGCATCGAGTACCGCCAGTTGAAACTCCGTGCCGGTCGGTCCCAGTTCCAGGTCAAAGGCAGTGCGCTCGCCGGCAAAGTACTCGGCAAGCTGGCTTGCGGCGGCGGCGAAGGCGCTGTCATCGTGCTCCCAGTCATCCGCGGGCGTGATCCGGCCATTGCCCTCGGGAAAGCCGATGGCCGTCAGCGGGCCGGCGTCCTCGCCGGCCAGCAGCAAGCGACCGATTGGTGATTCGATATAGCGGTATTTCATCTTCACGTCTCCTGAAATCTGTCTGCAATGGACCACAGGTGAACCCCCGCGTACGCACGCCAGGGTCGCCAGGCCTCGGCCCGCTCGAGCAGCTCCCGCTCGCTCGCGAGGCCAAGGTAGTGCCTGGCAACCCGCTGGAGGACGAGATCGCCCGAGAGAAAGGCATCCGGATCGCCGATCGCTCGCATGGCGATGTACTGCGCCGTCCAGTTCCCGATCCCGCGAATGGCAACAAGCGACGCCTGCAGATCCGCGAGGGAAGGTGCGCCCAGATCAACGTCACCTGACTCGACGCGTCGGGCGAGTTCACGAATCGCCTCGGCACGCTGCCGTGGCATCGGCAATGTCGCCGGGTCCAGCTGTGAGAGTGATGATGGCGCCGGGAACCAGAGCCTGCCATCAGCGGCTTCACCATAACGTTGTGCGATTCGCCCCATGATCGTCGTCGCTCCCTTCACGGAGACCTGCTGGCCGACAATCGCCCGCACCGCGACCTCGAACGGATCCCATGCGCCGGGCAGGCGGCGACCGGGATGCGCCGCCACCAGCGGAGCCAATGCCTCGTCACGCGCCAGCGAATCATCAATCTCACCGGGATCAGCATTGAGATCGAATACCTCGCGGACCCGCGATGCCACCTGCATCAGCGCCTTCGCCGACGGGAGTTGCACCTCACAGATCATTTCCCGTTCCCCGGCCCGCACGCAGATACTTCCCCGCTCGTCGCCGAGTCGAATCGTGCGAGACCAGATGCCAGCAGCCACCTGCTCGACGCCAGGCGTCGCGCGACCGGCGAGGAACCCGAACACGGCGTCGGCATCGAACGGCTGCCGGAACGGCAGCCGCAGAACGAATGCGCCGGTGCTGGCCGGCGACGGCTGCTCGCGGCGCCGACCGCGCAATTCTCTTGGCGTGCGCCCATAGACTTGCTGGAAGTGGTGATTGAACCTGCGAACGCTGCCGTATCCGGAGGCCAGCGCAATGTCGGTCATCGTCATCGCCGTCTCGTCGATCAGGCGCTTGGCAAAGTGCAGCCGCCGCGTCTGGGCAATGGCGATCGGAGACGCACCGAGATGCTCGATAAACAGACGCCGGAGGTGCCTTGCGCTGACGCCGAGCCGGTCAGACAGCGCCTCGACCGAGCCCTCATCTAGCGCGCCCTGGCCGATGAGCCGCAACCCGCGGGCCACGGTGGTCGAGGTCCCCTGCCATGCGGGCGTGCCGGGCGCCGTCTCGGGACGGCAGCGCAAGCAGGGCCTGAAGCCCGCCTCGGCAGCCGCGGCCGCAGTCGCAAAGAAAAGCACGTTCGCCGCACGCGGCATTTTGACGGGGCAGACCGGACGGCAATACACACCCGTTGTCTTCACGCCGACGAAGAATCTCCCGTCGAACCTCGGGTCCCTTGCCTGCCGAGCCTGTTCGTAGGTTTTGTTGTTCACATCGCCATGTTAGACCCGCGACGAAAAAAGACTAGCCACAATCGGACGTGATATCGGTCGCTGCGAACCAGTAGAATGGCACCATGGGCAACTCGTTGGCAGACTCCATCCTCGGCGCCGGCGCAGGGCTCACGCCCGGCGACCGCAAGCGGTTCTCGTTCAGGCACACAGCATGGTACGAAGCCGGTGCGCCAGAGCAGGAGATCCATGCCGCCGCCGAGCGTCAGAACGGTCATCTCGTCGTCGTACTCGATGACGATGCATCGCGCCTCGACCATGCGCTGGCCGGCGCGAGCACGCTCGCCGAAGGCGCGTTCCACTACCCGCCTGTCAACCTTGATGCGCCGCTGCCGCTATCGACCGTTCGTATCGACAAACCGTGGGGGGCCGAAGTCTGGTATACCGGCATCGAATCCCGCGGGGTCTGCCGGTTGGGTGGCACGCCGATGCCCTGGCTGATCACACTTGCGGGGCCCCGTCTGCTTGGCGGCAACGAGAAGGCGCCGGTCCTCCTCAAGATTCTCGACCCGCTGCCGGATGCCATCTACGGTGACCTTTACTTCGAGATGCACGAGGAAAAGATCGAGGTCTACATCGTCACCGATATCGACAGCCGCGCCTGGCCCTATGGCAAGGGTGCGATCCGGTTCGGGTTCGATCCCGCGCGGCTCGACGCCTACGGGTCACACGATGCATTCGCCGCTGCCTACCTCGATACGGTCCGGGAGTATCGGGCCGTCCGGCAAGCCATCGATGCCCGCCTGGACGAGATGCGCGAACGAGACGGGATCGCGACCGACGAGGTCGTTCGCCCACGGCAACTGGAGGCATGGCTCGCAGAACTCGACGACGAATTGCGCGCGGAGGAAACGCGCCTGCGGGAGGCGATGGAAGGCTTCAGCAAGCTGGAGCCCCTTGCCGTCGGTGACGTCGTTCGCGTGCCGCCGCTCACGCCACACTCACTGCAACACGGCGTCCGGGTCATCGAGTTCCAGACACCTCACTATGAGCGATACATACTGTCGTTCAGTCAGAAGGTGCTGACCCAGGATCACTGGGATACCGCCGAGGCGCTGAGCCGGGTGAACTGGGACGCGCGCCTTGATGAGTCACTCCCGGTCGTCGATCAGGGGGATGGCTGGCGTATCGAAATGGCCGCTGACTTTCCGCAATTCACGGTCCACCGTCTTTCCCTGGCGTCCGGTGCAACCTGGCGACTCAACACGCAGGAGAGATATGCCATCGCGATTGCGGTCTTCGGTGATATCAGTATCGGCCCAGAGGATCTGGCGCCGGAGCAGGCGGTTTTGCTGCCGGCGTCACTGCCGGCGGTAGACGTCCGGGCGGCGAGCGAGGGATGCCTGCTCGTCGCCCGGCCGAAAGACCAGGAAGAGGCCGCCTAGGGCAGGAGCGCTGCGACAGCGTCGCGTTCTTCCCGGAGTTCCGTCTCGGTATCGGTCATCTTGCCGCGCGAGAACTCGTTGACCTCGAGGCCCTGGACGATTGTCCAGTCGCCATCCGCGCAGGTGCACGGGAACGAGTAGATCAGACCCGCTTCGATGTCGTAGCTGCCGTCGGAATAGACCGCCATGCTCACGACCTCACCGTTCGTGCCGAGCGCCCAGTCGTGCATGTGTTCAATCGCCGCGTTGGCCGCCGATGCTGCACTGGAGAGACCTCGCGCCTTGATGATCGCGGCGCCCCGCTGCTGAACCGTGGGGATGAAGTCGCTCTCGACCCACTTCTGGTCAACGAGTTCCATGGCGTTCTTGCCATCGACGGTCGCGTGATGGATATCGGGATACTGCGTCGCTGAATGGTTGCCCCAGATCGCGAGCCCGGTGACGTCGGTCACGTGCTTGCCGGTCTTCTGGGCGAGCTGGGTAACGGCACGGTTATGGTCGAGCCTCGTCATGGCCGTGAACTGGCGCGGGTCAAGATCCGGCGCGTTGCGCTGGGCGATCAGACAGTTCGTATTCGCCGGGTTGCCGACGACCAGCACCTTCACGTCGCGGGCGGCGTGATCGTTCAGCGCCTTGCCCTGAACCGAGAAGATCTGGGCATTGGCTTCGAGCAGATCCTTGCGCTCCATGCCCGGGCCGCGCGGCCTCGATCCGACCAGCAGTGCGTAAGACACGTCCTTGAACGCGACGTTGGGATCGTCCGTCGCGATGATGTTGCTGACCAGCGGGAACGCACAGTCATCGAGTTCCATGACAACCCCGCCAAGGGCTTCCATCGCTGGCGGAATCTCAAGCAGTTGGAGGATGACCGGTTGATCCGGACCCAGCATCTGGCCAGAGGCGATTCGAAACAACAGGGAGTAGCTGATCTGACCGGCGGCCCCGGTGACCGCCACGCGTACCGGATCTTTCATTCGTGTTCCTCGCGGTTAGCTTCAAAATTGAGGGCGGCGATTATACCAGTACGGTGGGCAAATGTTGTGGTCAATGAGATCGGTTATCCTGACCGAAGGAGCCGACAATGACCTACCTCAGATCAATCGCCTTCAGGGACACCGATGCCATCCCTGCCGGCTTTCCCTTCGATGTGCCGGTGATCGAATCATTCGAGTCGCTGACCTTCGACAGCCCCGTGACCTTTTTCATCGGTGAGAACGGCAGTGGCAAATCGACGCTCCTGGAATCAATCGCAGTCGGCATGAAGTGCCCCGCAATCGGACAAAGCGATGCGGCAACGGATCCCTCACTGGAGGCGGCAAGGCAGTTGGCCGCACACCTACGGTTCTCGCGTGGACGGGCGCCCAGGCGGCGACTCTTCTTTCGCGCCGAGGACGCGATCGGCTTCACGCGCCGGGTCTCCGCCAGTCTGGCGGATCTTGACGACATGGACAGACACTTCGAGGAAACGCTCGACGGATATGGCAAGCAACTCGCACAGGGCGCGGTTCGTGGCCAGCGTGCCGCCCTGACATCACGCTACGGCGATGATCCTGACGCACGTTCTCACGGCGAGTGGTTCCTGCACACGCTGCGCGAGCGTCTTCACCCCGACGGCCTGTATCTGCTTGACGAGCCGGAGACACCGCTGTCGCCCATCCACCAGCTTTCGTTGCTGGCACTGATTATGGACGCCGTCCGCGAGAACGCCCAGTTCATCATCGCAACGCACTCACCCATCCTCATGGCACTGCCCGGTGCCCGACTGCTCAACTTCGAGCTCGACATCCGGGAGATTGCCTGGGAAGACACCGAGCATGTCTCCGTCACCCGGGCCTTTCTGAACGATCCCGCCAGCTTTCTCAGGCACCTGCAATAAGGTCCGGCACCGGCACCCGATTCAGGGTCCGAATCAAACCTCCAGCAAATCTCCATTGTACAAAAGCCTAATTAAATCAGCCGTTTACAAACCGAGAAATCGGCGCGGTCCGTGCCTATAGTGTTGACTTTCTACCCGCGAATGATATTGTTTGCCGCCCGCCTGAGAGTCGGCTTTACCCTGCCTGCTTCGTTACCGGGCGTGCTCCACAAGAGTATGGGAATCGACCGCTGTCGGAGGGGCAGCGGCAGTCGGGATTCGCTGCGCACGATGCGGCGTCCCCTCGGGAACGTCTGGTCGGGAGCCGAGCCGACGACGTTCGGAAACCATGGCTTCGTCTGGCTCTTTCAGACGGCTGCGAACAGCAGGTGGATATGAGCGATCACACAAATATGCCCGCCGGGGAATCCGGCCGCTTTCCAGTTACGCGTCCGACCAACAGCGGACTCTACGACCCCGCGATGGAGAAAGACGCCTGCGGCGTCGGCTTCGTCGCGCACATCAAGGGCAAGCCCAGCCACCAGATCATGCTGGACGCGTACCATATCAACTCGCGAATGGACCACCGCGGCGGCTGCGGCTTCGAGAAGAACACCGGCGACGGCGCCGGTATCCTGACCGCGCTTCCACACCCGTTTTTCCGTAAGCTCGCCGGCGAACTCTCTGTCGAGCTCCCGGAACCCGGCAACTATGCCGTCGGCAACGTGTTTCTGCCGCAGGACGAGAAAGAGCGACAGTTCTGCAAGGAGACGATCGAGCGGATCATCGCCGAAGAAGGGCAGGAGTTCCTGACCTGGCGCGAGGTACCCATTGACCCGAAGGGTGCCGATGTCGGCCCCGCCGCCGCTGCCTGCATGCCCGTGATCGAACAGTTGTTCGTTGGCGCTGAGAGCGCCGAGGGCGAGGCATTCGAGCGCAAGCTCTACGTGATCCGGCGTCGCCTTACCGAAACACTGCGACGTGACAGCGGTCTGAAACAGGCCAGCATGCTCTACGTGTGCAGCCTGTCCACCAAGGTTATCGTCTACAAGGGCATGCTGACCCCGAGCCAGCTGTTCCCGTTTTATCGGGATCTGGCTGACACGGCGTACGAGACGCATCTCGCGATGGTGCACTCACGGTTCTCCACGAACACGTTCCCGTCGTGGGACCGCGCGCAGCCCAACCGGTTCATGAGCCACAACGGCGAGATCAATACGCTGATGGGCAACAAGAACTGGATGACCGCCCGCCAGGGCGTCGTCGAGTCAGAACTGTTCGGCGACGATCTCTCCAAGCTCTTCCCGATCGTCGAGCCGGATTTCTCCGACTCCGGCACGTTCGACAACGTCCTCGAGTTCCTGCTCATGACCGGACGCACCCTGCAGGAAGCCATCATGATGATGATTCCCGAGGCATGGCAGTCCGACAGGAACATGGCCGAGAACAAGCGCGCGTTCTACGAATACAACTCTGCGCTGATGGAGCCATGGGACGGCCCGGCATCCATCGCGTTCACCGACGGCCACTACATCGGCGCCGTGCTCGACCGCAATGGCCTGCGCCCGAGCCGCTATTACGTGACACATGACGACAAGGTCATCATGGCCTCCGAAGTTGGCGTTCTGCCCGTCGACCCGGCGAACGTCGCGATCAAGGGCCGCCTGCAGCCTGGCCGCATGTTCCTGATCGATTTCGAGAAGGGCCGCCTGATTCCGGACGAGGAACTCAAGCAGGAGTTCGCAAGCCGCCGCCCCTACGCTGAGTGGCTGAAGAACCAGAAGATCACGCTCGACGAGATTCCGCGCCAGAAGGACGATCACGGGTTCGAACCCGATACGCTGATTCCGCGCATGCAGGCCTTCGGCTATACGGTCGAAACCATGCACTTCATGCTGCTGCCAATGGTGACCGAGGCTCGCGATCCGCTCGGCTCTATGGGCAACGACGCCGCACTGGCATGCCTGTCCGAAAAGTCGCGGATGATCTACGACTACTTCAAGCAGCTCTTCGCCCAGATCACCAACCCCGCGATCGACTCGATTCGTGAGGAAGTCGTGATGTCGCTGGAGTGCTTCATCGGGCCAGAGGGCAACCTGCTGGAAACCACCGAGGAACACGTCCACCGCCTGAAGCTGCCGCACCCGATTCTCTCGAACGAGGAACTGGCCAGTCTGAAGCACATGGACCATCGGGGCTGGCGCGCAGCGACCATTGATATCACATTCGACAAGGCAGAGGACTCGTCCGGCAACGGTCTGCAGCGTGCGCTCGATCGCATCTGCGCAGAAGCGAGCCAGGCGATCGAAGACGGCTATCAACTGCTGATCCTGAGTGATCGCGCCATTTCGGCCACGCGAATGCCGATTTCGTCACTCATCGCCTGTGGCGCCGTGCACCACCACCTCGTCAAGAATCGTGCACGCACCCGCGTCGGGCTCATTCTCGAGTCGGGCGAGGCGCGAGAGGTACACCATCACTGCCTGCTGACCGGATTTGGTGCCGACGCGATCAACCCGTATCTCGCCTTCGAAGCACTGTGGCAGGCCAAGATCGACGGCCAGCTTTCGGCCGAGTCGTATCCCACTGACCAGTCGATTGTCGACGCCTACAAGAAAGGCGTTGCCAAGGGCATGCTGAAGGTCATGGCCAAGATGGGAATTTCGACGCTGCAGTCCTACAAAGGGGCGCAGATCTTCGAGGCCGTTGGCCTGGCGAAAGAGATCATCGACCGCTGCTTCGTCGGTACGACAAGCCGCGTCGAGGGTGTCAACTTCGACATCCTCTTCGACGAGATGCTGCAGCGTCACGAGCAGGGCTACCCGACCCGTGCGAAAAACCTGATTCCGGTACTGAACAATCCCGGCGATTTCCACTGGCGCAAGAACGGCGATGCCCACATGTGGGATCCGACCGCAATTGCCAACCTGCAGGTCGCTGCACGCACCGGCAGCGAAGACGCCTACTGGGCCTTCGCGAAACACACGAACGAAGAGACAACAAGGCGCTGCACGTTCCGGGGACTGCTGACCTTCAAGGAAGGCGTCAATGGTGGCCCGGTGCCGATCGAGGAGGTCGAGCCGGCGAAGGAGATCGTCAAGCGCTTCTGCACCGGCGCGATGAGCCTCGGGTCGATTTCCATCGAGAGCCACGAGACGCTCGCCATCGCCATGAACCGTCTCGGCGGCAAGTCAAATACCGGCGAAGGCGGTGAAGATCCGAATCGCTGGACACCTGAACCGAACGGAGACTCCAAGCGATCAGCGATCAAGCAGGTCGCATCGGGCCGTTTCGGTGTCACGATCGACTACCTGACCAACGCCGATGAACTCCAGATCAAGATCGTTCAGGGCGCCAAGCCCGGTGAGGGCGGCGAGTTGCCCGGCGGCAAGGTCGACCGCAACATCGCACGCATCCGTCACTCGACCCCGGGCGTCGGGCTGATCAGCCCGCCCCCGCATCACGACATCTACTCGATCGAGGATATCGCGCAGCTCATTCACGACCTCAAGAACGCGAACCCGAACGCCCGCGTGTCCGTGAAGCTCGGCGCCGAGGTCGGCGTGGGCACCATCGCGGCCGGCGTCACCAAGGCAAAGACCGATCACCTGGTCATCGCGGGACACGACGGGGGCACGGGAGCTTCGCCGCTGACGTCGATCAAGCACGCGGGCCTGCCCTGGGAACTCGGCCTTGCCGAAACGCACCAGACGCTGGTGATGAACAACCTGCGTTCGCGCGTCTACCTGCAGACCGACGGTCAGCTCAAGACAGGCCGCGATGTCGCCATCGCGACGCTGCTGGGCGCCGAGGAATTCGGCTTTGCAACCGCTCCACTCATCACGCTCGGTTGCATCATGATGCGCAAGTGTCATCTCAATACCTGCCCGGTCGGTATCGCGACCCAGGACGAGGAACTGCGCAAGAAGTTCAAGGGCAAGCCCGAACACGTCGTGAACTACTTCTTCATGGTGGCTGAAGAACTGCGCCAGATCATGGCCCAGCTTGGTTTCCGCACCCTGAACGAAATGGTTGGCCGCACTGATGTGCTCGAGATGAACAAGGCGATCCAGCACTGGAAGTCCTCCGGGCTCGATCTTTCGCACATTCTGAAGCCCGCCGAGATCGTGTACGACAACACCGAGGTGTATCGCACGATCGACCAGGACCATGGCCTCGAGCACGCGCTCGACCAGGAAATCATCCGTCTGGCCCAGCCGGCCCTGACCGAGGGCAAGCAGGTCGACATCGAACTGCCGATTCTGAATATCAATCGCGTTGTAGGCACGATGCTCTCCCATGAGGTCAACAAGGCGACTCGCGGTGAGCACCTGCCAGATGACACAATCCGCATCAAGCTGAACGGCAGCGCCGGCCAGAGCCTCGGCGCATGGCTCGCCAGAGGCATCACGATTGCCGTCGAAGGCGATGCGAACGACTACGTGGGCAAGGGCTTGTCAGGCGGCAGGATCGTCGTTTATCCACCTGCGAACAGCAGCTTCAAGCCCGAGGAAAATATCCTCGTGGGCAACGTCTGCCTGTACGGTGCCATCAAGGGCGAAGCCTACTTCCGCGGTATTGCGGCCGAGCGTTTCTGCGTGCGCAACAGCGGCGCCAGCGCGGTGGTCGAAGGCATCGGCGACCACGGCTGTGAGTACATGACCGGCGGCCGCGCAGTCATTCTCGGCGAGGTGGGTCGCAACTTCGGCGCTGGCATGAGTGGCGGTATCGCCTACGTCTGGGACCGGAACGGCACGTTCGAGCGCCAGTGCAACAAAGAGACGTTTGAACTGGAGGAGGTCGTCGACGAGGGCGATATCAGCGAGCTGAAGCACCTGATCACCAACCATCTCGAGTACACCGGCTCAACGGTCGCCGCCTCGATCCTCGAGAACTGGGAGACCGAACTGGGCCGGTTCGTGAAGGTCATGCCGACCGACTACAAACGCGTTCTCGAGCAGATGACGCAAGAAGAAAAAGTCAGCGCAATCGCCTGATCAAAGCTGTTAGGAATCACTATGGGCAAGCCTACCGGATTCAAGGAATTTCCTCGGAAGACCGAGCCGTATCGCGACGAAGCGGTACGCATTCTCGACTACAAGGAAATCTATACGGAGCACGACGAGACACACCTGTCGACCCAGGGCGCGCGCTGTATGGATTGCGGGGTGCCGTTCTGCCAGTCCAACAACGGCTGCCCGATTCACAACCTCATTCCCGAGTGGAACGATCTCGTCTATCACGGGCGCTGGGAAGACGCGCTGGTCAAACTCCACAAGACCAACAACTTCCCCGAGTTCACAGGGCGTGTCTGCCCGGCACCCTGCGAGGGTGCCTGCGTGCTCGGTATCACCGACCCGGCGGTGACGATCAAGAACATCGAGAATGCGATTATCGATCGGGGCTGGGCCGAGGGCTGGGTAAAGCCGAATCCGCCCGAAGCCCGCACCGGCAAGACCGTCGCCGTCGTCGGCTCGGGGCCTTGCGGGCTTGCCGCTGCGGCAGAGCTCAACAAGGCGGGGCACAAGGTCACGGTCTACGAACGAGCAGACCGCGCCGGTGGGCTCCTGATGTACGGCATTCCGAACATGAAGCTCGACAAGGTCGAGGTGGTTGATCGCCGCCTGAACCTCATGCGTGAAGAAGGCGTTGAGTTCATCTGCAACGCCGATGTTGGTGGTACCGGGCCGAACGCGGTCGATGTGAAGAAACTGATCGAAGAGAACGACGCGGTGCTGCTCGCCACCGGTGCGACGCTTGCGCGGGATCTGCCGATTCCGGGCCGTGAAGGTCCAGGCGTTCATCTGGCCATGGAGTTCCTGACTGCCAACACCAAGTCCCTGCTGGACTCGAACCACGAGGACGGCAACTACATTTCTGCCAAAGACAAGGACGTGATCGTCATCGGCGGCGGCGATACCGGTACCGACTGCATCGCGACCTCCCTGCGTCACGGCTGCAAGTCTCTGGTGAACTTCGAGCTGTTGCCGAAGCCGCCGGCAGAACGCGCAGAGAACAACCCCTGGCCGCTGTGGCCGCGCATCTACCGCGTCGACTACGGCCACGCTGAAGCCGCAACGAAGTTTGGCGACGACCCGCGGGTGTTCCAGGTCATGAGCAAGGAGTTCGTTCGCAACAGCAACGGCAATCTCATCGGCATCAAGACCGTCGAGGTCGACGAGAACATCAAGGAAATTCCCGGGACCGAGAAAACCTGGCAGGCTGATCTCATTCTGCTGTCGATGGGCTTCCTGCAGCCCGAGCACTACATCAATGAAGCGCTGGGCATGGAGACGGACGACCGCGGCAACTTCGTCGCCAACAAGGACGACTACCGCACGACGGTGCCCAAAGTGTATGCGGCCGCCGACTGCCGCCGAGGTCAGGATCTCGTGGTCCGGGCCATCAACGAGGGTCGTGAAGCCGCACGCGCGATCGACATCGACCTCATGGGTTCGACCCAACTCCCGGGCTGACCCACCTCAGAGCAGGGTCAGAGTAAAGTGCCAGAGCACCTCAGAGTAGGGTCAGAGTAAAGTGCCAGAGTAAATTTGAAGACTGGCGACGCTATTCTGGCACTTCACTCTGATCTTCCCCCAGCCTTTTGTTATCTCAGCTCTAAAGCGAAAAAGGGCGCCAATGGCGCCCTTTTTTGTCGATGAGGTTTGTGACTCGCTAGTAGGCGCAGCTGAACGCCGCCTGCCTTGGCGCGGCACTTGGTGGCGTCTGCAAACGGGCCCGCACCTCATCGAAGCATTGATCCCGTAGGCACCGGATTTCTCGATGTCTCGACTGCGTTCCCTTCCGTGACCTGCGTCACTCGAGCGGAAGATACAGGTCTGTGACCATGTCGCGCTCGGCCACATCCGGGCCCACGTTGACGTAGTGAAAGAAGAAAGGGCAGTCGCGAAGCGCCTCACCGCTGGCCGGGAGCCATTCCCTGTAGAGCCAGTCCGCCGCTGGAATGTGCTCGCGTGACCCAACGTGCCGAACGAGTGCACAACGCCCGCCGGGAATCTCCCCCACCGTGACTCCTTCCGGATTGTCGGCCACGGGCCGGTCATATTCGGCCGCCACGTCGAAGATGTACTCATCGAGCGTCGAGCCCGCGTGGTGCAGGCCGTAAGTTGCCGCCGCGCCGGGGGCAAGCCCGACGCGCCGGCGCCAGTCGATGAACCGGCGCGTCGTTGCGTAGACCGTGTGTTCCGGTCCGCGGTGCCTGAGTTTTGCGATTCGCGTGGTGGGGAAGTCAACGAGCGTGACGTTCGGCATTTCGATCTCCTGGTCGGATTTCTTTCGGAAGTGGTGGAAGATTTCCCACCAACGATCCCAGTGGGGCGCCCTCCTGAACGCCGCTGGACTCTGTCCGAACACCCGCTTGAATGCGCGACTGAAGGCCTCGTGGCTATCGAATCCGGCCTCGATGGCGACATCGATGATCCGGCCCTCGAGTTCAAAAGCCAACCGGCGCGATGCGCGCTTCAGCCGCAGGAGCTGCACCATTCGATAGACGGGCATGCCGACATGGGCACTGAACTGGCGATGAAAGTGAAAGGGCGAGAACGCCGCAATCTCACTCAGCGCTTCGACGCTCAGCGGCTCGTCGAGATGGGTCTCGATATGGTCGATCACCGCCTCGATGCGCCAGGTGCTGTCCGTGTTTCTCTTCGGTTTCATCCAACGCTGCCCAGTCTCTGACGAATCGGGGCACCACTTCCTGATCGATCTTGCTCGATAAAGCGGCTGATGCCTGGCTTCAATCCACCGGCCGGTGGTCGCCATGCGGTCCCGGTGTGATGTGAACGAGCTGCGTTGGTTCTATCAGATAAAGGCGGTGCCACTCGCCCTTCGGGACAATGCAGGCCTCGCCCGGCCCGAGTTCGAAGTCGGCGACTTTATCGCAGCTCACCCGCATCCTGCCGGAAACCACGATCAGTATCTCATCCCCGTCCGGATGCACCTCTCCACCATGCGGTGCTGCGCTCGACATGGAAACGAGGCCAACGGTCAGCCCATCGACGCGTTCCGGTGGTCCAGGCCGGGTTGCCCGTGTTGAGACACGCCAGTCGCTCGTAATGTCGAGGACTGTTTGTCCCAGTTCGATTGGCCTCACCTCTGCCATTTCGCCCCTCCCGTCATGATCGAGCCGGCAGCATACCGAAAGAAATGGGGTCAGAGTAAAGTGCCGGAGCAAATTCCAAAAAACTGGCGACGCTAATCTGGCACTTTACTCTGACCCCATTTCTCACTCTGGCACTTTACTCTGACCCCATTTCTCGCTGACCCCATTTCTCGCTCGATTTAGAACGAAAAAGGGCGCCGCTGGCGCCCTTTTTTTCGTGGGATTCGCGAAGCGCGCTAGTAGGCGCAGCTGAACGCCGCCTGGCTTGGCGCGGCATTCGGCGGCGTCACGGTAACAACCGCGGTGCCGGCATCCGTTGCCGGGTTCTCGAGCGGCGCGAGGAAGAAGCCGATCTGCGTGAAGCCGAATCCGCTGGTGCTGGGTACGGTCGCCGAATCCGTGCCGGAGAGATCACACGCATCCGGGTCAACCGAAATCGAGGTGCCTGCCGGCAGATAGCCGTTGAACAGGTCCGCGATGTCCGCGACGACACCGCCACTGCCTGAGCGCAGCGGTACGAACTCGCCAATGCCCGGCGCGACCTGACCGTCTCCAAAGCCGACGGTGAAGTCGGTGCCAGCCGGTACCACCGTGCCATCATTCGTCAGCACGTCGACGTTGGTATCGAATGTCCCGGAAGACGGATCGCCGCGCAGGTCGACCGAGCTGATGAACTCACCGGTTGCCGAGTCACGAATCCCGATTGCAGCGCCGGAGCCCGCGCTCAGGATCGTAATGCTGCGACGGATATTGACCAGCGTCCGCGTACAGAAATCCGGCGTTGATCCGTCAGCCAGTTCCTTGGGGCAGAGCGTACCGTTGTAGATTCCGTTGCCGGCGTTGAAGATGCCGTCCTGGTTGAAGTCGACCAGGATGTCTTCGTCGCCCCCTTCCTGGAAGCAGCGATCCAGCGGCGGATTATTCGGTGACAGCGGCGCGGCCGGGCCGTAGCAGCTCCAGTTCAGCCGCGTGATGCCGCTCAACTCACCGGCGACATCGCTGGTGTTGTTCGAGGAATCGTCCACATCGGGGTTGCCGTTGCCGAACACGCCATCCTCGTTCACGTCGAGGAACGCCTCGGGCAGGTCGATGAAGGGCTCGCCTTCGTCGTACAGGCCGTTACTGTTGGAGTCGGTAAAGCTTTCCTCACCCTGCGCAAATGCCAGGATTGTGGAGCGGCCCCCATAGACCTGGCCCAGCCCACCATAGAATGCGGCGGCTTCTTCGGTTGAGTCACGAAGTGCCGCGCGGCAGGGAACGCCGGTTCGACCCTCGAACGGTGCCGTCGCAATACCCGGCAGCGAGATCGAGTGATCGGTATCGCCATCGGGCACATCTTCATCGAGCCACATGCGATAGTAGGAAATCTTCAGGGTTTCACCGTCGGCGCACAGCATCGATGCGGCGTCACAGGTGATGCCCGTACCATCATCGTCGACGGTGTAGTCGGTGCCGGCGACGAGCGAGATGTCATCGACCGTCTCGACGCGTCCGATTGACGACAGCATGTATCCGGTATCGCCGTCTGTACCTGAAATCGTAACGGATTCCTCGAACACCAGCGGCGACGGGCAGACATTGCTGTCGAAAAGCGTGGGCGTCACTACATTCGGGTCGAGGGGGCGGCGTGGTTCCTGGGAGTTCCAGGTCACCGAACACGTGCCATCGACGGTGTTACAGGACGGCGTGATTCGACCGTACTCGGTCCGGAACTGAACCGTCGTTCCATCCCGCACCGGGTTGTTTGCGAGGTCTGCGAGCCGAATCGTGATGTCAGTGGTGATGCCGTCGATGCTCTCACCCTCGACGTTCAGCGTGCTCGCCGAGATGGACATGGAATCCTGGTCAGCAATACCCGTGTTCACCGACAGCGATTCCGACAGCGTCGACTTGGTGCCGTCGGCAACGCCGTCATTGTTCTGGTCGACATCAATGGATGCCTGCACGCGCACTGACGTCGGGAAGAAACCCGCGTTGACGAAGGCCACGACCTGACCGTTCTCGTCACTCTTGCGCTCGTTGTTCTCGAGTGCGAGGTCGCCGATGGTCGTGGTCAGGGCGAAACTCACGTCGACGTCCGCCTTGGGATCACCGAAGCTGTCGAGCACCTTGAAGATCACGCGGGCCGTACTCTCGCCGCCCGATTCGCGAACAAAGATCGTGTCGATCGGCTCGCCCAGCGTATTCTGGACAGACTCGAAAATAATGTCGGTCGCGCCCGGCGAGAAGACGAAGATCGTACCGCTCGCGGTTGCGGTCGTGCTGGGAATGGACGCCGTGATGTTGTCGTCACCCTCACAGCCGTCAGCCTGGTAGATTGCATTCACGACACCGTTAGCGTTGGACTGGCTGGCGCCGATTGACGCCTGGTCGAGGTTCGTACACCGTGAACTGAAGGAAACGGAAATGCCTGAGGTTGGCGTCGGCGGCGTCGTGGAGACGTCGGCAACGACAACACCAATCGGCGCGCTGCCCTGCGGCGGGATACCGTCGGTCAGGTCGCTGTCGGTCAGGTCGATACTGATCTGTCCTTCGACGAAGGTGGTGCCATCGCCGCAGTCGAGTTCGCTGGTACCGCCGGTGCAGATGCCGATGCGGAGATCTTCCTCGACTTCCTCGAACTCGAGTACTTCGTAGGGAATGGAGTTGCTGTCGACGTTGCTGCCGCCGAGCGTGGCCGAAGCGCTCACTTCGCCGGCACCGCCAACCTCACCCGCCTCGAGTGTGATGCGCGCTTCACCGTCGCGAGCAAGCACAGAGCCCGACGCAGGGTCGAGCTGGCCGAGCGTTGCCGTGAACTGAACGATCGCGTCTTCTTCGGTATTGGCAAACGTTGCGACCACAATGGCGGGATTGCTGGGATCGATTCGGTCGACGGTGACCTCTTCGCCACCCACGACGCGAATGAGCCTCAGCGTGATTGTTGGGTCCGGCTCGGTATCCGTGCCACCGCCACCGGTTCCACCGCCGCCGATCACACTACCGTCTGAACTGCCGCCGCCACCGCAGGCGGACAACAGGAAAGCAGTCAGCAGGACGACGACAGCGTTTGGGAGCAACCCTGATTTCATTCTCAATCTCCTCGACAAACCCGGCGACTGCCACGGCTCATGTTCTCGGCACATTAAAAGATGCGCCTAAAAATATCAATTAAAATCATGCCGTTAACTGCATAACTTAGCATGAAACCTGAAGATTCCCGACGGGTGGAGCGACGCTCCGACGACCTGCTGTCAGTCCTGCAGCAGCGCTTCGCCGGCCGAGAGTGTCGCTTCCAGCGCCCGGGGGTCGACGGCGTCATCGACCCTGGCTCGCCCCAACTCGTCGAGGACAATGAACGTCAGTCCTTTGTCCGTTGCCTTCTTGTCGCGCTGCATCAACTCCAGCATTCGCCCCCGCAGCTTCCGGGGCGGCGCCACCGGCAGCCCTGCCCGCTCGATAATATCGGCGAGCCGCTGCCCTTCAGCCTTCGAGATCAGCCCGAGGCGCCAGGAGAGGTCGGCAGCCATCACCATACCGGCCCCGACAGCTTCGCCATGGAGCCACTCGCCGTAGCCCAGTCCGGCCTCAATGGCATGGCCGAAGGTGTGCCCGAAGTTGAGCAGCGCCCGCGCACCCGCTTCCCTTTCATCGGCACTGACCACCGATGCCTTGATCTCACAGCTGCGGCGGATGACGCTGGCCAGGCTCTCGGCATCCCTCGCGAGCAGCGAATCCATGAGGCGATCAACTTCGTCCAGATAGTCGCTGTCCGCAAGGGCACCGTGCTTGATGATTTCCGCCAGCCCGGCAGACACTTCCCGCGGTGGCAGCGTTTCGATCGTATCCGTATCGATGAAAACCGCCCGGGGCTGATAGAACGCGCCGATCATGTTCTTGCCGAGCGGATGGTTGACGGCGGTCTTGCCACCGACCGATGAGTCGACCTGAGACAACAACGTGGTCGGAACCTGGATGAAATCTACGCCCCGCTGATAGACGGCGGCCGCAAAGCCGGCCATATCTCCAACGACACCGCCACCCAGGGCGATCACGGTCGCCGAGCGCTTGTGGCCAGCCTCGAGCAGGCCGGTCAGCACCGACGCCAGCGTGTCCAGCGTCTTGAAGGATTCGCCATCAGGCACCGCGATGCTGTCGATTCGTCGATCCCCGAGCGCTTCTCGCAGACGCGCCTCATACAGCGGCCCAACGGTCTCGTTGGTGACAATGAACACCTCACTGCCGCGGATCGTCTCATCGAAGCGTTCACGATCACGCATCGTGCCGCTGCCAATGTAGATGTTATAGGAGCGCTCTCCGAGCGCGAGTTCGACGACTTCCATGACGCTACTCGATCAGACCCTTCTCGCGCAGTGATTTGACGATGCCGCCGACAAGGCGCTTGCTGCTGCCTTCGCCGACAAATACCTTGACGTCAGCGACCGACTCATAGAGAGGCTGCCGTTCTATTCGCATGCGCCGCAGGGTCTCCTCTCGATCACCGCGCTGCAGGAGCGGGCGCTTTTTGTCTTTCTCGGTACGCTTGAGCTGAAGTTCGACCGACGTATCCAGCATGACAACGGCACCCCGCGCCTTCAGCATCTCCCGATTTTCGTCGCGAAGCACGCTGCCGCCACCAGTCGAGATCAGTACACCTTCACGGGCCGTGAGTTCGTCGAGCATATGGGTTTCACGCTCGCGAAACCCTTCCTCGCCCTCAACGTCGAATATCCATGCGATATCAGCACCGGCGCGCGCCTCGATCTCCTGGTCGCTGTCATGGAACTCAAGTGAGAGTTCGCGTGCCAGCTGGCGGCCGATGGTCGTTTTGCCAACGCCCATCGGTCCAACGAGAAATACGTTTCGAGACTTGTTTGCCATGTGCCCGGTCTGGCGTCCGCCAATGTCCCGAGCCGCGCCGGCGACCCGGCGCCGGGCTAACGCCCGGTGACCGAATCGCGAATGAGTCGCGGCGTTATGAAGATCAGGATTTCGCTCTTCTGGTTGTTCTGGGAATTTCTCCGGAACAGGCTGCCCACCATCGGCAGGTCCCCAAAGAACGGTGTGCGCGAAGACGTGTTCGACTTGTTGATCTGGAAGATGCCGCCAAGCACGAGGGTTTCGCCATTGCTGACGAGCACGTTGGTCTCAACACGATTGGTGTTGATGATCGGCTGTCCGTTGGATGCCGCGCCGCCAATACTGTCGTTGGTGACCTGCAACTCGAGCAGCACCCGGTCGTCGGGCGTGATCTGCGGCGTCACGTCGAGCGCCAGCGTTGCCGACGCGAATGTGACCGCGGTTGCGCCCGAAGACGTCGCCTGCTCAAACGGAACCTGCGCGCCCTGTTCGATGTGTGCGGGCTGCTTGTCTGCCGTAATCACGCGGGGCCTCGAGATCACCTCGGACTTGCCCTCGGTTTCGAGCGCGTTGAGCTCGAGGTCGAGCAACACATTCTGTGCAAGGAAGCCGATTGCGAAGTTCGAGGTGCCACCACCACCGAAGTCGACCGTCAGGCCGCCGTCCGGTGTCAGCGGGTTCGCTTCCTGAAGGCTCGTGCCATCGATCTGGCTCTGGCGAATCGTTTCGAGACTGGCGAGGTTCGGGCCAACCTGGGTGGCGAGGTCACCGCCGTCATAGACGCCGCGGCCGGCAAGCCCCCAGCGGATGCCGAGATCCTGCTGCGCGTTTGTGTTGATCTCGACAATGCGCGCTTCGATCATCACCTGTCGGACGGGTACATCCAGCTTCTCGAGCAGGGAACGGAAGTCGTTAATCTTCTCAACGGTGTCGGTGATAATGATCGAATTGGTTCGCTCGTCGACGATGACGCTGCCACGCGCCGACAGGAAGTTGCCGCCGCCACCGGCTGCGCCGCCTTCACCACCGCCTTCGCCACCGCCACCGCCGGCGCTCTGGAACAGCGAGAGCACGTCGGTCGCCTTGGCATAGCGAACCTCGATGAATTCAGTGCGGAGCGGCGCGAGTTCAGAAACCTGCTGCCTGTTCTCGAGTTCGAGCCGTTCCCGCGCGGCCAGTTCCGCCGCCGGCGCAACCATCAGCACGTTGCCGACCTGACGCTTGTCCAGCCCCTTGGTCTTCATGATGATATCGAGCGCCTGATCCCAGGGGACGTTCTTCAGTCGCAGCGTGATGCGACCTGCCACCGTATCGCTCGTCACGAGGTTGAGATCGGTAAAGTCGGCGATCAGCTGAAGTACTGCCCGAATCTCGATGTCCTGGAAGTTCAGCGAAAGCTTTTCACCACGATAGAGGAATCGCTCATCGAGTGATGCTTCGAGTTCTTCCGGCGTGAGCGGCTTCACCTCGAGGGTGAAAACATCGTCGGCCTGGTAGGCAAGATAGTCGTAATCGCCGGTCGGCTCGACCAGCAACACCGTGTCGTCGCCCTCGGGGAGCGCATCAACCGTCAGTACCGGCGTCGCGAAGTCGGTAACGTCAAGGCGACGCTGAAGCGATACCGGAATCATGACATCCGAGAAGGCGACGCGGATGTCGCCACCCTCGGTCGAAACATCGACGCCGGGGCCCGCATCAGACAGCCGGACAATGACCCGGCCCTCGCCGTTCTCACCGCGGCGAAAGTCGATCTCCTCGACGCGCGCACCGTCGGCCTCCATCGTATCTCCGGCCGACAGCGCCGGACGGTCATCCCCCATGACCGAGTCGCTGGCGTCGGAGACGAGACCCGCCTGGTCGCGCTCACCAACGAACACGTAAAGGCTGTTGCCCTCGATGCGCGTCGTGTATCCGGTCAGGTCCGTCATCGCCACGATCACCCGCGTACGATCACCCGCCTCGACAACGGTAACGGTGCGGGCATTGCTCCCCCCCAGCGGATGCACCTTCTGCGACAGGCCGCTCGTCACGTCCATCAGGTCGAGCGCAATGCGCGCTGGCTGCTCGATGGTGTAACCCGTGGGCGACGGCGGTGTGCCGTCGAAGCTCATCTTGATCTCGATCTTGTCACCGGGAAGCTGCGAGAACTCGATGTTCTCCATCCGGACCTGAGCGAACGCCGCAAGCGGCAATACCAGCAGCAAAGCCAGCAAAGTCCTGAAGCTATTCATTGCTCTCCCCCCGTAACCTGCAGCGCGTCGCGCTCCATTCGTTGCCATGACCAGGCTCCCCACATTCATGCTTAGTTCAGGCCTCTGAGTTCTATTGATCGCGGTCGACGAAGCCAGCCACCCTGACCGTCGCTGACGATTTCGGTGATGTCGATACGCGTGTCATTGATACTTTCTATCTGCCCGAAGTTCGTGCCCATATAGTCGCCGACCTGAACGCGATGAACACCGCCTTCGGCGTCCTCGACGAGGGCCCATGTGCTGTTGTCCTGCTGCAGCGTGCCGACCATCGACAGCGTTGCCAGGTTGAATCGTTCCAGGAATTGCTTGACGTGATTCTGCGGCGGGCGAACGCCACGGTTCGCAATCTGTTCCTCTGTGGGCGGCGGCACCACAATCGGCGGTTCGAACGGACTGCGAAGATTCGCCGAGCCGTAGGTGAACGGCTGGTAGGGCTCGAATTCCGGCAGCGGCTGGATCGGCGGTACCGGCTTGCGCTCCACTTCCCGCATGAACTCACGGAGATCAGCCATCTGGTTGCCGCTGTCGCAGCCCGCAAGGACGCCCAGGAGAACCAGAAGCAGCAGATTGTTGGACGCACGCATCTTCATATTCGACTCACCCGTCAACCCCGCTGATCGTTATAGCGATAGGTCTTGGCAAGAATGCTCATCGTCAGATTGGTCGGTGCGGCAGGGTCGTCGGCATTCTGCTGCCCGCCGCCACGGCGGTTACCACCGGCCGGCGAAATCTGGAAGTCGTGCAGCGTCACGATTCGCGACAGGTCGGCAACGTCGCTGACGAATGCACCGAGATCGTGGTAGCTGCCCGAGACGACGATCCGGATCGGCTTCTCGATGTAGAACTCGTGCTGCACTTCGGGCTCGAGGTCGATGCTTGAGAACGAGAGCCCGTTCTTGAGGCCAACCAGCGTGATGTCTTCGATCAGGCCGGGAATTTCGGTATCTCCGGGCAACTGGCGCAGGATTGCCTCGAACGACTCTTCCATCTCCTGCTGCTGCTTGCGATAGGATTCGAGGTGCACGGCCTGCGCGTACTTGTCCTCGTAGTCTCCCTTGAGGTTGCCCTCACGATTCTGGGATTTCTGCAACTCGCCCTGCAGATTGGTGACGTGCAGGAAGTAGCCGGCGACGAGCGCTCCGGCGAACGCAATGACCCAGATAATGACCTTCACCGCCATCGGCCAGGAGCCGACGTTGTTGAAGTCATTGAGTTGCTCCATGTCGAAGTTCTGGAGCGTCTCCTGGAGTTCTTCGAACGAGGCCACTAGTTCGTCTCCTCTTCTTTCTTCGGCGTACTCTGGTCGACCTGCAGCGAGAAGCGGCTGGCCTGTGAGCCGAAGCGCTGATCAGCTGTAATGGCCGTCACGTTCGGATTGGCGAACCAGTCAGATTCGTCGAAGTTGCGAAGCTGACTCGAGATCCGGTTGTTGGATTCCGCAATGCCCTGGATATCGAGTTTCGAACTCTCGAATTCGATCGACGTGAAGAACACGCGGTCGGCAAGCTGACGGGCGAGTTCGTCGAAGAGTCTGACGATGACAGGGCGGTTGCCCTGCAATTCCTGGATGACCTGCATTCGAGAAAGCAGCAGGTTGCGCTGCTGCTGCAGTTGCTGGATCTCCGCAATCCGGTCTTCGAGGGTCTGGATCTCGCGCTTCAGGAAATTGTTGCGCGCTTCCTGCGTGTCGATTTCGGCGTTGTAATAGCGATCAACGCCAAAAACGATCAGCCCCGCGGCAATAAGCACTGCCACAAGCACGTTGAGGAACTCGCGTTTCTTCTGCTCCCTGAGCTCTTCCCGCCAGGGCAGCAGGTTAATGTTGATATCAGTTGCCATCTCTCACACCGGGCCCGGGCGTATGCCGGCCTAGTCGAAACTCCTCAATGCGAGCCCACACGCAATCATCAGCGCGGGCGCGTCGTTCCCAAGATTGACCTCGTTGACCTTCGAGGACAGCGACATGTTCACGAACGGATTCGCCATCGACGTCGGCGTACCCAGCTTGGCCGCCACCATGTCGGCAAGCCCGTCGATCGAGGCGGTACCACCGGCCAGAATGATGTGGTCGACATCGTCGTAGGCACTCGAAGAGTAGAAGAACTGCAGCGATCGCGTCACCTGCTGCACAACGGCTTCCTTGAACGGCTGGAGGACTTCGCTCTCGTAGTCGTCAGGCAGACCGCCCTGCTTTTTCGCGAGACCGGCTTCCTCGACAGAAAGACTGTATCGGCGCTGAATCTCCTCGGTGAGCTGCTTGCCGCCAAACAACTGTTCACGCGTGTAGGGCGTGCCGATGTCTGTCAGCACCGAGAGCGTCGTCATGGTCGCGCCGATGTCGATGACGGCAATGACCTGCTCATCATCCTCGCCGGCATCCTCGCCGACGAACTGCGAACGAACCAGGTTGAAGGCACGCTGCATGCAGTGCGCTTCGATGTCGACGACCTTTGCCTTGAGACCGGCCAGTTCGACCGCGGCCTGACGCATCTCTACATTCTCGCGGCGACACGCGGCAAGCAGCACCTCGACCTGTTCCTCACTGCGGGGCGAGGGCCCGAGCACTTCGAAATCCAGCGCGACTTCATCAAGCGGGTAGGGAATGTACTGATCGGCCTCAACCTGAAGCTGGTTTTCCATTTCATCTTCAGACAGGTTTGCCGGCATCTCGATCGTCTTGGTGATGACGGCAGAACCAGCAACAGCGACAGCGGCCTGTTTGACCTTCGTCTTGGCGCGATCGACAAGGCGGCTGATCGCTTCACCGACGCCTTCGACGTCGGCAATGTTCTTTTCGACAACGGCATTTTCAGGCAGGGGCTCAACGCCATAGCTTTCCACCCGGTACTTGCCACCGGACTTACTGAGTTCCAGCAGCTTGACCGACGTCGAACTGATGTCGAGGCCGAGCATCGTGTTCGGCCCTTTGTTTAGAAAGCTCAGCACATCAAATTCCTATTCGGTACGCGCACTTACGCCTGATATGTGCAATATCACATTAAATAATAGTATGACGGTGATCGCAAACAAATTAAATGAGAAATGTGACGTAATTGGTTCATTTCCTAGCAATTTTGGCGACCGCCTGTCGGGCGAATCCGATTATAGAGCAAATATCCTGACAGTCGTTTTTCCTGTCGGCACGTATTCAAACTATAATTGGGCACTCCTCGCGATTGCAGTTGTCGATGCGCATCCTCCACTTCATTTTCTGGTCTTCGCTCGCCGCAGTATGTGGTCCCGTTCTCATTCTGGCCGCTGCGTTCCTGTACCTGAACCCCCAGGTGCCGGCCGTCGAAACCCTCACGGAGGTCAAGCTGCGCGCGCCGCTGCGCATTTTCACCGCCGATAACAAGCTGATCCAGGAGTATGGCGAGCGGCTGACGCCCGTGACCTACGAGGAGATTCCCGAGAACTTCAAGAATGCGCTGCTGAACACCGAGGACAAGCGGTTCTTCGAGCACAGCGGCATTGACCTCATCACGCTGGTGAACGCGAGCTGGCAGCTCGTGCGCAACCGCGGCGAAATCAACACCGGCGCCAGCACCATCACCATGCAGCTCGTGAAGAACATCACCGGCGACTCCGAGGTGCGCTTCATCCGCAAGTTCAAGGAGATGCTGCTTGCCGTGAAGCTCGAGCAGGCGCTGTCCAAACCCGAGATTCTGACGCTGTACGTAAACATGATCCCGTTTGGCAAGCATGCGTTCGGCATCCAGGCCGCGGCGAATACCTACTATGACAAGGACATCGGTGACCTCACCCTTGCCCAGACCGCCATGCTCGCGGGCATCCCGAAGGCGCCGGAAGCCGGCAACCCGATCAACGGGCCGGAACGCGCCCTCGCCCGGCGCAATCTCGTCCTCCTTCGGATGCTGGAGCAGGGCTCAATTGACCAGACGCAGTACGAAACCGCCGTTGCAGAGCCGATAACGGCACGGGTTTATGGCAGGGATATTGAGGTACCCGCATTATACGTGGCTGAGGAGGTACGTAAGCGCATACTTCAAGACTACGGCAGCAGCGCCTACAATGAGGGGCTCATCGTTCATACGACCCTTCACTCCGAAAAGCAGCTGGCCGCCGAACGCGCGATCGTCAAGGAACTCAACGAATACGACCGGCGCCACGGCTACCGCGGCCCCGAATTCAGGGCGATTGCCGGCACCGACGAGTACCTGGCCGCGCCGGAGTACGGCTACCCCCCCAACTGGCTCGAGACACTCGACGGCCTGAGAACATTCGGCGACCAGCACCCGGGCATCGTCATGGAAGTTCGCGAACGCGAGATCGATGTGCTCACGCGGGATCTCGAGGTCATCACGATTCCGTGGGAGGGTCTGTCCTGGGCGCGCCCCTACATCGACGTCAATACCCGCGGTGCCCGGCCCCGAACAGCGGGAGAGATCGTCGGCACCGGTGATGTGATCCGCTACGAGCAGGAACCCGACGGGACCTGGGCCCTCGGCCAGGTGCCCGCCATTCAGGGTGCAATTGTCTCGCTTGACCCTGACAACGGCGCGATCCGCGCAATGGTCGGCGGCTACGACTTCATGGCGAGGGAGTACAACCACGCAACCCAGGCGAAGCGCCAGCCGGGCTCGAACTTCAAGCCCTTCTTCTACGCCGGCGCACTCGAAGACGGACTGACCGCGGCGTCGATCTACAATGACGCGCCGATCGTGTTGCCCGGCGGCGATCTGGAGGAAGTCTACCGACCCAAGAATTCGGGCGACGCGTTCCACGGGAACATCCGTCTGCGCGAGGCACTGTATCGCTCGATCAACCTGGTCTCGCTGCGCGTCATCCTCGACCTCGGCCCGGAGAAAGTCCTCGAGTTCGTTCGCCGGTTCGGCTTCGACACATCAGGATTCCCGAACGACGTACAGCTTGCGTTCGGCGGCGGCACGATCGGGCTGACCCCGCTGGAGGTTGCCTCGGCCTATGCCGCCTTCGCCAACGGCGGCTATCGCGTTGAGCCCCATGTGATCTCATCCATCACATCGATCAACAACAACGACATGTTCCACATCGAGCCACCGACGGTCTGCCGCGAACCCGAAACCTGTGGGGAATTCCCTAAGGCCCAGCGCATCATGGACGAACGCGTCGCCTACATCATGGATACGATCCTCGCCGACGTCATCACGCGTGGCACCGGTCGCAAGGCCTACCGTGAACTGGGCCGCGGAGACCTTCGGGGCAAGACGGGGACGACGAACGACGCCGATATCTGGTTCTCGGGCTACACGCGGGATCTCGTGACCACGACCTGGGCCGGCTTCAGCAACAACAGCCCTGTCGGCAGCCGCGAATGGGGTTCGACCACGCCGCTCGAGACCTGGATCGACTATATGCGAGACGCACTGCCACCGGAGACAGATTCAAGGATGCTCGAGATGCCTGACGGTATCGTCAGGGTGCGCATCGACCCCGACACCGGCTACCGCGCCGAATCGGACGACCCCAACGCCGTGTTCGAGTTCTTCCGTGAGGAACGCGTGCCGCCACCCGCCCCTGCGCTCGCCCGCAAGGACGAGGATGACGAGCCGGTCAAGCAGATCTTCTAACCCGCATCCTGCTCGACAGGCTTGCTGAGCGACGGCAGACCGTCGAGCTTGCCCATGGCGCTACTCCTTTGGCAGGTGGACCTGATAGCGTGACGGCAAGTCGCCGAGTCGGGCAACGCCGGTTTCCAGGGCGGCCAGCGCCACTTCGCGAGAGACACGATCGAGCAGCCGGGGATCCATGGGCTTGGGAATAATGTATTCCGGCCCGAACTCGAGCTTGTCGATGCCCTCGTAGGCGTCCACGATTTCCTGCGGCACCGGTTCGTGGGCCAGCATGCGGATTGCGTGCACCGCCGCCATCTTCATTTCCTCGTTGATCGTCGAGGCACGAACATCGAGTGCCCCGCGGAAGATGTACGGAAAGCAGAGCACGTTGTTGACCTGGTTCGGGTAGTCCGAGCGACCCGTCGCAATGATCACATCGTCGCGCACCTCCCGCGCCTTCTCGGGCGTTATCTCCGGGTCAGGGTTCGCCATCGCGAAGACGACCGCACCCGGCGCCATCTTCGACAGGCACTCCGGCGTCAGCAGGTCGGCGCCCGACACCCCGATGAAGACATCGGCGCCGTCGCAGGCATCTTCGAGCGTACGCATGTTGGTCTCACGGGCAACCCGCTGCTTTTCCGGGGAAAGGTTGTCACGTCCGGTATGGATCACGCCCTTCGAATCGAGCACGGTGATCCTGCCGGCGTCAGCACCGAGTTCTTCCAGCAACTGCAGAATCGCCATCGCGGCCGCACCCGCACCAAGGCATACGATTCGCATATCACCCAGCTTCTTGTCGTTGAGTTCGAGCGCGTTCAGCAGGCCGGCCGCCGTGACGATTGCCGTGCCGTGCTGATCATCGTGAAACACCGGAATGTCGAGCATCTCCTTCAGCCGCCGCTCGATCTCGAAGCAGGCGGGCGCGCCGATGTCCTCGAGGTTGATGCCGCCGAACGTCGGCGCGATTCGAGCAACCGTATCGACAAATTCGTCCACATCCTGCGTGTCGACTTCGATATCAAAACAGTCAACATCAGCGAAACGCTTGAACAGCAGCGCCTTGCCTTCCATCACCGGCTTGCTCGCCAGCGGCCCGAGATTGCCGAGCCCGAGAATGGCCGTTCCATTGCTGATCACGCCAACGAGATTGCCTCGCGCGGTGTAGCGGTAGGCATCGTCCGGATTCTCTGCAATGCGCTTCACCGGTTCGCCCACCCCGGGCGAGTAGGCGAGCGCAAGATCATCGGCATTCTCTGCCCGCGTCGTCAGGGCCAGCGCGACCTTCCCTGGCGTTGGCTGTTCGTGATATTCGAGTGCGCGATCGGCAAGTGTGTCCTTGGACATGATTCCTCCAGCAAGGTGAGTCCGGATTTCGGACCCCTGAAAACAAAGAAGGGCGCCGATGGCACCCTTCTGAACTTCACAAGATCGTTCCCGCGGTATTACTTCTTGCCGCCGCGTGCGCCGAATCGCTTGTTGAAGCGATCAATTCGACCTGCCGTATCCATCAGCTTCTGCTTGCCCGTGTAGAACGGATGACACTGGGAGCAGACTTCCAAATGGATATCCTCGCACGTCGTGGAGCGCGTCTTGATCTCATTGCCGCAGCTGCAGCGTGCGGTGATCTCTTCATACTTGGGATGGATATCCGCTTTCATGGCGAAAACCTTGGTCGTTCCGAAAGGCTGCGCATCATACCAGAGAAAAGACATTTGACAAGCTCCCGGGCAGGTCCGGGTGGCATAATTGAGGGGTGAGTGCCCCCTACCTCGAGATCGCTATCGCCACCCCGCTGCGGCGACATTTCCATTACCGTTCGCCTGCGGCTTCCGGTCAGGCGAATCCATTGCCCGGCACCCGCTGCCTCGTGCCGTTCGGCAAGCGGCAGGTGGTTGGCGTTGTCCTGGGGGAGAATCCCGAGGCTGGCATCGAACCCTCAAAGATTCGCCCGGTAACGCGGGTGATCGATGAATCACCGGTGCTGCCGCCCCCCTTGATGAGACTCTGCCAATGGGCATCGGCCTATTATCACCATCCGATCGGAGAGGTGATTATGGGGGCGCTGCCCCTCCTCCTGCGTCAGGGCGACGCCGCGAGCGCCGAAATCAGGCGACTGCACGCACTGGAAGTGCCCGATGCGCTGGAGAAACTGGGCCGCGCACATCGTCAGCGATCGCTGTATGAGCACCTGAGATCACAGCCCCAGGGGGCGGTCGCATCAACCCTTTCAGATTTCACGAGCGCGGTGATCAGGTCGCTCATCGACCGGGGCATGGCCACCTGGCGCGTCGAGTCTGCGCCGCTGCTCGCACCATTCGATCCTGCGACACTCGTCGTCAGCGAACGGCCACAGCTGAATGAGGAGCAGGAACAGGCCGTCGCCGTTGCCACCGAAGGTGCCACGACGACCCTCCTCTACGGCATCACCGGCAGCGGCAAAACCGAGGTGTACCTGCGCGCCATCGAGTCGGCACTGCTGGCCGGCAAACAGGCGCTCGTGCTCGTCCCCGAAATCGCCCTGACGCCGCAGACCATTCGCCGCTTCGGGGAGCGCTTCAATCTGCCCGTTGTCGCCCTGCACTCCGGGCTCAATGACACCGAACGTCTGGACGGGTGGCGGCGGGCAGCATCAGGAGAAGCCGCCATCGTGATCGGTACCCGCTCTGCCGTTTTCACGCCGCTGCAAAATCCCGGCGTCATCGTGGTCGATGAGGAGCACGATGCATCGTTCAAGCAGCAGGACGGATTCAGGTACAACGCTCGTGACGTCGCGGTGATGCGAGCGCAGATCGAGAACCTTCCGGTGATCCTCGGCAGCGCAACGCCGTCGCTCGAGTCCTGGCATAACGCAAGGCGGGAACGATATCGGCTGGCCACGCTCACCCGACGCGCGGGCGGCGCAACACTACCTGGCTTCCAGCTCATCAATACACGCCACGAACCAATGCGGGAGGGCTTCGCAGAGTCGCTGCTGTCGGCAATGGGCCGGCGACTGGACGCCGGCGAGCAGATCCTCGTCTTTCTCAATCGCCGCGGCTTCTCGCCGGCACTTCTCTGCCCTGACTGCACCTGGGTCGCGGGCTGCAGTCGCTGCGACGCGAGGATGACCGTACACGCATCGACCAGGTCGCTCGTCTGCCATCACTGCGGCTCGAGCCGATCCATCGATCGCCAGTGCCCGAACTGCCAGAACGAAGATCTCGTGCCTCTGGGCGAGGGCACGCAGCGAATTGAAAGCGTACTGACAGCCCTCTTTCCGGGCGTCCCCGTCTTGCGGATCGATCGCGACTCCACGCGATCCCGCCGCGCGATGCAATCCTTTATGGACCAGATCGCGACGGGTGAACCCTCGATCCTCGTTGGCACCCAGATGATCGCCAAGGGCCATCACTTTCCCAACGTGACCCTCGTCGTCATCAAGGACATGGACGCCGCGTTCTACAGCGCAAACTACAAGTCATCCGAACGCACGGGACAGCTCATCCTGCAGGTTGGTGGCCGCGCGGGTCGCGAGGAGAAGCCCGGCACCGTTGCAATCGAGACGATGGTGCCGCACGAGCCGATGTTCGCGCAGCTCATCGACGAAGGCTACGCATCGTTCGCCGACGCGCTGCTGGAAGAGCGGGCGCGGCATGCGCTGCCGCCCTTCGCACACCAGGCCCTGCTGCGCGCAGAGTCGGTCGACCGCAAGGCCGCGCTGGCGTTTCTGGATATTGTCGCCGACCGGCTCGAGGCGCCCGCCTCAGTGGAAGTGTTGGGGCCCGTTTCAGCATCCATGGAGCGGCGCGCTGGTCGGTATCGCGGCCAGCTGCTGTTCTCGGCGCAAGAGCGCAAACCGCTGCACACCGTCGTCGCCCAGGCCATCAGCATTGCCGAGGGCGAGCCGGGCTCTCGCAAGGTCCGATGGTCGGTGGATGTCGATCCCGCTGATCTGTTCTAGAATCGCGCCATGCCGCAAGATCACGCCACGCGACGGGGAGACACACCTCGCGCCCCGATTCCCGGATGGGTCTGGTTTCTGTCCGGGCTCGCGGTCGGCGTCTTCGGCTCGTTCCTTTACTACGTTCAGGATCGCGTACCATCCGACCCCGAAGTCGAGGCGATTGTCGATTCGAGCGGCGATGCCACAACCGAAGAAGAAGTCGCGCCGATGAAGTGGGACTTCTACGACATCTTTCCCCGATCCGAAGTCCCCATTGTCGAGGAGTATCAGCCCGACGGCAGCAAGGCGACGCTGGCACAGCCGAAGGCATACTTGCTGCAGGCCGGCTCGTTCCGGAATCCTGACGACGCCGACAGCCTTCGTGCCGAACTCATCCTGCTCGGCATGGATGCGTTCGTGCGCGAGGTCGACAACGACGGCGTCGCCTGGCACCGCGTCATGGTTGGCCCGTTCGACAGCGAAATCGAGCTGAGCCGAAGCCGGCGCGCGCTGGCCGAGGCGAACATTTCGTCGATTGTGCTCACCATCCCCAAAGGTTGAAATCCCCCGGCCGCGGACCCAATCTCAAGTGCCTTGACCACGCACCATTCGGGGCAGCCAATTGAAGCAATTTGACGGGACGACCATTCTGTCGGTTCGCCGCGGCAACAACGTCGTCATCGGCGGAGATGGCCAGGTGTCCGCCGGCAACACCATCATGAAGGGCAACGCACGCAAAGTGCGGCGCCTGTACAAGGATCGCGTTCTTGCCGGCTTCGCCGGTGGTACCGCAGATGCGTTCACCCTGTTCGAACGCTTCGAGGGGCAGCTCGAGAAGCACCAGGGCCACCTGACGAGGGCAGCCGTCGAACTCGCCAAAGACTGGCGCACCGATCGCGCCCTCAGAAGGCTCGAAGCCATGCTGGCGGTCGCCGATCATGAAACGTCTCTCATCATCACCGGCAACGGCGATGTGATCGAACCGGAACACGGCATCATGGCCATCGGCTCCGGCGGGCCGTTCGCACAGTCGGCCGCACTCGCGCTCCAGCAGAACACAGACATGAAGGCCCGGGACATCGTCGAGAAGTCGCTGGCGATCGCCGCTGATATCTGCATCTACACGAACCACGATCGCACGATCGAAGAACTCGGTGAGGAAAGCTGATGTCCACCATGACCCCCCGCGAGATCGTCCACGAACTCGACCGCCACATCGTCGGGCAATCAGACGCCAAGCGCGCGGTTGCGATCGCGCTCAGAAACCGGTGGCGACGCCTTCAGCTCGACGACGAACTCCGTGCCGAGATCTCGCCCAAGAACATTCTCATGATCGGCCCGACCGGCGTCGGCAAGACCGAGATCGCACGCCGACTGGCAAAACTGGCGTCTGCTCCCTTCGTCAAGGTCGAGGCCACCAAGTTCACCGAAGTCGGCTACGTGGGTCGCGACGTCGAATCAATCGTGCGTGACCTCGTCGAGGCCTCGATCAAGATGTTGCGCGAGACAGAGATGCGGCGCGTACGCACCCGCGCTGAGGAGGCCGCCGAAGAACGTATCCTCGACGCGCTGCTCACACCTGCCCGCTCCGAAGATCCGACCGTCGAACGCAACTCGGGAACCCGCCAGCTCTTTCGAAAGAAACTGCGCGAAGGTGACCTCGACGAGAAGGAAGTGGACGTTGAGGTGAGCGCGACGCCGGTCGGTGTTGAGATCATGGCGCCGCCGGGCATGGAGGAAATGACGAGCCAGCTTCAGAACATGTTCTCGTCGATGTCAGGCGGCAAGACACGAAGCAAAACCCTCAAGGTGAAGGATGCGATGAAGCAACTCACCGAGGAAGAAGCGGCGAAGCTGATCAATGAGGAAGAGATCAAGGCACGAGCGGTCGACACGGCCGAGCAGACCGGCATCGTGTTCATCGACGAAATGGACAAGGTCGCCAAGCGTGCAGACCACGGCGGCGGCGCCGATGTTTCCCGTGAGGGTGTGCAGCGCGATCTGCTGCCGCTGATCGAGGGCTGCACGGTCAGCACCAAATACGGCATGGTGCGAACCGATCACATCCTGTTCATCGCCTCGGGCGCCTTCCATCTCTCGAAACCTTCCGACCTGATTCCGGAGCTCCAGGGCCGGCTGCCGATTCGCGTCGAGCTCAGCGCACTCTCCGTCGAAGACTTCGTATGCATCCTGACGGAGCCAAACGCATCCCTCACCGAACAGTACGAGGCGCTGCTCGGCACCGAGGACGTCAGACTGTCGTTCACTGAAGACGCCATTCGCCGCATTGCCGAGATTGCCTGGCAGGTCAACGAGCGAACCGAAAACATTGGCGCACGGAGGCTGCATACGGTCATGGAGCACCTGCTGGAGGACATCTCGTTCGATGCCGCCAGCGCGACGTGCGGCGAGAATGGCGAAGTCACGATCGATGTCGCCTACGTCAATGCACAGCTCGAATCCCTCGCGGGCGACGAGGATCTTTCCCGCTACATTCTTTAGGAAGCACGCACATGAAGCCGACGGACATTCGCCTTCACCAGAAATCCGGCGTTCTCGATGTCGTCTACGACAATGGCGATGCGTTCGAACTCCCGGCCGAATTCCTGCGTGTCCACTCCCCATCTGCAGAGGTCCAGGGCCATGGCCCCGGACAACGAACGCTGCAGGACGGCAAGCGCGACGTAAAGATCAGCGGTATCGAAGCGCAGGGAAACTACGCCATCAAGATCGTCTTCACCGACGGGCACGATTCCGGCATCTACACCTGGCAGTACCTCCACGATCTCGGCAGTCGCCAGGACGTCCTTTGGCAGCAGTACCTCGACGAACTCGAGGCCGCCGGCAAGTCACGCGAGCCGAAATTCATCGCGGTGAGCCGGTAGCCCCGCGTTACAGGCCGGAGAAAATCCCCAGCGGATGGTGCGCGAGCGCCACTGACACGATGAACCCGGCTGTCGCGAGCGCCAGTACGAAGGCCGTCGCCCGGACAGGCTTCGTCGGCCCCCGGCGAAGCGCGACCATGCCCAGCAGAATGTACACCACGAGCGCCACCACCTTGACGGTCAGCCAGTGGTGCACGAAGGGATACTGGTGAATCATCCACGCGAGCCAGAGCGCGCTGGCAAGCAGGACGGTGTCGACGATGTGTGGCACGACACGCACCGGCTTCGCGTTCAGCAGCGGACTGTCCGCCAGCATCAACCCGCCCCGCACGACGAAACCGCCGACCGACAGGATGACTGCGCTCACATGGATGAGGTAAGCAAGGCTATAGGTCGACATTGGCGGGCTCGCGATTCCCTGACTTTGACTCCAGCCACTCAAGTACGGTGACGGTGAGCGCGGGCAACATGGTCAGCGCCACCAGGGCCGCACCCAGGATGCCAAAGAGTACGATCGCACCCACACCGCGATAAAGCTCAGTGCCCTCTCCCGGCATGAACACCAGCGGTGAGAGGCCGCCGATTGTTGTCAGCGCGGACATCATGATCGGCCGGAGCCTCGCAGCCACCGCTTCCCTGACCGCATCGATCGCATTCATTGCCTCATTGCGAACGTTTTGCATCGCCCTGTCAACGATCAGGATGGGATTGTTGACGACAGTGCCCATCAGGATCAGGAAGCCGAGCATCGAGATCATGTCGAAGGGCTGCCGGATCTCGCCAAGCCCGAGTGCTGCCGTTAGCGCACCCATTGCATTCATGAGCACCAGCCCGACAATCCCGCTCGCAATCCCCAGCGGGATTGTCGTCAAAATCAGCAGCGGATAGCCCCAATGCGAGAAGATCGCGACCAGCAACAGATAGATGATGATCAGCGCCACACCATAATTGTTAGTCAGTGCATTGCGGGTTGCATTCAGCTGGTCACTGGCACCGGAGATGTCGACGCTGACCGACGCCGGTATGTCGCCCGCCTGACGAAGGTATGCGATGACATCACGTCGCATCATCTCGACGCCGGTCTCAAGTGCGATCGACTCCGGCGGAATCACGTTGAGCGTCACCGTACGACGACCGTTGATGCGCCGAATCTCGCTGGTGTCGACGTTCTCGTCAATACGGGCAATCGACGAAAGTGGCAGCACCGAACCACCGGGCAGATAGACCGGCAGATCACCCAGCGAATCGAGCGACGCCTGCGTTGCCGACGGACTGTATAGGTAGATATCGATCTTGTCGTCGGCCTGGAAGAACTCATCAACGAAGGCGCCATCTGTGAGCGCGGCCACCGTGAACCCCAGCTCTCCGGCGCTCATACCGAGTTCCGCGGCGCGATCCCAGTCGGGCCTGACTTCGATCAGCGGCTGCGACAGCGCCAGCGAAGACGGACTGCTCTGGATTCGCGGGTTGCCAAACACCTCCTGAGAGCGTCTCCAGGCCGCGTTGGCCGCATCATAGATCACGGCAAGGCCGGGGCCCGAGATGTCGAGATTGATGCTGCGCGTGCCGCCATCGTTGCTGGTTATGATCGAGCCTCGGGTGGCAAATGCACGCATGCCGGGATAGCTGCGGTATTTCTCGACGATCGCGTCCATCAGTGCATCAATGTGTTTCGGGTCGACCGTCTCGGAGATGATACGCATGCCGCCCGGGTCGATGCCGACGTTCAGATACTTGACCGCCGGTACATCCGTTTCGCCGGCATCGAAGCGGGCGGGGTCGTCGTCGACGTACTGCATGAAGTAGTCCTGAATCTCCCGCCCCATTCCTGCAATCGTTTCGAGGTTGTAGCCCGGCGGCGCATTCATGCGCGCGAACGTCTTGGGCTCTTCGCCCTCCGGGAGATACTCGGCAGGCGGTGTCAGGAAGACAATGATGCCGAGGGTCGCGCCGACGGTCACCAGCACCACACCGACGCGTCGCCGCGACGTCTCCAGAATCCAGCCGATGCGCGCGAGGATCCATGCCTGAACCCGGCTGGTGCCTGCCCCGCCCGGCGCGTCCTTGCCGAAAGTGAGGTTTGCACTCGCCGTCGGAATGACGGTCGTTGCAATGAGCATCGACGCGAGGATCGACGCGGTGATGGCAATCGCGATGTCCGAATAGAGCTGCCCCGCTTCTTCAACGATGAACACGATCGGGACGAACACCAGGATCGTCGTCATCGTCGAGGCCAGCACCGCCGGCCAGACCCGCTTGACCCCCGCAATCGCCGCGCGCATCCGGTCAAGCCCCTTGCGACGCTCAAGCTCGATGCTTTCAATCACGACGATGGAATTGTCGAGCGTCATTCCGATCGCGAACGCGACGCCTGCCAGCGAGATGACATTCACCGTACGGCCGGTGAGGAGCAGACCAAGGAATGCCGCAATCGTGCAGACCGGAATGCCGATGACGCCGATGGCGGTCGCCCGGGTCGAGCGCAGAAAGAGGTACATGACGGCGGTTGCCAGCACCGCGCCCAGGGCGAGGTTGATCCAGACGTTTCGCACAGAGGCTTCGACATAAGTGACATCGTCTGCGGTCAGTTCGAGTTCCATCCCCGCCGGACCCAGCACGTCCTCATTGATCTCATCAATGGCCACGAGCATCGCGCGCTTGATGTCGATGACATTGGAGCCGGTGATGCGACGCACGGACACCGAGATCACCGGGTCCGCGTTGACGAATGACAGGTCACGAATCTCTGAGTGATCGAAGATGACGCGACCTACATCGTGCAGCCGGATGACGGCATCGCCACGCCGTTCGAGGATGAGATCACGAAGGTCCTCGACGGCATCGAAGCGGCCAACGGTTCTCAGCAGATAACGCCGCTTGCCGCTCTCGATTTCGCCGCCGGAGACGTCCTGGTTTCGCTCCCGGATAGCGTCCCGCACGTCGGCGATCGTGAGCGCCCGCTCTGCCAGTGCTTGCGGATCGACGAGCACCCGCACCTGGCGCTGGGCGCCGCCGCCAACATCAATCCGCGATACACCCTCGACGCTGCTCATGCGTGGCTGGACGTTGTCCTCGACGAAGTCCCGCATCATGTCCATGTCGAGATTCCGGGGGTTGCCCGGCAGCGGCGAGACGCGCAGGTACATGAATGAGTTCGACGAAAACGAGGTGGCATAGACCCTCGGCTCGTCGACGTTGAGCGGATAGGACGGAACCTGGTTGAGCGCGTTGTTGACGCGAATCAGCGTCTCCGTCATGTCGATGCCGAACGGAAACTCCATCTCGATCTCGGCGCGGCCGCTCTGAGCCGATGCTTCCAGCCGCTGGAGGTTCGGGATCGTGCGCAGGAACTCTTCCTGCTCGATAAGGATTTCCTTCTCGATGTCCTGCGGTGTCGCGCCGGGCCAGCTCGTGACCACCGACACCGTGCGGACCTCGAGGTCTGGAATCATTTGCACCGGGATGCGCAGGGCCGCCAGAACGCCCAGCACCGCAATGATGAGCGTAACGACGGTGACGAGAATGCCGTGCCTGATAATGCCTTCAAACATGATGGCGCCTCCGGGGCCTAGCGCAGCCGCACGGCCTGACCGGGCTGAAGAGACTCGTTGCCCCGCGTCACGATCTGCTCATCCGGGGCGAGACCAGAGACAATCTCGACGCGACCGTCGAACTCGAGGCCGGGTTCCACCAGCGACTCTTCCGCCGTGGCGCGTTCTCCGTCAGAGGTGATTCGCCAAACAGTCGTTCGACCGTCAGGGTAACGAAGGAGCGCATCCCTCGGCACGGTCACGGCCACACGTTGCGTGTCGATCCGTAGCGTCCCCCGGGCCGACATGCCGGGCGTAATGGGATACAGGACATCACCTGCCGCGACGACGCGCAACAGGAACGTTCTTGCAGAGGGGTCTTTGACCGGTACGATCGCATGCACACGCCCCTCGATGGGATTGTCTTCACCCAGGGCCTCGAGGCGAAGCATGACCTCCGTTTGCTCAGACACTCGCGGGTAGAAATTCTGCGGCACCTGGAAGTCGAACCAGAGCGAGTCGGTGGCCACGAGTTCCAGCAGCGTGGCGCCGGGATCAACCCACTCGCCGCGCTCCACATGGCGGCGGACGATCACGCCGTCGAAGGGTGCGTTGATCTCGTGCCGCCGCACGACCGCTTCCTGCTCCGCAACCGCAGCACGCGCCGCATCAAGTGCCGCTTCCAGTCTGAATACCTCGGCGCGGCGACTTTCGACTTCCGTTTCTGCAATATCGGCCTGGCGGCCAAGCCGCTCCGCTTCGGCGAGTCGCCGCCGGGCGTCGCTGAGTTCTGCCTCGACCTGACTCCGTTCGGCGCGAATCCGCCCAAGAGCAAGTGTCGCCGGCTCCGCATCGAGCTGTATCAGCGCGTCACCCGCTCGAACACGATCGCCGGCATCAACGGCGTAGGACGCCACCAGACCCGCGACAGCACCTGAGAGGTTTGCCGTGCGCGGAGACGTCACCGACCCTGTCACGCGAACGTGCTGCACAATGGGCTCCTCCTGTGAGCGCGCCGTGTCGACCGTCTGAACCGGTTGCGCACTCGCAAAGACGCCGAGTGCGGCCAGGAGCAGGCCTCCCGGCAGGCTGATGTATCGTCCCGGCATTCCAGGCATCGGTAACCTCAATAACCACAGCATGGAAAAGGATACGGTTGGCACCTGCGATGGATCACGGCCGCTTGCGGCCACGCCGGCTCTGGCCTCGCTCCCGGTGAGCCCCAATAGCGGCTAGAATAGGCGCCTGAATCCAGCTGGACGGCACCATGAACGATAACCTGACGGACTTTGGCTTCTCCCGGGTTCCGGTCGCAGAAAAGGCATCGAGAGTCGCCCAGGTTTTCGACTCTGTTGCGGGTCGCTACGATGTCATGAATGACATCATGTCGCTCGGCTCGCACCGACTGATGAAGCGGTTCGCCGTCGAGATGACGGCACTCCGGCCCGGCCAGCAGGCGCTCGATGTCGCCGGCGGCACCGGCGACCTGACTGCGCTGATGTCGCCGATCGTCGGGCTCGAGGGACGCGTCGTGCTCTGCGATATCAACGGATCAATGGTCAGCGAAGGACGCGACCGCCTGATCGACAGCGGCGTCGCCGGCAATGTCGATTTCGTCATCGGCGATGCCGAGAAGCTGCCGTTCGAGCCTGACGCCTTCGATGCGGTCACCATTGCCTTCGGTCTTCGCAACGTCACCGACAAGGACGCTGCGCTCAGGTCGATGCTGGGCGTACTGAAGCCTGGCGGGCGCATGGTGATCCTCGAGTTCTCGAAGCCGCCGTCACCGGTCCTCAAGGGTGCCCTCGACTTATTCAAGCAGGCCTGGCCTACAATCGGCAGAGCCGTGGTCGGCGACGCTGACAGCTATCGCTACCTCGTTGAGTCGATAGAGATGCACCCCGATCAGGACGCCCTGAAATCGATGATGCTCGAGGCCGGCTTCACGCAGTGTCGCTATCACAACCTCGCCGGCGGCGCGGCCGCGATTCATTTCGGCACCAAAGACCCATCATGCCCATCCTGAGACTCTTCGGGATACTTGCGCTCGTCGCGCGCAAGCGCCTCGACCGGCTCGTTGGCAACAAAGGCAGCCTCTCTCCGCTCGCACGGGCCTGCCTGCTGCCACTGCGGCTCATACCCGCACCGGACGAACCTGCGGCCCGATCGTTCCGCCGCGCCTTCGAGGATCTGGGCCCGATCTTCGTCAAGTTCGGCCAGATTCTTTCCACTCGCCGCGACCTGTTCGATCCCGAAACCGCAGACGAACTCCGGAACCTGCAGGACCGCGTCGCGCCCTTTGATACCCGAATCGCCATCGAACAGGTTGAGCGTAGCCTCGGCGCGCCGATCGCCGACGTTTTTGATCGCTTCGACGAGGAGCCGCTGGCGGCCGCTTCGCTCGCCCAGGTTCACGCCGCGAGGCTGAAATCGGGCGAAGAAGTCGTGGTCAAGATCATCCGCCCGGGGATCGAAGACAGGATTCGCCGGGATCTGCGGGTCATGTACATGCTCGCTCGCGCACTGCTGCGAATCTGGCCGGATTCGAGGCGCCTGCATCCTGTCGAAGTGGTCGAGGACTACGAGCGCACGATTCTCGATGAGTGCAACCTCGAGCTCGAAGCGGCAAACACGATGCGGCTCAGAAGTAACTGGCATCACTCCGGCAAACTGTACGTCCCCGAGATTTTCTACGACTACTGCCGACCCGATGTCATGGTGATGGAACGAATTCACGGCATCACGGCTGCGGATATCGACATCATGCGCGAGCGAGGCGTCAACATGAAGCGCCTCGCGCACCTCGGCGTCGAGATCTTTTTCACCCAGGTGTTCGACGACAACTTCTTTCACGCCGACATGCATCCCGGCAACGTTTTCATCGACATTACAGACCCGGACAATCCAACCTACATCGCGCTCGACTGCGCCATCATTGGCTCGTTAACCGAAGACGACAAGAACTATCTGGCAAAGAACCTGCTCGCCTTCTTCCACCGGGATTACCACGAGGTTGCGCGACTCCACGTCGAGAGCGGCTGGGTACCGGCAGACACCAATGTGCGCGAATTCGAGGCCGTCATCCGGTCGGTCTGCGAGCCCTACTTCCAGAAGCCGATCAGCGAGATTTCTTTCGGTCGCGTTCTCGTGTCGCTGTTCAACACGGCACGGCGCTTCAACATGGAAGTTCAGCCGCAACTCGTACTGCTGCAGAAGACGCTGCTCAACATCGAAGGGATGGGCCGCCAGATCTATCCTGAACTCGATCTGTGGGAGACCGCAGCCCCCTATATGGAGCGATGGATGTCAGAGCGGGTCGGCCTCACGGGCCTGATTCACCAGCTCGGCAAGCAGGCGCCGAACCTGCTGCAGCAACTGCCGGAACTTCCGCAGCTTGCGCTGGATACCCTCGGCGAAGTGCAGCAGCTCGCCCGCAACAACCGCGAGCAGACGCGGCTGCTCGGAGAACTTCGCGGAGAACTCGAGTCGCAGGCGAAGTCGCGGCGCTTTACGCGACTCGGCGGCGTCGCGCTCGTCGCCGCAATCCTGTTCCCGGTCAGCGGTCTGGCGGCGACGCCGGAAGCGCTGATTGGCTCGTCACTGCTCGGCAGCCTCGGCGTTTATTGGATGTTCATCCGACCCTGATGCTATCCTCGCGCCCCCTTTTGCCGGCCCGAATGCCATGACCGAGACTGATTACATCGACGACGTCACCTTTGACGACAGCGGCCTGATACCCGCCATCGCGCAGGATGCCGAGTCGGGCGAGGTGCTGATGGTCGCGTTCATGAATGAGGCGGCGCTGAGAGAAACCGTCGACACCGGGCGCGCGGTCTACTGGTCGCGGTCCCGCGGCCAGCTCTGGCGCAAGGGTGAGGAGTCAGGTCACCATCAGGAGGTCGACGCCATCCGGATGGACTGTGACGGCGATGTGCTAGTATTGAGCGTCAGGCAGACAGGCGGTATTGCCTGTCATACCGGTCGGAAATCCTGCTTCTACCGCACCCTGAAAGATGGAAAATGGGAGACGACCGAACCGGTCCTGAAGGACCCGGAAGAGATTTATGGCCGCAAGTGACATCATCGAGCGACTCGACGCCGTTATCGCGGAGCGCCGCGCGGCCAGCGCAGACGCATCCTACGTGGCGAGCCTGAACGAGGCCGGCCTGAACAAGATCCTCGAGAAGGTCGGCGAAGAGGCGGTCGAGACGATCATCGCTGCCAAGGAGTGTTCCGCCGATGGCCCCGGCGGCGACGCGGTGATCAGGGAGACGGCAGATCTCTGGTTTCACACCGCGGTCATGCTGGGCCACCTGGGACTTTCGACCGCCGACGTGCTCGCTGAACTCGAGCGACGGTTCGGCACCTCGGGCATCACCGAAAAGGCGGCGCGCGGTAAATAGACGGAGGTAATCATGTCTTTTGGAATCACTGAACTACTGGTCATCCTGGCAATTGTCGTCCTGTTGTTCGGCACGACAAAGCTCAAGTCCCTCGGCAGCGACCTCGGCTCTGCAATCAAGGGCTTCAAGTCTGCGATCAGCGAGGAAGACGCGAAAGAAGACTCGCGACACGAATCCGAGCGACTCGACGCCGACATCAAGGATGCAACGCCCACGAACCAGGCTTCTGAAGAGAAGCAGAAGGTCGAGGCTGGCAAGGACTAGACCCGGCAGCCTGACATGTTCGATATCGGCTTTCCCGAACTGCTGATCGTCAGCGTGGTCGCCCTCCTGGTCATCGGCCCGGAAAAGCTGCCCGAAACCGTGCGCTCGGTCGCGATCTGGATCAGCAGGATTCGACGCAGTCTCGCCAGCTTCAAGACCGAACTCGAGAATGAGATCGGTGCCGACGAGATTCGTCGCGAACTGCATAACGACGCGATCATGCGCGAGCTGAACGAGGCAAAGCAGAACCTCAACAGCATCGTCAACGATACCAATTCGACGATCACCGAAATCAAGGATTCGGCCAGAGTAGACACGTCGGCCGTCATGAAACCGATGGGCACCCCACCCGGGAATTCAGACCCGCAATCTGGCAGCACCGCAAACCCGGACACCGATCAGAATGACAGACCAAAGTCAGAATCCGGCTGATCAGGGTCAGCCACTGATCGAGCATCTGATCGAGCTGCGATCCCGGATTCTCAAGAGCGTCCTCGCCGTCCTCGTCATCTTTCTGCCGCTTTTTTACTTTGCGAACCCGCTCTACGAGTATCTGGCCGCGCCGCTGATGTCCTATCTGCCGGAAGGTTCGACCATGATCGCAACGCAGGTCGCATCGCCGTTCCTGACGCCGTTCAAGCTGACGCTGGTACTGGCCGTTTTCATCGCGGTCCCGTACATCCTCCACCAGCTCTGGGGTTTCGTGTCACCCGGGCTCTACGCAAACGAGAAGCGCTTTGCGATCCCGCTGCTGATTTCGAGCGTCCTGCTCTTCTACACGGGCATCGCGTTTGCCTTCTACATCGTCTTCCCGCTGGTCTTCGGTTTCTTCACGACGGTCGCACCGGCCGGCGTCGCCGTCACACCCGACATCAACCAGTATCTCGACTTTGTGCTCAAGCTGTTCTTCGCGTTCGGCATCGCCTTCGAGATTCCGATTGCGACAATGCTGCTGGTCTGGTCAGGCGCAACGACAGTCGAGAACCTGAAGGCGAAGCGCCCCTATGTCATCGTCGGCTGCTTTGTCGTCGGGATGTTGCTGACGCCGCCGGACATCATCTCGCAGATACTGCTCGCCTTTCCGATGTGGCTGCTTTTCGAGTTCGGCATCTTTTTCTCGGCCTGGCTGAAGGATCGCCCCGCAGCCGAGGAGGAAGCCAGCGAGCGCTGAGGGCGGTCTCCGCGTCAGCTCGTCAGCAGAAAAGTCACCGGCCCGTCGTTCAACAGGCGAACTTTCATGTCGGCGCCGAAAATGCCGGTCGCCACATCAGCATGCCGCTGCCCTGCCTGGCTGACAAAGTGATCATAGAGACGCTCGGCCTCTTCGGGCGGAGCCGCGGATGAGAATGACGGGCGAAGGCCCTTCCGGGTGGATGCAGCGAGCGTGAACTGTGAGACGACGAGCAGGCCCCCGCCCACATCCACCAGGCTGAGATTCATGTGGCCGTTGTCATCGCCGAACACGCGGTAGGCCAGCACCTTGTCGAGCAGTCGCTCGGCGTTCGAGATGTCATCCCCTTTCTCGACACCCAACAGAAGCAGCAGGCCCGTACCAATCTCGCCGACGATCTTACCGTCGACGGTGACGCTCGCCTCACTGACGCGCTGTATCAGCCCGAGCATCAGACGTCGAAGTCTGCTTCCAGCTTGAGTGCCATGTCGCGCGTCGCGCGAATAAGCGCATCAATGAGGGAGGGCTCCGTCGCGGAGTGGCCCGCCTCGCGCACGACGAAGAGTTGTGATGACTTCCAGGCCTCTTGCAACGCATAGGCGCTCGCAACAGGGCAAATCATGTCATAGCGCCCGTGAACAATGATGCCCGGGATGTCGCGAATTGCCGCAATGTTGTCGATGACCTGATTTTCCTCGAGGAAACAGCCGTTCCCGAAATAATGGACGCCGACGCGGCAACGCGCGAGTGCGCGGTGCGGATCGAGCAGGTGTTTGAGCAGCCGCTGGTTCGGATGCAGCGTCGAGCAGTCGGCTTCCCAGCGCGACCACGCCTTTGCGGCGCCCATTCGACGAAGTTCGTCCGCACCTTCAAGGCGTCGCGCATAGGCAGCGATCGTGTCATCGCGTTCTTCCACCGGCAGGGGGGCGAGGAAATCTTCCCAATGATCAGGAAAGAACTGGCTGACCCCGTCTTCCTGGTAGAACCAGTCGATGTCACGTTGCCGGCCCAGGAACACACCGCGCAGAACGAGCCCGAGGACGCGGTCGGGATGCGTTTCAGCGTAGACCAGCGACAGCGTCGAACCCCAGCCGCCGCCGAACAGCACCCATTGCTCGATGCCGAGGTACTCGCGGATCTTTTCCATGTCGGCAACGAGATCCTGCGTCGTATTGTTGCGGGTCTCGCCATGGGGGGTCGACCGGCCCGATCCTCGCTGGTCGAACAGGATGATGCGGTATTTCTCGGGATTGAAGAAACATCGCGAATCAAACTCGCACCCCGAACCCGGCCCGGCATGCACAAAGAGCACAGGGATACCGAACTCCGAGCCGCTCTCGTCGACGTACAGCTCGTGCAGATCGTCGACCTTCAGCGTGTGGCGCGCGTACGGTTTGATTTCGGGATAAAGGGGCAACATCAGCTCGTCCTCGAGAGCGGGGTCAGGCGACGTTCGCGCGCCCGGCGCGCTTGCGCTCGCTCTCTGTCAGCAGTTTCTTTCGTATGCGAATCGATTTCGGTGTGACCTCAACCAGCTCGTCATCATCGATGAATTCGATCGCCTGCTCAAGCGAGTGGCGAATCGGCGGCGTGAGAACGACGTTCTCGTCGCTGCCCGCTGCACGGATGTTGGTGAGTTGCTTGCCCTTCAGCACATTGACGGTCAGGTCGTTGCCACGGGAGTGCAGGCCGACAACCTGACCCTCGTAGACCTCTTCGTTCGGGCCGATGAACATGCGCCCGCGCGCCTGCAGGTTGAACAGCGCGAAGGCCAGACTCTTGCCGGTGGCGTTCGCGATCAGCACGCCATTGATGCGGGACACCGCCTCTTCGCTAACGACGTCACCGTAGTGAGAGAAGACGCTCGTCAGTACGCCGGTGCCCGACGTCATGGAGAGAAAGTCCGAGCGGAAGCCGATCAGGCCGCGCGTCGGAACGACAAACTCGAGCCGCACCCGCCCCCTGCCGTCAGGCGTCATATTCTCGAGTCTTCCCTTTCTCAGGCCCAGCGCTTCCATGACGGCGCCCTGATGCGCATTCTCGACATCGACGACCACGCGCTCGAACGGCTCCTGGCGTTTGCCCTCGACTTCCCTGAAAATGACTTCCGGGCGGGATACCCCGAGCTCGTAGCCCTCGCGCCGCATATTTTCGATCAGAACGGCGAGGTGCAGTTCACCGCGGCCAGAGACCTTGAACCGGTCGGGGCTGTCGGTGTCTTCGACGCGCAGCGCGACGTTGTGAATCAGTTCGCGCTCGAGTCGCTCCTTGATATTGCGGGAGGTCACGAACTTGCCCTCGCGGCCGGCGAAGGGCGATGTGTTGACCTGGAACGTCATCGAGATCGTCGGCTCGTCGACCTCGAGCGTCGGCAATGGCTCGACGGCAGCCGGATCGCACAAGGTATCCGAGATCCCCAGCTCATCAATGCCGCTGACACAGACGATGTCACCCGCCTCGGCATGATCGACCTCGACACGATCGAGCCCCTGGTACCCCATGACCTGGAGCACCTTGCCACGTCGCTTCGTACCGTCCCGCGACACGATGACGACGGGGTCCGAGGGGCGCAGCTTGCCTCGCTTGATCCGCCCCAGACCGATGACACCGACATAGCTGTTGTAGTCGAGCGCGCTGATCTGCATCTGCAGCGGGCCGTCGAGATCGACTGACGGCGCCGGTACATGCTCGACGATCATGTCGAGCAGACAGCTCAGATCGTCACCGATCTCCTCGGGCGAAAGCCCGGCCCGGCCTTCCAGTGCAGATCCGTAAACCACGGGAAAGTCCAGCTGCTCGTCGGTTGCGCCCAGCGTGTCGAACAACTCGAAGACCTCGTCCACAACCCAGTCCGGGCGCGCGCCCTCGCGGTCGATCTTGTTCACCATCAGGATCGGGTTCAATCCGTTCGCAAACGCTTTCTGCGTGACAAAACGTGTCTGCGGCATCGGCCCGTCGACCGCATCCACGAGCAGCAGGACCGAGTCGACCATCGACAGGATGCGCTCGACCTCACCGCCGAAGTCGGCGTGCCCGGGTGTATCGACGATGTTGATGCGGTAGTCTCCCCACTCGAGCGCTGTGTTCTTCGCCAGGATTGTGATCCCACGCTCGCGTTCGAGGTCGTTGGAGTCCATCAGCCGCTCACCGTCCTCTTCGCCGCGCTGGAGGGCGCCGGCCTGAATGAGGAGTTTGTCGATGAGCGTCGTCTTGCCGTGGTCGACGTGCGCGATGATGGCGACGTTTCGGAGTTTGCGGGTCATGGCGTGGAATGGCCGAGTTTGAGAAAGCGCGGGATTATACAGCCTGACGTGGCGGAGAGAAGCGGATTCGGCAAGTGCACGCGTGGTCAAGATTGAGGCGAAAGAACGCACCGTTTTGATGCATTTGCACAACCCTGCGCTTTTTTGGCGCATGTTTCGGAGAGCGCTCCGGGCCGGAACACCTAAAATCAGCGGGTTAGGAGCCCTGACTCATGGCATAGTCTTTGCTCCCTTCCTATGCACCATTTTGAATACCCGTTCCTGGGAGAAAACCAGCGGGGAAACCTTCGGAGGAGAAAAATAGATGTCTGATAAAACGCTGAAGCTCATCAAGGAGAGCGACGCGAAATGGGTCGACCTGCGCTTTACCGACCCGCGCGGTAAGGAACAGCATGTCACCAACAATGCCGCGAAGATCGACGAGGAGTTCTTCGAGATGGGCGCCATGTTCGACGGCTCTTCCATCGCCGGCTGGAAGTCGATCAACGAGTCCGACATGATCCTCATGCCCGACGACGCGAGCGCCGTCATCGACCCGTTCACCGAAGAGACCACCGTGAACCTCCGATGCGACATCGTCGAGCCCTCCACGCTTCAGGGCTATGAGCGCGACCCGCGCTCCGTCGCCAAGCGCGCCGAGGCTTACCTGAATTCGACCGGTATCGGTGACACCGCCTACTTCGGCCCCGAACCCGAGTTTTTCATCTTCGACGACGTCAAATACAACGTCGAGATGGGCGAGTCGTTCTTCCGTATCGAGTCCGAAGAAGCCCACTGGATGTCCGGCAGTGATTTCGTTGGCGGTAACCTGGGCCACCGCCCCGGCGTCAAGGGCGGCTACTTCCCGGTTCCGCCGGTCGATTCGCTGCTCGACGTCCGCAACGCAATCTGTGCGGCCATGGAATCGATGGGCCTGAACGTCGACCTGCACCACCACGAGGTCGGTACGGCCGGCCAGTGCGAAATCGGCGTCTCGTTCGACACGCTGACCAACAAGGCTGACCAGGTTCAGATCTACAAGTACTGTGTGCTCAACGTCGCCGCTGCCTACGGCAAGACGGCCACGTTCATGCCCAAGCCGCTCGTTGGCGACAACGGCAACGGCATGCACTGCCACCAGTCGATCTGGAAAGATGGCGAGAACCTCTTCGCCGGTGACGGCTACGGCGGCCTGTCGGAAACCGCACTTCACTACATCGGCGGTATCATCAAGCACGCCCGCGCCATCAACGCCTTCGCGAACGCCAGCACCAACAGCTACAAGCGTCTGGTTCCGGGCTTCGAGGCACCGCTGGCACTGGTCTACTCGGCCCGCAACCGTTCAGCATCCATCCGTATCCCGTACATCCAGGGCGGCAGCCCGAAAGGCCGTCGTATCGAAGTTCGATTCGGCGACCCGACGGCAAACCCCTACCTGATGTTCTCGGCGATGATGATGGCCGGCCTCGACGGCATCAAGAACAAGATCGAGCCGGTCGGCCCGATCGACAAGGACCTCTACGATCTGCCGCCGGAAGAGCTCAAGGACGTGCCGACGGTCTGCTCATCGCTCGAAATGGCCCTCGAGGCGCTCGACGGCGACCGCGAGTTCCTGACCCAGGGCGATGTCATGACGAACGACATGATCGACGGCTACATCGACCTGAAGATGGAAGAGGTGACCAAGCTCAACTCGCACACCCATCCGGTCGAGTTCGAGATGTACTACAGCGTCTAGCGCGCATCCGCGGCAGGCCAGCCCCGGCTGCCTGCCCGTCCAGACAGGCCCCGGTCGTCTTTGTCGACCGGGGCTTTTCTTTTCCGGGGACATGTGAGCGAATACACCGGCCACAACCTATTGCCTCTGTCGCTGTCCAAACCGTCATGAAGCCAGTCCTCAACGCACTCATCGCTATCGCCGTCTTCACGGGCCCGCTATCGCTGGCACAGGAGGCGGAGCGCAAGATCTACCGGACAACCGACGAGTATGGCAATCCGGTTTTTTCGGACCAGGGGTCCCCGGATGCCGAGGAGGTCGAGGTGCGGGAGTCGATCACGTTGCCCTCGGAGGCGCTCAACGACGAGTACGAAGCCGTGTTCGGTGGCAGGGAGCAAAAGAAAACGCCGGAATCCGCGTCATTCAAGTACAATGCGCTCCGCATCGTTTCGCCACCTGACAATGAGGCCATTCGTGCCAACAACGGCGACATCCAGTTGTCGTTCGAGGTCGATCCCGGGCCCATGGCTGACCACAAGGTCGAGCTGATGATGGATGGCGTGGCGATCCGCGAGCTGACCGGTTCCTCTCTGATGCTCCAAAATGTGGATCGAGGTACCCACCAGGCCCGACTCCGGGTCACTGATCGCAAATCGGGCAAAGTCCTGCAGCAGGGCCCCATCACGACTTTCACGGTCCTGAGGCACTCCGTCAGGAACTGACAGCGCCCGCGCTCGCAGCGCTCGCACCCTTTTGGTGCATTGCGCATAACCGACTGATAAACTGAACCGCTGGAGGCCCCGTTAAATGGGCATATCCCTGAACCAACACTGGTTCGCTTTTTGCATTGCTGTCGATAAAGCAACGGCAGCACTGCGCCATGAACCTGCAGACCAACATAATCCCGATGGCCGATAACATTCTCGCAAGCCTCAGCGCCGCGATCGTGTGCGTCGATCACCAGCTCTGCGTGCGTTTCATCAACCAGTCCGCCGAGGTCCTGCTCGAGGCGTCCGGCAACCGCTCGTTCGGGCAGCCCCTGGCCTCGCTCATGGCAGACACGTCAGAGCTCGAACCGATCCTCTATGACGCGCTGCAGACCGGGCAGCCCTACACCCGACGCCGCGGCAAGATCGACCTGCCGTCGGGGCACACCATCAATGTCGACTACTCGATAACGCCCATCTCGGAGAACGAGTGGCCCCAGCTGCTGATCGAACTTTATCCCCTGGACCGCTATCTGCGTATCGACCGGGACGAGGCGTTAAGGGACCATCAGGAAATCACCCGCCAGATGATTCGCGGGCTCGCCCACGAGATCAAGAATCCGCTGGGCGGCATTCGCGGCAGCGCGCAACTGCTCGCGAGGGAGCTCGGCGACGGCGACCAGCGCGAGTTCACCGACATCATCATCAGCGAGGCCGATCGCCTGACCGCCCTCGTCGACCGACTGCTGGGGCCGAAGAACGCGCCGGAGCCGGTCTACACGAACGTACACGAATTGCTCGAGCGGGCCTGCCGCCTCATCGAACTGGAGTCCGAGGGCTCGATCACGATCCACCGCGACTACGACCCGAGCATCCCCGAGATCTACATCGACCGGGAGCTGATGCTGCAGGCGTTTCTGAACATCACTCGCAATGCGATGCAGTGTCTCGTCGAGACACCCGACCCGAGCATCACCATCGTGACCCGGGTCGAGCGCCAGTTCACAATCGGCTCGGTTCGGCATCGAACCGTCATGATGATCGACATCATCGACAATGGTCCCGGGATTCCCGATGGTCTCAAGGATCACCTTTTCTATCCCATGATCAGTGGCCGCCCCGACGGCACCGGTCTTGGACTCTCGCTGGCGCAATCGATCATTCACCAGCATCACGGGTTGATTGAGGTCGAAAGCTCACCCGGCAAGACCGATTTCACCATCATCATTCCATTGGAGCAGCAGTAACATGAACGAATCCGTTTGGGTCGTAGACGACGAACGGTCAATCAGGTGGGTGCTCGAACGCGCGCTGACGCAGGAAGGAATGGACGTCACCTGCTTCGAGGACGGCCAGAGCCTGCTGCGCAACATCGAGTCCTCGCCCCCGGACGCAATCGTCAGCGATATCAGAATGCCTGGTATCGACGGCCTGGACCTGCTCGAGAAAATCAAGCTTCAGCACCCCCACCTGCCGGTCATCATCATGACCGCGCACTCGGACCTCGACAGTGCGGTCTCTTCGATTCAGGGCGGTGCCTTCGAATACATTCCGAAGCCGTTCGAGGTCGACGAGGCCGTGGCAATCGTCAAACGGGCGATCAGCCATCGGGAGAAGCCGTCGGCACAGGTCGCGAGCCCGCAGGCCGCCCTCGACTCCGAGATCATTGGCAAGGCGCCGGCGATGCAGGAGGTGTTCCGCGCCATCGGCCGGCTGTCGAAGTCCAACGTCACCGTTCTCATCAATGGCCAGTCGGGTACCGGCAAGGAACTCGTGGCGCAGGCCCTGCATCGCCACAGCCCGCGCGCAGACGGCACGTTCATCCCGCTCAACATGGCTGCCATTCCACACGACCTGATCGAGTCAGAACTCTTCGGCCACGAGAAAGGCGCTTTCACCGGCGCCAACGCGCAGCGCCGCGGCCGCTTCGAGCAGGCCGATGGTGGCACGTTGTTCCTCGACGAAATCGGTGACATGCCGGCGGAAACGCAAACGCGGCTGCTCCGCGTGCTGTCAGACGGTGAATTCTATCGCGTCGGCGGACACGAACCGCTCAAGGCCGACGTACGCATCATCGCGGCAACCCACCAGAACCTCGAGGAACTGGTCAAGCAGAACCGGTTCCGGGAGGACCTGTTCCACCGTCTGAACGTGATCCGTATCCACATCCCGACGCTCCGGGAACGCCGTGAGGACATTCCGCTCCTCACCGAGTACTTCCTCGGGCAAGCGGCAGAAGAACTCGGCGAAGAACCCAAGATTCTGAAGCCCGAGACCATGAACTACATCATGAACCTGCCCTGGCCCGGCAACGTCAGGCAACTGGAGAACTTCTGCCGCTGGATCACCGTGATGGCGACCGGCCAGGAAGTGATGATCGAGGACCTGCCGCCCGAGCTGCTGGAAGACCGCGGCCAGGACACCGACAGCGAGAACTGGGAGAAATCCCTGCGCACCTGGGCGAGCCGCCGGCTGGCACAGATCAAACCCGGCGACCAGGGCCTGCTCGATTCCGCGGTGCCGCGGTTCGAGCGCATCATGATCGAATCGGCACTCAAGCAGACCGGTGGCCGCAAGCGTGACGCTTCGATCCTGCTGGGCTGGGGGCGCAATACCCTGACTCGCAAAATCAACGAACTGGGCATGAACGACGCCCAGTTGTTCGACGACTGACCCCGGCGTGGGGCGATGACAGCCCGTCGCCCAAGGGGTTGCGCCCGCGGGCCGAACCTCCTTTAATCGGGAGACCGTGAACGGGAGAGATCCCTTGCCGTACTGGCGTACCAGACTCTTGCGAATGTCAGCCCTGTCGATCATCGGGTTTACCCTGTGCACGGGCGCGAACGCCGACCCGGACGCCAGCAAGACTGTCATCTTCTCGGTCTACCTCGCTCCCGAACGAACCTCCCATGAGGCCACTGGCGCAGACGTTGCGCGAGAGCGAATTGATGAGTGTGCGACCCTGCTGGCGAGTGCCGACAAGCCCGACGTCAAACGCTGCCAGGAGCGCCTGACGGTCTATACATGGCAGCGCCGGGACCGGCAGCAAACGGTACTTACTGTCGCCCCGATTTGACCGGCATTGACGCAGCGCGTCAGAGACGCGTTGATAGTAAGCACTTGCAAACCCGCAAACCTCGCCAATTCGAGCCCCCGAATCCGGCACGCGATCTGCATACTCTCCCGGCATGAACCAGATTCGACGCTACCTCAACACGCTGCTGCTGCTGTCGCTGCAGGCCGCCTGCCTGCCTGCGGCGGCCTCGGTTGCGGGTTCGCTGGACCGCGACTCCACCGCACGTTTCAGCATTTCACTCGCACTCCAGCCGTCACTCGAGATTCGGACGGCAAGCGATATCACCATCAATATCCAGGATCGAACAGTCGACACGACCTACCGGCAGCCGTTCTGCGTACGAGGAACCGCTGATGCCAAGTACACGCTGACCGCCTACGGTGAAACAGCCGGCGGTGGCCGCTTTGCCCTTCAGGGCGCCGATGGGCAGCTGCTGCCGTTCACGCTCGAGTACCTGGGCAATCTCGCAGAGAGCAGGCCCGACGAACTCGAGCCCGACACGCCCTCACAGGTCTACAGCATTCTTCCGTTCGGGCAGGATTGTGGCGACAAGACCTGGTTCGTGGTGACCTTCGAAAGCGACGACCTGACCGATGCGGGGTCAGGTCTATACAGCGGGTCCGTCACGTTTCTCGTGTCGCCCGTCTAGGATCGCAAAACGCTATGCTACACTGCTTCAGACACGGCCCGGCTGACCCATGAAACTCAGAACCCTTTTCGCAGCGCTACTCTGGCTCGTCGTGACGAACGCTCATGGCGAGATGTTCGTCGACCGCTCAATCGTCATCTTCGAACCGGGCGCACAGCCGCGCCAGGACGTCGAGGTGTCGAACACCGGTGATGAGGTGATTTACGTGCAGGTCGAGGTGCTTCGCGTGAACTCGCCCGGCACGCCCGATGAAGTCCGCGAGAAAGTCGACAACCCGCAAGACCTGAAGCTGCTCGCGACGCCGAGCAAACTGATCATTCCACCCGGATCCAGAAAGCTGGTTCGTATCGTCAACCTGCAGACCAGCAACGACGAAGAGCGTGTCTACCGCATCAACGTCACACCAATCGTGCCGCCGCTGCAGGAAGAGTCCAGTCAACTCCGCATCGTCGTCGCCTACCAGATACTCACGATTGTTCAGCCGGACGATCCCGCCACCAATCTCGCGGTTACCCGCGACGGCAGAACGATCCGCTTCTCGAACACCGGCAACACCAACGTGCTGCTGAGCGACGGCCAGCAGTGCAACGGTGCCGACGACACGTGTGAGGATCTGCCCAGCCGCCGGCTCTATGCCGGCAACGCCTGGGAGCAGGAATTGCCTTTTGATGCCCCGGTCAGCTACAGCGTCCGCACGTTCGACGGCATCAAGAAAGAAATCTTCCCCTGACATTGCGTGCTCCCCGGCATGAATCGGCTCATGACAGGTGGAGCATGCTTCACTGCGGTGTTGTTGCTTGCGGCTTCCGGCGTTGCCCGCGCCGTGGCGGCAGAAACTCCCGCGCCTGATCGCGCTGCCTATCTCGAAGCCTTCCGGGCAGGGCCCGCCCAGGTCATCAATTCGAGCGCGCCATCAAGGCAGCGTTACCTTCGCGATCTGCGCGGCGATGAAGACACGCCTTCCACCCCGGCGCCAGCGCCTTCGGATTCGCGCCCCAACACGGTCGTCATCACATCGGAAAAGCCATCGACGTCGGCTCCCGCTTCCTCAGGTTGGGTGCCACCGGGCTTCGAGGAATTGCTGGAACCACAGACCACGGTGGTCGACGTGTTCTATGGCGGCGCCTTTCTCGTGTCCACGCCCGCGACGTTTACACCGACAGAGATCACGTTTCTTGATCCCCAGGCGATCGTCGACCGCATTCCTGACCTGCTCGAACCCGAGGCCATTGCCACGGTTCTCGGGGGCGAGATGTCGACCAACGCCGAACTCGTCTGCCTGAACCAGCGCAACCCGGCCTGCGGCACGATCGAGACCGACACAGCGGACGTGATCTTCGACGACGCACAGTTTCGCGCTGACCTCTTCGTCAGCCCGGAGCTCCTTACGGTGCGCTCTGCCGTCGCGAGCCGGTTCCTGCCACGCTCGAGTGCCGGCTGGTCGCTGCTCAATACAACATCGGCGACGATCAACGGCGCCGAGCGCGAATCCACGAACTACAATCTCGGTAACTCGACGACGCTGGCCTGGCGGGAGAATCGCCTGATTGGTGTCAGCAACCTCACGAATGGCGACGATCTGACCTTCGACACGCTGGCACTGCAGCGCGAGATCAACGGGCAGCAGATCCAGGGCGGCATCTTCAGGTCGAGTCCGGGCAACCTCGTCTTCCTCCGGCAGGAAGACTATCAGGGTCTCAGCATCGCGAGTTCGATCGATACGCGCCAGGACCTCGACCAGTCCGCAGGTGCCGCGCTGCAGGTCTTCCTCGATTCGAGATCGCGTGTGGACATCTTCAAGGACGGGCGACTCGTCAGCACCGCCGTCTACGATACCGGCAACCAGATTCTCGACACCTCGCAGCTCCCCGGCGGCGCCTATGAGATCACACTCCGTATTCGGGATTCGTTCGGCAACGAGCGTGAGGAATCCCGGTTCTATGTGAAAACGAATCGGCTCCCTCCCATCGACCAGCCGCTCTATTTCCTGGATATCGGGGAAACCGTGGCCAAAGAGGCTGGACGCACACTGCCGAGCGGAACCGGCGAGCGATTCCTGCGTGCCGGCTATGCCCGGCGCCTCAGCGACAGTTTCGGCGGCGAGGTCGGCGTATTCTCAAATGAGGACGAGTCGCTGCTCGAAGCTGGCATCTTCCAGCTTGCCCGGCGCTATGAGCTGCGCCTTAACGCAGCCGTTGGCTCGGACGACAGTCAGGGGCTAAGCCTGAACGGGCGCACACGAATCGGCAGCGCCACGATCAACGGCAACCTGAGACAGATCTGGACAGACCGGACCGATTCGCTCATCGGCAGCGAGCTGACACAGGCGACTTTCAACTTCACGCTGCCGCTCGGGCGCAGTTCTGTCAGCGTGACCGGCCGATACAACGATCGCGAATCGGGCACCGATCGCAACGTCGGTGTTCGCTACGACTTCCCGACGCGGCGGTTCGGCCAGAGCATCCTGACCGCCAATCTCCAAATGACCAGGAACAACGACGACCTGCAGATTCTGCTGGCCGCTCGACTGTCACTGCGCAGCGGTCGCTGGCAGACGCAGGCCACTGCACGCGCCTATTCCGACCGCCGGGAGGGCAGGCCGGACGACGACGGCATCGCCACCGAGATCGCCTCGACCTGGCAGGATGGCGATCGCTATCTCTCCGACGTGAGCTTCTCGGTTCGCGCCAACGATGGCCAGATCGACAGGACCCTGGAGTCGGAGCTCGATGTCACCGCCAGCCTCGGTCGCGGTACGCTCGAAGCCGTCTACTCCGATGAGCGCCAGCGACTCTCCTGGGGCGGCAGTCTCTACACCAGCATCATCGCAACGCCCGGTACGTTCGCGATCGGAGCGCGGCAGCAGGGGCAGTCAGCTGTTGTGCTCGACATCGCGGGTGACGAGGACGACGCGTATTTCGACGTCGAAATCAACGGAACCCGGCGCGGCACGGCGGCAATCGGTGACAAGACCGTGATCGGGCTGACGCCATTCGATACCTACGAGGTCAAGCTCAAGCCGAGGGGCAGCACGATCATCGATTTCGAACAGAACACTCGCTCAGTCACGCTCTACCCCGGCAACGTCGTCAGCATGGATTGGTCCGTCACCCGCGTGATCGTTGCCTTCGGACAGATTGTGAATGAGGCAGGAGAGCCCGTCGCGAATGGCGTCGTCGATGGTGTCATCGGGCTCGCAATCACCGACGAGTTCGGACTGTTCCAGGCGGAGTTCAACTCCGATGTGAAGTCCCTGAATGTGCGTACGCGCGAAGGCGCCTGCGAGGTTGATCTGCCTGACTACGATGCGTCGCAGATGGTCGTTACGCTCGGCGAGCTGGTCTGCCGCTGAGGGCGGGGCTGCTACGTTGGCTCGGCAACGATGACGATGGTGTCGCTGAAGGCGCCGCTCTGCAGCGCAGCGAGATCATCGGCATCGACCGTAATGCGCATCGTCATGTTGTCGCTGTTGCCGCATTCCCGTGTGCTGGAACCCACATAGCCACTGGTCGTGGCCCCCGGGGAGACCGCGCTGAAACCACTACCCTGGTCGAGTTCAATCAGGTACGGCGCCGAACCCGTTCCCACCAGATTGAAGTTGCCGCCAGATGCGTTGGCGCTGTTAATGTTGATCGAGAAACCGCCAGAGCCGTTTCGAAATACGCAGAAGTCCTCTTCGACCTGTATGTCGCCGGCGCCGCTCCACTGGCCGAGACCAATGTTGTCGAGCCGGGAGATCTGCACGAGTTCCGGCAGGGTGACCGTAAAGTCCACGGCAGCCAGACATTCCGCAAGGCTGTTGTTGTTGTTCAGACGACAGACGTCGATCATGAACGTCTCGCTGTATACACCGGCGGTCGCCGAGGCGAGTTGGGAGACCGGCAACGTAATGTCGATGCGTGTCTGAGAATTCGGGTCGGCGGCGCAGTCGTAAGCGCCATCGACGCGGCCGGTAGTCTGGCCCGTTCTGGAGTAGTTGGTGAGCCGCGTTGTGCCATCGACGGGATGGGTCCAGTCGAAGTACACGAGGAGATAGTCACTGCCGTTCCGGATGTAGAAGTTGCCCGCGCCGTCACTGGCGCCGTTGGTGTAGGCCGCTGAATCGTAGTCACGACGATGACTGTTGCGGCTACAGCTGCTAATACAGGACAGTGTGCAGAAGGTGTCCGAGCCTGTCAGGTCTCCCGTCGCACCAGCCCAGGCATCAATCCGGATCGGGTCGAGACCCGAAATCGAGACGTCAGCGAGCGCCGGGCCTGCCAGAGAGACGGAAGCCAGCAAAAGCAGGAGTTGTCGGGTCAGGCGGTTCATGTTTCCAATCTACGTTGCGGGAGTCGGTTTGTCACAGCGTCACAACCAAAAAGGGGCCAACACTGTTGGCCCCTGCTCTTGGCTCCCCGTGGCGCGAACGCCCCGGAGTCTTCGAATCGCCGAGTGGGCGTCAGATAGGCTCGACAAAGACCGTCATCGTGGCCTGGTAGTCGTTGGCCGTCGGCGCAGCCTGCAGGTTCGCCTCGGCGAACGTGAGCTGCATTGACGCGTTGTCGCTGCCGCCACAGTTGGTCGTGGCTGCACCGGACAGCGCGACGCTGGTCTCGGTGTTGTAGGTCGTGGCCTCACCGTCCGACGCGTCCAGGTCGTCATCAACCTTCACCGTGAACGGAATCGACGACAGCGCCGTGGCCGAGTCGAGCTGGAAGGCACCGGTGTCTGCCGACAGCGTCAGCTTGTAGTCGTCGCCGCCGTTGCGGTACACGCAGAAGCTGGTGGACGGCGTCAGGTCGCCAGTGCCGCCATAGGTGCCGATCGCGATGTCCTTCATGTTCGAGATCTGGACCTTGTCGACGATCGTCAGCGAAATGTCCGTGGTACCCGTCGAATCATCGCCCAACGAGCCGTCTGAGGCTGCGAGAGCCGAGCCGGCTGCCGTGATCGAAGCGACGAGTGCGATGCCTTGTGCAATCTTGTTGAGCTTGTTCATGTTCCCTGTATCCCTTCAGTGAAATTCTGTTAACTGAGAGTAATAATTCAAACCCCGTGCCAACTTCCCAAAATTCTCACTTTTTCGTTATTTTTCAATGCTTTAAAACCCACCAGCACTCGGCCTTCAATCCCCAAACCGGACCCGCATCACTGCCGTTCCGTGACACATCTCACACTTTTCGTCACCCCGGGGTCAGACCCCAGTGCCAGCCCAGGGTCAGACCCCAGTGCCACCCCAGGGTCAGACCCCAGTGCCACCCCAGGGTCAGACCCCAGTGCCACCCCGGGGTCTGACCCCGGGCTGGTGGTGGCACAAAAAAAGGGGGCCAACCGAAGTTGGGCCCCCTCCTGGGCTCGCTCTTTAGTGCGTTCAGATAGGCTCGACAAAGACCGTCATCGTGGCCTGGTAGTCGTTGGCCGTCGGCGCAGCCTGCAGGTTCGCCTCGGCGAACGTCAGCTGCATTGACGCGTTGTCGCTGCCGCCACAGTTGGTCGTGGCCGCACCAGACAGCGCGACGCTGGTCTCGGTGTTGTAGGTCGTGGCCTCACCGTCCGACGCGTCCAGGTCGTCATCAACCTTCACCGTGAACGGGATCGACGACAGCGCCGTGGCCGAGTCGAGCTGGAAGGCACCGGTGTCTGCCGACAGCGTCAGCTTGTAGTCGTCGCCGCCGTTGCGGTACACGCAGAAGCTGGTGGACGGCGTCAGGTCGCCAGTGCCGCCATAGGTGCCGATCGCGATGTCCTTCATGTTCGAGATCTGGACCTTGTCGACGATCGTCAGCGAAATGTCCGTGGTACCCGTCGAATCATCGCCCAACGAACCGTCTGAGGCTGCGAGAGCCGAGCCGGCTGCCGTGATCGAAGCGACGAGTGCAATGCCTTGTGCAATCTTGTTGAGCTTGTTCATGTCAGTTACCTGTATTCTTTCCGTGAAATTTTGTTAGCTGAACGTAATAATTCAAACGCTGTGCCAACTTTTGAAATAAGGTAACTTTCCATTGATTATCAGTGAGTTACACGATAATTACACGCATCCCACCAGGCGCGATCGGGGGCTGCGTCACTGACAATCTGTGACAGTTGTCACAAAGCGTCGTCACCCCGGCCGCCAATATTCGTCCATGATCGACATTGCCCTCTACGAGCCCGAGATACCGCCCAACACCGGCAACATCATTCGCCTGTGCGCGAATACCGGCGCAACGCTGCACCTCATTCATCCCCTCGGCTTCGAGCTCGACGACAAACGCATGCGGCGGGCCGGACTCGACTACCATGAGTGGGCCAATGTGCAGCAACACGAGAGTCTCGACGCCCTGATCGAAACGATCTCGCCGGAGCGGGTATTCGGCGTGACCACAAAGGGCAGCGCCCATTACACGGATGTCCGCTATGCCAGTGGCGACCTGTTGCTGTTCGGGCCGGAGTCCCGCGGTCTCCCCGACCACGTGCTGGCTGCGCTGCCCGAGGGCAGGCGAATCCGCATACCCATGCGACCGCAGGTACGCAGCCTGAACCTCGCCAACGCCGCGGCGGTCATGGTGTATGAAGTGTGGCGCCAGCAGGGGTTTGCCGGCGCGAAATGATCGGTTACTGCGGGTTTTGCTGGGCAGCGCGCTGCGCGCGCGCCTGTTCGAAGATCGCGTCGAAGTTCACCGGCGCGAGCATCAGCGGAGGGAAGCTGCCTCGCGTCACGATCGAATCGATCGCCTCACGGGCATAGGGGAACAGTACATTCGGACAGAAGCTGCCGAGCGTCTGCTCGAGGGCATCCCCTTCCAGCCCCTTGATCATGAAGATGCCCGCCTGCTGGATCTCGACAAGGTAAATGACCTCTTCGGATTCATCACGGGTCGTCGCCGTAAGGCTCAGGACCACTTCGAAGTGCGACTCCTCGATTTCGGCATATCGCGAATTCAGTTCCAGGTTCACCTTCGGCTTCCACTGGGTGCGGAAGGTGCCGGGCGCCTTCGGCGACTCGAAGGACAGGTCCTTCAGGTAGATGCGCTGCAGCGAGAATTGGGCGCCCTGGACTTCACCGCCGGCCATTGGATCCTGTTCACTCATATCTCTTTCCTCAGTTGCGTTCGAGCATCGCGTCGAGCCGACCCTCGCGCTCGAGCTGCATCAGCTCGTCACAGCCGCCGACGTGGGTCGTGCCGATCCAGATCTGCGGCACCGTGTGGCGACCCGCCTTCCGGGCCATCTCCTGGCGCAGCTCCGGTTTGCCGTCGACGGCAATGTCGCGATAGCGCACGTCCTTCTGCTGCAGCAGCGCCCGGGCGCGCATACAGAAAGGGCAGAACCGGGTCGTGTACATCACGACCTCCGGCTGACCCGTCTCGTTCTCTTCTTCTGTCATCATGGATTCCGACTCGAAAGCCCCGAATATCCGGGACTTGATGTTCTCGACAATGCTCAATCGCCTATCCCTTTACCACCGGCAGGCTGGCGCCGTTCCACTCGGCCATACCGCCAGAGAGCCGGCGAACGTCCTCGAACCCCTGCGCCCGGAGCTTCCGGCCGACAGCGCCGGCATGCTGACCCATCTTGCAGACAAGCACCACCGGCTTGTCCTTGTGTGCCTCAAGCTCGTTCATACGGCTGTCCATGTTCGCATACGGAATGTTGATTGCACCGGCGATATGGCCCTGCTTGTAGTCCTTGCTGTCGCGGATATCGACCACGACCGCATCTTCCTTGTTGATCAGGTTGACCAGACCGCCGGTCGCCACCGCAGCGCCGCCCTGCTTGCCCTCGTTCACAAAGAATGCGAACAGGAGGAAGACAAAGACACTGACGAGGATGAAGTGATTGACCGCGAATTCGAACAGCTGCTCGAGCATCGAGAAATGAAGCCGGAAAATTGAAGCTGCGGAGTATACATCCATCGCCCCTTCGAGGGCAGCCTCCGGCATTCTGTCGGCGCCGCTATTCTCAGCTTTTCACGATATCGGTACCATGTCGTCTCACCCCGACCTCATATCCACACAGAATTCATGACCAAGAAAACGCCCCATGTCCTGATCGTCCTCGACGGTTGGGGCCACCGCGATGAAACCGACGCCAATGCGATTGCGCAGGCCAACACGCCCAACTGGGACCGGCTCTGGAATGAGCGGGCCCATACGCTGATCTCAGGCTCCGGGCTCGATGTCGGGCTACCGAGCGGCCAGATGGGCAACTCCGAGGTCGGTCACATGAACCTCGGCGCCGGTCGCGTCGTGCACCAGGAACTCACCCGTATCGGCCAGGCGATCGAGGATGGCTCCTTCAATACGAATCCGGTGCTTGTCGCAGCGGCCGACAAGGCCGCAGCCGCCGGCAAGCGCTGCCACATCTTTGGCCTGCTCTCGCCGGGCGGCGTGCACAGCCACGAGGACCACATCAAGGCTGCCGTTCGACTCGCGTTCGAACGAGGCGCCGGTGAGGTACTCGTTCACGCATTTCTGGATGGGCGTGACGTCCCGCCGCGAAGTGCAGCCCCCTCAATCGAGGCGATGGATGCCTTCATCGCCGAACACGGCAACGGCCGCATTGCCACCGTCACCGGGCGCTACTACGCCATGGACCGCGACCAGCGCTGGGATCGCGTTCAGGCGGCCTATGACATGCTCACGCTGGGCAAGGCGGACTACCGGGCCTCAACCGCAGCCGAGGCGCTCGCCATGGCCTACGAGCGGGATGAAAACGACGAGTTCGTCAAACCCACGACCGTGGGCGAGAACGGCAGGATCGAAGACGGCGATGTGGTGATCTTCATGAACTTCCGCGCAGACCGGGCGAGGCAGATCACCCGCGCCTTCGTCCAGGATGATTTCGACGGATTCGAGCGCACGGCGCGCCCGAAGCTCGGCGACTTCGTCATGCTGACGCAGTACGCTGCCGACATTCCGGCCGCCTGCGCATTCGAGCCGGCCTCGATGGCGAACGGGCTCGGCGAGTATCTCGCGGCGCAGGGCAAGACCCAGCTCCGCCTCGCAGAGACCGAGAAATACGCGCATGTCACCTTCTTCTTTTCCGGCGGGCGCGAGGAACCGTTCGACGGCGAGAAGCGAGTGCTCGTGCCGTCACCGAAGGTCGCAACCTACGATCTCCAGCCCGAGATGAGCGCCGCCGAGGTCACCGATGAGATCGTCGCGGCGATCCGCTCCGGCGACTACGACCTGATCGTCTGCAACTACGCGAACGGCGATATGGTTGGACACACCGGCGTCATGTCGGCGGCCATCAAGGCAGTCGAATGCCTCGACGAATGTCTGGGACGCATCGAGGCCGCGATTGTCGAGACTGGCGGTCACTGCCTGATCACAGCCGATCACGGCAATGTCGAGAAGATGAATGATGAAGAGACCGGCCAGGCCCACACCGCGCACACCAGCGAACTGGTGCCGCTCGTGTATATCGGTGACAAGCCGGTGACGCTGTCAGCCGGTGGCGCGCTGTCAGACATCGCGCCCACGATTCTCGAGTTGATGGGCATACGCCAGCCGCCCGAGATGACCGGCCATTCGTTGATCGAGCCGCAGGCGAGCGCCGCCGCACGATGACGCGCCTTCGACCAATGGCCATGCTGCTGCTGGGCCTCTTTGCCGGTGGCGCAGCCGCATCTTCGGCTGAGGACGCAGCGCGCCTGCAGCAACAACTGGAAGAACTCGAGGCCGAGATCCAGAAGTTCCGCGACCTGCTGGAGCAGACCCGCGGCGACCGTGCCGATCTCGAGACCACACTGGAATCGAATGAAAAGGAGATCAGCGAAATCATTCGCCGGATCGAGGCCATTCAGCAGGAACTGAAGTCCGGCGAAGACAAGGTCTCCGGCCTCAACCGGGAGCGACGCTCACTCGAGGGGGCCCGCGAGCACCAGCAGACGCTGATCGCCCAGCAGATTCGCGCCGCGTACGAGATCGGGAACCAGGAGTACCTGAAAGTCGTCCTGAACCAGGAAGACCCGAACCGGGTCACGCGAATGATCACGTACTACGACTACTTCAACCGCGCTCGGGCCGACCAGATCGCCGCCTATCGAGAGACGATTGCCTCGCTGGAATCCGTACGCCGCGAAATTGCCGCCGAGAACAGCCGGCTTCGCGACAACCGGCAGGCGCTCGAGACGCGCCGCACCGCGCTGCAGCAGGTCAGGGCCGACAAGGAGGCAACCCTCGTCGCGCTCAACCGGGCCATTCGCGACGCCGGCTCCGAGATCGAGACGCGCGAGCAGGACAGAGAACGTCTGGAGGCGCTGCTGGAACGTATCAGGGCAGGCTCGTCGAATCTGCCAACGCCCGGTGATACCGTCGCGTTCGCCAGCCGCAAGGGAGAACTCCTGATGCCGATTGCCGGCCCCATCACGAATCCGTTCGGCAGCGCGAGGGCATCAGGCAAACTTCGGTGGAACGGTGTTTTCATCGAGGCCGAACCCGGAACACCGGTCACCGCCGTTCACTATGGGCGCGTCGTGTTTTCCGACTGGCTGCGGGGATTTGGTCTATTATTGATTGTTGACCATGGCGACGGATACATGTCGCTGTACGGTCACAACGAGGTGCTCTACCGCGAAACCGGCGACTGGGTCACAGCGGGAGAGACGATTGCCACTGTGGGAGATACCGGCGGGCAGAATCGGTCCGGTCTCTACTTCGAAATTCGCCACGCGGGAAAACCCACAGACCCGCAACACTGGTGTCGCGTTCGGACTACCTCTGGCCAGGTTTGAGGCCAGCAGTCGACCCGGAGCCGAGCCGACCAACGAGGTATACCCATGAAAGCTGTATCCACGATCTGCGCCGCGTTACTCGCGCTCGTCATCCTGCCCGCCCTGGCCGAATCGGGCGAGGCGACCCCGCCACCCTCGGTATCGATCCCCGAGGAGCAGGAGCCCACGGCCGAACGTGAACTCGAACCGCGCCTGCCGCTGAACGAACTCCGCGTTTTCGCCGAGGCATTCGATCGCGTCAGCAGCGCATACGTGAAGGAAATTGACGATCGCACCCTGCTGGAGAATGCCATTCGCGGCATGCTGTCTCAGCTCGACCCGCACTCCGCCTATCTCGACCGCGACTCGTTCTCCGATCTTCAGGAGAGCACCACCGGCAACTACGGCGGCCTGGGTCTCGAGGTCAACATGGAAGACGGCTTCATCCGCGTCATCGCGCCTATGGACGATACGCCCGCTGCCAACGGCGGCATCCTGCCCGGCGATATCATCGTCCGGCTGGACGAAAGCCCGGTGAAAGGCATGTCGCTGAACGAGGCGATTGAGGCCATGCGCGGTGAGCCCGGCAGCGAGGTCAAACTCACCATCCTGCGGGAAGAGGAAGACCAGCCCCTCGAACTCACGCTGATTCGTGAGGTCATTCAGGTGGCCAGCGTCCGCAGCCGCATCCTCGAGGATGGCTACGGCTACATTCGCATCGCCCAGTTCCAGAGTTCGACGGGCTCGGAGGTCGAGGAAGCCGTCGACAAGCTCAAGGCGGAAGACACGCTGAAGGGCCTCATTCTGGATCTGCGCAACAATCCAGGCGGCGTGCTCCAGTCAGCCGTCGAAGTCTCCGATGTGTTCATCGACGACGGGCTCATCGTCTACACCTCCGGGCGTCTGTCGAATACCGACCTGCGTTTCAGCGCAACCACGCCGGACGCGACCGACGGCCTGCCGCTCGTTGTGCTCGTGAACGAGGGCACCGCATCCGCATCCGAGATTGTGGCCGGCGCACTGCAGGACCACGGCCGCGCCGTGATCATGGGCGTGAGCACCTTCGGCAAGGGTTCGGTGCAGACCATCCTGCCCCTCAACAACGAGAAGGCGATCAAGCTCACCACATCCCTCTACTTCACGCCGAACGGGCGTTCGATTCAGGCGGAAGGCATCGTGCCAGACATCTGGGTTGATCGCGCCAGCATTACACGAGCGAAGGCCAATCCGTTTCGCGTGAAGGAGAGCAATCTGCCGAACCATCTCGACAACTCGGAAGGCGAGAGCGAGCGCACCCCGGTACGCAACAATGCCGATCTTGCGTCGTCGGACTATCAGCTGAACGAAGCGCTGACGCTGCTGAAGGGGCTGAACATCCTCGTGCGGACACCGCGAGGCTGATCCATGCGTCAGTGGCTGGCGATCGTCTGCCTGCTCTGCAGTATCGGCGCCAGCGCCGAGACCGCCTTCATTTCGATTATCGTCGATGACATCGGCTACAACCGGGAACGCGGCGAGCGCGCCATTGCACTGCCTGCGCCGCTGACGTTCTCGATACTTCCGTTTACCGAACACGGTGCCGAACTCGCCGGACGTGCCACCGAAGCCGGGCGCGAGGTCATGATTCATATGCCGATGGCCAATGTTTCGGGCAAGGAGATCGGGCCGGGCGGGCTCACTCCCGAGTTGAGCCACGCCAACTTCGTCGAGCGGGTCAGCAAAGCGCTCGCGTCTGTCCCGAATGCTCAAGGCATGAATAACCACATGGGTAGCCTGCTGACAACGCGCCCGCTCGAAATGCGCTGGCTGATGGCAGAGGTCAAGCGCCACGGACTCTTCTTCATCGATTCCCGAACGACCAAGGAAACCGTGGCCTCGATCATCGCCCGCGAGCAGGAGATTGCGAGCGCCAGTCGGGATGTCTTTCTCGACAACGACCCGACCCCCGCCGCCATCGACGCCGAGTTCAGGCGGCTGATCGCGCGGGCAAAGGCGCAGGGCATTGCGATCGCCATCGGGCACCCCCACGACGCGACAATCGACTATCTCGAGCAGGCGCTGCCACGCCTTGCAGCAGAGGGCATTCAGGTGGTGCCGGTCTCACACGCCATCGCCCTTCACCAGCTGCTGGCCCACCGTTCGTCACCCCAGATCGCCACCGATTGACGGGACGGTGCATGACCGCCTGACTTCGACTAGCATTGGCCAGTCGAGACGTTTGCAGGGCTCACCATGAACAAGGACATCAAGGACATCGAAATCTTTTCGGAGATCGATGCCTCACGGCACGATGCCGTGCGGTCGCTGTTCTCGGAACAGACGTTCGAGCGCGGCACCGAGATCATCAGTTACGGCAAGCCTGTCGACGGCCTCTACCTGCTTGATGAGGGCGAAGTGGCCATCTCGATCCCCGGCTTCGAGGGAACGCTGGCGACGCTGAAGGAAGGCATGTCGTTCGGCGAACTCTCGCTGTTCAATGCCGACGACAAGGCGTCCGCCACCGTGACTGTCTCGAGCGACGGGGCGCGCCTCTCGTTCTGCCCGAGGGACGCGCTGGTTTCGGCACTGGACGAGGATCAGGTGCTGGCCGCCGGCTTCTATCGCGGCAGTGCGCTGTTGGTCTCGCAGCGGCTGCGCTCGACGAACCAGAAAATCAGTGGCGAGATCGCCAAATCAATCAAGATGGCGAGCGCGCTGATTACCGAGATTTCCACCTCCGGCAACCTCGGCTTCGCCCAGAAAGAGATCGAGACGGCCGGCACCAACATTGTTTCCGGCATGACGGACATTCTGAAGCGGCTGCTCGTACTCAAGCAGATGGGTGAGGACGTTCCGCACGAGGACATCGCGCATCTCGCCGACCGCGCGAAAGCAATCTACTACTCGGAGTTCCAGGTGTTCGAAAAGGTGCACAAGGAACTGAAGGTGCTGGGGCAGCACCTCGACAATGTCACGCGGGTGTTGTCGCAGCAGGAGATGCTGGAAGTCGACGAGGATATGGCCCTCCTCGACATCTGAGCAGGCACGCTATTCGGCGTCGTACGTGCGCGCAAGCGCGATCGCTTCTCGCAGGTCCAGCGTTCCCTCGTAGATCGCACGGCCGGTAATCACACCCGCGATACCCCCCGTCACACGCTTGCCGGTCTCACACAGCGCCTCGATATCCTTGATGTCCGTGACGCCGCCCGACGCGATGATCGGCACGTTAACCACCTCTGCCAGCTCACGCGTCGACTGCAGGCTGACGCCGCCCATCATGCCGTCCTTGCTGATATCGGTGTAGACGATGGCTTCAATGCCATCCGCCTCGAACAGCATCGCAAGGCTCTTGACGGCAACATCCGTCACATCGACCCAGCCGTTCTTCGCCACCATGCCGTGGAGGCCGTCGAGCCCCACGATGATGTGTCCGGGAAACCGCTTGCACATCTCGCCCACGAACTCCGGTTCCTCGACCGCCTTCGTGCCGATGATGAGGTAGCTGACCCCCGCCTCGAGATACCCCTCGATCACTTCTGCCGAACGAATACCACCACCCAGCTGGATCGTCAGGTTCGGGTGGTTACGCGCAATCGCGGCGATCGCATCGCGATTCACCGGCCGCCCCTCGAACGCGCCGTCGAGATCAACAAGATGCAGACGGCTCGCGCCCATCTCGACCCAGCGGTCGGCCATCGCAATCGGATCATCAGAGTAGGTCGTCGACTGGTCGAGCTGGCCCTGTACGAGATTGACGACCTTGCCATCCTTGAAGTCGATGGCCGGAATGATCTCCATGACTACAGGCTTCCCTTGGTCGACGGAATACCGCTCGCCCTCGGGTCATGCTCGACCGCCATGCGCAGCGCACGACCGAACGCCTTGAACACCGTCTCGATCTGGTGATGGGAGTTCTTGCCGCGCAGGTTGTCGACATGAAGCGTCACGCGTGCGTGGTTCACAAACCCCTGGAAGAACTCGCCGAACAGGTCGACGTCGAACTCACCGACGCGAGCACGCGTGAAGGGAATATCGTATTCGAGCCCGGGTCGTCCCGAGAAGTCGATCACCACGCGCGACAGCGCCTCATCGAGCGGCACATACGCATGCCCGTAACGACGAATGCCCTTTTTGTCACCCAGCGCCTTGTCGAACGCCTGCCCGAGCGTGATGCCAACATCCTCGACCGTGTGGTGCGCGTCGACCTCGAGATCGCCGGTGGCGCGGATCTTCAGGTCGATCATGCCGTGCCGGCCGATCTGGTCGAGCATGTGCTCGAAGAAGGGCAGCCCGGTCTCAACGTCAACGGTGCCCTCACCGTCGAGATTGATCTCACAGGTAATCTGGGTCTCGAGCGTGTTGCGCTCGACCATGGCAATACGATCAGACATAGCCGTCATCGGGTCAGGTGTTCGGAAGGGGCGCGATTATACGTGAATCTACAGCGCGCTGCCGTAGGGCAAGAAGCGATTGTCGGTTTTGGCCTTGATCCATTTTCTGAGATCCGCAGAGAAGGCATCACGGGATTTGAGCGCTCGCACGATGTAGATGACCGGTGAGCGCTTGCCGCCTTCCCAGCCCGGCAACTGCACTTCGGCGAGCGTGAAGAAGCGGGCAAGGGCTTCGAGCATTGCGGTATCGAGGTCCGCAAGGCACGCCCAGGCAGATTCATCCAGCTGCATGAGCGAAGCCGATGAACGGATATCGCCCTCGTCGAGTTCGGCAGCGAGATTGTCTGGCGAGCGCTCGACGGCCCGTGCAAAGCGGGCGAGTGACTTCTCGTCTGGCGCCACGACCTTGCCGGGTTCCCAGACACCTGGCTCTGTTGGCATGCAGTAACTCCGATTTACGTAAAGGCGAGTGAGCGCCCATTATCGGCGGGCGAAGTGCGAAATCCAAACCCGCGGAGTAACATGCAGGCCATGCCACAGTTTCCGATGATTCCCGAGCGCGAGCGGATTCTCGCGAAGTTCCCGGACTACGCCGTCGACATCGAACCCGCCGGCGGGACGGTGACGGTCAGCGTTGGGGGCGAGCAGGTCGCCGCGTCGAAGGGCGCACTGCTGGTGCGAGAGACGCGCCATGCAGATGTCTACTACCTGCCCCGTGCCGATGTCGACATGAGCCGGCTCACGCCCACCGACCACTCGACCTATTGCCCGTTCAAGGGCCACGCGTCTTACTGGTCGATTGGCGATGAGGCCAATATCGTGTGGAGCTATGAAGATCCGTATCCGGAAGTCGATGGGCTGAAGAATTACCTCAGTTTCTATGTCGACCGGGCAACGATCTCCATGTCTTGACCGGCGCCGGAGTGCGCGCCACTATCAGCACCGTGCGGGTGTAGTTCAATGGTAGAACTTCAGCTTCCCAAGCTGATAACGTGGGTTCGATTCCCATCACCCGCTCCAACTGCTACTTCTTCTTCGGCGATACGATCCCGTGCTCAATGAGGCTCTGCGCACCGGCGCGAATGGCCTCATCAACGTCGCGGGGCTGCCAACCAATGGCCAGCGCCGGTGAATTGTCCGCACTGCGCACCTGATTCACGTCTTTCGCGAACTGCGCGACTTCCGCCATGAAAACCGCGGCGATTCGCACGAGCCAGTTCGGCATCTCGCGACTCGGGATGTCGGCATAGTCCGGGAACTCCCGCTTGATCTGGTTGGCGATATCCGACAGCCAGCGAAACCCGTTTGTGCACAGAAACCGCCGCCCTGCCGCCTCGGGGCGCTCGTAGGCGAGCCGATGGAGCGATGCCACATCGCGCACGTCGACGCACTCGAAGCCAATCCGAGGCAGCATCGGGTACTGCGAGTTCATCAGCAAGACCAGCGACTCGAGCGATGAGCCGTAGTCCGATTCGAGGGCCGGCCCAAGCACAAGCCCGGGGTTCACGGTACTGAGCGTCAGGCCGCCGTTGTCCGCGACGAAGTCCCAAGCCGCACGTTCGGCAATGGTTTTGCTCTGAACGTACGGGCTGAGATCGGTTCGGCCGAGGTCGGTCCAGTCGTCCTCGGTATAGTCGCCCGAGGTTCGGTTGCTGCTCATGACCGCGGCGGTCGAAGACGTCAACACGACGCGCGAAATGCCATGATGCTTTGCCGCAGCAAGTACGTTGAGCGTGCCCTCCCGCGCCGGCCTGATCACCTCGTCCGCATTCTTCGGCTGCACCACCGGCACCGGTGAGGCAACGTGCAGGATGCCGTCGCAGCCTTCAGCCGCAGCAAGCCAGGAGTCGGCGTCAGTCAGGTCAGCGGCAGCAAACTCGAGACGATCAATGTGGTCGGTATGATTGGCGAGAAACGCTTTCAACCGGTCACCGCGGCTGACGTCCCGCACGGTACCGCGAACCGAATAGCCATGATTCAGCATGTCGATGATGCAGTGACCGGCAATGAAACCGGACGCACCGGTCAGCAGGATCTTTTCCATGCTACATCTCCATCGGCTCGGCGCGGGCGATTCGGGCCGGCTCCGTCTTCCAGCCGTCAGAAACATCGACGTAGACCTCAACCATGTTCCCGTCCGGGTCACTGAAGTAGAGCGACTTCGTCACATCGTGATCGATCGGCATCAGTTCGAGCCCACGCGATTCGAGATGCGACTTTGCCTCGTGCAGCTGCGACATGTCGTCCCCGATCTTGAAGGCCACATGATGCAGCCCGCTGCTCTCTGCCGCACCGTCGGTGGCTGGCGCCTCCATCACCGCGAGATCATGGTGGTTGCCGAGGCTGAAGAAGATCATCTTCATGCCGTTGTCGTCGTACCGCGCACAGACTTCCATACCCAGGACACCGGTATAGAACGCCTCAGCGCGATCGAGATCCGCCGCTTTCAGAACGACGTGCCCAAGTGACTGTATTCTCATGTTCGTACCCAGAGTGATGTCATCCCGCGAAAGCTCGGTATCGCATGGAAAGTATGGCCCTTTTCACTGGGCCGGAGGTTCGGAAAGCGACTGATGAGGGCGAGAATTGCTTCCTGCGCCTCCAGCCGCGCCAGATGGGCCCCAAGGCACAAATGCCGCCCACCACCGAATGATTGATGATGCGTGTCTTCGCGCTCGATATCGAACCGGTCAGGATCCGGGTAAACAGCAGGGTCGCGGTTCGCGCCGGAGAGCGATACGTTCAGCGACTCACCGCGACGGATCGGGCAGCCCGCGAATACCACATCCCGATTGGGGATGCGGCCGGAATTGACGACAGGCGAATCGAAACGCAGCATCTCTTCCACGGCATTCCGGATCAGCGACGGGTCCGCCCGCAGCTTGTCCAACTGGTCGGGATGCTCGAGCAATGCGCGTGTACCGTTGCCGATGAGATCGGTGGTCGTCACATTGCCCGCAACGAGGAGCAGGTTGCACTGCTGCACCATCTCGTCGATCGACAGCCGATCGCCGTTTTCCTCGGCCCGAATCATGTCAGAGATGAGGTCTTCGCCCGGATCCTGTCGCCGGCGCGCAATCTCGGCACGGAAGAACGCATCGAGACTTGACCGCGCAGCCTCGCCCACGGCGCGCTCCTCGTCCGAGGCAAAGGGATTGAAAGAGACGGTCACGGACTGGTCCGACCAGCGTTTGAAGTCGCCGTGCATCGAAGGGTCGATGCCCAGCATCTCGGCAATGACGACCGTCGGTACGGGACCCGCGAAGCGTGAGATGAGGTCGAACTCTTCGTCCTGAATTTCGCCAAGCACGCGCTCGACAACGTCCCGAACGCGTTCTCGCCAACGCTCGACGGCGGCCGGCGTGAACGACGCGCTGACGAGTGAACGAAGGCGACGATGATCAGGTTCGTCCATGAGCAGCATCGAAGGCTCGGCGTCCGGATCATTCAGCAGGAAATTGCGCGTGAACGTGCCCTCGTTCGCCTTGCGGGGATCACTCCAGAATGCAGCATCACGCAGTATCTGTTTGACGTCATCGTGTCGCGTGCAGATATACCGGCGAAGCTGCGTATCCTCGTGCACAGGCGCGCGTTCTCGCAGGGTCTTCAGAATCGGATAAGGATCTTCACGAAAGCGTTCGTCCAGCGGCGTGAGCGCCATACCCTCGGGCAATCCCGACGACGCAGGGTCAATCGTCTCTTCTGACATGGCAAGCTCTCCCTCTCTCGCCCGTCAGTATGCGCCGGAACGGTCGCCTTGACCATCAGTGCGGAATCAGTGTTGCCGGTCGCTACGCCCCGGGAGTAAGCTGTCTGCCAGGCAAAGGCATCGCACCAGCGACCTGCGGGAGTCACCCCCGCGCAGCCGCCCTCATCTTCAAAGGGTATCCCGCTTTCCTGTGGGACCTGTGGGAGCCACGCCCACAACGAAACCATCAGACCTTGTTGAGGAGGACCTATGTCCGAGATCCATGCTGCGGAACTTCCCGCACACCTTTCCGTTCAGACCGGCGTATTCATGCTGACCGATATCATCGACATGTTGTCGGTGATCCGTGAACTTGGCGATGAGACTCGAAGTGCACTGTTTCTCGACGGCTACTATTCATTGTGTTCGACCATCATTGGCCGACACGGTGGCGAAGTCATCAAGTACGAGGGTGACGCCTCGCTGTCGATGTTTCCGGAAGACGCCATTCAATCGGCGATTGCTGCGCTCGTTGAGATCAGGGCAAGTTATCCTGCCTTCTGTCGCGACCAGCAGGTCAAAACGACTGACATCAAGGGCGTCGTCCATATGGGCGAGGCGATTGTTGGCAGCTTCGGGCCCGAGAAGGTCAGGGACGTGCTCGGAAAGACCATCAATACCCTGTTTTCGATGGATTCACGTGGCATCACGTTAAGCGAAAAGGTGTACCGAAAGCTGCCTTCTGACCAGCGCGGTCCATTCAGAAAGCATGGTGGCAGAGTGACGTATACGATGAAGTAGGCGAACCCGCATCGCGCCGGAACGGTCGCCTTGACCATTCCGGCGCGACTCACGCTAGCGCGGCCCCATCTTCGCGTTCAGTCGCAGGTAGACAGTGCGCCCCTGGCCGGGGAGGCGCTCGCCCAATGCGACATCGGAGTCAGCGTGGCGATTGTAGCCGGCAAGGTGCCGCTGGTAGTCAGCATCAAATACGTTCTGCATGCCCAGCGCCACGTCGATGTTGCGCGTGACATGCCAGCTGCCGTGGAGGTTCACAATCGTGTTCGAGGGCGTGGTCGCCTCGATGTTGATCGCCGAGACGCGATCCTGGGCCGCTTCATGCACAGCCTCGACGCGCAGGTCATAACGGGTGTCGAACCAGCCGAGGCCCGCCGTCAGCCGCGACGGTGTGACGCGGTACAGTGGCTCATCGACATCGAGCCGGTCGCCCCTCACCCAGGTCCAGTTGGCGTCAGCCACCAGCCGCGAGGTCATGCGCAAACTCATGTCCATCTCGAGGCCGTACAGCCTCGCATCCACATTCGAGAACCGCAGCGGGCTCGGGTCCCCGTTCATGGCGGAGATCATTTCCACCAACGAATCAACGACATCAGGCGTCGTATCCACGGGCAGGCCCTGGACGAAATCATTAACCCGGCTGTAAAACGCCGTCGGCCGAAGCGAAAGGCGGTCGCCGCGAAGGTCGAAACCGAAGTCGACCGTGTTGGCGACCTCAGCATTGAGTCCCAGCTGCCCGATCCATGTGTTGCCGTCTGCGAGTCCGCCGCTCGCTGGCGTCGGAAGCCATGAGAATCGCTCGACGTATCCCGGCGCACGGCTCTTGCGAGAGAGCGATGCCCGCCAGGTCATATCGCCTGCCGCCCACCAGACGCGCAGGCTGGCGTCGCCAGTCACATCGTCCCAGGTCCGGTCCTGCTGGTTGAACGCGCTGGCAAGCATCACGGGCATCGCCGGCACCATCGGCCCGGTGAACGCTTCACCGGCGCTGGCCTCGTGCCGGTCTACGCGACCGCCCAGCTTCATGCGAAGGGCACCCAGTTCTCCGGTCCAGGATGCCCAGAGCCCGGCACGCCCAACATCGACATCATTCAGCGTCCCGATAAAGAAGCCAGCGTTGTTGGGGTTGGTGATCAGCGCCGACTTGTCGGCCTGATCAACGTCAACGCCAATCTCGAGACGACCTTCGGTGAAGTCGCGTGCAGCGGAAAGCGATGCGAACAGCGTCCTGGCGCCGGTCAGCGTTCGCCGATACATCATCGGATTGGCTGGTGCCGGTCGCAGACCATAATTGTTCATGCCGTGGTCGACGTCGCTCAGGCTGACCAGACCAGACACCGCCCACTCGCCCGTTCGGGTGCCGAAGGCGACCCGTGAGAAATCGGTATCGATGTACTCGATGTCCATTGCAAACGGCGGGTTCCCGGTCGGCCCGGTCTCCTGACGGCGCAGCTCCACATCGATGTAGCTGTTGTCTGCGCGCCAGCCAAAACCGGCGCCGGCCAGTCGACGGTCAAAGGAGGTACCGCGGATGTCGCCGCCATCCCAGGAGGCATCATCGCCCTGCTCGTCAGAAAAGAGACCGAACACCCTGAACGAGTCGTTCGCCACGCCCACGACGCCGCCGACGCCATGACTGCGATCGTTGTCGCGAGCCGTCAGCGTGAGATCGTACTGGGGCATCCAGGCATCACTCGTGGTGTAGGCAACCGACTTCAGCACAACGTCGAGCCCGCCCATCAGCGAAGAAGCGATCTCGGTGCCCGGTGCGCCCCGACTGACATCGATGCGCTCGACGAGCACGGAAGGCGCGTAGCTGAGCGGTGGGTCCATCATGTTCGGGCCGCCGCTGTGGAAACGCTGACCGTTGATACTGACGGCCAGGCGTTCGCCGAACACGCCCCGATACTGCAACTGGCCCGACAGCGAGCCGTTGTCGATGAGGGCCGCGCCCGGCATCCTCGCGATGAGTTGCGCGATGTCCGGCGCCAGTGGCCCGGGCTCGCGAAGCACATCGATCGAATCCGACGACGGCTCACGCACACCCGTCACACGGATGACTTCTTCAAACACACCTTCATCGGCAACTGCCGGCAAAGTCAGCGGGGCAATCACGGCCGCAATGCTCGCGGCAAGCAAGTTCTTCTTCATTGGATACTCCTGGAAATCGGTTTCGACCCGCAGCGCGGATCACGTACGGATTCAGGAGCGGGAGGGTGGCCCCCTCGGTGGCAGCGGCGCGCCGGCAACCTCCAGTACACGGCAGGTCGCAACTTCCACAGGCGGAGCGGCTGCCGGGAACGCGGGGTCATCGGTAACCGGGGCGTTTGCTGCGGGCAGCGTGGCGCCAGCCAGCGCGTACGGGCAAAGACGTCCGTCTTCGAGGTCACCTGTCCCGTGTTCAGCGGTGTCATTCGACAACGCACCACGGTCGTCGATGTAGTCGCCGGTTTCAGGGTTGAACAGCACTGACCGGGAGCCGGCGCCAGAGCAGATCGTAATCTCGATCAGGCCGGTCTCGGCATTGCGCGCCAGCATCGTGCCGGACGGCAGTAATGCCGCCAGCACCAGAGCCAGCGAAGCGAGCCGGGCGGCCCACCTGTTATGCGCGAATGTGTTCACGTCGATCTCTCGAAAGCGAAGGGCGATTATCCAGAGAGTTTATCGGTGCGTCCACGGCCGGGCCTTACAAATCCTCACGTTCCATGACACAGATCAGCATTGCTCAGCCGCAGCAGCTGCCGCGCGCCGAGTTCTCTGGCCGCGGGTATCAGTAGTCGAGAACCCTGCGGGCCTCGGCAGAGATGGCCGACGGCGCGTCCAGTTCACCCTCCGCCAGGCGCTGCAGGAACTTTACCTGCCGATTGACGGCGAGATGCACGGCAACTCGCGCGTGCACGATCTCGGCCGACGGCGGCTTGGAGATGTAGTCGGCCGCACCGGCCTTGAAGCCCCGTGCTTCGTTGTGGCGATCGTCCATCGACGTCACGAAGATCACCGGAATGTTCTGGGTCGCCGGGTTTTCCTTCAGCTTCAGGCAGACTTCGATGCCACTCATTTCGGGCATCACCATGTCCAGCAGGATCAGGTCAGGACGTTGCGCCTCGGCAATCTCGAGCGCCTTGGGCCCACTGGTCGCCGCCAGGACGACGTAGTCTTCCGACAACATTCGTCCGAGCACGCGCACGACCGTTGTCTGGTCATCGACCACAAGGATTACGGGCTTCTCTTCGTCGCTCACGACAGCACTGCCTCGAATTGCATCGAACAGAAGGTTACTAGAAAGGTCATCCAGGAATCACCCGGCAGCCGACAGTCAGTCGAGATCGCGATAGGCAGGTACGCAAAACAGCACGAGTACCAGCAGGATGAGTCCGGCGGCAGAGGCACCAACGGCGAGTTGGGGTCCGAACACGTCAGCCGCAACGCTGATCGGGTAGATACAGATCTGCATGACCGAGAACTCGAGCATGTAGATGCTCATGACACGCCCGCGATACTCATCCTCGACATAAGACTGAACCGGCACGTTCGAGAGCGACATCCTGGCAGACTGACCGAGGCCCACCACCGCGAGGAAGGCCATTGAGAGCCAGTAGTTCGTCGACATCGAGAACAGCATCAACGCCACGCCAAGCAGCAGTGCGCCACTCAACAGCACCCGTGCGCGTTTACGATTCGGCATCGATGCAATCACCAGCGACCCCGCCAGTGACCCGACACCGGAGACCGAGATCAGCAGGCCGAGTTGATCCGGGCCGGCATCCAGCACGTCCTTGGCGAAGCCGGGCAGCAGCATGAAGTACGTCATGCTGAAGAACACCATCAGGAAGTTGCAGCCGAGCAGCATGAAGATGATGGGCGAACGCAACACGTAGTCGAATCCCGACTTCAGCTCGGCGATGATCGGGCCATCAGGCACGGCCGGTTTCGCGCGATCGGCAACCTTGACCTTGAACATCAGGACGACCGACATCAGGTACAGGCCCGTCATCAGGAAGTAGACCCATCGCGCAGGTTCGATGTTGCCATCGCCGCCGCCGAGCGCCGCGACCATCCCGCCGGCGAGACCCGGCAACAGCAGGCGCGCCGTGTTCATCCCCGAGGTATTGAGTGCAATCGCGTTGGTCAGCCGGTCGATGCCAACGACGTCCTTGGTGAGTGCCTGACGCGCGGGCATCATGGCATTCATCGCGAGCCCCTGCGCCACTGAGGCAATCAGCAGGTGGATGAACTCGAGCCGCCCCATCGAGATCAGTACAGCGATCGAGAGCGCGATCACCGCATTGAAGGTCTGGCAATACTGAATGACATGCTTCTTCTGGCGAACGCGGTCGGCAACGACACCACCGAGGGGCGCCGCAAAGAGCCCGACCACCCCGCCGGCCGCGGTCATCCAGCCAAGTTTCTCGTAGGAACCCGTTATCTCGTAGACGAGCCATCCGCGAACGAACATCTGCATGTTCATCGACGCGAAGTTGCCGCAGAGCGCGGCGAAGAACCATCGGAAATTGCGGTCAGAGAATGCGGCGAACGTCTTGGGCAACCAGCTTGGCGCCTCCTGTTCAGGAGACTCCAGTTCCGGGGGATTCATCTCCCCCTGGTTGCGTATATGTCCTTCGCTCATCACCCGACTATAGCACTTTGCTCTTCAGGGCAATGTGCCATTCAGCTGCCAGTCGTACGGGAGGTTTGCCGAGATATCGTCAAACGGTGCCTCGACATAGCGTCGAACAAACGCGGCAATGCCACCCGATGCGTCGAAATCCTCGTCATACCAGCGGAGCAGCTTCGTCACCCGTGCATTGCCATCCTCAACCCGGAATCCCTTGGCCTCGTTGGCGAAGAAACGCCGCGTCTGATCATCGAGCTGCTCATCGAGCCGGCCGGCCGTAAACGGTTCGTCCCGCAGGTCCGGACAACCGACCGAGGCGCAGTTAACGGCGAAATGAATCCGTGGCTCCGGGAATCCACGAATGATCTCATGCTCGATGTCGTCGAGCGTCAGCTCACCATCGGCGTTCTCGAGCATCACAATGTCCCACGGCCCCTTGAAGAAGCCGCCGATGTCCCGAATGCTCTCCAGCGGCCAGTGATCGAGGATGAGCTGGATCGTGAGAATGTTGTAGGCATTGATGTAGAACGCAAGGTGCTCCGCCTGCCCGTCGAGCGTGCGAACATCGAAGTTGCGAACGTCGTCCACCACGCGAGCGAACCGCTCGTCTTCTGCAATGGCTGCATAGTCGACAACATTGAGCGGCGTTCCATTGATACTGCCCTGCCGCACGTGGGCCTTCAGGATTGCATCGTAGGCTGACCAGTCCGGCTCGGCCGCTGCCGCCGGCACTGCGATCATCAACAGCAACAACACTCGCGTCATGAATCTGCTCATCGTCTATGGCTCTCCTGTTGAGACCGCGGCAACGCCGGGATCGTTACATCAGATCGAGGCGACGCACTCGCCACGCATTGACCGGATCCACGCATCAATCACGGCAACCCCTTCCTCATGAACGAGGCTCCGGCCAATCTCGGGCATCATCTCGCCGGGGTCTGTGCTCTGCATGCGAAAGTGCATGATCGAGTCTTCCGGCGAACCCGGTGCAATCGACACCAGGCGGCCGCCCGAGCCCCGTCCGGCAGCGACGGGCTGCTTGCAGGCCCCCAGGCGCCGGAGGCTGGTCTCATCGAAATGCAGGAACAATCCTGAGGTATCCGCGGGGCCGATGGGGCTGTGACAGTGGCCGCAGTTGATATCGAGATAGCTGCGGGCCACCGCTTCGACGCTCGTCGTCGGGTCTGGTGGCCAGTCGGTGGTTCGCCGGACATCACCGCGTTCAACGGGCGGGAGTATTCCTGCGGCGACCCACTCATCAATGTTCGAGACATGACGGAGTTTCGGGCCAATCGGTCTCATCTCTCCGGAAGAATGGTCCCACGCATGGCAGGATGAGCATTCAGCCTGTGTCGGCACGACGTACGAGAACCCGGTGACCTCCCCGTCATGGTCGAGTGTCACTCGCTGAATATCGCCTGCCACGCTGAGGCGGGCGTCCTCGCCCTTCTCATCCCACACATAGGGCAATGCCTCCCAGCCCCCGGCTCGCCGAACAAGCAGGCGAGTCTCGATCAGGCGAACCGCATCGAGATCAGGGACGACACCCCGTCTCGGCGCGGCCGCCACAAGCACGCCATCGCGCTCCGGGTAGTAGAAAGTCTTGGTAATGACGGTCCCGACAGGAAACTCGATAACGCCGTCGTCGGTCACTGACGCCGTCGTTCCCTCGGGCAGCCAGACAGTTCTCAGCTTCTGTGCGTAATCCGTAAAGAGCGGCGTATTGAGGTCGTACTGCAACGACTGCCCGTTCAGCACAAGCCGCGAGCCTGCTCGCATGACGAGATGCCACTCCGACAAGCGCTCCGGCGTGCCAGCGGTCGGGACCGGTGCAACAGCCTCTTGACCGCAGGCTGAAATGAGGCCCGTCAGCGCCAGCAGCATCGCGACCCGCAAGCGCATGGGACTAGTCGCCGCCAATGGCCAGAGTGATCGGCTCGAGTTTCGGCAGATCGCAGCGATGATCCGCTGTCACGACACGCGGCTGAGCGTAGCCGTTAGGTGCATCCACGTTGATCATCGAGACATCACCTTCACCCAGACAGATCCTGAGCTCCGCCGGGAGCGATCCGCCCTCGAACTTACCCTCATCGACATAGCCATCCCAGAGCACGTCGGGCAACGCGCCGTCCTCGCCGAATAAGGCAACCCGAAGTTGCTCGAGCTCGTCACGATCGGCCTTCGTTCCACCGCCTTCAAATTCGTTGCGATAGATGTAGATCGACTCGGGGTAGGCGTCAAAGCCCTCGACAGTATCGCGATCCTGCAGCGTTGACGCATGGAAGCTCGAGATCAGGATATTGGCTGTCGCGTTGTCGCTGATCGTGTTGTCGAAAATCTCGATGCGGTCGTTTGAGTTGATCAGGATACCCGTACCTGCCGGTACGCCTGCCACGGCCGTACCCGCCGGGGCGAAGTTCGCCGTGTTGTTGGCGGAAATGGCGTTGCGATACACGCGGGTGCTGTGGCCCTCCTGCGGCAGGTCGGGCATGTTGAAGACAAGGACGCCGCCCGTATTGTTCATGGCGACGTTCTCGTAGACATCAGCGCCAATGCTGTTCTCGATCTCGATGCCGGCAACGTTGTACTCGGCCCGATTGCGGCGGACGATGATGTTCTTCGACTGGCCGACGTAGATACCGGCATCGGAAGCCGCGATCGCGACAGAGTCTTCGACAAGAACGTTCTCGATCTGCACGGGATAGATCCCGTAGGCGCCGTTGTTCACGTTGGGGCCGCCGGTCCACTCGGTACGAACGCGACGAATGATGACGTTCCTGCCTTCATTGACCTTGAGCGCGCCGCCCTTGGCGTCCTCGATCGCGATGTCCTCGATCGTGAAGTCGCTGGCGTTTACCAGCAAACCCTCGGCGCCCGCCACCTGATTCCTGAATGAGAGTACGGTTTCTTCCATACCGGCACCTCGAACGGTCACGCCGTCGACGTTCAGCGTGAGGCTACGTTCGAGTTCGTAAACGCCCGCAGGAATCTCGATGACGTCGCCGGGCGACGCGGTGACGAACTGCTCGACCAGCGCTTGCGCTGAAGGTTGTGGCGTTGGCGCCGGCGCCGCAGTCTCAGTCGCCTCCTCCGGTGCTTCGCTGCAGGCAGCAAGCCCGAGTGATACCGCAACAATCAGCATCATTCGCTTCATGGTCTGTCTCCCTCCTGTTGTCCCGGTAATTTAGCAGTTTCAGCCTTTGGCTGCCCCGGAACCGGGCGTTAGACTGAAGCCCCGCAACTACAAGGAGTCTCTCATGCCCCGATTCGGCGTCCAGATCTTTCCGACCGATCAGACGATCGACCCCGTAACGATCGCGAAGGCCACCGAAGAGCGGGGACTCGATCTCCTGTTCTTCCCGGAACACACGCATATTCCCGTGTCGCGCGCGACACCGTTCCCCGGCGGCGGTGACCTGCCGGACTGGTACTGGCGCAGCCATGACCCGTTCGTCGCGCTGACCGCTGCGGCCGCGGTCACAGAGCGTCTCATCGTCGGCACCGGCATCTGTCTTGTTATCGAGCGGGACCCGATCACGCTCGCGAAGGAGGTGGCATCGCTCGATGTCATCTCGGGCGGCCGGTTCATTTTCGGCATCGGCGCCGGCTGGAATCGTGAGGAGATGGAGAACCACGGCGCTGACTACAAGCATCGCTGGAAGATCGTGCGCGAGAAAGTCCTCGCCATGAAGGAGATCTGGACGAAGGATGAGGCCGAGTTCCATGGCGAGTTTGTCGACTTCGATCCGATCTGGAGCTGGCCGAAGCCGGTGCAGGCCGGCGGGCCACCGATCTGGCTGGGGGCCAATTCGAAGTGGGCATTCGATCGTATCGCCGAATACTGCGACGGCTGGATGCCAATTGGCGGTTCCGGCAGCGGCGGCATGGAGAACATGCAGGCTGCGATGGAGGCACGCGGTCGGAGCATGAGTGAACTCAGCGTCGCCCTGTTCGGCGCGCCGCTCGATGCAGACAAGGCGAGAGGCCGACTCGAACAGGGCTTCACCGACCTCATCTTCGGCCTGCCGCAGTCGAACCCTGATGACGTGCTCGCACACCTCGACCGGGTCGCCAGTGTCGTCCAGGAACTGAGGCAGTGACGATCGTCAACGAGCGGGTCGCGGCTCATATCGAAGGCGACTTCGTCGTGTTCCTGATCGGCGCCCGGGTGAATCGCTGGTGGAAGATTCCGCAGATCCTCCAGGTGGGGCGTGCCATGGGGCGGATGCTCGACGAACTCGACCGTCATCCGAGCTCGGCCTGCTCCATCATGAGAGCTGGCCGGGCCGCACGGCGATCATCGTGCAGTACTGGCGCTCGTTTGAGCACTTGCATGCCTATGCCCGTATGAAAGACGCGGAGCATCTGCCGGCCTGGGCCGACTTTAACCGCAAGATCGGGCTGAATGGCGACGTCGGCATCTGGCACGAGACCTATCTGGTTCGAGCCGGCGAGTACGAGGCGATCTACGGCAACATGCCCGCGTTCGGCCTCGCGAAGGCAGGCAACGCTATACCGGCATCGGGCAAGGCGACCACTGCAAAGGGCCGGCTCGGCCAGTCCAGCGGCGAGGACGCACCGATCGAACCCGCAACCTAACCGAACACGAGCAGGACAATCACACCGACGACGATCAGCACCATGCCGATCGTCTCGAGCGGCAAAGGCCGCTCGCGGAAGTAGTACCAGCCAATGGCGAACGTCAGCAGGAACTCGATCTGGCCCAGCGTCTTGACGTAGGACGCAAGTTCCAGAGTCATCGCGGTGAACCAGCCAATCGAACCCGCAACGCTGGTGACGCCGATGAAAAGGCACGGGCGCCACGCGTTCAGCACACGGCCGAACTGCTCTCGCGCGGTCGCGCTGATCACCAGCACCGTCATTGCGGTTTGCAGCAGCACCATGTAGACGAGCGTCATCGCCGCCGTGAGCATCGAGTCATCAATTCCGAAAGACAGGCTGGCGCGACGAATCAGGAGCGATGTCAGTGCAAAGCTCAACCCTGCCCCGAGACCATAGAGTGCGGAGCGGTCCCAGAGTCCATTCAGCCCGCCGGTTCTCGCCACGTTGATCATCACGAGCCCGGCAACTGCAATCAGGATCGCCGCCCAGCCCATCAGGACGATTTCCTCACCGAAGACAGAGAATCCGATCAGCGCCGTCAGCAGCACTTCGGTGCGGATATACGTCGAGCCCACGGCGAAGTTCCGCAGTGCAAAGAGGCGAATCAACAGCACCGTTGCCACGATTTGCAGGATGGCGGCCAGGAATCCGGCAATGAGAAATGTCGCGTTGACCGGGGGCAGCCCGACCCGATCGGCAAGCAGCACAATGAGATACACCACCGCGAATGGCAATCCGAACAGATAGCGAACCATCGTCGTGCCGAGTGGTGACACGCTGAGCGAGAGCTGCTTCTGCCCTGCCGTGCGAACAGCCTGCATGGTCGCTGCGATGAGCGTCCAGAAGACCCAGGAATCAAGAAGCGCCATAAAAAATGCCCGCGGGAAAGCGGGCATTCTAGCGGCGGCGCGAGGCGCCGACTAATGACATGGGGGCATTGCGGGAATGCCCCTCAGTTATCCGTATCAGAGCTTCTCCATGATCGCTTCAGCCGAGCTCACCTCGAACTTGCCTGGCGCCTCGACGTTCAGCGCGGTGATCTTGCCATCTTCGGCAATCAGCGCGTAACGCTGGGAACGCAGACCGAGCCCGAAGCCCGAGCCGTCCATCTCGAGACCCATGGCACGCGTGAAATCGCCGTTGCCATCGGCAGCCATCACCAGTTCCTCGGCGTTGGCGCTCTTGCCCCAGGCGTCCATGACGAACGCGTCGTTGACCGACAGGCAGACGACCGCATCGACACCCTTCTCCTTGATCTTGTCGGCATTGACCACGTAGCCGGGCAGATGCGCGGCGCTACAGGTCGGCGTGAATGCACCGGGCACGGCGAACATGACGACCTTCTTGCCGCCGAACATCTCGGCGGTCGTGACATCCTGCGGGCCCTTCTCTCCCATGACCTTCAGCGTCGCTTCCGGAATGCTGTCTCCTACCTGAACTGCCATCACAATGCTCCTGTAACTTGAACCTGAGTTGAATCGTCCGCGAAGTCTCTCCCGAAGTCCCGGGCAGTGCAAGTCGGGCAAGCTCGGGGTACTATGGCGTTCATGCGGATCTACAACCTCGTGGAAGAGAAAATCCGGAATGCCATGGAGGCGGGTGAGTTCGACAACCTGCCGGGCAAGGGCAAGCCGCTCGACCTGTCGGAGTGGCAGCGTACACCCGAGGAACTCCGCATGTCCTACAGCATTCTCAAGAGCGCCGGCATTGCACCGGCTGAAATCGACATCAAGCGCAACATCGGCGAACTCAAGGAAGCCATCAAGGCCTGTGACGACCCTGACGAGCGCATTCGGCTGATCAACAAGCTGAACGAGGCGATGACCACCTACTCGCTCAAGATGGAGCGCATGCGCCGGCGCTAGCGGGGGCTGCTGCCGGGTGTTGGCTCGCGGCGGCGCACTTTATATAGTCGGTGACTCCCACACAGCATGACCGAGTCACCATGGACCTATCCTTTGGCGCCGAGTACGAACAGTTTCGTACCGAAGTTAAGAGTTTCATCGAGACCTATCGCGACCAGGCACCGGGCCGCGGCCGCGGGGCTGACGCCAAGGCGTGGCAGAAGCTCCTGATCGAACACGGCTACACCGCGCGCACCATACCCAAGGAGTACGGCGGTTTCGGCGCTGAGCCCGACATCCTGAAGGCACGCATCATCGGCGAGGAGTTCGCGAAGGCGCAGGTCCCCGGCGGCATGGGCGGTCAGGGCATCTCGATGCTGGTCCCCACCCTGCTTGAGATGGGCACCGAATCGCAGAAGAAGCAGTTCATCAAGCCGACCCTGCATGGCGACCTCATCTGGTGTCAGGGCTACTCGGAGCCCGGTGCCGGCAGCGACCTCGCAAGTCTCAAGACGAGCGCCGTCCTCGACGGTGACGAGTGGGTCATCAATGGCCAGAAAATCTGGACCAGCACCGCGCATCTGGCCGACTGGATCTTCTGCCTCGTTCGCACCGAGCCGGAGGCGCCCAAACATCAGGGCATCTCGTTCCTGCTGTTCCAGATGAACACGCCCGGCATCGAGGTCCGCCCACTGGTCGACATGACCGGCAACGCCAACTTCAATGAGGTGTTCTTTACCGACGTGCGCGTTCCGAAGGACCAGATCGTCGGCAAGCGCGGGCAGGGCTGGCTCGTCGCCAACGCGATTCTCGGCCACGAACGCGACTCCCTCGCCGACCCGAACGCGACGCTGTCGCGGTTCAATGCCCTCGTGGAACTCATGAAGACCGAGACCCTCGGCGGAGAGCGCATGATCGACAACCCGATCTATCGCGACCGGCTGATGCAGATTCAGGGTCGCGTGATGGCCATGCGATTCAACGACCTCCGGGTACTGTCCTCCCGGGTCAACGAGGGGCAGGATGCGTCGCTGGCACGCATGATCACAAAGCTGCAGGGCACCGAACTGCGCCACGACCTCGAGGGGCTCGCGATCGACATCATGGGCGAGGTCGGCCTCAGCTACGAGTCCGGCGACTATCTCCGGGGCAATGGCAGCTGGCAACAGCAGTACATGTTCTATCTTGGCCTCATCATCGGCGGCGGCACCTCGCAGATCCAGAAGAACATCATTTCGGAACGCGGGCTCGGTATGCCGAAGGAACCCAAAGTCGAAGCCGGCAAGGCCAAGGAGGCATAACCATGCAGTTCGGACTCTCTGAAGAACAAACGCTGCTGCAGGACAGCCTCGGCCGCTTTCTCGACGACGCGGCCTCACTCGACGAGGTCAGGAAGGTCGCCGCCGGCGAGGCAGACGACACGGCCCTGTGGACGGGCCTCACTGAGCTCGGCATTCCCGGCCTGCTGATTCCGGAGGACAAGGGCGGTGTCGGCCTCGGCAGTCTCGACGCCGCCATCGTTGCCGAAGCACTCGGCGCGCACGCCGCGCCCACGCCGTTCCTGGGTGCCGCAATGGCGAGCCGCGCGCTCACCGGCGACACGCTCGGCGAGATTGCCGCGGGCAAACTGCGGGTTGGGGTCGCATTCTCCGAAGCGATTGGCGCCAGAGCCGACGGGCGCGTCGCCTACGCTGGCGGCAAGCTCAGCGGGCGTGCCATCTTCGTTGCCGACGCTGCAGCAGACTGCTATCTGGTGGCCACACCATCGCGCCAGCTTTGCCTCGTTAGCAGTGATGAGGTCAACATTGAGCCCATCACCACCATCGACAGGACGCGCTCGACCTGTGCGCTCACGATGAACGACGCGAAGGCCGATCTCGTTTCAGAGGACGAGCAGACCTTTTTCGCAGCGCTCGACATTGGCCGACTGGTACTGGCGGCCGACACGCTCGGCGCTGCCCAGCACATGCTCGATGCCGCGGTGGACTATGCAAAGCAACGTGAGCAGTTCAACCGTCCCATCGGATCTTTCCAGGCCGTCAAGCATATGTGCGCAGAGATGACGGCCTCAGTCGAACCCTGCCGCTCCCTCGTGTGGTACGCCGGGCATGCGCTCGACAACGTGCCCGAAGAAGCGCGCGTCACCGTGTGTCACACGAAGGCGCACCTGGCAGAGGTGGGCAAGTTCGTCGCCAAAACCGCAACCGAGGTGCACGGCGGCATGGGCTTTACCGACCTGCTTGGCCTGCATTACTGGTTCAAGCGTATCGGCTACAACCGGCAGATGCTGGGCGCACCGGAAGTCGTTCGCGAAGAGGCTGCGCGCGAACAGGGTCTCGCGGTCTAGGCCGCCGCCCCTTCCTGGGCGTATTTCTCGCGGATGAAGTCCTTGAAGACTTCCATCGCCCGGGGCATGAACTCGCGGCGCCGATAAACCAGCCGGACTTCGCTGTTGAGAAAGGTACGGCCGGGGAACAGGTTTTCGAGTTCCCCGTCAGCGAGTTCCTGCTGCACCGAGAAGTCGTTGGTGATGGCAACACCAAGGCCGGCCTTTGCCATCGCCACGACGCTCTGAAATGAATTGGTCGTGTGGGACTTGCCGAGGTCGATGGCGTCCCTTGCCAGCTCCGGCGCAAGCTCGGCGACTGCCCGCGGCACGTTGACATCGAGCGGGACAATCACATGCCCCTCCTCGATAAGACCCCGCATCGTCCCCGGCAGATTCACGCGCTTGAGATAGGCCGGTGCCGCAACCGCCACCATCTGCATGTGGGTCAGCTCGAATGAGACGAGCCTTTCATCCGTCGCCCGGGCGACGCGGAAGGCGAAGTCAATCTGGTTCTCAAGCAGGTCTTCGAGCTTGTTGGACACGCTCACGTTGAAGCGGATATCAGGGTACGTTTCTGCAAACTCCGAGAGCTTCGACATCAGGCGCGAGTTGACGAGCCCTTCGGAAATAGAGATCGACAGCCTGCCCGCGGTCGACTCGATATCTGATTTCACCGCGGCCTCGGCTTCCTCGACGCTTCGCAGTATCGACTTGCAGCGCGCGTAGAACTCCTCACCCCGGCGCGTCACAACCACCGACTGCGTGGTCCTGTCGATCAGTTGCACACCGAGATCCGATTCCAGTTTCGCCAGCTGTTTGGAGATTGCCGAGGCGGACCGATAGAGCCGTTCAGCAGCCTTGCTGACTGAGCCGGTATCAACAACGGCGACGAACGCCTTGTACTCCTGGAGTGTGGCCATAGGTAACACTTTTCCAAACAGGAAATAAAGATTTTACTCTTTTTCGTTTTAAGAAAAAGAGTCCGGCCCGTATATTTCTCCCTGTCCATCACAGACAACGGCCCTGCCAGCCCCGGCAGGCGAGAACAGAAAATGGCTCACCCTGAGCTCGATGAGGACGCCTGAATCCATACCGAAACTCTCGAGGAGTCTTTAGACATGAAAAAACTCATCATTTGCGCTTTTCTCGCCGCCGGCTTCGCTGCACAGGCCAACGCGTCTTCGTACATCGACAATCGCGGCTACAACGCCTGTGAAGACAGGCTCCAGAAGGAATTCCACGGCGAGGGCGCGACGTTCTCACGCACCTACTACGTCGAGCGTGGCGCAGAAGCGCGCAAGTTCTACATCAACGCCCACGTCTGGGCCAACGACACCCGCAGCCCCGTGACGGCAACCTGCACCACGACCCCGAATGGCCGTGAGGTGACGAGTATCGAAACGATCCGCGGCGGCGCCTATACACTCGAAGATGGCGCACTCGCCATCCGGTAACCGACCCTCCTGAGCGGGCCGGCGATGCGGAAGTCGGCCCGCATTTTTTTCTTCAGACGCTGAACTGGTTCATGATCCAGGCAATCAGCAGCACCTGCGGCACCGTCAGAAGCGGCAGGAACAGCGGTATCTTCCAGCCCCCCGTCGTCTCTCTCAGCACCATGATTTCGGTGTAGTCAGTTGCAACCCCGGTCATCAGGAACGCGAAGCTGTTCCCGGGCGCGCCGGCGTGATTGAGGATGTCCGCCGAGATCGGCACCGTGCCCTCCGAGCAGACTTCGAGTACGGTCGCGAAGACCATCGTGATGGCCAGCCCAAGCAGGGTCGGGCCGAAGTAGGATTCGAACTGGTCCGGCGACATCACCGCGCGTACCACGCCGGCCAGCACGACGCCGAAGAAGATCCAGCGCAGCACCATGCGCGAATCCCTGACGCCATCCACTGCCGTCTGCCAGAACCAGCGCGGCGTCGGCTCAACCTTGCGCAGTTCAGACTTTGCCTCACGCCAGAAGTCGAAGTGATCGGGCAGATCGAGCGTCGACGGGTTGGGCGGCAACGTTCCCCGCCGCTCCAGCCACTCGAAGAGGGCGCCGGTCACGAGCGCAACCAGCATTGACAGGAGTACGAAGCCGACCGTCCAGGGCAATCCGATCAGCGCCACCAGGATCAGCGTGAGCGACAGCGAGTTCCACGGGCTCGCCACCAGGAATGCCACCACCTGGCCGGAGCTGACGCCACGCTCATAGAGCTTCGCCGCGACCATCAGGATGCCGTGGTTGCAGAGGTCAAGCAGTACGCCGGCGAGCACCGCGCGACACAATCCGCCGAACCCGCGCCCGGTACCGAATACGGCCATGACAAACTCCCGGGGAATCTTGCCGATCACCGCGATCATGGCGATGCCGATCAGGACGCCCCACCACATCATGTGCAGGAGTTCGACGACCGTCGCCGAAAATTTGGCCACGGGCGACGGCAGCACGGCATCATCAACGCCGAAGTGAAGGCCAGAGCCCGCGAGAATCAGGCCGACCGACGCCCACAGCAACCAATCCACCCGGCGCCAGGGCGGTGCATTGGCTGCAGGCACCTCGTTGCCGCAACAGTTCGTTTCTGCCGCGGCGGGGGGCTCGCTGCCGCAACAACCCGGCGCGGACCGCGCAGCGGGCGCATCACAGCAGGATTTCGACAGCGTTGATTCACTCATGGCAACGGACTCTAAAGGCTGGAGTCGCTAGAGGGTCAAGCCCGGTGCTACCATGACCCGCTGGATCATGGCTCAGTTGAGGGATGTGCGATGAGTGATTTCGACCTGATAATTCGTGGCGGCCGCGTCGTGGACGGCACCGGCGCGCCGGCACGGGAATGCGATATCGGCGTAAAAGGCGGTGTGATCACCGCGATGGAGCCCGGCCTCACAGGGAGTGCGGCGCGTGAGATCAACGCTGACGGCCAACTGGTGACCCCCGGATTCATCGACGTGCACACGCACTATGACGGCCAGGCCACCTGGGACAACCACCTGAATCCGTCTTCAAACCTCGGCACCACGACCGTCGTGATGGGTAACTGCGGCGTCGGCTTTGCGCCCTGCCGCCCCGAGGACCACGACGTACTCATCGAACTGATGGAGGGCGTCGAGGAGATCCCGGGCACAGCCATGGCCGAAGGCATCCCCTGGAACTGGGAGTCGTTCGGGGAGTACCTCGATGCACTCGAAGCCCGTGAACGTGACATTGATATTGCGGCGCTGCTGCCACACGGCCCGCTTCGTGTGTACGTCATGGGTGAACGCGGCGTCAATCGCGAACCCGCCATGCCCGACGACATCGAGAAGATGAAGCAACTCGTTCGCGAGGGGCTCGAAGCCGGCGCTGTTGGCTTCTCGACATCGCGCACGCTCGTTCACCGCACCAGCAAAGGCGTACCGGTGCCGACCTACCAGGCAGCGACCGACGAGCTCAAGGCACTCGGCGAAGGACTGTCCGGCGAGAACGGCAACGTCTTTCAGCTCATCTCCGACTGGGACGATGCCGACGAAGAGTTCAGCATCCTGAGACACACCGCCGAGAAGACCGGCGCCAAGGGCACCTTCACACTGCTGCAGCTCGACAATCGCCCGACCGAATGGCAGGAGCAACTTGCCCGCATCGAACAGGCACAGGCCGACAACCTCGACATTCGCGGCCAGGTACTGTCCCGCCCGGTTGGCATGCTGATGGGGCACCCGGCGTCGATGAGCATCTTTTCGCCGCGCCCGACGTTCCGCAAGCTGCGCGACGAGCTGGACGACGAGGCTTTCGTTGCCGAACTCTCGAAGCCCGAGGTGAAGGCGCAGATCCTGTCTGAGGAGATGGAGAACCCGCATATCTTCGCGAAGATCTTCGCGAACCGGCTCGACAAAATGTATCCGCTGGCGGAACCGATCGAGTACATGCCGCAACCTGACGAGTCTGTTGCGGCGCTGGCCGAGAAGGCAGGCGAGCCTGCGGACTCCTGGCTCTACGACTACTTCCTTGGCAACGGCGGCAAGAACCTCGTGTTCATTCCGGCGGCCAACTTCAATGAATGCATTCCGGAGCTGTTGGGGCACCCCTACACCGTCGCCGCGCTCGGTGATGGCGGCGCCCATGTGGGCACAATCTGCGATGCCAGCGCGAACCTGTACGTGCTCACCAAGTGGGTTAAGGAGCGCGGCGCTTTCGGTCTCGAGCAGGCCATCAACATGCTCACAGCGCAGCCGGCGCAGCTGTACTCAATGCATGATCGCGGCACGCTCGAAGTCGGCATGAAGGCAGACATCAACGTCATCGACTTCGATGCGCTGGCACTGAAGACGCCGCACATCGTTCACGACCTCCCTGCCGGCGGCAAACGCCTGCTGCAGAGCGCAGACGGCATTACCGCGACGATCGTGAGTGGCGTCGTGATCTACGAGCACGGCGAGCCGACCGGCGCGCTGCCGGGCCGACTGATTCGCGGCCGGCAGGACAAGCCCGCGGTCGCGGCGTAGGCCTCGATCAGCCGGCTTCGGCCGGCCACTCCTCGAACCGGGGCAGATCGTCCGCGATCTCGTCCCAGTTCGCCTTTGAACCCACAAAGATGTGACCCATTGGCCGAATCCCCGGGTCCTGGTCGAGGCTGCCGGCCGGGACCAGATACAGGTCTTCCTCATCGCCGAGATGAATCGGCATCAGCGAGCCGCAATCCCGGCAGAAGTGCAGTGAGAAGTGGGAATCCGGATGGTCGTAACGCTCGAGATTGTCCTCGCCCGCCAGCCAGCGGAAGTCTTCTGACTCCACAAAGACCTCGGACGACATTGCGCCGGACACCGACTTGCGACACAGGGAGCAGTGGCAATAGCCCATACGCTCAAAGGGCATGTCGAACTCGAAACTCACCTTGCCGCAATGGCAGCTTCCACCCGTGGCGGCTGCCGTCGCTGGCGGCCGCACGAGGTCTTCGAGCGTGGGGCCGTCATAGCCGTCGGGAAAGCCTTCGAACGATGTCGAGCCGGGCGGGATCTCCGTCCACGGTGCCTTTGAGCCGACAAAGCAGTTGAAGTCCGGAAGCCGGTCGATGTCGCCCTCGAGGTTCCCCGCCGGCATGAACACAGACGAGCCGTCGGGCATCTCGACGGCAACCTTGGACCCACACTTTGGGCAGCTTGCGCGCATGGCGGGACCACCCGGGGTCGACGCATAAAGGCGGACCTTGTCCTCACCGGCGAGCCATTTGAAACCGTCGGCGCCGTAGCCGATGAAGGTGACAAAGTCGGTGCCGTGAAGCTTGCGACACACGCTGCAATAGCAGTTCATCATCATGTTCGGCGGGCCCTCGACCTGCCACTGGATGTCTCCGCAAAGACAGCTTCCCTTGTTCATAGGCTTCTCCTTGCTCCCGGCGGTTGCGGTATGCTTGCCGAAAAGCAGAGGGAGACTATGTCATGACGGATTACTCACCGCTACCGCCCGGAATGTCATCGCCGAAACTGGCCACCAAAGCCACTTCGGAAGCCAATCAGGCTTTTCGCGACAAACTCGACTTCACCGACCGCCAGAGCTTCGAGGACGCAAGCCGCGGATTCATCGCGACACTCGAGCCCATGACGATCCCCCATGACCGCGGCAGCCGCCCCGCGTTTGATCTCTCGCAGTTCGGGTTCCTCGAAGGCGAGGCGCCGGATACCGTCAATCCTTCGCTGTGGCGTCAGGCCCAGCTGAACGCCATGCATCACGGCCTGTATGAAGTCGTCGACGGCATTTACCAGATCCGCTCGTTCGACATCGCCAACATGACGCTGATTCGCGGCGACACCGGCTGGATCATCATTGATCCACTCACCTCGTCAGAGTCATCCCGGGCCGGCCTGAAGCTGGCAAACGAGAAGCTTGGTGAGCGACCCGTCGTCGCCATCATCCACACGCACTCGCACGCCGACCACTTTGCCGGCGTCATGGGTGTCGTAACCCACGAAGAAGTCGAGAGCGGCAAGGTCGCCGTCATCGCGCCGGAACACTACGTCAACGAGGCGCTCTCAGAGAACGTGCTCGCCGGCAACGTCATGAATCGCCGCGCGACCTATATGTACGGCAACCTGCTCTCGCCGTCACCGACCGGATTCGTCAGCACCGGCCTTGGCGCTGCCCTCTCAATGGGCTCCACCGGCTTCATGGTACCCACAGACATCATCCGCGAGACAGGTGAGACGCGCGTCATCGACGGCGTTGAGATCGAGTTCCAGATGACGCCGGGCACTGAAGCGCCCGCCGAGATGGTCTTCTACTTCCCGCAGTTCAAGGCGCTGTGCATGTCGGAGATTACCTCGCACCACCTGCACAACGTCTACACGCCGCGCGGCGCGCAGGTACGCGATGCACTGGCCTGGAACGCCCAGATCAACGAATCCATCGACCTGTTCGGCGACCGGCTCGAAGTCGAGTTCGCCAGCCATCACTGGCCAATCTGGGGTCGCGAGAACGTCGTGCGCTATCTCAAGAAACAACGCGACCTCTACAAGTACATCCACGACCAGACGCTCCGGCTCGCCAACAAGGGTTACGTCAAGGAAGAAATCGCCGAGCAGATCACGCTGCCGGATTCACTGGGGCGCGAGTTCTACAATCGCGACTATTACGGCACAGTTCATCACAATACACGGGCGGTGTACGTCAAATATCTCGGCTTCTTCGACGGCAACCCGGCCCACCTCTTTCCGCTGCCGCCCGGCGAGTCAGCGAAACGCTACGTCGACTACATGGGCGGCGCCGATGCCATCGTCGAGCGCGCAAAGATCGCTTTCGATGAGGGCGACTATCGATGGGTCGCCGAGGTCGTCAATCACGTGGTGATGACCGACCCGCAACACGTCGAGGCTCGGGCCCTGCTCGCAGACACCTTTGAGCAACTCGGCTACCAGTCGGAATCCGGGCCCTGGCGAAACTTCTTCCTCTGCGGCGCACTGGAACTTCGCGAGGGCCTGCCCGCGGGTTCAAGCTTCGGCGCCACCGAGAGCATGGCGCGCTCCATCCCGCTGGAGAACCTGTTCCTCACCCTCGCCGTGCGATTGAACGGCCCTGCCGCCGATGGCATCGAGCTACACATCAATCTCGACTTCGGCAACGGCGAGAAGGCCACCATGTCTGTCGAGAACTCGGTGTTGCAGGCCTTCGTCGACCGGCACCACGACGCGCCAACGGCGACGCTGCGCATCGACGTGCTGGACTTCAAGCGCATGATGATGCGGCTGACGGACGCGGTCACACTGCTGGAAGAAAAGAAACTCGAGATCGAGGGCGATGTCGAGGCGCTGGCGAGACTTGCGGGCCTCTTCGACGACTTTGAACGGCGATTCCCGATCGTCACACCGAGGCCTGCCTGGTGATGCGATTATCCCCCGGGTAATTGGCCGCGTTCACTTGCCGGGGAATACTGGGACCCGATCCAAAGCGAAAGGGAAGCAACGATGGAACTCTGGTCCGGTGTACTCAGCAACAATGCAACCAAGGTGCGCATCGCGCTCGCCGAGAAGGGGCTCGACGCAACCGTTCACAATCTCGACTGGACGCGCGCGAACGCCTGGGGTGAGAAACCCTCGGCGTTCCTCGAGGTGAGCCCGCGCGGTGAAGTCCCGGTGCTCATCGACGATGGGCTCGTCATTCACGACTCCACCGTCATCAACGAGTACCTGGAAGAACGCTACCCGACGCCTGCCCTCATGCCCCAGGACGTTCAGAGCCGCGCACTGTGCCGGCTGTGGGAAGACGAAGCCGACCATCTGGCCAACACGGCCAACGCCACGCTGATTGCGAAGGTATTCGTTGGCGGTAACCCCGAAGATCCCGAGGCGGCCGATGCCCGTGCCCAGCTTGACCACTGGCAGGCGCGACTCTCGCGGCAACTCGGTGACGGCGACTACGTCTGCGGCGCATTCAGCCTTGCCGACATCGCGTCGTTCATGACGCTCGCGGTCGCGCTGACGCTCGGCGCGAGCGAGGGGCCTGCCAATGTCCGCACCTGGTACGAACGCATGCTGACACGCCCGGCGATCAAGCAGGAATACGACGCCATGATGTCCGCAGCCGCAGCCGCCTAGAAGAAGCTGGCGAAATCGAGATCGAGGTAGGGCTCACCTGCCTCGATGCGCTCGCGGCGCCCCCGCATGAAGTTCGTGGGGTAATCGTCGAGGCCGCTTTCGACATCGATCTCATGCGACAGAATGACGCCGTACAGACCGATCTCCCGAACCTTCAGGAACAGCGGCCATGCTTCGACCATCAGATGCGCCGGATCATATTCACGCGCATAGCCTTCGAGAAAAGGCGGCAGAAACCGCGCGGCTTCAGCCGCCTCGGCCGCTGGCTCATGCGCCATCCATGATTGCCTGACGGCGCCAAACAGCACGGTCGTGATGTCATAGCCATACCAGCAGTAGCAGGCATCGTCGAAATCGAAGAACGTCAGGCGCCCGTCATCAATGAAGAAATTGCCGGCATGGGCATCGCAGTGAATGAGGCCGAAGCCGGCAGCATCGACGGGCAGTGAACGCATCGTCGAAAGCGCAGCCGCCATCGCCTCGTGGATTCGCGGCTGGTCGGCCGGCACGCGTCCCGCAACCGCAAAGTTTTCATCCGCCGTCCAGTCAATCCGCCGATGCACCGGCGAGAAATCGCTCGCGAGCCGGTGGAATCGCCCGATGCTCTCTCCCCAGGCTGACAGCAGTGCATCGTTCCAGTCCGCCTCGGTAATGAGCCGCCCCGGTGCGCGATGGAACTCGCAAACGAGAAAGTCATCCACCGCCTCGACCCAATTGCCGTCAGCGGCGGGCACGGGCTTCGATACCGCCGCACCGCGGCTGAACAGGTCTGCAATCCACTCGACTTCGGCAAGGAGCTGCTCGCGCTCACGGTGGCTGCGGTGCGTCACGCGAACGATCGTGTCGCGCACCGGATTGTGAAAGACGAAGCTCTCGAACCCGCCGAGATCCACGACGTTTGATGCATCAATGCCCCGCGAGCGAAACACCGCCTCCCGAACTGATGGCGTAAACGCCTCGATGGCTGCCTGCTCCATGTCATGCTCCCTGAAATCGCAGCCCGCACTTTACTAAGGCATTCCACGCGGTGGTATGGTTAGCGCCATGAAAACAATAGGCATCATCAATCCGGGCGCGATGGGCGCCTCGGTCGCGGCGGCCGCCGCAGGCAACGGCCACCGCGTCATCTGGGCGGGCAGCGGACGCTCCGCGGCCTCACACGAGCGCGCGAACCAGGCCGGGCTTGTCGACTGCGAGACCGTCGCCGCCATGGCAGCCGACGCAGACATCATCATCAGCGTCTGCCCGCCGGACCGCGCGACGGAGGTCGCCATCGAGGTAATTGAGGCGGGTTTCGGCGGCACCTTCGTCGACGCCAACGCGATCTCGCCGAATCGCGCCCGGTCCATCGGTGAGATTGTGGCAAGCCGCGGCGGTCGCTTTGTCGATGGTGGCATCATCGGCGGGCCCGCGTGGAAGCCCGAGTTCGGGACCGTGCTGCACCTTTCAGGGGGTGGTTCACAGTCTGTCGCCGGCCTCTTCAGCGACTCGCCGCTCCATACCAATGTCGTTGGCGCAGAAGTTGGCGCGGCCTCAGCACTCAAGATGGTCTACGCCGCCTACACCAAGGGCAGCACGGCACTGCTCACCGCCATCCTCGGTGTCGCAGAACGCGAAGGCGTCCGCGCAGATCTTGAAGCGCAGTGGGGCGATGAGTTCACCGCGCAAACCCACAAGCGCGTCACCGCCAACACGGCAAAGGCCTGGCGGTTTGTCGGCGAGATGGAAGAGATTGCCGCCACGTTTGCCGGCGCCGACGTCTCTGACGGCTTCCATCTGGCAGCGGCCGACACATTCGCACGACTCAGCAAATTCAAGGATACCGAGACGCCGTCAATCGAAGACGTCGTCACGATGCTGCTCAACAGAGGGAAGTAACGACATGCCGCTGACACTGGGTGTCCACGTCGGACAACAGAACATGACGATGGATGAGATGCGCGCGCTGTGGCAGAAGCTCGACGCACGCGTGGACTGGATCTCCGCCTGGGACCACTTCTATGAGGCGCCGCCCGCCGGTGGCACCGTCGATCACTTCGAGGCGATGACCACTCTCGGCGCGCTGGCCGCCGACACGAAGCATGCGCGCCTCGGCTGCCTCGTTTTCTACGTCGGTTACCGTAACCCGGCGAGCATCGCCAAGGCGGCAGCAACGCTGGACCACATCTCCGGCGGCCGATTCGAACTCGGTCTTGGCGCCGGCTGGCACGAGCAGGAAGCCCGCGCCTACGGCTACGACTTTCCACCCGTGGGCAAACGCCTGGACATGCTCGACGAGGCCACGACCATCATTCGCGGCATGCTCACCAGCGAACGTACGTCGTTCGAGGGCAAGTACTTCTCGGCTGACAACGCCTCCAACCAGCCCATGCCCGTGCAGTCACGCATGCCCATCTGGATTGGCGGCCTCGGCGAAAAGAAGACGCTCCGGCTCGTGGCAAAGCATGCCGACGTGTGGAATGCGGCCTATACGTCGCCCGAGGAATTTGCTCGCCTGAACGGCGTGCTGAACGATTGGTGCGACAATACAGGGCGCGACCCCGCCTCGGTCAAGCGCTCGATCAACCTGGCGTTCAACATGGCGCTGACCGATGCCGAAGTCGACACCCAGCGCGAGAAACTGCGCGAGGCATGGGGTCCGGCTGCAAAGCGGGTGGAAGGCGGCGCACTGCTCTGCACACCCGCACAGGCCATCGAGCGCCTGCGCGTGTATGAGGCAGTTGGCGCAGAGCACATCAACATCGCGCTTCGTGCACCCTGGAACGAGGAAGCGCTCGACGCGTACCTCGATGAGGTCATCCCCGCGCTGAAGTCCTGACGAACGGTCGCCGAACTGATTCGCAACTTCGCGATCGGTCTCATCATCGGTGTTGTCGTGGGTACCTATTCGTCTATCTATATCGCGGCCAATATGCTGCTGCTCATGGGTATCAACAAGGAAGATCTTGCGCTGCCGGTCGAGGAAGGCGCGGATGACCCGAATCTTCTTGATCCCTGAGAGTTGACGGGCTCGCCCCACGGGCGCACCATAGTGATGCGCTTGAAGGGCGCTCCCTCGCCTGCGGACAGGACCCAAGTCCACCTTCACCTGGCATTGCGCTAAAAACCCGAACCTTCTTTCAGTCCGATTCAGCAGGCGGCGGATACATGAAAGGAGGTCTCATGAGCAGATCACTTCCCCCGATTCCCAATCTCGACTACCTGAAGCGAGACGCCAAACGCATCCTTCGTGAAACCAAAGACGGCAAGAAAGACCATTTGCCATTGCTGAAACCGCTGACGAAGTTCGAGTCAGTGAGTGATGACGAGTTAAAGTCCGTTGTTTCGCTTGTCGATGTACAGCTTGCGTTGGCCCGTGACTATGGCTTTGCCGGATGGGCGGAACTGAAACGATTTGTTGAATCGACAACGCCTCGTCTTGGTGTTGCGCGAACTGTGGTCAATGTCGGCAACTACGCCGAGGCTGTCAAACACTATGTCGACTGGCTCGGTTTCAATCTCGATTGGGACTGGCGAGAGGCAGAAGGTCAGCCGACGATCGCGTCATTGTCCCGCGATGACTTCATCTTCTTCCTCAACGAATACAAGGATGCCGCGAAAGGTCCGGTCTCGATTCATGTCACCGTCAGGAATCTTCCGGCGCTCGTTGATGAATGGAATGAGCGTCGCCCGAATTCAGTTGAGGCTCGTATGGCACCGCCGTATGAATTTCCGGATGTGCCTGTCGTTGACGCGTGGGACAACGAATTCGTGTTCGAAGGACAGGACGAGGCCGCGGAATCGAAACGGCGGGAAGAAGTTCGTCCGAAGATGCGTGAATACATACAGGGTGAACTGAACGCGGGTAACGGGTTCCCGACGCCGGAGCAGGTTCGAGATATTGTGGGCCCGCCGCTCGGTACAGCCATCGAAGTGTTGAACGAGTTCGATGGGTACCGGGAGGCGTTTGAGGCCCGCCGCGAGGAAGATACCTCGTCGTAAGTGGCCGCGCCTAGTCTTGAGCGCAGCCGAAAGACCTCGCTTCAGACCTTCGGGAACCGGATCTTCACCGCATCGGTGTCTGACTGGTCGATCGTAAACGCCTGCGCGTCAACCTGTGGTGGTACCGGAAAGTGCTGTGCGATTGTCGACACGGATGTTGTGTTGTCGTCGACAGATCGCATCTCCGCTTCGATCGACACCATGGCGTCAGCAACATCGACTTTCAGGTCAACCAGCTCCTTACCGCCCAGCGCCAACTCGTACACGATCGAGTCACCCGTGTCTTCGACGCTAATCGTTTGAGGGCCAAATGCGCCGTAGCGATCATCGAACCAGGTGTCGAAGCGACTTGTGAAAGTGTCGTTGTCGAACAGCTTGTCCATCCACTCTCTCATTCGGTCCATCTCCTGAAACGGGTCGCGAGAGTTCGAGAAGAAGCGGTCGTCGAACGGATTCGTCAATGCCGGTTCGGGAACAGTCTGCTGGCAACAGGTCGAGGTATTCATGCTCGGGATCGCGAACCAGGTAGCCGGCCCGCTCGAGAAACCGCACCACCCGGGTGGCAATGGTGTGGGTGATGGTGTCGAGTTCCTCGCTGGTAGGTGGCTTCACCGGCCAGAAGTAACCCATCGCATCGTACACCCCGTTCAGGTAAAGCATGTGGAAGTGAGGGTTCAGATTCAGCGCAGATCCAAATCTCTGGATGAGAGTCACCGCGCCACTCTGCGCCCCCGATTTCACCGTCATGCCGGCGCGGTGGATCAGGAACGTGCTGATGACCCGGTGCACGATGGTCAGCACTCGGCTCATCACACCGGGGTTGGTCGCGAACAGGAAGCGCAGCGGATACGGCACGCTCAGCACCCACTGCCGGATTGGCCGTTTCGGCAACACCGCATCCACCAGGTGCGCGGCGCTGTCGGCCATGCGGCGAGCACCACAACTGGGGCAGAATCCCCTTTTTTTGCAACTGAACGCAACCAGTTTCTCGTGGTGGCAGGATTCGCATTGGACCCGCAGAAAACCATGTTCAAGTCGACCGCATTTCAGGTAGTCCTCGAACTCCTGCACGACATACGCGGGCAGCGTTTTGCCTTGTGCCGCCAGTTGCGCTTTGAAGTCAGGCCAATGCTGCTCGATGAGTTGATAGAGCAGTGTAGTCTCGGGACGATGGCGGAAGTAGCGTCCTGCTGATGTCCAGTCGGCGTCTTGGACCGGGAGCGAGTCCATTGATGGCAAGCCCACGTGGATCGGGCTCGCCAGTGTTTATCGCCACGCAGGTTGCCGGTAGCTGCTGGTGTCGTCAGCGCCATCCCGAGAATCGTTACCGTGAATGCCGGTCGTTTCCCTGATCGATCGTCAGAGCAGGCGCGTCTTCTGCCCGACATCACCGTTTCGTCCCTGCGCGGCTGGACCCGCGTGGTCATCGCCTATGCGCCGGGTCTTGCCAGCAGTGACGCGCACCCGGTACCAGAACGCATGTCGTCGACCCGCTCACGATCCTCTTCGTCCAGCCTGGCCTACTCGATGCGGAGCGACTGCTCTCGGCAGGGAGCAACCAGATGGCGACGCCAACGAATGTCGCAACACGCGCCGGGGTCAATGCGTTCTTCGATCTGCAAACGGCCAGCTCGGTGGAGAAAGCCACGGGGGCGCTGAGATTAGAAGCGCTGATGCTCGACGGCCAATCGCGCCGCGCCAGCTGACTCGCCGCTTAGCGGCAGGTCTTGATCGCGGTGTTGATTGCCCGCCGCAGACGTGCGACCCAGGGCGACACCTGAGCGCTTTGACCCTGGATCATCAACATTCCCTGTTGCCGCAGATTGCGATCAATCCACGGATAAGTTCCCCACGCACCAGGGCTCGACACTACGGAGCAACGGTCGTCCTGATCGAACGCCTCACACCACACACCGAGCCCGTAACGAAAATGCTGCTGATCTTCGGTGCGCGGCGTGTAGACAATCTTCAGCGCGCCGACTCGATTGGTTTCCATCGTCTGGATCGCATGCTTGCTCAGCACTCGCTCGTCAGAAGTCTCACCGTAGTGAGTGATCATCGACAGAAAGCGCCAGTATTCGTTCAAGGACGTGTGTAACCCGCCACCCATGCCAGGATTGCTCAACCCCTTGCGGTCTTGATGCACAGGCATGGGATGACCATAGAAACTCGCCGTCATCCCAAGTGGCTGGGCAACTCGCATGTCGAACAGCTCGTGCCAGGACCGGCCGCTGACTTTCTCGGCAATCGCACCTGCCAGTTGGAACGACGCGCCACCATAATCAAAAGCAGTTCCCGGCGCATGTTCAGGTGCACCCTGTGCAATCTCACGTCCTGCATCCACCAATTGCATATCTACCGGCTGCGAAAGATGGTGGCGATACACCTGGAGTCCGCCTATCCCCGAAGTGTGTGATAAGAGCTGTGCCATCGTTGCGTCCGCCAGGGGCCCGGTCACATCTGGCAGATATCGGGAGATCGGCGCATCGAGTGCGATGAGGCCATCGTCAACCAACGTCATGATCACGGCCGACGTGACCCACTTCGTCGACGAGGCGATATTGATTACTGTATCGGCATCATAGCGACCGAAGGCTCGGTCATAGAGTAACCGGCCATCTTGGGCCACCCGTAGGACCACACCGGGTGGATCAAGATCTGCGATCATGTCACTTACCAAGTCGGAGACCGGGTCTTCAATACAGGATGTTGGTTCCTCTGCCGATACCGTTGGGCAGAGAACGAAAAGCGCCAGACAGCCTAGGCGCGCAAACCTGGTGATCATCAAGGCGCGCGCCAGGTGACCTGAAGACCGTACGTGCGAGGCGGCAGGTACTCGACATACGTCGAGTTGGCGTTCGACACCAACGAACTTGTCAAATTCGCATCATCCAGCAGGTTACGCGCAAACACTTCGGCCGCCCACCGCGCATCGTTGCTCTCCCACTGAAGCCGCGCATTCACATTGTCGAAGGAAGGCGTGAAGTCGCCGTTGCCCTGTATGCCCGGCCCCGCTTTCCGATTGAATCCGGAAGTGTAGTACTCGTCAGACCAGCTATAGTCGAGTCTGGCGAGCATGCGACCATTGGAGCCCAGTGACCACTCATATTGTCCACCCAGGTACACCTTGAACTCGGGAGCGTATGGCACCGTGTTCCCGGACAAGTCCTGAACACCAAGCGCCGGGAAGATCGCATCCAGGTTCTGGAATTCATCGTAGGTGGCATTCAAGTAGCTGAACGCCAGATCGAACGTCAACCGCTCGACCGGGACCGCCTGAACCTCGACTTCAAAACCTTTGGATGTCACGCGTGATGCATTATTGACCTGAAACGGTGTACTCAGATTCGGCCCGGCCGGCAGTCGCTGCCGCTCCTGCTTATCCTTGTAGTCATAGTAGAATGCGGCCAGATTGGTTCGAATCCGATCGTCCAACCACTGCCCCTTGAAGCCGAACTCATAGGCATCCACCGTTTCCGGATCATACTCTGACGCCTGATTGTGGCTGAAGCCGCCCGCCTTGTAGCCTCGCGAATACGACGCATAGGCAATCTGGCCATCAACGAAGTGATAAGTTAGCCCGAGCTTGCCGGTGATCTCGTCCCAGGATTCACCATCGCGGCGATCAATCTGCACGCTGTACGGAGCGACGACAACATTGGTGCCCTCTGCAAGCGCTTCGCCCACCTGGAATCCTGATTTCTCATCGCGCGTGTAGCGAAGTCCGGTGGTAATGGTCCACGCATCGCTGAAGTCATAATCGAGTTGGCCATAGGCTGCCCATGAGTCGGCATCCAGCCACCGTGTGGAATACTGCACACGCCTTGGATCGGCTTCGTCGATCACACCATCCGAGTTGGTGTCCGCGTAGGCAAGCCCGCGAAAGCTGAACTGAACCGGGTCTGCGATGAAGTTCTGGGTGTATGTAGAGTCCTCGCGATAGAAGAACAACCCGGTGACCCATCGAGCATTGCCGGCACCATCAGACAAGAGCTGGAGCTCGTGAGTTGATGTCTCGAATTCAGCCTCGATTCCGAATTCCGTTCCGAAGATCAGGGTCCCATCAACATCGGCATTGCTATCCTTACTCGTCTTGTCATAGGCATTGAGCCACTTGAGTTGCATACCATCCAGTTGCCAGACCAGATCGATGGAGCCTCCCTCGGACTGGTCATAGCGTTCCGTCGGCGTGTTCGTTGAGATGGTATAGGGATCGATGACCGGATTGCTGAAGGCGCTCAAGAGTCGCACCACATCCGTCCCGGTATCGTCAAAATCATAGGCTGCTGCCAGAAGTTCGATGGAATCTGTAAGGTCGATCTCCAACGATCCCCGGACGCTCGTATAATCTGAGGTATCCCGTTCGCTGCCCTGTGTACCGAGATCGGTCACATACCCATCTCGATCGTCGTCCGACACCACCAGGCGACCACGGACACCGTCGACAATGGTGCCGCTGACGAGCCCCTGGATCTGGCGCTTGCCGTAGTTGCCGGCCACCACACGCACCATGGTCTCGAACTGCTCCGTCGGCTTTCTTGTGACGATATTGATATTGCCGCCAATCGCGTTGCGGCCGTACAGGGTGCCCTGGGGTCCGCGCTGCACCTCTACCCGCTCAACATCCAGAAAGTCACGGAACACATAGGCGGTGGACTGCGTGTAGTGACCGTTGATGTGAATCGGTACACCCGGATCGCCCCCTGTCTGTACATTCTCCATCCCGACACCGCGGATGGTGACTTTAGCGATGCCGCCCTCAACGCTTTGCGTACCAATCGCAAGGCCCGGCACAACATTAATAAGATCCTGAGCGGATTCAATACCTCGAACGTCGAGCATACCTCCTGAGTAAGCGGAGATGGCGAGCGGTACATCCTGCAGGTTCTGTTCGCGCTTTTCTGCCGTGACGACGATCTCTTCGACGACGACACCACTGGACGTCGTACCTTGTCGCGTATAGCTGGGGCCGATCGACTCTGGCTCTGGCGGCGTCTCTGCTTGCTCGCTCGCGTTGATCAGGCCCGACTCGGCCGCTGCATGCACCGTCTTCACCGGTCCAATCGCAATACTGTCCGCACCGTCATACGAGAATCTGAGCCCGGTATTGGCCAGGATCAGAGCGAGCGCGTCTAGAGGCTTGTATCGACCCTTGAGTCTTACTTGTTTCGAGTCAGCAACATGGCTCGAGACATACATGATCTGCATGCCCGCCCTTTCCGCAAACTCTTGCAGCGCATCGGCAAGACCCTCCGCCTGAATGTCGAAGCGGATGCTTCGGTCTACGTCAATCGCATCCGCGCGCGACAATTGCGGCACGGTTGCAAGTAGTACCAGAAGTAAGCCCCACGTCAGCGTCGCCAGCCCCTTATTGACCATCTGTAATCCCCTCTTTGTTCACAAGAATCATCTCTCGCTATATGGCCTAGTACGGATGTTCGGACGACGATGCGACACTTTTGTGCAGCAGAAGGATTCTCACAACAAAAATGTCGGATTATTGCGTCATCATACGTATTGGCAGTACTGAGGTAAGGTATGCCAGTGCGTAGCGATAAGCCCAAACTGGAGTTAGTCAAAGGATCTGAGGCTGGAACTGATGCCCATCAGGATTTCGTGGCCCACCTGTTCCGGCGCTACAAGGATTCGTTGTCACGATATCTGAGGCAACGACACTGCACACCAGAAGAAGCCGATGAGATTCTGCAGGAGGCCTACGTCCGTATGCTTCAAGCTCCAGAACTCGAACAGCTGGAATCCAAAGCACGTGGATATCTGTTCAAGACGGCAACCAACCTCATCCATGACCGTCACCGATACAACAGCGCGCGCCACTTCGATCGCCACGACCCCATCAGTGACGCGACGCTCGATACTTCATCGAGAACACTTGAAGCAACGATTGAGACCGATCAGGAGCTCGACATCGTGAAGGCAGCGCTGCTGAATCTTCAGCCACGTTGCCGAGAGATTTTTTTATTGTACTTTGTCGAGAACCTTAAGCAGCGGGAGATCGCGAGCATCATGGACGTTAGCACCAAGACCGTCGAGCGTGAGCTGACGTTGGCGCTCAGGTATTGCAAGGACCAGCTGGGAGACAAACAGTGAGCAGCAAAAAGTCACCACGATTGCAGCCGCGCGATGCGGCGAGCTGGTTTGTTCGTCACTTTGAGGGTGAGACGAATCAACGTGAACAGGCAGCGTTCAATCACCAATTGGAAAACGATGCCGAACTTGAGCAAGACTATGGCCGTTGCGACCTGGCAGTGTCCCTGCTGGAAGAGCTGCGCGATGACGAGGATCTTGCACCCGCGTTTGGCAATGCCGCATTCCTGGCGCGTCGCTATCGAAGCGCCAGGCAACGTCGCAGGGTACTCACGGGTGTGGCTGCCGCGATTGTTGTTTCTCTTATCTCGACGTTCGCGGCGATACTCATCGCCCCGACGAATGAGCCGATGGTCTACGCCACGACGGTCGGCGAACAGCGCACCATTGTGCTCCCTGATCAGTCTCTGGTCCGTCTCAATACGGACTCGCACATGATTGTCGACTACAAGGATACGGAGCGACGGATCCGCCTTGAGCAGGGTGAGGCGATCTTCGATGTCAAAAGAGATCCGACCCGTCCCTTCAAGGTGCTAGCGGCCAATGGCATCGCGGTCGCGGTAGGCACCAAGTTCAATGTCCTGGCCCAGCGCAACAGGGCGACCGTTACCGTCATCGAGGGCAAGGTTCAGGTGATCCCCGCGGGTCAACTAGGGCCGGCACTTCATCGCATCGCCGCAATACAGCAACCGACCCTGACCCAGGGTGAGACAGTAACCTACGAGGACTCAGGGAAGATTGATGAAGTGAGTGTTGGCAATACCGAACGCATCGAAGCCTGGCAAGAAGGCAAGCTCGCGTTCAGCAACATGCGTCTGGAAGACGCTGTAGCCGAGCACAATCGTTACACGGCTTTGAAGATCGTCATCGGCGACGACGCACTCAACGCGAAGCTGGTTTCCGGGGTCCTCAGAATTGGCGACACCACATCGCTGATTTTCCTGCTGGAACAAACGCTGGATGTGCGGGCCACCCGCAGAGGCAATCAGATTGTGTTGGTGCCCGTGGGAACCACTTCAGCGGCAAAAAAACGTACACCCATGGGTTGATACATGATCTCCGCCAAGCTGTAAGCAACCGGACCTAAGGACGACCACGGAGGCGTCGACCCGTTTCAATCGCCTTGACGAGATTAGCCAGCAGGGCGTTAGTTGGTGCCATCAGGCCAACTTTCTCGGCCTCACGTGGTACGGCACCATTGATGAAATCGATCTCACTGGGACGACCCGCTTCGACATCCTGGAGCAAAGAGGGTCGTGACCTTGGCATGCCGGCGGCAAAGGCTCTGGCGTGCGCAACGGGAATCGTCTACGGCTAGATGTAATCCCAGCGCACGGGCCACTTGCCAGGTTTCGGTTGCCGCCGATCGGCTGATTGGCCCGATGTTCGGATCATCCATTACTTCTCCGGTCGTCATGCCCGTTATCGCACAAGGTGCGCTGTATGCCGAATTGCAGATCAGCTTCTCCCATTGCATGGCCACAATATCAGCTGTCGCCTCCGCCTGGGTCTAAGAAGAATAAACGGCATGTCTGGGGATGGTCAAAGGCACTTCTGCGGATCAATCGCCGTACTGTGAGCAATTGCACCGGGCTGAGTACTGTCGATCTGGCCGAAAGATGAGCAGGGAAATGCCCGTTGCCGAACTGCAGTCGAGTACGGCTCCGCCATCGCGAGTTGACGTCAGAAAAGGTTCGGCGAGTGATCGAACAGTGCGCGAGGTGGGGAGCGGTTGTGGGGCTGCGAGGCCTGGTCCAGCCCCAGGTGCTTCATATTTTCTGGATAACGTCTGGATCCTCAATACTGGCAATCACGCGCACCGGGTCGCCGCACTTCTCGCACTTCTCAATTTCGATTGCAAAGACGCGCTTCAGGCGCTGTGCCCAAGTCATGGCGTAGGTCTTGGATTTCTGGTGCCCTTCCTGTTCAGTGGGTGGCTGCTGCGGTACCACATGATTGCGCAGTTTACTGTTCGATGAGAATACCCCATGAAATCGGGTGAGATTCACCCGGGGTCGCGGTACCAGCGCCGCCAGTCGGCCAATGAACTCCAGTGGGCTCAATACGACGTGGGTAGTGCCGTCATCGTAGGGGGTCTTCAATCCGACAATGACGTTGCCGTTGCTGGCCAGTGACAGGCGCTGTTCGGCGATGGCCGACCGCGTTATGTATCTGCAGAGGCGCTCGAGTTTCTTGCGCTGGCTCGATTTGCAGGCGACGCCCGCATGCAGTGAAAAGCCTGCCTGGCGACTGACCAGTTCATTGGGTCTCGTCTCCTTGTCGCTGGCTGGAATAGTTTGCAGCGTGAGAGCCTTCTTTCGGGGACGCCCAGTCCCGCATTCGGACCGAACGCGAGGCGGTAGGTAATGGAAGCACCGACGATGGCGTTCATTGCATCGTCCTCATCCGGCATCAAGTCGAGGTATTCATGCTCGGGATCGCGAACTAGGTAGCCGGCCCGCTCGAGAAACCGCACCACCCGGGTGGCAATGGTGTGGGTGATGGTGTCGAGTTCCTCGCTGGTAGGTGGCTTCACCGGCCAGAAGTAACCCATCGCATCGTACACCCCGTTCAGGTAAAGCATGTGGAAGTGAGGGTTCAGATTCAGCGCAGATCCAAATCTCTGGATGAGAGTCACCGCGCCACTCTGCGCCCCCGATTTCACCGTCATGCCGGCGCGGTGGATCAGGAACGTGCTGATGACCCGGTGCACGATGGTCAGCACTCGGCTCATCACACCGGGGTTGGTCGCGAACAGGAAGCGCAGTGGATACGGCACGCTTAGGACCCACTGCCTGATCGGCCGTTTCGGCAACACGGCATCGACCAGGTGCGCGGTGCTGTCAGCCATACGCCTGGCCTCGCAGGAGGGACAGAAGCCCCTACGTTTACAGCTAAAGGCGACCAGCTTCTCGAGGTGACAGGCGTCGCAGCGAACCCGCAGGAAGCCGTGTTCGAGGCGACCACTCTTCAGGTAATCCTCGAACTCCTGCACGACATACGCGGGTAGCGTTTTGCCTTGTGCCGCCAGTTGCTCTTTGAAGTCAGGCCAATGCTGCTCGATGAGTTGATAGAGCAGTGTAGTCTCGGGACGATGGCGGAAGTAGCGTCCTGCTGATGTCCAGTCGGCGTCTTGGACCGGGAGCGAGTCCATTGATGGCAAGCCCACGTGGATCGGGCTCGCCAGTGTTTATCGCCACGCAGGTTGCCGGTAGCTGCTGGTGTCGTCAGCGCCATCCCGAGGATCGTCACTGCGACTGCCGGTCGTTGCCCTGATCGATCGTCAGCGCAGACGGGTTCTCTGCCCGACATCACCGATTCGTCCAGCCTGGCCTACTCGATGCGGAGCGACTGCTCTCGGCAGGGAGCAACCAGATGGCGACGCCAACGGATGTCGCAACACGCGCAGGGGTCAATGCGTTCTTCGATCTGCAAACGGCCAAGTCGGTGGAGAAAGCCGGTGGTTGTCGTCGGGTCGGATACCCCGGCGACACGCTGATGGCAGCGATGGCAAATCGTAACCGTGATTACGCACCGAGCGATCCCGGGGAAATGGAGACGCGTGCGCTGGGCGCGGCGACAGAAGCCGGCGCCGAGGCGTTCTTCGCCTTTCTCACGAATGAGCTGATGCCACTGATCGAAGATCATTACCCCGTGGACCTCGGACTATCCACTCTGCAGGGCATTTCACTCGGTGGTTTGTTCGGCGCGTGGGTGCTCTTCAAAGCGCCCGAGACGTTTGCCAACTATATCCTCGGCAGCCCCGCGATCTGGTGGAAAGGTGAAGAGGTCTGGGATTGGGAGGCGGCGTGGGCAGAATCGAACAATGACCTGACCGCGACGGTCTTCGTCAGCGCGGGTGAACTCGAAGTGGCGAAGCATCAGCGTGCCGACGCGGAGAAAATTGCATCGAAGAATCCAGGTATGCGCAAACTCATCGAAGGCGTGATCGCCTTCAACGACAAACACGGCTGGCCCGAGATTGCGAACCTGACCCCGCGTTTCGCCGAGCGATTATCATCGCGCGGCTATCCCGGCCTCCGAATCCATTGCCACAACTTCCCGGATGAAACCCACATGTCCGCACCGCCGATGATTACGTCGCGGGGCCTGCGCTATGTGTTCGGTAGCTGGCAACCCTGAATCAGGGCGTAAAAACAGCGTTCCTGATTCCTAAGGCGAGTCGCCTGAAAGGCGATCGATCATGTTGCCTACGCGCTCGAAGATCGCAGATTCCAGATCCGAGATCCTGGACAACCTGCGACGTAGAACAGATGGTTTGACGATCTCCTCGCGAATGAGAGCCGCGCAGAACTCGATGTCTTTCGGACGACCTGCTATCGCCTTGGAGAGCCAAAGGTCGTGTGACTCCAGACAGAGGGCGGTAACGCCATTGGTAGCGGGTGTCCGGAAGCTAATCAGGCGCTTTCGCCACCCGTCCGGCAGGATAGCCGTCGATGGTGTAACGCCTTGTGCATAGTAGCCGAACGTCTCTTGAAACACGGACAGTTCTCCGATCGAACCGTCGATCAGGTCGGCCTTGCTACCATCTTCATCGTCGAGTGAAGCAATGTCGACCTCGATTGATCTCTGGGCTTCAGGAAACACCGATCCCACTGTGGCGTGAATCGCCTGGCTGCCAATCACGAGAACCTCGTTCACGCCTAAAATGGCGCCGGCGGCGCGTATCGCATGTTCGAACTGATCTCTTCTCATGCGGCGGACTCATGCCTGAATCGCGCAATGATCTGCGCACGTTCTTTCGGCGAAAGCACGCCGGAAAAAGGGGATACGTGGCGCATTTCTCTCGCTACTTCAGAACTGCCGAGGATAAGTGTGGCGAGATCGTCAACGGGTAATGCGAGCCAGGATTCCCAACGGTTCAACAACTCGTGCGCGTCCGGGTGCACCTGTTTCAGCCGGCTGACGTTGCGCTTTGCACGTGTGATGTTCCCCGGACTGACGCGTATCCGGTCAACGATTGCTTCATGAAACGCCAGGCTACGTCGATCTTCGCGCGTCATTGCCGGAAAGAAGTCGAGTCGAAAGTCATAATGGATAGCAGTTGCGATTCGAGCGAGCGTCGCGAGTGTGGGCGATTTCTTTCCTCCTTCGTAGGAAGCGATGGCTGATTGGGACGTGTTTGCGTACCGGGCCAGCTCGTGCTGGGTTAAGCCCGCCTTTTGTCTCAGCTCTTTGATAACGTTCATGTTCGCAATATATCCGATCGAATATATTGAATCAATGGAGGTCGAGACGGTCTTTTCCTGAGATATCCGCCTTTCTTAGCTGGAGAGGTAGTGTCGAATGTCCCTGTCGAGCGCGAGCCACGCCGAGAACGTCAAGGCCGCCACGCCGGAGATGAGAAACACCGGTAGTACATTCTGGTCCAGGGCGTCGGTAACGACGCCCGCCAACAACAGTGCGACGGGCACGACGGCCTGAGCCAGAACGCCCATGGCGGCCATGACGCGGCCGAGAATCGTCGACGGGACGGCGGCCTGTACCTTGGCGATGAGCAGGATGTTCATGACCGAGGTTCCGGCGCCGATGGCAAAGAGTAGTCCAACCAGAATGTAAAGGTGCGGTGCAAATCCGATGAACAAGAAGCCGGCACCACCAATCCCGAACCCGAGGAAACAGCCGAGCCAACGCGATCTGCCATCCAGGTTGACTGTACCGGTCAGCGCCATGCCGGCAAGATTGCCGGTAATCAATACAGCGACCAGGTAGCCATACCAGTCCGCCGCGAGCCCGTAGGTACGATCGACGAGTAGTGGCAGCAGCACCATCGTGGGCGAGGCAAAAAAGTTCACGACCAGTGCAGACAACAGAATTTTGCGTAGGCCGGCGTCTAAGAAGAATAAACGGCATGTCTGGGGATGGTCAAAGGCACTTCTGCGGATCAAGCGCCGTACTGTGAGCAATTGCACCGGGCTGAATACTGTCGATCTGGCCGAAAGATGAGCAGGGAAATGCCCGTTGCCGAACTGCAGTCGAGTACGGCTCCGCCATCGCGAGTTGACGTCAGAAAAGGTTCGGCGAGTGATCGAACAGTGCGCGAGGTGGGGAGCGGTTGTGGGGCTGCGAGGCCTGGTCCAGCCCCAGGTGCTTCAGTATTTTCTGGATAACGTCTGGATCCTCAATACTGGCAATCACGCGCACCGGGCCGCCGCACTTCTCGCACTTCTCTATTTCGATTGCAAAGACGCGCCGCAAGCGCTGTGCCCAGGTCATCGAGTAAGCCTTGGGCTTCTGCCGTTGTTCTGGTTCGACGGGTTGTTGGGGAACAACGTGATTTCGAAGCTTGCTGTTCGGGGAGAAAACGCCGTGGAATCTTGTGAGGTTGACCCGTGGCCGCGGCACCAGCGCCGCCAGCCGACCGATGAATTCCAGCGGGCTGAGGACGACATGGGTGGTGCCGTCGTCATAGGGTGTCTTTAGCCCGACGATGACGTTGCCGTTGCTGGAAAGCCGCAGTCGTTGTTCGGCGATGGCGGGTCGCGTTATGTATCTGCAAAGACGCTCGAGCTTCCTGCGTTGGCTCGAGCGATCTTCGGTATGGAAAACGAGTTACGCGTTCGGGGGAGGAGTCGGGGGCGCTTGCGCGAAATTCCGAACGTAAACGAAGCGACTGCGCGCATGCTCGGATTTGGAATACGGGGTTATTGCCGCAGCAACTGTTGCAGTGACGCTCGCAGTGTGGCCGTGGCAGCAGCGTTCGCAGTGATCAACGTCGGCCTCAGCCTCGGAGGATGACGTCTGGTGGTCGTCGCTGCCATCCAGCAAATGCGCGGCGTCGCCGCCGTGCGCGTGACCTTTAGTGACACTATCAGCAGCGCCATCCACGCTCATTACGAGCACAGATATCATCACCAATATGCACCAGAAGGATCTCATAGCGTCGCTATCCTACCCCAATTTGTGCAGAAAAAGTCGAATCCCGGTCACATTCGACACGGGAGGTGCGGATTTCGGCGTGTGCCAGGCGTACCACATGCGCTGCCGCGCTGATGTTCAAAGCGGCGATGATGACGGCCACTAGCAAGTCCGGCCAACGCGATCCACTCGCGAAAACCCCGGCCGCAGCGACCATCACAGCAATGTTACCGATCGTATCGTTGCGGCTGCACAGCCAGATTGACTGCTTGTTGCTGTCGCCGTTGCGGAAGCGGTATAACAACGCCGCCACGGTCACGTTGACAATTAATGCCGCCACAGCGACCGAACCCATCGTCGATGGGTCCGGGGCGCTCCCGGCGATGGCGCGGTAGACCGCGCTACCGACCACCCAGGCGCCGAAGAGCGCCATCGTCGCGCCTTTGAACAGCGATGCTTTAGCGCGGGCAGTCAGGGCCATGCCGACCACAAATAGACTGATCGCGTAATTGGCGGAATCGCCGAGGAAGTCCAGCGCATCGGCTTGCAACGACATTGAGTCGCCTAGCCGACCCGCCACTGTTTCGACGACGAACATCGTGAAATTTGCCAGCAAAGCGATCCAAAGTACGCGGCGAAAAATCGGGTCGTTTGCCTTCTCCGCCGCCGAGTCTGACGGACAATCGGTGCAGCTCGGCATCAATCCGCCTCCTCGATGTCAAACGGTTCGCCGATATGCGCCACCATGTCATCAATCACGCAGCGAATGTGCGCATCGAGCGCCGAGTAGAAGATCTGCTTACCGCGGCGCTCAGAACGTAGGACGGAGGATAGGAAATTTAACGTGCATTTTCTATCAATATCACGATAGCAGGACACGGTTGGTCAGGCAGCCCGAGTAAAGGCGTTTTGGTGCATGGGTTTGTGTTGGCCGATGGCTTACCGGCGGAGATCAGCATCAGCTGACACGACCGCAGGCGAGCTTCCTGCAAGGTGAATGTGTCGTGCAGGTGAAAACAGCGGTATTGGCTTAACCCCGCTCAATGTTGGTCGTTGAGGCCGCCGCTGATACGGGTGGCGCACGCGCTGCGATGTGATCGAGGATCTTTCGAATGATCATCGGATCGGTGACATCACCTATGATGCGCAAGGTGCCGCCACAGCGCGGGCAGGCGAGTACGTCGATTTGAAATATCCGCTTTAGCCGTTCCGCCCATGAAAGTGGCGCGATGAGAGTGTCGGGTGCCGGGGATTGGGGTGCCTTGTCCGTGTCGCGGGGCGAGTCGTTATCCGATTGCGTTTTCTGTCGCTGTTTCCCCGGCACGATGGCCGAACGGATGCTGGCGTTGGGCGCCAACACTCCGTGGTAGCGCACCAGGTGATGGCGAGGACGCGGGATCAGGGCGACGAGTTTGCTGATGAAGTCGGCGGGTGAGAACAACACGTGAGTGGTACCGTCACGGAACGGCCGCTTGAGGGCGTATTGCACCTGCCCGTCGTTGCGCAAGCTCAGGCGCTCAAGACAAATGGCGGGACGGCAGACGTAGCGGGCCAGGCGCTCGAGGCGCTCGCGCTGGTGGGGTTTACAGGCGACGGCGGCATTCAGTGAGAAGCCGTTGTGGTGGGTGGTGAGCGGTTTGTCGGGCAGACCGGGTCGGATCAGCGCCGGGTCATGCAGGGTCATGGTGCGCTGGCCTGATTGCGGACCGATGGCGATGCGGTAGCGAATGGACGCGGCGCCGAGCTGATCCACCGGGCTGGCATCCGGTAAATCGAGCGTCGGTTGCTCAGTGGATCGAGGCGACCGGGAGCCGGGAAGTCCGCGCTGCGTTCCAACAACTAACCCGGGTGTTGGCAGACAGCCCCGAACAATTCCATACCTATCTCATTCGTCACATAAACCTGCTTCAGAAGATGTCGCCCGATGAACTCTTGCAGGCTGTTGAACTCGCAACACACCTGACGCCCAACTGCGCAGAAGGTCGTCCGTTGCGTGCCTTGCCCGTCGCGGGTAACGACACCAAATTCATCGAGCGTCATCGAACAGTGATCACGGAGCTCCTCGACATCTGCCACGAAGGCGCAGCGAGCCAGCAAGGCCTCGAGGTCTTCCTCGGGTGTGACCCCGACAACCATCACTGGCTGCTGGTTGCAGACCTGGATGGTGGCCTGCTGCCGTTGAAACAAATCCGCGTGCGCGATACTGAGCTCACAGAACACGCCCTACCGGGCGAGCGCGTCATAGTGATCGAGAATGAACGGTGCCTGCACCTCCTACCCGCGATGCCCGGCACGATCGCTATCCTGGGCGCCGGTCTCAACCTCGCCTGGATGTCCGGTGACTGGCTGGCCAGCCGGGACATCGCCTACTGGGGCGATATCGATACCTGGGGCATCACTATGCTGGGCAGGGCCCGAAAACTGCAGCCACAGCTTACCGCGATGCTGATGGACGACCAGACATTCACTCAGTTTGCAGACATGCTTGCGGTTTCCGAACCCGAACCAGTGACAGCCAAATTCCCAATTGAGATAACACCGGCGGAACGCGCGTTGATCTCGCGATTGAAGTCTTGTGACAAAGGGCGAGTCGAGCAAGAGTTTTTGCCGGTTGAGACTGTGCGTGCGGCCTTAACGGAATGGCTCGGGAAGACTCGCTGATGACCTAACCCATAGCTCTATTTTTTGACTTTTTGGACGAATTCACAAAAAAGTGAAAACGTTCGCCGGTGAATGCAGTAAACAGTGTAGCGTCGGCTACTTAACGGAGCGGCCCCCTCGCGTGTTTTGAAACGATGTCCTGGATTTCACCAGGACTAAACGCCACATCCCACGCCCATTGGCCAAAACCACCAGCAGCATTGATCGCCTTCACCCATTCGTCGAGGGCGTCCCGTTTCGCCTTGTTTTGGGGGCTGTCGCTACCCTTGATCTCAAGCGCGAGGGTTGTGCCGCCCGCAAACCGCACTATGAAATCAGGCACGTATCGCCGCCGTGAACCTCCCCACATGTAATAGACCAAGAAGCCCAGGTGGTCGTTTTTCGCATAGGCAAGCACCTCATCCCGAGTTTCAAGTACATTGGCGGCATGCCCTTCCCAGGCAGAGTCTCCCACCATATGGCTGATGTGTGACTTGATGGTCGGAAAGCATGGTTTGGTGGTGTACCAGGTGCGCATCTGACCGGTGGCGCCAATCGGGTTTTCTTCATCAAAAATCGGCGTCAGGTGTTCCGTATTCTGCTCTTTCACGTTGTGTAGCAGATGCTGAACAACCAGATCGATATTCAAGGCAATCAAGATGCGCCGACGAAGCGGATCAGAGTGGAAAAGGGACGGAATTTCAAGATGGTCAGAGGTCAGAAACGCCTCGACAACTTTGACCAATTGCACTGCGAGATACTCAACGCCGCCAGTAAAACCATGGCTCAACTCAGCAAACCCCTTGCGCGCTGCCTGGAAGACCAACCGCTGTAGGCGGAACCCGTCCGGTAGTTTTTCAAGGTCGATGTTCGTCACTTTCCCCAGGTCAGTTGCACCATCGAGCGCTGGCGCCAGCTCGGCGCTGATCGGGGTACTGGCGGGGTCAAGCACCAACGGCGGTACGCCCGACCAGTCGATCGTGAGTTTCGGTTTAATCACGGATTCGATTCGAAGCACGTTTGGCCAACGCAGCTCCAGATTGGCGCGATCAGGCAAAACTTCGATTTGCGTCGTCGGTTTCGGTGGCGGCGGTGCTTCACCGCTCTCTCCAGATTCCGAGATCGATAGCGGCACGCCAAACACGTTGACGTATTCGGGCAGGAACAATCCATCCTCATCAGTATCGTAGGAGACGCGACGCAAGCCCCGCCCGACGACCTGTTCACAAAGCAACTGGGACGTAAACGCGCGCAGTCCCATGATGTGGGTCACATTCTTAGCGTCCCAACCCTCCGACAGCATGGCCACAGAGATGACCTTCTGCAGGCTCTGGCCAGCCTCACCCCGCTTGCCAACGTTGTCCACGATCTCACGCAACAGTTCCTCTTTTTTCAAGCTTTGCAGTCTCTCGCTGCGCGTGGGCGAAAGTCCGGCTGCATCAATGATTGCTTTCAGGCGTGCCTCATAATCTTTATCGGACGATGCAGCCTCGCCGATCTCTGCCTTGTCGAGCACTTTTGAATCAACCCGCAAGGTCTGGTCAGGCGCATGCAGTTCTGGCCAGTGCGCATCGCCCTGGTTGAAGTAGTGTTCGATGCGCGCAGCAGTTTCCGTCCGGTTGCACACGGTCAACATCACTGGCGGCGAGTGGTGCCCGGCCGCCTGCCACCGCGCTCTGGTTTCACGCCAGTCTGCACCCAGCAGGGTGTAGGCGTCCTGGACCAGCTTGGGTAGCGCCTCGTGCGGTTCCGCACGCGCCCGGTTCAGATCATCAGCGACCGAGGGATCCCGGTATATGTGGTACAACTTCGGGCGCAGTGTTTTCGTGTCCGGCAACGCGTCATCGCGCACAACAACCCGCGGTGTCTTGACCAATCCAGCCTCAATGGCGTCATTCAAACCAAAATCAGAGACGATCCAGTCAAACAACGCAGTATCCGTGCTCTTTTTACCGGTTGGTGCAAAGGGGGTGGCAGACAGATCAAAACAACGCCGGATGCGCCTTGTCTTGTGAATGCGATCCAGGCCCTCTATCCAGCGCGTCGCCTCATCAAGGTCAATACCCTGCTCGGCCGCCTGCTTTTTGCTGATTTTCAATTCAGGCGGCTTACGGTAGGCGTGATGGGCCTCGTCATTGATCACCACGATATCCTTGTACGCAGCCAGGTTCTTGCCGAGAACGCGCTGGGTGAACGCCTCGTCGGACTCGCTCCCCTTCTTGACCACGGAACGGTCTGTTTCCTTTAGCGGCATCAGCGTGTGCCAGTTTTCAATAGCCACCACAGCCTGATTCAGCTTCTGACGCAGCGCCTCGGAGGGGCACAGGTTAAACTCGTCGTAGTAACTGCCCTCGCTCGGCAGCAGAACCTGCAATCGTTCTTTCACCGTCAAACCCGGTGCCACAATAAACACCGCACGGCTGAAGTCCTTGTTGCGCTTCGGATACGTCAGCGCGTTCAATACCTGCCAGGTCACAACCATCGCCATCACTGTTGTTTTGCCGGTACCGGTCGCCATCTTGGCGTCTAAGAAGAATAAACGGCATGTCTGGGGATGGTCAAAGGCACTTCTGCGGATCAAGCGCCGTACTGTGAGCAATTGCACCGGGCTGAGTACTGTCGATCTGGCCGAAAGATGAGCAGGGAAATGCCCGTTGCCGAACTGCAGTCGAGTACGGCTCCGCCATCGCGAGTTGACGTCAGAAAAGGTTCGGCGAGTGATCGAACAGTGCGCGAGGTGGGGAGCGGTTGTGGGGCTGCGAGGCCTGGTCCAGCCCCAGGTGCTTCAGTATTTTCTGGATGACGTCTGGATCCTCAATACTGGCAATCACCCGCACCGGGCCGCCGCACTTCTCGCACTTCTCTATTTCGATTGCAAAGACGCGCCGCAAGCGCTGTGCCCAGGTCATCGAGTAAGCCTTGGGCTTCTGCCGTTGTTCTGGTTCGACGGGTTGTTGGGGAACAACGTGATTTCGAAGCTTGCTGTTCGGGGAGAAAACGCCGTGGAATCTTGTGAGGTTGACCCGTGGCCGCGGCACCAGCGCCGCCAGCCGACCGATGAATTCCAGCGGGCTGAGGACGACATGGGTGGTGCCGTCGTCATAGGGTGTCTTTAGCCCGACGATGACGTTGCCGTTGCTGGAAAGCCGCAGTCGTTGTTCGGCGATGGCGGGTCGCGTTATGTATCTGCAAAGACGCTCGAGCTTCCTGCGTTGGTTCGACTTGCAGGCTACGCCTGCATGCAGTGAAAAGCCCGCCTGGCGACTGACCAGTTCGTTGGGCTTCGTCTGGTTATCGCGGGCTGGAACAGTTTGTAGCGTGAGAGCTTTCTTTCCGGCATTCGGACCAAACGCCAATCGATAAGTGATCGAGGCGCCGACAATGGCGTTCATCGCATCGTCCTCATCCGGCATCAAGTCGAGGTATTCATGCTCGGGATCGCGAACCAGGTAGCCGGCCCGCTCGAGAAACCGCACCACCCGGGTGGCAATGGTGTGGGTGATGGTGTCGAGTTCCTCGCTGGTAGGTGGCTTCACCGGCCAGAAGTAACCCATCGCATCGTACACCCCGTTCAGGTAAAGCATGTGGAAGTGAGGGTTCAGATTCAGCGCAGATCCAAATCTCTGGATGAGAGTCACCGCGCCACTCTGCGCCCCCGATTTCACCGTCATGCCGGCGCGGTGGATCAGGAACGTGCTGATGACCCGGTGCACGATGGTCAGCACTCGGCTCATCACACCGGGGTTGGTCGCGAACAGGAAGCGCAGCGGATACGGCACGCTCAGCACCCACTGGCGGATTGGCCGTTTCGGCAATACCGCATCGACCAGGTGCGCGGCGCTGTCCGCCATGCGGCGAGCACCACAACTGGGGCAGAATCCCCTTCTTTTGCAACTGAACGCAACCAGTTTCTCGTGGTGGCAGGATTCGCATTGGACCCGCAGAAAACCATGTTCAAGTCGACCGCATTTCAGGTAGTCCTCGAACTCCTGCACGACATACGCGGGCAGCGTTTTGCCTTGTGCCGCCAGTTGCGCTTTGAAGTCAGGCCAATGCTGCTCGATGAGTTGATAGAGCAGTGTAGTCTCGGGACGATGGCGGAAGTAGCGTCCTGCTGATGTCCAGTCGGCGTCTTGGACCGGGAGCGAGTCCATTGATGGCAAGCCCACGTGGATCGGGCTCGCCAGTGTTTATCGCCACGCAGGTTGCCGGTAGCTGCTGGTGTCGTCAGCGCCATCCCGAGAATCGTTACCGTGAATGCCGGTCGTTTCCCTGATCGATCGTCAGAGCAGGCGCGTCTTCTGCCCGACATCACCGATTCGTTCAGCCTGGCCTACTCGATGCGGAGCGACTGCTCTCGGCAGGGAGCAACCAGATGGCGACGCCAACGGATGTCGCAACACGCGCCGGGGTCAATGCGTTCTTCGATCTGCAAACGGCCAAGTCGGTGGAGAAGGCCGGTGGCGAAAATTGTCAAGCTTTACAGCATTGACTAAAATGCAGTCATTGACTAACGCCATGCTCCGAAGCCTGGCAGCGTCGCGGTGTAAAATTTCCCGACGTCTGTTCCTGGCACCTGCAGGTCTACTGGTGGATGTCATGTTGCGCATCCATAATAAGGCCGTACAGGCTGAATCTCTTTTTAGCCAGTCGTCGTAATGGTCGCTTCTATCCAAGCCCAGGGAAACCAGCTAATGAATCCAGGTCGACTACCGTCACTGCGGGGGCTGCGTACCTTCTGCGTCGCGGCGCGGCACGAAAGCTTTCGCCTCACCGCGGAAACGCTGTCGGTCACGCCCTCCGCCGTGAGCCACCAGATCAAGACATTAGAGGACGAACTCAACCAGGCGCTCTTTACTCGCACCGCGAGGTCGCTTGAACTCACGCACGTCGGCAGGCGACTTTACAACGAGCTGGCGCCTGTGATGGAAGAGCTGGGCGACATCATGGGACGCTATCAGGCGTCGCATGACCAGCGTCATCTGCGCGTATCGGCACAGCCGTTCTTTGCCAGCGAAATGTTTGTGCCCGAGCTGGAAGATTTCACGTCCAGTCACCCGAATCTCGAAATCTTTGTCGATACCAGCGATGAATCCTCAGAGAGTCATCCTGCGAATATGGATGCCTCGATTCGATTATTCAGTGAACCGCCAACAAAACTGCGAGCCGATCGACTATTCCCGCTCAAACTTGTACCCGCGTGTTCCCCGGCGTTCCTCGAGCGTTTCAGCAGCGAAGATGAGAAGCTCCGTCAATCTTTTCCGGTGATCCTCCACACTACCCGGCCCCAGGCCTGGGCACGATGGCAGAAACAGTCCGGCATTAAGCTGCAGGATCCGTCGGGTACGTTGATGGTCGATTCCATGATTGCCGTGGCGCGTGCTGCCGAACGTGGATTGGGCGCAGCGCTTGTTCCCATGCCCCTGAGCGAAAACTGGTTCAAGTACGGGGCACTTGTTCGATTATTCGATGAAACGGTCGAAATGCCGGAGGCCTTCTACTTCGTCACTGATCCCGCGGATGGCGACATGCCTGAAGTTGACGCGCTGCGCGCATGGGTAGTGCGTCGGTTTTCAAACCTTTAGTGAGAACTTCTCACACCAGAGGATATTTTTATGCGTTTGTCGGCGTGATTGCCAACCACTAAATTCTCCGCGTCGCCTCGGGCTACCACTGGGCATCAAACATCAATCAGACCAACGGAGACTATATGACTATCTACAAGACCCGGCGCGCCATTTTGGCCTTTGTTCTTCTCGGCGGTGCACTCACCAGCAACGCTGCTTTGGCCAATGAGGCGGTGAACGCCTATCAAATGGCCGTACTGTCGGATACCAGAGACGGCCGCGCTATCCTCAAAGGCCGATACGACGTTGTCATCGCAAAGCTCCGCGGAAAATCAAAAAACCGTGTAGAAACGATGACCAATCTATGTGTGGCATACACGCTGAATCAGCAGTACACAGATGCAGCACCCTATTGCGAACAGGCTGTCGAAATCAGCAGCTCAAGCGATAGCACCAAACTGGCGATGGCGCTCACGAACCGGGGTGTACTCAGTGCCATTACGGGTAACCTGACGAACGCAGTCAAAGACTTCGAGCGGGCAAGCAGTCTCGACGCTGGTATTGATGTTCCGGCCGAAAACCTGAGCCGCCTTTCGAACGAGTTGTAAGAAAGCCGGTTAACGTGTCATCACGAAGCCTGCGCGTGGGGTCAGCGCCGAAGTTAGGCGCTGACTTCACGCTCCTCCGGTGCTGTTGTTACTGACGGATTGTTCGGTTTGCTATTCGCATGCAACATGGGTGGTACGTCAGCACACTAAAAAAGAAAGCTGAGAGGCACCAGCGTCCGCGATGACAAATACAGGTGATATTGCCGTGCTTGGTGAAGCCATGATCGAGCTGCGCCCAGCCGGTCCCGACCTGGTTGAGCTGGGCGTCGCCGGCGACACTTATAACGCGGCAGTCATGATGTCGCGCATGGGTCTTGAGGTACTGTTTCTCACCGCGCTGGGCGACGATGCCTACAGCGCGCGGATCCGGGCAGCGATGGCGGTCCATGGTCTCAAGACGTCCGGCATAGTCACACTCGCGGGTCGATCACCTGGTCTGTATGCCATCACGAACAATCCGGAAGGCGAGCGAAGCTTCACTTATTGGCGTGATACATCCGCTGCCCGTGTCGCGTTCGGAAATCCTGAATATCTCGACCTGATGATTGGCAAGGCCGGACGCGCGGCGCACTTCTACTGGAGCGGTATCACACTGGCTCTGATGACCAGTGAATGCCGCAGCCGAATGTTCACAGCCCTTGATGAGTATCGGGCGTCAGGCGGACGCGTGTTTTTCGATGCGAACTACCGATCAGCGCTCTGGCAGGGCCAGCAGGATGTCGCCAGTTGGTACGAACGGGCGATCGCAGCAGCAGACTACGTGCTACCCAGTGCCGAGGACGTGACTGCCATATTCGGATGCACGACAACCGCCGCTGCTATGGAGAAGGTCATAAAGACCGGGCGCGCCATTATCGCGATGACCACGACTGGCTCTGTCCTGCTGCACGAACAGCAAACCGATGAAATCCCCCTCCCCTTCACTCAACAGGTGGTCGATACAACCGGGGCCGGCGATGCTTTCAGCGGCGCCTTCGCCGCCGCGATTATTCGGGGAGATTCTCCTCTTCAGGCTGTTGAGGTGGGCCATCTGGCGGCAAGCCGTGTCGTTCAATGCCGCGGCGCGATCTTGCCGGAAGACGCCTGGCTCGACCTCGCGCCAGGAACAGTCAGCCCCACCGCTACTTGACGGCTGCCGGTGACTGCCAGCCGCGATAGCAAGGTAGACTGGTAGCACGTGTTTCATCGGAGCAGCACCATGAAGATCTCAAGGGTGCGCAGCATCCTGACCGCACCTGCCGGCATTGCGCTGGTCGTCGTGCGCGTCGACACAGATACCGAAGGACTCTTCGGTCTCGGCTGCGCGACGTTTACCCAACGACCGACACTGGTCGCGCAGGCGGTCGACGAGTATCTCGCGCCGCTCCTTGTTGGCCGAGACCCCGCCAACATCACGGATCTCTGGCAGATGATGTCGGTCAACGCCTACTGGCGCAACGGACCGGTGTTGAACAATGCGATCAGTGGTGTCGATATGGCGCTGTGGGATATCAAGGGCAAGGTTGCCAACTTGCCGGTCTATGATTTGATGGGCGGGCGCTGCCGTGAGTCAGCGCGGATTTACGGGCATGCGGATGGCCGCGAACCTGCCGAGGTTCTCGAAAACGCGCGTCGACTGGTTGCTGACGGATACACCGCGGTGCGCTGTCAGACTGGGCTTTACGGCGGCGCTCGTGCCGGCGCTCAGCCCGAGCCAAAAGCGGGTTTTCCCGGTGCCTACTATGACCCCGCCGCCTATGCACGCGCCGTCACTGAACTGTTCGAGCGTGTACGACCCGCACTTGGGGACGAACTCGATTTGCTGCACGATGTCCATGAACGTCTGGCACCAGCGGATGCGATCCGGCTTGCCCGCGATCTTGAACCGTATCGATTGTTTTTCCTCGAGGATCCGCTGCCGCCCGAGCAGCCCGAGTGGTTTCGTCAGTTGCGCAGGCAGACGGTCACGCCGCTCGCCATGGGCGAGTTGCACAATCATCCCCTCGAGTGGCGACCGCTCATCAGTGAACGGCTGATCGACTTCATCCGAACCCACATATCGCAGATCGGTGGTATCACACCAGCGCGCCGCCTGGCCGACTTCGCGGCGATCCACGGCGTACGCACGGCCTGGCACGGTCCAGGCGATGTTTCGCCGGTTGGCCATGCCGCCAACCTGCACCTCGACCTCGCGTCTACCAACTTTGGTATTCAGGAGGTCGCGGCACTACCCACCGTGTTGTACGACGTATTTCCCGGGACACCGGAGATTCGGGATGGCCATCTTTGGCCGAATGAAGCACCCGGCCTCGGTATCGACCTGGACGAGACGCTGGCAGCGAAATATCCGGTGACGCCGGAAGTCGTGGCATGGACCGAGGCCCGTCACCCGGACGGCACACTTTGGACACCCTGACATTTTGTCCGCTTGACCCTGTAGTGGCTCGATACTTCAAAGTAGAGCCATGGTCACATCACAGCTCACACTCTTCATCTCGGGAATGACCTGCGGAAACTGCGCGCGCCACGTGCGGGAATCGCTGGCGTCGATCGGGGCGGAGGTCGAGGCCGTCAATCACGAAACGGGGCAAGCCTCGGTCACATTTCCGCACTGGGTTCATCCGGATAGACTTCGGCGCGCCGTTGAGCGGGCCGGCTACTCGCTCGATCGCATTCAGATCGATAGTGCGCTGAAGATCCCCGTGACAGGCATGCATTGCAACAACTGCGTTAAGAAAGTGAGCGCCGCGCTTGCGGGTTTTGAAGCGGGCATCAGCGTATCCCTCGAGGAGAAAGCGGTCGAGGTTGCCAGCGCCAGCGACGCTGACGCGATCATCAAGGCAATCAATGCCACGGGATACCGGGTATCAGACCCGATGGACGCAAGCTCCGCCGAGTCGGAAGTACTCGATCATGACACCCAGACTCCGCCCGTTGACGACGCAGAGACAAGCGTGTTGCTGGAAATCAGTGGCATGTCCTGCGCGAGCTGCGTCAACGCTGTCGAGAACGCGCTGCAGGAAACATCGGGCGTGGTCTCGGCGGCGGTCAACTATGCGGATCAGTCTGCATGGGTAAACGGCAGCGCATCAGTAGACGCGCTGGTCGCGGCGGTCAAGCGGGCCGGCTATGGCGCAAAGCCAAGATCGGGCGAGGAGTCGCTGGACGAGCGAGATGCGAAACTGCAACAGCAATTTCGCGAAGCATTGATCAAGTCGTTGGTGGCGCTCGGCATCGGCGCTGCGATGATGGGCGGAATGATGGCGTCCATACTCCCGCCTCCGGACAAGCAGATTTTCTGGGGAATCATTGGACTGCTCACTCTCGCCGTCATGATCTGGAGTGGCGGGCATTTCTACCGCGGCGCGTGGAACGCGGCGCGGCATCGAACGACAACCATGGATACGCTGATCGCTCTCGGCACCGGTTCGGCATGGCTCTATTCAATGGTCGTTATCACCCTGCCCGACCTGGTTCCGGAAGCATCCCGGCACATCTATTTCGAAGCCGCCGTGTTCATTATCGGCTTCATCAATCTCGGCAAAGCGCTGGAAGGCCGTGCCAAGGGCAAGGCATCACTTGCCATTAGCCGCCTGATTGATCTTCAGCCGTCCACCGCAATCCGCGTCGACGACAGCGGCGAGACCGAGATCAGCATTCAGGACATCACGATCGGCGATCGCATCCGGATTCGCCCGGGCGAGACAATACCGGTCGATGGCAAGGTCGACTCCGGCCAAAGCAGCGTCGATGAGTCCATGCTGACGGGCGAGTCCGTACCGGTCGACAAGGCAGACGGCGACTCTGTCATCGCCGGGACGATTAACGTGCAGGGCACGCTCGAGATCACCGCCGCACACGTTGGGTCAGATACCGTGCTTGCCCGAATGATCAGGCTGGTCCGGGAAGCGCAGAACTCCAAGCCGCAAATCGGCATTCTGGTTGACCGTATCGCCGCCGTTTTCGTTCCAGGCGTTATTCTCGTGGCGATAGCGACTGCAATCTTGTGGGCGACGTTCGGGCCCTCCCTTTCTCACGCTGTTGTCGCAACACTCAGCGTCCTCATCATTGCCTGTCCATGCGCGCTGGGACTCGCGATTCCCATGTCGATCATGGTAGGCATGGGTCGGGCCGCAGAAGGCGGCATCCTGATCCGCAACAGCGATGCGTTACAGGCGGCAAGCGACTTATCAACGATCATTCTCGACAAGACAGGCACGCTTACCGAAGGCAAACCGGTCGTTACAAACGCGGTCAACGGCAGCACGGGGCCTCATGCCTTTGACATCGCGTATGGTCTGGAGCGTCTTTCCGAGCATCCATTGGCGCGAGCTGTAGAAGACTGGTGCAGGGATCATGGCCACACGCCGGCTGACGTCGAGCACTTTGAGATCGCATCTGGCGGCGGCGTGAAGGCGACCCTTGATGGTGAAACGGTTGCCATCGGCAACCGCAGCTTTCTGAAGTCTCTGGGCATCACCTCGGACGAGCTGCCAATTCCGGACAATGCCAGCACAACCATCTTCATCGGCAAAGGTGCGTCGGTCATTGGCTACTTCGAATTGTTCGACGAGATCAAACCGACATCAGAGGGCGCTGTCGCCGCACTGCGGAAGCTGGGTCTCAAGGTTGTCATGCTGACCGGCGACAATGAAGCGAGCGCGAAGCGCGTCAGCGACTCGCTGAATCTTGATGGCTACATTGCAGAGGTACAGCCTGAAGACAAGCTGCGGATACTGCAGCAGTATCAGAAAGACGGCGAGCGAGTGGGAATGGTCGGCGACGGTATCAACGACTCACTTGCTTTGAGCGCCGCTGATGTTGGGTTCGCCATGAGCAGCGGTGCTGATGTTGCCATTGAATCTGCGGACGTCACGCTGCTTCGCAACGACGTTCGCGCGGTTGCCGCATCCATTCAGCTGTCAAAGCTCACGCTGCGAAACATTTACCAGAACCTGACCGGCGCGTTTGCCTACAACGTTGCACTGATACCGCTGGCCGCGGGCGCACTGTATCCTTTCACGGGACTGCTGATTGATCCCGCATTTGCAGGATTCGCCATGGCAGCGTCATCCGTGACGGTCGTTGCAAACGCAGGTCGCCTGCGATTGCTGAAACTGAGCGATTGATGGCTCGAACAAAAACGGAGAACGATGAATAAAATGGTCAGGCACCTCTCTTCCTTGCTTCTGGCGATGCTGCTAAGCGCAGCCGGTACCGCATTCGGTGATGCCAACACAGCCGAAGACGCACACTGGAAAGTGATCAACTACTGGTCGATTACCTGTGCGCCCTGTCGGATCGAGATTCCGGAATTAAACGAGCTGAGCGTTGAACTCGCGACCGTAGACGTGCAGGTCTTGGGCATCAACTTTGACGACCATGAGCGTGACAAAACGCTGCAACTGGCCGAGCGCATGGGCATCGAATTCCCGACGCTGACGCGGTCCGCCGTCGCCGCACTGGCCATCACGCCACCCAATGTCCTGCCAACGACCGTCATCCTTGACCCGAACGATGAGGTTCAGGCAACGCTGGTAGGAGTGCAGGATCGGCAGTCAATCAAGCAAAAGCTGCGAGATTTGATGGGCGACGCTTCATGAGATTGAAGCACTTAATGCTTGGCGCGGCCGCTGTTCTGCTTGGCACTTCAGTGTCCGCGGCGCAGATCGATGAGCTTGCCAGTCCCGCAAGCGTCAATTCCGCGCTGTCCAGACTGACGACCGACGACGATGGCCAAGTTCATCTGTCGTGGGTCACGAGCGAGTCCGCGGTAAGCACGCTGTATTTTTCGACGCTGGTTGATGAAAACTGGACTGCGCCCGAGCAGATTGCTTCCGGGAGCGACTGGTTTGTGAACTGGGCGGACTTTCCATTTCACGTCGCCACCGAATCATCCATGACCGCCCACTGGCTTCAGAAGAGCAGTGAGGGTACGTATAACTACGACGTCGTCGCCACGTTCCGGGACTCGAAGACCGGCAACTGGAGCGATGGTCAGGTTGTGCACACAGACGGCGTCAGCGCAGAGCATGGCTTTGTCAGCATGCTGCCGATGGCACGCGACCGTACATTCATCACCTGGCTGGACGGCCGAAATACTGCCGGTCACGGCGGCCACGCTGCGGAGGGCCACGGCGCTGGTGGCATGACGATGCGCGCAGCAATCCTGGACTCAGGAGGTGGAAATGTCGCCGAATGGGAACTCGACGCACTCACCTGCGACTGCTGCCAGACCAGTTCTGCGATGACGAGTAATGGTCCGGTCGTCGCCTATCGTGACCGCAGCGAAGACGAGATCAGGGACATCTACATCACCCGCCTTGTCGACGGCGAGTGGACAACGCCGATGCCAGTTTTTTCAGACGGCTGGCAAATTGCCGGCTGCCCGGTCAACGGGCCTTCGGTCGTCGCACAGGATGAGCAAGTCGCTGTCGCCTGGTTCTCCGCGCAAGACAACAATCCCGTCGTCAGCCTGGCGTTCTCATCCGACCATGGCGCAACCTTTGGCAAACGCGTGATCGTGGCGAAAGACAACACGAACGGTCGCGTGAGCACAGCAATGCTCGAGTCTGGCAACGTTGCCGTGAGTTGGATGGAAATTGAAGGACCGGCCGCAGCGCTTTGGGTTGCGCTGTACGACACCACCGGCAAACAGCTTGGCGCCGCAAAGGTTGCCGATACGCAATCATCGCGACGCAGCGGGTTTCCTGTCATCACTGCCCGTGGCGACGACGTGTTCATCACGTGGACCGACGTCAGCAGCGAAAGCCGCGTCAGGATCGCACGCGTCCGCTTCTGACAATTCGAAATTGGTCCCAAGCGAATTTGCGGCCAATCCCGGAAGACTATTGCCGCGGCCTAGACGTGTCGGTCGCGAACGTCTTTCATTGCAGCAATCATCCCGGCGTCCTGCAGGCGCGGCAGTATCGCTTCCACCTTGCGCAGAACCCAGCGTTGGCCTTTGTCGACGAGTGCGAGCCGCGCCTCCAGATCATCGATCGCCATGCACTTGTCGTAGAAGTCACCAATTTTCTGGCTTGGCGTCGCACCCAGCCGCTCAAGGCATTCCAGCAGCACTTTGCAGCAGTGGACCTCGTCATCGAGCAGAGCCTCCAGCCCTTCGACCCTGGCTGTGTCGCGTTCGGCGGCCTCGATGCTGGACTCACGGGCAACGCGAGCGCCCGCGCGCTCCGCTTCGAGCAGTACCTGTAGTTCACCGATCAATTCTTCCCGCGGCAGAAAACCCATGTACGCGGGATCGGCCTCGTGGGCGCCGCAGGGAGATGAGGTTGGCTCCTGATGACTCGTCTTTTTTTCGTCACTCATGTTGATCCTCGGGGTTGTGCTACCGATGTTGTACACTCGATTCTGCTGAAGGTACACTTCGAACATGCCTACCCACGCACTACCAGCGATCGATTCCAGAGCAACCGCCTTTCTCTCTTAGGCGGCTGGGGCCCTGTGCGCGCCTCAGTCGCTTCTTCCGAAAAAAACCTGTTTCCAAAGATTTTCTGGTCATGAGGAGAAATACCATGGCGGAAGTTGAACTGCGTTCTGTACTTCTGGGCGAAAGAGAAAGAAATACCCTGATCGCCCTGTTGGCGAAAGTCGACTCCCCCGAGTTCGACACCCTTTTTGATGAACTTGATGCGGCGATCGTCGTTGCCGACGACCAAATACCTCGAGACGTTGTCCGGATGAATTCGATCGTGACCTATCTGGATGAAGCCTTGAACGCCACATCAACCGTTAAGCTCGTTTACCCGAGCGCAATTGACACCGAGGTAGCCGGGGCAAAAGCGGTCAGCGTGCTCGCGCCAATTGGCGCAGCCCTGATTGGCCTGCGCGAGGGTGAATCCATCTCGTGGCCAATGCCGAATGGCCGTTCAAAGACCTTGAAAGTCATTAGTTCGTCATGAACGAGAACGCCACTCGAAATACCTTCTGGTTGCGAATACTGGATCTGGCTGATGCCGCGAAGCAGGATGAACTCTCGCGGCAGCAACTACTCGATATCCTCTCGGGTCTTGAAGAAGGCTATGAAGATGCGTTCGATCCTGCCGACGCATTCAACGAATACGTCGTGCTGAACCTTTGTCGCGCGATTCGGCCGTGGTTGGACACCCGGCAACCCTGAACGCCTACGGCCACACGGGATGGTGTCGATCAACGACAACCTCATGCCGATGCTCGACGGGCTCGTGTCGGTGTTCGTGTTCATGAGGTTCGGGTCCTTCCCAACCTTCATGTTCATGTTGATGGTGCTCATCATGCACATGTAGGTGGGAATGCGCTGTCTCCGCATGGCTGTGCGTCACGGCGATTTCATCTTTGGCGTGCCAGAGTCTCAAAGCGATCAACACGGCCGCGAGCGCAAGAAGCGCGAGGCCCATAAAGGTGAGCGGCAGCCCAAAATGGCTGCCCGCCCATCCAGCAGCAGGGTACGCAATAAGCCAGCAGGCATGAGACAGCGCAAACTGCGCTGCATACACCGCAGACCGGTTCTCGACAGTACTGGAACGTTTCAGCAGGCGACCGGCCGGTGTCTGAATCAGCGAATTACCGGCGCCGAGAAGAAACCAGACGACAAAGACAAACGCGTAGGATGACGCAAAGAATCCCATCCCCAGCGCGACGAACGTCATCGCACCGCCAAGAATCATCGGCCTGCGGTCCGGGTGCTTATCCAGCCATTTTGGTAGCAGCAGCGCGACGATCATTGAACCGGCGCCATAGCAGGCCAGAACTGCTGCGGTATCGGCATCGGTGCCACCCAATACATCCCTGACCAATACCACCGTATTGACGATTACCATCGCGCCGCCACACGAGAGCGCGAAGGACAGCGCCAGTAATCCACGCAGTCGCGGCGTTGACAGATAGATCCTGGTTCCGGCCGTCAGGTTTCCCCAGATCGTTGCCTCAGCTTTACCGGTTCTGGAAATCTGCATCGTCGTCGAGGCAATCAGCGCTGCCGACAGCAAAAAAGTCAGTCCATTCGCGGCAAACAGCATGTCATAGGAAAGGAATAGCAATGCAATCGCGGCAACCGTTGGGCTTGCGAGACTCTCAATATCGTAAGCGAGTCTCGAGTAGGAAAGCGCACGCGTGTACTGCTCGTCTTCAGGCAATATCTCGGGAATCGTCGCCTGGTAGGTCGGCGTAAAAACCGCTGCGCAGGCGTTGAGCGCGAAGATCAGCACATAGACCTGCCACACGTCGGTCACAAAGGGTAACAGGCAGACAATTGCGGCCCTTATCAGATCAAGCCCAATCAGCAATGCGCGGCGAGGCAGCCGAGGCGCATAGGTGCCAGCGATGGGTGCAATGACCACGTATGCAATCATCTTGATAGCAAGTGCGGTGCCTAGCACCTGCCCCGCGTTGCCGCCCGCCAGATCGTAAGCCAACAGCGCCAGCGCGACCGTCGCCAATCCGGAACCCGCCAGCGAGGTAACTTGCACGACAAACAGGCTTCGAAAATTCGCTTTGTAAAAACCAGGTTGATTATCCATCATCGCCCTGAAAAGGTTTTCGACAGTTCCCTTTTATCCGTAACTGATCCCGAAAAGCGTCTCGGCGCAGGACGTTCGATGAAACCGTTTAGTAGCCAGCACCGACCGCAACAAGTGCCTGCTGACGGCGAGAGCAGAAGCGGAAGTTGTGCAACTGGATGTGTTGTACGTTACCGTCTGACTCAACTACGGCTTTCAAGAGGTCTGACTTGTGAGTGACCGCATCACCAAACGGGGGCTGCGGCGTGCCGAGCTGGCGCGACGCACCGGGTGTAACCTCGAGACGATCCGCTACTACGAGAAGATCGGCATGGTGCCTGATCCACCGCGCACCGCTGGCGGCCATCGAATCTACGGCAGCAAACATGAATCACGCTTGCGTTTCATCCTTCGTGCACGCGAGCTCGACTTCTCGCTCGATGAAGTAAGGGGATTGCTCCATCTCGTCGACGGTGACACCCATACCTGCGCAGAGGTCAAGCGGCGTACGGAAACGCATCTGCAGGAAGTGCGGGCCAAGATCTCGGACTTGCAGCGAATAGAATCTGTGCTGGCGCGCACGGCGGCACAATGTTCCGGTGATGCGGTACCCGAATGCCCAATACTGGACGAGCTCGTCTCCTGATCCCCGCAAACCACCGTCAGTGCATGACGCGGCTACGCGCTTGAGTCATTCGATGAAGCCAATTTCCGTTGGCGCAGAAGGGCATAGATCGTCAGGACAACAAACCCGGCAAGGGCAGGAAGCAGCACATAGTCAAGGTAACCGGTGAGTGCAGATAGCCCCACCGCACCCAGCAGCACGACCAGGACTGGCGTAAAGCAGCAAAGTGCTGTGATGACCGTAGCGACAACGCTGGTAATGAGTAACTTCACGCGAACCTCCGCTAACCGGCGCAGCACGATAGCTGCTTGACGTCCTTGAAAAAGGTCTGGGCACACAGCTTGATGCCCTCAACCATGGTCAGGTAGGGAAAAAGCTGATCTGCCAGTTGATCGATCGTCATCCGGTTATGGATTGCCAGGGCCGCAGCCTGGATCATCTCTCCCGCGTTCGGCGCAAGTATCTGTGCACCAATTAGTTGATCGGTTCGCACATCCACAACAAGTTTGACGAACCCATGTGCGTCGAAGTTGGCGAGCGCACGCGGCACGTTCTCAAGGTCCAGCGTTCGAGACTCCGTGGTGATCCCCGCTGTCGCGGCTTCTGCTTCGCTCATGCCGACTGTCGCGACCTGTGGCTCGGTAAATATCACCGCTGGCATCGCCCTCAGGTCGAGTTGTCTGTTGCCACCAAGGGCGTTTTCTGCAGCGCGCGTTCCGGCTGCCGCCGCGACATAGACGAACTGGGGGGTGTCAGTGCAATCTCCGGCCGCATAAATGTTGGGCACTGTAGTTTGTTGATCCGCGTTTACGGCAATCTTGCCGTCTGGCGTTGTCGTGATACCGACCTTGTCGAGATCCAGATCCGCGACATTGGCCGGGCGACCGGTCGCCACAAGCAACGCATCGGCCGAAATAGCTTCATGTTGCACGCTGATGTTGAAGTGCCCCTGCTCGTGGCTCACATGGTCGGCAACAGTATTATCGAGTACGCGAATACCCTCGGCCTCAAACGCCGCCTTGAGCCCCTCTCCCAGCAGCGGGTCTTCCTGCGAAAGGAGACGATGACGCGCCAGTATCGTGACCCTCGCGCCCAGCCTGCGCCAGGCCTGCGCGATCTCGACGGCAACCACGGAGGAGCCGATCACGACGAGGTGGTCAGGGATTTGTTCGGCAAACAGGGCAGCAGTTGAATCCCAGAAGGGTGTTTCGCGGAGACCCGGAATGTCAGGTACAAGTGGCGACGAACCGGTAGCGACAATAAAGAAATCCGCCGCTACCTTTTTCACATTGCCTTTGCGGTCGATCACGGAGAGCGTGGATGCGTCGACGAAACTTGCGGTACCACGCAGGAATCGAATTCGATCGTGGCTATCGAGGATCGACTGGTACTTGCTCTGCCTCAGCTCCTCGACGCGCGCGCGCTGTTGTGCAACCAGGGATGTCCGATCGACGGCAGGTGTCTGTCTCGATAGCCCATCGAACGGATGTGCCGCCTGGTAGCGCGCCATCTGTGCGCTCCGGATCATTATCTTGGAAGGGACGCAGCCGACGTTCACGCACGTGCCGCCAATGATCTCGCTCCGCTCGATCATTGTTACATCTGCGCCCTCTTCAACCGCCTTGATGGCGGCGGCGAAGGCGGCAGAGCCAGAACCAATGACCGCTAGGTGTTTACCGTCGCCGCGGCGCGACGATGGCTTATCTTCCGGGTCAAGCAGTACACCTTCGTAACCGTGGCGCTCGAGCGCGCGTGTGACGCGCCGGACCGGAACATCCGCGTGGGTTTGCACGCGGGCAATCCTGTCCGCATAGGAGACATTGGCCTCAACACCTTCCAATGCGTTCAACGCCGCCGCCGCTGTGGTAGCGCACCCTTCACAGGACATTCCCTCGACCCGGAGTTTCAGATCAGGCATCAATGGTCTACCGGTGCCGAAACAACAGTAGCCGGAAAACCGACCGCCGAGGACGCTTTCGCAATGGTATCGATTGTCGTTTTGGATGGGTCAAACCGCGCGGTTGCCATTTTGGTCTTGTAGTCGATGTCGACATCAATCACGCCATCGACTCGCGACATGGCGGTTTTGACGCTGATCGGGCACGACGCGCAGGTCATGTTCTCCACCTTGAAGGTGCTGGTCGCGACGCGTCCCACTTCTTCAGCGCTGTTTCGCGCGTCGGCACGGGACGGTTCTGTCAACAACAGCGCGCCAAGCCCGGTACCACCAACCGCCATGAGGGCCAGAACTGAAAGTACAGTTTTCATAAGTGTTTTCTCCTCAATAGAAATAGGGTGCCCAATAGTCGATGGTAAGCGCAGAGCCCACCACCACGGTTGCAACCCACAGCGACACCCGGGTCAGTCGGGTTGATGTGCGGGACGCGCAGTAACTTCCTTCAGCACAATCGATTTTTGGTTTTCGATAGGTACGCCAGAACCCGACCGCCAGGAATCCAATCGCAACAGCCGCGAAGATGGGTTTATAGGGCTCCAGCGCACTGAACGTGCCGATCCAGGCGCCGGTTACGCCGAGACTGATCAGCACCAGCGGCAAGACGCAGCACGATGCTGCTCCCAGCGCTGCCACCAGGCCGCCGAGTGCGACGATGCCACCCCCACCCGGTGGGTCTTGCTGTTCGATGTCTTCGTGCCGGGCGCTCATACACCGTCTCCTCAATTCGCGATGAATGTTTAATTGATGAGGAGCTTAGATCCTGTAGCGGCTACAGCTTCAAGGGCAAACCGCATGAAAATTGCTCACATCGTTTGTTATCTGGAGAAACGAGGGTGTAAGCTTCACCGCCTATGAACCGCCTTGTCGTCATACTGAGTCTGCTGAGTTTCCTCGCCGTCACAACGGCGTGGGCGACGGACCAGCATGCACTTGGCGATCCTGGTCAAAGCGAAGCGTTACACCACGCCCAGACCGGCGACTCCCCCCATGAACCTGCCGCCAGCGGCTGCCACGTGTTTCATTGTCAGGGCGCCGCACATTTAAGTTCGATTCCTTCGCGACTCTCGTTTGCCACCAGTGAAGATGCCGACACACAGGCACCCACGTCGGTCGTTTTTGCACTACGCCTCGGCATACTTTCTACCCCCTGGCGTCCGCCAACCGCTTGATCTGATCCACAACGAACCAGTTGCTGGCCACATTTGTTGTGCGCCTGGCGATAACTGCTATTCGCTTTACAGGAACAGATCATGTTTTCAGACTTTCGTGTATTTGCGCGCGCGCCTCTGTCGCTCGCGTCTCTGGCGCCGCGGATAATTCCCACAACGCGCCTGCTGATTTGCGGCGCACTGCTAAGCCTGACCGGGCTTATCCAGGCCGCTGACCGCACCCCTGCAACACTAACGTTACCCCAAGCCCTGGCTCGGGTGCTTAATGACAACCCCGAGTTGGCGATCTATCCCTACGATATTCGCGCAGCTGAGGCGCGAGCCCTCCAGGCCGGGTTCCGACCCAATCCACAGGTCTCGCTCGACGTCGAGAATATCGCCGGTAGTGGTGAGTTCTCGGGAACCGATGCCATGGAAACCACCCTGGCGCTCAGCCAGATCATTGAGATGGGCGGCAAGCGCCCCCTGCGCCGGGATGTCGGTCAATCGCGTCGCGAATCCCTCAAGCGCGACTACGAACTGGCCCGCCTGGACGCACTGTCGGCGGCGGCCAGCCGTTACCTGGAAGTGGCGCAAACCCAGCGCCTACTAGCCTTTGCCCAGCAGGTTGTGGACTTTACAAGCGCAGCAGAAAACGTCGCCCAAAGACGGTTTGACGCCGGCAGCGCCAGCCGGGCGGAACTGAGCCGCGCCCGCACCGACTTCATGCAGGCCAGACTGGACGTGAGCAATCTCACCGTGCGCCTGGAAAATGCCAAGCGGCGCCTGGCGAGCCTGTGGGGCGAAACTTCGGCGGATTTTACCGACGTCGAGGCTGAACTCTTCGCCCTGGCGCCAACGCCCGGGTTTGCCAGCATCCAGCGACAGCTGGAACAGGCGCCGCAGCTGCAACGGTTTATGACTCTGGAAAGACTGCGCCAGGCTGAACTGGACCTTGCCATCGCCCGGGGCCGGCAGGACATCGAAGTCGGTGCGGGCATCAGGCGGCTCGAAGGCACCGGCGATACGGGTTTGGTTTTTTCATTTTCCATGCCCCTTGGCGTCTCTAACCTCAACCAGGGCAACATCAGGGCCGCGCGGGAGAACCTGACAAAACTGGATCTCGAAGAGAAGGCGACCCGGGTAAAGGTTTTCATGGAACTGCGCAATGCCTTCGCCCGACTAAACCAGGCCCGCGAGCGGGTTGCCCTTTTGCGTGAGCAGATACTGCCCGAGGCGCAACAGGCACTGGCGCTGATTCAGGAAGGCTACGGCGACGCCCGTTTTTCCTATCTGGAACTGGTGGAAGCCCGACGTCAGCTGCTGTCCTTCGAAACCGAGGCCGTTGCCGCCGCCACCGATTTTCATCAAACCCTTATCACCCTGGAGACCTTAACCGGCCAGCCGCTGACGGGGGAACGCCAGTCACTCTACCCCACTGAAGCAATCAATGATTTCCGGTCCGATCTGCGCCTACCCACACTGGGCCGCATCGATGATGAAGGGTCTCTTTCGCCACAGGATGAAACACAATGAACAAGTTACTGACCTATTTAATGGGCAGCCTGCTGCTAGCCGCCGTGGCATTTCAAAGCACAGTCGCCGCCCCATCAGATCAAGCCGCTCACACCGAAGAAGCCGGTCATGAAGGGCATGAGGACGAAGAGCCCGAGCTGATCTTTAACGCCGAGCTTCTGCGCGATTTTGGCGGTGAAATCGCCACCGCTGAAGCCGGTATGATTCGCCAACAGGTCTCGCTGCCCGGCGAGGTGAAACTCAACGAGGAGGCGGTGGCTCATATCACACCCCGCTTTCAGGCCAAGATCGTCGAGGTTCGGGCAAGAACCGGTGACCGCGTCAAGGCCGGCGATGTGCTCGCCGTGGCCGAGAGCTCCGAGACCCTGTCCCGCTTTCAGCTGAAATCCCTGATCGACGGAGTGGTTATCAAACGCCACGTTACCCTGGGAGAACACCTGACGCCCAACGATACCGCTTTTGTCGTCGCGAACCTGTCCACCCTGTGGGTGGATATCGCTCTCTACCCCAGGCAGGTACCGCTGGTGAAAACAGGGCAGCCGGTGCGAGTCTCCACCAGCCATGGCCCCGCACCCGTGGAGACCAGCCTGGACTATGTGGCGCCGCTGGTAGACGAGGCCACCCGCACGGGGCTGGCGCGGGTCTTCCTGGCGAATCCTGACGATGATTGGAAACCAGGCATGTTCATTGAGGGTCAGATTACCCTGGCCGAAATTCCAGCAGAGGTGGTGGCACCCAGAACCGCCGTTATCGACCTGGAGGGCCAACCTACAGTATTCGTTCAGCATAACGGCAGCTGGGAACCTCGTCCGGCCAAGCTCGGTCGTGGGGACAGCGAGTCGGTGGAGATATTGGCGGGCCTCGACGCGGGTGAACGCTATGTGGCCAAAGGTGGATTCGTGCTCAAGGCGCAGCTGCAGAAAAGCGAATTCGAATCCGGCCACAACCACTGATCGCAGGAGAACCGTATGCAAAACCTTATTCGTTTTGCGCTGGAGAACAGACTGTTAGTGGTCGTGGTCTCTCTGGCGATATTTATAGGCGGTTACTTCGCCTATCGCACCCTGCCGGTTGACGCCTACCCGGACATTTCACCGGCCCTGGTGCAGGTTTTTGTGGAAACCGAAGGCCTGGCGCCGGAAGAAGTGGAGAAATACGTCACCTACCCCATCGAAAGCGCCATGAACGGTCTGCCGCAACTGGATCACGTGCGCTCGATCTCCAATTTCGGTTTGTCGGTGGTCAACATCTACTTCGAGGACGGCACCGATATTTACTTTGCCCGCCAACTGGTGGGTGAACGGTTGCAGGTGGCCCGGGAGGCAATACCGGAGGGATTCGGTGAACCGGTGATGGGCCCCATCACCACCGGGCTCGGCCAGATCCTGTTTTACGTGCTGGAGGACACCAGTGGGGAGTACAGCAACACCGAGCTTCGCGAAATTCAGGACTGGATCGTCAAGTTCAACCTGCAGACGGTAAAAGGCGTCACCGAAGTTCTTTCTATTGGCGGTGAGGTCAAGCAGTTCCAGGTACGTATCGACCCCGACGCACTGATCCGCTACGACGTGTCACTACCCGACATCAAGGAGCGTATCGAGGCCAACAATGCCAACGCCGGGGCGCAGTTCATCGTCAAAAACGACGAGGAGTACATCGTCCGCTCCGTAGGGCTCGCAACCGATCTTGAAGCCCTGCGCAACATTGTGGTGAAAGCCATCGACGGCACACCGGTTTACCTGCACCAGCTGGGCGAACTGGGCATCGGCGGCGAAATCCGCCGCGGACTCACCACCAAGGACGGCGAAGGTGAAGTGGTCGTGGGCATGGTATTGAAGCTGATCGGCAGCAACACCTCCCAGGTGATCGGGGCCGTTAAACAGGAGCTGGCCACAATTAATGCCAACCTGCCCGAAGGCGTCGAGGTGCAGCCGTATTACGACCAGGCGACATTGGTCAAGGCAGCGGTGAGCACGGTGATCAACGCCCTCTTGCAGGGGATTATTCTTGTGGCCCTGGTGTTGTTGGCCTTTATGGGAGGCCTGCGGCCCAGCCTGGTGGTGGCGCTTTCGATTCCGTTCTCCGTCGGCTTCACCTTCCTCGCCATGAATTTCTTCGATATCTCCGCCAACCTGATGTCGCTGGGAGGAATTGCCATCGCCATCGGCATGATGGTGGATGGCGCGGTGGTCGTGGTGGAGAACATCGACCGGATGCTTCGGGAATCGTCCCCGGACGAATCGCGCCTGCACCTGGTGGCGCGGGCCTGTCAGTCGGTGGCGCGCCCGATTCTGTTTGCTATCAGCATCATCATCATTGTCTTCCTGCCGCTGTTCACCCTGCAGGGTGTGGAAGGGGCGACCTTCCGGCCACTGGCCTATACCGTCGCCGTGGCCATGCTCGGCTCGCTGTTTTTTGCCCTGATTGTGGCACCAGTGGCCTCCTCCCTGCTGATGAAGCGCCCCAGGACAGACCCCGACAAACCTCGCAGGGACATTGTCAGTTTGCTGCTGAAAGGCTACCAACCTCTGGTTCAGGCCATAGTCGCGCGCCGCTGGATTGCCGTGACCCTGGCGGCAGTGGTTCTGCTTATTGGCGTTGCTATCGCCCCGCGACTGGGCTCGGAGTTTGTGCCGCGTTTCAACGAGGGGGATCTGCTGATCCGTGCCACCATGGCGCCTTCCATCTCGCTGGAAAAAGCCGAGACGACAATTGGCGTATTCGAGCGGCAATTGATGGCAGCGTTTCCGGAGGTCACCCAGGTGGTGTCGCGCATTGGTCGGGGTGAAGTCGGCGCCCACGCCGATCCGGTTAATAACGCGGAGATTTTCGTCGCCCTCAAGCCTCAGGATCAATGGCAAAGCGCGGAGACGCTGGATGGCTTGTATGCGGCCATGAGCGAAAAATTCGCTGATTTCCCCGGCGCGCAGTTTAACTTCACGCAACCGATCGCCGCCGCGGTGGATGAACTGCTCACGGGCACCAAGGCTGAACTCGCCGCCAAGCTCTTTGGCGATGACCTCGATGTGCTGGTGGAAAAAGCCCAGGCCATCGAGCAGGTGATGCGCACCGTGCAGGGCGCGCAGGACGTTCAGCGCGATCAAATCGGCGGTACGCCGCAACTGCGCATCTCTTTGAACCGGGAGGCTATTGCCCGCTATGGCCTCAATGTCAGCGACGTGCAACGTACCCTGAGCGTGGCCGTGGGTGGCAGCGAGGCCGGTCAGGTATTCGAGGGCATCCGCCGCTTTGACATCTATGTGCGGCTTGAAGAGTCCGCGCGCAACCGGGCCGATGTCATTGGGCAGCTGATTATCGATAACGCGACCGGCCAGCGCATTCCCCTGGAGGAACTGGCTGCGATCGAAGAGGTCGTGGGGCCGCGCCAGATCACCCGGGAGAACAATCAGCGCTTTATCACCATCCAGACCAACGTTCGCGACCGGGACATTGGTTCCTTCGTGGCCGAGGCCGATGCCGCCATCGCGAAACAAGTAGATTTGCCGCCGGGCTATTTTCTGAAATGGGGTGGCCAGTTCGAACTTCAGCAACAGGCCAACAAGCGGCTGATGATCGTGGTGCCCATTACGCTGGCGCTGGTATTTTTGATGCTGTTCGTCAACTTCAGATCCCTGCGCAACGCCCTGCTCATCATGCTCAACATCCCACTGGCGCTGGTAGGCGGTATCGTCGCCCTGTGGCTGAGCGGCCAGAGCCTCTCGGTGCCGGCCTCGGTCGGGTTTATCGCACTGTTTGGTATCGCCCTCGAAAATGGCCTGGTGTTGGTGAGTTACCTGAATGAACTGGTCAAGGATGGTGTATCCATTGCTGAAGCCAGTGTGCGGGCGGCCTGCGCAAGGCTGCGGCCGGTCATCATGACCGCCGTGACGACCGCTCTGGGGCTGTTCCCGCTGCTGTTCGCCACCGGCACCGGCAGTGAGGTGCAGCGGCCACTGGCCACCGTCGTGGTCGGCGGCCTGGTGACCGCCACGATCCTGACCCTATTGGTTATACCCGCCCTGTATCACTGGTTTGCCGACAAGCCCGCTGATATGAGCGAATCCCATTAACCTGGAGTGATTGCTATGCAAGAGATCAAAGCCTATATCAAACACCACAAACTGGAGGCCGTGACCCTGGCCCTGCACCGCGTGCAGGGCGTCACCGGCATGAGTGTCGCCGACGTTGTCGGCTTCGGCCGCAGCAAAGCCAACACCAGCGCCACCAACCCGATCGATGGCGCGGGCGATTTTGTCAAGCACGTGAAGGTGGAAATCGTGTGTCACGATCAGTACGTGGACGAGGTCGTCCGGGTACTGAAAAGCGAGGCGCATACCGGACTGCGCGGCGATGGCCGCATTTTTGTCAGCGATGTAAATCGTGCAATTCGGATTGAGGACGGTGCCGAGGACAGTACGGTTGTCTGAGAAAAGAGCCCGCTCTTTTCATGCGGGCCGGTGCCGTTTCAGCTTTCGCCCCCTCCACACCTGATGATTCATCTTTGCAACAGGAGCTGTGGCTCATGACCTTATACAGTCAATTCAAGCCGTCTGGGATACTGGGCAAGGTCATGACAGCGGGACAAGATTTTGAGTGATGCACCCAGGCGAAAAATGGCCGACCAAATCCACAAAGGGATAGGCGAACACGCAAACGAAAACCAGATACAGAGATACGTCTTTATCAATAGCCAACAACAGGGTTAACCCTATGAGTCACGACCATGTGCATATGTCCCCAGAAACCAAGGACAAGCGTGTTGCTATCGCCATCTGGGCGAACGGGATCCTGACCCTGGCTCAGGTTGGGGGAGGCATCTTTGCCGGCAGTCTCGCCCTTATCGCGGACGCCTTGCATAACTTCTCTGACATGGCCTCACTCGTCATCGCGTTCGCGGCGCAAAAAATTGCGCGCCGCCCGGCTGACGCAAAGATGACCTTTGGCTATGGACGCATTGAAATCGTTGCAGCCCTCATCAACTACACTACCTTGATCATTATCGGGATCTACCTGATTTACGAAGGTAGCATGCGAATAATCGATCCTCCAGAAGTAAAGGGCTGGTGGGTCGTTTGGCTTGGTGGCATCGCCCTGATCGTGGATGCATTAACGGCGTTACTCACGTATTCGATGCAGAAAGGCAGTGTCAATATCCGTGCACTGTTCCTTCACAATCTGTCGGATGCACTCGCGTCGGTCGCCGTGGTTATTGGCGGGACCCTTATTTTACTCTACGACATGCGCTGGGTTGATCCTGCCATCACCATCGGCATTGCCCTCTATATTCTTTACCTGGGTCTGACAGAAATCGGCGGAACCATCAGAACCCTCATGCTGGGCTGCCCGGTGGATATCGATACCGATGCCGTCATTGTTGCCCTGTCCAACATCGAAGGCGTCGTCGACCTTCATCACGTGCATTTTTGGCAGATGGAAGAACACGATGCGTCGCTGGAGGCCCATGTGATTATCGAGGAAAGAGCATGGAATCAGCTCGAGAGCATCAAGGACAGGATAAAACAGGCTCTGGCACAGGAATTCTCTATCAGTCATTCGACACTGGAATTCGAACACCCAGACCACGCGCACAAGGATGCCCACACCTATGGGCATGGTTAGGAGATTCGCCAAATCAACCAAACTGACACGCCAGTTGAGGAGGCTGAAATCCGCGCCCAATCAGGGTACGTACTGACCTGTTTCGTTTCATCAACACACCCCATCTGGGGCAACAGTGCCATGATTCAACGCGCCATCAGCAACGTGCTGACCGACGCCATTCGACATTCAATCGGTGAGATATGCGGGCTGGGAGTGGCCGCATGACGCTGCAGTGAGACACATCGTCATGCGGTTGCGGGTCGTTTATAGATTGATTTCGAAGCCTGCCAGTGCCGACCGAGGTTTGTTCGGGAGGGCGCCGTCCGGCAGCCGCGAGACGATCGCTTGCTCGTCGAACAGGTTTTCGAACTTGACGAAAAGATCGACGTTGGGCGTGATGGCATAGCGGCTCACGAGATCGACCGCGAACACGTTCTCCGTCCGAGAAAATTCGCCGCCGGTACGATTGCAGCCAATGCCGACCGCGCAGGTTTCACCCGTATATCGAGCCACGAGCGTATTGGACCAGCCGAAATCCGTATTGAATCCGGTTCGCAGGCTGAATGTCGAATCGGGAACGTGGGCCAGATCATCTCCGTCGCGGAATCCCAGCGCCAGTTCGTTCTCGCTGACCTCAGCCCGCGTCCAGGTGTAGGTGAGGGCGAAGGGAATGTCGAACCGACCGGCCTCGAAAGTTCGGCTGAGCTGGAATTCGAGACCGGAGATCACTGCCTCACCCGTGGTAAATGAACCGGTCGTTGCGCCATTGCTGCAGGGATTCGCGTTGGAGCAGTTCTCGGCCTTGTTGTTGAAATCGCTGTAAAAACCAATTAGCTCGGCGAACCAGCCATCACGCGTAAAGCGCGCACCCAGCTCGTAGTTGACGCTCGTCTCCGGCTCCTCGAACGATTTGGCTCCACCACCAAGAGGCGCAAAGCCTCGATGCACGCCAGCCAGAATTTGCCAGTCCGGATTGATGTCATAGGTCAATGAAGCGCCCGGGAGCCATACCGCGGCATCGTTGGACCGACGAACATCGATCGTCGAGCGGTCGGGCGATGCGTACTGAATCCGTGAGGTCTCCACGTCTTCATAGCGTAGGGCAAGATTGACGCTCAACTGAGTCGTCGGCTGCCAGGTGTCGGTAATCCACAGGCTGGTGGCTTCCCCCGTTTCGAACCGGTTGTCGCCACCAGTCGGCATCAATTCATCGACAAATACGAGATCGCCATCCACCTGGTCATATAACTCTATGGGCTGATAGCGATCCATCTCGTCTTCATGGATACGAAGGCCAAGGTTGAGATCGTGATCCCCGACACTATATTCGCCATTGATTTCGACGCCCTTCGACTCATACGCTCGGTTATTGTGCTTGTATTTCAGTCCGAGGGCGTCAGCCTCGCCGTGAAGGATAGCGAGTGCCTGCGCTTCGCCGGCGTTAGCGGCATCAACGAGAGAGCCGCCGCCCGACAGTTTGAACCAGTCACGCTGAAATTCATTGAAGTAACCCATCACGGTCAGCGTCAACGCCTGACTAACATCGAACCCATAGCGCAGACTGTAACCCTGGTGATCGTTATTCATCTGATCGATCTTGGACAAGCCATATCGACGATCCGGGTCAGCCGCGAAGTCGGCATCGGTCAAGCCGAGATAGGTCGAGTTGGAGGTCTCGTCGGAGTATTGCAGTTTAAGCAGAAACCGCTGACGATCGCCTTGCCAGCCGAACTTGGCGACATAATCCTCAATGTCGTAGCCGGTATCCTGCCCGGTGCGATCAATCGTCTTGAAGCCATCGGTGTCACGCTGGGCCGTCTCCACGAGCCAGCCGAAAGCCCCCGCGGAGTCGCCGTAGTTGGCGTAGACATCCGTCGTGCCGAACTCACCGGCGAAGGCGCGAAAACGGGCGGATTGTTCGTTCGGAATCGGTGTCGAGACCAGATTGATGACGCCGCCGACGGTTTGCGGTCCGTGGCGTAGCAAGGGCGCGCCCTTCAACACTTCGACGGCGTGCATGCGTGAGGTGGTCGGAAAGTAATAGGCCGCGGGATTCGAGTAGGGTGCGGGCGCGACGAGGATGCCGTCTTCCATGAGTGTTACCTTCGACGAACGCTCCGAGGTTGCGCCTCGAATACCGATATTCGGTCGCAGGCCATAGCCTTCTTCCTCGCGTACGTAGATACCCGGCATGGTCTTGACGATTCGGTTGATATCGGTCGCCACTTCAGCGCGAAGCGTGTCCTGCCCGATCACAGCGCCGGAGCCGGGAATATGCGTGGCAGCATCCGCGGAACCAATGATGCGAACCTCTTCGATCACGGACTCGGACGAGGCCGCGGCGAACACGCCAAACGGCAGGGCACCGTGCGCAAGTACCAATGCTGCCAGTACGATTCTCATTACGATCTTCCTCCAACCACGGTGTGGGTTTTTTTATTTGAGGTGAAAACCATAATGCAAATGCAAATGCAAATGATTCGCAATTCAATTTGGCGAATCAATGAAGAGATTTAACGTCGTGGAGGTGGGGCAACAATGCCGGCATCATTGGTTTTCGAATCGGCGGTGACCTCACCCGGCTCTGCAATCCATCAGCGCACCGTAATCGGCGCGACATCAAAACCGGCATTCCCGGTTGACGGCTGATAGGCCCAGACCTCAACATCATAACGACCCGCAGAGGCAACCGGAATCGTCCCTTCGAACTTGCTCTCCTCGCCTGCAAATTGCATCGAGATGCGCTCGACGATCTCCCCATCGCGGCGTAGCAATGCACTGATTTCGAACGCGTCACTGTCCCACAGCCCACCGGGCTTTAGAGGACATCCGCACATCATACGCACCGTTGCCCGTACAGCCACTTTTCCGTCAGCACCGACTGAGAGGCCAGTCTCCTCAATATCCACGATCAGCCCTGGTAATTCCAGAATCCAACCTTCTTCATCGGTACCCCGTCCCGGCAATACCCATTGCGACGCCGTCACCGTGTTCGCGGCATCCGGTTGGCTCATCGGACCAATAACCCTGACGTCGAGTCGGGTCGGTCGTTCAAGATCGATCACAGTACTGAACTTTGCGGCATCTTCGGTGGCGAGCATCGTGTTCCGCTCCCGGGGATTCTTCATAATCAGGTCGGTATCGCCGGTTCCGCCTTCGGTAACACCCTGCGCCAGCACGACCCCCGTTTGTGCCTCGCTGACAGTGACGTGCGCACCACCCACACTCGAGCCCACGAATTTTGCATCACGACTTATGACACGGATGGTGATGTCCGTCTCGACAGCTCGCGCGGTAGACCCACCGACCACGGCCAAAATCACGAACAACGTGCTTAGGGTATGTCGTATCATCGAGATTCCTCCTCTATGCCAGAGCTTTGAAGTCAGGGGCGGTACACCTTTCGAACGACCTGCGGTCCCTTTCCTGCTCGGAAGAGCCGAAGCGTACCGAGGATCGTTCGCACCTGGGCGATCTCCGTCACATCTGTCAAACCGGCGTCGACCATCCGTCTCGATAGTCGATCGACCGTGTGCTCCTGGGTGGTCTCGAACCCGTCCAGAAGCTGAACAAGGTAGAACGCTGAGCGTTGAATTGCACCAGTTGGTCGCCCCCAGTCGGCTATGTGAAGTGACCCACCGGGGCGCAATACCCGTGCAATCTCACCTAGGGTCGTTTGTTTATCGGCTGCCGAAAGATGATGAAAAAACAGCGACGAGACCACGTGGTCAAAAGCGCCGTCCACAAACGGCATGTCCGTGGAACTGCCTTGGATAAGGTCGCAAGGCGCCTGCGTTTGGCGGAGTTTCCGGTGGGCAATTTCAAGAATCGCAGGGTCAGCGTCCAGACCGGTTAGACGGGCGGACGGTGCTTGATAGGCAATTTCGCGCAACAAAGTACCTGTACCGCACCCCACATCGAGCAACGCGGCGTTGTCACCGATTGATGCGTCCTCCACCAAGAGCGATTTGAAGTACCGTTCACGCGTGGTGAGGCGGACAACGTGATCATAAAAGGGGGTTAGAAACCGAAAGCGCAGCGCCGGTATAAACAAGTGTTTTGGTGTACTCACAGAGTCCAACTCAGTTTGTGATCTCAATCGCCGACTGAATCTCGCTGACGTAGATCCATCCGGCGGACGATTGACCAGTCTTGCCTTGCTCACGGATGATTGCGACCGCCTCGGCGGTCTGCGTTTGATCCTCGCAAACCAGCTCGATTTTCACTTCAGTTACTACCTTCTGGCCAATCTCTACCGAGTAGCGCTGCTCTTTGCTATCCAACGCTTTGAGCAACCCTTGAACGTCGATGACCGTCAGATTCTTAAATCCTGCGTTGATTAGCGCACTCACCACATCGGCCACGCGGTTTCGATGGACGTACGCTTTGACTTCGTTCATGTTCATGATGAATCCTCCGTTCGGGTCTCAACCCACTCGTAAATCACCGGCAGCAACACCAGCGTGAGCAGTGTCGAGGTAATGAGCCCTCCGACAACCACGGTTGCCAACGGTCGCTGTGTTTCCGCACCAACGCCAGATGACAACAACATAGGAATCAATCCGAGAATCGCAACACTCGCCGTCATCATGACAGGACGCAGCCGCATCTCGGCCCCTTGACGCACGGCCTCAGCCACCGCCAGACCCTTCTCGCGAAGCTCATTGATAAAGCTTACGAGCACGATGCCGTTCAACATGGCCACACCAAACACGGCGATGAATCCAATGGCGGATGGCACGGAGAGGTACTGCCCAGTGATCGCCAGGCCGATAAGCCCCCCGATGGTGGCGAAGGGCACGTTGGCGATGATCATGGTGGCGTACTTCGCCGAGTTGAACGCGGTGTAGAGCAGAATGAAGATGAAGAAGATCGTAATGGGCACGATCAGAGACAACCGCGCCATAGCCCGTTGTTGATTCTCGAACGCCCCACCCCATTCAATCCAATAGCCCGGCGGCATATCAACATTGGCGGCGATTAAATCATTAGCTTCTTGTACAAACCCGTCGACATCCCGACCCAGCACGTCCATTTGAATCACGGCATAGCGCTGCAGTTGCTCACGGCGAACGAACGAAAAGCCTTCGGCGACATCAATATCAGCAACTTTCGAGAGCAACACAATGCCACCGTCCTCGGTGCGCAAAGGAATATTGCCGATCGCCGCTACGTCGGCTTTGGCCGGGTTATGTAAACCTGCGGTGATGTCGAAGCGGCGCACGCCATCGACCAACGTGCTGACAGCTTCGTTGCCGATACCGTTACGTACTATTGTAAGTACGTCGTCAGCGTTGAGCCCATAACGAGAGAGTTGAGTGCGATTGACTCGGATACGCACTTGGGGTTTACCGAGGTTGGCCTCCAGTGACAGGTCCTCGACGCCGGGCACGTCGCTGATAACCGACTTGATCTTTTGGCTGAGTCGGTCGAGCCCCGCGAGTTCCGGGCCGTACAGTTTCACGGCGAGCGTGGCGCGCACGCCGGAGATCAGTTCTTCGACGCGCATCTGAATGGGCTGGGTGTAGGACACGACCGACGCCGGTGCGACTTCCTGCAGCGCGTCTTCCATTGCTTCTCGGAGCTCGTCGAAATCACGATCGGTGGTCCATTCGTCGAACGGCATCAATTCGGTGTAGACCTCCATGTAGTTCACGTCCGCGATCTCTCCTTTCTCAGCACGACCGATCATGGCGACACTGGTGGTGACTTCCGGAAATTCTGCGAGCGCACCCGACGCCCGCTTGGACAGTTCGATAGACTGCTCGAGAGAAGTGGATGGAATGGAGACGATGCGCCAGATTGCGGATCCTTCCTGCAGGGTCGGCATAAACTCTTTACCCAGAAACGGATACAGTGCCAGGCTGCCGAGGAGCAGCCCGGCGACGGCGGCTCCCAGCTTCTTTTTGTTGCCGAGCGACCAATGCAATAGCGGCAAATAACCTTGCTTCAACCACCGCACGAGTCGGGTGTCTCGCTCTTCTTGCGGCTTTAACATGACCGAGGCCAGAACTGGAATCAGGGTCAACGTAAGTACCAGCGACCCAGCCATCGCAAAAGTGATAGTAAATGCCATTGGCTTGAAGAGTTTTCCTTCCAAGCCCTCAAGACTGAAGAGCGGCAGAAACACCACGATAATGATCAGGATGGCAAAGGCGATCGGGTTCGCGACTTCGCGAGCGGCCGTTAGGACCGCGCCAGTGCGATCGACTGCTTCGCCCGTCTTCTGACGTTCGGCCATGATGCGAAAGGCGTTCTCGACCATCACCACGGCGCCATCCACCATCATACCGATACCGATGGCGAGGCCCGCCAACGACATCAGGTTGGCGGACAAGCCGAATTCGCCCATGAAGATAAACGCAATCAACATCGCCAGGGGCAACGCCGCGATCACTACCAGGGCCGAGCGGATTTCGCCAAGAAACAAGAACAAGACAATTGCCACCAGAATGGAGCCTTCGATCAAGGCGGTAACCGCAGTGCTGACCGCCTCGTCGACCAGGCCGGTGCGGTCGTATATCGGGTTGACTTCGACTCCCTCCGGCAAAATCGTGGCGATCGTGTTCATTTTCTCTTTGACACCATCGACCACATTGGCGGCATTTTCCCCAATACGCGCCAAGGCCATGCCGAGTACAACTTCTTCGCCATCCTTGGTTACCGCACCAAAGCGCAACGCAGGCGCTTCCTCGACGTTTGCCACATCGCGTACACGTATCGGCGTGCCATCGACGGTTTTCAGCACTATTTCTTCCAGATCTGTGGTGTTTTCCACGAGTCCCAAGCCCCGCACCAGGTACTGCTCCGGGCCGATGTTGATGTACTGGCCGCCTACCTGGCGGTTGTTGGCCTCGATGGCTTCAAGCACGCTACTGTAGTCGAGGTCATAGGCAATCAGCTTGCGCGGATCCAGCTGTACCTGCACCTGCTTTTCACTGCCGCCCCAAGACATGACGTCGTCTACCCCCGGGACTGTGCGCAACACCAGGCGTACCGACCAGTCCTGCAGGGTGCGCAGCTCCATATCGGTCTCACCAGTCCTTAGCGCCTCATCGGAACGTTCGAGTGTGTACCAGTACACTTGTCCCAGTGCCGATGAGTTGGGGCCCATTTCCGGCGTGCCGTAACCCTCGGGAATTCGTTCGGAGACCTCTTGCAGGCGTTCCATGACTAGCCGACGGGCAAAGTAAATGTCCGTGTCGTCGTCAAAGTAGACGGACACGTAGGACAGGCCAAAGAGACTAACGGAGCGAATCTGTTGCACGCCGGCGAGCCCGGCCATGCCGGATTCGACCGGAAAGGTCAGCAGTTCTTCGACGTCCTCCGCCGCCAGTCCCGGTGATTCTGTGTAGACATTCACCTGAATGGGCGTGAGATCCGGGAACGCATCAATCGGAACTGTGTTGACGGCACGCCAACCTAGAAAGGCAATGACCGCGAAGCCGACCAGCGTGAGCAGCTTATAGCGCAGTGAGATATCGACAAGCGTGTTCAGCATCACGGTCCCCTAGTCGGTATCGCCAATCTGCGATTTGAGAAGCAGAGACTTTAGGTGGAAGACACCGGCCACGGCAACGGTGTCATCCTCGTCCAGACCTGTTGTGATGGCCGTATAACCCTCCGCCTTGAGTCCCGGTTCGACCGGTTGTGGCTCAAATTCGTCGCCCTCGAGTGTAAACACCATCGGCGTGCCCTGAATCAGCATGATGGCTTCGTCCGGCACCGCGAGTCTCGGGCTCCCCGCGCCGGTGCGAACGGCGATGTTGACGAACTGCCCGGGGAAGAGAGCGGGCGTGTCGCGAACCTCGATACGAATATTTGACGTGCGCGTCGCCTCGTTGAGCCGCGGCGAACGCTGCACGACTTCCCCCGCCACCCAGGTGCGATCGTCCGCACTGACCCGGACTGAATCACCAATAGCAATCGCCGAGGCGAGTTCGGGGTCGACCCTCGCTTCGACCCAAAGGACGGCCAAATCACTCAGCTCCATCAGCAGCTGTCCGGCGTCGACGACTTCACCCATTACGAAGGCATCGCGAATGACTACGCCAGATTGTGGGGCAAAGAGGGTGTATTCTCCGGTGGCCTCACTGACGTTGGCGTTCTTGATCAGCCGCTCCAGTTCCTGGCGCGGCAAGCCGTACGCCAAGGTTTTCGCGTAGGCGCGTTGTCGCGCGACTTCTGCTTCCACGTAACGCGATTCGGAGACCACATCACGCCCCAGATTCTTGACGCGCTGCCATTCACGATCGTGCACCAGCAGATCACCCACCGCATCGGCCACGTCAACGCTCGACAGCGTCACGAGCGGTGAACCGACTTCAACGGCTTCGCCCATACGCGCATGGCGGGCCACGACCTGCGCCTCGATTCGCGATGCAATTTGACTGGTGGCATAGGCATTCAACATCACCTCACCGGGCGCATTTACCTCTGGAAACAAGGTGCGCTCGCTGACCGCGGCGATCTCGATGCCAAGCTCCTTGCGCTCTGCCGCCGAGAACACCAGTTCCACCGCTTCCTCTTCTTCCTCCTCGGCATGCGCCCAGGGGATCGCGACCAACAAGGGCAACAGTACAATCCAGGCAACTCTTCTCATTTGCGCTCTCTCCATGACGCTAGTGCCGATTTCCCAGACCGATCCAGGTATCGACTTGACCACTGACCGCCAACCAGGCGATCCACGACTCCCACACAACACCGCGCTGCTCGCTGGCGGCAACCCTGGTGTCCAGGGTTTGCCGCAATTGCACGAGGTAATCCGTGGTGTTCAATTCACCGGTTCGCCATAAGCGCTCCAATGTTTCCGTTTGGCTCGCAAGGCTACCGGCCCCAAGACGTTGCCAGTCATCCCAGGCGGTTCGCGCCAGTTCGTAGCGTTGTTGTGCGGCGATGAGTTCTGCGCGCAACTGCCGATATTCGTTCGCTACCGATTGATCCAGGGCCACGAGATCGGCACTCGCGGCATCGACCTCGGCGCGATAACTGTTTCGCACCGGAAAAGGAATCGAGAAACGAATGCCGATCAGATCATCATCACCTTCGCGACCGGCGAAGAAACCGATCGTAGGATCCGGCCGTCGCTCCCGACGACGAAGATCCACGACCGCTTGCGCCGCCGACACTCTCGCTTGCGCGGCACGCACGCTGGGAAGGTCAGTCAGAATAGCGTTTACCGAGGGCTCATTCAGGGTCACGGGTACATAGACCGTCGGCAACGGCGGGTAGGACCCCAGATCAATACCGGCTACCCGGGCGAGCGCTTGTTCCGCAGTGACTTGTTGCGCTGCTGCCTGGGATCGCAGTAAAGCTGCTTCCGCATAAGCCAGACGGGCCAGTTCAATCTCGATCTGGTTCAGGTCACCGGCTTGTCGGCGTTTATCGGCCAGCGTGCGCAAGCGCGCCATTAACGCTTTGCGTTCGTCGGCGATGCGCAACTGCTCCGTAGCTACATCCACCATCCCGAGCGCACTGAATAACTCCGCCAACACGCTTTGCCGAACCAACGCCAAGGACTCCATCGCCGACTCCGTCTTGAACGAGGCTGCGCGTTGACGTGCGCCGCGCTTGCCGCCCAGATCAATTGTCTGATTGATGCCGATGCTTTGGGTGCGAACCTCCCCGTCTTCGTATTCAGCATCCAACTCGGGGTTGTACAGTGCGCGTCCGGCAGCCCGTTCACGGGCACGTGATGCATCCAGTTCTGCCTGTGCCGCCTGAACGAGCGGATGCGCTTGCAGAATCTGCTGCGCAAAGGCGTTCAGCGCCGGTGACGCTGGCGCAGCCGTCGCCGGTGATGCAGGGTCTGCAGCGGGCGTCACTATTGAAAAGAGGGCGGCCGCGGCCGCGAGAAGTACACACTGAATTCGGCGGACGGCGTGTACGCCAAACAGACGGTATTGGGAAATCAACGCGTTTCACTCCTTCGACAATTAACTACGCAACAGCCGCAAGCCGCTGGCGATGACAACAGATTCGCTGATTTCATGGACCAGCACGGGCAGCGGCAAATACACCGGTAGCGCGGTGATGGCCAGCGGTTTCGATGGACGTTCGCTTTGACTTCATTCATTGCGACGGAAATCGCAGGCGGCTCGTACCGCATCCGCTTCACGGAGTTACAATCCGCGTCAGGAGGGTGTCCGGCGCCAGGCAACGACCGCTGTCGTGGCAGGCCTGAACCCGAACCTCAGCGGTCAACTGGCCATAAGGTGCCTCCTCCAGGAGCACAGCACTCATGACCACGCCGTCGTCATACACCGACCAGGTCGCGTCACCGAGCCCACTGTCCATGTCGCGACCGCGAGGGTAATCGACTTTCAATGGTAAGCGCCCACCCGCACTGACTGATAGCTCCGTCGGAATCAAAAAATCCAGAGACGCGGGATTGGCATTCACGTGCCAGTCGCCGTCTATCAAAAGCGTTACACGAATACGGTCCTCCGCGTCCCGCACAGCAACGACCTCTACGAGATCGGCGGTGGATTTTGTCAGATCAGTATCCTCAGAACCCGGCACCGCTTCTTCTGATCCAGGATTGACGACCGGCCACTGCCATGCCAACAGTGCGCCCGCCATCGCCAAAGCGCCCAGGCCCGGCGACAACCAGCCAAAGATTCGGGATTTGTCCATACCCATGTGCGTCATTCCTCCGTAGCGTTGTGCAGTGTGGACACCAGCGTGGTCGCCATAAACAAATCCGGCAGCCGCCTTACTGGCTGTCCGTGGCCATCGAGCACCACAGCGAACGGCAGGCCGGCGCCCCCGAACTCACGCAGAAAACGTTGCAGGCGTTCATCGGGGTGTGTCAGGTCAGCACGCAGAGTAAGGGCATTAACCCGGCGCGCAGCCTCAACCACGCGCTGGTCGCGGTAAACGGTCTGGTCAAGGACTTTGCAATTGATGCACCAGTCGGCCGTGAACTCAATTAGCACCGGTCGCCGAGCCGCGCGCGCATCGGCCAATGCTTGCACGGTCAACGGCTGCCAGGCCAAGTTGTCCGTTGCGACGTGGCCCGGCCTGGGCCAGCTCGCGACCACCGTGGCCGCCGTGGCGGCCAGTACCAGCGCTGGTATCAGACGGGCGCGGAGATCGGGGCCGACCCACATTGCGCGCAGTAGCCAGAAGGTGAGTACGGTGGCCCAGACGATCCATAGCAGCCGTTCCAGATTGCCCGGGAGCACGGTGGCCGCGAAGAACACTGCCCCGGCCAGCAGCACCAGTCCCAGGAATTGCTGGACGCGAAGCAGCCAGATTCCGCCACGGGGTATTCGTGCAATCAGGCCGGGTCGGGCCAGCAAGATCAGGTAGGGCAGCGCCAGACCCACACCGACCGCCAGGAAAATCACCACAATGGCAGCCGGCGACTGGGTCAGGGCAAAAGCCAACACACCACCCAGAAATGGCCCCGTGCACGGCGTTGACAGCACTGCCGCCAACAGACCCGCAAAGTAAGGCTCCGCGTAACCCGCTCCCTGGATACGGTAGGTCCACTGAGGAGGCTGAAACCCGCGCCCAACCAGGCTCCAAACGCCCAGGCTGGCGAGCACGACGGCAAGTATCAACCGGAATGAAGCCGAATGAAAGAGGGCGCCCCAGGTCCAATTCAACCAGGCGGTTGCCACTGCCAATGCACCGAAAAATGTCAATGTTCCACCCAGAAGTGCGCCACCGGCGAGCAGGCGTCGTCCGGGGCGATCGCCGACCACGCGGGCGATGCTGCGCAGCTTGATCGGCAGCGCCGGCAACACGCAGGGCGTGAGATTGAGTAGCACGCCGGCCGTCATGGCCAGCAATACGTACTGCCAGAGGCTCATGGCGGGGACTCTATCTCTGACCTATTCAAGGCGATGCGGGACACAAAACACACCGCCCCCTGAAAGGCTGGCTACAACCTTGCCTCAACGGTTTGGCTGCCTGGTCACCCGGAGGTAAGGCTTGAGGGTTTTCCAGCCCTCCGGAAAATGCGCCTTGGCCTCGTCGTCGGAAAGCGACGGCAGGATAATCACGTCGTCGCCATCGCGCCAACTCACCGGTGTGGCGACCTTGTAGCCGTCGGTCAACTGGATCGAATCGATCACCCGCAGGATCTCGTCGAAGTTGCGACCGGCGCTCTTCGGATAGGTCAGCGTCATGCGAACCTTCTTGTTTGGATCAATGAGGAATACCGAACGCACTGTCGAGCTGTCATCCTCACCGGGATGCAGCATGTCGTAGAGCTGCGAGACTTTCCTGTCCACATCCCCGATAATCGGGAAGTTGACTGCATGGCCCTGGGTCTCTTCGATATCGTCGGACCAGGCTTTGTGATCCTCTACCGAGTCCACCGAAATGGCGATCACCTTGCACTGGCGCCTGGCGAATTCGTCCTTCAGTCTCGCGGTCTCTCCCAGTTCCGTGGTGCATACCGGCGTGAAATCGGCCGGGTGCGAGAAGAGTACGGCCCAGCCGTCACCGATCCAGTCGTGAAAGTTGATCCGGCCTTCAGTCGTATCCGCCTCGAAGTCAGGTGCGGTATCCCCTAGATGTAAGCTCATAATATAGTCTCCTTCTTCTCAGTTGAGATGTCGCAAGACCAGCGACCCTAGTGTTTCAGCTGCAAAATTCGCCGGGCACCATTCAGCACAACTAGGCCGATGATCAATCCGATCACCAGGTCGGGGTACCGCGATCCTGTCCAGGCAACCAATACACCTGCCAGAATGACGCCCGTGTTGGCAATGACGTCGTTAGCGGAGAAGATAAAACTGGCCTTCATATGCGCACCGCCGTGCCGGTTCCTTGCGATCAACACCAGACACCACGCGTTGGCCGCCAAAGCCAGCAGTCCAAACCCCATCATCAGGGTAGATACTGGCTCGCTACCGAACACGAATCGCCGCCCGACCTCAGCCAGAACGCCTAATGCCAACAACAGCTGCAACCAACCGGACAAGTGTGCTGCTCGTAGTTTGGTGCGAAGGCTGCGCGCCACCGCATAAAGCGCGACGCCATAGACCGCCGCATCTGCGAACATGTCCAGGGAATCAGCAATCAGCCCGGTTGATTGCGCCAACAATCCCACCGTCAGCTCAACCACGAACATCACGCCATTGATCGCCAGCAGCCACTTCAGGACGCTGGCCTCCATCTGGGCCGTTGCTTCCTCTTCTTCACTCACCCGGACAAGATCTTCCTCTGCCACGGGCATGGTTGTTACCAGACTGGCGCCCAGTCCCAGCGCGGCCAGGCGCTCTTCGATGGTTGTTGCATCGTCGCCATGGAATACGCGGACCTTGCGATTGGGCGTATCGAACTCCAGCAGGACGCGAGGTTCAATGCCGTCGAGCGCCATTCGGATCATGTTCTCTTCCGAAGGACAGTCCATCTTCGGTACTCGATACTCGCTGACAAAACCGCCAGTTTTTTGATCACTGGCGCTCTCGTCCATCGCATCCGGCGGGGCCTGCTCAGGCGGTTTGTCAGTCATTGCCGCTCATTCTCCGGTTAACGTGCTGATTTCTGCTTTATCGGCTAGTTAATTGAGTTTAAGATCTATACCAACTATAGAGTCAACAGAGTAGAAGGGATTTCATGAAGATCGGAACACTGGCGTCAAAGTCGGGATGTTCGGTACAGACGATACGGTTCTACGAGAAGGAAGGTTTGCTTGAGCCGGCCCAGCGGAGCGAGGGAAATTTTCGTCTGTACGACAACACCGCGCTTTCCCGATTGAGGTTTATCAAGCAGTGCCGCAGCCTCGATCTCTCGGTGAGGGAAATACGAGAGTTGCTGGCACTCAACAGCTCACCCGATCGTGATTGCAGTGAAGTCTGCCAAATAATGGAGACGCATATTCAGCGAGTGGAGCAGCGCCTCGCGGAACTCCAGCACCTCAGAGAGCAACTCGTGGCTTTGAGTCAACGCTGCGGGCGCAACCAGACTGTCGAACGATGCGGAATCTTGCACAAGCTACACACCAGCGACAAGCCGGCGAAAAAATCCTAACCAAGATAGTCAAGTGGCAGTCGAAGATAAGCGCGGCCGTTGTCCTCAACTTGCGGCAGCTCCCCTGCTTGAATATTCACCTGCAACGCTGGCATGACCAACTTCGGCGCCGGCAGTGTGGCGTCTTTCTCCTTGCGGAACGCAACGTACTCGTCTTTGGAAGTGTTCTGGTTGATTTGAACGTTACACCGCTTTTGTTCCGCGACTGTCGTTTCGTATCTGAGCTCCCGCCCTCCTGGTCGATAGTCGTGGCACATGAACAGCCGCGTATCATCGGGCATCGAATAGATCCTTTGAATAGAGTCGAACAAGTCAGCTGCCGACCCTCCGGGGAAGTCACAACGTGCACTACCAAAGTCCGGCATGAACAGCGTGTCACCGACAAAGACTACATCACCAATCTTCCACGACATATGTGCGGGTGTATGTCCGGGCGTGTGAATCGCTTCGAGCGTCAGTGAACCGAACTCCAAACGCTCGCCCTCGTCGATCAAAACGTCGAACTGGCTCCCGTCTACGGGAAAATCAGGACTCAGGTTATACACATCCCGAAAGTGAGCTTGAACCTTCCCGGTCCGCGCCCCCGTGACTGTCGCCGAGGAAAAGTGCTCTTTGAAGAAAGGCAGCCCCGTCATATGGTCTGCATGTGCGTGCGTATCGACCACGTATGGCACATTGAGTTCCAGCCTTCGAATATAGTTCGCAATCTCAGTGCATGACGCCCAGGACGTGCGAACACTGGCAGCGTCGTAGTCACGTACGGGATCAATGACCACCGCTGTCTTGTCATCATGCACAACATAGGACAGCGTCGATGTTTCCTCATGGAAAAATGGTTGGATTTTCATAGGTCAGGCCTCCCTTGGTCTTGCCCTTGTGCTCTAGCGCAGAGCGCCGAACCGACCGATGCGAAACGACGATTCGGTCCAAACTGCTGCCATCGCTAGAGGTCCGTGCGCTGCAATCGCAACGCGTTGCTGATCACAGACACCGAATCAATCAGCAACGAAGACCGATGTTTCGTCATCCGCGATCGAATACACCACAAAGGGCGCCTGTTTCCGCCCGCCCATACCCGGTGACCCTGCCGGCATTCCCGGCAACGATATACCCCGGATATCGGGACGCTCACGCAGCAGCTTGTTGATCGCCGTCACCGGAACGTGGCCTTCGACAGCGTACCCATCCACCAACAGGGTATGGCACCCTTGCAAGCGAGGCGGGATCGCGTGTTCACGCTTGACCTCCGACAGATCGTCACGAGCGATAACTGTGACGTCAAATCCATGCGGGCGCAGATAGGCCGCGTACTCGTCGCAACACAAGCAACCCGGGTTCTTGTACAGCGTTGCTTCAATAGCCTCCGCTGCCCTCGCAGACAAACTCGCGAATGCCATGACCAGAAGCAGTGACGCGGTCATGATCGCTGTGCCGCCGCGTTTGTGATACGGCCGTTTTTGATAGAGCAAGGTATTCATGAACGATCTCCTTCCCGGGAATTGTTGAAGAACAGGTATTTGCCCAGCGACAGGATCGCCAGAATCAAGGCAATGAACAGCAACACCATCAAGGCCATACCGGCCAGCATAGAGCCACCCCCCATCATGCCGCATCCTTGCATCATGCCGTGCGACGCCTGCTCAGCCGCCAGCGCGGTGTGGGTCAACGATGTGAGTATTATCAGTAAAAAAGTAGGCACCAGAATTTTCATGGTTCATCTCCAAAGACTAATCAAATGAGTGGGAGAGCAGCTATTCATCATCACCATTCTCCCGCGGCGGCGTTGGTGCGCCCCCGGGCAACCCGCGGCCGCGCCAGAACATGAAGATTGCGGGGTACACTACCAACACCATCAGCAAGGCTGAAATCACCCCGCCTACCATGGGTGCGGCGATACGCTGCATCACATCGGCGCCGGTACCACTGGACAACAGAATCGGGACCAACCCCATAAAGAGTGCCAGCCCCGTCATCAACATGGGTCGAATGCGCTGTCCGGCACCGCTCTGGATGACTTCCGCCAGGTCCCCGCCGGTATTGAGCCGACGCTCTAGTTCGCGATCACGCCATGCGATATCCAGATAGGCCATCATCAGCAGACCCAGTTCCACAGCCAACCCCGCCACGGCGATCATGCCCACCCAGACGGCAACGCTCAGCTTGAAGTCCAGCCACCACAACAACCAGAGGCATGGACCCACATGGAAGCAGCCAAGTCCCGCATCAAGGAGCAGTTGCGAGAGCGCTTCGACATCCGGCATTCCAGCCTTGAGTTCGAGCACATAGACAGGGCACCTCGAGACGCACAGCTCTATGGCCATGGGAGCCCGCGATCATCATCTGACGGCGCCAGAGATTAGCAACCCGCCGTCCCACAGGTAGCGTTCTTCCTCCGCTGCCACCAAGTGCTCGTTGAGAATGCAGCGCCCTTCATTCCAGCGGCGCTGCAGGCGATCACTATTCATATCTTCGGGAGCGTCAATTTCCGACTTGATTAACAGCCAGCGATAAAGGGGAAACAGATAACGCAGCGGTCCATCGGCTGGTACCGCCCGATCAAAATCAAGAATAGAGATTCGGCCACCTGACCTTGTCAGCGTAATCATGCGGCGGAGCGCAGCCGGAAGGTCGTGAACGATGCCAAGACACCAAATGGAAACACAGGCATCGACATCCTGCGAAACCTGATCGAGTTGAGCTACATCGTCCTGTAACAGGACCACGTTGGTCCATCCCGCGTTTTCACATCGACGGCGTGCGCGTTTCAGCATCCCCGGCGAGTAGTCAACGCCGATGATCCTGCCCGAAGACCCAACCGCCTGTTGAATCAATTCGAAGTTATTGCCGGTTCCGCAGCCGATGTCCAACACCGTATCGCCGGCGCGCAGCTGCAATCGATCAATCGCCCGCTTCCGCCAATCATAGAGGCCCAACAATCTATGGAAAATCAGGTCGGTTGCTAGATCGTAGTATGCAGAGACCGCATCGTAGTTTTTTCTGACCTCTGCCAGTTTCATCTTGCCTCCCGCGAGTCGACTCCCTAGTGTTTCAGCTGCAAAATTCGCCGGGCACCGTTCAGTACGATCACACCAATGACTAAACCGATCACCAGATCGGGATACCGTGACCCGGTCCACGCTACCAATACACCGGCCAGAATGACGCCAGTGTTGGCAATCACATCATTTGCCGAGAAAATGAAGCTTGCTTTCATATGTGCACCGCCGTGCCGGTTCCTTGCAATCAAAATAAGACACCACGCGTTAGCGGCCAGAGCCAGCAGTCCAAACCCCATCATCAGGGTGGATACCGGCTCGCTACCGAATACGAATCGCCGTCCGACCTCAGTCAGAACGCCTATTGCCAGCACCAGCTGTAACCAGCCGGCCAGGTGTGCGGCCCGCAGTTTGGTGCGAAGGCTTCGCGTCACCGCATAGAGTGCGACGCCATAGACCGCAGCATCGGCGAACATATCCAGCGAGTCAGCAATGAGCCCTGTCGATTGCGCCAGCCATCCCACCGTCAGCTCAACCACGAACATCACGCCATTGATCGCCAGCAGCCACTTCAGGACGCTGGCCTCCATCTGGGCCGTTGCTTCGGATTCTTCACCTACCCGGGCAAGATCCTCATACGCCGCCCGAGTGGTTGCTACCAGACTGGCGCCCAGCCCAACGAATTCATACGCTCCTCGAACGTGGTTGCATTGTCGCCATGAAAAACGCGGACCTTGCGATTCGGCGTATCGAACGCCAGCAGGACGCGAGGTTCAATGCCGTCGAGCGCCATTCGGATCATGTTCTCTTCCGAAGGACAGTCCATCTTCAGTACTCGATACTCGCTGACAAAACCGCAAGTTTTCAGATCATCGTCGCTTTCGCCCCTCGCATCTAACGGGGGCTGCTCAGGTTTGTCAGTCATCGCCGCTTATTCTCCAGTTGTTCCCATGGCCGAACGTCAAAGCCGCACCGTTGCATCATTTGCCCACACGTGCCGCTTCAATGATCTGCCGCAACTCTGGTGCAATCGGCATTCGCCTCAGAGGGCTCACGTTGCGGTTAGTAAGAATAAACACCTTTTTTCAACATTCAGAAAAGTATCGTCATCCGTGCGAGATGCCCGTAATCCCCTCTTTTCGAGACTTCATCCACGAGTAAATGGGTTGGGCATCAGAAATTCAGCGATGTGTCTCTAGAATCCAAATCTTGGCCGATCACGACAGTCACCGACCGTGCAGTCGATGGGCTGGAATTCAGAATAGCGTCGTTTGTTGGTCGGTCAGGTCTGCTGGTGGTGAGCGGTTCTGTGGATCTACTGGCTGATCCATTCCCAGGTGCTTCAGGATCTTCTGAATAACATCTGGATCTTCAATCGATGCGATGATTCGAACTGGCCCACCGCACTTTTCACATTTCTCAATATCTATGAAAAACACCCGCTTGAGCCGCTGCGCCCAGGTCATCGTATAGGCCTTCGGTTTCGGGTTCTCTGGTTCTTCGACAGGTTTCTGAGGAACAACATATTCACGCAGTTTACTGTTGGGCGAGAACACCCCATGGAATCTTGTTAGATTCACCCGTGGTCTGGGTACCAACGCCGCCAGACGCCCCATGAATTCCGTGGGGCTGAGTACCACATGAGTGGTGCCATCATCGTAGGGCGTCTTCAACGCGATGACGACGTTGCCGTTGTTGGCAAGGGAAAGCCGCTTCTCCGCAATAGCTGGCCGCGTAATGTACCGGCACAAGCGCTCAAGCTTCTTGCGCTGATTAGACTTGCAGGCGATACCAGCATGCAGAGAAAAGCCAGCTTGTTTGGCTACCAGGTCGTCGCCCCTTCTCTGTTCGGTTTTGACAGGAACTGTCTGTAACGTTAGCGCTTTCCGGCCAGCATTGGGACCGAATGCCAGGCGATAGGTAATAGACGCACCCACGATCGCACCCATAGCATCTTCCTCGTCCTGCATCAGATCCAGATACTCGGACTCCGCATCGCGGACCAGGTAGCCCGCTTTCTCCAGAAACCGTGAAACGCGGATGGCAATCGTGTGGGCAATCACATCCAGGTCATCACAAGTAGGCGGTTTGACGGGCCAGAAGTAACCCTTGGCATCGTAGACGCCGTTCAGGTAAAGCATATGGAAGTGAGGATTTAGATTTAGTGCGGAGCCAAACCGTTGAATCAGCGTAACCGCACCGCTCTGCGCACCTGACTTGACCGTCATGCGGGCACGCTTGATCAAGAACGTACTAATGACGCGATGTACGATTGTGAGCACCTGGCTCATGACCTTCGGGTTGGCCGCAAAAAGATAGCGTAGCGGATAAGGAACACTAAGCACCCATTGCCGTATTGGCCGTTTGGGCAGGACCTCATCGACCAGGTGTGCAGCACTGTCTACCATCCGCCGTGCTCCGCAGGATGGACAGAACCCACGACGTTTACAGCTGAAAGCCACGAGCTTCTCATGATGGCAGGTATCACAGCGAACTCGTAGAAACCCATGTTCCAGGCGACCACACTTCAGGTAGTCATCGAACTCACGAGCGACATAACCCGACAGTTGTTTGCCCTGCCGACACGACACCTTTGCGATTATTCTCTACGTCACAGAAATGAGCGAGACGGACACGTGGCACAAACAGAATTCGAAGATTGCCTGAAAATCCTCGTCGAAAAAGAAGGCTCCGACCTGTACTACAGTACCGGTGCTCCTCCCTCTGCCAAGTTCTATGGCACCCTGCACCAGCTGTCTGACGAACCCATGAAGCCGGGTGAAATCGAAAAGCTCGCTGACGGCATCATGACCCCGGAGCAGCAAAAGGAATTTCGGGAAACGCTCGAGATGAACCTTGCTATCTCACGCCCCGGGCTGGGACGTTACCGGGTCAACATTTTCTGGCAGCGGAACGAGGTCTCGATGGTCATTCGTCGCCTCGGCGATTCATTACCAGACTACCGCCAGCTTGGTCTGCCTCCGGTCCTGCCAAAGCTCATCATGTCGAAGCTGGGACTGATCCTGTTCGTCGGCGGTACCGGTTCCGGCAAGTCCACATCGATGGCCGCGCTCATCGACTATCGCAACCAGAAGTCAAAGGGTCATATCATCACGATCGAGGACCCGGTCGAGTTCACCCACCCGCATAAAGGCTGCATCGTCAATCAGCGTGAGGTGAAAGCCGATACCCACAGCTGGGAAGATGCGCTTGCCAATACGCTGCGACAAGCCCCGGACGTTATCCTCATCGGCGAGATTCGCCATCAGGAAACGATGGAGCATGCGCTCGCATTCGCTGAAACCGGCCACCTCTGTCTGTCGACACTACACGCTAACAACGCCAACCAGGCAATGGACCGAATCATCAACTTCTTCCCGGAAGAGCGCCACGCGCAGCTTCTCGCTGACCTGTCGCTCAACATGCGCGGCATCATCTCGCAGCGCCTGATTCCGACCGTCGACGGCAAACGCGCCGCCGCGATCGAGATTCTTCTTGGCACACCGCGCGCCGCTGACCTTATCGCCAAGGGAGATGTCGGCTCGCTGAAGGAACTGATGGAAAAGTCTGGCGAGCAGGGTATGCAGACTTTCGATATGGCGCTGTTCAAGCTTTACAAGGCGGGCAAGATCACCCTTGATGAAGCGCTGAAGAACGCCGACTCAAAAAACAACCTGCGGCTGCGTATCACGCTCGACTCCAAGAAGGACAGCACTGGGGATTCGCAGGCGCCAAAGCCAAAGGCTGCCGCGCCGGAGCCGAAGGCAGCACCCGCCGAGAAGAAGGAAGAGAAAAACAGCGGCGGCCTCGGCGACCTGTCTTTGACACCGCTTGAAGACGCGCAGAACGAAGAGAACAACAAGTAGCGGCGCCTAGACGCCGAAGTCGAATCCGCGGAGTTTCGCCGACAGGGATTCGTAGAATGTCGCGACCGTCGGTAATCCATAGGTGGACTTGCGCGCCACAAACCTGACTGGACGCGCGAGTCCTTCGGGCCCGAGATTGATAAGACAGGACTCGTCGACGCCCAGGGTGCGGGCAACACCAATCGGCACCAGACCATGCCCAAAACCGGCAATAGCCATCTGCCCCACGCTGAAAAATGACTCGAGGGAAACCTCACGGCGGATGCGCAGCCGCTTGACCTCATCCCGGAACGAACGCCACGCACCGGAGTAATCCTCAATACTGATCACACCAAGCTCCTTCCTGGCGGGACGCTTCAGCTTTTCCTGGCCGGCGGGGATGATCACCATCGGCTCCTGAATCAGCACTTCGGACTGCAGATCGGTATCAAGGGAGTCGGAACCCGTACACACGCCGACCATGAATTCACCGGAACGGATGCGATCAAGCACGACGGGCGTGCGGTGCGTGTGAAAAGAGAAACTCACCTCGGGCAGCTCGTCCTGCACCTGAATGAACACCCTGGGTCCCCAGCTGGACAGGATGGCGTCGGACACACCGATAACCAGCTCACCTTTCGCGAGACTGGCCTCCGCAACAAAGATGTCGCGCAACTCGGAAAGGATCGGCGACACCCGGTCGACGAGCTGCTTGCCATGCTGCGTCAGCTCGACGCGGCGCCCCTTCTTCTGGATCAGCTTGCGATTGTAGTAGCGCTCAAGCACGGCAATACGTTTGCTGACCGCCGATTGCGATACGCGGAGCTCGGTGCTCGCCTCGAGCATTGTGCCGGTTCGTGACAGCGCGAGCAGCGTTTCCAGATTCTCGATCATGAACTATTCCCCCAAGCGAACTATTGTATGCCAATGATTCGCTTATCGCATAGGTCAGGTAGCGTGCATCATCGCAGCGCTGGACTGCGAGGGGACCGCGGAGCGTCGCAAGCGAGCCCCCGGAGAAAGGGCCTTGTCATCATCGAACGCCGAAGCGCCAGCAGTTGATGATGACAAGGTTCTTTCGCAGGAGGCATTGAGCGCAGCGCCGAGCATCACGAGGGAGACTACAGGCTCCCGAGTCTGCGAGGGGACCGCGGAGCGGCGCAAGCGGGCCTCCGGAGAAAGGGCCTTGTCATCATCGAACGCCGAAGCGCCAGCAGTTGATGATGACAAGGTTCTTTCGCAGGAGGCATTGAGCGCAGCGCCGAGCATCACGAGGGAGACTACAGGCTCCCGAGTCTGCGAGGGGACCGCGGAGCGGCGCAAGCGGGCCTCCGGAGAAAGGGCCTTGTCATCATCAACTGCGGAACCAAGAGGCTAACCAGTGACCTATCTGATTCTGATTGCCGCAACGCTGCTGACGAGCCTGATCAGTGGCGTGCTCAGCATGGCTGGCGGCCTGATCCTGATGGGCGTATTCGGCTTCTTTCTCTCAGTGCCAGCCGCGATGGTCCTGCACGGCGTTGCGCAGGCCGTCTCCAACGGGTCCAGAGTCTGGCTCTACCGCACTCATATAAGAATCCGGGTACTTGTTCCCTATGCGATCGGCGCCGCTGTCGTCCTCGCCGCGTTTATTGGCATTGCCTTCGTACCTGACAAGGGGCTTATGTTTATTCTGATCGGCGCGTTTCCTTTCGTCGCACTGGTCATGCCCAGGACACTACACGTCGATATCGAACGTCCACCGGTCGCATTCGGCTGCGGCGTTCTGGTCACCGCGGCGCAAATGCTCGCCGGGGCAAGCGGACCGGTACTCGATGTGTTTTACGTTGGCAGCAGACTGACGAGATACGAGGTGCTGGCGACAAAGGCCGTGACCCAGACCCTCGGACACATCCTGAAGCTTGGCTATTACGGCTTTTTCATCGCCGTGGAGGCAGAGCTTGCGCTCTGGATTTTCCCCGCCGTGATCGCCGCCGCGATTTCCGGCAACTGGCTTGGCAAACTGGTGGTTGATCGTTTGCACGACGATCAGTTCAGGACATGGGGCCGCTACGCGATCATGGCGATCGGCGCGGTGTATATCGTGAAAGGCGTTGCCGAGCTCGCCGGCTAGAGCGAGCCCGAAAGGCTGCCCCTAGGCAGCCTGTTCTTCGGCAATCTTGGGTCGAATGACAAACAGCAAATCGCCTTCGTTGACCTGCTGACCGCTGGACACGTTAATGCGCGTGACCTCATATGTCTGCGCCGATGAGTAAACCTCGCCACTGTCACCGGCAAACGTGTTGAGATTCAGCGGCGTAAAGACTTTCATCGCCTCCAGCTGACACAGCGTATCGCCCGTCGTCACCTCGTCGCCGACCTGAACATACTCCGGCTCACTGGGCGAAGGCGTCAGGTAGAACACGCCGGTTGAGGGCGAGAGCACCTTGAGTTCATCGCTGCCTTCGATGCGAAGCATTTCAAGATCAATCTCGGTGCCTGCCGTCCCCGATGCCTCCTCGATTTCATCAATGAGGTCATTCGCGTTTATCCGCTTCAGGAATTTGGGCAGGTAGCCCGTATCGTACTGCCCGTCGATGAACTCCTGATCCTTCAGGATGCGTTTCACCAGCGAAATGTTGGTAGAAATGCCATGAATCACGACCCGGTCGAGGTAGTTGTACATCTTCTCGATCGCGTCGTTGCGGTCCTTGCCATAGCAAATGATCTGGCAGACCAGACTGTCGTAGAACGGCGGCACGACCTTGCCCTCCGCCGCCATCGAGATCAGATTCACACCCTCCTCTTCCGGCAACTCGCAGCGAGTGATCTCACCCGGCGTCGGCGAGAATGAAACGTTGCCTTCTGAATTCAGCACAGCCTTCTCGGCGTTAACCCGCACTTCGAGTGCGTATCCATTCTCCGGATACTCAAGGTCCGCGATGCTCTCACCCGAGGCAATCTCGAACTGCTTTCTGACGATGTCGACGTTAGTCGTCATCTCGGTCACCGGATGCTCAACCTGCAGCCGCGTATTCATTTCCATGAAATAGATTGCGTCGTCAGGCACGTTGTAGATGAACTCGACGGTGCCCGCACCGACGTAGTCGACGGCATCGGCGATCTTGCGGGCATATTCCAGCACCTGCGCCTTTCTCTTGTCCGACAGCATGGTCGAGCCGGACTCTTCCATCAGCTTCTGGTTGTTGCGCTGGACGGAGCAGTCACGGATGCCAAGCACATGTGTATTGCCGTGCGTATCGCGCAGCACCTGGGCCTCGATGTGGCGCATCGACGTGACAAACTTCTCGATGTACAGATCGCCATTGCCGAAGGCCGCCTTTGCTTCCGAAGATACCTGATGGAACAGGCCGTGAAGCTGCTCGGGCCGGTGCACAGCGACGATGCCCTTGCCGCCGCCACCCTGGACCGCTTTCAGCAGAACCGGATAGCCGATGTTCTCGGAAATCTCGGCGGCGCGCTCCCAGGTGTTAACGATGCCATGGCTGCCCGGCACAACCGGGACGCCAATCTTCATGGTCGTGTTGATCGCGTTCGACTTGTTGCTCATTGTCTCCATGCTGGAGAACTTGGGGCCAATGAAGTTCACACCACGCTGGCGCACGAGGCGCGCGAAATTCGCTTCTTCCGAGAGAAAGCCAATGCCCGGGTGCAGCGAGTCGACGTTTTCGGCCTGCGCAATACTGATCACGCTGAGCGCATTGAGATAACTCTCATCGGATGTATTACCGCCGATACAGACCAGTGAGTGGCGCTCATCGTCCCTCACCAGATCAGCCGGCACGGAATCCATATCCGGGTCCGACTGCACCAGCACCACGTCGTAACCAAACTCTTTCGCCTTGGTGACGAGTTTGACGGCCGTACAGCCACGCGCATGAATCAGTGTCTTCCTGATCGGGCGGAACAGGTCTTCTTCCTTGAGAACTTCCTTGGTTACGAGCGGTTCGGAAGCGGCATAGCTGCCCGACATGATGCGCTCGACGACCTGCTCGACAGTTTCTGTCGGCAGCGGAACCTCAGGATCAATCTGTCGCAGCTTCTCGTCGAGGTTCGCCGCAAACGGGTGGCTGACAAGTCCGCGCATCGCACCCTGCTTGATCGACAGATAATTACTGAGCAGGCAGGTGAACGGCAGGTTTGACTCCACCACTGCCTGTCCGGCGAACGGCATGCTGGTGCCAGAGAAGTAGTAGGTCTGCACCAGCGGATGCGTCACGAAGCTGGCCTGGGCACCGCCCGTACAGTCGCCGAAGCCGAACATGATGATTGGCAGATCATTGTCGCGGACGAATCGGGTGATGCGGTCGTTGACGACGGCCATTGTGAAAAGCGCGGCCGCGCCCTCTTTGGTCTGCATCCCGCCACTGGAGATAAAGCAGACGACAGGAAGCCGCTGGAGCGCACATTCGACGAGCAGCTTGCAGAACTTCACGCAGTCCGCGTTGTCGATACAGCCCACCTGGAAGTCGACATTCGAGACGACGACGCCGGCACGGTAGCTGCCAGAAGCCGTTTTGAAATCGCCAATACCGGTCACCAGTCCCGACGGTGTCACATCGTTTTTCAGCGCCGTTTCGATGGTGGTGCGGAAGGTCGGGAACGCAACCGGGTTGGCCGACATCAGATCGCCGTTCATCTCCTCGAAATTGTCGACGAAGCGTTCAATGAGGCTGTCCTTCGTGGTGTGGCGACTGCGCTTTTCTCCAGTCAACACCTCGTTAAAGAGCAGATCACGATAGGCGATCGTCAGACGGTTCCAGAAATCCTTGCGGCGACCAATCCGTACCGGCTCAACCTTGCCGTAGTAACTCTTGTTGCCTTCCTTCGACGCGTAGTACTCGGGAAGCAGGCGTTCGAAGAAGAAGCTCACGACCACGAACAGCGTGTCCGACTTTTCGATATGAACAACGCGATTCCATTCCTCGACCGATTTCAGGAAAGGCTGGCCGCGCGAGTGACCGACCAGCGTCGCCATCCATGCCGCGAACGAGGACGCAATGTCTTCCTTGGCGCGGCCGGCAAAAACCGACATCGACTGCGCCTGCTCAAGCGATTTCTCCAGCAGGGAATCGATCACATCGGAAGGCAACGTGCGCGACTCGTTGGCGTGTCGGGCGACTGAAACGAGATCGCCGATCAGCGTGTCGTAAACGGTCTGGAACGTAATGAAGTTCTTGCACTCCTCGACAAACTCATCGCGAATGTCGTCATCCGAGATGATGTCGAGAATCGTTCGATCCTGCTCGGTTGGCTCGCGAACTGATTCAGTTTTGCGCGCGACATAAGACCACAGCGAGTCTTCGATGAGCCGACGATTCAACTCGATCGTGCGAACGGAATCGCCCTCCGCCAGCAGGGTGGTCGAGTATTCGGACAGCGCCTGCCCCTCAAGAATCGACTCGTCATACAGTGACGGCCCCTCAAGGATGAGGTTCAGCTCGGAAAGGAGTTGCTTGGTCAGGAACTCTTCCGAATTCTTTTCGATGTATTTGGTCGAGAACAGCTTCTTGCCCTCGAAACCGAAGCGCGACTTGATCTCGGTGATGAACGGCGCCTCGGAATCCGACATCGATCGCAGCAGCACTTTGACATCCTTGATATCAGGGGGCCCCAGCAGGAACGACGCAGCGGTCTCGTCCTGGATATGTTCGATCAGGGCGATCATGTTGTCGCGCGCGTCCGCTTTCCAGCGGTTAAACAGATGCATGCCCGCAACCAGACAGAGGTCGCGCTTTGCGTTCTCGTAGTTCTTGACCGGCTCACCGAACAACAGCTGTGCGATGCGGCCGCGTTCGTCACCGGCCTGCTGTTTCTTTTCGACGTAGTTTTTCCACGCCTTGTTCAGCGCGTCGTCATACAGCACCTTGTCGGGATCCTGCAGCCAGCTCAGAAACGCCGTGCGTCGTTCGCGGTGAAGACGACTGGCAAGCTCACCTTCCGGAATATCACTGGTGGCGAGCCTTCCGTACTGCCCAATGGTCGTACTGCGAATGCGCTTGCGCAGGCCGAGGTACCGCAGATAGCGGAACGTCGCACCAAACAGGTTCGGGTACTCGGTCGGCGACGTACGCAGCTTGAGTGTTGAACTGGCATGAACGGCTGACAGTGTTTCTGAGGGGCGCAGATAGCGCGTGATGTTGCGCTTGTAGTGGTCGAACATCTCGGGCTGCTGGGCGACGAACTCTTTGGCCGAGTTCTCGATCGACAAGATGCCCGAGACAATCACGCTCTTCAGATTGCCGAGTTTTTTCGTATCGCCTGGATCAAAGTCGATAACGCCGTCGATCAGTCCCTGCTGATAGAGCTCATACGGCGAGACGCCGACGAACTGCGCACACTCCTGCCATGACAGGTTGTAGCGACGCACGAGGCTCGCGAGCCCCTTCGGGTGAATCGTATTGAACACTGCCGTTCGACACGACACGAGCAGGTTACTGGCCGCAAGCGGAATCGCACCGCCGGAGTAACCCTGACCAAGGATCACGCCGACCGTCGGCACATCGACGTTACACAGCTCGGCGATCAGTCTCGAGATCGCGTGGGCCTGGTTGTTGGCGTTGGCCTCGGCACCGGCATCAGCGCCGGGCGTATCCATGAAGCAGACGATCGGCATCGAGCGAATCGCGAACTCGCTGGCAAGTTGGGCTGCCTGCTCATGATGCTCGGGCATCCACACGCCGGATGCGTGCGTGCGATTCTGGCAGATAAAGCCGACGCGGCGCCCAACGCCATTGAAGTCGAGCTCGACCTCGGCCGCGTACAGCGGACCATTAACGATTTCACGGTGGACCAGCAGTTCCATCGCAGCGATGACATCCCGCGCCCCTGGCCGCGACGCTTCCTCGCAAGGCGCGATGGTCGCGGCGATGTAGGCATCGACGTCCATCGCCTTCAATTCCTCAACCTTGCGTCGAATCTGGCTTTCAGTCAGCAGGCCATCGATGACCGATGCCGGCTGCTTGCTGGGAAAAAGTGAGAAGTCTTGCGACAGGTTCTCCGCAAGGACATAGAGCTGGTCTACCGAAGCGGATTTCTCAGCCATTGACGTTGTTTTCCTTAAATCTGATTGCGCCGCCGGCGGCTCGCGCGAGTAACCAACGAATGTACCTGAATCACCCCGTCAGATCAACGAAGTCACTTGAGAAGTACCGAGTTAAGTCTTTGATTGGAAAGCGTTTTAAGTGAGGGTGACGCTGACGGCAAATGATCGCCGCCAGCGTCAAAAGCCATCAGGCTTCAGTCACAGGCAACTTGCCGATTTTCGAGCGCCATTCCATGGGCCCGGTGATGTGGACCGAATCGCCTCGCGGTTAGTAAGAATAAACACCTTTTTTCAACATTCAGAAAAGTATCGTCATCCGTGCGAGATGCCCGTAATCCCCTCTTTTCGAGACTTCATCCACGAGTAAATGGGTTGGGCATCAGAAATTCAGCGATGTGTCTCTAGAATCCAAATCTTGGCCGATCACGACAGTCACCGACCGTGCAGTCGATGGGCTGGAATTCAGAATAGCGTCGTTTGTTGGTCGGTCAGGTCTGCTGGTGGTGAGCGGTTCTGTGGATCTACTGGCTGATCCATTCCCAGGTGCTTCAGGATCTTCTGAATAACATCTGGATCTTCAATCGATGCGATGATTCGAACTGGCCCACCGCACTTTTCACATTTCTCAATATCTATGAAAAACACCCGCTTGAGCCGCTGCGCCCAGGTCATCGTATAGGCCTTCGGTTTCGGGTTCTCTGGTTCTTCGACAGGTTTCTGAGGAACAACATATTCACGCAGTTTACTGTTGGGCGAGAACACCCCATGGAATCTTGTTAGATTCACCCGTGGTCTGGGTACCAACGCCGCCAGACGCCCCATGAATTCCGTGGGGCTGAGTACCACATGAGTGGTGCCATCATCGTAGGGCGTCTTCAACGCGATGACGACGTTGCCGTTGTTGGCAAGGGAAAGCCGCTTCTCCGCAATAGCTGGCCGCGTAATGTACCGGCACAAGCGCTCAAGCTTCTTGCGCTGATTAGACTTGCAGGCGATACCAGCATGCAGAGAAAAGCCAGCTTGTTTGGCTACCAGGTCGTCGCCCCTTCTCTGTTCGGTTTTGACAGGAACTGTCTGTAACGTTAGCGCTTTCCGGCCAGCATTGGGACCGAATGCCAGGCGATAGGTAATAGACGCACCCACGATCGCACCCATAGCATCTTCCTCGTCCTGCATCAGATCCAGATACTCGGACTCCGCATCGCGGACCAGGTAGCCCGCTTTCTCCAGAAACCGTGAAACGCGGATGGCAATCGTGTGGGCAATCACATCCAGGTCATCACAAGTAGGCGGTTTGACGGGCCAGAAGTAACCCTTGGCATCGTAGACGCCGTTCAGGTAAAGCATATGGAAGTGAGGATTTAGATTTAGTGCGGAGCCAAACCGTTGAATCAGCGTAACCGCACCGCTCTGCGCACCTGACTTGACCGTCATGCGGGCACGCTTGATCAAGAACGTACTAATGACGCGATGTACGATTGTGAGCACCTGGCTCATGACCTTCGGGTTGGCCGCAAAAAGATAGCGTAGCGGATAAGGAACACTAAGCACCCATTGCCGTATTGGCCGTTTGGGCAGGACCTCATCGACCAGGTGTGCAGCACTGTCTACCATCCGCCGTGCTCCGCAGGATGGACAGAACCCACGACGTTTACAGCTGAAAGCCACGAGCTTCTCATGATGGCAGGTATCACAGCGAACTCGTAGAAACCCATGTTCCAGGCGACCACACTTCAGGTAGTCATCGAACTCACGAGCGACATAACCCGACAGTTGTTTGCCCTGGGCGGATAGCATTGCTTTGAACTCCGGCCAGTGGCGCTCCACCAGCTGATACAACAGTGTTGTCTCTGGGGTATGGCGTTCGTAGCGAAACGAACCTGTCGGCCAGAACATGTCCTGACTGTTGTATAGGGACACTGCAAGAGATCATTGAAAAGTGTCGCAATAGCGTGGGCAGGTCAGATTCTGGATATCAGTCGCTGTTGCTGAAAATCCTGTGGGACTGAGGGATCAGGAGGTGTGGGTTTTATTCGGTCAGCGTGCGCTTCAGCAATGATTCAAACGCTGAACCATCCTGGCGTGTCAGGTTTGGCACATACCTGGAATAAATGCGAAACAGCATCTCAGTTGTGCTGTGTCCCATCTGCCGAGCAATCCACTCTGGATTCTCGCCTGCCGCAAGCCACAGCGTGGCTGCAGTGTGGCGGGTCTGGTACGGCCTCCGGAGTGGTAATCCAATACATTCCAATAGCGGATACCAGACTCGTTTTGTCACGTTGTGCACCGATAGTGGGTTACCGGCTTTGTTGGTGAACACGTAATCAAACTCGCACGTTGCTTCTGATTGCTGCTTCAGTGCATCGTAAGCGATCCGCCATCGACGGCTTGAACCGGTAACCTCCCACGCTACCGTGAGGCTTCTTTCAACTAAGGAGAAGCCAATGCCCCTGACCGACAAACAACGCCTGTACCAGTCCCACCTTGAGGCGGCCGAAGAGCGCGGCCAGTCGATCGCCGCCTACGCCCGCGAGCACGGCATCAGTGTCGCGGCGCTGTATGGCGAACGACGGCGCCAGCGCGCGACCGAAGTCCGACACGCCCCGTCGTTTGTTCGGGTCCAGGAGCCGCGAGCCGAAGCAACGCCGATGGCGCTGCTGCAGGTCCGTCTGCCGAACGGTGTCAGCGTGGCGCTGCCCACGGATCAGATGCCGCTCGCCGATATCCTGCAGACGCTGGCGAGGCTGTGATGTTCAGCTTTGCCACTGACGCGGTCGTGTATCTGCACCGCGAGCCGGTGGACTTCCGCAAGCAGATCAACGGCCTTGCCCTGATCGTGCAGGACGAGATGACGCTCGATCCGATGCAGTCGGCGCTGTTCGTGTTCACGAACCGTGCTGCCAACCGCGTGAAGATTCTGTGGTGGGATCGCAACGGTTTTTGCCTGTGGACCAAGCGACTCGAGAAGGATCGTTTCGTTTGGCCGTTCCGGCATGCCGGCGACGTCCTCGAACTCGGCGTTCCTGCGACAGCATGGCATCAATGCCCATGGCCGTTCCCATGCACCAGCCGCCGTTACGTCCGCTGGCGCCGAAGCCGACCGTGTTAGCCTCAAACACGGCAATGTCGGCATCGGGCCGAAGTTGCTTCAGGTAATAGGCCGTCCACAGCCCGGTGTAGCCTCCGCCGACGATGGCGATTTCGACGCTTTCCGGCAGTTGCGCCGGGCGCTCGAAGCCGGGGGGTTCGTCCAGTGAGTCGAACCAGAAACTGCCGTTATCAATGTATCCAGACATCATCACGTCCATCGATTCGTTGATCCACCATCTTACCTTCTGGTGCCCTGTTGTCATGTTAGAGTGCTGCCGAAAGAGGAGGCGATGTCATGCAGATTGGACTCATGGTGGAAGGCCAGAATGGCCTCAACTGGTCGCGCTGGGAACGCATTCTTTCCACCGCGGAACGCCTGGGTTACCAGTGCGTCTTCAGGAGTGATCACTTCACGAACCCGAATACGCCGGATCAGGACTCCCTTGAGCTCTGGACGGCCCTGACCTTTGCAGCGACCCACACGAGCAGGATCGAGTTCGGTCCGCTGGTGGCGCCCGTCACCTTCAGGCACCCGGCCATGACAGTGCGCGTGGCGTCAGCAATTGATGACCTGTCGGGCGGCAGGCTCGTGCTCGGCCTGGGTGCTGGCTGGCAGGAGCGGGAGCACCGCGTCTTTGGTGTGCCTTTTCATGACTTCAAAACGCGTTTTGCCATGTTGACCGATGCGCTTGAACTGACGCGTCGGCTGTATGCAAGTGATGACCCGGTTTCTTACAAAGGCAAACACTTCTCACTGGATGGCGCGACGCTACTACCGCGGCCGGACAGGACCACGCCTATCCTCATCGGCGGCAATGGTCCAAAGCGAACCCTGCCGCTGGCCGCCGAATATGCGGCGGAGTGGAATGCAGTGTTCTGCAATATCGATGTCTATCGCGAGCGCACTGCAGAACTTGAGCGACTGTGCGCGGAAAAGGGTCGCGATGCCGCCGGGATCAAACGATCGCTGATGACGGCGGTCAGATGGTGCGCGGATGACGCTGCCGTGGAGGCGCTGCTTGCGCAGGCGAGCCAACGGTTGGGTAAGGGGGCCGCGCTTTCGGACCTCACCGGCATGGGGCTCCTGGCGGGTACCTCCGAGATGGTGATCGAACAACTGCGCCTGTTCGAGGCTGCCGGATGTCAGCGGGTCATGCTCCAGGTCCCTGACTATGACGACATGACTATGCTGGAAACCTGGGCGCAGACGATCCTGCCCGCCTTCAAGGACCGGGTTTCGGTTCCGCCGTCAGCCAGTCAATAGCCTCATCCCTGTCACTGAATATTCGCAGGGTGTTGTCATCGGAGACGGACTTGAACATACGGGTCAGGCCGAAGATCAGGTCGGAGGTGACCAGTACGGCCAGCTTGCGGCCAGCTTGCGGCCAGGCCGATTATTGCCGCGTGCGAGCATGCCGGCGAGTTCGTTGATCTGGCTGGAGGAGAGGGAGACTTCAATGTTGGTGGTGTCGAACAGGTAACGGACCAGGTCACGACTCGTGGGGTCCCTGCCGATCTCGCGAAAAGGCGCCAAAATAATCCTCGACGCTGTTCCTGCCCTCGGGGGAGATGAGCACAAAGCCCCTGTCATCTACGGTGTAGCGAACCGCCACAAGCCAACCTGCCTGCCTGACTGGTCAAGCCAGTGTGCGCCTGCCTCGAATCGTGTTCAAGGCGCGTCACCCTGATGATGAGTGAGTTGTGATGAATGAGTCGTGATGAATCAGTGGTTCTGAATCACCTCAAGGAAGGCCGGGCCGTAACGCTCGCGCTTGTTTTCTCCCACGCCGCCAATGCGACCAAACTCCGCCAGTGAATGGGGCCTCGTGACCGCCATTTCCCGGAGGGTCTTGTCGTGGAAGATGACATAAGCAGGCACACCCTGTGATGCAGCGAGCTCACGTCGACACACCTTGAGTGCGGCAAACAGTGGTTCGTCCTCGTCCTGAAGGGGGACCTCTTCCGGTTTGCGCTTGCGGGCACTTCCCTTGAAGGCGATATCGACGCGGAAGTCGATGGACTCTTCACCGCGTAGCAGGGGACGGCATTTCTCGTTGAGTGACAGACCCCCGAAGCCCTCGACATCCACGTTGACATAGCCGCGCGCGACGAGTTGCCGGTAGACGGAATGCCACCGATCGTCCGGGTACTGCGTGCCAATACCAAAGACGTTGAGACGATGGTGACCGAACTCCTCGACCTTGTCGGTCTGCTTGCCCACGAGGACATCAACCAGGTGGTTGACGCCAAATCGCTGTCCGGTTCGGTAGATTGCAGACAACGCCATTTGTGCAGCCTCGGTACCGTCCCAGGTGTCGACCGGCGACAGGCAGTTGTCACAGTTGCCGCAGTGCGCCGGAGAGTCCTCGTCAAAATAGGCAAGCAGGGCGTGGCGTCGGCAGGTTGTGATTTCGCAGAGTCCCAACATGGCGTTCAACCGGTGACGTTCGATCCGTTTGAATTCCTCACTCCCCTGCGACGAACCCAGCATCTGGCGAAGCTTGATCACGTCCTGCAGCCCATACACCATGAACGCATCTGCGGGTTCACCGTCGCGACCGGCCCGACCTGTCTCCTGGTAGTAGGACTCGATGGTCTTTGGCAGGTCCAGGTGCGCGACGAAACGTACGTCTGGTTTGTCGATGCCCATGCCAAACGCAATGGTGGCCACAATGATGACCTGCTCCCGCTCGAGGAAGGCAGCCTGGTGCCTGGCGCGAACCGTGTTGTCGAGCCCGGCGTGATAGGGAAGCGCATCGTAACCCTGTGACTGCAGGAAGGTCGCAGTTTCTTCCGTACGTTTGCGCGACAGGCAGTAGACGATGCCGGCGTCGTTGGGGTGTTGTTCGCGGATGAACCGAAGCAGCTGTGTGCGGGGGTTGTCTTTCAGGGTCATGGTGTAGCGAATATTGGGTCGATCGAAGCCGGCTAGAAACCGCCGCGCATTCGTCAGCGCCAGGCGATCGACAATGTCTTCCCGCGTCCGCGCATCGGCGGTCGCGGTGAGCGCGATCCTGGGAACATCGGGGAATTCCCTCGCCAGGAAGTCGAGTTGGAGGTAGTCGGCTCGAAAGTCGTGGCCCCACTGCGACACACAGTGCGCCTCGTCGATGGCGAAAAGGCTGATTCGTGATTCGTGGAGCAGTTGCCGGGTCCGCTCCTGGACCAGTCGTTCCGGCGCGATGTAGACAAGGTCGATCTCGCCGGCTTGCAGGGCGCGCTCGGTTTCCGCGGCTGCCGCGACATCCAGCGTCGAGTTCAGGAAGCTGGCACGGATCCCGAGTTGCCGCAGGGCATCTACCTGGTTCTGCATCAGGGCGATCAGCGGCGAGATCACCACGCCGCAGCCATCTCGCACCAGTGCCGGAATCTGGTAGCAGAGTGACTTGCCGAGCCCGGTCGGCATGATGACGAGGGCGTCACCGCCGTTGACGATCGTGTCGATGACGGCTTCCTGCGGACCGCGGAAGGCATCGTAACCAAATGTCGAATTCAGGATGGAGAGGGCGTTGCTCATCATGCCGATTATAAACGGCTGATGGCAGGGCAGGGTGGGACTTCGGCGATCGACGGTGTGAGCTTGATCGGATTCGTGTTATCTTCTACCTTGCCAGGGGGGTCACAGAGGGAATTCATATGAGTGTTGATCAATTCACGACGGCAACAGGCATGCTCGCCGCCCTGCGGGCCGGGGAAGTCTCATCAGTTGAACTGGTCGAGATGCACGTGGCGCGTATTGAGCGTCATGATGGCGCGCTGAACGCGATACCGGTCCGTACCTTCGATCGTGCGCGGGAGGCGGCGGTGGTCGCGGACAGGAAGCGGGCGCGAGGCGAAGACGCCACGCTGCTGGGATTGCCGATGACCTTGAAAGAGTCCACCCAGGTAGCCGGCCTGCCGCAAACCGCGGGCCTGGTGCCATTCAAGGGCTATCAACCCGCGGAAGACGGCCGGGTGGCGGCCAACATCTTTGCCGCCGGTGCCTGCCTGCTCGGAAAAACCAACATTCCCGAGGCGCTGGCAGACTGGACGGCCGACAGTGAGGTGTACGGCCGGACCAATAATCCCTGGGATCACTCGCGCACACCCGGTGGCAGCACCGGCGGTGGCGGAGCCGCACTTGCGTCCGGCATGACGCCGCTCGAACTGGGGAGCGACATCGGCGGGTCCATCCGCATTCCGGCGGCCTATTGCGGTGTGTATGGGCACCGCCCGACCGAAACCGCGGTGCCGAGGTCAGGCTGCTTTCCACTGGCGGACCTGCCGAACCCGGCTTTCCTGATGGGTGTGCAGGGACCGCTCGCGAGAAGCGCCGATGACCTGGAATTGCTGTTCGATGTCATTGCCGGGCCCGAACCCGGTGAGGACATTGGTTGGAAGCTCGCCCTGCCGCCTGCCCGCCATGACAAGTTGAAGGACTTTCGGGTCGCGGTGATGCCGTCGGTCGCTGGCCAGCTTCCTTCCAGTGACATGCGCGGTGGCCTGGAAGAACTGGTGACTTTACTCGGGAAGGAAGGTGCTACGGTCCGTGAGGCACAGCCAGGGATTGATTTCGAAGCTTTCTATCAGGATTACCTGCGAATGCTGATTGTGATGACCTCACAGGGAGAGTCACCGGAAGCCCGGGCGGAACGCGCCAGGACCCTGCGCGCTGCGGGGGGTGGACATGCCGAGGCGATCGCCGACGGTTTTGTCCTGGGCGCCCAGGAGTACCTTGCGCTGGTGAGCCGTCGCGCGGCCGCGCAGCGCGCCTGGGCACGGTTCTTCAACGACTACGATGTGGTGATCGCGCCCATGGCCCTGGATGTCGCCTTCCCGCACCCGACCAGCCCGCGCGCGGATCGGGCGCTGGTGATCGATAACGAGAGCATTCCCTACAACAACAACCTGATGTTCCCGATGATTGCGATCTTCCCCGGGCTGCCATCCACGGCTTTCCCGGGCGGCCTCGGCGCCGGCGGATTGCCATTGGGGCTGCAGGCGATCGGTCCCTATCTCGAGGATCGGACGACGCTCAGGTTTGCCTCGCTCGTCGAGAAGGCCTGGCACGGATTTACACCACCCCCGGAGTATCAGGCATGAGCCACCCACTGGACCCGATTTCGCGTGCCGAGGTTGACGCGGCCATCACCATCCTGAAGTCGTCAGGACAGGTGGGCGACAAACCTGTCTTCTCTTCAATCGCATTGGTCGAGCCTGAAAAATCACGGGTAAAGTCGGGCGAAGGGGCAAGGGTGGTGCGAGTGATTGGTCGGGATGAAACGCCCGATGGTGGCTTTGCCGTCGACGTTGATCTTGGTTCACGCACCGTCGCGACCTGTACGCGACTGACAGGTTCCGCGCAGGCGCCTTACAACCACTTCGACATGGAAACCGCGGTGCGCCTCACGAAGACGGACGAGCGATGGCTGGCTGCGGTTCGTAAGCGCGGGATTACCGATATCGAACTCATCCAGGTCGACCCGTGGCCCGGCAGTGGCTACCGGCATCCTGCGATTGCCGAGGGACATCGCTCTGTGCGCTGTATTGCCTTTGTTCGGACCGACAAGACCGATAACGGTTACGCCCGGCCGATTCACGGCCTGATCGCCCACGTCGACCTGACGCTCGGCACCGTGGTCGAAGTGGAAGATTCGGGCGAAGTGCCGATCCCGCCGAGGGACGGACGCTACGATGCCGCCCACCAGGCGACGACCCGCCAGGATCTGAAAAGTGTAGCCATCACCCAGCCCGATGGGCCGAGCTTCGAGGTGGATGGCTATCACGTTCGCTGGCAGGGCTGGGATTTCCGGATTTCGATGCACCCGGTACACGGCCTCGTGCTCCACCAGCTAACCCTGCAGGGTCGATCCGTCCTGTATCGTGCCTCGCTGTCGGAAATGGTGGTGCCCTATGGTGACCGCGACGGCATGCATCAATGGAAGCATGTGCTGGATGCAAGCGAATACTGCATGGGTATGCTTGTGAATTCCCTGAAACTGGGCTGCGACTGCCTGGGCGAAATCCACTACTTTGATGTGCACCAGGTGAGCTGGGACGGCAAGGCGAAGACGATCTCCCAGGCCATCTGCATGCACGAGGAAGACTACGGCATTCAGTGGAAGCATTACGATGGCCAATCGGAAACCAGCGAGGTTCGCCGCTCGCGCCGGCTGGTGGTGAGTTCGATCCACACCATCGGTAACTACGACTATGGCCTGTTCTGGTACCTGTACCTGGATGGCACCATCCAGATGGAAGTCAAGCTGACGGGCATTGTCGGCGTTAGTGCCGTCACGCCGGAAACCTCCAACCCCGCGCAGTCACCATTGATTGGGGAGAACCTGGCATCACCGGTCCACCAGCACCTGTTCTGTTTCCGTCTCGACTGGGACCTGGATGGCGGTGCAAACGAAATCCATGAGATGGAAATTCAGCCGTTACCGCTGGGTCCGGAGAACCCGGACGGAACGCAGTTTGCGTCGACGGCGCGGCACCTGACGCGCGAACTGGATGCCCGGCGACGCATTGCGCCTGAACGAAGTCGTTACTGGAAAGTTTCCAATCCGGAGTGCAAGAATGCCTGGGGTGTGCCGGTCGCCTACAAGTTGTTGCCGGGCGCCAGTCCGACCCTGTTCGCCCATCCCGATTCGGTGGTCGCGCGGCGCGCGAGCTTTGCACGCTATAACCTCTGGGTGACACCCTACGCCCCGGTCGAGCTGGGTGCGGCGGGTCCGCTGACGGTGATGCATGAAGGCGAGGGCGGGCTCGCCGACCTGACCTCCGGCAACCGGGATGTCAGTCGGGGCGATCTCGTGATGTGGCATACCCTGGGTGTGACCCATGTCCCCAGGCCCGAGGACTGGCCGGTGATGCCGGTGGAGTACTGCGGATTCCACCTCATCCCCGTCGGTTTCTTTGACCGGAACCCGACGCTTGACCTGCCGTCGCATTGCCATGGCAGTTAAGCGGTAGCGCGCCGGTACCAATCCATGCCGTATACTGGCGCCCTGCAGTTCGGTGAGGAGAGACTGGCGTGCCGATGGGAATCAATGAACCTCTGTCGAAAGAGGAAGTGCGGATACTGGGTTGCCTGCTTGAAAAGGCGGTGGTAACGCCTGACCAATACCCGCTGACGCTGAACGGCCTGACCAACGCCTGTAACCAGAAGTCCAGCCGCGAACCGGTGATGAACCTGGAGCCGGGCGCCGTGCTGCGGGCCGCGAGAGGCCTGTCGGACAAACACCTCGTCACGGTGACCGAGGGGAAAAACGTCGAGAAGTTTGCCCAGCGCATCTGTAACACTTTCCTGTCCAAACACAAGCTCGGGACCGCCGAGTACGCGATCCTTTGCCTGCTGATGCTGCGTGGGCCCCAGACGCCGGGTGAGCTGCGCGCCCGTAGTGGACGGTTGCACGAGTTTGAGGACAACGGGGCCGTTCGTGATGTCCTGAACGCCATGATCGCACGCGAGGGCGGACCACTGGTGGCACGTTTACCGAGGCGTGCCGGGCGCCAGGACCACGAATACATGCACCTCTTCTTCGGCGAAACCGAATCGGTGGAAGAAGAGGAAGCCGTGGTCCAGCGGGAAGCGGTCGGCAGTGAGCGCCAGCACAGGATCGAGGCGCTGGAAGCCCGGGTCGACAAACTGGAGCAGGCGCTTCGCACCCTTTCACAGTCGTTAGGTCAGCCCGTCGACCTGGACTAGTTCTCTCCAAGGTGGTCCCAGAACCGCAGTGCCGGTCGTTTCGTGGCGCCAAGGATTGCCATCACAAAGTAGTAGCCGATGCCGATGATCAGCATGCCAGGCAGTAGTTGCAGCGGGCCGGTTACATTGGGGAAGTTGAATGCCAGGCTGAGATAGCGGGCACCTCCCAGTGTTGCCGCCAGGAAGACGATGACCAGGACCATGGTGGTGACGAGGGCAACCAGGCACCCTTCTTTCTGCTCGTCCTCGCCTGGTGGGTCGGCGACCAGGTGCAGGCATTGTGCAAAGACCACCAGGAAGAACCACTGGGAGAAGAACACCAGCCCGACGACGACCATGAGCGCGAGCAAGGGAAAGAAGCTGTTTCGGAACTTCAGCCAGGCTGTCACGGAACGGTGACGAAAGATCGCCATGATGGCCTGGTCTGCAATGAGTCCCGTGAACTCGTACAGTGGCCAGTAGATGAGGCCGATACCAATGATCACGAAGAGGTTGATCGGCACCAGCAGGGCGTAGAGCACAAACGCGAATACGCCCATCATGATCAGCGGTCCCACCGCGGGCAGGGCGTCGTTGATGGAATAGCCGACGCGGCCCTGATTCACTTCCCGGGCCACCAGATGACGATGTCGCCACCGAGCGAGCCGGCCGCGAGAATGTCACCGCGATCATTCAGGTCCAGTGTTACGAGGCTGCCGACGCCGCCCTGGAGTGCTTTGGCCCATTTCCGTTCGCGCAGGTCGCGGACATAAACGTTGCCGTCCTGGCAGCTCACGAACAGCAATTCATCCCCAGGACTGAAAGCCAGCGCGAAGACAGATTCCGGTCGCTGAAATCGGTCTGCCTGGACTGCCGTCAACGGTTCGCCGGGCAGCTTCCATAGCGTGACATTGCCATCGATGTGGCTGGTGGCGAGTATCTTGCGGTCGTGGCTGAACGCAAGCTCCCAGGTTCCAAGCCCTGGTGCCACGCCCTCGATCTCGTAGTCCTGTCTTGCGCCGAAGCCTTCCAGTGCAAACATGTCCAAGAAAACGAGACCATGATCGCCGTCCGCCGCTGCAAACACGCCGCGCTGCTTGAACGCGATGGCGCGAAAGTCTGACGTGCCAAGGTACGACTGATGCTTGCGACGGGTTGCCGGATTCCAGACGGTCACGTCCGCGTTGCGTGAGGCGATGGCGTAGAATTCGCCGTCCTCCTGCCGGGCGATGCGACCGTGTGTGCCGATGGTGCCCCAGTGACTCTTGCCCGCGCTGATCTGGTCGCCGTCGATAGACACGGTGACGATTGAGTTGCTCACCAGCACATCGACCTGTCTGCCGTCAGGCGAGATCACGAAATCCGCAGGACGAAAACCGAACTCGACGGTCGCCAGCAACTCGCCACTCACGGGGATAAGAAGAATTAACCACGTTTTCCTGCAGGTTTCCAAGTAGTGTTTCCGAAAGTGTGTTATGGGTAATGACAGAATTCAAGGAAATCTCAGCAATACAAAGCCTTCAATAAAGGCCGTGGCACCGGATCTCGGTCTGAACTTGCAATTCTCTCGCGATCAGACCGAGCCAACCCCCATCAACGACCGTCAATGTCAGAATAGTTGTCCTGAATACTCGAAGAGTCCGGTTGGCGGCGAACGGTTTCTGGTCTGTGATGCCTCATCCAGCCCCAAGTGCTTGAGGATTTTCTCTATAACCTCTGGATCTTCAATACAGGCAATAATCTTTACCTTGCCCCCACACTTCTCACACTTCTCTATTTCTATGGCGAAGACCCGCTTCAGGCGTTGTGCCCATGTCATCGAATAAGCCTTGTTCCTAGGCTGATTCTCTGCCTCCGCATCACCCGCAGGCTTTGTCGGCACAACATATTCACGCAACCTACTGTTCGGAGAGAAAACCCCGTGAAACCTTGTGAGGTTCACCCTCGGTTTGGGAACCAGTGCTGCCAGGCGGCCCATAAACTCCATGGGGCTGAGGACGACGTGTGAGGTACCATCATCGTAAGGCGTTTTTAATGCTACGATCACATTGTTGTTGCTGGCCAGCGACAACCTTTGTTCAGCGATGGCAGGCCGCGTGATATACCGGCATAAACGTTCAAGCTTCTTCCGCTGATGGGACTTACAGGCCACCCCTGCATGTAGTGAGAAACCCGCTTGTTTACTGACCAGCTCACTTACCTTCATCCGATTCTCTTTCGACGGCACAGCCTGTAAGGTCAGGGCTTTCTTGCCCTGATTCGGCCCAAAGGCCAGCCGATAGGTGATAGAAGCGCCAATGATGCCGTGCATGGCATCTTCTTCATCAGGTACAAGGTCCAAATACTCGGACTCCGCGTCCCGGTATAGATACCCTGCCCGTTCAAGATATCGGGAAACCCGCCTGGCGATTGTATGGGTGATCGTGTCGATATCTCCTGGCGTCGGTGGCTTCACCGGCCAGAAGTAACCATTCGGGTCATAAACACCATTGAGGTAAAGCATGTGGAAATGTAAGTTGAGGTTGAGGGCTGAACCGAAGCGCTGTATCAGTGTGACCGCACCGCTTTGCGTCCCTGACTTCACCGTTCTCCCCGACCGTTTAATCAGAAAGGTGCTGATCACGCGATGCGTGATGGTCAACACGTGGCTCATCACTTGGGGGTTAGTCGCAAATAAGTAGCGCAACGGGAATGGGACGCTCAGCACCCACTGCCTGATCGGTCGCTTCGGCAAAACCTCATCAACCAGGTGCGCTGCACTGTCCGCCATACGCCTTGCACCACAGGAGGGACAGAAACCACGCCTCTTGCAACTGAACGCTACGAGCTTCTCGTGATGGCAAGATTCACATTGCACTCGCAGAAAACCATGCTCGAGACGACCGCACTTCAGGTAATCCTCGAACTCCCTGACGACATAACCGGGCAAGGACCTGCCTTGCTCCGCTAACATGTTCTGAAACTGAGGCCAGTGATCCTTGACCAGTTGAAAAAGCAGCCTGTTCTCTGGCTGATGTCGCTGGTACTGAAATGGGCCAACGGGCCAGAAGTCGTCCTGGAATGCATTGGATGGCAAGATCGAGTGTCACTGGGTAGTTGTGACACATAGCCTTACCCTTGGGCGGCCGCCACAGTATCCGCTTTCACGGTACGAGTGAGAGAGCCGAGGATGCCCATCCACGCAGAGACGCCCAAGGCTGGCGAAATGGTGTCGAGGGTTAAGCCGGCTTGTTCGCCGAGGTCGATGATGTAAGCGTAGAGAGCCATGTTGGCGGCTTGGAAAAGAAAGACGGCGGTGACCGATGCGGCTAATGGGCCTTTTTGAACTGGCGCGATGACGGCTTTTGGGTCTCTCATTTTGACTGGGTAGTCTGGCAAGAAGAAGGTCATGATAAGCGCGGCGGTACTGAAGGCGATGAGCGCCATGAATAATATCCAACTGCCGTAAACCGGCACCAGTGGAGGAAGTGCCCACACGCCGAGGCCGCCGAGACCGAACTGCACAAGTAGCAGCATGCCAAAAGTTTTATGGACCTCTTCGGTGCGCGCGATGACGGCAAAGCTGACGCCCACGAGAAGACCGCCGACGAAGCCATGGATCGCACGCAGAACCATGAGTGCGATTTCCGTGGTGAGTAGCATCGAGGCGAAATCGATGGCGATAATGGTGAGTAATAGCGTGATGCAAACCGGCTTCCACTCAATGCGGCGGATAATAAAGATGGCAGCGAAGGCACCAACGGCGGCACCGTAGATATTGAGGCTACCGATGAGGCCAGCGTCTTTGTTGCTAAATTCGAGTCCACTTATGAGACCTGAAACCAGCGCCGGCATAATGTTCACGTAGAACAACCCTGCCGTTGATTGCCGGCCCGGTTACTGCCAACCGTGTAAGTCACATAGACGTCGTAGCGGTCAGGGTTGAGTCCAGTACCCCAGCCCGCAAGGCCAAAGATACCCGGCTGGATAAAGTGATAGTCACTGCCGGCATACCCCGGCGTGAAGCTAGACCTGTTCCAGGCACCCGACACGATAAAGCCGGTGTCCTCGTTATCCACGGTCGTTGGGGCTGTCCCGGTTGCCGCGAATCGGGTGACATCACCCGGGAAGGCATCCAGCACCAGGCCAGAGCCTTCCTGGCACGCCGCAGAACAATGCGGGTTCCAGGTATCAGGCGCACCATCGCCGTCTGAATCCACCGAGGCAGCAGGATTACCCGGCAGGTCATCATCATCATCCGTCACACCATCCAGGTCAGCATCCGGTGGCCCCTGGGTCACGACAATATTGTCCAGGTAGTACGAGACCTGCTCTCCACTGTCCACAATCTGCAGGGACAGGAGATCAGAGAAGTCGCCGTTCAGTTCATAAGTGTTGAACACACTGTTGTCGACCACGATCGACTGGTTGACCGTTCCGCCACCGGCGAGCGTGCCCGTGAAGTTCACCGTGGCGCCGCCGCCCCAGCCGGCAAGGTCAATACCATAGACCGTGAAGGGTTGTCCGTCGGTTCTCTGCAGCGTCAGCAGGCCGTCGAAGTTGGCGCCAACGAACGCGCCGTCATTGCCGGTCACAGGGTTGGGCGAAGACTTCAGTTCACCCAGGACAAGGTAGACACCTTCCAGGTGACTGGAGGTGTTGGTATCAGGCACCGTGTGGTTGTAGAAACTGATGACCTGGGTTGCCTCACCAAGATTCGGGTCCGTACCAGCCTGGTACTCCGCCAGGTTGCTGTCACCATCACCGTCATTGTCTGCCGTCGCATCCGAGGCATCCCGCGGATCAAGGCCGTTGTCGATCTCCCAGGTATCCGGCATGCCGTCGTTGTCGTCGTCCGTGTCTGAATTGTCGCCGGTTCCGTCACCGTCGAAGTCTCCAGATTCGGACGCATCTGAGGGGAAGCTGTCTTCCCAGTCAGCAACGCCATCACCATCACCGTCAGGCGCCCCATAGGCAGGATCCTGCAGGCTGGTATGTGCCTGGTTGCCGCCAAGCTGCGGCCAGGGTGAGGCGATCGGACCTGAGGATTCACCATTTAATGCATAGAGGACGCCATCCTGGTAGGTACTGACCAGTATCGTCCCATCCGCCATGACAACAGGGCTCGACCGGACGTCGCCTGAGGCGGTGAAGGTCCAGCGCTGTGTTCCATCCGGGTTGACCGCATGGAATACCTCGTCTTCCGTACCGAGCAGCACGGTGCCATCTGCAGCCACGGCAGGCATCTCACGGATATTGGCTGACGTCGAATAACTCCAGATCTCTGACCCATCAACCGGTGAAAGGGCCCTTAGCTCCCTGACGGTTCCGCCCACGTAAAGTGACCCGTCGAGACCGATGGCGGGGGCACTCCTTGCTCCGCTGTTGTGCCAGAGGACCGTCCCCTCGGGTGATACGGCATAAAGCCCGGCTCCCGTCCCGGAGAAGTAGATGGTGCCATCGCCTCCGAGGACGACCGGTTCGCCGAGGCCGATGCCCAGGTCCAGCTGCCATTTCGGGTTGCCCTCGGGATCGAGGGCAAAGACAAATCCCGAGAGCGTAGATGCAACATAGACGGTACCGTCGCGCGCCACAGCCGCACTCGAGTATATGCCCGCGCCGGTGGGGAACTGCCATTTCATGGTGCCATCGGGATTGATGGCGTAGAAATACCCGAATTCATCCTCGCCCACGTAAAGGGTGCCATCGGGGCCGAGGGCAACCAATGCCCTGACCGTGCTGGTAATCGGGAAGGTCCAGAGCAGTTCCCCGGTGCTGGAGATCGCGTTAATGCCCGTGTCGTGCTCCGCCTGGTAAACCGTACCGTCAGGACCGACCACCGGCTGGTCATAGCCGACGTTACCCACACCCGTGATTGTCCACTCGAGCTCACCTGTCGCTGACAGCTGGTCTAATCGATGCTGGCCGACAGATACGATGATTTTTCCGGCCGGCGTGATTGCCGGGGCAGACTCCATACCCTGTGCGTAGGTCCACAGCACAGCACCCGGCACCTCGCAGGCATCACCCAGTCCATCCCCGTCAGAATCCAGCTGGTCGAGATTGGCAATGACCGGGCAGTTGTCATCCAGGTCGATAACCGTGTCGCCGTCATCATCATCATCAGCCGCCATACCGAGCGACACACAGGCTGCATCGCAATTGTCCGGGGCACCGTCGCCATCAGTATCGAGGTAGCTGGCGATATCGATCTTCGGGTAAACATCGTCGATGTCCAGGATGCCGTCACCATCGTCATCATCATCGCAGGCATCGCCATCACCATCGTTGTTGGTATCAAGCTGGTCCGCGTTGGGATTGACGGGGCAGTTATCAACGTCGTCATCGTACCCGTCGTTATCACCGTCGTTATCCTCGCGGTCATGGATACCATCCATGTCCGCGTCCTGCCATTCACTGAATGACAAATCGCTCGGCACGTTGATCGCTTCACCCGAACCCCAGCATTTGACACCTTCATGCTCAAGGACACAGGTGGCGAAACTCGTCACGGAAATCTGGCGGGGAGCGATCAGGGCGGGCGCATTGCTGTAACGTGCAGCCTGGCCCCAGCACCGAAGGCCCGTATCATCCAGTGCACAGGTGTGGGTTTCGCCTGCACCTACATCAAAGGGATTGCTCAGATCACCCGGCACCGTGGACTGACCCCAGTCGTCGAGGCCCCAGCAGTTGATGCCATTATCATCAATGGCACAGGTGTTCAGGCGCCCAGTTGATACCTGAACCGGGTTAACCAGGTTACCCGGCACAATGGCCTGGCCGAAGTCGGGAGAACCCGAGTTCTGTTCACCCAGCCCCCAGCACTGCACTCCATTGTCATCCAGGACACAGGTATGGAATGCACCGGCGCTGGGTGCGAGCCGGTAGGGATTCAACAGGTCACCCGGGACTGCGGTGCGATTATTGTCTGATCGACCCCAGCAGTGCATGCCGTTTTGATCGAGCGCACAGGTATGCTGAAGCCCTGCATCAACCGCAAAGGGATTCACAAGATTGCCGGGCACGGTACTCTGGCCGAAGGTATCCTGACCCCAGCAATGAACGCCATTATCGTCAATGGCACAGGAATGGTAGCCACCGGCGGTCACGGCGAACGGGTTCGAGAGTGCCGGCACATTGATCTGGCCGTCACCATTGGTACCCCAGCAACGAACACCGCTGTCGTCGATAGCACAGGAGTGATAGCGACCCGCGTCAACCTGGTAGGGCGCGATAGGCGGAACCGAGCCTGCATCGGTCGGGTCTGAGCCTGATTCGATTTCATTGAGATTCAGATAGCCATCGCCGTCACTGTCCAGCGCGGCATCTGCGGGATCCAGCGGATCGAAGCCGTAGAACGCCTCTTCGCCATCGAGCATGCCATCATCATCGGAGTCAGCATCATCCAGCGTCGTACCAAGCAGGAACTCATCCAGCGCGGTGAGGCCATCTTGATCGGAATCCAGTAATGCGTCAGCGGCATCCAGTGGATTCAGTCCGAGCGCAATCTCGTCATCATCAGGAATACCGTCACCGTCATCATCATCATCCAGGGTCAGGCCGGAAGCCGACTGGCAGGCAGCATCACAGGACTCATTCCAGTCATCAGGCAGGCCATCGTTGTCGGTGTCATCAGCGGCAGCCGCATTGGCAGGGAAGGCATCAGCATTGTCGCCCACGCCATCGCTGTCGGTATCCGCGGTCTCGGCAGGATCAGACGGGAAGACATCGGCATTATCTCCAACACCATCACTGTCGGAATCCATCCACTCCGACGGGTCAGCCGGGAACGCATCAGCATTGTCACCCACGCCATCGCCGTCGGTATCGACGGACTCACCGGCATCCAGCGGGAACTCATCAACAGCATCGTCCAGGCCGTCACCATCACTGTCAGCGAGCAGCGGGTCTGATTCGCCGGGGTCGAGGCGACCATTCTGATTGGCATCTTCAACGCCATCAGGGATGCCATCGCCATCCGTGTCAGGATTCAGGGGATCGGTCTGCAGCCCGGTATTGAGGACAACCTGCACGTAACCGGGCTCAACCAGGGTCGGATATCCGAGATCACCATTCGAGAACACCAGGTCCGGCAGACCATCATTGTTAAGATCGCCCGCGGCAACATCCATCGTGATGGCGCCATCAACGTTGAGCCCGATACCCGCGTTAACGTAGACACCACCACCAGTTCCGAGGAGCAGGAAGTCCGCACTCTCATAGGCGCCAAACACAACGTCAGGAATCCCGTCACGGTTGATGTCAGCGCTTACCAGCGCACGGTTATATGTCGTGGTAACCGGCAATACCGCACTCTCGGTGAAGGTGCCGTTCCCATTGTTGAGGTACACCCTGTCATCAATGTTCAGGTTCTCTGCCGTCAGGAAGTCCGGGGCACCATCGTTGTTCAGGTCCCGTACGGCAAAGTCATAAACTGACCCACCAATGTCGAACCCGGCATCAGTGAAGGTACCGGTGCCATCGTTAAGCCAGAGTTCAACCGCTGTTGATTCACTGTACATCCCGACCAGCACATCAATGTCACCATCGCCGTCGAAATCTTCGAGCGCAACAGCTTCTACAAACTCAGTACAGCAGCTGTGGAACACGAGTTCCCTGTTGCTGCTCTGGGTTGTCTCGGTAAAGAAGGCCTGGCCGTCATTCAGCCACACCCGGATACCACGATCAGTGCCCATAACCGGGGATAAGAAGAATTAACCACGTTTTCCTGCAGGTTTCCAAGTAGTGTTTCCGAAAGTGTGTTATGGGTAATGACAGAATTCAAGGAAATCTCAGCAATACAAAGCCTTCAATAAAGGCCGTGGCACCGGATCTCGGTCTGAACTTGCAATTCTCTCGCGATCAGACCGAGCCAACCCCCATCAACGACCGTCAATGTCAGAATAGTTGTCCTGAATACTCGAAGAGTCCGGTTGGCGGCGAACGGTTTCTGGTCTGTGATGCCTCATCCAGCCCCAAGTGCTTGAGGATTTTCTCTATAACCTCTGGATCTTCAATACAGGCAATAATCTTTACCTTGCCCCCACACTTCTCACACTTCTCTATTTCTATGGCGAAGACCCGCTTCAGGCGTTGTGCCCATGTCATCGAATAAGCCTTGTTCCTAGGCTGATTCTCTGCCTCCGCATCACCCGCAGGCTTTGTCGGCACAACATATTCACGCAACCTACTGTTCGGAGAGAAAACCCCGTGAAACCTTGTGAGGTTCACCCTCGGTTTGGGAACCAGTGCTGCCAGGCGGCCCATAAACTCCATGGGGCTGAGGACGACGTGTGAGGTACCATCATCGTAAGGCGTTTTTAATGCTACGATCACATTGTTGTTGCTGGCCAGCGACAACCTTTGTTCAGCGATGGCAGGCCGCGTGATATACCGGCATAAACGTTCAAGCTTCTTCCGCTGATGGGACTTACAGGCCACCCCTGCATGTAGTGAGAAACCCGCTTGTTTACTGACCAGCTCACTTACCTTCATCCGATTCTCTTTCGACGGCACAGCCTGTAAGGTCAGGGCTTTCTTGCCCTGATTCGGCCCAAAGGCCAGCCGATAGGTGATAGAAGCGCCAATGATGCCGTGCATGGCATCTTCTTCATCAGGTACAAGGTCCAAATACTCGGACTCCGCGTCCCGGTATAGATACCCTGCCCGTTCAAGATATCGGGAAACCCGCCTGGCGATTGTATGGGTGATCGTGTCGATATCTCCTGGCGTCGGTGGCTTCACCGGCCAGAAGTAACCATTCGGGTCATAAACACCATTGAGGTAAAGCATGTGGAAATGTAAGTTGAGGTTGAGGGCTGAACCGAAGCGCTGTATCAGTGTGACCGCACCGCTTTGCGTCCCTGACTTCACCGTTCTCCCCGACCGTTTAATCAGAAAGGTGCTGATCACGCGATGCGTGATGGTCAACACGTGGCTCATCACTTGGGGGTTAGTCGCAAATAAGTAGCGCAACGGGAATGGGACGCTCAGCACCCACTGCCTGATCGGTCGCTTCGGCAAAACCTCATCAACCAGGTGCGCTGCACTGTCCGCCATACGCCTTGCACCACAGGAGGGACAGAAACCACGCCTCTTGCAACTGAACGCTACGAGCTTCTCGTGATGGCAAGATTCACATTGCACTCGCAGAAAACCATGCTCGAGACGACCGCACTTCAGGTAATCCTCGAACTCCCTGACGACATAACCGGGCAAGGACCTGCCTTGCTCCGCTAACATGTTCTGAAACTGAGGCCAGTGATCCTTGACCAGTTGAAAAAGCAGCCTGTTCTCTGGCTGATGTCGCTGGTACTGAAATGGGCCAACGGGCCAGAAGTCGTCCTGGAATGCATTGGATGGCAAGATCGAGTGTCACTGGGTAGTTGTGACACATAGCCTTACCCTTGGGCGGCCGCCACAGTATCCGCTTTCACGGTACGAGTGAGAGAGCCGAGGATGCCCATCCACGCAGAGACGCCCAAGGCTGGCGAAATGGTGTCGAGGGTTAAGCCGGCTTGTTCGCCGAGGTCGATGATGTAAGCGTAGAGAGCCATGTTGGCGGCTTGGAAAAGAAAGACGGCGGTGACCGATGCGGCTAATGGGCCTTTTTGAACTGGCGCGATGACGGCTTTTGGGTCTCTCATTTTGACTGGGTAGTCTGGCAAGAAGAAGGTCATGATAAGCGCGGCGGTACTGAAGGCGATGAGCGCCATGAATAATATCCAACTGCCGTAAACCGGCACCAGTGGAGGAAGTGCCCACACGCCGAGGCCGCCGAGACCGAACTGCACAAGTAGCAGCATGCCAAAAGTTTTATGGACCTCTTCGGTGCGCGCGATGACGGCAAAGCTGACGCCCACGAGAAGACCGCCGACGAAGCCATGGATCGCACGCAGAACCATGAGTGCGATTTCCGTGGTGAGTAGCATCGAGGCGAAATCGATGGCGATAATGGTGAGTAATAGCGTGATGCAAACCGGCTTCCACTCAATGCGGCGGATAATAAAGATGGCAGCGAAGGCACCAACGGCGGCACCGTAGATATTGAGGCTACCGATGAGGCCAGCGTCTTTGTTGCTAAATTCGAGTCCACTTATGAGACCTGAAACCAGCGCCGGCATAATGTTCACGTAGAACAACCCTGCCGTTGATTGCCGGCCCGGTTACTGCCAACCGTGTAAGTCACATAGACGTCGTAGCGGTCAGGGTTGAGTCCAGTACCCCAGCCCGCAAGGCCAAAGATACCCGGCTGGATAAAGTGATAGTCACTGCCGGCATACCCCGGCGTGAAGCTAGACCTGTTCCAGGCACCCGACACGATAAAGCCGGTGTCCTCGTTATCCACGGTCGTTGGGGCTGTCCCGGTTGCCGCGAATCGGGTGACATCACCCGGGAAGGCATCCAGCACCAGGCCAGAGCCTTCCTGGCACGCCGCAGAACAATGCGGGTTCCAGGTATCAGGCGCACCATCGCCGTCTGAATCCACCGAGGCAGCAGGATTACCCGGCAGGTCATCATCATCATCCGTCACACCATCCAGGTCAGCATCCGGTGGCCCCTGGGTCACGACAATATTGTCCAGGTAGTACGAGACCTGCTCTCCACTGTCCACAATCTGCAGGGACAGGAGATCAGAGAAGTCGCCGTTCAGTTCATAAGTGTTGAACACACTGTTGTCGACCACGATCGACTGGTTGACCGTTCCGCCACCGGCGAGCGTGCCCGTGAAGTTCACCGTGGCGCCGCCGCCCCAGCCGGCAAGGTCAATACCATAGACCGTGAAGGGTTGTCCGTCGGTTCTCTGCAGCGTCAGCAGGCCGTCGAAGTTGGCGCCAACGAACGCGCCGTCATTGCCGGTCACAGGGTTGGGCGAAGACTTCAGTTCACCCAGGACAAGGTAGACACCTTCCAGGTGACTGGAGGTGTTGGTATCAGGCACCGTGTGGTTGTAGAAACTGATGACCTGGGTTGCCTCACCAAGATTCGGGTCCGTACCAGCCTGGTACTCCGCCAGGTTGCTGTCACCATCACCGTCATTGTCTGCCGTCGCATCCGAGGCATCCCGCGGATCAAGGCCGTTGTCGATCTCCCAGGTATCCGGCATGCCGTCGTTGTCGTCGTCCGTGTCTGAATTGTCGCCGGTTCCGTCACCGTCGAAGTCTCCAGATTCGGACGCATCTGAGGGGAAGCTGTCTTCCCAGTCAGCAACGCCATCACCATCACCGTCAGGCGCCCCATAGGCAGGATCCTGCAGGCTGGTATGTGCCTGGTTGCCGCCAAGCTGCGGCCAGGGTGAGGCGATCGGACCTGAGGATTCACCATTTAATGCATAGAGGACGCCATCCTGGTAGGTACTGACCAGTATCGTCCCATCCGCCATGACAACAGGGCTCGACCGGACGTCGCCTGAGGCGGTGAAGGTCCAGCGCTGTGTTCCATCCGGGTTGACCGCATGGAATACCTCGTCTTCCGTACCGAGCAGCACGGTGCCATCTGCAGCCACGGCAGGCATCTCACGGATATTGGCTGACGTCGAATAACTCCAGATCTCTGACCCATCAACCGGTGAAAGGGCCCTTAGCTCCCTGACGGTTCCGCCCACGTAAAGTGACCCGTCGAGACCGATGGCGGGGGCACTCCTTGCTCCGCTGTTGTGCCAGAGGACCGTCCCCTCGGGTGATACGGCATAAAGCCCGGCTCCCGTCCCGGAGAAGTAGATGGTGCCATCGCCTCCGAGGACGACCGGTTCGCCGAGGCCGATGCCCAGGTCCAGCTGCCATTTCGGGTTGCCCTCGGGATCGAGGGCAAAGACAAATCCCGAGAGCGTAGATGCAACATAGACGGTACCGTCGCGCGCCACAGCCGCACTCGAGTATATGCCCGCGCCGGTGGGGAACTGCCATTTCATGGTGCCATCGGGATTGATGGCGTAGAAATACCCGAATTCATCCTCGCCCACGTAAAGGGTGCCATCGGGGCCGAGGGCAACCAATGCCCTGACCGTGCTGGTAATCGGGAAGGTCCAGAGCAGTTCCCCGGTGCTGGAGATCGCGTTAATGCCCGTGTCGTGCTCCGCCTGGTAAACCGTACCGTCAGGACCGACCACCGGCTGGTCATAGCCGACGTTACCCACACCCGTGATTGTCCACTCGAGCTCACCTGTCGCTGACAGCTGGTCTAATCGATGCTGGCCGACAGATACGATGATTTTTCCGGCCGGCGTGATTGCCGGGGCAGACTCCATACCCTGTGCGTAGGTCCACAGCACAGCACCCGGCACCTCGCAGGCATCACCCAGTCCATCCCCGTCAGAATCCAGCTGGTCGAGATTGGCAATGACCGGGCAGTTGTCATCCAGGTCGATAACCGTGTCGCCGTCATCATCATCATCAGCCGCCATACCGAGCGACACACAGGCTGCATCGCAATTGTCCGGGGCACCGTCGCCATCAGTATCGAGGTAGCTGGCGATATCGATCTTCGGGTAAACATCGTCGATGTCCAGGATGCCGTCACCATCGTCATCATCATCGCAGGCATCGCCATCACCATCGTTGTTGGTATCAAGCTGGTCCGCGTTGGGATTGACGGGGCAGTTATCAACGTCGTCATCGTACCCGTCGTTATCACCGTCGTTATCCTCGCGGTCATGGATACCATCCATGTCCGCGTCCTGCCATTCACTGAATGACAAATCGCTCGGCACGTTGATCGCTTCACCCGAACCCCAGCATTTGACACCTTCATGCTCAAGGACACAGGTGGCGAAACTCGTCACGGAAATCTGGCGGGGAGCGATCAGGGCGGGCGCATTGCTGTAACGTGCAGCCTGGCCCCAGCACCGAAGGCCCGTATCATCCAGTGCACAGGTGTGGGTTTCGCCTGCACCTACATCAAAGGGATTGCTCAGATCACCCGGCACCGTGGACTGACCCCAGTCGTCGAGGCCCCAGCAGTTGATGCCATTATCATCAATGGCACAGGTGTTCAGGCGCCCAGTTGATACCTGAACCGGGTTAACCAGGTTACCCGGCACAATGGCCTGGCCGAAGTCGGGAGAACCCGAGTTCTGTTCACCCAGCCCCCAGCACTGCACTCCATTGTCATCCAGGACACAGGTATGGAATGCACCGGCGCTGGGTGCGAGCCGGTAGGGATTCAACAGGTCACCCGGGACTGCGGTGCGATTATTGTCTGATCGACCCCAGCAGTGCATGCCGTTTTGATCGAGCGCACAGGTATGCTGAAGCCCTGCATCAACCGCAAAGGGATTCACAAGATTGCCGGGCACGGTACTCTGGCCGAAGGTATCCTGACCCCAGCAATGAACGCCATTATCGTCAATGGCACAGGAATGGTAGCCACCGGCGGTCACGGCGAACGGGTTCGAGAGTGCCGGCACATTGATCTGGCCGTCACCATTGGTACCCCAGCAACGAACACCGCTGTCGTCGATAGCACAGGAGTGATAGCGACCCGCGTCAACCTGGTAGGGCGCGATAGGCGGAACCGAGCCTGCATCGGTCGGGTCTGAGCCTGATTCGATTTCATTGAGATTCAGATAGCCATCGCCGTCACTGTCCAGCGCGGCATCTGCGGGATCCAGCGGATCGAAGCCGTAGAACGCCTCTTCGCCATCGAGCATGCCATCATCATCGGAGTCAGCATCATCCAGCGTCGTACCAAGCAGGAACTCATCCAGCGCGGTGAGGCCATCTTGATCGGAATCCAGTAATGCGTCAGCGGCATCCAGTGGATTCAGTCCGAGCGCAATCTCGTCATCATCAGGAATACCGTCACCGTCATCATCATCATCCAGGGTCAGGCCGGAAGCCGACTGGCAGGCAGCATCACAGGACTCATTCCAGTCATCAGGCAGGCCATCGTTGTCGGTGTCATCAGCGGCAGCCGCATTGGCAGGGAAGGCATCAGCATTGTCGCCCACGCCATCGCTGTCGGTATCCGCGGTCTCGGCAGGATCAGACGGGAAGACATCGGCATTATCTCCAACACCATCACTGTCGGAATCCATCCACTCCGACGGGTCAGCCGGGAACGCATCAGCATTGTCACCCACGCCATCGCCGTCGGTATCGACGGACTCACCGGCATCCAGCGGGAACTCATCAACAGCATCGTCCAGGCCGTCACCATCACTGTCAGCGAGCAGCGGGTCTGATTCGCCGGGGTCGAGGCGACCATTCTGATTGGCATCTTCAACGCCATCAGGGATGCCATCGCCATCCGTGTCAGGATTCAGGGGATCGGTCTGCAGCCCGGTATTGAGGACAACCTGCACGTAACCGGGCTCAACCAGGGTCGGATATCCGAGATCACCATTCGAGAACACCAGGTCCGGCAGACCATCATTGTTAAGATCGCCCGCGGCAACATCCATCGTGATGGCGCCATCAACGTTGAGCCCGATACCCGCGTTAACGTAGACACCACCACCAGTTCCGAGGAGCAGGAAGTCCGCACTCTCATAGGCGCCAAACACAACGTCAGGAATCCCGTCACGGTTGATGTCAGCGCTTACCAGCGCACGGTTATATGTCGTGGTAACCGGCAATACCGCACTCTCGGTGAAGGTGCCGTTCCCATTGTTGAGGTACACCCTGTCATCAATGTTCAGGTTCTCTGCCGTCAGGAAGTCCGGGGCACCATCGTTGTTCAGGTCCCGTACGGCAAAGTCATAAACTGACCCACCAATGTCGAACCCGGCATCAGTGAAGGTACCGGTGCCATCGTTAAGCCAGAGTTCAACCGCTGTTGATTCACTGTACATCCCGACCAGCACATCAATGTCACCATCGCCGTCGAAATCTTCGAGCGCAACAGCTTCTACAAACTCAGTACAGCAGCTGTGGAACACGAGTTCCCTGTTGCTGCTCTGGGTTGTCTCGGTAAAGAAGGCCTGGCCGTCATTCAGCCACACCCGGATACCACGATCAGTGCCCATAACCGGGGATAAGAAGAATTAACCACGTTTTCCTGCAGGTTTCCAAGTAGTGTTTCCGAAAGTGTGTTATGGGTAATGACAGAATTCAAGGAAATCTCAGCAATACAAAGCCTTCAATAAAGGCCGTGGCACCGGATCTCGGTCTGAACTTGCAATTCTCTCGCGATCAGACCGAGCCAACCCCCATCAACGACCGTCAATGTCAGAATAGTTGTCCTGAATACTCGAAGAGTCCGGTTGGCGGCGAACGGTTTCTGGTCTGTGATGCCTCATCCAGCCCCAAGTGCTTGAGGATTTTCTCTATAACCTCTGGATCTTCAATACAGGCAATAATCTTTACCTTGCCCCCACACTTCTCACACTTCTCTATTTCTATGGCGAAGACCCGCTTCAGGCGTTGTGCCCATGTCATCGAATAAGCCTTGTTCCTAGGCTGATTCTCTGCCTCCGCATCACCCGCAGGCTTTGTCGGCACAACATATTCACGCAACCTACTGTTCGGAGAGAAAACCCCGTGAAACCTTGTGAGGTTCACCCTCGGTTTGGGAACCAGTGCTGCCAGGCGGCCCATAAACTCCATGGGGCTGAGGACGACGTGTGAGGTACCATCATCGTAAGGCGTTTTTAATGCTACGATCACATTGTTGTTGCTGGCCAGCGACAACCTTTGTTCAGCGATGGCAGGCCGCGTGATATACCGGCATAAACGTTCAAGCTTCTTCCGCTGATGGGACTTACAGGCCACCCCTGCATGTAGTGAGAAACCCGCTTGTTTACTGACCAGCTCACTTACCTTCATCCGATTCTCTTTCGACGGCACAGCCTGTAAGGTCAGGGCTTTCTTGCCCTGATTCGGCCCAAAGGCCAGCCGATAGGTGATAGAAGCGCCAATGATGCCGTGCATGGCATCTTCTTCATCAGGTACAAGGTCCAAATACTCGGACTCCGCGTCCCGGTATAGATACCCTGCCCGTTCAAGATATCGGGAAACCCGCCTGGCGATTGTATGGGTGATCGTGTCGATATCTCCTGGCGTCGGTGGCTTCACCGGCCAGAAGTAACCATTCGGGTCATAAACACCATTGAGGTAAAGCATGTGGAAATGTAAGTTGAGGTTGAGGGCTGAACCGAAGCGCTGTATCAGTGTGACCGCACCGCTTTGCGTCCCTGACTTCACCGTTCTCCCCGACCGTTTAATCAGAAAGGTGCTGATCACGCGATGCGTGATGGTCAACACGTGGCTCATCACTTGGGGGTTAGTCGCAAATAAGTAGCGCAACGGGAATGGGACGCTCAGCACCCACTGCCTGATCGGTCGCTTCGGCAAAACCTCATCAACCAGGTGCGCTGCACTGTCCGCCATACGCCTTGCACCACAGGAGGGACAGAAACCACGCCTCTTGCAACTGAACGCTACGAGCTTCTCGTGATGGCAAGATTCACATTGCACTCGCAGAAAACCATGCTCGAGACGACCGCACTTCAGGTAATCCTCGAACTCCCTGACGACATAACCGGGCAAGGACCTGCCTTGCTCCGCTAACATGTTCTGAAACTGAGGCCAGTGATCCTTGACCAGTTGAAAAAGCAGCCTGTTCTCTGGCTGATGTCGCTGGTACTGAAATGGGCCAACGGGCCAGAAGTCGTCCTGGAATGCATTGGATGGCAAGATCGAGTGTCACTGGGTAGTTGTGACACATAGCCTTACCCTTGGGCGGCCGCCACAGTATCCGCTTTCACGGTACGAGTGAGAGAGCCGAGGATGCCCATCCACGCAGAGACGCCCAAGGCTGGCGAAATGGTGTCGAGGGTTAAGCCGGCTTGTTCGCCGAGGTCGATGATGTAAGCGTAGAGAGCCATGTTGGCGGCTTGGAAAAGAAAGACGGCGGTGACCGATGCGGCTAATGGGCCTTTTTGAACTGGCGCGATGACGGCTTTTGGGTCTCTCATTTTGACTGGGTAGTCTGGCAAGAAGAAGGTCATGATAAGCGCGGCGGTACTGAAGGCGATGAGCGCCATGAATAATATCCAACTGCCGTAAACCGGCACCAGTGGAGGAAGTGCCCACACGCCGAGGCCGCCGAGACCGAACTGCACAAGTAGCAGCATGCCAAAAGTTTTATGGACCTCTTCGGTGCGCGCGATGACGGCAAAGCTGACGCCCACGAGAAGACCGCCGACGAAGCCATGGATCGCACGCAGAACCATGAGTGCGATTTCCGTGGTGAGTAGCATCGAGGCGAAATCGATGGCGATAATGGTGAGTAATAGCGTGATGCAAACCGGCTTCCACTCAATGCGGCGGATAATAAAGATGGCAGCGAAGGCACCAACGGCGGCACCGTAGATATTGAGGCTACCGATGAGGCCAGCGTCTTTGTTGCTAAATTCGAGTCCACTTATGAGACCTGAAACCAGCGCCGGCATAATGTTCACGTAGAACAACCCTGCCGTTGCTAAGAATGCTAGCATGACGCGCGCTGCGTAGCCGTTTGCTTTTACCTTCATCATGTCGCTCTTCGCCTTTGTTATCGTTATTAGTTTGCCTTGTTATGGCTAGCTTGCCTTGTTCCCTCTGCACTGGCTAGCGCCAGTTTGCTGCTGCTCATGGTGCCAGTTGGGCCGACGTCCACGCTTTTTTGCTTGCATGAGAGAGGGCAGCCCTCTCTTTGCTACCCCGCGGGTGGCGTAGCTCTGGGCGCTGTCAGCTGACGTTGATAGTTTTCGAAGCTATCGATGACGCTTTTGAAGCGATGGTCGTGCTGATCGCTGACCATGTAGTAGATGTGCTTGTCATCTAGAAATAGAACGATGATGCCGCCATAGCCGCTGAGAAACGGATACCATTTTTGCGTGTCAGGGTGTTGCCAAAACCAGATACTTTGGTGATAGCGGAGGTTGGGCGTGTTTGGGATTGGGTAGGCTTGCTCGGGGTGTTGAAGAACTTCCCTAAAGCCAAGCTGCAGCGGGTCGCTTTGTATAAAATGTGCGAGCTTGACGAGGTCCGTGGGTAGCAGCGTAAGGCCGTAACCACCCCAGACCTGCTGCGTGTCGTCCTTGGTGGTGTCGATACTATATGCCAGTGGACTTAGGTTGAGCTCAGGCCAAATGGTGTTGTAGAGATAGGTGTCGAGCCGGGTGTTTTGCTCTGTGGTTAAAAGATTTTGTAGTGCGGTCGCAGCAAGGTAGGTCGCCGAGGTTTGGTAGACAACATTTCGCTGTTCGCGCTTGGGATAGTTACAGGCGTGGGTGATTTTCTCTTTATGCGTTATTGCCTCAAAGAAGTTCTCGATCATTGCGGCTGAAGCTTCGTCTTGGCCATGCTGCCTAGATGAATAATGGCCCGTTTGCATATTAAGTGCGTCGATGAGTGTGACACTTTGCCATGTATTTTGTGGGCAAATCTCCCCCCAAGTATCTAGCGACAATTGCAAAAGGTCCGACTGATATTGTTTGCGATAAAGTAGTGCTGCCGCTGTGGTAATGAATGTTTTACTTAACGAATATGCCGGTACCGCGATGTGCGTGTTGGATGAATAGTGCTCCAATTGCTGATCATTGGTGATTCGCGACCACCCATAGACCGTAGGCTGAGCCTGCGGTGGCTGCGGCGTCCATGGCGCACGCTTGAGCGATCGCCCCATCGGCTCGTAGGTTAGCGTGTTTTTGCTTGCATTAGGGAGGGCTGCCCTCTCTTTGCTAGCGGTGATGGTGACGGAAGTCTGCCCTGCGGTGGCGAAGGTGGCGTAAGCGCAAGTGTTCTGGGTGATGCGGAATGTTGCGCTGATGGTAATTGGGGTTTGCGTTAACGGTTGCGGTAAGTCGATGACGCCGTTGTGGATGCAGTTGGCGTTGTACTCTCGCAAGGCAAAGTGGAGTTCTTGCGAGGTGGTAGAGGGAGTGAGGGCAAAGGCGTAGGGCTGCCCTGCGCTGAAGCCAGAATTCAGCGGTAACCTCTGCCCCGTCACGGCATGCTCCAAAACCTGCACCTCCGCATCGGGAATATCCGGATGTTCAAACTGCAACGTGAGGGTCAAAACAACGGACGCGATAAGCCACATATCAGTGTTCTCCCTGCAGCGCTTCCAGCGCGAGCGCTACTTTCTCTGGTTCGCGAGGCTGCTTCCGAGTTACGAAAAATTGCTCAAATGGATAGTTAAACGTCTCCGGCAGCAAGTAGCGAAGTTGTCCTTGTGCTAGAAAAGGTGCGCTGATAGCGCTCGGCATGAAGCCCAAATAAGCGCCTGACAAAATCATACTCAGGCGACTATCGAACTGGTAGGCACGTCCGGAAGTTTTCAACTTTTGCAATAACTTACGGCCTTCGGGGTTGATATTAACGCCCGGATGAACGGTTTCGAATTCCGCCAAACGTGCGACATCTAGGGCATCATCTGCCACCTCAAACAGCGGGTGCGTAGCCCCGCAGCATAGATAAATCGGGGTGCTGAAAGCATGCGCGTAAGCCAAACCATCTATGCGTCGGTAACCTGGCATCAACGCCACATGTGCTTGGTTTTTTAGCAAGGCGAGCTCAATTTGTTGAAGTGGTAAAAGATCAAAATGTATTTGCAAATCAGGTGCTTGCTGCTTTATGCGGCTAAGTGCTTGGGCGATATGAACTTGCCGAGGTGTGTCGAGTTGATCTGCCGCTAGAAGCACCAACTCACCGGTAAGGTCTTGATTAATCGAGGCTACTTGGTGACGAAATTCCTCGTGCGCTTCGCTCAACGAGAGCAGTGCATTGAACACTGCTTGCCCTTCGCGAGTCAGCGAAAAGCCCTGTCGCCCGCGCTGGCATAGTCGCATGCCAAGGCGTGTTTCAAGACTACTCATGTGGATGCTGATGGTTGAGCGACTGATGCCTAATTCTGTCTCAGCGGCGGTAAAACCTCCGCATTCCACAACGGTGCGAAAAACTTGCAAGAGTTTGAGATCGAAGTCGGTTAGGTCTCGTTGCAACCATGACATAGGGGGTCCTAATGTATGAATACAATGTTTGAATATTTCAAAACTAAAGGTTGATACGTTGATATTTAACATTGTTTGGGACCATGCTGCAATGCCGCTATTCGTAAATATGGGAAATCGCTATGTCCGAAAACATTATTCTACGCGCGCAATCATTGTCATTGCTGCCATCGCAGGTCTCGGTACCGAAGCCGACGACGGCTCATTTTGCGATTCATAATCCGGCCTATGCGCCAGGTGAATCCGCGGCGTTAGTTGCTTATGTCAGTGAGCCTGCGGCAAACGCTGCGGAGCAGGCCGTTCAAACAGCGCAGCAGGCGCAGCGTGAATGGGCTGCACGACCCGCCCGCGAACGCGCAACGTTGTTGCGACGCTGGGCAGAGTTGTTGCAGCAGCACGCACAACTTCTGGCGGAGATTCTGCACGCGGAGCAAGGCAAACCGCTTAGCGAAGCGCAGGGCGAAATCGCCTATGGGGCTTCGTATATTGAGTGGTTTGCCGAGGAGGCCGTGCGCGTTTATGGCAGCACGATTCCGGCGCCGAACGCCAGCAAGGAAATTGTGGTGATGAAAGAGCCGGTCGGGGTGGTGGCAGCGATTACGCCATGGAATTTCCCGAACGCGATGCTAGCGCGTAAGGCTGCAGCAGCGTTGGCGGCTGGCTGTGCCATGGTGGCAAAGCCCGCTGCGGAAACGCCGCTGTCCGCCTTTGCTCTGCAAGCCTTGGCGGTGCAGGCGGGCATTCCCGCAGAGGTTTTTCAACTGGTGGTCGGCAGTGATGCCGCGGCGATTGGCGCGGTCTTAACGCGTCATCCGACGGTGGCTAAATTCACCTTTACCGGATCCACCGCAACCGGACGTAAATTGGCCGCGCAATGTGCACCCACGGTGAAACGTTTGTCGCTGGAGCTTGGCGGCAATGCACCGTTTATCGTATTTGCGGATGCAGATATCGAACAGGCAGTGGAGGGGTTGTTGTTGGCGAAGTTCCGCAATGCCGGGCAGACCTGCGTTTGTGCGAACCGCGTGTTGGTGCAAGACGAAATTCATGATGCTTTTGTAGAGCGTTTGTTGGAGCGCTTGCAGGAGTTGTCGCTTGGCCCGCTGATTCATGCAGATGCGGCGAGTAAAGTTGCGACGATGGTGGCGCAGGCAGTGGCCGAGGGGGCTCGGCTGCATGTGGGTGATTCCGGCGGTCGTAGTCAAGACTACACTGCCGATGGCGCTTGGCTGCCGGCTGCGGTGTTGACTGACGTCCGAGCCGATATGGTGATTGCGCAGCAGGAAATTTTTGGTCCTGTGGCGCCGATTTTGAAGTTTGCTACAGAAGCTGAAGCTCTGGCGCTTGCCAACGACACCGAGTACGGTCTGGCGAGCTATGTTTTTAGTCGTGATCACGGGCGTCTCTGGCGTGTCGCGCGGGGGCTTCAGTTTGGCATGGTCGGCATGAACGACGCCGCGATTTCCAATGCTGCGGCGCCGTTTGGCGGCGTGAAACAAAGTGGTTATGGGCGCGAAGGCTCGCTGTACGGGCTCGATGATTATCTTTCGATCAAATATTTAAGTGTGGGTGGGTTATGAGTAAAGCTATTAGTAATCAAGAACTTCAAGAGCGTAAGCTTGCAGCCTTTGCGCGCGGACAGGGAAATGTTTATCCAGTTTTTGTAGCGCGCGCCGAAAACGCTGAAGTGTGGGACGTTGAGGGCAATCGCTATATCGATCTAGGCACGGGGATTGCGGTCTGTAACACCGGTCACTCGCATCCGGCCGTGGTCGAGGCAGTGCGCAAGCAGGTGGCAGCGTTTTCGCATACTTGCGTGATGATTAATCCGTACGAGGTTGCAGTCGAGTTGGCGGAAAAATTGACGCGATTAGCACCTGGCGCTTCGGCGAAAAAGGCAATGTTTGTAACTACGGGGGCAGAAGCTGTTGAAAACTGTGTGAAAATCGCACGAGCTTCAACTGGAAGACGCGGTGTGATTGCCTTTACTGGAGGTTTTCATGGCCGTACCAATTTGACCATGGGGCTCACCGGCAAAGTCGCTCCATATAAGCATTTGTTTGGGCCGTTTCCCGCAGACTTGTATCATGCGCCGTTTCCGATTGCCGCGCACGATGTCTCAGTTGATGACGCATTGCGCGGTTTGCAACATGTGTTCAAGGCTTCGATTGCGCCGTCTGATGTGGCTGCGATCATTGTTGAACCGGTGCAGGGCGAGGGTGGATTTTATCCGGCGCCTGCGGAGTTTTTGCTCGCGTTGCGTGCCATTTGTGACCAGCATGGGATCTTGTTAATTGCTGATGAAATCCAGACGGGCTTTGCGCGTACCGGCAAAATGTTCGCGTTTGAGCAGGCCGATGTTGAACCTGACTTGATGACTATGGCGAAAGGTATTGCTGGTGGTTTTCCGTTGGCGGCGGTGGTCGGCAAAGCGGAAATCATGGACGCTCCTCTGCCCGGAGGCTTGGGCGGCACTTATGGCGGCTCGCCGGTGGCTTGCGCTGCGGCGTTGGCGGTGTTGCGAGTGATTGAGCAAGAAGAGTTGATGCGCAGAGCTGGTGAAATTGGCGCGGCCTTTGCTTCGCGCTTACGGTCATTGCAACAGGAATTTCCATCGTTGATTTTGGAGGTGCGCCAAGTGGGGGCGATGATTGCGTTAGAGTTGGTTACGGGATCTGCGCCGAGTGGTGGTTCTGTCGCGGGTGGTGGTTCTGTCGGCGGTGGTGGTTCTGTCGCAGGTGTCGGTTTTGCCGCGGGTGGTGAGCCGAATGTTGCGTTGACACAGCGTTGCATCCAGCTGGCTCCCTCACATGGTTTAATTCTACTGGCTTGCGGCTACTACGGTAATGTCCTGCGCTTTTTGCCACCTCTGACCATGTCGGATGACCTCGTAGCGGAGGCGTTGGACAAGTTTGAAGTGCTGTTTCGTGCTGCAATTAGCCCTGAGGGCTGAGGTTTCTCATTTCCTCCTTGCATGAGAGAGGGCAGCCCTCTCTGAGCATAGTCGTTGCGTGCCAACCTCTGCCCCGTCGGGGATAAGAAGAATTAACCACGTTTTCCTGCAGGTTTCCAAGTAGTGTTTCCGAAAGTGTGTTATGGGTAATGACAGAATTCAAGGAAATCTCAGCAATACAAAGCCTTCAATAAAGGCCGTGGCACCGGATCTCGGTCTGAACTTGCAATTCTCTCGCGATCAGACCGAGCCAACCCCCATCAACGACCGTCAATGTCAGAATAGTTGTCCTGAATACTCGAAGAGTCCGGTTGGCGGCGAACGGTTTCTGGTCTGTGATGCCTCATCCAGCCCCAAGTGCTTGAGGATTTTCTCTATAACCTCTGGATCTTCAATACAGGCAATAATCTTTACCTTGCCCCCACACTTCTCACACTTCTCTATTTCTATGGCGAAGACCCGCTTCAGGCGTTGTGCCCATGTCATCGAATAAGCCTTGTTCCTAGGCTGATTCTCTGCCTCCGCATCACCCGCAGGCTTTGTCGGCACAACATATTCACGCAACCTACTGTTCGGAGAGAAAACCCCGTGAAACCTTGTGAGGTTCACCCTCGGTTTGGGAACCAGTGCTGCCAGGCGGCCCATAAACTCCATGGGGCTGAGGACGACGTGTGAGGTACCATCATCGTAAGGCGTTTTTAATGCTACGATCACATTGTTGTTGCTGGCCAGCGACAACCTTTGTTCAGCGATGGCAGGCCGCGTGATATACCGGCATAAACGTTCAAGCTTCTTCCGCTGATGGGACTTACAGGCCACCCCTGCATGTAGTGAGAAACCCGCTTGTTTACTGACCAGCTCACTTACCTTCATCCGATTCTCTTTCGACGGCACAGCCTGTAAGGTCAGGGCTTTCTTGCCCTGATTCGGCCCAAAGGCCAGCCGATAGGTGATAGAAGCGCCAATGATGCCGTGCATGGCATCTTCTTCATCAGGTACAAGGTCCAAATACTCGGACTCCGCGTCCCGGTATAGATACCCTGCCCGTTCAAGATATCGGGAAACCCGCCTGGCGATTGTATGGGTGATCGTGTCGATATCTCCTGGCGTCGGTGGCTTCACCGGCCAGAAGTAACCATTCGGGTCATAAACACCATTGAGGTAAAGCATGTGGAAATGTAAGTTGAGGTTGAGGGCTGAACCGAAGCGCTGTATCAGTGTGACCGCACCGCTTTGCGTCCCTGACTTCACCGTTCTCCCCGACCGTTTAATCAGAAAGGTGCTGATCACGCGATGCGTGATGGTCAACACGTGGCTCATCACTTGGGGGTTAGTCGCAAATAAGTAGCGCAACGGGAATGGGACGCTCAGCACCCACTGCCTGATCGGTCGCTTCGGCAAAACCTCATCAACCAGGTGCGCTGCACTGTCCGCCATACGCCTTGCACCACAGGAGGGACAGAAACCACGCCTCTTGCAACTGAACGCTACGAGCTTCTCGTGATGGCAAGATTCACATTGCACTCGCAGAAAACCATGCTCGAGACGACCGCACTTCAGGTAATCCTCGAACTCCCTGACGACATAACCGGGCAAGGACCTGCCTTGCTCCGCTAACATGTTCTGAAACTGAGGCCAGTGATCCTTGACCAGTTGAAAAAGCAGCCTGTTCTCTGGCTGATGTCGCTGGTACTGAAATGGGCCAACGGGCCAGAAGTCGTCCTGGAATGCATTGGATGGCAAGATCGAGTGTCACTGGGTAGTTGTGACACATAGCCTTACCCTTGGGCGGCCGCCACAGTATCCGCTTTCACGGTACGAGTGAGACAGGCCCTTCCCTGAATCTATGTGCGAAAGTAGCCGAAGCCCATGCGGGAGTTTTGCGGGATACAGTTATGCATTGTTGTGCTCAGGGGACTCGAGCAGCGGTCCGTTATCGTCGAGTCGCGGCTCTGGTCCGGCCAGCCCCAGCATCAATGCCAGGTGCGCGCCGGCAGAATTACCATAGGCCCCAATCCGATTCGGGTCGACGTTGTAGGTTGCGGCATTGGCGCGCAGCCAGCGCACAGCCGCACGAACGTCGGCTATCGCAGCGGGAAACGGATCGTCAGGCAAAAGTCTGTAGTTGATCGAGATGGCTACAAAACCGCGTGACGCATATTCGATTGGGTACCGGGCCCAGATGTTGGCGCGCTTGTCACCACTGCTCCAGCCGCCGCCATGCACAATCACAATTGCCGGTCTTGGCACTTCGGTCTCGGTCGCCGGCATGGCGAGGTCAAGCTTCCAGAGTTCGCCCCCCTTCCGGTAGGCGATGTCAGGCATCCAGGTAACATCCCCAGGGACAATCCTGCTGACCTCCTCGACAGTACGAGGCTTCATGAGCGCTTCCCTGTTTTGCCTTGCCTGCTGCTCCGCAAATGAAGGGGCAGCAAGAAACAGCAGGACTGAGATAACGAGCAAGGTGCGATTAAGATGCATGACCAAATCCGGAATAGTTAAGTCATAAAACGGCGCGATGCAGGATACAACGTGCGTGGCCTGCACGACCTCGCGACACTGATATCATAACAACAAGGATGTCACGCTGACGTTGCTCGAATACTTGCACGGATAATCGCCCTCACCAGGAATGCCAAATTGCCCGCATAAGTTGCAGTTCGTGCCAAGTGTTTGGCGCTGCAAGACACCGGCCGAACGAGTGCTGGGTACATTTTTTTGGTCACTTACAACTGACTTTTTGAACCGTAGCTCAAATCTTGACATGCCTTTTCAAGTCTTTGAGCAGTTTTTCGCAGGAGATCGTCGGCTCTTTGATTCTGTCTTCTACAGCCTGGAGGTCTTGCCTTCATGTTCATGTTGGTGGTGCTCATCATGAACATGCAGATGAGTGTGGGCTGTCCCATGGTGAACATGCATTACCGCCGCTTCATCTTTGGCATGCCAGAGCATCAAGGCAATGGACACCGCCGCAAGCGCAAGCAGAGCGAGGCCAATAAAGGTTAGCGGCAGCCCGACCATACTGCCCGCCCATCCAGCTGCCGGGTACGCAATAAGCCAGCAGGCATGAGACAGCGCAAACTGCGCTGCATACACCGCAGACCGGTTCTCGACAGTACTGGAACGTTTCAGCAGGCGACCGGCCGGTGTCTGAATCAGCGAATTACCGGCGCCGAGAAGAAACCAGACGACAAAGACAAACGCGTAGGATGACGCAAAGAATCCCATCCCCAGCGCGACGAACGTCATCGCACCGCCAAGAATCATCGGCCTGCGGTCCGGGTGCTTATCCAGCCATTTTGGTAGCAGCAGCGCGACGATCATTGAACCGGCGCCATAGCAGGCCAGAACTGCTGCGGTATCGGCATCGGTGCCACCCAATACATCCCTGACCAATACCACCGTATTGACGATTACCATCGCGCCGCCACACGAGAGCGCGAAGGACAGCGCCAGTAATCCACGCAGTCGCGGCGTTGACAGATAGATCCTGGTTCCGGCCGTCAGGTTTCCCCAGATCGTTGCCTCAGCTTTACCGGTTCTGGAAATCTGCATCGTCGTCGAGGCAATCAGCGCTGCCGACAGCAAAAAAGTCAGTCCATTCGCGGCAAACAGCATGTCATAGGAGAGGAATAGCAATGCAATCGCGGCAACCGTTGGGCTTGCGAGACTCTCAATATCGTAAGCGAGTCTCGAGTAGGAAAGCGCACGCGTGTACTGCTCGTCTTCAGGCAATATCTCGGGAATCGTCGCCTGGTAGGTCGGCGTAAAAACCGCTGCGCAGGCGTTGAGCGCGAAGATCAGCACATAGACCTGCCACACGTCGGTCACAAAGGGTAACAGGCAGACAATTGCGGCCCTTATCAGATCAAGCGCAATCAGCAATGCGCGGCGAGGCAGCCGAGGCGCATAGGTGCCAGCGATGGGTGCAATGACCACGTATGCAATCATCTTGATAGCAAGTGCGGTGCCTAGCACCTGCCCCGCGTTGCCGCCCGCCAGATCGTAAGCCAACAGCGCCAGCGCGACCGTCGCCAATCCGGAACCCGCCAGCGAGGTAACTTGCACGACAAACAGGCTTCGAAAATTCGCTTTGTAAAAACCAGGTTGATTATCCATCATCGCCCTGAGAAGGTTTTCGACAGTTCCCTTTTATCCGTAACTGATCCCGAAAAGCGTCTCGGCGCAGGACGTTCGATGAAACCGTTTAGTAGCCAGCACCGACCGCAACAAGTGCCTGCTGACGGCGAGAGCAGAAGCGGAAGTTGTGCAACTGGATGTGTTGTACGTTACCGTCTGACTCAACTACGGCTTTCAAGAGGTCTGACTTGTGAGTGACCGCATCACCAAACGGGGGCTGCGGCGTGCCGAGCTGGCGCGACGCACCGGGTGTAACCTCGAGACGATCCGCTACTACGAGAAGATAAAGACTAATCAAATGAGTGGGAGAGCAGCTATTCATCATCACCATTCTCCCGCGGCGGCGTTGGTGCGCCCCCGGGCAACCCGCGGCCGCGCCAGAACATGAAGATTGCGGGGTACACTACCAACACCATCAGCAAGGCTGAAATCACCCCGCCTACCATGGGTGCGGCGATACGCTGCATCACATCGGCGCCGGTACCACTGGACAACAGAATCGGGACCAACCCCATAAAGAGTGCCAGCCCCGTCATCAACATGGGTCGAATGCGCTGTCCGGCACCGCTCTGGATGACTTCCGCCAGGTCCCCGCCGGTATTGAGCCGACGCTCTAGTTCGCGATCACGCCATGCGATATCCAGATAGACCATCATCAGCAGACCCAGTTCCACAGCCAACCCCGCCACGGCGATCATGCCCACCCAGACGGCAACGCTCAGCTTGAAGTCCAGCCACCACAACAACCAGAGGCATGGACCCACATGGAAGCAGCCAAGTCCCGCATCAAGGAGCAGTTGCGAGAGCGCTTCGACATCCGGCATTCCAGCCTTGAGTTCGAGCACATAGACAGGGCACCTCGAGACGCACAGCTCTATGGCCATGGGAGCCCGCGATCATCATCTGACGGCGCCAGAGATTAGCAACCCGCCGTCCCACAGGTAGCGTTCTTCCTCCGCTGCCACCAAGTGCTCGTTGAGAATGCAGCGCCCTTCATTCCAGCGGCGCTGCAGGCGATCACTATTCATATCTTCGGGAGCGTCAATTCCCGACTTGATTAACAGCCAGCGATAAAGGGGAAACAGATAACGCAGCGGTCCATCGGCTGGTACCGCCCGATCAAAATCAAGAATAAAGATTCGGCCACCTGACCTTGTCAGCGTAATCATGCGGCGGAGCGCAGCCGGAAGGTCGTGAACGATGCCAAGACACCAAATGGAAACACAGGCATCGACATCCTGCGAAACCTGATCGAGTTGAGCTACATCGTCCTGTAACAGGACCACGTTGGTCCATCCCGCGTTTTCACATCGACGGCGTGCGCGTTTCAGCATCCCCGGCGAGTAGTCAACGCCGATGATCCTGCCCGAAGACCCAACCGCCTGTTGAATCAATTCGAAGTTATTGCCGGTTCCGCAGCCGATGTCCAACACCGTATCGCCGGCGCGCAGCTGCAATCGATCAATCGCCCGCTTCCGCCAATCATAGAGGCCCAACAATCTATGGAAAATCAGGTCGGTTGCTAGATCGTAGTATGCAGAGACCGCATCGTAGTTTTTTCTGACCTCTGCCAGTTTCATCTTGCCTCCCGCGAGTCGACTCCCTAGTGTTTCAGCTGCAAAATTCGCCGGGCACCGTTCAGTACGATCACACCAATGACTAAACCGATCACCAGATCGGGATACCGTGACCCGGTCCACGCTACCAATACACCGGCCAGAATGACGCCAGTGTTGGCAATCACATCATTTGCCGAGAAAATGAAGCTTGCTTTCATATGCGCACCGCCGTGCCGGTTCCTTGCAATCAACATAAGACACCAGGCGTTAGCGGCCAGAGCCAGCAGTCCAAACCCCATCATCAGGACAGATACCGGCTCACTACCGAATACGAATCGCCGCCCGACCTCAGTCAGAACGCCTATTGCCAGCACCAGCTGTAACCAGCCGGCCAGGTGTGCGGCCCGCAGTTTGGTGCGAAGGCTTCGCGTCACCGCATAGAGTGCGACGCCATAGACCGCAGCATCGGCGAACATATCCAGCGAGTCAGCAATGAGCCCTGTCGATTGCGCCAGCCATCCCACCGTCAGCTCAACCACGAACATCACGCCATTGATCGCCAGCAGCCACTTCAGGACGCTGGCCTCCATCTGGGCCGTTGCTTCCTCTTCTTCACTCACCCGGGCAAGATCTTCCTCTGCCACGGGTGTGGTTGTTTCCAGACTAGCGCCCAGTCCCAGCGAGCCCAGGCGCTCCTCGATGGTGGTTGCATCGTCGCCATGGAATACGCGGACCTTGCGATTGGGCGTATCGAACTCCAGCAGGACGCGAGGTTCAATGCCGTCGAGCGCCATTCGGATCATGTTCTCTTCCGAAGGACAGTCCATCTTCAGTACTCGATACTCGCTGACAAAACCACAAGTTTTCAGATCATCGTCGCTTTCGCCCCTCGCATCTAACGGGGGCTGCTCAGGTTTGTCAGTCATCACCGCTTATTCTCCAGTTGTTCCCATGGCCGAAAGTCAAAGCCGCACCGTTGCATCATCTGCCCACACGTGCCACTTCAATGATCTGCCGCAACTCGAACGCAACCGGCATTCGTCTCAGCGGGCTCACGTTGCTGCCACCAGTGTTTCCCTCAGGCACTAAACCGATCGCCGTCTTCGTTGCAGCGCCAATGATCCGAATTACTTGTCCAATCATTTCCGATAGCGAACGATTCCTGATCGCCCACTGAAGCATCAGAACGTGAACTTTCATATGCCAGTACGTAGATTCCTGGCCAAGAACGTGCGCGTTCTCCAAGTGGTGAAATTCGTCTGCAGGAGCCCCCGACTCTCGAGCGTCACAAGCTGCTATCAGCTCGCGTTCTACGTGGGGCCGGATGTTAGTTGAGTATGCGCGGTTCATACGAGTCACTTATCTGGATCTTCCTGCGAGGACGATAATCCCTGAAGCAACTCCAGAGTCCAGCCACAGATAATCAGGTCAACCGCTACGCCATAGTCCGCAAACGCGGCAGCTGCACTCAGCGGAGGGCCGGCCACTCCGGATGGTGCCGGTCAATCACCACCTCATGCCGATGCTCGACGGGCTCGTGTCGATGTTCATGTTCATGAGGCTCGGGTCCTTCCCAGCCTTCATGTTCATGTTGGTGGTGCTCATCATGAACATGCAGATGGGTGTGGGCTGTCCCCTCGTGAACATGCGTTACCGGCGCTTCATCCTTGGCATGCCAGAGCCTCAATGCAATCGACACCGCCGCAAGCGCTAGCAGAGCGAGGCCAATAAAGGTAAGCGGCAGCCCGAACATGCTGCCTGCCCATCCGGCAGCCGGGTACGCAATGAGCCAGCAGGCATGAGACAGCGCAAACTGCGCGGCATAGACAGCAGACCGGTTCTCGACCGTACTGGAACGTTTCAGCAGCCGGCCGGCAGGTGTTTGAATCAGCGAATTACCGGCACCGAGAAGAAACCAGACGACAAAGACAAACGCGTAGGATGACGCAAAGAAGCCCATGCCAAGCGCGACGAACGTCATCGCGCCGCCAAGAATCATCGGCCTGCGGTCCGGGTGCCGATCCAGCCATTTTGGCAGCAACAACGCGACGATCATTGAACCGGCGCCGTAGCAGGCCAGAACGGTTGCCGTATCGGCATCAGTGCCACCCAGCACATCCCTGACCAATACGACCGTGTTAACGATCACCATCGCACCACCACAGGAGAGCGCAAAAGACAGCGCAAGCAATCCTCGCAGTCGCGGCGTTGCCAGATAGATTCGGGTTCCCGCCGTCAGGTTCTGCCAGATCGTTGTCTCGGGTTTACCGCTTCTGGCAAGCGGCAGCGTGGTGGAGGCAATGAACGCTGCCGACAGCAAAAAAGTAAGTCCATTGGCCGCAAACAACATGTCATAAGAGAGGAACAGCAACGCAATCGCGGCCAGCGTCGGGCTCGCGAGACTCTCGATATCGTACGCAAGCCGCGAGTAGGAAAGCGCACGGGTGTACTGCTCGTCTTCAGGCAAAATCTCGGGAATCGTCGCCTGATAAGTCGGCGTAAAAACAGCGGCGCAGGCGTTGAGCGCGAAGATCAGCACATAGACCTGCCATACCTCCGTCACAAACGGTAACAGGCAGACGATCGCCGCGCGGATCAGATCAAGCGCGATCAGCAATGCCCGACGGGGCAGCCGAGGCGCATAAGCGCCGGCAATGGGTGCAATAACCACGTACGCAACCATTTTGATCGCAAGTGCCGTACCGAGCACCTGTCCCGCGTTGCCTCCCGCCAGATCGTAAGCCAGCAACGCCAGTGCGACCGTTGCCAGACCGGAGCCCGCCAGCGACGTTACTTGCGCCCCAAACAGTCTTCGAAAAGTCGCACTACGGAAAGGAGATTGATGGTTCATCGCGTTCTGCTGATTCCATGAACGAGTCGGTAAAGTGCCGGCAACACGACCAGCGTCAACAGCGTCGCGGTGATGATGCCGCCAATAACAACGGTGGCCAGCGGCCTCTGAACCTCAGCACCAATACCAGTGTTAAGCGCCATGGGCAGAAACCCGAGCGAAGCGACCAGAGCCGTCATCAATACGGGACGCAATCTGGTTTGTGCGCCCTGCACTATCGCCTCGACCAGACCCTGCCCATGATCTCGCAGGTCCCGAATAAACGAAACCATGACGATTCCGTTCAACACGGCTATCCCCGACAATGCGATAAACCCTACTGCAGCTGAAATCGAGAACGGAATGTCACGCAACACCAGCGCTGCAATTCCACCCGTCAGGGCAAGCGGCACGCCCGAGAAGATGATCAGGGAATCCCGAAGCGAACCTAGCGCTATCGTCAGCAGAAACAAGATCAATACAAGTGTCAGCGGAACAACGACTGAAAGCCGCTGACTCGCAGACAGCAGTTGCTCAAACGTCCCGGCATACTCCACCCAGTAACCCGGCGGCAGTTCAACTTCTGCACCAACACGCGCCTGCACTTCCGTGACAAACGAGCCCAGATCGCGATCACGGACATTGGACGTCACCACAACACGCCGTTTGCCGTTCTGACGATTGATCTGGTTAATCCCTTCGCTCAACTCCAGATCGGCTAACTCGGCGAGCGGAATGAAGGAACCATCCGGTTTTTGAACAGGTAATTCACCGAGCGAATCAATATCCGATCGACGTTGCTCAGACAGTCGAACCACGATGTCACTGCGAATATCACCGTCATAATAAATCCCGGCATCCGCACCGGACATCGCGGTGGCAACGACGTCCTGGAATGCCGAAAGCGGAATGCCATGACGTGCGAGTTGCTGACGCCGCGGCACAATCGAGAGAATCGGCAAGCCGGTCGTTTGCTCGACCGCGACATCCGATGCACCGGCAATGGACTCAACGACTACACCGATACTCTCGCCGGCACTGATCAGCTGGTCGAAGTCGTCGCCGTAGATATTGATCGCCAGCTCCGATCGAACGCCGGCAATAAGCTCGTTAAAGCGCATCTGAATCGGTTGCAAGAACTCATACCGGTTGCCTGGAATCGCTGAGACGCGGGACTCAAGCTCACGAATAAAATCAGCTTTTGGTCTATCAGGGTCAGGCCATTCGTCACGCTCTTTCATAATGATGAAGTTATCAGCGACGCTGGGCGGAACCGCCTCGGTTGCCACTTCAGCCGTCCCAATTTTGGCGAAGACACGCTCGACCTCAGGCATTTCTACAATGGTGGCCTCAAGCGCCTCCTGCATGCTGATCGCCTGACTGAGCGACGTGCCCGGAATGCGAAGTGCGTGCATGGCAATGTCGCCTTCATCCAGATTGGGAATGAACTCACTTCCCAACCGAGAGGCAAAGTAGCCTGACGTCACCAGAAGGACGACCGCAGCCAGCAGGACGATCACTGGCCGGCGAACGGCGAACCACAATGCCGGCCCATAGACACGCTTCAATGCCAGGGTCAGTCGACCCGGACCCTCGCCGCTGACGTTGCGCACGAACAGCGCGATGCCCGCAGGAATAAGGGTAATAGACAGCACCATCGCCGACAGCAACGCGATGACGACTGTTATCGCCATTGGATGAAACATCTTGCCCTCGATACCCGAGAGCGAGAAGATCGGCAAGTAGACCGCGGTGATGATGAAGACACCAAACATGGCGGGCCGGATTACCTCACGGGTTGCATCAAAGACGATTTCAAGCCGCTCTTTCATGCTGCCCCGCACCCGCGCATCGGCTTCACCCAGTCGACGCAGACAGTTTTCGACAATGATCACCGCACCATCCACGATCAGCCCGAAATCCAGCGCACCGAGGCTCATCAGGTTCGCAGAGACGCGGGTCTGAACCATGCCTGTGACTGTCATCAACATCGCCACCGGAATGACGGCGGCCGTCAGCAACGCTGCACGGATGTTACCCAGGAACAGGAACAACACCGCGATGACCAGCAGCGCGCCTTCAACCAGATTGGTTCGCACAGTCTCGAGCGTCTTGTTCACAAGATCGGTTCGATCGTAGACGGCCGTAGCCGAGATGCCTTCCGGCAGGCTCCGGTTCACTTCCTCAAGGCGTTCGCCCACGCGGCGCGCAACGTCGCGGCTGTTTTCCCCAATCAGCATAAAGACCGTACTCATGACGACCTCACGCCCGTTCTGTGTCGCCGCACCGGAGCGGAGCTCGCTTGAAAAACTCACCTCAGCGACATCACCAACCGTCAGCGGCGTACCGTCATTTGTATCGATGACGATGCTGCGAACCTCTTCCAGACTCGTCACCTGGCCGGGCACGCGCATCAGCCACTGAGCGCCATTGCGTTCGACAAATCCCGCACCGCGGTTTGCATTACCGCTGACCAGCGCTTCACGGAGTTGATCGAGTGTGAGGTTGTGAGCGACGAGCTGCCCGAGCATCGGTGCGACCAGCACTTGCCTGACATATCCGCCAATCGGATTGATCTCGACGACGCCAGGCACGCGGAGCAACTGTGGGCGAATGACCCAGTCGTGCACCGTTCGGAGATCCATCGGTGTGATCGGCGAACCATCGCTGTTTGTCGCGCCCGGCTCACTGTCGACCGTGAACATGAAGATTTCCCCAAGGCCGGTTGCGATCGGGCCCATTTCGGGCTCGATGCCGTCGGGCAGTTCGGTTCTGACTGCATCCAGCCTTTGGCTGACCTGCTGGCGCGCAAAGTAGATGTCAGTCCCTTCCTCGAATACCACCGTGATCTGGGAGACGGCGTACCGGGATACCGAACGCGTATATTCCAGACGAGGCATGCCCGCCATCGCGTTCTCGACGAGATAGGAAATACGCTGCTCAACCTCAAGCGGTGTATACCCGGATGCCGCGGTATTCACCTGTACCTGGACATTGGTGATGTCCGGCACGGCATCGATAGGCAGCTTGGAAAAATTCCACACGCCAAGGCCGCTGACGGCGAGCACGAGCATGACAACGATCACACGCCGATTGATGGCTGTTCTCAGGATAAATTCGAGCATCAGTCTTCCCTAGTGGTCATGTGAGGCGCCAGACTTTTCGATGTCAGCCTTGACGAGGTAACTGTTGGTCGTGACATAGGGAATACCGGGCTCGATACCGCCCAACACCTCGATGTACTCCCTGCCAGACCGGCCGAGGTCCAGCATCCTGACCTCATACTCATTGCCGAATTTGCCGTAGACCACGGTGAAGTCGCGGAACGATTGAAGGCCACTTCGCCGAACAGCAAGCGGAACATCAAAAGCAGCAATCTCGATCTCCCCCTGCACGAGCTGCCCCGGCCGCAGCGAACCGGCAGCGTTGTCCATGACCACGCGAACCTCAACGGCCTGAACAGATCGCGTTGAAGGGGAAATAAAGTCGATCGCGCCTTCGCCAAGCTGCACGTCATCGGCGTCCGACAGAATCACGGGCTGCCCCACGTTCACGCGAGGCAGGTCCTGCGGGAAAACATCGAGCTGAACCCACACCACAGAAAAGTCGGCAAGCCTCAGCAATTCCTTTCTCTCCGATTGCTCACCGGGATTGATCATACGGTGGGTAACGACGCCGCTGATCGGCGCTGGAACCGTATAGTCCTGCAGGCTGTTGTTGCTTTCGATCGTGAGCAGGGTCTGTCCCTTCTCCACGACGTCGCCAACGCTCACGTGGACCTGTTTCACTTCGCCTTCATAGCGTGCAGAGATGCTTCGGTGTCGATCGATTGCCGGCGTTACGCGGCCATAGGCATGGACATGCTGCCTTATTGTTGCCGGGCCAGCAGGCTCCGTTTCCAGACCGAATGACTCAGCGACAGCGGGTTCAATGAGCGTTCGACCCTCGAAACTTTCAAAGGCCCATTCATGGATCTCTCCCTTGTAGGTCGCCCGCACCTCGACCGCAAAGGAGTGTGGTTCGTAGATAATCGTGTCACCACGCAGGGCGTCACCGCTGTTCTCAAAGCGGATCAAGTCCTCACCGCCGAGCCGTACAAGACGAACGGTCAGGTCAACCGCTGATGGTGCGACCGGTTCGCCGTCCATGGTCACCCATGCCCGATACTCGGGAGGAACGCCCGTTTCGAAGATGGCGAGTTCGACCGCAAACGCGCCATCGCGAAGTACGCGCCCGCCATGTTCACCGCGCTCGTATTCCGCCGCCTCCTCATGATCATCATGACCGTGGCCGTGACCGCTGTCCTCGTGATCGTGGTCAGAGCAGCCAGCCAATGCGACGAACGTCGCAGCAACGAAGGCAAGAATTATTCTGTTCATTTGTGATCACTCCTTTGTACCGCGGTGCCTGTCAGCCGTTCGATCTCGATCGATCGCAGCTGGGCTTCAATGTTTGTCGAAATCAGACGCTGCCGCATGGACAGCAATTCCCGTTGCACACTCTGAAGTTCCTGAAAACCGTAGCGGCCCAACCGATAGGCCTCGCGTGTTTGCTGCAAGGCTTTCTCCAATTGCGGGATGACGGCTTCACGAAGCACGTTTGATTCGTGGAGGCTATGCTCCAGGCCCTCGTAAAGTTCAAAGAGACTTGCGTGAAGGTCTATTTCAACGGCGGCCTGTTGTGCGGCAAGGGTTTCGATCTCGACCTCCTTCGCCCGTATGTTCCCTTCATTGCGGTTGCGCCATGTCAGTGGAACGGAAATACCTGCGACGAGCGCCAAATCGCTTGTTGATCGGAGATGCCTGACGCCGACTTGATATTCGATGGGTCGTCGCGCCCGGGCGCGTTCCAGTTCAAGCGAGGTGTGAGCGAGGCGCTCCTCGGTAAGAAACTTTCGTCGCAGCGGCGACTGCTCGAAATCCTCGATAATGGAATCAAAGGTCCGGGGTTCTGGCAGCTGCTCAATCGAACCGGCAAGGCGAACAAAGTCTGGCTGACGCCAACCCCAGCGAGCAGCCAGCGCATGCCTGGCGACCCGAAGTTCGTGTTCACCATCGTCAACAGCCAATTCGGCGCGAGATTTATCTGCCTCCGCACGATGCAGGTCAGCCCCATGTAGCCGCCCGACCGAGACACCTTGTGAAACAACTTCCAGTGTCTCGCGTGCAATTGCGAGTGCTTCGCGGCGCTGCTTGAGACTGGCGGAAATGCCGAGCACATTGATAAACCTGCGAGCTGTCTCCGCCGCCGCATCGACCGTTTCAAGCGCCACGGATGAAGACGCGTAGGCCGTTGATGCCTCCGCCCTCAGCAATCGCTGATCAACAAGTTTGCTGTCCAGCACGAAGTTGAGGCTGAGCGTTGTCTGCATGGCATCGACGCCAGCCGCCTCTCCGGTGCCGAGTGCATCTTCGACGGTTGCAGAAAAGGTCGGATTTTCCCCGAGGCCCGCCTGGGACTCGAGCGCACGGGCAGCATCAATGGAGCCGGCAGCGGCTTTCAGCCGAGGCGATTGTTCCAGCGTTTTCTGGATCGCCTCGTCAAGCGTTAACGCACGAGCATCACTTAAACTGACTGTTTCTGCCACTGGCGAAAGTGCCAACAACAAAAGCAAGAGCCCGGCAAATGAGGATAGAACAAGGGGCATACGCACCTCCGTTAGAAAGATTTCAAGCCTCGAGAGTATCGAGGATGTCTTGTTACCTAACGGTTTTGCGGTGGCGCGCGCAGACGAGGCCTGAGGCCAATTGGATCGTCTGGATTGTGTTCAGAATAGATCGAAGAAAAGAAATGTTGGCCGTTCAGGGCCAACGTGAAGAACAACAAAGAAAACGTTGCAAACACGACAACCTTCGTCATCGCTACCGTGCTGTCAGTCAACGACAAATCCGTCTCATCAGCATGCACGTTGATGTCATGAACATGAACATCGTGGATGCCGGCAAACCCGCCCTCATTCGACAAATGCAGATGGGTGCCGCCAAGAGGGGCGACAACGAGCGCGAGAACAGCGATGACGACAAGTGACTTCACAGCACGAGTCTACAACACCAGTACAGCCTCGTCACGAATAGGTTACGCACCAGAGGTCGCCTGGTACAACGTGAAGGAACCGATCAGGATGAAGCCCACTCCCGCTATATACGAGAGCACCTTCTCGTTAATGAATTCTGATAAAAGCGCCCCCATCGCCACGCCCATCGCGGAGGCCAGTATTAGTGCGACAGACGCTGCGATAAAGACCGTCAGCTTGCTAACGTCCTTGTCGGAAGCGAAGAGCATGGTCGCGAGCTGAGTTTTATCGCCGAGTTCCGCGATAAAAACTGCAACGAAAATTGTTGTGAATACTTTGAATTCCAAAACGCTGTCCTCTCAATCCCGGTTTGCAACCTCTCGTCACGACAATAATCCCTGAAGCAACTCTAAAGTCCAGAGGTACGATCTGACTTGACTCCATAGCCGCTCGAATGTTTACGTTCCGTTGCATGGACGCATTCCTGACCACATGGAATCAGGCGGCAACCACAACTGTCGGCCTGTTCTGGATGGCCTTCTGGGCCTTCGGGCTTGGCTATTTGCTCTCAAGCATGATTCAAGTGTTTGTCGGCCGCAAGCAGATGCAGCAAACCATGGGCGACTCTGGCGCGAAAAGCGTTGGGCTCGGTACTTTGTTCGGCTTTATCTCCAGTTCATGCTCGTTTGCGGCACTGGCAACAACCCGATCGCTGTTCGCAAAAGGTGCTGGCCTCGTCCCGTCGCTGGCGTTCCTGCTCGCTTCAACCAATCTCGTCATTGAACTCGGTATCGTCATCGGCATCTTTCTGGGATGGCAGTTTGTCGTTGGCGAATACGTCGGCGGCGTTTTACTCATCTTGCTGATGTGGGTCGTCATTCGCGCAACGCTACCCCGGAAACTGGAACAGGAAGCGCGGGACAACGCTCGATCTGCCGAACAGTCTGACGACGAAGAAGACAGCGCAGACTGGCGAGACCTGATTCTCTCGCGCGAGGGATGGCAACAGGTCGCCAGCCGATACGTCATGGAATGGCATATGGTCTGGAAGGATGTCGCGATTGGATTCACTGTCGCCGGCATCATCGCTGCCTTCGTGCCGCGTTCTTTTTTTGAGGCGCTTTTTGTCGGTGCCGGCAAAGCCGACCCCACTTTCTGGGAACTGTTTCTGCAGGCGCTTGTGGGTCCCGTCGCGGCCTTCTTCACCTTTATCGGCTCGATGGGCAACATTCCGCTCGCCGCGGTACTCTACGACAATGGCGTCAGCTTCGCGGGCGTCATGGCATTTATCTTCAGCGATCTTGTCGTACTGCCAGTGCTTCGAATTCAGGCGCAGTACTACGGTTGGCGGATGGCGCTCTACATTCTGGCCGTCTTCCTTTTTATTCTGGTGGCCAGCGCGCTACTCATGCACTTTGGCCTCGCCTTTTTCGACTTGCTGCCCACGGGGGCGAGTCAAAGCGTTGTGGAACGTGAGTATTTCGCGGTGGACTACACGATGGCCCTGAATCTAGCATTCACCGTCGCCAGCGTTGCGTTTCTGATGTGGCATTGGCGCACCAAGGGGCTGCCTGGCGGTAGCAACGCGCTCAGCGAGCGAATTCTGTTTGCGCTGGCCTGTCTTGCGGCATGCTGGATTATCGTCGGCCTGCTGTTGCCGCTATTTATAACCTGATGATGATCGCGATGGCAGTTTGAAGGGCGGAAGGCTAGATCAAACGATTATAGATGGTTGCCAAAAGCCAGCCAGTGAAACCCGCCGAGATCGACCACGCAATCAAGCCTTTGACGACACCGAGCAGCGTCAGATGCCAACCCATATGCGACAGCTGCATATGAAGCATATCGCCAGAAAGCGACAACATCATCGAAGGCATCAACATCACGAGCAGACTACAGGCCAACCATATGATAGCTACCGTAATCGCGGTAGCCAGGCCGAGCTTTAAAGCGTCAAGTTTCATATTGTTCCCCTGTCATTTTGGTTTCAGTACTGTCTTGAAACGATTCCGCTAAAGGTCTGAAAAGCGGTTAGCAGACTGCGACATGCGCATCATCTCGTGCTCCTCTAGCGAGTGCAGCGATTCCATAAGTTCTTGAGCAGACGGAATATCCACTCTCGAGGCGAGATAGCGATAAAGCTCAATCACTTGCTGATGCTGATCGACTATGACCTCCATGATCTGCCCGGCATCGAACTCAGAGAATGGCGCATCGCAATAGGCATGCTGAACGATGGGATGCTTTGCCACAAATTCGTAGCACCAGGTATTCAATGCATGCTCGTCACCGGACGACTCGAACCCTCTTACGACTTTGGTCAGAGCCTTCTCATGATCGGACAGGTAGGTCAGCATCATCCGGGCACGCTCATCACTATTTCGGTCTGCACAGTGAGAAAGACACTGGTTCAGGTGCTCATGAAACTCTCGAGTCCAGTGCAGTACATCTTTTAGCGTTTCAACTTGCATCGCTGAGATCCTCTTTAAGAAAAATCCGCACCCGTCTAATCGTCATGATGAGCGTGGCCAGAACCGTCACTTGCTTCTTTAGCTCTCGAGTTCAGAAAAATCTGCTCACTAACTGCAATCACGATCATCGTGGCGACGGCCACCCCGATGACGAATGGATCTGAATTCAGCTTCACCCAAATGAATCCGCTCAGCACGAGCAGGTCCAGAACAATCGCGGTGACAGGAATCCAGCGCGTGGCTTTAACATCGTCCAACAGGTAACGAAGCACCCCCCAGTGAATCGCAATATCCATTACCAGGTAGAAAACGATGCCAAGCGCCGCAATTCGGGAAAGGTCAAAGAACGCCGTCAGAACCAGGCCAAGTACCACCGTGTACACCAGCGTGTGCTTTTGGATACTGCCCGGCATGCCGAAGTGACGATGAGGTACCAACTTCATCTCTGCCAGCATGGCCAACATTCGGGAGACCGCAAAAATGCTGGCAAGAATGCCACCCGATGTCGCCAGCATGGCAATCGCAATCGTGAACCAGACGCCGTAGTCACCAAGCGCCGGCCGCGCAGCAGCCGCTAGCGAATAGTCACGCGTTTCGACAATCTCGCTAAGCGAAAGGTTACTGGCTACAGCAAAACCGACCAACAAATAGATCACCACGCAAGCCGCAATAGAGATCACAATCGCCCGACCAATATTGCGGCGCGGTTCGATGACCTCAGAGCCACTGTTGGTGATTGTGGTGAAGCCCTTGAAAGCGAGGATACCCAGCGCTGTCGCGCCGAGGAAACTGCTAATCGAGCCAGTCTCCCTTACATTGCCAAAATCAACCGCGAGGCTGTCGGCCAGTGAGACGCCTACAACGCCAAAAACCAGTATGCCGCCAATCTTCAACAAACCGATGAAACCTGCAACACCCTGAATCAAGCGATTGCCCAGGAGGTTGAGGACGAACGCCGACAGGATCAGGGCAACGCCCAGCGCAGGCACCATCCGCCCGGTTTCGTCACCGCCAAAGAGCTGCATCGTGTAAGCGCCAAATGTGCGCGCCAGAAAACTCTGGGCAATGACCATTGAGAAGTACATCAACAGGGCGTTGAACGCCGTTGGCAACCGGTCACCATAGGCCTTGTAAAGATACATGCCGATGCCGCCCGCCGATGGGTAGGCATTTGAGATCTTGACGTACGAGTAAGCACTGAACGCCACAACGATCGCGGCAGCCAGGAAGGCAAGCGGGAACAACACGCCCGTCATTTGCGCCATTTGCCCGGTTAGCGCGAATATCCCGGCACCAATCATAACGCCCGTGCCAAGCATCACCGTGCCTGCTAACGTCAGGCTGCCTTCATCGTATCGGGTCGTGCGGTCTGGTTCGCTCAAGAGGTCTGGTCCTTTAGCTTTTTCAAGAAGTCTGTAGCGACGAGCCGGCGTTCAGCTTCGGAATCCACGCCGGCGTTTCCTTCATGTAGCGACGATACTCATCGCCGAATTCTTCCAGCGCCACGCGCTCTTCACGCTTCGCCAAGCGAACGTATACGACCACCAGAATGGGAAACATCACTACCGTTGGAAGGGTTGGCCACTGCAACAGGAACCCGAACATGATCAGGATGAAGGCGACATACTGTGGGTGACGGCAACGCGCATACCAACCAGTGATTGCCAGCGAACGGGTCTGTTGCGCCCTGTGCAGCACATTCCATGCAGAAGCGAGCAAGAAAAATCCCAACACGATGAGCACGTTGCTGGCGATATGTAACGGATCGAAATGCGGGTTGCCCTCAAATCCGAGCAGCGTATGGAGCAGATGGCCGTTTTCATGAGCCAAAAAATCAATATCCGGATATCTCTCCGCCAGCCAGCCGGAAAGGAAATAGATGGTAAGTGGAAAGCCATACATTTCAGTAAAGAGGGCAATTACAAACGCCGAAAACGCGCCAAAACTTCGCCAGTCAGTTGTCGATTTTGGTTTGGTAAAGCTGAACGCAAAAAAGATAAAGATCGAGGAATTCAGTATGACCAGTGTCCAGAGGCCATAGGCAGAGTCACCGTGCATAATTCATCTTTCCTTTTCGTTGTGGCCGGCTACCGGGTGCTGCTGATGGTCCGACTCTCCGCCTTGCTGGTCATGACCGTCATGACCCCCATGCCCGCCATGCATAAAAAAATGCATAAAGGGGCAAAGCAGAAAAATCAGGAACGGGAGGAACGGAAAAACATGTTCGCGGTGCTCAATCAGCAGAAAGTAGCTTGCGGCAAAAATCAGTCCCAATGCAGCGAACCCTTTAGGCGTCAACCAGAATGAAGACTTATCAGTAGCCATGTCTTACCTCACGTTTTCAGGAGTCGTCGTGTGACGAGGCAGCCGTCATATCCGCGCCCGACGCAAGCGCAGCGCATTCAAAACGACTGACAGCGATGACGCGCTCATCGCGAAAGCCGCGAAAATCGGACCGATCAAAATTCCAAGAAACGGATAAAGGATGCCGGCAGCAACAGGCACACCGGCGCTGTTGTAGACCATCGCAAAGAAGAGGTTTTGCCGAATGTTGCGCATCGTCGCATGTGCCAGGCGACGCGCCCGCACGATACCATCCAGATCTCCTTTAACGAGGGTAAAGCCTGCGCTCTCGATCGCCACATCGGCACCGGTGCCCATCGCAATGCCCACATCAGCCTGCGCAAGCGCCGGTGCGTCGTTCACGCCGTCGCCCGCCATTGCAACCCGGTGCCCCTTTGCCTGTAGCTGCTCAATGATGCGCGCTTTATCCTCAGGCAAAACCTCGGCGCGGATTTCATCTATACCCAGTCGGCCGGCGACCGCCCGCGCCGTGCGTCTGTTGTCGCCGGTCGCCATAATGATATGAAAACCCAGCTCATGCAGTGCTTTTAAGGCAGCGGGCGTCGTCTCCTTGACGGGATCTGCCACTGAGACAAGCCCGGCGATTGCGCCGTCAAGCACGACGAACATCACGGTCTCTCCTTCGTCCCGACGGGCGTTTGCAGTATCGTCGATCGCCCCTCCATTCAGCCCAAGTTCCTCCATCATTTTCAGATTGCCGAGCGCGACAGACTTGCCATCGACCACACCCTTGACGCCCTTGCCGGTAACCGCCTCGAAGTCCGAGGCAGTACTCAGGGGAACATCCCGCTCCTCGGCGCCGCGCACGATCGCTTCCGCGAGCGGGTGCTCCGAGCCCTTCTCCAGCGTCGCAGCAAGACGCAGCACCTCGTCCTCGTCATGTCCTGCTTCCGGCAGCACTGCAACCAGTCTGGGCTTGCCCTCCGTCAGTGTGCCCGTCTTGTCGACCAACAATGTGTCGACCTTCTCAAAGCGCTCGAGCGCTTCCGCATTCTTGATCAAGACCCCTATCTGGGCGCCGCGTCCTGTTGCCGTCATAATCGACATTGGTGTCGCAAGGCCAAGCGCACAGGGGCACGCGATAATGAGGACAGCCACGGCGGAGACGAGTGCGTAGGAAAGGGCCGGCGCGGGACCCCAGATAGCCCAGGAAATGAAAGAAACAATTGCGATACCAATGACGGCTGGCACGAATTTTCCCGCGACCATATCCGCCCACTTCTGGATCGGCGCACGCGAACGCTGCGCGGCAGCGACCATATCGACAATCTGCGACAACATGGTATCGGCCCCAACACGCGTCGCCTCCATCACGAGACTACCGGTGCCATTAATCGTAGCGCCTGTCAGCTTGTCGCCTTCAGTCTTCTCGATCGGTACCGGCTCCCCCGAAATCATGCTCTCATCGACAGAAGAGCGACCATCAACAACCACGCCGTCGACGGGCACCTTGTCACCTGGCCGCACGCGTAGCCGATCGCCAACCTGTACCTCATCCAGCGGGATTTCCTGTTCACTGCCATCCTCTCTGAGGACTCGCGCCGTTTTGGCCGCAAGATCAAGCAGCGCACGTATCGCCTTGCCGGTGCCTTCGCGAGCTCGCAGTTCCATCACCTGGCCCAAAAGCACCAGCGTGACGATAACGGCCGCCGCCTCGAAGTAGACACCAACAATCGCGGTATCAGGGTCGCGAAAGCCCTCCGGGAATACCCCCGGCGCAATCGTCGCCACCATCGAAAACAGAAAGGCGGCGGCCACTCCCATGCTGATCAGGGAAAACATATTGAGATTCAGGGTTCGGAATGAATACCAGCCGCGCACAAAAAATGGCCAGCCGGACCATAGAATCACCGGCGAAGCGAGTACCACCTCGATCCACATCGAAGTATGTTCGCCAAAAAATTCACGGATCTGCGGCAGACCCACAAAGGGACTCATCGTCAAAACGAGCAAGGGAATGGTCAAAACCGCGCCAACGTAGAGACGACGCGTGAAATCCACAAGCTCCGGGTTCGGTTCATTCGCTGCCATTGCAGCAGATTCCAGTTCGAGCCCCATTCCGCAAAGCGGACAGGACCCCGCTTCAGGCTGACGCACTTGCGGGTGCATGGGGCACGTATAAACAGCGCCCGTGTATCCCTCGGGTACCTTGTCGTATTTGCCTTCACTCTCAGCGTCGATGTGTGCCTGCGAGTGCTCGCCGTGGGCGTGATTATGATTGTGGGCCTCATCCTCACTTACCAGATGCATGCCGCATTTCGGGCAATCGCCAGGCTGCTCCGAGCGAACCTCCGGGTGCATTGGGCAAACGTACACAGCCCCTTCTTCCGATGCGCTTGAACTCATGACGACATCCTTTGGTTTCGATGGGCGCGAGTAGCCGTGTAACCCGCTCGCCTCAAAGCCTCGATCAGGTCGTTGGCGTCAACGTCGCCAAAGACCACTGCAATACCCGTCGCCAGATCCATATTCGCTTGAACGACGCCAGGAACCGTGCACAAAGCCTGCTCAATTTTCTTTACACAACCGCCACAGTGCGAGCCCTCGACCTGCAACCGTTGCCCAGTGAAGTCCTTTGCAGTACGTAGCGCCATTACAAGTCCTCCTTGGTGGATGACTCAGCAAACTCTTCAATCAAGTGACAGATCATATCGCCGGTAGGCACCAGATCCGGCTTGCGACTCCACTCCGCAACAGACGCCTCGCCACGTCAATGACCTTCATTGCTTCCTCTGACTTTGCTCCGCTCTTACAGGCATTAGTCTCATCAGGCTCAGGCCAAAAGGCAGGCGGCAATCCTGAGTCCTGGGCCATCACCCTACGCCTGTGTCCTGCACACAGGTCAAGCTCTGATGATTCACAAATTAACACTGTCGTCTTTACAACCAGGTGACACGCGTATTACAGGGTTGTAATCTGAAAGGAGCGGTATCGACGAGGCAGGCTATTGCTGATCCCGGCTCTCAACGGTTGCAAATATTTCCGTGGAGCCATCTTTCTTCAACAGCCATATCTTGTAAGGCATGAACCTGTCACCGACTTCCATTCCTGGGCTGCCGACGGGCATACCCGGTACGCTCAGGCCCCTGCCATCGGCCGGTGGGTTTTCCAGATACTGTTGAATGAATCTTGCAGGGACGTGACCCTCGAAAACATCGCCTTCTGCCGTGACTGCGGTATGACACGACTGAAATTCCGGGGCGATTCCGTGCGCGTTTTTGACCGAGTTCAGGTCCGTGGGATGATGGGCCCGTATTTCAAAACCGGCATCTTGCATGTGCTGCCCCCACAGATCACAACATTGGCAGGTTCGGCTTTTGTAAACTTGCAGCGCACGAGCGGCCTCATCATTGCTCGCGGCATCTGCGCCGTTAAAGCAACCCGTCAGGATGCCCAGCACTACAGCAAGCGGCATGAACCGCAAAAAACGAATAAGAAATGTCATCACAACTCCAAATCAATCACTCGAGGTCAATCACTCGAGGTCAATGTCACCAGCGGTATCGCCGCCAGAATCAAAAGAATCCCGAGCCACTGGATAAGCGATAGCGACTCCGAAAAAAAGGCATATCCGAAGTACAAGCCAAACACTGGCGTCAGGAAGCTAAACACGTTCAATTTATAAAGCGGCGCCTTGCTCATTAGCCAGAACCAGAGGGCAAAAGGCAGCGCCGTACCAAGCATAGCCATCGTCAGCACTATCACGATGTATTCCGGAGACCACTCCAACATCGGGACCGGCGTTTGAAACAATGCCAACATCCCCAGCGGGATTGATCCAAACAGCAGTTGCAACCCCATTGCATAGAAGATGTCGATGCCCAGGGAAACCTTCTTCAACAGGATATTACTAACCGCAATTCCGGCCGCGGCAACAATGACAAAACCAATGCCAATTGCCGGTGCGCTTCCAGCTATCGTCAGACTCTCGAGACTAACGACAACAATTCCGGTGAAGCCGAGAATCATGCCCAACAAGCCAGGTTTCCCGATCGATTCATTGAGCAAATAAAATCCAAGCGCAGCGGCAATCAGCGGTTGGGAGTTGGCAATCACTGTCGCGATTCCAGGGGATACCAGACTGCCGGCGTAAAACATCGCCCAGAAGCCGATCGTCGTCGCAGTAAAACCGATCGCGCCTATATAGGCGTAATCAACCGGATGTCGGGGAACCGGTCGCCTCAACAGCGCTGCGATCAATATCAGCGTGCTGCCCGCAGTCAGCGCTCTGAAAAAAGCTGTCGCCATCAATGGCGCGTACGGCAAACTGAGAGCAATCAGCGGATAACAAATCGCCCAAAGCAACATTGTCAATACGGCACCAACTGCGGTGAGCGACGACAGAGACTTCAAGTGACTCGCTGAGTCGAATGACTCAATCAAGAGCGACCCGACAAACGCTCTATTTATCCTTGACCGGTCTGCCCGAAGAGTGCGTATGCAGCACTTTCCATTGACCATCGATCTTTCTCAAGACAATCGTCTCGAATCCACGATTGTGAATTTTCCTGCCAGTCTTATAGATGGTCCCCCGGACTTCTGTGTCAAAGATCGCCCAGGCAAAGTCCCCTTCCACATGTATTTGAGGGTTTTCGAACTCAAGCTCAAGTTTCAGCGCGTCGCCCTCGGGCTCAACATGATGTTCTATCAAATCAGCCAGCCCCACGTTCTGCCCTCCCGACTCGATATACCTGGCACCATCGAAGTCGAGAAAATGCTTTCGGAACGGCTTTCCGTCTGCTTGTTCCCAGCCGACCCTGATGTCGTCAATAATCCCGACGATCGCGTCTCGATCATCAGCCATCAACTCAGTTGGAATCGCAATGAGCAACAGCGCGGTGGTAATGAGTTTACGCATGATTCGTTTTCCGTATTTTTCTTTCGATTGGTGATTTTTGTTCACGACGATTACTCCGACGATCCCGCACGTGCGGTAATTATCTGGTACTGCGCAGGGGACAGTTCATGCAGTCTGTCCAGAAACGCGACCAGACTCCAGATTCGTTCATCGTCATGCCCATAGCCCCAGGCCGGCATACCAGAAGCCTTGATGCCATGTTTGATAATCCAGAACTGCCGCCTCAAAGCGTCGTCGTTCCCACTGTCACCCTCATGCTCGTGTGCATGGTCATCAACAGACAGGGTCAAATTGGGCGGTGCCGGATACAGCCCTTGAGAGAGATCATTTTCCGACTCACCCGGCTTCAAATGGCATGCAGCACACATGTCGTTGTAGTCCGCACCACCCGCCAGCAATCGCTCCGACGCCTTGAGGTCAGCCGGAACCACGAGATCGCTCGCAGCGCGAGCGACAGAGCGCTCACGCAGGGTCTCCAGAATCCAGTAGGTCAGCCGATTGTGGGGCACGTCTGCCCCGATCGGATAAAGCCCCGAGTAAAGGAACAGGGCCCCTCCTGCCGCAGCAATGACAGCCGTAATAATGAGACTTTTGACATAGGCTTTTAGCGTTGGCATAGAAACCTCAAATCTGATCAGTGTTGATGTTGTTCCTGCTGCTTTTTGTCATCCGTCATGCCTTCCTGATGATTTTCGTCACCGTGTTTACCTTCTGGTCGACCATGGTTCATGCCGTCCATGCATTGTTTCATCATCGCCTGCATCACCGGATCGTTCATATCCATCTTGCTGTGGTCCATATCTTTCATTGCCTTGCAGTCAGGCTTCTCAGCGTCTTTCATATGCTCCTTGGGATCATGAGCCTGTGCGCCGAACGCCATGCCAAGCGTGACGAGCAAAAAGATGGGTGCAGATTGATTTGTTTTCATGATATCTATCCTCTTAAGATAACAGTCATCGTGACTGGAATGTCATCGTTTGCTAGAACCAGAACCGAAGTCCCGCGACTAACTGCGTGTCGGATGTCTTGCGCCCAGCCGTGCGGCGATAGTCCGCGGTATCACCATAGGTACCGGCCCATTCCACACCAACGTAGGGCGCAAACTGACGACTGAACTCATAACGAAGGCGCAGGCTCAACGCCAGATCGGAAACACCTGCCCCCAATTGGTTCGTAGGGTCATCTTTGCCGTACACGTTGAGTTCCGCTCTGGGCTGCAAGATAAGCCTTTGTGTAAATCGCAACTCATATTCGGCTTCCGCGGCAAGCGCTGTTCGACCGTCATTACCAATGTAGGCAGTCACATCTACTTCGAACCAATAGGGCGCCAGTCCCTGTAATCCGATTGCCAGCCACTGGCGATCACTACCTTCATCATACTGATCGAGTCGGACACCGAGTTGCGTGTCGAAGTACGCATTCAGCGCGTGCCCCCACAGGAGGTCTGTAGAGCTTTCCTCCAGACTACTGTTGGCAACGTCGCCCTCAGCCTTGACGACAAAGCGGTTGTAGGTCGTGCCATACCAGCCCTGCACATCGTATGCCGTCGTCTCGCTGTTGTTGCGATATTCAAAGCGGTCGCCCAGAACAGACCAGAACGCATACTCATCAGCAAGCTTCAGCTGTCGTGACCCTGGTTGCGAGTACGGACCCTTGGTCAGTGTATACCCGTCGGAATAAGCGTGAGGGTCACGGGCGTCGGCAGGTGGGCTTTTGTCCATCATTTGCATGCCACCGCGATCCATTTCCGCAATCGCCGTACTGTTGTAAAGCATGCCGAGCGCTAGCGCCAGCGTGGCGAACGGCGTCAGATCAGGAAACCTCATGACACCACCACCTCACGGAACATGCCCGCATCCATATGAAACAACAAATGGCAATGCCAGGCCCATCGACCAAGATCATGCGGCGTCGTCAAATAGCTTATCCGCTGCGCCGGCTGCACCGGGATGGTGTGACGGCGAACCCGCAACTCACCCTGTTCCGTTTCCAGTTCACTCCACATGCCGTGAAGGTGCATGGGGTGTGTCATCATCGTGTCGTTCTGCAAAATGATTCTGACGCGCTCATTGTGGCGCAGAGATACCGGCGTGCTCTTGCCGAACTCCAGGCCGTCGAACGACCAGCTATAGCGCTCCATGTTACCAGTCAGGTGCAGCTCCAGTTCACTCGCAGGCATTCGGCGGTCATCGAGAACACCATCAATTGATTTCAGGTCTGCCAGCGTCAACACACGATGGCCGTGCGGCCGCAGCTCGCGCTCGCTCAGGTCTCGCAAGCCAACCCCCGGGTCATCGAGCCTGGTGCTTGGCGTATCCACCCGCTGGTCAACGGAAGCGCCATATTCAGTGCGTGCGTGACGTACCGTCGAGGAGGGCTTGCCGAGCGGGCCTCCAGACACACCTTCTTTCTCATGCATGCTGTGATCCATGGCCATGCCCCCATGCATCCGCGAGTGATCCATATTGGATTGATCCATCGCCCCCATTTTCGACATGTCGTGAGCCATCGCGCCACTACCCATTGCCCCCATCATGTCCTTCATGGTCAACCACTCGACTGGATCAGTTTCAGGCACCAATGCCTCTAATCCTTGTTTTACGGCCAAAGTGCCGCGGGCATAGCCACTGCGATCCATACTCTGCGCAAAGACCGTATAGGCATCGTCTCGAGGCTCGACTATTACATCGTAGGTTTCCCCGGGGCCAAAACGGAACTCATCCACGGTGACCGGCTCGACATCCTGACCATCTGCCTGAATCACCGTTAGCTTCAATCCGGGAATGCGAACGTCATAGAAGCTGTTACTGGCAGCGTTGATGAATCGCAGTCGCACGCGATCACCTCGCTCGAACTCGCCTGTCCAGTTGCCCGCCGGGGTGGTTCCGTTCATGAGAAAAGTAAGGGTGGCCGCTGACAAATCCGCGAGATCGGTCGGATTCATCCTCATTTGATTCCACATCCGACGTTTTTCAAGTGCTGCCCGCAATCCCATCTTGGAAACGTCTGTGGTGAAATCAAAAAAAGTGGGTTGATTGAAGTTGTAGACATCGGTCTGCACTTTCAGCTTGCCGAAGACCTGCATCGGGTCGTCATCGGTCCAGTCCGAGAGCTGGACGACATGATCCTTGTCCACGACATGTCTTTCTCCGGCCCGAGGTTCAACGATCAGGGCGCCGTACATGCCGGTCATTTCCTGAAAGCCCGAATGACTGTGGTACCAATACGTGCCGTGTTGGCGAAGTTTGAACCGATAAACAAAGGTTTCGCCGGGCGCAATCCCGCTGAAACTGATCCCTGGCACACCATCCATCTGGTACGGCAGCAATATGCCATGCCAGTGAATGGAGGTCGCAACCGGTAAGCGGTTGGTGACCCGGATTGTGACATCGTCACCCTCGCGCAGGCGTAACGTTGGTGCCGGAATTGAGCCATTGATAGTCGTTGCCATACGAGTGACACCGGTAAAGTTCACCGGCGTCTCACCAATCACCAGGTCAATATTGCGCCCACGGAGAACCGGTGCTGATTGCGGCGGTGTTGGCCTTTGCGCCGAGGCGCGCAGCCACGATGGCGTGGCCGCCAGCACACCACCCGCAGCGAGGCCCTGTACAAATCGCCGGCGATCAATCCGACCATGCGAGTTTCTCAGGGAAAATCCTTGTCTCATCGAAAACCTCATTCTGGAAAGGTGCGAAAGCGCTTGTGACTCAGACCCGGCATAATAAGCTACAGCGCCTGTCACGCGGCTGACTCAGAAATGACAAAGTTGTAATCTGAACGTCATCTTGCTGAGACATAGCCGTTTTAGAATCACTCGACCAACCCGTCACTTTAAGTCCGAGGAAGCAATGAGACTCCTGGTCGTCGAAGATGAGAAAAAAACCGGTGACTATCTGAAACAGGGGCTGACTGAGGCTGGCTTCATGGTCACACTGGCGCGTAGCGGACTCGACGGTCATCACCTCGCGATGACCGAGAACTTCGACTTGCTGATACTGGACGTGATGTTACCGGATGTAGACGGCTGGCGAATTGTGCAGTCCTATCGGGAAGCTGGCCGTCAGACGCCGGTACTGTTCCTGACGGCTCGCGATAGTGTCGATGACCGCGTGAAGGGCCTCGAGTTGGGCGCGGATGATTACCTGCCAAAACCTTTTGCCTTTGTTGAACTGCTCGCTCGAGTGCGCACGCTGTTACGTCGCAGCGCAGTGCCAACAATGGCAAACCAGATCAAGGTTGCAGACCTGATGCTGGACGTGCAGCGTCATCGAGCCACAAGAGCCGGCCGCAAGATCCATCTCAGCCACAAGGAGTTTGGTTTGCTGGAACTGCTGGTCCGACGTCAGGGCGAGGTACTGCCACGTTCGCTGATCGCTTCTCAAGTATGGGATATGAATTTCGATTCTGATTCCAACGTCATCGACGTAGCCATTCGTCGACTTAGAGCAAAAATTGATGATGACTTTGAGCCGAAATTGATTCACACGGTACGAGGCATGGGTTACACGCTGGATGTAAGTGATGACGTCCAAAGCTGAAATTGGCACCCGACGCCCCCTGTCGCTGCACGGGCGCGTCATGCTTTTTGTTGCGTTCGCCATCGGCGTCAGTTTTCTCATCATTGGATATCTGATCCTGGACGCCGTTGAACGCCACTTTGCCGAGCAGGATGCCGACGAACTGATCGTAATCACGCATGCGGTAGAGCAAGCGTTGCAGTTGGCAGAGGAACAATCGATCGCGCCCGAGGAGTCGCTGAGGCTCGCAGTTTCTGGTCATCACGGCGTCTACTTTCAAGTATGGGATGAAGCGGGGCGCCAGATCTATGGCCCCAAAGCCAGCCCCTCGCCAGAAGCAGGCACCTACGCCTCAGTCGACCGAGTCGAAGCTGACAACCTTTATACTTGGCAATCAGCTGGTGAGACTTACCGTGGCACAGTAACCAGAACTCTCATCGGAACCAGCGAGTACCGGATTGTCGCCGCGATCAGTATGGAATTTCACATGCAGTTCCTGGAGAGCTTCCAGCGCAGTTTGTGGATCATCATGATTGCGGCAGCGGTATTCACCTTGGCGGCGGCTTGGTTTGGCGTTCATCAAGGCCACGCGCCGTTGCGTGGATTAAGCGAAACAATGACGAAGATTCAGGCGGATCGTCTACATGTAAGACTGGAACCTGACACAGTGCCTATGGAGCTGAAGACACTTGTCAACTCCTTCAATCACATGATAAGTCGGCTGGAAGACAGCTTCGTTCGACTTACCGATTTTTCGGCAGATATTGCACATGAGTTGCGCACGCCGCTGACCAACCTGATTACGCAGACACAGGTCAGTTTGGGCAAGTCCAGAAGCGCCGAAGAGTACCGCGAACTTCTCTATTCAAATCTCGAAGAGCAGGAGCGTTTGACCAAGATGGTCAATGACATGCTCTGGCTGGCGCAGAGCGATCATGGCCTTCTTAAGCCTCAACGGGAGTTGCTGGAGCTGGATCAGGAAGTGCGCGACCTTTTTGACTTTTTCGAGGCACTGGCGGAGGAAGCCCACGTCGAATTGAGGTTGGAGGGCCAGGCGCCGGCGACAAACGCTGACCGTGCCATGCTGCGGCGTGCGCTATCCAATTTGATATCCAATGCAATACGTCACACGCCCTCAGGTGGCCGAATTTTTGTTCAGCTGGGGCGATCGGCAAGCGGCGAAACGCAGCTCAGCATACAGAACCCTGGCGACGGGATTCCACCGGAGCATCTGCCCCGCATCTTCGACCGCTTTTATCGAATTGACCCATCGCGCCAGCACCACAATGTCGGATTGGGGCTCGCAACGGTCAAATCGATCGTTGAAGCACACGCCGGTACAATCGATGTCACCTCCGGGCAGGGCAAAACGACATTCACGATCAGCGTCCCCTCTTGCGAGAAGACGCAAGGAAAGAAACACCGAATCTCATGAAACCACAGAGAATTGTCCGCCGTTTACGCCTAGTGTACCCACGTTACGTAGCTGCATGTTTCGAGCACGTCGCGTTCCGGAAAATCATGAGCGATAAGGTGGCAGTTGAATTGCATGGCGCTGACCACGATCCCGCGCCAACGTAGCGAAACTTCATGTCGAACCCAAGCTGAAGCTGTGCAATACACATCAATCATCGATACTGGATGTGTTGTACAGTACCGTCTGAACCAACTACAGTTTAAAAGGGTTTTACTTATGAGCGACCGCAGCGCCGAGCGGGGCTTGCGACGTGCCGAGCTGGCTCGAAGCACCGGGTGCAACCTCGAGACTATTCGCTACTACGAGAAGATTGGCATGATGCCTGATCCACCACGCACCGCCGGCGGCCATCGGATCTACGGCAACAAACATGAATCACGCTTGCGTTTCATCCTTCGTGCACGCGAGCTCGACTTCTCGCTCGATGAGGTAAGGGGATTGCTCCATCTCGTCGACGGCGACACTCATACCTGCGCAGAGGTCAAGCAGCGCACGGAAACGCATCTGCAAGAAGTGCGGGCCAAGATCGCGGACCTGCAGCGAATTGAGTCAGTTTTGGCGCACACGGCGGCACAATGTTCGGGTGATGCGGTACCCGAATGCCCAATACTGGACGAACTCGTCTCCTGATTCCCGCAAGCCTGTCGCGCCGCGGGTCGCTCGCACTTCCACGTTGTTTACGCGGCGTTGTGGGAGTATGACGCGGCTACGTCCTTGAATCATTCAATGACGCCGAGCGCCGTTGGCGCAGAAAGGCATAGATCGTCAGGACAACAAAGCCGGCAAGGGCGGGAGGCAGCACATAGTCGAGATAACCGGTGAGTGCAGATAGCCCCACTGCTCCCAGCAGCACGACCAGGACTGGCGTAAAGCAGCAAAGCGCTGTGATGACCGTACCGACGATACTGGTAATGAGTAACTTAACGCGAACCTCCGCTAACCGGCGCAGCACGATAGCTGTTTGACGTCCTTGAAAAAGGTCTGGGCACACAGCTTGATGCCCTCGACCATGGTCAGGTAAGGAAAAAGCTGATCTGCCAGTTGATCGATCGTCATCCGGTTATGGATTGCCAGGGCCGCAGCCTGGATCATCTCTCCCGCGTTCGGCGCAAGTATCTGAGCACCGATCAGGTGATCGGTGCGAACATCCACAACAAGTTTGACGAGCCCATGTGTGTCGAAGTTGGCGAGCGCACGGGGCACGTTCTCAAGGTCCAGCGTTCGAGACTCCGTGGTGATCCCCGCTGTCGCGGCTTTCGCTTCGCTCATGCCTACCGTCGCGACCTGTGGCTCGGTAAATATCACCGCTGGCATCGCCCTCAGGTCGAGTTGTCTGTCGCCACCAAGGGCGTTTTCAGCAGCGCGCGTCCCGGCCGCCGCCGCGACATAGACGAACTGGGGGGTGTCAGTGCAGTCCCCGGCCGCATAAATGTTGGGCACGGTGGTTTGTAGACCTGCGTTCACCGCAATCTTGCCGTCTGGCGTTGTCGTGATACCGACCTTGTCGAGATCCAGATCCGCGATGTTCGCCGGGCGACCGGTTGCCACAAGCAGCGCATCGGCCGAAATAACCTCATGTTGCACACGGATGTTGAAGTGTCCCCCCTCGTGGCTCACGTGGTCTGCGACAGTGTTGTCGAGTACGCGAATACCCTCGGCCTCAAACGCCGCCTTGAGGCCTTCTCCCAGCAGCGGGTCTTCCCGGGAAAGTAGACGGTGACGCGCCAATATCGTGACCTTCGCACCCAGCCTGCGCCAGGCCTGTGCGATCTCGACGGCAACCACGGAGGAGCCGATCACAACGAGGTGTTCAGGGATTTGCTCGGCAAACAGGGCAGCAGTTGAATCCCAGAAGGGTGTTTCGCGAAGACCCGGAATGTCGGGTACAAGTGGCGACGAACCGGTTGCGATGATAAAGAAATCTGCCGTGACCTTTTGCACATTGCCTTCGCCGTCGGTCACGGAGAGCGTGGATGCGTCGACGAACCTCGCGGTACCACGCAGGAATCGAATTCGATCGTTGCTATCGAGGATGGACTGGTACTTGCTCTGTCTCAGCTCCTCGACACGCGCGCGCTGTTGTGCAACCAACGATGCCCTGTTAACGGCAGGCGTCTGCCTCGATAGCCCATCGAATGGATGTGCCGTCTGGTAACGCGCCATCTGCGCGCTACGGATCATAATCTTGGAAGGGATGCAGCCGACATTCACGCAGGTGCCGCCAATGATCTCGCTCCGCTCGATCATGGTCACCTCGGCACCCTCGTCGATTGCCTTGATGGCGGCGGCAAAGGCCGCGGAGCCGGCACCAATGACCGCAACGCGTTTACCGTCGCCGCGGCGTGACGATGGCTCATCTTGCGGGCCAAGCAGTACACCTTCGTAACCGTGACGCTCGAGCGCGCGCGTGATGCGCCGGATCGGAACATCCGCGTGGGTTTGCACCCGGGCAATCCTGTCCGCATAGGAGACATTGGCCTTAACACCATCCAATGCGTTCAGCGCCGCCGCCGCTGTTATGGCGCAGTCTTCACAGGACATTCCCTCGACCTGGAGTTTCAGGTCAGGCATCAAATATCTCCCGGTTCGGGAACCACAGTAGCGGGATAGCCAACCGCCGACGACGCTTTCGCAATGGCATCGGTTGTCGTTTTGGACGGATCGAACCGCGCGGTTGCCGTTTTGTTGTTGTAGTCAATGTCGACATCAATCACGCCATCGACTCGCGACATGGCGGTTTTGACGTTGATCGGGCACGAAGCGCAGGTCATGTTCTCCACCTTGAAGGTGCCGGTATCGACGCGTGCCACTTCCTGAGCGTCGTTTCGCGCGTCGGCGCGGGACGGCTCTGTCAACAACAAGGTGCCAAGCCCGGTACCGATAAGGGCCATGAGCGCCAGAACTGAAAGTACAGTTTTCATAGGTGTGTTCTCCTCAATAGAAATAGGGTGCCCAATAGTCGATGGTAAGCGCGGAGCCCACCAGCACGGTTGCAACCCACAGCGACACCCGGGTCAGTCGGGTTGATGTGGGGGACGCGCAGTAACTTCCTTCCGCACATTCGACTTTTGGTTTTCGGTAGGTACGCCAGAATCCGGCCGCCAGGAACCCGATCGCAACGGCAGCGAAGGCTGGCTTATAAGGCTCCAGCGCACTAAACGTGCCGATCCAGGCGCCGGTTACACCGAGACTGATCAGCACCAGCGGCAAGACGCAGCACGATGCTGCTCCCAGCGCCGCCACCAGGCTGCCGAGCGCTGCTATCCGGCCGCGGCCTGACGTGTCTTCTTGCCCGATGTACTCCTGCTGTTCGCTCATCGACCTTCTCCTCATTGCGCTGGGGCGAATGCTCCATTTATGAGCATTCTAGAGGCTGTAGTGACTACAGCTTCAAGAGCGGATCGCATGAGTTTCACTCAACTATCAGGATTCCGGTCGTCCACACCGCAATTTGGCTTACTATCGCAAGCCAATCGGATTTCAGGGTCTTCCGGTTGCAACGTGCTATGGGCAATGTCGAACCGGTCGCGCAACATTGACTGCAAAATCGGCAAGACTCTCTCCCAGCTCTTTATCTCGTCAATGTCGACGTGCGCCGATAGCGCATAATTGTTTGAAGACAGACTCCAGAGATGCAGGTCATGAACTGCTCGGACGCCCTCGACCCTGGCGAGAGCTGCGGCCACATCGTCGATATCAATGTGGCGCGGTACACTCTCCATCAGAACGTTCAGCACTTCTCTCAGCAACCGCGAGGCGGATGCCAGAATCAGCAGACTCACGAAGAGAGACAGCAGCGGATCTGCGATCAGTGGTCCGCCTGCATAGATAATAGCACCGGCGGCCAGTGCCGCAATCGATCCCAACAAGTCACCCACGACATGTAGCAGCGCACCCCGAACGTTCATGGATTGCTCACCGCGCATCAGAATCCACGCGACGATGACGTTCACCAACAAGCCGATACCACCGATCAAAAGCACGACTTCACCTGCAACCGGTGGCGGGTTTGCCATGCGACGAACCGCTTCGACGACGATGAAAGCGATCACGCCAAACATGAATACGACGTTGAACAGGGCACCCAGAACCTCGGCCCGCTGAAGACCATAGGAGTGCATGCGAGACGCCGGTTTGCTCGCCAGCCAGGCCGCGAAGGCACCCACCCCGAGGGAGAGCGAGTCGGTCACCATATGGCCAGCGTCTGACAACAACGCCAGCGAGTCGGCCCAGATGCCACCGAACACTTCAACGATCGCAAAGGCGGTCGTGAATACGAGGCTGAACAACAACGCTTTGCCACTTCCGTGGGCATGCCCATGATCAGCCATCGCGTGTACCAGAACCCTGTGTCGACACGCGACCGTCGTCTTCTGTCCCATCGGCAATCCGCACCGCGCGTTCCAGCTGTGTCACGAACACACGGCCGTCACCGGGATGCCCGGCCCCCGTCCTGCCGTACTCGACGATGCAATCGACCACCGCCTGTTCTGCGTCATCAGCAATGTCGACCTCCAACTTGGTCATCTCGACGCGTTTGAGACCACCATTACCCGCCGAGTGGCCGTACGCTCTCAAAGAAACCACCGCCACGCCGCTAACCGCGTCCAGCTTGCTGAGCGCATCGATCACTTCATCGACCTTGACGTTTCGTACATAAGCCTTGATTTCTCGCATCTCTCTCCTCCTGTCAGATTTCTACTTTCTCGGTGGGGATGGCAAACCAGCGATAAACGCTGGGCAATACCAGCAGCGTGAGCAGCGTCGAGGTTACGAGCCCGCCAACCACAACGGCCGCGAGTGGGCGCTGAACGTTGGCACCGATGCCGTCTGCCAGGAGCAGCGGGATCAAGCCAAGAATAGCGACACTCGCTGTCATGAGGACCGGTCGCAGTCGCCGCTCCGCGCCGAGCATGACTGCATCAGCCGTTTCACGTCCGCGTTCTCGCAGCTGGTTGATGTAGCTCACCATGACGACACCGTTCAGCACCGCTACACCGAACACGGCAATAAAGCCGACCGCCGCCGGCACTGAGAGGTACAGGCCCGACACAAGCAACGCAAGAATCCCGCCAGTAATGGCAAAAGGCACGTTGAGGAAAATGAGGATCGCATAGCGCACGCTATTGAACGCGTAAAACAGCATCAGGAAGATCAGCGCCAGAGTGATGGGAACAACAATAAAGAGTCGCTGCATCGCTCGTTCCTGATTTTCGAACTGCCCGCCGAACTCGACGAAATAGCCGGGTGGCATGTCGACGTCCGCGTCGATGCGCTGACGAAGATCGTCGACAACGCCGCCCATGTCCCGCCCACGAACGTTCATCTGCACATAGGTTCGTCGACTGGCGTTGGAGCGAGAGATCTTCTTGGGGCCGGTGTACGTTTCCACATCTGCCACACGTGAAAGCGGGATAAGCGCGCCACTCTTTGTCAGCAACGGCAAGTCACGAATCAGGTCCAGCCGTTCGCGCTGTGAGGCTTCAAGTCGGACGTAGATCTCGAATCGGCGAATTCCATCGAAGACGAGTCCGGCATTGCCACCACCGACGCCGACCTCGAGCGTCGACATGACGTCGTCGACGTTGATGCCATAGCGCGCCAGCGCATCCCGATCGGGGCGCACCACAATCTGACGCTTACCACCCTGTTGCTGCATTCGCACGTCGGTCGCGCCGGGAACGGTCTTGGCGAGCGCCTCAACCTCACGACCGACCCGCGTCAGCTCATCCAGGTCCTCGCCAAAGATGCTGGCGACGAGCTGTGCCTGCACACCAGACAACAACTCGTCGGTCCGCAACTGGATGGGCTGCGAGAAATTGTTCGCAAGACCCGGGATCCGTTCACCAACCGTATCGGCCATTGCCGTTTGCAACTGTTCGTAACTTCGGCCGGATTGCCACTCCGCCAGCGGCTTTAAAGTTACGACGGTGGCCACGACGTTGACCGGTTCCGGATCACCGCCAACCTCCGCTCGTCCGATGCGCGAGTAGGTGCCGGTCACTTCGGGAAACTCACGCAGTACCGACTGGATGCGCTTGCCGTAAGAAACGGCGGAATCAAGGCTGGCGCCCGGCGGTAACGTTGAGCGTACCTGAAACGTCCCCTCTCTCAAGGTCGGGACAAACTCGGTCCCGAGCAGCGGGAACAGGGCGAGGCTGCCAACGAAAAGTGCGACGGCCAAACCAAACACCATCTTCGGTCGGGCAACAGCCGCTTTCAACACGGGCCGGTACCGCGCTTTGAGCCAATGAACCAGACGCGGCTCGCCGTGGACGCTGTCCTTCGAGAAGGACAGCGACGTCAATACCGGCACCAGCGTCAACGCCAGCAGCAAGGCGCCAGCGAGCGCAAAGCTGATCGCGTAGGCCATGGGTGAGAACAACTTGCCCTCCACGCCCTCGAGCGTGAAGAGTGGCAGGAAGACGATGATGATAATGCCGATGGCGAAGACCACCGGGCGCGCTACCTCCCGGGCGGCTTCACTTACAAGCCTAAGCAGCGAAATATCTTCTTCCTTGCGTTCCTCCATATGGCGAAAGATGTTCTCGATCATGACGACCGAACCGTCCACCATCATGCCGATGCCGATCGCGAGACCACCCAGACTCATCAGGTTCGCAGACAGTCCGGACAGCCGCATGGCGATGAAGGCTGCCAGCACCGACAATGGCAAACTGGCGATAACAATCAACGTTGAGCGCAGATTGCCCAGGAACAAATACAGCAGAAGTAACACCAGCACCGCGCCTTCCAATAGCGCGCGTTCAACGGTGCCAATCGCCTTGTCGACCAGTTCGGACTGCGAGTAGAAGGGATTAATGGTCCGCCCCTCGGGTAAAGATTGATCGATCGACGCAATCTTCTCGTCGACGTCCGCCAACACCTGCTGCGTATTCGTTCCAATCAACTTGAACACATAGCCGCCCGCCGATTCTTCACCGTTGGCCACCTGGGCACCGCGGCGAATTGCGGGGCCGAACTCCACAGTCGCCACATCACGAACATAGACAGGCTTGCCTTCATGTTCAGAAACGATGATGTTGCGAAGGTCTTTCAGCCCGGCTTCTTCCGAAGCGACCCAGCCGAAACCGCGCACGATGAACTCCTCACCGCCGCGATTGATGAAGGACGCACCCACGTTACGGTTGTTGGCAACGAGCGCACCACGAACATCGGCGACCGTGAGTCCACGGGCAACCAGCGCCTGGGCATCGAGATTGACTTGATACTGCTTCTCGAAGCCACCAATGGAGAGCACGCCGGTGACACCTGGCACCGTGCGTAACTGCGGCTTGACGATCCAGTCCTGGATCGTGCGCTTCTCCATCAGCGAGTAGTTGCCACCCTCGGTGTTTTCCAGTGTGTACATCAGGATGCGGCCCAGACCGGTGGTAATCGGACCGAGTTCGGGTTCACCCATCCCCGGGGGAATCTGGCGGCGGGCATCCGCGAGGCGTTCCATCACCAGCCGGCGGGCAAAGTAGATATCCGTGCCGTCCTCGAAATAGGCATCCACGCGGGACAGGCCGAAGATGGAAGTGCTCTGCACTTTCTCCAGCTTTGGCAGTCCGTACATGCTGATCTCGATCGGATAGGAAATCAGCGTTTCCACATCGACTGGCGACAATTCGAATTCGCAGCACGCGCCGGTCTGCTCGACGACGCGCGCCCGCCGAAGTCAGACTAGCGCTCGATCAGGTCAAGCATCTCGTCGATGGAGGTGACCTTGACCCGCGGCCGCCCCGCGGCTTCGCCGCGCTGTACCTCGTGACTGTCAATCTCCTTCCAGTCCTCGTACGCCACGTGACGCGCCTTGCCCATAATGAAGTCGCGGGCCGCGTCGGCCGAAGGCAACTCGGGGTCAGCAACACGGCCGGCCTGCACGTCTTCAACCATCGACGCAACCGTTTCCTGGGCGTCGGTCTTGTTCGTGCCAATCACGCCGCTCGGGCCGCGCTTGATCCAGCCCGCGCAGTATAGTCCGGACTGCACCTCGCCGTTCTCGTCAGTGATCCGCCCCTTCTCGTGGTAGAGGCAACCCCAGTCATCGTTGAAGGGCACGCCCGAGAGGGCAACGCCCCGATAGCCCACCGACCGGAACACGAGCCCAACCGGCAACTCTTCGGTGAGATCGGTACTGCGCGCCTTCAGGCTGCCGTCTTCGGCCTTGACGAGCTGGTTGCGCGTCAACCTGATGGCCTTAACGCGCCCATTGTCGTCGCCAACGATCTCGGAAGGCGAGACGAGGAAGCGGATGTGCAACTCTTTACCCTTGCCCTCGGCGCCGCGTGACGAGATTTCCTCGACGATCTCGACGTTCTTCTGCATGTTCTTGTCGCCGGCAGCTTCGAGTTCGGCACGGCTGTGCTCGTCGAGCGTCGCGTCCTCCTTCGAGATGATCACGTCAGCGCCGACCAGCTCCGCGAGTTCCTTGATCTCGGGCGGGGTAAACGCCGCCTGCGCCGGCCCGCGGCGACCGAGCATGGTGATCGTCTTCACGTTCGAATGCTTGAGCGCCTCGATGGCATAGTCTGCCATGTCGGTTTCGAGCAACTCCTCGTTCGTACGGCAGAGCATCCGGGCAACGTCGACCGCAACGTTACCGATGCCGACGACAGCGACGTGCTCGGCGCTGAGGTCGAAGTTCAGGTGAGCGTAGTCCGGGTGGCCGTTGTACCAGGCCACGAAGTCCGTGGCCGAGTGGGAGCCCTCGAGCTCCTCGCCGGGGATACCGAGGTTGCGATCAACCTGCGCGCCTGTCGAGAAGACGATCTGGTGGTAGTACCTGCGCATGTCGTCGAGCGTGATGTCCGTGCCGAACTCGACGTTGCCGTAGAAGCGATAGTTCGGCTGATGGGCGCTCTTGTCGTAAGCACGGGTAACGGACTTGTCCTTCTGGTGATCCGGCGCGACGCCGCCACGCACCAGGCCAAACGGTGTCGGCAACCGGTCGAACATGTCGATCTCGACTGCCAGATCATGCTTCAAAAAATTGCTGACCGTGTAAAAACCTGCCGGACCGGACCCAATGACCGCAACCCGTAGCGGGTTCTCTTCACTACCTACCGCCGCCATCTCATACCCCCTCTACCAAGACCCATCGAGATTAGCAGATGAATGAATGCCCCCCAAGCAGCACTCGCTCACGCTCCGGTGATCGCGCATAATGAGCGCTTCCATGGAGTCCCCACCTTGAGCGAAGCCGTCAGCCCAAGAAGCAACGGAGCGTCCTCGTTGGACTGGCTGCTCGCCCGTCTCGGTATTCGGCCGGACGAGCGCGCCGTCACCGCGCTGTTGTTCGGCAACATGTTCATGTCGGGTCTCGCCATCGGCATGATCCGCGTGTGCGCGTTCACGCTGTTCCTGCGCCACTTCGGTGCCGACCGGCTGGCGCTGGTAGCGATTCTGCTGGCCGTCACCGGCACACTCGTTACCCTCGCCATCGAGCAGGCCACCCGCCGCGCCTCCACCGGCGGCTATCTGTTCACAATTCTGGGCACGATTCTGGGTGGCCTGGTGTTACTGCGCACCTCGCTCTCGCTGCCTGACAGCACGTTCATCATCTTCTTCCTGCCGCTCTTCTTCGAGATCGTCTACATGCTGTTCAGCCTGCAGTTCATGGCGCTCATCTCGAAGCTGCTGAACGTGCGCCAATCGAAGCGGCTCTCGGGGATCACGCGCTCCGGCGAGTTTCTGGCTGAGATGGTGGGTGGCCTGTCGATTGCCCTGCTGCTGAACTTTATTGATGTACCGGAACTCCTGCTGGTTGCCGCGACTGCCACGGTCGGTGTCGGCGTCATCGTGGCGTACACGATCAAGCGGTTCGAGGCCGACCTCGCGAAGACGACCAGCGACTACGATCAGGAGGACGAAGGCGGCGGTAACCTGCTCGGCATGACGAAGATGCCCTACGTGCGCCTCATCAGCGTCTGCTACGCCGCCTACATCTTCGCCTACTTCTTCATCGACGTTGCCTTCTACCAGTATGCCTCGGAGCAGTTCCCGGACGAGCGCGTCATGGCGGAGTTCCTCGGCCAGTTCTTCGCGGTCATCGGCTTCGTCACGCTGCTGACGCTCGTGTTCGGGTTCGCGCCGTTCCTTCGCCGGTTCGGGATCATCGCGGGCGTCATGGCGTTCCCCCTGGTCATCGCCGTCGGCTCGGTTGCCGTGAGCGCGCTCGAGTTCGCGGGCGCAGAAATCGCTCTCGTCTTCGGCGTCATGGTTGTGACAAACGCGGCGCGCTACGTGCTGCAGGCTGCCATCTGGCGCCCCAGCGTTGCCATCCTGTTCCAGGTGCTGCCCGACCGGCAGCGCGTGCGAGGCACGTCGCTGATCGAAGGCGTCATCGACCCGTTCTCTGGCGGCGTCGCCGGTGCCTGCCTGTTTGTGATCTCCGAGTACCTGGGCTGGGAGCCAAAGGTCTACCTGCTCATGCTGGCGGTCCTGATGGCCGTCTGGCTGAGCCTTGGGGTCGTCATTCGCCGGATGTATCTCTCGAACCTCGTGGTCAGTATCCAGAAGCGCAAGCTGGGCGAACTCTCCCTGCGCGAACTCGACAACGCCAGTCTCGACATCATCAAGCGCGGTCTCGACAGCCCCTATCCCGCCGAGATCTTCTATTGCCTCAATATCCTCGAGGAACTGGAGCATCCGGAGATTACCGAGCTGTTGAAGCGCGTCATCGACAATCGCGACAAGGATGTGCGGATGGACGTGCTGCGGCGGATCGCGCGCCTGCAGATCTCGCCGCTGCACGTGCAGGTCATGGAGCGAATCGAGCAGGAGACCGAACCCGATGTACGCGGCCAGGCACTTATCACCTATGCAGCGCTCGGCGGCGACGATGTCGCAGAAACCCTCACACCCTATCTGGAAGGTGCGCACCAGCAGATTCGTCGGGGCGCCCTGGTCGGCATCCTGAGCCATGAACCGAATGCGGGTGGCGCGCAGGATTACCTCCTGCAGATGATCCGTTCCGAGAATGAAGCCGACCGCAAGTTTGCCGCCTCTGCCCTCGGCGAGATCGGCAGTGCAAGCTTTTCAGGCTTCCTGATGGAACTGCTGGACGATGCCGACCCCGACGTCGTGAACGAGGCGATTCTCGCAGCCGGTGAGATTCACGATACGAGGCTGATCGAGAAACTTGTCTCCTGCCTCAACGAGCCGCCGCTTCAGGGACGCGCGGCACTCGCGATCCAGCGCTTTGGCGAGGATGCGCTGTACGCACTTGAAGACGGCTTCACCTCGCCGCTCGCCACGAGACAGGTGAAGCGCCAGGCCATCGACATCATGCGCGAAATCGGCGGCGTGCGCGCGGTCGAGCTGCTGCTGAAGCACATCGACATCGAATCACCGGAACTGCGGCATCAGGTCTATCTCGCGCTGGCGACGCTGCACTACCAGGCAGATCCCGACGACCAGTATGTCTTCGTCAACAAGCTCGAAGAAGAAGTACAACTCATCACCTGGCTGCTGGCCGCGATGGAAGACCTCTATCAGTCCGGGAAGTATCACCAGCTGACGGCCGCACTGGGGCAGGAACTCGATCAGCATCGCGACAACATGCTGCTTTTGGTCTCGTTCCTGTTCCCGTCGATCGTGATGCTGGATACGCGGGCAAACATCGACTCCAAGGTGTCCGAACTGCGCGTCTTTGCCCTCGAGGTGCTGGACAACCTGCTGACGGCCGACATCAAGCAGGTAGTGATTCCGATTCTTGACGATCTGACGGTGTCGGAACGGCTTGTGCAGCTTCGGGTTCGCTACCCGCAGGCGTCGATGACGCCGGACCAGCGCTTCCACAAACTGGTGGAAGAGCACTTTGAGGAGCGTTCGTTCTGGGCACGGTCTTCGCTGCTCTATCTGATCGGCCAGGGCGCTGAGGCGCAGCATGTCGAAACGGTGAGACGCGCGATGGACGACCCCGAACCCATCGTCCGGGAGACCGCTATCTGGGCGCTGGCGCAGATCGGCCCGTCTGACCTGCGGCCGACGCTGTCCGCCCGCCAGGATGACAAGAACCGCGCCGTGCGCGAGGTCGTCGCCGGCCTGCTGGACGCGCTCCCTTCGTCCTGAGCGCCCTTCCTCCTGAGCGCCCTTCCTCCTCGCCCTGAGCGCCGCGAAGGACCTCGGGACGAATCCCCAGCGTGCTGGCATAATGACGGCTTTTCCGACGTTTCACTTCTATGCTCCTGACTATCGAGAAGGTTCTGATCCTGAAGTCGGTAAAGATCTTCTCTTCCGTACCGGAAGCACAGATCGTCGATCTGGCGACCATCTCCGAAACCGTCGAGTATGACGCTGGCGAACTCATCGTCAGCCAGGGCGACCTCGGCAGTTCCATGTACATCGTCGCCAACGGCAAGGTCAGGGTCTTCGAGGGTGACAAGGAGCTCGGCGTCCTCGGCAACCGCGCGGTCTTCGGCGAGCTCGCGGCGCTCGACCCGGAGCCCCGGGCGGCATCGGTCGAGGCCGTGGAGGACTGCACGCTTATCCGTCTGGACGGCGAATCGCTCTATGACCTCATGACCGGGAACAAAGAGGTGACTCGCGGCATCGTACATGTATTGTGCGACTATGCGAGGCGCAACCTCGCACTCGCCAAAGACTGACAACCCGGGCGATACCCCTATGCGTGCTGTTCTTATCATTCTCGGCATCGTCGTTGCCGTACCCCTGCTGCTCATCGCTGTGCTTGCGTTCCTGCTCGCCAATCCGGACTACTACCGGACGCAACTCGCCGCGACCATCGAGGAATCCACCGGCTTCGTCGTCGATATCAGCGGTGAGATGAACTGGCGATACTTTCCGCCCATCGCAATCTCCATGGAGGGCGTGAACATCCGCCCCGGCGGCAGCGAGACACCGCTCGCATCAATCGGCCGGGCCGACGTGGACGTGGGTTTGATCCCGCTGGTTCTTCGCGGCGAACTCGCCGTCGACGCCCTGACCTTCGAGGGCCTCACGATCAACGCCCGTATCGACGAGCAGGGCCGACCCAACTGGGACACCGGCAAGGCCAGCGGGGAGTCACCGCCGGCCGAAACCGGCGACGCCAGTGCGCTCTCGCTCAACATCCAGGAGGTCAGACTGCTGGACACCACGATCAGCTACGTCGATCTCGAGGGCGAGGCCGAGTATCGCCTGGACGTCCCGCGATTTGTCACTGGCGCGATTCGGGGCGGGCAGCCGACGCCGGTGGAGTTCGCGATGAGCGTCACCGACGTTGTTGGCGGCATGTCCGCCGAGCTTTCAGGCAGCGGCGACGTCACGATTGCAGAGGGGCTCGATCGAATCAGCTTCGACGGGCTTTCGCTGCAGAATTCGCTGGCACTGCCCGGGATGCCCGGCATCAGCATCCGGGCCACAACCTCGGGTGAATATGATCTCGACCAGAGTCTGCTGCAGGTGCAGTTCGACGGTGCGATCGACAGCACGACGCTGAACGGTCGCGCCAGCGTCAACACGGCAACAGATATCACCGCCATCGAGTTCGACGTCGCACTCGGCGAACTCAACGCCGACCTCTACCTGCCGACCGAAGCGGCGGGCGACCCGAATGCATCCGCACCTGCCGAGGACGCAGAGGTGCTGCCGCTCGACACCCTTCGCAGCCTCGATATCGACGGCCAGTTCACCCTCTCACAATTAATGTGGAGCGGTTATACGTTTACCGGCTTTACGGCAGACATACAGAACCGTCGCAACAAGCTCACTGCCGACATCGGTATGGCGGGCTACGGTGGCCAGATCGGTCTCGGATTCACCGGCACGACCGCCGGGCGCGGCGCGGGCCAGACCAGTGCGACCGTCTCGGGCCTCGATCTTGCGCAGTTCCTCGAGTCGGACTGGATCACCGGCACTCTCGAGTTCGAATCGAACACAACGTTTACCGGCCATATGCTGAGCGAAGTCCTCGGCACGCTGGATGGCACCACGACCTTCGAGATCGCGAGCGGCACGCTCGACGTTCGGCCGATCAAGCAGATTGCCGCCATCGTCGATGCCTTGCGTGGACAACAATCCGGCGTTGCCGCCTGGCCCGACATGATGCCGTTCGACAACATGACCGGGCAGCACCGCTTCATTGCCGGCGCCCGTGACGACCAGCAACTGGAGTTCGCGCTCAACGTCATGAAGGGAGAAGGCACCGGCGGCTTCGACTATTTCGACAACCGTATGGTCTATGACCTCACGTTCCAGTTCCTTGAGAACGACAGTGAGTTCAGCGTCGGCCCCGGCCTCGCCCGTATCGAATGGCCGCTGCATTGCGAGGGCCCGCTCGACGCCACGCCGGTGGAACTCTGCCTGCCGGATCGCAAAGCCATCCAGGATATCCTCGCCAGCGCTGCGAAACAGGAACTGAAGCGCAAGGGCACCGAAGCCATCAAGGAAAAGCTCGGCGAGGGTCTGCGCAAGCTCTTCGGTAACTGATGGCGCTTCGCACGTTCAGCGATCGCCTGCTCGCCTGGTTCGACCGCCACGGCCGCAAGACCCTGCCATGGCAGCAGGACATCTCACCCTACCGGGTCTGGGTGTCAGAGATCATGCTGCAGCAGACTCAGGTTGCCACGGTCATTCCCTACTTCGAGCGCTTCATGGCGCGCTTCCCCGATGTGCAATCGTTGGCCGAAGCCGATGAGGACGAGGTATTGCATCTGTGGACCGGGCTTGGCTACTACGCCCGCGCCCGCAATCTGTACAAGGCAGCGCGCGTCGTCGCCCACGAGCGCCAGGGCACATTCCCGACGAATGTCGACGATCTCGAAGCGCTGCCCGGCATTGGCCGCTCGACGGCGGGCGCCATCGTCTCCATCGCCTGCGAGGGCCGCGCGCCGATTCTCGATGGCAACGTCAAGCGCGTGCTCGCCCGCTGCTTTGGCATCGACGGCTGGCCGGGCGAAACCGCCGTCGCGAAAACCCTGTGGGCCAGGGCCGAGGCGCTGACGCCACAGTCCCGCGTGGCTGACTACACTCAGGCGATCATGGATCTCGGTGCCACGATCTGCGTACGCTCGTCCCCGAAGTGTCTCGCCTGCCCGTTCCAGGATGACTGCGTGGGGAGGCAGGAGGGCCGCATCGAATCACTGCCGGGCAAGAAGCCGAAGAAGGCGCTGCCCGTTCGCCAGACGGCGATGCTCATCGTCGAGAACCAGCGCCGTGAGGTGCTCCTACAACGCAGGCCCGGCGCCGGACTCTGGGGCGGCCTCTGGAGCTTTCCGGAATGTGAGCCCGGAGCGATCGAGTCACAGGTCTCCGCGATCAGCAACGAGCGTTCGCTCCGGATCGAGGAAATCACCCGGCTCGGCGCGTTCCGCAACACGTTTACCCACTTTCATTTGGACATCGAGCCCGTTCACGTTACGGTCTCAACCGCAGACAGCCGTATCGAAGCGGGCAAGGAGTGCTGGTACGCGCTCGACGCGCCGCCGGAGATCGGGCTGACCCGTCCTGTCGTCAAACTGCTCGAAGTACTGGGAGAATCATGACTCGCACCGTGACATGCAGCCGATACAAGGAAGAATTGCCCGGACTGGACGCACCGCCATTCCCCGGCCCGCGCGGCCAGGAAGTCTTTGAGACGGTCTCCGCAAAGGCGTGGGAAGAGTGGCAGCACCTCCAGACCATGCTGATAAATGAGAAGAATCTCAACATGATGGACAAGGAAGCACGCCGCTATATCAACGATCAGCGTGACCGTTTTCTTGCCGGCGAGGCGACCGACAAGGCCGAGGGCTACGTGCCGCCGGACGCCTGAAATCCGTCCTCAAGCCGGCCCCGCTGACGGAGGAGTCGCTCACCCAGTGCCGCCAGTTTCTCCGGCACACCTGCCTCAACCAGTGCCAGCAGCGCGGCGTCACCATCATCAGCGCCGCGCAGTATCCTCATCCGTGAGTGGCCGGCAGCGTCGATCATCCACCCTGTGATTTCACTGAAGCTGTCTTCCCAGCCATAGGCATCCAGCAGCAGCCGCGTACGGCGGACCACGCGATGGATCGAATCCCGGGTTTCATCCGCGAGCGGCGTGAAGCTGTTTGCCGCCTTGCCCACGTCGAGCCTCGCGTCGCCCGGGGCCGCAACATCCCAGTCGATCACGCCGATTGACCCATCCGGACGCAGCACGAGATTGCGCGGCGCGATATCGAAGTGGCAGATCATCTCGCCCGGCTGCTGTTTCGCCCAGCACATCCGCCAGACAGCATCTGACGGTTCAACAAAGTCGCGCACGGCGTCGTGATAGAGACGCAACCAGCGGCCAACCTTCGTGAGCGTATAGTCCGTCCACGTCCAATCGCCCCCGGCCTCTCCCTCAATGAACGTGAGCCGCTCCCTGCCATCGGGTTCGATGCCGAGTACGCGGGGAACCCCCGGAACCGCTCGCCCTTCGAGGTGTCGAAGCAAGGTATGGACGGCCGGTGTCCATGGCCCTGTCGGACGCAGCACTTCATTGCCCCGCCGCGAGACCTGCGACAGATTGCCGCCACCAAGCGCCTGCTCTGTCACGTCAGTCATGCTGCCTTGTGACCTGCCGCCGAAACATGATTAATTTGGTGATCCGCAACAACGAGATGTCAGCCAACCATGCCGCAAATCAAAGCCAATAACATCAACATCGAGTACGACACGTTCGGCGCCGAGGCCGATCGCCCGCTGCTTCTCGTCATGGGACTCGGCGCGCAGATGACGCGCTGGCGTGAGGAGTTTTGCGTGATGCTGGCCGACGCCGGCCACTACGTCATCCGATTCGACAATCGGGACATCGGACTCTCCCAGCACTTCGACCAGTTCGGTGTGCCGAACATGATGAAGATTTTTGCCGACGCCCAGGCCGGCAATCCCGTGAAAGCACCGTACACGCTCGAGGACATGGCAGAGGACGCCGAGGGCCTGCTGAATGCGCTGCACATCGACAAGGCGCATATCTGCGGCGCGTCGATGGGTGGCATGATCGCGCAGATGATGGCAATTCATCATCGCGAACGCGTGCTGTCGCTCACATCAATCATGTCGACAACGGGTGATCCGAGCCTGCCCTCTTCCACAGAAGAAGCCTCGGCGGCGCTGCTCAGCCCGGCGGGCCAGACGCTGGACGAAGTGGTCGACCGCTCGGTGTCGGTGGCGAAGGCGATCGGGGGCAAAGGCTTCCCGCTCGATGCCGAGGCCATCAAGATGCGGGCAAAGGCTGACTATGAACGCAGCTTCCACCCCGACGGCGTCGCGCGGCAGATGGCTGCCATCGCCGCAACGGGCAATCGCAGACCCCATCTCGAGAAACTCGAAGGCATCCCGACCCTCGTCATTCACGGCAGCGACGACCCGCTCGTGCCGCTCGCCGGTGGCGAAGACACCCACAAGGCCATCAAGGGCTCGAAACTGAAGGTGATCGAAGGTATGGGGCACGACCTGCCAGAGGAAGCCTGGCCAGAGATCGTCGAGGCAATCAGCGCCCACACCTCGGCCGCCCATTAGCGCCAATTCTTTCCGATCGGGAATATATTAATTGCGATATATTCCCTGTTTAGGAACCGGCGATCGTCACACAATGCTCTGGCGTTTAACGCACAGAACCATTTAACGATTGTCGGAGAGCACTGAAATGACAATGCCACAAGCTGAACTGATGCCCCAGATCAACCGCGAGTTTGATGCCGGAGAGGTGAAGCGTCCGGTATATTCACGCCCGGTGGAAGAGTCGCTCTCCGAGTGGGAGTTGGCTCGAATGACCAGCAAAACCTGGTCGATGGAACAGGAATAACGGCACGACGTTCCGCGCGACCGGCCCTCTCCTACTGGGGCCGGTCGCAATTCCACCCGCCTTTCCTTTACTGTATCTCCCGAACTGACTGACCCCGGAATCACGGCCGCGGCCGTATGAACCAGCCAGACAACCCGTCGCTTGCCGCGAGTGAGCCCTGGATCGTGCGCAATGGCGTTGGCATCCAGATCATGGAAACGTTGGCGGTCGGCGCCTTTCTCACGGCGTTGGCCGTGGAACTCGGTGCCAGCAACCTGATGATCGGCGTGCTGGCTGCCATTCCCCATATCGCCCAGCTTGCACAGGTGCCCGCGCTGTTCACCGTCGAACACGTGCGGGTGCGGCGCACGGTCTATCAATACGCCGGGTTCATCGCGCGCCCCATGCTGCTCGTGATCGCCGTCGCCGCGCTGTTGCCCGATCCCGAAATCGCCTTGCTGCTGATCGCCATTGCCTTCTCGCTGCGATACGTCGCCGGCGCATTCCTCGCCTGCGCGTGGAGCTCCTGGATGCGGGATCTCGTGCCCGAGAAAGAGATGGGCCGCGTGTTCGGCAATCGCCAGAAGAGGATGATCGGCATCGGCATCATCTTCAGCCTCGCTGCCGCCGGATTCGTCGACGCCTGGCAGAGCCTCACGCCGTTTCCCCGCACGTGGGGATTCGCGGTGATCTATACGCTCGCCTTCATCGGCGGTGCGTACTCCGTCTGGGCCTCACGGCACATCTTCGAGCCACCGATGGCACCGAGCGGCGAAACCGTGTCATGGCTCGCCAAGCTGAGACAGCCCTTTGGCGACCTGAACTACCGGCGTCTGATCGTCTTTCTCGCCAGCTGGAACTTCGCCATCAACCTTGCGACCCCCTTCTTCACCGTGCACATGCTGAAGAAGATGGAACTCAGCCTGCTCTGGGTCATCGGCCTCAGCACGCTGGCGCAGATATCGGCCTACCTCATGGTGACGCAGTGGGGCACGATCGCCGATCGCTTCAACAACAAATCCGTCATGCGTGTGTGCGGCCCGCTGTTCGTCGTGAGCCTGCTGGCCTGGACGTTTACCACGATGCCTGACGTGCACCGCTACACGATTCCGCTCCTCATCGTCATTCACATCGCGACCGGGGTCGCGAGCGCGGGCATCAACCTCGCATCGAGCAACATGACGCTCGCGCTGGCGCCAAAGGGCAATGCCACGACGTTCCTCGCCACCAGTTCACTGGTAAACGCCTCCGCTGCCGCCATGGCTGCAATGATGGGCGGCATAACGGCAGACATGCTTTCACGCTGGGAACTGACGCTGACCCTCAGCTGGCGCGGCGCGTACCAGTCACTCGACATGGAGGCCCTGCACTTTACGCACTGGGACTTCTTCTTCGGCATTGCCTTTCTCATCGGCATGCTCTCGCTGCGGCTGATGCGGCGGGTCGAGGAGGTGGGTGATGCCGCCGAAGGCAAGGTGCTCGGGTTGCTCGCCGTCAACTTCGGACAGCGCGTGCGCACCCTGACCACCGTCGGCAGGCTGCAGCCCACGCCGGAGTTCCCGATTGATGCCGTCGAGGACGACATCGAGGCGAGCAAGGATCAGGACGGCGACAGCCGGGAGGCCTGAACCTAGCGCGCCCGCGTCAGTCTCGCGAACAGCACCGGCACGCAGATGAGCGTCAGTACGGTTGATGTCGTCAGCCCGCCGATGATCACGATGGCAAGCGGCTTGAACATCGAATCGCCAAGGGCCATCGGCGCAAGACCGGCGATGGTTGTCAGCGTCGTCAGCACAATCGGCATGAATCGGTGAGCGGCTGCCCGCACAGCGATCTCGGTGGTATCTGCCAACTCACCCGTCCGCGCGATGCGATTGCCCTCATCGACCAGCAGGATGCTGTTGTTGATCACAATACCCATCAGCGCCGTCAGCCCGACGAACGCCAGGAACGACAGCGGCTGACCCGTCAGCCACAGCAGGATGAAGCCACCCACAAAGCTGAGGGGAATCGCCGCGAACACAATGACGGGCTGCATGAACGAGTTGAACTGCAGCACGAACACCGCGAAGATCGCGAGCGCAATGATCCCCGCGTAGCGGCCGGCGCCACCGAAAGCATCACCGCTCACCGCGAGTTCACCGCCCCATTCAAGCGCAACGCCGGCACCCGGCTCGAAGTCCTGGGTGGCCGCGACGACATCATCAGTCAGCCGCGATACCGGCGTGCCCGCAACGGCGTTCAGGCCGACAACGATCTCCGGCTCGAAGTTGCGGTGATAGATGTCGAACTCGTCGGCATCGAAGGTGACGTCGACGATGGCCGACAGCGGAATCTGCTCACCCCGCTTCGAGGTCACGAAGATGCGATCAAAAACACGGAGCGGATCATCCTGGGGCAGCGCCGCTTTCATGACGATGGGTAGCGTATCTCCACCCGGCAGACGATAGTCATCGACTTCTAGCCCGTGCGTGAGCATCACCAGCAGCAGATCGACGCTGTCACGCGTGACGCCGAGGGCATTGGCGGCCTGCTCATTGAACGTGACCGTCACCGCGTACCAGTCAGAGCGCGCCGGATTATTGAGATACGCCACACCGTCGAGGGTTGCCGAGCGCAGATGTGCCTCGAGCCTGTTTGCGGCGGCTGCCAGCTCATCGACATCCGCGCCCCGAAGTATCACCTCGACATCATAGTCATCGACGCCCTCGCCGTTCACGAATGCAGCGACCTCGATGTTACCGTTCACCCGAAGCGGTGCGACCGCCGCTGAGATACGAGCCGTCAGCGCATTGAGACGCCTCGAATCACGAAAGTCGACGCCGCAGAACACAGTGCCGACATTTCGCGCGTCCGGGAACCAGCGAACGCCGGTGTGCACCGGCGGGAAGGTCGCGCCGACGATACTCGAACACCCGGTCACCGCAGCCTCTGCATTGACGATTGCCTCAATGTCGTCGGTCAGCTTCTGCATGAACGCCGTCGACCGATCCTCATCGGCAGAGATCGTGACGGTAAAGTACGGCTCATCGCTGTCGGGAAACACGATCACCTCAAGACGCGACGCGCAGAAGCCGGCCAACGCCAGCGCGAGCGCAACCACCGGCACCAGCACCAGCGGCTGACGAATCAGCAAGCGAAGCAGGCGGGTGAACGGTCCGTCGCGAAACGGAATCAGCCCGTTCATCATGCTCGGCACGGTCGGCAACCCGGGCACCTCGTTCTCGGTGCCGATGCGGGCCAGCAGCATCGCGGCAAAAGCAATTGCAGCCACCAGAGACGCCGCGAGACAAAGCCAGATTGTGACCACGAACGAGTGCAGAAAAAGACCGGTAACGGAGTCGAGCAGGAAGATGGGAGCAAACGCCAGTGCGGTCGTCACCGTCGACGACATCAGCGGTGTGAGCACGCTCGCCGTACCGGCGATCGCGGCCGACTGCCGATCATGGCCCTGATAGCTTCTGAGCTTGAACGCGTTTTCTGTTACGACGATCCCGCTGTCGACGATCAGGCCGAGAGCGATCACGAAGCCGGCGAGCGAAATCTCCTGAATGCCGTAGCCGGTGAGCGAGAGGCCCACGATCGACAGGAACAGCGCAACCGGCAGCGTACTCGTCACGATGAACGCGGACCGCCAGCCGATCGCGATGAGCAGTACACCACCAAGAATCACGACGCCCAGCAGGATGTTCGAGATGAGCCCGGAAAGTTTCTCGTCGACACCGGCCTCAACGTCGAACAGCCAGTGCACGGCAATGCCGTCATCGAGCCCTGCCTCAAACGCGTCGATCGCGGCCTGCATGTCTTCCCTGACGCGGAACACGTTGGCCTGATCCTCGAGCGCCATCGTGAGCCACGTCGAGGGGAAGTTGCCAACGCGTGTGACGATCGCGCCGGTGCGCGGCACCCGCTCAACCTGCGCGAGGTCTGCGAGACGAATCGAGCGGCCGCTCGCCGTCACGATGCCGGTATCCCGAATCCCCTGCAGATCCTCGTATCCCGGTGACACTGCACGAATCGAAACCGCCTTGTCGCCATAGTCCAGTACGCCGGTGGGCAGAAAGCGATTGCCCTGCTCCAGGGTCGCGGCGATCTGCTCCGGGCCAATGCCATAATGTGCGGCCTCCGCCAGCTCCAGCGTGATGCGCACTTCCTCCTCGGGCGACAGGAGCTTCACCTGGGTCAACCCGTCGATAGCCCGCAATCGCCGCCGGAGACTCTCTGCGAGTTCGTCCCGCTCGATCGCCGTGAGATGTGTCGACGACAGCGCCAGTACAAACGACACCAGGCGATCGGTCGGGTTCTGTTTCAGCAGCACGATCTCGACTGCATCCGGCAGGTCGGCAGCCAGATTGTTGAAGCGCGCGAAAACGTCGGAGTACTCCACGTCGATGTCGGTGCCGCGCTCATATTCGATCGCGATCTGCGCGTAGCTGTTGGTGATACGGCTGTTGATCTCGCGGATGCCGCGAACCCCTCCGAGCGACTCCTCGATTCGATCCACCACGCCGCGTTCCATCGTGCGGCTGGACGCACCGGGAAAGTAGACGTTGGCCGTTAGCATGGGAATGTCGATGTTCGGGTATTGCGAGATCTTGAGCCCGGGCAGGCGCGCCCATGCCAGCAGCACGATCGCTGCCACAAGCAGGATCGCAAACAGGCGATTCGTAACCAGAAACTCGACGAGACGCTGCATCTGGCTAGGCGTCTGGCAGCACCGAGACCGCCTGCCCGTCGTCGAGCACTGGCTGACCACGCACCACAACACGGACCTGCTCGCCCAGCGGGCTGGAAAGCCAGGCGCGCCGCCCGTCGATGGCCTCCACGGTCACCGCCCGTCGGCTGACGCGGTTACCCGCCTCCAGCACGAAGACCGATGCACTGCGACCGCGCAACCCAACGAGCGCATCAAGGGGAACTTCGGTATAGGTCTTGTCGCTGACCTCGGCGAGATCGATCTCGGCCACCATTCCGGGACGCAGATCATGGCCCGAGGCATCGACCGTAATCTCGGCGGTGAAGAGACCGGTCTGCGGATTTGCCATACCCGACATCGCTGACACGCGCCCGCGAAAGACCTCGCCGGGATACGGCGCGAACCGGATGACGGCCTCACTGCCAACATCCAGCGCGAAAGCGTGACGGTCGATCAGTTCCACGTCCGCGAGCCAGGGTTCACTGTCATTCTGGAAAGAAAAGATCGGCGCGCCGGGCGTCACTGTCGTGCGCGACTCGATGTACTCCGACAGAATCACGCCGTCAGCCGGCGCCCGCAAGGTGCAGCGCTCGAGCTCGAGCTGCGCCTGCTCAAAGGCAATGCGTACCTGCTCATACTCGTCCTGCGCGTCCTCGAGCTGACTCTGCTGAACCGAACCCTCCTCACTCAGCCGCCGGATGCGCTCCAGTCGACGCTCCGCTTGCTGGCGCTGAACCTCGGCAGCCCGCACGCGATCGGCAGCATCCCGGGTTTCGAGGCGCGCAACCGGTTGGCCGGCCGTGACCGTATCGCCCTCGTTCACGAGGAATGATTCGATACGACCCGCAATCTGGAAGGAAAGGTCCTCGACGTTCGGCGAGAGGATGCCGAAGGTCGACACCCGATACTCGATGGGCGAGCGGGCAACGGCTTCGGCCCGCACCCAGGGCGCGCCTGACGAGGCCGCAAAGGCCGGCAGCAAAATCGACAGCAGGGCCAGAAGGCAAACTGACCGGAGATACAGGCTTACTAATGTCATTGCGGCCGTGCTACGCTCGCGAACAAACAGGCAACACTCTACGTGCAACGCTCGTGGAAGTCATTTCCGATCCCGTCGAACAGGTCACCGCGCTCACCGACTTTGCAATGGCGGTCGTCGCCGCGCTGGGCATCGCCCGATTCATCAGCCTCCTGCCTGCCGACCGCTTCAAGGCAGGACTCTGGATCGTCATCTATGGCCTCTTCATCAATGCGGCGCTGCTCGGCACCGCCTACCATGGTCTTGCGCTGAGCGAGAGCACGCTGGACACCCTCTGGACCGGCATCTTCATCTCGCTTGGTATCATGGTTGCACTCTTCGTCGTCGGACTCGTGCGTGACTGGCTCGGCCAGCCGGCTGCCGTCCGGGCGATTCCGGTGATGCTGGTGATCGCCGCAGGCTTCATCATTGCCAGCTACCTGATGGGACAGGACTACCGCCTCGTTCTCGCGTATGAGGCGCTGGCGCTGCTCGCCGCACTCATCGGCTACTTCATGCTCGCACTCAAGGGGACACCCGGCGGCGCTGCCATGACGGTCGGCGTCGCACTGACGATCATTGCCGCCGTGGTCCAGGCTGGTGAATTCATCACGTTCGTCCCCGCGTACCCTGTCGACCACAACTCCGCGTATCACCTCATTCAACTCGCGGGCGTCTTCTTCCTGACGAGCGGCGTCGGGCGCTCGATCGAGGCCGCCTCACCGAGAACCTTGCCGGCGTGACCGCCAAACGCATCATGGTGGACATGAGTGCCACGCTGCTCCATCACGGTCACATCCGCCTGCTCGACAAGGCCGCGAGCCACGGGCGGATTATCGTCGGCCTCACCACCGACGACGAGATCCGCCGCTGGAAGCACTACGAACCCGAGCTCACCTTCGACGAGCGTCGGGAGATCCTTTTGGCCATCCGTCACGTCGACGAGGTTGTGGCGACGCCCTGGCTCATCACCGAAGCCGTGCTCGACGAGCACGATATCGACCTGCTGGTGCACGGCGACGACAACCGCAACGAGATCAGCGAGTCACGACTGCTGATCCTGCCGCGCACGCCCGGCATCAGCAGCACCGACCTGCGACAGCGGTCAGTTCTCTCGCTCGAGGCCATTGCCCACGCGAACCGCAAGAAGGGCACCTGAGCCCGCAAGGGTGCATCGCCACACGCCGGCAGGTATTCTCCGGTGCAGTCGCTTTTGACGAGGGAGAAAAGAGCTCATGAAGTTTGGATTGATTCCGGTGAACATCGGCGTGCAGTCGACCGAACAGATGGTCGGCATGGCACAACTGGCAGAGGCCTCGGGCTATGAGTCCGTCTGGACGTTCGAGCACGTCATCGTGCCGCTCGACTACGAGTCGAAGTACCCCTACGACAAGAGCGGGAAGATGGGCGCAGCGCCGGAGACCCCCTTCGTCGACCCGCTGATTGCGCTCACGACGATCGCCAACCACACCAAAACGCTGCGACTCGGCACCGGCGTCAACATCCTCTCGCAGGCCAACCCGATCTACGTCGCGAAGCAGACGGCCAGTCTCGACTTCGTCTCGAACGGCCGCTTCATGCTGGGCGTCGGCATCGGCTGGCTGAAAGAAGAGTTCGAGGTCGTCGGCACGCCGTTCGAGAAACGCGGTGCCCGCTTCGACGACTACGTGACGGCCATGCGCAAGGTCTGGAGCGGCGACGTCGTCGAACACGACAGCGAGTTCCTGAACTGGCACGGCTTCAAGAGTTATCCGCTGCCCACACAGAACCCGATGCCCGTTGTGATCGGCGGCGTGAAGGGCAAGATCCACGAGCGCATCGCGAAACATGGCAACGGCTGGTACGCGCCGCTTGGCGACCCCAATGAACTCAAGGAGCATCTTGGCAAGATCAAGGCCGAGTGCGACAAGATCGGCCGTGACTTTTCGGAGATCGAAATCACCTGCATGTGGCCCGGCGTCGGCGGCAAGGATGCGGTGAAGGCAATGGAAGAAGCCGGCTGCCACCGCCTCGTGGTTCCGGTGTTCGCACTCGGCGCCGACCCGGTCGAAGGCATCAAGCGACTGGCTGGCGAGGTCATCGCCTGACGCGATGACGAAGACCCGGTACGCCATCGTTGGCACAGGCAGTCGCCACGCGATGTTCCTGCGTGCGATCGCCGTCGACTACGCAGAGACCGCCGAGGTTTGTGGTCTCTGCGACATCAACCCGCACCGTGTCGAGGTTGCACGCGAGTACCTCACCAAACTCGGCCACGCCAGCGTACCGACCTTCGGTGCCGACGCGTTCGACCGGATGATCGAGGAGACGAAGCCCCACCAGGTGATCGTCACCACCGTCGACCGCACCCACCACCGCTACATCATTCGTGCGATGGAACTCGGCTGCGATGTCATCTGCGAGAAGCCGATGACCACGGACGCAGAAAAATGCCGTGAGGTGCTCGCCGCGATCGACCGTACCGGCCAGGAGCTTCGCGTCACGTTCAACTACCGCTACTCACCGCGCAACAGTCGCGTGAAGGCGCTGCTCGCCGAAGGCGTCATCGGCAACATCAAGTCGGTGCACTTCGAATGGCTGCTGGATACCCGGCACGGGGCCGACTACTTTCGCCGCTGGCATCGCGACAAGCGGAACTCCGGCGGGCTGATGGTGCACAAGGCGACGCACCACTTCGACCTCGTCAACTGGTGGCTGGACAGCCGGCCAAAGCGCGTCTTTGCCATGGGCGATCTCGTGTTCTACGGCCGAGAGAACGCCGAGACGCGCGGCATCACCGAGTTCTACGATCGCGGCACGGGTGATCCGGCGGCAGCAAAGGACCCCTTCGCGCTCGATCTCGGGAGCGACAAGCTGCTCAAACATCTCTACCTCGACGCCGAGGCACACGACGGCTACCGGCGCGACCAGAGTGTCTTTGGCGACGGCATCTCGATTGAGGACGACATGGCGGTCATGGTTGCGTATGAGAATGCTGCCACCATGAGCTATCACCTCACCGCCTATTCGCCCTGGGAGGGCTACCGCGTTGCCTTCAACGGTGACGCCGGGCGGCTGGAATACGAGGTACACGAGTCGAGCTATATCTCCGGCGCCGAGGACGACGCAAACTACGCGGGCGGCAGCCGCACGGAGATTCATGAGCCGGCGCGCATCATCGTTCGCCCGCACTGGCGACGCCCGGAGATCATCGACCTCGAAGAAGAAAGCGAGACCGGCCACGGCGGCGGTGACGCGCGACTGCTGCAGGACATCTTCGCACCAGGCGAACCCGACCCGCTGGGACGCGCCGCCAATCACATCGACGGCGCCGCCTCGATCCTGACCGGGATCGCCGCCAACGAGAGCATGCGCACCGGCCTGCCGGTGGACGTCGCCTCGCTGGTGCGACTGCCCGACTGAGCCGTCAGAACGTCGAGATCGAGATCTCCTTGTCGGTAATGAACTCGAGCAGTGCCGGCTGGCCGGCCTCCGTCGCCTCAATACCGCGTTTCAGCGCGGCCACGATTTCGTTCGGGTCTTCGACCCGCTCACCGTAACCACCGAACGCCTTTGCCATGTCGGCGTAGTGGCCGCTGATATCCGTGCTGCGGTACTTCTCGGTCGCCACCTGCATGATCGGGATCTCGATCGCCATCGAGAAGTTGTTAAACAAAATGGACAGGATGGGGATGCGCTCACGCACCGCCGTCTCGAAGTCCATGCCGGTGAAGCCGATGGCGGCATCGCCCCACACGTTGATGCAAAGCGCGCCGGGGCGCGCGAGCTTGGCGCCCATGGCGAGCCCGAGCCCGTAGCCAAGCTGCGTGGTCTTGCCCCAGCCGATATACGAGAGCGGTTTCGTTGATACCCAGAACGGCGAAATCTGGTCGCGCGGGCTGCCAGCATCGTGGGTGATGATCGTGTTCTCACGGTCGACGATCTGCCCCAGTTCATGAATGACCCGGTACGGGCTGATGGGAGCCTCATTGTTGGTGAGCTTCGGCATCCATTCCGCGAGCCAGGCTTCACGGACCGAGCTGATTCGCGCCGGCACGTCAGCCCGGGAAGCCGCCTTCGACAGATCCTTGCCGTCGAGTGCAGTGAGCAGTGCCTGCAGGGTCAGCTTCGCATCGCCGGCAAGGGTGTGCTGCGCCGGGACATCCTTGTTCAGGTCCATCGGGTCGAGCGTCGAGTGAATGATCGTCTTGCCGCGCGGCATCTGGATGCCGAACGCCGTCAGCGCGAAGCTGCAGCCAATACCGAAGATCACGTCGGCGTCCTGCAGGAACTCATGTACCGGCTTCGGCAGCGCCCGCCCCCCGGACCCCAGCGAAAGCGGGTGATCTTCAGGGAACGCACTCTTGCCCTCGAGGCTCGTCGTCACCGGAATGTTCAGCGTCTCGGCCAGCGTCTTCAGTTCATCCCAGGCCTTCGCGTAGTGCACCCCCTGCCCGGCATAGATCACCGGTCGCTCGGCGTTCGCAAGCACCTCGGCGACGGTCTCGACCCCGGCCGGATCCGGTGCCGTCTTTGCCGCGAAGCTTGGCACGTAGTGAAAGTCGTCGTCGACGTCTTCACGAAACACATCGAGCGGCACCTCGACCAGCACCGGACCCGGGCGCCCGTTGCGAAGCTGCGAGAACGCACGACGCATCACCTCGGGCAGCGCGCGCCCCATGGTCAGCGGCTCTGCCCACTTGGTCACGTGCTTCATGTTCAGCGTCGAGTTGAAGTTCGGATAGTAGTTCGCGAGCCGGCGCTGGTAGCCCGCCGGCATCACGAGAATCGGCACCGACTCGCTATAGGCCTGCGCCACACCACCGAACGCGTTCTCGGCACCGGGACCGTGCTGCATGACAAACACGCCGATGTCGTCACCGGACGACAGCCGGCTCACCGCGTCGGCCATATGCAAGCCGGTGCGTTCCTGCCGAACGATGATGGTGCGGATGTCGGCCTCGGCGGCCGCCTCGATGATGGGGTTCACCGGATAGCCGATGATGAACTTCACTCCCTCGCGTTTCAGCACCTCGGCAATGGCGTTGGCAACTTTCATTCGGGCTCTCCCTCTGGCCTGTCTTGCCCCAACCATAGCGCCGCGCGGCGCTGGCAACAATGCCGGCACCGATGCCCGGGCCGCGCCGTGTTATCGTAACTCCTTATGGTAATTACCCACGCTTTGATGAGAGGGATCATGGCATGAAGGTACATCCGCTCACCCCGTCCTTCGGCGCCGTCATCGAGGGTGCCGACGTTGTCGGCATGACCGACGCGCAGTTCACCGAACTGTTCGATCACTTCACCGAGTGGTCAGTGATCTTTCTGCGCGACCAGCCGGCGCTGACGCCCGAACAACATCTGGAGTTCGCGCAGCGCTTTGGCGACGTTCACGTGCACCCGGCAGCGCGCGGCAAACCCGCCGAGTTCCCGGGCCTGATGCGCATGAAGACCAACAAGGAATCCCGCGTTGCCGCCGGCAACCGCTGGCACAGCGACGTCTCGTGCGACGAGCTGCCACCTCAGGCGAGCATCCTGCAGTTGCACAAGATTCCGCCCATCGGCGGCGACACACTGTTCTCGAATCTCTACGCGGCCTACGAATCGCTCTCGGATCGCATGAAGGTCTACCTCGACGGGCTCACCGCACTGCACTCCGGCGAAGAGTCGTTCCGCCATCTCTTCCAGTTCAAGAACGCCGATGAAGGTGCAATGTGGCCCGAGAACCACCACCCGATCGTGCGCCGGCACGTCGACTCCGGGCGGCCTGTGCTGTTCGTCGACCGCGAGTTCACCAAGCGCATCGACGATTTGCCCAAAGAGGAAGGCAAGGCGCTGCTCGAGTTTCTGTTCGATCACACCGAGCGCGTAGACCTGCAGTGCCGCTTTCAGTGGAGCGAGAACGCGATTGCGATCTGGGACAACCGCTGCGTGCTGCATCACGCACTGTGGGATTACTGGCCGCAGGACCGTGAAGGGCATCGCGTCTCGGTCGTCGGTGAGAAGCCGGTGGCCTGGCGCCTTGATGAAGACGGTGACGCTGGCCGCAAGACCAACGTGCGCCTCACGGCCTAGTCTGCGCTGCTGCGCCGGCTGGCCAGCCAGTCGAGGACATGCCTGGCGCGCACATTGTTCAACGCTTCAATCAGGCGCTGCGCCTCGACCTCGTTGCCCCGCTCGAGATTCCAGGCCGCGAGCCGAAGGAATGCAACGTCGCGCTCGAACGCATCCGGCCGCGCTTCCACCAGCCGGCGCTTCTCACGTTCGATGGCACCGTCGAGACGCGCCGCCGGCAGCACCGGAAACATCGACGCCGACGCCGCGCCGAAGCACGCCTCATCGTTCAGCGCACACGCCGGCACCAGCGGCGCGAACCTGCGATCACCGAAGCACGGGTATTTCACGACGACGCAGTGAGGCAGTGACGCCTCGTAGGCCATGCGCGATTCGCCATGGCGGACCAGCACACTCTTCAGGTAGTTGATGACATAGTGAGCCGCACCAGCCGTGAGCCCGACATCCGGCAGGCGTTCGCGGCTTCCGATAGCACGCACGAGCCGCGCCGCCTCCTTACGTTCAGCGACGATCAACTCCTCATTCGGCAGATAATAGTTAACCGCCAGCGCCTCGAGGATCTCGCGATACTGGCGGAACAGCGCGAGATCACCCACGGGCGGTGAGGCAAACCCCAGCACGCGCGCCGGCACCCCGTCGTCGGCGAGCAGAATCGCCAGCAACGTTGAAACTGCCGCGCCGAGACTGTGGCCGGTCAATGTGAGCGGCGAACCCTCGATCGCGCCCGCCTCCCCGAGCGTTTGATAGATGAACCGCGCGACATCGGCGAAGCCGGCGAGCGCGCGACCGGAGCGACCGAACGGCACCAGCCGCGCCGCCGCGCTCGTCTCGACATCGGCGGCACCCGATGTGCCACGCACGGCGAGAAACCGCCGGCCGTCGGCGTCGCGCACGGCGAGAAAGAACTGTGTATCACGATAGCCGGGATAGTCTTCCGAGTTCATGAAGCCGCGATGCAACCCGAGCGTAAACCCGCGCTGCCCCAGCACGGCGGCGATCGCGTCGGCGTTGAAGACATAGGCCAGCTCAGAGAAAGCCACTGCGATGAGTTCGTCGGATGCCAGCGGATAGTCGATGACCTCGGCAATCGCCTTGTAGGACTCATCGTTGATTGACACGTAGCGCCCGGTCGCGGCAGCGCGAACCGGCGTTTCGGACACCACGTACTCCCCCTTACGCAGGATCGACGAGCAGTCACAGACAAGTTCCCTTTGCTCGCGCTGCATGAAGGCCACCGGGAAGTTCGGCAGCAGCGCGACATCACTCCGATAGCGCTCGGGCAGCATCGGCACAAAGCGTACGCTGGTATCGGTGACGTCGAAGACGGGCAACGCCTCGATCGCGAGATACACACCAGGCGGCAGGCCAGACGGCAAATCAAGGCGTGCATCGTCCTCGACGAGCGCCCAACAGTCGCCCGCTGGTGCAAGCACGCAGAGCGAGAATCCGATGATCGACAACCAACGAGGCATGCGATTAATGTAGCATGACTCTGCTGTTCAACCGTGGCTGCCACCCGTCACCCAGATGATCGTTCGACTGCTACCCTCACTCGCCACGTTCGCGATTGCGCTCGGACTGTGGATGGCCCGTGACACCTGGATCGACTGGGCAGTCGGCGCGCAACCGCAGCACATCGAAGCGATTGCGTGGACCAGTCGTGCCACCCTTGGCCTGCTGATCATTGCCGGTGCCTGGCTCATCCGGAACGTGTGCGAGCATCTCCTGTGGCCGGCACTCGAGCGCAAGGGCGGCAGCGCGATTCCGCGCCTGCTGAAGAACGGTGTCTCTGCGCTCATCGCGTTGCTCGCAATTGCCGCACTACTCATTGCCGTGTTCGGGCAGTCGCCGCTGAACATCCTGCTGCTGCTGCTGGGCGTATTCGTCGTGCTGTTCCTGTTCTTCCGCGAACCGCTCTCGGACCTTGTTGCCGGCATCTCGATCAACCTGGAAGGCGCACTTGCGATCGGCGACACCATCGAAACGGCCGACGGTCGCGCCGGCCGCCTCGAGGAAATCACGTGGCGCTCCACGCATTTGCGCGGCACCGACGGTTCGCTGCTGATCATCCCCAACGCCGAGTTCAGCCGCAGCACCCTGCTCAACCGCTCCGCTGATGCCGGCCGCCTGCAGACCGAAGTACGCTTCATTCTCGACTTCGGGCTCGACCCCGGCCGCGCACTGCGCGTGCTGAAAGGCGCGCTGCATTCCGCCGCCGGCGTCGGGGGCATTCTCAAAAGGCCCGAGCCCCGCATCGGTCTGTGGCAGGCGGCGGAGTACGGCAACGAGTACCGCGTGATCGTGAGCTACGACCCGCACAAGACCGACGAACTCGCGGTGCGCACCGAAATCGGCGTTCAGGTCATGTCGCACTTCCGCAATACCGGGCTGGCGCCGACGCTGCCGAAACAGAACATCTTTGTTGGCGAGTTCCGTTCTCTGCAGCAGGACTGGTTCAACGTCGAACACCGCGAGACGCTGCTGGCCTCGTTCGACATCTTCGCGCCGCTCGAGCCGGCAGAGATCGCGCAACTCTCCCGGGACATCAAGGTTCGCTCCTACGGCAAGGACGAGACTATCCTGCATCAGGGCGATACCGACACCTCCATGTTCGGGCTGGTTGAAGGTTTTCTGGACGTCACGGTTGACTTCGAGGAGGGCAAAACGCTGCACGTGGGCCGTGTCGTACCCGGTGAGTTCTTCGGCGAGTTGCCACTGCTCTTCGGCGACCCGCGTTCGGCGACCGTCAGCGCGGGCGTCGACTCCATGGTCTTCGAGATCACACGCGAGAACTTCAGCAAGATCCTCGAGAAGCGCCCCGAGATTGCCGAGCATATCTCCCGCGTGATTGCCGAGCGCCAGATCGCCAACAACCAGGCGATGGCGTCTGAACGTGATCGCGAACAGGCGCTTGAGGCGACCACCAACTCACTGGTGGATCGTATGCGCCAGATCTTCGGCTCGCTGGTGCGATGACAGCATCACAGGACGACGAACAGCAGCGCAAGGCCGATTCGTTCTTCACCGAAGACCGGTCGCTCGCTGCCCCCTTTCTGAAGCAGCTCGTTTCGATGCGTGTGATCGACCTGCTGCCCCGCGGCTATTCGGCCAACGCACTCACGCTCTCGGGCGGTGCATGTGCGCTGGCGGTTGCGGTGAGCCTGTGGATCGCACCTCAGGAAATCCGGCAGGAAACGCCGCTGGGGCAGGTGCTGCTCGTTGTGAGCTCGGTACTGATACTCGCCTACGCCGTATTCGACCAACTCGACGGCATGCAGGCGCGAAAGCTCGGCACCTCGGGTCCGTTCGGAGATTTCCTCGATCATTGGGTGGACACGACGCTCGCCAACCTCATTCCTGTGCCGGCCATGATCCTGCTCGGTGTGCCGCACCCGCTCATCCTGCTCATGGCGCTGTGGACGGCGCTCGCATTCTGGGCGGCCAACTGGGAGGTGCGCGAGGTGAACAAGCGCATCCTGCCGTACGTCGGCGGACTGGAGTCGATCCTGATTGCGATCACGCTCTGGCTCGGCACCGTCATCCTTGGCCCCAGTGCCTGGCAGCATGAGATCGGCGGCATCAAGCTGCTCACCGGCATCTACTGGCTGTGCCTCATCCCGCTCGTGTTGGTGGTCATTCACGCCTGCCGGACGAGTGGCGCCGGCAAACTGGGCGAACTCGCCGCGTTCCTCGCTACGCTGGCATCGCTCAGCGCCTGGATACTGTGGCGCCTGACGGAGGCCAGCCCGCCTATCATCTACAACCTTGCGTTCATCAGCCTCGGCATCACGGCGACGCTCATGACCGGCGACCTGATGCGCCAGCACTGGATGGGTACCACCTACCGGCCACTCAATATCGGGCTGATGGTGCCCGGCCTGGCGATGCTGGGCGCTGCGCTTGCGGCAGGCGATACCGGTATTTCGATGATCGAGACTGCGTTCGTCACGCTGACGGCAATCACCTACATCGGCCTGCTGACCTGGCAGGGGGTCAACACATGGCGAAGTCTCACACAGACCTGACGCCGAACCCCGTATAATGCGGCGCAATGGAATCCCCGCTTTCGATACTCAATCACACGTTCGGTTACCCGGCGTTCCGTCCACCGCAAGCAGAGATCATCGACACGCTGGTCGCCGGCGACGATGCGCTGGTGATCATGCCCACCGGCAGCGGCAAGTCGCTGTGCTACCAGATCCCTGCCATTGCGCGCCCGGGCTGCGGCGTCGTTGTGTCGCCACTGATCGCGCTGATGCAGAACCAGGTCGAGGCGCTGAAGCAGATCGGCGTTCGCGCCGCGTTCCTGAACTCGAGCCTCGAGGCCTTCGAAGCCGCCAGCATCGAAGACGCACTGCGGCGCGGCGAGCTCGACCTGCTCTATCTGGCCCCGGAACGGCTGGTGCAGGATCGTACGCGCGAGCTGCTGAAGGGCACGGAACTCAGCCTCTTTGCGATTGACGAAGCACACTGCGTCTCGCAGTGGGGGCATGATTTTCGCGTCGACTACCTCGCGCTCGACATGCTCGCCGAGGAGTTCCCGAACGTGCCGCGCGTTGCGCTCACCGCAACCGCCGACGCGCGCACCCAGGAAGACATTGCCGAGCGCCTCGCGCTCACCGCCGCCCGCCGGTTCGTGGTCAGCTTCGACCGGCCGAACATCCGCTACGCGATCTCGCTCAAGGACAACCCGCGCCGCCAGCTGCTGCGCTTTCTGAACGAGCATCACGCGAACGACGCCGGCATTGTGTACTGCCTCTCGCGCAAGAAGGTCGATGAGACCGCCGCCTGGCTCTGCCGCGAAGGCTTCAACGCGCTGCCCTACCACGCCGGGCTCGACGCCGATGAACGCGCGCGCAACCAGCAGCGCTTTCTCGCCGAGGAATCGGTGATCGTCGTTGCGACCATCGCCTTTGGCATGGGCATCGACAAGCCGGATGTGCGCTTTGTTGCCCACCTCGACATGCCGAAAACCGTGGAAGCCTACTACCAGGAAACCGGCCGCGCGGGCCGCGACGGCGACGCCGCCGACGCATGGATGGTCTACAGCCTGCAGGACATCATCAAGCTGCGCGAGATGATGCAGAACTCGACCGCCGATGAAGACTTCAAGCGCATCGAGCAGCAGAAGCTGAACGCGATGCTGGGCCTGTGCGAACTCACGACTTGCCGCCGCCACGCACTGCTCGCCTACTTCGACGAAGACTCGCCGGACGAATGCGGCAACTGTGACAACTGTCTGAACGAGGTGAAGACCTGGGACGGTACCGAGGCCGCGCGCAAGGCGCTGAGCACGATCTACCGCACCGAGCAGCGCTTTGGCGTCAACCACCTGGTGGACGTGCTGATGGGCAAGGAGAACGACCGCGTCTTCCAGTTCGACCACCACCAACTGCCCGTCTTCGGCATTGGCAAGGATATGGACACCGACACCTGGCGCTCGGTATTCCGCCAGCTGGTGGCCCGCGGCTTCGTGAACGTGGACCACCGCTACGGCAGCCTCACCCTCGCCGAGAAGTGCCGCGCGATCCTGCGCGGCGAGCAGACCCTGGAGCTGCGGCAGGACGTGCGCGAGAAGCGAAAGCCGGCCGCGCGCCTGACCAAGACGCCGCTGCCCGAGGACATCGATGTGGGCCTGTGGGAAGCGCTGCGCGAGTGCCGGCGCAAGCTCGCCGAGGCGCAGGGCGTGCCGCCATACGTGATCTTCCACGACAGCACGCTGCGCGCGATGGCCGAGGACCAGCCGGGTTCAGTCGCCGAATTCGGCGCCCTGCCCGGCGTGGGTGAACGCAAGCGCGACAAGTACGCAGAGGCCTTTCTGGAGACGCTGAAAGCCTTCCCCTGAGCGCCCGACAGCGCTTGACTCCGCCCGCCGGCTTCGATTTAATTGCGCCTCTTTTGCGCGAGCAGGCTGTTCCTCGCCTCGCGCCCTCAAATGGCCAGATAGCTCAGTTGGTAGAGCAGAGGATTGAAAATCCTCGTGTCGGTGGTTCGATTCCACCTCTGGCCACCACTTGAGCTCTTTCGCCAGTGGCGAGCATCTTTTGTCGTCACCTCCGCGTCGGACCATTGCTTCAATTCAACAATCACGACTCTCTCGGAGCCGTCATCCCCTTGGCCCGCCAGCATGAAGTCCACGCGCTTGCTCGTCAGCGGAATCCTGAACTCTATCGACACACTCGCGTCGTCCGGCACATCTTTGACCGCGCGCTCCATGTAGCCCATCGAATTCCGCCAGGCCGCTATCTCATTCTCACCGACTGACCGTGAGAACCTTCTCTCCATCTCCCTGAGGATCTTGGCTGCGATGGAATTATCGTGAACGTCCGAGCAGAACTGCCCTTTCGATTCGGAGTAAACAAGCACCGTTGACTAAGGCTCCCGCTCGCTGTATTTCGTCGCGTTGCCCTTTGCGAGCGAGACAGGATACCGATCCGCGTTCTTCTCGATCTTCGCGGTCACCGCAGTCCCAATGTCGATGTCCAGTTTGTCACACAGGCGAAGCGCGTAGATGGTGACATCGGCGAGTTCCTCCGCAATATGGTCGAGTTGCTCCTGCGAGAGTTGCTCCTTTCTTGAAGACTCGCCAGAGAGCCATTGAAAGATCTCGATCAACTCTCCCGCCTCGCCGGCGAGTGCCATCGCAAGATTCTTGGGGTCGTGAAACTGATCCCAATCCCGTTCAGCGGCGAATTCGGCTAGCCTCGCCTGAATCAGTTTGACGTCCACTGTCGGAGCCCTTCAGACCATGTCGAGGTGAGTTCATCACATGCGCTATGGCCGGTCAAAACCGACTCCATCCTCGGCGCCATCGGAGCAAAACTCTCCCCAAATCACATCAGAATGTCGCAAAAATGCTACATTTGAGCGCTATTTGTTGTTTAAAAACAGCATAGCACTTGACCAATTCTCAGCCCAAGCTTAGTCTTAGCCACTAAAATGTTGGTTAAATCCAACAATTAGCATTTATTAGCCGGATTAAAACCACATGCCAAGAAAACAAGTCGCATTCTCAAGGTACACACGTACCGCGCTGGTGCTGCTAGGCAGGCAGATCCAACTCGCTCGGAAGCAAAAAGGTTGGAGCGAGACAGCACTCGCCGAGCGAGCCGGCATCGATCGAAGCACCGTGAGCAGAATTGAGTCAGGAAACCCGGGTGTGGCAATTGGAACATGCTTCGAAGTCGCCAACCTCGTCGGCGTACCACTGTTTTCTGAAGACCCGGACGTCGCCGCGCGCGAACTGTCCAGATCAAACAATATGCTCGCGCTTTTACCCAGAAAGATTCAACCGCGACGTCGAATAGACGATGACTTCTGAAACACCTGAAACGGTTTTCGTGTGGGTTTGGTTGCCCCACAAGACAGAGCCTGTGGTGGCGGGCAGGCTGGATCAGCAAGGCGAGCAGATAGAATTCACCTATGGTCAGAGTTATCTCGAGAGGGAAGAATCAATACCCCTGTCGCAAGCCGAGTTACCTCTCAGGGCGGGCCCGCAACCACCCACCGGAAATCTGACGATGGCTGGCTGCATCAGGGATGCCTCACCCGATGCCTGGGGTAGAAGGGTCATTATCAACAAAACGCTTGGTCTAAAGGGCCTGGGTGCAGACACGGCGATACTTAGCGAACTGACTTACCTGCTCGAGTCTGGCTCAGACCGCATCGGTGGTTTGGATTTTCAGGCTTCGCCCAGCGAGTATGTGCCAAGGCAATCGCAAAGCGCGAACCTGGAAGAGTTGTTTGAATCTGCCCAACGGGTAGAAGAAGGGGTTCCGCTTTCACCCGAACTTGACGTTGCGCTTGCACACGGCACATCCATTGGTGGTGCGCGCCCGAAAGCGATGCTTGAAGACAAGGATGAAAAGTTCATCGCCAAGTTTTCAACGCAGAGCGATTCATACAATGTGGTCAAAGGTGAATTCGTTGCAATGAGGCTTGCGGCAATCTGCGGCATTGAAGTTGCCGACGTAAAGCTGGCTGAAGCCATAGGCAAGGACGTGCTGCTGATCAAAAGGTTCGATCGCCAACGAACCGCATCGGGATGGTCGAGAAGAATCATGCATTCCGCGTTGACCCTGCTCGAACTCAACGAGATGACAGCGAGGTACGCATCCTACGAAGACCTCGCCGATATCATTCGAAGAGACTTCTCAGAACCACGAGCAACGCTTGAAGAGCTTTTCTCAAGGCTGGTGTTCAACATCCTCTGTGGTAACACAGATGATCACGCACGAAACCACGCTGCATTCTGGGATGGCACAACCTATGAGCTCACACCCGCCTATGACATTTGCCCACAAAACAGGACAGGGCAGGAAGCCGGCCAGGCGATGCTGATTTCAGGCGAGAAAAATGCGAGTAAGCTCGCAACCTGCTTGGCTTCGGCGGCTCGATTCCTGATCGACGACACCCGCGCTCACGAGATCATAGACAATCAACTTCAGTTGATTCATGAGCATTGGGACAGCGTCTGCGAAGAAGCACGCCTCACGGAGGTCGACAAGCGCTTCTTTTGGCAAAGGCAGTTTCTGAATCCATTTGTGTTCCAGTAAGTACCGCTCAACTCACTTTTCAACTTATCTGTAATACTCTTCGGCCAAGCCAATCTGTCAGTCGTGACTCACGATGCACGAAAGCCCGACCACCCCATACCCCACGATCAGCGTCTACGCCTCCCCGCAGATGCTGTCCGCGCCGCTCGCCGAACGCCGCAAGCTGATCACCCGCATCGAGCAATCCGGCATCGAGCACGTCTTCGTCGGCGATCACATCAGCTTCCACAACGGCTTCGGGATGGATGGCCTGGTGGATGCGGCCACGCTCGCGGCGATGTCCGATTCGCTGTCGGTGATGGTGGGCGTATACCTGCTCGCGTTGCGGCACCCCGTGGCGGTCGCGCGCCAGTTGTCATCGCTCTCGCGGTCGGCGCCGGGGCGCATCGTGATGGGTATTGGCATCGGCGGTGAGGATCGTCACGAGATGGCCATCAGCGGCGTCGATGCGGCCAGGCGAGGCAAGCTGACCAATCACGCGCTCGCCGCGGTGAAGGGCCTGCTCACCGGCGAGCCTCACAGCTACCAATGCGAGTTCTTCGAATACGAAGACGCGATCATCAAGCCGGCGCCTGATCCCGCGATTCCGTTCATGGTCGGCGGGCGCTCCGATGCCGCAATTCGCAGGACCGCGCTCCAAGGGGATGGCTGGCTCGGGCTGTGGTGTTCGCCCAGCCGGTTCGGCCAGGTCAACCAGCAGGTTGCCGACGTCGCCGCCGAATCCGGTCGCGGGCACGTCGCGTTCGAGCATGGGCTGCAGGTCTGGGTGGGATTTGGCGAGAAGCAGCAGGCGCGACAGCACGTGGCACGGCAGATGAACGAGATGTACCAGATGCCGTTCGAGCCTTTCGAGAAATATTCACCCTACGGCTCGCCGCGCGAAGTTGCCGATTTTCTCGCGCCCTATGTCGAACAGGGCTGCGGCCGATTCAACATCGCGGCCTGCGGTGAGAGCTTCGAACATGAAATCGACGGCGTTGCTGAGGTATGGTCATTGCTTGCCCGGTAGCTGGCCCGACGACCCATGAACAACAGCACTGAAGAAATCGACATCATCGAAACCGTACTCGAATACTGCAAGACGGGCGGCACGCACTTGCAGCCCGACCTCATGCGCATCCCGGTCAGCGAGTACCGGGAACAAGCGCGGCTCGATGAGGAGGTGCAGACGCTGTTTCGGCGCTTCCCGATCATCGTGGGTCATGTCTCGCAGCTTGCCGAGCCCGGCCAGTTCATCACGCACGACACAACCGGCGTGCCGATGCTGATCACGCGAACGCGCGAGGGTGACGTCAAAGCATTCCTGAACGTCTGCCGCCATCGCGGCGCGCGCGTCGAGGGCGAGCCCTGCGGCAAGGCCACCACGTTCTCGTGCCCCTATCACGGCTGGACATACGATCTGCAGGGCCGGCTCCGGGGCGTGCGCAAGGGTCAGGATTTTGGGGAACTCGAGAAAGAAGACTTCGGCCTTGTCGCATTGCCCGCATTCGAGCGCTTCGGGCTCATCTGGGTACGCCCGTCGCCGCTGCAGCCGGGCGAGGAACTCGACATCGACGCATGGCTTGCCCCCATGGCAGAACAGTTGGGTTCACTCGATATCGAGGGCCACGTGATCTTCGAGTCTTGGGCGCTCAACCGAAAGATGAACTGGCACATTTCGCTCGAGGGCTTCCAGGAGCAGTACCACTTCTGCTGGGCGCACAAGCATACGGCGTGCTCCGCCTACATGGATACGCAGGGCGTCTACGTCGACAAGTACCCGCACGTGCGTCACGCCGTACCCATCACCGGCATCGAGAAACTCGCGGATCAACCGCAGAGCGAATGGTCATACCGCAAGCACTTCATGACGCAAAATTACCTGTTCCCCTGCAACTTCGTGCAGGTGATGACAGACCATGTGTACATCCACACCATCACGCCCACGGGTACGGGCAGCTGCATCTTCCAGTGCACCATGCTCATCCCGGAGCCGCCCCAAAGCGAAAAGGCCGAACGGTACTGGCGCGCCAACTACGACGTCGTCAGAAAGGTCTTCGATGAGGATTTCGCCATCGGCGAAGGCATTCAGGCCGGGCTCGACAGTGGCGCCAATGAGTTTTTTACCATCGGCCGCTACGAGAACTGCATCCAGCTCGCCCGCAAGGCCCTCGACGATGCGCTGTCGGGCCGGCTGACTGCGGCAGGATCTGGGTGACGGCAGCCGGGCTATTTGCCCGACTGATCGTCTTTTGGACCGCGCTCGTTGCCCGAGACACTGCCCGCAACGCCGAGACCGATCGACCTGATGCCCCAGACCGTGCGAATAGCCAATCCACCTGCAGCGCGCTCATTCTTCGCCAGTGTTCTCATTTGCTTGCTCCTTTTTCCTTCGTTCATAGAGATACAAGACAACGCCGCCTACCGTGGCAATACACATCGTCACGAATGAAACGGCAACTTGCCGCGTCACATCACTCGGATCCCAGGAAAGACTCAGGCGGACAACAAAGAGCAAGATCCAGCTCCCCGCGAACAGATAGTGCCGATTGTCGCGAAGGAACCACGGAATGAAGGCAGTGGCCCAAAACACAAGTACTGTTGAGCTGAAAACGAGATGCGCTTCCATGTCTTCCTCCCTTGCTCTGTCGACAAGGCTAGCGAGCAGGTCTGCGTCCGTGCATTGGGAAATATCTTAATCGCTTGTAGGTGATCGGCGGAAGGTACTGGCCGCCGGTCGAAGCGGCAGGTAATGTTTCGGGCTCGGCAGACAACCCCAAGGACCAGCAGATCCAATGAAGCGACTCTCACTCTCACTCACCCTTGCACTTCTCGCCGCCTGCGGTGGCGAACAGCCTCAACCGCCGGCGACGACGCCAGAGGCGCAGGCTCCGCAACTGGAAGCGATCTCCACTGACTTTCCGGCCGACTGGTCGCTCCCCGCCGTCGACAAATCGAGCCCGCGCTGGAAGCAATCACTGCCGATGCCAGAGCAGCTTTCGTTCGAGGCGGGCAAGGACTATCTGTGGGTGCTCGACACCAATCACGGCCAGATGCGCTTTCGGCTTTTCCATGAGGCATCACCGATGCACACGAGCAGCACCATTTACCTGACGCGGCTCGGGTTCTATGACGATCTCACGTTCCACCGGGTGATCCCGGGCTTTATGGCCCAGGGTGGCGACCCGGCTGGCAATGGCACCGGGGGCCCGGGTTACGAGTACGCCGGCGAATTCGAGGCGGGGCTTTCACACAACAAGCCGGGCCTGCTCAGCATGGCGAATCGCGGTCCGGGCACCGATGGCAGCCAGTTCTTCATCACCTTTGTGCCCACGCCCTTTCTGGACGGCAAGCACACCATCTTCGGCGAACTGATTGAAGGGCAGGAAACGCTGGCCGCACTGGAGGAGCGCGGCAGTCGCAGCGGCGCGACGTCAGAGGAGCTCAAGATCCACCGCGCCTCAATCGTCATCGAGTAGCGCGACCCGGCGTTCCAGTTTCCTGCAGGCAAAAAAAACGCCTCCATCTGGAGGCGCTTTTTATAGAACCGCTGGTCGGATTACGCGCGACGTCGCAGTACGCCCATGCCGAAGAGGCCTGCACCGAGCAGGAAGAGTGCTGCAGGTGCGGGAACCGGGTTGGGTACAACGTTCACGATGTCGACCTCGACGCCGATACCTGGCTGGGAGGAAGCGACATAGGTACCTTGCGTCGCGGTGCCATCGCTGAATACCGCAGTGGCCGTGGCGCCGATGAACTGGGTTCCTTCGATGCCGAATGCGTCAATGGCAGAGAACAGGTCTGTGTCCACGCCGAAGATAAAGGTCTCACCTGCATCGAAACCGGCGAAGTTGATCTGGAGCAGCGAAGAACCGTCGAGCACGCTCAGTGCCGGGAATGACCAGGACATCGGGCTCGTCGCACCGTTAACAGACGGGGCGCTTGGAGAGTTGCCCGGGCTGGCCGAGGTCACGTCGAAGAAGCCGTTGATCGGGCCGAGATCCCAGAGGATGGACGTGATCTGCTCGCCTGACGTCGACGTGTTGGTGAACTGGAAGCTGTCGCTCGTGCCGAACGTCGTTCCGTCCAGAATGACGCCATTGGCCAATGGAACGGCCGACGCCTGACTGAAACTCAGCGCCAGCGCTGCAGCAGCGAAGAGTCTTACAAAATGTCGCATTTCCCTGTTCTCCCGAATTAGAGGTATGTCTAGCCATATTTGTAAGCAGTTTGTATACCAGCATTAACAACCCTAAAAAAATCAGTGACTTGGCGACGGACGGTCGTATCGGCCAGACGAAAGTGTAAAAGCAGTCGACGATTCTGGGGTGTTCGCGGCGGCAGTCGGCCGGAATCGATCACTTTTTAGCCAGATGCGACCCGCCGAAGATGACGTAGGATTGTGCTTTCGCAATCCGAGAGGGAATTCCATGCAAGACGTCGAAGGCAAAGTCGCATTCATCACCGGCGGCGCCAGCGGGCTTGGGCTCGCGATGGCTCGGTCGTTCACTGCCGCCGGGATGAAGGTGGCTATCGCAGATATCGAGAAGAAGGCGCTGGAAGCGGTGCGGGCCGAGTTCGAGGAAACCAACGCAAGCGTCATCACGCTCGACGTCGACGTGACCGACCGCAAGGCCATGGAGGAAGCGGCCCGGGAGGTCATCGACGCCTTCGGCAAAGTGCATGTGCTGTGCAACAACGCGGGCGTTGCGATCAGCGGCAACATCCTCGACATGGGCTACAAGGACTGGGACTGGGTCAAGCGCGTCAATCTCGACGGCGTGATCAACGGCATGGTGGTGTTCGGCAACCTGATCAAGTCACACGGCGAGGGTGGGCATATCGTCAATACCGCGTCGATGGCGGGTCAGGTCGCCGGGCCATCAATCAGTGTCTACAACATGACCAAGTTTGCCGTGGTTGGCATGTCCGAGGCGATGCGCGGCGACCTTGCTCCCTTCAACATCGGCACGAGCGTGCTTTGCCCGGGCTTCGTGAAGACCGATATCTATACGTCAGAGCGCAACCGCCCCGGCGATCTCGGCGGCGCGGGTGCATCGCAGTTCAATCTTGGCTGGGAAGAGAGCGGCGCCATCGACCAGTTGCCCGGAATCATCCCGGCAGAGGTGATCGGCGAGATGGTCCTGCACGCCATCCAGAACGACGTGTTCTACATCTTCAGCCATCCGGAGTTCAAAGACTACGTCGGCAACCGCGCCAACGATATCGCAGAGGCGTTCGATTACTGGGCGTCATGGCGGAGCGAGCATAACTGACACGCCAATCAGGAAGATAGCGATAGCACCTACCAGCCATCGCTGTCGTCGACGTGTGATCGACAGGGCCTCGGCATAGGAATAACGGGCATCCTTGGCGAGCTGCGGGCCGACCATCTCGACCCCTGTCAGATCGCTCAGTGCACCCAGCATGAACATGCTGATCATGTTGATGTGCGAGCCATAGACCACCTGGTTCGCAATTGTCGCGCATGCGCGCGCCTCGGGCAGCCACGCCGCGTCGTACGCCTCGACGGCAGCCTTCAGGCCCGGTCGATCAACATTGGCAAGCCGCTCGCCCAACACGGTTGCAGCTTCGAGCGCGGCGTTGACGCCCTGCCCGACCGGCGGAAAGGCACTCGCCGCATCTCCAAGCAGCACACACCGGCCGCCGGCGAGCTGCGAACACAGCACAGTCTTGCCGGTATGGTAGACGTCGCGCTGTGAGTAGGCCGCCATTTCGTCGCGCGAGACGAAGTCGGCCAGATATTCGCCGCCTCCGGCTTTCGACCTCACCCGAATCTTGCCCAGCATGCGCTGCACAGCGTCGCCGTCACCCACCGGCGCATCATTCCAGAATCCCATCTGCACGAAAAAGTCCTTGGGCAAGTCGGCTGCAACAACCTCGCTGGCCTCTCTTGCCGCATCGTCTTCAAGAATAGCGCCGCCAACCGCCCAGGGGCGCAGGCTGAAGACGTGCAGGAGCGCCGGGTCGAACGCCTCCGCTGCATTGCCCTCGTCCAGATGAAGAATGCGGCTGTAGTTCGGAATCGAGTACTTCTCCGTCTTGATGTAACGATCGGTCTCGAGTTGGCGTCGGAACAGGGAGCCTGCGCCGTCTGCACCAACGATCAGATCAAAGGCTTCCTGCCTGGTCTCGGTGCCGGCGCAGAATGTCACAGTACCGTCGTCGGGTTGCACGCCTTCCACGCTGATGCCCCAGCGAAAGACACAGTCGAGATTCGCGTCCGGGAGCATCGCTTCGAGTTCATGCAGCAGCGCGGAACAGATGTCGCCGCGACTGCCTGTCCATCCTCCCTCGTTATGGGACAGCACCCGCCCCAGCATATGTGCGCAGACGCCGCGAAAGGGGATGAGCTCCTTTTCGAATCGGGCAATCAAACCGGGGCCGATCGACTCAAGCGCCTTGCGACCATGGCCTGTAATGTCGATCGTATAGGAGCGGCTCGCATTTGCCCTTGGCTGTCGGTCGTGATGGGGTTCCCGCTCAAAGAACGTCAGCCTGAGCGGATCAGCACCGGCGGACCGGTGGCGCATCACACTGAGCGCCAGCATGAGTCCTGCCGGCCCCGCGCCGACAATCGCAATGCTGATCAACGGCCGGCCTCATCAACGATGACGTTCTCGAGGTGGCCAAGCCACGTTCCCTCGGTCCTGACGACGTCGCCCGGCTGCAGATAGAACCCCTGTCGCCAGACATTGAGCGGTTTGAAGAGCACGCCCGCGGCCGTGCCGGTCAGGATCAGGGTTCCTTTCGGGATCATCGGAGCCGGCAGCAACGGCACCGTTCCCTGCCCCTGCTGATACCGTGTTGCGTGGGTCTCGAGCGCCTGCGTAACAATGTTGTCGAGTGGCATGATGACCTCATCCATCGTGAAACGTTGCCGCAGCTGGTCGTTGACATAGAGTGAGAGCTCGACACCGAGATAGAACCCGGGAGAACGTGGCACCACAACGAGATATCCCGTGGGCAAATAGCCCGCGCGACCCTTGCCGTCGGCAAAGCCGGTCAATCCCAGTGGCTGCCCGAGGTCCAACTGGGTGATCAATGTCCAACGATCGGTGAAGTCGTTGCAAAGCACCAGACCGAACGGTGGCAGGGACTCGGCATCGGTCACATCAGCGAGCGGAAACGCGCAGAGCTCTGCCTCGAAATCCAGTCGCCTGGTGAACGGCACGCCATCATTCCAGGCACCGGCGTGAGCAAGTTTGGGAAACAGGAACGGTGGATCATCCGAATACACTTCGTCAGCGTGTTCCTTGAAGTTTGTGCCAGCGGCAACATGTGGGTGATGGTAATCCAGTGGCATCTGCAGCGAGGACAGCGGGAATGATTCCACCGGCTGATTCAGCCCGGCGAGATCGCGAGCGTCCAGATCTCGCACGAACTCCAGAAAACTGGCGGTTTCAGCCTCGCCGAAGGCGTCGGTGAGGTTAATGCCCGAGACTGCATCACCCTCGTGCGCCGTGACCCAAACCAGCCCCTCAGGCGCCCGCGCGAACGTCAGCGCCTGCAGAGGGTCGGCAATCTCCGGTGCAAAGTTTCCTCGCGCTTCATCAAAAACGGGGACTGAGATGTAGAAAGACATTCCCAGGAAGGCGACAACGGCGACCAGACAGGTGGCGAGAGCGAGTCTTGTAAACATTTATGAGGATACTCTCAAAAATGAGAGTATCCTCAAATAAATTGCCCCGTGTCAATCTTTCGGATAGCTTAGCGGGCCATGGCGCACCAATTTTTCAGTGAGCAATCCGCTTCAGGCAGCAAGCGCGAACGGACACGCGCCGCCCTCCTCGACAGCGCCATCAGCATTCTTGCCAGCAAGGGCTTCGAAGCCACACGAATCATCGACATCACGGAGCACGCCGGTGTCGCGAACGGCACGTTCTACAACTACTTCAGCGACAAGGAGGCGCTTCTTGGCGCGGCAGCGCAAGGCATCGCCGTCGAAATCGCTCGACAGATCGACGAGCAGATGGGTCCGATCGACAATGCCATCGACCGCGTTGTGAACGGCACCGCGCGCATGATGGAAGCGGCCCGACGCGAGCCGGAGTGGTTCACGGTATTGCTGGAGGGCGTCACGATTATCCCTGCGCTGCACACGGCCGCGACCCGCTATCTCCGCCAGGACATCGAGCGGGGTATCGAACAGGGGCACTTCGACGTCGAGGTCGACCTGTTGCTGATCAACCAGGTGCTCGCACTGGTGCGCACGTCGTTCCTGCTCGATCCCCGCCTGCCCCCATCGCTCGTCAAGCGAACGTGCGAATCGCAGCTGCGCCTGCTGGGTGTACCACGCAAGCGGGCAGCCGCCCGGGTCGGCAGGATCCTCGGCCAGCAAACGCGGGCAGTATGATTCCACAATCCCGAAGCGGGTAATCTGCGTACAACGCTGAAAGGCAACTGGAGTCAGTCATGAGCAAACTTTTTCTTGCACCCCTGTCAGCATTGATTGCGGCCACGCTGCTTTCGCTCAGCGCCTGCGCGCAAACCTCGCTGCCCTTCAACGTCGATGCCGTCACGTCGTTCGACGAACCATGGGCAATGGCCTTTCTGCCTGACGGCCGAATGTTGGTGACCGAAAAGAAGGGTCGACTCTTCATCGTGACCCAGGACGGTGAAAAATCGCGCCCGGTCTCCGGCCTGCCGGATGTCGCCTACGGCGGCCAGGGTGGCCTCGGTGACGTCGCACTGCACCCGGATTTTGAAGACAACGCGATGGTCTACTTCAGCTACGCAGAATCCGGCCCGGACGGTACGCGGGGCGCGGCTGTCGCACGGGGCAAGCTGGACCACGAATCGGGGCGCCCGTCACTCAGTGGCGTCGAGGTAATCTGGCGTCAGTACCCGAAGTTCGTCGGCTACGGTCACTACGGCCATCGATTGCTGTTCGATGACGACGGATACCTGTGGATCGCCTCCGGCGAGCGACAGAAATTCACGCCGGCCCAGGACATGCAGTCGAACGCCGGCAAGATCCTTCGCCTGCATGACGACGGCTCGACGCCGGCTGACAATCCCTTTGTGAACTACATCGAAGAAAACCCTCTCGTGGATGATGTTGGCGTCTACGAGCAGATCTGGTCCCTCGGGCACCGCAACCCGCTCGGCATGGCAAGGGATCTCAGCGGCAATCTCTGGGTGATTGAAATGGGGCCGGCCGGCGGCGATGAGCTGAACCTCATCGAGCGCGGCGGCAATTACGGATACCCCATTGTCTCCGACGGCGATCACTATGACGGCCGGGAGATTCCCGACCATGACACCCGGCCGGAGTTCGTCAAACCGGCCATCGTCTGGACGCCCGTTATCTCCCCCGGGAACATGGTGGTGCTGCAGGGCAAGCAGTTTGAAGACTGGTGCGGCAACGCACTGGTGGCGGGCCTGTCATCCCAGGCCATCGTGCGTATTGCCTTCGACGGCGAGTCTGCGCGCGAAGCGGCGCGCTACCCGATGGGCGCACGAATCAGAAGCGTGGTCGAGGGGCCAGATGGCGCCATCTGGGTGCTCGAAGACGAGCGCGGTAGCAGCCAGGGCCGGCTGCTCCGGTTGACACCGTAAGCGAAGTTCATCTGAAGACTCCGCGGCGACGACGCGCAATGCGACGCGCCGCGCGAGATCTTCATCAGGCGACCTTGCACAGACAAAGCTGGCAGCTGGATTCGTCCTGCTCGAGGTAGGGTGCTTCGTTGTTTTCAAGCACTTCCCAGTCACCGTCGTTGGTGAGTCGATCCATGTAGTCCTGGAAGTTGTCCTGCTTCCACGCATCATCGCGAACGGTAAAGCAGATGTATCCGCCAGGCTTGGTGACGCGGATCATTTCGTTCAGCGCCTCAGGGCCAACGTGGCCGAGCGTGAATGTGCCGGCACAGACAATGGCATCGAACTTGTTGTCCGGCAGGTCGAGCGGCTTCATCAGGTCGGCCTGGGTCAGGTCCTGATAGACGCCCTTCTCTTCTGCCTGGTCGAGCATTTCCTGTGAGAAATCGAGCCCGTCAATGTTCTTGTAGCCTTTCTCGGCAAGGACTTCGCCTGAGAGGCCGGTCCCGCAACCCGCATCTAGCACCTTCGCGTCTTTCGGAAGGTCTTGCTTCAGGAGGCGGTCACAGACCGTCTTGAATCCAATGTAGCCGCCTTCTGCGACAACATCCTGGTCATAGTCGGGCGCCCAGTCGGCATAGGCCGATTCCAGTTCGTTCTGGTCCTTGGCGAACAATGTACGATCATGAATTTCTTTACGTTTACTGATGAAATCCTCCAATAATCATCTGGTCAGGAAGGCATAAGGATACAGAATCGATAGAGCATTTCATCTAACGAGACAACTCTGTCGCGCGCTTGCTAACCAAAAAGCCGCCTAAACGCCCGCCAGAACTGGCATTGCCAGCCCCAACCCCAGCCAGAGTAAGGCCATGCACGCAACGCCAAACAACACACGTTCACCCAGGGCATCGCTGCCTTCGGGCCGCCCATTGACCTTCCAGTGCCAACCGAGAAAGCTTGCGCTTGCCATCAGGAACGCAAGATTCAGCACTGCCGTATAGTCCAGTGCAAAGTATTCGCGTCCCGTCACCGTCTGCGTTGAAACGGCTGGCAGCATTTCGAAGAACGAGAAGCCGTAATGCAGCAAGAGTGCGGTAGCGACCAGAATCACAAGAAACACGCAGAGTATGTAGATCGCCATGCGCCAGCCGTAATACCGCGCCTGAATCCTGAGCACGGGCAGCACCACGAGATCACTGAAGATGAACGCCATGACGCCGGCGAAGCTCACACCGTTGTCATAGAGAACGGCTGCCAGCGGAATGTTCCCCATCGAACCAATGAAGGTAAAGAACGCGGCAATCGGCCCGACCAGCGCCTGCATGAGCACCTCATGGAAGGCAGCGTCCGAATCGCCCGCTCCGATGAACAGCGCCTCGAAGAATCCGCGTGGCAAAAAGGCTGCGACGATTCCCGCGACCGTGAAGCCGATCGTGACGTCCTTCCAGACCATGTGCCATTCCATGACATACCGGCTTGCGACCCTGCGCCAGCCTTCCCGCGAGCGAATCAGCTGCTTCCAATCAGGCGCATCGCTTTCATCACTGTCACCCTCGGCGCTGCGGGCATGCTCACGAGCCACCGATTCAAGCTTCGACTTCAACGTCAGCCTCACCAGCAACCACATGAGCAGGATCAACAACACACCACCGACGTACTCGCCGACGACGAACTGCCAGCCGAGAAATACCGCGATCACAATACCGAGTTCGACAACGAGATTGGTCGAGGCGAGCAGAAAGGCGAGCGCGGGAATCAAGCCCGCGCCCTTGGCGATGAGCGAGCGCGTCGTCGCAAGCGCGGCAAAGGAGCAGGAACTCGATATGAAACCAAAGAAGGTACCGAGGCCTACGCTTCGGGCATTGGTCGAACCCAAGCTTCGTCGCATTCGCTCACTGCTCACGAACACCTGAATCATGCTGGAAAGCAGATAGCCCAGCCCGAATGCCCAGAACGCCATCCAGAATAACCCGGCAGTGGTATACGCCGCTTCGTGCCAGGTTGTCAGCAAATCATGCATTGGCGCGGATTAAGGAAGTGCCGCGAATCAGCTTGCCTGTCGAAGCAGCCAGGAAGTGGCGGCCTGCTTGCCCTCGAACGCCTTGATCTCTGCGCCAACGAACCAGTCGGCGAGGCGCGACGCCCACTGCTTCCATTCATCGTCTGCGACGATTGCAACACGATCGAAGTCGGAGCCGTATTTCGCGCCGAGCCTCAGGTCATCCCAGGCGGCACGCGGCTCCCAACCCCTGAATTCGGTGGCATCAATGAGCGCCAGTACCGGCTCGTTGTCGTTGGCATCGTCGAGCGTTTCCTCGATAACCGGCTCGAGCGCCTCGTAGTCTCCGTGCGTCAACGTACCGAAGGCATCAACGTGCAGTACCTTCTGATCACCGGAACGGCGGAATTCGAGTTGAAGTCCATGAGGTTTCGTCATGTCGAATACCTCGTTGATGGGTGCATTCAGTGACTCCGACTGCAGATATCGAATGGTGTTCCTGAATTTCGATGCAAGTCCCGTCTGGACTGGTCTTGATTGCCGCGCGCTACTGCCGCAGGCGATGTAACGATGGCCACACCCGCCGACACCAACCTGTTGTTCGCCATCGGCGGACGCACGCGAATCGTTCAACAAGTGAACAGGCGCCGTCGAGATATTTGACAGATGGAGAGTCGGCGCCCTGTTTCACCGCTCTATCTTCATGATTTTCCGGCATTTGTCTGGATCGGTGCAGGACTTGCTTGTTTCACCCTGCATTGATGCAGGAGATATCATGAGAAAGCCCTATCAACTCGTACTCGCCGGCGTCGCTCTCTCGCTTTCGATGCAGAGCCATGCAACGCTGATGTACAACCAGAACGTCGTGCCGGACGTCATCTTCGGCAGCGGCAACGCCAATGGCAGCTATACCGTCGATCGCGCGGGCGGCGTTGAACTCGGCCTCCGAGGCAAGCTCCGGCACAACGCGTCGGGCGCGCCAGAGAACACGTTCAACAGCAACGGTGATGGCACCTACTCATTCGATGCCGGCGTTGCGCCAACACAGTCCAGCCCGACCGCAGTCTGGAGCTTCGAGTGGTCGATCAACTCAGACTACGACGGCACCTCAGGCAAGAACCTCAGCGACCTGAGCTACACGCTCGGCCTCGATACCGACGCTTCTGCCGCGTCATCGTTTCTCACTTTCGATCCGATTAACGGCTCGAGCTGCGCAGACCACTCGATTGGCACCAATACAACGGGCAACGGTGCAGGCGTCGAAGCCTCGTGTCCGGGCGGCGATGCCCTCTACGCCTCGCTGATCGGCACAAACAACGTGGCGCAGAACTCGTGGAAGCCGCACTGGTTCATCAGCGGGTTCGACCCCACTGTCGACGGGCAGTACGACATCTATCTTGCAGCGTTTGATGGTGGCGCCCAGGTTGCGCGTACCGACATCAGCATTATCGTCGGCAATGGCGTAGCGGTGCCTGCGCCGGCCCCCATCGCCCTGTTTGCGCTTGGCCTCGGATTCCTTGGCTTTGGCGCACGGCGGTCTCGCTCGAAGCGCTGACCACTGCGGATATGGCGCCGCGCCGGGCGCCATACCCGCTCTTGACGCTGCCCCTGTCGAATTCGGCAGGGGAAAGCGTTCCGGCGATCTAGTACCCTTTGCCACATGGGTGCAGACGAAGACATCAAGGCCGGTGCGTCATGGACGAAGACCGCACGCCAGCCGCGGATCGCCATCATTGGCGCCGGCATCTCCGGCGTCGGCGCCGTCATCAAGCTGCGAAAGTCAGGCTACACCGACCTCACCGTGTTCGAGAAGGCCGACGAGGTTGGCGGCACCTGGCGTGAGAACCGGTATCCCGGCCTCTCGTGCGATGTGCCCTCCTACTGGTACTCCTACTCGTTCGAGCCGAACCCCGACTGGTCCTACCGGTTTTCGTACGGGCCGGAAATTCTCGATTACATCAAGCAGGTTGCCCGCAAGTACGACGTCTATTCTGCAATCCGGTTCGGCAGTCCGGTCACGGAGCTGAAGTACCTTGGGCCGCAGTGGTCGGTGACCGTTGACGGCAAGGCACCGGAGATCTTCGACTTCATCGTTTCGGCGACCGGCATCCTCCATCACCCCAAGTTCCCTGACATCGAGGGTCTAGCCAGTTTCACCGGCGACATGTTCCACAGCGCAGAGTGGAACGATGCCGTCTCGCTGGAAGGCAAACGCGTCGGCATCATCGGCACGGGTTCCACCTCGGCGCAGATCACCGGGGAGATCGCAAGCAAGGTCGGCCACATGACGGTGTTCCAGCGCACACCGCACTGGATGGTGCCGATGCCGCAGAAGAAATACTCCGTGGCGTGGAAGGCATTCTGCCGGGTCTTCCCGTTTGTGCCGAAGCTGGTCGGAGAATTCTACAAGTGGGGCATGCTCAACTCGTTTGCCGATGCCACCGTGGGCAACATGAAGAAGCAGGCGCAGATCGAGAAAGCTTGCCTGAAGCATCTCGAGGAAAGTGTGCCCGATCCAGAACTGCGGCAGAAGCTCACGCCGGACTACAAGGCGGCCTGCAAGCGTCTCATCCTCTGCTCAGACTTCTACAAGGCGATCTCGAGCGACAACGCGACGCTGGTTACAAGCGGGATCTCGCACATCGAGCCGGGTGGCGTGCGAACCGACGATGGCGAGTTGCACGAACTTGACGTGCTGATTCTGGCGACCGGGTTCCAGGTGACAGACTTCATTCTGCCGACGCGCGTATACGGTGAGGATGGGCGCGAACTCAGTGAATTGTGGGGCGGGGCGCCGCGCGCGCATCGCGCGATGGCCATTCCGGGCTTCCCCAACTTCTGGATGCTGGAGGGGCCAACCGGGCCCGTCGGGAATCTTTCCCTGATCTCCATCACCGAGTGCCAGCTCGACTACCTTGTTCAGTGCCTCGACAAAATGAAGGGTGAGAAGCTCGACGCCTTCTGCGTCAGCCAGGAAGCATTCGACGACTTCAACCGCCAGATTGCAGAAGCCATGCCGAAGACGGTATGGGCTTCAGGGGGGTGCGACAGCTGGTACATTGATGAGAGCGGGCAACCCAATCTCTACCCCTGGCATCCACGCGAGTTTTACAAGTCGATGCAGCAGGTCGATTTCTCGGAGTACCGCCTCATTCGGGAGGTCGAGGGCAACGCTGCATAGGCAGGGGCGATAACCTGTTAGGATCATGACGCGCCCGGTGAGCGCAACCGCGCCGCCGTACGTACAAGCAAGCAAACATCATCTTGTCGTCCATGATTCGAATTCGTGATCTCAGCATGACGTATCGCCTCGAGAGCGAGTCGGTACAGGTTCTCTCGAGCGTCAACCTTGATATCGGCAAGGGCGAAAGCGCCGCCATCATTGGCCCGTCGGGATCGGGCAAGACGACGCTGTTGCTCCTGCTTGCAGGGCTCGAGACACCGAGCGCCGGTTCGATCGAACTGATGGACACCGACATCGCCCGGCTGGATGCTGACGAACTCGCGGACCTGCGCCGCGATCGCATGGGCATCGTGTTCCAGTCGTTCCACCTGATCCCGAGCCTCACGGCCATCGGCAACGTATCGCTGCCACTCGAGATCGCGGGCGACGTGGATGCCAACGACAAGGCCCGGGCGATTCTGGACCGCGTCGGGCTCAGCCATCGCGAACAACACTATCCATCACAGCTTTCCGGCGGCGAGCAGCAGCGCGTCGCGATCGCGCGGGCGCTGGTACATGCCCCGCCACTGATTCTTGCCGACGAGCCGACCGGCAACCTCGACAAGCGTACCGGCGCAACCGTGAGTGATTTGCTCTTCAGTCTTCACGATAACCTCGGCACCACCCTCGTGATGGTCACCCACGATGAGAACATGGCAGCCCGGTGTGATCGTCAGCTCCAGATTGACGAGGGCCACCTTGTCGAGCGAAAGGCCGATGCGGTTCCTTCTTAGACTCGCCTGGCAAGACCTGTCGGCCAGCGGCCATACGCTCTGGGTGTTCTGTGCATGCCTCGCGCTGGGCGTGACGCTCGTTGCCTCGACCGGCGGGCTGTACCGTCAGGTGAGCGACGGGCTGCTCGCCGATACGCGCGAGCTGACGGGCGGCGACCTTGAGGTCGACGCGCGCTCGCCACTCCCGGACGATGTACTAACGTGGATGCGAAGGCGCGGCGAGGTCTCACTGCTGACCGAACTTGACACCATGATGGGCACCGATGCCGGTTTCCAGATCGTCGAACTGCAGAGCGTGGACGGGCACTACCCACTCTACGGCGAGCTGAAACTGACGCCTGACATCTCACTGAATGCGGCGACCCTGCAGCAGGATGGCCGCTGGGGAATCGCCGTCGACCCGGTACTCGCCGACAGACTCTCGCTGTCGCCCGGAGATACTGTCGATATCGGCCAGATCGTGATGGAGGTGCGCGCCGTGATCAGCGCCCAGCCCGATCGCGCGCTCAGCGCAGACTGGCGGGGCGCACCTGTCCTGATCTCTTCCGAAGCGCTCGAAGCGACCGGGCTGATGCTGCCGAGCAGCCGTATCGCCTACGAGTACCGGGTACGTACCACGCAAGATCCCGAGACATGGGAGCAGGACTTCTTCGCCGCATTTCCCGACGGAGAGTGGGAGGTTCGCTCCTTCATGCAGCAGGGCGACCGTGTCGCTGAGCGCCTCGGGCAGGTTGCCTCGGGTCTGCTGATCATCGGCTTCAGCACGCTGTTCATCGGCGGGCTCGGCGTATTCAACAGCGTGCAGGCCTACCTGCAGGGCAAACTGGGCACCATCGCAACGCTCCGCGCCATCGGCCTGCGCGACCGGCCACTCGCCGCCGTGTATCTGCTGCAGATCGGCATGCTTGCAGGACTTTCCTGCGCCGTGGGTGCAATACTCGGCTTCGGTATCTCGCTTGTGGGTGCTGCCTTTGCCGCGACCCAGGTACAGGTTGCCACCGCTGCCAGCAGTGCAATCCTGCCCTGCATCATGGCCATTGCCTTCGGTCTGCTCACCGCCTATACATTCTCGTTGCCCGCCATCGGCCGCGCACTGTCAATCAATCCGGCTGCGCTCTTCCGCAACATCGAGGGTGCAACGACCGAGACGCCGCGTATCTGGTGGATAGCAACGGGCATCGGCACGGTGGCCACCGGACTGCTGGTGCTCGTCGTCCTGCCGGACCCGCTCTTTGCTCTGTCATTTCTTGGCGTTGTGATCGGGCTGCTGTTGCTGCTCGAGGCGATCGTGCGAGGCATCCGTGCCGTCGCGCTCACCATTGACGACAAGCCCGCGGTTCGGCGCCGGTTTGCGCTTCGACTTGCGATTGCCAACCTGCACCGTCACGGATCCTCACTTCGCACCTCACTCCTATCGTTGGGCTCGGCACTCACGCTGCTGGTGGCCTGCGCAACCGTGGTTGCAACGCTGATACAGACGCTCGCAGAGACAATTCCCGAAGAGTCACCGGCGCTGGTCATGTACGACATCGCCGCTCACCAGCGCGAACCCGTCATCGACATCCTGAACCGGGCCGGCGCGGCCCGGGTCGATATGGCGCCGCTGGTACAGGGCCGGCTGTCGCGGGTGAACGGCGAACGGCTTGCCGAAAGCGGCGACGCGGTACGCCAGCGCGAAGCGAGAGACGAGCACAAACTCACCTATCAGGCGAACAACATTGACGGCGTCGAAATGATTCGCGGCGACTGGTGGCCGGAAGGTGTCCTCGAGGTACCACAGGCTGTCTTCGAGGATCGCGAGGCCGACCAACTCGGACTCGAAGTCGGCGATCGGCTGGAGTTCACGATCGAGGGACGCACGTTCGAAGCGGAGCTGACCGGCATCTATCGGCAGAAGGGCCTGCAGACGCGATTCTGGTTCGAGGGCATCGTCTCTGCAGGCGCACTCGATGATCACATCTCCCGCTACGTCAGCGCCGCGTATATGACGCCCGAACAGGCGATCAAGGCGCAGGAAGACATCGCCGGGGTCGCGCCCAACGTGGTTTCGGTGCGCACAGCGACCATGCTGAAGACCGCCTCCGAACTGCTGGGCAAGGCGCTCGTCGGGCTCGCGCTCGTGGCCGGCGTCGCGCTGCTCGTCAGCCTGCTCGTGCTGACTGGTGTGATGGCGACCAGCCGCTCCCGCCAGGTGTACGACGCAACCATCCTCCACTCGATTGGTGCCCGGCTTGATCTCATCCGGCAGAGTCTCAACATGGAATACCTGCTGCTCGCACTCGTGACGTCACTGTTTGCGATAGTGCTCGGCACGGCAATCGCCGTACCGCTGATGATCGTCCAGCTCAAGCTGCCGGCCACGAGCTTTCCGCTCTGGCCGGGCCTTGCCACAGCCTTCGGCGTGAGCGGCATCTGCCTGTATGTGGGCGCTCGCTATCTGCTCAGGCGCCTGCAGATCAGCCCTGCGCTGCTTCTGAAAGGAGGCGGCTGAACACAACCCGCGCAAATCTGACTGACGCCTTGTGCCGTAACCCGGGCACATCACATCTCTTGGAGGTACCCATGATGCGCGCGTGGACGCTCGCATTCCTGTTGCTGACCGGTAGCGCCCAGGCTCTCGCCCAGCCAGATGGTGAAAGTGAGCATGAGTCGGCGGACGCCGCCGAAGGAAAGGAAGAAATGGAAGTCACCGGCGAGGCGTATTCGATGCCGGATAAACTGATGGAGACAACCGTCGACGACGACATTCTGTCGCGCTCGAAACAACGGCTCCGCGAGGCCTACGACGGCGACGAGAGCATCAGCGACGAGGAAGAGGAACCCTGAGCGGCGCGTTCACTTGCTGCGCCCGTGATACGCTGGTTGCAACGTAACGGCAGGGACAGCACATGGATACCATCCTGACACTGATCATCATCGCCATCGTGGCGATCTGGGTCATGGGCCGGCGCTACGCTGGCGAGGATCACGCTCGCTACGACGAGCCTCAGGATGAACTGCTGATCAAGCCTGAAGACATCTCGCCGCAGCATGACGACACCGTTGCCCGGCTGGCGTCCTTTCACGAACAGAGCATGACCAAGACCGCCGAGGCAAGGCGGCGCATGGAAGAACTCTTCTTCCAGGAGGTCGATGCCGAGATCCGGCCGGTCGATGTCGACGGCATCCCGTCAGAGTGGGTGCTGGCCCCGGGTGCCGACCCCGATCGCCGTCTGCTGTACCTTCACGGCGGCGCCTTTCGCGTCGGCAGCCCGCGCTCCCACCGCTACATCACGGCTGAACTCTCCAAGCGTGCCGGCGTTGCGGTACTCGCCATTGACTACCGCATGCTGCCGGAGCACCGCATCGTCGCCTGTCATGAGGATGCCCGCACGGCTTACGCCTGGATACTGGAGCACGGGCCGGCCGGCGATACGCCGCCCGCCGACCTCTACGTCGCCGGCGACTCCGCCGGCGGCAACCTCACGCTTGCGGTGATCGCCTGGGCGAGGGACCAGGGGCTTCGGCCCGCCAACGCGGCGATTGGCCTCGCGCCCGCCACCGACGGCACCTTCGGCAGCAAAACGTGGAAGACCAATATCGACACCGACCCCTTTCTCGGGCCGTCGATCGGCCGCATGATGAAGATGCCACGTCCGCTGCTGCTGATCATGCAGCGATTCGGCAGCGGTGCAGCCCCCAACGATCCCATGCTGTCGCCAATTCACGGCCGGCTCGACGGCTTGCCTCCGATCCTCATTCAGGCGAGCCGCGATGAGTTGCTGTATGGCGACATTCAGCGCTATGCGAACAAAGCGCGGGAAGCCGGTACCAGCGTCACACTGCAGCTCTGGCCGAAGCTCGTGCACGTGTTCCATGGATTCGGCCCTGATCTGCCGGAGGCGGTGGACGCGCTCGACCGTATTGCCGGCTTCATTGCCTCGAACAGGAGCGTCAAGGAAGCGGCTGCAGGCTAGGGAGACTCCTGCGTCCGCTGACGCGCGCCGCCGGGTCTTGTCGATAGAAGCGGCGGAGTTGCTCGTACAGTGCAGGCTGGTGGTCGCGCAACGCCAACGGCAGTTCGAAGAACTCCTCGCTGACGACGGCAAAGAACTCGCCCTCATTTTCGGCGCCGTAGGGGTCGAGCCAGGTTGGTCTGCCGCGATCGATGTCGGCGCGAAGCTCATCAAACGCCGCCTGAAAGACCCGCGCCCACTCGGCAGCGTCCATCTCTTCATGCAAAGGTGGTCTGCCGTTAGGGCCGCCGCTCAGCATGTCCAGCTTGTGCGCGAATTCGTGGAAGACGACGTTGTAACCTTCCTCGACGTCCCGGCTTTCGATGTCACTCCAGGACAGGATGACCGGCCCGTGCCCCCACGACTCACCGCCCAGTTCTGCTTCCCGCTCGTGCACGACACCGCTCTCATCGACTTCCTCATGATGAACGATGAAGGTTTCCGGATAGAGGATCACCTCGTACCAGCCATCGTAGCCGGCAAGACCGAGTTCGAGCACGGGCAGGCAGGCCAGCGCCGCGATCACGACGCACTGTTCGTCGGTGGGCAGGCCCGATGGTGCCGATCCCCCGGCCGAGACGGATTTCTCTTCCAGGAACAGGCTTGCCATCTCCCGCAGCCGGGCAAGCTCGTCAGCCGACAGGTGATAGCGCGCGAGCCAGCGGGAAGCGACTGCATCCCAGATTGCTGCGGGAATGAGGATTCGTTCGAGGTGCCGTCGACGACGACGCTCGAGCCAGTCGGTCAGCCACTTCATTGTGGTTCAGCCGCCACGACCTCGACCGGGCGATGCGCCAGCAAACGCTCGATCTGTACAACCATCGCCTCGAACATGTCGTCTCCGGTATCACCACGAGAGATCTTGCGGAACGAGCGGGCAAGGTCGCGTCGAAGGTCATCAGGCACGGCGCCCATCAGGTGCGTCTCACTCGCGACCGCGAGAGCGATGGCATCACGCCGCGCGTGGTTGCGTTCGGCAATGAGGCCGAAACCCAGCCAGGCGCGGCCCAGCACCACCCAGGGGAAGTTCGCTGCAGTCACCGGCCCGACCTGAACGATGCGCCCGCCCAGGGACCCGGCAACCGTCTTTACCTTCGCGAGACCGCCGCTGCCAAACCAGGCGCCGGCGCCGCCGACCAGCGCGCCGAGGCCCGCACCCAGAAACAGCGACGAGCCGCCGAGCGCGAGATCAACACCGGAACCCGCAGCCGCGCCGGACACCGCACCGGTCATTGCAAGCTGGTGACGGGAAAGGCCGAAGACTTCCCAGTTTTCGCTGGTGAAAATGTCCGAGCCATGCAGTCCGGAAGCATCATCGCCGTCGCTGCCGACATCAAGCGATCCGTGACCGTAGATCGCCTTGATCTGCTCGACCGCCGCGCCTTCCCGCTGCCGGATTCGATGCTGAAGACGCTCGAGCAGTCGGGACTTCAAACCCTCGGTATCTGCCCCGGCCCCCACACTCTCTCGTTCAGTTGCGGTCAGCGCATCCAGCATCAGGCTCGCAATTTCGCGGGCGCTGCGATGGCGTCGACGTTCGCGCTCTGCCATGAGTTCTTCAACGGCGCGATCGAGCAAGGGGCGCCATGCCTCGTCGAGCTCGGCGAATGCGCGCAGAAGCGAGACACGCTTGTCAAAGTCCGCGGACAGCGCGTCGAAAACACGAACGATAGAGAAGTACTGGTCGAGCGCCTGACGCCACTCCTCCTCGAAGTCACCCTCACCGATCCGATTGATCAGCGCCATGCGCGGGCGCCCCGTCCAGCGCAGGATCTCCATTTCGACCTCGTACTCGGGGCCATAGGGTTTCGCGCCATCGACGACGTAGAGGATGCCAGCGCCCTCGACAAGCGGCGCAAGCAGTTCGCACTCGTCATGGAACCGGTCTTCACCTCGATGCGCTTCGACAAACGCGGCCACGGCGGCGGCACGATCGCTGGCCGAGCCGGCCTGCTTCCTGAGCAGGTTGAGTAACTCACCGGGTCGCTGGAATCCCGGTGTGTCGATCAATTCATACAGGGGTTGGCCATCAATCCGGAAGGTATACCGATTCGCCGCGCGCGTCGTTCCGGGCGTGGGCGATATCGCCACGCGATCATCCTCGGCGAGCGTCGCAACGATCGAACTCTTGCCCTTGTTCGGATGGCCAACAACGGCGAAGCGGGGCAACGAGTCTGTCATGCCGAAGCGTCCGCGACATACATTGCCGCATCGGGATGCCGCGCGAGCGCGTTCGCCCAGACTTCGCGATCGGCAGCATTGACGATAGCGCCGTTCGAACCGAGCGGGACGACCAGCAACACGGTGTCGCGACCGGCCGCATGCCGAACATCCGTCATAAGGTCGAGAAAGGACAGCAGCGGTGGCTCCCAGCCCTTGGTCAGCACTACGACACGGCGCGGCTGCGCCCCCAGCGCTTGCAGGGCAAGTTCACGCGCGTCACCGGCTTGCGACTCGGAGAGGTGAATCACCGGCGGCGGGCCATCTGGCCAAAGCGATTCGAGACGCTCGTTGCCGACGGCGTTGTTCCATACAATCGCGGCGTCCGCATGATCCAGCGCCAGTGCGGCGAAACGGGGCTTGTGACCTGCGTTCGGCGTGCCAGATTCACTGGCGGGGCCCTCAAACGCGACGGCAGGCGCCCTGAGCCGGTCGAGCAGCGCGGTGATCTCGGGCCCTTCCTCGAGCAGGCGATCGGTCGCCCGGCTGACGGCGCGCGCCGCGACCCATCCAAGCAGCAACCTCGGCAATAGGCCGTACACGAGCACGGTCATCATGACGAAGGGCCACCAGCGACCCAACGCTGCCGCGCGCGATGCGGCCACGCCCGAATCCTCGAGCCGATACCAGCGCGATGCTTCCACCAGCACAATATCCGGCACGGCGACGGGCAAGACGATGGCCCAGGGCCACGAGATCACACTGAAAACGTCGTGCACCGTCTGGCTCGTCAGCTCAAGCGTGGTGCTCCAGCCAAACGCAAGATCCGTGAACACAACGAGCAGGCCGGAGAGCACGAGCACGCCGATGAAGAAGCCGACCGCAAACCACTGTCCAAACGCGATGAGCTGCCACCGCGCGAATCGTCCAGCCACTCGCCCTGCCGTGATCGACGCAAAGAGACCCGGCTGGAAGCGACGTTCGAGCCAGGCTCCGACCCAGCGTGATGGACTCAGCACCGCGAGCGCATCACTGATGGCGCGCGGCAATGGCGCGCCACCTTTCAGGAAGACGAGCTGAAACAGCAGCATGACCAATGGAATGCCGACGAGCACGCCAAGGAGCGCGAACAGGTTGACCGGCTGATCACCCCGATACGCAAACGCGGCGCCTGCAATGGCAAGGCCCGTGGCGATGCCGGCGAGCAGGAGCAATCCCGCGCCGATGGACACGAATGCTGCGACCCGCTCGCCGACAAGATCTGCCTCTACTGACTGGCGATCCACGGCGTGCCACCAGGCGAGTATCCGGTCGTGCGTCGTCCCGGCGGCGATGGATCTGCCGATCAATCGGTCACGCTCAAGCCGACGCGCAGCGCCGTTCGCGCGACCCGCATTGGCCGCTGCATCGGCCGCGAGCCACGTACGGATGTCGATCGCCGCTGCAAGCCGGTCACGCTGGTGTTCCATAGGCGTTGACTATACCGCGTCATTTCTACCGTTGCGCTATAGTTGCCGATCGTCATCCATCGGGGGAAGGCGGCATCTCACACGAATCGTTATTCAGCGTCGTCGGCGGCCTCGGCCTGTTCCTCATGGGGATGCTGACGATGACCGGCGCGCTCCGAACGATTGCCGGTGATCGTTTGCGCGTACTGTTGCTGCGCTTTACCCGAACGCCGGCGACCGGGGCGATGACCGGCACCCTGGCAACCGCATTTCTCCAGTCTTCGAGCGCGACCACGGTCGCTGCCATCGGCTTCGTCGGCGCCGAGCTCATGACCTTTCCCGCAGCGCTTGGCATCATTTTCGGCGCCAATCTCGGTACGACCATCACCGGCTGGATCGTCGCGATTATCGGCTTCAAGCTGAACCTCGGCAGTGCCGCCTTGCCTCTCATCTTCATCGGCGCGGTCGTAAAGCTCCTTGGCAGAAAGGGGTGGGCAGACTGGGGGATGGCGCTCGCCGGCTTCGGACTGATCTTCCTCGGCATCGAACTGATGCAGGAAGGCATGGGCGGCCTCGAGCAAACGATCAGCTTCGCCGCGCTGCCCGGCGATACGCTGCTCGACCGGCTCCTGCTGGTACTCGTGGGCCTGATCCTGACGCTCATCACACAGTCATCGAGCGCCGGCGTCGCGGCCACCCTCACCGCACTCTTTGCCGGTCTCCTCGACTTCCAGCAGGCGGCCGCGCTCGTCATCGGCATGGACGTCGGCACGTCGTTCACCGGGCTGATCGCCTCGCTTGCCGGCTCTGCCAGCGCCAGACGCACCGGGCTGTCTCATGTTGTCTTCAACGTCTTCACTGCCGTCGGCGCACTCGCACTGATCACGCCCTACGTTGCCCTCTGGGCCTTTCTCGTGCCGGGCGGTGTCGACAGTGATCCCGAGATTGCGCTGGTCGGGTTCCATTCGATGTTCAATGCGCTCAGCGTGCTGGTGGTACTGCCCTTTGCCGGCCCCTTCGCCCGACTGATCGAGAGAATGATCCCGGACCCCTCGAGCTCCATGATCAAGCGCCTCGATACCGCGCTGCTGGAAGAGCCCGCACTTGCGATCGCGACGACCCAGCGGGTGGTACAGGATGTATTCATCGAACTACTCGGGCACGTACGGCGACTGGTCTCTGCCGATGACGAGCATGAGCTCACCAACCTCGCAGACCTTCGGCGTACGCTCCAGCACGCCTACGTTTACGTCGACGAGATTCATCTCGCGAACGACGAGGGCGCTGACTGGCGCAAGCTGCTGGCACTGATCCACAGCCTCGATCACATGCAGCGGCTGCACGAACGCCTCGCCGAAGAAAGTTATCGCGCTGCGGCGGCGCGTGAAGCAGAGGCGCTCACCGCACACTGCGAGGCCCTGCGCGCGACAACCGAGCGGGTCGCTGATGCCATGCTCGCGGGTGACTGGCCGAAAGCGAAGGAGGTTGCCAACGAAACGTCAAAGGTGTTGGATGGCGACGTGAAAGCAGAACGAGCAGAAGTGATCCTCTCCATGGGTATCGGTACTGTCGATGTGCCGACCGGCACCACACGCCTCGAGGCCATCCGTTGGCTGCAGCGCGTCAGTCATCACATCGCAGAGATTTCGACGCACCTCTTCGACTGCAACCTGGCAGCCGCCGCGCCATGAGTACGCGACTCACACATCTCGGGGGCGTCATGGAAGTGACGGGCTCCTGCCACCTGCTCGAGTCCGAAGACTGGCGCATACTGCTCGATTGCGGCATGCACCAGGGCGGCGATGATATCGACCGATACAAGAAGGAGCGCTTCGCGTTCCGGCCCGCAGAGATTGATGCCGTCATTCTCTCGCATGCGCATCTCGACCACTCCGGACTACTGCCGAAGCTGATCCACGGCGGGTTTACCGGCGCCATCTACTGCACGCCGGCCACACGCGATCTGCTTGCCATTCTGCTACGGGATTCGTTCGGTCTTTACTCCCGCGATCTCGAACACGAAAACCTTCGGCGCCGGCGGGCCGGACGCAAACTGCTCGACGCTGCCTATACGCGGGAGGATGTCGATGCCGTGATCGATGCCTGTGTCTGCCACGACTATCACGAACCCTTCGACGCGGGCCCTGGCCTGACAGTCCGCTTTTTCGACGCCGGCCACATTCTTGGCAGCTCGATCGTTCGACTCGACATCGATGATGCGGGAAGCGCAAAGTGCCTCGTCTACTCCGGAGACCTGGGCGGCATCGACGCGGTTCTGATGAACGACCCCGAGAACCCGGGCCCTGCTGATGTCGTCATGATGGAGTCGACCTACGGCGACCGCAACCACCGTGATATCGAGCAAAGCATTGAGGAACTCACCACCATCCTGCAGGAGACCTGGGCACGGCGGGGCAACGTGATTATCCCGGCATTTGCCGTCGGTCGCACGCAGGAGATCCTGTTCCACCTCGGGCTCATGTATCACCGGGGTGAACTCGACAACTGGCACATCTTTCTGGACAGCCCCATGGCAATTGCCGTCACCGGGGTCTACGACAAATGGCTGGAACTGCTCGCGGATGAAGACATTGATCGGCTCATGCTCCGGGGCAAATCGACACTCGAGGAATTTCTGCCCAATCTCAGTCTCTGCGAGTCGACAGAGGATTCAATGGCAATCAACCGGATCAAGTCGGGTGCGATCATCATCGCCGGGAGCGGCATGTGCACCGGGGGCCGGGTCAGACATCACATCAAGCATCGCATCTGGAATGAGCGCAACACGATGGTGTTCATGGGATTCCAGGCGCGCGGCACGCTGGGCCGGCTGCTGGTCGACGGGGTCGACACGATCCGCCTTTACCGCGAGACCTATGCCGTCAAGGCGCGCATCGAAACCATCGGCGGCTTCTCTGCACACGCAGGACAAAGGGAACTCGTCAGGTGGCTGCAACAGATCGAAGGCGATCCACGTGTGCTGCTGGTGCATGGCGAAGAGCGAGCGCTGGATGCACTCGCAGGGAAGCTGAACGAACTGGGTATCGATGCGCACGTCGCGCAACCCGGCGAGCGCGGAATTTAGCTATGCTAGGCGATCTGAACACAGAGGGGATGACATGAAGACAGCAATCGGAATCGGCAGCGCGTACTACAACGGCCAGGACTGGGATGAACTCGTCGACTACACCGTGCAGGCCGACAAGATGGGCGTCGACCACGTGTGGTCAGCCGAGGCGTGGGGCATGGATGCGATCGTGCCACTCGCCTACGTCGCCGCGCGCACCGAGCGCATCAAGCTCGGCACCGGCATCATCCAGATCAGTTCGCGCGTGCCGCCGATGATTGCAATGACCTCGCAGAGTCTTGCGACGGTGTCGAATGACCGCTTCGTCCTGGGACTCGGTGTCAGTGGCCCACAGGTCGTCGAAGGGCTGCACGGCGCCGCCTTTGCGCACCCGCTCGGCCGTCTGCGTGAGTGTATCGAGATCATCCGCCTCGGCCTCAGCGGTGAACGCGTGCAGTACGACGGCAAGCATTACGTGCTGCCGCGTCCCGGCGGTGAGGGCAAACCCATCAGGCTGTCGCAACCACCGCGCCCGAACCTGCCGATCTATCTCGCGACGCTCGGCCCCAAATCAATGGAGCTGACCGGCGAGTTGGCCAACGGCTGGCTTGGCACGTCATTCATTCCCGAGCACGCCGACGTCTTCATGGAACCGCTGAAGCGGGGCCTGGAGAAGTCCGGACGCACCCTCGCCGACATCGACATCCAGGTCGGCGGCAGCTTCGAGGTGGGCGATCATGTCGAGAAGATGATTGATGATCGTCGCCCCGCCATGGCCTTCACGCTCGGCGGCATGGGTTCGGCGCAAACGAATTTCTACAACGATGCTTTCCGGCGCGCAGGCTACGAAGACGCCGCCATCGAGGTCCAGAAGCTCTGGGTTGAGGGCAAGAAAGACCAGGCAATTCGCGCTGTGCCCGACGAGATGGTGCTGAAGACCAACCTCATCGGCACCGAAGACATGATCAAGGAGCGTCTGCGCATCTACAAGGAAGTCGGCGTGACCACGATGCGGCTGTCGACGGGCGGTGAGACGTGGAAAGAACGCACGGAATCGCTGGCGGAAGCCTGCGACGTCATCAAACGCGTCACCGCATAGCCACGGCAACGACCAAGCGCAGGCGTGCCCGCCGTCAGGCAGGCGGCGGCACGACGCGATCGAGTGGCGCATCCAGCGTCTCGCGCACCTTCCGCAGCAGCGAGTCGCGCTTATATGGCTTCTGCAGGAGCAGCAAATCTTCTTCGAGGACAAATCCCGTGTGTATCCCGTCTGCCGAGTAGCCGCTGGTCAACAGGACTCTGGCTGATGGGTCGATCGCACGAATACGGTCCATCACCTCGCGGCCGTTCAATTTCGGCAAGACGACATCGAGCAACACCAGCGAGATCTCCTGCCGGTGCGCCGCGAACTGATCTACCGCCCGCTCGCCGTCTTCTGCCTCGATGACGCAATAGCCCTCGCGCGTCAGGAAGGTAGAAGCCAGCGTACGCACTGCAGGCTCATCCTCCACGACCAGGATCGTCTCGCTGCCACCACGCACCGCCATCCGCGCGTCTGATTCAATGTCCTCGGCATGGCGATCACTCGCCGGCAGGTACAATCGCACCTCTGTGCCTTCGTCGGGCCGACTCTGCAGATCAATGAAGCCTGAATGCTGTTTGACGATCCCGAAGACAACCGAGAGCCCGAGGCCGGTACCCAGCCCGTCCGGCTTGGTCGTAAAGAAGGGCTCGAAGACACGCTCGATGACCTCCGGAGACATACCCTCACCGGTGTCGGCCACCGTGACCAGAATGTGTCCCCCGGCGGACGAACCGGGATGCGCATCGACAAACGCGGCATCGAGCACCACGTTGCGGGCAGAGACCCTGAGGACGCCGCCATTCGGCATGGCGTCGCGGGCGTTCAGCACGAGATTGACGATGGCCTGCTCGATCTGGCCGGCATCGGCCTTGATCGTATAGAGACCCGGCTCGACGTCGAGCGAGTACTCAATGCTCTCGGGCAGTAACCGGGACAGCATGGCCGTGCTGCGTTCGAGCAGTTCGGCCGGGTCAATCGGGCGCGTGTCGATGACCTGACGCCGGCTGAAAGACAACAGCTGGCGGGTCAGCGCCGCAGCACGGTCGGTGCCCTCGCGAATGCCCTTGAGGCAATCCTTCAGTAGCTGGTTACCCTCGGCACTCTCCTCCGCCAGTTCGGCAAAACCCTGAATGACGACCAGCAGGTTGTTGAAGTCATGTGCGATACCGCCTGTAAGCTGCCCGACCGATTCGAGCTTCTGGGCCTGCTGAAGCTGAACGCTGATCGACTCGCGCTCTTCAACGGCCTGCTGCCGGGAAAGTTCAAGGGAGGCATGGGCTGCGAAGATGGTCAGCAGATCTTCGGCCATGGAGACATCGTCGATGGGCTTGTCATCGAAGCAGGCGAGAATACCGATCGGCTTGTCATCGTCGTCGGTCAGTACCGTACCCACATAGGCTTCGATACCCATCGAAACCAGCATCTCATCGTCGGGAAACTGCGACTGGACGTCCCTGCCATAGCTGCAGAGTGATCGCTCAAAGACCTCCGCGCACGGTGTATGTCGCAGCGAGTACGTGAAGTTCTCGATATGGCTCCCCTGCTGCCACCCGGAGATCGTCTCAACGTCGTCGACACCGGTGAGCCTGCCGATGAACACGGTATGTGCGCCCAGTACGTTGGCGAGATTCTCGGTGAGGGCGTCGAAGAAACCGGCGTCACCGGACTTCCGTGCGCCGCGAATCACGGAGTCCATTGCCGACTCGAGCCGCTTCCGTTCGCTGATGTCGCGCGTGACACCGATGATGCCAATTGGCTGCCCATCGTCATCCCTGATGAAACTGACGTTGATCTCGGCATCGATTCCGCGCCCGTCCTTTGTCGTCAGACGCGTCTCCAGGCGAACGCTCCGGTTCGGGTCGGCGCTACCTTCCTTGCTCAGCTCGGCGTCCAGCAGGGCCTTGGCAAACTCTGGCGATTCGAGCGCGAGCGAGCCGGCGAGTCCGATCTGCTTGACCTCCTCGGGGGTATAGCCACGGGTTCGAAGGATCGAGTCGCTGATGTAGGTGAAATTGAGATCGAGGTCCGCGGTCCAGAGAATGTCATTGATGTGGTCGGTCAGAAAGTGAATCTGCTGTGAGCTTTCACGCTCGGCAGCCTCCACTTCTTCCCGACGTCGCATCTGGGTGCGAAGGTTGTCTGCCAGGTCTTCCAGCGTCTCGGTGACGTAGAGGACGGCAGTCAGCATGACGCCGACCCCGATAACAAACGTACCGAAATAGCTGCCCCACAGCCCGAATGTATTGGGCGACTCGTCAAAGGGCGCTGCGAATCCGATCAGCCCGGTGACTGCGGCCCAGCCGATCAGGCCGATCGTCGTACAGGACATCGCAAACATCGCGAGTCCGAAGCGGCGACCCAGCAGCAGCGCACCGAGAATGGTCGCCGCGCCCATCAGCGTCCGCCCACCGCCCATCAGGCCCGCCGAGTAGATCGTCCAGGCGCCGAGCAGCAGCAACATTGCGGTAAGCACACCGGCACGTGCCCAGAGGCCAATCATCCCCCTCGTTGCGACAAGCAGCGGCAGCACGAGCCACGCCAGCACCGGCACCAGCCAGTCCTCCCGGTAGATGACCTCATTGATCAGCACCGGCAGCGAAATGACCGAGAAAAGGACGACGAGCAGACTCAGCAGTGATTCACGCCACTGCTTGTGCTGCGTCGGCGCAACTTCGTGCTCCGGAATGATCGGCGACATTGTCGTCATATCAGGCTTGCGAATCTCATTTGTCGACACACTGCGGGCGATTCTTGAGTACAGCTACTTTGTGCCGCTATATTGATAGCAGACCTTGCGTGCAGGAGACCAGCCTTTCATGCGAGCCATGCTGCTCGACCGCGTCTTCGACCTCTCGAGCGAGGAGACGCCGCTGCGACTCGATGATGTGCCGAAGCCGTCACCGGGTCCGGGCGAGATCAGGATCAGGGTCAGCACGTGCGCCGTTTGCCACACGGAACTCGACGAGATCGAAGGCAGAACGCCGCCGCCGTCCTACCCGATGATTCCAGGTCACCAGGTGGTCGGGGTCGTTGACGAGCCAGGGCCCGGCGTCGACAGCCTCGCGTCTGGTGAGCGCGTCGGCGTCGGCTGGATCTTTTCTGCCTGCGGTGACTGTGAGCAATGCCGGCACGGCAACGAGAACCTCTGCGATGCGTTCCTCGCAACGGGGCGTGACCGCGCCGGTGGTTACGCCGAGTACCTGTGCGTGCCCGCCGCTTTCGCTATCCCGGTGCCTGACGACCTCGATGATACAGCGGCGGCACCCCTCTTCTGCGCAGGTGCAATCGGCTATCGTTCACTGAACCTGACCGGTCTCGAGAACGGCCAGCGACTCGGCCTGACCGGGTTCGGCGCCTCTGCACACCTGGTGATGCATCTCGTGCGCGAGCGGTTTCCCGATGCCGAAGTGCATGTCTTCGCGCGAAGCGAAGCCGAGCAGGCGTTCGCGCGGGAACTCGGTGCTGTGTGGGCCGGTGACACAGGCGACCGGCCACCACACAGGCTACATGCGATCATCGATACCACACCCGCATGGCGGCCGATTGTGGCGGCACTTGAGCACCTGCTGCCGGGCGGACGTCTCGTCATCAACGCCATTCGCAAGGAGGCGGGCGACCAGGCCGCGCTGCAGTCGCTCGAGTACGAGCGGCATCTCTGGCAGGAAAAGGAGATCAAGTCAGTGGCCAACGTCACCCGCCGGGATATCACGGAGTTTCTGAAGATCGCGGCCCAGGCTGACATCGCTCCCACCGTTGAGACGTTCGAGCTGCAAGACGCGAACGCCGCACTCCTGCAGGTCAAGCGAGGCGAGATACGCGGCGCAAAAGTGCTCGTGATGTAGCGGATTCAGCGCCTTGCTGCGAGCCAGCGGAACACCGCCGATCGCGGGAGTGTTTCGCCGGTACGCACGTAGTGCAGCGCAATTTCGTTGGCCAGATTCCACCTGAGCTGGGATTCCGAGCGTGGCGTGCCGGCAAACAGCAGTCGATCGCCGGGCGCGAGCGGTTGCTCGAGGCTCGGCATGCAGAAGGTACCGCTTTCATTCGCATGGAGCAGAACCATGGCGCGGCACCGTCGTGCGCGATCGAGGTGGCTCTGCAGCAGGTGCTCGATGCGCACCTCGTTCCCGGCTTCGAGCGCTGCATGCACTGCCGCTGCCCCCGACTCGTCAATCGTGACAGCCCACGTATGCGGTAATCGATCCGGCGAGAGCGCCTTCAGCTGTTCGGCGAGCACGCGCGCCCATTCATTGTCGTGGGTGCGCGCCAGCGACAGGAAGTCATCAATCAGCCGGTTCGTCAGCAGCGTTCTGATTTTGCTGGCGATCACATCGCTCGGTTCCATCACGATGTCGGCGGGTGAGCTGTCGAAGATGGCCGTGTTCGATTTGTTGGTCTGCCTGACGATGGTGAAGAGGTCGGGATTCAGCTCCAGGGCCGTCACGATAATCGACAGGTTGTTCGAGTCGTCGTCGCTGCCGGCAATGATCCCGACCGCGTTCTCGATCTTCGCCGTCTGCAGCGCGGGGGCCTCGGTGCCGGGCCCGATCACGACATCCGGCGGCAGGTCCGGGATGTCCGCGTTCGGTTCGATGACGCGAACAGGAATGCCAAGGCGTGAAAGTTCAGCATGGATCGCACGCCCGAACCGCCCGAAGCCGCAGACGACCCACAGTCCACGCGGTATGTCCTTGATATCGGACAGCGGTTCACCGCGTGCCGCCCGGAACCACTCCACCAGCAGGTACTGGAACGGCGCATTGATCGCGAGCGCAAGGTTCTTCGCAAACTGATCGTACGGATCGATGATGTAATCAGTACCAAACGAGGCCATGTTTGACTCCACGTCGTGGGAGTCCGCTCGGCAGATCACCCCGAGCGACGGGCGCAGCACCTTGGCCGAGATCGCAATGTGCAGATTCACCGCATTGTCGTTGGTGATCGCGACCACGGCCTCGCACGAAGGATGGGTCAATCCCGCAAGGATCAGGTTGTCCGGATCGCCGGCATCGGCCGTGAGCCCCGGCACGTACATCGGGTCGTCCTCGAGCAGCAACGCGTCGATACGTTCCTGGCGAATATCGAGGACGACCGACTGCAATTGGCGCACGCGCAGCGAGCGAGCGAGTTGTCTTCCGGTATCGCCATACCCACAGATCAGGAAGAACGGCTCACTGATCAGGCGCACCTGCAGCTCGAACCGATAGCGGAGGATTGCCTGTTTCAGACTCTCGTTGCCCAACAGGCTGATGAGGGCGCCGATCGTATAGATCCATGTTGCGACGGTGATGTAGAGAAAGACCAGTGCCCAGAGTCGCTGCGCATCGGTGAAGGTGTAAGGGATCTCGCCAAAACCGATGGTCGTTCCCATGAACGAAACAAAGTAGAAGGCGTGGAAGAAGGACATGTGCCATGTATTGCCCTCGTCATCCACCCCCGGAATCAGCGTAAGCCCCAGCGTCGCGACCGCATAGACCGCAGACAGCAGCAGCAGCGGCCCGCGCATCTGGCGCAGGATGAGAAAGATCACGGAGTTCATGGCGCGGTGCCTCGCGGGCCTATCGGCGCAGCATCACGGTTTCGATGGTAAGCAGGGTCACCGAGATGACGTTGGCGAGCAGCGCGCCACCCGCAAGCGAGACGATGCTGGCCATGACGTCGGGCGTCATGCCGATCTCCGCGATGTGAACGGAATACGCCCAGACACACGCGGCGGCGACCAGCTGAATATCGGCGACGAGGCTGGTGGCGAGGAGTACCGCCCCCATATGGGAGCGATCGCCGAACTTCAGTATCGTCGCGACGAAGTTGACGAAAATGGCAGCGTACAGTTCGAACACATGATGGTGCGCCGGATTGTCGATCTCGCCAACGAAGAAGCCAAAGTTCAGCGTCAGCGCAAGAATGATGGTGAAGGCGAAAACGACTTTCTCGAGGTTCATGAAGCTCGCTTGGATTCGGCACTTTCCGAGACACTTTAGCACAGCGCGAAGCGGCGCTGGCGACGTTGCTGCGGCCGATGATCACCCGCCCGTCGCTGCCGCGCCGGTTCTGTCGCCTCCTCCGCCGGTGCATCGAAGCGGGTTTGCAAAGCCTGCGCCCCGGCGCGAAGATCGGACCATCCTTCACAGTGAGGTGTACCCGATGAGCGAACCGTTCCCCCATCATCCGAATCTCGTTGGCGGTTTCGCGCCAATCCACATGGAATGCGATGCCAGCGACCTGATCGTCGAGGGCGAAGTGCCGCGAGACCTGAACGGCACCTTCTACCGCAACGGACCCAACCCGCAGTTCGCGCCGCGCGCCGGCTATCACTGGTTTGCGGGCGACGGCATGATCCACGCGTTTCACATCGAAGACGGCAAGGTCTCGTACCGCAATCGCTGGCCAAGAACGGTCAAGTTCAAGCGTGAACGCGAGGCCGGGCGATCGCTCTTTAACCCGTTCAATCCGATGGATACCGACCCGAGCGTGCAGGGCGTCGATACTGACGGCCTCGCCAATACCAACATCGTCTGGCACGGCAACAAGCTGCTGGCGCTCGAGGAGGGCCACGCACCATTCGAACTCGACCCACACACCCTCGAGTCACGCGGAGCCTGGACATTCGACGACTCGCTGGTGGGGCCAATGACAGCCCACCCGAAGATCGACCCGGAAACCGGCGAGATGGTGTTCTTCGGCTACAGCGTCGACGGGATGCTGTCGAACAAGATGTCGTATCACGTCGTCGACAGGAACGGAAAGCTCGTCATCTCACAGTTCTTCGATGCGCCCTATGGGGCGATGGTGCATGACTTCATGGTGACGCGGGATTACGTGGTGTTTCCCATCATGCCGCTGACGGGATCACTGGACCGCGCGATCGCCGGCGGTCCCGCCTTTGCGTGGGAGCCAGAGAAAGGCAACTACATTGGCGTGATGCGCCGCGATGGCAGCACCGACGACATACGGTGGTTCCGGAGCGAGGCGAGCTACGTCTTCCACCCGATGAACGCTTGGAACGAAGGCGAGGTGGTGACATGCGATGTCTCAGAATACAAACGCGCGCCGCTGTTCCCCAACGCCGACGGGTCCGCAGGAGATGCCAGCGAGACACGCGCGACGCTCAACCGCTGGACGCTCGATCTCGGGGCCAACACCGACGACTATCGCACCGAGGTGCTGCAGGATGTGAACTGCGAGTTCGGCCGACTGGACGAGCGCCACGCCTGCGAAGGGTACCGCCATGGCTACATGCTGTGCGACGGCGATGCGCCCGCGAAGGCCGGTGGCTTCAACGCGATTGGCCACGTTGATCATGAGTCCGGCAGGCTCGAGACATTCAGCCTGCCCGCCGAATTCGGCGTATCAGAGGCGGTCTTCGTGCCGAAGTCGGAGAACGCCAGCGAGGGTGAAGGCTACCTGTTGTCGGTCGTCTACAACGCCGAAACCGACAAGTCCCACCTCATGATCCTCGACGCCAACAACCTCAGCGGCGACCCGCTTGCCCGCGCGCACCTGGACCACCGCGTCCCCTACGGCTTCCACGGCAACTGGCGCCCCGCCTGACCCCACCCCGGGGTCAGACCCCAGGACCCCACCCCGGGGTCAGACCCCAGTGCCACCCCCGGGTCAGACCCCAGTGCCACCCCCGGGTCAGACCCCAGTGTCACCCCGGGGTCTGACCCCGGGTTGCTGTCGATGGAATTTACAGTTTGGGCGTTGGGTTCGAGGTCGATTCGCTGCAGGCCACATTTTTACTGCGTTGGAATGACGTTTGCTAAGGGATTTGCAGAATCAGATTGGACGACATCGATGAAAAGACTTCTCGCGACGCTTGTACTGTTGTTCCCGCTGTCGGCGGTGGCGACACCGATTGTCTGGACAGGCAATGGTCACGGATACGAGATCTTTCAGGCGAATGTCGACTGGACGACGGCAAAAGCACTGGCCGAGAGCAAGGGTGGACACCTCGCCACCATTACCTCACAGGCCGAGAATGACTTTCTGTTCAACACCTTCTCGCTGAGCGGCGTCGCCTATTGGCTGGGCGGCATCCAGACCGGCGGCCCTGAGCCCGCAGGCGGTTGGGAGTGGGTGACGGGCGAAGCCTGGGGTTACACAAACTGGGCGTTCGGCGAACCCAACAACGGCGGCGGCATCGAGGATTCGCTCGCGCTCGCCTTCTTCCAGTACGGTACCTGGAACGATGCGCCAACAAACTACCTCTACGGTACGGCCGGCGGGTACATCGTTGAGTACTCAAGCGTTCCGGCACCTGCGGCGCTCATCATCTTCGGTCTCGGCCTCCTGTTGCTGGGTGCTGCCAGGCGCTGTCGCGCCGCTTAGGCAATCTCCCCTGCGGCGCCTGCTTCAGCAGCAGGCGCCACCCTCCACGAACATCTCCGACCGCGCGCACCTTTCGCGCACCGGCTGACATAGTAGAATTCACTCTGGTTTCAGTAGCAGGCGAGCAGTCAATTGAGCACCAACGACACACAACGAAAAAAGATGGGCGAAGCCCCCGGCTTCATAGCAGCACTCGATCAGAGTGGCGGTTCCACGCCCAAAGCCCTGGGCCTTTATGGTGTCGACGAGTCCGCATGGCAATCAGAGGCCGAGATGTTCGACCTCGTTCACGCGATGCGCACACGAATCATCACGAGCCCGGCGTTCAACGGTGACAGAATTCTGGCCGCGATCCTTTTCGAGATGACGATGGACCGTGAAGTTGAGGGCATACCGACGGCCCAGTTCCTCTGGGAGAAGAAGCAGGTCGTGCCCATACTCAAGGTCGACAAGGGCCTTGCCGACGAAGCGGATGGTGTTCAGGTGATGAAGCCGATGCCCGAACTCGACTCACTGCTATCGCGCGCCGTCGAGAAAGGCATCTTCGGCACCAAGATGCGATCGGTCATCAAGCAGGCGAGTGACGGTGGCATCGAACGGGTCGTCGACCAACAGTTTGAGATCGGAAATCAGATTCTGGACGCAGGCCTAGTACCCATCATCGAACCCGAGGTCGATATCAACTGCCCGGACAAGTCCAAGGCCGAAGACATGTTGCTCGCTGCCATCACGCGCGGGCTCGACGCCCTGCCGTCAGGCCAACAGGTGATGCTGAAACTGACGCTGCCTGAGACCGACAACCTCTATCGGCCCTGCATCGAGCACAACAACGTGCTGCGAGTCGTTGCGCTGTCTGGCGGATATTCCCGGGAAGAAGCAAACCAGCGGCTGGCCCGCCAGCACGGGATGATCGCGAGCTTCTCACGCGCACTCACTGAGGGACTGACCGCACAGCAGTCCGACGACGAGTTCAACACAATGCTGGATCAATCGATCCAGGATATCTACGACGCGTCAATCACCTGACAATCAGCCCGGCATAGGTTGGCGAGCGTCAGCCTATGCCATCCATCTTCGCCAGCCGGGATACAAGGTCTTCGACCCGGGTGCTGTAGCCCCACTCATTGTCATACCAGCTAACGACCTTCACGAGGCGCCCGTCCATCGCCATCGTGAGCCCGGCGTCGAAGATGCTCGAGTGGCCGTTGCCGATAACATCGGTCGAGACGATCGGGTCTTCGCAGTACTGAAGCACGCCCTTGAGCTCCCCCTCAGCTGCCGCGCGCATTGCCGCGTTGACCTCATCGGCAGACGCGGTCGAACCCAGCTCTACCGTCATGTCAACGAGGCTGCCATCAACGACGGGCACCCGCATCGCCATACCGTCGAGCTTGCCCTCGAGTTCAGGCAGTACCAGACCGATTGCACGGGCCGCGCCCGTCGACGTCGGCACGATGTTCGCGGCCGCACTGCGGGAGCGCCGGAGGTCCTTGTGGGGCGCATCAATGAGGCGTTGGTCCGAGGTATAGGCGTGAACCGTCGTCAGCAGTCCGCGCACGATGCCAAACGACTCGTGCAGCACCTTCGCCACCGGTGCCGCGCAGTTGGTCGTGCAACTTGCATTGCTGATGATTCTGGAATCCGCCTTGACGACGTGATCGTTCACGCCGGTCACCAGCGTTGCATCGAGCGAATCCTTGGTCGGCACCGTCACAATGACACGACGCGCCCCTGCCTCGAGATGCTGCTCGAGCGCTGCCGTGGTACGGAACTGGCCCGAAGACTCGATGACATAGTCGACACCAAGCTCGTCCCAGGGCAATCGGGAGGGGTCGGGTTCGTTCAGCACAACGAAAGCATCCCCGTCAATCTCCATACGGTCACCGCTGACCGACACCTCCCCCGGATAGATGCCATGTGTGCTGTCGTACTTGAACGCGTAGGCGAGGCTCTCTGCCGAGGTGATGTCGTTGATCGCGATGACATCGAAATGGTGCCGCAACTTCGCAATGCGCGTCACGATTCGACCGATGCGACCAAACCCGTTGATGGCAACCCGAGGTAAAGACACCGCAAGACTCCTTCGAATGTTTCTACAATTAAGACAGCACTCAGTCGACGAGGTTCGCGTATGCGCTGCGCACGGCTGTCTTTGTCTCGAGGTACGCCGCCTCGTCCAGTGCGCAGAGGTCGGCTGCCATCTCGCGAGCGAGTGCGAGCGACGCTTCCGGCGTCTCGCATCGAACATCAAGAAAGCCGGCTTGTTCGGCCCCTCCATAGTCGTACAGCGTTGCCAGCGCAGTACATTCGAACTGGTGCCGGGCCGAAATTCGGTCCCTGACGAGTTGCTGGGTCGCACGGGGCACGCCCAGCCCGAATCGCACTTCAGATAGGCCAACCTTGCCCCCTGCACCACATCCAATGCGTCGATCAGCAACCAGCAGCAGCATCGCCCCCGCGGCAGTTGCGTGCCCCTGTGCGATAACGATACTCCTGAGTCGCGAGAGGTAGAGCGTCTTGAGCACCTGCCCCATGGTCGCGAGCAAGGCGCGCGAATCGTCATCGTTCCTGAGCACGGTTTCCGTATCCAGACCCACGGAAAGCGCGCGCGAATTGCCTTCGATGATCACGCACCGGGTGGCACCGTCGTCGGCCGCGGATTCGATTGCCGCAAGCAGCGATCGGGCAATCCCCAGTGTGATCACGTTGACGCCGCCGTCATCAATCCGGATGTGACGCGCATCAGCGAATTGTTCTACCTCGATCATGTCCTGAACTCTGAAACCAACCGGATCAAGGTATCAGGTCTCGTCAGCGATTCGAACGCCCAATCCGATACGCCGGGTTTCGTTCCCCGCCCGGCCCCCCTAGAATCCGGACAGAGTGCGGGGTCTGACCCCACTCTGACACGGACCTGACACTTGGGTCTGACCCCGGTCTGGCACTGTTCTGGCACTGGGGTCTGACCCCACGATTGGAGGCGCATATGAAGGCGGCATTTTGCGAGAAGTTCGGCAGTCACGAGGAGCTCGTGGTCAGAGAAATCGATGAGCCCGGGGCACCTGGTGATGGCGAGGTGACCGTCGATGTCCGCGTCAGCGGCATTCAGTTCAGTGACCTCGTCAGGATCGCTGGAAACTATCAGGACAAGACCCAGCCGCCGTTCATTGTCGGTGGCGACGGTGCGGGCGTGATCGCTGCCGTGGGGGACAACGTCGAGGGACTGAAGGTTGGCGACGCCGTGCTCACGGGCATCGGCTGCGTCGAGCGTGCCAATGTGCCGGCTCGCCACGTCACGAAGCTCCCGGCCGGCACCGATCTCGAACTCGCCTCCGCGTTCCGCAACGGATACGCGACCGGCTATCACGGACTTCAGCTCGCCCGCCTGCAGCCCGGCGAGACGCTGCTCGTTCACGGTGCGGCCGGTGGCATGGGGCTCGCGGCCGTCGATCTCGGCAAGCTGTTCGGCGCGCGCGTCATCGCGACTGCAAGTGCTGACGACAAGCTCGAAATCGTCAAGCAGGTTGGTGCTGATCACACCATCAACTACTCCGACGGCTTCCGCGACGCGGTCAAGGAACTCACAGACGGTCGCGGTGCAGACGTGATTTACGATCCGGTCGGCGGCGACGTCTTCGACGAATCCGTTCGCTGCATCGCGCCCTTCGGCCGGATTCTCGTCGTCGGCTTCACCAGCGGTCGCCCCGCACTCGCGAAGACCAACCACCTGCTGGTCAAGGACGCACAGGTCATCGGTTACACGATGGGCGGGCTCTCACGCCACGACCCGGAACGAGCCAGAAAGAACTCGAAGGTTCTGATGGACTGGCTCGCACATGGACGGATCAAACCGCATATCTCACACCGGAAGACGATCGACGAGATCGTCGATGCCTATCAGCTGCTCGTTGATCGCCGGGTCGTGGGCAAGGTCGCCATCACCCACTGACGCCCACCAGGATTCACGCTACGCCGCAGCCGACAGGCTGCGCGCCAGCGCGACGGTGCGGTTCACCAGCTCGTCGAGCGTCAGTTCCGACTGACCGGCAAGCCCCACACCAACCCGGCCGGCCCACGGTGTGGTCCAGCGTTCCGGAATTGCCTTGCCCTGCAGGCCCCAAAGCCCGCCGACGGTCGCGCCATTGCAGTCGGTATCCCATCCCGCCGCGACCGCATCGCCAATCGCGGCACCGAAATCGTCCGGATGACTGACCAGCGCCCACACCACGATCGCGAGGTTGTTCACGGTATGCACCGGTGACAACGCCGGGTAGCGCGTGCGGATCTCGGCATCGCCATCTGCACGACCCGCGAGTTCCAGCCCGAGCCGGACGGCGCGCGCTGCCTCGCTGCCAGACGGAATGAAGTCCAGCGCCCCCTCGCAGGCTGCCGCCACTGAAGGGGCCTCCGGAATGAGTGCGCCCACGACCGCCACGAACACGGCGCCGTGAACACCGTCACCGCGATGAGACAACGCCGCATCCGCTGACGCGAGCTGCGCCGCACGCGACGGCTGCCCCGCGCAGACCCAGCCGTACACATCCGCTCGAATCTGCGCCCCGATCCAGTCGTTGTACGGATTGTCCGCGCATTCCCCAAGATCAAAACCGGGATCATGGCCCTCCGGGAACCACTCGTGACCCCGCTCCAGCAGGATGCGGTAGGCAGCCCGTTCTGCGGTGTACGTCGCACCCAGCGGCAGATGGCGGAGCCAGCTGCGCGCGACATCAGCGGTCGTCATGCCGTCCCCGAACGTCTCCAGCATCATGAGCGCAAGCACGGAATAGTTGATGTCGTCGTCAGGCTCTGACCGCTCGAGCCGGCCGCGGCAGCAGCCGGGGAATGTCAGTTGCGGCTCATCGGCCTCGAAGGGCACGTAGTCTCGCAGCGGCAGCGCATCCACCCGCCGCAAGTAGGCGTCGAGGTGATCGAAGCCTGCGCGCATCGACATCATCTCGACGGGCTTGCCGAGCATGCAGCCAGAGATACGGCCCGCCCAGGCGCTCTCAATTCGGTTCGCCAGTGCTTCAGTCATCGATTCACTTCCGGTTGTGCGACCCTGCCATTGTTCGATATAACCTGAAGTCGGGCAAGAATCGACGAACTTGTCGAAGCGTCCGGAAGAGGGAAATCGATGATACAGCTGCCTCCGGCCAGACTCGTTCTGGCAGGACAATGGCTCGCGCAAACCCTGATCGCCATCTGCTTGCTGGCCCCACCAGCCAGTGCAGGCGAAGCCGATCGTGGTATCGACTACGCACACGGCTACGCCTTCCTGTCCACACCGGCACGTCCCGCCGACTTCGAGTACTTCGACTACGCCAATCCCGACGCCCCGAAGGGCGGGCGCATCCGGCTGCCGCAGATGGGCAACTGGGACAACTTCAACTCCGTCGCCGAACGCGGCCGGCTCGCCGCCGGCATGAGCTTCTGGGGCCGGGACGAAAATCTGCTGTACGACTCGCTGATGGTCCCGGCTCTCGACGAGCCCGCGACCTACTACGGCAGCCTGGCCGAAGGCATTGCTGTTGCAGATGACTGGTCATGGATCGCCTTCCGCCTTCGCGAAGGCGCGTACTGGCACGACGGCGAACCCATCACCGTTGATGACGTGCTGTTCAGCTTCAATGCGTACAAGACACACGGTGGGCCTTCGATTCGTTCAGCGTTCGGTTATTACGACATCGAGCGAATCAACGACCGCGAATTCCGGTTTCTGATCCCTCCGCCGTTCCGGGGAGATCCGAATTTGCCGCTGCGGCTCGCCGGCATGCTGGTGATGCCAAAGCACTACTGGGAAGCCGACGGCAACGACATCAGCCGCACCACCGTGAAGCCCCCGCTTGGCTCCGGCCCATACCGCGTGGCGGACTACTCGATCGGACGCTGGGTCGAGTACGAGCGGGTCGACGACTACTGGGGCCGGGATCTGCCCATCAATCGCGGCAAGTACAATTTCGACCGCGTCAAGTACGACTACTTCCGCGATGACCAGATCCAGACCGAGGCCGTAAAAGGCAACGTCGTCGATCTGCATGTCGAGAACGTCTCGACGACCTGGTACTCCTCCTACAACATCCCCGCGGTCGAGCAGGGCCACCTGAAGAAGATCGAACTCCAGCTCGACCGGCCGGCGGGACTCTGGTGGCCGATCTTCTGGAATCTCGAGCAGCCGCGCTTTCAGGACATCCGCGTACGCAAGGCGCTCTGGCTGCTGAACGACTTCGACTGGTTCAACAAACGTGCGTATGGCTACTGGGGTCACGCCACCAGTTTCTTTCACGCCTCGGAACTCGCCTCCAGTGGCCTGCCCGGTGAGCTCGAACTCGAATTGCTGCGGCCGCTGCGGGAGCAGATACCCGAGACGGTTTTCACCACGCCCTACAGCCCTCAACCCAACACCGGGGCGGGGTGGTCCAGAGACAACCTGCTCGAGGCGCGGCGGCTGTTCATGGAAGCCGGCTGGGAGATCCGTGACGGCAAGATGACTCACACCGAAACCGGCGAACACTTTCATATACGTTTTGTTGCGGTGTCGCCGGCCCTCGCTGCGACCTTCATTCCCATCTCGAGGCTGCTCGAGCGCCTGGGCATCACGTCCTCGATCAAGGCGCCGGAGATATCCAACTGGCTTTATCGCATGCGCTCCGGCGATTTCGATGCAGGCGCCATCGCGTGGTCACCGACCTATACCCCATCACTCGCAATCAAGAACGCGTTCCTGAGCACCGAGGCCGACAAGGACTACAGCAGCAACTGGTCGAATCTTCAGGACCCTGCGATCGATGCGCTCATCGCCGCCATTCTGAACGCGCCCACGTGGGATGAATACGTCGCCGCGATCCGCGCTTTCGACCGCGTCATGCTGCACAACTACTACTGGATCTCCATGATGTCGAAGACGCGGCACGCCATTGCCTACTGGGACCGCTTCGGTCGGCCAGAAAACCTGCGCCTGTCGCGGCTCGCCCATACCGATCTCTGGTGGTTCGACGCGGACAAGGATCGCGAGGTCCGCATCTTCACGGGTGACGACTAGACGATGGGCGCCTACATCATCAAACGACTGCTGCTGATCATGCCGACGCTGTTCGGCATCATGGTCGTGAACTTCGCCATCATCCAGTTTGCACCAGGCGGACCGGTCGAACAGGCGATCGCGCAGGCCACAGGCCTGGGCGGCATGTCATCGACGGCATCGGTGTCTTCGGCCGGCACCATGGGCCCCAGCCAGGAAACCTATACCGGTGATTCCGGGCTGGACCCGGCGCTGGTCGCCGATCTCGAGAAGCAGTTCGGCTTCGACAAACCGGCTCACGTTCGCTTCTTCAACATGATGGTGAACTACCTGACACTCGACTTCGGCCACAGCTACTTCCAGGATCGCCCCGTCGTTGATCTCGTACTCGAGCGGCTACCGGTCACCATGTCACTCGGCCTCTGGACATTGCTCGCGATCTACATGATCTCCATCCCGCTCGGCATCCAGAAGGCCGTACGAGACGGACAGCGCTTCGACATCTGGACCAGCGTTATCGTGTTCACGGCTTACGCGATACCGGGGTTCCTGTTTGCGATCCTGCTGGTCGTCATCTTCGCCGGCGGCTCGTACCTCGACTGGTTCCCCCTTCGCGGGTTCGTGTCAGAGAACTTCGACGAGCTCTCGACCGCAGACAAGATCAGGGATTACTTCTGGCATCTCGCGCTGCCACTCACGGCGCTGACCATCGGCGGCTTCGCCACGCTGACGATGCTGACTAAGAACTCGTTTCTCGAAGAGGTGAACAAACAGTACGTGCTCACGGCCAGAGCCAAGGGGCTGTCTGAAGCTCGCGTGCTCTACGGGCACGTCTTCAGGAATGCCATGCTGATCGTCATTGCGGGCTTCCCGTCTGCGTTCATTGCGCTGCTCTTCACCGGCCAGCTCCTGATCGAGGTCATCTTCTCGCTCGACGGCCTCGGGCTGCTCGGCTACGAAGCCGTGATCAAGCGCGACTATCCGATACTGTTTGGCACGCTGTTCGTCTTCACGCTGCTCGGCCTCGTACTGCAGCTCATCAGCGACCTGATCTACACGCTCGTCGATCCGCGCATCGACTTCGAGACGCGCTGACATGCTGGAGAGACTCGGCATTCATCTCACACCCCCGACAAAACGCCGGCTCGCGCTGTTTCGCGCCAACAAGCGCGGATATTACTCGCTGTGGATATTCCTCACGCTGTTCACGATTTCGCTGTTCGCAGAGTTCGTGGCCAATGACAAACCCATCATCGCCTCCATCGACGGCAAGCTGATACTGCCGGTATGGGTGACGTACACCGAGGCCGAACTCGGTGGCGTGTTCGAAACCGAGGCCAACTTCAAGGATCCGTTCATCGAGCAGCGAATTGCCGAGACGGGTTGGGCCATCTGGCCCCCGATTCGCTTCAGCTATGACACGATTGACTGGGATCTCGAGCCACCCTACCCGCACCCGCCAACGCGGGAACACATTCTCGGCACGGACGGCAGCACGGATGTCTTCGCCAAGATTCTCTATGCCTTCAGGCTCTCGGTCCTCTTTGGCGTTGCGCTCACGATCATCACATCGATCATCGGTATTGCCGTCGGCGGTCTGCAGGGATACTTCGGCGGCAAGATCGACCTGTTCGGTCAGCGCCTCGTGGAGATCTGGGCAGGATTGCCCGTGCTGTTCATTCTCATCATTCTTGCCAGCATGGTCGAGCCGAACGTCTACTGGCTGCTCGGCATTCTGGCGATGTTCGGGTGGATGACGCTGGTCGGCGTGGTTCGTGCCGAGTTCCTGCGAACCCGCAACTTCGAGTTCGTGCGTGCGGCGCGCGCACTCGGCGTCAGCGACGGCGTCATCATGCGCAAGCACGTCCTGCCAAACGCGATGGTCGCAACGCTCACGTACCTTCCCTTCATTCTGAACGGGTCGATCACGACACTCACTGCGCTGGATTTCCTTGGCTTCGGGTTGCCACTCGACGCCCCCTCGTTTGGTCGTCTGCTGTCGGCGGCGAAAGCCAACCTGCACGCACCGTGGATCGGTATCTCGGCCTTCGTGGCGCTCGCGATACTGCTCATCCTGCTGATCTTCATCGGTGAGTCGGTGCGGGACGCGCTCGATCCGCGCAAGGCAATCGTCACGGAGCCGGACGCCCCGGCGACGCCGAACGCCGCCGCGACGGCCTGAGGTCAGTCAACCGGGGCCGGAAAGAGCTGGCTGAGCCGCGATTTGTGGTGGTCGAGATCGAACAGCACCAGCATGCCGGCCAGCACCACGTTCGTGAGGGCCAGCACGTAGAAGAGTTGCTCGAACGTGAGCAGGGCGTCCAGCGGGCCGAGCAACGCAGAGCCGGCAGACAGCGCGAGGTTGGAAGACGCCATATAGACCGCAAACTGCGATGCTGAAACCTTCGACGCGCACAGGTTCATGAACAGCGATATCGCCGCAATGGTGAGCCACTGGCTCAGGATTGCTGATACAAACAGGAAGCCGATGAAGAACGGTTGCACTGCCCAGAACGGCGCCAGCACGCCAAACAGCGCCAGCGCCGCGGCCTTGACGGCCAGCCCCCACAGCAACGCTTTCTCGGCCGTGACCCGATCAATGAACGGTGCGACAAGCACACCGAGGAAAGCACCCGCGATACCCGCGGCCGCGTTCCATTCGGGATAGAACGTCTGCGACAACCCGAGTTCCTGCGTCGTGATGACCGGGAACGCGCCCACCAGCAAACCGCTGATGACGCGGTCGCCAAACTGGATCAGGATGAGCAACAGGCTCATGGGCAGCACGATGACACGGAGCAGATCGCCAAAGATGTTGAGCCACCGGGTTTCCTGCAGGGCGAGCGATCGCGGCAGGGTCGCGCCGTCAGTCCAGGGCATGAGCTTCTCGCCGGGCCGTTCGCGCAGCAGCACCGGGATCATCGCAATCAGGAGCACGCTGAGGAAGATCACCCAGGCGGCCGCAGCCAGGCCAAACTCGGCAAGCATCCACGCGCCGCCGGCAGAAGACGCTGATATGCCGATCACCTGCCCGCCGAACATGAAGGCATTCGCGCGCGCACGTTCGTCCTCGCGCAGGACATCAATCGCCATGCCATCGACAGCAACATCCTGCCAGGCGGCACAGAAATTGATGACGAACCCGACGCAAAGGATCCAGAGAAAGTCGGTGATGCCTGTCGCCAGCGCGAGCGTCGCCAACAGGATGCCTGCCTGCGCGAGGACCACCCAGGGCCGGCGTCGCCCCATCGGCAGATAGGAGAACCGATCCATGAGCGGGCCGGCCACGAGCTTGAGCGTCCATGGCAGCGTGACGGCAGCAATAAAGAGTCCGATTTGCGCACTGCTGTAGTCCTCCGCTGCCAGCCACGTCGGCAAGGCAATGACGAACATGCCATAGGGAATACCCTGCGCCGCGTAGAGCCCGCCGAAAGAGAGCAGGCGAAGAAGCTGGTTGTCGGACAGTGCGGGAAGCTTCATGGCTCGCCCGCTCTGTAAGCAACCGGCACGAGCACTTCGTTGGTCCGGAAGGGGGGTGGCACAAACGGGGCGTCATAGCGTGCCCAGACGGGATCACCCACAACCTCGATATCATCCTGCGTATCGAGATAGGCCATGATCTCATCGACGTGGCGCGCGTATCGGTCAACGCTCCAGCCGCCGCGATAGCGGAGCGCGGCAAAGGTTTGTTCGGGGAGTTCGCGAATCGAGACCGCCTCATCATCGGGCGCAGGCATTTCATCGAGCGACGCGCGCTTCGACATGAAGAAGCTGACCCGGTAACCCGCACCAGCAGCAGGCTGCTGGATCACCGGCGAAGTCATCGCAAACTTCTCGGAGCGGGCATTGCCACCGAAAATATAGCCGGCCAGCTTGCGAAACGCGGTATTGCCGGCACGCTTCATATCCTGGTCGACGATCGTTTCTGCAACGATGACGGGTTCGTAGCGCCGAAGCTCGATTGCGTCGCGTGTCTCGATCAGGGTGTATGCCGGCTGTTCGATTGCCATGACCTGACTATTCACGAAGAGCGCGAGCAATCCAAGCGACCGGCGAAGGATGTTCATGGTGAGGCGTCCAGCTGCTCGACGCGGATTCGACGGCCCTGGTCACGATCGAAGGCGAACACGCCCGAGACCTCGACCGTCTGGCCCACGTAGGACGAGAAGTCATGATCGCCCTCGAGCGCAACCCGATCGAGGGATTCATTCTCGATCCAGTAGTGCCGCGGGTTCGGGAAGGTGCGCAGCACGCCGGCAACTTCCACGTGCCTGCCATTGAAGTCACGCTGCGCTTCACTCAAGGCAGCCAGCGTGGTCTGAATCGGTGCAGCCGGCCCGCACGCTGCGAGCGCGAGCAGCAGTGTCATCAGTATCAGTCGCCGGTGCTTCATCCTTGATGACGATACCCCAGAATGCCGCCTACGAGAACGACCACCTTGCCAATCGCAGCGATCACCCAAAGCCAGTGAAGCCACGGGCAGTATTGCATTCAGGGGTGCGACACGACGATGATTCGGCTATGGACATTTCCAACCAGCCGTTGCCCCCGGTCAAGCGGCGACCCGCACGGGATGCCCGGGATGATGAAGCGATCGCCCGCCACTATCTGGTGGAGAGGTCGCTGGCGCGCAAGCTGCTCGACGCATCACGGGACGAGCGCATCGGTACCGGCCTGTATACGTCGGTTTACGATGAGATGTTCGCGAGCGTGCCTGACCATCCGCTGCTCACGCGCAAGGCGTCGGCAGAGCGAAGCCGCAACGTGATTGACTGGCAGTTTCGACTGATCGAGCCCTTCCTGGCGCCCGACATGCACGTCGTTGAAATCGGGCCCGGCGACTGTCGGCTCGCGATGCGGATGGCAGCTTCGGTTGCACGCGTTTCTGCTGTCGATGTTACGCGCTCGCTGGTTGACGAATCCGGGGCGCCCGACAACTTTGAACTGGTGATCTCCGACGGTGCATCGATTCCGCTGCCCGACAGCTCGGTCGACCTGGTCTACAGCAATCAGCTCATGGAGCACCTGCACCCCGAGGATGCGGAGGAGCAGCTGCAGGAGGTCTTCCGCGTGCTCAAACCCGGCGGCCGCTACGTGTTCATGACCGTGAATCGGCTTAATGGCCCCTGGGACATTTCTGCCTTTTTCGATGACGAAGCGACCTGTTTTCACCTGCAGGAGTACTCAATCGGCGATCTAGCAAAACTGCTCAAAAAGAAGGGGTTTTCGCGCCTGAGTTCGCTGGTTGGCGCACGCGGCCATTACCTTCGACTGCCGGTTTGGATGACACGGGCCGTCGAGATCCCGTTTTCGTGGCTGCCGTATCCCGCCAGACACTGGCTCGGCCGCAAGATCCCGCTGAGATTCGTCCTCGAGCCGAGGCTTATTGCCCACAAACCGGCCTGACCGCTGCTCATGTTTCCGCCGATCCTTTGCGTCGGCGAATCCGCATTGTCTGCGAGTTCCGGCCCGGTACAATTGAAACAGGACAGTCGTTTGGGCTGGAGACGGCAATACTCGCTGGCACTCTCAAAAACCTGCTCGCACTTCGCCAGTCAGAAAAGCTGGGTCGCGCGGAACGTGACAGGGTACGCCTCGCTGCATTGAATGCGTTGGTGGCGCACGCTCGTTCGAACGTTGCGCTCTATCGCGAGCTCTATCGCGACGTCGATGTCGAATCGCTGGCCGACCTTAAGGACATTGCACACGTGCCCTGCGTCACCAAGGACGACCTGCTTGCAGCCTTTCCCGATCGTCTGCTGGCCCGCGGCTACGACGAAGCATCGCTGTACCAGATTGCAACATCAGGCACCTCCAATCGGGTGATGATCTTCCACGATGAGGCAAAGCGCGACTGGGATCGCGCCGCCGATCTCATCATGAAGTATCGAACGGAAGGACCGGGGCGGATCCTCACCATCCCGCCGGATGACTGCTATGAGCGGTGTGGCCTGAACGGGGCACAGCAGGCGCTGTCGACCACCCTGCTCGAGGCGATGGCAAGCAATCCCGGAATACGGGCAGGCGCTCGACGGGAGGTGATCTCCCGCGCCGCGAATCGGCTGCTCTGGAATGACGTTGTGATGCCAGCACCGGGCGTGGATGGATCGGCCGTCAGCGACGACAAGATCGACGACTACTTCGATGCCATCGCTCGCACCCGCCCCGACACCGTGAGGGCATACCCCTATTTCTTCTGGTTGTTCGCACAACGTGCCAACGGCCGCACGTTCGCTCCCTGCAGCGTCGTGCGCCCGACCGGCGGCAAGGCGACACCCGCCATGATTGACGGTATCGAGCGCACACTGGGCGTGCGCTATCGCGAGAACTACGGTTCCGCCGAACTCGGTACTGTTTCGATGGACGACGGTGAACATCGCTCACAGTTGCTGTTCGATCATCTCTTCGTGGTCGAGTTCATACGCAACGGTCAGCCCGTACCCGAGGGCGAGGCAGGTGAGGTGATCATCACCGACCTCCGTAACCTTGCCTGCCCACTGATTCGGTACCGCATCGGTGATATCGGTCGCGCGCTGCCGCGCCAACACGATGACGAACAACAACGATTCGAGATACTCGGGCGGCTTGATGAAACCGTGGTCCTGCCATCCGGAGACTTCGTCACGCCGGACGAACTGACCGATACAATGATCACGACCCCCGGCGCCGCATTCTCGCGATTGATCCAGCAGGGTGAGGACCGTTTTCTCATCGAGGTCGCACCCGCGGCCGAAGCGCTCGACGAGGGCGAACTCGTCCAGCGCGTGACAACGCTGCTCGGGCCGGATGCGAAAATCCGGGTCCGTCGCGTTCGCCGCATTCCACCGGAGGATTCGGGCAAGTACCGCCTGATTCGCAGCACGTCCTTCGAGAACTTCCACTCCGCACAGGCCTGAATGCCCATGTCGCTGCCAGAATCGCTTCGTGACGACTTCCCAATTCTTTCCCGCGAGGTGCGTGGGCAACCCTGCATCTATCTCGACTCTGCTGCGACGTCGCTGAAACCCCGCGCCGTCATCGACGCCGTCACCGGCTTCTATACAACCCACACGGCGAATGTTCACCGGTCCGTTCACCTGTTCAGTGAGGAAGCGACCGAAGCGTTCGAGAATACGCGCGAGCTGCTGGCGCAGTTTCTCAACTGTGACCGCCGGGAACTTGCGTTTACACGCAATGCCACCGAAGCGCTGAACATCGTCGCGATGGCGCACCGTGACCGCGGGCCTGTTGGTTTGACCCTCGCTGAACATCACTCCAACCTGCTGCCCTGGCAGCAGGGTGACCACTTCTTCTTCCCGCTCGACGACGAGCACAAGGTCGATCTCGACAAGGTCGCTGACCTCATTGCGACGCGCCGCCCGCACCTCGTGACATTCGCCAGCATCAGCAACGCGCTCGGCGTTCGTCACCCGGTCGAAGCGCTGGTCTCCATTGCGAGGGAACACGGCTGCCTTGTCATGGTAGACCTGTCGCAATCGGTCGGGCACGAGCCCGTCGACCTCTTTGAGCTCGACTGTGACTACGCCTGCTTCTCAAGCCACAAGATGCTCGGCCCGTCCGGCGTCGGCGTCCTGTTCCAGCGCGAAGGGCTCGAATCGCCCATCGAAAGCCATTACCTCGGCGGCGAGATGATTCACCAGGCGCATATCGACGGCTTCGAACCACGCCCCTTCCCCTGGGGACTTGAGGCCGGCACGCCGAATATCGAAGGCGTGATCGGACTAGGCGCCGCTGTGGACTACCTCGATGCAGTGGGCGTCCCTGCCATCCAGGAACACTCGGCGGCACTCGCCACGTCACTCAAGGACAGACTGCGACAGTCCGACGGCATCGAACTTGTGGTCGACTCCCCCGCAGCGGCATCAACCGGCATCGTGACGTTCCGGATGGCAGGGCTACAGAGCCAGGGGCTTGCGCGCATTCTGAGCCAGCGCTTCAACATCATGATCCGCTCCGGCTTCCACTGCGCACAGCCGCTGCACGAGTCGCTGTCGCTCCAGGAGTCGGCCCGCGCGTCCTTCCACCTCTACAACACGGATGCCGAGGTCGAGGCGCTCGTCGACGCCCTCTACATCATCCGGAAGACCGCCTGACGTGCACCGCAGGCGACGCCGCATACGCGTACAATAGCGAGACGTATGCAGCCTGAAATCAGACCCGACACGTTCCCTGCCCTCGACGGCCTGCGAGGGCTTGCCGTCATGCTCGTTGTACTCAGCCACATGGGCAATCAGGGCATGGACCTTCTGCCGTGGCCGAGTTTTGCCGGGTATGGCAAGGCAGGCGTGTTTCTCTTTTTCGTGCTGAGCGCCTACCTGCTCACGCGACAGGCGCTGACGGATCTGGCAGGTGAAAGCCGCGTCGAGACTCTGAGGTACTGGTCGTCCTATCTCGTGCGGCGCGCGTTCCGCATCTTTCCCCTCTACTGGATCGTGCTGACGACCGCACTTGTCGGCTACTTTGCGGGGTTCGAGTTCGTCCGAAGGTTGTCGCCCGAGAACTGGCTTCAGCACATGCTGATGCTGCGCGGCGAAAGCATCTTCTGGACGATACCGGTGGAGTTTTCGTACTACCTCGTCATCCCCGTGCTGGCAACGGTGTGTGTGGCAATCGCGCGGTTCAACCGATGGCTGCCATCCGCATTCACAGCACTCTGTCTCGTCGCCGCCGCGATCATCTGGCCGGAACAGGCCTCGGCACTGAACGGTATCGTGCTTTGGCCGTACCTGGTGATCTTTTTGAGCGGGAGCCTCGCCGCGTGCGTCGGCGTCGCCATGGCATCGGCGCCGAAGCGCGCCCCACCCGGCCAGTCAGCCGTTCGCCTGCTCTGGTGGCTCGTGTTGATTGCGCTGTTGCTGATCGTCTTTGCGACCATCCCCGATGCCTGGCGAACCATCACCGGCAGCGACATCACAAACCGCCACTTTCACCGCGACTACCTGTTCTACGGCGTCTTCTGGACGAGCATCCTGTTTGTGATCATGCAGACAGGCGTCGGTCATGCGGTGTTCGCATCACCACCTGCCCGCTTTCTGGGGCGCACCAGTTTCAGCATCTACCTGACTCACCTGCCCGTACTTGCGCTCTGGTCACAGGTCGATCTGCCCGCAACACTCGTCGCTGCCGGAGCACTGCTGACGGTTGCCGCGTTCGCCTGGCTGACCTGGCGCTGGATCGAGGTCCCGGGCATCAATCTCGGCAAGGTGATCTCGAAACGCATACTGAAGCGCGAAGAGATTCACGCGCGGACCTTCAGTTAATTTGCGCTGACGCGAACGGCGGTGGGGACTACCGGGCGTCGTTGTCTGCCGCCTGTTCAGTCGCTGCAGTGAACACGCGCAAGAAGTTGCCACCCCAGATCTTGCGAATGTCTTCTTCGGTGAACCCACGCTCAAGCAGACCCGCGGTGACGTTCATCGCGTCCGCTGCCCCCATGAATCCTGTGACACCGCTGCCATGATTGAAGTCGGTACCGATGCCGACATGGTCGACACCAATTCGGCGCGCGATGTAGTCGATGTGGTCAAGCATCATGTCGACACTGCCAGGGCCAAGCAGTTCGCTGACGCTTTGCAGGAACGCCTGTTGAACGGCTTCGTCTTCGAGTTCCCAGTAGAGCTCGAAGGGGTAGAGGTAGTCCTCCGGCAGACCCGCCTCGCGACGAGCCCGCCGAATGTTCGCATCCAGCGTTTCGTCTGCCGAGTCGTAGAGGTAGCCGCGGAATGGCGGTACGTGTACGACGCCGCCGTTCTCGGCGATGCGATCGAGTTCCTCGTCCGACAGGTTGCGACTGACGTTCGTCAGTGCCTGCGCCGCCGAGTGGCTGGCGATGACGGGCGCCGATGACAGCGCGATCGCTTCCAGTGCCGCCGCCCGCGAGAGCTGTGAAATGTCGAGGATCGCCCCCAGTTCATTGATACGCATGACGGCCGCTCGGCCGAGATCCGACAGGCCACCATGTTCCTCGTCCGGCTCGTGTTGCCCCAACTCCGCGATGAAGACGGGCCGCGATGAATCGGCGAAATCATTGTGGCCCATGTGGGTCAGCGCAAAGACTCGCACGCCTGCTGCATGGAATTCGTCGATCGCGTCTACCCTGCCCTCCAGTATCCGGGCATTCTGCAGACCGAGGATATAGGCCAGTTGGCCGTTCTCGTGTGCTTCACTCAGCCCCTGCGGTGTTCGCACCAGAACGAGATCGTCATCGGGCGCGTCTGTCATCGCAACAACGGCCGCGAGTTCTGCATCGGCCTGCATGCGCGCTTCCCGGTCCCCTGCTGCCGTTCGCGGGCCGGGCCCGACCGCGATTGTCATCACAACCGCATCCACGCCGCCCGCCCGCAACTTGTCCGGCGCGACCTGGGATCTTCCGTCGGCGCCGACGTAGCGCGACTCCCTGCCAGGGATCTCGATGTCGGCATGCGCATCGACGAGAAGCGCATCACGATGAATCACTTCGACCGGCGCATGTGTTGCCGAACAGGGGTCGAGCCGCAGTGCGGCGGTGGAAGATGTCGCCTCCTGCGGATAGAGCCCGATGGCCCCGGCGAGTTGCGCTGCGGTGTACTTGCGGACCTTCATGGCATGTATCGTCTGTGCGGTCGGCAGATCCTCGAACAACACGGGCCTGACACAAGTGACTTCGCCCTGACGCAACATCTCCAACTGCGCACCATCCAGGCTGTGTTCGATCGCCTTGCTACGCGACATGCCAACCCAAGGGCCGTCTTCACGATCCACAATCCAGAGCCTGAGATTGGCCGCCTCACCCGATGCGTCCGTGGCGTAGAGCGAGATGACCTCCTCGGACTCACCGACAATTGAGTAGATCGCCGGCGCAAGCGCAATGGGACTGACCGCGAGCGCAATCCAGCCCAGGGCCCGCGGCCTGCTGCGCCATTGCAGGACGCCACCGAGCAACAACAGCGCGAGCCCACCGTAGAAAGCGCCGCCGCCGGGCATGACGTAGGGGCCAGGATGCTTCAGCCGGATCGCAAAGACAGCGAGCCCCAACAGAATGAGCACCAATCCTGTGATCGACTGAATCAGCGCAGATGTCTTTCTTTCGTTCATGGTCAGCACCTCTTACCTCGAAAGGTATCGCTCGAGAAACGGATAGTGCGGCATTCTCGATTCGATGAGTGCCGCGACATCCGCGGGCCAGTCGACGCGTTCACGTGACCGGGAAGGTTCGGTCTTGATCGTGGCTGCACAGGCTTCGATGAACTGCGCGTCGGCTTCCAGCCCGAGGAATGCCGTAATCGCCGCCACGTGATCGCGGGGCGCGTCGATGAGCGCCTCGTGATGAACGTCCATCCACTCGAGATCGCCGCGCTGCATCAATGCGGTCGCGGCGTCACAGAAAATGAAATACCAGTGTGCGCGGTCTGCCAGCGTGGCGCCGCTCCGAAGATGCATGGTGGCAATGACGTCCCAGGGGTTACGGATCGCATGGAGAAAGCGAATCGGTACGCCAGTCATCTCTCCCAGTTCCGCGATCAGCGTCGCCCGGCCATGCAGCATCACCAGCGCGGGATTCCACGTCTTGTCGGCAACGACCCTGATCGGGGCATCCTCATTGCCAGCCGCGATCGCGTAGGTGTAGCCCTCGGATTGCCTGCCAGACGCGCGTTGCGCGAGTGCGTTCTCGTGAAGCTCGGCAAACAGCGAATCGCGATCGTAACCTCGCCAGAAGTTCGCGGAGGCGCGGCTCTCGTTCGCACAGATGACTTCAGGGTGGGCGTCGAGGATGGCACCCAGGATGGTGGAGCCTGAGCGGCCACAACCGACGATCAGGCAACAGGAGTCAACGGCGTCGAACATGGTGCCACTCTATCATCGCAATCAGCCCAGTTCGCCCTCCAGTTCTTCCCAACGAGCAAACAAGGCCGACTGCTCTGCCTCATGTGCCGCGAGCTTCGACTCGAGTGCACGCTTCTCGTCGAGGGGGCGATCAAAGTAGCCCGGCGCCGCCATTTCTTCATGAATGCTGGCGATGGCCTGCTCCACGGCATCGAGCTTGTCTGGCAGGGCCTCGAGTTCTCGTTCGAGCTTCTGCCTCGCGCGCTTTTCTTCCCGGGTCTGCTCGCGGGCTGCCTTGTTTCCGGCCCGCTGCACATCGCCCGCAGTATCACGCTCGGCACCGGGCTGATAAAACCTGCCGCCGGCTGCCACCCACTCGGAGTACCCGCCAACATGTTCGCGCACGATGCCATTGCCCTCGAACACGAGCAGGCTCGAGACGACGTTATCCAGAAACGTTCGGTCGTGAGTCACCAGCAGCACCGTACCCTGGTACTCGATGAGCAGTTCTTCCAGCAACTCCAGACTCTCGACGTCGAGATCGTTCGTCGGCTCGTCCAGCACCAGGAGATTGGCGGGCAGCGAGAACAGCTTCGCCAGCAGGAGCCGGTTCTGCTCACCACCAGACAGCACACGCACCGGCGAGCGGGCCTGCGCCGGCGTAAACAGGAAGTTGCCGAGCCAGGTCACGATGTGGGTGTCCTTGCCATTGATCGTGACCCACTCGCGACCGTCGGAGATGGTATCGGCGACGGTCTGGTTCGGGTCGATCTGCTCGCGGACCTGGTCGAAGTAGGCAATCTCGAGCTTCGTACCCAGCGTCACCGTGCCCGTGTCAGGCGCCATCCTGCCAAGCAGCAGTTTCAGCAACGTGCTCTTGCCGGCACCGTTCGGCCCCAACAGCCCGATGCGGTCACCGCGTTGAACAATGAGGTCGAGATCCCGAACCACCGCCTTGTCGTCGAATGATTTACTGACGCCAGAGAGTTCCATGACAATGTTGCCCGACCGCTCGCCACTATCGACCTGAAGCTTCATCTCCCGGGTCGTACGCCGCTTTGCCCGTTCCCGGCGGAGCTGCTCGAGGGCACGCACCCGCCCTTCGTTGCGCGTTCGCCGGGCCTTGATCCCCTGTCGTATCCAGGCTTCCTCCTTGCCCAGCTTCTTGTCGAACTCCCGGTTGTGGGCTTCTTCGACCTCGCGCTGGTGCGCGCGCCGTTCGATGAACGTGCGGTAGTCGCAGTCCCAGCGCGTCAGCTTGCCGCGGTCGATATCGACGATGGAGGTCGCGACTGACTGCATCAGGGCGCGGTCGTGGGTGATGAACACGATCGTCCCCTCGTAGTTCAGGAGTTCCTGTTCCAGCCAGGCAATGGTTGGTATATCGAGGTGGTTGGTGGGCTCGTCGAGGAGCCAGATATCAGGATCGGTGACCAACGAGCGTGCAATGGCGACACGACGAAGCCAGCCACCAGAGAGCGAATCCAGCGTCTGGCTGCCATCGAGCCCGAAGCGACCCAGCATGCCCTGTATCTTGTGATCGAAGGCCCAGCCATCGACGTGATCGATCTCTGACTGCAGCCGGGCCAGCCTTTCCTGAATCGCTTCGTCGAACTCTCCCCGCTCGATCTCTTCCAGCAGGGCGTGATACCGCGAAAGCAACTCACCGGTCTGCTCGAAGGCCTGTGCAATCGCATCGAATACCGTCGTGTTCTCACGAACGGGCAGCGTCTGCTCAAGCGTCGCGACCTTCAGCCCCGGCGCGCGCCAGATACTGCCGTCCGCCGGTTCGAGCGTACCCGCAATCAGCTTGAGCAACGTGCTCTTGCCGACACCGTTGCGTCCGGCAATACAGAGCCGCTCGCCCTTGTCGATATCGAGATCAACGTGATCGAGAATCGGCTCGGCACCGAACCCGATCGATAGATTGTTACAGGTGAGAATCGCCAATGGGAGTGCGTCAACCGCCTGCGATTCGGGGGATCAGAAAAACTTCAGCGCCGGGTGGAATCTGGCGGGTGCCATCATCGCGGTAGATCTCGCCGTCGATCGCGACGGCAACACCTTCCTCGACATGTTTGGTGAACGCCGGGTAGCGTTCGACGAGGCGGGTCAGCAACTCATCGATGGTGTCTGCTTCGACCTCCACCGTTGCGTTGCCGCCCGCCGCCGTCTGCAGCATGCCGTTGAGGCTGACTTGCATCAGCCAGCCGCAATCGTCGTCAGACCCTGCTGCTCGTCGATCGCATCGAGCACCCGGGGCGGCGACATCGGCGCATGATTCATGCGCACGCCGATCGCGTCATCGATCGCATTCGCCACCGCGGCAAGCGGCGGCACGATCGAGGTTTCACCGACACCGCGAACCCCGTAGGGATGCTTCGGATTCGGAATCTCCAGGATCTTCGTGTCGATGAACGGTAGATCGGAGCACACCGGAATCCGGTAGTCGAGGAAGCCCGCGTTCTGCAGCTTGCCGTCGTCACCGTAGATGTATTCCTCGTTGAGTGCCCAGCCAATGCCCTGAGCGGCGCCGCCCTGGAACTGGCCCTCGACGTAGTCCGGGTGAATCGCCTTGCCGGCATCCTGCACAACGGTATAGCGGACGATCTTCGTGTGCCCGGTCTCCGGGTCCACTTCGACGTCGCAGATGTGGCTCGCGAAGCCCTGTCCGGCACCGTCTGCGACCACCTCGTTGTGACCGGCAATCGGGCCACCGGTGCGCGGTGACTTCGCGGCGATCTCCTTGAGCGAGAGCGGTGGCAGGTTGGAATGCTGGGCACCGACGGCCTTGGCATGTCCCTTCTCCCAGATGATGTCCTCAACCGGGATGTCCCACATCAGCGCCGCGCGCTGCTTGAGCACCTCGATCGCTTCCCGTGCGGCAAAGATCGTCGCCATGCCTGACGAGAACGTACCGCGGCTCCCCTCTGTCATGTCGTTATGCCCGAGCGACGAGGTGTCGGAGATGTGTGCCTTCACCTGCTCGTAGGGAATACCCAGTTCCTCAGCTGCGATCATCGAAAGCGATGCGCGGGAGCCGCCCACATCGACCGTACCCAGCGCCAGCGAAACCGTGCCGTCGGTACCGATGTTGAGATCCGTACAGGTCTGACCGCCAATGTTGAACCAGAACCCACAGGCCACGCCGCGCCCCTGATTCGGGCCAAGCTTTGCCTTCATGTGCGGGTGCTCCTTCACGGCTTCCAGCGTCGCCTTGATGCCGATCGGGCCGTAGGGAGGGCCGTACGGTGCAATCGTGCCCTCGGTGGCGACGTTCTTGAGACGCAGGTCCAGCGGGTCCATGCCGATTTCTTTGGCGATGATGTTGAGCGTGCTTTCTACCGCGAACGCTGCCATCGGTGCCGACGGCGCACGATAGGCGGCGACCTTCGGCCGGTTGACGATGACGTCCCAGCCCACAGACCGCTGATTCTTGATGTCGTAGCACGCGAACGCCGTCATGCACGCGAGCATCGCCCAGGTGCCCGGGAATGCGCCGCCCTGATAGCGCAGGTCGACGGTTGCGCCGGTAATCGTGCCATCCTTCTTCGCACCGATCTTCACATCGATGGACGTCGATGAGGTCGGCCCGGAGGCCTTGAAGACCTCTTCGCGGCTCATCACCAGCTTCACCGGACGGTTCGCCTTGCGGGACAGCGCGAGCGCCACCGGCTCGGCCCACACGTGGGTCTTGCCGCCGAAGCCGCCGCCGATCTCGCTCGATGTGACCTTGAGCTTGGCGATGTCCATTCCGAGCAGCGCGGCGCAGGTGTTGCGGAACACGAAGTGTCCCTGCGTCGTCACCCACATCTCTGCGGTGCCGTCGGGATTGACCGATGCGAGGCACGCGTGCGGCTCGATGTAGCCCTGGTGAGTTTGGCCCGTGGTATACGAGCGCTCGACGATAACGTCGGCTTCCTGGAAGCCGGACTCCGGATCACCATGACCCATCTGGGTCCGCCGCGAAATGTTCGACGGCTTGGTCGGCGCCGGCTCAACGCCCTGTGTGAAGACCCAGTCGTGAATCACCGGTGCTTCAGGCTTCATGGCTTCATCCACATCTGTGACGTGGGGGAGCTTCTCGTAGGTCACCTTGATGAGCTTCAGCGCTTCGCGTGCGGTGCGCGCATCGACGGCCGCCACTGCCGCCACGGCATGGCCGTCATACAGCGCGCGATCTCTCGCCATGCAGTTCTCGAGAATGTTCAGCATGTCGCGGTTGCCGTTCGTCAGATCCGGCAGATCGTCGGCGGTAACCACCGCCTTGACGCCCGGCAGCTTTTCCGCCTTTTTGGTGTCGATCTTCTTGATGAGCGCATGCGGGTGCGGCGATCTCAGGATCTTGCCGACCAGTTGGCCCGGCGCATTCGCATCAGCGCCATACCGCGCCTTGCCCGTTACCTTGTCGATGCCGTCAGGTCGCTTGAAACGATGGCCGACGACCTCGAAGTCTTTTGCCTTGTAGCTGTTGTCGTGTTGCATGTTCGTTGCTCCCTATTTGGCCTTCGCTTTCTGCCGGGTCGCCGCCTTTTGCTTCGGCTTCTTCTTCGGCGTCTGCTTCTGCATTTCTTTCGCTGCGGCCTGAACGGCGCGCACGATCTTGTCGTAGCCTGTGCAGCGGCAGAGGTTGCCGGCCAGCGCATAACGGATCTCGGTTTCGTCCGGGTCAGGGTTGCGGTCGAGCAGCGTCTTCGCAGCAACGAGGAAGCCCGGGGTGCAGATACCGCACTGCAGCGCGGCGTGCTCGATGAACTTCTCCTGCAGCGGATGCAGCTTGCCTTCTTCAACCAGACCTTCGACGGTCGTCACTTCGCGGCCGTTGGCCTCGACGCCCAGCACCAGGCAGGAACAGACGAGTTGCCCGTCGAGCGTGATGCTGCAGGCGCCGCAGTCGCCGGTGCCGCAGCCTTCCTTGACGCCCGTGAGACCCACGCGGTCGCGCAGGGCATCGAGCAGTGATTCTTCATTCGGACACGCGAACTCGACAACGTCGCCGTTCACGGTGGTGGATACCAGTGTCGTATCGCTCATGGTTAGCCTCCTGCTCGTTGGAATGCGATCGCGGCAGCGCGCTTCGCCAGCACGCCCGCAACGCGGGTGCGGTACTTCACCGTCCCGCGTTTGTCGTCGATCGGTTTACATGCTTTGGAACACGCTGCTGCGAGGGCGTCGAGTGCCGCCTCGTCGAGCTTCGTTCCCTTGATTGCCTTGGCCGCCTCCGGGACGACGATCGGCGTCGGGCCGACCGCGCCGAGGCAGACTTTCGCCTTGCTGATGACGCCCCGCTCGAGCGTCAGGCAGATGCCAACGCCGACCACGGCAATGTCCATTTCGGTACGCGGAATGAAGCGAAGGTAGGCATCGCCAGTCTTGCGGCCGGGCTTCGGCAGCGTGACGGCCTCGATGATTTCACCACGGGCGAGCGACGTCTTGCCCGGACCCGTCATGATGTCCTCGGCAGCCACCGTCCGTCGTTTGTCCTTGCCAACCACGACAACCTTGGCACCTGCGGCAATCAGGGCGGGTACGCTGTCGGCGGCGGGTGATGCGTTACACAGGTTGCCGACGACGGTGCACCGGCCCTGAATCTGATCGGAACCGATCAGTTGAGCTGCCTCGACCACACCGGGCCAGGCCTTCGCGAGCGCCTTGTGCTGCCCGAGCTTCGCCGAGGGCACCGCGGCACCGATTCTGAAGCCTGTCTTGCTTTCCTTGATCTCGGACATCGCGGGAATGTGTTTGATATCGACAAGCAGGTCTGGCTCGACGAGCCCGGTTCTCATCTTGACCAGCAGATCTGTGCCACCCGCCAGCACGAAGCCGTGGCCCTTCTCCTTGGCGAGCAGGGCTGCGGCCTCCTTGCTCGTACTCGGCGTCTCGTAACGCATCGGTGTCTCCCTCTTGTATGGGTTCATTGGAACACTGCCCCCGATGATGCCACACGTGAGCAAGAAATCATCCGGCCAGGCGGAATTGCCGCCGAGGGCGCCCCGGGCCAGAATCAGGAGATTCCACCAACCGGAACACCACATGAGCGACATCATTGAGTTGCCGATGCCCGTACCCTCAGGGGACGTCACGTGGACGCAGCCCGAAAGGGAGTACGAGTCCGCCATCTTCTCCAACCGTGTCGTCACCAACGTGAGTCGGCCCGCACTGATTCCGTTTGTGCCAGAGCGCCCGAACGGCACGGCGGCGGTGATCTGTCCGGGTGGCGGCTTCTTCGCGCTCTCCATCGACAGCGAGGGAACGGATGTTGCGAGGTGGCTGTGCGAGCGGGGTATTACCGCGTTCGTGCTGAAATACCGGCTCGCGCCGAGCCAGACTGAGGATGCGGTGGCGGAGATGGTATCGAAGCTCGGCAACCGGGAAGCCCTCGAAGCATTGACGGCACCGGTCATTCCGCTGGGGCTGTCGGACGGCCTGACGGCCATGCGTTGGGTTCGCGAGCATGCGGGGGACTGGCAACTCGATGACGCACGAATCGGCATCGTTGGTTTTTCCGCCGGCGGCGCAGTGGCAGCCAATGTCGCGATGAATTTTGAGGCCGACTCCAGGCCTGCCTTTGCCGCGCCAATTTACGCCTCCATCCGCTCACTGGAGCGTCGCGTACAGCCCGACGCGCCACCACTCTTTGCACTTGCGGCGTCGAATGACCCGCTCGGCCTCGCGCCCGACAGCGTGGCGCTCTACAACGACTGGATCGAAGCCGGCCAGAGTGCGGAGCTGCATCTCTATGCCGACGGCGGTCACGGCTTCGGCATGAAGCGCCAGGGCCTGCCCAGCGACACCTGGATCGACCGCCTGATGGACTGGCTCATCGCCCAGGGCATGGCCGCACCCTGACCCCCCAGCGCGGGGTCAGACCCCAGGGTGGCACTGGGGTCTGACCCTGCCCTGATGACAATGGCTGAATCGTCGGGGATTTTTACACAATCGGAGAGGGCGACATAACAACGGCCACCTGTTTCCTGTCGTTTCAATCACTTAGCCGGCAGGGCCCAAAAATTGCTGACGCGTTTGATTCGATTCAATAACAAGACAACAATAATGAAGTACCTCAAGTCGATTACCCTTGCTCTTCTTCTTGCGTTCGCCCATGGCGCAATCGCAGGTCCGATTCTTCAGCCGCTCACAAACGGCGCGGTGCAAATCAATGCCCACGAGCCCCTGGGCCAGTCCTTTGTCGCAGAGGACACAGGCGTCAAGGTCGCTTTCTCATTCTTCGACGTTAACCAGCACGTTGGACCCAACCAGGCGCTGACGATGACGCTGCTCGATGGTGACGGGCTTGGAGGAGCAGCCCTGATGTCGGTCTCGCAGTTGCTGCCGGCCAACCTCGGCTCAATCGGCAGTGGCGTGTTCTTCGACTTCGACTTTTCTGCCATCAACCTGATCATCGGCAACTCGTACACCGCGATCATCGACGCACCGAGCGCGCGCTGGGGCCTCGACACCAATTCGAGCGACGTCTACGCCGGCGGCACAGCCTATGTCAACGGTTCCGCCAGCGGGGATCTCGCGTTTCGCGTCACACCGACTTCTGTTCCGGCGCCTGCCGCCTTGCTCCTGCTGGCCATCGGCCTCCTCGGTCTCGGCGTTCGCCGAGGCGGCTGAACCCTCCTGATCTGGTCTTGCGCGGGATCACGTCCGCGCAAGACCGGATGCATCCAGAGCATCCACGCACCTCACCCATTTCTTCAAGAGCAGAGCGTCACCAAGCCCAGCGGAGAAGTCGACAATACCTTGTGGCCGTCATTCTGGGGGAAGATCACTCTGACCCCATTGCTTCTGGTTCGCTCTTCGACCACCAACAAACGTTCCCTTCACCATTGTGAGCTCGGACCGCCGTTAGCATTCTTGTTGTACTATCCCATTCGGCTACCAGATCGACATAACCATAAATACAATCAGATTGTGCGAGGGAGCCGTCGGACGAAGGATCGACAACTCGGACCGCAGAACTCGTGTCTGCTAATTTGGCGTGATCTTCGGTCAAGTATAGGAACAATCCAGGTGTATCAAGATAGCCAATCGAGCGTACTCTCTTGGCTCGCACAGTACTCGGACTCACAATCAATTTGACAAGTGGCACGAGCTCATATCGCGCACCATCAGCCGAAGAGGCACTTCCGAACAAGATACTCGTCAGAATTGCGAAGAGGCAACTCGCTCTACTGAACATCATCCGCCTCCCATGGCTCGAATACATAGGGCCCTCGGTTGAGATTGTATATGTGTGACTTTTGGAACAAGACGTAATACGTCAATCCCAATTGATCCGCAAAACGTCCGTACACCAATCTAGCCTGAGATACTTCTCGTTCGCTAGATCGTCGATACCGTCCCTCGTACACCACAACAGCAATCGGATTATCGTAAACGTCAAAAATCCCAGTGCCCGTGCCAAAGCCTTCTGGATCCAGTTCACGTCCCAGTGGGGGGTAAGGATTCGCAGGACCGTGATGCAATCGCCCGCTGGCGTCGCGGTAGATTACGCTGCCGACTGGCTCATTGCTTTTCGATGCTGCTGCCCGAACCTGCATCATGGTCAATCGTAGCTCATTCAAAAGCCTTCGCTCGTACTCACTGCGTTCCGACTGATAGTATTCATCGTTGGATGGAACGCGCACACCCTGACCTAGTGACCCAGCTTCTCTACGAGCAACCGCGTCGTTCGCTGCCGCAACAATCATTGGTGCGTGACCACTGCCGAGATATCGCTCCCCAGATGGATCGCCACCAATTTCCCCGAGCTCACCCCATCCGAAGGACCCCGTGTTGATTCGCTCACCATGGCGCCGCTTTGCCTCTCGAACGCTGTCTCTTCCACCATCCAAAGTTGCATACCCACTCGGATCCAAAAAACTTAGCGGATTGTTGTACACACACGCGCACCTTGTGCATCCGACGGACTTTGCCTGTTTACTCTGGCACTTTACTCTGACCCCGGCCTGGGGTTTGACCCCGGCCTGGGGTTGGGTGGGGGGCGGGATGGTGAGAGACTGGGGGTGGAGGATGGACGATGCTTGCTGCGCGGGTTGATGATGATCGGGGGATTGCTTATCTGGAGCCGGATGGGCCGTTGTCGGAGATCGACTTCGAGCAGGCGGCGCGTGTCGTCGATGCGTTTATCGAACAACATGGCGCGCTTGCAGGCGTTATTATCCATACGCAGTGGTTTCCTGGCTGGGAATCGTTTGCCGCGATGTGCGCCCACCTGCGCTTCGTCAGGGATCATCATGCACAGGTTCGGCGGGTTGCGCTCGTCACTGACAGTCGGCTGGGCCGCCTTGTCGAGCCCATTGCCGACCACTTCACATCAGCAGACATCGAAGTGTTCGCCTACAGCGACATGTTCGATGCGGAACAATGGATCACGTCATGATCGGATACGTCACACTCGGCACCAACGATCTCGAACGCGCCGGCCGCTACTACGATGAACTGCTCGCCGAGATGGGCGCAAAGCGTGTCATGACTGACGAGCGCATGCTGGGGTGGAGTACGGGGGCCGGGTCGCCGGTGTTCTCTGTCATCACGCCCTGGGACGAGCAACCCGCAACGGTCGGCAACGGCGTGATGGTCGCACTGAACGTAGGTACACCTGAAAACGTCGAGCGTCTCTATAACAAGGCCATGGAGCTCGGCAGCACCGACGAGGGCCATCCGCATGATCGCGGCTCCTCGATGGGCTTCTATGGGGGTTACTTTCGGGATCTCGACGGCAACAAGCTCGTCTTCTACTGCCTGGGCTACAAGCCCGGAACTGACTAGTCCCGGGTTGCGGGGTCAGCGCCTGTGTCGGCGACAGACTCTGCCACACTCTCCGGCAGCGCCCCCACATCGTTACCCTTCCGGCCGAGTATCGTGACGCGCACAGGTCGCTGCCCGGCATAACTGACGACATGGTTGTAGCGTCGCAGAGCCCGGCCAACCGCAAACTCGACATCCCGATAGCGCGCTGGCGGCACGAACGTATCGCTGCCAACAATCTCGAGACCTTCGAGGCGGAACTGCTGTTCCTCGGCGAGCTGGCGCAAATACTGGCTGATGCGCACCTCTTCCTGCGCGGCTGCAGGACCAGCCAGCAGAAGCATCAACAACAACAACCCTGCCCGCATCATCGTGGCGGATCGATCTGGTTGTTGATCGAAGCATTCAGGCGGAACCATCCCGCGACACCGAATCGCGTGCGCGCCGTGGGCAGCACTTCATGTGGCATTTCTTCCGACAGGAACAGCACGACTGTTCCGAACGCGGGCGTGACACGCACCGGCTCTTCATCCTCGACATAGAGCAGCAACTCACCACCCTGATCCGGCTGCCAGCCCTCATTGAGATAGGTAACCAGCGAGACGATGCGGTTGCGCTCGCCGCGAAACGCATCGAAGTGACGCTTGTAGCGATCTCCCGCGTCGTAGCGCATGTAGTGTGATTCGAACGAGTAGAGCCCGAGATAGAGCGTCCGGTTCAGGTAAGTGCGCAGCGCATCAATCCATTCATGCCAGGGGGCGAGCGTTGCATCGTCATCTGCGATCCAGCTGATCTTGTTGCGGCGAATGAACGGGTTCCGCGTCGAATCCTGACCCCGCCCGATCGTCGCCTCGTGAAACGCATCGCGGCCCAGATCGGCGAGCCCTCCAACGAGCGCGGCCGAGACGTGGGGCGGCAAGGCATCGGGCACGACGCTGAAGCTCCTGTCATGGAGATCAGCAGCCATCTGCTGGAAGAGAAGCGGCGCCTCATCCGGCGCGCGCGGAAGCTGACTGTGCAATCAGGTGGTGGCTCTGAAATTTGCGGCTAAATTACTCCCGCATTTCGGCCTGTACAAGCGATTTTTCGCGGCTATAATCCGCGCCTTTCCCGGAGTGCTCACATGCCATTGATACCTGCCTTTTCACGCGATGAGCGGGTAGATGGTTCGCTTCGGCACTCCATCAAGGACGGCATCTACTTCTCGGTGATGACCGGGATCTGCGAGAGCTACTTCTCGGCATTCGCCGTTGCCCTCAAGGCGACGATGCCGCAGATCGCACTGCTGGCGTCACTGCCCCAGTTGCTCGCCTCGTCGTTCCAGCTCTTCGCCGTCTGGCTCGGCCAGACCACCGGCGTTCGCAAGGGCATCATCGTGGCCGGTGCCATCGCCCAGGCATTCGCGCTTGCCATGCTGGCCGCCCTGCCGATCCTGTTTCGCGATCATGCGTTTCTCATCCTGCTGGCACTGCTCTTCCTGTACTACGCCGGGCCGCATCTCGGCGCGCCGCTCTGGGGCAGTCTCATGGGCGCACTGGTACCGGAACACCTGCGCGGACGCTTCTTCGGTACCCGGACGCGGCTGTCGACACTGGCGTCTTTCACGGCGCTCGTGACCGGCGGGCTGACGCTGCAGCTCTTTGATACCCTCGACATGGCACTCACGGGTTTCATGGTGATTTTCGCCATCGGCGTGGTGAGCCGGGTTCGCTCCGTGTGGCACCTGTCGCAGCTCTACGACCCGCCACACGGTCACGCGATCAACGGCGACGTGACGCAGTTCCTGTCGCGGGACTTCTTCGCCGGCCAGCGTGCGTTCTTCAGGTTCTCGTTCTTCTTCGCGTGCATGCAGTTCGCCGTCGCGGTTTCCGGGCCTTTCGTGGTCGTTTATCTGCTTCGCGACCTGCACTTCAGCTACGTCGAACTCATGTGCAATACCGCGGCCTCGATCGTCGTTCAGTTCCTCGTACTCAATCGCTGGGGCAGGCTCGGTGACATCTTCGGTAACCGGATCATCCTGTCGCTCACCGGTTTCATCATTCCGGTCGTTCCCGTGTTCTGGGTGCTGTCCACCGACTTCTGGTACCTGCTGCTGGTGCAGGCTTTCAGCGGCCTCGTCTGGTCCGGCTTTTCGCTGTCAGCCTCGAACTACGTTTACGATCTCACCTCGTCAGACAAGCGCGCCGGGCTCATGGCGCTGCACGGCGTCCTGTCGGCACTGGCCGTCTTTGTGGGCGCCTCGCTCGGCAGCTTCCTCGCGATCTTCCTGCCGACAGAGATCTCGCTCTTCGGCTGGCACCACCAGTGGCTGACCGTGTTCTATGGCATCTGCCTTGTTTCCGCCGCGCTCAGGATGACCGTCGCCATGGTCTTCATCCGGCACATCGATGAAGTCAGGCGAGTCCGCCCGATTCGCTACGGCAAACTGATCTTTCGCGTCACGCGCTTCTCTCCGGTCTCCGGACTCATCTTCGATATCGTCGGACGTCAGCCGCGCCGTGACGACGATGAGCGAGACGAGAACACCGAGCGAAAGGACGGCGACTAGGGAGCCCCGGGTTTCTGCGCTATCCTGCGGGTCATGAACAGTCGGCATCCGCTAGCGCCGTTCACGTTGGGCGCCCTCCTCTTTGCATTGCTGGCAACGGGATGCCAGACCGGCGCCCCTGAGCGTGATACGCACGTCGTCTCCAGTGAACGCCTCACCACCGTGATGCAGCGACTCGAGTCCCTCGTCCATGAGCGCGAGCTGCCCGCTGGCGAGATCCGGCAACGACGGCAGTCACAGGCGCGAGCGCTGGCTGCCGTCACAGACGAACTCATCACTGCAACGCATGAGATCGGCGGTGCGATGTCAGCGAACGACGCGGCAACCTTTGCCGCGCTTGCCAACCAACTGCGCTCGGAAGCGAAGCGCATCGAACAGGCCGCGAGCCTTGGAGACCCGCTCAGACTTCAGCACGCGGTTGATCGTCTCGATCAGGTCTGCGCGTCGTGCCACGCGCGCTTCCGGGAGGGAGGCACGCGATGATCGCATCACGGCCGGTTGCCATGGCACTCATGATACTTGCCACAGCGACCGCGCATGCGAACGACGACGCAATGCGTGACAAGGTCAGGTCGCTTGAGGCACGCGTCGCAGAACTCGAAGCGCAACTTGCCGGCGTGCTTTCAATGCTCGAGGCGGAGCGTTCAGAGATACCGGTTCCCGCAGCACCCGTCACGAGTGCCCCGAGCAGGCATGTCGGAATCGGCGGGCGCATCAAGTTCGATGCCATCGCCAACTCCCGCAGCACCGGCGCACCCGGCGGCACAGACCGCGCCGACACGGCGTTCACACCGGCATCCATACCCCTCAATGACGCCGGAGAGCAGAACCAGACCAGCGCGGGCGCGCGTGAATCGCGGCTCTGGGTCGACGCGGTGTCCCCGACGGCGATGGGGGACCTCAGCGCCTATCTCGAGATCGACTTCGTGTCCTTCGACCGTTCGGGCAACGAGCGAGTCAGCAACTCGTACAACCCGCGACTGCGACACGCGTACGCAAAGCTCGGCGCATTCACGGCCGGGCAGACCTACACAACCTTTCTCAACGTGCTGGCTTATCCCGAGCTGAATGACGCCAACGGTCCGGTCGGCATCCTGAACATCCGCCAGCCAATGCTTCGATTCGAACACGAGACCGGGTACGGTCGTTGGCAGCTTGCCGCCGAACAGCCTGAGACTGTCGTGAGAACCTGGAACGGCGAACGCATCGCCGCTGACGACGACCGCCTGCCTGACCTGGTCGGCCGCATCGAATTCGATACCAGTATCGGCACCTGGACGGTCGCAGCGCTGGCGAGGCAGCTCCGCGCCGATGGCCTCGTTCCCAGCAGGGCGGACGATCAGTTTGGGTGGGGTGTGAGCGCCTCCGGTCGCCTCTATGTCGGCACGCTCGACAATGTGCGCTTCGCCGTCACGAGCGGCGAGGGCATCGGGCGATACGTCTCGTTCAACGGCTTCGATGATGCTGCACTGACACAGGCGGGCTCGCTCGATCCCATTCCTGTCACCGCCGGCTTCATTGCATGGCAGCACTGGTGGAACGCGCGCCTTCGCAGCAACTGGGCGATCGGCTACGCACGGGCGCGCCCGGATTCGTCAGCAGTACCGGCAACAACCAATCAGGCGTTCAGTTCATCGCATCTCAACCTGCTGTGGAGCCCGGTTCCGGAAGCGACGCTCGGTATCGAGTGGCTGTGGGGCCGGCGTGAACTCGCCAATGGCATGTCCGGCTCTCTCAACCGGCTACAGTTCACCTCGGTCTACAAGTTCAGGCGCTGAGCATCAGGCGCTGAGCAGGTACACGTAGCCGGACAGCAGCAGGCTGAAAGCGACGTTCAGGCAGAAGCCGATTCTCATCATGCTCCGCTGCGGGACACAACCGGTTGAAAACACGAGCGCGTTCGGCGGTGTCGCCACCGGCAGCATGAAGGCGCACGAAGCGCACAGGGCGATCAGAACGGCGACCATCTCCTGCGAGAGCCCGAATCCCGGCGCGACCGACATGAACAGCGGCACGAGCAGCGCGGCCGACGCCGTATTGCTGACGAGTTCGGTGAGGAAGACGACAAACAGGCAGATGACGAGCAGCATCAGCCAGGGGTGGTCCGCGGGCAGCAGCGCGACGATGCCATCAGCGAGCCAGGCGCTCGCGCCGGATGACTGCATGATGGACGACAGAGTCAGTCCACCACCGAACAGGATCAGTATGTCCCAGCTGGTCTTTTCGGTGAACTCGCTGAACGTCAGGCACCCCGTTGCCACCAAGGCAACGATGGCGGCCAGCGCGATGAGGGAATCGAAGCCGCCGGTGACGCCGAACAGCGTCGAGAGCGGCGAACTCATCACCCAGCCCAGCGCCGTCAACACAAAGATGACGATCACGAGCGGTCGCTTCGGATCTGCCGTGAGTTCATGCTCCTCCAGTTCCAGCCGGGTATCGAGCGGTGGCCTGACCAGCAGGTAGAGCAGCACGATCATGGTCGGAAACAGAATAAAGAAGGCCGGCAATCCAAATCCGAGCCAGTCCCTGAAACTGAGCGAGACCGCCGATGCCGCGATGGCGTTGGGTGGACTGCCGATCAGCGTCGCCATGCCACCAATGTTCCCGGCGTAGGCCAGCCCCAGCAGCACGAACAGGAACAGCCGGCCGTCGCGCTCGCGGTCATGGCCCGACAGCAGCCCCGCAGCAATGGGCAACATCATGGCGACCGTGGCGGTATTGCTGATCCACATGGACAGACACGCGGTGACCAGGAACAGCAAGAGCACTGCAACCGGCGCATGCCCGCGGGACATCGCGAGCACGCGGTGGGCGAACGCCCTGTCGAGTTCGTACTTCTGGAGGGCAGCGGCCAAGGCGAACCCACCCATGAACAGATAGATAACAGGGCTCGCGAAGTTCGCCAGCGAATCGCGAACGCCACTCAGCCCGAGCAGCGATGCACCGAGCGGAACAAGCAGCGCCGTCACGCTGATCGGTAGCGCCTCGGTGATCCAGAGCCAGGCGATGAAGCTGAAGAGCGCGAGGCCGAGCCGAACCTCCCCGGCCGCGTCAACCGTGCCATGGATCAACAGACTGATGCCGGTGGCAACGGCAATGTGAAGGACTGATCTCATAGATGCGCATTGTCGCCAAGGCGGCGCGCCCGCGCCATCAGAAAAGCGCGCACAAAAAAGGCGGACCGGAGTCCGCCTTCATCTGGAATGACACGTTGGCGTCAGGCAGCGTTCATGATCTGCTGCGCGGTTTCGGCCGCGATCTGCTTCTCGCCCTTGCGGAGAATGTCACCGACGGTCATAACGCCAACCAGTTCCTTGTTCTCCTGGTTGTCGAGCACGATGATTCGCCAGATCTGTTGCTCTCTCATGTTCACGGCGACCTCTGCAAGGTCATCGTTCTCAAAGCAATAGAGCACCTTGTCGCTGCAGATTTCCTCGACCTTGGTGGCCGCCGGGTCGAGCCCGCGCGCAACTGCACGGACGGCAATGTCCCGGTCGGTGATCACGCCGTGGAGCTTCTCCTGATCTTCCTGCGCCACCGGCAGGAACCCGCAGTCGAAGGACGCCATCTTCTTCGCGGCATCCTCGATGCTCGTCTCTGCAGGCAAATATTCGACGCGTTCGGTCATCACTTCTTTCACCAACATCGTCGTACCTCTCTTCGCTTGCATGTGACCGTCACCCTAACAGTCAGAACGTGATATCCCAACAACACAGCTTCGCGGCGGCGCAACCTCGGGATTAGCGATTACTCACGCGCCGTGAAACCATCCGAGCGATGATTCACGCAACGGTCAGCGACGCAGCAGTCCCGCCAGGAGGCGGGGAGACCGGGCAAAGCCGAAGGCGGCGGCAACTTTCAGCGCCCCTTCAAGCGGATAGGGAAGCGTATGAATGCCGCCGTGAACGCGTACCGCGCCGGGCACAGGTGCCTCGGGACGGAGCCAGTCGACAACCGCCAGCAGTCCGTTCAACTGACGGGACTGCTCGGGGGTGAGCGTTTCGACCCGAAACGCCGACGCCCCTTCGAAGGCGGCATCGAACACCGGATGGTCCAGCGAGCGCGTTCGGGTAATCGCGGCCGTGTTTGCCGATACCCGTGTGGCATCGCCGCAGGCCGCGAGCCAACGCTCGGCCGCGAGCACCTTGCAGACATACTGGGCAAGCTGATAGCTGACGCCCTGAATGCCGACCACCGTTCGTGTGACGGCGGCGCCCGCATGGCGCTCGCTGCCACCGCCGCGCCCCAGCAGGCCGGCGGTAGCCATCAGGCGCTCCCAGGCCGGACGCGCTTCGAGGCGGCGCTCCATCGCGTCGAGGTCGGTTGGCAGCAGCACGGTGGGCGTCGTTGGCGAGACCAGCAGCGTGAGGCTCGCGATCAACTCCGGTGGCAGCGAATCCACTATCGCATTCATCGTTGCCGTGAGACGAATCTCCCGTGCCTGCCCGGGGGCGTAGGCATAGAGTGCAATATTGACTGGCTCATCCTGCGCGAACGCAATGATGGTGGCGAGAATGTCCCGGGGGGGCGCGCAACAGATCCACACCTCCCTCAGGCCAGTGCAGCGGCCCGGATGCCCGCAGCGAATCCAGCCAGGCGGCACTCGGCGGAGCGATATCCAGCCAGAGCACTTCAGCCCCCGCCTCGACCCATTGCCGCGTCGGCGCCATCTCGGCGCCCGCGCCAACCACCACGATCTTTCGGCCAGGCAGACGGACCTCCGCCTGATCAATCAGATGCTCACACGCCCATTCGAGCGACCCGGCGACACCCGGCGTGACCATCGCACGTGCCGCAAGCGAGGCACCGAGGTCGGCGAGTTCAGAGCCTTGCCAGTGCTTGTCATCGTTCTGGAAGGAAACCATCCATCCCGGCGTACCCGAGGGCGCACGACGCTTCAGCGTCAGCGGCGAACCCGCCTTGGCGAGATGTTCGGTCAACGGCACCGCAGAATCTCCCTGCCAGACGAGGTTTCCAGCCAGGTCATCAACCATGCCACGCGCAATCTCGAGACGATCAGGGCTGGCGAGACGTGCGGCTTCAAACGCGGGCAGGAATGCCGGATAAACAGACTTGAATCGCGTCGCGCTGTCCGGCACTGACAGATGCGCGAACGCAGCGGGATGACGCTGGATCGCACGCTCGATCAGCCCGTGAAAAACGGCGGATGCTGACTGGCGTCCGCGCAGCTGGACGCTGGTATCGGAATCGATGAGTTGCCCCTCTTTACGCCTGTCAGGCCAGCGCCCGTGCCTTGCCGCCGGGCTCCTGGATCATGAGTTTCACCAGCGCCTCGACGACGTTCGGTTCGAGCCCTTCGGTATGACCCTTGTCGAGTCGCACAAGGTCTGCGATGACTCGTCCGTCGCGGGCATCGGGATACACCCAGAGTTTCGCGGTACCCGGTGCCGGCCGGAGTCCCCACGCTTTCGTCGAATAGCCGTCGCAGGACTGATCGAAGATCTGGCCGGGTTCGGTATCGACGATGTCGGGCATCTCGACGCGCGCGCCGGCACCATACTTCTCTGCCCAGGGAGACGTCTCTGGCAACGATTCGATCTCGTGTTCGCCAACGGCGAAGATGAACGAGAAGTCGCATTCGGGCACCGGTGGGCGAGTCAGGTTCGGGCGACGTCGGGGCTCACTGCCGGGTGGCGGCGGCCGCCCGGCATCTGCCGCCCGGGGCGCGGCTCCGATCCGCCCGCCGGAGAGACTGAGCCAGCCATCCACGCGCCCGGCAAAGAACGGCTTGTTGAGCAGCCGATTGGAGGTGAGGCCGCCCTGGCTGTGGCCCGCAAGCCAGAAACTGCGAATGCCAGGGTAGCGCTCAAACATCATGGAAACGATGTTCTCGAGGTGCGCATCATCTGCTTCCTCCGCCCAGTGTCGCGTCGGCTCGCGGGTCGCCGCCGACGGCGTCGCGACGACAAGACGGTACTCATCGCAGTAATCGTGGGCGGGAAAGTATTTGTGCTGCCACGTGCCATGGGAGCCGCCACCGTGCAGGTTCAGGATGAACACAACCGGTTCGTCCGGCTTCAGCCCCGCCGGTTCATCCACGGTGAATTTTCTTTTTGTCTGCTCATCAACCGCAACTTCGCTGACCATCAGTTCCCCCTCAAGAAAGATGCATGCTGCAAGATGCGCCGCGACACACGAACCGTCAAGTCACCTCACACCAGCTCGAGCACGCGCAGCACATAAAAGCCAATGCTGCAGGTCAGAATGCTGACGATCGTCGTGGCCGTCACGAGATTCGCGGCCAGCACATCGTTGCCGTCCATCGCGCGCACCATGGCGTAGCTTGCCGTGGCGGTGGGTGCCACGAACAGCAGGAAGGTGACGCCAAGCTCGACACCCCGCAGACCCATGGCAACGGCTGCGGCGGTGACGCCCGCCGGGAGCACCGTACACCGCAGCGCCACAACGAGCCCCGTTGCGACCGACGACTGACGCAGTGCCTTGAGACTCAGGCCGGCGCCCGTACCGAGCAGGGCAAGCGGCAGCGCCAGCGAACCGATGTACTGACCGGCACTCAACAGGATCGTTGGCAGGGAGAGCCCGGCAAACTGAAAGCCGAAGGCGATGACGATGGCAACGATCAACGGGTTTCGTGCGATATCGACGAGCGTCCGTTTGAGACTGAAGTCACGATCACCCAGATAGAGCGACAGAATGAAGACACTGAGGACGTTGTACGCGACGGTCAGCGAAGCCATGAGCAGCGATGCCAGCGCCAGCCCTTCTGCCCCGTAGGCGTTGGCGCAAAGCGCAAGGCCGATGACCCCGAGATTGCTGCGAAATGCTGCCTGCACGACCACGCCGCGATCGGTCACCGGGCGAATGATCGCGCTCGAGAGCACCCAGCTCACGAGGAAGGTGCCGAGGCAGGCCACGATGCTGAACCAGAACACACCGGCAGAGAATACAGCCGCCATGTCGATACTCGTGATCGTCGTGAACAGCAGGATCGGCAGGCAGAGCGAGAAAACGAGGCGCGATGACACCGAGACGAAGTGATCATCGATCAGGTTGACCCGCTTGAGCACGAGCCCCAACAACACGATCACGAAGATGGGGCCGGTGACATTCAGCGTCGCGAGCAGCAGAGACAGATACATCGCGTCATTCTAGACTATGGGGGATGTCGCAGGATTCGATCTCGATCACGCTGATCACGCTTGGCGCGCTCTGGCTGCTTGGTTTGGCCGCGCAGGTCATCGGCAGCCGAACGCATGTCCCGCGCGTGACGATCCTGATTGCCTTCGGGATGTTGATCGGGCCGGTGGGTCTCGATCTGCTCCCCGATCTCAGCCTCGCCTGGTTCGACTACATCACCACCATCGCGCTCACGCTGATCGGATTCTTGCTGGGCGGAAAGCTGAGCGGTGATGCGATCCGGACGCATGGGGTCGACGCCTTCATGCTGTCGCTGATCATCACGCTCGGCACATTCGCCGTCGTCTTTGCCGGCCTGAAGCTGCTCGGCGTATCGACGCCGGTCGCGCTCGTGCTCGCTGGCGTGAGCCTGGCGACGGACCCCATTGCCACGCTCGACGTGGTCGACAACTCAACGGCGCGATCGCCACTTCGCAACTTCCTGCCGCCGATCGTCGCCCTCGATGACGCGTGGGGCCTGCTGCTCTTCAGCATCGTCATGACGCTGGTGCACATGGTATCGAACGGCGGTATTCACGCCGAGTTCCTGCTCGAGGCCATCCTCGAGCTCATCGGTTCAGTCGCACTGGGTCTCGCGCTTGGAATTCCGATGGCCGCGCTTTCCGGTCGCATCAAGGCCGGCGAGCCCACGCTGATCGAGGCGCTCGGTATGGTGATGCTGTGTGCCGGCCTGTCGTTGTACTTCGGCTTCTCGTACCTGCTCTCGGCCATTGTCATGGGGATCACCATCTCGGCGCTGGCGAGCCATCACAAGTTCGCCTTTCACGAAATCGAACACATCGAGTGGCCGATGCTCGTGCTCTTTCTCATCCTTGTCGGTGCGTCATTCACACCCGGCAGCTGGATGGCCTTCTCACTCCTCGGCGTTGCTTACATCGTTCTGCGCATTGTCGGCCGAGTCGTCGGTGCCCACCTGTATGCCAAGGCGATTCTGAACCGGCGCGGCAAGACCATGCTTGGCCTCGCGCTTCTGCCTCAGGCCGGCGTGGCGCTCGGCACGGCGATCTATGCGACGCAGCAGTTTCCCGAGATCGCACAGGAGGTCGTGACGGTGACCATCGGGGCAACGATCGCATTCGAGCTCTTTGGCCCGATGCTGACGGCATGGGCACTTCGCGAAACAGGGGAAGAAACGTGAGCTGTGACGTGAGGTCCCGGGCCTCCGCACGAGGTTGGCACCTCGGGGTGACTCACTGACTCATGAAGCGCGTCTTCTCACATCCGAATTCACTGATCGTTGGCAGCATGGCCGCCCTGCTCGCGCAGGCAGGCATCGAGACGGAGTACCGGAACGAGTTTCTGGGGGGCGGCGCAGGCGAACTGGCACCGGGCGAAACATGGATGGAACTATGGGTCGTCAATGACGGGGAGGCAGCGCGCGCCGCCGAGTTGATAGACAACGCCCAGCGACAGCCCGCACGCGAAGAGTGGCGCTGCAATCATTGCGGCGAAGCCAATCCGGCAACGTTCGAAGTGTGCTGGCAGTGCGGCAATGCCGCAGATTAGGTGCCGGCCGGCTCACCGGCCGGCACCTGTTTCGCGCAGAGATCAGTCGACGAGGTCGAACCGGTCTGCGTTCATGACTTTGGTCCACGCAGCGATGAAGTCGCGGACGAACTTCTCCTTGCTGTCGTCCTGGGCGTAAACCTCCGCGTAGGCGCGGAGCACGGCGTTCGAACCGAAGACCAGATCCATGCGCGTTGCCGTCCACCGGACATCGCCCGAGGCCCGGTCGCGGATCTCGTACGTGCCGTCGTCCGCCGGCACCCACTCATTCGCCATGTCCGTGAGATTCACGAAGAAGTCATTGGTGAGTGCACCCTCGTTGGCGGTGAAGACACCGTCCTTTGTCCCGCCATGATTGGTGCCGAGCACTCTCATGCCGCCAACAAGCACCGTCATCTCGGGTGCAGTCAGGCCCATGAGTTGTGTGCGATCAAGCATCAGCTCTTCAGGGCTTACGGCATAGTCCTCCTTCAGCCAGTTGCGGTACCCGTCGTGCACCGGCTCCAGCCACTCGAACGACTCGGCATCCGTCATCTCGTCCGTCGCGTCACCGCGGCCCGGCGAAAACGGCACCTCGACAGGCGTGCCGGCGGCTTTGGCCGCCTGCTCAACACCAACGTTACCCGCAAGCACAATCACGTCTGCGATGCTCGCGCCAGCGTCGGCTGCAATCGGCTCCAGCACGTCGAGTACCCGCGCGAGACGTGCCGGCTCGTTGCCTTCCCAATCCTTCTGTGGCGCGAGACGAATCCGTGCGCCGTTGGCGCCGCCGCGCTTGTCCGAGCCGCGAAACGTTCGGGCACTGTCCCACGCCGTTGCCACAAGGTCACTCACCGACAGGCCGCTGTCTGCGATCTTCGCTTTCACGGCCTCGATATCGTAGCCAGTCGGACCCTCGGGGATCGGGTCCTGCCAGATCAGGTCTTCTTCCGGCACCTCAGGCCCGACGTAGCATGCCTTCGGCCCCATATCGCGGTGTGTCAGCTTGAACCAGGCCCGGGCGAATGTTTCACGGAAGTACGCCGGATCCTTGCGGAAGCGCTCCGAAATCTCGCGATACGCCGGGTCCATCTTCATCGCCATGTCAGCGTCGGTCATGATCGGGTTCAGGCGAATCGAGGGGTCCTCGACGTCAACAGGCCTGTCCTCGTCGCTGATATCCACCGGCTCCCATTGCCATGCGCCGGCCGGACTCTTCTTCAGTTCCCACTCATGGTCGAGCAGCATGCTGAAGTAGCCATCATCGAATGACGTCGGATGGGTCGTCCACGCACCTTCAATACCGCTGGTCACTGTATCCCTGCCGCGACCCTTACCGGTCGGGTTCGCCCAGCCAAAGCCCTGCTGGTCGACGTCTGCCGACTCGGGATCAGGGCCGAGGATGCCCGCATCGCCATTGCCATGACACTTGCCGACGGTATGGCCACCAGCCGTCAGCGCAACGGTCTCCTCATCGTTCATTGCCATTCGTGCAAACGTCTCGCGGACCTGCGCGGCCGTCTTGAGTGGATCGGGCGAGCCGTTCACGCCCTCGGGATTCACGTAGATCAGGCCCATCTGCACAGCGGCAAGCGGGTTCTCCATCGTGCCAGGCTCATCCACATCACCGTAGCGCTCGTCGCTCGGTGCGAGCCAGTCTTTCTCGGCACCCCAGTAGGTGTCTTTCTCCGGGTGCCAGATATCCTCACGGCCGAAACCAAAGCCGAAGGTTTCGAGGCCCATCGACTCGTAGGCCACGTTGCCCGCGAGAATGATGAGATCTGCCCAACTGATGCGATTGCCGTACTTCTTCTTGATCGGCCACAGCAGGCGCCGCGCCTTGTCGAGACTGACGTTGTCCGGCCAGGAATTGAGCGGCGCGAACCGCTGGTTGCCGGTTCCGCCACCGCCGCGGCCATCCGCAACACGGTACGAGCCGGCCGCGTGCCACGCCATCCGAATCATCAGACCACCATAGTGGCCCCAGTCAGCCGGCCACCACGACTGGCTGTCGGTCATCAACGCCGTAAGGTCTGCCTTGAGCGCCTTCACATCGAGTTCTTTCAGCGCCTCGCGGTAGTTGTAGTCCCCGCCCAGCGGGTCGGTCTTTGCATCGTGCTGATGCAATATGTCGAGGTTCAGTGAATTCGGCCACCAGTCGGTCACCGATCGGTCGTTGGCAGTCATCGCGCCGTGCATTACCGGGCACTTTCCTGCCGTATTGATATCGTCTGCGCCCATTTTCCAGCCTCCAACCAGATTGAGAGTGAGACAGGAGCGAGATCACCTCGCCCCCTTGTTTTGACCACGTTACGCCTCAGACGTTGTTTCACAAAGCAAATTGATTTGATCTTTACGATCTACTCCATAGATCATACATCGGCAACTGGACGAACCCGGGCGCCGCGATCATGATCGGGGCAATGCCAACCGAACGGAGATACGTGATGCGTGAGAAGTACCTGGTAGATGCCGACTGGCTCGCAAACCGGCGCGACGACGAAGACATTCGCGTCTTCGATACGACTACCCTGCTGATCCCTGACCCCGAACGCGGATATCGCGTCGAGTCCGGGCGGGACCGCTACGTCGAGGCACACATCCCCGGCGCCGGCTTTCTCGACCTGCAGCGGGACTTCTCGGACAACACATCCCGGCTCCGGTTCACGCTGCCGGCAGCGGACGCATTTGCTGACGCCGCCGGTCGACACGGGATCACCAACGACGATCACGTCGTGCTGTACACGACGACAAATCCGATGTGGGCGACACGGCTCTGGTGGATGTTCCGCACGTTCGGGCACGAGCGGGTGTCAGTGCTTGACGGTGGGCTCGCCGCCTGGCGGAACGCGGGATACGACGTTGCGGCCGGCGAGGAGCACTACGCCGAGGCAGCCTACCGCGCACAGTTCGCGGCAAAGCGTGTCGCGGACAAAGACAGGGTGCTCGCGGCGATCGGCGATGGTGCATCCTGTGTCCTGAATGCACTCGACCGCCAACAGCACTCGGGTGAGTCGGCGCCCTACGGTCGCGCTGGCAGAATCAGTGGCAGCGACAACGTGCCCTGGTCAGAGCTGCTTGATGAGGATGGCCGCTTTCTTGCCAACGATTTGATTGAGTCGCATTTCGGCGCGACCCGCGCCCTCGATGCCGAGCAGGTCATCACCTACTGCGGCGGTGGCATCGCCGCGAGCCTCGATCTGTTTGCACTGGCACTGATCGGCCGCGAGGACGGCGTGGCGCTCTACGACAACTCGATGTCCGAATGGGCGCAGGATGAATCACTGCCCATGGAACAGGGCTAGCGGGAAGCGCAGGATTCCACAAAGCCGTTGATACATTCCATCACGCCGGCTTCGTCGAGCATCGGCGCGTGGCCGACGCCCGTGACCTCGAAGACGTCGGCGGATGGGGCGCGGCGCCTCATCTCGGCAACGGTGTCCGCACTCAGAATGTCAGACAACCCGCCACGGATGATGAGCAGCGGCACGTCGTGCAGCATGTCGAACACGGGCCAGAGATCCGGCGGTACCGCACTGTCGTCATCGTCGCCAATAGGCTCAGCAATCTTCGGGTCATAGGCGAGCCGAATATCGCCGGGGCCGACTTCCTCGAACGTCCGCTTCGCGAACCGGAGCCAGCCCTCATCATTCAGATTCGGGAAGGCGACCTCGTTGCTCGCCCGTATCGCCGCGGCGGCGGCATCCCAGGAGGTCACGGGCTCACCCTTGCCGACATAGCCCTTGATCCGCGCGAGACCGGCGGGGTCCACCACCGGGCCGATATCGTTGAGGATGACGCCCGCGAAGCTGCCCGGACGCATCGCGTTCATCATCATCGCCATCAGACCACCGAGCGACGTTCCACAAAGGATGACGCGCTCGAGGCCCAGATGATCAATCAGCGCAAACATGTCACCGACATAGGTTGCCGGCTGGTAGTTGGCGGGATTCGGATCATGCGCCGACAGGCCGCGACCGCGCTGGTCGACAGCGATCGCTCGAACGCCATCGGGCAGGCCGGCACAGACGTCCTCGAAGTCCGCCGCATTCCTCGTCAGCCCCGGCATGCAAAGTACGGTAGCGCGCGCGTCGGCAGGGCCGTAGTCACGTGCATGCAGCCTGAGCCCGTCCGCACTCTGGTAGTAGATGTCGTCATAGTCTGCCATGGCGGCTCCTCTCAGTCGTAAGCCAGTGACGCAAACGTCTTGCGAAGTTCGCGTTTGAGTATCTTGCCGTTCGGATTCCGTGGCAACGCATCAACCGTTCTGACGTCGGCGATGCGCTGCTGCTTGCCCACGCGGGCGTTACACCAGGCGACGAGTTCGTCACGATCAATCCTGCCTTCGCGAGGAACAACGATGGCCACCGGGGTCTCACCCCAGCGACTGCTCTCGGCGCCGATCACGGCAACATCCTCGACGTCGGCATGGCCGATCAGCACCGCCTCGATGTCCTGCGGGTAAACGTTCTGCCCGCCCGAGAGGATCATGTCCTTCTTGCGATCGACAATGTAGAGAAAGCCCTCGTCGTCCAGCTTGCCGATGTCACCGGAGCGCAGCCATCTTCTGCCGCGCTCGTCGATCCAGGTGGCCTCGTCATTGGCATCAGGCCGGTTCAGGTAGCCGGGCATGGTAATCCTGCCCGTAGACACAATCTCGCCTGCCACACCCGGCGGCATTTCGTTGTCGTCATCGTCCAGAATCCGGATGTCGGTGCCGATGAGCGGCTTGCCAACCGACGACCACCGCCCGGCGGCGTCTTCCGGATCGAGCGTCGTAATAATGCCTTCGGTAAGACCGTATAGTTCGATCACACCGCAGGGGAACACCTCGAACACACCCCGCTTCAACCCTTCGTGGAGCGGCGAGCCACAGCACATCATCGCGTGCATCGAACTCACGTCATGACGAGCAGGGTCGAAGGCATCGACAATGCGCTGAAACTGGATCGGCACCATGGCTGTGTGCGTGATACCGAGCCGCGCAACGTCGTCGAGAACGGCGTGCGGGTCAAAATGACGCTGGATGATGATCGTGCCACCGGCAAGCAGCGTGCAGAGCATCGCTACCCACGAGATGTTCGAGTAGAGGCCGATGGTCAGCAGCGTCCGGGCACCACCATGATAGCGAAGCGCAATCGCGAGATCGCAGGCCCAGTCCCGTCGGCCCCGGTGCGTATGCGCGATACCCTTCGGCGTACCCGTCGTACCCGAACTGTAGATGATGTTGAGCAGGTCATCGTCGCCGACCTCGACGGCCGGCGGCGACGTCGGCGCCCCCGACAGAAAATCCTGCCAGCCGATCCATCCGCTCAGTGACTCGCCGGTGGTCACGAAGAGTCGCGGCGAGTCGCCCAGCGCATCCGCAATGCGGTCGATGCGTTGCGCCTGATCGCCCGTCGCGATGATCGCGGTGGCACCGGCGTCACGAATCATCGCTGCAATCGCGTCGTCGCTGATTGTCAGATTGATCGGCACCGACGCGCAGCCCGCCGGCATGCATCCGAACAACGCCTGCGCCATCTCGATGCCGTTGGTCATGAGAACGACGACGCGGTCGCGGGGTTCGATGCCGTGAGCGAGCAGGGCGTTGGCGAATTGATGGATGCCTGCTGTGAAAGCAGACCAGGAAAGCACTTCGTCATCACAGATCACTGCATCGCGATCCTTGCGCCACTTGCCGTGCAGCGCAAGGATCTCGTGAAACAGCGGTGACGACGCGTCAAAGGCGGTCGTCACAATGGATTACCTGACGAAGCTGTACTCGATCGTCGCACTCCAGGTGCGCGGCGGGCCATAGAAGACCGTCGTGTTGTCCTCGAGCCCGAGGGTCGACGGACAGCCACCGGAGCCAAAGCAGTAGCCGGCGGTCTTGACGTCTTCGTCGGTCAGGTTCTTGCCGTGCAGGCCCAGCGCCCAGCGACCGTCGTGGCTGTTCCAGACCACGGACGCATTGATCAGGTCATAGGATGACTGATCAATCACGGGCGCGGGTACTTCGAACTGCACGATGTCGCCCTTGTATGACCAGTTGCCGAGTACAGACAGTGCGCCGCCGGCCACATCCGTCGTGTAGCTCAGCCCGATGTTGACCATCTCTTCCGGCGTGTTCTGGATCTCCCGCTGATCGGCAACATTCACACCGCCCACAAGCCAGGTGTCGATCTCAGCGTCGAGCAGTGACAGCGCCAGGTTCGCCGAAAGCTGATCCGTCAGCGCATACTGGCCTTCGAGTTCGATGCCCTTGATGGTCGCCTCACCGGCATTTGTCACCGCGCCGACGAAGCTGTCGTTGACGCCGTCGCCGTCGGAATCAACGCCCAGCGAACCCGGAATCTGCATGTCCTCGTAATCGCTGTAGAACACGGCGATGTTGGTTGTCGCGCGACCACTCGGTGCTGTGTGCTTGAACCCGAGTTCATACGAGTTGAGGGTCTCCGGATCAAAGCCCTCCTCGACCTCCGGCGTCACAAAGTTGGCGCCGCGGGGGTCGAAGCTGCCCGCCTTGAAGCCCTGACTGAAGCCGCCATAGACGTTGATCGAATCGCTGAGCGCGTAAGAGAGATTGATGCGCGGCGAGAAGTCCGTGAACGTCTTCTGCGCTTCATAGTCGCTGGTCACGGCGATCTGGATCGCCGACGCGTTGTCGAAGAACGGGCTGCCGAAACCGAGATAGTTCGCGCGGAAGATATCGGCCGTGCGTTCGTCATCGGTATAGCGGCCACCCACGGAAACCGCGAGGCGATCAGTAATGTCCCAGGTCGCATCCACGAACAGAGACCAGGAACGCGTATCGACGACGCCACCCGTGTACGCCGTGATGCCACCCGGCGCGAGCGTGCCGAGCACCACATCAAAGTCGTTGGAAGCCGTCGCATCGAGGAAGTAGAGGCCCGAGATGACGCTTAGCCGGTCACTGTTCCACAGCAGTTGGAACTCCTGGCTGAACTGCTCGTTGTCGTAAATGACCGGCGCATCGAAGTCCATGGACTCGAGGCTGTCGAAGTCAATGACCGACAGCGTCAGATCCTCGCGGTCGGCGGTGATCGAACGTAGTGTGATGTTCTCGTTGACATTCCACTCGACCGAAAGGTGCACGCCCTCGGATTCGATCTCGTTCTTGCCTTCGATGCCGGCGGTAGAAATACGGACAGCAGCCGCTGCCAGTGTGTCACGCACGTCATCCAGCACCGGGGCGCCGCTCAGCGCGCCCGGGAAGGGCCGGTAGCCGGCAACAGCCGAAGAGCGGTCGTCGGTCTTGTCGTAGGCGGCACGCACGAACCAGTCAGGGGACGGCGTCCATTCCGCGCTGACGCGCCAGGCCACGATGTCCTTGTCGTAGTTCTCACCGCCGGTCGTAAGATTATCGCCGTAGCCGTCACGGTCGAAGGAAGCCACGGTCGCGCCAATGGCGAGACCTTCACCCAGCGGCATCGCGCCGGTCAGCACCGCATCCACCTGTCCGTAATCACCGAACTGCGTGCGGGCCCAAAACTCGGGTTCACCCGAGAGTTTGCGTGTCACATACTTGATCGCGCCACCGACGGCATTGCGGCCATACAGCGTGCCCTGCGGCCCGCGCAGCACCTCGACCCGCTCGACATCGTAGATGCTGAGCAGCGAGCCCTGCGGCCGCGCGATGTACACATCATCGATGTAGAGAGCGACGCCCTGCTCGAAGCCGGCGAGCGGGTCCTGTTGGCCGACGCCCCGGATGAACGCGGTCAGTGTCGTGTTCGTGGCGCGCGAAGGCTCGAGCGTCACGCTGGGCGTCACCTCGGCGATGCGCGTGATGTCATCCGCGCCGCTGCGAGCCAGATCCTCACCCGACAGCGCGGTGACGGCCATGGGCACGTCCTGGAGACTTTCTTCCCGGCGCCGGGCGGTGACTGTGACCTCCTCGATCGCACGAGCCCCTTCTTCAGCGAACACCGGTGCGGCAGTGACCGAAGTCAGGCCGATCAGTCCGGCGAGCGCCGTCATCTTGAATCTTGTTTCCATCGAATCCCCCTTGCGTGTGAGCAAAATTCAACACACGTTGAATTTTTTCAACAGGCGATGAATTTATTCATCACTTGTTGAAGTGTCAACCCGCATTCATTAGGTTGGTTGAAGGTTCAGATCACAGGTACAGGGCGCCCCGGTGAGCGAATACACGTCGATGACGCCGAAACGCGAGCGAATCCTCGATGCCGCAGAGGAGCTTTTCGCTCGCCACGGGTTCGACGGCGTGACGCTCCGGCAGATCGCCAAGAAAGCAGAGGTCGACGTGGCGCTCGCCAGCTACCACTTCGGCAAGAAGCAGGACCTGTTTGAGGCAGCGTTCCTGCGCCGCGCGCAGACCCTCAACGACCTTCGCCTGCAGTCACTGCTCGACGTGCAGAAGCGCAAGGGTGACGGCGTGACCGTCGAGGACATCGTGGCCGCGTTCCTCCGGCCCATCCAGCAACTCGCGCTCGAGGACGAGACGAGCTGGCGCCACTACTACGCCCTCGTCGCCTACGTGAACTCCAGTGCGGTCTGGGGGCAGATGATGATGCACAAACATTTCGACCCGCTGGTGTCACGGTACATCGAGGCATTCCGAACGGCACTGCCTGACACACCGATGGAGAGAATTCACTGGGGCTATCACTATCTGTCCGGCGCGCTGACACTGACGCTTGCGCAAACCGGGCGGATCGACAGACTGTCAGAGGGGCTCTGCTCATCCAGTGATGTGAAGACGGCCTACGACCTGATGATCCCGTTCATCGCGGCAGGGTTCCGGGAGATCTGCGAGCAGCACTAGCCGCCCGGGTGCAGCATCGCGCACTGGGGTATTCTTGAGTCGTTAAAGTGATGAACCCCGGGGACCCGGACATGAAGAACGCACTCTCGATACTCTGCCTGCTGCTCGTTTGCGGCGCTGCCAGCGCAAAAGACCTGAGATCAGCACGGCCGGAGCAACACGGGTTCTCGCCCGAGCGCCTCGAGCGCATCAACCATCACATGGAGCGTGCGGTCGACAACGAGACCATGGTCGGCGGCCTGGGCGTCATCGCGAGAAACGGTCGCATCATTTTTGAAGAGACCTGGGGGCAGGCCGACCGCGAGAACAACGTGCCGATGGCCCACGACACCATCTTTCGTATCTATTCCATGAGCAAGCCGATCACCTCGGTTGCGTTGATGACGCTGTACGAGGAAGGCAGATTCGAGCTCGACGATCCCGTCGCCGACTACATCCCCGAACTCGCCGACCTCGAGGTTGCGCTGTCGACAGCCGACAGCCGGTCCGGCGTTGTGTCTGACGGCACAATCAGCCGGGGAATGGGCAGCGGCGATGACACCCTCGAGGGTCAGACCCGAAAGCCGCGTCGTCAGCCAACCATTCACGACCTGCTGCGTCATACCGCAGGGTTCACCTATGGTTCATTCGGCAACACCGAGGTAGACAAACTCTATCGGGAGGCCGGCTACCCGATGTTCGACGGCGACCTTGCGGACTTCGTTGCAAAACTCGGCGAACTTCCCCTCCAGTACGAACCCGGCACCCGATGGCACTACAGCGTCGCGGTCGCCGTTCAGGGCCGGCTCATCGAAGTCCTGACCGGCATGCCGTTCGGCGATTTCCTGCAGCAGCGCCTGTTCGAACCGCTCGGCATGAAAGATACGGGCTTCGTCGTTCCGGCCGCGAAGCTCGGGCGGTTCGCCCAGCTGTATGCGCCTGAAGGCGTGAGTCCAACCGGGTTCGGCGAACAACCAACCGGTGACGGGCTCGAGGTCGCAGCCGCATACCTGAGCCGGGGGTACATCGAGGGCCAGAAACTGCAGAGTGGCGGGATCGGTCTGACGAGTACCGCCGGTGACTATCTCAGGTTCGCGCAGATGCTGCTGTCTGGTGGCGAACTCGATGGCGTTCGAATTCTGTCCCCCCGCACCGTCGACTACATGACCATGAATCACCTGGGAGACGTGCCGATGGGCCTCGGCAGAGACGGCAGCGGATTCGGCCTCGGTTTTGCCGTGGTGTTGAACCCCGCGAATGAGGGAGCAATCGGCTCAGCCGGAGAGTACACCTGGGGCGGCGCCGCGGGCACGAGCTTCTGGGTCGATCCCGCAGAGAACCTGATCGGCATCTTCATGGTACAAAGCCTCCCGCACCGGACGCGGCTGAAGGACGAGTTCAAGCAACTGACCTACGGCGCGATGTCAGAGAGCTACCAGTAATACGAAAAGCGGCGCCGAAGCGCCGCTTTGTCATACCGTCAGCAGTTTGCCGCTAGCGAGCAGCGACCACCGAGCTGCCTTCAGGCAGGTCAACATCGAAGCGGTCGTTGTTCATGACCTTCGCCCAGGCCTCGACAAAGTCGTAGACGAAGCGCTCCTGCGAGCCCTCGTAGGCGTAGACCTCGGCGACGGCCCGCAGCTCGGAGTTGGAGCCGAAGACCAGATCCACCGGCGTTGCTGTGTACCTGGTCTCGCCCGAATCGCGATCCATGCCAACGTACACGCCCGGCTCATCACCCGGCTTCCACATGGTGCCCATGTCGAGCAGGTTGACGAAGAAGTCGTTCGTCAGCTTGCCGGGCTCGTCGGTGAACACCCCATGATCGCCGGACTGGTTTGCACCCAGCGCTCGCATGCCCCCCAGCAGCACCGTCATCTCCGGCACGGTCAGCGCAAGCTGATCTGCCTTGTCGACCAGCATTTCGGTCGGCGAGCGGTAGGACGCCTGCTCGTCATAGTAGTTTCGGAACGCGTCCGCCGTCGGCTCGAGCAGCGCGAAAGAGTCGACGTCAGTCATCTCCTGGGTTGCGTCGCCGCGCCCCGGCACGAAGGGTACTTCGACCTGAACGCCTGCGTCCGCAGCCGCTTTCTCGATCGCCGTATTGCCCGCCAGCACGATCATGTCGGCCATGGAAATTCGATCTTCACCGATTTCAGAGCGGATCTCCGCAAGGCGGGACAGCACTTTCTCGAGTTCGGCAGGATTGTTTACCGGCCAGTCCTTCTGGGGCGCAAGCCGAATGCGCGCACCGTTGGCACCGCCGCGCATGTCGCTGTCACGATAACTCGCTGCAGCACCCCAGGCGACCCGCACGAGTTCCTGCACGGAAAGATCCGAATTCAGGATTGCCCGCTTCGCCTTGCGGATATTGCGGTTGCTGATCGAGGAATATTCCGGCGCCGGCACCGGATCCTGCCAGAGCAAATCTTCTTCCGGAATTTCGTTGCCGACATAGCGCACCTTCGGGCCCATGTCGCGGTGCGTCAGCTTGAACCAGGCCTTCGCGAACGCCAGCCGATACGCCTCCGGATCCGCGAGGAACTTCTCGGCGATCTGCTTGTAGACGGGGTCGAACTTCAGCGCGAGGTCAGCCGTCGTCATCACCGGCGGATTGAACTTGCCTTCGATGTGGGCGTCAGGCACGACGTTATGCAGTGACTCGTCCGTGGGAATCCACTGGATGGCGCCGGCCGGACTACGCGTCTGCTTCCACTCGAAATTCAGAAGGTTGGAGAGATAGAGCGACGTCCACTGCGTCGGCGCTTGCGTCCATGCACCCTCGAGGCCGCTTGTCACGGTATCTTCGGAGTGGCCCTTGCCACACTTGTTCTTCCAGCCTAGACCCTGCTCATCCACAGATTCCGCGCCCGGTTCCTTGCCAACGCAATCGCCCGCCTTGTGGGCGCCGTGCATCTTGCCAAAGGTGTGGCCGCCGGCAATCAGCGCGACGGTTTCCTCATCGTTCATGGCCATGCGACCAAACGCGACGCGAATATTCTTCGCCGACCCTGCAGGATCAGGCTTGCCCATCGGGCCCTCGGGATTCACGTAGATCAGGCCCATGTGCGTTGCACCCAGCGGGCGCTGCAGCTTGCCGTCGCGATCCTGGCGATCACTCGCCAGCATCTCGACCTCGGGACCCCAGTAGACGAGATCGGGCTCCCAGTCGTCTTCACGACCGAAGGCAAAGCCGTAGGTCTTGAAGCCCATGTTTTCCATACCGACCGTACCCGCCAGCACCATGAGGTCTGCCCAGGACAGGTTCTCGCCGTACTTCTGCTTGACCGGCCAGAGCAGCCGCCGGGCCTTGTCGAGGTTGCCGTTGTCCGGCCAGCTGTTCAGCGGATCGAACCGCATCTGGCCGCCCTCAGCACCGCCGCGACCATCGAGCGTGCGGTAGGTGCCGGCGCTGTGCCATGACAGCCGGATGAAGAACGGGCCGTAGTTGCCGAAGTCGGCGGGCCACCAGTCCTGCGAATCCGTCAGGATCGCCTCGACGTCAGCTTTCACCTGGTCGAAGTCGAGTTCGGACGCGGCCTCCTTGTAGTCGAAGTTTTCACCGAGCGGATTGGACCGCTTGTCATGATCGCGGAGCTGCGAAAGATCGAGCTGATCGGGCCACCAGAACTGGTTGGACCGGGGCTGCCCGGCCTCCGCCTGTCCGGAACCCATGGCGCCTTTCGGCTTGCTCATCTTGTGAACGTCGCCCAGCGCAACTGGCGCAAAGGCGGATAATCCCAGCGCTGTCGCCAGGATGACGCTTGCAGAGCGCTTGAATGAAGTTTCCATGTGACTTGTCCCTTTTGGATTGAGAGCGGTTTCGGGGTAACCCCGAAACAACCAAAAGGCTAGCCAGCCGGCATCAGTCGGTACATCGAATTATTCCGATCCAAACGATTGAAGTATCAGATGATACTCAGACGCCCGTGGATTGCGGCTCGGAGAGCGCGCGATCGATCATCCCGAAGATCTCACGTTCACCGAAGGGCTTGGCGATGAAGAAAACCGGGCCGGCAAGCGAACCGATTTCCTGCAGTGAAGAGTGGAATCCGGAAACGAGTACCACGGGCAGATCAGGATGACGAACCCGAAGGGCACGAACCAGTTCGATCCCGTTCATGCCGGGCATGGTGATATCGCTGACGACCAGTGAGATATCCGGTTCAGGTGCGTCGAGCACCGCCATCGCGTCGGCACCGTTCGAAACCGCACGCACCCGATAACCCCCGGCCTCAAGTACCTTGGTCGTTGCATTCAGCACCAGCTTCTCGTCGTCCACCAGCAGAATGGTTCTGCCCGCGCCCTCATCGAAGGTTGCGGGCGCGCCGATCGAGCCTGCGGACTCAATACCACATTGCGGAAGCAGAATGCGAAAAGTCGTCCCGTGGCCGGGTCGCGATCGCACGAAGGCAACGCCCCGGTGCTGATCCAAAATACCGCGCACTGCCGACAGTCCAAGGCCGTGGCCTTCCTCCCGCGTAGTGAAGAAGGGGTCGAAGATACGCAGCAGATCATCGCGGCCAATTCCTGAACCCGTGTCGATGACGTCCATACCGACGAATGCGTTGCCATCGGGAAATTCGCCAAACAGGTGGGCATCGGCCAGTCGGGACTCGCTCGCCTCGAAAACCCCCAGGCGGATTGATACACGCCGATCCTCGGCGCTGGCGTCCAGTGCATTCTGCACGATATTGAGAACGAGCTGCTTCATCATCGTCGCGTCGGCCAGAATTGTGGCGCCCCCCGACTCATCCGTCAGGCGAATGCGAGACGAATAACGTTCACGGGGCATCATCTTGACAACATCCTCGACCACGGCCGAGAACGACACCTCGCGAGCGTCCATCCTGGCGTTGCCGGAATACTGAAGCAGGCGGCTGCACAATTCGGATGCGGTTTCCGACGCTGACAGAATGCCGGCAATGTGATCCCGGGCCTCACCCGAGCCACGACCGAGCAGTTCGGTGTGCAGAATGATGCCCTGCAGAAGATTGTTGAAGTCGTGGGCAATACCGCCCGAGATCGTCCCCAGGCTCTCGCGCCGCTGGGCATCAAGGAACTGGCGCTCCAGTTCATTGCGCTCATGAATATCGCGAACCGCGCCTGCAAAGGCGACATCGAGTTCGATCGTCCCGGCTCGCTGCAGCGTGACCTCGCATTCCCTGACCGTGCCCGCTGCCGTCGAGACAGCGCCGCGCATCATCACAGCGTCTTCCCGCTCGCATTGCGCAAGGAAGTCCGGCAGCCCGACCGACAGTTCGATGATATCTGCGAGCGGCGTGTCGATGAGATCTTCCGCGCGGTAGCCGAACTGCGCGAACGACGGGGACGTAAAAACGATTCGCCCATTGCTGTCCAGCCAGAAGTACGCGTCCTTTAACGATTCGAGCAGCGAACGGTGCCGCCACTCACTGCGCGCGATCTCAGCATGGGATTGCCCGATGGACTGCTGCAGGAACAGGATCGAGGCTGTCGCGACCAGCAGCCCGTTCAGCGTGTAGACCGCACCTCCCAGGATCGAATCGCCGCTGCCAACCAGAAAGAACCCGCCCCCGAAGCACAGCGCCACACCCGATAGTGTCGCGGCAAGCGCCTTTGTATCGAGGGGCCGTGCGACAAGGAGGATCACGGGCGCGCTGAACAGCATGAGGAGCGTGACAAACCAGCCCAGCCCAACCCAGGCGATCCCACCGAGGGCCACCGCCAACAACGTCAGGATCAGACCGGCCCCGGCCATGATGGCAGCTGCAGGCCTGACGCTGCCTCGCGCTGTGAGAGACAGCACCGCGTCAAGCATCAGAAACGCCGTCAGGTAGATCGAAAGTGCGGAGAGCACCACGGCCGCGTCGGTTCCGCTGCGGAAGACCCAGAGATTGGCAATGTGCCAGGCGACGGCGGTGAGCTGTGCGGCGGCGGCAGCGACCAGAAAGCCTCGCCGACATCGAAGATACTCGGTCGAAACCATCGAGAACGCCGCAAGACTCGCCAGTACGAGAATCGCGATCGTCAGCCCCTGAATCAGTGCAAAACTCGCCATCGTGACTATATTATCGACAATCCCAAGGAGAAACTCACATGGCAGACCTGAAGCTCGGCATCCAGCTCGGCTACTGGGGCGCAGGCCCCAATCCCAACATGGTCACGATGGCGCAAGCCGCGGAAAGGCTTGGCTACGACGCCGTATTTACGGCAGAAGCGTGGGGCTCCGACGTCTTCACCCCGCTGGCCTGGATTGGCGCCCAGACCGAGCGCATCCGGCTCGGGACGGCGGTCGCACAGCTTTCTGCCCGTACGCCGACGGCGACGGCAATGGCCGCACTCACCCTCGATCACCTGTCGAAGGGGCGGATGATCCTGGGCCTCGGCGTATCCGGCCCCCAGGTCGTCGAGGGCTGGTACGGGCAACCCTTTGCCAAACCACTGTCCCGCACCCGCGAATACATCGACATCATTCGCCAGGTCATGGCGCGGGAGTCCCCGGTGACCAGCGCCGGGCCACACTACCCACTGCCGTACGAAGGCGAGGGTGCCTGGGGGCTCGGCAAGCCGCTGAAACCGATCACGCATCCGCTGCGTGCCGACCTTCCGATATTCCTCGGCGCCGAAGGCCCCAGGAATGTCGCGATGGCAGCAGAGATCGCTGATGGCTGGCTGCCCCTTTACTACTCGCCGTACCGGAACGAGGTCTACGCAGACCAGATTGCCGGGCGCAAACCCGGATTCGAGATCATGCAGAACGTCACGATCATCGTGACCGACGACGTCGAGGCGGGCCTGGCTCGCGTCAAGGAGGGCCTCGCCCTCTACATCGGGGGCATGGGCGCGAAGAGCCAGAACTTCCACGCCAATCTCTTTGGCCGAATGGGGTTCGAGGCCGAGGCGGCAAAGATCCAGGAACTCTTTCTTTCCGGCCAGAAGGATGCCGCGGTCGAGGCAGTGCCAAATCAGTTCGCCGATGAAATCTCGCTGGTAGGGCCAGTGGAGCGCATCCGGGATCGACTCGCGCCGTGGCGCGAGTCGCCGGTCACTTCACTGCTCGTCTCCGCGAGATCGGAGGCGGAACTCGGCACGCTCGCCGAGCTGGTGCTGGGATAGGCGGCGAGTACGCCGAGCAGCACCGCTCCGTCGTGTCTAACGCCCGGTAAATTCCGCGTCGCGCTTTTCGGCGAAGGACACCATCCCCTCGCGCGCATCGTCAGTGCGCATGAGCTGCAGGAAGTTCATGTAGACATGGTGCACGTGGTGATCGAACTGCTGCGCGTGCCCCATTCTCATCAGCCGCTTGGCCGACTGTACGGCGAGCGGCGCATTGGCCGCGATCTGGCCCGCGAGCTGCCTTGAGAACGACATCAGCTCGGCATCGGGCACAACATGCGAACACAGACCCAGCGTCTTGCTCTCCTCGGCGCCCAGGTTGCGGGCTGTGAAGAAGATCTCTGCTGCCTTCTCCCATCCGACCAGGCGCGGCAGAATCCAGGTGCCGCCGCTCTCGGGCACGATGCCGCGCTTGACCGGCGTCGGTGCCATCTTCGAGCTCTCGGCCATCACCCTGATATCACATGCCAAAGCCATGTCCATACCAAAGCCGGCAGCGGCCCCGTTCATGGCACAAATGACAGGCTTGTCACAGTTGAAGATCACGGCGGGCGTGAAGGATTTCACGTCGAGATTGACCGGGACGCGCGCCCGTTCGTTGTTGCCGGACTGCGACCCTGTTCGTGAGGCGGCACCGACCACGTCAAGACCGGCACAGAACGCCCGCCCGTTGCCGGTCAGGATGATTGCCCGTACGGCCTCGTCCTTCTCTGCCTGCAGAATGTAATCGCTGACCAACGACAGCATTGAGCCGCCCAGCGTATTCATCTGATCCGGCCGGTTCAGTGTGATCGTCGCGACGCCCTCGTCGACCTCATACAGGGCGTCAGTATTCGCATCTCCCATTGCCTGTTCACTCCTCGGTGCAAAACCGCAGTCTATACGACAGCGGGTTCGACGAACCATCCTGGCGCGCTTGCACTGTGCGCCCGCGCCATGATGGCGCGAGTCCTGCAGTTCCTGGTGGCGACAACACGCTGCAGCCGTTGATATGCCGTCGCCCTGCTGTGGGCACGTTACTTGCTCGCTTCTTGACCATCTCGCACCTCGTACCGCACGCACGCGTCACCATTCATCCCTGGGGGGGTAAACGAAATGAAATACATCATGTCACGGCCAGTAACAACGGGCCGTGCGATCTGCCTGTTCGCGGCGCTTTCTTCTGCGCCTTTCGGTGTCTGGGCCGAGTCCTCAATGGAGGAGATCGTCGTACAGGGTCGCCGCGTGTCGCAGACTGACATTGCAATCGGCCAGAACGAGGTCAGCAACACCGTTGCCGTCACGCGAGAGGAACTGCTCTCGGCGCCCGCCGGTATCTCGGGCCTCAAGATGCTGGAGAGTCTGCCCGGCTTCAACGTACAGACCGACGGAGCCCTCGGACTCTACGAGTTCGGCAACTCGGTTCAGGTCCGGGCTTTCAATCTGCGCCAGATCGGATTCGTGCTGGACGGCATCCCCATGGGGCGTTCAGATGCGTTCGGCGGTAGCCCGATCTTCCGGTACGTCGACAATGAGAACCTTGCGTCCGTGGTGGCATCGCCCGGCGCCGGGGACGTCTCGGGTCCCAGCTATGCGTCACTGGGCCCCATCGCATTCTACAACTCCGTGGAACCCACCGAAGAGTTCGGCGTCATGGTTTCGATGACGGCCGGCGACTACGATCTCGAACGCTCCTTCATCAAGGTGAACACCGGCAGTCTCGGTGGTTTCCGTGGCTACGTGAGCCGGTCGAAGACCGACAGCGATCTCTGGCGAGGTCCGGGTTCGATCGACCGCGAGCACTATGAGGCCCAGTTGAGATTCGACATCTCTGACGACACGTTCCTGAAGGCCGGCTATGTGAGCAATGACTTCTTCGACTACGACTCGCCATCGGGCACCGACGCGACTTTCGCCGCGAACTACGAGTACGGTTACGAGGATTCGATTCCCGACAGCTGTGTCAGCCCCGACCCGGGTGTTTTCGATTTCAACGGCGACGGCGTCATCGACAGCAGTGACTTTACCCCGGTGTTCACACAGGGAAGCTGCACCAGCTATTACGAGGACCGCATCAACATCCGCGATGACAAGCTGTACTCGTTCGGTATCGAGTCGCAGGTGACCGACACCGTCGCGCTGGACATCACCTACTACTATGAGGACAAGGACGGCTACGGCGTCTCGCCGGACAGCTACGGCAACTCCCGTGGCATCTTCCTGCGCCAGCAGGCCGCCGGGCTACCGGTCACTCATCCGCGGGGTGTTCAGTATGGTTTGTCCACCGTCGGTGGTGATCGCGAGGGTTTCGTTGCAGGCTTCGACTTCCTGGTCGGCACTCACCTCATCGAGGTCGGCGGCTGGTACGAGGATGAGACCTACAACCGCACGCAGCAACGCCTGAACAAGACCGGCGGCAGCGCAGACGGCGATGTGATCTGGAGCGAGACAGCCTACTTCCGCCGTGACTACACCAGCATTCGCGAGACGACCCAGCTCTACATCAAGGACACGATCTCGATGATGAACGACCGGCTGATGCTGGAACTGGGTCTGAAGTCGCTCTCGATCGACTACTCACTCGACGGGTATCGCGACTACAACGATTACGAGGTCGGAGGCATGCCGGGATACGGCCCGCAGTTCATCACGGCAGCGTACAGCGAGAACTTCCTGCCGATGGTCGGTCTGGTCTTCGAACTGGAGAGAGGACAGCTGTTTGCCTCCTACGGCCAGAACTTCGCGCTGCCACAGGGCGCAGACGACATCTTCGACAACGCGATCAGCTTTGCCGCCGAGGCGCCAGCGGGCGAGGAGTCCGACAACTTCGAGCTCGGCTATCGCACCAACCAGGCCAGCTACAACGGCGTGATCGCGCTGTTCTATACAAAGTTCGACAACCGTCTGTTCGCCAGCAACGTGCTCAACCCGGCGACGGGACAACCGGAGACGTTCTACATCAATGGCGGCGCATCGTCTGCCTACGGATTCGAACTGAGCGGCGTATATCAGCCAGAAGCCCTGAACAACCAGGTGTACTTCTCGGCCAACCTCTCGTACAAGATTGCAGAACTGGATGACGGCTTCGGTTCGAACCCTGCCGGTAGCCGCGTTGCCGACAGTCCAGAGTGGCTTTTCTCGGGCGGTGTGACCTACGAGCCGACGACCTGGGTCGTCGCCAATCTGTCGGTCAAGTACACCAGTGATCGTTACAGCGACTACAACGAAACGTTCAAACTCGAGGCATACACCGTTGCCAGTGCCTACGTCGATCTCGGCGGGCCCAACGACTTTGGTGTGCCGGAGAACGTTCGCGTTCGCCTGAACATCGACAATCTGTTCGATGAGGAAACGCTGCCGTTCGCCTTCACCGGTTCATCCTTCAAGCGGCCGCTGAACCCCCGGACGCTGCAGGCGACGATCACCGCAGAGTTCTAGCCCAACTCGTACCGGTCGGCAGGGATCATCCCTGCCGCCGGCTACGGACACGCGAAGACAATGAACCGCTTCTCTCCCGCCCGCTCGTCGGCCTCGGCGTCCTCGACGATTGCGTTGCCGCCCATGTTGACCGCCTGGTTTCGCGCCAGCGTCAACTGCTCCTCTGCCACCTTCATGTCGCTACGATCGACGATACCCACCTTGCTCGCGGTGATGGACGTTGTCGTCCCCAGGCGCTGGCAGTCAGCCGCGTCGGCGAGGTCGATCAACGCGACCTCTCCAGCGCCTTCGACGGGCTTGACCCAGGTGCAGGCTGAGAGCATACAGGCCGCTAGAAAGCCGGTGCACAGCGGCGCGGGAATGCGAATTGGGCGTGTCATGGCGTAGACCTCACGATCAAGCAATTTGTGACATTATGTTGGCCAAACTCTCATCCATCCAGCAAAGGAGCCAGCTCTATGAGCGATGCAACCGAAGAAGCCGTACTCGTCGAACGCCGGGGGCGCGTCATGGTCATCACCCTCAATCGTCCGGACGCCATGAACGCGATCAATGGCGCACTGTCCCACGGGCTGCTGAACGCGGTTCGGGAACTCGATGCCGACGACGGCCTGACCGCAGGGGTCATCACGGGTGCAGGGCGCGGATTCTGTTCCGGCATGGACCTCAAGGCATTTGCCAAGGGCGAGGATATCGGCCCGCTCACGACCTTCATCCGCGAAGGCTGCAACAAGCCGCTGATTGCAGCCATCGAGGGCTTCGCCATTGCCGGTGGCTGCGAGATCGCGCTGACCTGCGATCTGCTGGTGGCATCGAAGGGCGCGAAGATCGGCATCCGCGAGGTCAAGGTCGGCCTGTTCGCCGCTGCCGGTGGTGTGTTCCGCCTGCCAGCCAGAGTCGGCTACGCCAAGGCGATGGAGATGGCCGTCACCGGCGAGCCGATCACCGCCGAGGAAGCGAAGGAGGCCGGCCTGTTGACCGAGGTTACCGAACCCGGCGGCGCACTGGATGCAGCCGTCGCGCTCGCCGAACGCATCGCCGTGAATGCACCGCTTGCCGTCGCTGCTTCGAAAGCGCTGATCCGGGCCGCCGCTTCGGGCATCGAGGAAGAGAAGCTGTGGGAGATGCAGATTCCCTTGCAGCAGAAGGTCTTTTCATCCAACGATGCGAAAGAGGGGCCGAAGGCATTCGCCGAGAAGCGTGAACCGAACTGGACCGGCACCTGAGCCGGCCCTACATCGGACAGGGCGGATAGCTGTGCAGCACGTTCGACACGGCTGTCCGCATCATCCGCTGGGTTGCCACAGGGACGCCCCCGGAGGCGGGGATGTCCGGCAGCGACTCAGCGGCCTCTCCGGTCAGCACCTCATAGAAGATCATCGCATTCAGCAGGTGCCCTGCACCTGAAGCATGGTTGCCGTCGGCTTCGTAGAGATCGAGTGCCGGATCCTGGAATTTCACCTCGTCCCAGACCTGGCCGATGGCTGCCACGCACGCCGGCTCGCGTGCAGCAATGCCCTGGTGAAGTTCGAGCAGAAAATCACTTTCCCAGCCATTACCGCGTCGCGGATGTTCCGGGAACAGGACCGGCGTCGCACCCTGCTGCCGCGTGCCGCGAATCCAGTACTCCGCGGCGTCGGTGGGATAGGAGCGCGTTCCGCTCGTGGAATACTTCTGCGCCTGCAGCACAACGTGGCTCCAGTTCGCGCTCTCGATGGTCGCCCGTGTGACGCCGTCACCGACACGATCCGCCAGGAATCCCGAGCCGGCGGCAAGCTCCACGGTCACGTCGCGCGCCGGCAGCGCCGACCGCATCAGGGACTCGAGCACAGGCTGCAAACCGACCGAGTGACTGTTACCAATGAGCAACACCTCGAGTCGCTGCCGGTCGGCATTGTTGACAAGCGGGGCCGATGCATCGAAGTCTTCGTCGGGGACGGGCATGGGGGCCCGGGTCGACGAGCCACCGCTGCAGGCAGTGAGCAGCAGCATCATCGCAACAACAGGTATCATGTTCATACGTCATGAGTGCTGCATGACCGGCACCGGGTTCACCGCGCCCAGCTTCTGTGGATTCCGGATCGTGTAGATGCGGCGTACGCGCTGCCCGGACACGTCGAGAATCGTCACGAAGTACGTCGTTTTACCCTGCCTTGCGACCAGCGCCGCGTCGCCATTGAAGCGCTCGATCGAGAACACGATATCGGCCGGACGGTTTCGAAGCAGGTGGCTGAATACGGTATTCACGCGGTCCCGACCCATGAGCGGAACAAGGGCGGCCGACACTTTGCCACCCCCGTCACTCCAGGCAACGACATCCTCGGCCAGCAGTTCAATCAGCCCGGACGGGTCGCCTGCCTGCGCTGATGCAAGAAACGCTTCGAGAATCGGTTGCGCCGACCCGGTGTCCTGCCTTGCTGCGTCACTCGCAGCGACTCTCGATCTGGCCCGGCGCAACAACTGCCGCGAATGCGCCGGACGGATATTGAAGACGCCGGCAATCTCTTCATGCGCCAGTTCGAACCCCTCCTTCAGGATCAGGACTCCGCGCTCCAGCGGCGTCAGCGATTCCAGTGCAAAGAGAAAACCGAATGTCACGCCGTCGAGCACCTCATGCGCGACGGCCGGCCCATCATCCGCGAGCGGCTCCGGCAGCCAGGGGCCCACGTAGGCGAGTTGGCGGACCTTTCGCTGCCGGAGCCGGTCGAGGCAAAGCCGGGTGACGATCGTCGTGAGCCACGCGCCCGGTGAGGCCAGGGAATCAAAGCGAACCCGGCGAAAACGGAGCCACGCATCCTGGACGGCATCCTCGGCGTCGGCGACGGAGCCCAGCATCTGGTACCCGAGCGCCACCAGACGGGGGCGCTCGCGCTCGAAGGTCTGCGTTTGTGGCGTCAGCATCATCATGGTGAGTCGAACCTCGTCCCCAGCAGGCGTTCCGCAAGTCTCGCAAAGTCGTTGTCGGTCGGGTCACCAACATCAACAAGGATACCGCCCAGGGACAGCAATGACAGGAGGATCAACACCGCCACCGCCAGCGTGACCGGCCCGTGCCATGACAGGGGTACCGCCATACCGCGGCGTCTGGCCAGCGTCAGCAAGCCGAAGGTTGCGTGATAGAAGCCCGCCAGCGCCAGCAGAAAATAGTAGGGGTAGAAGTACCAGGGCGCGAACCACAGGGAGAAGGCGAGCCCCTCGAACCCGGGATAGACGCCGACCAGCAGGGACGGCCCCCGCACCGCCGCAATATGCCCGAAGATGAAGATCACCAGAAACAGGCCGGCCCAGAGATGCAGTCGCGCACGAAGCGGGCGCGACCGACGACGACTCCGGATGAGGCGCCAGACGCTTGCCACGAGATGAACAAGAAGTGGCAGCATGACAAACACGATTTCGATGACGGGCTGCTGGTACACCTGCCGCAGCGCGGCCTGAACCCCGTTGAAAGTGGCGGGCCCCAGCGGGGCGAGCAGGATGTTGGCGAGATGTACGAGCACGAAAACACTGAACGTCGCGCCGGCAACTGCCTGGACGCGCCTCAGTGTTGCGTCGCCTTCGAGGGTAGACATGTCGGACTCCGGTATTGAGGATTCATCGACATGACGTTTCAGGGGCGTTCCGCGTGACAGCGCGAGTCATGCTCTTCGGTGGTAAGCTTCCGTCATGAACAAGATGCTCGCCTTTGCTCTCCTGCTGCTCATCACAACATTCCACACCGCCAGTGCCGCGGAGTACGCGGACCCCACCCAGTGGGAACGGGAAATGGCCCTCTTCGAGATGAGCGACGCCGTCGTACCGCGACCGGACGGCGCGATCGTTGCCACGGGCTCATCCAGCATGCGGTTCTGGCACGAACGCATCAAGGAAGACCTCGCCCCGCTGACCATCATTCCGCGCGGATTCGGCGGCAGTACGATGAACGATGTGCTGCACTACCTCGACAGGCTCGTGCTGCAGTACAACCCGCGTGCGGTGATGATCTACGAGGGTGATAACGATGTTGCACGGGGGATTCCCAACGACGAGATTCTAGTGCGCTACGAACGTGCCATCGAGCGAATCCACGCCCACGATGATGACACGCGCGTCTACCTGATTTCGGTCAAGCCGAGCATCTCGCGATGGGAACTCTGGCCGCAGATGGCATCGCTCAACGACGCGCTCGAGGCGATGTGCGAGGAAGATCCCCGACTCACCTACCTCGACGTGGCGACGCCGATGCTGGGCGACGACGGCAAGCCGCTGCCCGGCCTTTTCGTCGGCGACGATCTGCACATGAACGCCGGGGGATACGACATCTGGCGTGCGGCCATCCGCCCGACGCTGCTCAGGCAGGAAATCGAGTTCGAGGACTGACCTCAGCCGAGGTGGCGCTGGAAGAACGCGCGCCAGGCCTCTGCCTCGAAATTCGGAATGTCCATGTGCCCGCCCGGGTTGATGTGCATTGACTTCTCGGTGGAACCGAACGCGTTGAACAACGCGATGCCGGCTTCCCGCGGCGCCACCGCATCTTCCCACTGGAACACAAACTCGACCGGGATCCTGATCGCATTCGCGGCCTGCTCCATGTAGGCCGCGCCTTCACGCAGACCCGCCAGGCCAAAGACCGCACAGCGAATCCTGGGCTCAGCCGCAACAAAGGGAACACCGAACGCGGTACCCATTGATACGCCCCAGTAACCGACGCCGTGGTCATCGCCGACGAAATCGAACCCCTGCGCGGTATCCAGCATCGCCTTCCACTCGGCCGTTGCCTGTTTTGCGCGCTCGCCCATCTGCCGGAAACGGGCCTCCATATCGGGTGCAGCCTCAGTGGCCTGCCCGCGCACCCGAGCACCGACCTGCTCGGCGAGACGCGCAGCCTCCTCCCGCGAAATGCGATCGCCGTGGCCCGGCGCATCGGCCACCACCGTCGCCCAGCCAAACCGGCGTGCGTAATCGATTGCCCGGAGCCGGATGGTTTCGATCTTCTTGTGCTGGGAGCCACCATGCCCCATCACAATGAGGTTGCGCGGCCCTGAAGCGTCGGCAGGCGCCCAGATCACGCACGGTACGGTTTCGCCCTCGACGTCGATCGAGAAGTCCCGTTGCACGACGTCGTCGATTGTCTTTTCCTTGCTGAATGTCATCTCCATCTCCCTCTGTGGATTGCGCCTATTCCTCATCGTCAGTCGCTGGCGGGGGTGCCTGGGTCTGTTCCTCGATCAGTCCACGTGCCCGTGCCCGCTTTTCCCACTGGCTCCTCGCCATCTCCTGCATATCGGCCTCCTTGTCGAGCTCGTCAACGATTTCCATCCCGAGCAGCGTCTCGATCACGTCCTCCATCGAGACGATGCCGGACATGCCACCGTATTGATCAACGACCAGCGCAATGTGCTCGCGACGGTCGACGAAGCGGCTGAACAGCTCCGGCAGCGGAAAGTCTTCACCGATGATGAGAATCTCGCGACACAGCGATCCGACGGGCTCATCGCCGCGATCATCAACCAGCGCCGCGAGCAGTTCGTCCTTGAGCATGTAGCCCGTCACATGGTCCTTCGTGCCCTCGTAGACCGGGATGCGCGAAAAACGTGGCGAACCCTCCGTTTCATCGAAGAACTCGCGGATGGTCTGCGTTTCCGAGGCCACCTGCACCACCGTACGCGGCGTCATGATCGCCTTCGCCGTCACCTTGTTGAAGCGCAGCAGATTCGAGATGATCTCCGACTCCGAACGCTCGAAGACGCCTTCCTCGACACCGATCTCGGCCATCGCAAGAAAGTCCGATCGCGAATAGATGCTGCCCTTGGTGTCCTTCTTCATCGACGCCGTCACGAGTTGGCACATCAGCACCAGCGGGTAGAGCAGCTTGATGACAATGAGCAGCGACGTGACGGTGAAGCCAACCAGTTCCTGCCAGTAGGTCGCGCCCAGCGTCTTGGGGATGATCTCTGATATCACGAGAATGGCGAGCGTCATGACGACTGGCACCAGCAACCCCGTGATGAGCGGGTTCGCCTCCGACCAGATGATGGTGGCCTGGGCACCGACCCCGATGGCGCCCACCGTGTGGGCGATGGTGTTCAGCGTGAGGATCGCCGCCAGCGGCCGGTCGATGTTCTCCTTGAACTCGATCAGGTGCTTGCCGACCGTGGAGCCTTCGCGGTTCTTGATCTCTGCAAACGAGGGTGTGGTGCTGAGCAGCACCGCCTCCCACATGGAGCACAGGAACGAAAACGCAATGGAAACGAAGAAGAACATGATGAGCAGCGTGTACATCCGCTGAGCATAACCCGCGACCTGCCTGCGTTCGAGTGATTCGGCCCGCCGGGCTGCGAGTCATGGCATGTTTCGTATAATCCGGGCGCCCACTCACGAATCTGGCGCCCGATTGAATCCACTGACGCGTTCACTCATCCAGGCAGCGCTGGTCATACTGCCAACGCTGGCTGCCTATGCCGCCGTCCGGCACCACACCTTCGTGTGGGACACGATTCCATTCGTGCTCGACAACCCCTGGGTCCATGAGTGGACGGCCGCAAACGTCATCGCCATGTTCACTGAGGTGCACCGAGCGAACTGGCACCCCGTGGTATTGCTGTCACACGCGCTCGACATCTCACTGTTCGGCTACGACAGCGGGTCACACCATGTGGTAAACGTCGTACTCCACTGCGCCAACGCGCTGCTCGTGATGATTCTCGCGCAGACGGCGCTTACCATCGCCGGCGCACGCGCGACCGTCGCGTCGTGGACCGGCTGCCTGACCGGGCTGATGTTCGCGATCCACCCGCAGCATGTTGAATCCGTTGCCTGGGTGGTCGCGAGAAAGGATGTGCTCTACAGCCTGTTTACGCTGCTCTCACTCATCACCTACCTGAAGCTGCAGGGCCGGGCCGCCCGACACTGGGCGCCATTCGTGCTGTTTCTCTTCGCCGTCGGGGCAAAGCCGATGGCGGTGTCCCTCCCCTTCGTACTGATGCTGCTCGACGTGTATCCCCTGAACCGACCGGTGTCGACAGTCCCGGACATTCGCCGGCTCATCGCAGAGAAATCGCACTACCTCATTGTTGCCCTGATCGTGATGGGCGTCACGCTGTCGACGCAGTCGATGGCAATGCCCGGCACCGAACGGCTGCCGCTGTGGGCGACCGCCATCAACGCCGCGCACAATACCTGGTTCTACGTCGGGCATTACCTCTGGCCCGTCGGGCTTTCGCCGTTCTACCCCTACCCATCGCTGGAAGCACTGCTCTCCCCGGGTTTTGTTCTGTCGGGCACGCTCTTTCTTGCGGCGACGCTCGTGATGACCGGCTGGCTCTTCAGCCGCGGTATACGATGGCCGCTTGTGCTGGTTGCGTTCTATCTGGTGACGCTACTGCCGGCATCCGGGCTCGTTCACGTGTCGCCCGCCAAGGCCGCTGACCGCTTTGTGTATCTGGCCACCCTGCCGCTCTCGTTCATCACGGCGCTGCTCATTGTCAGGGGCTGTGCCAGCAAGCCGCTAAGAGCGCCGCTGGTCGCGATTGCCATCGGCTACGCCGGCTTTCTCGTTGCGATCACGCACACGCAGGTCACCGTCTGGCGAGATCCGCTTACCCTGTGGACACGGGTCGTGATGCTGTACCCGGATGATCCCTTTGGCCACCGGAACCTTGCTTCCGCCTACTACGAGATCCGCGAGTTCGAGCTCGCGCTCGACCACGCCGAACGCAGTCTCGAACTCGGGTCGCCAGACCGGGACTATGTGCAGCGGCTGCGCGCCGACCTCCGGAGCCGCGGCGTCATCCCCTGACGAGCCCACACAGTTGCCAATCGGAGCACATGCACTTACGCTGAAAGCGCCTCACACTCTGAATCGATCCTCACTAACCACGCAGGAGCGACCATGCGTTTGTGGCTGTCAGTTTTATTCATCGCGTTCTCGACGTTTTCTTCCGCTGATCTGCTGATCAAAGGCGGGCCGATTTACACCGTATCCGCAGAGATGCCGACTGCCGAAGCCGTCTATGTGACGGAAGACCGTATCGCATTCGTCGGCGGCCTGAAGGCGGCAATGCGTTTCGTGAGCGATGACACCCGCATCATCGACCTGCAGGGCAAGACCATGACCCCGGGGTTCATCGAAGGGCACGGGCACATCATGGGCCTGGGCTTCTCGAAACTGAATCTCGACCTGTCGAGCGCCGGGTCTTTCGATGACATCGTGACCCAGGTCGAAGCCGCCGCCGCGCGAGCCCGGCCGGGCGAATGGATTCTGGGAAGAGGCTGGCACCAGAGCAAATGGGACCCGGCGCCGGAACGGATGGTCAAGGGCTTCCAGACCCATGAGAAGCTGAGTGCGGTGTCTCCCGACAACCCGGTCTGGCTCGTGCACGCCAGCGGCCACGCCGCGATGGCCAACGCGAGGGCAATGGAGATCGCTGGTGTGGGACCAGAAACCGGGTTCTCGGGCGATGGCGAGGTCATCAAGGACGAGAACGGTCAGCCAACCGGCATCTTCAATGAGGTGGCCCAGACGCTGGTCCGACAGCATGTGCCGCCGCCGACCGCCAATCAGGCCAGACAGGCGCTTACGCTGGCACTGGACGAGATGGCGCGATGGGGCATCACCAGTTTCCAGGACGCCGGCAGCGGCCGGGACGAAATCGCCCTGTTCGAAGCGTTCCTCGCCGAAGGAAAGCTGACGAGCCGACTGTGGGTGATGCTGGCCGGCCGCCAGCCGGAGTTGCTGCTCGACTGGTACCGGCGCGGCCCGGCCATCGGCCTCGGCGATGAGCGGCTGACGATTCGGGCAATCAAGCTCGTCGCCGATGGCGCGCTTGGCTCGCGGGGAGCCTGGCTCATCGAACCCTATACCGACCGGGAAGGTCACGTCGGCCTGCCGACGATGACGCCGGAGTACATGGCCGAAGTGGCCGCCCGCGGCTTCGAGCACAACTTCCAGGTGTGCGTGCATGCGATCGGCGACCGGGCCAACCGCGAGGTGCTCGACATCTTCGATGCGCTGTTCGGCGGTCGGGATCAGGGAGTCCGGTTCAGGATCGAGCATGCCCAGCACATTCACCCCGACGACATTCCGCGCTTCGCCGAACTCGGCGTCATTCCCTCAATGCAGGGCATCCACATGAGTTCAGACAGGCCCTGGGCCATCGACCGCCTAGGCGCCGAACGCATCGAGAGCGGCGCTTACGTCTGGCGCAAGCTCATCGACAGCGGCGCGGTACTGGTCAACGGCACGGATGTGCCGGTCGAGCCGATCAACCCGCTCGCCTCGTTCTACTCGCTGGTTTCGCGCAAGACGCTCGCCGGCGAGCCACCGGGGGGCTTCGAGCCCGGGCAGAAACTCTCACGCGCAGAAGCGCTCCGGAGCTATACCCTCCATGCTGCCTGGGGCGCATTCGAGGAGTCGATCAAGGGCTCGATCGAGGTCGGCAAACTTGCCGATTTCACCGTGTTCGATCAAGACATCATGCAGGTTGCCGAAAAGGATCTACTCGACACCGAAATTGCGATGACGATTGTGGGTGGCGAGGTGATCTACAAGGCAGGCGACGGCAGCCCGATCGCGAGCGACTGATCGCTCAAGTTCCCTCCTCACCCGCCGATAAGAATGCAAAGCCAGCGAACTATCGCTTGCGTGCGTGATATCTCTGCATTGATGGTGGGTGAGAGAAGTGGATTTAGCGACACTACTGGGCATGATTGGAGCCATCGCCGTGTTGATTGCGGCGGTCGTCACGGGCGGCTCCGCGGACATCTTCCTCAACGTGCCGTCACTCCTGATCGTGCTCACCGGCACGATCCTGGTTGTCCTGATCAAGTTCAACATGAGCCAGTCGCTGGGCGCCTTCAAGGTCGCCAAGCGCGCATTCACCAACAATCTCGCTTCTCCTGAAGACATCATCGACCAGATCGTCGAGTTGAACGCCGTCGCCCGCCGGGAGGGCCTGCTTGCCCTCGAGGATCACGAGGTCGACGATCAGTTCCTGCAGCGGGGCATCAGCCTGATGGTGGACGGCACCGAGCCCGAAACGATCAAGACGACGCTCCAGCGCGATCTCCGCGAAACGGCCGAGCGTCACAAGTGGGGTGCCAAGGTGTTCGCAGCGTTTGGCGAAGTGGCTCCCGCCATGGGCATGATCGGCACGCTGATCGGTCTCGTCCAGATGCTCTCGGCCATGGACGACCCGAAGAAGATTGGCCCTGCGATGGCTGTCGCCCTGCTGACCACGCTTTATGGCGCGGTCCTCGCCAATGTCGTGGCACTGCCGATCGCCGACAAGCTCGCACTCCGCAAGACAGAGGAGAGCAAGCTGAACGCGATCTGTATCGACGGCATTCTCGGGGTCTGCGAAGGCCAGAATCCACGCGTACTGGAATCCATGCTCAAAACCTACCTGTCTCCGAGCCAGCGTGAGGGTGAAAAGGGCGAAGCCGAGAAGCCGCAGCTGAAGGCCGCCGCCTAAGGGGCCACGCCACATGGAACAACTCGAAGAGGAAGAAGAAAAGCGGGGTGTCGCCGACTGGATGACGACCTACGCGGACCTGATGTCGCTGCTCATGTGCTTCTTCGTCCTGCTGCTGTCGTTTTCCGAGATGGACGTTGCCAAGTACAAACAGATTGCGGGCTCGATGAAGGAGGCCTTCGGCGTCCAGAACCAGGTCCGGGTCAAGGACATCCCCAAGGGCACGAGCGTCATCAAGCAGGAATTCACGCCGGGTCGCACGACGCCATCGCTGATCAAGACCGTCCAGCAGCAGACCACACAGACCTCCACGCAGCTTGACCTTCGCGTCGAGGCCCCGCCGGGCGAATCCGTGAAAGTCCAGAAGCTGGAGATGCCCGCGGAAGCCGCCAAGCGAATCATCGAGGAGACGCAGTATCGCGAAACCGAGGAGGTCGCCGAAGAACTCAAGCAGAAGCTCGAGATCGAGATCGAACAGGGCAAGATCGAAATTGAATACGACCGGGACTCCATCACGGTGAGGATCCGCGAGCGTGGATCGTTCCCGTCCGGCTCAGCCGACCTTGCGGACGAGTTCATGCCGATCGTGCCGATCCTGCAACAGGCCCTCAAGGACATCACCGGCGAGATTGCCGTGGAGGGACATACGGACAACATCCCGATCTACAACGCCCGGTTCCGCTCGAACTGGGCATTGTCCAGTGCGCGCGCCCTCGCGCTCATGCATGAGCTGATCGAAGACCCGGCGCTGGACCCGCGACGGTTCAAGGTGATCGGGTTCGCCGATACCCGCCCCCGCGCGTCTAACGATACCTGGGAGAATCGTGCGCAGAATCGACGCGTGGAGATCGTGATCCGTCGGAGCGTCGGGCCGCCCGAGCAGATCTTCTAGCCCGCCGCGCTACTGCCGCAGCAGTTCCTGAATCCTGCGTCCCGACGCCATGTTGGTGGTCCATCCGAAATCACCGCGCTGCAGCATCGCCTCTGCCGCATCGATCACCGGCTGCAGCGACGCGTAGGTCAGCGCGCTGCCAAGGCTCACCCGCTTCGCACCGGCCTCACTGAAGTCGGCGAGGCTCGCACCAGGGATCATGATGCCGAGTACATTGACCGGCCCATCCACACTGCTCGTCACGAGCGCGACATCCTCGAGGCGCGTGAGCCCCGGCGCGTACAGCACGGAGGCGCCAGCGGCTTCGAATGCCTGGAGGCGCCGGATCGTGTCATCCATATCCTGAACGCCCCGAAGCAGGTTTTCGGCTCGCGCCGTCAGCATGAACGGGAAATCGAGCTTCGCCACGACCTCCGCCGCCGCACTGACCCGCTCCACCGCGAGATCAAATTCGATGATCTCCTGCTTCTCGCGATCGAAGTCCTCAATCGAACACCCGGCCACGCCGGTCGCGATGAGCGCCTCGATGTTTCTCGCCACGCCGGCCGGCGCCCGTGCGAAACCATCCTCGAAGTCTACACTCACAGGTATGTCGGTTGCCGCGGCCAGCTCCCGGCAATGCGCCAGCTTCTCATCCAGCGTTGGCGTGCTGTCAGACTTGGCCAGTGTGAACGCAAAACCTGCGCTGCTCGTCGCCAGCGCTTCGGCGCCGAGCCCCTGCAGCAATCGTGCGGTTCCCGCATCCCACGGGTTTGGTATGACAAAGGCGCCATCGCGTTCGTGCAGGGCGGCGAACCGCGTACATTTATCCTTCTGGTCGGGCATGAGTTCGTTCTCCGGAGGTCGCACGCCGGAGCATACTCCGGGTAGCCCGCCTAGACGAACTCGATTGGCCGGTCCAGCAGCCGGTTGACCGCCTTCTGCAGGTTGACGAGGCGAAACGGTTTCGCCACAAACAGGGTAGCGGGGTCGGAATCCAGCACGCTGCGATCATCCGCCGGATCAAATCCACTGATGATGACCACCGGCACCTCCGCTGACTGGCGTCGAATGCCCTCGAGACACGTCCACCCATTCATGACGGGCATCTTGAGATCGAGCAGCACGAACCGGAACTCACCTTTGTGGGACTCGAATGCGGCGAGGCCCTGCTCGCCATCCGCTGCCTCGATGATTTCGAGACCGGATGAAGACAGAGCCTTGCGAAGCAGACGCCGGACGGCCTCGTCATCATCGATAACGAGCACCCGCGCTGAGTCAGGGCAATGCGCGAAGTCGCTGCGCCTTGACGGCGCAACGACATCGTCCGGCGCCGCTGCGAGCGTAACGGTAAAGGTCGAGCCCGCGCCTTCTTTGCTCGCAACCGTTATCGTGCCGTCGAACTGGTCGAGAATACGCTTCACCGTGGCGAGCCCCAGGCCATGCCCGCGCGACTTCGACGTAAAGAACGGATCGAAGAGATGGCGAATGTCCCTTGCCGGGATGCCGACGCCCTCGTCGATGACATCGACGACGACCGACTGATCGATGTGCCGCGTGACGACCCGGACCGTACCGCTGTCATCGCTCGCCTCGATCGCATTGACCACCAGATTCAGAAAGACCTGCTGCAGCAACGCCGGATCGGCCAGTACCGGAGGCAGATTCTGCTCGCAGTCCAGCTCGATCGTGATATCACTCGAGACCGGGCGGGCGATGTGAATGATCGCAGCAAGCTCGGTCTCGAGATCGAGGGGCTCGCGGGACTCGACCTGCCGCCCGGAGAAGGCGAGCAGCTGCCGCGTCAGCCGCGACGCCCGATTGCCCGCATCAATGACGTGTTCGAGCGGCTCATAGGCCTGATCGCGGGGGGATAGATAGGTCAGCGCCAGTTCCGCGTTTCCCGTGATGCCGGTGAGAATATTGTTGAAATCGTGGGCGACACCACCTGCGATCAGACTCAGGCTCTCATGGGCCTGCGCCGAGCGCCTCAGCGCATCCGTCTGCTGCTTCGACCAGTGGGCGTAGATGATGACGGTTGGCCCAACCGCAACGAGCACAAGAATCGGCAGGAACCAGCCATCGATGTCGTGGTAGTAGCCGGTGGCCCCCATGCCGGCGATGAGAATGCACATCGCTATCGCGTAGATTCTACTGCTGTTTTCCTGAACGTTTGCGCTGGGCGCAAGCGCGACGACAAGTCCGATCACGAGAATCGGGAACCAGTGTTCAGGCAGCAGTACGGCAAAGCCAATCACCAGCAGCAGGTCGAATGTCTGGTCAACCTGGCGATAGGTACCGTCGCGACTGTAGAGGCTGATGGCGAAGGTCACGGGCGCGGCGACGAACAGGAGCAGCGATCCCGTCAGAAACCGGTTTTCGCCGACTTCGGGCACCAGGAAACAGACCAGCGCAAGCGCCACGTGCGCGGAGACCCGCGCGACGAGAAAAAACCACCGGGATTGTAAGACCGTGTCAGAAAAACGGACCATTCACGTCTGCCAACTGGCAGGCCGACGCGAAGATCCATATTCGCCGCCGAACCGGAATCGCTAACAAAGAGCGAGGACTGAAGTCCTTGTCAGTTACAACTAATGTATCCCATCCGGCGTTCAAAAATAAACCAGCGTTGGCGGGTATGATCCAATCACGCAAAGACAAGAGGGACAATCATGAACAACAAGACCGTCATACTCGCCGGCCTGATCCTGCTCGCCACGGCATGCAGCAGCATCGAGCCCACCGCGCGGCCGGGCAGCGACGTTGTCGCGCGACTGGCATCTGAATACGAGCTCAGTCAGCAACGCGAGGGCATTCTGTTCTGGGATACCGAAGAGCGCCGCGTCGGATTCCGCAGCATTCCGGAAATCTTTCCAACGCGGCGCGTGGCGAGCGGCGAGCGCGTTTACGAGCTCAGCGATCGCCCGACTGATCTCTCGGGCATCACCTATCTCGTGGATGGCGAGCGATTCCTGCTGTCCGACTTTCTGGACATGGAGGGCACGATCAGCGCGATCGTCATCCAGAACGACGACGTCCTGCTCGAGACGTATCGACAGGGTGCCACGCGCGACGACACATGGATTTCGTTCTCTGTCACCAAGTCGATCACGTCGATGCTGATCGGTGCCGCCATTGCCGACGGCTACATCGGCAGTGTCGACGAACCGGTGGCGCACTACCTGCCCCGGCTTCGCGGTACCGGCTATGAGGACGCCACCATCCGGGACGTGCTTCACATGGCCTCGGGCATCGAATGGAATGAGGATTACGCCGACCCGCGCTCCGACGTGGCACTCGCCGGCGGCGCCAACGGGATCGAACTGGTCCGTTACCTGGCGAAACTGCCCAACGCGGCAGAGCCCGGCACCCGATTCAACTACAACACCGGTGAAACCAATCTCGTGGGCGAGATACTGAGATCTGCCATCGGCAATAACGCGTCAACCTATCTCGAACACCGGGTGTGGAAGCCTTTCGGCATGGAGAGCGATGCGTTCTGGGTGCTGTCAACCGACGGTGGCACCGAGCTCGGCGGCTGCTGTCTCAGCATGACGCTGCGTGACTACGCGAGAGTTGGCATCTTCGCGATGAAAGATGGTGTGCTACCCGACGGGACCCGCGTGTTGCCTGAAGGCTGGATGCAGGCGTCGACGACGCCGTCCCGGGGCTACGAGGGCTACGGTTACCTCTGGTGGCTGTTCGGTGAAGGCACATTCGCCGCCCAGGGCATCTTCGGTCAGCTGATCTTCGTCGACCCCGAAAGCAACCTTGTAATCGCCATGCACAGTTCTGCGCCTGCCGCGAGTGGCTCTGCCTACGATGCGCACCAGACCGCGGCCGCGCTTGCGATCCGTGACTGGGCCAGAAACCGATAAATCGATTAAACCAATCGTATCGAGAGAAACAATTCGTTTTAGGGATCGTTAAAGGCTCCGTATTATTCGCGTCATTCATTGACGACGTAGATCGTTTTTCATTTAACAATCTAGATACCGGAGCCTGACGATATGCCAGCAACCATCAATTCCGAAATCCTGCCTTTCAAGGCCAACGCGTTCCGCCAGGGTGAGTTCATCGAAATCACCGACCAGGACGTCAAGGGCAAGTGGGCCGTGTTCTTCTTCTACCCTGCAGACTTCACGTTCGTCTGCCCGACCGAACTCGGCGATCTTGCCGACAAGTATGACGAGTTCCAGCAGCGCGACGTCGAGATCTACTCGGTATCGACGGACACGCACTTCACCCACAAGGGTTGGCACGACGCGTCCGAGACCATCGGCAAAATCCAGTACACGATGATCGGCGACCCGACAGGCGAGATCACGAACAACTTCGGCGTCATGCGCGAAGGTCAGGGTCTGGCCGACCGTGCCACGTTCCTTGTCGACCCGGATGGCGTCATCCAGGCGATCGAGATGACGGCAGAGGGTATCGGCCGCGACGCCGAAGACCTGCTTCGCAAGGTCAAGGCCGCCCAGTATGTGCGCGCGCATCCCGGCGAAGTCTGCCCTGCCGCGTGGAAAGAAGGCGAGGAAACCCTCGCGCCGCAACTGAGCCTCGTCGGCAAGATCTGAGCCACGAGCGCACAGGCCCAAGAAGGCGCGCGGTTCGCCGCGCGCCCCTTACCGAAGGAAAGGAGACAGGAAGATGATAACCAGTGAGATTCTTGAGGCCGTCAGGGCCTACACCGAAAACATGAACGTGCCCGTCACGTTCGTGCTGCAGACCGGTGACCACGACAAGCGGGACGAACTCGTCGAGTTTCTCACGCAGCTCTGCAGCGCCAGCGACATGCTGAACCTCGAGGAACGCGATGCGGGTTACCGCAGTCCGATCACGTTCTCGCTCAAGGCCGGTGATCAGGACACGGGTATCGCCTTCTCCGGGATTCCCGGCGGCCACGAGTTCAACTCGCTGATTCTCGCGGTACTGCAGGCGTCGGGTACCGACATCAAGCTGGACGACAGCCTGAAGCAGATGATTGCGGCGGTTGAAGAGCAGCTGCACTTCGAGGTCTTCGTCAGCCTGTCTTGCCACAACTGTCCCGACGTCGTGCAGGTGCTGAACCAGTTCGCGTTGCTGAACGAGAACATCAGCACCGAGATGATCGATGGCGGCCTCTTCCAGGACGTCGTTGCCGAGCGCGAAATCCAGGGCGTGCCCAGCGTGTACGCCGACGGCAAGCTGTTTGCGAACGGCAAGGTCGATGCCGCACAACTCGTCGACAAGCTCATCGAGCGCTTCCCCGGCATTATGCAGCAACAGGGCAAATCCGAACTGCCGCTGCAGGACGTCACCGTGATCGGCGGCGGCCCCGCCGGCGTCAGTGCCGCCATCTATGCCGCCCGCAAGGGCCTTGCCGTCACGGTCATCGCCGATCGTATTGGTGGGCAGGTCAAGGACACGATGGGCATCGAGAACCTGATTTCGGTCTCGAGTACGACCGGACCGGAGCTGACTGCGGCGTTGCAGTCGCACATGCAGGACTACGACATCACGATCAGGGAGCACCTGCGCGTCACCGACATCGAGAAAGGCGACATCAAGACGGTTCGGCTCTCTTCCGGCGAAGCGATCAGCACCCGCTCACTCGTTGTCGCGACCGGCGCACGCTGGCGCGAACTGGGCGTGCCCGGTGAGAAGGAGAACATCGGTAACGGCGTGGCCTACTGCCCGCACTGTGACGGTCCGTTCTTCAAGGGCAAGGACGTGGCTGTCATCGGCGGCGGCAACTCCGGCATCGAGGCCGCGCTCGATCTCGCGGGGATCGTAAAATCGGTCACGGTCGTTGAATTCCTGCCGGAACTCAAGGCTGACCAGGTGCTGGTAGACCAGGCGACGGCGCGAGATAACATTCACATCATCCGGAACGCAGCGACGCGAGAGATCACGGCAGACGGCGGCAAAGTCGACGGGCTCGTCTATGAAGACCGGGCGACTGGCGACGTTCATCGCGTCGACCTGAGCGGCGTCTTCGTTCAGATCGGCCTCGTACCCAACAGCCAGTTCCTCGACGGCGTCATCGACCTCACGCCACACGGCGAAGTACTCATCGATGACAAGTGCCGGACCTCCGAGCCGGGCATCTTCGCCTGTGGCGACGTCACGACGGTGCCCTACAAGCAGATCGTCATCTCCATGGGAGAAGGCGCCAAGGCGAGCCTCGCCGCGTTCGAGTACCTGCTCATGAACGCGCCGGTGCGGGACGCCGATACCAGCATGGCTGCCTGAGGGCTATTGCCGTACTATCGGCGGCATGACGATCGCCCATCAGCAATGCAGCCGCCTCGCCCGTCTCGCCGGCCGTGTCGTCATGCGACTCGGTCGGTGGCGCTGTGAGGGTGAGGTTCCCAATGTCCCGAGGATGGTCGTCATCGCCGCGCCCCACACGTCGAACTGGGACCTCATCTACATGCTCGCGGCGGCGTTCCAGCTCGGCCTTTCGGTAAACTGGCTCGGCAAGAACTCACTGTTTCGCGGCCCCCTGGGTGCCGTCCTCCGCTATTTTGGCGGCCTGCCCGTCGATCGTTCCAAGCCGAACCAGCTCATCGTCAAACTCGCCGGAGAGATCAATCGACGCGACACTTGCGCGCTCGTGGTTCCGCCGGAGGGTACGCGGGCACATACCGATCACTGGAAGTCAGGCTTCTACTGGATTGCCGTCGAAGCCAACGTACCGATTGTCCTTGCCTATCTCGACTGGTCTACGCGCCGATGCGGGATCGGCCCAACGCTGGTGCCCACCGGGAACGTCGCTGACGATATGGACAAGGTACGTGAGTTCTATCAGGACATGCGCGGCCGCTTTCCGGCGCAGACTTCGACGATCCGGCTGCGCGATGAATCGGCCGGGCCGGATCTTGATCGCGCGGCCTCCGGCTAGGGAACCTGGCCGATTTGCCGCGCCAGCGAGCTGCGGTACATACCCAGCAACTTCCCGTTGGCCGACCAGTCGGCACCACCCTCGGCTGCACCTACCGCCTTGCCGATAGACTTGACGGCGTCGTAGTTCTGCAGCAGACCCGCAACATCCGCGTGGAAGCCCGCGGCGGACTGGTCCGCGAGGCTGCAAAGCACACCCAGGATTCGATCACGGTGCTGTGCCGCCGATTCACGATGGTACAGATAGCCGGCGGCTGCGGCCGTGACGAAGAAGGGCTCGGCAAGACCGAATCGCGCCACATCATGTCTGCTGACGTGGCGCTCGGGCACGACGTCGACAAACGCGGCCATGCCCTGACTCATGTCGCCGAGAAATCCCGGCGAGTCACGATGGTTCAGGGATACGCCATCAGCCCGCGCATTCACCAGCACGATGCGGTCACGTGCCTGAACAGTGACCAGCAGCCAGTCGACCGTGCGGCTTGCGGCAATCCACGACTTGTTCCCCTGCAGGCGTCCATCGTCATCAATAGAGGTGCCGGGGTATTCGCCGCGCCGGTCTTCGGACGCCGCGAAGCTGACGAATTCGCGTGACGGCAAGCCCGGAAAGCAGGCGCGGACGGCACTCTGGTAGGCGGCAAGAAAGACCCACGCGAGCCGATCCGACATTGCGCCGCCGATGACGGCCGCCTCGAAGTCGCCGGTGGTCTCCGGCAGCGAATGCCACGCACCTTTGAAGGCTCGTTCATCCGGAAGCTCACCGGGGTGACCCGCCAGACCCAGCAGCTTCTCGATGGCATTCGATTCAGTCACGGCATGACACCTGTTCCCCGAAGGCGAGAAGTATAGCCCGGGACGGCATGTCATAATGCCCGGCATCGTTGAACAACACGGAACGACAGATGAGCGCGGACAGCTATACACCACCGAAGATCTGGACCTGGGACGCCGAAAGTGGCGGCCGATTCGCCAACATTAACCGGCCGATCGCAGGCGCAACTCACGAGAAGGAGCTTCCCGTCGGCGAACATCCGTACCAGCTGTACTCGCTGGCCACGCCCAATGGCGTGAAGGTCACGGTTCTGTTCGAGGAATTGCTGGAACTCGGTGAAGACGCCGAGTATGACGCATGGCTCATCAAGATCGGCGATGGCGATCAGTTCGGCAGCGGCTTCGTCGCCATCAACCCCAACTCCAAGATCCCGGCACTGGCTGATCATACGACGAATCCGCCGACGCGGGTTTTCGAATCCGGCGCCATCCTGCTTTACATCGCCGAGAAGTTTGGTCGATTCGTTCCGGCTGAAGGGCCGTACCGCGCCGAGTGCCTGTCATGGCTGTTCTGGCAAATGGGCAGCGCCCCGTATCTCGGCGGCGGCTTCGGCCACTTCTATGCCTATGCGCCCGAGAAGTGGGAGTACCCGATCAACCGCTATGCCATGGAGGTCAAGCGCCAGCTCGACGTCCTGGACCGGAGGCTCGCCGAACAGCGGTTCCTGGTCGGTGACGAATACACCATTGCCGATATGGCGAATGTCGCCTGGTACGGGTCGCTGGTACTCTCGAACATCTATGACGCCGCTGAGTTCCTGCAGGTGCATACCTACGAGAACGTCGTCCGGTGGGCAAAAGAGATCAATGATCGCCCGGCGGTGAAACGTGGCAAGCGCGTCAATCGCAACTGGGGCCCTGAGGAGCGCCAGGTACCCGAACGGCACAGCGCTGCGGACTTCGACTAGCGAACCGTGTGGCAGGATAGCGCACCGCGCCTGTCGTCCTCGCCGAAATGCCGAGAGTAACAGGCCCCCCGGCCGTCGTAGCAGGCGCTCGGTGTTTCGCACCAGGCGCTATAGGGGTTGTCGTGTCGCGGGTCCCAGCAGCAATGCCGGGCCTTGTCCTGATCCGATAGACGCGCTGCGGGTATCGATCGCCACTCCGTTGGATCGTTAGTGCGTGACTCGATGATGGTGCTGTCTTCGCTGCCGCCCCCCGAGAGCGCGGCGAGCAGTATGGAGCCCGTAATCGTCCACACGCTCAGTTGCCCCGGAACTCCGGTTCCCGTTTCTCGAAGAAGGCCTTGATCCCCTCTGTTCGATCGTCGGTCATCGTGGTCAGGATATTCTGGTCAGTGTCCATGTGCATGATGGCATCGTCCATGGCAGACGAAACGGCGTTGATGCTCTGCTTGATCATCTGAACAGCAATGGGTGGCTGCGCTGCGTAACGTCGCGCCAGCGCGAGGGCAGCATCGTGCAGGGCATCGCGTTCGACAACGTCATCCAGAAACCCCCACTCGAGCAACAGGTCTGCAGGCTCATGCTGGCCGAGCATGATCATGCGCTTGGCCCGCGCGGGCCCGATCAGCCGGACGCACAGCGGCAACGAGCGCCACATGAGGTTGATGCCGAGATTGACTTCAGGATAACCCACGAAACAGTCGCGGCTGCCGATGCGAAAATCACAGGCAGTCGCGATGCAGGCTGCGCCGCCGAGCGCTGCGCCCTGTATTGCGCAGATGGTGACCTGGTTGATGTCGAGAATCGACCGGATCATCCGCGCCCCGAGCCCTGCGCCACGTCGTCGCACCAGCATCGTATCGTCAGCTTCGGCCCGGCGCTCCTTCAGATCAGCGCCGGCGCTGAAGTGCTTGCCGCTGCCTTCGAAGACAACCACGCGAATCTCTGCCTCATCGAGAAACGAACGCGACACCGCCTCGATCTCCTTCATGAGCCCGCTACTCAGCGCGTTCATGGCGTCCGGTCGGTTCAGGCGCACAACCGCCACATGCCCGTCCCGCTCCACCTCGAGAAACTCATAACCCATGCCAACTCCTCCCGCTGACCGTGACCTTGCCTGCCCTTGATGGTTCGGGCAAGGTACTCGTTCCGCTTTAACCAGTCCATAACGAGCCACCGCGTGCGCATCATCAGCTGGAATGTGAATGGCCTTCGCGCCTGTGCGAAGAAGGGCTTTGGCGAATTTCTCGAGCGCAGTGGCGCCGACGTCGTCTGCCTGCAGGAAGTGAGGGCGTTCCCTGAACAACTCGATGCGGCAACCCGCGAGCCGGACGGCTGGCATTCACACTTCTTCCCCGCAGAGCGTCCGGGCTACAGCGGCGTCGCCATCTACTCGCGGCATGAGCCGGATCGCATTGAAACCTCACTGGGTGACGCCGGGTTCGATATCGAGGGCCGCTACATCGAGGCGCGGTTCGGGCGCCTGAGCGTCGCCAGCGTCTACTTCCCGAAGGGCAGCGGCAAGGACCGCGACAATTCGCGCGTACCCTACAAGCTCGGCTTCACCGACGCGGTGTTCGACCGCGTCAGTGCCTGCCGGCGAGTCGGACCCACGTTCGTGACCGGCGATTACAACACGGCACACGACGAGATCGACCTGGCGCGTCCGAAGGGCAACCACAAGAACAGCGGTTTTCTGCCGGAGGAGCGTGACAAGCTCACGGAATGGACCGACGCCGGCTGGGTCGATACTTTCAGGCACCGGCATCCCGGTGAGCACGGCCACTACACCTGGTGGCGCCAGTTCGGCGGCGCCCGGGAAAAGAACGTCGGCTGGCGCATCGACTATGTCTTTGCCTCTCCCTCGGCGAACGCGTTAGTGACCGACGCATTCATCTGGCCCGACGTGACAGGTTCCGACCACTGTCCGGTGGGCGTCGATATTGAATCCAACTGACAATTCCAACTGATACGGAGCAACAACATGGAACTGGGAAAACTGGGTGTCTGGTACTTTACCGACGGCAAACCCGCAGCCGAGGCGGCCGCATTCGCGAAGCAGGTCGAGGCCATGGGCTACAGCGCGCTGTGGATTCCGGAGACGGTCGGGCGACATCCCTTTGCGCACGCCGCGTGGCTGCTCGCCAACACCGAGAAGCTCGTGATCGGAACCGGCATCGCGAGCATCTACAACCGCGATGCCGGGGCCTCGATGTCCGGCGCGCGCACGCTGGCTGAGCAGTCTGGCGGACGCTTCATCATGGGCCTCGGCGTCAGCCATCAGCCGCTCGTCGAAGGTGTAAGGGGCCACAACTACGGCAAGCCCTACTCTACGATGAAGGCATATCTCGAACGTTTGAAGGCAGCGCCCTACCAGGCAGTGCCGCCGGCCGAGGAACCCCCGGTCGTGATTGCGGCGCTCGGGCCGAAGATGCTGGAACTGGCCGGCACGGCAGTCAGCGGCGCCCACCCTTACTTCACGACGCCTGAGCATACGAAAACGGCCCGCGAGATCATGGGGCCGGATGCGCTGCTGTGTGTGGAGCAGAAGATCGTACTCGAAACCGATGCTGACAAGGCGAGACAACTCGCGCGGCAGGTCGCCCAGATCTATACCGGACTGCCGAACTATCGCAACAACTGGATGCGGCTCGGTTTCAGCGAATCCGACTTCGAGAATGGCGGCAGCGACGCATTCATTGACGCTACCTTTGCCTGGGGTGACATTGATGCCATCAAGGAGCGGGTCCAGGCTCATCTCGACGCCGGTGCATCACACGTTTGCGTGCAGCCGGTGAATCCCAACGGTGTCTTTGGCGACCCCCACATGGAAGTCCTCGAGGCGCTTGTAAAGTAACGGGCGCCGGAAAGAAAAAGGCCCGCACTCGCGGGCCTTTTTTTGTCGGAAGGGGCTACCGCTGGTATCGGTTGCCGTACGACTCACTGTCGTCGAACAGCGCACGCTGGGCGCCGCGCGCATCGTCGACAACCTCCGGCGTGAGATCGAAAACCATCGTTGGCCGCGCGTCCAGATCATACGGCGGCCACTCGGGGATGCGAGGATTGTTTGGATCACCGGTGCGGGCGAACGCGATCCAGGTATCCGCCATGATGTCAGCGATGCGCTGCTGCTCCGGACCCACGCCTGACATGCTCTCGGAGTTCTCGACGTTGTCGAACACAAAGCCGATCTCGAGGGCATGGGGCGAGCGCCATTTGCCACCCTGAACGGGCGTGTCCCAGTTGAACAGGTAGAGGTACGCCGGCGCTCCACCCTGCTCGACCTTTCGCTCTGCCTGTGTGACGTGGCCAGCGAGCCAACGGGCATCGGTCGTCGCCTCGAAGAAAATGTCAGCGGGCGTCGAGTCGGGCTGCAGCTTGCGGTAGCCAGCAATGATCTCCGCCACATTCTTGTCCGGGTAAGTTCTTGCGAGCGCCACCTGCAATCCCTCCCAGGTGAGCTCGAAGGTCGCCGGGCTGGCGGCTCCCATGAACAGCGAGTTCTCAGTGCGGTTGGTCCCGAGCATGAGCGGCACATCACGCCCGGGCGGCGCCGCATCCGGGAAGAACGGATGGCGAGTCAGGGTGCGACCGTCGATCGACGGCGCAGAGGCCGCGCCCGTACCTTCAAGTGCTGCCCGGATCGTCTCGACAGGCAGCGTCCGGATGCGATCAATGGTGTCAGCAGTGAGGCCGAGGTTCTCGACGACCTGGTCAGCCGCACGCTGGGCCGACGCCTGCTCCGGAAAGCGAATCATCGCCCCGGACTGGACGACCGCACGGTGGAACAGCCCTTTGGCCTTCTCGGTTGCCATGAGCGTCGACACCTTCGCGCCGCCGCCGGACTCACCGAAGATCATCACCGTATCGGGATCACCGCCGAAGTTCTCGATGTTGTCCCGTACCCATTCGAGGGCCTGGATCATGTCGAGGACGCCAGCAACGGCCGAATCTTCGAACCCGTCGCCGTAGTGTCCGAGCGCGAGATAGCCGAACACGTTGAGCCGGTGATTGACGGTTACGACGACGACGTCGCCGCGTTTCGCGAGATTCACGCCTTCATACGCATTGGAAGAGCCATTGCCCGATGAAAAGCCGCCGCCATGGAACCAGACCATGACCGGGCGCTCGCCGCCGTCCGCCAGCGCGGGCGTCCAGACGTTCAGAAAGAGGCAGTCTTCATCGAGCGCCGGGGCGGGGACCGGCGCCCATGAGGAGAACAGGCCACCCGGGTTGCCGGTTGGGGTCTGCGGGCAGGAATTTCCGAAGCTCGTTGCGTCGGCAACGCCTGTCCAGGCGTCAGGCTCGGCAGGCGCAGCGAACCTCGTCGTTGCGGTATCGGCACCATAGCGAATGCCGCGGAACGTCAGGATGCCGTCATCGACGGTACCCCGCACCTGACCGTATCGGGTCTCGGCCACAGGCTCGCCACCCGCGCCATTTGTCACACTGCTGCAACCGGCAATCATGAGACTTGCCAGCAGGAGCAGGCAGGACGCTTTGCGCATTGTTGTTTCTCCCTCTGTTGGTTCAGCCCAAATGGGCTTTCAGTTCGCGGTAGCCGATGAGCTTGCAGCCGGCTGATTCGATGTATTCCTTCAGCGACGGATCGGTAAAGGCGACATAGTCCGCATGCCGCGACGCAGATGCCTTGCGATCAATCGCGGACAACTCGTCACCGCCCTTCGCCGGATGAAACAGCAGGTGCGTCAAGCCGGGCTTCACGCCGTCGATGAGTTCCCGATAGAAGTCCGCCTTGTCGGTCAGCGGAACGAGCGTGTCGATGAGAATCTCATCGAGCGTCGGCACGTCACCGGCCTCGACTTCCTGCATGACGGCCTCATAGGCATCGGCGTCGTCGACCTGCTTCAGGCTCTCGAGCCGCTCCCGGGTGATCGCCGGCAGAAACGCCGGCAGACCATACTCACGCGCAAGACTCAGGTAGATCGTCAGGAACTTCGGATGCACGACAGAGCCCATGTGCGTATCGATATGCGAGAACTCGACGCCGGTGGCCAGCGCCGTTTCGATCTGCGCTCTCATTTCCGCCTCAGCGGCGGCCTCGGTGACGTGACGCACGGCATCCTCCCGCGTCTTCCAGAGGTAGCCCTCATCGTCGAGCAATCCCGAGGCCCGGTCGCGGGTGCTGAGGGCAGGCCAGCGAAACGTGTCGTACTCGCAGGTGAAGGTCAGGTGAACGCCGACGTCATAGGCGGGATTCTCCCGACAGCGTTCAATGGCTTCGAGAAACCAGGGAGCATTGACGAGAATCGAGCCACAGGTAGCTGCGCCGGTGTCGAGGCATTCGAACGATGCCGTGTTGGCCGCGTGGCTGAAGCCGATATCATCGATGTGGGTGATCAGAACCTTGTCTTCAGGGCCATAGCCCATTTTTTCGAGATAGGGGTTCATCGCGTGAGGTGCTCCCTGAACCAATCGATCATCGCGCGACTTGCCATCGCCCGGTGTTCGGGATTGCGGAACCCGTGGTCGCCGCCCTTGATGACAAGCAGGTCATGCGCTACGCCAGCGGACTCGAGTTCAGCTGCGATCAACTCGCTGTCGCGCAGCGGCACCAGTTCGTCGGCGTCACCGTGAATCAGTTTGACCGGCGGATCGCTCGCGTCGACGAAACGGATGGGCGAGACAGCCGCGGCCTGTTCAGCCGGAAAATCGAGCGCCGGGAAGCGATCACTGGGGCCAACCCGCCAGGTGAGATCGACGGGCGGGAAGTACGCGACCACGGCCGCAACCGACGCATCGGCTTCGCGTTCCAGATAGTGGGGGCCAAGACTTCGGGGGCCACGGCCGCGGGGCTCATGGGATTCACCCTCGGGGTTCAGGCCCAGCATCAGCGAGAGGTGACCACCGGCGCTGCCACCGAACACACCAAGACGATCGGCATCGACGCCCCAGGCGGCGGCGTTGACCTTGATGTGCCGTAGTGCTGCACGAACATCTGATACCGCCTCGGTGACCTTGTAGCGTGGCGCGCTGGCGTGATGCACAGCGAAGATCGTGAACCCCTCATCGAGCAGGTACGACATCTGTTCGCGTCGCTGGGCAGGTGGAATCCAGACGGAGTACCAGCCGCCACTGACCATATAGACGATCCCGGCACCGTTGGGTGAGTCCGGCAAGAGCACATCGTAGATGAGCGCGGTGCCCTCCTTGTGCCCGTAGACCACGTCGCTCACATACCCCGGTGAGTCGCTGGTCGGCGCATCGGTCGATGCGCAGCCGGCAATCGTCAACGCCAGCATGATCCCAATGAGTCGCTGCATCAGTTCTCCCTCTTTTTCTGAACGCCACAATTAACCAGAACGTCGCGGCCAAATCAAAGCACGCATTTGTGAGCCGGCACTCAGTCGAAAGCGGAACGACGTCACAGTTCTTCACATTCGTTCACTTTCCCGCGCCGTTGCGTCCTAGACTGCCATTCGGGATGACACGATTGGATCAGGGAGTGAGCACATGTCGTTATGGTCGAAGTTTTTCTCCGGCGGTGAGCAACACCAGACGGAACAGGGCCCCGAGTATCACGCACGAGCGATGGCCGAGACGATGGCCAGGCTGTCGTCGACGAACGATCTCGAACACAACACCGAACTTGCCATCGATCTGTATCGCCACTGGGGCGATACGCTGGACTCGACGCGGGAAAGCTTCGTTCGCAGCTGCCTCAAGGAGTTCGATGGCAAAGAGGGCAACATCCTGCTGTCGAGCGCGTCGCTCATGACGCTGATTCTGGGCGCGCTGTCAGAGGGCTACAAGGATCGCCGGGTCTGGTGTCTGGAACACGACGCTCACTGGACGAATACCATTCGCTCGTGGCTCGCACGCTGCTCGATCAAGGGCACGTACATCATCCGGGCGCCCATCGCCGTCATTGGCGGAATGGTGCGCTACCAGATTCTGACGCGCCACTTGCCACGCAACATCACGATGATGATCTGCGAGCGCACCGGTGCGGCGCCCGGCTCAACGCTGTCGACGCTTGTGACGGTCGGCCCGCACCTCGCTGACGATTTCACGATCTTCGCACGACGCGTCGACATCAGCGCCGAGGCGCCGCTCATCAAGCGATGGGCGAGCAAGCACAACGCGAACTTCGTGGTCGTCGACGCGAGAGAGGGCTTCATCCGCGTATCACGCCGCGCCGGCATGCAAAACGAAGGCAAGGCCGTCTACGAGCCCCGCGAGCCCCTCCAGGCCACCGCCTGACCCACCCCCAGTGCCAGCCCGGGGTCAGACCCCAGTGCCAGGTCAGGGTCAGACCCCAGTGCCAGGCCGGGGTCTGACCCCGATTTCCCGCATGATGTCAGCGGTTGCGACCGCTTAATGATCTAAGCTTCATACACGCTAGCTGTCGATCGGCGTACATCGCGACCGAACCCGGTACGCCATGATTGAGGCATGCCACGTCCACATCGATTCTGCCCTCCCGATCACACCGTCCACGTCGTCCAACGGGGAAACAATCGTCAGGTCTGCTTCGCGCGAGACGACGACTACGCTGCGTACGCACACTGGCTGTGCGAGAGCGCCCTGCGGTACGAGGTTGCTATCCATGCCTGGGTGTTCATGACCAATCATGTCCATCTGTTGATGACGCCATCGACGCCGACGGGCATTTCGAAGCTGATGCAATCAGTGAGTCAGAAGTATGTGCAATCCTTCAACTTTCGATACTCGCGCTCGGGCACGTTATTCGAAGGCCGATTCCGATCCAGTCTCGTTCAGAGCGAAGCTTATCTGCTGAACTGCATCCGCTATATCGAGCTGAACCCGGTCAGGGCTGGCATGACAACCAATCCCGGTGACTACCATTGGTCAAGCTTTCATTGTCACGCATTCAACTCGCCTGCAACGATGTGGACTCCCCATCCGGAGTTCTTCAGGCTCGGTCGCAATGCGGCAGAACGCGCGGAGACATACAGGATGCTTGTTCGAGAAGCCCTACCCACCGAAACTGTCCAGAAGATCAGGGGCTGCCTGAACTCAGGCCTGGCTCTGGGCAGCGACAACTTTCGCGAGCAGATCGAAGCCCTGCGTTCCTGATCCCGCAACGCCTCGACGCTCGGGGCTGATCCGAACACTCCGACCCCCGGTCTGACCCTGAGCTGGCACTGGGGTCTGACCCTGAGCTGGCACCGGGGTCTGACCCTGAGCTGGCATCGGGGTCTGACCCTGAGCTGGCACCGGGGTCTGACCCTGACCTGGCACTGGGGTCTGACCCTGACCTGGCACTGGGGTCTGACCCGCGCTAGGGGGTGAGGGTGGCGTTGAGGGCGTGGAGCGGTTGGGCGCTGGCGCGGTACTTGGCTTCGAAACGGGAGATGGGGGTGGATGCCTCGTCGAGGTCAGTGATCGTTGACGCGAAGCCGGCGGTTTGCAGCGCGATTGCGAACTCTTCCAGATAGATGCGCCAGTTGCTTCGAACTTCGAGCGAACCGCCAAGCGCGATCAGCGACGGGAATGCCGGCGACCCGTGCCAGCGCTTTCGGAGCTGCGAGGATTTCGGGTAGGGGTTCGGGTAGAACAGGCAATGCCGGGCCACCGTGATCCCCTGTTCAGCGAGCAGCCGCCATAGATCATTGACGTCTGCGCGAACCAGCCGGTAATTCGAGAGGCTGACGTCGCCGTGTCGTGACAGCCGGTCGGCAGACTTGTCGATGCCGAGGACGCGCATCGACGGGTGGCGGGACGCGAGTTGCCGCGTGCTTTCACCCGTGCCGCAGCAGGAGTCCAGAATGATGTCTCCCTGCAGCCAGGTGCGAACCGACTCGAACGCCTCCCGGGTATGGCGGGCAATCGGCCGACGCCAAGGTTCAGCCAGATGTCTTCGTACCACACTAACGACATCACGATGGGGACCGGCCTGCGTCGATACAGGCACCCGGGAGTTCATGAGCGCCCCCTGTCCCTCACGAAAAAGTAAAAGACGCCGCCAGCCAGGATCAGCAGCGCGGCCGCAACGGCCTCCATCGGACGCTGGATCGCGAGGTAGGACAGCGTCCATGCGGTCAACGCGAGATAGATCAGTGGCGGCAGTGGAAAGAGCGGCGTCCTGAAACTCACGGTCTCACCGCGCGTGCGACGTCGGAGCACAAACAGGCCGGCGACCGCAAAAAACGAATTGAGCGCGAGGATAAATCCGGAGAACACGAGAATCGCATCGAACGTCGACGACAACACCATGACAAGCGACAGCACCGCCTGGGTCAGCACCGCATTCATCGGAATACCATCGGCATTGGTTCTGGCCAGCATGCTGAATGCCAGAAAGTCCTCGCCAATCACCCGCAGCACGCGCGGCCCTGCCATGATCATCGCGCTGACCGTGGATACGAGCAGCAAGGCGAGCACCAGCCCCATCGCCCGTCCGCCGGCATCGCCGAATGCGAACGTCGCCGCGACATAACCGATCTCTATCTTGCCGACCATCGCATCCATCGGTGCCACCGTCAGGAACGTGAAGTTGAGGAGCAGATACATCAGCATGACCGCGACCGTCCCGCCGACGAGTATCCGCGGCAGATGTCGCCCGGGTTCCTCGATCTCGCTGGTGAGATACGTCGCCGCATTCCATCCCGTATAGGCGTAGTTCACGTAGATGAGCGACACCGCAAATGCGCCGCCGATCATCAGCGCGCCATCGCCCGCTTGTGGCAGGAACGAGACGGGCTGCCGCGCCGGAACCATCGCCAGTGCGAGCACACAGAACACGAGAATCACCACCACCTTCAGCGCAGTGAACACGAGTTGCAGGTTGCCGCTGTTGCGATGTGTCGTGATGTGCACGCCGGTCAGCAGAACAATCAGCGCACTGGCCGCGACCACCGGCTCGACGATCGGGACCACCGAGGAAAGATACGAACCGAAGGTGATTGCCGCCAGCGCCGTGGGCGCGGCGAACCCGATGGTCGCGGAGATCCAGCCCGAGATGAATCCGGCAGCGGGATGATAGATTTGCGACAGGAAGTTGTACTCACCACCGGAACGCGGCAGGGTCGCGCCCAGTTCGGCGTAGGTGAGGGCGCCGCACAGCGCAGTCACGCCACCGACCGCCCAGAGCATGAGCAGCGGCAACCCCGACTGGATGTCGACAAGCTGGAAGCCGAGGCTCGTGAATACCCCGGTTCCGATCATGTTGGCCACCACAACGGCCATCGCCGTTGTCGGTCGATACGCCTTCATCCGGCCATTATGCCCGAAGCGGAGCGACGGACTGATCAGTGAACGAAGCGACTGCCAGAGAACTGCCGAAGCAAATGATCGCCTGGCACATACATCGCGTGCTTCAGGGCCGAAACAACCGGATGATCCGGGCCCGCGCCCCGGCGCGGAAGCTGAACAGAGAGTTGGCGAACGCGCGGCGCAACGCGACGAACCCGGTCGAACAGTCGCCGGACCTTGCGGCTGCTATCGCCCCCGACGGACAGGATCATCGCGACATCGGCGGTCTCCACAAGATGCATCGCCGACTCACGATCCTGCACCCACATGATCGAGATTCCCATGCGGGCAAGCACACGATTCACCCAGCGATAGGCCGAGTGGCTCTCGTGTATAAACAGAACCGTGCAATCCGAGCGACACATGCTGTTGTAGAAGCAACAAGCGAGCCAACATTCAGATCATTGAAAATAAAGAGAAAAATCCAGGCGCCGCGCAGGACGTCACGGAGAATGTGTCGAATTCGTCACAAAAACTGACGCGCTCCGACAACCCGGGAGAAAGGAGTTCGCCGGGGCCCGGAGGCCCCGGCGCAGACAGGACCTAGTTGCCTGAAGGCACGTCAGTGAAGGGAATCCCCTTGTCGACCCGCACATCCTGCGGCAATCCGAGGACCCGCTCGGCGATGATGTTCGCCATGATCTCGTCGGTCCCGCCCGCGATGCGCAGACCGGGAATGCTCATGTACGTCGACTGGAAGAGATTGTCGAAACTCTCCTGCAGCGGCGTATACATGACGCCGGCCTGCTCCATCAGGTCGATCGCAAAGTTGGCAAGGTCCTGCGCCATCGGCGCGCCAACCAGCTTGCCGATGCTGTTCTCCGGGCCGGGCGTCTCGCCGCGCGACAGGGCCGTCATCGAACGATAGCCGGTGAACTTCAGGCCTGACTCGCGTACGTACCAGTTCGCGATTTTCGCGCGCACCGCCTTGTCCTGAATCGCAGGCGCATCGTCGATCGACACCTGCGACGCGAGTCGCATGAGCGTGTCGGTACGCGCGCTGCCGCCGCCACCGCCAATCGACGCGCGCTCGTTCATGAGCGTCGTCAGCGCCACCTGCCAACCCTGGCCGACAGCACCCAGCCGCTGGCTGTCAGGAATGCGAACATCGGTGAAGTACACCTCGTTGAAGTTCGCGCCACCAGAGAGTTGTTTGATCGGCTTGATCTCGATACCCGGTGACTTCATGTCCAGGAAGAAGTACGTCAGGCCCTGGTGTTTGGGGACGTTCGGGTCGGTTCGCACGACGAGAATCCCGTAGTCTGAATAGTGCGCGCCCGAGGTCCATATCTTCTGGCCGTTGATGACCCAGTCATCGCCGTCCTTCTCGGCCTTCGTGCGCAGCGCCGCGAGGTCTGAACCACCGGCTGGCTCGCTGAAGAGCTGGCACCAGATTTCTTCGCCGCTCGCCAGCTTCGGCAGATAGCGTTTCTTCTGATCCTCCGTCGCCCAGCTCATGAGCGTCGGCGCGGCCATGCCTTGCCCAATCGAGAACTGGCCCGTCGACGGCGCGTCAACCTTCGCTTCTTCCTGCCCCAGGATGACCTGTTCAATCGGTGAGGCGTCGCGCCCGCCATACTCCTTCGGCCAGCGGATGCAGGCCCAGCCCGCTTCGGCCTTTCGCTTCTGCCACAGCTTGGCCTGCGCCATCTCGTCGAGCCCGTCGAGCTCCGCTGCCTTCGGCGCGTTGTCCTTCAGCCACGCGGCGGCTTCGGCACGAAACGCGGCTTCCTGTTCTGTATCGCTGAAATCCATGTGTCTCTCCTCAGGCGGCGTTTTCGTTTTCGAGTGCGGTGACAAGGCGATCCTGCCATTCGGCTTCGCTACCGACGACCAGCGAAAGCTGCTTCGAGCGTCGGTACAGGAACTGGCAATCGAACTCCCAGGTAAAGCCCATACCGCCATGGGTCTGGATGTTCTCCTTCGACGCGTAGTAATACGCCTGAATGGCCGATACGCGCGCGGTTGCGGCGGCAAGCGGCAGCTCCGGCGCATTGGTGTTCAGTGCCCACGCACCGTAGTAGCAGTTTGATCGCGCCAGCGTGTTGTTGACGTACATGTCGGCGAGCTTGTGCTTGATCGCCTGGTAGCTCGCGATCGGGCGCCCGAAAGCATAGCGACCCATGGCGTACTCCTTGGCCATCTCGAGTGCGGTATCGGCACCGCCGACCTGCTCCCAGGCATACAGGATCGCAGCCCGGTTGAAGAGGTTCTCCTTCGCCGCCCAGCCCTCGCCTTCCTTGCCCAACAACTCTGCTGTGGCGCCGTCGAGCTTGAGATTCGCATGCGAGCGGGTCGGATCAATCGTCGAGACCACCTCTCGCTCGACGCCCTTGTCTTCCAGATCGACAAGATAGAGGCTCGCACCGTCACCCTGCGCCGACTGCGCAACAACGACCGCGAAGTTCGCGACATCACCATCAGGCACGGCGATCTTGCTGCCGGTGACCGTGCTGCCACCGGTTGTCGTCAGACTCGCTGCCGACGTCCGTCCCGGCCCCTCGGCAACGGCGAATGTGCCGATCAGCTCGCCGCTCGCCAGTCGAGGCAGAAACGATTGCTTCTGTTCCGGCGAGCCATAGGCGAGGATCGCTTCTGTTGCCAGATAAACAGACGACGAGAACGGCAGCGGTGCAACCGCACGACCGAGTTCGTCAGCGATCACCGACAGTTCCAGATAGCTGAGCCCCAGCCCCTCGTACTCTTCGGGAATGACGGCGGCGGTCCACCCCATCTCGGCAACCTTCTGCCACAGCGCCGGATCGAAAGGCGCATCAGCCTCGAGCGCGGCACGCACGACCTTCATGGAACAACTGTCGGAAAGAAACCCGCGCGCCTGTTCGCGCAGCAGGTTCTGTTCCTCCGAAAACTCAAAGTTCATATTCCCTCCTGATGTGGGCGCCACTGCCCGAATGAGGCCCTAAAATACTGAAGTCACAAGCCACGCGGCAAGCCCGGCGCCTATCCCTGATAGGATGCGGGGTGAATGAAAGAGGGAGCGTTCCCATGCGAGCACTCATCGCGGCCTTGCTGTTCCTGAGCACCCTGCCCGCCACCGCCGTCACAATCGACCGGGGCGAGTTCGAGGCGTTTGCCGACGGCATCATCGAAACCACCATGGAGAACGAGCATGTAGCCGGCACGGTGCTGGGCGTCGTGCATGACGGCGAGGTGATACTGCTGAAAGGCTACGGCAAGGCGAATGTCGAGACCGGCGCGCCGGTCGACCCGGCAAGGACGCTCTTTCGCCCCGGTTCGGTCACCAAACTCTTCACGTGGATTGCCCTCATGCAGCTTCGCGAAGCGGGCAAGGTCGACTTCGACACGGACATCAACACCTATCTGGACGGCGTCAAGGTGCCCTCCACTTACCCCGAACCCGTGACCATCAATCATCTGATGAGCCACACGCCCGGATTCGAAGACCACGTACTCGGCCTGTTCAGCCGCGATGAAGCATCGATGCGTCCGCTGGCCGAACTGCTTCGCGATGAGATGCCTGACCGCGTCAGGCCACCCGGACAGTACGCATCGTATTCGAATCATGGCGTGGCACTGGCCGGACTCATCGTCGAGCAGGTGAGCGGCGAGCCGTGGGCAAGCTACGTCGAGAACAGCATCCTGTCGCCGCTGGGTCTCAACGCGACAACGATGGTTCAGCCGCTGCCGGAATCGCTCGCGGCACAGATGTCGAACGGATATGCCTGGCAGCGCGGCGAGTTTGTCCGAAAGGCGTTCGAGTTCGTGCCTGCCGCGCCGGCTGGCGGCGCCAGTGCGAGTGGCAGCGACATGACGAAGCTCGTACAGGCGCTGCTGACAAAGGGTGGCAGCATTCTGTCGCCAGCAGGCGTGGCCGACATGCTGACCGTACTGCACAAGGCCAATGACCGGGCGGGCGGCCTCCTGCACGGCTTCTACGAGTTCAACTCACACGGCCAGCGCATCCTCGGGCACGGCGGCGATACCCTCTGGTTCCACTCGGAACTCGTGCTGATACCCGAACAGGATTTCGGCTGGTTCATCTCCACGAACTCCCAGGCGGGGCCGAACGTGCGCTCATCGTTCCGGCGGGAAGTGCTCGATCGCTACTTCGGCAAGACGCCGCTCGAGCCTGTCGAGGTGGATCGTGAGACCCTGACGCAGTACGCCGGATACTACGGCGCACTGCGACACTCCCACTCAGACTTCACGAAGCTGATCCAGTTGCTCGGCGCGGTTTCGGTGCAGCCCGCCGCCGACGGCAAACGCCTGACGACCTCGGCAGGCGGCGAGACCCAGTACCTTGTGCCTGTCGGCGAGCATACCTTCCGCAGCCCTGCTTCCGAGACAATCGTCAGCTTCGATGTCGACGACACCGGCACGGCAACGCACATGCACCTCAGCCGTTCGCCCGTCATCGCCTTCGAACGGATGTCCGGCCTCGCGTCACCGGCGCTGCATCAGTCGCTCATGAGCATCAGCGCGATTGTCGTGCTGTGGATACTTGTCGGCTGGAGCATTCAGCGTCACTACCGCCGATTCCTGTTGCCGCCGGCGGTGGCCCGGTATCGGCTCGCGGCATGGTGGATGGCGTTGACAGTGCTCGCTTTCGGCTTCGCCGCGGCCGGCGTGATGGGTAGCGGGAATGAGATCGCTTTCGGCATCACCACCGGCGTACGCATCGCGCTTGCGATCCCGTGGCTGATCGCGGCCCTCGCACTGGTCACGGTCGCGCTGACGCCCGGCGTGTTAAGCGAGCCGGCGCTCGGCATCGTGCCGAAGGCCGGCTATCTCGTGGTGACGCTCTCCGGCCTGTCGATCGTCTGGTTCCTTGCCTACTGGCGCGTCCTCACCGTGTAGCTACTGTTTCGCGATCTGCTTCCAGCGCTCGATGAAGTCCTCGGTCGTGTTGACCTTCGGGTAAGGCTCCTCAGGAACGGGCACGCCGAGGAAATCGCAGAGCGGCGCCCAACCCTCAGATGCCTCGAAGACGAGCAACTGATCGGCAGGTACCTCCGCGCGGACGGCTTCGTTATGCCGATTGAAGACGTCGATCACGTGCGCCCTGTCTTCCATGCGGCCATCGAAGACGCCGTCCCAGATGAGCATCTGCGCCCACTTCGACCCGTACTGGATACCCGGATCATCGGAGGCGAGCCCCGCGCTCGACGATTTGTAGATGGTGTTCATGACACTGTCGTACCAGCGGTCCGGGTCACGCAGCGACAGGATCACCTTCGCGTCCGGGAAGTGCTCGAGCTGCTCCCGCCACCAGTTGCAGGAAGGCCAGTCCACCGTTGCCTGAAAGCCGTCGAACAACGCATCCCAGTCGACTTGCTCGCCGCGGTGGACCTTTGCCCACTCGGCGCGATGCGCCGGCTGATTGTGCACTTCCATCATGTGGTAGCACTTGTCGAAGCCGAGCTTTTCGAGTGCAAACTTCAGCGACAACGTTCCTGTCCTGCCGAAACCGGCACCGACAACTTTCAGCGTCATGATCCCTCCACGCGTCGTCAACGAGCCTCTCACTTTACTCTGGCCCCAACGACAATTGAATCGCCTCACGCACAGTGCCATTGTTCAGCGACAAGAGGGAGGAGATCACCATGACAGATGACGTCATTACTGTTCACCGCAAGGACGGCTGGGCCGAGATTGCGATCAACCGGCCTGAACGCCGCAACGCAATCATCCCGCCGGTTTCCCATGCGATCAGGACCGCACTCATCGAACTCGAGGATGACGACGACGTCGAGGTCGTCATGATTCGCGGCGAGGGCGGCTTCTTTTGCTCCGGCATTGATCTCAAGGCACTGCAGGCAGACCCGCCGCCGGACTGGGCCGGCGACACCGAGCACTGGCGTGATCTGCATCTGCGGCTGTTCCGCTTCGGCAAGCCGGTCATCGGGGCACTCGAGAAGTACGCGATCAACGCCGGCGCCGCACTCGCGCTCGCGTGCGATGTCATCGTCGCCGGCGAGACGAGTTTCATCCAGGTCGGCGAGATCCAGCAGGGTACTGCGGCGCCGATGAATGCGGCCTGGCTGAAGATCAAAGCGACCGAACATGTCATGGCAAGGCTCGTGCTCTATGGCGACCGGGTGCCAGCACCGGCAGCGAAAGACCTCGGCCTCGTGACAGAGGTGACCGCCGACGACAACGTTGTGGCGCGGGCACGGGAGCTCTGCCAGCAGATCGCGAGTCACCCCAGCGGAGCCGGCAAGAGCATCAAGCACATGATTGCGCGGCAGCGCGGCATCACCGACCCGGACAGTTTCTTTCAGCGTCCAGGCGGTCGCGGCCTCAAGGGCGCAAAGATGCTCAAGGAGTAGTGCCCGCCGAATGGCTTTCCAACCACTCGTTGATCCATCGCACCACGAGCCATTCGTGCGAGAGATGCAGCATATGGCCGGACTCTGCAGGCCGGCCGATGTGCGCATCGGGCAGCAGGTCGGCAAACCGGCCAATCTGCATTTCCTTCATCTCCACCATCGCCGCGAAGAAGGTCGCAAACGCCTGCTGCCGGGCCGCATCGAGCTCAATGACGCCGGGCGCATACACGGGCCAGGCCTCGGTCTGCGCGAACAGTGCGAGCGTCGGCAGGTCTCTCAGCGCTTCCCATGATGGGGCCACGAGGCTGTCCTTGAGGCGTGCAGCCGCTTCCGGATGTTCGTTGCGTCCGATACATCGACCGTCCTCCGCCCAACGATGACACGCTCGCACGTCCTCCGGCGGCATGCGCACACCAAAGACCCGCGCGAGATACGCCGAGAGCGCATCGAGACTCGCGAGGTCGGCCGACTCCGGCGCGGGCGGCCCGGACGGCGAAAACTGGCGCAGAAATGCCGCATCGCCCGAGTGATCGTAGGCGCCATCAATCAGCACGACGCCGGCAACGTGTTCAGGCGCCACGTCGATCAGCCGGGCCAGCTCCTGGCAGCCGTAGGAATGCGCAACCCAGAGCGGACGTTCCATCGCCAGTGCATCACAGATCTCGATCAGGTCGAGCGTCGAACGCCCCAGGGTGTAGTCGACATCGTCCTGGCAGGATTCGCCGATGCCACGCCGAGTGATGCCGACGCAGCGATACCGTTCCAGAAAGTGGGATGCGAGAAACCGCAGATTCCAGCCAGTGTGGCCCAGTCCCGCGAGAAAGACCATGGGATGCCCGTCTGACGACCATTCATGCACCGCGATTTCGGCACCGTCCGATGCCCGGACTCGCCTCGTGCCGGGCATCGTCAGATGATTTCGACGCAGAAGTCGATGTCCTGAAAGCGGCCCTTCTCATCCCGGGTCACCGCGTGCGTCGAGACGACGCTCTCTGGCGGAATGCCGCCCATGAGGTGAGGGAACAGTACCTCGTCGCTGCCATCGAACGCGCCGTCCTTGTCGCCCACCGATGCCGCCGGTTCGAAGACGACGGCCACACCGGCCGCGGCAAGGCTGTCCTCGGTCATGCGAAGGCAAAGCCAGTCGCCCGGTGAATCCTGATAGAAGTGGTTGGCTACCTCGAGGAGGCGGGATTTCTCGGCAGTGCCGTGAGTGAAGCCGTCAGCCTCGTACGTGGGCGGATAGTAGGTTTCATTTCGCTCGACTGCCTGTTCCCAGTCGTCGACGAGGGCAAGGTGATAGATGAACCGGGCCATTGTCCGTACACCGCAATGAAGTCGCCCAATGTTTTCCCGGCCCCTCGCCCAAGTCAAGCGGCCGGTTAGGCCCTTCAGCAGGACTGGGTTAGACTCGAAGCGAATCCGGCAAAGCAGACCCCGCACAGTGACCCATCTCGCATTCTACGAGGACGCCTACCAGAAGGAACACGACTCGGTCGTCAGCACGGTCGACGGTGAGTGGATTGAGCTGGAGAGCACGATCTTCTATCCCACGGGCGGCGGACAGCCGGGCGACACCGGCACACTCGCGACCGCGGACGGCACGACGTATCGCATCGTCGATACCGTCAAGGGCGAGGCACCCGGGCAGATTCGACATCAGCTTGATACCACCGACCATTCGCTGAAGGCAGGCGACGCCGTGCATATGGCCATTGACTGGGATCGCCGATATGCGCACATGCGCATGCATACGGCACTGCACGTGCTGGGCTCGCTGATCCCCGTCCCCGTCACCGGCGGTGCTGTCGGCGCCGAGAAAAGCCGGCTCGACTTCGACATCGGGGAGCACCAGCTCGACAAGGAGGTGCTCACCGAACGGATGAACGCACTGATCGACGGCAAACACGACGTCGCCTTCGAGACCATCACCGACGCCGAGCTCGATGCCAATCCGGGCCTCGTCCGCACAATGTCGGTACAACCGCCAAGAGGCGCCGGCAGAATCCGCATGGTTCGCATCCGCGATGTCGACTACCAGCCCTGCGGCGGCACGCACCTCAACAATATTGGTGAGATCGGGCCGGTGAGAATTTCGAAGATCGAGAACAAGGGCAAGCGCAACAGGAGAGTCCATCTCGTCTTCGACGGCTGACACGAGGCAGCAATAACAAGAACAAGAAGGGGGAATCTATGGACAAGCCGGAGATCGGCGGGCGCTACGCGAAGTACGTCCTCGCAATACTCGTTGTCGTCTACATCTTCAACTTCATCGACCGGCAGATCCTGTCGATTCTCGCCGAAGACATCAAGGCAGACCTCGGCATCTCAGATGCAGAGATCGGCTTTTTGTACGGCACTGCGTTTGCAGTGTTTTATGCGGTCTTCGGTATTCCGCTCGGGCGCCTTGCCGATCTCTGGGTCCGCAAGAGCCTGATCGCAGTCGGCCTCGCATTCTGGAGCGTCATGACCGCACTGTCCGGCACCGCGCGCAGCTTCGGCTCGCTCGCGTTCTACCGCGTGGGGGTTGGCATCGGCGAAGCGTCGGCGACGCCCGCCGCGTTCTCGATGCTGTCGGACTACTTCTCGCCGGCGCAGCGGACCACCGCGCTCGCGGTCTACTCGAGTGGCGTCTATATCGGCGCCGGCATTGGTATCTTCCTGGGCGGCGTCATTCTCGACGGCTGGGCGGCGCTCTACCCTGACCCCGCGGCGGCACCCATGCAGCTGAAGGGATGGCACGTCGCTTTTTTCGCGGTCGGCATACCCGGCATCCTCATGTCGCTGTTGGTCTGGACGCTGAAGGAACCGCTGCGTGGCCAGAGCGAAGGCATCATCACGCCGCCCCACCCTCACCCCTTCCGCGAAGCCTGGCTCGAGCTGAGTGCAATCCTGCCCGGCTTCAACCTCGCACGGCTCGCGGCAGTCGGCGCCGGTGCCCGCGGGATTGCGATTAACATCATTGCCGCCTTCGCCGTTGCTGCCATCAGCTACGGCCTGTACATCGCGACCGGCACCGGCGCACAGTGGCTCGCGCTCGGGATCGGCGTCTATGCCGCATTCTCGTGGGCCCAGAACCTCGCGTACAACGACCCGGCGACCTTCGCGATGATCTTCAAATCACGGACGGTCGTGTTGACCTCCATCGGTTTCCCCAGCATTGCCTTTGTCAGCTACGGCACCGGCTTCTGGGGCCCACCCTTCTTTCAGCGCGTGCATGAGGTCAGCGCTTCCGAGGCGGGTACCATTCTTGGCCTGTCCGCCGCCGTGGGTGGCTGGTTCGGCGTTACCGCCGGAGGCGTGATCGCCGACAAGCTGCGACCGCGATACCAGCTCGCAAAGATGTGGGTGGGCATGGCCTCGATCGTACTGTCGGCGCCGCTCGCACTCCTGCTGCTCACAACCGACGACGTCGTGGTGGCGTACATCGCCAACTTCTTCCTCTCGGTGACCGTGCCGATGTGGATCGGCCCGGCCGCTTCGACCGTGAACGATCTGGTGCTGCCGCGCATGCGGGCCATCGCGTCAGCCTTCTATATCCTGATGGTAACCTTCATCGGACTCGCGCTCGGGCCGTACACAATCGGCCAGATCAGCGACACGATTCTCGCGACCGGCGCGTCGCCGTCGGACGCACTGCGTGAAGGCATGCTCTGGGGCCTTATGATGCTCGGGGTTGCAATGGTGGCGCTGATCTTCGCGTCACTCAGCCTCAAGGAAGACGAAGCGACACGACTCGATCGCGCCCGCGCGCTGGGAGAGCCGGTCTAGGAGACCGGCTCAGGCCGCGGTGAGCTTGCCGTCGCGGTAGTCCGCCAGCGCCTGCTCGATTTCGTCACGGGTGTTCATGACGAACGGTCCGTACTGCACCACGGGCTCCTCCAGCGGGCGCGCAGCGAGCAGCAGCAGCCTGGCGCCATCAGTACCGGCGGCCAAACGCACGACGTCACCCTGGCCAAGCGCGGCGGCGCCGCGCAGCGGCAGGTCGGCCCCATGGTCCCCGAGCTTGCCCGTGCCATCGTAGAGATACACGAACGCACTATGGGTGGCCGCAACCGGCACCTCTATCGTCCCGTCAGGTTCGAGCGCGATGTCGAGGTACAGCGGCGCTGTCGAACGGCCGGTGACGGCACCCGGGGTGCGTCGCGCTCCGGTACCGAAGTCACCGGCGATGACGCGTACCACACTCCCGTCGACACTTACCTGCGGAATGTCCGCCGCCGGAATGTCGCGGTAGTCCGCTGCTGCCATCTTTTCCGATGCGGGCAGGTTCAGCCAGAGCTGGAAGCCCCGCATCCGCCCTTCCGTCTGCTGCGGCATTTCGGAATGAATGATGCCGCGGGCCGCCGTCATCCACTGCACATCACCCGGCCCGAGGTCACCCGTATTGCCGAGATGATCCTTGTGCTGCATGTGACCATCAAGCATGTACGTCACAGTCTCGAACCCGCGATGGGGATGGGCCGGGAATCCGGCCAGGTAATCCTCCGGATCATCGGAGAAAAACTCGTCCAGCATCAAAAATGGATCCAGCCGCAGGCCGGGCTGCGCACCGATGCTTCGCCTGATCTTTACGCCGGCTCCGTCGCTGGTCGCGACCGCCGGGATTACGTACTTCAGTTCTCTTGCTCTCATCGCTTCCTCCTTCAGGCGGCCAGGTCTCGAAGTTCAGTATCCGCCTTCGCCAATGCCGCCTGCTTGCTGTCCTCACCGAGATTCAGTCCTTCCGCATAGACGAACTCGATGTCCTCGATACCGAGCAGTCCGAAGAACTGGCGGATATAGGGCGTCTGCAGATCCGCATCGGTACCGGCGTAAGTGCCACCCCGGGCGGCAAAGACATAGACCTTCTTGTCGCCGAGCAGTCCTTCCGGGCCGGAGGCCGTATACCTGAAGGTCGTGCCTGCACGGGCGACATGATCGAACCACGCCTTGAGTGCCGACGGAACGCTGAAGTTGTACATGGGCAATCCCAGCACGATGACATCGGCGGCCGCCAGTTCGTCGATGAGCGTATCCGCGAGCGCTGCCTCGGCCCGCTGCGCCGGCGTCCGCTCGGCCAGCGGCGCCATCGCTGCGCCCGCCACCGCGGCCGTCAGATGGGGCACGGGATCAGCGCCGAGATCGCGAAAGGTGAGGTCGAACGCCTCAGCGGTGCGCAACTGTTCGACAAAAGCGTCCGCGAGCCTCGATGACTGCCCGTCGGCGCCGAAAATGCTGGTATTCAACTGAAGCAGATTTTTCATGATTAGAACCTCCGTCTGAGATGCCGGCCATTAAACTATCGCCAAAGACGATTAAAAAGCGCAATAATTCGGGTTAACCAATCGGATTATCAGATATGTCCAGGATCTCACTCGATCAATGGCAGGCGTTCATCGCGGTCAACGATGCCGGCAGCTATGCGCGCGCGGCCGAGAAGCTTCACAAGAGCCAATCGTCGATTACCTACGCCGTACAGAAGATCGAGGACCTGCTGGATGTGAAGCTGTTCGAGATGGACGGTCGGCGCGCCCGGCTGACAGAGACCGGCAGCGTGCTGCTGCTTCGGGCACGCTCGCTGGTCGATGAAGCCGAACGCGTCGAATCTGCCGCCGCCAGCCTCGCAGCGGGGCGGGAGCCGGAGATCCGGATTGCCGTCGATGCCCTGTTTCCGACCTGGCTGCTGCTTGAGTGCCTGCAGCAATTCACCGCCGAGTATCCCGACGTCAGGCTCGAGCTCTACGAGTCCGTGCTCGATGGCACAAACGAACTGCTGCTCCAGGGCGAGGTACAGCTGGCCATCACCTCACTGGTGCCGCCCGGGTTCCTCGGCGACCTGCTGATGGATGTACCGCGGGTGGCCGTTGCGGCACCTGACCACCCGCTGCACAGGCTGGATCGCCCGGTCACGCCGGAAGACCTGCGCTGTCACCGGCACATTCTCGTTCGCGACAGCGGTAGCCAGCGATCGAGGAATCCGGCCTGGGAAGGATCGCACCAGCGTCTGGTCGTCAGCCACAAAGCAACATCGATTCGGGCACTGTGCATGGGTCTCGGTTACGCCTGGGTCGCCTGCGACATCGTCCGCAACGAACTCGACGAAGGCGTGCTCCAGCCCCTGCCGCTGCAGGAAGGCGCGGAGCGTGCAAGCGCTTTGTATCTCGTCCACGCCGGCGGTTTCATCAAGGGGCCCGGGCTGACCCGCCTCGAAGCCATCATCCGCGACGCGCTGCCCGCTCGCGATACGCCCCCGTGATACAGTGCCTGCCATGACAAGCCAGATTCAGAAACTCAACCACGCCGCATACCGCTGCCGCGATTCCGAAGAAACCCGCGCCTTCTACGAGGACTTCCTGGGCCTCGAGATGATCGACGCCTTTGAGATCAAGACGACCATGACCGGTCGCGATACGCGGGTTCTCCACAGTTTCTACGCCATGGCCGACGGCGGCTGCATTGCCTTCTTCGAAGCGCCGGACATGCCGTTCGAGTTCGTCGACCAGCACGACTTTGACCTTCATATCGCGCTCGAGGTCGACATGGAAACCCTGCACGCGATGTTCGATGCGGGCAAGGCGAAGGGCATCGAGACCCGCGGGATATCCGACCACGGTTTCATCCACTCCATCTACTTTCGCGACCCGAACGGCTACGTCGTGGAACTGAGTGCCCCTGTCGATGACGGCGTAAGCGATTCAGACCGGCAGGCGGCCGGCAGAAAGGCGCTGGCGGAATGGACGGCGAGGAAGACAGCAACCCGGTGATCCGGCCCGATTGATGTTGCGTAGCACAATGCACTAACAACGAGTGTCACAACATCTCATCAAGGAGCCCACTCCATGAAGATTCGCCAGATCATTTTGGCCGCATCTCTAACCCTTCCGTTCGCCGGTACCAGCTTTGCCAACGACGTGAACATCGTCAGCGGCGACAGCACGCTCTACAGCGAACTCTGCGTTACCGCGGTCGAGCAACCGCAGGCATTTGAACGCAAACTGCGCGACCTGCGCATCAGCCGCAGCGCGCTCGCCTGTAACGGCAAGGACGTCGACCGCTTCGTCGACTCCATCCGCGGCGAGGCCCCCGTTGCGCTCCGCCCCGGCGCCAACGACGTGGCGACGAAACTCTGCGTCGCCGCCGCAACGTCTTCGTCGGACTACGATGAGATCGCGCGGGAATTCGGCGTTCGGGACACCAGCGCGGTGACCTGTAATAACAAACCGCTTGCGGAGTTCGTTCGCGAGTTTTCGGGCGCCGCTTCCCGAAGCTGAGCGCCGGTGAACAGATATCCCGCTGCCTCAGGGCAGCGGGTGCGCCCTGTGCCAGGCGACCATTTCTTCCAGCATGGAGGGAACGTCGCGCAGCGTGATACCAAGACTGTCACGGCGCGTGAAATCGAAGCTCGTGGCCTCTGCCCTCGGTTCGTCGAGTCTCGCCGGCATAGGCGCCTCGGGAATCAGCCGCGCAAGGCAGTCGTAGATGTCCTGCCAATGCCACGAATCATAGACGCCGAAATAGCGCCCCTTCGCTGACTCGTTTTCAAAACATGCGAGGAAAAGGTTCGCCAGATCATCGAGGTGAATCATCGACATGGAATCATTCGGCACTGATACATGCCTGGGCTTCTCCCCCGCTAGCAGGCGGTCGATCATCGCCCCAAAGCCCGCCTTGCGGTGCGCCGGCAAAACCGGCGGCCCCAGCATCATTGTAGGCAGCAGTATGCAAAGGCGAATCCCGTGCTCCTCTGCGTACGCCATGGCGGCTTTCTCCATCACCGTCTTCGCGGCCGACGTGTACTTCTTCGCGCGATACTGCTCCTGCTCGTCGGACCAGTGATCCACCTCGTTCTTGTTGGCGACCGGCGGCACCGGGTTGGTGCTGCTTGTGCTGCTGCAGATCACCGCGTTTCCGACACCTGCCGCGGCGGCGCTGCGCAGAATGTTGAGACAGCCGTCTAGCGTTGGCCGCACGATCTCCTCGTATCCGCGCTCGTCGTCGAGTTCACGCGCGGGCGTTCCGTCGGCCGCGAAATAGGTGGGAATGAGGCTCGCGATGTAGACGCAGTCTGCACCGGCCAGTGCCTCATCGAAGGCGCCCGGGATCGACATATCGCCGCTGTAGAGCGTCAGGTTGCCGGCATTCGGCAACGCCCTCAGCGCACCGACTTTCTCGGGGTCTGCGCTATCCCGGAGCGTGCCCGCCACCGCGTACCCCCGGGCCAGCGCGGCGCGGGTGATGTTCGCGCCGACGAGACCGCTGGCGCCGATCACGCAGATTTGTGGCGTGCTCATCGGGAACTCCGATCAGGAGAACAGATGATCGTCGATCATCTCGTTGACGGATGCGATCACCTCGGGCATCTGGAACCGTCGGGGATCAGAAAGGTATTGCATGGTCACGCCGCGAATCAGGGCGAGAATCAACACGGCGGCCGAGTCGGCATTGACGTCACTGCCAAGTTCACCGGACGACACCCCGGCGGCAACGATCTCCGCAAGACGCTCGCGCGTGAGCTGGTTGAAGTCTGCGACTTCCTGCTGCACTTCCGCGACCGCACCAAGGGCCTCACCCATCACGACGTAAAGCGCGCGGACGGCGCTCTGCTTCTTTGACACATCGGTGAGGTACATCTCGACGAACCGGTGCAGCGAGCCCCGGGTGTCGGCAGGATCAATGACGGTGCTGATGCGCTCCTTCAGAAAGCCGTCGCTGACGACCTTGAGTACGACGCGCAAGAGGTTCTCTTTCGAGCCGAAGCGACTGCTGATGAGCCCGCCCGTATAGCCAGCGCGAGTCCCCACCTGGTTCAGCGTGGTCTTCACATAGCCCTGGGTAGCGAACAACTCGACCGCGGCTTCGATAATACGGCGTTCGGACTCGGCCTTGCGCTCCTCCTGAGTCCGTCTTCTGGCAGGAATCGTCATCCCCAAGAGAATAACCGCACGACTCCGGTATATCCACTTAGTTTATACAGAGTAACTATTCGCGCGCCCGGCGCGTCACTCGGGCAGCGGGTCATGAAGTATGTATCGCGGGCCGGTGCCGGCACGGCGCGCCCGGTCCTCGGCGTTGTAGAGCGCGCAATTGTCGAGCGAGAGGCAGCCGCAGCCGATGCAGCCGTCGAGCCGGTCGCGCATCCGGGTGAGCATGTCGATGCGCGACTGCAATTCCTCATGAAACTCGCGGCTGAGCCGGGTCCAGTCGCGCTGGGTTGGCGTTCGCTGTTCAGGCAGGCGGTCCAGCCGACTGCGGATCTCTTCAATGGAAAAGCCAAGCTGCTGCGCGATGAGCACGAAGGAAAGCCGGCGAATATCCGACCGAAGGAATCGCCGCTGCCCGCCTGCGTTGCGCGTCGGCGAGACGAGTCCCGCTGATTCGTAGAACCGGATGGCCGACACCGAGAGGCCGGTTCGTTCGGCCACCTCACCGATCGGGATTCGCTTCGCATTCTTTTTCATCTTTTCCTTGACCTAAAGTTAGGTTGAGGTCTGAGAATCATATCGTCATCACGGACAACATCAACATCGAACAGGAGAATTGGTCATGACACAGGCAAGAATCGAACACACCAACATCACGGTCAGCGACCCTCAGGCAACGGCAGACATGCTCTGCAACCTTTTCGGCTGGAAGATTCGCTGGGAGGGGCCCTCACTCGGTGGCGGCAGGACGATCCACGTCGGCAACGAACTCGACTACATCGCCGTTTACCGGCCGCCGGAACTGAGCGGAGAGTCACGCCAGGACAACTACGGGGTTGCCGGCGGGCTCAACCATATCGGTGTTGTGGTAGAAGATCTCGATGCAACCGAGGCGCGCATCAGGGAAGCGGGTTTCGACACGTTCAACCACGCTGACTACGAGCCGGGACGCCGCTTCTACTTTCACGATGCCGACGGCATCGAGTTCGAGGTCGTATCGTACTGCTAGCCGGTCGCGCAGTCCGGACAAAGATGTTCGGCCGGTGCGTCGTCACCGTGCCGGACTTCCTCGACGAAGCGCGTGGGCGGGAGCCATTCACCGTCCGCGTTGATACTGTTGCACCAAGCGCACATCTCGACGAAACCACTGGCGGCGAGCGCGAGTTGCCGAGTGTGGGCGAGCCGGAGGTTCGTCAGTTCAGTCGTGTCTTCCATCGTGATGACGATGTGAGTCACCCGATCCTGCTGCTCGAAAGGCACCATGGTCATCCGCACGTGAATGACGCTGCCGTCTCGCAACAGAAAGGTCTCTTCGGAAATCTGAACCTCGCGACGGGTTGCGCATGCCGAGGCCATCGTGTGAATCCGTTCCGGCGCCGACCGGCTGTAAACAAATTCGCCCGTCACGCGCCCGACCGGATCTTCGTCGGACCGAATGAACGCCTTGAGCGGGTCGTTCACGCGCACGAGCCGGAAGTCCTCCAGCTCCGGCACGACCTCAAGCACCGCCGCCATTGTCGGCAGCGAGAGCAGCGTGTCGCTCAGCTCATCCAGCGTCATGATATTCACCAAAGTGCTGCTCGTGGCAGCTGGCACACAGGCCATGGGAGAACACGAGGTCAGTGTGACGCTGCATGAACGATGAGAGCGTCTCCCAGTCGTCGCCCTCCGAGACCTTGTGGCACTGACGACACACCTTGACGTTCGCGGCTTCCATGATGTCGGCCAGAGAGTTTTCCAGCACTTCCCTCGCCTCATGAAGCGACGTCACCTCCGTCATCGTGACGAGGATGCGGGCGACCTGACCGCTGTCGTCGATCACCGGGATAATGTGATTGTGGGAAGTGCGGGTGAGCCCGTCCGGGTCGACATAGGACGATTCCGCGATGAGCGGCTGGCGGCTCTCGACCACGATACGATACCGCGCGTGCAGTTGTTCGATGTCCGGCCGGATCTCATCGGGATGCCGCCCCAGAATCTCGCCGATGTGTTCGGCATCGAGCGGCGTCTCTTCCCCGATCTCGAGCCCGCCGTAATACTCGGCCTGGAGGCGATTATTGGCGATGACCGTGAAGCGTCCATCGGGCAACACCCGGGCGAGCGACGCGGGATGGCCGAGGTAACTCAGGAACGCCTCGCATTTGGAACGATCCGTGTTCAGTAGCAAGCTGTTCATCGCCCGCTAACTGTATCGAGCGATCAATTTTCAGACAAGGGTGCAGGTACACAAATGTGACCTATCCCTTGCCGATCCAGCCCCGGTACCAGAAGTATCCCAGCATGCCCGTCGACATGACGACGAACGATGTCCAGACGAGCGGATAGCCCATCGGCTCACTCAGCTCCGGCATGTGCTCGAAGTTCATGCCATAGATGCCGGCCACGAAGGTCAGGGGAATGAAGACCGACGCCATGATCGTCAGCACTTTCATGATCTCGTTCATCTTGTTCGAGACGGCCGACATGTAGAGGTCGGTCAGGCCGCTCGCCATCTCGCGGTAGGATTCGATGATCTCGACGACCTGAATCGTGTGCTCGTAAACGTCGCGCAGGAACGGCCGCGTTGAGTCATTGATCTTGCCGTCTTCCTCCCGGTAGAGCTGGTCGACCACCTCCCGCATCGGCCAGAGGATCCGCCGCAGCAGCGCCAGTTCACGCTTCACGGAGTGGATGCGGTGGAGCACAGCCGGCACCGGCTGCTCCAGCGTGACGATCTCCAGCTCCTCCAGCACGTCGCCGTATTTCTCGAGCACGGGAAAGCAGTGGTCGACGATCGCATCGATCAGGCTGTAGAGCAGATAGCCGGCCCCGTTTCGCCGGATGCGCGCGTTGTCTGCATGCAGCCGGTCACGAATGGGTTGCCAGACGTCGCCCGGTTTCTCCTGGAAGGTCAGCAGCGTGTCCTCGAACAGGAACAGGCTGACCTGCTCCGTCTCGAGCGCCGGGCCTGCCTCGCTCGACACCAGCTGCAGCATGCGCAACACGACGAAGATGTTGTCTTCATAGATTTCAGTCCGTGGCCGCTGCGGCACATGCACAACGTCCTCTGCCGCGAGCGTGTGGAACCCGTACTTTTCCTTGAACTGCTTCACCACATAGGGATGCACGCTGCTGACGTTCACCCAGCGGACACCGACCCAATCGGGCCGCTCGCTCTCGAGGAACGCCTCGATATCATCGACTTCCGTCGTCTCGACCCGGTCCTGGCTGTAGTCGATGTAGCTCACCTCGACGGTGCCCGGCTCCGGTGGCACATCCGCGTTCGTCATGCCCTCGATACCGGGCATGTCACCGGGCGACGACGTGTGGACGCTCGTTCCGCCAACGCTGCTGATACCGAGACCCGCGAGCCGCAGGGTCGAGCCGAGCAATTCGACGCCACGCCCGACCGTGCCGACGGCAAAGCCGATCGCACGCCCACCGAATTCGAGACCCATGCCACCAATCTCGAGGCCCTTGTCGAACCCTTTCTTCGGAATGTCCCTGATGTCTCCCGGCTTCATCTCGCCACCTGTGGATAGAAGTTACCGACTGAGTTTGCACATATTTCGGCTGTATAAAAGCAGGCCCTTTCGATAGATTGGGCGCTCATCATTTGCGGGAGCGGGTATGAGCGCCGAGACGCCCAACACATCGAAACGCAGCTGGCTGGATGTCATCGAGGATGTCGGCAACCGGCTGCCGGACCCCGCCCTGCTGTTCCTGATTCTGCTGTTCGCAGTGTGGGTCATTTCCTGGCTCGCGGCAGGTTCCTTCGAATCTCACATTGACCCGCGCACCGGCGCCGCGCTCGAGGTCAACAATCTGCTGACGGCGTCCGCCCTCACGACATTCTTCTCGACCATGGTCGATACGTTCATCGGCTTCCATCCGCTCGGTGTCGTACTGGTCGCGATGCTCGGCATCGGGCTCGCCGATCACACCGGATTCATCAAGGCCGGGTTGCGCTCACTGCTGAGCATCACGTCACCAAAAGTGCTGACACCGATGCTGCTCCTCATCGCCATTGTCAGCCATAGCGGCGGCGATGCCGGATACGTACTCGTCATTCCGCTCGGCGGTGTCATGTTCCAGGCGGCCGGTCGACACCCTCTTGCGGGTATCGCCTGCGCCTTTGCCGGCGTGTCAGGGGGGTTCAGTGCGAACTTCGTTCCGTCGATGATCGATCCGCTGCTGCAGGGCATCTCGCAGGAAGCCGCGCAGATCATCTACCCGACGATGACGCTGAACCCGCTCAACAACTGGTTCTTCACCTCGGCGTCGTGCCTGGTCATCGTCGGCATCGGCTGGTACCTGACCGACCGTATCGTCGAGCCGCGGCTGGCTCACCTCGAGGTCGACGGCGAACTCGCAGACGCGCCGTCACTGGCACCGCTCGATACGCGGGAGCGCCGCGGGCTGAACGCGGCCGTCATCACGATGGCGATCACGATGATTGCGCTGGCCGCCACCACGCTGCCCGAAGGTTCGGCCTGGCGCGCACCCGATGGCGGGCTGGCATCGGCCGGGTCGCCGCTGATGGGCAGCATCGTGCCGCTGATCTTCCTGCTCTTCATCATCCCCGGCATTGTCTATGGCTACGTTGCCGGCACCGTATCAACGCACCGCGACCTGATCGAAGGCATGAGCAAATCGATGTCGAGCATGTCCTACTACATCGTGATGGCGTTCTTCGCGTCACTGTTCATTGCGGAGTTCGCACGCTCGAACCTTGGCGCCCTGGTTGCCCTGCAGGGCGCGGCATGGCTGCAGGCACTCGCGCTGCCGGGCATGATCACGATTGTCGGCGTCATCCTCATTACCGGCGTGGTGAACCTGTTCATCGGGTCGGCATCGGCAAAGTGGGCACTGCTCGCGCCGATCCTCGTGCCGATGCTGATGCAACTCGGGCTTTCGCCTGACATCACGCAGGCCGCCTACCGTGTCGGCGACTCGTCCACAAACATCATTACGCCGCTCATGCCCTACTTCCCGTTGATCGTCGTGTTCTGCCAGCAGTATGTGCGCGCCACCGGCATTGGCACCGTCGTTGCGATGATGCTCCCGTTCTCGCTATCGTTCCTCGGCATCTGGACCCTGTTCCTGCTGGCGTACTGGGCGATCGGTATTCCGCTGGGCCTGCAGGCAACCTACGAATTTATCGGCTGAGGAGCGAGTCATGATCAGGATCGGTACCCTGGGCGCCGCCCGCATCACACCACGAGCGCTGCTCTATCCCTGCATGGACGAACCCGGGGCGGCGGTGACCGCAATCGCAGCGCGAAGCCGCGACCGCGCGGAGTCGTTTGCAGCGTGGGCCAACATCCCGAATATCGTCGACAGCTACGACGAACTGGTGACGCTGGACTCGATCGATGCCGTGTACAACCCGCTCCCGATCACGGCACATTGCGAATGGACGATCAGGGCACTCGAGGCCGGCAAACACGTGCTGTGCGAGAAGTCGTTCGCCGCAAACGCAAACGAGGCCGAGGCCATGGCCGCGGCCGCCGACAGGGCCGGGCTCATCGCGATGGATGCCTTTCACTACCGCTATCACCCGCTGTTTGTTCGCGCGCGGGAGATCGTCGACAGCGGCGAGCTGGGCAGACTCCAGCGAATCGAAGCCACGTTTGCCGTGCCCGGGGAGAACATTCCCGCCGACGACATCCGCAAGATCTACGAGGTGGGCGGCGGCGTCACGATGGATATCGGCTGCTACGCGCTCTCGTGGATCCGGCACGTTTGCGGCAGGGAGCCACGGGTTGTTGCGGCAACGGCAGAGGTTGGCCCCCCGAATGTCGATCTGATGCTGACGGCGGAGCTCGATCTGGGCGAGGACATCACCGCGACAATGACCGGTGACATGCGCGACGGCATCGCCTTCCGCGCCGAGCTCAGGGTCGAAGGCAACGATGGCAGCATGACGGTGACAAACCCGCTGATCCCGCAGATCGGACACAGACTCGCCGTTGCCGCCCACGGCGAGGAGCGGGTTGAAACATTCGACCGGCGCCCGACGTATGGTTACCAGCTCGACGCCTTTCTTGCGGCCATCGCCACCGGGAACGCGCCACTGACCGGCGCCCACGATGCCGTACTGCAGATGAAGGCGATCGATGCCTGCTACGAGGCCGCCGGCCTGCCGCCACGGGGCAACTGAGCCAGCACTTCTGCACACATCGCTTCGGGCGTCTGATCGATCGAGACCACGATGCCGCCCTCAGGCGGCTCCAGCGCATCGAACTGGCTGTCCAGCAGCGAACCCGGCATGAAGTCGTGACGCCGGCTCGCGATTCGATCGGCGATCAGTGATTTCGATCCCTCGAGGAAGACAGTCTGGACGCGCTCGTGGTCGATGCCGAGCTGTTCACGATGCCGGCGCTTCAGCGCCGAGCACGCCAGCACCAGCGATGGTTCCCGCGCAATCAGCTCAGCCAGACGACCGAGCCACGGCGACCGGTCGGCGTCGGTCAATGGAATGCCGGATCGCATCTTCTCGACGTTCGCGGGTGGATGAAAGTCGTCTGCATCAAAGAACGGAACCTCAAGGGAGGATGCCAGCAGACGACCCACCGTGGTCTTGCCGGCCCCGCTGACGCCGCAGACGACGAGCTTCATCACGACCAGTCAGTCGAGAAACGGCCAGATCGATCCGTGCGCTCGTAAGTGTGCGCCCCAAAGTAATCCCGTTGGGCCTGAACCAGCGTCGTACCGAGTCGCGCGGCGCCAAGCGAATCGAGCCATGACAGCGTCGCTGCAAACGCCGGCACCGGCAGCCCGGCAGCAACGCAGGCGCCAACCAGCTCGCGCATCGCATCGCGCCCGGCGTCGTCGGGCAGGTACGGGTTCCCCGCAACAAATCGGTCGAGCATCCGGGCGCGCACGATACAGCCGCCGCGCCAGGCACGCGCCACGGCAGCCGGGTCGATCTGCCAGCCCTGGGCATCATTCGCCGCATCGATCAGATCGAAGCCCTGAATGAAGGCACACAGCATTCCACTGGCGAGTGCTGACTCGAGCATCAGGGGCCAGTCACCGTCATCATCGGTTACCGTCACAGCCGCCGATCGGTCCCTGCGCGCACTTGCCGAGATCTGCCGCTGCAAGAGCGCCGCCGCGATTGTCGGCACCGGGATGCCCAGTTCGAGCGCCGCTTCCAGCGTCCAGCGTCCCGTTCCCTTGTGTTCGGCACGGTCGGCAATCACGTCGAGCAGGCGCCCACCGGTTGTCTCGTCACGCGTTCCGAGAATCTCTGCCGTGATCTCGACCAGAAAGGAGCCGGCCGGACCACCTCGCCACGCCCGGAACATCTCCGCCTGTTTCTCGTGTGGCATCTGCAACACATCTTCGGCGAACTGCCAGACCTCGCTGATCAGCTGCATCACGCCATACTCGATGCCGTTGTGAACCATCTTCACGAAATGGCCCGCACCGCCGGGCCCTGCCTCGACGACGCACGGCGTGTCGTCTGCCTTGGCGGCCAGCGCATCGAACAGGGGCCGCACGGCACCCGTGGCGCCTGCATCTCCGCCGAGCATGATCGAGGCACCATGACGTGCCCCTTCGGCACCACCGGAGATGCCGGCGCCGACGAAGTGAATGCCCGAATCCTGAAGCCCGGCACAGCGCCGCCCGGTATCCCGGTAATGGGAATTGCCGCCGTCGATCATCGTGTCGCCGGGGGCGAGGAGCGGCACAAGGTCTGCAATCACACGGTCCACCGGCTCCCCGGCCTTGACCATGAGCAGGATCGCTCGCGGCGCAGGTAACGCTTTTACAAAGGTGCGAAGGTCAGGGCACGTCGTGCCTGCGATCCCGGAGGCTTCATACTCCGCGGCGTTGTAGCTGAAAACCTGTACATCGAAGCCATCATCGACGAGGTGTGCCGCGAGATTTCTGCCCATCGGCCCCAGGCCGATGATGCCGACGGCATTCACGACGGTGCGTCTCCACCCGTGAGTGCTTTCTCGAACCACTCTGTCATGTCCCAGTCCGGCCAGCGGGCCTGCGTCAGCTTCAGCGTTCGCCGGGTCCAGAAAGGGTCACCGGGTGCGGGCACGCCGAGGCAGGCCAGCTGCTTTGCCGACGCGCCGCGGAAGACAGGCGTCCAGTCGCGGGGGGCCTGGGCCTGCCAGACATGAAAGCCGATCATTTCGTTGCCGGCCCGCTTGTAACCACAGGTCATGGTGTACCGGAAGCCACGTGGCGCCGTGAGATTCGTGCCCCGGTGAAAGGTGTCGATGCCGTGAGCGACCAGCGTACCGGCGGGCCCGGCTGCCGATCTTTCATGTGCCTTGAGCTTCGCCTGCTCCTCCGCCGTCGTTGCGTAGAGTGGCCCCGCGCCCTTGCCCAGCGCTGCCTCGGCGTCAGGCTTCGTCACATAATGCAGTGCGCCGTGAGCGTCGGTGACGTCCGTGAAGTAGAGAATGAAGTCAACCGACCGCTCGCTCTCATCGGCCGAAGGGACCGTCAGCGTGTGGTTGCCGAAGTCGCAGTGGAACGGCTGATCGTAATTCGCCTCGCCGGTGAACTTGGCCCAGGTATGCGACTGGTAGAGATGAACGCGGTCGGCGCCGAGCAGCGCCCGCGCGAAGTCGATGAGTGCCGGGTGCAGCGACATCAGATTGAGCGCTTCGGAGCCGTCGTAAGGCAGCGAGTCGATATTGGTGAACTGCTTCTCGTTGAATCGGCCCATCGCATCTTCCCCGGCGACTGCATCGGCCTGCCGCTTGCGCGAACCGTAGAGCCGTTCGTACTCGGCGTACACAGGCGCAACTTCGTCTGGCGTGAAGAAGCCGGGAATAATGGCGAAGCCCTCGTCCCGCCACGCATCGACATGCGCCTGTGTGAATCGCCGCATTGTCGTTGCGCCCGTCGGCTGCGGAATTGCTTCACTCATTGGCTGCTCCTGCTTTCTCTTATCGCCAAAGCCAGCGCAGGCTCTCGGCGAAGAGCGCACCGCCATGGGCGAGATTGTGGCCGCCGGTCCCGAACTCGAACCGGTAGTCCCAGCCTGCATAGTCGAATGCGCTCGCCATGGCCCGGTTGGCCAGTGCCCAGTCACCAAACGGCGTGTTGGCATCATTCTCCCCGCTCTGCAGGAACACCCGCACGGGTTTGCGGGGAGTCTTGCGGATCAGCGACGGGTAGTTGTGGCCGCCCCAGATATCGGTATAGGAGCCGCAGTGGGACAGCACCCGCCGGCAACGATCCGGGAAATGCCACCCGACCGTGAATGCGGCAATACCGCCGCTGCTGATGCCGCACAGCGTGCAGTCTTCGGGCTCGCGACTGAATCGCGCCCCCAGTTCCCCTTCGACGAACGGCCACACCTCGTCGAACAGGAACTGGCCGTAGCGAGGATTGAGCGCATCGTACTCAAGGCTCCGCTGCGCCGTCGCGTCGTCATAGGATTCAATCGGCCCCTCAACCGGGCCGTCAGGCTGACCGGGAACAACGAAGATGCCAATGGTCGGCGCGACTTCACCACGATGCAGCAGGGTGTCAAGTACCGCCCCTGCCCGAACCGGGCCGCCGCGCGCGAGGTACCACGCGCCGTCGTTGAAAAACATGACCCGCGCACCGTCAAGCGAGCGGACCGGCGGCACGTACACGCGCAGATCCCGCCGCGTACCGGCGTAAACCGCAGGGCTCTCCCAGCCCTCGAACTTGACGACCTCACCGCGGGGTACGTCTTCGGCAGGATACGCCTCGGCCGAGGGATGATAGGCAGCATCCCACGCCGGATCGTTATCGACACCATTGCGCCGGCCATTGACCTCGGCAGGGATCGGAAGATCGAGACCCAGTTCGTCTACGATGGAAGAAGGTGTCGGCATGGCCTGCAGAATAGAACAGGCCAGATCGGTCGGGCAACGCTCTGGCGCGTTCTCAGCGCGGCAGGCCCAGCGCGGCCTCGATGCGGCGCCAATCGATGAGCTTGAAATTCTGGGCACTGCCGTCAGGCGCGTTGTATCCGTCCTGCACCACCAGCATCCCGCGCGGGAAAGCGCTGCCGAGTGAGGCGCCGGTGGCGTCGATGCCATCGGTCTCCTGGCTGCCGTCGATCGCACCTGCCGGACCCACCCGAAAGCGGCCGACAAAGGCGTGATCATCGTCGATATCGTAGACCGCGTAGCTGTCGTTCCCCTGCGAGGAAGCGATGAGGTAGTGACCTCCCTCGCCGCGGTAGAGCGCGACGCCCTCGATGTCAGCCGTAATGCCGCTCGCTCCGTCGATTTCGTCGATCAATGCCGGCGAATTGAACGGCACGAACCACATTCGCCAGATGCCGCGGGCTTCCTCGCCAATGTACAGCCGGCCGCTCGCGTCATCATGAACGCAACCTTCGAGCTGCGACTCAAACCTGAAAGTGCCGTGACGGGACACTCGTACCGGGTCCAGATGTTCGATCCGCCACGCGTCGACTTCGCCCGTCTTGTAGGTGACGACGGCGAACACACCGGCTTCGGTCGTTGCGAGGCAAAAGCCGTATGGTTCGGCGCGTGCAGCGGGGAAGTCGCCGATCGGGCTCACCCCGGTCTCATCGACACGGTACAGCGAAATCCGGTCGCCGTCGCGATTCGAGGCAGCAGCCAGATCGAGCGTCTCGCCGCCAATTGTGACGCCCTGTCGCAGGTCGATGTTATTGGGCAAACCCGCTGCAACGAACGAGATCTCACTGCCGTCGAGCCGCCACGTGCCGACGCCGGAATCCTTGTCGGTGCCAATGACGAGGCTTCGCGAGGCGTCCGTGGGATGAATCCAGATCGCCGGGTCGTCAGCCGCATCATCCATCGACGGTACAGGTGTCGTCTCCGCCGAGGGCTCAACCCGCGGCACGGGATCAGGGTAGACCACATTCTCCCGATCAATCGCCTGGCAGCCGGCAACGGCGGCAACGCACAACGCCCACAGCAGCCGCTCGCTGATTCGTCTTGTCACAACTCGCCCACCCTCAACCAGAATGACTGATCGGGGGAGCGTAGCATCTGCCTCAGCGGCGGCGCACGCTCAGCCGCCCGTGTTGCAGGCGAGAGCCATCAGGGCTTTGAGGAACTGATGACGGTTGGCCCATTGCCGGTTGCATACTCGATCGCGCTGTCTCCCCAGCCGACCAGCGCACCGTCGACAAACACGAGCGGCGTCGTTTCGTCACGGGTCGTGCGGCCGTCGGCGTGGCTGCGGTGCGTGCGGTAGAACAGGACGGTGTATTCCTCGCCGTCACGCACGAACGACTCGATGAACTCGGGTGTGCCCATCTCGGCGCGGACGCTGTCGAGACTCCGGCCGAGCGCGAGGCGGCTGACAGCGCGCTCATTGGCCCGCTGGACCTCGGTCCAGTCTTCATCATCTGTCGCATCCACGTGAATCACGCAGCCGGCGAGCGTCACGGCAGACAACGCCAGAATGAGCAGGGTTCTTTCGATCATTGTTGTTTCTCCAGAAATTTGCAGTCTCGGGCAGTGCCCCAGGCTGTTTGAGCAATGCGCGTGCCACAACACAATTTTTATTTAAATCAGTGACTTGACGCCGCAGGCTGTGGAAGAAACTGGTCAATCTCACAATGGAGTCGTCATTTCTGCCATTCCCATAATGATAACGCAGGAATTTTGCGACGCACCATAAGCCCACAAAATTATTCAAGGTTTACAAAGACTTGCAAGACATCCATCATGCGCGCTCCGTCGTAAACCCTATCCTGCGCATCCCGTCGGTCCAGTCTCTGGCCCGACGCGACGGTATTTGGGGAATCGCGCAGGACCTAAAGCTGTAAAGGGGAGTTACATTTCAATGAGTTACACACGAAAGCAAGTATCGCGCTTTGCGGTAGCTGCCTTGCTCTCACTCGGTACCGCGGGGTCATTCGCGGCCGAGAACGACGTCCTCGAAGAGGTCGTCGTCACGGGATCATTCATCCGAGGCACACCCGAAGACGCAGCCCTGCCGGTTGACGTATTCAACCGCGCCGAGCTCGAAGACGTCGGCAATCCGAGCGTCATCGAACTCGTTCGCAATCTGGGCGTCACCTCCGGCAATCTGGGTGAAACCAACCAGTTCCAGGACGGCGGCCAGGCCAATGAAGGCGTCGCAACCGTCAACCTTCGCGGCCTCGGCGCTGCGAGGACACTGGTGCTGATCAACGGCCGGCGCCACGTCGGCACCGAGGTTGTCGGCGTCGACATCAGCGCCATCCCGACCATTGCCATCGGCCGTCTCGAAGTACTGAAAGACGGTGCCGCGGCCACCTACGGTTCTGATGCGATCGGTGGCGTCGTCAACTTCATCACCCGCGAAAATTTCGAGGGGTTTGAGGTTCGCGCGTCTCACCAGAACATTCAGGACTCCGACGGTGACAATTCCATTGGCGCCATTGCCGGGTTCCGCTCCGGTGATCTCCATGTGGCGCTGTCGGCCGAATATGAGAAGCGTAACGAGCTTCGCATTCGCGACCGCGACTGGGCACTACGCCCCGTCGAAGAGAATCCGGAAGGCGGCTGGTCGAACATCGGCAACCCGCCACGGTTCCTGCCGGCGTTCGGTCCGTCTCCGGCAAACCTGCTTGGCGCCGGCGGCCCGGACCCGCAGTGCGAACTGCTGGGCGGCTCGCTCGCATTCCTGCCGAGCAACCAGCCCAACTGTCGATTCCAGTACACGTACTTCGACAACCTGATCGAGGAGACGGAGAACACCCGCTTCTTCGGCGAGCTGAATTACGACATCAACGACTACACGAGCCTGCACCTGGAAGCGCTGTGGGCCGAGATGGACATGCCCGCGTGGAAGACCTCGCCGTCTTATCCACCGCAGTCGCTGTTCGGTCCTGACCGTTTCATCCCGGCAACGCATCCGGGACTCGCGGATCTCAAGGCACAGAACCCCGGCCTCTTTACGCAAGTCGGTCCGTTCCCGCCTGAAGCACAGGGCGCATTCGTTGTTGGCCGCATGCTGGGCGTCGCTGGGCGTCCCGGTGGCGTCCCCGAAACGGCACCTCGCAACACCGAAACGGCGCGCTTCGCGGCCGCACTCGATGGCTCGTTCCAGAACGGCATCACCTACAACATCGCGGCCAGCTGGTCTCAGCGTGAGCGCTACAACGGCGGCAGTGACATGTACATCGAACGGATGGGCTTTGCCCTCGACGGGCTCGGTGGTCCCAACTGCGATCAGGCAACGGGCACACCCGGCCAGGGCGGTTGCGAGTACTACAACCCGTTCTCAAACGCGATCGAGGTTTCCGCAGTCAACGGCGTATCGAACCCGCAGTACAACCCGGCCGTCGCCAACTCTGATGAGCTGATCGACTGGCTGACCGCGAAGCCGTGGTCGTTCGCAACCAACGAGCTGTTCGTCCTCGACGCCGTGTTCAGCGGCGAAACGGACATCCAGCTCGCAGGCGGAAACATCGGCTGGGCGGCCGGTGTCCAGAGCCGCTCCGAGGACTACACGTTCGAGCTGTCTGACATCAGCAACCGCGCCGTCAACCCGTGCCCCTTCGTGAATCCGGTGAGCGTTACGCTTGGCCACACGGCTTCGCTCGACTGCTCGGTTCAGACCGGTCGACTCGCGTTCCTCGCAGCGACCGACGAAGAGTCCACGAGCCGCGACATCTACGGTGCGTTCGCCGAGTTCTCGCTGCCGGTCACCAGTGACCTGAACGTGCAGCTCGCGTTCCGCTATGAGGACTATGAGGACGTTGGCTCGACATTCGATCCGAAGATCGCGTTCCGCTGGCAGGCATCCGACGTGTTCACGCTGCGCGGCTCCGCATCCACGACCTTCCGCGGCCCGCCGCAAAGCTTCCTCTCGGGAACGAACACCGAGCTGACGTACATCGACTCGGCATCAGCCTTCAAGGCCGTTGACGTCAACGGCAACCCGAACCTCTCGGAAGAACAGGCTGTCGCCCTGAACCTTGGCGCCATCGTGCAGACGGAAGCGTTCTATGGCTCAGTGGACTTCTGGTCCTTCGACTTCAAGGATCCGTTCCAGACCGAGAGTGAGGCACAGATCGTCGAAGGCTACATTGCCAATGACTGTGCAGACGGCGGAACAGGCGTGGGAACGCCTGCGTGTGATGCTCTCCGCAGCCACATCTTCCCGGCCGGTATCCCGGCAGCCGGTCTGCAGCGTGTCGAGGTCAACATCCTGAACGGGTCTGACATCCAGACCTCGGGCTTTGACGTCAATGCACGCTACGACTTCTTCGACGTCGCAGGCGGCACGCTGACGCTCGGCGGTCGCGGCACCTACGTGCTGGAATTCGAGTCTGACGACTTTGTCGACGTCAACGGCTACACGCTGGCGCCGGGCGGTGACTTCGCCGGCCTGCTCAATGACGGCGACCCGTTCACGCCGAAGCCTGAACTCCAGGCGAACCTGTTCGCGAAGTGGAGCACCAACGAGCATCGTGTGAACTACGATATGCGATACGTCTCGAGCTACGACGATGTCCGTCCTTCGCTGCCCGAACTGGGCTCGATCGACAGTCACGTGACTCATGACGTGCACTACATCAACAACATGTTCGACAACCTGACCCTGTCACTGTCGGTGATCAACCTGACGGATGAAGATCCGCCCCTGGCATCAACCGACCTTTCGTACGACGCGTTCACCCACAGCGCGTTCGGCCGCATGATCAAGGTCGGGCTGACCTGGAATCTCGACGCCCTGTAACGGCAACGTCGAAAGCACAGGAAGCCGGGGTTCGCCCCGGCTTTTTTTTGCGCACGGGTTTTCTGTAAAGTAACGGAGTGCAGATGGCCTGAAGAGGGGGGCCAGCCTTGCTGAATGAATGGCTGCTGGCACTCGCCATGTGGCTCGACACGCACGCGTGGAGCACGGGTCTCCACGAGTCCTATTACATGTACAACTGGATCGAGACGACCCATGTGCTGACGCTCATGGTGTTTCTCGGCATGCTTGCCGTCATCGATCTGCGCATGCTCGGGCTCGCATTGACTGGCGTACCGGCATCGACCATCGCCCGGCGCCTCGACATTCCGATGGTGCTCGGCTTCAGCATCATGGTCATGACGGGCCTGCTGCTGTACTACGCCATCCCGGTTCGCACCACCCAAAGCATCTGGTTTCGCATCAAGGTGGTGCTACTGATCGCCGCAGGCATCAACGCGCTGCTCTTTCGCAATGCAATGAACCGGTCGGTCGACAGCTGGGATACCGACCCGGTGCCACCCCGACGAATTCGGTATGGCGCCGCCCTGTCGCTGTCACTGTGGATCGGCGTTATCGCCACCGGGCGCATGATCGCCTACGACTGGTTCGACTGCCATCAGGACATGTCCCGCTTCATGTACTGGGCGGCGGGCTGCGTTCAGGAACTGGCGGAGGCTGGATGATGGACATCCTCGCCTTCTTCCAGTGGCTCGACGGCTCCGCGCTCGCGAGCGTGTCCAAGGCGTACGGCGGTGTCTTCGCGCTGGTGCAAACCGTGCATCTTGGATCGATGGCACTGCTCGGCGGCATGCTGCTGCTCATGAACCTGCGACTCCTCGGCGTGCTCATGACGAACGTCGATGCCGACGTCATCGTCGCGGAAAGCCGGCGCTGGGTGACGCTCGCGCTCATCGGCATGACGGCGTCGGGCATCTACATGGCATCGGCCGTTGCCATCAAGCTGTACTACAACGACTTTTTCTGGAGCAAGATGGCCGGGTTCGCGATGGGTCTCGCCTTTTTCTACGGCGTGATGATGCCGCTGCTGAAGCCCGGCATCGACACGCTCGGCCGATGGACGCCTCGCTTCCTTGCCGCTGCATCGCTCACCATCTGGTTCAGCGTCGCGGCTTCCGGGCGATGGATAGGATTCTCCTGATGACGAGATCACTGATCGAGAAACTGGCGATCGGGCTGTCTGCCACCATCATCGGCGGCTGGCTCGTGTTCTGGATCATCCAGATCATTGGCGTCATCGAACTGCTTCAGCTCGCATACGGATAACGACAAGACCAAACAGAGGGAATGGGCACTATGGCAAGACTCATCATTGTGATGTTGCTCGCGCTGCCGCTCGGGCTCCAGGCTGCGGAGATTCCGCGCCTGCCGAATGGCAAACCGAACATGAACGGCATCTGGCAAACGCTTGCCGAGGCCAATAGCGGGCTGGAGGCACACATCGCCTCGCATGCACCGATGCTGCGTGAGGGGCCCGAGGGACCGCTCGCCGCCGTCGAGGTCATGGCGCTTGGCGCAGCCATCGCCGTACCTCCCAGCACCGGGAGCATCAGCGAGGGCGGCATGATCCCCTATACAGAAGAGGCGCAGGCAAAACGTGAGAAGCTGCAAGCCGACTGGGTGCACGAGGACCCGGAAGTGAAGTGCTACCTGCCGGGTGTCCCGCGTGCGACCTACATCGGCTATCCGTTCCAGATTTTCCAGGGCGACGGCGACTTTTTCATCGCCTACCAGTTCGCCGGCGCGGTACGCGACATCTACATGAAAGACCCGGGCGAAGCGCCAATCGATACGTGGATGGGCTGGAGCCACGGCAAGTGGGATGACGATACGCTGGTGGTCGAGGTGACAGGCCTTCATGACGGTACGTGGCTGGATCGCACGGGCACGCATCACAGCAACCAGATGAAGGTGACCGAACGCTACACGATGGTCGGCCCCAATCACATCAACTACCAGGCCACGATCGAAGACCCGGAGGTATTCACGCGCCCCTGGACGATCGAGATGCCACTGTACCGGCGCATGGAGAAGAACTTCGAGATGCTGGAGTTCAAGTGCGTCGAATTTGTCGAAGAGTTGCTCTACGGGCCGTGGCGTCGGGAACCGCTGCCACGATCACCTCACGCCAGGCCGAGGGAGGACTGATCATGAAACACTGGTTCCAACCGATACTGTTCATCGGCCTCGGGCTGACATCGACCACCACATTCGCGAGCGACGTGCCGGATCTTTCCGGTACCTACGACACGGCAACGCTGACACCACTGCAGCGGCCGCGTATCTACGGCAACAACCTGACGCTCACGCGTGAGCAGGCCGAAAAGATCGCGGCCGAAGATGCCGCGCGCAAGGCCGAGGCACAAAAGGGCAGCGACCCGAATCGCACCGCACCGCCTGAAGGGGGCGATGGCTCTGCCGGTGCCGCGGGCAACGTTGGCGGCTACAACACGTTCTGGATCGACAATGGTGACAGCGTCGTGGAAGTGGACGGCAAGTTCCGCACCTCGATCATCACGTACCCCGAGAACGGGCGGATGCCCGACATGCTGCCAGAACCCGCGCGCGAGATGATGCGGCTGTTCGCAGAGTACCGGCGCGGCAACACCGGCGAGGCGTGGTGGCTTGAAACCGGCGACGGTTCCGGCCCTTACGACAATATGGAACAGCGGGGGCTCGGCGAACGCTGCCTCATCGGCTTCGGCTCGACCGGCGGGCCACCCATGCTCCCGGTGCTGTACAACAACCTGAAGCGAATCGTACAGACCGAGGACCACGTGATGATCCTCGTCGAAATGGTGCACGATGCACGCATCATCCGGATTGGCGGCGAACATCTGCCGAGCCACATGCGACGTTGGCTCGGCGATTCAATCGGCTGGTGGGAGGGCGACACGCTCGTCGTCGATACGACCAACTTCCATCCTGATGCCGGCTATCGCGGCTCGTCGGAAAACCTGCACGTGGTCGAGCGTTTCAGGAAAATGCCGGATGGCTCGATTCTCTACCAGTTCGAGGTGGACGATCCGACGGTATGGAAGTCGCCCTGGCGTGGTGAGTACACGTGGCCACGTACCGGCGACAAGGTGTTCGAGTACGCCTGTCACGAGGGCAACTACGCACTCGGCAACATCATGCGCGGCGCGCGGTTGATGGAGCGCGAGAAGCAGGCGGAACTCGACGGCGAGTGATGAGCCCCGGGCGACGCCTGATTGTTGGAACCCTGCTGCTCGGGCTCACATCGGCGGCGCTCGCCCACAACGTGACGGATGCCAACGCGGAGTACGTCCGCGGACTTGCCGGCACCGCCATCGGGCCGTTCATCTACCTCGGCGCGAAACACATGGTCACCGGGTACGACCATCTGTTGTATCTCGTTGCGATCGTGTTCTTCGTGTCGAATGCGCGGGATGTTGCGCTCTATGTGAGCCTCTTTGCGGCAGGACACAGCATCACGCTGCTGTCAGGTGTACTGATGGACTGGCAGTTCGCGCCGGCCTGGATCGATGCCATCATCGGACTATCCATCGTCTACAAGGCGATCGAGAACCTCGACGGGTTCAACGCACTCATCGGCGTATCCCCTGACCCGAGGCTCGCCGTGCTGGGCTTCGGCTTCTGCCACGGTCTCGGTCTGGCCACGCGACTGCAGCAACTGGCGATGGATCCCGAGGGCCTGATCGTCAACCTCATCAGCTTCAACATCGGCGTAGAACTCGGACAGCTCGTGGCCCTCGCAATGATCATGATGCTCTTGCCTGTCGGAATCATTCACGATCACGCTCGCGCCCGCCTTGCCATCAACCAGTGCCTGATGACCGGTGGATTCCTGCTGGCCGGGTACCACGCGATCGGCGCATTGGCATGACGCCGCGCCGCCGGGTTCTCCAGTCAATCGCGCTGAGCGCCGGGCTCGCGGCGGTGATGCTCATGGCCTTCATCCTGCCGGCAGAATACGGCATTGACCCGCTTGGAACCGGCAGCGCACTGGGCCTGCTGGCGCTGAGAGAACCGCCCGCCGACGTTGTGAGAACGGTCGATGGAGATCTCGTGGTCGAGCACAGGTCTTTCGAGCTGAAGCCCTGGGAGTCACTCGAGATCAAATTCAGTGTGATGGAAGGCGGCAGCCTGACGTATCGCTGGAGGGCAACCCGGCCCGTGGTCTTCGAGTTTCATGGCGAGCCGGCGGATGGACCGGCCGGATTCGCCGAGACCTGGCGCAAGGGTGAAGGCACCGATGCGGCCGGTACGGCCGTGCTTCCTTACGCGGGCAAGCACGGCTGGTTCTTCGAGAATCGTTCGCTCGAGACCGTCGAGATCGAACTCACCGTCGCCGGCTTCTACTCGCAATCACATCTGTTCCGTGACGGCTTCGTCGACACCAGGCCCGCCGGCGCTAATCCGTGAAGCGGCCACCGTCGGCCCAGTAGACCTGATGGCACGCAAGGCACACGCCGTAAAGTGCCGAGCCCGCCTCGAACAGCGCGTCGGCGTCTTGCGCCTCCGCCGCAGCCATGGCCTGCTGGCCGACGTCGATCAGGCCGCGTGAGATCGCAATCCATTCTTCCCGCCCTTCTGAACGGCCGGCCACCATGAGCAGATTTCCGCTCTCCGTCACGACGGCAGCACCGTGTTGGACGTCGAGCCAGCCTTCTTCAGTCGTCGGGGCGAGACTCTCTTCACCGGCTTCGGTCATGATGAAACCTGCGGAATCCCAGATGCGGTCCGCCGCCGGCTCCAGCACATGGGCCATGAGTTGTTGCGTGGTGAGCGTCGCCTCAACCGGCGCTTCAGTCTGCGGTGCAGAGTCTGCGCAACCGGCCATGACAGCGGCAAGCACGATGACGCAGAGCAGGCGGCGCATCAGCGTTGGCCGTCGTAAGGGGCGCCCGTTCCGCTGGAACCCATGAAGATCTTGCGACCGTCGGTAAACGTGATGTCACGGCCATTGGCGCGATTCGACCGATCCTTTGCCTGATAGCCGTCAACCACAATCTCGGTGCCGGGCTTCAGCGAGTTCCGGTTCAGCCCGCGGCGCAGCAGTGTATTGGGCGTACCGCCCTCGACCATCCACTGCTCTTTCTCACCCTGCTCGTTGGTGTGCTCGACGTGAATCCAGGCGTGCGGATTGACCCATTCGACTTTCGTGACGGGGCCGCGCAGCACGAGCGGCCGGTTCGGGTCGAACTCGGCGCCGAAGGCATGGTGCGCCATCGCCGCAACAGGCAGCAGCATCGCTGCCAGCGTGGCCAGGATAATCCGGATATTCTTCATGACACTCTCCCTCAAAGTGTAGTCTTCAGCGTATCACGTCGTCGCGCCGTCGGTCGCCAGACCGCTGGCCTCAGCATCGGCGTCGACGCTGCTGACGACACGGTTACGCCCTGCCTTCTTCGCCTTGTACATAGCGGCATCAGCCGCCGCGATCATCTGCTCGACCTGCATGTCCTCGTCGGGTGTCGCCGCATGTACACCGGCCGAAATCGTGACGCCCAGATCACTTTCCTCGACGGCCCGACGCATCGATTCAATCACCCGCCGGCCCGTGTACTCACCCGCACCGGGCAGCACGACGAGAAACTCCTCACCGCCATAACGTGCCACGAGATCCTCGGCGCGGCGCAGATTGCGACTCAGGAGCTTCGCAAGCTCGATCAGAAGCGCGTCGCCCGCCTGGTGTCCAAACGAATCGTTGTAGCGTTTGAAGTGGTCTACATCAATCAGCGCGACCGCCATGATCCTGCCGCGATCAATGCATTGCTGTCTGACGTCCTCGAGGTAGTCGTCGAGCCGGCGCCGGTTCGGTATCTGGGTCAATCCATCAAGGTGGGCCATGCGCTCGAGCTGCTGGTTCGCCGACTGAAGTGCGCGCGTGCGTTCGGTCACGATCTGCTCCAGGCGGTCGCGCTCCTGTTCCAGCATTCGAGAGCGTCTGCGGCTGTACCAACTCGTCAGCACGAGGATCACGGCAAGCAGGGCAACGGCCGCCGCGACCCGGGCGGCCAGCGTTTCGAACCACCGGGGCATTACGACAATGGGTACGACCGTACGCGAGACCTGCCGGTCACCGCCAATCGCCTCGATCTCGAGCTGGTAGCTACCCGGCGACAGCTGAACGAATGCCTGCTGGCTGTCTTCGGTCCAGGGAGAGAACCGGGATTCCGTTGGCAGCAGGCGCGTGCGATAGAGCACGGCATCGGGGTTCGCCAGTTCAGCCAGCGCATACCGCAGAATCAGGCGGCCGGCGGCGCTGGAGAATCGAAGGTCATCCAGGGGGAGCGGCGTCGACTCTCCGTTGGCAGCCAGCAGACTGGCCGCCGTGACGCGCACGTCCGGCATGCGGCGTGACAGTGAGACCGGCTGGGGCTCGTGGAGCAGCAGTGTACCCAGCGTGCCGACGACCACGCAGTGATCAAGATGCTCGAGCACATAAACGGCGCCGCTCTTCAGCGCACTGATGTCCTGCTCCACCCAGCCGCCGTCGAACCGGTATACACGGCCATAGTCCCAGGCCCATCGCACACCATCATCAAGCAGCAGCTTGAATGGGCGATTCGGCAAACGATGGCGTTCGAGCCCCTCGAGCGAGTCACGCTCGAAGCGCTCGCCGTTCCATCGAAAGAAGCCCGCGGCGGTCGATGCCACCATGCCACGACTGTCCTCGAACAGATACGCACCCTCACCCATCTGGCCGTATTCGATACCGGAGGCGCCAGTCATCAGTTCGTCGTCCACTTGCCAGTCAGGCACATTGCGCACGGTCAATTTGCGGATTCCACCCCGCTCCGAGCCGACCCAGAGTTCATCCGGCGCCACCTCGATCAGTTCGGTAATCCGAAGGTTGTCCATGTCGTCAGCATGCAGCACCGAACGCCAGCGGCCACCCTCGCGTTCCAGAATCTGCAGGCCGAACTCGGTACCCACATAAACGCGATTGCGCTGGAACCGCGAACGCAGGAACACGCGGGCGGTCGTGCTCTTGTCGATGACATCCACAGCGCCATCCGGATGGATCTGCTTGATCTCGTAGCTGTCGGCGAACAGGTAGTCGCCGCCTTCCAGAGGCAGCAGGTCCCACGCCTCGTAATCGGTCCACCCCAGCCGCTCGAACGGTGCGCCCGGCCGCTTGCGAAATGCGCCACTGCTGCTCATGACGTACGTGTCACCCGCCACGCTGAGCACGCGGTGAATACCCCCGGCGAGCCCGGATTCGGTGCCGATCTTCCGCCACTCGGCGGGCCATGGCAGGGCAAAGAAGCCGAGGTCATCGACGCCAACAAGATCACCCTGTCGCGACTTGGCAAGCGCCGCCAGAAAACCGGTAGAGGCGGGGATGACTTCACTGGTGCCACGGTTCAGATCGAAGATCACAACCCGCCCGAGTTGGGTTGCAAGCGCCACGGTGCGCTCGTCGAGCGCGATCGCTCGCGTGACCGATGCCTTGAGCGGAATCTTGTCGGCATTGGGCACAACCGCAAAGCGTTCGCCATCAAAGCGGTACCACGGGCCATCGGAGCTGATGATGAGCGCGTCGTCCGGTCGCAACGAAACAATGGATGCCAGCAGCGTGCGGGACAAATCAGGCTGGCCAGGAACGCTGTGCCACTCGCCGGCGTCGTAGTACTTGAGCCCCTCACCGCGGAACTGAACATAGACGCGATTGCGAAAACTGACACCCGGGCCGATGCTGCCTTCGTGGTACCAGTACCCGGTCGCGCCGGTATCGGGCTCGAAGCGGAACACGTGTCTGAGCGCAAGAAAGTAGACGGCATCGTCGTGTACGACGATCTGCCAGATATCCGCAAAGAGATCATCGCCGAGTTCGGCTTCAAAGAGGCCCGACAGCTCGGTGTAGTCGAACTCACCCGTCGCGTTGGGTTCGATGTAGCCAAACGCATCGTAGCCGCCAACGTACACCCGGCCCTTGCCGTCGCTTTGCAGCCAGCGAACGATGTCGCCATTCGGCAACTCCACGAGATGCCAGTACTCACCGTCGAACACGAGCACACCATCCGTATTGCCGACGTATACCTGGTTGTCGTCGTCGACCGCGATGCTGAAGTTCTGCGGATAGACGTCCAGATCAGGCGCAAAGCGTGCCACCGGTGGTGCGGCATTGCGCACGACGTCCGCCGCCGCAAGAAATGCCAGCAACCACAGCAGGCAAGCTGATAGAACCCGCTTCATTCGTACTTGCCGGCCTCCCAGGCTTCACGAATTGCGAACTTCTGCACCTTGCCGGAGCCGGTTAGCGGAAACTCATTAACGCGATACCACTTCGATGGCGTTTTGGTCGGCGCCAGATTCTCTCGCAGATAGGCCTTCAACTCGTCGTCGGTGGCCGGATTGTCAGGGTCGGCATCACGAATGAACGCTCCGACGATCTCGCCCCACTTTGGATCCGGCAGACCCACGACGGCGACATCGCCGACGGCAGGATGCGCGAACAGCAGCTCCTCGAGTTCGCGCGGATAGATGTTCTCGCCGCCGCGAATGATCATGTCTTTCAGTCGGCCGATAATCGTTGTGTAGCCACGCTCGTCCATGGTGACCAGGTCGCCTGTATGCAGCCAGCCCTCGGCATCGATGGTCTCCGCCGTCTTGTCCGGCATCTCGAAATAGCCGTGCATCACGAGATAACCCCGTGTGCAGAGCTCGCCGCGACCGCCCACCGGGACGACTTCGCCCGACTCGGGGTCGACAACCTTGATTTCAGTTTGCGGGAGCGCCGGCCCAAGCGTGTTGGCCTTGTCGGCATCGCTGTCATCCAGCTTCATGAGCGTGATAGCGGGCGAGGTTTCTGTCTGCCCGTAGACGATCGAGAACTGCACGCCCAGCGTCGACTCAATGCGCCGCACGAGTTCGGCCGGCACGGTCGAGCCCCCGGAGCAGACGACCCGAATGGTCGAGAGATCCCTCGACGGCATCTCGGGATGTTCCATGGCGGCAATCAGCATCGTCGGTACACCGAGCATATGCGTACCCTTCTCTTCATCGAGCAGCTGCAGCATCAGCCCCGGTTCGAACTGCACCATGCAGCAGAGTGTCGCCCCCAGCTGCACCGGCGCCAGCACCGCGAGGACGCATCCACCGGTGTGAAAGAGCGGCATCGGATTGACGTAGACATCCCCAACGGATACGCCGAGGCGCTCGCCGCACAGTCTCGCATTGTTGGTAATGCCCCGGTGGTGCAGGAACGCACCTTTGGGAAAGCCGGTGGTGCCTGACGTGTACTGTATCTGCACCGGGTCGTCGGGCATGACATCGGGCAGCGGCGTCGACGGGTCAGCGCTGTCCACGAACGCCTGCCAGTCGGCGAAAGAGACTCGCTTGCGAAGTACCGGCAGGTCTGCCGCGACCGCTTCAACCATCTGCCCCATCGGGTTTCCGCGAAACGCCGGCAGATAGAAGATGCCTGCCGACTTCGACTGGCGCAGGACGTAATCGAGTTCCTTCTTCTGGTAGGCCGGATTGACCGTCACCAGCACGACACCGGCGAGCGCCGCGCCGAACTCCAGCAGCACCCACTCGGGAATGTTGGGTGCCCACACGGCCACACGCTCACCCGGTTCGAACTCGGCTGCCAGGGCCCGCGCCACGCGTTCAGCGTCGGCCAGCAGTTCGGCGAAGGTCCATCGACGGCGCGCCGACGCATCCTCGATGCCTTCGATCAGTGCCGTCACATCCGGCCACTTCGCTGCAGCATCGCGGAGCACGCCGCCCACGGTCGTTTCGAGCACATCGGCGGACGTATCCGCCTCGACGTAGCTCATTGTCGGCAATCCTTCCACCATCGCCCCTCCGTTGTCGTTATTGTTTTACCAGCATCCAGACCTCCTCGAGCGGCCAGCGACGGCCCCAGTCGGCGTCTGCCCAATCAAAGCGGGTCGCTGCGTTCTCAGGCACCTGCAGTTCGACGAGCCGCTCCACCACTAACCCGTTGGCCGCAAACAATGCAATCCAGTCGCCATGCGTCAGATGAAACTCCGTCTCGCCCGGCGCATCGGGCCACCTGGTCCTGTACAACCCGAAGTACGGCCGGAGCAAACGCTCCTGCACTGGTCCGTCGGATTCCAGCGCTGGCATGCAAACGATCGCGAAAGCCGCGTTCGTCAGAAACCGCAGTCGCCCGCCGGGCTTCAGCACGCGACTCGCCTCTGGTATCCAAAGGTACGGGTCGGCCCACAGCGCCGCCCCGTATTCCGAGATCGCGAAATCGAAGCTTTCGTCTTCGAACGGCAGCGACTCGCCGAATCCTTCCCGGAAGTCGATCTCGAGTTCATGCTCGCCGGCCAGTCGGCGTGCCGTGGCAAGCTGATTTGGCGTCGGATCAATGCCAACCACCGAGCCACCCCGCCGCGCCATCCAGGCAGCAACGTAGCCCGCCCCACAGCCAATCTCGAGGCAACGCTGCCCGGTCAGATCCGCATCGAGCATCTTCACACCCGCATCGGGAATCCCGAATATACCCCAGTACGCTTCTTCACTGCGCCAGGCGCGCTCCGCGGGCTCAACATACCACTCGGCCTGTTTCTGCCAGCTGGCAACATTGCCGTCGAGATGATCCGGTCTGTCCATCGTCATTTGCGCCCCAGAAACTGGTAGTACGGTACTTTGGAGCCCGGCACGTAGGGCAGCCGGGTCGTGGCCTCGACGAGCCTGACGCGCGTAAACGTGCGCAAGAGCCAGGGCAAGTGATCCGCATTCAGGAACACGTTGTCCCAGCTGAACCACAGGGGCCAGAAGTGGCGGGCAAACGCGCCGTACTGATGCAGGCCATCCGGCGGATACTTGCGCGACACCGTGAAGTCGACGAGCGCGACATGGCCGCCGGGTTTCAGGATGCGGTGCGCCTGTTCCAGCGCGCCCATCCAGTCAGGAATCATGGTCAGGGAATACGAGAAGAGGACGACATCGACGAGACGACCCGGGTCGAACGTCGTGGCGTCGGCTTCATGGAGTTCGACGTGCTGCCAGCCATGGTCCTGCGCTCGCCGCCGCGCAATGTTCAGCAGCGACGGTGAGAGGTCAACAATCGACCATCGTGCGATCTGCTCGTGGGCAGCAGCAGGCAGAAACTCGAGATTGGCGCCGGTGCCGCCACCCATATCCACGATGAGCGCGCCCGGCTCAAGCGGCAGTGCGCCAAGCAGTTCACGCCGGCCCGGCAGGAGCCGCTCGCGGAACGCGTCATAGTCCTCCGCCTGTTCGGCATAGAAGCGCTCCAGGCGCTCGGCGTGGTCGCCTCCCCCCGAACCCGCGAGCAGCTGCTTCAGGATCCGGAAGTCGCGGGTGATATTCACGCGGGGACGGCGTCGCGAAGCGACTCCCTGGCACGCCAGTCAGCGATGTAAAAGCTGCCATAGGTATGCACGCGATCGACCTGATGCAGGCGGCTGGCAAGTTCAGTGCGATAGCTGAGCAGATCGCCCACCCGGGCTTCCTGGCCGTCGACCCGGACCGCAATCGGATCGACGTAGTCGACCTCGGTCGCCGCACTGCGCCAGAGGATCCGCGCCTGCGGTGACGCGCGGTCTGCGATCGCCTGCCACTCCGCCTCAAGAATCGGTTTGCCATAGGTGGCGAGCCAGTCCATGTGGTCAAGCAGAACGAATCGATCGATTGGCCGTTCGTGCACCTTGAGGAAGTCGAGCACGCTCGTGGTGTGCGTCGAGATGCGGTCGACGAGCCCCTTCAGACGCTCGAAGTTTTCTTCCCGCAGATACTCGGGACAGCGCTCCCGGGTGTAATAGCCAACAAGGTATAGCCACCAGAAGTAGTTGTCCTGGGGCGGAATCCGGGTAAACACCGCGTTCAGGCAATCCTCGACGAACTGGACAATGCCGCCCTGGTAGGTCTGCTCGATCTGCTGCCGCTGCGGCCTGGGCACACCCAGCAGTGACAGCGTGCTGTCGTAGCCCATCATCCGACGCACGAGATCGGTCCAGATCAGGTGCTTGATGTACCCGTTGTACGCGTGCTCGCGTTCCTCGACGGACTGCAGGCGGAACACGTTCTCGATAGCCCCACGCGCCTTGCGAAAGTTGATGTAGAGATTCGCCACCCTGGCGAAGAGGCCGGTGGTTCCCTTGAAATAGAACGAGCGTCCGCGCGTGAAGTAGTGGATTTTGCGATCCCAGAACGCGCGTGCCTCAAGTGGAAGATCGGCGCGCAGCTGTTCGTAGTAGACCTTGCTCGCTTCGGGCAGGCGGCCCTCGCCGAACATCCGGAAGAATGTCTCGTAGTCGAGGCGGCGGATGGCGGCCTTCTTCAGTTCGAGCAGCGCGTTCTGGCGCGGATTCATGTCGACACAATAGATGTGGGACGGCTCGTCGAGCACATAATCGAGTGCGTTGCAGCCCGCTGACGTGATCATCAGGATCTCGTGATCCGCCTCGATCTCCATCGCAACACGGTCGCAGCGCGGGTCTTCCCAGCAGGTGTTGTAGACGAGGTTACGGGAGTGGACTTGCTGGAAGAGCTGACGGGAGCACCAGTCGAGCACGCTTGTCGCCATTGAATGCCTCTTGTCGGTGGAAGCGCGAAGCCAAGAGTTTAATCTGCCGCCGGGCACAGAACCAGATTCGGTGACCGCGATCACGCCCCTCAGGCGGCTTTCTTCGCCCGTTTGGCGCGCGCCTTCTCGCCCCAGGCGAGCACGCGATTGCGGCCAGCCTTCTTCGCCTCGTAGAGCGCCTCGTCGGCGCGTTTGATCACCTGTTCGGGCGACTCACCACGCTCACGCTCCGCGAGCCCGATGCTGATCGTGACCGAAACCGTTTGTTGAGAGGCGCCCTTGCCCTTGCCGCGCTCGCCCGAATGATCCTCTTCGCGGCGGTCCCGCACGACCATCTCGTATCCTTCGATCGCCGCACGAACCCCCTCGAGCGCGATCGCCGCCTCAGCTCTTGGGCGCGACGGAAAGACGATCGTGAATTCTTCACCGCCATAGCGAAACGCGCGCCCGCCACCGCTGACCCGGGCGATGCGGCTCGCGACCATGCGCAGCACGTCGTCGCCGACATCGTGGCCGTGGGTATCGTTGAACTTCTTGAAGTGGTCGACATCGAGCATCGCAACCGAGTAACGCCCGCCGAGGGAAAGGAAAGTCTCGAATAGCGCGCGACGGCTCGGCAACCCCGTCAGCTCATCACGGTAAGCGAGCCGCCACGAATCCTGCAGCATCGAAATGACAATCACGAGACCGGCGGCGATCACGCTCGCATCGAACGCGCCCTCCCGGCCCGGAAAGAGCACCGCGACGATCGGGCCGGCGAGTGCGACCGCGACGGCGGCCGCAAAGCGGCCGCGCTGCCAGAGGCCAAAGCCGGCCGAGACCGCAATGCCGGCCGCCGAGGTGGCCAGCAGAAACGACGGCACATCAACCTGGGGCGCAGGCGGCAGGACGCCTGTCATGAAGGCGTTTGCAGCGCCAGGCCACCGCACGCACACCAGCAGCATGGCGCCGAACTGCGCCGCGACAAACCCAACCCTCATCGCGCCAAACACGTTGAAAATACCGCGCTCCTGGTACCAGCAGATGATCGCGAGGTTCAGCGGCAGGAAGACGAAGAGCGAGAGATCGGCCAGAAGCCCGGTGTCGGCTTCCGGCAACCAGGCGGGCCGCGTGACGGCAGCAACAGCCGCTGCAAAGACGAGCGCCGCAAGCAGCGCACGGCCCCGCCCCCACGCCAGCGCCAGCAGCGCCACGACGCCCATCGACAGAAACGGCCCGAACTCCCACAGGCCCGAGAAGGACGCGGGCACGGACGCCGACAGCGGCGCCAGAAACCACGCCGCAGCCATGAGCAGAATCGGGAGAAGCAGGGAAACCATCATTCGGAGAAGTCTAAACCTGACCCCATCATATCGCGTAAGCCGGCCCCGGTGGACTACCGCATGTCATTTGGATGCGCCCCTGCCGCGGTGTATAACAGACCAAATCGACGAAGGAGGCCGTCGTGAAGCTGCAGGAAAAGATTGCCCTGGGTCTCGGCAAGGCATGGATTCATTCCGTTGCCGCCGCCGAACAACTCATTCACGGCGCGTCGATTGATCTGCTGTCGGTTGACCTCGCCCACGACCCCTACCCGACACTGAACCGGCTGCGGGAATCGCACCCGTTCTTCTATACACGTACCACGCGCTCGACGTGGGTGACGCGCTTCGATCACGTGCAGGAGATCCTGCGTGACAAGCGCTTCGGCGCCGACGTCCGAAAGTACCCGGACCGCGTCAAGCGAATTACCCGTCACTTCAACGAAGAAGAGCGTGCCGTCTTCGACAACCCGAGCATGCTCGATCTCGACCCGCCCGACCATTCGCGCATCCGCCGTCTGGCCCAACAGGGGTTCGTCCAGAAATTCATCGCCTCGCTGGAGCCGGACATTCGCCAGATCGTCGAAGACTGTTTTGCCTCGGTGTCGAATCAGCCCACGATCGACATCGTCGAAACACTGGCAAAACCGCTGCCGGCCATCGTCATCGCCCGGATGATGGGACTGCCGGAAACGGACCTCGAGCAATTCCAGCGGTGGTCGGAAGACCTGATTGACGGCAGCTCGACCAACGATGTGGAGAAGGTGCAGCGTTCCAACCGCGCCTCGCGAAAGCTGCGCCAGTACTTCGCTGATCTCGTTCGGTCACGCCGAGGTCAGCCGGGCGACGATCTCGTCGGGCGACTGATCGCGGCCGAAGAGGAAGGCGACAAGCTCACGGAGATCGAACTCTACAACACGTGCTTCCTGCTGCTTGTCGCCGGGCACGAAACCACCACGCGCCTGATCGGCAACGGCCTGTGGCTGCTGCTGAGCCATCCCGAACAGTTCGAGTGGCTGAAGGCGAACCCTGAGCGTGTGCCGCTCGCCGTCGAGGAGATGCTGCGATTCGAACCGCCCGTGCAGGCCACACGGCGCTTTGCCACGGAAGACATCGAGTTCCACGGGCACTCCTTCAAACGCGGCGATTTCATCTTCGTGAGCCTCGCCGGCGCCAATCGCGACCCGCGTGCGAACCCGGACCCGGAATCGTTCGATGTGCGTCGCGAGACTGTCAACCAGATCGGGTTCGGCTACGGCATACACCTGTGCCTTGGCATCACGCTGGCACGACTTGAGGCAAAGGTGGCGTTTGAGGAATTGCTCACGCGCTTTCCGAACATGACACTCACGAGCGACACGCCGACGTGGGGAGACACGCTGATCTTCCGCGGCCTGAGGAAACTGGAAATCGACCCCGGCTAGTCGCCGCGGCGGTGGCGGCGGATTTCGTCCATCGTAAACGTGGGAATCTCGCTGCCGATGTCATCCCAGGGCGCCTTGAAGTCGACAAAGATGTGCTTGTCCGGACGAATGCCCGGATCGTCCTCCAGCAGGCCCGCAGGAATCTCGAGCGAGTCGCCCGCGGCCTTCGGGTCTGGCAGCGGCGAGCCACAGGTTCGGCAGAATGGCACGACGTAGGCAGGTGGACCATGCAGAAGCGGCGCTTCGTAGCGTCCGATGTGGTCAGCGCCCTGAACGAAGCGGAACTCGCTGGCGGACACTTCGATCGCCGCCATGCCCGTGCTGCCGCTCACCTTTCGGCACCGGCTGCAGTGACAGATTTCGAAGGGGCCCTCGATCCGATCGATCTCGAACACGACCGCACCACACAGACAAGCGCCGCGGAGCGTCATCAGAACTTCTCGTCGCCACGATGTCGCACACCGTCGGGAAAGTCACGGTAGAGACCGAAGCGGACATTCGTGACCTTCGAGTTCACGGCATGGTGAAGCGACTCTACCGGGTCCTGGCGCGCAGCGACGGCGCCGAATGCCTCGTCGAGTTGGGCGAGCCCCTCGAACTCCAGCATCAGATGGAACTCACCCCCGTCACCCAAGCCGAGTTTGCGGCGGGTCATGCGCCACCTGGCGAGCACGCCGGCCGCAACCATCGAGTCGAGCCAGGTCGCAACCGAATCGGCAAACGCGACGTCGCTCTCGCCCGGCCCCAGGTCACACCAGATGTGGTAGATATCCATGGGCGCAGCTTCGATCAGCCCTCCTTCCAATGCAAGCGACATGACAAAAACTGTCACCCGCTGCCCCTGAAGGTCCACAGGGCACGAGGAGAAACCACCTAACCTGCTGAAATGTAATAGATTTCGTGATTGGCTCGCGGTTTGCAACTCAATGAGTGGGTCGAAGCATTGAGAGGCACATCATGGAAGCCAAAGATCGCCGAACTGAAGATCGCCAGAACACCGAAATACTCGCATTCGTCCAGGTGAAGGAGAGCCGCGTCCATGCACCGGGGCTCACCTGCTCCGCTCGCATTGTCGACGCCTCCGCGCAAGGCATGCGCATCATTCCGGTCAAGCCACTCGAAGAGGGCCGTGTCGAGATGTTCGTGGGCATGCCGTCCGGCGAGCGTCTCTTCCTTGCCGCAACAATCCGGTGGAGCTGCAGCGACGGTGAAACCCACGAAGCCGGTCTCGAGGTCGAGAACGTCGCGGGTACGGACGTGCTGAAATGGCGGCTCGCTCAAACCCGGTCGCCGGAGGCCGCGGTCTCCTGACTACGCGCCGACGAATTCCGCGTAGACCTCGAACGGTTCCCGGTCAGAAACCAGTTCATTAACCGGTGCGTCGGGGTCGGCGTAGCCCACCGCGACACCGCAAAACAGCATCAGCTCTTCGGGCGCGCCCACAAACTCCGTGACCGAGGCCGGCCGTGCCGACCACGCCTCCTGCGCGCAGGTCGCGAGCCCCGCCTCAGTCGCGAGCAGCATGAACGTTTGCAGGAACATTCCCAGGTCTGACCACTGCGGCGGGCCCATCTGACGATCGACAAAACAGAAGATGCCGCACGGTGCGCCGAAGAACCGGAAGTTCTCCATGAGCCGGGTCAGCCGGCCGGCCTTGTCCTCGCGCTCGATGCCAAGCAGCGCATACATATCCTCGCCCACCTTGAAGCGTGACGACCGGTACGGCTCTTTCAGCCCCTGGGGGTAGATCTCATAGGCCGGCGTCTCAGGCGCCGTTCGGGATGCGAGAAACTCCAGGAACCGCGTGGTCGTCTCTCCGTTGACGACGTAAACCCGCCACGGCTGAACGTTGCCACCCGAAGGCGCACGCTTTGCCTTCTCCAGCAGCCCCTTTATCAACTCGTCATCCACCGGCGTATCGAGAAAGGCGCGAATGGATTTTCGGCTGGCAACGGCTTCACTGACGTTCATGGACTCTCTCACGGCTGGACTCAGGCCGACTATACTATGTGTCCATGCAGGACGAGTCGACGAGCAAACGCTGGGCCGTATACATCGTGAAGTGTGCCGACGGTACGCTCTACACCGGCGCCACAAACGACGTGCAGGCGCGCATCGAAGCACACAACCGCGGCGCCGGTGCCCGCTACACGCGCTCGCGCCTGCCGGTTCGGCTTATCTATGCCGAGGGCTGCGACTCGAGATCGGCCGCGCTGTCGCGCGAGTACGCGATCAAGCAGTTGAGCCGCCGCAACAAGCTTGCCCTCGCGCGCTCCGGCTGAGTGCCGCCGCACACACATTGACGCCGCAACCGGGATAACGCAGCATCACAGCACCTTCCCAGCAGGCCGGCCGTATGACCATCGCCCTTCGCCAGATCTGTCTCGTTGCGAACGAACTCGAACCCGTACTCGATGATCTGACACACGTCCTCGGCATCGAGCGATGCTACGTGGATGAGGCGGTTGCGCATTTCGGGCTGGAGAACACGCTCATGACCGTGGGCAACAACTTTCTCGAAGTCGTCGCACCGGTACAGGACAACACCGCCGCGGGACGCTACCTCGAGCGTCGCGGCGGTGACGGCGGCTACATGGTGATCTGCCAGGCTGGCAGTCTCGACGAACAGCAGGCCGTCAAGGCGCGGGCCGCAGCGAACGAAGTGCGAATCGCCTACGAAGCCGACCGGGAACACTGGAACATCTGCCAGCTCCACCCCCGCGACATGATGGCCGCCTTCCTCGAAGTGGACTGGGACCAGCACTGCGACTTCGACGGCAACTGGATGCCTGCCGGGGGCACGGGATGGGAGTCGACCGTCACCCGGGGCATCGAGTACGCCGGTGCAGAACTGCAGGCCGACGACCCGGCGACGCTCGCCGAACGATGGAGCGCCGTGATTGGCACGCCCGTCGAGACCCGGGACGGCACACCGACCGTCGCGCTTGGCAACGCGACACTGCGCTTCGTCGAGGCAACTGACGGGCGCGGCGCCGGACTCGGCGGGCTCGACCTTCGTGTCGCGTCTGTCGACGACATCCTCACGCGCGCCGCCGCTCGTGGTTGCAGGACGCAGGGCAACTGCGTCGAAATCTGCGGCACACGCTTTTACCTGATACCAGCTTGAACAAGAACCAGAGGAGAACGACATGAACCTTGACGGAGCTGTCGCAATCGTTACCGGCTCGTCTTCCGGTGTGGGTGCGGCCACGGCAAGACTGCTCGCCAGCCGTGGCGCCAACGTGGTCATCAACTATTCCCGGAGTGAAGGGCCCGCCAACGAGGTCGCCGAGGAGTGCCGCAAGCTCGGCGCCGACGTCATCGTGTGCCGCGCCAACGTCGCCGAAGACGATGATTGCCGCGCCATGGTGGCCGCAGCAATGGACAAATGGGGACGCATCGACGCCCTCGTGAACAACGCCGGCACCACGAAGTTCGTGAACCACGCCAACCTCGCTGGCCTGGAGAAGCAGGACTTCTTTGATCTCTACGGCGTCAACGTGGTCGGCCCGTACCAGATGACACGCGCGGCAGAAGCGGCACTGAGGGCCTCGGGAGACGGTGCCGTCGTCAATGTTTCTTCGATTGCGGGCGTCAAGGGCGTGGGAAGTTCAATTGCCTATGCAGCGTCGAAAGGCGCGCTCATCACCATGACACAATCGTTAGCACGGGTCATGGGCCCCGAGGTTCGCGTCAACTGCATTTGCCCCGGTTTCATCGCCGGCGAATGGCTGAAGCAGGGGCTTGGCGAAGAGGTGTACGAGAAGGCGCGAGCTGCTTCCGCAGCGAAGTCGCCGCTCGGCAGAACCTGCACGCCGGAATCGGTTGCGGAATCGATCGTCGGCTTTATTGACGGCCATTCGATCATCACTGGCGAGGCGATCATCCTCGATGGTGGGCAGTACCTCGGCTACTAGGCGCAGAAGACACCCATGAAGCTCGTCATCGGCAACAAGAATTACTCCACCTGGTCACTGAGACCGTGGCTCTTTCTGAAGCATTTTGATGTGCCGTTCAACGAGGTCATGGAATCCCTGCGCGCAGAGGGACTGTCTGAACGACTGGCGGTGCATTCGCCATCGAAGCGCGTGCCTGTGCTCGTGGACGACGGGCTTTCGGTCTGGGATTCGCTGGCGATCTGCGAGTACGTCTCTGACAAGTACCTGGGCGGCGGCGGATGGCCCTCGGACATCTCGAAGCGCGCACTGGCAAGGGCCGTGAGTGCCGAGATGCACGCGGGCTTCGGTGCCCTGCGCGCTGAGTTGCCCATGAACCTGAGGGCACATCGCACAGTATCACTGAGCGATGCCGCGAAGCGTGATATTGCCCGTATCGACGAGTTGTGGTCGAGCGCCGACGGGCCCTGGCTGTTCGGCGACTTCAGCATCGCTGACTGTATGTATGCGCCGGTGGCGCTGCGCTTTCCCACCTATGACATCGCGCTTTCAGAAGCCGCAACGCGCTACCAGCGAGAGATTCGAGAACACCCGGCCATCATCGAGTGGACCAAGGCGGCGCTGACCGAAACAGAGATCGTTGACGAGGATGAAGCCGGCGTCGACAAACACTGAGAACACAACAAGAGGGAGAATCCAACATGGGAACAAAGGCGCGTGTCTGCGTTCTGCCACAGAAACCGGGACCACTCGATGTCATGGAACTCGAGTTGCCCGACCCCGGGCCACATCAGGTTGTCGTCAAGCAATTTGCCAGCGGCGTCTGCCACAGCCAGCTTCACCAGATGCACAACCCGCGGCAATCGCCGGTCGTGCTGGGCCATGAGTCGACGGGCGTCGTCGTCAAGGCCGGCGCAGAGACAGACCTCAACGAAGGCGACACCGTACTCGTCACCTGGGTCCCCAAAGCGGCGGGCGGCACGGCGCGGCCCAGCGAGCCCGCGATGCTGACATTGCCGGACGGCGCCGTTGCCGTCTCGCAGAACGTCTTCACGTGGGCCGACCACACGATTGCCGACGAGCAGTACGTGGTGAAGGTCGCCGACGATATCGACAAGGAGGTGACCGCCATCATCGGATGCGCCGTGATGACCGGTGCTGGCGCCGTCGAGAACACGGCAGGCGTCAAGAAGGGCGACAGTGTTGCGATTTTCGGCGTGGGCGGCGTAGGACTCTCGGCGGTGGTTGCCGCGAGAGAACTCGGTGCCAACCCGATCATTGCTGTCGATCTGGACGACGAGAAGCTCGCCTTCGCCCAGCAGTTCGGCGCAACACACAGCATCAACGCCGCCACGACTGATCCGATCGAGGCCATTCGCGCGCTCACGGTCAAAGACGGCAAGCGCACCATCCGTCGCGAGACGGTCGCTGGCGCCGACTTCGTCTTCGACTGTATCGGCATCAAGAAGACGATGGAGCAGATCGTGCCGGCCGCGAGAACTGGCTTCTTTGGCGCCGAACCCGGTGGTACAGCCGTGCTTGTGGGCGTACCACAGACGTCGGTGGAACTGAGCGCCGTCGACATTCTCGTCAACGAGAAAAAGTTCATCGGCAGCATCGGCGGCTCCTGTTCGCCGGCCAGAGACTTCCCCAAGTACCTCGACTGGTATGCCACGGGCAAGCTCGATCTCGGCGCGCTGGTCACAGCCCGGTACGGTATCGACGAGATTAACGAGGCAACCCGCGCGCTCGATGCCGGCGAAATTTCTGGCCGCGCGATCCTCGTGTTCGACTGACGCAGGTACGAGAGCGATGACACAGCCGTTGGTCGAGTCGGTGAGCCTGAGCGGTGATCATGGGTTCAGCAAACCGCTGGCTGTGTCGATTCAGCTCGTCGCCGGCATTGGTGTTGAAGGCGACGCACACATGGGCAAGACGGTAAAGCATCGCTCCCGCGTCGCGAAGGATCCCACGCAACCCAACCTCCGCCAGGTTCACCTGATTCATGCAGAGCTGTTCGACGAGTTGGGGGCGAAGGGCTTTCAGGTGGCCCCCGGTGAGCTCGGCGAGAACGTGACGACACGTGGCGTCGATTTGCTCGGGCTCTGCCAGCGTGCCCGGCTCACGTTCGCACGCGGACCCGTGGTTGAAGTCACCGGCCTCAGAAATCCCTGCGCACAAATAGAGACCTTTCAGCCCGGCCTGCTGGCTGCGGTGCTGGACCGCGACGAGAACGGCAATGTGGTTCGCAAGGCGGGCATCATGGGCATCGTGATCCGCGGCGGCGAGATTCGCGCGAATGACACGATTGACGTGGAATGGCCGGCCGGACGCCGGCTCAAACTGGAGCGCGTCTGACGAAGGGCAACGCCTCGCGCTGGAAATAGGCAGCCCTTTTGCGACAATGGTCTGAACCAGACCGCACATTTGCTTCTGTGCCTGTTCGCCTTTCGAGCAAACGCAACGGAGCCCACATGAGCAGAGGACTAGCGAACACCACCCCGCTTAGACAGCAATTGGGCTGTCTACTATGTTGTTATGTTCCCTAACTCACCACTCACGCTGGGGCAGAGTGCGCTTTTGGGGCTCACTTTCGGCGTAGTTTCGGTAATTTCTTGGATAGTCGTATTCTCAGCTGAGCACGATCTTCTAAAGATCAGCGCAATAGTTATATGTGGAATCACGTTTATCTATTCGCAACTTCTGCTGCTGCGAGGAGCAAAGCTCAACGCCCTAGGCTTCTGGGTGCGAAGAGAGGCTAAAGACGAATCGCCGATGATCAAGTGGGGCCTCTTCTTCTCGTCAGCTATGCTGGTCGGGGGTGGAGCAATGACGGCGGTCTTCTGGGGACTCGGAACATAACATGAAGTTGAAGTCGCTCCCTGCGGTCGCTTGGACGTGGCAACCTGTCATCCAAATTGCGTTCGCAATTTGGCTGCCAGAACGTCCACGCCACTTAACTTGGTGTTAGGCGCCAACGCATATGCGTAAACAAGCGAAGTTACTCTTGGAAAGGTCGATCGATTCTCTGGTGCTCTCGATAGAGCATTTTAATCGCCCTTGGGATCGAGGGCGCACGGAAGCTGTACTGATCCTATTGGACCGATCATTTGAGCTGCTGCTCAAGAGCATCATCCTGCACAAAGGCGGGAAAATCAGAGAACCTTACGAGAAAGAGACTATCGGATTCGAGAAGTGCGTTAGAAAGTGCATTTCCGATGCGCAGGTAAAATGCTTGTCGGAAGAAGAAGGGCTAACTATTCAGATTCTCAATAGTTTCCGCGATGCGGCACAGCACGATATTGTTGAACTTGAAGAACAAGAACTCTATTTGTACTCCCAAGCGGCAGTAACTTTGTACAAAGATCTGTTGAATCGGGTCTTTGATGAGAATCTAAATACTTATATCCCGGATCGGGTCCTCCCTATATCGACTATGCCGCCTACTGACTTGCATTCGATGGTCGAGGCTGACTTCTCGCAGATCAAAGCAATGGTTGCTCCTGGGAACCGAAAGCAAATCGAAGCTAGGGCGAAACTCAAGTCACTTGCAATAGTTGAATCCTCATTGGAGGGAGTTCGATCTCAACCCACTGAATACGAAATCAACAAGCTCGTTAAAGAAGTAAGGGCTGGAAAAACATGGCAGCAACTTTTCCCCGGCGTGTCTTCGCTTCAGCTGAGTACTGAAGGGACTGGAATAAACGTGGATATAAGAATCACAAAAAGAGAAGGTGAGCCCGTTCATCTCGTAAGAGAAGGCACACCCGGCGCCACCGTTCTTGCGGTGAAGCGTGTAAACGAACTTGACTACTATAATTTGAGCCCAACTCAACTCGCTGAAAATCTTAATCTAACACCACCAATGACACTCGCTGTGGTCAAGCACTTGCGAATTCGGGAATCTGATGATTACTACAAAGAAGTAAAAATCGGTAAGTCTCGTTTTAAGCGCTACTCTAGGCAGGCGCTAGAAAAGCTCAGGGAAGAAATCCCGAACCTAGATCTAGATGAGGTTTGGAAAGAGCAAAGGCCGAGACCGAAGCGATGAACGCGCCCAACATGAAGTTGAAGCCGACGAAGCAACCTGTCACACAAATTGCGATCGCAATTTGTGCGCCAGAACGTCTTCGCCGCTTAACTTCGTGTTATGTGCCTCAGGGTGCCCGATGAGTTGGGATGCCGTTGGAGCGATCGGCGAACTTGTTGGTTCTCTCGCCGTGTTGGTTACGCTGGCTTATGTTGCGATTCAAGTGCGACATACTCGTGCTCAACTTGAGGTCTCGATTCAGCAGAAGCGATACGACACGTTCCGAGAACTACTACTTGAAACGCTTCGTAACCCAGAGCTTCGTCGAACGTATGATAAGACAGGCAAAGTGTATTCTGCGGAGATTCAATCACTTGATGAACTCTTCCAGCTAGCAGAACTCACCAGGGAGGAGATGGCGATGTTTCGCAACCATCAACTAGCATTTTGGCAGTATCGGATTGAGACGATTGAACAGATTCAGAATTTGACGCAAGTCCAGAAAGATGAATTTGATCGGGGTATTCGTCGCATCTACGGATCCTCACCTGCGCGACTGTGGTACGAAACCGTTAGAAAAAATGGATCGAACCCGGAAGCCGTTAAGTATATCGATGCGGTTCTGGCTCAAGGGGCCCTACCTGGCTTATACCAGGTCAGCGACGAGGCAGGCACTTAGGTTCAGGTTTGAACTGCAACAATTCTGGCTTCGCAACTTGAGCACTGTTGTATCGGAGATTATCGAAGATGTCGCTTGATCAGCTCGCGAATATTGCGGAGGTAGTTGGCAACCTGGTGGTTGTTGTGACTTTGATTTACGTCGCTGTTCAAGTACGACAGGGTTCGGCTACCTTGCGATCCGATTCTCGCCAATCTCAAGTGAATACGGACCAGAATGGCGTTTACCTGTTCGTCGAGCATCCCGAACTCGCAAACTATTTCTCGCAGGACGAGACGCCGACGTTTGAGCAAAAGACCAAGTTGATATTCTGGATAATTGCCCAGATGCGAGCCCGCGAACATGAGTGGCTCCAGTACAAGAGCGGCGCATTGGATGAAGAAACGTGGAAGAGCTACCGGGACGTCATCTACTTTCTGCTCGGCACACCGAGAAGTCGGGCGCTCTGGCGTGTTTGCAGCCAGTATTTCAATTCAGATTTCGTCGGCATGGTCGATGGCATGATGGCAAATGCCCCAGCCGACGATGACTTCTGGAGTCGACTTGATTCAGTTAAATAGGCGCTGCGGTGGAATGCGGCTAGTAGTGGTATCTCAGCTGCACAATAAAGAGCGACTCGCCCTCGACCTTGTAGACCATTCTGTGTGCATCATCGATTCGTCGTGACCAGTACCCCGCCAGCGCGTGTTTGAGTGATTCGGGCTTTCCTATCCCCTCGAACGGCTCACGAGATACCTCTTTGATCAAGGTATTGACGCGCCGAAGAGTCTTCTTGTCTGTCTTTTGCCAATACACGTAGTCCTCCCAGGCATGCTCTGAAAAGACCAGCTTCACTCAGCCAACTCTCTCTCGGTCCCACCAGTAGTTTCGATTTCGGCGATGGACTCAAAGAGGCGTCGCGTGTTCTTTGGGCTCCTGAGCAGGTAAGCCGTTTCCTCGAGCGCCTGGTAATCTTCCATCGAAATCATGACAACGGTTCCCTCGCCCTTGCGGGTGATTGCAACGGGCGCGTGGTCGTCGCACACTTTGTCCATGGTCTTTGCCAGCTCTTTGCGAGCCGTCGTATAGCTGATACTTTTCATATACCCTACCTGTACGTAAAACTGTACCTATCATAGCGCCGTAAAATATGAAGATGAAGTCTCTTCTCCGCAAACTTTGCTTGCTCCGTCATTCGGACGCGGCAACCTGTCATCAAAACTGCTGCGCAATCTTGCCGCCAGACCGTCCTCACAGCATGGCTTGGTGACAGGCGTCGTGGTGAACTGGGAGGCGATTGGAGCGATTGGTGAGATAGCCGGAGCGGCTGGTGTAATCGTCACGTTGATATACCTGTCCGTGCAGTTGCGACAAAGCACGAAAGCCTCACGAATTACGGCGATTCAAAGCTCGATGGAAAACTCCGCTCAGTTTTCTGCGATGCTGTTGACGGATGATGAAGTTGCCAGACTGTTCTGGCTGGGATTGTCGAACCCGGAGAAGCTCGACGTTGTGGAGAAACGAAAGTTCGTCACGACGCTCAATACATTCATGCGCAGAGAGTCCGTCGCATTCTATCTGCACAAAGAGGGCGTGATGCCGGATCATCTTTGGGATTCGCGAGTATCGGCGCTGACTGGCACCTTGAATCAGCCGGGCTTGATCTACTATCTGGAGACGGCAGCTGACACACTGCCAAGGGACTTTCGGGAGTTTATCGAGACGATCTCTAAAGCTGAGACCACCATGAATGATGCAGCGAAGTCCCTGCTGATTGGGAGAGACGCATAGGCAACTCACGCTGGTATCAGGGGGACCAATGGAATCGTTAACCGTCGTCGAAGCCCTTGAACTGATTCGTGTTAACGAAGCAGCCCTGGCAACGCAGTTTGAAACATGGCTCACGATTACGTTTGCCACGATCGTCGCAGTCTTCGCCGGCCGAAATCTTTTAACCAGACTGATGCGATGGCTGGTTACGATCTTGTACTTGCTCGCGTCCCTTTCAGTAACGGCGATGAGCATCTACATTGCTGAGAGCAATGCACAGATCACGGTGCTGCTTGAGTCTCGCGGTGTCACAGTGCCAGTTCCGGTGTTTGCGGCCTCGGTATTCTTCCTGTTGTTCCTCGCAGGCGTTTTAACGACTGTATACTTTATCCATATGAAGCCTGATCGAGCGTCCACCTGACATGAAGCTGAAGCCAATCCTCCGCAAGCTGCGCCTGACCTGGCAATCGGTATCTTGGTGATCGCGCACGGCGTTCTCATCGAGAGCGCGATTTCCGCGACGGTCATCGTGTGAACTCGAACAAGCATCCCGCCAGGAAGAGGGTCGCCGGCCATCAATCTGGGGTGAAGACCCGATTCCCTATGTGACATCGCGCGCCTAGCCTTCGAATACGCATCGAAGGAAAGACCCACCATGACGCGACATCACATCCGAGTTCCGGGGCTCGCGGTGCTGTGGCTGCTATCTGGCAACGCAGCGTGTCAACGCCGGTTGAAAATTGACCCCTTTTTGTCCGATATCGTCGGAGTAAAATTGACCCCCTTCCTCTTTGGCTGATGGCTCAGCCGATCTTGTTGGCAGGGCGTAGCCCCGCTTTCTTCTTGTCCTTCAGCCGATAACTGTCACCACGCAGCGGCACGATATGGCCGTGATGGAGTAGTCGATCAAGCAGTGCGGCCGTCAGCGTTGCATCGTCAGCCAGTGTCGTCGCCCAGTCCGAGAAAGACAGGTTCGACGTGATGATGATCGAGCCCCGCTCGTAGCGTTTGGCGATGACCTGGAACAGCAGGTTGGCTTCATCGCGGCCGAACGGCAGGTAGCCGAGCTCATCGATCACCAGCAGCTTTGGACCGAGAATGGCGCGATTGAAGTACGACGCCAGCTGATCCTTACGATGGGCAGTCGCAAGTTGCAGCATCAGGTCAGCAGCGGTGATGAAGCGCGTCTTGATCCGCGCCATGACTGCCCGGTATGCGAGCGCCAGCGCCAGATGCGTCTTGCCGGTGCCGCTCGGGCCAAGCAGGACGACGTTCTCGGCTCGCTCGACAAAGGCGAGACTCGCGAGCTCCTGGATCTGGGCTTTGGGTACGCCGCTGGCGAACTCGAAGTCGTAGTCTTCAAGCGTTTTGATCGCCGGCAAAGTTGCCAGCTTAAGCAGCGTCTGGCGGGCACGTTCATGGCGGCCATCGAGCTCCGCCTTCAGCACGCGCTCGAGGAAATCGGTGAAGCTGGCTTCCTCGCTGGCTGTCGCCTGGGCGATCGCCGGATAGGCGGTGGCCACGTAACCGAGTTGCAGCTCCTCGCACATCTCGGCGAGCCGTTCTTCCTGCAACCTCATGACGACACCACCAGGTCATCGTATCGTGACAGTGGATGCTGGAGAGACTCGATGGGTGGTGGCGTCTTACGACTCACCTTTGGCATCCACTGCACCACCTGATGTGACAAAGGCTGCAGGTGTTCGCGCTCCTCGAGCCAGAGATCATACGGCCGTGCCTTGAGCTCGCCATGCTCGCGCACGTTCGCGATCTCCCGAAGCCATCGCTTCACCTCGAGATTGGCCGTGTCGACGTCCACGGTCAGACCGGATGAGGCGAACTGTGAGCGCAATGGCACCCAGAAGCTGTTGCGCAGGTAACGGTTGAATCGCTCGACCTTACCTTTGGTCTTCGCTCGGTACGGCCGGCACAGCCGAATGCGGAAGCCGTAGTCGTTGGCCAGGGCCAGCAACGCCGGGTGGAACCGGTGCTGTCCGGCGCCGTAGGCATCCCGTTCCAGCACGACCGTCTTCATGTTGTCGAACAGCACGTGCTGTGGGACGCCGCCAAAGGCCTCGAAGGCCAGACGCAGGCACAGCAGGACGGTGTCGATCTGCTCGTCGGTGACGAACTGGACGAAGCTCAAGCGACTGCGACCCAACGTTGCCACGAAAGCGGACAACCGGTCGCGACCGCGCCGAAGCACGATGAAGTCGACCTGCATCTGCTGGCCGGGCTTGGTCTCAAACCGGACCAGCGGTTCCACCACCGGCTTTGGCTTCTGCTCGGCCAGGAACGCCTTCAGCTGGGTGATGCCACCGGGGTAACCCAGCACCTGGATCTCCCGCAGCAGGACCGTCGCCGGGATCCAGTCCGGCGAGGCGGCGGCAATGCGCTCGAGCAGGTACCCCTTAAACGGATCAAGCTTGGTGGGCCGAGGTGCCCGTGGCCCGTATCCCGGCGCCGCTTCGCTCCGCAGGTATTTGCGAACCGTGTTCCGCGAAATGCCCAGCTCGCGCTGGATCTCCTTGATGGACTTCCCCTGTCGGGCCAGCACCTTGATCTCCACAACCGTCTCCAAACTGTGCATGGCGTCGTTCCAAATGGACGCCAGCATACCCATGCAGGGGGGTCAGTTTTACTTCGACGAGGGGGGTCAGTTTTACTCCGGCGTTAACACAGCGGGCCAACTCATCGATATAGAGCGGTCCACGCTCGTCAATGAGGTAAACGACTACTATTACAGTCAGTCTCACCAGACGACCTACAACTTTCACGACAAGGACATCAATACAGACATAGGAGGGTCCTATAGCCGAACGGCGATTGCCGATAGCGGGCTCAGCAAAGCTCGGACCCGCTACGGCCACAATCTGGGGGATGACAGCGCCCGGATCCTGTATTCCGTCCAGCACACCATGGCACCGCAGACAGGGCCGCCAGACTTCGTCCGGGAGAACGCCTTCGTCTCTTCTTACCAGGATGGACTGGAGTTTACGGTTGCGACCGACGCCCAATACGAGATCGTCAATACATTCGGGATCATCGATCATTACCCGTGGGCACACCTGTTCTCCAACATCATCTTCTCAGAGAAGGACGGAGAGATACTCTATCGGGACACGACCGAATCCCGGGTTGCAACGTCATCGAACGATATCTCGACTGCCAACCTGACGGATGGGCTCGACGCTGACTTTCTGATCGGGTCTCCGACCGGGCTCCTCGAAGCCGGCAAGACCTACAATCTCTTTTTTGCCTATACCACGTCGCCTCCCAAAGACTCCCGGCTGCGCATAGGGCCGACGACAACCTCTGGCGTCGTAGACCTCAGGCTCGTCGCTGTCTCCGCGCCGCCCTCAACGATTTTTTTCTCAATCTTCATCGCGGCAACGCTGATCACATCCACATGGAAGGCTAGCACCGCGCGCTCGATGACCACTTGACGCTGTGCTCAGGATTCCCGCAAAGAAATGGAAATCGAGAATGTTGAACCGCGCCCTGGCGTGGAGTTGAGGCGGAAATTCCAGCCAAATCGATCTGATATCTCGGTGACAATCGCGAGACCGATGCCGTAGCCATCGGAGTGATCCCCTTTACTGAAAAGACCCGTCAGATCGCCGAGCTGCGACGCGTCGATGCCCGCGCCGTTGTCGATCACCTGAAGCTCTACCTCGCTACCACGACGCCGAGCGCCGAGCAGAATCTCGGAGCCGCCATGCGCAATGGCGTTAGCAGCGAGATTCGCCAGACAGCGCTTGAGCGGAATACGCGGTGCACGCAAGACCAGTTGCGAGTCGAACGCCCGGATGCGCTTGCCCCGCCTTGCGGCGCTCGCCTCCAGCTCTTCCGAAATTCCCTTCAGGAGCGGACCCACGACCAAGGGCGTGAAGGCGTCGCCGTTCCGCAGCTCTCCACGTGAACGCTCCAGCGCATCGTTCAGGATATCGCTGACATCCGCTAGCGTTTGATCAAGCTGTGATGCCACTTCGGGGTCGCCAATCCTGTCGGCAAGCCTGCCCAGCACAAGCCGCAGTGACTGCACCGGCTGGTTGATGTCGTGTGTGGTTGTAGCGAGTCGGCGTGAGCGTTCGTTCAATTCAGTATTGATGCGCTCGCGCTCCTGCTCCAGCAGAACAAGCTCCCGGGCATCGTCGAGACGCTGCTGGAGCGTCAGGACGAGTTCGGCCTGCGTATCGGCGTGGCGTCTGGTCAATCGGCGATGCTGATCAGCAAGACCGAGCGCGAGTGCGAGTGCTTCTCCCACCATGCCGATCTTCATGACAGACAGTGGCGAGAGCCCGAAGTCCGGAATGAGCGAAAGCATACCTGCCGAGAAGTAAAGCACAGCAGATGCCATGACGGTCCAGCCAAGCAGATAGTAGGCGGCCGACAGATTTCCGCGCATCAGTACGACGATTGCGTTGGCGACGGTGACGATCGCTGCGATCGCGACCATAACAAGGCCCATCTGGTTGGTCAGGCGAGAACTCAGCACGAAACTGGCGAGAACGAGTGCGCCGGAGAGCGCGACGAACACGAGGAGCCAACGATAGATGCGCGGCGTGAACTCACGGGATCGCAGAAATGCGACGGCGAAGAGCAGCGCCGTGAAGTGGCACAGGTTGCCGAGAACGGGCGAGGCAATGCTGTTCCAGCCGGGTGCGTTGGGCCAGAGATACTGAAACGTAAAGCCTTCCATGTGCAAGACGTAGGTACCGAAGGCCATGGCCTGAAGTCCGTACAGCCAATAGGCATTAGCGCGTACCGCAACGAAGTGAAACAGGTTGACGAGCGCCAGCGTGGCAAGAATAGCCACAAACACAAAAGATCCTGCCGCTGTTTGCCATTGCTCTCGCACAATCTCGGTTCGAGTCGTGATCTCCATTGGAAGGGACAACGAGCCACCGGCACCGACACGGATATAGAACGTCGCACGTTCGTTGGCGGCAAGAGAGAAGGCAACCGCAAGATGACGAATGCCTTCCGGTCGCATGCCAAACGTACTGTGCTCGTCATTGTAGAGCAGCCGCCGGGGGCCCTCACCACGGTCGATAAACACTTCCAGCGGGCGCATGAACCGAACGTGCGTTCGTAACACCCACTCAATCTCGTCAGCGGCTGGATTGCTGACGCCGAATCGGAGCCAGATCTTGTCCGGCGTGTAGCCGAAGCTGAGCGGGCCATCGAGGTCAGCGTGGGGAAGTGCCTGCGCATCCTCGATTGATCGTTGCCCGCTCGTGTCGCGATAAATGTCGATGACCGGGAGCGGGTCATGAATTGAAGCAGTTGCGTCAAGGCGCAGATCGCGCACCTCCGCTGACGCCAGCGCACTGCCACCAAACATGAACAACAGGACGATTCGAACCAGCACGACGAGAAGATCTCGCGATCAGGGTCTGATCCTTGTTTAGCATCTCCGTGCGGGCCGAGCAACGCGACTGCTCGAGCCGCCCGGTCAGACCAAGCTCCTGTCAGTCAGTGCGAAAGCCAGACTGCTTCAGCGCTCGATTGAATCGCGACCGGCAGGTATTGTATTCACACAGCATCCGACCGGCCGCCATCAATGCCTGATGTCTTTATCAGCTACAAGCGTGAGGAGCGCGACGCGGCGCAGGCTCTCGCGCAGGCGCTCACTGAGCATGGCTGCTCGGTCTGGTGGGATGTCGACTTGCTGCCCGGCAATCGGTTCGCGCAGGAGATTGAGGCTGTCATCCGTCAGGCTCGGGTGGCGATCGTCCTGTGGTCGCGCCAGTCAGTCGAATCCGACTGGGTGCTCGAAGAGGCCAACGAGGCGAAGCAACGCGGCATCCTCCTGCCGGTCTCTATCGACGGCACGACGCCACCGTTCGGCTTTCGCAGTCTGCATACGCTGGATCTCTCGGCCTGGGACCGTCAACCCGACAGCCATGACCTGAGTGAACTGATCGAGCTTGTGCTGAAGAAGGCCGACAGGCCCGGTGAGCCACGAGCCGCCGAAGCGACCGCAACGCTCGATGCGTTCAATGTTGAAGCGGAATTCTGGCGAAGCATCGCAACCGCCGCGCAGCAAAGTGCCGCCGAGTATCAAGCTTACCTCGATCGCTATGGCGATAACGGCCAGTTCACGGAGCTTGCCAGAGCCCGTATCAGCGCACTGGCGCAGTCGCGTCCCACTCGCCTCTTCGACAGTTGGGTCGCTCGCGCCACCGCGCTGGTCGCACTTGTGGCATCGTTAGCGGGTCTCGCCGCCTTTGTCGACTTTCCCGGTTTCGGCGACGCAACGCCTGACGCCAGTGAAACTGAAGAGCGATCGACGATCATCGGCCCGGTGACTGCAGAAGATGTCACCTACGAGATAACAAGCGCCACGCTGTCTTTCTCAGGCGATTCAGCCGACTACATTGCTGACGGCAACAGCTACAACTTCATCCACGGCGGAAACGCTTTCTTCACCGTCTACGACGTCACACCGAGCAGTTTCGACTTCAGCGTCGAGACGCCCGATTCCTGGAGCATTGCGCTGTCGATTCCGGTCAGTGACACATTCCGAGCCGGCAGTTCCTACCAGGCCACAAGAAACGCCTTCAGCGGCGATCACTTTGCCGGATTCGCGCTGACAGGCGATGGTCGCGGCTGCAACGAGATCGATGCGACGTTCGAGATCGAGTCGGTCACCGTATCAGCGGGCCTGCCGCTCTCAGCGCGTATCAGCTTCACACAGTCGTGCGATGGTGAAGGCCAAGCTCAGGGGTTTCTGGTTTACGCTTTGCGCGCCCAGACGGTCGCAGCGCAGTGATCCGCCTTCATGCCTTGCCTTGGTAAGCCTGATCGTCTCCGCGTTCAGGTCTGGCGACATAGATCCCGCGGCGGGCGTCGGGCAAACTACGCTGCGAAAGCGCCAAAAGGAACAAAACGGAATGCGCACTTGGATTCAGCCGCAACACCGATGTCACAGCGACTGATCGTCGCTCTCGATGTCCCCTCGCTCAGCGAGATGGAGACCGTGGTCGATTCACTCGACGAGCAGGTTTCCTTCTACAAGGTGGGGCATCAGCTCTTCACCGCCGAGGGGCCAAGGGTCATCTCGCAACTGAAGTCACTCGGCAAGCAGGTCTTTCTTGACCTGAAGCTTCACGAGATTTCGAACTCTGTCGCCACTGCCGTCGAGGCTGCCGGCAGGCATGGCGTCGATATGGTCACCGTTCATGCATCCGGTGGCCTCAGCATGATGCGGGCAGCGGTTGAGGCAGCGTCGACCTTCCCGCGAATGAAGATCATTGCCCTCACCGTCGTTACCGGTATGACAGATGAAGACCTCGAATCGATCGGCGTGACTGGCGGCTGCGAGCGTCACACCAACCGTTTGTGCCGCCTTGCACTCGACGCCGGCTGCCATGGTGTCGTGTCTTCACCACGGGAGGTCGCTACGCTCAGGCAGACGTTCGGTGCCTCGTTTGACGTCGTCACGCCCGGCGTTCGTCCGGCAGGCGCGGCCGCCGATGATCAGGCGCGCATCGCGAGCCCGGGCGCAGCGATCACCGCTGGCGCAAGCCATATCGTCGTTGGCCGCCCCATCGTCGCCGCCAGCAGTCCGCGTGACGCAGCTGTTCAGATCCTTGCCGAGATGGAGGCTGCCATTGACTGACCGTGGCACTCTGCTGGCCGCTAAAATTGCGGCGGGCGCAGTCGGGGTACTGGCGTTGCTCGCGCTCGCGTTTGTGTGGAACGAGGCGAGAGACGAGGTCTTCTATCTCTGCGGCAACTTTGCGCCGGGCGTGACGGAACGGAGTGTCATGACGCAACTCGACACAGCGAATCTGCTGCGGGTCGAGCGAAGCGAGAACGTCATCACGGTCGACAGCCTGTTCACGCTCGGCCTGCACACGTGTGTGATCGAGATTGACGAAACAGGCGTTGTCACCCATGCCGCGTTTCACTGAGACCCCGCAATGACCGCCGCGCCCGTTGTGCGTCGAATAGATCCTGGCGAGTGGCAGGCGTATCGGGATATCAGGCTGCGCGCGCTGAAGGAATCGCCGGACGCGTTCGGCAGCACCCTGGAAGAGGCGAGCCAGTACACCGATGCGATGTGGCGAGAGCGCGTGGAACGCGCAAGGACTGCGACCGATCTTCCCCTCTTCGCGGTCGTCGAGGAGACACCGGTGGGTCTGGCCTGGGCGCGCATTGATGCACCGGCCAACGTTGCGCACCTCTACCAGATGTGGGTGGCCCCCGACGCAAGAGGTCAGGGCGTCGGACGCCTTCTGGTCAACGAGGCGATCGAATGGTCACGCTCGCGCGGGGTCGTCCAGTTGATTCTCGAGGTGACAATCGGCAATGCGCCCGCGCGGCACCTCTATGAAGTTGCTGGGTTCATCCCGACGGGTGAGCCGCTGCCGTTACGCCCGGGCGGCGACTTGATGGAGCAAACCATGGTATTGAATCTGTGAAGGCGGTTTACTACGTCGCGGCCAGCCTCGACGGATTCATCGCAAGCGAAGCCGGCGGCGTCGAGTGGCTGGACGAAGTCAGTGGCAATCACAGCGAATCGAGCTATGAATCCTTCTATGCGGATGTCGACGGGCTGCTGATGGGCCGTGGAACGTACGACTTCGTGTATGACTATGGCACGTGGCCCTACGGCGATCAGCCCTGCTGGGTCGTCACCTCAAAGCCGATCACAGCACTGGCCGGGTGCAATCTGCAGGAGACACGCGAGCTGACAGCCGCCTGCCTTGAGGCGCAGTCGAGCGGCATCCGGCAGTTATGGGTCGTGGGCGGCGGCCAGATTGCCGCGGCCATGTTGCAAGAGGGCCTGTTGACGCACATTCAGGTCACACTGATGCCCATCGCACTTGGCGGCGGCATCCGGCTCATCGACTCGATGCCGTCAGCGAGGCTCCTCGAACAGGAGCAGGTGGTGCCGCGCAACGGCTCGTGCGAAATCATCTACCGAATCGCCGACAGACTGCCGCTCGCGCGACGATGACCTGGGCGACGTCAGACGCGCCGATAGATTCGCGAACCCCAGCAGAGGTAGGCCATCTTGCCGTCTGCCTTGCCCGAGAAGATCAGCGTGTTGCGGTCGAGTTCTTCATCGCCCGTATCCATGATTGCCGCATCCTTGCCCATGAACGCGACCGGCGAACGCTCCGGTATGCCTGACTGCCCTTCGTTCGGCGCCCACGTCAGCACCAGCCGACCCGACTTCTCTTCAAGAATGAAGTCGCCTGCCAGATTTCGGTAGCGCCCGGGATAGGGCTTCAGGTCAGGCTTGAGCGAATGGTCCGGCGCTGGCTGCGGCGGCATGTCGACCCTCGCCAGAGACTTGAAGATATCGCGGTACATGGCGTCGAAGAGCGAGCCGGCATCGCCGCCGTTGGTCAGCATCGCCACGGCGAGGTTCTTCTTTGGCAGCACACGCAGGAAGGCGAACTGGCCGATGGTACCGCCATCGTGGCCGTAGACCGCCTGGCCATCGAAATCCATCAGCATCCAGCCGAGCCCCCAACCGGTCAGCCCGCGCGGGAAGAACTTTGGCGCTCGAATCTGGCGCTTCTGCATCGCATTGACGCTGCGCGCAAGCAGCACCTTCTCGCCTTTGTCGTTCTTCCCGCCGTCCATGTGCATCCGGGCGAACTTCAACAGATTTGTCGCGGTCATCGCTGGCGTCGCCCCGGCTGCAGCCTGCCCCTGACTCAGGTAGGGAACCTTGCTCGCATGCCAGACGCCCTTCTTTCGGCGGCTGGGTACATGGCCAATCGCGCAGCTGAAGCGGAGCGCATCCTCAGGCCGACTGAACGCCTGATCCATGCCCAGCGGCTCGAACAGATGTTCCTTCATCACATCGTGCCACGGCTTGTCGCGAAGCTTTTCGGTGATGCACCCCATCACCACAAAGCCAAGATTGCAGTATGAGAGCTGCTCGCCTATCGGGAACTGGTTCGGCATCATCGAAGCCATGTCGAGCAAACGCCAGGGCGCATCATCGCCGCGGCCCGACTCGACGAAGAAGTCACCATCAATGCCACTCTGGTGGGAGAGCAGGTGTCGCGGCGTCACCGTTCGTGAGACGTGAGCATCCGCGACGCGAAAACGCGGCAGGTAATGCCGCACCGGCTTGTCGAGGTCGAGCTTGCCCTCATCAACGAGTTGCATCGCGAGCGTCGTCGTATGGGGCTTGGTGATGGAGCCGATCTGGAACAGCGTATCTTCGGTCACCGGTATTCGCGTATCGACGCTGGTCACGCCGGAGGCGGCGGTCGCAATGACACGCGAGCCCCGAAGTATCGCGAGGCTCGCCCCCGGCACACCGAATTTCCTCACTCGCTGACCAAACGTGCGTGGCAGGTTCTCCAGAAATGTCATCGCCCTCTCCCCTCAGTGCAGTTGAGCGTTATGATGATCCCCTTTGCACAGGAAAGCGAATCGCAACGTGCAGCAGGCAGACATCATCGTTATTGGCGGCGGCATCGCGGGCTTCTCGATTGCAGCGAAGCTCGCCGTTGATGCCAGCGTCATTCTTCTCGAAGCCGAGACGCAACCCGGCTATCACGCGACCGGGCGTTCGGCCGCCTACTTTGCACCGGCCTATGGCAACCAGTCCGTCAGGCAGCTGACCGCGGCGGGCGATGCGTTCTATCGCCATCCACCCAACGGCTTCAGTGAGGCGCGATTGCTTCGGCCACGGCCAGCCGTGTTTGTCGCGACCACAGCGCAGCAAGAAAGTGTTCAGGCGATGAAGAGCGAGAACGCGGCGCTTGAGACGATTGACGAAGCGCACGTCAGGAATCTGGTGCCGATACTGCGGCCCGGTGGCATCACAACCGGATTACTGGACGTAACCGGCGGCGATCTCGATGTCGATGCGATCCTGCAGGGCTTCATCCGGCAGTTCCGCAACCGGCAGGGCAACGTTGTCACCTCGCACCGGGTGCGGCAGATCGATTATCAGGATGGTTGGGTGATCGACGCCGAATACGCCGCGCCCATCGTGGTGAATGCGGCGGGTGCCTGGGCGGACAACATTGCGGAACTCGCCGGGCTCGCCGGTCTCGGATTGGCGCCCAAGCGCCGAACAGCGGTGCTCGTCGATCCGCCGGTTGAACACGACATCACGGACTGGCCGCTCGTCATTGATATCGACGAGGAATTCTACTTCAAGCCGGATGCCGGCAAGCTGCTCATCTCACCGGCCGACGAGACGCCCAGCGACGCCTGCGATGCCGCGCCGGACGAGATCGACATCGCCATTGCGATCGACCGCGTCCAGGCGATTGCCAATCTCGATGTGCGGCGCATCGGGCACCGGTGGGCGGGGCTCCGCACATTCGCGCCCGACAAGTCGTTCGTTGCCGGGTTCGACCCGCGGGCCGCCGGATTCTTCTGGCTGGCTGGCCAGGGTGGCTATGGCGTGCAGAGCGCGCCCGGGCTGTCGGAACTCGCCTGGCATCTGATCACCGGCAGCGAACTGTCCGGCCCCTATGCACAGACCCTGGGCTGTATCAGCCAGATCGACCCCGCCCGTCTGATTCAGTAGGCCGCGTCCGCGTCGATGGGCCAGAGCTTGTGGTTCGCCCGCTTTCGCTCGAATACCTGGATCTGATGTGTCGTCAGCCCCGGGGTATCTGCCGTGACGATGGCGCCAGCCAGTTCAGTGAATCCTGCGCGAAAGTGATTGGATGACTTGAGTGCGACGGTATCGTACTCCGTCACATCGATACCAACGGCGAGGAACGGGCCGACATCAAAGGTCTGCGAACGGTTTGATGCAACGACGACATCAATCCCCTCAATGACCAGCCGTGCCATCCTGCCCAGGTTGAGCGGCGAGCCCTTCATCATGGCGCGCATGGTCAGACGCCCGTCATGCAACGCTTTGACGTACGCTTTCGCGGCAATGGGAGCGCCGTGTAACTCGTCGTACTTGCCGCCGAGATTCACCTCGATTTCGGCGCCGACACCTGCCTCATGAGCCTGCGTGGCGACCGCCGGGTCGACAATGAAGCCAAAGCAGGCACGCTCGAGTTTCGCCTCGATCATCGCCCGCAGCAGGTGGGTCCCATCGCCAGGCGTGCCTCCCCCGCAGTTGTCGGACGTTTCGTTGATGACCACGGGCTTCGCCTTGATGGCCAGCGCCTCTGCGATGGCTTCTTCGGCAGAGAGGCTCCTCGGCCGAAACTGTTCACGCAGATCCCACAGCGACTGTGCAACCTCTGCCGCGATGGATTGCGCCAGCGCGGCATCCCCATCTGTCGTCACCACGAGGTAGCTGCCGATGTGCGGGACATCAGTATAGGGAAACCCGTGGAACCAGCTGATGTCGATGACACCACCCTGCTGTTCCGCTTCGAGCACCTGTTCCAGCATTAGCTGGCCAATGCCTTCGAAGGTCGTTGTCGTCGGCAACAGCATGGGCACAGGCTCAACGTGAATCGCCGTACGCAGGCCGGTCTCGTGCATGCGGCGAATGAGGTCGATGCATTCGGCGGCCCGCAGGTGAAGATCAATGTGCGGATAGTGATGGCACGCAAAGACGCCGTCGAGCGCATCGGCCATCTGCTGTGTGACGTTACCGTGCAGATCAAACGTCGCCACCATCGGGACGCCCGGGCCAAGCAGGTCACGAATCGCGGTCGTCAGGTCGCCTTCCAGATCGTCGATGCCGTCGACGACGCCGGCACCGTGCAGATCGAGAAACACGCCGTCGAGTGGCATGGCCGCCGCGAGCCCCTCGAGGATCTCCTGCCTGAAGCCATCGTATGCCTCTCGCGCGATTGTGCCCGAGGGCTGCGCGCTCGCGACCAGCAGCGGCACGATCTCGACGTCACCGGCAGCTTCGCACGCATCGACAGCACCGCCGACGCTCGTCTCGGTGCCCCGCAGGCGAAACAGGCGCTCGCCGCGCCGCTGATGAAAATCTGTGGCCGGCGTCTGGTCCCGACAATAGGTGTTGGTCTCATGAACGATTCCGGCAATCGCGATTCTCATTTTGATGTCCACCCCCGTCTGTGCATTGATACCCTATAGTAATCGCAATCAGGTTCGAGTCGGGACAATGGCAGACACAATTCGCTACGGCATCATCGGGTCAGGCATGATGGGCTGCGAGCACATCCGCAACATCAACGCGATCGATGACGCCGTCGTGACAGCAATCGCCGACCCGAACGAGCGATCAAGGGTCTGGGCCGAGAAGGCATGTCCTGACGATCATCCGCCCGCCGCGTTCGAGGATCACCGCGAGCTGATCGCATCCGGGCTCGTAGACGCCGTCGTCGTCGCAACGCCGAACCATACGCATCATGCGGTACTCCAGGATCTTCTCGATACGCCCCTTCACATCCTCGTCGAGAAGCCGATGTGTACGACCATCGCGGACTGCGAAGCAATCGTCGAACGGGCAAGCCAGCACGCAGGCGTGTTCTGGGTGGGGCTCGAGTATCGCTATATGCCGCCGATCCGGGCGTTCCTGGCGGCACTACCCGACGTGGGCTCGCTGAAGATGTTCTCTATTCGTGAACATCGCTTTCCGTTCCTGCGCAAGGTCGACGACTGGAACCGATTCAATCGCAATACCGGAGGAACGCTCGTCGAGAAGTGCTGCCACTTCTTCGACCTGATGAATCTCGCGACCGGCCGGCAGCCCGTACAGGTATTCGCCTCCGGCGGGCAGGACGTGAATCACCTGGACGAGCGCTACGATGGCGAGACGCCGGATATCCTCGATAACGCCTTCGTCATCATCGACTACGAAGGTGGCGTTCGGGCGCATCTCGATCTCTGCATGTTTGCCGAGGGGTCGAAGAACGAACAGGAACTGTGCGCGGTCGGCGACATTGGCAAACTGGAGGTCAATGTGCCGGACGGCGAGTTGCGCTTTGGCCTCAGATCAACGCGAGAGGTCAAAACGCGAGATGCTGCGAACGACGCGCGCGTACAGCACGTCGGCTACCACCACGGCGCGAGCTATCTGGAACACCTCGACTTCATCGCAGCAATCCGCGCGGGCAGCACGGCCAGGGTCACGGCGCACGACGGTCTCGCCTCTGTGGCCATCGGTATCGCGGCACATCGCTCAATCGCCGAGAACCGTGTTGTCAGGCTGGACGAGCGCTAGCCGCCAAGATGCCGGGCATGGAAGTCGAGATGATCACCGATGAAGGTGGCAATGAAGAAGTAGGAGTGATCGTAGCCCGGCTGCATTCGCAGCTCGAGTGAAGCGCCGGCTTCTTCGCCCGCATCGACGAGCGCCTGCGGCTTCAGCTGCTCTTCGAGGAAATTGTCGGCATCGCCCTGGTCGACGAGCGCAGGAACTGAAAGCTTGCCCTGACGGATCAGCAGCGCCGCATCGTAGGCCTCCCACGTCGAGCGATCATCGCCAAGATAGTGGCCGAATGCCTTGTGGCCCCAGGGGCACTGCGTTGGATTCGCGATCGGAGCAAAAGCCGAGACCGAGCGGTACTGGCCGGGCCGCTGCATGGCAATGACGAGCGCCCCGTGCCCGCCCATTGAGTGGCCTGAGATCGACTGTCTGGAGATGTCGACCGGAAAGTTCGCTGAGATCAGCGCCGGCAATTCTTCGGCGACATAGTCAAACATGCGGTAGTGCGTCGACCATGGCGCTTCAGTGGCGTTGACGTAGAAGCCCGCACCCAGCCCGAAATCATAGGCGCCCTCCGGGTCATCCGGCACGTCGTTGCCGCGCGGGCTGGTATCCGGACACACGACGGCAATGCCATGGCGCGCCGCAACGGCCTGGGCGCCTGCCTTGGTGACAAAGTTCTGGTCGGTGCAGGTCAGGCCGGACAGCCAGTAGAGCACCGGCACCGGGCCATCGGCGGAGGCCGCGGGGAGGAAGATCGAGAACGTCATGTCGCAGTTGACCGTCGCCGAGGGGTGACGCAGTTGAATCTGCCTTCCGTCAAATACACGGTTTTCGGCGAGCTGTTCCATGGGCGATATCCTGTTATTGCGAGTCGGTGCGATGAACCGCGCGGTCAACCCAGATGCTTTCGGTGGTCGGGTTGTAGCGCGCGTAGAAGGGTCGCGGCAGGTCACGGCAGTACTGCCGCATTCGGGCCCGTGCCTGCTGCATCGAAGCGGCCACAAAGTAGCGCGGCTGGTAGTCAGTGATTGGATAGTCAGTGGTCGCGGCTTGCGCCGGCTGCCAGTCAAGGTAGGCGTCGGCCTGGCCGGTGCAGGCGTACTCCAGCTCACCGAAGCTCGATAGCAACCCCGCGCCATACGCTTTGTAGTCGCCGGGCTCTCCGAGCAGGCCAAACTCCACGGAGAACCAGTAGCAGCGGGCGAGGCGTTCGATTTCAGTATCACTTGCACCGAGACTCGCGAGGCCGATCTCCTGTGACAGATCCGCAAACGCGGCATCAGCGAACATTGGCGCGTGTCCGATGAGTTCATGGCAAACGTCCGGCTCCGGCGTATAGAGCGGTTTGCTGTGGTGACGAATGTACTGGGTCGAGAAGAAGATGCGGTAAGCCAGTCCGCTGAGGAAGTGGCGGGCACTGAGCAGGCCAGCAACCGGCCAGATACGAAAGCCGGTGCGGGCATGGAGGAACTCGCTGACGTCGCGCCCCTGTGGAATCGTTCGTGATGAAAGGCCGCACTCCCGTTCGAGATCGGCCTTTGCCCGCAAATACTGTGGGCAGGCGAAGCGCTCGTGCAGCGGGGTGAGTGCATCATGAATCTCGCGCCACGTGTCGACTTCCTGGGCCGTGTATTCGATGTGCGGAACCGGGTCGCCCCAGCGGTACGAGCGCGCAAGCGCGTCAATCTCGGCACGTCGCTCGCGGTATGCGCTGTCGTTGAAGCCCGGATGATCGGATTCGAGCGCGTCACCGGCGTCGAGTGTGTCGTTTGCGATGCGATCGAGTTCCGCGACGTGTCTCGGGAACCAGGGCACTTCCTTGTCATCGAGCACAAAGAGCTGCGTGCGGCCGCCGCCCAGCGCCTTGACCACCGCCTCGACGCCGGGCTCACCCCGCGCGCCCTCGCAGTCCACATAGAAGTCGAACGTATCGCCACGGGATGGCCGCGACTCGATGTGCGTGAGGTTCACACCGTGCTGGCGAAACACGCCGAGCGCCGCTTCAAGCGCGCCCGGCTTGTCGTCGAGCTGCATCAGCATCGACAGTCGGCGGTCACTGGCCACAGCCACTCTCCCGAACCTTTATAATCGAGGCATACACACCGAGGAGTTTAGACGATGGACCACGCGAACCCCATGGGTCTTGATGGCTTCGAATTCGTCGAGTTTTCCGCGCCGAGCGAAGGGTTACTGGAACCCGTTTTCGAGAAGCTCGGCTTTGTGCAAGTTGCCCGACATCGGTCCAAGGCCGCGTTCCTGTGGCGTCAGGGAGACGTCAATTTCATCATCAACTACGAACCCAGAAGCATTGCGATGTATTTCGCCGAGGAACACGGGCCGTCGGCCTGCGGCCTCGCCTTTCGCGTTCATGATGCCCACCGGGCGTATCATCTCGCGCTGGAGCGCGGCGCACAGCCTGTCGAGATACCGACCGGGCCAATGGAACTGCGCCTGCCCGCGATTCGGGGGATCGGCGGTGCCCCGCTCTACCTGATCGACCGCTACGACGACGGCGTGAGCATCTACGACATCGACTTTGAGTTCTACGACGATGTTCCCCGCCGGCCGGAGGGGGTGGGTTTCAAGGTGATCGATCACCTGACCCACAACGTCTATCGCGGGCGCATGGACTACTGGGCGAGCTACTACGAGAAACTGTTCAACTTTCGCGAGATCCGGAAGTTCGATATTCGCGGGCAGCAAACCGGGCTGGTCTCACGCGCGATGACGGCGCCCGACGGCAAGATCCGGATTCCGCTGAATGAGGAGGCCCGCGGCGCCGAAGAGGGCCAGATTGAGGAGTACCTCATGCAGTACAACGGCGAGGGCATCCAGCATATCGCATTCGCCTGTGACGACCTGAAGGCAACGCTCGACAGGCTTGCCGAGCGGGGCGTGCCATTTCTGGAGCCACCGCCCGACACATACTACGAGATGCTCGACGAGCGATTGCCCGGGCATGGCGAGAACGTCGACGAGCTGTCGAGCCGCGGCATTCTGCTGGACGGGTCGACCGGGGATGGCGACGTCAAACTGCTGCTCCAGATCTTCTCGGAGAACCTGATCGGGCCGATCTTCTTCGAGTTCATCCAGCGCAAGCGCGATGAGGGCTTCGGCGAAGGCAACTTCCAGGCGCTGTTCGAGTCAATGGAGCGCGACCAGCTCAGGCGAAGCGGCAAAAGCTGAGTTCAGCACGAGGGAGGGGCCAGCGAGTTGATAAAGGCGCGAACGTCACGCACAACCGGCGACCGGGCACGGCGTGGGCGGATGAACTCGAGCAGAATGTCGACGTGGCCCAGGTCGTCATAGACCTCCCGCTCGGCCCTGCCGCCGACAGCCTGCTGTTTCTCCATCAGGCTCTTCGAGTGACCGCGGCGCACGCGGTTATCCTCACGTCCGTGCAGCAGGTAAAGCGCCGGCGCATCGGGGCGAACAAAATTCACCGGTTGTGATTGCGGGTAGTGCTCCTCGGGCCCGAACAGGTCAAAGTGATCGTCTTCCGAAAACGGATAAAAGTCATACGGCCCCGCCAGGCCAATCATGCCGGTGATTCGCTCGCGGCCCTCGACCAGCGCCGGGTCGAGTGACAGCAGGGCAGCAATCTGTGCACCGGCTGAGTGCCCCATCAGAAAGACCGGCTGCTGCTCACCCAGCTGCGACAGCGCCAGGCGGGTCGCGCCAATCGCGTCCTCGAGGATCTCGCCGAAGCGCACGTGAGGGTAGAGCCGATAATCAGCGATAAAGGATGCGCAGCCCAAGGTCGCCAGCGTATCCGCGATGAAGCGGTAATCCTGACGACGGCCGCTTCGCCAGTTGCCCCCATAAAAGAAGATGACCGCGGGCGCGTTCGGTGAATCAGGCAGACGATACCAGTCGAGCGCGTGGCGCTCGTGCTCGCCATGGAAGAGCGTCTCCCGCACCAGGGGAGTGCCCCGCGCCATCGCGTTGATGGCGAACAGACCCGCACGTTCGATCAGGCTCAATCACTCAATCCGGCATTCCTGAAGGCGCCGTAGGTTCGCCGCTTCGCCGGCCAAAATCAATGGGCAAAAAAAAGCGGCCCGGAGGCCGCTTTTCTGGTTCGAGGCAGATGCCCGCTTACCAGCTCTTGCCGATCGTGAAGACGATTGACTCACCGCCGGTCGGATTGCCGGAGGAGTCGAGCTGATCAGAAAGTTCCTTGCTGGCGAAGATCGCGGCGACACCGATATCAATGTCAGCCAGGCTCGTGCCGTAACCGAGTTCGAGGTATTCACCGTCGAAGTCGTCACCGAACGCGCCGATCGTGCCGTAGAAGCCATTGCCAGCATCCCCGGAGATGGCAATGAAGTCGTAGTCCTGCTCAGGACCACCGAAGTTGTCGTAGGTACCCACGGAGTACTCCAGACCGATCGGGCCAAACCCGAAGTTGAAGTTCACTTCCTGGTAGGTGTCATCGAACTCACCGGTGTAGTAGTAGCCGGTGAAACCGACGCTGGCCGAGAAGCCGCCTTCGGTTTCGATGCCGTAGCCGAAGTAGCCGTCGACTTCGAGACCGTCACCGACGTCAGCCGCCCACGTACCGATGTAGAAGCCACCGTTTTCGTAGTCCACACCACCACTGGCAGAAGACACCTTCTGCAGGATGCCGCGGAAGTGGTACTCGGACGCATAGCCGACGTTGTAAGAAACTTCAGCCATTGCGCTCGTTGAGAACATTGCACAAGAGGCCAGTGCCACCCCTGCAACGACCTTTGAAACTGCCTTCATTCGTAATCTCCTTTGTGTGATCAAAGATATCGCATTGTTTCGGCAGTCATACGCAAGCAACGATCAAGCCAACATTAATAACTCGTTGATTTTGTTAAATATGTGGATACCTTGGCGAAACGCGGGGTGATTTTTCGCACCACTTTGGCGCACTGCCAAACCCAAGGTTTACGCACGCACCACCAGAAGGCAGCGCTCAGAGGGAAGTAAGCGGCTATTCGCCCGCGCGTCGCTCGCCGGTGCCGCTGCGGCGATCAAAAGAGACGATCACGTTGCGCTGGCGCCGGTCTTTTCCGTTGCGGCGGTCTGCCTGGCTATTCGCGGGTCTGGCGCCGGTTTCAGGCGCGTTGGAGTCACTCGAACGGTCTTCGAGCGGGGTCAGGATCATCTTGATCTCATCGGCCAGCAGCACGCGGGTGCGGCGGTCGATATTGACCGCGGACTGGCGAACGAGCCGGTCATCCACGGTCGTACCGTTGGAACTGGTGTCCTTCAGGAAGAGCCTGCCGTCCTTGAGGAACAATTCGCAGTGTTTGCGCGATACGTGGCCGGAGCTGATGTGAATGTCACAGCTCGAATCACGGCCGATCGTCAGCGGCAGGCTTGAGTCGTCAACAGAGAAACTGACCCCGTTGTCGAGTTCGATCCGGGTAGCAGGACGCGCCGTGTTTTCACGGGGAGCGTCAATCATCGCTCGAGATTGTCCTAAACTGATCAAATGTATCGCCCATCCGCAACTTCAATACGGTACAGGATGATCTTAGAGGACTGGATCACGCCAATACCGTGAACCGGTTCACACTTTTGGAGATCTAGGGAACCTCTGAATAAATATGCGCGCGCCTGCGTGACCTTGCGTGTGCGGCTGCAAGGCGTTTCGCGCAGCCAATATCGGGAATATTGGCAAGCGGAACAACGCAGCCAGCCGTGCACGCAAGGCCACGCCCTTCGGGGCTTTCAGCGGGTACGAATCTCGGCGTCGAGCCTCCTCGAAATGTTCTCGACATTCCTTCGGAGTCTCTCCTTGACCTTCGTACCCGCTGAAAGCCAGGCTCGTGCATATTTATTCAGAGGTTCCCTAGGCCTAATCCTCGAGCACGCGGGCCACACGCTCAATCAGATCGGCCTTTCGGAAGGGCTTCTGGACGAACTCCGGCTCGAAATCGATGCCTTCGAGGACATCCGCCGAATACCCGGACATGAAAATGACGCGAAGGTCGGGCTGCTTCTCCCGAATCTCGGAGAAGAGGTCCAGGCCGTTCTTGCCCGGCATGATGACATCGGTCAGCAGCAGATCAGGCCGCTGACCGCCGGCGACGGCCTCGAGCGCAGCCTTCGGCCCTGCCGTCGCAACCACGTCGTATCCCGCCAGAGACAGCGCGCGCTCCATGAGCTTGAGGATGGCCGGATCATCCTCCACGATGAGCACCTGCTTGCCCACAGGCTGCATGCCTGATGTGTCGCTCCTCGGCGCATCGCTTTCCTCAACCGCACCGAGATACCTCGGCAACAGGAGCGTCATGGTTGTACCGATATCCGGTGCGCTTTCGCAGAATACGTAGCCATCGTTCTGCTTGACGATGCCATACACGGTGGCGAGGCCAAGGCCGGTGCCCTCATTCATCGGCTTGGTGGTGAAGAACGGCTCGAACGCCCGCGCCTGCTCATCCTCGGACATGCCGCAGCCGTTGTCTGTGATATCAATGCGCACGAAGTCACGATCCGGCATTGCGCCGGTGGGCAACTCCTCGCCGAGATCCTTCGGCACGTTGGACGTTCGCACCACAATCTCACCGACATCGCTGATCGCATCACGCGCGTTCACAAGGATGTTGGTCAGCACCTGACGCACCTGCGACGGGTCGATGCGGATGTTCCAGAGGTCCTCCTGCGGTTCGAAGCGCAGCTCGATGTTGGTGCCGATCAGCCGCTGCAGCATGTTCTTGAGGCTGCCGAACTCGATATTCAGGTTGGCCGCCCTTGGCACGATGACCTGCTTGCGCGCGAACGCCAGCAACTGGCTGGTCAGGCTCGCCGACTGCTCGGCTGCACTCTTGATCTCTTCCGCCAGCTCGGCCAGGTCGGCATTTCCGCCGAACTGATCGAGCAGCAGTTCCGTATTGCCGAGAATCGTCTGCAGCACATTGTTGTAGTCGTGGGCAACGCCGCCTGCGAGCGTGCCGATGGATTCGAGCTTCTGTGATTGGGCGAGCTGCTGTTCGAGCTCCCGCTGGCGGGTCACGTCGCGTTTGACCTCAACGTAGCCGGTGACGTTGCCATTGCCGTCACGCACCTGCGAGATCGTCGTTTCTTCATGAATGAGGCTGCCGTCCTTGCGCCTGTTGATCAGCGTGCCCTGCCAGGTGTCTCCCTGCTGGATGCGCTCCCAGGCCTCGTCATAGAACGACTGATCATGCATGCCACTGCGCCAGATCTTGTTGTGGCCACCAATCACCTCGTCCCGGGTAAAGCCCATGATGCGTTCAAATACCGGATTCACGTACTCGATGTTCCCGTCGGTATCGGTGATGACGATCATTTCGCCGGAGTGTTCCACCGCCGAGGTCAGCCGCTCTTTCTCCTCGTCGGACTGCCGACTGGCGGTCTCGTCTGTCACATAGCCGCCGAGCAGCGTCTGCCCCTCAAGGCGAATCGGGAAGATGTTCACTTCGAGGTAGCGCGAACGACCCTCGGCATCATCGACTTTCCGAAGGACCGTTTGCGGTTTGCCGGTCGCCAGAACTTCCTGCTCCTGGCGTTCGATAATCGCGGCGAGTTCCGGCCCGTAGAGATCGCGGGCCTGGCCCGGCACCGGGGATTGATCCGGCGTCGAACGGAACGCGTGGGAGGCGCTGGCGAACCGGTAAACGTGGTTGTTGTCCTTGATGAAAACGAACCCGGGAAACGCCTCCATGAAGGCGCGAAATTTGGCCTCGCTTTCACGGAGGGCGCGCTGCGCTTCCTTCAGTTCGGTGATATCACTGGAGGCGCCAACGACACGCACGAACTGCCCCTGCTCGTCCATCAGCGCCTTGCCAACGAGCTGAAAGTGGCGCACGGCGCCGGAACCTGTTTGCATCGCGTGCTCGACACGGAACTCGCTACCTTGACGCAGTGCGCTGCGCATGGTGTTCAGTACGCGACTACGGTCTTCCGGCGCCACGAGGCTGATCAGAAGCTTGCGCGTCGGCTTCACTTCAGCCATTTCCATGAGCCGATAAAAGTTGGGAGAGACACTCCATCGATTGCTCGTGAGGTCCCACTCGAACGAGAATCCCTGCAACAGCGACTCGGCCTCGGCCAGCAGCGCCCGCGATGCCGACAGTTCGAGATCGAAGCGCTTGCGGTCAGTCACATCCTGCAACGTGCCGAGCATACTGCTGTTCTCGGGGTGATCAGGGTCGGGGAGCATTTCGCCACGGATCAGGATCCAGCGGGTTTCGCGCGTCGCTTCATGATTGACCGGCACTTCCATCTCGAAACTGCCCTCAGTATCGATGGCGTGGTTGAATCGCCGGGCCAGCTCATCCTCATAGGCCGGATCGCCAAGAAACTGGAGCACATCGCCGAGGGTGTAGGACGTCTGGGTGGATCCCACCATGCGCGCGCCGAAGCTCGAGGTCACAAACCGGTTCCAGCCGGGCACATACTCGAAATACGCGCTCCCGCCGGCCTCCTGTGCGAGTTCGAGGCGCCGCTGCGTGCGCATCAGCATGTTTTCGCCGGGAATGCCGAGATCGTTGGCCGCCGCGAATTCAGCGACGATCTGCGTCGGGTCATTCTCGATCAGCGTGAGCGTGACATCGAAGTTGTCGCCGTTGGCACGGGTCATTGTCACGTGCTGTACATCCCGGTGCATCCGATCGAGCAAGCGCGACCAGTCCTCACGAGGGAAGGCCTCATGGAACGTTGCGGGCGTACCGCCCAGTAGCAGTGCACATGCACTGTTGGCATAGGTCACGCCGCCTGCCTCGTCGAGCAGCATGACTGCGGTATTGAGTCGCCCAAGGACTGTTTCGAGCGACACGAAGCCTCCGGACACAGGGTTTTCCCGGATTATGACCCAAGACGCAACACCAGTGCACTTGGCCGCACCCCGCATGTGTAACCGAAAGTAAGCGCTCGCCCCTGCGCTACGCCCGCCTGATCTGCGATTTCAGCGTCGAAAGCCGGTCTGCCTCGGCCGCCGGCTTGTCCCAGCGGATGCGGTGGATGCGCGGGAACCGCAGCGCGAGGCCTGACTTGTGGCGCCGCGACGCATGAACGTCGTCGAATGCCACTTCGAGCACCAGCACCTTTTCGACCTCGCGCACCGGCCCGAACCGACCGATGGTGTGGTTGCGCACCCAACGGTCGAGCTCGCGGAGCTCATCATCGGTGAAGCCGGAATACGCCTTGCCGATCGGGAGGATCGTGTCACCCTCCCAAAGGCCGAACGTGTAGTCGGAGTAGTAGGAGGACCGTTTGCCGTGACCGCGCTGCGCATACATCATCACCGCGTCCACGACCATGGGCGCTCGCTTCCACTTGAACCATTCGCCCCGCGGCCGCCCCGGCACATAGAGACCCGCCCGGCGCTTCAGCATGAGTCCTTCGACGTAGGTGGCGCCGCGGTCGGCACGAGCCCGCAGTGCGTGCAGGTCGTCGGCAGAGTGAAAGTCGAGTGTCTCGGACATCGTGATACCGGGCGGCCCGTGCGCATCGAGAAAGGACGCGAGCCGAGCACGCCGCTCGACGAGGCTGAGTGAGGTCACCGGGTTGCCGTCCAGTTCGAGCGCGTCGTAGGCGATGATGCCGGCGGGATACTCACCGATCAGCTTGCGCGGCGGTTTCTTGCGCCCGAGCCGCTGCTGCAGTTCGTTGAAAGCGCCCACTTCGTCTCCGCGGCGAACGAGCAGTTCCCCGTCGAGGATCGCACGAAAGTCCACACGCTCGACGACTTCGGGAAAGCTGCCGGAGATGTCGTCGCCGGTGCGCGAGAAGAGCGCGACGCCGAGGTGTGTACTCACAAGCTGAACGCGAATGCCGTCGTATTTCCATTCCGCCTGCCAGGCGCCCGGGTCCAGCGATTCGATGTCACGCTCGTCGGCAGGATGCGACAGCATGACCGGGTGAAAGACGAGGCTGCCACTGACGTCAGGCTTCTCGCCGTTGCCATCGAGCCACGTCAGGAGTGATTCATAAGGCGGCTCGAGACCATGCCAGAGGCGTTCGATCTCATCGATCCCGACGTCCCCGTACTCCGCGAGCACGCGCTTCAGAGCGCGCGCCGACATGCCCACGCGCAGCCCGCGCGTGCCGAGCTTCAACAGGGCCCACCGCTGCGGGGGCGTCATCCGGTCGAGCATTGATGCGAGATACGCCCGCGCCTCATCCGCGGAGGCCGACCTGAACGTGTCGACAACCTCGGCAAGCGGCGGCAGATCGCCCGTCGCCGCACGGCCCGGCCAGAGATGCGCAACGGTCTCACTCAGCTCACCCACGTAGTCATAGCTCAGGCCGAACAGGAACGGATCGACGTGCTCCTCGATCAGCTTCCGGATCAGGTTGCGCTTGAAGAGATCAAACGACAGCGTGCCGCCGATCGCTGCCACCGCCCAGCCACGATCCGGGTCGGGGGTTTCGGCAAGATAGTCGCGCAGCAGCCGGCTTCGGGCGTTGGTCCCCGACGTGAAATAGAGACGGTTCAGCAGCGCGGCGAATCGCTCCATCAACCCGTCTCCTCTTCCTCGTACCCGAGCAGCGAGAGCGCCCGCGCGCGAAAGCCCAGCCGCTCTGCCTGATGCACCAGCGCCTCTTCGCGCCCGTGGGTCACCCAGACCTCGGGCGCGCCGACGTCGTGCAGTGTCATCAAGAGTTCGCGCCAGTCACAGTGGTCAGAGACCACCAGCGGCAGTTCTGCTCGCCGCTGCCTTGCCCTCGCGCGAATCTGCATCCAGCCAGAGGCGACGCCCGCGAGTACGTCCGGGAACTTGCGGGACCATCGGTCGGCCGTTGCCGCTGGCGGCGCCAGCACAATCTCGCCGGCAAGGGTCGAAACATCCGGCACGTCGTTGACCGCAATCCATTCACCCAGCTCGATGCCGAGTTCTTCATAGAGTTCACAGAGCCGCACGAGTGCACCATGCAGATAGATCGGCTTCTGGTAGCCGAGCGAACGCAACGTCAGCATGACCCGCTGGCACTTGCCGAGCGCGTAGGTACCGATCAGATGGCAGCGCTCCGGAAACTGCGCAACCGACGCAAGCAGGCGACCCATCTCCTCCTCGATCGGCGGATGACGGAACACCGGCAGGCCGAATGTCGCCTCGGTGACGAACACATCACAGGGAACCGGCTCGAAGGGCGCGCAGGTCGGGTCAGGACTGCGCTTGTAGTCACCCGAGATGACGATACGCGTATCGCATTCCAGTACCGCCTGCGCGCTGCCGAGGATATGGCCGGCGGGCGTAAGCGAGAGCTCGGCACGACCGACAGCGACCGTCTCGTGATACTCCAGCGCGACCTGCTCGCCTGCGTGATCGTCGCCAAAGCGGCATCGCATGATTGCAAGCGTCCCCGGCGTCGCATACACCGTCCCATGCCCGGCCCGCGCGTGATCGGCGTGGCCGTGCGTCACGACGGCACGCGGGACCGGTTTGACCGGGTCAATGAAAAGGTCGGCGGGACGGCAGTAGAGGCCCTCCGGCCGGACTTCCATCCACGCCGAGGGGTGGCTGTTCATCGGGGTCATCACCGGGACATACCGGCGATACCGGCAATCGGATCAGCCGCGGCTGGCGCAGCGGATGCCGCGCCAGCGCACCACCCGATTACGACAGCGCGGCCTTGAGCATGGCCGCCATGTCTTCGACCGCCTGCCGCGCCGATTTCACCACGGCTGTCTGCTGGATGAAGTTGTGCATGAGGCCGTCGTAGCACTTGTAGCTCACCCTCACGCCCGCAGCCTCGAGCAGTTCTGCATAGGCCCTGCCCTCATCGCGCAGCGGATCGTATTCGGCCGTGACCACGTGCGCGGGAGGCGCGCTGGCCAATCGATCCGACTTTGCCGGTGAGATTCTCGGGTCGGCCGGATCAGCCTCGACGTCGCCGAAGTAGTTCTTGTTGAAGTAGTCGAGAATCTTTTCATCGAGCGTCACGCCCGCCTTCTTCAGGACGCTCATCGACTCGGTTTCGGTCGTACGATCGGTCGCCGGATAGATCAGGAGCTGGAACTTCAATCGGTCGCGACCGAGCTCATTGGACACGACCGCAGACAGGTTGCCGCCAGCGCTGTCACCCCCAACCGCGATTCGGGCCGGGTCGATGTCGAGTGACGCCGCGTTGTCACAGATCCAGTTCGCCGCCGCGATGGCGTCATCGGCCGCGGCGGGGAACGGGTGTTCAGGCGCCAGCCGGTAGTCGATGGCGATGACCTGGCAGGCGGCGCTGTTTGCAAGCTGCCGGCAGACGCTGTCGTGACTGTCGAGATCGCCGATCATGAAGCCGCCGCCGTGAATGAAGATCAGCGCCGGCATCGGTGCAGCAGGCGCGTCGGCAGGGATATACCGCCTCGCGCCGATATCACCCGCAGGCCCCGGTATGGTCATGTCCTCAATCGACGTGCAGGCGATGTCGGCGAGCCCCTGTGCCTGGCTCAGCATCACGTAGCCTGCCCGCAGCATTTCGAGCGGAATGTCGGCACCGTGCGGCGCATCGGGATTCAGCGCCGCATCGACAACGGCCTGCAGTTCAGGATCAAGCTTGATTTCCATCGGGTCTCCCTTGGGTTTCGATCAGTATTCGGCGACGGTGTTCTCGAACACGAATCCGTCTTCTGCCAGCACGAGCCGATGGCGATCACCGTCGAGATTGGCATCGCTCGACTCGTATCCCGCATCGCCGTGCCACATCGCGACGCGCACGCCATCGTGCCGCCTCGCAATTCTCGTCTCGTAGCGACGGTGCGGAATGGCCCGGAGCCGCGTCATGACCTCGCTGGCCGGGGCATAACGCGACAGGTGGTAGAGCGTGATCCATGTCGGCGGGGCGAGGTCCACCTCGCCGCGGGCATGGCGGTCGATCATCTCGGTCGGGTGAATCCACTGATGGTCCTGGATTTCGTGACCGTCGACCGTGACGTCTTCATCGGCTTCGAGCGCGGTCGCAAAGAACCAGGTCGCGTACCGACGCGGCGTCGAAGGCGGCGGCGTCCAGTGCGCGAACCACGCGAACTCGTCAGGCTGCACCACGAGACCGGTTTCCTCGAGGGTCTCACGTGCCGCCGCGGCCCGCGCCGCCCGATCGATCACGCCATCGGTGCCGCGGTGGTCGGCCTCGTCGATTCTGCCGCCGGGAAAGACCCACATGCCACCGAAGTGCACCTTCGACGTTCGATGCAGCATCAGCGTCTCGACGCCGCCCTCCCCGTCCCGAAGCAGGACAACAGTCGCGGCCGGAATCGCGGGATTGTCCGCGTCGGTGGCGTCATTGTCGGCGCCGTAGATATCGTTGCGATGAGTGGACATGAGCCGAAGTGTATCACCAGAACCATGGCTATAATTCCGCCTCTTTCATCTGCGTCACCGGGTATCAATCCATGAACTGGCAAGATCGTATCCACGCGATTCAAAGCAACAAGGCGTTCGAGACGTTCATCATGATCGTGATCATCGCCTCGGCACTTCTCGTCGGCGTCAAGACCTACGCTGTTCCCGCCGGGGTGCTGACGGCTATCGAGGTGCTCGATGTCATGATCACGCTGATCTTCCTCGTCGAGATCTCGCTTCGATTCATCGCCTGCCATCCGAAGCGCAAATTCTTTACCGACCCCTGGAACCTGTTCGATACGCTGATCGTCACCGTCAGCCTCATTCCGATCGACAACTCCGATACGGCCCTCGTCGCGCGACTGGTGCGGGTCTTCCGCGTGTTGCGGATGGTCAGCTTCGTGCCGGAGCTGCGCATCCTGCTCACGTCGCTGCTGAAGGCGATGCCGCGGCTCGGCTACGTGATGGCGCTCATGTTCATCATCTTCTACATCTACGGCGCGTTCGGCTCGATGGTGTTCAGCAGCGTGAACCCCGTACTGTGGGGTGACATCGCCGTGTCGATGCTGACGCTGTTCCGCGTCATGACGTTCGAGGACTGGACCGACGTGATGTACGAGACGATGGCCGTCCACGGCTGGAGCTGGCTGTTCTATCTGTCGTTCATCTTCCTGACGGCGTTTGCCTTTTTGAATATGGTGATCGGCATTGTGGTGAATGTGCTGGAAGAAGAGCATGCGGCCGCCGACCGCCGTGCCCATCCGGTCACCAATGAAGAGCTGTATGCCGAGTTGCAGGAAGTGAAGGCGTTGCTCAAACGGCGCAACTGAGGGTCAGGTGCTAGACTGATACACAAAGGCAGAAGGGGGAAGACATGAGGCGGACACTCTGCGTGGTGATGGTCGCGGCGCTGCTCGCGGCCTGCGAGCCCATGGGGCCCCTGCCCGGCCGCGCTCTCTCGGGTGAAGTCAGCCCGCCACCGCAAGACTGGGCGCCGTACGGCGACACAGAAGTCATACAGCTTGAGACCTCAGGGCCGTACAGCGTGAACATCTGGGGTGTCGTCAGCGGCAACCAATATTACGTTGCCTCAGCCGGTGGGGCCGACGCCCGCTGGGCGCAACGCATCGAACGGTCATCTGATGTGAGACTACGCATCGAGGATGAACTCTTCGAACTCCAGGCGATCATCGTCACCGACGAAGACGAACTCGAGGAAGTTGCCGAGGCGTTCAATGACAAGTACGACCTTGATGCCGACGAGGACTTCCCGGAAGTCGTCGTCTACCGACTGGTGCCACGGAACGACGGCTGATGGCGCAGCAGGAGCGATTCACGCCGCTGATCAACATCCCCTGGATCAAGTGGATCGATCGCACCGAGATCCCCGCGTTCGGCGTCGGCTTTATCGTGCTGGTCGCGTTCATTCCGTTCTTTGACTTCAACGCGTTCGTGCCGCGAATGCCACTCGACGCCGGTGCCTTTCCTCCGGCACTGGCGATGGCGCTGACGTTCCTGTTGCTGCTGACCCGCGGTGCGACTCGTGATCTGCAGCAGCTCGTCTTCTCGGGCAAGCTCGAACCGGAAGCCCTCGAATCACTCGCCGCCAGCACGCGCGCCGCGAGGATCGAGCTCGGCATCGGCCTCGTCATCGGCGCCGAACGTGTCTACGCACAGATCAGCTACAGCCAGAATGGTGCCCTCGACCCAAGCGTGCTGCTGAGCGTGGGCGGTGCCGCCGTGGCGTTCTGCATCATCGCGTACACCGTGATCCAGGTTCATCTGCTCGCCTTCTGCGTTCGCCAGGTGGTCGCTTTCCGGCGGGTCGCCCGGCACTTCGACGTCGACCTCATGATGCCCGAACTCAACAACGCACTGTCGAACCCGCTGATTCGTTTCATCACTGTGGGCCTGGTGGCGATGTCTTTTGCCATGTTGCTGCTGCAGCTCGTGCCCTACGCATCCCAGCAAACGCGAGTCATCGAGGCGGCGCTCCTCGGTGGACTCGTCTGGGTCGTGCTGATCGTGATTTCGTTCTACCCGCTGCTGACCCTCAAATCGCGAATCGCCATCGCCAAGTCGATGGAGATCACGGTGATCCGCAACGCGCTCAAGGGCGACTTCTCTGGCGTTCGCACCAGCCAGTTCGGCGACAAGCTGAAGGAGTTCACGCCCGCGGATCTCATGTACTACGAGGACCGCGTCAAGAACATCTGGGAGTGGCCCGTCGAAGCACACATCCGGCGGGTGCTGTTCTTCGGCCTATTACCCCCGCTCACATGGATCCTCGCCGCGGGCGTCGAGATCGTGTTTGAAATGGTGCTGCTCGGCTAGGACAGCGAACCCGATACAACGGGCGCAAAGGCCGTCAGCGAGTCCAGCGATACCGCATTGCCGAGCCCCTGACCGGGGAACAGTTCGGCAAAGCGGGACTGCTCTCCGTGAAGCGCGAGGTAATTGAGCGCAACGGTCTGAACCAGCAGGTTGACGTTGTTCGCCGCCGGCGACGACGCGGTTTCCACATTGCCGTCGTTCCGGAACCAGCCAAGCTGCTGATGCTGTGCCTGCGCTTCCAACGAACCGCCCAGCAGTTGCGGTCGGCCCGCTGGCGAATACACCAGAAAGAACGAAGCTGCGGTCTGCTGGTTATCGCCAGTCCACTCACCCTTGCCGCGCCCCTCGACGCTGTCGTCGATGCGACCGTTACTGGCGACCGAACCGTCGCTGAAGACATACAGCATCAGCGGGACGCCGATGCGTGCGGCGTACTCGAGGCAGGCACCCATGCAGCGGCCGGCGCGCAGATCCCGGATTTCACCGGTGCCGCGCTCGCCCGTGTGGTAGTCGAAGCCGCCCATCGTAATGCAGCCGGCGCCCGCAAAACCATTGACCACGAGCTTCATCACCGACGCCGTCTTCTGGAACTCGCGCTCGCCCTCGAACTCATCGGTCGAGAAGATGCCGCCAGGGCCGACGATGTCGGGGTCGATCGCGGGGTTCAGCGAGGTCGGGTCGCCAAAGCGATCGGCAAGGTCTGCGCTCTTCACGTAGCCACAGCGCACCAGGTCCTTGATGACATCATCCCGCGTCACGCGCGTGTCTACAGCACCGAGTTTCATGTCGGAGACGCGCTGGATCGACTCCATCACGGCGACGGCGTCCTCCTGCGCGAGCAGTCCGACAAGATCACCCACGTCGACAAGGCCGGTGACATCACCGGGCCGGTCAACCTTGGTCGGCCTGACCGCGAGGTCAATGAGGTCAGCCGGTGCCATCGAGTTGCCGCCTGAATCCGAACTGCGCGAGCCGATCAGCGTCAGCAGGGAGCCATCGGCGCCGGCCCGATTGATCGCATACATCGGGTTGTGCGGGTTGTTGCCGGTATCGTTCTCTGAGCGCGCCGGAATCACCGCGCCATTGATCGCGGCCGCCGTGCCCGGCGTCACCTTCTCGAGAATCCCTCGCAGGAACTGAGAGTCTGTATGGAAAGCGAGATCGAGATCCCGATTGACGAAGTCGGTCGCGCCGGTCATCGGGTCCGAGACCGACGGCACCTGATCTCCGGGGAGGCCGAGCTTCGAGTAACCCTGGGTCGAGAGAAAATCGAGCTGGCCGCCGCGCCCCCCTGTGAGGACGTTGGAGCCGGCGATATTCGCGCCGCCGGCGAGATCGAAGCAGATGAATGGAATCTTGCCGGCCCCCTGAACGGCGATGCCGCAGGACTGCTTCAGGCTTTCAAGGTCGCTCGACAGGGCGGCGTGTGCTGCGTGCGGGTTCGCAAACAGCGAGAAGAGTCCGGCGCCGGCAACGGCCGCTCCGCCGGCGCGAAAGCCCTGACGTATAAAGTCACGCCGGCTCATGGGTCTTGCGTGATCGCCAAAGCGCAGGGGCTCATCCGGATGGAGTGGTCGTCTTGTCTTCATGGTTTCCTCACTGAATCAGAATGGCCGCACTGCCGAGCACCGCGGCACAGGTCGCCTTGGAGATTGTGCGAGTGCGCGCCGCGTCGCCGCCGCCCGCTGCAAGGCGATCGATCAGCGCATTGAGTTCGACTTCAGCATCCACGCGGTCGGGCGCGGTCGCCACACCGTCACCGAGCGTCCGCGTCAGCAGCGGGCCGAGCAGCGCCGTCCTGTCAGCGAACGCGGTTGCGACACCCGCATTGAAATCAAAGGTGGGGAACAACGCCTGACGCCGCGTCTCGTCCTCGACGAGCACGTTGCAGTACTCGATCGCGAGCTGGGTGATACCCATCTGCTGTGACGACAGGAATCCTTCGATGTCCGGGCTGCTCGGCAATGCCTGCCGGACCTGCTCGTAGGTTGCGCGCACGTCCGGCGCCGACATCGGCACGGTGGTGACGGCAGAAAGCGTTGCATTGACCTCATCGAAGAGACGAATGCCGACGTCTGGCGCGTCAGTCGCCGCGAGTTCAAGCTGGAGCTGTTGCACCGGCCCCTCGACGCGCACGTTCTCGTGATCACCGAGCCGCTCGAACGTCAGGAAGAACTCATCGGCCTCCGGGCCTTTTTCGATGCCGAGGATCGTCCCGACCGGCGAGAGCACCTGGCCCTCACCTGACACGTAGCCCTCACCGAGCGATAGCGACAGCCGGCTGTAGGCCTGGCCGACCTCGGGCTCGCGCCCGTTGATACCGATGCGGATGCCCGCGACCGGCACAGCGTCCGGTGAGGCGTTGCCGTCGAGCGAGATGAAGAAGGGGTTAGCGAAAAGGTAGCTGTAGCTGTCGAACTGGCTGACTTCGAAAACGAAGTACGCATCCGGCACATCGATCAGGTGGCTGACGCCAAACAGCAGGAAGAACTGCTCGCCCACGCCTGCCTCGAAGTTCTGCAGGACCTGCGTTGCCGTCAACGCGCGATTGTGAACGGCGACGAGTCGAAGCACGCCCAGCCACTGCCGGTCGCCGGAGACCTCGTTGCCGAGCACGAACGCGAACGTGTCGTCCCAGTCGGCGATGGCACCGGGCGCGTCGTCTACAATATCGATACGTTCGCCATTGACGTAGAGCTGTCTGCCCTCGACCGGGTCGAAGGTCGCGACAACATGCTGGAGCGCTGCCTGCAGCACCTCATCGGCATCCGGCGTCGAGAGCGCTGGGTTTCCCGCAGCATCGGTGGCCGTGCTGCGCGCCAGGAAGTCGTAGTTGTACAGCGTCTGGCCCAGCATGAAGTTGGCGGCAGTCGTACTGCCCGAGTAGCTGACGATACGCGCCTCTTCCTGCGTCACGTTGGCTGGCAGCGCCCACGCCTCGATCGAGTACTCACCGGTTGAGTTGATCAGGTCGAACAGCTTGGTGCTGCTCGATGTGCTTGCCTGCGCCCTCGCGCCGTCCCCGAAGCGCAGCCCCCAGCCGCCGACCCAGGAGACGTCGCCGGCGAACGTGAGGTCCATCGCCGGTGCAACGCCGCTGGTATCAAACGCCGTCGTCCCAGTCATGGTCTTGAACTCGTAGAGGGCAATCGCGCTGCCGTCCTGACGACCGCCGCCGGAAGCAACCACGCCGTCGGCGAGCGTCAGCGCGCGTGAGGTCACGAGTGCGGGGTCGACCATGGTCTCGGGAATGTCGGCAACGAACGCCTCGATGGCGGAAAGCATCTCTGCCGCATTGGCGCTGCAATCGTCCCAGCAGTTGTGGAACTCGGCGCCAAGTCTCACCACCAGCCTCGAAGACGCCGGATCATCGATCTCGATTCTGCTGCGCGCCGCCGCGTACGCTGCTTCTGCATCCGCGACCGCAAAGAACGGCGACTGCGGAACGGCCGCGCTGTCGGTATGACAAGCGGCACAGTAGGTCGTAAGTAACGGATGAACGGTGGCGGCGAACCCGCTCGCATCTTCCGGGAACGATTTCGATGCACCGGGCTCGCGTTCAGCCGGCGGCGTCAGCGTGATGGTCGTGCTTGCGCCAGCGGCATCACCCGCCCAGTTCCCGATCCAGGTCGTGAGGATGTCGGCGCAGGCGTCCTCGGAAGACAGCCAGCAGTTATGCCCCTCACCGACCTTGGTGACCATTCGCGAGAACACCGGCTGGCCAAGATCGACGATTGTGTTCGCCGCGTCGTAGGCGAGATTGATGTCGTCGTTGCGAGCAAAGGTGGGCGACTGACCGCCGGCCCCATGGCACTCGCCGCAGCGGTTCTCCGCGGCGACGTTTTCCCATACGTGAACCCTGAATCGCTGCACATCGTCGGTGGCCGGCGGCGGCCCGTTCAGGACGAGACTGCGATCAGCCCCACCCTGGTCGAGGTTCGGCAGGATCTCGACGTCGGTTCCGGAACCGCCGCTGCAGCCGGCAATGAACACTACGATCGCGATGGCAAGGAATCTCGGGCTCATCGTTACTCTCCCATACAGTAGACGGCGGCATCAGCGAAGGTCTGGCGAAGCCGATAACCCGACGACTTCATTGAGGCGACCATGCTCTGCACCTGTGCCGCATCGGCGGCGTCAGCCGGCGGGCGCAGGCAGACTGCCCGGAAGACCTTTTGCACCTGGCAACTGGCGAAGGCTTCGCTGTTTGCCAGTTCACGCCCCATCGACTTCGCGCCCTCGCCCTCGCCGGGCAGCGATGGATCCCATCCCAGCGAGCGGTTGCCTCCGGTTCGCCAGTAGTTCGTCCAGCCGTCGTCAGGCGTGACGTAGCCCGCGGGGAAATTGTTCTCGTTGAAGTGGTATTTGGCGACGACACGCGTACCCGTCTCGGGATCAATATCGCCCTCGCGGTTGTAGACCAGCCGGCCCCGGTCGCCTTCCGGATCGGCGTCGCGATCGTATTCAAAACTGTAGTAGGCAAACGCCTGGGCAAGCGGGTCCATGCCGGAATGGCAACCCACACAGTTGTTCCGGAAAACGCGGGAGTCGCCGCCCGGGGCCCGCGTCACATCCTGGCGGATGCGATCCGGCGCAAGTGTCGTATCGGCAACCTGCTCAAGATCGCGGCATAGATGATTGATCAGCGTGTAGCGGAACATCGCCCGGTTCGTGCCCGCATAGAAGAAGGCGCGTGCGCCCGCGCGCGTGGTCATGACGCCCGCCGTCGCATCCGCCGGAACGCCGGTCAGGCTGGTCTGGTCACGGGCTACGAGCACGTCGGCCAGATCTGCACCGGCACGCTCGAGTGCCTCGTAATGTTCGTTGTCTGTCGGCGACCACGGTGGCTCGCCGCTACTGCCGTCGCCGACGTAGATCGTACTCCCGGTCAGTATCTCGCGGACGTCCACGTCGTCTCGCACGATGCCGATGACGGTGGCGGTGTAATCATTCAGCGGCGCGAAGATATCGAAGTCCCGGTTCGTCCAGGGGGTCGCGAAGTTCTTGAGGGTCGTGCGGTAGAAGTCGGGGTGATCCATCGCGAAGAAGGCGGCACCGCTTGCATTGCCCGCGTCGATCATCGACGCCATCTCGGCGCGCGTCTCACTGGTCGGCGGCACACCCGCCAGCCGGTTGTGAATCCTTTCTGCCTGCTCGAGGCTGCCGGCGCTTGCCATCAGGCACCATCCTGCGAGCCAGGTGCCAACGACAGTATTGAGGTGTGACAGTTTCATGAACAGTTCAACCGATCCCTGTTGAGGGAGAAGAAGATAGGCGAACGCCGGCAAAAGTCTCGGCACAAAACGCGGTTCCGTGATCGCTGACACACTTTTCGGCGACAACCGTGCGGTTCTGTGAGACCGGTCACGCTACGGTGTGCGATACCAGCGCGAATCGCCGTTCGTCGGGGACAGCCGGTCGACCGGGCGAATCTGTGAGCGACTTCACGCGTTGCGTGGCCAGAGGCAGCTAGTCTTGCCGTCCTGGAACAACTGGACGCAGTCATGCGACAGCTTCGGTCAAGGACGACTCACACGCTTTCATTGCTGACGCTCGCTGCTGCCATCGCAGGGTGCGGTGGCGGCGGCGATACCGGCGGGCAGGTGTCGATTGCATTCACGTCTGACGCACAGTCGCCCGATCCTGTCGTCGTCGACTTTCCCGTCGCCTACACTTCCCGGGAGCTCTCGGCCGAACGTTCGTTGACGCGATCGGCGCGCTCGCTCGACGTGTTCGAACCGGGCGCGACGCTCATGCTGAAGGATCGCGCCGAGCCCAGTGCACCTGAATTCAACCTGCTGGACATCTTCGAGGCGGACGCAAACCGGTTCGACGTGCGCGATCTGGCCGCCGACTACGATGGCTCACGCCTCGTGTTCTCGATGCGGGGACCGTTTCTCGAGGATGCCGATGACGACGAGCAACCCTCCTGGAACGTCTGGATCTACGACCTCGAACAGGATGTGCTGCGACGGGTCATCGTATCCGACACGCTGGCCGAGGCCGGCCACGATCGCGACCCGCACTTTCTGCCCGATGGGCGAATCGTATTCACCAGCGATCGCCAGCGGCGGGCACGCGCCATCCTCCTCGACGAGGGAAGGCCACAGTTCGCCGCCCTCGACGAGGATCGCGACGAACCTGCCTTCGTGCTGCACACCATGAACGATGACGGCACAGACATTGAGCAGATCAGCTTCAACCAGAGTCACGATCAGGACCCGACCGTCGACGTCGACGGCCACATCGTCTTCAGCCGGTGGGACAACGTGCCGGGTCGGGATGCCATCAGCCTGTATCGTATCGAGCCGGACGGCCAGGGCCTGCAGCGCCTCTATGGCTACAACAGCCAGAACACCGGCCCGGGCGGTGCTCGCTCGCTATTGCTCGAACCGGACGTCATGGATGACGGCAGCCTGCTTGTCGAAGGGATCTCGGAAGACGACGCGGACATCGCAATGACGCCGCTGCTTGTCGACGCCAACGGCCATGCGGATGAGAACGTGCCGGTATTCTCGAACCTCGGTGACGCAAACCCGGGCCAGACCGCGCTCTTCGACACGCGGGCGCTGGCCGATGCACCCTCGCTCGCCGGGCGCTTCGCCGATGTGACGCCGCTCCATGACGGCACCGGCCGAATCCTCGCAATCTGGTCGCAGTGCCGTCTCACCGAAACCCTCGACACCGGCGAGGCGCGAGTCGTTCCCTGCAGCGATGCGGCAATCGAGGCCGGGCTGCCGGAAGCGGCACCGCTGTACGGGCTGTGGATGTTCGACCCGGCCGAGGAAACACAGCAACCCGTGGTGCCACCGGCTGAAGGACGTGTGCTGTTCGAGGCCGTCGTGCTCGAGGATCGCGCCTTGCCCTTCGTGAGACAGACCGGCATGCAGGATGCCGAGACGCTCGAACTCATCGACGCGAACATGGGCATCCTCGACATTCGCAGCGTCTACGACATCGATGGCGCTGACGCATCGCCGGCAGGTATCGTGACAACCGCAAACCCGGTGTTGACGCCGGCGTCAGCGCGCCCCTATACGTTCGTCAGGCTGGTAAAGCCGGTCTCTCAGCCGCCGCGTGAAGTCCGGGAGGTTCCCGGAACCGCCTTCGGCAGATCCCGCGGCGAGTTGATGCGCGAGATTCTGGGTTACGGCATCGTGCATCCCGATGGTTCAGTCAGGATGCGGGTGCCGGCGAACGTTCCATTCGCCATCAGTCTTGTGGATGCCGATGGCAGACGGCTAACGCCCAGGCACCGGAACTGGCTGCAGGTTCGCCCGGGCGAGACGCTGAGTTGCCGCGGCTGCCACGAGGCCGGCAGCGACTATCCACATGGCCGTCCTGACGCCGAGGCGCCCTCGATCAATCCGGGCGCACCGTGGCCCGGTCTCGCTGCCGGCTTTGCGGTCGATGCGGGGGAAACCATCGCGGCGGGCTATGCGACGCTGAATGAAGTGCCCGGCCTCGCCGCGAACCCGTCATTCACCGATGTCTGGACCGACAGCGAGCAGCGCACGCCGGACGCCGCGTTTGCCCTGCGCTACCAGGACCTGTCGACGCCGGCACCGGCCAGCGCCGCCTGCATTGAGAACTGGCAGGCAAACTGCCGCGCAACCATCCACTACCCGACGCACATCCATCCGGTGTGGTCGGTCCCCCGGATCATCGTCGATACAGAGGGCGAGATCATTGCCGACCATACCTGCACGGCCTGCCATTCACCGCGCGACGCGATGGATGCCGCCCGCGTGCCCGCCGCGCAGCTCGACCTCTCAGGCGGCGCGTCACCGGATCAGGCCGATCATCTCGTCAGCTATCGCGAACTGCTGTTCGGCGATGTCGAGCAGGAGGTCGTCAACGGCGCGCTGATCGACCGACTCGTGCCGGTGTTCGATCGCGACGGCAATCCGGTCATCGAGCGCGACGACGAAGGCGAACCGATCCTGGACGCCGACGGCAACACGATTCCGGTACTGACCACCGTGCCGGTACGGCCCGTGCTATCGACCGGCGGCGCCCTCGCGTCGCCGAACTTCTTCAATCGCTTTGGCGCCGGCGGCACACACGAGGGCTACCTCACCCCGGCAGAGATCAGACTGCTGGCAGAGTGGCTCGATGTCGGCGGCCAGTACTACAACGATCCGTTCGCGGTTCCCCCCTAGACGCGAGGCAACGGGAGTCACCATGGGCCAGCCAATTCTTCGCATTCTCACGGTCGTGCTGATCGCGTTCCTTGCGCGATCCGCCAACGCCGGCGATATCGAGGTCGTCGTCACCGACGCCTACCTCGATCTGCGCACCGGCCCCGGCCGGGGCTTTCCGGTTTTTCACAGTGCTGCGCGCGACACGCGCCTTCGACTCGAAAAGCAGCGTACGGCCTGGATACAGGTGACGACAGACGATCGCCGCGAGATCTCCGGATGGATTCACGAGCGCCAGCTCAGCCAGACGAGCGCAGCGGGTCGCGAAGAGGCGCGGTATACCGATCAGCGACGACCGTACCCCCGGTTCGAGTGGGCCGTGAGTGGCGGCGACTTTGCCGGGGCGAGCGGCGTCTCGACATCTCTCGCCTTCAATATGACGCGACACCTTTCATTGCGCGCCACCGGCACGCAGGTACTGGGTGATTTCTCCAACGGATGGCTCGCGACCGGCACCATCCGCCATCAGCCGTTCCCGGGCTGGCGTCTTTCACCCTGGTTTGAACTGGGCGGTGGGCTGCTCGCGACCGAGCCGTTCTCGACCATCGTTCAGGCAGACGATCGCAAGGACAACGTGCTCACCGTCGGCGCCGGCATGGATGTTTTTGTCGCGCGCCGCTTCACCGTATTCATGGACTTTCACCGTCACACCGTCTTGACCAGCCGTGACGTCAACGAGGAGATCAACGAATGGAAACTCGGAATAAAAGTCAGCTTCTAGCCCTTTCACTGCTCGCCGGGACACTGATATCCGGTACTGCGACCGCAGACGATGACGCCGACCGCAACGCGCCCGATATCTTTCCCGGCATCGAGCGGCGCGACGTCTCCCTCGCTGCGCTCGATACCGAGAACTTCGAGTTCGGTATCTCCGGTGGTCTGCTGGCCATCGAAGACTTCGAATCCAGTGCGCTGACCGTCGCTTCGCTCACCTACCACATCACCGAGGACTTCTTTCTCGAGGGCCGCTACGGCACGAGCCGCGCCGGCGAGACCACGTTCGAGAAGCTGTCGGGTTCGGCGCAGCTTCTGACTGACGAGGAACGTGAGGTGCAGTTCTACGATCTTTCGCTCGGCATTAACCTGCTGCCCGGTGAGGCCTTCATCGGCAACCGCTGGGCGGTGAGCTCCGGACTTTTTGTCGTCGGCGGCATCGGCGCCACGGAGTTCGCCGGTGATCAGGCGTTCACCGCGAACGCCGGCGTTGGCTACCGCGTCATCGCGAACGACATGGTCTCGATGAGCTTCACGGTGCGCGACCGCATCTTTGACACCGAGATTACCGGCGAGCCGAAGACCACACACAATCTGGAGGTGAGCCTTGGCCTTTCGATCTTTTTCTAGTGCCCTGCTGCTGCTCGCGCTGGGTGGCTGTGCCAGCATCGAACCCTGGGTGAGTCCGTTCGAGCGCGACAACCTCGCGGATCCCATCATGTCATTCTCGCGAGCGCCGGCCGATACCGCGTACATGCATCACGTGCGACAGGCGCGCGAAGGTGCCCGTGGCGCCGAAGGCGGCGGAGGGGGCGGCTGTGGCTGCAACTAGACTCCTCTTGGCGCTGATCGTGGCGCTACCGCTGACTGCCACCGCGAAGATCCTGCCGGAGGATCGCAGTGATGTGCTGTGGCACGTCTACGATGGCGGCGGCGTCACGATTCAGGGGCCATCGGTTCTCGTACGCAAGGCCTACAAGGAAAAGGTCTCGGTCTGGGGCAACTACTACGTCGACATGATCTCGGGCGCCTCCATCGACGTTCAGGCGACTGCCTCCGAGTATGCAGAGGAGCGCGAGGAGGTCAGTGTGGGCGTCGACTACCTGCACGAGAAGACCATCATGGGGCTCGCCTTCACCCGCAGCGAAGAGAGCGACTACCTGGCCGAGACCGTGCACTTCAGCATCAGCCAGGATTTCTTCGGCGATCTCACAACGCTCTCGCTCGGCTACGGATTTGGCGACGATACGGTGATGCGCAACGGCGACGCCGACTTCGAGGCGTCGGCGACCCACCAGACGCTGCGCGTCGAACTCTCCCAGATCCTGACGCGCAATCTGATCATGAACCTCGGCGTCGAAACCGTGGCGGACGAGGGCTACCTGAACAATCCATACCGCTCGGTGCGATTCGTCGACAGTGATGCCGCCTCGGGCTTCAGCTATCAGGCCGAGCGGTATCCGCAAACCCGCACGAGCGACGCGGTCGCGCTGCGCGCCATGTACTACCTGCCATGGCGCGCCGCGATTCGCGGCGAGTACCGCCGCTACGTCGACTCCTGGGGCATTGCCGGTGACAACGTCGAGATCTCGTTCACCCAGCCCGTGGGCGAGCGCTGGGAGTTTGATGTCTCGGTGAGGCATTACGCGCAGGAAGGCGCCGACTTCTACGCGGACATCTTCCCGTATCGAGACGCCGCGAACTACCTCGCGCGGGACAAGGAGCTTTCGACCTTCACCAACCTCGGCGTGGGCTTTGGCGTGGGCTACACCTTCAGCAAGAACGGGTTCTGGGTCTTCCGCAGCGGCTCGGTGAACGCGCATGTCGACTGGATGTCGTTCGACTACGACGACTTCAGCGACGTCACGACTGGCGCGGCGCTCGGCGCGGAGCCGGGCTATGCCCTCGATGCCATCGTCGGCCGCGTATTTGTCTCACTCTGGTTCTAGCCGTATATTGCCGTCTCGCAAAAAACCGGGACATGATTTCATGGAGGCACCAGGCTGGTTCAAACGCGCCATCGACACGCCGTTTGAAGACCGAAACGTCGACGTCGACGGCACATCCATTCACTACCTGCTGTGGGGCAGTGAGAACGCTGAGAACCCGGGGCTCGTGTTCGTACACGGCAACGGCGCCCATGCGCACTGGTGGACGTTCATCGCGCCGTTCTTCATCGACAGCTATCGGGTTGCCTCGATCGACCTCGCCGGCGCGGGCGACAGCGGCTACACCGACACCTATACGCCGGAGGCGTTCGCCAAGCAGATCGCCAGCGTGGCCGACGACGCCGGGTTCGGCAACGACACGATCATCGTGGGCCACAGCTTCGGCGGTTTCCTCACGCTGAAGACGGGGCTGCTCTATCGCGACAAGCTCACCGGCATCGTGCTGGTCGATTCCGCGGTTCGCCCACCGGACTTCGCGTGGGAGCGTGACCCCAAGCGTTCACCGATCAAGCCGAAGCGCATCTATCCCGACTTCGACTCGGCCCTCGCCCGCTTCCGGCTGATGCCGCCGCAGGATTGCAAGAACGACTACATCCTCGACTACATCGGCCGGCATTCACTGAAGCCCGTGGAGAACGTCACCGACGGCTGGACGTGGAAGTTCGATGACACGATGTTCCGCAAGTTCGACTTCGGCGGCCCGATGCACGAGGCGCTCGCCGAACTGAAATGCCGCGTGGGTGTGATCTACGGTGAGGACAGCTACCTGTTCAACCAGGACATCGCCGACTTCATGTTCAAGACGCTGGATGAGTCCGTGCCGTTTGTCGCCATTCCTGAAGCACAGCACCATCTGTTCCTGGATCAGCCGCTTGCGTTCGTGAGCGCACTCCGGACCTTGCTCGCCGAATGGCGGCACTCGCGCCCGCACCGACAGCTCAGCTAGCCAGCAGCAAGGAATGGGGTCAGAGTAACTACTCTGACCCCATTTCTACGCGATACCGCCGAGGCCCTTGGCGGCCGCTCCGCCAGGGAAGAAAAAGAAGCGCGAGCCCGGCAGGGCCACCGGGCTCGCGAGGGGGAAGGAACCTAGTCAGCCAATTCGATGGCGCTGATCTCGAGTACCGTGATCGTGCCGCTGACTTCATGACCCACAAGCAACAGCGGGTTGCCGTTCGGGCTGTCAGCTGCCGAGACGAACTCCACGCCTTCCGGGCCGAGGTCGATATCGTTGGCCACCGCCGGGTCTTCGACATCACCGATCGTGAAGTCACGTGTGTTCAGGTAGGTCACGAACTCGGAGGTCTCTGGCGTCGTGATGTCGTAGACCATGATGCCGCCAACACGTTCGAGGCCGATAAAGGCATAGGTCTTGCCACCGATCGTGCCGAGTTCCACCGCTTCCGGCTCCGGGCCCTTCGCATCGCTGCGCGAGTCGCCCGAACCATTCTCGTCGTTGTCGCTGTTGAAGTTCGAACCGAGGCGTTCAGCGGTGATGCGCTCAAAGTCGCTGCCGCTGTCGAAGACGACCTGGCCGGTTTCAGCATTGAAGATCGAGAACGAGCGAGCACCGTAGCCGTACAGCGCCTCGAACACGCACCCGCTCGCACCGGCCTGGAAGGCCGCGCCGTCGTAGATGTCACAGCCGCCGGTTTCGCCGTTGGTGATCGTCACGGCGTAGCGGCCCAGCGTGGCGTCCTGCGCGAGGTCGGCTTCGTCGACAACACCATCGGAATTGGCATCGAACAGGAAGCTGCCGACATCTGCAGCTGGCAGGTCGATCGTTGCGCCGGCATCGAGCAGGTCTTCGATATCGTACTCGTCGATGAAGACGAGGCAGCCGTCATCGTCGTCGAAGTCGTAGCCACCTGCAGCCGTGCACGCTGCTTCTGACGTGATGTCCTCGTTGAAATACTCGCGCGCGTCGCCTTCGTTCGCGGTCACGATGTAGGGCGTGCCGGCAAACTCGTAGTAGGCGATGGCGTCGGGCATGTACATACCGAACACCGGCCAGTTGCGGATGTTGATCGTATCGTCATCATCAGCACCATCGAGTTCGTTGCCGATCAGACGATGGTTCTTGAAGCCCATCGGCCAGACTGCCGTCACCGTGCCGGCAATGAGGTCGATCTCGGCAATCGCATTGTTCTCCTGCAGCGAGGCCCATGCCGTCGAACTGTCGGACGAAACCGCGATGTATTCCGGCTCCAGATCCTGAGCAACGGTCGCGCCCGGCCCAAAGATACGCACGTCACCCATGTCGGTGCCGTTGAACGCGTCGAAGCCGGCCGTGGTTACATTGGCGGCGGTCAGCGTGGATGCGCCACCGGTCACGTCGATGATCGAGATCGAGCCTTCCGGATCGTTGTCGTAGGCGCCGTTCGGCTCACCTTCATTCGCGACGACAACCTTGGAGCCATCAGGCGTGAAGGTCACCATGTCGGGCAGTGCGCCGACCTCGACCGCACTGAGGAAGGTACCGTCGCTGGCCTGGTAGAAGGCCACATAGCCGTTGTCCTGTTTCGGATCGGACTCGATCGCGACCGCCATCGTATTGGACGCGCTGTCGACCGCCACGCTGTTCGCGGCGCCAAGCGCCGTTGCCGCTGTGTTGGCCAGCACATCCGCAGCCACGTCGAGCGATTCAACGAGCGCTGGCGCAGCCGGCGACGCCAGCGAGAAGATGTCGACATTGCCGGACTGGGCGTTGATGACGAACATGTTCTGGCTCGTCGGGTCGAAGGCAACGATCTCCGCCGCGCTCTCGTCAAACTCCGACGCGGGGTTGCGTACGCGCGACAGCAGTCGCAGCGAGATGGTCGTGTTGTTGTTATCGGCTCCCGGTTGGCCCGCCGGGCCTTCCGGGCCGGCCGGCCCCGCTGGACCAGTTGGACCGGCAGGACCCTGCTGGCCCGTATCGCCGTCTTCGCAGGCAGCGAGCAGGAACGCGGACATCAAGAGCGCAATGACGCCGTTGGCACGCATAGACGTTCATCCTTAAATCAGATCGAGTGGAGTCGTGACGGTAGTTAAAGAAAATTAACTGCCGATAAAGGCAGGGTTAGCCTTCGCTAACGAACCTGCTTGCCCGCGACCCAGACGCGCTCAACCCGGGGAATGCCGCCAGCCATCGACACCTGCGCGAGATCAGCACGGAGCCCCGGCGCAATTGATCCACGATCTCTCATGCCCACAGAAGCGGCTGCATTCTTCGTGACGCTCGCGATGGCCGCAGGAAGTTGGCAGGTGTTCTCTCCCGCGAGCCGGAAGGCCCCTTCCAGCATGCTGCGTGGCACGTAGTCCGACGCGATGATGTCGAGGTAGCCAGCGGCGTGAACGTCAGCGGCCGCGACGTTGCCGGAGTACGAGCCGCCGCGCACGAGATTCGGGCCACCCATGATGACCTGCATGCCGGCTTCGTTGGCAGCCCGGGCGGCAGCGATGGTGGTGGGAAATTCAGAGATCGTGATGCCGAGTTCCACACATTCATCGATGTGAGCCTGTGACGCATCGTCGTGACTGGCGACGGTCAGGCGGCGTTCTCGCGCCATCTCCATCACCCGCGCCCGGTTGACCGGCGCGACTTCACGCGATCGTCGGAGCAGGTCTTCAATCTCCTGGTCAACCTCCTCGGGCGTTAAGTCGCCCCAGGCAATGCGCTTCTCGCGGTACTTCCCGAGATCGGCGTACTGGCGATCGCCCGGGCTATGATCCATGACCGAGAGTAAAGCGACGCCGGGCTCATCAATGAGGGCCTCGAGGTCACGAATCACGTTGTCGTCGGTCACCTCACAGCGAAAGTGAAGCTTGTGATCCGCGCGCAGCAACCCTGCCGCGGCCGCCTGCTCAAGCCCCGACAGCACGGGGCGCAGCATCTCGGCGCGCTCCGTTTTGCCCCACGACACACCCAGCGCGATCGAGTCGAAAACAGTCGTGATGGCGCCGTCGATCACGATACCGTCGTGAATCGCGGCGGCAGACACCGGATTCCAGTCGACACCTTCACGGGGCATGTAGTGCTTCTCGAGATTGTCCGTATGCAGGTCAATGAGACCCGGGATCAGGTAATCACCGCCAAGGTCGAGTTCGTGGCCGGCACCGCTACCGATGCGATCGATAAGGCCATCTTCGATAAACACACTCGATCGCTCTACGCGATCAGGAAAGACGACGTTGGCGTTGGTCAGGTACATGGCAAAGCGGCGCAGGGGATTTTCGCCGCAGTCTAGTCGAAGGCACCCGGGATTGAGCCAAGCCTTACCGATTCTTTACCGAACCTTCGCCAAAATTAATCTCCGGCGGGTCGAACGCGTCGGTAGATCAGTTTCTGCTCGCTGATCTCTTCGCCCTGACGCATAACGATGTAGGCCTCAATCGCATCCGGGCCCTTCGCGTAGAAGCTGATGCCGCTGAAGTGAATGGCGCCCTCTTCGATCGCGACAAGCTTGAAGTCGACGAAGCCGTCTTTCTCTTCCCACGCGATGAAGTCCCGAGAGAAGTGCTTGACGCGCAGATGGAGCCGGCCGTCCACGTCGGAGATCGTCAGCAGTTCGTAGAAATCCACCTCGTCCCCGTCGATCAGCTTGAAGAATCCGACCATCGAGCCGGCAGACGGCGGATTCCAGACTTCCTCGAAAGTTTTGCCGAACGCTTCGCCTTCCCAGCGCCCGGCAAGCCACGCGACATCCTCGAGCGTGGCAATCGGCGGTGCTTCGCCGTCTGACAGCTGGAACGTGTGTTCAGTGCGCGGTTCGATGGCTGCTGCCGGGAGCGCGATGGCAACGAGCACAAGGAACGCAGCCAAACGATTCATGCGTCACCTGCCAGACGAATCAGCGCCTCGAGCTCTTCGGACAGCGGTTCGCTGGAGACATGTTTGCGCGCCGCGTTGTGGAACTCCCGCGGGTCGACCTTGCCCTGGCTGTGGTAAACGCTGGCCTGCATGGCGAGTTCGAGGCGATCAATCTGTTTCACGAACTTTGCCTCGGGCGTTTCCTGACGTTCGTACTCCATCCAGTCTTCGATCAGCGCGTCGCCACCGGGCAGCTTCGAGAGAATCTTCGTCACGGCATCGGTTTCGAGGCGGTTCTTCTCTTCCTTGCTGACGCTGTCCTGGGGTGTGATGTCGCCCACGTACGCTTCACCCAGGTCGTGGATGAGGGCGAGCTTCAGCACCTTGAGCGCGTCGAGTTCGGGATGGCGGGAGAGCAACAGCAGGCACAGCATCGCGTTACCGAAGCTGTGCTCCGCCACCGACTCGCAATGTTCCGGCGGGATGCCGCGCAGAATCCAGCCCTGCCGGTACAGTTGCTTGAGGTGAACAATCTCGTACCAGGTCTCGATCAGCGGCGTCGCGTCATCCTGCGGCAAAAGGTGGATAGGAATTTCGGCTTTTTCACGCATACTGGTTTCCGTTGGGCGTTTCGGGCCGTTGCCGGCCGCGGTGCGCGAATTATAACGAACACACACAGGGGGAATGTATGGAACTCTTCAGGCCCGAACCGATTCTGGTGCCGGTGCTGGCGCTTGTCGCCTGGACGCTGGTCATGCAGGCATGGCTGATCATTGCGCGAATCCCGGCGATGCGGGCGGCCGGGCTCGACGCGCAGGACGCACAGCGAACGGCCGATCTCGCCGCTCGCATGCCACCGCAGGCGCAGTGGAAGGCCGACAACTACAACCACCTGATGGAGCAGCCGACAATCTTCTACGCAACTGCCCTCGCACTCGCGCTGGCCGGTCTGGGTGACGGGCTGTATCTGTGGCTCGCGTGGTTCTATGTCGCCTCGCGCGTCGTCCACAGTCTCGTGCACGTCACCACCAACGTCGTGATGCTGAGGCTCGGCGTTTTCGCCCTCGGCACCTTTGCGCTGCTCATCATGGTGGCCGTCGGCATCATCGACCTACTTTGAGGCCGGGATGAACGCGCGCCGGTTCCAGCCGAACGCGAGCGCGCCCATGGCAAGGTTCGAGATGCAGGCTGCAATGAAGATCCCCTCGAGGCCGAACAGGTGGCGGCCCAGGAATGCGAGCGGCACGTAGATGACGAACATGCGAATGATCGACATCGTCGTTGCCGCCAGCGGTTTGCCCAACGAGTTGAAGATGGCGCTGGACATCATCAGCACGCCCCAGGTGCCATAGCTGACCGGCACGATCATCAGGTACAGCGAGGCAACACGGACGACCTCCGGATCGGAATCGAACAGGCTGACGACGAGATCGCGCCCGAGGAACAGCACGAGCGCCACCATGAGCCCCCATGCGACTGAGTAGTAGAACGACAGCAGCATGGCGCGGTCGGCGCGGCCATACTCTTCCTTTCCCCAGTTCTGGCCGACGAACGGGCCGATGCTCGCCGACAGCGCAAACAGCGGAATCACCGAGAGCCCTTCGATGCGCGAGGCAATGCCGAAGCCGGCGACCGTCTCCTGGCTGAAGCCCGCCAGCAGTCGCGTAATGATTGCCGTGGAGACCGGGCCGATCAGGTTCGTTGCGGTAGCGGGCAGCGCGACCACCATGATCCGGCGCCAGGAGTCGAGCACACGCGCGCGGGTCATGTCGCTGAAATCCAGCAGGCCTTCGCGGTAGTGCAGGATGGCGAGGGTCACGCCGAGCAGCAGCAGGCGCGACAGCAGGTTCGCAATGGCGGCGCCCATCAGCCCCATCGCCGGCAGCCCGAGCCAGCCGAAGATGAGGAACGGGCCGAGTACCATCTGAAGCACGGCGCCGGCGACCATGATCGTGCCCGAGATACTGGCATCACCGGTTGCGCGCATCGCATTCGCGCCCACCGATGGAATCGACATGAAGACCATCGACACATACCAGATCGCCATGTAGTCGCGGATCATCGGCAACGTGGTTTCGTCGGCGCCAAGCGCCGTGAACAACGGGTCGATTGTCAGCAGACCGATGATCGCAACGATGGTCATGACGATAGCCGTCAGCGTCACACCATCGGTGGCGAGCCGGCGAATCTGCGTCTGGTCGCCGCTGCCGACCGTGCGCGCGAGCACCGAGGACAATCCGATCGACGTACCCAGCGAGATGGACATCAGCGCACCGATGACCGGAAACGTGAAGCTGTAAGCGGCGAGTTCCAGCGTGCCGACCTGCCCGAGATACCATGCCTCGAGTACGCCGGCGATCAGGTTGCTGGAGATGCCGAGGATCATCGGCGCCGTCAGGCGCAGCAACCCCCGGCCGACCGGGCCCTCGGTCAGCCGAGCTGTGACTTCTCTTGCCATCCTGGCGCGATCAGGGCTGCCTGAAGACCTTGCCGTCTTTCATCACGAGCGTGACGTTGCCCATGACAGAAATGTCGACGAGCGGATCACCGCCCACGGCGACGATATCCGCGATCTTGCCGACCTCGATCGACCCCAGCGTCTCTTCGACGCCGAGCAGTCTCGCGCCGGCCATCGTGGCAGACTGGATGGCCTCCATCGCGGGCATGCCGCCGTCGTCGACCATGTAGACGAACTCCTTCCAGTTATCGCCGTGGGGCGAGACGCCGCTGTCGGTGCCGAAGGCGATTGGCACGCCGGCTCGGTAAGCGCGATTGAACGTGTCCTGGATCAGCGGGCCAATCTCGCGGGCCTTGGGCCGCACGAGTTCCGAGAAGTAGCCGTCGACCTCGGCCTTCTCGGCGACAAAACGCCCGGCGATGATGGTCGGCACATAGACCGTGCCCTTGCGCTTCATCAGTCGCATGATGTCATCGGTCATGAACGTGCCGTGTTCGATGGAGTCGACGCCGGCCCGGATCGCCCGTTCCATTCCCTCGCTGCCGTGTGCGTGGGCGGCAACCTTGTAGTTGTAGTCGCGGGCGATGCTGATGAGCGCCTCGAGTTCCTCGTCAGTGAACTGGGGGTTCTCGCCGCTCGCCGCCTGGCTCAGTACGCCACCGGTGGCGGTAATCTTGATGAGGTCGGCGCCGTTCTTGTAGCGCTGGCGCACCGCCTTTTTCATATCCTCCGGGCCGTTGATGACACCTTCTTTCGGCCCGGGGTCGCCGGTGAGTGCAGCGTTGCGGCCATTGGTCGGGTCCGCATGACCGCCGGTGGTCGCAATGCTCTTGCCCGCGGTGAAGATTCTCGGGCCAACGATGTCGCCGCGCGCAACGGCGTCGCGCATCCCAAGCGCGATCCCGTGGGAAGTGCCGAGATCGCGCACCGTCGTGAAGCCGGCCATGAGCGTACGTTCTGCATAGGGAACCGCTCTCAGCGCGTAGTCGACCGGGTCCAGCCGGAACTGGTCTGCGTAGCGTTCGGGGCTCTGCTGGGAAGCGATGTGCACGTGCATGTCCATGAGGCCCGGCATGCAGGTGCCATCAATTGTGATGTCGGCGGTGGCGTCATTAGTCGCGACTGAAACATCGGCAATCAGGCCGTCTGCCACACGAACCACAACGTTCTCGCGAGGCTGGTCCGAGACCCCGTCGATCAACTGCGCGCACCGGATCACTGTCTCGGCCTGCGCCGTACCGGCCAGACACAGCGCCAGTGCTATCAGGGATTTCTTCATTGCGACCTCCGCGCGTTGGGCAAGGGGCCAAATATCCCTGATCGCACCGGGCAATGTCCAATCAGCTTGGGAGGAAATGCACCGGGTAGCTGATTCGGGTTACACCGACTTCCTTCTCGCCAAAGTCGAACAGCTGCACCCGACGCACGATCTTCGCCATCATGTCCTCGTCAGGAAGATCGCTGGAGACGACCTCGCACACCGAGACCTGGCCACTGGGCTCGATAACGAGTTCGAGCACGACCTTGCCCAACAGGGAGGGGTCGCGGCGCAGCGCGCGGTTGTAGATGGCGTAGATCGCGCCCTTGTTGGCATCGAATACGCGGCGGATCTCCTCGATGCTGCGAACCGAATCCCGAGGCTCGCGGATGAGACGCCGGGCACCGGTACTGGCGACTTCCTCCTCCGGCGCATCGACCTTCGTCGTCTCATGGGAGGCGACGGCAATACCGCCGATATCGCGCGTCAGCGTCGACGTGTCGACGTTCGCGAGCCGCGGCCCGTTCTCGGCGGTCAGCAGCGATCGATCGAGCTGTGCAGCCTCTCCGGAATCCCGCTGGATCGCCGACGTGTCTTCGAGCGTCGAGACGTCCACGGTGTCACGCAGCGCAGAAAGCTGATCACGGAAGGCAAGGATGCCCGACGACTTCGCCTTTTCCCTCGCCTGCTTGACTGTCTGCGGTACCGGCGCGCGCTCGACCTCGGGCTCCGGTTCAGGCGGTGGTTCGGGTTCCGTCTTCACGATCTCTTCCGGTTCACGCTCGGGCGGCGGTGGCGGTGGCGGCTCCGGTTCGCGCTTTTCGAGGATGATCTCGGCGAGGCGCGGCGGCAGTTCCTCCTGCTGCTCGCGATCAATCTCGGGCACCGGGACCCACGGAATAATCAGCGCCAGCACCAGCGTCGCGGCGACGAGCGATGCCGCCAGCCGCCGGAAACCGCGGTCCTGGTCTGCAGTATCGAAGGGCCGGGTCATGACGGACGCTCGCTTACCTGATTCACCGCAAGCGCGATATGCGTGAAGTCGTTCTGCTGGCACGTCAGCATCACACGCTTCAGCAACTCGTACGGTAGCTCGCGGTCACCCATGATCGTCACCCTGCCCTCGAACTGCGACGGGTCCGCCAGGCGCTGGCGTCGCTTGTCGGCCTGGTGTGCGAGTTCGGCAGCAAGGCCCTCGATCGTCCCGTTCGGTTCGCCGAGCGCTTCCGAAGCAGAAGCGACCTTTCGGCCCTGGACAATCAGATCATCAGCGCTGACCAGAATCGACAATCGATCCTCCGGGCGCTCCTCGGAGACAGAGTCCGGCAGTTCGATGGCCGTCGTCGTCTCCAGCACCTCAACCTCGCTGGAGTTCACCATCAGGAAGAACACGAGGATGGTGAAGATGTCCATCAGCGACACGAGATTGAGCGATGCACCGCGCTTTTCCTGAACGCGGCGACGGTGTCTGATTTCACTCATATCGCACCTCCCGCCGCCGTGTCGCCGAGAGAAATGTCGGGAAAGAGCTCTGCCGAGACCCATTCTTCACCGGCACGCTGGCGCTGCAGGCGCACGACATCCATCACCGAAACCAGCGTCTGGTAGTGCGTGTCTGGCCCCAACAGGATTGTTGCGTCGCGCTTCTCCGGTACCCGGCGTTTCACCTCGCGCATGACGGCACCAAGACCGTCGTAGTCATGGCCGCCCGCTGCCGTCGCCGGCAGGCGCTTGATGATGCCGCGCTGGTCCGCCACCACCAGCGCGTCAGCCTCGATACGAATCTCGAGCCGTATGTCTTCCGGCTGCGCGTCGCCGCCCGCCTGCGCAGAGGGGAAGTTCAGCTCGATCACCGTCGTGTGCACGAACACCATCGACAGCAGCAGTACTGGCACGAGCACAATCATCAGGTTCATGAACGGCGTGACGTCGAGTTCGGGCGTCTCAACATGGCGCCGCAGGCGTTTTTGCCTCGTCAGCATGAGGATTACCCCGCCTTGACCTCGACGGCGCGTTCGGTGGCGCCCCGCTCCATGAAATTCAGGAATTTGACCATCGCGATGTCGAGGCCCTCGACGATCTCACGGGTCTTGCCCTGCAGGTGAGCGTGCACGAGCAGCAGCGGAATCGCCGCCATGAGCCCGAACGCCGTCGTATTCATTGCAATCGAGATGCTCTGTGAAAGCAGCGTGGCTTTCTCGGCCGGGTCGGCGTTGGCCACCGCGGTAAACGCGGCGATGAGGCCGATGATCGTGCCGAGCAGACCGAGCAGCGTCGCGATGTTGGCGAAGGTGGCGAGGTACGGCGTGCGTCGCTCAATCGACGGCAGCGCCTCCAGCAGCCCCTCTTCCAGCGCGTATTCGACGTCCTGACGACGACGGCTGGTCTGCATGCGCGCGAGGCCCTCGCGATAGACGCGGCCGACGGCTGATTTCGTCTTCTGTGCTTCACGAATGAGTTCGGGCACCTCACCCTTGACCAGCATCGGCGTCATCCTGCGATAGTCGCGCCGGTTCGCGTGCAGCACGCGCGCCAGATAGATGTAGCGTTCGAGGGCAATGGCAACCCCGAGTGCGAGCACAATGGCAATCGGCACCATGAACGGCCCGCCATTCTGAAAAAACCGTACAACGGTCATCATTACATCCATGTCTCTTCCTCCTTGAGTGATCGATGGTCGGATGTCTTGAGCAGTTGGCGAAGCTCGAGCGTTCGCCGGTGTTCGTCAGGCTTGATCGGCTTCAGCCAGTCGGCAGCCGCCGCCCCGGGCGCCGGCTGATCAATGGGTGCGCCGGGCAGTTCTCGCCACGGCAGAATGTAGAGGACGCGCGGCAACTCCTGGTTGCCTTCGATCACGTCCTCGTCGAGATAAATGGTGTCCGGCTCAGCGCCCGCGGCGGGTGCAAACAGGAGCAGCAATAGTAGTATCAGCCACGGCATTACCGGTTCCCCGCAAGGTGTTGGCTGCGTTCGATGCGGCGCGTGAGATCGGCGATCCACATCGAGACGCGCTCGTCCTCGGCACCGGCGATCGCCTGATATTGCTCGTAGGCGGCGAGTGCCTGCGCCAGTTCGCCCAGATTCAGCTCATAGAGAATGCCGAGGTTGAGCCACGCCGCTGCGTTCGCCGGATCATGTTCGAGGCACTGCCGCCACGCGGCTTCTGCGCCGCCGAAGTCGTAGCGCTCGCGGCGGATGCCGGCGAGGTGGTTTGCCGCGATGCAGTCGCCGGCATCCACGGCGATCGCCTGCTCGAAGGCAGTGAGCGCCTCCTCCGTCTTGCCCCGCTGCCGCAGCACGTAGCCGAGGTTGGTCCAGCCGCTGGCATAGCCGGGCCAGCGGCCGGTGAACCCGATGAGCAGGACTTCGGCCGCAGCAAGATCGCCAGCCACGATTTTTTCGCGCGCACGTTCGAACTCGGCGTCAACGGGCCCCGTCAGCCACGCGGTGGCAGGCTGCCGGGCAAGCTCGGGCGACGACGCACAGCCCGCGAGCACGGTCACCAGCACCAGCAGCTCAATACAGCGTCGGCGCATAGGCCACCTCCATCAGCGGTCGATCGAACCGCCCGGGCACCAGTTGCTGGAGCGCACCCAGACTTGCGGCAATCGCCGGGTCGAAACCGCTCTGCCAGCCGCGCCTGAGATTCGTCTCGAGCAACTCGATGGCCTTCTCTTCGAACGGGAAGGCCTGCTCTTCAATCAGGAGCTCATACTGCGAGAGCTCGAGTGCATTGAGTCCATCGGGCCGCTCCGAGTCGATGAGCGAATCCGCAAGATCGAGATACATGGCAGCCATTGCGTGGGTCGCCTGACCCTTGATCGCCGACACTTCGAAGGCCGCGGCTCGCTGGAAGGCCGCCAGCGCAGTCTTCATGGCCTTCTGTTTTGCGGCGAGGCTCTTTTCGAGCGGCTGTTTCAGCGACAGCGTTTCGAAGCGGGCCTGCGCCTGGGTCGCGAGCTGCAGCGCCGCATCGGCACCCAGGAAGCGCGAACGCGGCTCAAGCAAATCGTTGGGCGCAGCCTCGACCGTATCCGCCTTCTTGCGCAGCCAGTAGTTGCGCTTCTGCGGCTCGCCGGCGCGCTGGTACAGGCGGTCCATGTGATCCATCGCCTCGAGGCGAAGGGCCAGCGGCGACTCGTAGCCGTGGGCATAGCTGCGGAAAGTCTCGATCGCGCCGTCGACGTCATCGATGTCGAGCATGAGTTCCCCGGCACGATACAACGCCAGCCGCCCGACTTCCGTCCCGGCGCCACCCGCGTGAATCGCGAGCAACTCGCGCGCCGCAAGGTCGGCCTGGCCCGTGGTTTCATAGAGTGTCACGAGGCGCGTCGGGATCGACGCGACGCCCTCATGGGCAGGAAAGCGCTTGCGGAACGATTCGAGATGCAGCGCCGCCGCATCGTGCTGGCCAAGATCCTCCTTCAGCGCTGCCACATCAAAGAGGGCATCGATGGCGACATCGCTGGTCGCATCGATCTCGATCATCGATTCATACACATCGATCGCAGCCGCCACCTCACCCGCGGCTTCGAGTTCACCGCCATGGGCAAACACCGACGCCATCAGGCGCTCGCGGAGTCCGCCGTCGTCCGGCAGTTCATCGACGAGCCGACGATACCGGTTCGCGGCCTCGCGGTACTCACCCAGCTCATACAGGCCATGCGCCTCAATGCGCTGGGCGGGCACCCGGTTCTCGCCCAGTTCGAACGTCAGTGCGCGGGCAGAAATCGCGACGGCCTGCTCGTAGTCCGCCGCATCAAAGAGCGCCGCGGCGACATCGACCAGCGCGCCACCGGCACGCGCATCGTCCGGATAGCGATCGGCGAACCGAACGGCAGCAGCCGTGCGTCGGGCCGTCAGCGGCGCTGCATCACTGACGAGGCTTCGAAGGCCACTGACCACCGCCCAGGCCGCATCGCGACCGTACTCGGTTGTCGGGTAGCCTTCGGCCACGACATCGAACACCGCGATCGATGACTCGAGCTCGCCTGCATCAGCCAGCGCCTCTGCCATCAGGAAGTGACGCTCGGCGGCGCGCACATTCGCCGGGAAGTTGTGGAGCCAGCGACCGTACCAGTCGGCGGCGAGGAGATAGTCACGCGCATCGCCGCTCGATTGCGCCTCGGCGTGATGGCGGTCGACCAGGCGATCCATGAACCCGAGCAGCACGTCCTGATGAGGCGCCATGACGACTTCGCCATGCACTGCCTGGAACTCGCTTCGGCGATCGAATGACTCGACAAAGCGTCGCTCCCAGGCGGGAATCTCGGCCACAAAACCGGCGTCGCGATTCGTCCGGATCACTTGCAGCACAATCGAGGGTGCCGCGAGATCGAGCGGATTGTTGTCGAGAAACGCCTGCCAGGTGCGGGCGCTGTCGGTGAATCGCCCCTTGTCCCGGTACCACGTGCCAAGGGCCTCATAGAGCGTCGGCTGCCAGGGCGGATTCGCGCGTTCGCTCATTGCCGCCGCGAGCGTTGCCGGCCCGTCGAGATAGTCGAGCGTCAGCACGGCAACACGCTGCGTATCGGCGAGCAATTCCTGCTGCGATTGGCCGAGGGCCGAGTCGGCCGACAACAGCGCATCCATCGTCTGCAGGAGCGGTGAGAGTGCTGCCGCATGGCGTCCCGCTTTGAATTGCGCCCAGCCGAGCATGTAGCCGGCATGCAGCTGCAGCGATGACGGTTGTACGGTGGCCACCTCAAAATCTGCGGCGGCGCCGTCGTAGTCGCCGCGACTGAACAGAATTTCGGCGCGCCGGAACCTTGCCTCGAGTACGCGCGCCTCATCATCGCCGGCAGTGATGATGCGGCCGAGCGATGCCAGTACGCCGTCGGTGTCGCCCCCGAGGTCGCGTACCTGCGCCAGCCGGTAACGGAGTCCTGCCGGTTCCGTCTGACCGGCAGAGGCTGCGGCGGCGAGCGTTGTTTCGAGCGTCTGGACAAGTGGCGCGGTGTCGATCGTCTCACCGTTCGCCACGCGATCCGTTGCCACCAGCGCTTCGAGTTCCGCCCTGCGCCGCATGACGTCGAGCGCGAGCTCAGGATCCTCCACCCGCTCGGCAAGATCGCGGTAACGCGCCAGGACCTCGCGCCGCTCCGGCTTCGGCTTCGCCGCCGGTACGTCAGCCTGCCAACGCGGCAGATCGCGCGCGACGTCGCCGAGCCGGGGCCCCTCGATCGTCTCATGACGTCCGCCGAAAAGGCTGCACCCACCGAGCACGACCGTCAGTGCGAGGGTCACGACAAGTCTCATGGCGCGTCCTCGCTGGCAAGCATCAGGCCGTCCTCGATACGGGCAATGGCGATGTCTACGACCAGCATCTGGTCGTCAAGCGCCGCAAGGTGCTCGTCGACCGCTCGCTGCACACCGGCCATCAGCTGTGTTTCGGCGGTACCCATGGCGGTTTCGACCTGCACGGAGAGCAGTTCGGTTCGGGCGGCGAGGCGCGAGATTCTTGCCGGCAGACCCTGCTCGGACCCGATATGCCGCGCGGCGGAGGCAACGCGTGCTACACGCTCGCCAAGCCCATCAATACGCGCCAGCAGTTGCTCGGCGATTGCAATCCGCTGCTGCGCACGGTGCGGCAGGTCATCGTGAATCGTGAACCAGACGAGATGACGAAGGCGCAACAGTCGCTCGCGGAGCCCGGCGGCAGACTCACCTTCGCCAAGTCGCGCTTCGACCGCCGCGATCCGATCCAGTTGCTGACGCTCGCTCCCTTCGGCGAACGCCTCGAGACCCGCGCCCCAGAACCCGTCGTCGCGAATCTCTTCAAGCTGTGCAATGAGGCCACGCGTGCGCGTGGCATAGCGGGCAAGCAACGCTGACGGCGGCCGGCTATCCAGCGTCTGCCGCGAGAGTTCCAGCCGGCGCGATTGCTCGGCACCGACCTCGCGCAGCGCGATCAGGTCGTCCTGTCGTGAAGCCAGCCGGGCAGAGGCGCGATGCATTCGCAGCCAGCGAGTCGCCGCCCGGCGCGCATCCTCATCCGTCAGGCCATCGAGCCACTGCGAGTCGCCAAGGCGCGTAGCGACGGCATCGAGGGCGGCCGCGTCACCCATGATTGCAGCGACGACGAGACCGGTTTCCAGCGGCGGCAGCTGACCCAGCGCATCAGCACGTGCGTGCAGGGATTCGCGCGTTTCTTCATACACGGCAAGCGCGGCAGCCGGACCCGCCGCTCGCTCGATCACCCACGGCAGCGCGCTGTAATAGGGGACGACGGCCCGGTGCCAGGGATTGGATTCAAGGAGGTGTTGCCACAATGCTGCCGCACGATCCCAGTCGCCGGCTTCGGTCGCGCGCCGCGCCAGCAGCACCATGCCGCGAATACCCGCCTCGGATTTGCTGCCAAGCGCAGACAAGGCACGCCAGGCTCGCTTTTCATCACTCTCGTCGAGCGCGATGGTCGCGAGTGCAATGCCAGCCCGCTCAAACAACGACCGCGACTCGGGCGTCTTTGCCTTGAGCGCTTGCACGTCGTCGAAGAGTGCGGCCGCACGATCGATGTCGCCTGCTCGATAGAGATCAGTGGCAAGGTTGTACCGCGCGTAGGCCGCCATGATGGCGCGGCGATCGGCGCCGGCGAGTACGGCGGCCGCTGCGTCAGTATCACCCTTGATGCGCGCACGCTCAGCGACGAGGAACGTGTGCCAGCCGGTCTCTCCCGGATCACCGAGCGCTTCGATTGCCCGGTCGAGTTCGGCGACGTCGTCCGCGTTATAGGCGATTCGCGCCAGATAGAGATTCAGTTCGTGGCGATCGACCGGGTTCAGCGAATGCTCATCAATCGCAGCGAGTTCACGTTCGGCGAGCGGTTCGAGGCCAAGATCGAACGCCAGGCTCGCTTTCGCGAGACCCAGCCTTGAGGAAGCGCCGAAGCGTCGTTCGAACCGAAGCGCGGTCGAATACGCGTTCTCAGGGAGTTCGACCAGCCGCTCGTATCGCACGACATTCGTTGCAAGGTCGTCCGCACCACACGGCAACGTCACCATACAACAACACAACAATGTCGCGATTCGATTCATGCTGGCCCAGATTTTCCATTCGTTGCTAGCGCACGCTGGCAGTGAACTCCGGTTGGCGAGAGGTGGTGTCGTCGGTGACGGCAAGCTGGACGACGACGGGTTCGAATTCATGCTCGAAGGTCACGGTGGCCGCGCGCCGATAGTCACGGCCATGGGGCCCGCGACCGACGAAGAACGCGTTCAGCTCGTTCTCGCCCTGTTTGAGGTTGCCGGTGAAGAGCTGCTGCACACCTCCCCGATACAGCGCGTCGACCTGACGCTCCGTATAGAGGTAGTGCGCGACCTCCTTGCCGTTCAGCTCCAGCGTCACCGCATCGAGCGCGAACAGCTCGCCGACATCCATCTCGAGGAAGACCGAGACCCGGGAGCTCGCGGGGTACAACAGGTCTTCCTCGAGAATGCGGACGTCGGTCTCGAGCAGCATCAGCGCCTCGTCCAGCGAAGCCAGCTGCTCGTCGATCGTGCCTTCAGCCTCTCCTTCTGCAAAGGCGAGCGGGCCGGCAACAAGCAGCGGCAATGCAATTGCAGCGAGCCTCGACATCAGTCTGCTCCGGCGCGCTGCGTCAGCAGAGTACGCAGGCGATCCACATACGCGGCTTCATCGCCGCTTTTGTAGCCGCGATGGATGTACTGCACCTGCCCGTTTCGGTCGATCAGCACCGTGTAGGGCATTGCACTGACATCCCACGATTCGCTGACGTTCTGGCCGGCGTCGTGCAGCAGCGGGAACGACACGCGAACCTTGTCGGCGATACGCCGCGCCTTGTCCGGGTCCTTGTCGACGTTCACGCCAAGCACGGTGAAACCCATCGGCGAGTAGCGCTCATGAATGCGGTCGAGAATCGGCATTTCCTGCCGGCAGGGGCCACACCAGCTCGCCCAGAAATTGACGAGCACGACCTGGCCACGGTGTTCTTCGAGACGCAGGTTTTCGGTGGGCACTTGCTCGCCGGTCAACGCCTTGAGCGTGAAGTCCGGCGCGGTGTCGAGCAACTCGACCGCGAACGCGGGCAGCGACAGCCAGCACAGCGCAATCTTGAGTATCAGCTTCATGCTAGATGCCCTCCGCGCTCGCCACGGCATCGGCGGTTGCCATGCCCATCAGGCCGTTGGAAAAGTAGAGTTGCCCGGCGTCATCGACCACGATCGCATCGACACCGTTCAGCGCATCAATCAGCGCGAGGCCGCGTTCGAGCCCCAGCACGAACACGCTGGTGGACAGTGCGTCTGTGCTGGTCGCATCTTCACCCAGAATGGTGACGCTGCGAACGCCCCGTGCCGAGTCACCGGTCTGCGGGTCGATGATGTGGTGGTAACGGGTGCCGCCTTCCTCAAAGAATCGTTCGTAGTCTCCGGACGTCGACACCGACACATCCATCAGCGGCAGCACTGCGACGTTGTCATCTTTCGCGCGCGGGTTTCGAATGCCGACGACCCAGGGCTCGCCGCCGCGGTCGCCGACGATTCGGCTGTCGCCGCCAGCCGAGACCATGCCCTCTTCGATGCCGCGACGCTCGAGGATGCGAACCGCGCGATCAACCGCGTAGCCCTTGGCGATGCCGCCGAGATCGATATACACCGCCGGGTGGGCGTAACGAATGGCATGCCGCTCGCGGTCGAGTTCGATATGGCGAAAGTCGATGGCATCGATGGCGCGGGTAAGTTGCTCATCGTCCGGACGGGTGCCTGCGCGGAAGTCGTAGTATCGACCCGCAGAGGCATAGGTTACGTCGAAGGCACCGTCGGTGACGCGGGAGAAGTCGATGCTGCGCTCGATCAGCGCAAACAGTTCTTCGTCGATGGTGACGAAGCCTTCCGGCGCTTCGCGATTCAGGCGGGAGAGCTCACTCGACTGCGACCATGAACTCATCAGCTCATCGATGCGGTACATCTCGTCCATGACCGCGGTGATCGCATCGCAGGCGCCTGCCTGCGGCGACTGGACTTCGACAGCAACAACGGTGCCCATGATCGGCCGGGACTCCCGCCACCAGTCGCCCGCTGTTTGCGTCGCGGCGCACCCTTCCTTGTCGATCTCCCGCTCGCCGGCTTCGACGACATCGAAGACCAGCACGATGATCAACAGTGCAACCAGAAACTTGAACATGACCCCTTCCTCTCTCATTCGACAGCGGTTGCTGCCGGTTCGGAGGGAGTTTGTTCCAAGCGCGAAGTGGCATTCCACCCGGATTGTCAAAAGCGGGAGGTCGGTCATGCCGCGAATGTGACCGAGTCGACGAAAAGGGCCTTTAACGCTTCCTAGCCGTAGTTGGCGAGCACCTGCTCGTAGGTCGCGTCGTCGATTTCGCCTTCCTCAAGCAATTCGTCGAGTGAACGCTTCATCGTGCGCATGCCGTGCCGCTTTTCGCTGGTGACGATGTAGTTCTTGAGGTGATAGCTCTCGCGCAGGCGAATGGTATTCCTGATCGCGGGCGTATTCGTCAGCACTTCACAGGCAACACGCTTGCCCCCTGATACAGTCGTCAGCAGCTCCTGGTGAACGATGCACAGCAGCGTCTCTGACAGCATCAGGCGCACCTGGGTCTCCTGCTCGGCCGGCACGTACGACAGCAGGCGTTCGAGCAGCTTGTCGAGGGAGATCGCGTGCAGTGTCGACATGACGAGCGAGCCGGTCTCGGCAGCTGTGAGCGCAATCTGGATGGACTCGTAATCGCGCATCTCGCCGATAACGATCACGTTGGGGTCCTGCCTCAGCGCTGCCCGGAGGCCGCTGGCGAAGGTCTTCGTGTCCTTGCCTACCTCGCGCTGACGCACGATCGAACGCTTGTTCGTGTGCACGTATTCGATGGGGTCCTCAATCGTCACCACCGTGCGGCTGCGATTGCGGTTGATGTAGTCCACGAGGCTCGCGAGCGTTGTCGTCTTGCCCTGACTCGTCGTGCCGGTAACGAGAATCAGCCCCTTGTCGCGATAGCAGAGCTGCTCAATGATCGGCGGCAGCCGGATCTCTTCCAGCGGCATCGGCTCGTGATTCAGGACGCGGATCACGGCGCTCACGGTGCCGTTGTTGAAGCTGACATTGACGCGAAAGCGATGCGCACCCACGACCTTCACGAAGTCATAGTCGAGGTCGCGCTCAAAGCGGGCAATCTGCTCTTCATCAAGCAGGGAGTAGCAGAGCAGCCGGGCGCCCTCGGCGTCGAGCACGTTGTCATCGAAGGGTTCGAGTTCGCCGCGCCGGCGAAAGATCACGGGGCGAAACGCGACGATGTGGATATCGGTCGCGCGGGTCTCTACCGCCTCCATGAGGACGGCGATCATCGACATGGGCAGCCCCTGGCCGGAAATCGGCCCACCAGTATAGGTCAGCCGGCGGGAATCTGTTGGGCGGCTTCACCCGCGCCCTGTGGCACGAGGCGGATGTCGTCCCGGTCGTAGCCGAGGTTCTCGACGAACCAGAGCAGTTCGGTGAGCTTCGACTCGGGAATGGTGGGCGTGCGCGCCATGATCCAGACGAAATCGCGGCGGTTACGACCGATCACGGTCACGTCGTAATCATCGTCGAGATAGACGATGCGGTAATCCGCCCGGATCGGCCAAACGAACTGCATGCCCCACTCGGCGTTGGACTCCTCGTCCCGAATGAAGGCCTTGGCGTTCATTTCCCGGCGGGGCCCGTCGGCGGCACCGTCCCGGAACAGATAGGTGGTCGCGACAGTGCCGTCGGGGTTGAGGGCATAACGCTCGATCGCGTTGTACGGTTCCTTGTCGAAGAACGTCGGGACGCTCGCAATGACGTACCAATCGCCCATGAACCGCGGCAGATCTACAAATTCTACGGTTTCCATCGGCTTCGTTGCCTGCGTTGTACAGCCCGCCATGACCATAGTGAAGAGGACAAGAAGCGGGACTGCTGAGTGAGATTTCATGACCCTGTTACGCCGGTTTGGCACTCCCGGATGATGGCTGCCATTAACTCGGGCCACGGCCGGCCACTATCACCCCGCGATATACCCGCACCAGCCGGGCATTGCCACGATCAATAGCTTCTGGCGTAATGACGGCTCATATTTGGCAGTTAACCAACAAGAGGGGCTCTCGATGGAAGATTTCAAGGACAAGGTCGTGGTGATCACCGGCGCCGGTGGCGGTATCGGCCGCGCCCACGCGCTCGAATTCGCGAAGCGCGGCGCGAAGGTCGTCGTCAACGACCTCGGCGGGAGCGCTGACGGCTCCGGCCAGAGCGACGCGGCAGACGCCGTCGTCGAGCAGATCAAGAAGGACGGCGGTGAAGCCATCGCGAACAAGGCATCAGTCAGCGACAAGGCCGGCGCCAAGAGCATCATTGACGATGCCGTCGCGGCCTACGGCACGGTCGACATCCTCGTGAACAACGCCGGCATCCTGCGCGACAAGTCGTTCAAGAAGATGACGCTGGACGACTGGGATCTCGTGATGGACGTGCACCTGAACGGCACCGCCTACGTTACCCATGCGGCGTGGCCCATCATGTACGACAAGAACTGGGGCCGTATCGTGCTCACGAGCTCGACGTCGGGCATCTTCGGCAACTTCGGCCAGGCAAACTACGGTGCCGCGAAGATGGGCATGGTCGGCCTGATGAACGTCCTCGCCCTCGAGGGCGCATCGCACAACGTTCGCGTCAACACGCTGGCACCGGCCGCGGCGACGCGACTCACCAACACGATCCCGGGCCGCGAGGAAGACCTCGACAACCCCGATCCCGCGCGCGCACCGGAGCTGGTCACGCCGGCCGTGCTGTGGATGTGCCGCGAAGAGGCGCCGACCGGCAAGATCGTGCAGGCCGGTAACGGTCGCTACAGCCTCGCATCCCTGTACAGCAACGAGGGCGTCAACCTGGGCGCGGGCACCACGCTCGAAGACCTGATGGACGCCGAAGACAAGTTCACCGACATGAGCGCCGCCGAAGAAGGCTGGTGGGCGCGCAATCATCGGGGCGGCTGAGGCCAACCTGTTTGAACGAAGGGCAGCGCAACGCTGCCCTTTTTATTTGTCCCGCTTGTCCCGGTCGACGGCGCTCATGAAGTCCATCTTTTTGAGGTCGTCTTCGGGCGCGGGAATCTCGCGAATGCGCTCATCCACATCGTCGTATTCGAGGCGAAGCGCCCGGCACATCGTCGCGTGCATCTCGTAGGTGCAGGTGATGTAGGTGAGCTCCAGGATCTCTTCGTCAGAAAGATGTTTCTTCAACACCTCAAACGTGCCGTCAGGCACGCGGCCACCCTGCAGCACCAGATCGTCGGTATAGGCCAGCACCGCCCGCTCGATCTCATCGAACAGGTCTGACGCCGCCCAGTGCGGGATCGCCTCGATCTGTTCCTCTGTGAAGCCGACGGCCCGCAGCGATTTGCAGTGCTGCGAGAACACGAACTTACTGCCGCGGGCGAATCCGGCACGGGTCTGCCCGAGTTCACGCAGCTTCGGCGAGAGCTTGCGCTGCTTCGAGCGGTAGAACTGGAAGCCGGCGACACAGTGGTTGAAGCACTCGGGAATGAGCGCGAAGACCGTCCACCAGTTGCCGGGCGTACCGGTCGCGGTGCCGGGCTCGGCCACCGGGTCGCGGTCACCGAACAGAGCGTCGTACAGGGGGAGAATGGAGGGGTCTGCCTCCGCGCGCGATACTTCTCGAAGTCTGGGCATGGATCGTTCCTCTGGCTTGATGCATTCATCGGACACGGTGATAGTATCCTTTCATCATCACGTCGGGGGGAATCATGCTCCGCAATCTGCTGGCGCGCGGCGAGCTCATCATCGCACCCGGTGTCTACGACGGCCTCAGCACGAGACTCGCCGTCGAGACCGGGTTCGAGGCGCTGTACATGTCGGGTTTCTCGGTGGCCGGCGCCACGTACGGCAAGCCGGACGTCGGCCTGCTGTCGCTCGGCGAGATGGCCGATGCCGCGGCGCGCATTGTGGATGCCGCGGGCGGGCGCCCGGTGATTGCCGACGCTGACACCGGCTACGGCGGGGTGCAGAACGTCGCCCGCACCGTGCGCGAATACGAGCGCGCAGGCGTGGCCTGCCTGCAGCTCGAAGACCAGGTGCACCCCAAGCGCTGTGGTCACATGGAGAACAAATCCGTGGTATCGCAGGACGAGGCCGTGGCACGCATTCGCGCCGCGGTCGACAGCCGCGCCAGCGACGACCTGCTGGTGATGGCACGCACTGACGCGCGCGCAACTGACAGCCTCGATGAGGCGCTCGATCGCGGCAGCCTGTTTCTGGACGCCGGCGCCGACATCCTCTTCATCGAGGCGCCGGCCTCGATCCGCGAGATTCGCAAGATCGCGGACACCTTTCGCGGTACGCCCCTCGTCATCAATCTCGTCGAGGATGGCAAGACGCCCTGGCTCGACTGGCCGACGCTGTCGAACATGGGCTATCGGCTCGGGCTGCAGCCGGTTACCGCCCTCCTCCATGTCACCGCCAACCTGCGCAACACCTATCAGGTGATGGCGACGGGCTACGCACCCGCCACGGCGCGTGAATCCTTCGCCGGGTTCAATCGCCTGGTGGGCCTCGACGAGGCCAACGACAAGGCAGACGCGCTCGGCAAACCCGGCGGGTCGTGAGCCAATACACCGTTCGAACGTACACTCGTGTACGAACGGAGGAACCATGCGAATACTCATCACAGGTGGCACCGGCTACATTGGCCAGGCGCTCTGCCCGCGGCTGCTGTCGGCCGGGCACGAACTGCACGTGCTGTCTCGCCGGCCCGACAGCGTCGAGGCGCGCTGCGGCAACGGCGTCCGCGGTTTCTCGGGCATTGACGAGATCCGCGGTGAATCCTTTGATGCGGTCATTAATCTCGCCGGCGAATCGATTGCGGGCGGGCTGTGGACGCGCGGCCGCAAGCAGAAGCTGCGGGACAGCCGCATTGCGCTGACGGAATCACTGTGTCGCACACTGGCGGCATCACCCTCGCCCCCAACCGTCTTCGTCAGCGGCTCTGCGGTCGGCTACTATGGCGACCAGGGCGATGTCGAGCTCGATGAGTCAGCCGTGCCCATCCCGGACTTCGCCCAGACGCTCTGCGCCGACTGGGAACGCGCTGCCGATGCCGCCGCCGACTGGGGTGCACGCGTGGTCAAGATGCGCATCGGTCTTGTCATGGGGCCAGACGGCGGCTTTCTCGCACCGCTCAAACTTCCATTCAGGCTGGGCCTCGGCACCCGGCTCGGGTCGGGCCGGCAATACATGAGCTGGATCTCGCGCGAGGACATGGTTCGCGTCATCGAGTTCGCACTGGCGCAGGAAGTAGACGGTGCAATAAATGCCTGCGCGCCGAACCCCGTCGACAACGCCGCGTTCACCCGCGCGCTGGCCGGTGCCCTGAACCGCCCGGTCTTCCCGATAGCGGCGCCCGCGTTCGCGCTGAAGCTTGCGCTCGGCGAGATGTCACAGCTGCTGCTCGGCGGGCAACGCGTCGTACCCGCGCGACTCACCGCCGCCGGCTTCGACTTCACCCACCCGGAACTCGAATCCGCACTGCGGGAGGCGGTTGGCTGACATGTCCGAGACACCCCAGGCACAACACGAAAAGACGGCGGTGGTGCTCGCCTACGCGGGCGCGGCGCCGTTTCTCGCGCTCACGCTGATGTCGTTCCTGCATGTGGCGCCGGACTTCGCGCTCGCGGCCATGACGGCGTATTCACTCGCGATCATCGCGTTCCTCGGCGGAAGCTGGTGGGGCATGGCGCTGGTGATGCGGGAGATCTCGACGTCACTGCGCACGATGCTGCTCGTCGCGAGCAACCTTGTCGTGATCTTCGCGGTGGCGATGGTCGTGCTGTTCCCGGGCACTGTCGCGATCTTTGCGCTGGCCGGTGCGTATGTGGCGCTGGTCTTTCTCGAGCGCCGACTGCCGGGACTCAGCCGACAGCCGGCGTACTACCGCGCCATGCGCAACCGCGTGTCGATGATCGCGGCAGGCTCACACCTGCTCTTTGGCTGGGCAATCTCTGCCGTATAGCCGCTCGAAGCGGCGACGCGCCCACCACGCGTAAGCGCGATCGGCCACCGGCGCGATGAGCGGGAGCCGCAGTACCGACCAGAGCCAGCCAACCCGGGTCGCCTGCCACGCGCGTACCGAGGCGTCGATGCCCCGGAGCCAATCGCCGTCAGCGGTGCGAAGGTGAAGCACACCGAGCAGGGTCTCGCGATCAGGCAGCGACGCTGACTCCACGTCGTGGATATCCACGAGTTCCAGGGAGTCGTCGGCCCAGCGGCGCAGGTGATCCATCTCGAACCGGCAGAGCGGGCACTGGCCGTCGAAATAACCCTCGCTTACGGCGCGCTGGACTGCGCGGATCATCTGCCACGGGGGCCGCGACGTAAAAGGCCCCATGGATCATCACGACATTGCCATCATCGGCACCGGCATTGCGGCAGCGACGCTCGTAAGCCGCCTGCGCGGGCGTGCGAACATTACGCTGTTCGACAAGGCACGCGGCATGGGCGGGCGAATGGCCTCGCGCTACACGGACACCCACCAGTTCGACCATGGCGCACAGTTCTTCACCGCGCGAACGCCCTCCTTCCAGGCGTTTCTTGCACCGTGGGTCGACGCCGGGACGGTCGCCCCGTGGACACCGAACATCACCACGCTCAGCCGGGACCAGCGCCCGTTCAAGCGCCCGTGGTTCGAGCCGCACTATGTCGCGGCGCCGCGGATGAACGGACTGTGCAAGGCGCTCATGGCAGACGTGCCATTCCACGCCGGCACCGAGATCGCGAAGGTGGAGCGACGGGACGGTGCGAGCTGGCTCGTCACGACTGACGAGCAGCGCTTCGGCCCGTTCGACTGGATCATCAGCACCGCACCCGCGCCGCAGGCCGCGCGCTGCTTCGCCAGCGCTGCCAACCCGCCGTTCGAGCGCGTCACGTTCGAGCCCTGCTTCGCGCTCATGGCGCCGCTGCCTGACGACATCGTGCTGCCGTTCGATGCGGCGGTGGTGCGTAACGACGTGATTTCGTGGGTCACGATGTCGGATCGGCGTCCGGGGCGGGACTGCTCGCCGTCGCTCGTCGCCCACGCGACGGCGACCTGGGCGCAGGCCCATCTCGAGGAAGACCCGACAACGCTGGTGCCTGCCCTCGCCGATGCCGTCGCCGACGTCACCGGAATCGAGAGCGAGGCACTGGCCGGCGCAAGCGCGCATCGCTGGCGCTTTTCCCGAACCCGCGCGCCGCTGGCGCAACCTTTTTGGGTGGATGAGGGTCAAAGACTTGCGGCGTGCGGGGACTGGTGCCTCGGCAGCACCGTCGAAGATGCCTACACCAGCGCCAACGAGCTGGCAAAGGCGCTACAGCAACTCTGACAGGACCAACGAATGAAGCGACTGATCGTACTCATGCTGATGATCTCGGCGCCGGCGTTTGCCGACCGCGACGCGGTGAAGGGCTACTGGAGCACCGGTGACTCCATCTTCGAAATCTACGAGAAAGAAGGCGCGCTCTACGGGCAGATACGGGCACTGAACTCCCCCACCTACGAGCTCGGCGAGCGCGAAGGCCTCGACGGCAAGCCCCGCATGGACACCGAAAACCCCGAGCCGGCCTTGCAGTCGCGCCCGCTGATCGGTTTGCATATGTTCTCGGAGTACGCGTACGAAGACGGACGATGGCAGGGCAAGATCTACGATCCCGCAACCGGCAATACCTACCAGAGCCGGATGAAGGTCAACGGCGACGGCGACCTGGAGATTCGTGGCTACGTCGGCATGCCGATGTTCGGCCGCACCGCGATCTTCCCACCGGCTTCGAACTGCACGCCCGAGGTCGTGGCGATGCTGCCGCAGCTGGAGTCACCGCCCACGTGCTAGCCCGCCGCGGCTGGCCACGGGCAATCTAGCCTGATGCTTCGCCGCGCCGCGTCCCGTCTTGCCATCCGCGGATTGCTCGGTTCGATGTGGATCCTGCGCCGCATCGACGGCAAGCTGCTCGGCACGTCGGCGCTGCGTTCGGCCGCGGACTTCCGGCGCGACCCGTACCCGAGCTGGGAGCTGATTCGCGACAAGGGGCCGGTGCTGCGCACCTACGCCAATCGCGGCTGGCTGGTGATCGGCCAGCAGGCCGCGCAGGAGATCCTCCGCAGCCCGGACTTCTCGAACGACATCCAGCGCGGGCGATTCATCACCTCTGTGCTGCGCGCCGCCACCGAGGGCGAGCCGGTACCCTTTCTCGACCATCCGCCGCTGCTGAACCAGGACCCGCCGGCGCACACGCGACTGCGCAAGCTGGTGTCAGAGGGGTTCACCCAGCGATACATCAACTCACTCGCCCCCTTTATTGAGCAATGCATCGACGGGTTGCTGCGTGACATCCCGCCCGGCGAGCCGGTAGACATGGTTTCCGCGCTCGCCGAGCCGCTGCCGGTGATGGTCATCACGAAGATGATGGGTGTGCCCGACGAACATCGCGGCCGCTTCGTTCGCTGGTCTCACGAGTTGACCGGCGCGACGCTGATCGCACAGCCTGAGATGGTCGCCCGTGCGTCGCGCGCCGAGCGGGAGATGCGTGACTACCTGAACGACCTCGTCGCGCAGAAGGTGCGGGAACCCGGCGACGACTTCATCTCGCGCCTCGCGCAGGCGCAGGAAGCCGACGACCACCTGACCCGCGAAGAGATCATCGCAACCTGCATCCTGCTGCTGTCGGCCGGCCACGAGACGACGACCCGGCTGATCGGGAGCGGCCTCTACCTGCTGCTGACACATCCCGCGCAGCTCGCCGAATTGCGGCATGACCGCGGGCTGCTGCCCGGCGCCATCGAGGAGATGCTGCGGTTCGAGCCGCCCATCCAGATGACCGTCCGGTTCGTGGCACGGCGTACGCGCATCGACGGCCGGCTGATGCACCCTGGCCAGATGGTGATGATCAGCCTCGGCGCGGCGAACCGTGACCCGGCCGCGTACGAGCAGCCGCAGCAGTTCGACATTCATCGCGCCCCCGGCCGCCACGTGGCGTTCGGCTATGGCATTCACCTGTGCCTTGGCCTCGCGCTGGCAAGGCTGGAAGCACGGCTCGCGTTCAACGCGCTGCTGGATCGCTTCAGCGGCATCGAACTCATCGACCGCGCGCCGGCGTGGCAGGGAAACCCCTTTTTTCGTGGGCTGGAACACCTGAACGTCCGCCTCGTTTCGCCAGATTCTTACTGATCTGCCTGCCGTGCTCGGTTAAACTCCCCGGCTTCTTAACGATCTCCGGGGGGAGTCACGTCAATGAAGCGATTGTTGGCCGGCGCGGTTGCGCTGATGGCAATGGGATCTGCCCAGGCACAGCTTGAGGAAGTCATCGTCACGGCACAGAAGCGCGAGCAGAACCTGCTCGAGGTGCCGATCTCGGTGACCAACATGGCAGGCAAGGAATTCAACGCACTGTTCAGCGGCGGCGCCGACATTCGCGCGCTGTCGACCCGCATCCCGGGACTCTACGTCGAGTCTTCAAACGGCCGGGTAGCGCCGCGCTTCTACATTCGCGGCCTCGGCAACATCGACTTCGACCTCGCGGCCTCCCAGCCGGTGTCGGTGATCATGGACGACGTCGTGATGGAAAACGTGATCCTCAAGAGCTTCCCGCTCTTTGACATTGATCGCGTCGAAGTCTCCCGCGGCCCGCAGGGCTCGCTGTTCGGCCGCAACACGACGGCCGGTATCGTCAAGCTGGTCTCGCGCCGGCCGACGACCGAAACCAGCGGCTACATCGAAGCGACGGCCGGCTCACTCGGCACCGCAAACCTCGAAGCCGCGTTTGGCGGCGGGCTCAGCGATACGCTGTCGGCCCGTGCCTCGATCCTCATCCAGAACCGCGACGACTGGATCGACAACGGCTTCACCTCGCAGAGCTCCGTGATGGGCCGCATCGAGGAGCAGGCCGGTCGCATCCAGCTGCTGTTCGAGCCCAACGATGACTTCTCGGCACTGCTGAACCTGCACGCGCGATCACTCGACGGCACCGCCTCGGTCTTCCGCGCCAACATCTTCGATACCGGCAGCAACGAGCTGAACGAGAACTTCGATCGTGATCTCGTGTTCTTCGACGAGGGTGACAACAACCCGCAGGAGTACGACAGCTCGGGTCTTGGCCTGACCATCGAGTACACCTTCAACGACCTCACGCTAACGTCGATCACCGGCTTTGAAGAAGCTGACGGCCGCAGCCTCGGCGACATCGACGGCGGCTACGGCGCTGCGTTCCTGCCGGAGTCGGGCCCGGGCTTCATCCCGTTCCCGTCGCAGACGCAGGACGCGGCCGACGTCGAGCAGTTCACGCAGGAATTCCGCCTCGCGAACGACCCGACGCTCGAAGACGGCTTCGGCTGGCAGGTGGGCCTGTTCTTCTTCGACTCGGAGCTGTCGGTTGAGACAAACCCGTTCTTCATTCCGCCGACCACCGTCGTGCACAACAACGAAGCGTGGGCCGTGTTTGGCCAGGCGACGATGCCGATTGGCGAGAACCTCGAGGTCGTGGGCGGCATTCGCTACACCGACGACGAGAAGTCACTGGACGCACCGGGCTACAACGTGGACCTCTCGGACGATCAGTTCAGCGGCGACGTGAGCCTCAACTGGAAGCACAGCGATGCGGGCATTCTGTACGCACGCTGGGCAAGCGGCTTCAAGGCACCGACGATTCAGGGCCGCGACATCGCGTTTGGGGCACCGCCGTCAACCGCAACGTCAGAGACCAGCAACTCGTTCGAGGTGGGCTTCAAGCAGCGTCTGTTTGACGGTCGCGGCGAGATCAGCGGCGCGCTGTTCCACTACATCGTGGACGACATCCAGTTCACGGCTGTTGGTGGCGCGGCAAACTCGATCCAGCTGATCAACGCTGATCGCGGCACGGGCACCGGCCTCGAGATCGAAGGCCGCTTCCTGATCGCCGACAACTTCGAGATCACCGCGGGCTACGCCTACAACGACACCGAGATCGACGATGCGAACCTGCGCGTCGGCCCCTGCGGCAGCGGCGCCTGCACGGTACTCGACCCGATCGACGCCAACGGCTTCGCGCTCGTGGACGGCAACCCGTTCCCGAACGCGCCGAAGTACACGTTCAACGTGACCGGCGAAATCTGGGTGCCGCTCGAAGGCGACGGCGAGTTGTTCGCGTACGCAGACTTCGGCCTGCAGGGCGAGACCAACATCTTCCTGTACGAGTCTGCGGAGTTCTACACCGAAGACCAGTTCGAAGCCGGCGTACAGTTCGGCTATCGCAAGCAGGACGGTCGCTGGGAAGCCTACTTCTTCGGTCGCAACATCACCGACGAAGAAAACGTGCAGGGCGCGATCGACTTCAACAACCTCACCGGCTTCGTCAACGAGCCGCGTGTCCTCGGCCTGACGGTGACCGCGCGCTTCCAGTAGCACGCCACCGCAGCAAAAAAAGGGCCGCACTCGCGGCCCTTTTTTTGCGCCCACCCCACCCGGGGTCAGACCCCAGTGCCAGAGCAGTGCCAGAGCAGGGTCAGACCCCAGTGCCACCTTGGGGTCGGACCCCAATCCCCACCAGTGCCACCTTGGGGTCGGACCCCAATCCCCAATCCGCACCAACCCGACAATTCTGTCTCGTCAGCCCCCGACCGGGGATCAAACCAGGCGTGACACCAACCTGACACCGGGGTCTGACCCCGACCTGGCACTGGGGTCTGACCCCGACCTGGCACTGGGGTCTGACCCTGGGGTGGCACTGGGGTCTGACCCTGGGTTAGCGGGTGGTGCGGCGGGTGAGGGCCAGGGTGGGGATGAGGCTGAGGGCGACGATGACGAGGGCGGCGGTTGAGGCTTCGGCGACGCGCTCGTCGGAGGCGAGGCGGTAGACGCGGGTTGCGAGGGTCTCGAAGTTGAAGGGGCGCATGATGAGGGTGGCGGGCAACTCCTTCATCACGTCGATGAACACGAGCAGGCCCGCGTAGGCGAGCGTGCCGGCGAGCATGGGCGCGTGCACGCGGCGAATGACCGCGAACGGCCCCGCACCAAGTGCCCGCGCGGCATCATCAATCGCCGGGTGAATCTGGCCAAGGCCACCCTGCACGCCGTTGAAGGCGATAGTGAGAAAGCGCGCGACGTAGACGAACACGAGCCCGGCAATGCTGCCCGTAACCAGCAGGCCCGTTGCGCCGTCGGTCAGCCCGGCGAGCCAGCGATCAAGCGCCGTGAGCGGTGCGAGCGCACCAATCGCCAGAATCAGACCCGGGATGGCATACCCGAGCGTCGCGCCACGAATGCCATAGCGCACAAAGAGCGACCGGCTCCGGCGTTCTGCGAGCGCAAGCCAGAGCGCCGCGCCAAGGCACAGCACCGCGGCGACGGACGCCACCACCACCGAGTTGGTCGCGAACTCGAGAAAGCGACGCCCCCAGAGCGGGTCACCGACCTCGATCGCATGCATCACCAGCACGCCGGCCGGCACCAGAAAGCCGAACGTGAGCGGCAGCAGGCACACGAAGCACGCAAGCCAGCCGCGCCAGCCGGAAAGACGGCGTCGCACCGGCGGCCCATCCGGTGCCGGCAGATTGAAGCGCACACCACTCCGCGCGGCCTGCTCAATCACCACCAGCACTGTCACCAGCATGAACAGCCAGCCTGCCAGCTTGAGAGCGGCTTCCCGCTCGCCCATCGCGAGCCAGGTGCGGAACACGCCCGAGGTGAGCGTCGGCACACCGAAATGTTCGACCACGCCGAACTCCGCCGCTGCCTCCATCAACACGAGCGCGGTACCGCCCGCCAGCGCCGGCCGTGCCAGCGGCAGGGTGACGCGAACCAGCAGCTTGCGGCCAGAGACGCCGAGCGTCCGCGCAGCCTGCGCCAGCGTTGCCGACTGCGCCTCGAGATTCGCACGCACCAGCAGATAGATGTAGGGGTACAGCACCAGCGCCATGACGATTGCCGCGCCGGGCAGCGAGCGGATGGCCGGGAACGAATAGTCGCGAAAACCCCAGCCGGTCACGTCGCGCAGCAGCGACTGCACCGGGCCCGCGTACTCCAGCACATCGGCATACACGTAGCCCGCTACATAGGTGGGCAACGCCAGCGGCAGCACCAGCGCCGGCCCGAGCCAGCGATCACCCGGAAAACGATAGCCGCTGCAGAGCCAAGCCGTGCTCGCACCCAGCGTGATGGCGATCAGCGCCGTCAGCAGCATCAGCGCCAGCGTGTTGCCGAAATACTCCCACAGCAGATGTTCGCGCAGGTGCGCCCAGGCCGCATCGCCCGGCACCACGAGCGCGGCCAGCAGCACGAGCAACGGCAACGCCACCGGCACGGCGATCAGCAGCGTACCTGCACCCAGCACAGGAAAGCGCGTGTGTTGCGATTGAGAACTTTGCCGCAAGAACAGAGAATGCCGACTCACATCAGGAGAGCCCGTGAGTATAACGTTCCGGGGCGTGTCCCACGCCTTCAATGAAACCCCCGTGCTGTTCGGCGTCGATCTCGACGTCGCACCCGGTGAGATCGTGACGCTGCTCGGCCCCTCCGGCAGCGGCAAGAGCACGCTGCTGCGCCTGGCCGCCGGGCTCGAAGCGCTGCAGGCCGGCACCATCGAACTGGGCGAGCAGCGGGTGACCCCGGAGAATTGCCCGCCGCCGGAGTCGCGGCCCGCGGGCCTCGTGTTCCAGCAGCACGCGCTGTTCCCGCACCTCACCGTGACCGGCAATATCGAATTCGGTCTCAGCCACCTCGACGACGGCACGCGCGTGGAGCGCAGCGGCAGCATTCTCAACCGCGCCGGCCTTGGCGAGTTTGGTGCGCGCTACCCGCACCAGCTCTCCGGCGGCCAGCAGCAGCGCGTCGCGCTGGCCCGCGCGCTGGCACCGGCCCCCGGCATCATGCTGCTCGACGAGCCCTTCGCCAGCGTCGACATCCTGCTGCGCCGGCAACTGCGCGAGGAAACCCGGCTGCTGCTGAAAGAAGCCGGCGCCACCACACTGCTCGTGACCCACGACCCGCAGGACGCACTCATGCTCGCCGACCGCATCGCAATCATCGTGGACGGCCGCATTGTGCAAACCGGTACGCCCGAGGAACTGTGGCAAACGCCCGCGCACCCCTTCGTCGCGGAAGTCCTCTCGAACCGCGAACTCGTGCACGGCGTTGTCGATCACGGTGCGCTAACGACACCATTCGGGCGCATCGACATCGCATCGGGCAACGACGGCGAAGAACGCCTCATCGCCATCGACCCCACGGCGATCACCATCACACCGGATGACGCCGGCCCCGCCGAAGTCGCCGATGTGAGGTTTGCGGGCGATCACTTCATCACGATCATCACCGCCGGCACCGCCACGCTGCACACCCGAACCGCGAGCAGACCCACCGTGACCACCGGCACCCGCGTCGCAATTCACTTTGCGCCGGAAGGTGTCATTGTCTATGATGCGAACGCTTCTCATTAGTGGTTAATCATCATGCGCAAAACCATTCTCGCGGCCACGCTCTGCCTGTTCGCGGCCACCGTCACAGCGGCTGAAGTCAACGTCTACTCGGCCCGCCATTACGACACCGACCTCGCGCTCTACGACACCTTCACCGAGCAAACCGGCATCGAGGTCAATCTCATCGAGGGCGGCAGCGACGCGCTGATCGAACGCATTCTCTCGGAAGGCGAGCTGAGCCCTGCCGACATGCTGATCACCGTGGACGCCGGCCGGCTCTACCGCGCCGCCGAGGCTGGGGTCTTCCAGCCCACGGAATCCGAAGTGCTGGAAGAACGCGTACCCGCCAACCTGCAGGATGACGACAACCTGTGGTTCGGCCTCTCGAAGCGCGCGCGCGTCATCATGTACTCCAAAGAAGAAGGGCTGCCGGTACCCGAGCGCTACGAAGACCTGGCGTCGCCCGACTATCGTGGCCGCGTCTGCATGCGCTCGTCGTCGAACATCTACAACCTCTCGCTCGTCGCCTCGATGATCGAGACCGTGGGTGCGGACGCCGCAGAGGCCTGGGCGCGAGGCGTCGTCGAGAACTTCGCCCGCCCGCCGCAGGGTAACGACACCGCACAGCTGCGCGCTGTGGCCAGCGGCGAATGCGGCATCAGCATCGCCAACACCTATTACATCGGCCGCATGCTTGGCTCCGACAACGCCGAAGACCGCAAACTCGCCGAATCGCTGGGCGTCGTCTTCCCCAACCAGGACGGCCGCGGAACCCACGTCAACGTGAGCGGCGCGGGCGTCACGAAGCACGCACCGAACCGTGAGGCCGCCGTGCGCTTTCTGGAGTATCTGACAAGCGAGTATGCCCAGCGGCTGTTTGCCGAGGGCAACAACGAGTATCCGATCGTCGGCGAGACCACCGGGCCCATCTCGAAGCTCGGCGAGTTCAGGGAAGATTCGGTTAACGCCGAGGTGTTCGGCAAGAACCAGGCCGAAGCCGTGAAGGTGTTCGACCGCGCCGGCTGGCGCTAGCCGCTGGCACCCTCGGTGAGATCGACGACCCACTCCGGCTCGTCGAACTCGCCGATGACCTTTACCTCGACGAACTCGGCCTGCTCGGCAATGATCTGCCGCACCTTCTCGGGCTGACTGCCCTCCATCGCGTCGCGCTGGGCCTTCGACGCCCAGCGCGCAATCGCCAGCAGCTTGTCGCTTTCGTGCAATGAACGATGCAGCCGCGTGCCCAGCGCACCGGGCGCCTGCTGAATGATTTCACTGGCGCGAACCCAGGCGTCGGCATACTGCTCGGCGGTGTAGCCCGGCTTCACGTGGACTTCAAAGACGAAGATCACGATGCCTCCTGCGTTTCTTTGAGTTCATCCTGCTTCACCACCACCGCCGCGATCAACAGTGCGACCAGAAGGCCGATGCACAGCGCGACCGGCGCGTCGTAGTTGCCGAAGGCATCGAGGCCAAGGGCGAAGGCCGCCGGGCCGATGGCGCTGCCGAAGACGGTAAGCGAGGCGTTGAAGCCGCTGATCTCACCGAGATGCAGCGGGCCGAAGAAGCGAATGAAACACAGGTTCGAGATCACGCCCCACAGCCCGCCACCGGCGCCGAAACCGCCCGCGAGCATCCAGAAGCCCCAGGGCTGCTCCAGGTTGTAGAGCCCGCACGCGCCGACGAGGAACAGCGCCAGCATCGCGATGAGGAACGGCTTGAGTGAGTGGAAGTCCACAAGGTAGCTCGCGATGAGGTTCGCGGTGGTCGAGAACACTGCGGACGGGAAGAAGTAGCCGAACGCCTCGGTGCTCGTGCGGCCGGCCTGCTCGAAGATCGACACCACGTGGAACGTGAGTGCGGTGCCGAACATCGCATGCATCGCGAGGCTGAGGCTGTAGATCCAGAACACCGGCGTGCGCCGCGCCACGCTGAGCTCGACGCTCTCGACCTCCTGCGTGTCTGCATCCGCCGGGTCGCCGGGCTCGCCGTCGGGCAGTAGCCCGCACTCCTGCGGGTTGTTGCGCACGAACACCAGCGCCAGCACCGGGAACATCACACCGACCACCAGCGCCATCACCCACAGCGCGCCGCGCCAGCCAAACGTCAGAATGAGCCACGCCAGCAGCAGCGGCGCGAGCGAGAACCCCAACGAGACGAATACGCCGCGCACACCGCTCACAAGGCCCCGGCGCTTGACGAACCACACCAGCAGCACGTTGCGCGAGGCGCTGGTGAGCACGCCCTGGCCAAAGAACCGCACGCCGAAGTAGCCAAGCAGGATGCACACGAACGTGACCGCCAGCGACCCGCCCAGCGCGCCCGAGAGCTGATCGGCAAAGCTGATGTACGCCACCATCACGCCCAGCATCAGACTTGAGCCCGCAATCATCACGCGGCCGCCGAGGCGGTCGTACCAGCGGCCGGCCTGCGTCAGGAACAGGGCCGAGCTCACCGTGCCCATGAGATACGCCATCGAGAGCTGCGTGCGCGAGAGCCCCAACACCTCGATGAAGGGGTCGGTGAAGACCGCCATGCCCATCGTCTGCCCGGGCACGCTGAACAGGAACCCGAGCGTGGAGAAGATCCAGACGACCCACCCATAGAAAAACGGGACGCGCCGGACGCTGAATGGCCAGTTGGGAGACAGCAAAACTAGTTCGTGACGCCGACGTGCTGGCGCAGCTCGAAGCCGTTGCCCTCGGTATCAAAGAACGTGGCCACGCGATCGGGAATGTTGGCCGTCGCCTCGCGCAACTCTGTCATGCTCCCGCCGGCCGCCTCAATCGCTGCCTGCATCGATTCGATCTCATCCACCTCGAGGTTCAGCCCGGCATGGGGCAGCGGCGATTCGGGCACGCCCGCCTCGATGATGTGCAGCGCGAGCGTGAACGGGCCGAAGTCGAGCTCGCACCAGCCGGGCCAGGCGACGCGGGGCTCGACGCCAAAGACGCCCTCGTAAAAGGCGCGGGCGCGCGGCATGTCGTGCACGTAATGAATGAACAGGGGGTTGCGGGCTTTCATAGAAGCCGAATGGTACTGGTGAGCGACTATAATGGCGAGATGGAACTTCACACGCTATTGCGCAGCGACATCCGCGCCTTCGACTTTCGGCCCGGCGACTTCGGCCCCGTGCATGAGCGCCTGCCCGGCGCGCGGCTGACGCACCACGACGACGAGGCGCAGCTCGCCGCCGCGCTTGGCAGCGCAGAGTACGTGCTCACCTGGGCGTTCGACGCCGCCTGGTACGAGCGCGCGCCGAACCTGCGCGCCGTGCTCACACCCGCGGCTGGCGCCGACTGGGTCGCACCCGACCCCTCGGGCCACGTACCAGTGATTCATGGCACGTTCCATGGTGAGATCCTCCGTGAATCGTTGCTGCACGCCGTGCTGTTCATGAACCACAACATGCCGGCGATGATCCGCAACTTCGAGCAGCGCGAGTGGGACCGCAACCTGCAGCACGAAAGCCGGCTGCTTGCCGGCCAGCGCGCACTCATCATCGGCTACGGCAGCATCGGCAAGAGCTGCGGCGAGTTGCTCGAACGTGTGGGCATGCAGGTGGTGGGCGTGGGCCGCAGCGCGAGCGGCGACAAGCGCGGCATTGAAGCGCTGAGTGACGAGTTGCCGCTCGCCGACCACGTGGTGATTGTGTTGCCCAGCAACGCCAGCACCGACGGATTGATTGGCGCCGATGAACTCGCCCGCTGCAAGGACGGCGCCTTCATCTACAACTTTGGCCGCGGTAATGCGCTGCCGTCGGCGGCGCTGCTGGAACATCTGCCGCGACTCGGCGGCGCCTTCCTGGATGTGGTGGACGAAGAGCCGCTGCCCGCAGACTCACCGCTGTGGCAGCAGCCCAACGTGATGATTACGCCGCACTCCTCCTGCGTGTACCGGGACTACATTCCCCGCTACCTGGCAGAGGCGGCCGGCAAGATTGCCGAACGCGAGCGCTAGCGTTCCTCGACTTCGTAGTGGCGCTCAACGTGCTGCGTGATGCGCCCCCACTCGGATTCTTTCACCCGAGCCTGATGGGCGTCGAACGCCGCGCGGTCAACGAACGTCTCGTGCACATTGAAGCGCCGCGGGGTTTGCTCGTCGGCCGTGACTTCGAACGACAGATTGCCCGGCTCGGCCCGCGTGAGCGCAATGTGTTGCGGCAGCGCCTGCTCCACCGCGGCAAGATCGGCCGCCGGCACGACGATGTAGCCCTTCAGCTCAATCATCAGGACTTGCGACTCAAGGCGTCGATAATGGGGTCGACAGGTTCGGCTGGCGTATCGATGAGTTCCACGAGTTCGGCATACGAGGGCGCGCCCCGCGCCCGCGGCCAGGAGAGGCCTGCCAGCGCCGGTGCCAGCATGGCAATCAGCGCGAACTGCGCCGGAATGGCGCCGAGAAACGACGCCACCGCAAGCGCGAGGATCGCGAATGCGAGCAGGGGCTTCAGGATTCGCTCGTCGCGCGCGGCCGCACGCGCCTTCTGCAGCTTCTTCTCCCTCATACAGACACCTTCGGTGTGTTTCGGGGACAATGATCGAGGATAAACGCGCGGCGTTTCAACAGGACTTTCGATGACACAGTATGCAGTGATTGCCATCCTCGACGAGCCAGCGGCTGCCTACACGATGACCACGTTGCCACTTCACCTGACTTTCCTTGGCATCTTCAGCTCGCTGGAAGCGCCTGCGTTCTTCAGCGCGAAGATCGAAGCGGTGGCGGGCGCGACGCCGCCCCTCACAACCACCGCCCGTGACCGCGCAATGTTTGGTGTGGGCAAGGACATCCCGGTGACGACCGTCGAGAAGACGCCGGCGATCGCGGCGCTGCACGAGACGTTGCTCGCAGCGGTGGATGGGCACGCTGAGTTTCGCGCAGCGCAGTTCACGGGCGAAGGCTTTGGGCCGCATGTGACGGATCAGGGTGGGCGTTGTATCGAGCCCGATACCGTGATCAACATCGAAGCGCTGAGCCTTGTGGAGGTCGTTGGGGATGATGTGTTTGTGCGGGCGATGCATCCGCTGACTTGTGCGACGGACTAATGCGAAGCAGTCAGGTGGCAAGCGCCGCCAGCACCGCTGCGTGAACGTGGCCGTTGCTGAAGCAGCCACCGCCAGCGCGAATGCTGCGCCCGCCAGTGAGATCACTGAACGAACCGCCGGCCTCTTCGATGATCCGCACGTACGGCGCGAGATCCCAGGGCTTGCCCGTTGCATCGACGCAGGCATCCAGCTTGCCCTCCGCAACATCGAGAATGGCCTCGAAATAGGGTTCCGCCCAGACGCCACGTTCCCTGAAGCGGCCGGTGGCAGGATGATCGTCTAACCCCCACAGCACCAAGCGAGTCGATTCAGAAAACCCGGATGAGGAAGTTGCGAGGCGTGAGCCATCTGCGGCGTTCGTCGTGCTCTTGAAGGCGCCGCATCCTTTGGCACCCGACCACCGCGCCGACATCACCGGCCGGGAGACGACACCCAGCAGGATGTCATCCGCGCCGGATTCGAGCGCCACATGTGTCCCCCACGACTCGCGCCCTTCGATGAAATTCCAGGTGCCATCGATGGGGTCGATAATCCAGCGCCGGTTGCCAGATCCCGATTCGCCAGCCTCTTCACTCAGGATCGCGTCATCTGGCCGCTCACGCCCCAACAGATCCAGCATGCGCCGTTCAACCTGAACGTCCGCCTCGGTCACCGGCGTGCCATCGGCCTTGCTTGTGACTGACGGACCGGCCCGGAAGTACTCAAGCGCCACCTCGGACGCGACATCGATCAAGCGATGCGCGAGTGAGAGGTCATCTTCAAGTGTATAGGCAGGCATCGCCGTGTATCGGGCTACTCCGCACCAATCCTCGCAGCCTCCAGCTCAATCATGCGGCGCAATTCATCCTGGTTGGCCTGAAAGCGCTGCACGCCGATCATGCTGCCTTGCTGGACGAGGTAGGGCATCAGCTCGATCGACTTCTTTCCGGTATCGGTACGGTAGAAGTCGTTCAGCTCCTTTAACTCCTGCTCGGTGAAGTTCTCGTTGTAGAGCCGGAGCAGCTCGGGCTTGAGGGATTCGTAGCCCATGTACTTCTCGAAGAACTCCAGCATGACTTCCTTGAAGGGCGCAAGCGCCGGATTCTGCTGGATCTGGAGCTCAAGCATGTTCCCCATCGTCTGGTTCAGCATCTGTTCGGTGCCGGTGAGTTCGAGGAGGATTGCGGCTTCGGAGCGTTCGCCTTCGGAGGCGTACGCTGAGCACGCGGCGAGGAGGAAAAGGATAGTGGCTGCGAGGTGTTTCATGAGCGGTGGCATTTCGATCAGTTGGGTGAGTCGAAGACCGTACCGCAATTTTGGGCCACGTTTAACTGGTCGAACGATTAGGCTAGGAATGCTGTTGATAGCGATGGCAACCGCTGTTGCACTTCAGCGTTGAAGCTAAGCGCCGCCTCTCGTCGTTAGCATCTCCGGCACCTGCCATACCAGCGTACCAACACGGTCCCTATAAGGATGCTTGCCAAGACCTAAGCTTTTCTCAACCAAGCGGATAGCGCCTTTCCATTCCGCTTCCGAACATGGAGCCGGTACATCTGGCGCATCCGCAAAATAGAGAAACAGAAGATAAGCGTCGATAGAGTTCATTGCGCAGAGGTAATGAAGGTGGGCGAGTCGATTCGAGTATTGATAGTAAGGAACTTCCCAAGAAGCCGCCTCTGTGGCTCTGAAAGCCTTCTTCGCATCTCCTAGTGCCGCTCTAATACGTTCCATAGAGGCAGGCCCGGCTTGACTACGATAGTCGACCGCTTCTTCGATGTAAGCCTTAGCTTCAACCAGAATCACTTTCCCCGATTCCGTTCTCGCCAAGCCGTCCCACCGCGCACCACTCTTTGGCCAAAACTCGTGCAATGGAACTTCGAGATCAGACAACCGCAATCGGTCCAAGAACGCCTGATCGTAATACTCAGCATACTCATCGGAAGCAATCGGAGAGAGCCATTCGATTTGCTCGTTCTTGTTCCAACCAAAGGTATCCGATACCTTTGCGTTGAAAGGTTCCACCTTCTCATTCGCGGCGACGCGCATCCAATGTTCGCTACGCGTGGTTTGTTGCGGTCTTGGTCGGCGCGGCATAGCAGTCTCAGGCGTCTAACGAGGCTGTAGGTTTAGACCGCAGTGCACAGTGTCCACGCCGGCTGCTCCTTGAAAGTCTGTCGCATATCGGAACGCGCTCCTTCACTTTCTGACTATCTTCCACAGCGCACAGCCCAAGGCCAGCCTCACGATGCCGTGAGGCTGCCATACCTTTGCATCCTTCTCGATATTGTGGAGTTCACACCCCAACTCAGGAGTCTGGCTGAAACGAAGAGCAGACATCCAGGATCTCATCATGCTGGGAATCTTCCGCAACCGGTACAAGCGGCAAATGGTTGAGTTTATCTGGCGCTAGCTGGCAGGCAATCGCCAAGTGCTCCAGGTCTCGAACGATCTTTATCACACCAAATCTTCCCTTCGGGAACTGAATCTGGCCGATGAAGTAAATCTTTCCCGCGCTCAACTTCCAAGGCTTCGGGCCCTTGGCAAGAGTTCCTCTGTACCCCCCGGACGATCGATACCACATCCTGCCATCGACAAATCTCGACTCCCTGCCCGACTCTTCAGCAAAGTCGATATGGGACAGATAGTACGAGCCTGCCGGTACCTCAACAAGAAACACACCGGCAGCAACATGAATCATTTCCTCGCCATCTCTCACCAAAGCGATCTCGGTGGGTTGATGCTCCGAACCAACGACCGCCGCATCCAGGAGAAGGAATGCACTCTCAACACCATCTGAAAGCGCCGTCGCAACGTTCGCGAACATACCCGCCATGAGACCTAGCACAAGCAAACCTAAGAGACTGAAGGTTGATGGGGCAGTATGCTCGAACTGATTCAACTTCATACTACGTTCCCAGCCCAACCTGACTGCGCAGGGTCGACATCGTCACTTCAGGATGGCGCCGTCACATGACTTCGCGAGATCACGGAATAACTTGAATACTGAAATAACGCTCTTGAACAGGGCCGTTCGGTTGTCTTCCCGCGCACACCGCTCATGCATCGGAGATCGCACGCGAACTCGTGCAACTTCCTTGTCACCTTGGGTCCATGCTAGATGCAGGGTTCCATTGGTTCCATCGCGGCACGCGTCGGGGATGCGCTGGTAGTCGTCATCCAGGCGGAACAACGGTTGCAGCTCACGCCTGAGTGCGTCGAGCTGGCTCTGCGGCAACGTGCCCATGCAAGGTAGTTCGGCACTGCGTACAGGGCCGAGCGTTGCATAGCGCCCATCGAACGCGATTATCAACTCTCCAACGCCGCCACCCGCGATCGTGCCGCTTGTCTCAAGTCGAGCGACCCACTTTTCCTCATTCGCCTGAACCGGAACGACGTGAGCCGTTGTAGCCAAGATGACGAGACAACCGATCTGGCGAACATATCGACAAAGCGGTCCGCAGAGCTGCGATCCAATCCCCGCGTGGGCATAACGTAGTCCACCTCTCTTGCGCATTCTTTCGTCACACTCTCGCTAACCTGCGTTTAGCGGCCCACCCTCTCATCCAAGAAAGATTGTCCCGCCAATGTCTGAAAGGCAAGAACTCACGCAACAAAGCAGTAGAGCCGGTCAACCCACAACGGCAATTCATGTGCCCGCTGCGCAAATTTTGCCCACGTTGACCTTCCCCCCACTTCGTAAGAGCATGGCCACGTCGTCAACAGCGAGGGAACGCCAATGCATCGACCCATGGCCCTTTTTCTGCTGATGTTCGCGGGTTTCGCTTCTGCGGCAGAAGACCCACTTGCATCTGTAGACCCACTCTTTCGCAAGTACGTGCTCAGCGGCCCGCTCGGGCTTCAGATGGAGTACCTCGGCGCATTGCCTGAATCCCATGCCCAGTTCGCCGTTCCGGGGCTCGCGGTCGTTGGCGTCCAGTTAAACGATCGCTACACCACGATTGTATTCAAGGCCCCGGACGGGACCGACGTCGTGAGGGCAACAACTGACTTCCTGCAGCGAGAGAAATGGCAGGCGATCAGCACGGCACAGATCGGTGCCGCCCAGCAACACGGGTTTGTCCCCTATTCGGCCATGCCGGTCGAAGTCGAACAGCCACTTCAGTACTGCAAAGAGACGGAAGGGCGCCTCACGCTCTCAGCTGCGCCGAGCGACAACGTCGTGATGATACTCGTTGCACCGTCTTCGCCATGCGAAACGAATGAGCTCGCACAACATCATCTTCGATCCCGGGCAGCATTACCCCTCCTGATGCTGCCGAAGGACACTCACTATCGCAGCGGGGGTGGTGGCGGTGGCACTCGCTACCAGTCTTCGGAAGTCGAGTTTGAGTTCGCCGGTACATTGGCAGAGGTGCAGCGGCATTTCTCTCGCCTGCTATCCGAACAGGGCTGGCAATCGGACGGCGAGTGGTTGGGTCTCGTCTCTGCCGGCAACGGCTGGCAACATGACGATGGTCGTCGCCTCACACTGCACCTGAGTCGTGATGACAAGACCTTCCTGGGCCAGATGCTTGTGTGGCCAGTTGATGGCCGGGGTGGGAGTGGTCGCTTTAGCACGGGCATCATTCGGTCAGTCGGTCCCTGAGTCAGCCTTTAGATCTCAAGTCCATTCGATCGCCTTCATTTAGCGCTTTGCGTACCTGGCGATCATGGCTGGCGCGTCGCTTACGACGAGCCGGACAAGCGTGAGATCGCTCGCCGAACGAAACGCTCGGCGCGCGCCCCTACACTGCAGACATATCGCGCAAGCCTGGCGCTGGTTTCGGAGCGTGGCTCACCCTGAGCGACCAACCCTGCAAGATGAGTAGCCAACGCCGGGGCTTCTGCTACGAGTCGATCAAACACGGCTTCAGGCGAGTCGAGATCGAGCCTCGTTTCTGGAGTGCCTGATGTGACCCAATACTCTTCTTCGCAGTCAAGAATCGTTCGGAGTCGGTCCACCGCAGGCTCATACCTTTCATTCATCTCGACGTAGAGTGGATGACCCATGAGGTCCGCGGCCGAGAATCGAGGCTTATACTCTTGTTCCGACATGATCTGGAGTCTCTCGTCGAGCCGCGCGTCGTACGGCACGCCCTCGATTTCATTTAGGACCCGCCGAAATTCCAGAAGTGATGGGGAATAGCTGGCGTTGACTCGCCGTTCGTGCAGCCCAAAGTTGCGAGTTTCTGCAATGCCAAGTAAGTCGAGCACATCCCGTTCGAGAGAAGAGTGCGCGAAGATCTGTTCGTCGAAGGGCCGTATGCGACAAGCGCCCGATTCGCACAAGTTGCGCCAAGCGAGAAGCGGACGGCCCTCGTAGAAATGGCGCTTGGACCGCTCGTTCACTTCTTCACAGAACTCAGGCAACGACAACGTCAGCCCGGCTCGCCTGACTCTTTGCGCGTAGTCGGATACAACGAGTTCGACCGGATGGCGGAAGTAGCCGATGACGCTCAGATTACCAACCGCCTCGAACAGATGCTCAAAGACCGAGAGCTTGCCGTAGAGGGCCTCTGATGAGACCAGCAACGTCCTCCCTTGCCGTGCTGACTCACGAAGCGCCTCATGAAACCAGTCCTCAGCGACTTTCACGTTTCCATCGCGAACCGCCTCTGCAAACACGCTATGTCCGCCAGAGATACCATTTGGCCCAAGCTCATGCCGTGGATAGTAAAAACCGTGCTCAGCGAGCGACTGACTGTTCCTTGAGAAGAACGCCTGAATCGACGAGCTCCCTGCTTTGGGCGCACCGATATGCAGTATGACGTCAGGGCGAGGCATCAGCGGCTGGCCGTTGGGCCGGGGTAGCCGATTGTCGTTGATAGGGCATCAAAGAGAGACAGTCTCGTTGTAGATGCGGAGCGGCTTGGGCTTGAGGAAACGTAGCCCGTGCTTGTCGACGAACTTCAGCACGCCTTCCTTGGAACGTGGCGACGAGGCGTTGTTTCATGAACTTTCGCGCCTTGATCGGCGAATTGGGTTAAACAGCGTACCGCAGCTCGCAGGGACGATTTATTGACCGAAAGCTTAGGCTGGGAATGCCGTCAATACGACGGTTGTTGCAGTTCAAACTTGAACCTAAGTGGCGCATCGGAACTCTTGAGTAGCGCTAGGCCTGAGCAAAAGAGAACTTGCCGCGCATCAGTCATCCTCTTCGGATTGAGTCTTCGGTATCACGTCGAAGGGCCAAGTCGCCGCCGCTGCATAGTTTAAGGCGACTATGTTAACAATCGGCACACAACAGATGAGAGCCCACAAAGGCGAGATTCCAAGCCGAGTCAGGATTCTTGCGATCGGTGCGACTATGAATGCTAGAAAGAGCAGGACGCCGATTAGATCTAACATGATTGAAGTTCCTTGAAGGCAAGAGGCATCTACTAGCTACCTAACGAGGCTGTAGGTCTAGACTGCAGCGAACAGTCCACGCCGACAGCTCATTGAATGTCTGTCGCATCTCGGATCGTGCTCCTGCACTTTCTGACTATCTTCCACAGCGCACAGCCCAATGCCAGCCTCATGATGCAGTGAGGCTGCTGTACCTTTGCAGCTTCTCGATATTGTGGACCGGGCAGAACATCAACCACTGCGCGTTGACCTTGGGCTTGCCACGGTGCCGGAACCGATCGAGCCGCTCTGTGGTGTTGATGTTGCCAAAGACGGGTTCAACGATGCCCAGTCGCCGCTCGTAAATGTATCGCCCCGTGGGCGAGTCGATCTTCCGCCGAGCGCGTTGCCATCCGCATCTCGCACTTTCAGTATCCGGACCTGCCGACCCGTCTTCTTCAGCTGCTTGCGCATTCACCGCGTCTGCAGGGAACAGGCCCGGCAGTAATCCAAAGGGAAGGTTGGGACCCGAGTAAAGTGCCAGAGTGAATTTTGATCAGTAGCGAGCTTACTGTGGCACTTTACTCTGATCCCCTAGATCTGGGGGGAGACAATCGGTTGAACAGGGAGTCCCCAGACTTCATGTTCGGTACCTCGGCTATCCTTGCCGAGTCTTGACCTTTCGGCCCGTTGTCCTTTTTGTTTTAGCCTTTTTCTTCGCCACTTTCCCGAAGACCTTTGAGCCTGCGACAGACTTGGCCATATGCCCCTTAACTTCTTTTTCCTTTAGTCTATAGTCCTTGATTAAGACTTCCGCGGGAATGTCGTAAGAAGAGCGAATGCGTCGGATCATCTGGATTGAAAGTGAACGCTGATAATTCAGAACTTCAGACGCCCTTCCAGATGTGCCGAAGATTGGCACAAGGTCCTTCGCTTTCAGGCCTCTTTGGTCCATTACAAATTTGATGGCCTCAACTGGATCAGCATCGGGAATTTCATACTTATCAGTTTCGTAGGCCTCGACTAACGTTACTAGAACATCTAGCTCATCGCCTTCATCGGAGCCGTAAGTCGCATCCATAAGCTCATCAATTCGTTCGAGGGCCATCTCATAGTCACGCTCTGTCTTAATCGGTCTCACATCCATAGATCTATACCTCGTTTGCATCTATTGCGTCATATTCCTCATGCGTACCTACAAATCGAATATAAATGACTCGGTACTCATAATTGATCTTTGCAACTAATCGGTAATCGTTCCCCTTAATGTTGAATACGACACGACCACCTTGAAGAATACTGGCGCTTCGATACTTCTCTTTTACATCAGCTGGACTCTTCCAGTCCGCCGATTTCGCTTCTGAGAACCACGCTTCAAGCTGGGATCGGGCAGCTGGGTTGGCTTCCCAGAATTGCCTCAGTGTCTTCTTTGCAATGATCCTCATCCTCCCATTTTGGGAGGATGGTCAAAAGGTGTCAAGAAATTCGTGAGTAGGGTCATGGGAGGAGCCATTCGGGTCCTGGGCCTACCCACAAGAAGTGGACACGTTAATCGTTAGGTTTATGCACACTGTGCGTAAGCCTACTCAAACTTGACCGGGCTCTGGTAACCGATGGCGGAGTGCCGTCGCACCCGGTTGTAGAACACTGCGATGTACCCGAAGACGCTACGGGACGCGGCGTCCAGCCTCGCATATTGTTCCGCGTAGAGAAGTTCGACCTTCACGCGTGAGAAGAATGACTCCATCGCCGCATTGTCCCCGCAGTTGCCCTTGCGACTCATGCTCGGCGTGACTTCGTGTGATTCGAGCGCAGCCTGATACTCCCAGGCGCGGTACTGCACGCCGCGATCCGAGTGCAGGACAAGACCGGGTTGCACATCACGCTTCGCGACCGACATGTTGAATGCATTTCGAACGAGGTCAATGATCCTCTGGTCATCAATTGACCAGCCAATCACCTGCCGAAGGTTGGGGCCTGAGTAAAGTGCCAGAGTGAATTTCTATCAGCAGCGAGCTTACTCTGGCACTCTACTCTGACCCCTTAGATCGGAAGGAAACAAAGGGTTGACCAGGGAGTCCATAAACTTCATGTTCGGCATCAAGCACCGATATGCGAAATGCAGCCTATGTTGCGAGCACCTTGAAAATTAACGCTCAACAAGTTCCCGTATCCATTATCATATGACGGTGGTGGGAACAGGCTATGTGTACTTAGTGCCGTACTGTCTCCGAGCCACTCAAGAGCGTCTTCTAATTCAATCTCCAACACACCGCGAATTTGATCGCTGTAATCTACTGGCCTTTGTACTGTGTTTCCTTTCTTTCGAAGCAACAACCCGTGTTGTGCGTGCGGTCGAACGAACACCGAAGGTGCCGCAATCCTTAGATCAATGAGTTCGGAATTCGCTCCAGCATAGAAGCCAGGCCTATACTTGTCAGGCGTGACCAAATCTGCTGCAACTAACAATACATACGCTTTGCCAGTTGGGTCTAGCCTCGGAGTCCGCCGCTCAAAGTGCATGTATTCACCACATGGACCAACGGCTTTGGCATTGTGGCAGGCGAACCAAAGAGCCACCCAAATGTTGTCTACAACGTCGATCCATGTAGTTTTGAGCCCATAGTGTTGGAGTAATGCCTCATGAGCGTAGTCACCAGTGGCTTTTAAGGGTTTCGAAAAATGTAGCTTAGATTGATTGATCCTTTGGATGGCTTTCGATACTGCTCGATGCGATGTGATATTCCGAAGCGCAGTAGGCGAAAGTGTCGGATAGAGTTTTGACTCACCTCGGAAGAAAACAAGTTCCGAATTTTGTGTTCCACCGACATGCTTTAGATAGCCTGCGGCTTGTATCAACGTATGGGTATCAGCCACTTTGAAGACTACCTGCCCTCCGGCAGTCTTCGTAGCTCTCTTACCTCGGATATTGAGCTTATCAAGTGACATGACGGTCTCTGAATTTGATGCCTAACACCAAGTCAAGCTGCCAGACTGTTCTGGCGCGGAGCTTGCGCAAGCAAGCGGAGTGACAGGTTCATTGGTCTGCTTCAACTTCGTGTTATACCGCGCGCCTAAGCTCCTCGATTGCTAGATCAAGTTTACCGAGCCGTTCTCTATACCGGTCGCTAACTGGGTCTTGGCTCTTGGTTGACAGAAAAAACAGCAGCGACGCTATCTCGCGGAGGGTTTCTACCACGTGCTCATCGGAGACATTGTTCGTTGCCTTCCACCTATCGATCGCCGATGCAGACAGCCCACATAGTTCTTCTTCAAGAGTCATGCTGCTATTGACAATGTAGACGACTTCACGCTGCCGACGATATCGGTTCACGAATTCATCGGACATTTTTCACAGCCTCCGAAATTTTATTTACCCAGTTTTCTAGATTATCCAGTTCGCAGAGTACTTGGTTAAGTTCTTCTTCTGAAACCATTTTCCCCTTACCTCTGGTTGAGAGAATTCTGCAGCGCAGCAACGTGGAATACACGCTAGGCGGTACGTCTAGGCTGCGGTCATCTAACAAAAGCGGTGCGTCTCGACTAAATACAGGTTCTGCGCTATTTACCAAAGAGTAGCAAGTGGCTAGGTTTCGAATGGCCAAATAGATTGAGCCGAACTCGAACACAATACTTCTTGATTCGGGACTCGCTACACAATCAAGTGCGTCTCGAAAAATACGAACAAGCCTGTCACTATCACGTTCGGCGAAGCTGTAACTAGCAGGCATTCCTAAGCTCGCTAGGAAGTCCTTGCCGTCGCTAGAGAATATGAGAGCCCTCTCAAGAGCTAAGTGCCAGGCGAAGGCGTTGCCCTCTCGCCATAGTTTCTCTATTCGCCTATATGTATAGATTGAGAACTGTTCGCCCGAGAACCTATCGTCTCGACCATCTACTAGAGCAAGGAGATCCACATCAGAGTCTGGCGCGACTTCTCCTCTACATATAGACCCGAAAGCATATACGTGGGTCATCGCCGACTCATCCTCTTGATGAAGACAGAGACCAAACACGCGAAAAGGACATACCGAGCGCTCGCTATAATGGCCAAGGCCATGCCGTCATAGGCCACAGGTTGGGTAATCCCGAGAAAGATCTGCGGTGCGGAAGTCAGCGCTGAGATATATTCGCTAACCCTGTTGTAATCTCGGAGGAGGTAGACTTCGAATGCGGCGATCACGATAAGAAGCACTAGGATCGAGCGCAGCAACTTCAGGAGGCTCTCTCCATTACCCCAGAAGTGGTGAAGCGCTTCGAACTTAAGCCAGTTGAAGAACATCAGCGCCCGTTTCAGACCGGAATACTTGTCCCGATAATATGGTGTCTCCGAATGCCAAGCCTTTTTGAGGTGTACACGAGTTGCCTCTAGCTCAAGCACGATTGCCCTATTTGCCCCCTCGGAGTCTCCTATTTGTTGGAAGTTTGTTCTTAAAGAACGTGCAAATTTCTGGAGGATGTTCTCTCTGTCAGGGCAATTGCTATCGAAGATATCCGATTCGACCTGTGTATTGTTGAATTCAGCATAATCGAAGTTGCAGCATCGGAAAGTCGACCCGCGCAAGTTGGTACCACTGAATCTGGCCCCCGTAAAGTTGCAGGAGTCAAATTCGCAATTTCTGATGTGGCAGGAATCGAACTCTGAGTTGCTAAAATTGCATCGAACGAAACGCTTTCTAACGGCTACCAAACGTAGAAACTGGTGATTTGTGAGTGATTGCTCTGTTAGATCAGTGGGCACACCTTCATCTACAGAGATCGTTCGGTTGGTAGGGATCAACATAGTCCTAAGCGGTATAACGAGGCTGTAGGTTTAGACCGCAGTGCACAGTCCACGCCAGCTGCTCATTGAAAGTCTCTCGCATATCGGAACGCGCTCCTTCACTTTCTGACTATCTTCCACAGCGTACAGCCCAACGCCAGCCTCATCATACGGTGAGGCTGCCATACCTTTGCAACTTTTCGATATTGTGGACCAAGCAGAACATCAACCGCTGGCGTTGACCTTGGGCTTGCCACGATGCCGGAACCGATCGAGCCGCTTTGTGGCGTGTGTTGCCAAAGACGGGTTCAACGATGCCAGTCGCCGCTCGTAAATCTATCGCCCCGCGGGCGAGTCGATCTTCCGCTTCATGCGTTCGAGCGTATTGTCATCCGCATCCTGCCCTTTCAGTATCCGGACCTGCCGACCCGTCTTCTTCGGCTGCTGCGTCTGCAGGGAACAGGCCCGGCAGTCATCCAAAGGGAAGGTTGGGGTCCGAGCAAAGTGCCAGTGTGAATTTCGTGAATTCTTGTCAGCACCGAGCTTACTCTGGCACTTTACTCTGATCTTTCCCCTAAAGCTCGGGGGCTGGGCAAGGCCGTACTACGAAGGTCTTTGCAGTTCAAACTTGAACCTAAGCACGCGCCAGACGCTAACTGTCTCTTGGTTTAGGTGGTGGCGGCGGTGGATTCCTTGGCGGCGCCTGCGGAGTCGGTGTCGGGTTCGAAGGAGGGGGGCGACGCGGCGGTGTTTGCCGTCGATCCGGCTCTGGTTGGGGTCGGCTATGTGCCTCAATACGATGTAATGAACTTGTCCGCCAGCCAATCGCAGCTCTTGGCTTTGCGCTGTTTCCGATGTAGCTATAGACCTGAATCATCTCAGGGCCTCCAGGAATCATAAAGTCAAAGTTTAGGACCTGCTCTTCTCCTGGTTCAACTTCGTAGGAGCCTCGCGCCCATTTGTGATCCTGCTTAGCAATAATTGGCCAGTCAACATCCATCTCATTCTCTCGCACGACGGGTGTGCCATCGGCTAAGGCGGTCAGTATGTGATCAGGAAAAGGCTGAACAAGCTGTATCCAAATGTCGATTCCTTCGAGACAAACAACTGTAGTGCCAACATTGCGGATTGCTACGTCTACTCTCACGTGCAGAATGTCCGAGTCCAGCGAGCAATCTACCTTATGCGAAACGGCAGCCTTGGGGTAAGTGAGACGCTGGCGGACAAACAAGAAGTATGTCCAGATACCGCCTACAACTATCGCGGCAATAGTAGCCAGCGATTCTATAATTCCCGTGAGCTGCGCTAGCGAGGCTAGTGTCATAAAGCGTCTAACACAAAGTAATGCGGCAAAGCGGTTCTGGCGCTTGGCTTGCGCATGCATGTCGAGTGACGGATCTGCTGGGAGCTACGCTGCCCATTGCAACTTCATGTTATTTTCCGCCACTTTGGTTCTCTCGTGCCACCGTTTCTGTCTTTCGCATAGTTCTACGAAACCAAAACATTGCGCCAACTGCGATAACTGGGTGCCAAAGGAGCCCAAGCACAAAACGATTTGCGATTTCGACTTCCGTGAAAGAATCTTTTGCAAGGAGATAGACCAAGCTCGCGCCAAAGAACGCAGCAGCAATCCCAACGATAAACGCGCATAAGACTCCAAGCCAATCATTCTTAACGTAGCGTGCGACAAGATAGCCCCCACCTAGATCAGCAAGGATGGAAAGCACTCCAACTCTCCTTTAATCAAGAGCCTTCTAGTCCAGTCGGTTTCTACTCAAGGCTCATTGCTTTCAGCTCGATCAAATTGAAGCGTCATAATTACATTCAAGATGGCTGCTTCAATCTGATTAATGAGGTTCGATCCTCCCTCTAAAGCAAGGTACTCCGGCCCATAGATTGGCGTACCGCACTCGAAGTTCACCTCTGTTCCTTTCCATGCGGTAATCAAGGAATATGACTTGTTGCTAATCCTCCGATCTAGATTCTCGACTGTTCCGTCTCGTACCAGGAAGATTACCGGATGACCATCCTGCATGGCAGCGCGGGCTTCGATTAGCCGGGCGTTTGGTGCTCGACTACGATAATTCCGCAATGCTGAGTTTTTTATCGAATCGAAATTTGAATGGATATCGGACGGACCCAAATTAGCTATGGAGGAAGAACCTGGTCCGTGCGTCTCGATGTAGCAGGCGGCGAGCAGGGCCTTGGATTTGGTCAGACGCCATGTAATCACAACACGAGTCGCGGATTGGGTTGCTGTCCCTTGCTCCCATACTGGGGGATAGGTGAAGCGTAATCCCAGCGTCTCGTCGCTCCACAAAGTCCGATTAACAGGATCTAAGTGAGCCGCGGGCTCGATCGGCCGCGCATGTGCAATCGGTGCGATTGAGATGGCTAGCACAGACAGAAGAGCCAATGATAAGTGCAGCCGTCGGATGTTGTACCAAGTCATAACAAAGACTGTTCTATGTCTCTTGCAGCGCACGAATTTCCGACAGACACATCTCAAAGCCTAACTCCCCCAGAACTCGGATTCCGATAGAAACTGTTTGAACCTAGACCCGACTAACGCCCTCTTGGACTGGTCATTGTGTACGAGGAATGTGCGTGGCATTTCACTTTGCAACTGTCGTTCATATTGCCGGAATAGCGACTTAATGTACGCGTGATGATGTGCGACCAGTCCATATACCGTAGCGTCGGTTGCTACTCTTTCTGTACCGAAGTGTTCTCGCAACAGTTTTGTTATTCGCTCGCTGGAGGCGATCATAGGATAGACAAAGTAGTCATCCGTCAATTCATAGGCTTCTTCGCCCACGTGAAATACAAAGTCGCAAAAATAAAAATCGGACTTTCCATTGTGATGGTACTCGTTGCGCCATTCTCGAAGGAACCTATGAACGAATGGATAATCTTTGGCTCCCGAATCAAGCCAGTTAAGCGCACTGATAGATGATTCTGCATATCTATAGAGGGACTCGTTTAACACCCACATGTTGTGTTTCGAATGGTGTAATACTCGAACAAGCAATCTTACTTCCTCTAGTTGCCACAGCGTCTCGTGATACGTCTTGTTGTAGCTGTGAAAGTATCTGAAGAAGAGTTCTCTTCTACTGGAAAGTTCAGGATCAAGAAATTTCGGCTTGTCTGAGCTATTCATTGTCCGCGGGTTGCCTTGGTAGTGAACCAGCCACAAAACAATACAGTCCGCGGCAATGACTCCACTTAAACCTAACAGATGCGCAACTTATTCCGTTTCTCTTCGCGCGTTTTTGCCACATAACAACTTCCAACGTGAATTTTCGCCGCCTAATCCGTCACAACCTTCGGCTTCACCCGGTGATACACCAACGCCATCCCAAAGAACTGCGCCAGCGCATCGCGGGGCAGCGGCGCATTTACATCCAGCACAATCGCGCGGTTGCCGTCGTAGTCGAGGTCGGGGCAGATGGTGCGGAAGGTTTCAATGAGGTTGGTCTGGCAGTGCACTAGCACGCGGTACTCATCGGGGTTTGCTGCCTTCCAGGCGAGGCGGATGGTGGTGCCGGCGCCGGTTTGCTGGGTGAGGTAGGCGGGCTCGCTCCACTTGAGCGTTTCGTGAATCGCGCCCACGCCGTCGGTTTGCGCGGCGGTCTTGAGTAACAGAGCGCGTGCGGCCAGCAGTTGATTGCGGGCTTTGGGTGGGTAGCTGTCGAATACCGCCTTCACATCACCGGTGGGTGCTGCTGCCATCTCGACCTCCTGTCTCGCCTGGCATGGAAGCGTGCTTCGCCTTGATCCTATGCCGAGTCTGCACTCATGTTCAATGGCGGGCGCCGCATCTTGTACGAGGTTTCGCTTTCGCTCACGGGCTCGAAGCCAAGGCGTCTGTATAGTTTTTCAGCAGGGTTCACGCGCAGTACGTTCAGCACAATCGCGCGGCCCGCATCGGTTGCCTCACAGAGTAGAGGCGCGAGGATGGCGGCACCGAGGCCACGGCCCTGCCACGCCGGCGAGATCTGTATCTGCCGCAGGTGCCACTCGGGGTCCGTGCGAATCAGCTTCACCATGCCCACGTCTTCGCCGTGCCAGGTGACGATGCGCGCCCAGTCATAATCCTTCTCTACTGCCTCAATGTGCGCGGGCATGTTGGGCGTCATGCCGGCGGCGGTCAGGTGAGGGTCCATCGTCTGCTGGCGTAGCGCGAGCAGCCAATCGAAGTCGGCAGTCTTCGCGCCCCTCGTGCCCAACGCGTCGAAGTGATAGATGGCGAAGGTGTCGTAGTACTGCTCAACGAAGTTCACGCTGGCCGCAATCTCTTGCGGTTCAATCTCGGCGTTCGCGACGACCAGCTTGTGCTCCACATCATCGTAGCGCGCGATGATGGCGATGCACTTGCCAACGAATCGCTCGAGGGGCGTACTCTGCCCCAGCACGTAGGCGTCTATCTCTGAATCATCACCAGCAAGCGTACCGGGCACGTAGCCGTAGTTGACCTCGTAGCGAAAGCTAAGCCGCGGGTGCTCGCTGCCCAGCGGGCGATCAATCGCGACCTCAACGTCGCGGCCCAGCAGGCGTAGGTATGAGGTGAGATCATCCACGAACAATGCGCCTGAACGTGAGGTTGATTCTGGGCGGCACCGGCCGCTTCGTTTTCGGCACCTGATGCAGCCAGTGGTGCTGGGTCTCGCCGGTCATCAGCAGCAGCGAGCCCGAGGGCAGCGTGAGGTGAAGCGGCGCGAGGTCTTTGCGGGTCCGGTGCTTCAGGTGGAACTTGCGCTCGCCGCCGAGGCTGAGTGAGGCAATCGCAGGGTTCTGGCCAAGCTCGGGCTCGTTGTCGCTGTGCCAGCCGTTGGAGTCCTGGCCGTCGCGGTAGAGGTTCGCGAGCACGCTGTTGAACGGGTAGCCGGTAGTGTCTTCAATGCGCGTTCGCACATCGGTCAGCGCCGGCGTCCAGGCATTGGGTTCGAAGGTCTTGCCGGAGTAGGTGTACGTGAGGCCGTCGTCGGCGTACCACGCGTTGAGGCGCGGGATGAGCTTCTCGCTGCCAAAGAGGCGAATGCGGGATTGCTCCCAGGCGAGTTCCCGCTCGAAGGTGTTGAAGAGGGCCTCTGCCTCGGCCGCGTCGAGCCATGATCGCCAGAACGTCAGCCGGCCACCTTCGAGGCAAATGTGTTCGGGGTCTGTCATGCTGTGGTGCAGTCTATACAAAGCCGGGCGCCCGTGTGCCGTACGATCAAACCGTGCTGACCCCTTCAGACATCGCCTTTCTCAAGCCGGCGCCCGCCGTGCGTGGCAATCGATTTGCCGAGTCGGTCGTGCTTGCCGCCATCGCGGCGCTCGTCGAGCACGGCGATGTCACGCTGCACTGGCAGCCGCGCCGCTTTGGTGGCGATCTGCTGATGCACTTCACCGGCACATCATCGTTCCCCGGCGACTCCGTGGAGGCACGGCTCGTCGCCACGCAGGCGTCTGGTGTGCGCGAGTGCGTGCACGACTGGCTGGTGCGCAAGTCGAACGACCCGTGGGCGCGCGCCACCGAGCAGGTGTGGGTAATGCTTGTGCTGCGCGGGCACGCCGAGGTGAATGAGGACGGTACTCACGCCGCTACCGAGGCGACGGCGGAGGCGATTGCGGATCTTGAGCCGTTCGACGTTGAACACGCGCTGGCGCGGGCAGGCCTCGATGATGAGATGCAGTCGCGCGTGAGGCGCGAGATCTCCCGCGGCTTCTCATCCCGACATGCGCATATCGAGCAAGACGTACCGCATGCGTGGCGCGACGAGTCGGCAGAGACCGTGATCGCGATGGGCCTCGACAAGCTGTTCCCGCCTCACCGTATCAGCGAAGGTGGCGTGCGCGGTACCTGGGATGGCGCGCTCATCCTGCCCGCCCTCGGGTTCGGCCTGCTGGGCCTCATCTTCAGTGGTGGGCACTTCATGTTTGCGCTGTTCTGCGCGCTCCTGGGCGCGGCCTACGGCGGCGGCAACAAGTGGTGGTTCGGCCATTCCCGCTCGCAGATCTCGGCAGAAGTTGAGCGCGCAGGCCTCCGTGCGCAAGCAGCCACCGCCGAGAGCGCTCCCGCGCCGCGCACAAGCACATCGCAAGAAGCCGGTGACGGCCCCGGCGGTTACCTCACACTGGACTGGCAGAACGCCGCGACCTTGCGCGCACGCCCAAAGCGGGACGACGACCCCTACTCGCGGTTCCGCACTTACCGGCTGTACCGACGCGCCTATCAACACGGGATGTTGATCGTCCTTGCCGCCGTCACGCTAGTGGCAAGCCCACTGCCTCATGGTTTCCTGATATTCCTGTCGCTCTTTCCTTTCATCGCCGATGCGATGTACTACCTGCTGCATCGGCGCGACAGCCTGGCGTATGTCAGCCTCGACGACGCCATCCTCGGCCGCACACCGGAAATTGCGATTGGCATTCTGCCGTTGCCCACCTTTGCCACCGTGATGTGCTGGCTGTGGCTGCTGACACTGCTGATGATGACGCCGAACGTGGGGCTTGTCGTCGCCGGGCTGTACATCGCCCTCACCTGGATTGTTAAGTCGCGCCTTCGCCACCGCCTCGTCGGCACGCATACGGTGAGTTCACTGCTGACCCTGCGGGTGTTCGATTCACCGAGCCTGCTCGACTATCTCGAGATGGTCGATGCGTGGCGGGTCGTCGGGCCGGTGTACCGCCTCGATGGCGCCGATACCGCGGCGACGAGCTGGCGGGACCGCTTTCGGGTGCTCACCGGGCGCGTAGACGAAATCGTGCTCGACGATGGCGGCGACCTGCAGTCGAAGTTCGACGACATCGAGCCCACGCCCGATCGAAACGACCGATATCCCATCGAGGCGTTCCAGTTCAACAACGCATTCTGGCGGCAGGCGCTCGATGAGATTGTCATCCGGTGTGACCTCGTCGTGATGTATCTCGCGGACTTCAACGATGAGGATCTGGGCTGCGTTTATGAGCTCGGGGTGTTACTGAACCGCGTCCGGCTCTCGCGCATCATCCTGTTCGTGAATCGCGGTACCGACATGGCGCTGCTGGAGAAGACGTTGCAGGAAGCATGGGCACGCATCGAGCCGGACTCACCCAACGCGGGCGCCGATGGGCAGATCACGCTGATCGACATTGGCGGCACGCGCCAGATCGCACCCGACCAGGACCTTCGCGACTACAACCGGCGGCTGAAAGAGAAGGTGCGCGCGAGCGACGTCATTCCGCTGCTGTTCGAACGCGCGAGGCAACGGTGAGCCGGGCTCAGCGCTTCGGGAAGCCCAGGGCCTCGAGGTTGGCCACCAGCGCTTCGCCGGCAGTCCGCGGGTCGACCTGTTTGTCGATCTTGCGAATGATGCCGTCTTTGTCGATGTAGAACGTCCAGCGGCGAGCAAGGCCGCGGTCCATCACGACGCCGTACTCGCCGATGTAATCCACATCGGGGTCAGAGAGGATAGGGAAGGTGGCCTCGTTCTTCTCGGCAAAGCCCTTGTTGTCTTCGGGCTTGTCGGTGCTCGCCATGAAGTAGGCGACGTCGTACTCCCGAATCTGCTGGTCGCTGTCACGCAGCGCCTTGCATTCGAGGGTTCATCCGCCGGTGAAGGCCTTGGGGAAGAAGGCAATCACCACCGCCTGCTCACCCTTGAACTCAGAAAGCGTATACGTCTTGCCATCAGAGCCGATGAGCTCGAAGTCGGGCGCGGGGTCACCGACCTCGACGTCGGCCAGTGCGGGCTGGGTCAGGATGAAGAGCAGCGCGCTGAGCGCCACGAACCACTTTGACAGTTGCTTCATCGGGGTTACCTCCTCTCCTGACCCATCTTACGCCTATTGGTGCGGGCAGATCAGCGTCTTTTTACCGGTTGCCCGCTGGTTGTAGACGGCAACGGCGTCGAGATCAAGCGCACCCACCAGCGACACGCGGTCGGAATAGGTGCTCGCAAACGTGGTCTTGATCTCGTCGGCCACGCGCTTGCGCAGGCGATCCATGACCTCGTTGCCGACCTTCTGCATGAACGGCGTGAGCAGCCAGCCGCCAATCGCCCAGCTGAAGCCGAAGTTACGGGTCAGCGTGGTGGGCGTGGTGTCGAGGCCGCCATAGATGTAGAGCTGCTTGAAGGTGTCGGAGCCGTAACGGCTGTAGGCACCCATGTTGCGCTGCGCGGCAGCTTCCATGCACGAGAGGATCTGGCTGCCGAGCGTGCCGCCGCCGGTGGCGTCGAACGCGATGGTGGCCTTGGTTTCTGCAAGCGCATCCGTGAGGTCGCTCATGAAGTTTTCGTCGCTGCTGTTCAGCACGTACTTCGCGCCGAGGGATTTCAGCAGGTCGACCTGGTCCTGCTTGCGCACGATGTTCACGAGCTCGATGCCGTCGGCGAGGCAGATCTTCACCAGCATCTGGCCGAGGTTCGAGGCCGCGGCGGTGTGCACGAGCGCGGTGTGGCCTTCCATGCGCATGGTCTCGACCATGCCGAGTGCGGTCAGCGGGTTCACGAAGCAGCTAGCCGCTTCTTCCGACGTCGTACCTTCATTCATGACGAGGCAAAGCTGCGCCGGCACCACGCGATATTCGGAGTACATGGCGCCGCCAACGGCGCCGACCGTCTTGCCGATGAGCGCTTGCGCGTCGGGAGCCGAGCCGGCTGCAACCACAACGCCGCCGCCCTCGTTACCCACCGGCAGCGCCTGGTCGATGCGCGCCTGCACCATGCGCATCATCTTCTCGGGAATATCCGCAACAACCCTGGGTGAATCGGCGGTGCCTTCCTGCGTCGCGGTCGACATATCAGCCGGGCCAAACAGCAGGCCGAGGTCAGAGGGGTTGATGGGCGTGGCTTCGACCTTGATGAGCACGTCGTTATCGCCGAGTTCCGGCACCGGCACCTCGGCGAGCGTGACCTCGAGTTTGCCGGCGGAGGTAATGTTCGTCTGGATCTGCCTGGACTGCTTCGGTATGTCGGTCATGTGTGTCGAACCTTGCTCTGACTATGGTTTAGGCAGCAGAACATATATGACGAGGCTGGCGAAACCAAGCCTGCCGGGTGTAACCTGATTCCACAATGGATTCGCTGTCGCTACCCCTGAAGATCGGCGTTATCTCTACCGCTGCCCTGGCGGCGACCTTTCTTTGTTTCCTGCTGATGAACTTTCTGATCATGACCGAGCTGGGTAACCGCGACGTCATCGAACCGGTGCGGCTGAACGTCGCGCTTGCGCTTGATGAACTCACTGAAGATATCGAGGAACCCACACGCGAGAAGCCGCAGAAGAGCATCCCCATGGAGCCGCCGCCCGCGCCGGATGGCGTGCCCGTCGAGCGCACCGAGTTCGACGCCGTCGCAACCGCCGAGCGCCCCTCATTCGATCTGTTGGCTGACGAGCTGATGGATGAGATCAGGATGCAGCTTGCGCCGCCCAGTGCTGAACTCGCGCCGCTCTATGTTGTGCAGCCTGTCTACCCGTTCAGCGCCGTGATGAAAGAGATCGAGGGGTACGTGGTGGTGAACTTCGGGGTGCGCGCGAACGGCACCGTGCAGAACCCGGTGATCGTCGAGTCATCGCCGGGCTCGCTGTTCGATGACGCCGCGCTCAGCGCCATCGACAAGTTTCGCTTTCAGCCGCGCACGCACCTCGGCGACCCGCTGTCGGTCAACGATATCCAGATGCGCTTTGTGTTCGAGTTGAATGGCAGCGGCGCCGCCGCCCGCGTGATGCCGGAGTCTGATATCTGAGATGCGTTCAGCTGTTGCCATTCTGATACTTGTGCTGCCTGCGGCGCTGCAGGCCGCCTCATCGAGCAGCCTCGGCCCCTCCGACGCCATGCGCTGCTTCGAAGAGAGCCGGCTGCCGCTGTCGTCGAGCGGCCTCAAGTACTGCGACGACGCGCTGCGCCACGGCGACCTCACGCGCCGCGACCAGGCCGCAACGTATTCAAACCGCGGCATCATCCTGTCGAACAACGGCAAGCTGCAGGCCGCGCTGGAGGATCACAACCGCGCCATCGAGATCATGCCGGCACTCGGGCAGGCGTATGTGAACCGGGGTAACACGCACTATCACATGCGCGATTTCGAGGCGGCCATTGCCGACTTCGACCGCGCGATTGCGCTTGGCGCAACGCCGGGCCAGGTGTGCCGCTACAACAAGGCACTGGCGCTGCTCAAACTGGGCCGCAAGGACGAGGCGCGCGCCTCGCTGCAGGCGGCGCTCGAGTTCGCGCCCGATTCCAGCAAGATCAAAAATCGCCTCGAAGAACTGGAGAACCTGTGAGCAGAATCTGGCTCGTCATTGCCGCCCTCATCACCGTTCCGGCCGTTGCCGACGAGATTACCGTGTCGCAGTACTGGATCAGCTCCGGGCTGAACAATCGCGACCTCACCGTATCGCCCGACGGCAACACCCTGATGTCGACGGTGATGTCACCGGCCAACCAGTTCGCGGCGATCATCGTGGCCGAGCGCGACGGCGATGGCTGGAGTGAGCCGCGGCTCGCGAGCTTCTCGGGCACCTGGTCGGATATCGAGCCGATGTTCACGCCCGATGGCGATCGGCTGTGGTTTGCCTCGAACCGGCCAAAGCCGGGGCGCGACGGTGACGACTGGGATCTGTGGTACGTCGACCGCACGAGCGAGGGCTGGTCGGCACCGGTGAATCCCGGCGCGCCGATCAACAGCGAGGGCAACGAGTTCTACCCGTCGATTGCTGCGAACGGCAACGTTTACTTCACCGCCGAGCGTGAGGTCGGTGAAGGCAGCGAGGATATCCTGCGAGCGATCTGGCAAGACGGCGAGTTTGTGCGCGTGGAAAGCCTGGGCCCCGGCGTGAACAGCGCGCGCTTCGAATTCAACGCGTTCGTTGCCCCGGATGAGTCCTACGTGATCTTCACGGCACAGGGCGGCCGGGAGGGCGAGATAGGCCGCGGTGATCTGTACATCAGCCGGCAGACCGACGGCGCCTTCGGCGAGGCGAAGATCCTGCCCGAGCCGATCAATTCAACGCTGCTCGACTACTGTCCGTTCGTGCACGACGGTACGCTGTACTTCACCAGCCGGCGCTACGCCGACCAGGCGCCGTTTGCTGACCTCGATGCCCTGAACGACGCGCTGACGTCACCGGGCAATGGCATGGGCGACATCTACACGGTAGGCTTTGACGCCCTGCCCTGACAAACAACAAGACCCACCATCACGGAGAGAGATGCGATGACAATTGAAGGCGGCTGCTACTGCGGCGAAGTGCGATACAAGGTCGAGGGCGACCCGATGTTCTCGGGGCAGTGCCACTGCCGCGAGTGCCAGTACATTACCGGCGGCAACCCGAACGTGATCATGGCGTTCGCGAAAGATGGCTTCAGCTTCACGAAGGGCGAGGCCAAAACCTTCTCGCGTTCAGACCTCGATAACCCCGTGACGCGCCACTTCTGCGGCACCTGCGGTACGGCCATCGGCTCCGAGGCCCCGGGGATGCCGGGCGCGATCATCCTCAAGGTCGGCACCATGGACGACCCCTCGGTGTTCACGCCGCAGATGGCGATCTACACGGTCGACAAGCAGGCGTTCCACCACATTCCCGAAGGCATGCCCGCCTTCGAGCGGGTGCCGGGCTAGCCCAGTACCTTGTAACCGCGCTGGCGCAGGCAGTTGTAGACAACACGCTGCTTGCGCTCCTCGGCCTTGCCGGCCCCGGATGCGCCCCCGCTGACGGCACCGGCGCCGCCGATGCGTTCGGCATCATCGCTGTTACCAAGTACCGCGCCGAGCACGCCGCCAATCACCGCGCCCACAGCGGCCCCCTTGGCAGCCTCCTCGCCGGTATTCACCTGCTCGGCATAGGCCCGGCATTCCGCCAGATCCTGCTCATACTTGCCGCGGTCGACGCCCTTCAGGTCGACAATCGGGTCTTGTGCGCAACCCGCCAGCAGGACCACCGCGACCGGCAATATCCACGTTTTGCCCATGATACGGGCCCTCCCCCAATGACTTCTGTTGATCGTGGCGGCGATTGTCGCCGGGCGCGCCTGAACGCTGACTGAACGCCTTGAAACCGGCGAGAAGCCCCTGATATAGGCAGTATTCCAGGAGGCTAAGAAGACCGTGGATTTCAAGGATTACTACAAAGTGCTTGGTGTCGACCCGTCTGCTTCGGCCGACGAGATCAAACGCGTCTACAAGAAGCTGGCACGCAAGTATCACCCGGACGTCAGCGACGAGCCGGATGCGCAGGCACGCTTTCAGGAAGTGAGCGAGGCGTATGAAGTGCTGCGCAACAAGGAGAAGCGCGCCGAATACGACGAGCTGCGCGAGTACGTGAACAACCCGAACAAGTTCCGGGGTGGCAGCGGCCAGTTCTTCAACTTCGACGGCAACTTCTCGGCCGAAGACCAGTTCGAGGATCTGCTGCGCTCGATTTTCGGCGAGGGCCGGGGCCCCGCCGGCGGTGCGTTCCGCGGCAGCTTCGGCGGTGGTTCGGCACGCGGCGGCCCGTTCCAGGGCTTCGAGGAATCGCCGTTCGGCGGGCGCTCGTTCACCTCGGCGCAGCCAGGCCGGCAGGACGCGCACCACACCCTCAAGATCAGTCTCGAGGAAGCGTGGGCAGGCGGTTCGCGGCAGCTGCGGCTGTCAGGCCCGGGCGGCACGCGCACCATCAACGTGAAGATTCCGAAGGGCATCGTCGATGGCAAGGAACTCCGTCTGCGCGGCCAGTCCGGCGACGGCGGCGACCTTTACCTGAAGATCGAGATCGAGAAACACCCGGTTTACGGCGTCGAAGGGCAGGACGTTCTCCTCACGCTTCCCGTCTCTCCCTGGGAAGCCGCCCTTGGCGCCACCGTGGCGGTCTCGACGCTCGGCGGCAAGGTCAACCTGAAGGTGCCGCCGAACAGTCAGAGTGGCAAGAAGCTGCGTCTCAAGGGGCGCGGCCTTGGTGAGGGCGACCAGATCGTGAAGCTCACGATCGTGAACCCGGAGGTGAAGGACGACGAGGCCCGGGCCGCGTTCGAGGCGCTGGCGAAGCAGTTCGATTTCGACCCGCGCAAGCGGGCGATCCCGTCGTGACGGGGGCGGTTAACCCAGCCCCCAGCCGTTCTCGCGAAGCTTCTGCATGAAGTCGGTGGTGTAGGCCTCTTCCGGGTTCTCGCGCACCATGCGGTCGAGAATATGCGCATCGTTGCCGATCAGGATGCGCCAGCGATTCTCCCTGACCCCATCCAGGATCACGGTGGCCGCTTCGGCTGCCGTGGTCGGCGCCTTGTCGCGGAAGTCCTCGCCGCGCTGCTTGATCAGGCCGCGTACCTGCTCGTCATTGAGCCCCTTTGCCTCGGGGAACATCGTCGCCATACGCTCTCGCGCCAGCGCGAGATCGTCAGCCGTCATCTCCTCCGGCTTCTTCTGCCCGAGGATCTCACCCGAATTGATCGCGATGCTGGTACCGATATGCCCCGGCATCACCACAGAGACATTGACGTGCGGCGCGTTGTTCTTCAGGTCATTGATCAGTGCCTCGGAGAATCCCTTGACCGCAAACTTGGCCGCCGCGTAGGCGGAGTGCGCCGACATCGGGCCGAGCGTTGCCCAGAAGCCGTTGACCGAACTCGTATTGACGAGATGGCCTTCGTCGGACTTTACCAACAACGGCATGAAGGCGCGCGTGCAGTAGTACACCCCGTACCAGCAGATGTTGAAGGTGCGCTCCCAGGTATCGCGGCCCGACTCATCGACAATGCTGGCGCCGCCGCCGACACCGGCGTTGTTGAACAACAGGTTGATATTGTCGCGATCGTGGTCGCGCAGCACTTCATCGCGAAAGCGCAGCACCTCGGACTCGTTGGAGACATCGCACTTGTGCGCCGTGATCCGAACGCCCTGTGGCGCCTCGCTCTCGCAGATCGACAGCGTCTCGGTCATGTTCGCGTCGATGACATCGCAGAACGCGACATCGCAGCCTTCTGCGATCAGTTGCCGCGCGAGTTCGCGCCCCATGCCGGTTCCGCCGCCGGTGATGACGGCCAGTTTGCCTCCAAAGTCCTTCATTGATCCCTCCTGATTTCCGGAGCGGTCATGCTACGGCAATCGCGCGGTCAGGAGTAGCGAAGTTCATCGAGGTATTTGCGCACCTTCTGCAGTTCCGGAATGAGCGCCTTCGTCGCCTCGACGTCAAAAGCCATGTTGAAGGCGTCGAGCATCGCCGACGAGGCGGCAATGGCGTCATCGCGGGCTGCTTTGCCTGCGTCCGTCATCGTGACCCGCTTCTGGCGACCGCTGGTTTCATCCGGCTCAATCAGGATGAAGCCCTTCTCTTCGAGCTTTGCCAGCGTGTTGGTGATGGCACCCCGCGTCAGCATCAGCGCGGTGGCAAGTCGCGACGGCGTCGCCTCGCTGTCGACCCGCACGAACCAGTTCAGCACCGTGAACTGCGATTGGGTGAGCCCGTGGGGCAGCACGCGCTGAAAGCTGTTCGACGAGAGCTGGCTGATGATGTTGATTTCGTTGAAGAACGTGAAGGCGGTCGCGAGATTTTCCTGGCGTGACATCCGGATTCCAGTCTTGGGTGTTGCCATTTAGTTTAATATTAAATAGTATAGTTTTGTACTGTTTAATATTGAACTGTTCGGAGGCGGATCATGAAGGTGCTCAAATACGTGGGATGGGGCTTTGGCGTACTGCTGGTGCTGGTGATCGGCCTGCTCGCCCTGGAGCGCGCCGCGGCGGAGCGCGTCGAAGTAGTTGAATTGCACACGGTCGACAGCGCCGGGGAACCCGTCACGACACGGCTCTGGATCGTCGATCATGAGGGAACGGCGTACCTGCGTGTCGGCGCCGATGGTTCGGGCTGGTATTCGAGGCTGACTGCCAACCCCGAGATCGAACTGACCCGGGGCGGCCAGCGGATGGCTTATCTCGCAGTGCCGACGCCGGCGCTGAGCGATGACATCAACGCCCTGATGCAGCAGAAGTACACCTGGGGCGACACCTTCATCGGCGCCCTCGTGGGTCACCGCGAGGGTTCGATCCCCATTGCGCTCAAACCGCGCGGAAGCTAGCCGCCGGCGATCGCGGCACGCAGCTCGTTGATGCGATCCTGCACTTCGAGCGGCACGCGGGTGCCGCCGGAGCCAGAGAAGTTGATGAGCACGAGGAATTCGTACTCCTCGAGACAACTCTTCGCATAGGGATGCGACGGGTAGCTCTCGATGCAGCGCTCGAGGTATGCGGTCGACAGCGCATTGTAGTAGCGGTACTGCAGCGCCCGGTCGCTCACGGCCAGCCAGTAGAGCAGGCGTGGCACTTCTTTCGATGACGGGTCCTGCGCCAGCAGGCGCGAGAGCGCGCCACGGATCACGACCCAGTAGGCTTCCTGCTCGTCGACGCTCAGCGTTGACGAGATGGCGAAGTACTCGCTACCCAGAAACTCGTCGAGCGCGATCGTGCTCTTTCGCATGAGCGGCGACTGCAGCGCGCTGTCTTCGTCATCCAGCCGTTCCATGACGTGGATCCAGGCCTCGACGCGTTCTTTGGTGCGCCCGCTGACCGCGGGCAGCACGTTGCGCAGGGCGTTTGCCGTGAACGACGGGTCAGCATAGATTTCGCCGCCGATCGAGAGGATGCGCTCAAGCATCACCTGGTCGCGGCTGAGCGTACGCTCTTCGCTTTCGAAGTAGTTGTCGATGGACGTCAGCGCCGAGCCGTAGTCGCGGGTGAGATAGCTGAAATCTGCGGCGAGGTACTCATCGAGCTCGCGAATCCTGCTGACGCCGAAGGCCGGGCGCGAGACGCCATCCTGGGAGTGGCAGGAACCACACAGTTCGAAGGTCTCGGCAATCGATCGCCGCAGCAGGTCGATGTTGCGCCGCTGGCCAACCTCGAGGGCCTCATCGAGCCGACGCTGGATCAGGTCATAGGTGACCTGCGAGGCCACCGGGCGCGAGGTCAGGTGCGCCTCGGCCTCATCGAAGAGGTAATCCAGGCGCACCAGATTCTCGAGCAGGAGCGTCCGGTCGGGCGCTTCCTCGTGCAGGGCAGGCAGCATCCGCAGCATCGTGTCGCCGATGTCGCGCATCAACTCGTTGATGCTGCTCGCGCCCGCCGTCAGGCCGATGGCGGCGGCTGCCGCGATGAGAAAGACCCGCATGGTTGTGACTCCTGTTCGCTGAACGATCAGCCTAGGGGCCGCCACGCGGACTTTCAATGATTTCGATCAACGGCTATTCGACGGTGATCTTCTTCGCCCGGGTGGACTCGAGCTTCGGCAGCGAGATCGTGAGCACGCCGTGCTTGTAGCTCGCCTTGCCGACGTCGACCTCGCAAGGCAGCGGAATCACGCGCTCGAACGCACCATAGGCCCTCTCGGCGATGTGAAAACGCCCTTCCTGACGCTCGCTCGACACATGCTTGCGGCCGCGGATCGACAGGTATCGACCGTCGACGCTGATGTCGAAGTCGTTGGCTGCCATGCCGGGCGCCTCCAAGCTGACCTCGAGCTTGTCGTCGGATTCGCTCAGCTCGGCCGACATCACGCCCCAGCGTGACCACTGCGCCCCGGCCGGATGCTGCGTGCCTTCATCATCGCTGAACGGCGTGAAATGGGTCACCGCGCTGCGTGCCTTGTGCCAGAGATCGCTCCAGCCCTCGGTGAGCGAGTCGAACGACTCCCGAACGGCTCCAGTGAAATCATCAAATCTTGACATAACCGCCTCCTCTCAAATGGAACTTTCAGCCACCTGTATGGCCCCATTTGTACGATTTTCCAGTCCCCTTACAATTGACGGGGATCAATCAGGCAATCCGTTCCAGCCTGTACATTCAGAATATCTGAAGTAGTGGGACGGCCAAGGAGTCCGACGATGGATGCAGCAACCGCAAAAGACGTACTGATCAAGCAACGCGCCGAGCTACTCGAGCGGGTCGAGCGAACGCACCACCACATTCACGAGCGCGAGGAGGTGTCGGCAGATTTTGCCGAACAGCAGATTGACCGCAGCAACGACGACGTGGTGATGCAGCTCGATGCCGAGGGCCGCGAGGAAATCCTCCTGATCGATGCAGCGCTCGAGCGCATCGCAGAAGGCGTCTACGGCAGCTGCACCGAGTGCGGCAAGGACATCAACCCCGATCGGCTTGCCGCGATACCCTACGCCGCGTTCTGTATCGATTGCGCTGAGCAACAGGGAGGCTGACGGCATGCTCGCACTCAAGAATGTACTGGTCGTCCTCGATCCCGACCAGGAAGAGCAGCCAGCGCTCGAGAAGGTACTGGCGCTGGCGAAGCTCGAGGACTTCAACATTACCCTGCTTTCCTGCGAGTACACGCAGTATCTCGTTGAGGGCTACTATTTTGATGCCATCGAGCTGCCCAAGCTGCGCGAGGAGTTGCTCGCCGAGCGCCGGGCCATTCTCGAGAAGCAGGCGACCGTGCTCCGTGACAAGGGCCTGAACGTCGACGTTCGTGCCGTGTGGGGCCATCCCGCGTACGAGGCGGTAGTGAAGGAGGCGTACGACACCAGCGCCGATCTCGTGATCGCGCATGTGCGGCAGCACTCGGCGATTTCACGGCTGCTGCTGACGCACAACGACTGGCAGCTCGTGCGCTGCTGCCCGATGCCGCTGCTGCTGGTGAAAGAGACTGCGTGGCAGGCTGAGCCGGTCTTCCTCGCGGCGGTCGACCCGAAGCACGCGCGGCACAAGCCGAGCGGGCTGGACCATCGTATCCTCGAAATCGCAGAGGACCTGCAGAAGCTGACCGGCGGCAACGCGTGGGCGGTTCACTCGTTCCCGCAGCTGTCGATCCCGCAGGACGTGCTGGAGAAGGAGCAGCAGGATCATCAGGCGGCGTTCGATACGCTGATGGCGGATTTCAGCATCGACAAGTCACAGCAGATTTTCAGTGATGAGGCGCCGGAGTTCGCGATTTCTGAGGCGCAGAAGAAGATCGGCGCTGACGTCGTGGTGATGGGCGCCGTATCACGCTCGCTGCTGGCCGACGTGTTCATCGGCAACACGACCGAAAAGGTACTCGACTTCCTCGAGTGCGACGTGCTGGTCGTCAAGCCCGCCGACTTCGAGTCCCCCGTCTCTCGCTCGTCCTGAGGGTCAGGCGCTTACTGCGCGCCGCCCACGCGGGACGACAGGCGCGCGACCTGGATGGCCTGGACGCGATTGACGACCGGTGCCAGCGTGCCGAGCCCGTCTTTCATGTAACCCATCACACGGTAGGTATGCACGATGCGCGTGCCGCCGTCGTCCGTGGGCTCGAAGTTCCAACCCATCGCGCCGTGCAGCGCGAGTCCCTGCAGCGGGCCGAGTCCGCCGATCATCCGCATTTCGTGGGTCGCCGGATTTACATAGGACACAAGCATGTGAAGCACACTCTTGTCGCCATCGGTCTCGCAGAAGCATCCGCCGGCACGCGGCTCGATCGAGAAGTTTTCGGCCTTGCCGAACCAGCTGTGCTCGCCATCCCACCATTCGCCGACCGCCAGGAACTGCGCCCAGACGTCTTCGGGCGGCGCATCGACTTCTGCCTCGATGCGAATCTCGAAGCCCGCGTCCGCCGAGGCCACCACTTCGGCCGCGGCGGGTGCGCACAAAAGCACCCCGCACATCACAAGAAACACCTGCTTGATCATTGTCGTCTCCCCCTGTATCACTGTCTGCCCGCATTCTTGCACACGACGTTCGGCGGGGCGTCAGACCGACAAGCGATCGTTGAATAAGTGGAATACATTACTATCCAAACATTCCATTAACTTCGACAAGGCGCGTTGGTAGATTGCCGCGCCACAGACAGGAACCTAGGAGAGGACAAACATGGCCGCAAACCCGCAAACGGTGATTTCGCCTTACCTCAAGGAAATCGAAGCCTTCAAGGCCCTACAGGAACAGCACAAGGAAACCTGGAAGGGTATCAACCCCGAGTACGCCGCCCGCATGAAGCTGCAGAACCGCTTCACCACGGGTCTGGATATCGCCAAGTACACCGCCGATATCATGCGCAAGGACATGGCGGACTACGACGCCGATACCGCGAAGTACACGCAGTCGCTGGGCTGCTGGCACGGCTTCGTCGCGCAGCAGAAGACGATCGCCATCAAGCGCCATCGCGGCACGCTCGACAAGAACTACATCTACCTGTCTGGATGGATGGTCGCGGCCCTGCGCTCGCAGTTCGGCCCGCTGCCTGACCAGAGCATGCATGAAAAAACGTCGGTCTCTGCCCTCATCGAGGAGATCTACACCTTCCTGAAGCAGGCCGATGCCGTTGAGCTCGAGCGCTACTTCACGGAACTCGACGATGCGCGTGAAGCGGGCAAGGACGAATCCGCGATCATCGAGAAGATCGACAACTTCGAAACGCACGTCGTGCCGATCATCGCTGACATCGACGCCGGTTTCGGCAACGAAGAAGCCACCTACCTGCTGGCGAAGAAGATGATCGAGGCTGGTGCCTGCGCGATCCAGATCGAAAACCAGGTTTCAGAAGTGAAGCAATGCGGCCACCAGGCCGGCAAGGTCACCGTACCGCACGAAGTCTTCCTCGCGAAAATCAACGCCATCCGCTACGCGTTCCTCGAACTCGGTGTGGACAACGGCATCATCGTCGCCCGTACCGACTCTCTCGGTGCCGGCCTCACGCAGATGGTCCCGGTCTCGAAAGAGGAAGGTGACCTCGCGAGCCAGTACAACAGCTTCCTCGAGGTCGAAGAAGTACACAACGTCGACGAGCTCAAAGAGCACGACATCGTCTTCCACAAGAAGGGCAAGCTGGTGAAGCCGGTTCGCCTGGACAACGGCCTGTACTCGTTCCGCGAAGGCACGGGTGTTGACCGCGTTGTTCTCGACTGCATCACGAGCCTGCGTCACGGCGCAGACCTGCTGTGGATCGAAACCGAGCGCCCCAACGTCGCACAGATCGCCGAGATGGTGAACCGCGTTCGTGAGGAGATCCCAGACGCCAAGCTCGTCTACAACAACTCGCCGTCGTTCAACTGGACGCTCAAGTTCCGCGAGCAGGTCTACCAGGAGATGAAGGAAGCGGGCAAGGACGTCTCTGGCTACCCGGACCCGGCCAAGGACCCGATGGGCCTGATGAACGCAGAGTTCGATTCATCGGAACTCGCCCAGGAAGCCGACCAGAAGATCCAGTCGTTCCAGCGCGACGCGTCGCGTGAGGCCGGCATCTTCCATCACCTGATCACGCTGCCGACGTACCACGAGACGGCACTCGGCGTGGATACGCTGGCCGAAGGTTACTTCGGCGACGAAGGCATGCTGGCCTACGTCCTTGGCGTCCAGCGTCAGGAGATCCGTCGCAACATGAACGTCGTCAAGCACCAGGAAATGGCCGGTACGACGATCGGCGACAACCACAAGGAATACTTCGCTGGCGACAACGCGCTGCTGGCAGGTGGTAAAGACAACACGATGAACCAGTTCTGATCCGAACGGTTCAACGGAGTCTCAAAGGGCGGCCCTCGGGTCGCCCTTTTTTTTTGGCGCGGCACAGCCAATGTCCTACAGCGACCGGCGCAGACGTCGGGTGCCATGATTCTGATGGCAGCGGCATGGTAAGGGTCATCTGAACAGATGAGAGCAACACCATGCGATGTGGATTCGCGACCCTTCTTCTGATTCTGGCATCCGGCGCAAGCGCCGATGTCTTCAAGTGTGTGGACCCGGACGGGCAGCCCTCCTATCAGGCGACCAGTTGCCAGGGCGATGCCGTGCCGGCGTCGATCGACCTTCGGTACAGCAACAGCGCAGGCCTCGGGCTCGACGAGGAAAGCCAGGCCGTGATCGACGAGATCCACGCCGAACGCGCGAGACGTGCAGCGTCCGCGGTCGACGTTCGACAGGCTGCCATCGACGACACGTTGAAGTCCCATGCCCGGCGCGACGCGCGCTGCCGGGAACTCAAGGCATCACTTCAGGAGTTGTATCAGCTTCGGCGCTATCGGCAGATTGACCGTGACAATCGCGATGACCTTGCACGAAGGATGAGGCGCGCCTGCGCGCCCTGATGTGCCGGCACTAATCGCGGGCGAGGTAATCCTGTGTGGAGGGGGCGAGCCCCCACTCCGGCTCGGTCGGGAATCCGAACCGGTTCATCATCAGCACGGCCATGGCGAGATGATGAATGGCGTGGCTCTGCAGGAAGACGAGCTCGCGGGCGATGCTGCTGCGACACGGTGTGGCCGGTACGCCAACGTCGGTCATTGATGAGACCATGAGCTCACGGTCGAGCGCCGGGTCGAGCGCGAGCAGATTCTCACCAGCCAGGGAGGCCGCTTCTATCGCGCTTGCTCGCCGAGTCTCGATAGCGGTATCGCGAGTACGATTGTCGTAGTCGACGTGGGCGCCTTCGAGCCCAAGAAAGAAGCAGCGATAAAAATCGAGGATGTGACGCACATGCTTGCCGATCGAACTGTCGGTGAACGCGGTATCGGCGCGAACGAACGTCTCGTCGTCGATGCGCTCGACAACGTCCACGAGTTGTCTCAGCGTGGCATAATTCGCCGCGGCTTCCGGTCTGTTATGGAGGTCGCTGACGCGTGCGGTATGACTCATGAAACTGGCTGCTCTATCCGTTCTAACCATTATACAGACCGAACGAGGCCGGGAATTGTTACGTCCGATATTCGGTCGTCTCAGCGCAGTTCTTTTCTGCTGCCTTGGAATCAGCGGCATGCCTTTGCCCGCAAACGCTGAGGCCCCTGACGGTGCCCGCATCAACGCTGGCTCCTACGGGGTAGACGGCAAGACGCTGCACTTTCTGGAATCGGGCCGGCCCGATGGCGGCAGCGAGAAACCCCTGGTGATCTTCATCCATGGCACGCCCGGCTCATCACGGGCGTTTGATGCCTACCTGGCCGACCAGACGTTGCGGGCGCACGCACACATGATCGCGATCGATCGTCCCGGCTTCGGCGCGTCGGATGCAAAGCTCGTGACCTCACTCGAGGGCCAGGCCCGCGCCATCGCTCCCCTGTTGGAGCCGGCCACGCTGAATCGTGACCCGGGCACGCCGGTGATCCTCGTCGGTCACTCGCTGGGCGGCTCGATCGCCTACCAGATCGCCGCCGACTATCCAGATCGGGTGGATGGTGTGATTGCCGTCGCGGCCTCACTCGACCCGGCCCTCGGCGGGCCACGCTGGTACAACCGGCTCGCCTCAATGTTCATGTGGTTTGTGCCCAAAGACCTCAAGGCCGCGAACCGCGAGATCATGCCGCTCGGCCGCTCACTCGATGCGCTCGCCGGAAAGCTTTCTGCCATCGAAGCGCCGGTGACCGTGATCCACGGCACCGAGGATCGCCTCGTCAGTGTCCGACATCTCGACTACATCCGCGAAAAGCTGGCCCACGTCGATCCCAACATCATCAGCGAAGATGGCGGTAGCCACTTCATCCTCTGGCAACAGCCGGCGATTATCGCGGAAAGCATCATCGACATGCTCGGCCGACTGCGCGGGAAAGACGGCGAGTGATACGGCATTTCGAATTCTGGCATCCGCGTCTTTTCGAGGTGCCATACTACGTCTACCTCGCATGGCGCTGTCTCGTGCGCGGCCTGCCGCCGAAGTACCTCGCCAAGGCGAACTGGGCACTGGATCACGGCGAGATCGGCATCGGCTCGAAGTTCGAGACGCAAATGGCGTTCGATCAGACCCACTTTCCGGCCACCGCCTGGCTACCCGATGAGCCGCAAGACCGTCGCCGCGCCGCACTCGCGTTTGCCGCCGAACACGGGTACCCGCTGGTGCTGAAGCCGGATCAGGGCAGTGTCGGCAAAGGCGTCACGCGGGCCGCGGATGAAGCCTCGCTACTGGCACAACTCGAGCGGGTGCACGGCCCCTACATGCTGCAGACGTTCTGCCCGCACAACGTCGAGTACGGTGTGTTCTTCGTGCGAACCGGCGGTGAGGCGCGCGTGACGGGCCTGAACCGAAAGCACTTTCCAACGGTCGTAGGTGACGGTAAGCGTTCGATCGAAGCACTGGCCCGCGATCACGAACGCTACACCGCGCACTGGCAGCTGTTCCTGCAGGAGATCGATACCACCCGCGTGCCTGCTGCCGGGGAGTCGGTTCAGCTCTCGTTCGTGGGCTCGCACACCATGGGCTGCAAGTTCACAGACGATACGCATGTGCTGACGACTGAACTCGAGCGCGCCATCATCGGGATCTGCGACAGCCAGCCCGGTTTCAACTTTGGCCGGCTCGACGTGAAGGCGCCGAGTGAAGAAGCTCTCCTCGCCGGAGAATTCGTGGTCATCGAGGTCAACGGTGTCGCGTCACTGCCAACACACATGTTCGACCCCGCCAACAGCCTGGCGAAGGCGTACCGCATCTTCCTCGAACACGGCCGGCTGCTGGTGGATACTGCCAGTGAGAATCGCGATCGCCCGATGACGCTGTACGGCTGGCGCGATATCGGCCGACGCGTGGCCGCCAGCCAGCGCCAGCTCAACGAGGCGCACAGCCGGGCACTCGGCAGCTAGGCGCGACGGCTCGTGTTCAGCACCGTGGTCTCGAGCAGCATCTCGCTCGCCACAACATAGATCGCGATGAAGGTGGTGTTGAATACCGGGTCGAGGATCGCAGCATCACTGACTCGCGCACCGAGTTTAAGATAGCCCCGCAGCAGCGTCGGTATATCCTTGGTGGCTTCGTCGAAGCCTGCGTTGGAATCCGCCACCTCTGACAGATTCACAAAGTTGTCGAGTACAGGGCGCGGGCGTAGCGCCTCCGGTGCGAGATTGTTGCGATAGAGAAACCCGAGCACGTCGCGATGCCGCTCGACGTCCATGCCGGGGAACGACGCACAGCCGGTCATTACATCGATGTGGTTATCGACGATGAACTGCATCGTCCACTTCCAGATCAGCATCAGGATGACGCCCTGACGTCCGCTGGCGTCGATACAGAAGCGACCCAGCTCGAGGATGCTCGCGAAGTGCTCCCGGAGTGCCGACAGGTCGAAAGCTTCTTCCGTGTAGAATTTCTGCCCGGGCTTGAGGCGCAGGTTGCTGACAAGACGCAGGGTGCCAAGCACCGAGAGCGATGACGCCGTTGTGTCGGTGACGATGACATGCCAGGCGATATCGTCCCACTCATCGACGTCAGCACCAAGCCGGACTTTCTCGAGAGCCGGGCGCCCGCCACGCTCCTCGTACATGACGCGGTAGCGGAGCTTTTGTGCAGCCTCGATTTCCTCGGGGGTTCGGGCCAGCCTGACCTCGTATTTGCCGGCACGCATCGGCACAACAGGGACGGTGCCCAGATTCATTCCGGCATCGGCTGGTTGCGTCGGCTCACCCATCGCCACATCTCTCCTTGGTTATCGTTTTTCTCATTGATGATTCAGTGACCGTACGAGGAGTCACAAGTTTCCGCCTGCCGTCTTTGACTCAACCGGCGGTGTGCCCAGATGTAGGCGGCCGAGTAGCCACTGCCGATCAGAAAGCCGGGCAGAATCGTCAGCAATATGTCCGGCGTCCCGGCCAGCCAGTTGACGCTCCACGAGCCACCGAACAGACAGGCGACCGTGATGATCAGCGTGATCATCCCGGGCGCACCGGTCGGCGCGGTGACGCGCAGCAGCCATTCCATCACGAGCGTCATCGTCAACGTCAGCACGAAGCTCCAGCTGCCCTGCACCAGGCCCGCGCGCGCCCCGATGTCGGTGCCGTGATCCATGTTCACCCAGAACGCCCAGCTGCCGTAAGCCAGAAAGCCGAGAACGCCTGCCGCGACACTCCTGACGAGTGCGCGATTCATGCGCGCGCGAGCGCTTTCTGCAGACCATCTCTCACCACCTGCTCACAGTAGGCTGCACAGGCCTTGCGCGATTCGAAGTCCGCTACTCTCACCGGTTCGTGGAAGACGAGTTCAACCTCGGCGCGTCGCAGACCGAGGGCATTGAGGAAGTGAGGCAGGAAGGTCATTGGCAGATACCACGCATAGTAGTCTCGCTCTGCCTGGGTCATCGGCTGCCCGTCGTACGCGGTGTAGGCAACCGACACCGGCTGAATCACGGTGTCATCACCTTCGGCCGCCTGGAACAGGCTGCTGCGAAACGGTTCAACATGGGTGCCGGGCGTGCTCGTACCCTCGGGGAAGAAGATCAGGTTCTTTCCGTTCGCCAGATGCTCGCGCATGATCGCGATCTGGTCGGCCGCACGACGTACGTTGCGCTCGAAGAACAGCGTGTTCTGCAGCTTTGCCAGCTTGCCGAAGACCGGCCAGCCGGATACCTCCGACTTCGCAATGAAGGAGCCGGGTAACCACGCGCCGAGCACAAAGACATCGAGATACGACGCGTGATTGGCGACGTAAAGGGTAGGCGGGGCCGTATGGAGCGTGCCGGTCGTCCTGATCCGGATATTGAACAGTCGCGCCACGCCGCCGTGGAACGCGAGATACAGGCCGGGGGACTGCTGCGCCCCGAAGAGGGCAGCGACAAGCCGCACCAGCACCATGACGAGAATCCAGCTGGCCACCAGAAAAGCGCCGACGACGGTTCTCAGCCGCGATGGGCGCGCCCTTGATGTTGGTATGCGGGCGGCAATGACCGCCGCGTCTTCTACGTACGGAATGACTGCTTCTCCGGCACCTGAACGGTGCAATATGGTGCAATTTTCAAAAAAATTCGACGCCGTCGCCAAATGTGGTGTAACTTAGTGCAACTATTAAGCAGCTACCAACCTGCATGGGGCGACTCGGGCGCAAGTGCTTCTGGTGGTGAGCTTGGATTGGTCGCCTGCTTTTAATAGTTGTCTCCGGCATTCTCCGTGTCCGGCCCTCTTCCCTTGAACCTGATTTCCCAACCGAATCGTGCATGGGACATCAGCAGTGCACCAGTCAGAGTCCCGAAGACGGCGAATGTTACAAGCCCCGAAACCGGGCCGCTGCCTCGCGGGTCGTTGATCGACCACACCAGCATGCCGATGGCGACCTGCGCCGCATAAACGCCGGCCCACGGCCACATCCACGACTTCATTCGCAGGAACCCGTAATAGCCCGCTGCGTAGATCGCCCAGTGCAAGGGCGCGGTGAGCTTGGCCCACCAGCCGTGCAACACGAAACCGAACCAGACTTCCTCATCTTCGGCCACCGGCTTCCAGAAGAGGTCGAACGGCATATAGATGAACGTCATGTAGGCACAGAAGACCATGATCGCGTTCATCCAGATCGGCCGTCCTTCAAACAACGCCTTCAGCTGCTCCACCTGCGATCTCCAGAACGTGACCAGATGCTGCTACCTTAAGCGAAATTGTCAGCCAATCCGAGGTCCACGATGTCTTTGTACAAACCCACGTCGAATGCCGACGGCACCTACGAAACGCTGCTCATCGAGCGCGATGGTCCGGTCGAGTATCTGACGCTGAATCGCCCTGATGCGCTCAACGCGATGAGCCGGACAATGATGCTGGAACTGCAGCATTACTTCGACAGGCTCTACACCGAGATTGAAACCCGGGTGGTGGTGATGACCGGTGCGGGACGGGCGTTTTGTGCCGGGCTCGACCTCAAGGAGGACCGCAGCGATGAGGGCGGCGGGCCGGTCACAGGGCTCCGGGTGCAGCGGCGGGTCAGCGAGATCGTGATGAAAATGCGCCGCGCGCCCCAGCCGATCATCTGCCTGGTCAACGGTGCTGCCAGCGGTGGTGGGTTTGCGCTGGCGCTGGCGTCCGATATTCGCATCGGCACGCCGGACGCGCGCATGAATGCGGCGTTCATCCGCATTGGGCTCACGGCCTGTGACGTCGGCGTCAGCTATTTTCTGCCGCGGCTGGTGGGCTCGTCGGTAGCGTCCGAACTGATGCTGACGGGTAACTTTATTGGCGCGGAGCGTGCGCTTGCACTCGGGCTGTTCTCCTCCGTGGTCGAGCCGTCAGCGCTGCGGGATGCCGGCAAGCAGATGGCCGATGACATTGTGCGCAATTCACCCATCGGGGTCCGATTGACGAAGGAGTGCCTCAACGCGAGCGTTGACGCGCAAAGCCTGGAAGCGGTGATCGCGATGGAGGATCGCCAGCAGATCCTGGTGTCGCAGACCGGCGATATGCGGGAAGGAGTGGCGGCGTTTCTGGAGAAGCGGGCGCCCGATTACAAGGATCGATAGGACTTGCTATGACCCTCGTCCCGACGCATTCGCGTTAGCGAACGCTGAAGGATCCGGGTTCGAATGCACTGCCGCCAACAGGTCCTTCGGCTCATGCTGCGCATGGGCCTCAGGACAAGAGTGTGTGATCAGGGTCAGGCGTCGATGAAGCTGCGGAGCTGCTCGGAGCGCGCCGGGTGACGCAGCTTGCGCAGCGCCTTGGCTTCGATCTGGCGAATCCGTTCCCGCGTTACCGAGAACTGCCGGCCGACTTCCTCGAGCGTGTGGTCGGTATTCATGTCGATACCGAACCGCATGCGGAGGACCTTTGCCTCGCGCTCGGTCAGCGCCGTCAGCACGTTGGTCGTCGTCTCCTTCAGACCTTCGTCAGTCGCGTGATCCATCGGTGATTCCACCGACGTGTCGCTGACGAGGTTCCACATCGTCGAATCATCGTCGTCACCCACCGGTGTCTCAAGCGAGATCGGCTGCTTGGCGACATCGAGTGCTTTCAGCACCTTGTCTTCCGGCAGGTCCATCTTGACGCTGAGCTCCTCGATGGTCGGCGAGCGACCCAGTTCCTGAATGAGCTGGCGAGTGAGACGGTTGAGCTTGTTCACGGTCTCCATCATGTGCACCGGTACGCGGATGGTGCGTGCCAGATCAGAAATGGAGCGAGTGATCGCCTGACGAATCCACCAGGTCGCGTAGGTCGAGAACTTGAAGCCGCGTCGATACTCGAACTTGTCGACGGCCTTCATGAGGCCGATGTTGCCCTCCTGAATGAGGTCCAGGAAGTGCAGTCCGCGGTTCGTGTACTTCTTCGCGATCGAGATAACCAGCCGCAGGTTGGCCTCGATCATGTCCTTCTTGGCCGCGCGCGTGTTGCCAACAGCAACAAAGAGGCGGCGGTTGATGTCCTTGATTTCCGAAATCTCGAGGCCGGTGCGCTCGGAGACCTTGCGAATGATCTTGATCGCGTGACGAATCGAGATGCGATAACGCTGCAGGCTCTCGGAGTAGGGTTTACCCGCGGCAATCCGGTCGTCCAGCCAGTCGAACTCGGTCTCGTGGCCGACGAAGAGCGAGAGGAACTCGTCCTTCGGCATCTTGGCCTTGTCGACACAGAGATCGCGCACCATCTTCTCCTGGTCGCGAATGTTCTGCATGTCGGCACGAACCATCTCGAGCGCAGGGTCCATGACCGCGGGCACGAGCTTCAGCGAACAGAAGACTTCCGCCAGGCCGTCGAACCCTTTCTGCACCTTCGCATCACTGCGACCGTGCTTTGCGATCAGTTTCTGAACCTTGGCATGACGCTTTCGGATCTCGCCGAACCGGAAGTGGGCCCGCTCTTCATCAAGGCCCTTGTTTGGCTCTTCGACCTCGCTCGCATCGTAGTTGCCCGACGACTTCGCCTCGGCGATGTCTGACATGTCGGGAATTGCGTCTTCCGGGTCGAGGAAGCCGCTCAGCACGGCACCGAGGTCACCTTCATCCTCAACGACCTTGTCATACTCGGCCAGTACCTGTTCCACGACGCCGGGATAACGGCACAGCATCGCCATTGTTTCGCGAATGCCTTCCTCGATGCGCTTGGCGATAACAATCTCGCCCTCGCGGGTGAGCAGCGGGACAGTGCCCATCTCGCGCATGTACATGCGCACGGGATCCATGGTCTTGCCAACGACGGTGTCGATCGCAGCGAGTGCCGTCGGATCGACATTGCTGTCATCGTCATCCTTGTTGAGATCGTCGCCGGCGGGTGCCTCGTCGTAGATCGAGATGCCCATCTCCTCGAACATCTGCACGACGTTCTCGAACTCGTCCGACTCCGTCACGTCTTCGGGCAGCGTTTCGGTGAGCTGGTCGTAGGTCAGGTAGCCCTGGTCCTTGCCGCGGGTGATGAGCTGTTTGAGGCGGGACTTCTCGGAATCTCCCTCCTGATCATCATCACTGTCGGTATCGTTGTCGTCGAGCAGCGCCTCACCGAGCGCATCGAGGTCCTGGGGGCCGTCGTCGAGCGTATCGTCCTCCAGAATGGAATCGAAGTCTCCTTCTCTGGCGTTGGTCATGAGCGGCCTCCATTGGT